>JBFXCS010000007.1:0-6547 GCA_050181915.1 Thermoleophilia bacterium | reverse complement strand
TTATCTGGACAGTCTGCACCGCACGCCACGTTACAGTAAAGCGGTGATGGACGCCAACGGTAGGCAGTTATCAGGCTGGCCGTAGCGCTGACCCAAGAGCTGGCGGAGGCCAGCCTGATAACTGCCGGGCCATAGCGCGCATCGGTGCGAGGTCAGCTTCCGGGTGGGGGGTCCGGGGGGAGGGTTTCGCGCCGGTGTCGATCATTTCAGTCTGCGAGCGCCGCGAGGCCAAGGGCCTGGATGCGCATGTGCCGCTGATCCTGCGCGGCGACGTACTCTATGATCCCGATCTCGATCGATTCTTTCTCGATCTGCCGCTGTCGGGGATACGCTCGCGGCACTCGCTTCGCGCCTACGCCTATGATGTCGCGGTCTGGCTTCGTTTTCTCGATGCCTGCAGCAAGACCGTTTGGGCTGCGACGCGCGACGATGTCGATGCCTATCATCGTGAGCGCCGCCGCGACGATGCCGATCACCGGATCACGGCGGCAAGCTGGAACCGCGCCGTCGCCAGCCTCGATCGCCTCTACCGCTGGGGCGAGCAGCAAGGGCTGATTGCCGAGGCGCCGTTCAGCCGCCGCGCCGTGTGGCGACCGGCGCAGGGGGCGCGTCGCGGCATGATCGCCGCGCGCAACGGCGCCTATGAACGCGTGGCCAGGCGGTCCGATGTTCGGTTCGTCACGATGGACGATTACCGTATCTTCCGCGAGGTCGGCCTGCGCGGGCTCGCGCCTGACGGCAGCGAGCGTCCCGGCGCGCGTGATCGCAACGGGCTGCGCAACGCGCTGTTCGCCGATCTTCTCGTCACGACCGGCTTGCGCCTGGAAGAAGCGTCGGGCCTGCTCGCCGATGAGCTCGCTGCCATCGACCATGACGACGATCAGGCCCAGCAGCTCTGGCTGCCCCTTCCGCCGCCGCTTACCAAGGGCGACCGGGGACGCAGCGTCCTGGTTCCACGCCGGCTGTTCCACCGGATCGCCGCCTATGTCGCCGTCGAACGCGCTGAGGGCGTGGCCAAGTTCGCCGCGCGCGACAGCGCGGCCAGCTTCGAGCGACCCATCCCCGTCAGCCGCGCCGGTCTCGGCCGCATGCGCGATATCTGCACCCCTGAGGAGCGGGGCCGCCTGATCCTGTGCGATGAGGATGGAACGCCCCGCGGGCCGGCGGCGCTTTGGCTGACCGAGGTCGGACAGCCGGTCCGCCCCAACTCATGGGAGGTGATCTTCACCCGCGCCTGCAAGCGGTGCGCGGAGCAGGGCTTCCCGCTGTCGATCAGCCCGCACCAGCTTCGCCACACCTTCGCGGTTCATATGCTCGCCTTGCTGATCCAGCAGCGGCTGCGCGAGGCCGCATTGCCGGCGGGGCCGATGGAGAGCTACCGGCTGATCCTGGGCGACCCGCTGCAACAGGTGCAACGTCTGCTCGGCCACGCGAGCCTCGCCACCACCTATATCTACCTCGACCATATCGCGACCCGCGCCGATACGGTGGATACGGCCGTGGAGGAGCTGCTCGCGCTGCTACCGGGACCGCAGGGCGCATGAGCGGGCGCCCCCGCAAGGGCAGGTCCGTCGCCTTCGCGACGATCACGCCCGCGCGAGCGCAGCCCGATCCGGTGCTCGGCCTCAAGTTCACCATCGAGGCGCGGCATGGCGGGACGGTCCTCGTCGATATGACTGTGCTCGATCCTCGTCCGCTCGCCATCGCCTTTGCCGGCGCGCTGCGCCGGTTGGCTGCGCTCGGCGGATCGATCGGCGCGGCCAGCGTCATCAAGCAGTATCTCCAGGTTTATCGTCACTTCTTTGCCTGGCTTGCCGACGAAGCACCGAAGGTGACCGGCATCAGTGACCTGCACGCGGTCCATATCGATGGCTTCTCCTCCGCGCTTGACCGGCGAGGGATGAGCGCGATCCATCGCCACATAACGGTCGGCAAGATCATCAACACGCTGCGCGCGATCGAGGCCGACCGCCCCGATTGGATCGCGCCCGACCTTCATGAGCGGTTGCGCTATACCCTGGCAACCTCGGCGGGGCGCTCGACCCCGCGCGATGCCTACAGCCCGTTCGTCGCCCGCGCCCTGCGCGACGCGGCACGTGCCGACGTCGAAGCGATGTTTCGTCGGTTCGGCGCTGAAGACCAGACCGACGAAGGCGACGCGGTCATCGCCAGAGCGCGGGCCGATGTCGAAGCTGTCATCGCACGCCACGGCTATATTCTGACCGATCGCGTCGAGGTGCGCCGCCTCTATTTCATGCGCCTGCGGCGCGGCCTGCCGATCAGCACGCTGATCGACGACCTGCATCGCCGGCATCATCTGCACGTCACCGATCTCCCGCCACTGCTCGTGCTGCTTTCGCTCGATACCGGCCTGGAGCCGGAGTGTCTGAAGGCGCTCACGGTCGATTGCCTGGCCAACCCGTCCGCCGGCACCGTCGAGCTGCGCTACCGGAAGCGGCGCGCCCGCGGCGCCGAGTACAAGAGCTTGCGCGTGCGCGACGGTGGCATCGGCACGCCGGGTGGTCTTATCCGTCGGCTGCTCGAGGTCACGGCGGTTGCCCGCCAGCATCTGCCTTGCGATTGTCTGTGGGTCTACCACAGCGCCGGCGGCCTCCAAGCCGGCATTCGTCATCCGCGCGAACGCCTCGACGCCTGGGTGGCTCGGCACCGGATTGTCGATGACGACGGCAAGCCGCTCTATCTACTGCTTGCCCGGCTTCGCAAAACCCACAAGGCGCTGTGGTATACGAAGACCGAGGGGCACATGGCCCGTTTCGCAGTCGGTCACACGCGCGAGGTCGCGGCGCGCCATTACGCCGATCTGCCATCGCTTCGGCCCCTGCACGAGGCGACCGTCGCCGATGCCTTTCGCGAAGCGGTCGCCGCCGCGATGCCGACGATTCTCGCGCCGACCGCCGAGCAGTCGCTGCGCGACGCGCCCGAACAGGCCGCGCCGCTGATGACGCCCGACACGGTGGGTCCGTTGCTTGATGGCGACCAGGATCTCTGGCTCGCCGCCTGCGCGGGTTTCTACAGCAGCCCCTTCGCCGAGGCCGGATCGCCCTGCTCGCAGCCGTTTTGGGGATGCCTCCATTGCCCCAACGCCGTCATCACCGCGCGCAAGCTCCCCGCGATCATCGCATTCCTGGCATTCGTCGAAGAACAGCGGCGGGGTCTTCCGGGTTCCGACTGGATGGCCAAGTTCGGACAGGTCCATGCCCGCATAGTCGATCAGATTCTGCCTGCGTTTTCCGATGCCGTGATAGCCGAAGCGCGGTTGCGCGCCGCCGACGAGCATCTCTATCTGCCGCCCGAGACGCGCGCATGACCGCGCCCGCCCATGCACCGGCGCCCGCGCTCAACGACCGGCCCGTGCTGGCGACTGCGCCGCTCAAGCCGGGCCATGCTCGCGAGGCGTTGTCGCGCGTCGGCGATCCGAGCTGGGATCTGGGTCCCGCCGTCTTCCGCGAGAACGCCCGCCGCTGCCATGTCATCGTGCATTTCGACGTGCTCGAACATGCTGATGTGCAGGCGACGATGCGCGCCTATCTCTATGCTCGTCTCAACGTCGACCTTCCCGGCTTCCGCGCCAAGTTGCCGCCGGCGAGCATCCGCCAGGCATTCAACCGGGCTCGCCGGTTCTTCGCCTTCGCGCGCAAGCGCCTTGGGCGGCTCGACCTTGCCCGCATCGATCAAGCGCTGGTCGATGCATATGCGCGTCACCTGCGGGATGATCCAGCGCGGCGCCCCGTCATCGTCGGCCAGCTCTTGCAGGTGGTCACCGATCTCTACCATCTCCGGGACCACCTGCCCGGCGGCGGTCTCGGATTCGAGCCTTGGGCCGGGCGAACGGCCGCGCGCGTCGCCGGATATCGGCATGTCCGAGAGAACCGCACACCACGCATGCCGGAGGAGATCGTCACGCCGCTTCTGGCCTGGTCGCTGCGCTATATCACGACCTTCGCGCCTGATATCCTGGCGGCTCGATCCGCGCTCGATCGTCTCGAGGCGCGCCGCGCTCGCCTGCTCGCCGCCGAACGCGGGCTGCCCGATGCAGAACGCCGCCTTCGGCAGCGCTCGCGCCTCGAGCGCTATCTCCAGCGCCGAGCCCGGCAAGGACGCGGCGTGCCGATCTGGACGACCGCACACAACGGCGCCACGCGCATCGATCCACATACCGGAGAAGCGACCCCGCCGATCAACGCCCATCTCCTCCATTTGCATGTCGGCATCGACGCCGTCGCCGAGCCGGCCATGCATCTCATGCTCACGACCGGCGCGCCGGATGTCATTCGCGAAGCGGTTGCATTGCTCGGTACCGAGGTCGGCGGCATGGATACGCCGATCTCGATCGATCCCGAGAGCGGTCGGCCATGGCGTGCCCGTTTTGACGTGAAGACGCTGGCGATCGAGGAGCGGATGCTGCAGGCGGCCGCCTATGTCGTCTGCGCCTACTTGACCGGCATGCGCGACTGCGAGGTGCAGGCGATGCGGCGCGGCTGCCTCAGGGTCGCGCGCAGCGAAGAGGGCCTGGTCGAACGGCAACGCGTCCGATCGACCATCTACAAGGGCAGATCGAGCACGGGGGAGGCGGCAAGCTGGGTGACGATCGAACCGGTGGCCGAGGCGATCGCGGTGCTCGAACGGCTGTCGGAACACGCGGCGAGGAAGACCGGCAGCGACACGCTCTGGCCGGTGCTGCGGCCCCGCGCTGCCAGCAAGGCGCATCTGTCGAGTGAGGTGGTGCGCCAACTCAACGCTTTTCGCGATCATTTGAACGCCGTCTTCGGCAGTCCCGATCTGCCGATCATCCCGCCCGGTCCCGATGGCAAGCCATGGCGCATCACGACGCGGCAGTTCCGGCGCACGATCGCGTGGTACATCGCCAACCGACCGTTCGGCACCGTCGCCGGGATGATCCAGTACAAGCATGCCTCGGTCGCAGCCTTCGAGGGCTACGCCGGGACCAGCGCCTCTGGGTTTCGTGCCGAGGTCGAGGCGCAGCGCCGGCTCGGCCAGCTCGACGATCTGCTCGATTATTTCGATCGCCGGCAAGGTGGGGCTTCCCTTTCGGGACCGGCAGGGCCCCGGGTCGACCGCACGCTCGACGAGACGGCCAGGCAGCTCGGACCACTGCCGGCGATGATCGCCGATCGGCCGCGGCTCCGCACCATGCTCGCCAGTCTTGCCCGCACCCTGCATGTCGGCCCGCTTGCCGATTGCTTCTTCGATCCGGCCACAGCCTTGTGCCTGAAGCGCGCGACGGATCCCGACGCAAGCGGGCCCCTGACGGCACTCTGCGAACCGACCCGCTGTCCGAACGCCTGCATCACCGAACATCACAGGCCCATGTGGGAACGCAGCGCCAGCGAGGCGCGGATGTTGCTGCGCGAGAAGCGCTTGCCCGGATTGCAGCGCGCCGCGCTCGAACACGAGATCGACCGGATCGCTGGCGTGCTGGACAAGATCGCGCCTGAAGGCGCGGCGCCGCCCCTTCGGGCGGCGGCAGAGGAGAGGAAGGCGGGAGACGGGTGACGGCTGAAGGAGCGGGAGAGTGAGTCCCGCTTCGCCCGTCGTGGAGATCCGCCATGCCCCGCTCATCAGGAACGGCCGACCGCGCCGACGTCTATACTCGCATCACTGCCGAGATCATCGCCGCCATCGAGGCCGGCGCCGGCGATTGGCGCATGCCGTGGCACCACGATGGCGCGGCCGTGACACGGCCCGAGAACTTCTCATCGCACAAGCGCTACCGCGGTGTGAACGTTCTCGCGCTCTGGGCCGCTGCCCAGGCGAGCGGCTATGCCAGCGGCCTGTGGGGCACCTATCGGCAGTGGCAGGCTGCCGATGCCCAGGTTCGCAAGGGCGAACGCGGCACGACGGTCGTCTTCTGGAAGCAGGCCGCGGTGGGCGCCGATGATGATCGCGACGAAGGGGATCACAGGCCAGGCCGCATGTTCGCCCGCGCGTTCACTGTGTTCAACCTCGCGCAGGTCGACGGCTATGAGCCGGCCCCGGTCGCCGTATTGCCCGAGAGCGAACGCATCGCCCATGCCGAAGCCTTCGTCGCGGCGCTGAACATCCCGATCACCGAAGGCGCCTACGACGCCCACTATCGCATCGACCTCGATCAGATCTTCATGCCGCCCTTCTCGGCGTTTCGCGATGCGGCCGCCCAGATGGGCACCATGCTGCACGAGTGCGGTCACGCGACCGGGGCAAAGCACCGGCTCGATCGCAACTTCGAAGATCGGTTCAAGCGGGATTGGCTGCCCATCGAAGAAGCCTGCGCCGAACTCACCGCATCGTTCGTTCTGGCGGACCTCGGCATCGCGCACCATCCGCGACCCGACCACGCCGCTTACGTGGCTTCCTGGCTCAGCGCGCTTAAGAACGATCCGCGGGCGATCTTCACCGCCGCCAGCAAAGCCCAGCAGGCCGCCGACTGGATGTGGGCACAGCAGCCCCAGCGCGAGGAGTTGGCGGCATGACCGGCACATCGATTCCACGCGCGAAAATTCAACTTAGAGCTGGACTGTCAGGATAT
>JBFXCS010000006.1:0-42124 GCA_050181915.1 Thermoleophilia bacterium | reverse complement strand
GCCGATCCGCGAACTTCAGGTACTCACGATCCGGCGTCTCCGCCGCCCGCCGCTTCAGGATCTCCGCCAGCACCCACGTCGTCGGATCCTCACGCGCATACCAATCACTCCACTCACCCATATCTGCTCCGTTCCCCTTCGTGCTCTCGCTAGGCGGCGACGAACTTGGGCAGCGTCATCTCGTCGGTGACGTCGTGGAACACGACGCGCACGCGCATCCCGATGGACACGTCCGCCGGGTCGATCGACGGGTACCCCGGCTCGTCCTTCACCAGGTTCGACATCATCCGGACGCCCTCGTCCAGCTCGATCAGCGCGACGACGTGCGGCGGGTCGCCCTTGTACGCCTTCGACGGGCCGATGTAGTGGATCGAGTACGTGTACACGGCGCCGGTGCCGGGCGACTCCACCCAGCTGACGGGCTCGAGCGACCCCGGGGTGAGCTTGCGCGGGTACCAGAACACCTTCCCGTCGGGGCTGGCGGGCAGCAGCAGCTTGTGCTGGCGCGTGCCCTCCCAGAAGGGGGCGTCCTCGGGGCGCAGGTCCGGGAGCGGCTTGTTGTACGGCGCAGCGGTGGTCTCGGTCATCTCTCGTCTCCCAGGCCTCAGGCCGCCGAGGGCGGCTCGCTCGACAGGACAAGCGCGCTCGTCGCCGCCAGGATCCCGCCGGACCCGTTGGTGATCGCGAGCTTCGCGTCGGGCACCTGGTGGTTGCCGCCGCCGCGGTCGGTGTCGTCGGCCTCGCCGCGCAGCTGCAGCACGGCCTCGACGATGTGGTGCATCGCGCCGAGGTGCGCCTGACGGATGAGACCGCCGTGGGTGTTCATCGGCAGCTTCCCGCCGAGCTTGGCGTTGCCCTCCAGCACCCAGTCACCGGCCTCGCCGGGGCCGACGATGCCGAAGCCCTCCAGCGCGATCAGCGGGGTGAAGCTGAACGAGTCGTAGATCTCGGCGACGTCGAGGTCGGCCGGGGTGATGCCGGCGACCTCCATCGCGCGGCGGCCGGCGCGGCCGAGACCCTGACGGACCCCGTCGACCCCCGCCGCGGAGGTGATGTACTGGTGCGAGTAGCCCTCGCCGACGCCGGTGATGTAGACGGGCGTGCGCTTCATGCCCTTGGCCCGGTCGGCGGTGGTGACGAGGAAGGCCGCGGCGCCATCGGAGACCAGCGAGCAGTCCATCGCGTGGAACGGGGTGGCGATCCAGCGGTCGTTGAGGACGTCCTCGACGGTGACGACGTCGCGGAGCATCGCGTTCCACTTGAGGGCGGCGTGCTCGGACTGGGTGGCGACGACGGCGGCGAGGGCCTCCTGCGGCACGTTGTGCTCGTACATGTAGCGCTGTGCGAGCAGGCCGTAGCCGCCGATGGTGGTCAGGCCGTACGGGGCCTCGTAGGCGCCGTGGCTCATCTCGCGGGCCATGGCGATCATGCCCGAGGAGCTGATGCCCGAGCGGGTGTTGTCGCCGCGGACGCACAGCACCGTCTCGGCGAGGCCCGCGTCGATCGCGAGCGCCGCCTGCACCGCCATCAGCGGGGCGGTGGCGCCGCCGACGGCGACCGACCCGAAGTACCCGGGGGCGAGGCCGATGTAGTCGGCGAACGTCGTCGAGTGCATCAGGGTCGACTCGACGAAGGAGAAGGCCGTGACAAGACCGTCCACCTCGTCCAGCGTGATCCCGGCGTCATCGAGGGTGATCTTGGTGACCTCGGCGAGGAGCTGGAAGGACCCCCGGCCGTCGAGCTTTCCCTGCTCGGTCTCCCCCACCCCGGCGATCACGATGCCCTTTCCGAGCATCCGACGCGCTTCGGCGACGTTGGGCGTGGCCTCGCTCATCCATCCTCCTCGTGGTCGGCAACCGGGGACCGTCGGAAGCCGTCGGCAGCCGACGGTCGCATGGCGACCAGAGGCATCGCAGGGCCGAGGCCGGACCGGGCGGCCCGCTCACCCGCGAACGCTACCAGTGTCACAAGCGGAACGTCAAGACACCGCAGGAGGTCTTTTTGTCCCTAAATGCAGGGACTTCATAGGTGCACTCCCGCCATCTCCGCCCGGCGGGGCGGGGCCGGCCGGGGTGGCCCTTGGTAGGGTCCGGACACGTTCTGCGCCTCGCGTCAAGGAGCCTGCCGCGTTGTCCTCTCCCGATCCCAACTATGACGCCGCCACCGACGTCTACCGCCAGATCTACCGCGGCCACGACAACGCCTCGGCCGTCACGAACAGCGAGGGTCTGACGGTCTACTTCGACCCGGACACGAACGAGGTGCTCGGCTTCGTCATCTCCAACTTCAGCGCGTATTACAAGAGCCACGTCACCGATGACGGGGACTTCGAGGTGAGCCTGCCCGCGAAGGTGCCGGCGAACCTGGAGGAGGAGATGGACTTCGACGCCGAGGCGATCCGCTCCGGCGTCCGCATCGCCGAGTTCTACTAGGAGCTCGCCGCGGCCCCCTGGGGGTCGCCGACGATGATCGCATCCGGCCCCTTGCCGGACGGCACCATCGGGAAGACCTTCGCCATCGGGTTGACGTGGACGTCGACCAGCGCCGGGCCGTCGGTGGCGAAGGCCTCGGCGAGGGCGTCGTCCAGGTCGCCGGGGTCGTGCACCGTCGCGGCGTGGATGCCGTAGGCGGCGGCGATCCCCGCGAAGCTCGGCTGGAAGGGCGCGAAGCTGGAGCCGGCGTAGCGGCCGTCCCAGAAGAGCTCCTGCCACTGGCGGACCATGCCCAGGTAGCCGTTGTTGAGGATCACGACCTTCACCGGCAGGCCGTACATCTGGGCGGTGGACAGCTCCTGGAGGGTCATCTCGAAGGAGCCGTCGCCGGAGATGACGACGATCAGGTCGTCCGGCAGGGCGACCTGGGCGCCGAGCGCCGCCGGCAGGCCGAAGCCCATCGTCCCGAGGCCCCCGGAGGTGATCCAGCGGCGCGGGCGGTCGAAGGCGTAGTGCTGGGCGGCCCACATCTGGTGCTGACCGACGTCGGTGCAGATGACGGCGTCGCCGCGGGTGATGCGGTACACGGCCTGCACGACTCGCTGAGGCTGGATGCGGCTCTCGTCGGGGTCGATCCGATACGGGTGCTGACGCTTCCAGCCGGCGATCTGATCGACCCACGACGCCCGGCGGGCCGGGTCGTGGCCCTGCGGCAGGGCCTGATAGGCGGCGGCGAGCGCCTCGAGGGCGGGGGCCGCCTGGCCGGCGATGCCGATGTGGGCGGCCCGGTTCTTCGAGATCTCCGCCGGGTCGACGTCGATGTGGATGATCTTCGCGTTCGGCGCCCACTCGCTCATCACGGTCGACAGGACCCGCTCGTCGAACCGCACCCCGACGGCGAGGATGACGTCGGAGGCCTGGAAGGCGTACGTCGCGGCGGCGATGCCGTGCATCCCCGGCATGCCGATGAACAGGGGGTGGGTGCCGGGGAAGCCGCCGAGGCCCATCAGGGTGGTGTTCACCGGGATCCCGGTGATCTCCGACAGCCGGGTGAGGGCGCCGGAGGCCTCGCCGCTGATGATCCCGCCGCCGGCGTAGATCACGGGCCGCTCCGCGGCGGCGAGGGCGCGGGCGGCGGCCTCGACCTGGCGGGGGTGCCCGGCGCCCGCCGGGGGGGCGTAGCCGGGCATCTCGGGGGCCGGGTCGTAGTAGTCGGGCACCTCGCGGGCCCATTGGTCGACGCAGACGTCCACCAGGACGGGGCCGGGCCGCCCGGTCTGGGCGATGTGGAGGGCCTCCGACAGGGCCCGCGGCAGGTCGTCGGCGTCGTCGATGAGGTAGGAGTGCTTCACGATCGGCAGGGTGATGCCGACGATGTCCGCCTCCTGGAAGGCGTCGGTGCCGACCCGGGTGGAGCCGACCTGCCCGGTGATCGCGACCAGCGGCACCGAGTCCATGTAGGCGTCGGCGATCGGGGTGACGAGGTTCGTCGCCCCGGGGCCCGACGTCGCGGTGCACACCCCGGCCCGGCCGGTGACCTTCGCGTACCCTTCGGCCATGTGGCCGGCACCCTGTTCGTGGCGCACCAGGAACGTGCGGATGTCCGGATCGTCGTGGAGGGCGTCGAACAGCGGGATCACCGGCCCGCCCGGCAGGCCGAAGATCGCATTCACCCCCGCCCGCTTGAGGATCGCGAGGGTCGCGTCAACCGCGCGCATTCCGATGTCCTTCCGCCCAGAGGATCCGACAGGTCGGCCGCCGAGTTTAGAGGACCCGGCCCGGGTCGTCCCGTCCCGAAGGAGGACCGCCACCCGATGAGCACCGAACCCCCCACCCCGCCCGACGGCGAGCCGGGGCGCCCCTCCTTCGCCGAGGAGAACGCCCTGAAGATCGCCTCCGAGTCGCTCACCCACTACGACGAGGCCTCCGACACCTACCACTGCAGCTACGGCCCGCCGGTGCCGGCCGTGACCGTGCACGACCCCGAGCGCGGGCTGCTCGTGCGGGTGGAGCCGCGCAGCCGCCAGGTGGTGGGCTTCTCCATCCCGGACTTCAAGGCCTGGCACGCCGAGCACGCCGACCCGGACGGCGAGTTCGAGGTCGATCTGCCGTCGATGTGGACCGGCGCCGACGCCGGCGGCGAGGGGTAGCACCGGTCGCCGGCCCGGAAGGGTCCGGTACACTTCGTCGAATCGTTTTGGACGGCTCTACAGAAGGAGCAGCGATGGCGGTCGAGAGCCAGCGCGTCGAGGATTTCCGCCTTGCCGAGGAGCCTTACTACCTGCCGCTCGGCAACGAGGTGGAGTTGTTCGAGTCGGCGTATCACGCGCGTCTGCCGGTGATGCTGAAGGGCCCGACCGGGTGCGGGAAGACGCGGTTCGTCGAGCACATGAGCTGGCGTCTGGGGCGCACGTTGGTGACCGTCGCCTGCCACGAGGATCTGACGGCGTCGGATCTGGTGGGCAAGTACACGCTGCGCGGCGACGAGACGATCTGGCAGGACGGGCCGCTCACCACGGCGGTCAAGTCCGGCGGCATCGCCTATCTCGACGAGGTCGTCGAGGCGCGCAAGGACACGACGGTGGTGATCCACCCGCTCACCGACGACCGCCGCATCCTGCCGCTGGAGAAGAAGGGCGAGATCGTCACCGCGCCGGCCGAGTTCCAGCTGGTGATCAGCTACAACCCGGGCTACCAGTCGGTGCTGAAAGATCTGAAGCACTCGACCAAGCAGCGGTTCGTCGCGATCGAGTTCGACTACCCGCCGCCGGACCTCGAGGAGACGATCCTGCGCTCGGAGTCCGGCGTGGACGAGGAGACCGCGGCGAAGCTGGTGAAGATCGCCGAGAAGGTGCGGAACCTGCGCACCCACGGCCTGGAGGAGGGCGTCTCGACACGTCTTCTGGTCTACGCCGGTCAGCTGATCCAGGGCGGGGTGGAGCCGATCGCGGCGTGCGAGGCGACGATCTGCAAGCCGATCACCGACGACCTGGAGATGCAGCGCTCGATCGTCGAGATCATCGCCACCCAGTTCTAGAGGGGGGCGCCGCGCAATGACCTTCGGCCCCGCCGTCGGGAACGTGGGCATGTACGTCGCCCGCGAGATGCTGATCTCGGTCCCCGAGGACCAGCGCCAGTCGTACCTGCGCATGGTCGAGGAGATCTCCGACCTCAAGTACCAGCTGGGGGTGGAGGTCGCCCGTCAGCTGCCGCGGCTGCTCGCCGAGCACGACCCGGAGCGGGTGGCGCGCTACCTGGGGCAGGTGCGCGAGGTCGCCGCCGCCGGATGGAAGAGCGGCGTCGAGGTCGCCAAGCAGCTCCCCGATCTCTACGACGCCCCCGACACGGCGCTCGCCGGCGCGTACGTGGACATCGTGTCCCGGGCCACGGCGGGGCCGGCGGAGGACACCGAGACCACCCAGCTCGCCGGCGAGCTCGACGCCCTCGAGCGCGAGCTGCGGGAGATGGAGCCGAAGGTCAAGCGCGCCCAGGAGCTGCGCACCCAGCTCGCCGCCCGCGACCGCCGCGACGAGAAGCGGCGCAAGCACGCGGTGGAGCTCGCCGCGGCCCTGCCGCCGCTGCTGGCCCGGCTGAGGCCGCGCTACCGCCCCGCCTACCTCGATCAGGTACGCCAGGTGGCCGCCGCCGACCCCGAGGCGTCCCTCGAGGCGGCGGACACGCTCCTGGATCTGCTCAACGGGGAGCGGGTCTCCCCCGACGGCGCCGCCGAGTGGGTCGACCGCGGCCTCGAGGTGCTCGACCGCAACAAGGAGGTCGGCCGCGGCTACTTCCGCCTCGGCAGCAAGTACAGCCTGCAGGTGCTGGAGGAGCTCAAGGAGGGCCTGGCGTTGAAGTCCGTCGCCCGGGTCCTGAAGCTCTACGCCACCGCCCTCTCCGGCCACGAGGTGGCGATCCGCGGCACCAACGAGCTCCAGGCGGTCGACGTCTACGGCGCCGACCACATCGTGCTGCCACCCGAGATGCGCTTCTTCGAGGACGACGACGGCAACTTCACCGCCTACAAGGTCGCCACCGCCCACGGCGCCGGCCGCATCGAGTTCGGCACCTACGACTTCTCCCTCAGCGACATCACCGCCACCGTCGACGCCCTCCGCGCCCGCTACCCGGAGACGGCCCGATGACCACCGGCCTGTCCGCCGAGACCGACCTGACGCGCTTCTACGCCCTGTTCCCCCAGCCGGCCCTGGCGCGGGACCTGTTCAACATCGTCGAGGGCCACCGGGTGGACTCGGCGCTGCGGCGCCTCTATCCGGGCATCCGCCGCGACATGGAGCTGATCCGGGCCGCGAGCGCGGAGCGTCGACCGGATCTCGTGACCCTCTCCGACGCCCAGGCGGTGGTGGAGGCGCTGCTGCAGCACACCCTGGGGCTGACGCCGGAGCTGGCGGAGCTGGCGGCCGCCACCCGGGCCTTGATCGGCCGTGCCGTGCCGCTGCTCGCCGACGTGGAGGGCGAGGACGCCCGGGTCGGCGACGCCGCGGCGCTCACCGGGCGCCTCTACCAGCTGATCGACGACGGCCTCGCCGACCCGGGCCGACAGCTGCAGCCCGACCAGGCGCCGCCGGAGGATGCCGGCCCGCCGCCCGAGGGCGCCGATGCCCCGCCTCCGCCCGCCGCCTCCGGCGTCGACGAGTACGAGCAGCTCGAGCTGCCGCCCTTCATGACCCCCGTCATGGAGCAGCTCGTGCGGCCGCCCTCGGACGCCCCGGTCAAACGCGAGGCCGACACCGAGCCCCAGCCCGAGGGCACCGGCGAGAAGAAGGAGACCGAGGCGCAGGACGCCGAGAGCGCCGACACGATGCAGACGAGCGAGATGCAGGTCGGCCAGGGCGACCGCGAGGACGTCGCCCAGCAGACCTCGTCCGAGGGTGAGGAGGACGCCCCGCCGGGCACCGCCGACGGCCGCAGCGACGACCAGGAGGGCGGCGGCTCGGATTCACCGGACCAGTCGGGGCTCGGGGACGTGCCGCAGGTGGAGGCCGAGACGGAGAGCGTGGACCTCGGCGAGCAGACCTACCACTACGACGAGTGGGACCACAAGATCGAGGATTACCGCCCCGCCTGGTGCACCCTCACCGAGCACCGCCAGACCCGCACTCAGGACGGGTTCGTCGCGGCGACCTTCCACGAGTTCGGCGGCATCGTCACCCAGATCCGCCGCAACTTCCAGCTGATGCGCCCCGAGGCCCTGCGCAAGATGCGCTACCAGGAGGACGGCGACGACCTCGACACCGACGGCCTGGTCGAGTACGTCGTCGACCGCAAGGCCCGCGTGTCTCCCACCCCCCGGGTGTACATCAAACGCGAGAAGCGCGACCGGGACGTCACCACCGCCTTCGTGGTGGACATGTCGAGCTCCACCGACCGCAAGATCGACGGCCGCAAGCGGATCATCGACATCGAGAAGGAGGCCCTCCTTCTGATGTGCGAGGCGCTCGAGGCGATCCGCGACGAGTACGCCATCTACGGCTTCTCCGGCTCCGGGCGCGAGGACTGCGAGTTCTACGTCGTGAAGGAGCTCGGCGAGCGCTACGACGACCGGGTGAAGGGCCGCATCGGCGGTATCTACGCCCGCCAGAAGACGCGGATGGGCCCCGCCCTGCGGCACGCCACCCGCCGCCTCGCCGCCGCCGACAGCAACGTGAAGCTGATGATCCTCCTCACCGACGGCAAGCCCTACGACTCCGACACCTACCAGGACAACACCTACGCCCAGGAGGACACCAAGATGGCCCTCCGCGAAGCCCGCCGGGAGAAGATCCACCTGTTCTGCGTGACCGTCGACCGCGAGGGCGCCGACTACCTGCCCCACATGTACTCCGACGCCAACTTCGTCGTCGTCGACGACATCCGCACCCTCCCCCAGAAGCTCCCCCAGCTCTACCGCCGCCTCACCACCTGAACCACCGGACCCGGGGTAGGCGGCTCGCGCCACCCGGGGTAGGCGACTCGCGCCCGGCGTCCCCGCGCGAGGGACATCCCCGGGTAGGTCGCTCGCGCGCGGCACAGAGCGAGAACGCAACCGGGGTAAGCGACTCGCGCCCCGGGGGATCTGGCTCGCGCGGTTATCCACAGCCCTGGGGACGGCGAGCCCTGAACCGGGGGAGCCATCTCGCGGTTACGGGGGTAAGCGACTCGCGCCCCGGGGATCCGGCTCGCGTGCGACGGGGGTATCCGACTCGCGCCGAACCGGGGTAACGGACTCGCGCGTGGACGGCGTTTCTGCCTGCACACAGGCATATTCTCGCGCTCCTTAGAATTAGGTTTAGTAGGAGATAGGAAAAGAACAGCGGCCGTGGCCGGCCGCGCCGCGATGCGGCTCGGCCACGGCGCGAGTCGGTTACCCCGGTTGCGTTCTCGCGAAGGGCTGCACGCGTCCGAACCACCCGCCACACTCCCGGTGATGGCACCCGCCCGCCCCCGTCGCAGCGACCCGACTCCCCTCCCCCGCCCCGGTGCCCGTCAGCTCTCGCTCGCCCGCCAGGGCATCGCCGACGAAGCCCAGGCGAGCGGCGCCGAGGCCCAGCTCGCCCTGTGCGAGCCAGACCATCTGCGCCGCCTCGAGCAGCCCCTCAAGTACGGCTTCGCCGATCGCTCCAGCGCCCGCAAGGGCCTCGAGGTCGCCGCCGGGGTCGCGATCGCCGACCGCCTCGGCTCGATTCGTCAGACCGCCGGCCCACCGATCGGTCGTCACGGGTACATGGCGATCGTCTGGCTGGGCTCGCGGTGGCTGCAGCTCGAACAGGCGACCGCCTCGGCGGTGCCGTTCACCCAGTACCGACTGCTGCACGACTTCGGCTGGGAGGAGTCCGGCAAGAACGCCCGCCAGGCGCTGAAGCGCACCCTCCTGAACCTTCAGGAGGCCCGCTGGGAGGGGGAGGTCAACGACTCCGAGACCGGCCGCAAGACCCACGAGGACCACTTCGGGATCATCGACCGGGTCCTGTGGCCGGTGGTCACCGAGGGTCGCCTCGAGCGCCTCGGGTACATCTTCCTCGGCAGCTGGTTCCTCGAGCAGCTGCGCCACGAGGCCGGGGTGTACATCGACTGGGACGTCCTGCGCGACCTGCCCCCCATCGCCCGCAAGCTTTACGGGCTGCTCGAGAACGACCGCTTCGAGGAGGGCGACGCCGACGAGGAGTGGCAGGCCTACTGGTTGGGCCCGCCGTTCTTCGCCAGCATCGGCTCCACCTGTGCCCGTGAGCGCGACAACGTCGCCGCCGTCATGAGGGCCTGCGACGCGGTCGCCAGCCACCCCGGAACCGGCTACCGCTTCGCCCGCGAGCGGGTCGCGGTGGATGGCGGCGTCGCCCACCAGCTCATCGTGTGGCGCCCCGCGGGCCGCTCGGGCCGGCGGGTCGCGCCGCGCCTCCTGAGCGCCGCCCCCGGCTAAGTCGTCCCTCCCGCGGCGCTCGGTGGGATCGCTGCGCGGGAGGGCCGTCACCCGGACCCCGTTCCAGCATGCACCCCTGCCTCAATGCATGCTCGCGTGCATGCGCGCATGATGGAAGTAATGGACGCACGCGCGGAAGTATGCAAGCATGCACGCGAGCATGCATGCGCGCATCATCACGGTCGCGGCGGCGAAGGGCGGGGTGGGGAAGACCACCCTCGCCTACGAGCTCGCCGCGGCCCTCGACGGGATCCTGGTCGATCTCGACTGGGACGCCGGTGGCGCCACCCGCATGTGGGGCGTCGACCCGACGGGCTACGTCCGCGCACCGCTTCTGGACGGCCTCGAGCGCGGGCCCGACGGTCGACCGCCGCGCCTGCGCCGCCGACCCACCCAGCCGGCGCTCCTCTCCGGGCACCCCGACCTCGCCGCCAGCCACATCGAGGCGGACCTCGTGGCCGACTGTCTGCTCGCGTGGGCCGGCCAGTGGGGGGCGCCGTACGTCGTGGTGGACACCCATCCGGGCGCCAACCCCCTCACCGACGGGGCGATGCAGGTCGCCGACCTGGTGGTGGTGCCGGTGGTGCTGGGGGCCCGCGAGATGGACGCCCTCGAGGCGATCCTCTCCGACTACGCCGCCTATCGATTGCTGCTGGTGCCGACCATGGTGCCGACCGTGCCGCCGAGGCGGTTCGTGGAGCGCCTCGCCGCCCTCGCCGGAGACCGGGTGGCGGTGGCCCCGCCGGTGTCGGAGCACCGCTGGATCCGCCGTCGGCTGCGGCGCGCGGCGATCGTCACCCAGCCGAACCCGGGCGCGCGGGTGCGCGCCGCCGCCGCGGAGCTCCGGGCCGTGGCCGATGCCGTGGAGGTGGCCTGTGGCCGATGAGACGAACGGGATCGACCTGATGCGACGCCGGATGGAGCGGGCCCGCCGCACGGCCCCGCCGCCGCCGCGACGGCCCGCCGAGGCGAGCGCCGCCCGCCCCGCCGCCGCGACCGACGGGACGACCACCGAGCCGGTGGGGGAGGGCACCGCCGCCCCGGCCACGGCGCCCACCGCCCGCCGGTCGTCCCGTCGCCCGAGCGCCCGCACGACGCCGGCGCGCCTCGCCCCCGACCTGCCGCCGGTCAACCTGGCCATCCGGGTACGGCGGCCCCTCGACGACCGCCTCGTGGACCTCATCCACGGCCTGCGCCGCGGCGGCCTTCGCACCAGCAAGGTCGAGCTCATCGAGATGCTCCTGTGGGAGCTGCCCGAGGAGGCCACCGACGAGCTGCGCGACCGCCTGGGCCGCTTCCGCGCCCACGCCCCGCGCGGCGCCGGAGCGGCCTTCGGCGACGGGGGGTAGCCGACTCGCGCGCGCCGCCTGGCGCGGCGGCTCGGAAACGACTCCGGCCGGACCCCGAAGGGCCCGGCCGGAGGGACGAGCGGATCCTGAAGCTGGGGCCTAGACGCCCGGGGGCTTCGGGAAGCGGTGCCGCATCGTGTACTGGTACGGCGTCGCGAAGAGCAGGTCGCCGATGTCCTCGGCCGAGCGCTCGATCGTCTGCGTCCAGATCGTGTCGGCGCCGGGGATGATCAGGTCGAAGTTGAAGCTCATCAGGCCGATGAGCTCCTTGACCGGCATCATCGCGCCGAGGTTGTCGAACGGGGTCGCCTGCAGCGCCCAGGTGCGGATCGCGCCCGCCGAGGCGGTGCGGATCGACTCGGGCTTGAGCTGGAAGCGGTGCTGACCCTCGGTCTCCGGGCGGCCCATCGCCGCGGCGGTCGCCTTGGTCACCTCGGACGGCAGGTAGGTCAGGTCCCACTTGGTCGTCGTGAGGCTCGGGTCGGTGATCAGCCGCAGGTTCATGCGCCCGTACTTCGGGTCGCCGTAGAAGCTGGGCTTGGCCGGGAGCTCGGCGTCGTCGTAGCGGCCGGTGGCGGTGTGGATCAGGTAGCCGCGGCGCTCCAGGGTGAAGTTGAAGTAGTCGTTGCCGAAGCCGCCGTAACCGTCGTCCTCCTTGCCACCGTGCTCCTGGCAGACGATGTAGGCGATCTTCTTCGGGAAGCCGAAGGGCTCGCGACCGGCGAACACGGCGGCGTCCTGCGTCAGGTACATGTAGGGGTAGTACCCGGCGTAGTAGGTGTTGCCGTCGCCCGCCTTGTGGCTGGCGGACACCGTCACACCCATCTCGCCGTACGGGCCGAGGCCGGTGTGCAGGTGGTCCACGTACCAGAACTCGACCACGTCGTCCTCGAGCTCGAGGCACTTGGGCAGGATGCGGCGCAGAGCCGCCTCGTCCACCCGGTAGAAGAACGCCGACCAACGCGAGTTGGTGTAGGTCAGCGGGACGATGTCGTAGTCGACCAGCGGGTCCGCGATGCCCTGCGAGATGATGTCGCGCTTGTCCCGGTCAAGGGCAAGCGGCGGGGCGTCACCGGAGTCGATCCACGGAACGCTCGTGACGTTCAGCTGCGCCATTGCGCTGTTCCTCCTTGGAATGACGTCACCGTGACGGGGGCGCCCCGGTCGGGGACAGAGCCCCCGTCACGCGTGATCACGATCTGACCTTTCGCTTACGCGCCGAGGCCGATGGGCTTCGGGAAGCGGTGGCGGAGTCCGAAGCGGTACGGCTTGGCCGCACCGGCCCAGGTGGCGTCCCGAGTGTAGGTCTCGGTCCAGGGGACCTCGCCGGGCGGGATGATCAGGTCGAAGCTGAAGGTCATCAGGCCGATCATCTCGGTCGGCGGAAGCTCGTGACCGAGGTTGTCGTACGGGGTGGCCTGCATGAACCAGTTGATGCTGTCCGGGCTGGCGGTGCGGATCGACTCGGGCTTCACCTGGAAGCGGTGGGTGCCCTCGGTGTCGGGGCGGCCCATGAGGGTCGCCAGGTCCTTGGTCACCTGGGAGGGCAGGTACACCAGCTCCCAACGAGACTCGGACAGGTCCGGCGCGGTGACGACCTTCATGTTCATCCGGCCGTAGTCCGTGTTGCCGTAGAACTTCGGCTTCGCGGACAGGTCGGCGTCGTCGTACTTACCCGTCGCCGAGTGGAGCACGTACCCGTTCCGGATCATGAGGAACGAGAAGTAGTCGAACTGGTAGTTCTTGCCGTCGTACACGCCGTACCCGTCGTCCGGAGCGCCACCGTGCTCCAGCACCCGGATGAAGGCCTCCTTCTTCGGGAAGCCCAGCACGCGACCGGCGTCGATCGCGGCGTCCTGGGTGAGGTACATGTACGGGTAGTAGCCGGCGTAGAGCGTACGGCCGTCGCCGGCCTTGTGGCTCGCGGCCACCGTCACACCCATCTCGCCGTACGGGCCGAGCATGGTGTGGTTGTGGTCGACGTACCAGAACTCGACGATGTCGTCCTCGAGCTCAAGACAGTCGGGCAGGACGCGCCGAAGCTGCTTCTCGTCGGCGCGGTAGAAGAACGCTGACCAACGCGAGTTGGTGTAGGTCAGCGGCAGAGTGTCGATGTCCCAGATCGGGTCGACCAGCGAGTAGATGAACGCGGTCTTCTCGTCACGGTCGACGGGCGACGGAGGGATCTCCCCCGTGTCCGCCCCCGGGATCTGCGTCACGGCGAACTGCTCGGCCATAGACGGGCTTCCCCCTTAATCGGTGAAGGGCAGCTGCACACGAATCGCAAGGGCGCTCGCAGGGCGACCTTCCGGACCTTGCTGCGACGGTGCCGGAAGGTGGTGCCACCCGGGCGAGCGGTGAAAGCAGCATATGTCACGTATAGGGGGTCGTCAACGTCGCGGCGGCCCTGTGGAGAGGCCCTCGGACCGGTCGGAATCCCCACGGCCAAGCCGGTTGCGCATGGTAGGACGGAGTTCGTGCCGATGTTGACAACCGCCGCTCGCGCTGCGGTAGTGTCGCGCCGTCCGAGCGTGCCGCGCGTAACCTTGCGTGGCCCTCGCGGCCCACCGGTTCCCCGCGGGCATTCGCGCTCGGGCAAGCGAACCGACGGACGACCCAAGGGGGCTTACAGGTGAAGAGACGCTCGTTGGTGTGGCGCGTGGCGGCGGTCGCGGCCGGGCTGGCGCTCGTGCTGGGCTTGGCGGCCTGCGGCGACGATGACGACGACGCCGGCTCGAGCACCTCCGGGGGTGGGGCGGCGGAGGTCACGCTGAACCTCGGGTACGTCACGACGGCCCAGCATCCATACGGGATCGCGCTCGACCAGTTCGTGAAGAATGTGAGCACGGCCTCCGGCGGGGCGATCCAGATCAAGACCATCCCGACCTACTCCGGCGGCAACGACTCGAAGCTGCTGCAGGACGTCTCCGACGGCGCCGTGCAGATGGGCTCCATCTCGTCGGCCGTGTGGAGCAGCCAGGGCGTGAAGGCCTTCGACGCCCTCCAGGCGCTCGGCCTGATCGACCGCTACGACCTGGAGCGCGAGGTCATCGACGGCCCGATCGCCCAGTCGATGCTCGCCGAGACCGCCTCCATCGGCGTGAAGGGCCTGGCGATCCACGAGGGCGGCCTGCGCGTGCCGCTCGGCGCGAAGGCTCCGCTCACGGGGCCGTCGTCGTTCGCCGGCAAGGCGATCCGCACCCCGGAGGCCCCGGTGCTCGAGACCGGCATGCGGGCGCTCGGCGCCGACCCGACCAGCCTGCCGCTCGGCGACGTGTACTCCGCCCTGCGCGACGGGACGGTCGCCGGCATGGAGGCGAACCTGGGCCTGATCCAGACCCAGAAGTTCTACGAGGTCGCGAAGTTCATCACCCCGAACCTGCGGCTGTGGCCGTTCCCGACGGTGCTCGTCATCAACCAGAGCGCCTTCGACGACCTCAGCGCGGACCAGCAGAAGATCCTCACCGACGAGGCCGCGAAGCTGCCGGGCATCTCGCTCGACATCTTCAACGCCCCCAGCGACCTGCCGAAGCAGCTGTGCGACGAGGGCGTGAAGTTCGCCATCGCCGGCGCGGCCGACCTGGCGGACTTCAAGAAGGCCTCCGCCGCGGCGGTCGCCGAGCTGTCCAAGGACGCTGAGACCAAGGGCTACATCGACCAGATCACGGCCCTGAAGGACGCCCTGCCGGCGGCGCCGGCCCCCGCCGCCCTCCCCGAGGGCTGCACGGTCCAGTAGCCGAGGCATCGATGCGGAACGCACCCGTGACCCGACCCCGCGAGGCGTCGGGTCACGGCGCGTTTCCCGTTAGGCTCGCGCGGTGACGACCGCCGCCGCGCCGTCGGATGTCCCGGCCCCCTCGCGCGTCCCCGTCGCGCGGGCGCTGACGCGCCTGGCGGGGTGGCTGGAGGTCTACTCCGAGGCGGCCCTCCGGATCGCCAAGGTGACGATCGTGGTGAGCGCCTTCCTCGCGCTCGTCGGGCTGGTCGGGAACATCTTCACCCGCGAGGCGCTCGGGTTCTCGCTGTTCGGCTCGGGCGAGCTCGCCCGCTTCGCCTTCCTGTGGACGATCTGGATGGGCGTGTCGATCGCGGTGAAGCGCAGCACCGTCACCGTCATCACCCTCCTGTCCGACAACGGTCCCGCCTGGTGGCGCCACTCGGTGCGCACCTTCTCCGGCCTCGCCCTCGCCGTGCTGCTGTCCTACTGCTGCTGGCGGGCCACGCTGTTCGCGTCGGGGGAGGGGGCGCCGCGGGGCCTCAGCCCGGCGCTCGGGATCTCCTGGTTCTACCCGGTGGTCTCCATGACCGTCGGCTACTACTTCATCACCCTCCACTACGCCCACGCGGTGGTGAGCGGCGCGGCGCGGCTGTTCGCGTCGGGGGTGCGCGTCACGGCGCTGACGGCCGTGCGGGCCGTCGCCGGCGCGCTCGCGCTCGGCGCCGCGGTATGGCTCGTGATGTGGCTGGTGCTGGAGGGCGGCGGCTCGCCGCTGCTGGCCATCGCGATCCTGTTCGTGGCGCTGACGATGGCCGGGACCCCGGTGGTGTTCATGCTGTCCATCGTCGGCATCGTCGCGATGGCCCCGAACGGCGTGCTCGGGCTGGAGATCTACCCCAACCCGAGCCTGCAGACGCCGTTCTCCACCACCCAGTTCACGATGGGCCTGTCGGGCGGCCTGGAGCTGCTCACGATCCTGATGTTCCTGATCGTGGCGGAGGTGATGAACGCCAGCGGCATGTCCGCCCGACTGATCGCCTTCGCGGCCTCGCTGGTCGCCCACGTCCGCGGCGGCATGGCCTACGTCTGCCAGCTCACCTCGATGGTGGTGTCCGGCATCTCGGGATCCGCGCAGGCGGACGCGGCGATCATGACCCCGCTGCTGGTGCCGGCCATGGAGCGCGAGGGCTACCGCCGCGACGTCGCCGCCGCCGTGGTGGCGGGGGCGTCGATCAAGGGCCCGATCGGGCCCCTGTCGATCATGTTCATCGTCTACGGCGTCGTCGTCTCCGGCGCGGCCGGGGCCTCGATCTCGAAGCTGCTGCTCTCCGGCGTGCTCGCCGAGATCCTCCTGTTCCTCTTCCAGGCCGCCACCGTCTACGTGGTGGTGCGGAAGATGGACTTCCTCCAGCAGCGGCGCTTCGCCGGATGGGGGACGGTGGGCCGCACCGGCCTCGTCGCACTGCCGGTGCTGGCCATCCCGGTGATCATCCTCGGCGGCATCTTCTCGGGGGTCTTCACCGCCCCCGAGTCGGCCTCGATCGCCGCGGTCGTGACCATCGGCCTCGCCCTCTTCTGGTACGCCGGCGTCTCCCCGCGCCAGCTGCCCACCGCGATCGTCGCCGCCGGCGTCGAGACCGGGATCGTGATGCTGCTGCTGGGCGACTCCTCGATCCTCGCCAGCGCCCTCGAGATCAACCACTTCGGGGCGACCCTCGAGGACTTCCTCACCGGCATCAGCGACAACAAGTACGTCTTCCTGCTGGTGGTGAACCTGCTGCTGCTGGCGGTGGGGATCTTCATCGAGCCGCTGCCGGCCCTCTACATCCTCGCGCCGGTGCTCGCGCCGGTCGCCGTGATCGAGTACGGCATCGACCCGGTCCACTTTGGGCTGATCATGGTCTTCAACCTGGTGCTCGCCCTGATCCACCCGCCGATCGGGCTGGTGATCTTCCTGGTGTCGAGCATCGCGAAGGTACCGGTGGAGCGATTGTCGATCGTGATCCTCCCGTGGCTCGCCGTGAGCCTGGTGGTGCTGTTCCTCATCACCTACCTGCCCAGCTCGGTCGTGCTCGCCCTCTCCAACCTGATCGACTGAGGACCGCGACCGCCCTCGGCCTGGGAGCGATGGCCTGCTGGGGGGCCGCGTACGTCCCCTCGGCCTGGCTGGTCGAGACCTGGCCGCCGCTGCTGGCCGCCGGTACCCGCCTCGGCCTCGGCGGGGTGCTCGTGCTGGGAGTGCTCGCCGCGAGCGGCCGGCCGCTGCGCCCCGGGGTGGGGGTCGGCGCGGTGGCGTGGCTCGCCCTCACCCAGACCGTCCTCTTCTACGGCGCCACCTTCTGGGGCATCGCCCACGCCGGCGCCGGCCTGTCCGCCGTCCTCGCGAACACCGATCCGCTCTTCGTCGCGGGCCTCGCGGCGGTCGTCCTCGGCGAGCGCCTCCGGGGCGTCCAGTGGGCCGGCCTCGGCGTCGGGCTGGTGGGCGCGGCCGTGGTGGTGTGGGAGGGGCCCCTGTGGCCGCCGGAGCTGTCGGGCGCGGCGCTCGTGGTGGTCGGCGGGGCGCTCGCCTGGGGGGTGGGGACGGTCGTGGTGGCGCGGGGCGTGCGCGGCACCGGGGACCCGCTGGCCCTGGCCGGCTGGCAGATGCTCGCCGGCGGCGCGGCGCTGTGCCTCGTCGGCCTCGTCGCGGAGAGGACCCCGACCGCGGCGGGCATCCGCGAGATCGGCCTCGTCGTCCTGCTCGCCGCGGTCGGGTCGGCGGTCCCCTTCGCCCTCTTCTACATCGCCCTGACCCAGGCGCCCGCCGCCGAGATCTCGGCGTGGTTCTTCCTGGTGCCGGTGATCGGCGTGCTCACCGCCTGGCCGCTGCTCGGTGAGCGGCCGGGGATCCGGCTCGTGGTGGGGTTGTGCGGGGTGTGCGCCGGCCTGTGGCTCGTGATGGGCACCCGGCGAGACCCCGCGCAGAGGCGGTTGGTAGACTCGGCGCCGCCCCCGTGAGCATCCTCATCCCCGCTCGCCGCCCGTGATCCTCGTCCTGTCGGGGGGGACCGGCGGCTCCAAGATGGTGGACGGGCTGGCCCAGGTCACAGGACAGGCCGACCTGGCGGCCGTCGTCAACACCGGCGACGACGGCGACTTCTACGGGCTGCGCGTCTGCCCGGACATCGACATCTGCACCTACGTCCTCGCCGGGGTGGTCGACGCCCGCGGCTGGGGCTACGCCGACGACACCTTCCGCTGCCTGGAGGGCCTCTCCACCTACGGCCTCGACTCCTGGTTCGGCCTCGGCGACCGCGACCTGGCCACCCACATCTACCGCACCGTGCGGCTGGGGGAGGGGGCGGCCCTGTCGCAGGTGACCGCCGAGATCTGCGGCCGTCTCGGGGTGGAGGCGCGGATCCTGCCGATGACCGACGACCCCGTCCGCACCCTCATCACCACCCCCGCCGGCCCGCGGACCTTCCAGGAGTACCTCGTCAAGCACGGCGCCGCCGAGGAGATCGAGCGGATCGAGCTGGAGGGCGTCGCGGACGCCCGCCCCGCACCCGGCCTGCTGGAGGCGATCGCCGCCGCCGAGCGGATCGTGATCGCCCCGTCGAGCCCCGTGGTGTCGATCGGGACCATCCTCGCGGTCCCCGGCGTCCGCGACGCCCTGCGGTCCCGCCGCGGCGCCTGCGTCGCCGTCACCCCGATCATCGGGCGCCGACCCGTGGAGGGCCCCGCCGACCGCTTCCTCGCCGGCGCCGGCTACCCGGAGTGCTCCGCCGTGCAGATGGCCCGCATCTACGCCGACGTCGCCGCGACCTTCGTGCTCGATCCGGCCGACGCCGACGAGGCGCGCGCGGTGGAGGCGCTCGGCGTGCGGCCCGTGCTGGTCGACGCCCTCATGCCGGACCGGGCGGGCCGGGCGCGCCTCGCCCAGGCGGCCCTGGAGGCCGTGGCGTGAGGGGGCGGGTGAGCGCGGTGATCCCGGTGAAGCCGCTCCCCGGGGCGCTCGGCCGCCTCGCCGGCCGCCTCGACGCGCCCCGCCGCCGCCTGCTGCAGGAGGCGATGCTCGGCGACGTCCTGTCCGCCTGCGCCGCCGCCGAGGGGCTGGGGGAGGTGATCGTCGTGACCGCCGACCCGGACGTCGCCGCCCTCGTCCGGGCGGGCGGCGCCCGCGTCGTCCGCGACCACGACCCGCCGCGCGGCATGAACGCCGCCGTCGTCGTCGGCCTGGTCGCCGCCGCCGACGCGGGCGCCGACGCGGCGCTGGTGCTGACCGCCGACCTGCCCCTCGCCGGCGCCGCGGACATCGAGGCGGTGCTGCGCGCCGCCCCCGGGGCCTCGTCCGCGGTGCTGGTGCCCTCGCGCGACGGCACCGGCACCAACGCGATGCTGCTCACGCCGCCCGGCGCCCTCCGACCCGAGCTGGGCCCGCACTCCCTGCGTCGCCACCTCGCCCAGGCCGCCCGCCGCGGCCTGACGGTCAGGCGCCTCGACGTCCCCGGCCTCGCGCTCGACATCGACACGCCGCAGGACCTCGCCGCCCTCGTCGCGAGCGGCCGGTCCTGCGCGGCCCGGACCGTCGCGCAGGACCCCGCCGTCCTCGCCGCCGGGGGCACGCGCTGAGGCTCCGGCCGCTCGGGGAGCTGCCCGAGGTGGCGGCCGGGGACGACCTCCCCGCGATGATCGCCGCGCGGGCCGCGGCGGAGGGCGTCGCGCCCGGCGACATCCTGATGGTCGCCCAGAAGGTCGTGAGCAAGGCCGAGGGCCGCGTGGTGGACGTCGCCGCCGTCGCGCCCGGGCCCGCCGCCCTCGCCCTCGCCGCCGAGACCGGCAAACGGGCCGGCCTGTGCGAGCTGATCCTCGCCGAGAGCCGCCGGATCGTCCGGCGCCGCCGCGGCACCCTGATCTGCGAGACCCACCACGGCTTCGTCTGCGCGAACGCCGGCATCGACACCTCCAACGCCCCCGAGGGCACGGCCATCCTCCTGCCGATCGACCCGGACGCGTCGGCCCGCCGCATCCAGGCAGCCGTCGCGGCGGCGGTGGGGGGGAGGGTCGGGGTGGTCGTGACCGACACCCACGGCCGGGCGTTCCGGCGCGGCCTCGTGAACGTCGCGCTCGGCGTCGCGGGATTCGCCGCCGTCATCGATCACCGCGGAGAGATCGACCGCGGCGGACGGATACTGGTCGCGACCGAGCAGGCCCTCGCCGACGAGCTCGCCGCCGCATCCGGCCTCTACATGGGCAAGGACTCCGGCACGCCGGTCGTCGTCGCGTCCGGCGTCCCGACCGCGCCGGCCCCCGGCAGCGCCGCCGACCTCGTCCGGGACCCCGCCCACGACCTCTTCCGCGGCTAGGCTGACCGCGACCGCCGCCCCCGCGCCCAAGGAGACGACGATGCAGGGAACCGCACTCGGCACGCCCGAGCACCCCCTTCGCGTCGCGGTGATCGGCTCGGGCCCCTCGGGCTTCTACGCCGCCGAGCACCTCCAGTCACAGGACGGCCTCGAGGTGCAGGTCGACATGTACGACCGCCTGCCCACCCCGTTCGGGCTGGTGCGCGGCGGCGTCGCCCCCGACCACCCGAAGATCAAGTCCGTCACCCGGGTCTACGACAAGATCGCCGCCCACCCGGAGTTCCGCTTCTACGGCAACGTGGAGATGGGGCGGGACCTCACCCACGACGACCTGGTCGCCTACTACCACGCGATCATCTACGCGGTCGGGGCGCGCACCGACCGGCGGATGGGGATCCCGCGGGAGCACCTGCCCGGCAGCCACTCCGCCACCGAGTTCGTCGGTTGGTACAACGCCCACCCCGACTTCCGCCACCTCGGCTTCGACCTCGCCTCCGAGAGCGTCGCCGTCGTCGGCAACGGCAACGTCGCGATGGATCTGGCGCGGATCCTCGCGAGTCCCCGCGATCTGCTCGCCCAGACCGACATCGCCGAGCACGCCCTCGACGCCCTCGCCGCGAGCGGCATCCGCGAGATCCACGTCCTCGGCCGCCGCGGGCCGGCCCAGGCGGCGTTCACCAACAAGGAGCTGAAGGAGCTGGGTGAGCTGCCGGACGTGGATGTCGTCGTCGACCCCGCCGACCTCGACCTCGGCCCCCTGGCGGCGCGGCAGGTCGCGGCGGCGCCGGACCGCACCCGCGACCGCAACCTCGAGATCCTCGCCGACTACGCCGCCCGGCCCCTCACCGGCGCCCCCGTCCGCATCGCCCTGCACTTCCTGGTGTCGCCGACGGAGATCATCGGCCGCAACCGGGTGGAGGCGCTCACCCTCGTCCACAACGAGCTCTACGAGGGCGAGGACGGGCAGCTGCGGCCGCGGCCCACGGATCGGTCGACGACGATCCCGGTGGGGCTGGTGTTCCGCGCGATCGGCTACCAGGGGGTGCCCCTGCCGGGGATCCCCTTCGACGCCATGGCCGGCGTGATCCCGAACCGCGCCGGCCGGATCATCGATCCGCGCACCGACGAGCCGGTGGAGGGTGAGTACGTCGTCGGGTGGATCAAGCGCGGACCGCGGGGGATCATCGGCACCAACAAGCCGGACTCCCAGGAGACCGTCGACATGCTCCTCTACGACCTCCGCGCCGGCCGCCTGCACAAGGAGGAGGTGCCGCCCCGCGCGGTGCTGGAGCACCTGCTCTCGGAGCGGCGCCGCGACTTCGTGAGCTACGAGGACTGGCAGCTCATCGACATGCTCGAGCAGGAGCGCGGCGCCGAGGCCGGCGGCCGGCCGCGGATCAAGTTCAGCCGCGTGGAGGAGATGCTCCACGCCCTCCAGGAGCGCAAGCGCGCCGCGGAGGAGGAGGCGACGGAGACCCCCTAGGCGGGGGCCTCGATCAGCTCGTACACCGTGTTGCGGCGGGCCGGGACGCGCCCGGCGCCGCGGATCGCGGCCTCCAGCTCCTCCGGGGTGGCGAGCTGGCCGTGGGCGGCGCCCGACGCGCGGGAGATGTTCTCGTCCATCAGGGTGCCGCCCAGGTCGTTGCAGCCGGCGTCCAGAAGGCGCGCGCCGCCGGCGAGGCCGAGCTTCACCCAGGACGCCTGGATGTTCGGGATGAGCCCGTCGAGGGCGATCCGGCCGACCGCGTGGACCAGCACCACCTCGTCCCAGGTCGGGCCCGGGCGGGCCTTCCCCTGGAGGAAGATCGGCGATCCCATGTGCACGAAGGGCAGCGGGACGAACTCGGTGAAGCCGCCGGTGCGCCGCTGGATCTGGCGCAGCACCTCGATGTGGTTCGCCCAGGCGCGGGGATCGTCGATGTGCCCCATCATCATCGTGGTGGTGGCCCGCAGGCCGAGCTCGTGGGCGGTGATCATCACCTCGGCCCACTCCGACACCCGCACCTTGTCCGGGCACAGGTGCAGCCGCACCCGGTCGTCGAGGATCTCGGCGGCGGTGCCGGGGAGGGTGCCGAGGCCGGCGTCGCGCAGGCGGGTGAGGAACTCGCGGACGCTGATGCCGAGCGTGTGGGCGCCCTGCCACACCTCGAGCGGCGTGAAGCCGTGGACGTGCATCTCGGGTAGGCGCTCCTTGATGGCCGAGAGCACCGACACGTAGAAGTCGCCGGTGAAGTCCGGGTGGATGCCGCCCTGCAGGCACACCTCCGTCGCGCCCCGCTCGGCGGCCTCCACGGAGCGGTGCACCACCTCGTGCACGTTCAGGATGTAGGGGTCGCCGCGTAGGTTCAGGCTCTTCGGGCCGCGGGAGAAGCCGCAGAAGCCGCAGCGGAAGTAGCACTGGTTGGTGTAGTTGATGTTCCGGTTGACCACGTAGGTGACGAGGTCGCCGCAGCGCTCGCGGCGCAGCTCGTCCGCGACCCGGGCGACGGCCTCCACCTCCGGCCCGCGGGCCCGGAAGAGCCGCTCGATCTCCGCGACGCGCGGCGGCGTGCCGGCGAGGCTGCGCTCGAGGATCCCCGCCAGATCGGGGTCGACGCGCGACAGGCCCTCGTCGGCGGGGGCCTCGCGCCAGGCCGCGTCCTCCCACTCGGCGGATAGACGCCGGGCGGGTACCGGGGGCTCCTCGTCGCGGCCGGGCGCCCACGTGTAGCGGGGGCGGGCGACGCCGGATCCGTCGATCTGCTTCAGCCAGGCGGTGAGCAGGGGACGGGGGAAGGTCTCGCGCACCTCGTCGATGGAGACCCCGGGCGGCAGGGCGGTGCGCTCCACCAGCGCCCGCGGGGCGAGCGCGTCGCGCAGCGCCCCGACCTCGTCCGGACCCCAGTCGCCGACCACGAGGTCGGCGGCCCCGGAGGCGATCGCGTCGAGCGCCTCCTCCACGCTGGAGACCTCCACCGAGACGCGGGTGCCGATGCCGGGCAGCCAGCCGAGCTCGATGGCCTCCTCGACGGCGGCGAGGTCGGTGCGCAGGAAGGCGGCGCCGCTGCGGGCGAGGGCGTCGAGGACGTCGGCGCGGGTGCCGGTGTGGCGCACCGTGATGCGCCAGCCGGCGACGCCCCGGGCGAGCAGCTCCATCGCCACCGGCGGGTCGACCACCCAGGCGGGGGCGGGGGAGTCGGCGCGGGCGGTCTCGACGGGGAGCAGGCCCTGCTCGACGGCGGCCGCGACGGCGGCGTCATCGAGGCCGGCGCCCTCGCGCACCCGCGCCCGGACGGGCGCCTGCGCGCCGACGGTGCGACAGAAGGTGACGCTCATGCCGCGGCTCCCGCGACCGGTCGGGGAGCCTCGTGCAGGGCCAGGCCGTCCGGCCCGGCCAGGGAGCGCACCCGCTCCCTCATGGCGGGGTCGAGGAAGTCGTCGTCGGCGAGGTACTCGGGGTAGATCGTGAGGCGCTCGCGCAGGGCGTAGCCGGCGTCGGCGCACAGGCGCTCGAGGCCGCCGATCTCCGGCCACGGCGCCTCCGGGTTCACGAAGTCCGGGGTGAGGGGGGAGACCCCGCCCCAGTCGTTGATGCCCGACAGGAGGAGCGGCCCGTAGTCGGCGGACAGGTTGGGCGGCGCCTGGACGCTCATCGCCGGCCCGAAGACGAGCCGCGTGATCGCGCAGGCGGTCATCAGCTCGACGAGGCCCGGCTCGCCGGCGGCCGCCATCGGCGTGTCCGGCTTGGCGCGGAAGTTCTGCACGATGACCTCCTGGATGTGCCCGTGGCGCTCGTGCAGCTCGCGCAGGGCGAGCAGCGCCTCCACCCGCTCCCGGGCGGTCTCGCCGATGCCGATCAGGATCCCCGAGGTGAAGGGGATGCGCAGCTCGCCGGCGCGCCGGATCATCGCGAGGCGCGTCGCGGGCCGCTTGTCGGGGGCGTGCTCGTGGGGGCCGCCGGGACCGCACAGCCGCTCCGACACGGACTCGAGCATCATCCCCTGGCTGCCCGACACCTCGCGCAGCTCGGCCAGCTCGCGTCGCCCGAGCACGCCGGCGTTGGGGTGGGGGAGCAGGCCCGTCTCCTCGAGGACCATCCGGCACATCGCCACCAGGTACGACTGGGTGGACTCATGGCCGTAGCGGCGCAGGGCCCGGCGGTGGCTCTCGAAGCGCGCCTCGGGACGGTCGCCGAGGGTGAAGAGCGCCTCCTTGCACCCGAGCCGGCGGCCGGCCTCCGCGACGGCGAGGATTTCGTCGGGGCTCATGGTGTGGGCTCGCGGGTCGTTCTCGTCGCGGGCGAAGGTGCAGTACGAGCAGATGTCCCGGCACAGGTTCGTGAGCGGGATGAACACCTTGCGCGAGTAGGTCACCACCCCCGGCCGGCCGCGGTCGCGGAGGATCGCGGCGGCGGCCCACAGCGCCGGGTGCTCCGCCCCGCGGGCGTCGGCGAGGGCGAGGGCCTGGTCGCCGTCGAGGCGCCGTCCCTCGAGCGCCGCCTCGACGGCGGCCCGCAGCGGGGCGCGCAGCGTCCCGAGCGCCGCCGGCGCCGTCCGCTCGCTCACCGGGGCCAGGATGTCCTCGTCGGGTCGGGCACGGGTCGCGATCCTCAGTTGCGGGGATGTTCGTGACGGTCGGTGCGAATGCGCCGTCATCCTACTCGCCGCCCCGCGCGGCCGGCCGTCCGCGCGGCGGGTACCGAGGGGCGCGAGCGCGGCGAGACCGCGGTGCGTACGTCGGATCTTGTTATGCGAGACGGTGGTTCGTTACGCGCCGTCTCGTCTTGCGGTGCTCGGAGAGGCGGTGGTACGACTGCTTCGTCGCATCAATCACAAGACGGATGTTCAGTATGCGAGACACGGCCGAGGCACTGCTGGAGGGGACCCCGAGCGCGAGCCGCCCGGTCAGTCCCCGCTACCGCATCCAGGCGATCGAGCGGGCGGTCGGCATCCTCAACGCCTTCTCCGCCGAGGAGCCCGAGCTGGGGGTCACCGAGCTGGCCGAGCGCCTCGGCCTGCACAAGTCCACCGTGCACCGCTTCATGGTCAACCTGGACGCCGCCGGACTGGTGGAGCGCAACCCGCGCACCGGCCGCTACCGCCTCGGGCTGAGGATCTTCGAGCTCGGCGGGCTGGTGATGCAGCAGATGAACCTCTGGGACGAGGCGCTGCCCTTCCTGGAGGGCCTGGTGCGCGACACCGGCGAGACCGGCCACCTGGCCGTGCTGGACGGGGGGGAGGCGATCTACATCGAGCGCGTCGAGGCGCGCCGGGCGCTGCGCGTGCCGTCGGCCATCGGCCGCGGCTACCCCGCCCACGCCACGAACCTCGGCAAGGTGCTGCTGGCGGACCTGCCGCGCCACCGGCTCGAGGAGATCGTTGCCGAGCGCGGCCTCGCCGCCTTCACCCCCAACACGATCACCGACATCGAGCGCCTCGACGCCGACCTGGAGGAGATCCGCGGACGCGGATACGCGGTCGACAACGAGGAGTACGACGAGGGCCTGCGCTGCATCGGCGCACCCGTGCGCGATCACTCCGGCCGCGTCGTGGCGGCGCTCGGGATCGGCGGCCCCGTCACCCGGATCACCCCCGGTCGCGTCTCCGAGCTCGGCGAGCTCGTGATGGCCGCCGCCGGCGGCCTCTCCCGCCGCCTCGGCGCCGGACGCGCACCGACCTACAGCCCGCCTGCGCTGCGGGTCCGGACGACCTCACCGGAGGATGCGGTCCTCCGTCCGGCATGAGCAATCGCCCACCCCCGGGTAGCCGACGGCGCAGCGCGCGCCACTGACCACCCGCCTCTCTCACCACCCCACAAGGAGACCCACGACAATGGCGACCACCGCCACCTCACCGCTGCGCCTGTCCAGCCGCACCTCACACTTCGTGCTGCCCAAGCAGTGGGCGTCGATGCGTAAGGCCGAGGCGCTCGAGCGCGAGACCGGCAAGCGCGTGATCCACTTCGAGAAGGGCGACTTCCAGGGCGAGGAGTTTCGTCCGGCCCCGCACATCATGGAGGCGTGCGCCAAGGCCGTCGCCGACGGCCACGTCCGCTACGTGCCCGGTCCCGGTCTGCCCGAGCTGCGTGACGCCATCGCCGAGGAGGCCACCAAGCGCGGCCGCCCGACGGTGCGCGAGGAGGTCCTGGTGACGATGGGGGCCAAGCACGCCCTCACCCAGTCGCTTCTGACCATGGTCGACCAGGGCGACGAGGTGATCTTCCCGAACCCGGGCTACCCGCCCGACGAGTTCTGGATCACCTACGCCGGCGGCAGCGTGGTCTACGCGCCGCTCGTCGAGCCCGACTTCCACTTCGACCTCGACTCGCTGCAGAGCCTGATCACGCCGAAGACCAAGATGCTGATCATCAACTCGCCGCAGCGGCCGAACGGCCAGACGGTGGGTCAGCTGGAGGAGATCGCCGCGATCTGCGCCGAGGCGAACGTCACGGTGCTGACCGACGAGATCTTCAGCCACATGGTCTACTCGGGCGCCGAGCACAAGACCATCGCCGCCGTCGAGGGGATGGCCGACCGCTCGATCCTGGTCGACACCTTCTCGAAGACGTACATCATGACCGGGTTCCGCATCGGCTGGTGCGTGGCCAACAAGGACCTGATCACCACGATGGACATCTTCCAGCAGAACTCGGTCACCAACGTGCCCGCGTTCGTGCAGCTGGCGGCCCTCGCGGCGATCACCGGCCCGCAGGACCACGTGATCGAGACCACCAAGCGCCTCGAGGCGAAGCGCGACAAGACCGTGGCCGCCCTCAACGCCCTCGACGGCGTCGAGTGCCCGACCCCGGACGGCTCGTTCTACGTCTTCCCGGACATCCGCGGCACCGGGATGACCGCCCAGCAGTTCGCCGACTACCTGATCGAGAACTACCAGGTGGGCGTCGTCGCCGGCTCCGCCTTCGGCGACCGCGGCGAGGGGCACATCCGCCTCACCTACGCCTGCCCGGACGACGTCCTCGAGGAGGGCCTCGACCGCATCAAGCAGGGCGTGGAGAACCTCTAGCCACGACGGCCGCGAGGCGCCCCGGCCACCGTGCCCGGGGCGCCTCGCCCTTCCGTATGGTTGTCGCGGTTCCAGGACCGTGAATCGATAAGGAGGGCTGCGTGGCTGAGCGTCTGTTCTGGGAAGAGCTGAATCCCGGCGACGAGGCGGTGTCGCTAAACCGCACGATCACCGAGGCGGACGTCGTGAACTTCTGCGGCGTGTCCGGCGACTTCAACTGGTTCCACATCGACGATGTGCGGGCCTCGGAGTCGGTGTTCGGCAAGCGCGTCGCGCACGGCATGCTGGTGACGTCCGTCGCCACGGGCCTGCAGGTGGAGAAGATGGAGCCGAAGATCGCCACCGCCGCGTTCGTCGGCCTGAAGGAGTGGGCGTTCCGCGCGCCGGTCTTCTTCGGCGACACGGTCCGCGTGAAGCGCACCATCGGCGAGAAGTCCGAGCACAAGAACCCGGCCCAGGGCTGGTGCCTCTACGAGATCGAGGTGCTCAACCAGGACGACAAGGTCGTCCAGAAGGGCCAGTGGAACATGCTCATCCAGCGCAAGCCGGCTGAGGCGTAGCCCTTCACTGACACGTTGCCACGGGGCGTCCGACAAGGAGTCGGGCGCCCCTCGGCGAACCCTGGGGCATGGACACTCCGAGCCCCACCACCATCACCGTCGCCGAGGCGGCCATCTCCCTCGGCGTCTCCGAGCGCACCGTGTGGCGCTACCTGAAATCCGGCCGGCTCCCCAGCGAGACCGTCGGCGAGCCCGGCGAGAAGCGCACCCTCATCCCGCGCGCCGCGGTGGACGCCCTGCACGCGGGCCGCGGCGGCGACGCCGACGCCCTGCGAGTGGAGCGCGACCGCCTGGCCGCGGCCCTCGCCGCCGCCCAGGCGGAGCGCGACGCCCTCACCAGCCGCGTGGTCGTGCTGCAGCGAGCGCTGTCGCGCCCGCCCGGCCCGTCGCTGGCCGAGCGGGCGCTCGGGCGCGCGCTGGTCCTGATCGGCTCCCGCAGGGCCGCCGCCTAGGAGGTTCCTAGAGGCCGATCTCCCGGGCGACGATCAGCTGCTGGATCTCGCTGGTGCCCTCCGTGATGGAGGCGAGCTTGGCGTCGCGGTAGTAGCGCTCCACCGGGTACTCGACGATGTAGCCGTAGCCGCCGTGGATCTGCACGGCCTCGCGGCAGACGTAGTCGGCGACCTCGGCGGAGAAGTACTTCGCCATGGAGGCCTCCTTCACGCAGGGCCGGCCCGTCGAGTACAGCCAGGCGGCCTTGTAGGCGAGGCTGCGGGCGGCCTCGATGCGGGTGGCCATGTCGGCCAGCTTGAAGCGGATCGCCTGGAACTTGGAGAGGCTGCGGCCGAAGGCCTCGCGCTCCATCGCGTACTGGCGGGCGGCCTCGAAGGCGGCCTGGGCGATCGCCGCCGACTTCACGCCGTGGGAGACGCGGCCGGTGATGAGGGCGCCCATCAGGGCCCCGAAGGCGCCCTCCTTGCCGCCGAGCAGCGCCTCCTCGGGCACCTCGCAGTCCTCGAACACCAGCTCGGCGGTGTCGGAGGAGCGGTGGCCCATCTTCTCCAGCTTGCGGGTGACCTCGAAGCCCGGGGTGTCGCGGTCGACGATGAAGACGCTGATGCCCTCGCCGCGCTTGCTCCGGTCGGTGTACGCGGCGACCAGGCAGTAGTCGCAGATCGTCCCGTTGGTGATGAAGTTCTTGCGGCCGTTCAGGACGTAGCCGCCGTTCTTCTTCTCGGCCCGGGAGGCGAGGCCGGCCGCGTCGGAGCCGGTGTTCGGCTCGGTGATCGCGTACGCGCCGATGATCTCGCCGGCGATGCTGCGCGGCAGGTACTTCTCCCGCTGGGCGTCCGTGCCGAACTTGTAGATCGGGAAGGCGGCCAGGTCCGCGTGGGCGTTCACCGAGGCGGTGATCCCGGCGCACACCTTCGCCATCTCCTCCACGAAGATGCACTCGGTGATCTTGTCGGCCCCGATGCCGCCGTACTCCTCCGGGAAGACGATGCCGAGCAGCCCCAGTTCACCGAGCTTGGGCAGGATCTCTACCGGGAACTTCTCGGTGCGCTCGGCCTCCTCGACCAGCGGGGCGATCTCGGACTGGGCGAACTCGCGCACCATCTCGCGCAGATCGTCCTGCTCCTCGGTGAAGGCGTAGCTCAGCATGCGAAACCTCGGGGCTCGGGAGCCGCCGACGCGGGCCGCGTTCGACGGTGGGAAAGGGTCCCGATTCTAACCGTCGCGGGTGGGTAGACTCGCGCCCCGATGAACGATCCATTCCGTCTCGACGGCCGCACCGTCATCGTCACCGGCGCCTCCCGCGGCATCGGCGCCGCGGTGGTCCGCGCCATCGCCGCCGCCGGCGGGGCGGTGGTGATGGTCGCGCGCTCCGCCGATGACCTGGCGGCCGTGGCGGAGGGCCTTCCCGCTCCGAGCGCCCGGGTGGTGGGCGACGTCGCCGACACCGAGACCGCCGCCGCCGCGCTCGCCGCCGCGGAGGAGCTCGGCGGCCTGTGGGGCCTGGTGAACAACGCGGGCGTCAACAGCGCCTACCGCCCGGTCACCGAGACCCCGTTGTCCGAGTGGGACGAGGTGCTGCGGGTGAACCTGCTGGGCAGCGCCGTCTTCGCCCGGGCGGTGGGCCGCACCCTGGTGGCGGCCGGCCACGGCGGCCGGATCGTGAACCTCAGCTCGATCGCGGCCCTCGCGGGGCTGCCGGCGATCGGCCCCTACAACGCGAGCAAGGCGGCCCTCGACGCCATGACGCGCACCATGGCCGTCGAGCTCGGGCCGGCCGGGGTGCTGGTCAACTCCGTCGCGCCGGGGACGATCGCGACGGAGATGGTGGACGCCCTCCTGGACGCGAACCCGGCGCTGCGCGAGAAGTTCGTGGCGAAGTCGCCGCTCGGCCGGGTGGGCACCGTCGACGAGGCGGCCGGCCCGATCGTCTTCCTCCTCACCGACGCCGCGAGCTTCATCACGGGGCACGTGCTGCTGGTCGACGGCGGCCGGCTGGCCGCCGCCTAGCCGTGCGCGTCGTCATCTGCGGAGCCGGCACCGCCGGCTGCGTGGTGGCGGCGCGGCTCTCGGAGGACCCCGGCACCGAGGTGGTGCTGCTGGAGGTGGGCCCGCACTACCGGCCGGAGCGGTGGCCGGCGGAGCTCGCCCACTCGCACCGCATCATCAAGGAGACCCACGACTGGGGCTACCAGGCCCGGGCGGGCGCGTCGCCGCGCCTCGTGCACGTGCCGCGCGGCCGGGTGGTGGGGGGATCGTCCGCCACGAACGGGGCGATCGCCCTGCGCGGCCACCCCGAGCACTACGACGAGCAGGCCGAGCTGATCGACGGCTACGGCTGGGACAGCTGGCTGCCGTGGCTGTGCGCCATCGAGGAGGACCGCGACTTCGGCGGGCAGGGATGGCACGGCGACGCCGGCCCGATCCCGATCTGCCGCTATCCGCGCGGCGACTGGCACGAGCTGCAGGAGCGCTTCGCCGAGGCCGCCGTCGCCTGCGGCCACGAATGGATCGACGACCACAACCGCCCGGGGGCGGTGGGCATCGGGCCGATACCGCTCAACATGGTCGACGGCGTCCGCCAGATCCCCGCCGACCGCTACCTCGACCCGGCGCTCCGCCGGCCGAACCTCGAGCTGCGCGCCGGGGTCCTGATCGACCGGGTCGAGTTCGCCGCGCAGCGGGCCCGGGCCGTGGTCGTGGCGGGCCCGGGCGGAGAGGAGAGGATCGTGGCCGACGTGGTGATCATGGCCCTCGGCAGCTACGCGACCCCGGCGGCCCTGCTCCGCTCCGGCGTGGGACCGCGGGCCGAGCTCGCCCGCCACGGCATCCCGGTGGTCGCCGAGATCGAGGCGGTGGGGCGGGGGATGCAGGACCACCCGAAGGTGTCGTACCGCTTCGACCTCGGCATCCCGGCGCCCGAGTGGCCGGCGCCCTGGTACCAGTGCCTTCTCACCGGCGCCCACGAGGTCGGCGGCGAGCGGCGCGTCTACCAGGTGATGCCGTACTCCGGCACCACGGAGGCCGGCCACCGCTTCACCGACCTCAACGTGCAGGTCGCCGACGCCCGATCGCGCCGCGGCCAGGTGCGCCTGCAGAGCCGCGACCCGGCCGACCAGCCGGTCATCGAGATGGGCTGGTTCCTCGACCCCTCCGACCGGGCCGCCGCCGTCGAGGCCGGGCGGCGGCTGATGGAGGTCGCCCGCGCCGCGCCGCTGCGCGAGGTGATCACCCCGTGGCCCGGGCTGGACGACCCCGACCACGTGCTGCGCACCGTCGAGACCTTCCACCACCCGGTGGGCAGCTGCCGGATGGGCCGACCCGACGACCCGGAGGCCGTCACCGACGGCGCCGGCCGGGTGCGGGGCACGGAGGGCCTCTACGTGATGGACGCCTCGGTGATCGCGCGGGTGCCGTCGGCGAATACGCACCTCGCCGTGATCGCCCTCGCCGAGCGTCTGGCGGCCGCCTTCCGCGAGGACGCGGGGCAGACGCAGACGACATAAGTTCCGTTCCGGTGCGCTACGGGGAGGGGGCGGAGGGGCGCTCCCCGCGGCGGTCCGGCAGCCCGATCACCCGGATGCCCTCCGCGCGGGCGGCGGCGGCCATGTCGGGGTCGGCGGTGGCGAGGATCCGGCCGCGGCCGCAGGCCGCCAGGGCCAGGCAGTCGGCGAGCGACAGCGGGCTGCGGCGCCGGTGGTAGTGGCGGTGGCGGATCTCCGCGGCGCGGAAGGCGTGGCGGGCGTTCACCGAGACCACCGTCACCGGTCCCGCCAGCAGCGGCGCGACGACGGCGCGCAGCCGCTCCGCCGGGATCCCCTCCACCCGGCCCAGCACATCGAGCGCCTCGGCGAGGTTCACCGCGGCCATCTCGACCCCCTCGCGCAGCAGATCCTGGACCTCGGCGGCGGCCGGCTCGTCGGCGAGCAGCGCCACCAGGGCGAAGGCGTCGAGGACGATCAGCGGCGGCGCGCCGGGCCGTCGGCGCGGGCCCGGGCCCGCAGGGCGTCGGTCGCGGCGACGCCGGCGAGCGCCCCGCGGGCGGCGGCGATCGGGTCGGCGTCGGCGGGCCGCAGCACCAGGTGATCGCCGTGGTCGTCGATCTCGAGCTCGCTGGCGCCCCAGCGGCGCCGCAGCTCCGCCGGGATCGAGACCTGCCCTCCGGATGTGATCCGCACCCGCGTCATGCACCCACGGTAACGCATGAATCATCTTCATGCGGGCCGGACACGGGCGCGCCGCGAGGTGCCAGAATCGCCGGGCACCCGATCAGAGAGGTCCCATGCCCGAGCTGCCCCCTCCCGCCGACCCGAACGCGTCCTACACGGCGGTCATCGCGACCTCCGCCGGCGACATCCGCATCGAGCTGTGGCCGGCGCTGGCCCCCCAGACGGTGGGCAACTTCGTCGGCCTCGCCCGCCAGGGCTTCTACGACGGCACGGTGTTCCACCGGGTGATCCGCGACTTCATGATCCAGGGCGGCTGCCCCCAGGGCACCGGCACCGGCGGCCCCGGGTACCAGTTCGCGGACGAGATCAACCCCGAGAAGCTGGTGAAGGGCGTCCTCGCGATGGCGAACGCCGGTCCCGGCACGAACGGTAGCCAGTTCTTCATCGTCACCGCCGACGCCACCCCGTGGCTCGACGGCAACCACACCGGCTTCGGCCGGGTGGTCGGAGGGCAGGAGGTGGTGGACGCGATCGGCACGACCGCCACCGGTCCGGGCGACCGGCCGCGCGAGGCCCAGCGGGTCACCACGATCCGGATCGAGGAGGGCTGAGCACCCCCGCCTCGTGGGAGGTGACGCTGCTGCGACGGCCGCCGGGCGCCCGGCGGCCGCGCGTCGCGGCGCGGATGGTGCTCGAGGCCGCCGACCTGGACGCCGCCCGGCGGGCCGCGGAGCGGGAGCTGGAGGCCCGCCGCCAGGACGAGTCGCGCTGGACGCTCGGGGTGCTGCGCCCGCTGACGCCGATGGCCCCCGGCACGCACCGTTACCGCGCCATCTTCGCCCGCTGGGAGCCGACCCCCGACCGCTTCGTGCGCCGCGACGTCCACCACCTGGAGGTGTGGGCCGCGGACGCGCAGAGCGCCCGGCGCCTCGCCCAGCAGGAGGTGCGCACCACCCCGGGATACGACTCCTCGTGGCGCATCCGCCGGGTGGAGCGCCAGGGCGGCGCCGCGCAGCGCAGCTAGCCGGCGGCGGCGCGGTGCACGCGGCGCGCCCACACCATCTGCTCGATCTTGGGTCGCGCGCCGGCCATGCCGCTGTCGCCCACCCCGCCGACCACGAGGTGGGCGTCCTGGTACAGGGGGCCCTCGTCGAGCAGCACCCGGGCGGCGCGCAGCCGGCCGGCGATCGCCTCGCCCGGCCCGAACACCGCCGCGCCGAGGCCGAAGGGGGTGTCGTTGGCGAGGGCGAGGGCGTCCTCGGCGTCGCGGGCGAGCATCAGGCCGCGCAGCGGGGCGAAGCTCTCGCTGCGCCAGAGGGCGACGTCGGCGGCCGGGCGCGGCAGCAGCAGGATCGTCGGCCGGATGACGCCGTCGCGCTCGCCCTCCCCCACCACCGGCGTCGCGCCGCGGGCGCGCGCCTCGGCGAGGGCCTCCACGGCGCGGCGGCGGGCCGGGCCGTCCGGCAGCGGCGCGACATCGGTCCGCGGGTCGTCGGGGTCGCCGACCCGCAGCGCCCGGACGGCGTCGACCAGACGCGGGCGGAACTGCTCCCAGATCGCCTCCTCCACGATCATCCGCTTCGCCGCCATGCACAGCTGGCCGCCGTTCGCGAAGCCGCCGAGCGCGGCGGCGGCGGCCGCGGCGTCGAGGTCGGCGCCGGCGAGGACGATCATGGCGTCGTTGCCGGATCCCTCCGGGACGTAGGGCCGCAGGGGCGCGCCCCGGGCGTACGCCCGGCCGAGGCCGGCGAGGTGGCGTTTGCAGGTCTCGCTGGAGGCGTGGGCGACCACCATCTGCACCCCCGGGTCCCAGATCAGCGGCTCGGCCCGCGGGCCGGGGAGGTCGGCGATCACCACGGCGCCGGGCGGCCAGGCGCCGGCGAGGGCGTCGACCACCCGCGCCGTGGTGGCGCGGGCCCGCTGGGAGGGCCGCGACACCACCGCGTTGCCGGCCACCAGCGCCGACGCGACCACCAGGGTCGGCACCCACACCGGCGAGTTGGCCGCGTGCCAGCCGAGCACCACCCCGTAGGGGTGCCACTCGAGGGTGGTGGCGCCGCTCTCCGCGGGCACCGGCCGGGGCCGGATCGCCTCCGCCAGGGCCGGGAGGGCGTCGAGCAGGCCGAGCGCCGAGGTCACCTCCCGGCGGGCGAAGCGCCGTGGCTGACCCACCTCCGCCACCGCCCGATCGACGATCTCGTCGGCCCGCTCGGCCAGGGCGCGGCGGCCGCAGGCGGCCCGCTCCAGGCGCTCGTCGAGGGTGAGCGCCGCCACCGCGGGCTGAGCCCGCGCCGCCCGCACAACCAGGTCGGAGGGTGCGCTGACCGCCACGACGGCGCAGCCTAACGGGGGCGCGCCGCTTCCGGCCGGGCTGCTGGTGGAGGCGGCGCCCGAGCGGATAGTTCGGGCGTTCCCCGCCCTCTGCGCCCTGCAGCCGGTGCGGTGGGCGGCGGCCGGTCTGGTGTGCGCGCCGCGGGCGGCGCCGGAGCTGGCGGCCGCCGCCCTGGCGGCCTGCCCCCTCCCCGTGAGGGCCCTGGCGACCGTGCCGGGCTGGCCGGATCCCCCCGCCGACTGGGTCGCCGGCTGGTACCGGCGCGGCCCGGGTCACGTCCCGGCGCCGGTGGGTGTGCGCGAGTTGGTGCAGGCGCCCGGGGAGGGGTTCGGGCCGATGGCGGGGCACGCGACCACGGCGATGTGCCTGGAGGCGATCGACGCCGCCCCCGCCGGGCGGGCGGTCGACGCCGGCTGCGGCTCCGGCCTGCTCGCACAGGCCTGGGCGCGGCTCGGCCGCGGTCGGGTGCTCGCGGTCGACCTCGACCCGCGGGCCACCGAGCAGGCGGGCCGGAGCCTGCGCCTCGCCGGCCTCGCCGGTCGGGTGGAGGTGCGCCGCGGGCCGATCGAGGCGCTCCGCCGCGGCGATGTCGCCCGGGCGGTGCTGCTGGCGAACGTCCCCGCCGCCGCCCATCGGGCGCTCGCGGCGCGCATCGGCGATCCGCCGGCGGCGGCGGTGGTCTCCGGCGTCCGGCCCGCCGAGGAGGCCGCCGTCCTCGCCGGGTACGCCGGGCGCGGCCTGCGCCTGCAGGCACGGGTGCAGCGGGCCGGGTTCGTGTGCCTGCGATTGGAGGCCTGAGTGAGCCGGGTGTGGCGCACATGGTCGGTGCTGGTGCTGTTCGCGATCGGCACCAGCCTGATCACGCCCCTCATCCCGATCTACCAGGACCGCCAGGGCTTCGGGGACACCGTCGTCACCCTGTTCCTCGGCTGCTACGTCGTGGCGCTCGTGCCGTCGATGCTCATCCTCGGGCAGCTGTCGGACCGGGTCGGCCGCAAGCGGGTGCTGCTCCTGGCGATCGCGATCCTCGCCGTCGCCCAGGCGATCCTGATCACCGAGCCGCCGCTCGCCGGGCTGTTGGGCGCCCGCGCCATCCAGGGGATCGCCACCGGCGCCTTCTTCGGCACCTGCACCGCCTTCCTGGTCGACGCCACCCCGCCCGGACGCCGGGGCTTCGTCGCGACCCTCGGGTCGGTGTCGGTGCGCCTCGGCCTGGGATCGGGGCCGGGCATCGCCGGAGTGATCGCCCAGTACACCGACTCGCCCCTGCGGTTGCCGTTCGAGCTCCACCTCGCGGCCCTCGCCGCGGCGACCGTGCTGGTTCTCACCCTCCCGGAGACCGTCACCGCGCGCACCCGCCGACCCCTCACCCTGCGCCTCGCGGTGCCGGCGGCCGAGCGGGCCGTGTTCTGGCGCGTGCTGGTGCCGTCCGGGGCGCTCTTCTCCCTCTTCGACGGCGTGGCGCTGTCGCTGATCCCGGTGTTCCTCGTGCGCACCCTCGACATCCGCAACTACGCCGTGGTCGGCGCCGCCGGGTTCCTCGTGCTGGTGTCCGGCGCGGTCAGCCAGGTGCTGCTGCCGCGCCTGCCGCCGCGGGCCGCGATCTCCTGGGGCCTCGCCGGCGCCGCCGCCGCCTCGGTGGGGGTGGTGCTCTCCGCGCCGGCGTCGTCGGCCGCGCTCGCCCTCGGCTCGGTCGCCGCCACCGGCGCCGCCGCCGGGCTGGTCTTCAAGGGGGGCGTCGACCTGTGCACCCAGATCGCACCGGTCAGCGACCGCGGCAAGCTGATGTCGAGCTACTACGTCGCCTGCTACCTCGGCGGCTTCTCGGTGCCGCTGCTGGTGGTGGGGATCCTCTCCGACCTGGTCGGCCTGACCGTCGCCCTGGCCTGCCTGTCGGCGGTCGCCGCGGTCGGGGCGGCCTGGACGTGGACGGTCGGGTTGCGGTCCCTCCACGGCCTGGGGGACGCGGCCGCGACGCCGGGCGCGACGGCCGCGGAGTAGAGTCGACCGGGCGATGGCGGTCTCGATGCCCGACGCGCAGGCCCTCGCCACCGCGCTGCTCGAGGCCGATCGCGCGGTCGTGCTGACCGGGCTGCGCCTCGGCGGACCGGAGAGCCTCGACCTCACCTACGCTCACGGCCGGTGGGAGGATCGCGCCAGCCTGGAGGCCTTCCTCACCGAGCCGGCGCGGTTCTGGGAGTACCTCTACCCCACCGCCCTCGAGATCGCGGCCCGCGAGCCGACCGCCGCCCACCGCGCCCTCGCCCGGCTGCAGGCCGCCGGGGTGGTCGGCGCCCTCATCACCCAGGCCGTCGACCGACTGCACGCCCGTGCCGGCAGCACGGACGTGGTGGAGGTGTACGGGACGCTGCTGGTGCAGCGCTGCGGCCGCTGCGACGAGCGGTACGGCCTGCCGGAGGCCGGGGCGCTGCGGGCGCAGAGCCCGGACGGGGTGCCGCGGTGCACCACCCCCGGCTGCGGGTACCCGCTGAGGCCGGAGGGGACCCTGTGGGGGGAGCCGCTGCCGTCCGCCGCGGTGGAGCGGGCGTGGGAGCTCGCCGCGGAGGCGGACACGTTCATCGTCCTCGACTCGGACCTGCGCACGGCCCCCATCTCCCTCCTTCCGTCGGTTCCGCTCACCCGCGGCGTACCGCTCGTGATGGTGGGCGAGGTGCCGACCCAGTACGACCGCTACGCCCGGATGGTGGTGAGGGAATCGAGCGCCGAGCTGCTGGTCGCCGCCGCCGACCTGATCGCCCCGGGGTGACCGACGACCGCTTCCGCCTGGACGGTCAGGCGGCGATCGTGACCGGCGCGTCCTCCGGGCTGGGGGCGATGATCGCCCGCGGCCTCGCCGACGCCGGCTGCGCCGTCCTGGTCGCCGCCCGGCGGCTGCCGGAGCTCGAGCGGCTGGCGGCGCAGATCACCGCCGGCGGCGGGCGGGCGGTGGCCCGGCAGGCGGACCTGCGCGACCCCGGCCACGCCGAGGACCTGGTCGCGGCCTGCGCCGCGGCGTTCGGCCGCCTCGACGGGGTCGTGCTGAACGCCGGTGCCTCCACCCTCGCCGCCGCCGAGGAGGAGGACATGGAGGCCTTCGCCGACGTGCTCGCCGTGAACGTGGCCGCCCAGGCCGCGCTCGCCGCCGCCTGCGCGCGGCGGATGATCCCCGCGGGCGGAGGGGGGTGGATGATCGCGATGGGGTCCATCCTCGGCCGCCGCGCCGGCACGGGCCCGGGGGTGGCGGCGTACTCGTCGAGCAAGGCGGCGGTCGAGCAGCTGGTGCGGGAGCTCGCCCGTCAGTGGGGTCCGCACGGGATCCGGGTGAACGCGATCTCGCCGGGGTTCTTCCCCACCGCCATGAACGCGCCGATGGTCGCCGACGCGGGGCGCCTGCAGGGGATCATCGCCCGCATACCGCTGGGGCGGGTGGGTGAGCCGGACGACATCGCCGGTGTCGCGGTGTTCCTGGCGAGCGCGGCGGCGCGCTACGTCACCGGGCAGGTCATCCCCGCCGACGGGGGGATGACCTGCTGGTGAGCCGCCGCTAGGAGGCGGTGGGCGCCGCCTCGTCGACCACGAACTTCTGCGAGTAGTAGATGTCGCCCTCGTGGCCGAGCTTCATCCGGCGCAGGGTCGATTTCACCCGCGTGCCGACCTTCACGTCCTCCGGCGCGACGCCCACCACCGGGGCGGGCAGCCGCACGCCCTCGTCCATGGTGATGTGGCCCACGACGTAGGGCTCCTGGCCGAGGAAATCACGCGGCGGGTAGTACACGACCGTGTAGTTGGTGAGCTCGCCACCGCCGGCCAGCTCCTCCTTCACCAGATCACCGCCGCCGCAGTGGTAGCAGTGGTTCTGCTCCCACCAGGGGCTGAGGGTCTGGCAGCTCGTACACCGCATGGCGTAGAGCCTCAGCTTCGGCGGGCCGAGGCGGCTGAACTCGATCGCGGAGACGGTCACCGGCTAGCCCTCCAGACGCTGGTAGACGTGGATCGCGCCCACCGCCCCGGGGCCGCCGCGGCACGCGGACACGCCGATCGCGGCGTCCGGGCGCTGCATGTCGGGCGGGGCGGTTCCGCGGAGCTGCTCGACGATGTCGACCGCCTGGGTCGCGCCGGTCGCGCCGAGCGGGTGCCCCTTGCACAGGAGCCCCCCGGAGAGGTTGATGCCGACCTTGCCGTCGATCCAGGTGGAGCCGTCCTTGGCGCCCTCCCACCCCTTGCCGCGCTCGGCGAACCCGAGGCCCTCGATGCCGAGGGGCTCCTGGATGGCGAACGAGTTGTAGATCTCCGCCACGTCCACGTCGTCGGCCGTGATGCCGGCCATCGCGTAGGCCCGCTCGGCGGGCCTCGCGAAGAGGGCGTGGGCGTCGTCGAGGGTGTCGGTGGAGGCGTACCAGGTGCCCGTGGCCATCTGGGTGCCGGTGACGAACACCTGCGGCTTGTCGGGCTGGTCGCGCAGGATCTCCTCGCGGCACAGCACCAGCGCCGAGGATGCGTCGGTCATCGGGCAGACCTCGTACAGCTTGAGGGGGTCGGCGACCGTCGCCGAGCGCATCACGTCCTCCACCGTGCACTCGAAGCGCAGGTGGGCGTAGGGGTTGCGGGCCCCGTAGTGGTGGTTCTTGACCGAGGTGTGGGCCAGGTCCTCCTCGGTGAGCCCGTAGGTCTGCATGTACTTGCGGGCCGTCAGCGCCACCCCGGACGGGAAGGTGAGGCCCGAGAAGTACTCCTCCTTGGAGTCGGCGGCCTGGGCGATGATCGAGGTGCCCTCCACCGTGGCGAGGTCGTTCATCTTCTCGGCGCCGAGCACCATCACCGTGTCGTAGAGGCCGGAGAGGATCGCGACGCAGCCGAGGTGCAGCGCCCAGGCGCCGGTGCCGCAGGCGGCCTCGACGCGCACCGTCCCCGCCGGGACGACCCCGACGTGGTGGGCGATCATCAGGCCGGTGGAGTTCTCGTAGTTGAAGCCGACCGAGCCGACGTTGCCGACGTAGAGGGCCTGGATGTCCGACGGCTCGACCCCCGCGTCGGCGAGGGCGAGGCGCCCGGACTCCACGGCCAGGTCGCGCAGGGACTTGCCGTGCTGGATCTTGTGGGGGGTCTTCCCGATCCCCAGGATTCCGACGCGCATTCTGGCCTCCTCTAGTGGGGCTCGGCCTGGCGGCCGCGCGTCCAACGGTAGTACGTGCTCACCGAGATCGCCTCGCCCGGGATGGTCGCGGCGGTGCCGGTCGCGGGGACCGGGGCGGTGACCTCGATCTCCTGGGCGATCGCCTCGCCGCCGCCGTAGCCGAGGGCGACGAGGTGCTGACCGGGGACGGCCTGATCGAGGCCGAGGGCGAGGGCGACGCCGACCGACGCGGCGCCGAGGTTGCCGATCTCGCCGACGAAGCTGGTGTTCGCGAGCTGCTCGGCGCTGACGCCGGCGCGCCCCAGGCCGCGCAGCGTCTGGGGGTGGGGCTGGCTCGCCGCGACCGCGGCGTACTCGGAGACGGGTCGCTCCGTCTCGGCCTGGAGGGCGGCGAGCGCCTCCGCGGTGGTGGCCGCGTAGGTGTCGAACAGGACCTCCAGCCGATAGCGGGCCTCCGGCTCGGTGCCGAGGCGCCACACGTCGTACACCTCGCGAGAGGCGCGGGCGGACGCCCCCAGGCGGGCGAAGCCGCCGGCGCCGACGAGGAAGGCCGCCGCCCCGCCGGCGGACAGGATGTCGCAGACGCGATCCTCGTAGCTCACGAGGTGGTCGCTGGCCACGACCAGTGCGGGGGCGCCGTCCCTCTCCGCCAGGGCCGCCCCGATCTCGAATGCGTCGAGGAGCCCCGCCGGCCCGCCCCCCAGGTCGAGGGGCCGGACGCCGGGGATGCCGAGGGCGCGGGCGAGGGTGCCCGCCAGCTTGCGCAGGCCGAAGGGCGGCGCCTGGGTGACGGTGATGAGGGAGCCGGGGGCGCCCTGTCCGTCGAGGGCCCGGACGCCCGCCTCGTACGCCATGGTGAGGGCGTCCTCGTCAAGCGACGGGGTGGCGAGCGTCTTCGAGCGCGGCCGGCCGGGTCGGCCGAAGAAGGCCTGGATCTCGCCGAGCGGGGCGCGCGGGCGGGGCAGGTAGGCCCCGTAGCGGATGATCTCGGCCATGCCGGTCAACGCTTGATCGTGATGCCGGCGGCCTCACGATCGAAGGTGTCGGGGGTGATCCCCTCGTCGCGCAGCTTCACCTTCTGGACGCGCTCGGTGGGGGTCTTGGGGAGGGTGTCGACGAACCGGATGTAGCGGGGGACCATGAAGTACGGCATCCGCTCGGCCAGCCAGTGCGTGTACTCGGCCGGGTCGGGGGCGGCGCCCTCCGGGATGCAGACGATCATGATCTCGTCCTCGGAGGAGGCGCCCTCGCCGGCCTTCACCCCGATCGCCGCGACCTCCTTGATGTTGGGGTGGTCCGAGGCCTGGCGCTCCACCTCCATCGAGCTGACGTTCTCGCCGCGGCGGCGGATGTAGTCCTTCACCCGGTCCATGAAGTAGAAGTAGCCGTCCTCGTCCATGCGGCCGAGGTCGCCGGTGTGGAGCTTCAGGTTGCGGAAGTCCTCGGCGGTCTTCTCCGGCATGCCGTAGTAGGCGCGCATGACGATGTTCGGGACCTTCATGTCGACGACGATCTCGCCGGGGGTGTTCGGCGGCAGCGGCCGGTCGGTGCCGGGCTCCACGATGGTGACCTCGTAGCCGGGGTTGGCCTTTCCCATCGAGCCGGGCACGCCGGGCTTGGTGGGGTCCATGTAGGTGGCCATGCCGGTCTCGGTGAGGCCGTAGCCCTCGATGAACTTGACCCCGAAGCGCTCCTGGAACTCGTTGTAGATGTCCTTCGGGGCCGGCGCGGCGAAGCAGGTGTGGACCTTGTGGGCCCGGTCGAGCTCCGACGGCGGGATGTTCCAGATGAAGTACGAGACGGCGCCGATCGAGTTGAAGACCGTGGCCTCGGCGTCGACCACCTGCTGCCAGAAGCGGCTGGAGGAGAAGCGCTCCACGTAGGCGACGCGGCCGCCGGCGACGAGCGCGGGGTAGCCGGAGAGCACCTGGGCGTTGGAGTGGAACAGCGGCAGGCAGCTGAAGAAGGTGTCCTCGGAGAGCGACTCCACCGACTTGCCGGCGGCGGTGGCGACCACCTCGATCAGGCCGCGGGCGGAGAAGTAGTCGGCGGCGTTCTGCTTGATCACACCCTTGCTGCGCCCCGTCGTCCCCGAGGTGAACATGATCCGGGCGTCATCGGTCCAGGAATACACCACCCCCTCCGGCTCCCCATCCGAGCCCTCCAACAACGCCGCCAACGGCTCCCACCGAAGCTCAGGGTCCGGCCCCTCACGCC
>JBFXCS010000005.1:0-55824 GCA_050181915.1 Thermoleophilia bacterium | reverse complement strand
CGGCGCCGGCGAGCGGGCGGTGGGCGTGTCGCTCGGCGTGGCCTGGCTGCGCGACCTGCCCGTGTTCGCCGGCACGTTCGACACCGGTCCCGGCCCGTGGCCTGGCCTGCGTCGGTGGTGGGCGGCCCGGCCGCACGCCTGGTGGTCCACGCTGCTGGCCGAAGGGCTGGGCGCGGCGGACGTCGCCATGTACGCGGCGAAGGCCGCCGGTCAGGGCTGGCGGCTGTTCGACCCCGACGTGGACCCGGTGCGCCCGGCCGGCGCTATCGGCGGGGTCGCGCCCCGCCGCTACCGCGAACACGGCCCCGGCGTGCTCGACCCGTCTCCGGCCCGCCGCGCTCGAGGCGTGGTCGGGCGGGGCCCTGCCGGTGACCGGTGGGTCGAACCGGCCACATTGTCGCGACGTGTGCGTCGTAGCGTGACCGCCCGGTCCACCGCCCGGGCGGAGAGGAGACGGTGATGGGGATCCGCAGGACCGACCCGGAGGTGCGCACCACCCACCGCGCCCTGATCGTGTGCGGGGTGCTGCTCGGCCTGGCCGGGCTGACGCTCAACGTGCTGCCGCTGTTCGCCGGGTCGGTGGCTTTCGGCGCCGCCGCTCAGACCGGCTACCTGCTCGCGATCACGTTGATCGGCGGCACGCTGATCCATCGCTGGTGGTACTTCGGGCCCACCCGGGCGTTTCGCCGGGAGCTGGGCGGCCCGGACGGCTGGCTGGACCGCCACGACCTGGACCGTACCGCCGGTGCCGCCGGGGTCCGCGCCGCCGCCCCACCCGGATCCGTCGCCGGCCCGAACGCGGCGGTCACCGACTACGGGTGGCGGGTCGGGCACCTGGTCTCCGGCGGCTTGCGGGTCCGGTACCGGTGGCGGCCGCGCGGGTGGCGGCCGGGGCGCCGGCTGCGCAACTGGCGGCCGCGGCCGCGGCCGGTGTACTCGCCGTGGGCCCGGGGGTTCGGCGTGGTCGGCCCGCAAGGCTCGGGCAAGACCCAGTTCCTGGTCAACGTGGTGCTCGACGCGCCCGGGGCCGCGGTCGTGCCGTCCACAAAACCGGAGCTGGTGGTGATGACCCGGCAGCTGCGCGAGCGGGTCGGCCCGACCGCGGTGTTCAACCCGTCGCTGCTGGGCGCGATCGGGTCGGACTTCTGCTGGGACCCCATCTCCGGCTGCACCGACCAGGGCGTGGCGGATCGGCGGGCGTGGGCGCTGGTGCGCGGCAGCGGGGGAGCGGCCGGGATCGCCCGCGCCGACTTCTGGGCGGGCAAAGCCCAGGAGATCCTGCGCTGCTACCTGCTCGCGGCCGCCCTCGAGCGCCGCGGCATGGAACAGGTCATGCGCTGGGCGAACGACCCCGACGACCCGGAACCGGTCGCCGTGCTGGACCGGCACGCCCGCTGGGTGCCCCAAGGCTGGGTGCCGACGCTGCGCACCCACCTACGCGCCTCCGCCAACACCCGCACCGGCTACTTCGCCACCGTCACCTCCTGCGTCGGGTTCATGGACTCCCCGACCGTGGCCGCCGCCTGCCGGCCCGGTCCGGCCGGGGCGTTCGACGTGGCGGCGTTCCTGCGCTGGCGCGGCACCCTGTACCTGGTCGGCGGGGCCGGGGACCGCCGCCTGGCGCCGCTGTTGACCGCGCTGACCGAGTACGTGTTCGACGAGGCCCAACGCATCGCCGCCGACCAGCCAGACGGCAGGCTGGCGCCGACGTTGAACTTCGTGCTCGACGAGGTCGCCAACATCACGCCGGTCCCGTTGGACCGATGGGCCGCGGACTCCCGCGGCTGGGGCATCACCGTGGGCGCGGTCGTGCAGTCGCTGGCCCAGTTCGCCACAACCTGGGGCCGCGACCGCGCCGAGGTGATCTGGGAGAACCTGCCCACCAAGATCGTGCTGCCCGGGGTCACGAAGACCGAGGACCTCAAGGCGCTGTCGTATCTGGCGGGGGAGCGGTGGGTGCAGCGCACCACCCGCGGCGAGTCCGAGGCCACCGACGGGCGCGAATCGCGCTCCACCTCCCGCACCCCCACCCGGGAGCCGGTGGTGGCCGGGCACACCATCTCGGCCATGCCGCGCTGGCACGCCTACGTGCTCGGGCTGGGACGGCACCCCGCGATCGTGGCCTACGAACCCGGCTACGTCCGGGTCGCCCGCGAGCGTGCCGCCTTCGACAACCCGACGTCACCGCCAGCGCCGGCGGGGGCGGTCCCGGACCCGCGGGTCGGGCAGCTCGTGCAGATGCCCACCAGCCGCGGCCCCGCCCGATGAGCACCGTCAATGAGCACCGACACCGGTAACGGCGCCGACCCGGAGCCCGGCCGACGCGGCGGGGCGGGTCGGGCCGGTGGCGGGGGAGCGGCGAGCCCGCGGCGGGACCGGATCGTGTCCGAGCTGGCGGGTGAGGTCCGCGCCGCCCGCGCCGACGTCGCCCGCCTCGCCGGCGCGGTCGCCGACAACGCCGACCTGCTAGCCCAAGTCCTGCCCCGCGTCGCCGGGCTGGATGACGCGGTCGCCGAGCTCGGCGGCCGGGTCGACGTGCTCGCCGACACCACCCCGCCCGCCGGGGTGGCGCCGGTGGAGTGGCCGGCGCTGACCGCCGAGGAGGCGGCCGCCGAGTGGGAGGCCCTCGCCGAGTGGGTGGCGACCGTGCTCGGCCCGTTCTACGAGATCACCCGCGCGCAGCTGCCTGACTGCTGGGCGCTGCACCCACCCGCGGTGATCGAACTCGTGTGGCTGCGCCGCACATACGCCGCCGCGCACGCCCCGGACGCGGCCGCCACCGCGGCCGCGGAGTGGCACACCCGGTGGCGCCGCGACGCCCTGGCCAACATCGCCGCCGCCATCCCGAAACGCTGGTGCCGCCCCGGCGAGCACTACGTGCATGAACACGACCACCCGCCCGACCCGCGCGGCGGGGAACCCCCGCCTGCGCCCTACCGGCACACCCCGGGGCAGCGCCCCGACCCTGCCGACTTCCGTGTCGGGGCTGGCGGCGAGATCATCCACCCGCGGTACTGGCAGGCGGGCTACCGCGTGGCCGCCGCCGCTGATCTGGACTGGCGCCGGGCCCGCGACGCCGCAGCCGCCGCCACGCCGCCGTCGGGCTGAGCGCTCGGCCTAGGGCAGCGGAGCCTGCGTCAGAGCGTCCGTGGCGCGCGGGCGCGGTAGGCATCGCCGCGGAGCCGGTCGAGGTCGTCGACGATCGCGACAGAACCGGCGATCAGGTCGCGCAACTGCGCCGTGGTGACCTCGAGGGACTGGTAGGGCTGCCGAGACGTCGCTCGCTGCCGCTGCGCTCTGGGCAGCGGGCGCCATCCGTAGGCCGAACTGGGTCGGGGCGCTGGCCAGAGGCTGTGCACGAGGGCGTTACGCTGGTAGAGCGCATCACGCACCCGATCCAGCACCCCGACTGCGGCCACGGCGAAGGCCGGGTCGTAGTCACCAAGGCGCTGTCGACATGCCCTGATGAGCTCCGCCCGAGCAGCCCGAAGAACTCCTCCGGTACCGGCCCGAACATGTTGTCCGGGATGCTGCACGTGTCGCTCACAGCAACGGGTATAGCAGCGTTGCCCGGCGTCGAGCTGGCAGTTTTCGGCGCCTGGTCCGCTCGTCGTTGCTGGGAGTCGTCAGTGGGTGGCCGTAGCATCACAGGCTTGGCCCGTCGAGCAAGCCGGGGGAGGTGGTGGCCGTGTACGGGGACACCCACGTCGACCCGACCCTGCTGTTCGACCCCGACCACGCCGCACCGCCCGCGGACGCGCTGGACCTGTACTTCCACGCCCCGCTCAGCCTGTCGCTGGTCGGCGACGCGTTCGCCTACCACCGGATGGACCGCGAGCTCGACCTGCTGCTGGAGGTCTACGCCAGCCTGGCGCGCGGGATCATCCGCGACGTGCAGCGCCAGGGCGGCTACGTCACCGGCGGTCATCGCGGCCGCGCCGTCCGGGCCCGCCTGGAGATCACCGCTGTCGCCCACAACCAGGTGCCCGGCGAGTCGACGATGCGGCTGCACACCCATCTCTACGTCGGCGGCACCGCGATCGCGCTGGAGACCGGCGCGCGTCATCCGGTCGACTTCGACAAGCTGAGCAACGCCGCGGATTTTGCCTGGCGGCGTTATCTCGGCCAGCTCATCCGAGAGTCGACCGAGGCCCTCGGGTTCACCTGGGATTCGCTACCGGGCCACCACTCGGCCGATGAGGAGATCGTCGATCCGCCGATGGCCGAGCACATCGCCGGTCACACGTTCGGCGTCTGCCCGGGCGACTTCGGGCCCCGCGAGCAGATCATGGCCGACGCCCGGTGGCGGGCCGGCATCCGCAAGATGGAGAAGTTCATCGCCGCGGACCATGAACGCCAGCGGCACACCGGCTGACCCCCAGCCCGTTGACGCGTAACCGTCATCGGGCCGGGCCAGGTCAGAAGTCGATGCCCAGTTCATCGTCGTCGACGCCGCGGTCTTGTTCGGTCTGCCGCTCCCGCCCGGACTGATCCTGCCGCTCCCGCTCGGCCTCGTCACGGCGGGCCCGTTCGGCCTCGGCGGCCCGCTCGGCCTCGGCGCGCGCCTCGGCGTCGGCCTGGGCGGCCCGCTCGGCGGCCGCAGCCTCACGCTGGACCCGCTGCCGCTCGGCCGCCTCGGCCTGCCGCCGCGCCTCCGCGAGCGTCGTCTGCGCCCGCTCCAGCTCCCCAGCCGTCGAGTCCTCGACCGTGGCCTCGGCCGCCAGCTCTGGGGCGCGCAGCGGCTCGGCTCCGACCTGGTCGACGATGCTGCGTTCGACGTCGAGCAACGCCAGCTGCTCCACGTCGTGGACCTCGACGGCCGACTCAGGCTCGCGCTCGACATCGTCAACGCGGTCCGCGACGCGCTGGACCTCCTCTGCGGCCGCCAGCTGCTGCTCCTCGAGCTCGACGTCGTCGAGCTCGGCGAGCGGCTCGTCCACGACGCGCTCGACGGCCGGCTCACGCTCGGCATCCTGCGCCGCGGCATCGACATCACGATCCGCCCCGCGCTCGGCGTCGGCATCGTGCTGCGGCTCATCGACGACGTCGAGCGTCGCGTCCCGCTCCACCACCGCGCCGTCCACGTCCACCGCGCGGGCCGACTCGACGGTGTCGGTCGGGTCGAACAGCTCCAGCTGCTCGCCGGTGCCCAGCTCCCGCTGCGGGGGCAGGCCGCGGCGGGCGAGCTCGTCGCGGGCGGCCTGATCGGCGATCTGAGCCTCTTCGGTGGCCTCGTGCCAGCCGCCGCGGGCGTGGTGGATGTCCTCGAGCTGCCGCGCCCGCTCCAGCTGCAACTCGGCCAGGTGCTCGCTGCGGACCAGCTGCTCGGCGGTGGCCTCCCACTCCGGATCGTCGGGCTCCAGGGTGGCGAGCCGGGCCCCGGCCAGGGCGGCGTCCTCGCGGTACTCCCGCCCGAGCTCGTAGGCGGTGCGCATCTCCTCCGCCACGTACTCCGGGGCCCAGGCCTGCTCCCGGGCCCAGCGCTCCCGCACCCCGTACAGGTCCAGATCCGGCAGGGTGCGGTAGTCGACCGCGCCCGCGTCGACGTCCTGGCCCAGCGCGACGGCGGCCTGGGTCCACATCTGCCGGTGAAACTCCTGCTCCCGGCTGGGGGCGGCGCCGATCGAGGTGGCGTCCTCGCCGATGCCGCGCAACTCCCGGTAGGCGGCCACTGCCCCCGCGCGCTGCGCCCACGCCACGCGGGCGGCCGCGACCTCGTCGACGGCCTCGGAGGGCACCGGGATCCCGGCGTCGATCTGCGCGGCCAGCTGCTCGTAGCCCGGCGGCGGCCCCAGCTGGGCCAGCGCCCACCCGGGCGGCGTCTCGAGCGCGGCCTGGCCGAGCTCGTGCTGGCGATTCTGGGCGAGCACCGCGAGCTCGTGGGAGAACTGCCCGACCGGGCCGTCCACCGGCGGTGCCAACGCCGTCCAGTCCCCGCGCTCGACGTGCTGCTCGGGGGTGCGGTCCGCGGCCAGCATTCGGACTCGCCAGCGCAGCACGTCGGTCATGGCGTGCGCGTCATCGAGGGGCCGGCCCTCGATCGCTCCCGACAGCAGGGTAGCGGCGTTGTGCCCGCTCAGCTCGGCCTCGCGCACCGCCCGAACCAGCCGCGGCCACCCGTCCTCCCCGGTGACCTGGCAGACCGCGTCCGGCGGCAACACCGCGGCCAGGGCCTCGGTGTAGCGGGCCCGCGCGGAGTCCTTCGACACCTCGTCCCACTGGGTGCCGATCCACGCCAGCGACGCCCCGTCCCGGGCCCCGATACGCCGCTCGACCTCCGCGGCGTGGCGGGCCTCTACATTGCCCAACACGCCTGCTAGCCGTCCGGCCGCGGTTCCGTCGAGCCGTTCGGGCTGATGCTCGTCCGGATCTCGCTGCGCGACGAGGTAGGCGGTGTTCGCGTCCCGTCCGCGCGACAGCGCCACGTAGGCGGCCTCCCGGGCGGCCGCCTCGTCCAGCAATGCGTGGCTGGTGTCCACGGTGCGGCTCTGGGCCGCGTGCACCGTGCTCGCGTAGGCCAACGTGAGATGGTTCTGGACGTAGGTGGCGGGCAGGTGCGCGATCTCCCCGCGCGCGCCGCGGACCCGCAACGCCCCATCCTGGTCGAGCCCGAGCACGGTATAGGTGGCCCGGTTGGCCACGATCCCGCCGCCGTCCACCCGGATGGTGCGATCCACCTGTCGGGCCTGCACCACATCCCCGACACTCACTGGGACTCGGTCGGCGCGCGCGCCAAGCTCGGTGAGCGGTTCCGCCGCAACTCGGCCGTACTCGATCAAGCGGTCTCGGATCTCGGCGGCGAGCAGGGCGGCGTCGGTGTTGCTCCCCACGATCAGCAGCGACTCCTTGCCGTCGAGGGTGTCGGCCAGGTAGCCGCGGACCGCGGCGGCCTGCATCTGCTCCCGGTTCCCGGCCTGCAGCCGGCCGCGGTCCTCGTACTCCGGGATCACCGACGTGTCGCCGGCGCGCAGCCGCAGGCTGGCGTCGCGCTCCCAGTCGTTGGCGAACCGGTGGACCTCGGCCAGCTCGTACGCCCCGTTGTCGGCGGCGAGCAGCGCGAGCATGCCGCCGGCGCCGACTGAGGTCAGCTGGGCGTGGTCCCCGGTGTCGACGATCTTCCCGCCGCCGGAGGTGACGATGTCGCCGATCTGGGCCCGGTCCGCGGTGGAGCACATCCCGGCCTCGTCGACGATGAACAGGTCACCGGGCCCCACGCGGTGCTGTGGCGGCTCACCGTCCGGGCCCGGGCCGTACAGGGCCAGGAAGCGGGCGGTGTTCATCGCCGCCACCCCGTCTTCGGCCAGGTTCTGCGCGGCGATCTCCGTGGGCGCCAGCCCCAGCACCCGCCCACCGACGTGGTCGCTCCACACCTGGGCTAGGGCCGAGACGGTGTAGGACTTGCCGGTGCCGGCCGGGCCGATCAGCACGTCCCCGGCCCGCCCCGAGGACACGATCCCGGTCACGGCGTCGACCTGGTCCGGGCCCAACCCGTCCGCGGCCAGCTCGACCCGCAGCATCTCCAGCTCCGGACCGCGGATCGCGGGCGCGGTCAACTGTCGCGCGGTGGTGACGATCCGCTCCTCGGCCTGCAGCTGGTCCAGGGTGGCGAACCGCTCATCCAGGTGCGGCCGGAAAATGCTGCGGCCGTCCTGGGGGCGGCACAGCTCCGCCGGCACCGGAACCGGGTCCGGCGCGGTCAACAACACCACCTCGTGCGCGTTGCCGGGCGCGACCGCCTCCCGCGCCAACCCCTCCAGGTACAGCGGGCGGCCCTGCCCGGCCGCCTCGGCGGGCAGGGCGCCGATGCGGCGGTCGATCGCCGCGACCAGGTTCCCGACGGTCCAGGTGGCGTACTCGTGCTGCACATCGGCCACCGCCGCGGCCAGCAGCGCGCGGCGCTGGGCACGGTCGGTGGGGTCCAGCCGCAGCCCGGCTGTCCGGTCGGGGTGGCCGCCCGTGGCCGCGGCCTCGGCCGCGTCGGCCACCGATTCCACCGTGGCCACCAGGTTGGCCGCCCGCTGCGGGTCCAGCTGGCCCCACGCGGCCACCGCGGCCGGCCCGGCCAAACCCTCCTTGGGTTGGCGGGTCGCTAGGGCCGCCTCGGTCAGGATTGCCTTGCGGGCGGCCGCGTCCGGTTCGCGGCCGTTGCGGGCGATGTAGATCGCGGTCAGCTCCTCGGCCTTGGCCAGGGTTTGGGCGCGACGGGTGGAGGCCTCCGCGCACAACTCCGGGTCGACGCCGACGATCTCGCGGGCCTTGCCGTCCGGGCGGTCGGCCATCACCACCCCGCGGGCGGTGACGAGTTCCTCCTCCAGCGCCCGGTCGTAGGCGGTGGCGATGGCCTCCTTCACCGGCCGGATCCCGCGCCCGTCCAGCGCCCGGATCAACCCGTCGGACAGGGTCCGCAGCCGGTTGAGCACCGCCACATGGGTGTGCAGCTGCGGCTCTTTCTCCCGGTTCGTGGAGTGCTTCCACCCGGTCCAGATCAGCCCCTCGCCCGCCTCGTAACGGCCCACGGAGCGCCCGTCGTGGGTGCGGCCGTGGTAGCCGGTGCGGGTGTAAGCGACGTGCTCCTCCGCGTACGCCATCGCGGTCTCGACGGCCCGGTCGTGCGCGCGGGCCACCTGCGCGGCCGCCTCGAACTGTCCGGCGGCCAACAGGGCCGCGTAGTACACCGACACCGACTTGGGTGGGGCGAAGGTGAAGTCGTAGTAGGCGACCGCCTTGCGGCCGTCGGTGGCCGCGGCCAGCTCGAGCTCGCGGCGCCGCTCCGGGGTGGCGTCCGGCTCCGCGGCCAACGCCGCCTCGATCCGCTCCGCGGTGGTCTTGAACTGCCGCGGCGCCCGCCCCAACGACTCGCCGGTGCGCGGGTCCTGCAGCTTCCCGAACACCGACCGCACGAACCCCTCGGAGGCCTGCGCGCCGGACTGGATGCCGAACAACCCCAGCCCGCGCCCGCCCCACCGCCCGGCCGGCTCCCCGTTCTCCACCCCGGCCGCGAAGTAGCGCGCCGCGCCAGCCCGGCCGCGTTCGTGCGTCTGCTCGTGCTCCTGCACGTGCTCCCGGTCTACGCCGGTGTCGATGCCGTGCTCGACATCCCGGTCGGGGGCGTGCTCGTGCCCGGCGCAGCCGCTACCCCGCAGGAGGTAGTCCACGGCGCCCGCCGACACGGCGATCACGCGCAGCAAGATCGACTCCGTACCAAGATCATTCATGAATGCATAGGTGCTTCGCTTTTGATCGTTTGCGGTGGCAGTTTATGCTGTGGGTCGTTGGTCTGTCGATGCAGGCATGTTGTTGATGTCGAGCGTGGGCTGGCGTGGTGATGGTGGCCGTGTGGTTGTGGATGTTGAGTTGAGTGGTGTCGGCGTGGTGGTCGAGGTGGTGATCGGGCGTGCGGGTCCCGTCGGGCGCACGACAGTCCGATGCTGATCGACCTCGGGCTGGTGTCCGTACCGGCGACGACCGCGCCCGGACAGGGGCGCCGGGCCTGCACCAGCCGACCCCACCCGGCTGCTGTCGCAGGCGGCCACGGCCATGTCTCTGACCACCCAACTGGCGGGCGGGGAGCTGGGCCGCTGGTGCGCGGCCACCCTGACCGGCACCAGCCGCCTGGCCGCCGACGTGGCCGCCGCGGTGCCCGGCGCTCGCCCGGTCCGGCCATCCCGCGTCGACGACGTCGGCCACTGGGCCACCATCGGCGGCGCGTTCGGGCAGCGCCTCGCGTTCGCCACCCAGCACGCCCCGCCCTACTACGCCCTGTTGGGCGCGCACCGCGCGGGCCTCGCCGACTGGGCCACCCTCCAGCGCTGCGCCACAGCGTTCCCCACCCACACCGGCCTCGACCCTGACCGGGCCGGGCGGGCTAACCAGCTGCGCCCGCTGCCCGCCGGGGGATGGCTGGACCTCGACCAGCAACCCGGCGACCGCTACACCGGCCGCGCCACCACCGGCAGCCACTGCGGGCTCGTGCTCGACCTGGCCGACCGGCTGATCGCCTACCTCGCCGAGCACACCGCACCCGGGCAGCTGGCCGCCACGCGCGGCGCGGAGGCCGTGCTGGCGCGGGCGTGCGTGGTGCTCACCGACTGGGAGAGCGCCTACCGCACCGGACAGCTCCCCACCCACCGCGCGCCGCTCTACACCGACCCCGACCTCACCGTGCCCGACCTCCTCGCCGCCGTGCCCGATCACCAGGTCGCCGAACTCGTCGAGCTGGCCGCCCGCGCCCACGACAGCGCAACGCTCGCCCAGCTCGCACCCGGCGGGCTCAGCGGGCCGGTGTTCGTCGAGCACTGGGCCGACGGCGACCTACTCATCCCCACCCGCGACACAGACACCGGCACGGCCGCCGGTGCGGACGCCGGGATGACACTGCTCGACGTCAAGACCGTCATCGCCGTGCGCGACCCCGACCGCGCCAGCCGGTGGCTGTGGCAGCTGCTCGGCTACGCCTGGCTCGACCAGGCCGACCACTACCGCATCCGCGCCGTCGGGCTCTACCTCGCCCGCCACGGCGCCCTCATCAGCTGGCCGCTCGACCGGTTCGCCGCGGCCCTGCTCGACGGCCGCAACGCCGACGCCGCGGCCATGAACTTCCGGCGGCTCGCCAGCCGGGTCATCAGCACCGAAACCGGCCAACAGGCCGGGCCAGGGCACGATCCGGCCTGACGGCGACGCCGTCTTGACGGTGGCGCCCGCACCTCCGGGCCGTCACGCGCTCCGTGGCGGCCCGGGGGTGCGTCGGCAGTCAGCTTGCGGCGGTGGCGCGGGTGACCTCGCTGGTAGCCCAGCGCAGCGACGGGCCGATCTCGTCGGCGACGATCTCCAGCGCCGACCGGTCCTCGCCCTCGGCGGTGCTCCAGGTGCGGGTCCGGAAGGCGCCGACGGCGATCGCGCGGGCGCCGCGGTGCAGCGAGGCGATGACGTGCTCGGCCTGCGCCCCGAAGCACGCCACCTGCCAGAAGGTGGTGGGCCCGTCGACCCACTCCCCGTCGACCAGGCGCCGCGCGTTGTCGGCCAGGGTGAGGTTGACGACCGGGGTGCCGTCGCCGGTGCGCGAGAGCTGCGGGTTGCGGGTCAGGTTGCCGATGACGGTGACCGAGGTGCTCATGACCGGTGGTTCCTTCCGTGTGAGCCGCGGGGTTCGTGGCTGATGGCACCGGTCCGGCAGGAGAACGAGGTCGAGGGGCAAGCGGCAAGCGCAGCGAGTTTCCGCCCAGCGCAGCGGCCCGCAGGGAGGCGGAAAGTCGTGAAGCGGGCTTGCGGCGCGACAACGAGATCCGCCACGGTGCAGCCCTCAGCCACCCAGCCCCCAGCGGCATGACGACGGAACCACCGGCCATCGCGCGGCCGGGACACCCGACATCGGCAACCTGACCCCCGTACGCGTCAACGCCACCCGCGCTCACGGGTCGTGAACGACGTCGCCGTCACCGCGGCCGGGCTCGGCGGCGGCCGCCGCGGCGTGGTGTGCCACCGCACGGGCGAGGCGCTGCTGGGCGGCCCGGCCAACGGCCAGCGGCGCGCTGCGCTCATACGCCCGCCCGGCCATCGCCAGCGCCCGCTGCTCCCCGCGACGGGCCAGCTCGGCCCGGTCACGATCGAGCAGCCGCCGCGGCGCGTGCAGGCACTCGACGTGCCCGTCACAGGCGAACGCCCACCACAACGCGGGCCGCGGGTAGCGGAAGTACACAACCCCGGCCCACACCGGCCGGACGTGACACGACCCGGGCGAGGTCGTCACACCGCTGACGTAGCCGCCGCACCCCGGCCGCGGAGGCCTCGAACGGGCCGTGGCCGCGCGGCTCTAACAGCGACGAGTCGATCTCCACAACACCCCTGGCAGGAACCGTCGAAGACGCGGACACGGCCGTCCCGGGGGAAGCTGAAGCACCGCCAGGATGCGCACCGCCGCCGCGGCTCGCAAGGGGGCCGTCAGGCGTGATCGCGGCCCGCGGCCGGAGGGGTTTGCGCCCGAGCGGGCGAATGCTCCACCGTGTGCTCGGCGAAGCCGGTCCAACCGGTCGACGCCGAGCGGGCGAGACCTGAGCACGACGGCGAGCTCGGGGCCCGCGGCCGCCCCGGGCCCGAAAGAAAATCTTGAGCTGAGGGCGTGGGGTAACGCGAGGCGGGTGCATAGAGCGGAGAACAGAGGACCGCGCGATATGACTAGGTAGCGTGTGCAGCGAGAGGACGGGGAAGGTATGCGCAAGTTTGGCCCGCTAGTAGCCGTCGTGGGCCCCCCGCGCCTCGACGCAGCCGCAGTCGTCGAACTGCGTCTGCGCGCGGAACGCGAGGTAGCAGACGCGCGCCTGACCGACCAGCGTCGGCTCGACCTCCTGACCGCTGCGGGCTACGCCGGACCGGCCTACCAACAGTTTTGCGAGCAGCTGTGGATCTACGCGCTGCCGGTCCTGAAATCGAAGATGCGTTCGGGCGAGATCTTTACCATGTGCTTCGACAAGGGTGTGATCCTTAACCCGACGTTCGACGAACGCGCGGTGCTGCACTCCTCGATGGAGGACCGCGACACCCTCGCGGTCGACACCATCGCGGCGGCGATCCCGGAGTTCCGCACCACCCTGATCAAGCGTCGATGGACGCCCGCCGGAGGATCCAGCGTGGACACCTACTTCGTCGGCGCCTGCTTGTTCGCCTTCGGCGACGTTTTCCGCAAGTGGGCACGCACACGCCGGCGTCACCTGGCTCAGATCTTGCAGAACACCGAGATCGACGTCCTCGCAGGGCAGGTGATCAGCACCGCCCTCGATCCCGAACGGACCGCCGTCACCCGCGACGCTGTGGCCGCCATCTTGCGAAACTGCCCGCCCGAGACTCGCCTGATCTGCGCATTGATCATGCGCGACCTGCCCTTCGCCGAGATCGCGACGCAGCTGGGCATCACCGAGCGCGCCGTCGAGGGCCGGATGCGGCGCCTACGCCGACGGGTTAACCGCATGATCGAACAAGGCGACCTCGACCACTTCGGTCACGCCGTGCCCAGGATCAACGCTGCGCTCGCCGAGCCCATCGTGGCCTGACCAAACCCACGGGCAGTCGCCCGACGCCGGGACAGACGGAAGCCGACCCTCTGCGTGACCAGAGGGTCGGCCGCACTCCGAAGCCCCACCCCCCGAACCTTCTGAGAACTCGGAAAGTAGGCACCGATGACTGTAGGCCCTGCCCAGCCCGCCGGGGACCCCACGCCGCCCCTGATCTCGACGCAGGCCCTGGTGCTGCTTCTCATCACCGGGCTCGCCATCGCCGCAGCGATCGCCTGGCCACCCGTCGGTGCCGCGATCGCCGTGGGCGTCGCCGTTCTCGCAGTCCTGATCGTGGCAACCCGGCCGAGCCCGGAGAGATGAGCTCCCGGGCTCGTCCACAGAGGATGCCCGGGAGCTCCCTTGTGCGGTGGCGCCGGACCGCTGCAGAAGCGGACCGGTCGAGTCGACGACGCCAGCCCGGGGCCTGCGCCCGCTCAGCAGCGTTGTCGAACAGGTCAAGCCCCCCGGGCAGCGTGCTCGGCGGCAAACGCGGTATCGCACCACCGCGCGCGGTCGCGCGCGAGCCAGTCAGAGACGCAGGACGGGTCGGGTCTCCTCGCCGCCCGCGGCGCCCCAGATCCGCCACACCTCGGAGGGGGGCAGGCCCGCGGCCGCCGCGAGCACGTCGAGGGCGTGATGCTCGTCGAGCCCCATCAGGTGCACCGCCCGGGGCAGCAGGATCGGCGCCTCGGGAGGGCCGAGGGAGCAGCGTTCGGGCAGCCCCCAGGCGGTGAGCTGCTGCATCCCCCGCCGGTAGGTGGTGTCGGTGATCCGGCCGAGCGCGCGGGCGCGCAGGACGAGCGCCTTGAGGCTGATGCCCCACCGGCGTTTGAGCTGGTGCAGCACCGCCCAGTCGAGCCGGGAGGGCAGGTCGTCGACGATCTCGTCGGCGGGGGCGAGGAATTCGGCGGCGAACCGATGGGCTTCCCGCTCGACCAGGCGTGAGCCTGGCTCGACGTCGGGGTGCATCAGCAGGTGGCCCAGCTCGTGAGCGGCGTCGAAGCGGCCGCGGGCCTTGTCCTGCTTGGCCGGGTTGAGCATCACCAGGGGCCGATGCTCTTGCTGGTGGGAGAACGCGTCGACGCCGTAGCTGACCTCGTCCAGGCGCACGACTAGCACGCCGTGGGCTTCCAGCAGCCGCACCATGTGCGGGATCGGGCCGGTCGGCACGCCGAGCAGCTGCCGGGTCTGCCCGGCCAGTCGGGCGATGTCGGCCGCGGTGAGCTCGGTGGGGACGTCGAGCTCGGGCAACGCGGGCGCAGGCAGCTCGATGTGGTCCTCGACGGCGGCGAACACGGCCAGCGCGAGCTCGCCGAAGGCCAGCGCCTGTTCACGCTGCAGCGCGGTGGTCGAGCGCAGGCTGCGGAAGTGCGCGCCGCCGGCGGGCAACGCGGGTAGCGCACGGCCCGCCCGGAAGAACGCCACGGGGACGGCGAGGTGCTCGGCGAGCTGGTCGAGCACCGGCAGCGTCGGTGTGCTCTGCCCCTTCTCGTACTGGGTGATCGCCGATGGGGTCACCCCGACGAGTGCGCCCAGCCGGGTCCGCGGCAGCGCGGCGAGACGGCGGGCGAGGGCAAGGCGGGCCGGGTCGAAGTCGGGCGCCACCCCGGCCGCGCGGCGGCGCGCGGCCCGACGGCGGGCCTCGTGTAGCGCGACGGGCGGGTTCACGCTCCGCGCGGCCGGGCCCGGCCGTCCTGCTCGTCGTCGTCGCGGCGGGTGAGCTCGACCGCGGGCTCGCCGAGGGTGTCGAAGTCCGGCGGGATCGGTCGGGTGTCGTCCGGGCGGACACCGCCGCGGTCGCCCGGGTCGTCGTCGAGCAGCACCACCGCGAACCATGCCGGATCGCCGTCGCGCGGGAAGCCGAGCCAGGTGCGGGTGCCGCCGTCGTCGAAGCCCTGCCAGGCCAGATGCAGATGGCGCAGCGCGGCCGGGTCGACTGGCTGTCCGGGCAGCGGGCCCAGCGGCTCCAGCAGCGTGCCCTCGACCGGCACGTACACGCGGCTGTTGGCCTCGGCGCTGCTCGTGCGGACCTCGCTCTGCGACCAGTCGATCGCTGCGACGTCCCAGCTGCGCAACCGCGAGGTGACCTTGCTGATGTGGAGGGTTCGGCCGGCGTGGGTCACCTCCAACGTCTTCGCGTCGCGCGCCCACACCGCCGGCAGGCCCTTGAGCTGCTCGACCGCGAGGTTGCAGATGTTGCGGCTGGACTGGATGCCCAAGGTCTGGGCGTCATCGCCCAACGTGGGCTCGTAGCGGTCCAGGTTCTTCCGCCACACGGTGGGGACCAGCGCCCGCAGCGGGTCCAGCACCCCGGCGCCGGTCCACTCGACGACGACAGTGTCCAGCAGCTCTCGCGCCGCCGCATCTCCGATCACGGCAGAAGTTGTAGCAGATCGGAGATCATTTGCATAGAAATCAAGCAGGATGGGCGTGTCGTAGGAGATCCTCCCGGACGCGGACGTCGTCAACGATGTGGTGGAACACTCCTTCCGGCGCCGCCGAGCAGGTGAACCCCGAAGCGTCGGGCCAGGATCGCGGACAGCTGTTCGCCGGCCTCACGGCGTAGCGCGGCGCGTTCCTCGGCGGCTACGCCAGGCTGACCAGCCGCAACACGATCACCGTCGGTGGGTCGCGCACGACGGCGTAGAACAGCAGCCCGTCGGCGCCCACCGGCACGCTCCACTGGTCCGAGCGTGGGTTGTAGTCGGTGTCCGGGTCCGCGGTGGGGTTCTCCACCAGCTGCGCCAGCCGCCGGGCGACCAGCGCGCGCGTCGCGTCGGGCAGCGCGCGGTACTGCTGGTCGGCGATCTCCAGCCACACCAGCCGGAAACGCGGCATCGTGTCGGATCGCCGGTATCAGAGGGTGGTCGTGGTGCCGTCGTCGTGGTGCTCGACGAACCCGGTGAGATCCCCGGCCTTGGCCTGTTGCAGCTGGGCGAGTTCGGCGGCGGACAGCGGGTTGGCGGCCATCAGGGCGCGGGCGTGCCAGCGGCGCAGCACGGCCTGCGGGCCGGCCAGGTCGAGATCCTGCCCGGCGCGGGCGAGGGCGTCGCGCAGCTCGGCGACGAACCGGGCCTCGTCCTCTGGGGCGTGGGCGGCCAGTGCCGCGCGGATGGCCGGGCCGGTGCGCTCGATCGCCACCATCGTCACCGCCGTCATGACCTCGAGTATGGCGTGGCGGTCCGACGCCGTCCGGGACCCCACCCAACCGGCGCGTCCGATCCGACCGCCCCGTCCGGCAAAACGATAACGATAATCGTAACCGATAATGAAACGATGACAGATCAGCCAGCCCGGCCCAGGTGACCAGCAGGATGTCGACCCGCCGTTCGTGCTCCACGATCAGATACGTGACCATCCCGGCATCGCCGAAAGGCAGGTTGCGCACCCCGGAGTCCGGGTTGCGCTCCGGGTTCACCGAACGGCCGACACTCCACGGCGTCAGCTCGAGCACGGCGAACGCCTCGGCCAGAGCCACAAGGGCCTCGTCGGGAAGCGCGCCGATCGCGTCGTGGGCGGCCGGATCGATGTCGATCGCGTAGCTCACCGGCGGTGGACGTCCAGTGTCACTCGGGCAAGCCGAGCTCGGCCTTCAACTGCGCCCACGGCAACGCCCCCGCCGCCCGCTCCCCGCTCCGCAGCCGCTCCTGCGCCGACGCCAACGTCCGCCGATAGACCTCGGGGCCGTGCGCCGAGGTCACCCACGCCACCTGCCGCCATACCTCCAGTGCCTCGTGCACCTCGGACAGATCCAGCCGCTCAGTCGCCCGCGCCATCAACGCCCGCCACTGCCGGTCGAACGCCGCCGCGTCCTCCGTAGTCAACGCTGCACGAACCTCGGCCGGTGAGGCATCAGCGAATGGCACCCGCCGCGGCTCAGCCGGGCTGATGTCGGCAGCAGCGCTCACCCGCCTCACAGTAGTCGCTGCCCTGCAGATCACCTGGCAACATGGCCGCCCTGCGATCCTCCGCTGCCGATAACGCCACCGCCCGCGGCATCGACCTCCGGGACAGATATTCCAGAACATGAGGGTCGCCCCGGCCTTCAGGGCGTCGACACGGTCCCTGCTCACCGGGGCGACCACCGGGCATCACCAACCGGCGATCGCCGAGGGTGGCGGCACGGGGACCTCAGACATACGGGGGAACACTCGGCGGCGGTAGCTCGACGAGGCCCGCCATCTCAGTCCGATAGGTGCTCAGCGCATGCTCGGCGAGCCCGAGCCGGTAGCTGACCCGCGCGAGGACATCGCGGGCATGCTCGGGACGGTCGGTGGCAGCCCGGGCGTCCAACGTCGACCAGATCTCCAGCCCGGCGAGGATCTGCACCAGCGCGGCAGCCTGCGCGCCGGACAGACTGCGGTCCGCGACGGCCGCAGCCAGGACGGCGAACGGGGTGCTCACCTCATCCCGCCGAAGCGCCGCTGAGGGCATCGCGGATAGCCGCGCTGTGAACACGTCCCCGCCAGGGCCCGGCCCGGCCGATCGACGTCGAGTCGTACCCGCCGAAGTCGACCACGATGCCGCCGCACCCACAGCCGGACACGAACGCGCGGCCGCTCGCCGATCAACCCGCCCATCACGCTGGTGATCATGCACTCGGGGAGGGCCTATGCGGTCCTACGGCATGCGCACGTGCTGGAGACCGCTGATCCGATAACGGCCTCAACCGACAAGCCGATCTGTGCGCGCTGCCGGCAACGCGGGAGAGATCGGTCAGGGTGACCTGGTCGGCGCCGTAGCGTTCGGCGGTCGCGGTCAGTTCCCGCCGCCGCGCGGGCCAGCGCTGTTCGGCCAGCACGCACTGCAGACGCAGGTGGGCATCCATCTCCTGCTCCGGTTCGCTTACGTACCGACACGACACTGACACTCACCCAGCCGTGTGTGTCCCAGGTCGGGTATCCCGGGCTGCGTCCCGGAGGCGAGCGCGAACGTGTCGAGGCAGGATCCCGGGATGGAGTTGGACTGGTTGGAAACCTTCCTCGCGGTGGCGGACCGCAGGGGGTTCACCGCCGCGGCCGAGACGCTCCACCGTTCCCAGTCCCGGGTCAGTGCGCACATCGCCGCCCTCGAGCGCGACCTCGGCGTGCGCCTGGTCGACCGCGCCCACCGGCCCGCCCGGCTGACCGCGGCGGGCGTGGTGGTCGCCCGCCACGCGCGCGAGCTCGTCACGGGTATCGGCGCCGCGCGTTCGGCCGTGGTGGCGCTGCGCGGGATGGACGCCGAGCCGATCACCGTGCTCACGACGCCGTGCATCGGCGCCACTGTCTTCCCCGACGTGCTGGCCGAGGTCGTCGCGGCCCACCCCGGCGTGCGCGTGACGCTCGTCGAACACGCGGGCATCGACGTCGAGCGACGGCTGCTGAGCAACGGGCCCGCGCTCGCCGTGCTCCCACGCCTCGCCGCGCCGCTGCCGCCGGGCCTGCGCGAACGCGTGCTGTGGCACGAGCCGTTGATGGTCGTCGTGCCGGTGGGGCACGAGCTGGACCGGGCGGGGAAGCCGGTGCCGCTGGACGCCCTCGTTGCCTCACCGCTGGTCGTCTACGGCGCGCAGGCCGAGTCGAACGGCGCCGAGCTCGCGGGCGAGGTGCCCGCGGGGCTCGCGGCGCGCGGGCGGGCGGTGCAGCCGCGGGCCGCGGTGGAGGCGCCGCAGACGCTGCTCGCGCTCGTGCGCGCCGAAGTGGGCGTCGGCGTCGTCAACGCGGCCGCGCTGGGCCCACTGGACCTGACCGGGCCAGCCGTACTGGGCATCGAAGACGCGACGTTGCGGCGGGAGGTCGCGGCGTACTGGTACGACGTGCTCACCACCGTCGGCGCCGGGATGACGCTGCAGAAGGCCCTGGTCGCGGCCTCGCCGCCGCCGGGGACCAGCCCCCCGGAGGGGTAGGCGGTGCACCGCCCTAACCAACTCCAAGATCGCTTCACGACGTGAACCCCGAGTCCCCGGCCAGTCGCATCCGCGTCGGCCGGGGGTGTCACGCGGGTTCTTCCCACCCGTTCGAGTTGAGGAGACTCCATGAATCCCACGCGATTCCCGCGTGAATACCCCCAGGTCAGGTCGAGCGCGGAGAGCTGCTCACGTGGTCATCGACCGGATCGACCACGACCGCGGCCGAATCAGCGTGCACGACGTCCCCGAACTGGAGGATGAGGAAACGGCGTCCGCGGCCGCGTAGCCGCACGTAGTAACCCCGACGGCGCCGGTGATGGGCGACAGCCGTCACCGGTCCCGATCGCTGCTGCGGGCGATCGAGCGGACTGAGCGGGAGGGGCATCACCCCTCGCCAGCCGTCGATCGGCCAGAAGGCCGTCGGTGAGCTCTCTGCGTCGCGCCCGCCAGGAAGAGCGCATCATCGCTATCACCGCCGCGGCACCGGGCTGGGTAGCCCGCTTCGTCGACGATGCTGCCGCCGACGGGGTCAGCGGCCGGTGCGGCGACGGCGCCGGGCGCCGCGGATCTCGGCGTCGGAGACCTCGTCCGAGAGCAGCGTGTAGAGCTGCGTGGTCGACGTCGACGCGTGGCCAAGGCGGCGCCGAACGGCTTCGATGGACACCCCGGAGTTGATGAGCTCGGTGGCGTGGGCGTGGCGCAGCTGGTGGATGTCGATGTCGCGCCCGGCCGCCGCGCAGTAGCCCTGCCAGCGGTGATGGGCGGCGTCGTAGGACAGCGGGCCGCCGGCGCCGTTGATGCTGGCCCGGAACAGCGGGCCGGCCCGGTAGCCGGCCCGGGCCAGGTAGAGCTGCAGCAGCGCGACGTAGCCGCGGTCATCCAGCAGCACGGTGCGCACGGTGCCGCCCTTGCCGTGGATGCGCAGGTGCTCGTCGTCCACGCGCAGGTCGAGATCCTCCAGGTGCAGCCCGCACACCTCCGACGCCCGCGCCCCGCACACGTAGGCGGTCTCGAACAGCACCCGGTCCCGCAGCCGGTCCAGCGGGACGTCCTTACGCGGTCGGCGCGGGCAGATGACCGCGAGCACCGCGGCGACGTCGGCGGCCGCGGCCGGGCGCGGCAACCGGGCCGGGACGCTCACCGCCGCGATCCGCTCGGCCGGGTTGGTCTCCAGCAGATCCTGGCGTACGGCCCAGCGGCAGAACGAGGCCACCGACGCCCGCGCCCGGCGCCGGGTCGCCGGCGCGAGTACCGCCAGCTCCGACAGCAACGCCCGGATCGCCGCGGCGTCCAGCTCGCCGACCGGGCCGTCGTGATGGCCGGCCAGGCGCACCAGATCACCGCGGTAGGCGCGCACGGTCTGCCGCGAACGCCCGGCGTTGTGCAGATCGGTGAGGAACGCCGCGATCGGCGCCGCGAGCGGGTGCGGGCCCAGCACATCGCGCACCACGGTCCCCACCTCGTCGCGCGGCGCGTCGCGCGCCGTGTCGAGCGATACCGCGTCGCGGTGGCGGGAAGGATGGGGCATCGCCGGGCCTGCCTTCGGGGTTGCCGGATAACTGCGCAGCGAACCTAGCGGGCCGGACCGACAGAACCGGGCATCCGCGCAGCTCGGCCGCGGCCGACGTGGGCCGGGTTGCCAGGTAATCGGAGTTATCAGGCAACTCTGGCGGGGCCGCCCCGGCACATGTCGTCGGGTACCCCAGCCCCCAGCGCATGGCGATGGCTCGGATAAAGCAGGCGACACGCTCGGATCAGCGCGAGGAACCGGGACCGGCCAGGTCGTCCTCTGGATCAAGCAAGGGTTGACCTTCCGAGCCGGTCAGCTCCGCGTCGAGCCGGATGAGGCGACGGGCGATTCGGATCCGCGCCTCCACCTGCCCGGACGTGAGGTTCGGTGGCGGGTTGGTGGGTTTGACCCACCCCGGTGTCATATCGGCACCGTCGAGCCATCCACGAACGATCTGACCGACCCCGGCGGCCAGATCCGGGCGGTCGCTGTTGAGATACATGTGCAGGAACAGGTTGTAGAGCATGTGCACCGCCACCTCTTCGGCGGCGAAGGCGCGCGCCCATCCCGCCCGTCGCGCAGCATCCAGTCCATCGAGCGCATCGGCCACCGATTCATCCTGACAGCGACCGATTCGCCTGCCCCGCACCCATCTCACTTCTCAGTCCGGGGCGGGCTGTCGGATTCCGGACACGGGTTCGGGACAGTCGTATCCCGGGCGTGTCGCCGGGTTCGCGCTGGTCGCCGATCCTTGTTGTGGATCAGGCTACCGGATAATGGCCTATTATCCGGTAGATCCCGGCCTCGGCATCCAACTACGTCTCACCTGGTTGTGCGGCGTCATCTCGCTGACCTGGGAGATCAACGTTGATGCGCGGTGCGGCGTTCGGCCTCGGACTTGACGGTATCGAAGGTCGCGGCGACGGTTGCTTCCCAGCGCGGCGCGACCGCGCCGGCCCACCACTGCCCGAGCGGCCCGAAGTCGGTCCCGAGCTCGCCGCGGTAGGCCAGTTCGGTGCCGCCGTCTCGTTCGCTGAGCACGAATTCCTCAACGACGTGCGGCACCGGGCCGCGCACCAGCCGGAACTCGACCCGTTCCGGCTGGATGAAGCGGACGGTCTCGACGGTGGTCGCGACGAGCCGGTTGCGAACGGGCGTGCGGTGGGCGGCGAGCACCATGTCGGAGCCCGCGTGCAGGACGTGCACCTTCTCCTTGAGCGCGCGGGTGGCGCGGCCGAGGTAGGGCTGGCTGATCACGTCGAACACGATCTCGCGTGGGGCGTCGATCGTGATGGTGAGCGGCCCGAGCGGCCGCAGCCTGCGGCCGACCCCGACGTCGATCGGCACGGCGCCGGTGACCAGCCCGAGGTAGCCGGCGGCGGCCACGGATGCCAGTCCGGCCAGTCCGGCCCCGCCCAGAATCCAGGTGCCCGCGCGGGTACGTGCCCTGCCCATGGCGGTCAGTCGTTCCCGGCTTCGCGCCGGATCGCGTCCGGGTCGAGCACGGTGATCCGGCCGCGGCCGAGCCGGATCACGCCGCGCCCGGCGAACTCGCCGAGCACCTTCGTCGCTGTCTCGCGCGAGGTCCCGACGAGCGCCGCGATCTGTTCGTGGGTCAGCGCGACCTGGGGCCCGCGGCCCAGCGGCCCGGCCCACAACGCTCCGGGCCGGGGTTGCTCCCCGGCGAGCGTCGCGAGCGTGGCGGCGATCCGCTGCGGCACGGTCTTGAACACGCTGTCGGAGAGCCGCCGCTCCATCTCGGCCAGCCGGGATCCCAGGACCTCGGTGATTCGGGCGGCGATGCGCGGGTCGGCGAGCAGGAGCCGATAGACGTCGGCGCGGCTCATCACGCACACGGTCGCCTCGTCGAGCGCCTCGGCGAAGTTGTCGTACATGCGCTGACCGATGAGCACCATCTCGCCGAAGATCGTGCCCGGTGTCATGATCGCGGTGGTGAGCGCGCGCCCGTCCGTGGAGACCCGGAAGATGCGCACCCGCCCGTTCTTGAGGATGAACAGCGCCTCGACCGGGTTGTGCGGGGAGTAGAGCATCTCACCGGCCGCGTAGGTCTTCATCGGGGCCGCAGCGGCGATCGCCGCCATCTCGGTGTCGCTGAGGTCGCGGAAGATGTCGACCTCGGTCAGGCACCAGGTGCGGTCGACCGGCGGGGTGCCGGACCCCGCCGCGGCGGCCAGGTCCACGGATGCCACCTCCTCGCGCCGGCCGGGAGCCCATGGTGGCGGCCGGCTGCCCCACGGCGCCCGGCCGAGGGCGAGAACGCCCTCGGCGCCACAGTATGTCCCCGCCGCACCGGTCGCGGGTGCCGCGGCCGGGCCTGCGGCGTCGCCGCGCGCCACGCCCGGTTAGCGGGACAGCCGGGGCCGCACCAGCGCGTACGTCGCGCCGAGCAGCAGCCCGTAGACGAGGTGCCCGACCAGGCTCATCCAGGCCGCCGTGGTGAAGGTGAACACGGGCATGCCCAGCCACGCCGGCATGATCAGCAGACCGCCGAGCACCCACCACACGATGCCGTATACCGCGCCGAGACCGATCGCGCGCGCCGCCCCGGCGGCCGCCGCCCCGAGCAGCAGCCCGAAGCTCGCACCGATTCCGGCCGAGATCACCAGGTGGACCAGCCAGCCGATCCCCGCCGAGTCGCTGCCGACCAGCATCGCCACCATCGGGATCATGCCCATCACCTGCATGAGCACGCCGAAGGCGACACCGCCGACCAGGCCGCCGGCGATTCCGGCGATGCCTCGGTGGACCAGCCCGGTCACGCCCAGGGATGCGTGTGCTGTCGCCATGACAGGCCTCCTCTCCTCGAAGCGGCGACGGTATGCCCGCCGCCGCCACGACTTCGGTGACGGAGCACACACTTCCGGGCGGTCAGTCCGGTTCTCGGCGACCGACAGGGTGTAGCCGGCCAATCCCACCGCCTCCCGTGCGGCGGCCAGCACCGGGACCGTGCGCCAGGCCCGGTTCGTGTGCTGCGCCGATGGAGCGGTTCCGGGCGGTTACTCACATCCAGCGGTCACTCACATCCAGCAAGAGAGCCCGTGAGTTGGTCGTTCAGCCTCAGGATCGGGGCGTCGTGCCGCTCGGTGTGCCGGATCGCCACGCCGGCCGCTACCCGCACACCACGGTGATGGCATGAGCCGGCTGGCGGTCGCGGTGACCCGGGTGGGCGACGCGACCGACACCGTCCTCGCCGCAGTGCGGGCCACGCCCGGCCGCGTCCGGCCGGCACTGGCGGCCCTCCGTCACCGGCGCACCGGCATCCTTGCGGCCTCGGTGGCGCTGCTGCTGTACCTGGTCGCGATCGGTGACATCACCTCGTCCATCGCGGTGGGCGCGCCCTTCGTCGAGGTCGCGCCGGGCTGGACCGACCGGGTGCTGCAGGTCCGCGCGCCCTACCTGTTCGAACCGATCGCCGCGATTCACCCACCGGGGCCGATCGGCATTCTGGTCGGCCCGCTCGACCTCGTCCTCGGCGCCGTGCTCGCCGCGCTGGTCGGCCCCAACCTCGCGGTCACGGCCCACGCCGTCGCCCGGGCGAGTTGCCGGCGCACCGGCTACGGCCGGCTGGCGGCCGCGCTGCCGGCGCTGCTGACCGGTTTCGCCTGCTGTGTTCCGGCGGTCCTGATCGGTGTGGGCCCAGCATCGCTACGCTGCTGGTGCCGGTGCTGCTGCCGCTGCGGGCCGTGTTCTACCCGCTGTCGGTGCTGTTGCTCGCCGTGAGCGTGGCTGGACGACCAGCCGCTGGTTAGCGGCTGGTCCCAGCTCAGGTCGGCTTCTCCGCGACGAGCAGGGCGTAGCCGACGAGTCCGGCCGCCGCTGCTTGCCGTGCGGCCGCCAGCACCGCCGACCCCTGCGTGAAGTCGAGCCCGAGGGCTTCGGCCTTGGCGCGGGCGGTCATTCGGACCAGGGCGAGGCGGGCCTCGATCTGGTCGATCAGCCGCAGGATCGCGCCGTCGTGCCGCTCGGTGTATCGGACCATCAGGCCGGCGGCGGTGAGCAGGTCGGCGTAGCCCGCCACCGGTCGGGCGTCGGCGATGCAGGCGATCCGCGCGGCGAGCGTGGTCAGCTCGCTGGGGAGGGCTTCGGGCGACGCGGTGACGTCGGTGATGCCGACGCGTCCGCCCGGGCGCAGCACGCGGGCGAACTCGGCGGCGGCGGCCGGTTTGTCGGGGAAGGTACAGAAGGCGCATTCGCAGAGCACGGCGTCGAACTGCGCGTCGGGGAAAGGCAGCACCACGGCGTCCCCGGCGCAGAACGCGGCCTGTTCAGCGAGCCCGGCGGAGCGCGCCGCCCCGTCCGCGAGCACGCAGTTGGCCGCCGAGGCGTCGACACCCTGGACGGTCACGCCGAGCTCGCGGGCCAGCATCAGGGCGCTGGTTCCGCGCCCGGCCGCCACGTCCAGCACGCGCCGCCCGGCGGCGAGGGACAGCCGGGCGGCGAGCCGGCGGGTCAGGGCCAGCCCGCCCGGGTGGTAGGAGTCGCCGAGCAGCAGCGCTACCAGGTCCGAGGAATACGTGGCCGCGCAGCACGCAGTGAATTCGGTGTCGGTCATCGCAGGCGCCGCCCCACGTTCGTGGTGTCCGGGGCGACGGTCCGCCGGTCCCCGTCGCCGTTGTCGTCACCGTTGCCGTCCGCGATCTTCGAGCCGTATCGGGAGTCGCGCAGCAGTGGCTGCAACGGGATCGCGTTCGGCACCACGTCGGGCACTGCGAGCCCGGACATGCGCTCGCGGACCTGCTCCCGGTAGCCGACAGAGTTGTAGGCGCAGAACGGGATCAGCCGGCCGTCCGGGGTGATCTCCTCGACGCAGCATTTCATCAGCTGCTTGACGTTGAGCGTGTACGGGTCCTGGAAGTCCTGGAGCACGATCATGAAGGCGCGGTCGGTGATGTCGGCGATCGCTGCCGGCAGATTCACCCCGCACGCGTCGGCGCAGTCCAGCGCCCGCGCCACGGCGGCGAGGCGGTCCTCAGTGACCCCGGTACCGAGGAACGCCGAGGCGCTCCACAGCTTCGCGAGCGCCTCGCGGATCGCGTAGTCCGGGATCACCCGGTTCGACACGTAGTCCAGGTAGTCGGCCACATCGAGCAGCCGTGGGATCGGCAGCACCCCAAAGTCCGGGTCGTCGGGGCCGCTGCCCTCGGTGAGCAGGTAGGTGATCGAGCGGCAGGTCGGGAAGCAGCACGGCACCGGGAAGAAGTCCTCGCTGCGCAACCACTGCGGCAGCTGCTCGGCGATCAGCGCGATCACGTCGGGGTTGGTCAGCCGGGTCAGCGGGTCGAACGGCAGGTGCCGTCCGGAGTGGGTGACCGGCTGGAAGGCCACCGAGCGCACCGCGGGATGTCCCAGCCCGTGGCGGATGATCGCGCCGACCTCGTGCTCGTTCAGCCCTCGTTCGACGGCCGCGACGAGGGTGACGGTCAGCCCGGCCTCGGCGCAGTGGTCCAGCGCCAGCTGCTTGATCTCGCGCAGGTCCCGGCCGCGGATCTCGAGGTGGGTGCGCTCATCGAGCCCGTCGAACTGCAGGTAGACGTTCACTGAGCGGCCCGGCGTGCGGTTCCGCTCGCCGAGCGCCGCCACAAACCCCCGGTCGCGGGCCAGCCGGATACCGTTGGTGTTCACGTTGACCGATCGGATCGGGCGCGCCTGGGCCAGGTCGACGAAGGCGAGGATGTCGCGGTGGATCGTCGGCTCGCCACCGGAGAACATCACGACCTCGGCCTCGCCCTCGGCCGCGACGAACGCGTCCAGCATCGCCGCGCACTGCTCGATAGTGATCGAATAGCCGTCGGGCTGGTGGCCGGAGTCAGCAAAGCAGATCGGGCAGTCCAGGTTGCAACCGGTGTTGACCTCGATGATCCCGAGGCACGCGTGCTGCTTGTGCTCCGGGCACAACCCGCAATCGCTCGGGCAGCCCTCGGCCACCTCGGTCTGGAAGCTCAGCGGGATCGTGCCCGGCTTGTTGAACCGCGCCGAATCCAGGTAGAGCTGCGCGTCGCCGTACACCAGCGCCTCGAACTCGCCGTGCTCGCGGCAGCGCTTGCGCAGGTACACCTTGCCGGTGCCGGTGCCGGTGCCGGTGCCGGTGCCGTTGTCACCGGTGCCGTTGTCACTGCGGATGTTGACCTGCGCGTCGACGACGACCTTGCACACCGGGCAGATCGACTTGGTGTACTCGAGGAACACCTCGTCGCGATCCCGCTTCTCCTGGGTCATCGGGCCTCCCCGAGGACGATCCGTGACGGACGCAGCACCCCGCGCACAAGGAGCGCGGCGTAGAACAGCAACAGGGCGTCCTGGGCCAGCACGAACAGGCTCAGCCGCTGAGGCAGGTACACCCCGAAGCAGCCGCAGTTGTCGACCCGGAGCCCCCGAACGTAGGCCTGCACCCCCAACCCCGCCCACACCAGCGACACCGCCGTGTAGATCCAGACCGGGGCCGCGCCGTGGGACCGGGGGCGGGCGAGGAACCAGACCCCGCACACCAGCTCCGCGCCGATCAGCCCGGCGGCCAGCACCGGCAGCGCCGGGGCGGGCAGCAACCGGTAGGCGTCCAGGATGGACGGCATCGCCGCCCACGACGCGAGCTGACCCACCGCCATCCCGGTGAACACGACGCCGAGCACAACGCGGAGCACCACGCCGGCACCGTACGTCGGAACGGTGGGGCGGACGGTAAGCCGGATCACAGTCGGTATCGGTCTTGAGCCCGGTGGCCTCCGCCGAGGCGGTAGCGGGCACGGCTCGGCCCTCAACCGACACCACGTGCTCGTTACCGGCTGGGTGAACCGCTCACGGGTGGCCGGGCAGCGGCTGCGGCTGTTGCTCGACGACGGCGGGCACGTCGAGGCGGCGGCGCTGCTGGTCGCGGTGGGTCGCCGTCCGGCCGCGGCGGAGTTGGATCTGCCCGCCGCCGGGGTGGCCGTCGACGAGCACGGGTGGGTTCGTACCGACGAGCGGATGGCCACCAGCGCGCCGGGGATCTACGCCGCCGGGGACCTGACCGGGCGCCTGCCGTTCACCCATGCCGCCGACGAGATGGGACGCATCGCCGCGATCAACGCGCTGCGCCGGCCGCGGCGGCTGCGCGTGCATGAGCGCTGCACGCCATGGGTGACCTTCACCGACCCCGAGATCGCCCGGGTCGGGATGACCGAGACGCAGGCCGCGGCACGTCGTGGCCGGGTCGCGGAACTGCCGCTGTCGGCGGTGGACCGGGCGGTCGTGGCCGGACGGACCGACGGGTTCGTCAAGCTCGTGGCCGGCCCCCGCGCGGTGACCGGCAACGTGGCCGGCGGGCGGCTGCTCGGCGCGACCATCGTCGCGCCCTGCGCGGGCGAGATGATCCACGAGGTCGCGCTGTTGATGCGCACCGGGGCGTTCACCGGGCGGCTGGCGCAGGCGGTGCACGCCTACCCCACCTGGTCGACGGCGTTGCGCAGCACCGCGGCGCAGTTCCTCTTCGAGATCGACGGGCGCCGCGCCCGCCCCGCCGCGCCCGCCCCGCCGTGGCCGCCCCGCAGCCGCACCCGGCTCGAGCCTGACCAGGGCGGCGGCATCGTCGCCCCGCCGCCGTCGGGCCGGTGGCCCGGTCCCGCCCCGGGCGGGCCGTGGGGGACCGAGCGCACCGAGGTCCGGTTAGCCGGCCAGGGGCGGGGCCTGGGGCACGTCGAGTTCGGTGCCGACGTAGTGGTTGAAGTAGTTGGTGAACAGGTTCGCCGCCAGGTGCGCGAAGGCCTCGGTGAGCTGCTCGTCGCTCCAGCCGGCGGCCAGGGCCTGCTTCCAGGTGTCGTCGCCGACCGCGCCGACCTCGGCGGCGGCCTCGCGCATCACGGCCAGCAGGGTGTCCAGGCGCTCGTCCCCGGTCGGGCGCCCGGCGCGGACGCCGAGCATCTGCTCGGGGTCGAGGCCGGCGGCCTTGCCGCCGAGGGTGTGCGCGGACTGGCAGTAGTCACACCTGTCGGTGGCGCCCACGGCCAGGGCGATGGCCTCGCGGGTGGCCGGGTCGAAGCTGCCGTGGCGGGCCAGCGCGTCCTGCATGCCGGTGTAGGCGGCGAGCACGACCGGGGAGTGGGCCATCTCGGCGTGGATGTTGAGCAGCTTGCCCATCTTGCGCTGCAGCTTCTCCAGCTCGGGGCGGGTCTGCTCGGGGGCGTCGTCCAGGGTGTGCACGGGAATGCGTGGCACGGGTCCTCCTCGCTTCGTTCGGTCGGGACTGGGGCAACCCGGCCGGCGCGCCCGACGCTTCCCCCGGGTGGCCGCCGTCACCGGCGCCTGGCCAACGGTCGTAACAGGCTGGCCTGTCGTATGCTGCGGGGGTGACCGTGCTCGACCGCTCCTCGGCGCCGCCGGCCGTGACTGTGTCGGTGACGGCCCGCTTGTTCCAGGTGCTGGCCGATCCGACGCGGCTGGCGCTGGTGTGGGCGCTGGCGCGGCGGGAGCTGACGGTGGCCGAGCTGGTGGCCGAGCTCGGGGTTCCCCGCAGCCGGGTGTCCAACCATCTGGCCTGCCTGCGCTGGTGCGAGGTGGTCGAGGCCCGCCCGCGCGGGCGGCACCGGGTGTACCGGCTGCGCGACCCGCGCGTGCCTGCTCTGCTCGCCGACGCCGAGCGGCTGGCCGCCGGGCAGGCCCGGCGGCTGGGCAGCTGCACCCGGCTGGGCCCGGACTGGATGTGACCGGGCGATGACCGGGCGGACACCGGCCGAGCCGATCCGGGTGGAGCTGTGGCACGTCGCGGACTGCCCCAACGGCACCGCGTACCTGCCGCGGCTGCGCCGGCTGCTGGCCGAGGCCGGGTCGCCGGCGGTGCTGTCCGCCCGGGTCGTGCACGACGTCGAGCAGGCCCGCCGCGAGCGTGTCCCCGGGTCGCCGACGGTGCGCGTCGACGGGCGTGACGTCGAGCCCGGCGCCGATGACCGCGGCGGGTATGGGCTCAGCTGCCGCCTCTACGCCACCCCCGACGGCCTGGGCAACACCCCGCCCGACGCGTGGGTCCTCGCCGCCCTGGCGCGCGCCGGCGCGCCGACCACCCCCGAAGGAGACACGCCGTGATCATCCCGATCACCCTGCCCGCGCTGCGCACGCTGCTCGCGCGCGATGCGCAGCTGGTCGAGGTCCTGCCGCCCGCGGAGTACGCCGAGCAGCACCTGCCCGGCGCGGTGAGCATCCCGCTCAAGACCCTCGCCGCGCGGGCGACCGCCGGGCTGGACCGCAACCGGCCGGTGATCGTCTACTGCTGGGACCAGCTTTGAGACATGAGCCCACGAGCCGCGTGCCGGCTCGCCGCGCTCGGTTTCACCCAGGTCCACGATTACGCCCCGGGCAAGCTGGACTGGCTGGCCCACCACCTGCCCACCGAGGGCAGCGCCGCCGACGACCCGACCGCGGGGTCACGGCTGCGCCACGACGTGCCCGTCGCCCGCCCCGACGAGCCGATGGCCGCGGTGCGCGCCCGGATCGCGGCCTCCCGCTACCGGTTCGCGCTGGTGGTGGCCGGGGATGGCACCCTGCTCGGCCGGCTGCGGCACGACGCGCTCACCGCTGATCCGGCGCTGCCTGCTGGTGCGGTCGCCGAACCGGGCCCCTCGACGGTTCGCCCGCACGAGCCGCTCGCACCGCTGGCCGCGCGGCTGCGCGAGCGGAACCTGGGCTATGTGATCGTGACCGATCCCGAAGGGCGGCTGCTGGGCACCCTGCACCGCGCCGACCTCAGCGTCGATGACGAGCCGACGTGAACGAGTGGCGCCCCGCCGGCGGCGGTTCAGGGCGCGAGAGCCGAGGTCGGGCAACCTGGTGATCGTGTGGTCGGGTGGGGTGGCGTAGTCGGGGTAGGGGACGCCGGTGCGGTCGAGCCAGGCGGTGCGCAGCCCGGCGCGGGCGGCGCCGTCGACGTCCCAGGGGTGCACGGCGACCAGGACCAGCTCGGCGGGCCGCACACCACAGGCCGTCGCGGCGTGGCGGTAGGCGGCCGGAGCCGGTTTCCAGGCTCCGGCGTCCTCCACCGACAGCAGCTGCTCGAAGGCCTCGCGCAGCCCGGCGCCGCGCAGCAGCTGCTCGGCGACCTGGGCCGAGCCGTTGCTCAAGGTCACCAGCCGCCACCCGGCCTCGCGCAGGGCGCGGACCCCGTCGGGCACGTCGGGATGCAGCGACAGCAGGGCGAACCCGGCCAGCACGTGCTCGACGGCCGCGTCCAGGTCGCGGTCGATCTCGACGCCGTGCAGGACGGTGCGCAGCGCGCCGGCGGCGAGCACGGCGAACCGTTCGGAGGCGCCGGCGGCGGTGCGGGCGAACCCGTCGCGCAGCAGCGTGGCGAACCACAGCCGGGCCAGCGGGGCGGGTGCGCCGAGGTCGGTGAACCGGGCAGCCATCGGCGTCATGTCGGAGAGGGTCTCGTTGACGTCGAACACCACGACCGGGTGCGCAGGCGTGCGGGGGTCGGTCATCGGGGGTGTCCTTCCGTGGGCGGCTGCGCGGGCTGGGTGGGGGCGTCGGGGTCGGGCCGGTCACGGGTACCCAGCAGCAGCCCGATGTTGGCCACGACGAACGGCACCAGATAGGTGACCGCGATCTTGACCCAGGTCGTGGCGGTGGCGGCCCCGGCCAGCACGGTGTCCAGATGGTTGATCACGAACAGCGCGGTGCCGACGACGAGCGCGGTCAGCGCGGTTCGCCGCAGGTGATCGGCGCGGATCGCCAGGTAGGCGTCTCGGGTGCCGACCCCGACCAGAGGGATGCGCAGCTCGTTGCCCAGGAACCGGATCGGTTCAGGAACTCGCGGCGGGTGTCGCCGCGCCCGGCCAGCACGTTGTGCAGCTCGTCGATCACCCGGACGACCAGCCGGCTCGAGAAGCACCCCGGAGAGGGCGTGGCGGGCTGTCACGCTGCGCCGCGGCGGGCTCGGGCCGATACTCGGCCCCGGGGTTGCGGGTCCAGAGCCGGGCCTGGCCCGGAAAGACGCCCATGCCCGCACCGTGCCGGACCGACCCCGAACCCGACGATCCCGGTCGCGGCGGCGAGTTGGTGCTGCTCCAGTCCGCGGTGCCAGCCTCCTTGCGGCCGATCCGCCGTTCGGTACGCCGCTGGCTGGACGCGGCCGGTTGGCCGCTGGTCGCGGCCGAGGACATCGAGCTCGCGGTGAACGAGGCGGTAGCCAACATCATCGACCACGCCTACCTCGACGATGACCCCGGCCCGATCCACCTGCACGCCTGGATCACCCGTGCGCCCGCCCCACCCGCCACCGCACCCACCACCGCACCGACCGCCGCGGCCCTCGCCCTACCCGCGGCCCCGCCCGAGGTGACCGCGCCGGTCACCGCGCCGGTCACCGCGCCGGTCACCGCGACGGGCACCGCGACGTTCACCGCGCCGGTCGTCACGATGGGCGCTGCCGCTGCGGCGGTGCCGCCGCCGGTCATCGCGGTGGTGACCGCTCCCGGGTTTCCCACCACCGCGATCGCCCTGTCCGAGCCGGATCCGCCGGATCCGGTCGAGCCGGCCGACTCGGCGCCGCCGGGGTCGAAGAGGAGGGCGACCATCGCGGTGTCGGATCGGGGCCGCTGGTCCCCCGAGCGGCGCACCATCGACCCGGGCGGTCACCGCGGTCACGGCCTGACCGTGATGACCGCGGTGATGGCGGCGGTCCATCTGCAGCGCAGCGCCCGGGGCACGATGGTGGTGCTGGTCAGCCACCCTACCCCGGCATGAATCGCGCTCTACAGGTTCATGATCGACCGGCCACCTGCCCCGCGGCTCACCGGCTTCCTGGTCGACAACGGGCCCGCGCTGCCGGTGTTGGGGCCCGCTCCTGTCCTGTGCGTAGGCGCCCGCCTACGAGATCGTCACGTCAGAACCCGTGTCGGACGTCGTCGCGGCACTCGAACAGGTGGCGGCCGATGCGGGGATGGGCGGCGGCGCGGCCGCGGTAGCGGATCGGCTATCGGAACGGGGATCTACGTCGGTATCGAGCGCGTGAACGTTCCGACGAGTCGCTGGAAGCGGTCGCGGGCTGCGGTGTCGCCGCGGATGTCGATGGTGAGTTCGGCGGCCCGGGCCGCGGTCGGGTCGAGCACGAACCGGGTGAGGCTCGCCTCGTCGGCCGTGACGACCACGTCTGCCGACCCCTCGTCCGGGGATGCCTCGTCCTGGGGTGCCGGCTGGTCGGGGCCGCCGAGCCACACGAGAGACCAGTGCTCGCCGTCGGAACGGATCAGGTAGTCCCCGACGCGCTCGATGCGCAGGTGCCAGCGGACCGGGCCCCGGTCCTGCGCGGTGTGCTCGATGGCCCGGATGAGGGCCTGGAGCAGGTGTTCGACGTGCAGCCGTTCCCCGGGACCCGGTGGGCGCCAGGCGTGCCGCAGGCCCCACCAGCTCAAGGCGTCGATGGCCGACGCCAGCTCCGTCCCGCTCTCGGTGAGCCGGTACCAGACCTCGCGGCGGCCGGGCTCGCGGTCGGCGATCAGGACTCCGGCGTCCTCGAGTTCGCGCAGCCGCAGGGTGAGCGTCTTGGGGGTGATGCCGCCGAGCCGCTCGAGCAGGTCGGTGAAGCGCTTGGCCCCGGACAGCAGGTCGCGGACCACCAGCAGGGTCCACCGATCGCCCACCCGTTCGAGCGCCCGGGCGAGCAGGCAGAAGTGGTCATAGGTGCGCACGTTCCGCGTCATCACCCAACGATACTAGCTCAAAGCTACTATCATGTAGATAGTCTGATGGCCTCAAACTGTCCGAGAAGGAGCCGAAACGATGCCACCTCTCCACGACCTGCCGGCCTCCCTGTGGGTGATCGAGCTCGTCGGAATCACCGGGATCGCCGCCACGCCGGTCTACCTGCTCTACACCGGCGCCCTCCGCTCCGGCGCCGGTCGCCGGCGGGCCGCGCTGCTCGCCGCCGCAGCAGCGGTGCTGCTCGGCGGCTGGTTCGCCGCCAGCGCGGTGATCGCCGCCCACGGCGGGTATGAGAACCAGCTCGGCCACCGGGTGCCGTGGCTGCCGGTCGCCGTGCTGGGCTTCCTGGCTGCGCTGCTCGCGCTGGGCCGCATCCCGGCGGTGACCCGCGCCCTCGACCGGCCCGACATGATCGGGCCGCTGCTGATCCCGCACACGTTCCGGCTGGCCGGCGTGGTCTTCCTCGCGGCCATCGCGCTGGGTCGTATGCCCGCCCTGTTCGCCCTGCCCGCCGGGCTGGGTGACATCGCCACCGGCATCGCGGCGGCACTGGTCGCACGGCGTCTGTCCCGGGATCCCGGCGGGCGGGGCGCGCTGTCGGTGAACGTGTTCGGCACGATCGATCTCCTCCTCGCCCTGACCCTGGGCGCCCTCACCGCCTTCGGGCTGGTCAACGTCACCCCGCCCAACCAGCTGATCGGCGAGCTTCCGTTCGCGCTGATCCCGACCGCGGCCGTGCCGCTGCTGCTCGCCTTGCACCTCAGGTCGCTGCTCACCCTGCGCAAGACCCGGCCCAGCTCAGCCGCCGCGGTCCGAAACGCCGACGACCTGAGCGCGCAGCGCGCCGGCAGGGGAAGCGCAACATCCCGCACCTGAGCACGCATCTCGCCGGTGACCAGACGTCCCAACGGGCGGGTCGTGGACGTGACCTGCGGCCACGAAGAGACCCGGTGAACGGTCTCCCGAGCCGGACAAGCTCGTCCGGCCGGTGGTCTGTCTGTTGCTGGTGGCGCCCTGAGCGGGTGCGGCCGTTCGGACGGCGCCGCTGGAGGGGGCGTCCCGGTGCCCTCCGGCGTGGGCGTGTGTCCTCAGGATCGGTGGGCGAGTTGTTGGACGACGGTGGTGGGCTTGCCGGTGAGCAGCCGGCCGAGCCGGCGATCGAGGCCGGGCAGCTGTGACAGGCGCAGGACGGCGCGGCGGACCGCCACCCCGGTGGCGGTGCGGGGGACGAACCACCGCGCGGTTGTGCGTGCCTCCCGCTGCTTGGCGGTGACGATCGGCCGCCACGTCTGTTCGTAGCGTGCCAGGGCGTCCTCGACGGTGTCGGCTCGGGCGAGGTGCTGGGCCAGGACGTAGGCGCCGGCGACGGCGAGCGATGCGCCCGACCCGGCGAGCAGCGAGACCGCATAACCAGCGTCTCCGACAAGGGTCACGCGGCCGCGGCTCCAGGTGGGCATCTGGATCTGCGCGACCTGGTCGTAGTAGACCTCGCCGTGCGGCGGGCACGCCGCCAGCGCCCGCGGCGCGACCCAGCCCAGCGCGGCGTACGCGCGGCGCACGGCGGCCCGATGATCGGGCGGCAGGGTCGGGTCGGGCGTGCGGTGCACGGCGAAGGTCGCCACGCGCCCGTCGCGCAGGCCGTAGAAGCCCAGCTGCGCTGCGACGCTGTCGGTCAGACAGAACCGGCCGCGCACCTGATCGCAGACCTCGGGGTCGTCGAAGACGAACGCGGCGGTGTGGTAGCCGAGGTAGCGCAGGAACTCCGGCTCGGGGCCGAAGACCAGGCGCCGCACGGTGGAGTGCACGCCGTCGGCGCCGACGAGCAGGTCGGCGTGAAACACCTCGCCGCCGTCCGTGCGCACCCGCACGCGTTCGCCCGTGCCGTCGCCGACATCGACGACAGCGACGTCGACAGCGACGACGCCGGCACCGAACCGCAGGTCTGCCCCGTCGGGAAGGCTTTCCCGCAGGGTCCGTTCCAGGTCGGGTCGCAGCAGGCTCAGCAGCCGGTCGCCGCCGATGGCGTCCGCGAGCTGGCGGTAGCTGATCGTGGCGCGCAGGCGTCCGGCGTCGTCGTAGTAGCCGGCGCCCTCGATCCGGTAGCCCCGCTCCCGCAACCGCGGCAGCAGCCCCATGGCCTCGGCGGCGTCAAAGCCCGGCCCCCAAAAGTCGATCATGTAGCCGTGCTCGCGCGGACCGGGCGCGCGTTCCAGGACGACGACGTCCCAGCCGTGTTCGCAGAGGCAGTGGGCCAATGCGAGCCCGGCGATGCCGGCCCCGCACACGACGGCCCTCACGGCTGTGTCCTGCTCAGGTGCAGTGCGACCAGGGGCAGCGCCGCGCCCCGGTCGTCGATCCCGGCGCCGAGGGTGTTCTCCAGGATCGGCCGAAACGCTCGCCAGGACCGCGGGTGGTGCGTGCCGTAGGCGGCGAGCACGGCCGCCGCTTCCTGCGCCGGCAGCGCGCGTGCGGTGGCAGGTGCAGGCCCGTGCCGCGAGACGGCCACCCGCACCTGCGGGTCGGCCAGGACGTTGCGGTACCACTGGGCCCGCTCGCCGAACCCGGAGGCGACGACGTAGGTGCCGGGATCCGGGTGGCCGATGACCTCGAGCACCGCCCGGCGCACGGCTCCGGTCCTGCGGCCGGTGTGTTCGAGCAGGAGCATCCGTGACCCGAACAGGAACCCCAGCCGTGCCCGGTAGACCCACAGCGGGGCGCGCACCAGCAACCGGTTGCGCAGCAACCGGCCCCCGGCGCGACCGAGAACGCCTGCCGCGCGTGCTGATCGGTGATCGTGCATCTGCCTACCTCGATTCGTGATCGTTTCGATGGCTCGTCATGACAATGGAGGGTGGTCAGGTCAGGCCGTCGCGGTAGACGGCGAAGACCTCGCTGCCCCAGCGGCGCATGCCCTCGGCGGAGAGCGGGTCGACCCCGAGCACCTCGTGCAGCCGGTCGCGCAGGATCAGCACCGCGATGTCGTTGACGAGCAGGAACGCCGCGCGCACGTCCGGATCGGCGCCGGTGCGCGCGATCCCGGCCCGCGCCAACTGCCCGAGCACGTCCCGGCTCAGCGTGTAGAGCGTGCCGAACAGCGCCGATGCCGCAGGCCCGCCCGCGATGAGGAGATGGCCGAGATAGCCGGGGATCGCCGAGCCCTCCGAGCCCTCCGAGAGGTTCGCGGCGACCGCCTCCGCGAGGCTGGGCACCGCCTGGGGGTCGAACGGGTGGTCGCCGGCGGGCGCGGTGGCCTCGGCCAGCAGGGCCGCGAAGACCCGGGCCACATGCTCGTCGACCGCGTCCCGCAGCCCGTCCTTGGAGCCGTAGTGCCGGATCACCAGCGCGGGCGAGACCCCGGCTGCCGCTGCCACCTCGCGGACGGTCACCGCGGCCGGCCCCCGCGCGCCGAACAACCGAAGTGCCTCGTCGCGGATTCGCGCCCGCGCGGTCCGGTCGTCAGTTGGTGAACGCACGTTGACGATTATAAACGATTGTTCACTCGCTTGTCATTCTGCGGCGCCGCGATCGAGTGACGGGCCACGGCCCCCGGTGCCGCCGTCGCTGACGCTGACGACGTGACGGCTCGCCCGTCCGCCTCACCGATTCCGTCACGAGACGGTCTCACGGCAGATCGTGGTCGCGTCCCCGGGACTCGTGACCGCGAGAACCCGGGACCGCCCGGGCGCGGGATGAACCTCGATCAGCGGCGGCTGCCGCCCGCCATCATCGCCGCTTGAACAATCAGCGCCGTCAGCAGCAGCACGAGCCACGGCCCGGCCGCCGCGGGCTCCGTTATGACCGCCCCGACGGCGGTGACGCCGGCGCAGGTCAACCAGGTCAGCTCCGCAGCCCACCATGATCGAGACGGCTGGGCGCGCCATCCCGACTGTGCCCACTCGCGCAGTCCATCGTCGTCGATCGGCCGCCACCGACTCTGTCGCCGACGGAGGTTTTCGACGGTGCGCGGCGGATGGGGTGGGTCGGACGTGGGCACCGCAGCTCCCGGGCAGGCGACGACATCGCGTCGACCCGTCTTCCCGACACCCCGAATCGGACAATACAGACATCGAAGGGTGCGTGCAACCGTCGCGCCGAGGCGGTGCCCGCCCGCGCAGCCGGTCCGGTCAGGCCGCGGCGAGCACGAAGTACCGCAACCACACGTAGCACGTGCTGATCACAAGGGTGACGGCCGTGACGACGGCGCCGTAGCGCGCGAAACGCCAGAAGCTGATCGGGTCGCCGTTGCGGGCGGCGATGCCCGCGACGACGACGTTGGCGCTGGCTCCGATCAAGGTGAGGTTGCCGCCGAGGTCGGCGCCCAGCGCGAGGCTCCACCACAGCACCTGCCGCGCCGGGTCCTCGCCGACGATCTCCGCGACGACCGGGCTGGTCGCCGCCACGTAGGGGATGTTGTCCACCACACCGGACAGCACCCCGGACCCCCACAGCAGGGCCAAGGTGAAGCCCGGCAGATGCTGGTCGGCCAGCGCCGCACCGGCATGCGCGACAGCGTCGAGCACGCCGGTGGTGACCAGTCCGCCGACCATCACGAACAGGCCTGCGAAGAAGGCCAGGGTGCTCCAGTCCACGTCCCGAAACGCGATCTCGGCACGGACCCGGGTGATCGCGACGAGCAGTCCGGCGCCCAGCAGCGCGACCACCGAGGGGGCGTAGCCCAGGCCGTGGCCCGCGACGAACGCGGCCAGCACCAACGTCAACACGGCCAGGGACTGGATGAGCAGGCGCCGGTCCCGGATCGCGGCGCGCTCGTCGAGGGCCAGGACCTCGGCCACCCGGTCCGGGTCGCCGTGCAGCGCGTCGGCGAACAGCCACCGGCACAGCAGCACCAGCGCGACGAGCAGGACCAGCACGACCGGGGCGAGGTGCACGAGGAAGTCGTTGAACGACAGCCCGGCGCGGCTGGCGATGATGATGTTCGGCGGGTCCCCGACCAGCGTGGCGGCGCCGCCGACGTTGGCGGCGAACACCTCGGCCAGCAGATAGGGCACCACGGCGAGCCCGAGCCTGCGGCAGACCACGATCGTGACCGGAGCGACCAGCAGCACGGTGGTCACGTTGTCCAGCAGGGCCGACGCCACCGCGGTGATCAGGATCAGCAGCACCATCAGCGGGAACGGTCGGCCGCGGGCGCGCTTGGCCGCCCAGATCGCGAGGAACTCGAAGATCCCGGTCTCGCCCAGCACGCTGACGATCACCATCATGCCGAAGAGCAGGAAGATGACGTTCCAGTCGATCCCCGACTCCGGGGAAAAGAACGCCTCGTCCGCGCCGCTGATCCCCAGCCCGAGCACCAGTGCGGCACCGCCGAGGGCGGCGGCGGTCCGGCCCACCCACCGCTCGGTGGCGATCAGCACGTAGGCGCCGAGGAAGATCAGGCAAGCGAGGACAGCAGCCAGGGCGGGCATCGGGATCCCCCGTGAGGTCGATCGGTCAGGTGCGCGGGCGCGACACCGCGCCCTCGCCGACCCGACTTCCCGGCACGCCACCTGCCACCCTAGCGGCTGCGGCCGCCCCGGCTCGTCTCGTCAACGACCGAAATTCGAGACGGGCCCGCTGTGGCTACCACGGCGCGGTGAGCGCGGCGAGGCCGTCGGCGAGGTCGACGCGCCAGCAGGCCAGGTCGTGACCGCCGCAGTATTCGGTGATGTGGACGGGGTGGCGCTCGTGCGCGGGATCGTGGACCGGGTGCCTGGTTGGCCGGGGAGCAGGCGCAGCGGGTGGTGATCCGGGATGCGGTGGCCCGGCCGCTGCGCGCCGACCCACGCGCCGCATGAGGCACCCGGTGGACGAACCGGAGCCGGGCTGGCGGCCCGGCGATCAGATCTTTGTCGAGTTGCCCGACGGGTCGACGGTGCGCTGCCGGATCGTCAACGTCCTGGACGACGGCACGGTGCAGGTCGTGCCCGAGCATCCGGTCGTTATCCGGTGAACGGCAAGCGGGAACAGAGCAGCCACTGATCCCCGGTGCCCCGGCGAGCGGCCCCGGGCAGCTGCTCGGAGGTTCGATTACCGGGCGCCGCCGCGGTCGAGGATGTCGATCAGCGCCTTCCGGCTGAGGGTCTTGGCCTTTCCGCCCGAGCAGAGGTTCGCCATCGGGTGCAGCAGGTCGTCCAGGGCGCGGATCAGCCCGGCGAGGTAGGCGTCATCGGTCTCGGCGGCCGCGGCGCTGGCCTCGTGGAAGATGGTGTCCAGCACTTCGGCGGCGGTGGTGCACCGGTACAGGTCAAGCTGGCGGTAGAGGGCCGAGTCTTGCACTGATCCGTCCGGCCGGTACTCGAGGAACCGGCCGTCGTTGCTCAGCCGCCAGGGACCCCACCGCCTAGCGCTCACGTTCGCCACCGACGGCTTCTGCGTCGGCGCCGGGGTCGTCGGGGTAGTCGTCGGGGTCGCCGCCCGGGCCGAGCGTGACGATGTTGTCGGGGTCGATGGTCGGCTTGATGTCGATCTGGCGCAGCGCGGCCATCACCTTGTCCACCTGTTCGGCGACCAGGTTGCCTTGGTCGTCTTCGTGTTCGAAGGCGATGTGCGCGGCGATGACCGCCTTCTCGGCGGACTCGTCGAGGTAGCTTTCCCACAACAGGTGCACGTCGACGCCGTCGTAGCGGGCGTCGCGGACGCTGACCGCGAGCTCGGCCTGGGCCCATAGGTACGCGGCGGTGGCCTCCTGCAGGGCGCGGTGCGCGGCGGCGGCCTTGCGGTGGCCGCGTTCGAGGCGGGATTCGTGGTCGGCCCGGCGGGGATCGTCGAGCAGGGTGTGCCAGCGCAGCACGCCCAGCGCGTCGGCGAGCGCCACCATCTCGCTGATCTTCACCGGCCGTTTGCCTTGTTCGATCTTCCAGACGGTGGCCTGGCTGAACCCGAACCCGCGATCGGTCATCCGCTGGGCCAGCTCGTCCTGGCTCAGGCCCTCGGCCTCGCGCCGCCGCCGCAGGTTGGCGGCGAAGTCTTCGTCGACGGTGCCGAAGTGCTGCGTGGTCACACCCACCAGGAACAACTCCCATATCGTGTCATCAGTCAACTCCTCACGGAGTTTACACCTACATGGAGTGGCGTGGAACACCGATCGGGAGTGGCGTTGCGCTGAGAGCACGTCGTCGCCCTAATGCGGCGGCTGACCACCCTCCGCGATGAACTCCATTTTGACGTGGCGAGCAACTCCACGGCGTGTGCTAGTCTGATTCGGAGTCGAGCGGAACACCATGAGGGAGTGGCGATGTCGGAGCAGTTGGACACGGCGACGTTCACCGGGGCGCACCCGACGGCTCGGGACCTCGTGGCTCAGCTGGAGGTGTGGGGTTTCACCCGGCGTCCGGCCCGGCGTGCAACCGAGCGGGGTACCGAGGGGGTGCATCTGGTGTTCCGCGGGCCGCGGGGCGGGACGGTGCGGGTGCTGCGGTCGTTGATGGGCCGCGCGGACGCGGGTGTGGCGGCGAAGGCGGCCCGACTGGCCAGCGTCGACGTGGCGCAGTTCTGGGCCGGCCCCGCGAGCGAGAACGGCACCACCGAGAACGCCGACATCAAGAACGACACCGTCGAGGCGGACACTGTCGGCGCGGCCGGGGCGAGTGCGGTGGCCGAGTTGAGCGCGCGCCGGGGGTCGGCGACCCGCGACCGGATCATCGCGCTGGTGCTGGGTGTGCACACCAGCGTGGACCGGCCGTTGGGGTTCGACCAGGTGGTGGCGCTGTGCCCGGAGGTCATCACCCGGGATCAGGTGCGCAGCGCGAGCGCGGTGCTGTGCCGCGACGGGCAGCTGGAGCGGATCCGCTCCGGGGTCTATCAGTGGGCCGACGGTGTGCGGACGGCCCGCCGCCCCGCCGTCCCCGCCCCTGCCCCCCTCCCCCGACCTGTTGCCCCGGCGGTCACGTCCGCTCCCCCGCCCCGCCCCGCGCGCCCGGCCACCTGCCCGGCCGCGCACCTCTCGGCGGCCGAGCTGTTCGAGCGGCTGTTCCCGCACGGTGTGCGGATCACCGGCGAGGTGCTCGCGGACTTCGAGCAGTGGGCGGCACTGACGGAGAAGCTCACCGCCTACGCCGACGCTTCGTAGCACCCGGGAACCTGGCGGCGCCGTGCGGCTGATGCGGTTGATGAGACGGATCGTCGGCGCCGGGCTGGGCATGATGGCCGCGGTGGCGCTGGCGGCCGCGCTGTGGCCGATGGTTGCCGGTGTCGTGACCGCGCTGTTGGTCACCGTACTGATCAGTGTGTTGTGTGCCGCCGCTGGTGTGCTGGCCGTCCTCGGTGGTCGGCGGGTGCGCGCTCGGCGAGCGTGGCGGCGCGAGCGGCACGCCGAGCTCGCCGCTGGACACGTCGACGCACGAGCGGCCCGACCCGCGACCGGCGAGAGGCGGCGGGAATCTCCCCGGTCCGTGGTCGGCGGCCGCAGCTGACGGAACTCCCCCCACGCGGTTGTCCTACTCGGTGGTGGCCTGCCTGCGGCCGCGCCGCGACGGCGCCGGCGCGGTGGCGGTGGTGTCGGTGTCGCCGGCGGGTGTGGGGGTGTCGAACCGGGCCAGGATCGCGGACAGCTGCTCTGAGGCTTCGCGGCGGAGCGCGGCGCGTTCCTCGGCGGCTTCGCGGCGGAGCTCGACGAGCTCGGCGTGGTGGTCGCTGCGCAGCTGCTCCAGCTCGGCCCTCACCCGCTCCAGGGTGGCCCGGTCCTCCCCGGCCCGGCGGTCGGCGGCGGCCCGGTCGGCCTCGGCCCGGGTCTGCGCAGCCCCGGCTTCGGCGGCCTGCTGCTGGGCGGCCAGCACCTCGGCCCGCGCAGTGTTGGCGGCCTCCTGCGCGGCCTGCTCGGCGGCGGCCACCCGGGCCTCGGCGGCGGTGTGGGCCTGCTTGATCTCTCGACGCATCTGCGCTTCGCGGTCGGCCAGCACCCGGTCCCGCTCGGCTTCGACGTCGGCCCGATGCTGCTCGGCTTCGGCGCGGGCGGCGCCGACCTGCTCGGCGGCCTGGGCGCGGACCCGCTCGAGCTCTTCGTGGGCAGCCTGCTCGGCGGCCACAGCCTGGGTGGCCCGGGCCTGGTGTTCGGCGACCGTGGCGTCGGTGTCGGCGGTGATCCGCGCGATCTGCTCGGCCGCCTCGACCCGCGCCTGCTCCAGCTCGCGCAGGGCCTGTTCGGCGGCGTCGTCGGCCTGCGCCCGCAGCTCGGTCTCCTGCTCGGCGCGGCGGCGCTGCTCGCGGGCCTCGCGTTCGGCGGCGGCCTGCGCGCCGTGCGCCTCGGCGATCCGCACCCCGGTCTCGCGCTGCACCTGGTCGACCTCGTAGGCGGCCGCCTCCGGGTCGGCGACGGTACGGGCCACCTCCCCCGCGCGGTCGAGGATGGCGGCCAGCTGGCGTTGCTGGGCGTCGAGGGCCTGCTGGGTCTGCGCGGCGATGTCACCGAACTGGGCCAACAGCACCCCGAACGACGCCCGCCCGTCGGTCACCGGCCGCACCGGCACCTGCTCCTCCTCCACCGCCCCGCCCACGCCCGCGGCGGCGAGCTGGAACGCACGGCGGGCCGCGAACGCCTTGGCCCGGTTGTGCCCGGGCAACTCGCAGTACCGCGACGGCGCCCCCGGCAACCCGGTCCGCTCGATCGGCCGCCCACACACCAGCCCCGGCCCGGTCGGGAACTGGCAGCCGCCCCCACCGTCGCCGTTCGCCACCGGAGTTCCGTCGGTCGGCCCCGCGGGCCGCTCGTCCTGCTGCCCATCGCTCATATCCCTGATCATACCGTTACGTTTGGTTTTGTCAATACGTCTATAACGTTTATAACGTTATAGACGTAACGTAACATAACGAAACGATTTCCGAGAAGTCCGGCCGGGGCGAGCCGGTGGGAATCGGCGAGATCGGGAACGCGGTGAACGCCGTGCTGACGCGTGGGGCTGTGCCAGGCTCGCGCGCATGGCCGCCGCTCCCCTGCCCGCTGCCCGCCCGCGTGTCCACCGGCGGTACCGGCCGCCCGGGCGGTACGAGCGGTGAGCCGCCTCGACACGGCGCTCTCGGCGGTCCGCACCGTTCTGACGCTGCGGGTGGCGTCCGTGCTGCTGATCGTGTTCGCCGTGGTGTGGCCGATCGCCGGGTTCCCGTGGTGGCCGCTGGTGTTCGTGGTCGCGCTCGGGGTGGTGCTGCGTGTCCTGGGGTTCGGCTATCTGCTGGCCGGGCGCCGCGGCCCGGTGCTGCTGGTGGCGCTGCTGGTGGTGACGACGCTGCTGGCGTGGACGCCGTGGGCGGCGGTCACCGCTGTCGGGGCCGGGCTGGCGGTCGCGGGCGGGTTGCGACTGCCGCGCTGGCAGCTGCTCGCCGTCGGCATGGCGTTGTTCCTGGGCGCCGGGGCCGGTTGGGCGGCCGACACCGTGGCCACCGCCCGGCAGCGCACGGACAGCTGGGCGCAGACCAGCGACTTCAACCGGGCCCAGCTGCTGCCCCGCTCCCCGCGCGCGGTGCTCGGCGCAGTGATGGCCTCGGTGGCCGAAGGTGACACGTCCGCGGCCTGCTTCCTGTTCAGCCAGCCGGCGCAAGCCCAGCTGGCGGCCGCGTGGGGCGCACCCGACTGCCCGGCCGCCGTGCTGGTCTGGCACGCCCGGATCACCCGACCCGCCGACTACACCACCTCGGTACAGCTGCTCGGGGTCGCCACCACGACCAGCCCGGACCGGGAGACCGCCACCGTCACCGGCTGCGGCCTGAGCTGGTACTCCCCCATCGACGGCCAACACCCGCCCGCCGGACCGGCCTCGCCGGGCCGGATGACGCTGCGCCGCATCCTCGAGCAGGGCTACCAGATCACCGACTACCGGCCCTGCTGATCACCTCGTCCCAGAGCCGGAGTCCCAGAGCCGGAGTCCCCAGCCGGAGTCCAAGCCGGGAGTCCGACGAAGTCACGGCCGGGGTGGGTCGCAGCGCACGTGCAGTTGTTGGTGCGGGCGGAACGTCTCGCGCAGCAACCGGCCGCAGCGGCGACACAGCGCGGGGCGGGCAGCCCCCGAGGCCTCGTCGGCCTCCCATCGGGCGAAGTAGGCGGCCTGACCTTCGACGGTGAGGAACGGTCCGTAATGGGGCAAGCGTTCACCGGAGGAAGATCCTCACGATCTCATCAGAGGCGACGTCGACCGGGACCGCGTCGAAGACCTTCGGTCCGCTCTGGGTCACGGCGCAGACGTAGAGGACCTGGCCGTAGCGGTAGAACGCGAGATCACCCACCACATAGAGCGCCAGCACCCGGTGATCGTCGCCCTGTTCGGCGGCCTCCTGCTGCGCGAGCGCCTCCTCGGCCGTCCACGCGGCGCCGGTCGAGCCGTTGAGCGCGTGCAACACCGTGTCCGCGCCGGTGTCGCCGTAGACGATCCACGAGCCTGCGGGCTCCGGGTCGGGCCGGGGCTTGACCAGCTGCTCGACGTAGTCGGCACCCACGTACTCCCATCCGCAGGCGCACTGGATGCCGACGGAGGTGGAGGTGTCCCAGATGACGGTGGTGGTCCCGCTCGAGTGATGATCGGTATGGTGATCGGTGCCGCCGTCGGCGCGCTGCTCGATTTCGACACTCGCGAGGCCGGTGATCGTCTCGATCGTCGACAGTTGTTCGGTGCTCTCGCAGTTCGGGCAGGCCAGGAAGCCGGTCACGACCCCTCTCCGGTGTCGAGCGCAGCGTCGAGCTCTGCGTCGAGGTCGGCGATGATCGACGTCGCGGCCTGGTGGATCGCGCTGAGTGCGGCTTCGAGGATCTCGGCGTCACCGCCTGACCACCCGGCGACGTACTCGACCGCGGACGCCGCAACGTCCAGGCCCGCCCAGGAGGCCACGACGTGGGCGATTGAGTCGGCCTCGGTCTCGCGCTGGGCCCGGCTGATGTCGCGGCCCGAGTCGTCATCGCCGAGGTGGTCGGCCCGGATGTGCGCGAGCTCGTGGATCGCGACCCGGATCTGCTCGGCCTCGTTGACGTCGCTGCGAATCCACACGATCTTGCGGTGGCCGTCGGTCCAGCCGTGGCTGGTCGCGTCGGCGCCGACCGGCGGCCGGTGCTCGATCTCGTAGCCCGCGGCGGTGATCAGTGCGCAGATCGCGTCCCACAGCCCCGCCGGGCCCTGGCCACGCTGGGCGACCCACGGCCGGGGCTCGGGCAGCTGCTGGGCCCCCGGGATCTGCTCGGTCTGGCTCTGATCGAACACGTGCTCGATGCGGAAGCCCCGCACGACGATGATCGGCCGTCCGTCGCGGTCGTAGCCGGGCAGGTGTTCGGCGTGGCGCTTGGCGGCCTCCTGGGCCGACAGGCGTCGCCGTACCGGGGCCAGGATCGCCAAGCCCTTCTCCCCCCGCCGGACGATCCGGCCCAGCTGCCTCCACCGGTTGAACCCGGCGACCCGGGAAAGGTTCATCCCGCGGTCGGCGGCCTGGACCGCCAACAGCACCTGGTTGCGCCACGAGTACGTCGGGAACCGGCTCGCCACCGCCAGCAGGGCCAGCCACGCCTCCGAGCTCGTCAGGTCGAGCACCGCGGCGTGCAGCTGCTCGGTCAGCGCCTCGACTTTGGCCGCCCGGTCGGCGATCTGCTCGTCGGTGGGCTTCCGACGTGAGTTCCGCCGCGCCGTCGCGGTCACCGGGTCACCTCGCGGGTGGGGATACCGGCGGCCCGGGCCAGGTGCGCGGTGTGGGTGGCGCCCGCGGAGGCGTCCCGGATGAACGCCACGCAGACCTGCGCCCCGGCGGCCACCATGGCGGCGTTGCGCCGGAAGCCGGCGGCCCGGCCGTCCCGGGCCCACTTCGCGGGGTGCCGCTCGACCTGCCCGCCCCATGCCCGCCAGCACGCCTCGGCCAGCGCATCGGCGCCCGTCGGGCAGGCCCCGACGACCAGGACCGCGTCGCCCTCGCCCCACACCCGCGCCAGCTCGGCCCGAATGACCTCGGTGTCGATCCAGGTCCGCGACCCGGTCACCAGCACCCGCCGCCTCGTCGTTGTCGGTGTCGTGGTCATGCCGCCACCACGCCGATCCCGCCGCCGACCTCACCGATCTCGTCGCCGCAGTCCTCGACGACGGAACCGTCCAGGTGGATCCAGCCCTGCTCGACTTCGACAACCTCCCGGCGGCAGCCGGCACACACCAGCTGCTCGGGGCTCAACAGCTCCATCACGATCACTCCCTTGGCCGTCCGCGAAGCGGTGAGCGGGGCCCGGCCCCGTCTCGCCGTTAGGCGGGCCCCATGACCGGCCCAGAGGCTCGGAATGCAAGGGAGGAAGCACAAAAGTTCTTGGCGCAGCGAACCCGAAGGGCAAGAAGTTTTTGCGGCCCTTGCATTCCGAGGGGGGCCGGTCGCACGCTCGGACGGCCAAGGGAGTGCGCCGAAGGCGTCGACAAGAGCTCTTGGCCTCGCGGCCTTGAGCGAATCGCCAACAGGAGCCGCCGTCGGATCGACCCCCTCCACCTGCAGGGCGTCCACGAGGGCCTCTGCCTGCCCCGTCCCATCAGCGCCTACGTGACGGGAGCGGTGCTGCAATGACTTGGTGATGCTGTGATTGAGTGATTTGGTGACGCGATCACGAGTGTTGCGGCGCAGCTACGGACAGGCGTCTGCTTCCGCTCCCCCGGTCAGCGGGTGGCAGCTCGCTGGCGTAGGGCCGCGTCGAGGAGGTCGGACGCGAAGTCCTGGTGGCTAAGGAGGACGTCGTTGCGTTTGGCGTCGAGCCAGGCGTCGCGAAGCGCCGCGGCGGTGGATGCACGTAGCCGGAGCGTTCGAGGCACTGCCGGGACGTTCGGTTCAGGCGGCGGTGCTGTACGGCGGCGCGGCGCAGCGGGGCGGGTGGCGCTCGTGGAGACGGCCGGCTCCGGCTTCCCAGCGGCGGCCTCGACGTCCGCGGAGGGTTCGGCGGGCTGCTCGGCGCGAGCGGCACTGGGCTCGGCGAGCCCGGCGGGCGGCTTGGTCGACGCGCCGGTGGTTGAAAGCATGCCGAGCACCGTTGCTGCGGTGTCCTTTCTAGCCACGGTGGTGCTTCCCCCTCCGGGTGTGGGCGGTCTGGACGTGGTGCATGACCTCGACAGTCAGCGCGGCGTAGGCCTGGGACAGATCAGGATCGGCATCGTCGTCGCCGAGCACGAGGCGGTCGTTGACCATGCGCTCGGCCGCGACGCGCTTCGGGATGACCGCGGCGAACAACGGGATGTGATCGGCTTGAAGCTCGTTGAGCGTCTGGCGGCTGACGAGTGTCTGGGGCTCATACTTCGTCAGCACGACGCCGAGGAGCTCGGCCGTCATGACCTGCGCGTCGCGCAGGGCCTGGGCCCACTCGAGGAACATCGCGACGCCGCGGCGCCCCCACTTGGTGGCGTCGGTCGGGATGACCAGGGAGTTGGCGGCATTGAGCGCGGTGATGACCAGCTGCCCTAGGTTGGGTGACAGGTCGAGGACGACGGCGTCGTAGTTGGCGAGTACTGGCTCCAAGGCCATCCTGAGCTGGTACTCGCGCCGATGCATCATCACCAGCTGCTGGTCGAGCTGGGCGACAGCGAGCGTCGACGGGAGCAAGTGCAGGTACTCGAGGCGGGTTGGACGGATCACCTTCTCCAACGGCGTGTCGCCGTGGATGAGGTCGTACAGGTCGAACTCGACGTCGTCCTCGGGATCGAACATCGATGTGGAGTTCGCTTGGGGGTCGCAGTCCACGAGCAGGGTGCGCCAGCCGCCGCGGGCGAGACCGGCGGCGATGTTGACTGCGGTGAAGGACTTGCCGACGCCGCCCTTGTGGTTCGCGACCGCGATCACCTCGGCAGTCATGGTGCTGCCCTTTCTTTGGGGAGCTGAGTGGTGACGGTGTGATCGTGTCACATGATCACACCAACACATGGTGATGTCGCGCTGCGACGCGGTGATCAGGTCACGTCCTCACCGAGTGATTACATCACTAAATCACAGAATCACAGAATCACAAGGTGATTGCATGATTCTGTGACACGATCACAGCGCCTGCGACTGGGTGTGTTCCGGTGCGCCTGCTCGCCGCGCGCGGAGCTGGGCGAGATGGTCCCGGAGCGCGATCTGGGCGCTGAGCTGTGCGGCCGTGGGCGGCCGCACCGTCTGGGCGGCGGCGCTCGGCAGCGGGGCGGCGGCCTGCCGGTGCGGCTGGGTGGCGAGGTAGTCGCCGCGGATGCCAGTGACCTCGCGGGGGAGCTCGTCGAGGCGGCCGTGCCAGGGTCGGAGGCGGTGGCCGAGGACGCGTAGCGGATCGCGGGCGCCGCGGAGGGCGTGGCCGCGGTGGTGGTCGGGGTGGTCGGGGTGGTGGTCGATGGCCCAGAGCAGCCCGGCGGGGCTGGCGCCGGCGTCCCACCACGTCCGGAGCAGGGCCCGGGTGCGCCACAGCGGCACGGCGGATACCCCGGAGGGGTCTAGGCCTAGACGTGCGAGCAGGCGGCTGGCTGCTCGAGTCCGGTCCGCAGGGGTCTCGGGCACTCGATACAGCGGCCAGTCCGGCTGCGCCGGTGTGGCGGGTTCGAGCCGTCCGCCGTTCAAGGGCTTGATCTTGACGCTAGATGCGGGGAGGTCGCCACTTTCGTCCACAGGCATGCTGAGCTGAGCGGATTCGGCCGGGTCGGGCGCGGGATCGGTGAGCGGGGTGTCGGCCGGTGGGGGTTGGGGGAGTGGGGTGTTGGTGACCAGGGCGTAGGTGGGGGTGCGGCCGTGGTCGGTGCCGAGGAATTCGGCGCTGGCGGCGTGTTCGACGACGACCAGCAGGCCGATGTCGCGGGCCCAGGCGATGACTCGGGACACGGTGCGCGGGGCCCGGCCGCCCGCGGCGGCGAGACGGTGTGCGGTTAACGCGGTGACCAGGCCGGTGTCCCAGTCCATGGCGCAGACCAGCTGGCGCAGGATCGCGGTCCAGGCGGCGCGTTTGTCGGCGCGCCAGTCCTGGGCGTCGACGAGGGCCTCGATGACGGCGAGGGCCTCGGCCTGCTCGACCAGTACGCGCCAGCCGGGGGCGATGAAGTGCCGCCATCCGGGGTGCGGGGCGTAGCCGGCGGCGTGCAGGCGTGCGGCCGCGCGGCGGCGGCCGTAGGCCCGCGCCCGCGTCTGCGCGCGGTCCGCGGCACGGCGGAGGGTGCGCGGCCGCGAGCGGGCGCGAGCGGGGGGAGCGGGCCTGCGCGCAGCGGTGCCACGCGGCCGCGGAGACCGACCCTGCGCGGCCACGGACACCGACGGCGGCGACGGGGAGGCCGGGGCACCGTCGGCCCTCTGCGGGCCGCTGAGGGCGCCGTGTAGCAGGCATTGCGAGCCGTCCGGGCTGGCGGAGAGGGTGAACGACCCCGCCTCGTAGCAGGGCGAGCACCACCCGGCGGGGAACTTGGCCCGGCGGTCAGCGTGTGTCGGATGCGCGTGGGGGAGCGCAGGGGTTATCTTGGGCACGCGAAAGCGCGCCCCCTTCCTGGCTGGAGAGGGAACTCGCTCCGGCTGCTAACCGGAGCACCAAGCGACGACGCGGGTTTGGCGACCCGCCCGCCGCGACTCGACGAGGCGGTCCCTAAGGGGACCGCCTCGCTGTCGTTATGAGGCCTTCGTCAGAGGCAACTCCTGCTGATCACCGCCGGAGCGACGGGGGAACTGGACCTTGGTGAGGTCCACGAGCGCCGTCTCCAGTAAGGCGGCGACGACGCGGGACCTCGGTATTCCGAGGTCGTCAGAGAGATCGTTGATCTGCTGGCGCACCTCGACAGAGACGCGGCCCCACACCATCTCGGGCTGTCCGATCGACGGCCGACCGGCCGGGTTCTTGCGACTCATGCGGCGGATCATGTCGAGGTTTGCGCCAAAGCCTCAGCCGACACGCCGAGTCATCGCAAAACTACGTCGGGAGCGGCTCCGGGTCAGATGGCCGCGCGGTAGCGATCGGCAACCTTCGAGAGCACGTTGCGGGCGTCGTCCTCCCAGACCGCCATCTTCTCGACCGACGTGTGAAGCTCCAGGTAGCGCGCTACGTCGCGGGGTTCGGTGAGGATGGCAGTGGCGTCGGCGGTGCCGTAGCAGACGGCGCGCTCGTCGTAGATGTCCCAGCCGTGGAGGACGAGGCGATCGGCTGGCGCGCCCCACGGAATCACGCCGACATGCACCGTGGGGTAGCTTCCGATGGCGTCGGCGATGTGATCGGCTTGGTCAGCCATGTCGGCGCGCGAACCGAGTCGCCACCCGAGCGCAGCGCAGGTCGTGATGATCGTGTACTGGCGGTCGCCGCTGGCGAGCCCGGCCTGCCGGTGGAGCCTTGCCCGGACGAAAGCGTCGACGCGATCCGCGGGCAGGCCCCGCTCGGCAATTAGGCTGCGTATGTAGTTCTCGGTCTGCAGGAGTCCGGTGACCGCGGTCGGGGCGAACGACCGAACGTGGGCCGACGCCGCCTCGATGCGCGCGAGCCGGGCCTGGAACACGTCTGGGCGCCCCTTGCTGCGGGCCATGACGACAGGCCGGTGCTCGGCGCGGATGTCACGGGCCAGCTCGACGAGTCGACGCCGGACAGCGGGGTCGACGCGTTCACCGGCGAGGTAGACGTCGGCGAGGACGACAACGTCGTCCTCAGTGGGGACGTTGCGGCCCTGTTCGATGCGCGAGATTTTCGACTGAGAGAACCCGGCCGCAGCGCCAGCTTGTCGGGTCGACAGGCCAGCGGCGCTGCGGAGTTCGTGGAGGATCCGGGAGAGTTCGTCCTTCCCCTCGCGTGGCCGGTCGCTCATCGTCTCCCTGCTCAGGCCGCCCGCTGCGCGCGGTGGTACTGGGTGTGCCCGGCCCACCAAGGAGTGAAGTCGACGGCCTGCTCCCAGGCCAGCTCGCCGAGCGCAGCGTAGGCCTCGGCGGCATCCGCGCTGACCTTGACAGTGCCGAGCAGGCTCCCGGTCGTGTCGTAGCGCAGGCGCGCGACATGGACTCCTTCTGCAATTAGGAAGTCGCCGATCTTGGTGAGGTGCTTGGCCGAGGTGGTGTTGTTGACCGAGAGGATGCGGATCTCCATCCCGGCGGCCTGGTTGTAGACGTAGCCCCATTCGAAGGCGTAGCGGAGGTATGGGGTGAGTGGCTCGCGCACGATGTGCAGGTTGCGCCGGACTCGGCCAGCGGCGGCCTCGTTCCGGAGCTTCGTGAACCATTCGTCGCGGGCTGGGGACGAGGGGGCGGGCTCACCGGAGAGGTAGCGGCGGACGTCGTCACCGTCAGAACCAGACCCGTAGCTGTCGAGGGTCTGGATCCGCAGCAGGTCAGTGCGGTGATGCGCGGCGATCCACTCGCCGAGGTTCGGCACATCGAGGTCGCTGAGCTCAGGGAAGAGGGTGTTGGGAACCTCGACGGTGACGTCCACGGAGTGATCACCACCCGGCGTGTAGCCGGTCACCTCGATCCAGCCTTCCCGGCCGCGCTCGATCTTGGGGCACTCGTCATTGATCGGGCACAGGCCTCGGTAACGCAGATGCTGGGTCATCGGGCTTCCCTCCCGGAGCGGCAGCAAGAAGCCAAGTGTTCCCGTACCGCTCCGCGTGAGTCAATCCTCGTGTGCATCTTGTGTGATGCACACGAGGAATGCAACGATCTGAGACTGGCCGCCCGCTTCGGAGTCCGAAGGACCTTCCCTCCACCCGGCGGCGGTGCGGGCGACCGGGCAGCAACACAAAGCACTCTCGGAGGAGTTTGGCGGTGACCGACGTGTCCCACCTGTACACCTCAGCCGCGAGGCGACGGATGGCCGACGTCGCGCTGGTCAGTGACGAACGGGCGTCAGGCGATGGTGTGGGCAAGGTGCTCTTGGCGGTCGGGGAGTTGGCGCCGGACCCGGTCATGGCGCCGGTGGCACGTCGCACTTCCTCGGCCGCGCGGTTTCTACTCGGCCGGGAGCTCGTAGACCAGCTCAAAGCGGTCGGCGAGCGCAACGATCCGGTTGAGCTCGAGCGTTCGGCCGGCACGGCCGTAGGCGAGGCGCGTGATGCGCAGGACGGGTTCGCCGCGACCGATGTTCAGACGGGTGGCTTCGTCTGCATCGGGGGCGGAGACGCGAACGCGCTCGATGAAGTGGTCGAGGTCGTGTCCGGCCTCTTCGAGGCGGGCGTAGATGCCGCCGGGCCCGGTGTCGGACTGTTCGATGACGGTGCCGCGGGTGAGGTCGCGGGGCAGGTACGAGGTGGCGAGTTGGACGGAGGCGCCGTCGGCGCGCATCACCCGGTCCCGAACGAACACCTCCGCGCCGGGGGCCAGGCCGAGCTCGTCGAGGAGCTCGCCGGCGAGTGTGTTGTCGGGGTCGAGGGTCTGCACCCGCAGGGTCACGTCGACCTCGGGTCGCCACTGGCCGCCGGCGGCGTCGGTGAGGAAGGCGCCGCGGCCGGCGGCGCGTTCCGCGCGGCGCAGCCGGTTGCGGGCCAAGCGATGGATCGGTGGGCGGCCGCGGACCCAGACCCGGCCGCCGGGGGTGCTGGTGATCAGGCCCTCGCTGCGCAGCTGCTCGATGGCGTTCTGCACGGTCTGGCGGGCGACCCCGTAGCTGGCCATCAGCTCGGCCCCGGTGGGCAGCCGGTCCCCGGGGGCGTAGCGGCCGGTCTGGATGGCGTGGCGCAGGTCGGCGGCGATGTGCCGCCAGGGTCGGTCGCGGGGCATCACCCGATGTTATCTAGACAGCAACGGGCAGACCGTGCGACGCTCCCACCGATAAAAGCTATCTAGATTACTTTCGGGTGTGTCGGGGAGGTCGGTGACGTGGCGGTCCACACAGTTCGGGCGATGCGGCGCCTGCTGCTCGCCGGGTTGGGCGTGATGGGCGCGGTCGCGCTGGCGGCGGCGATCTGGCCGGCCGTCGCCGGTCTGGTGACCGGGCTGCTGGTCACCGTGCTGGGCGCCGCCGCCGGTGTGTTGGCTGGGCTGGGCGGCCGCCGAGTGCGGATGGAGCTGGCGTGGCGGCGCGAGCTGCGGACCATGCCGCCGCCCGCCGCCGCGGCCTACGGCGACACGGCGGGCCCGACGCTGGCCCAGCTGCGGGAATCGGCGTGAACCCCCCCGTGAACCCCGGGGGCGCGGACGGGATCGCGTGGGAGCTGGCCGGGCTGCCCGGGATCGTGGCGCGGCTGCTGGCGCTGCACGTGCCCGACGCGCACGGACGATGCCGGGCCTGCACCACCGGGGGCACCGGCGTGCCGGGGGCGGCGTGGCCGTGCGGTCTGCACTTCTACGCCACCGCCGCGCAGGAAATCCACCGTGAGCAGCGTCCGGTCGAACGGGCCAGCTGATGGCGTCCCGGAACTCGCAGCGTCCGTTCGGCCCGGGCCCGGCGGCGAGTGACAGCGAGCTGCTCGCGGCCCTGCGGGCGGGCGAGCGGGCGGCGGCCGGGGAGCTGTACCGCCGCCACCGGCCCCGGGTAGCGGCCTACCTGGCCCGGCGGATGGTGTGCCCGGCGGACGTCGAGGACGTCGTGCAGGACACCTTCCTGCGACTGTGGGACAGCGCCGCAGGGGACGAGGTCGGGGAGTTCGACCCCACCACGCACGAGTTCGGGGCGTGGCTGTGCGGGCGGGTGGCCCGCCACACGCTGATCGACTACCGCCGCAAGGACCGGTTCCGGCAGCTGGCCGCGCTGGACATCGCCCGCGACCAGGCCCGCCGGCAGCCCGCCCAGACCGCGCACGAACGCGAGACCACGCCGGTGTCGGTGCGGGTGGTGACCGCGCTGGCGCGGCTGACCCCGGCCCAACGGCGCAGCGTGCAGCTGCGCTACCTGGACGGGTACTCCACGGCGGCCGCGGCGATCGTGGCCGGGTGCAGCCCGGGCGCGATCGCCACGCACTGTCTGGCCGCCCGCGCGCGGCTCCGCGCGGAGCTGGCCGACCTGGCCCCGCCCGCGCACCCGTTGGCCGCGGGCAGCAAACTCGCCGCGGTGCGCGCCGCGTTCGTCGCGGTCGGCGCCCCCGACGTGGGCGCCGCGCTCGAGTGGTTGCGCGAGCGCGGCATCCAGGTGGACCCGTCCTACGCCTACACCATCCGCAACCACCACCGCGGCGGCCCCGCGGCCGACCCGGACACGAGCCGCGCGCCCATCGAGGAACCGCAGCCGGACGTCGACGTCGGACGGGGCCGGCTGCCGCAGCTCGAGGCGAGCCGCGACGTCGACGAGCCCCGGTGGCCCCGGCCGACCGAGGCTCTTCACACCGATGCCCCGCGCGGGCGGTGGGTGGCGTGAGCGCCGCGGCGACGAGCACCGGCGGGGCCGCGGCCGGTTGGGTGCGCCGTGGCGGGCTGGCGCTGGTGATGGTCGGGGCGCTGTCGGTCAGCGTCCGCGGCCAGGTGCAGGCCGTCGAGCCGCTGCTGGGCGGGATGAGCGTGGTGCTCGCGCTGACCAACGACCTGGCCGCGCTGCTGGCGCTGAACGAACTCATGACCACGCGGCGCCCCGAGGTACGCCGTTGGGCGTGGGCGGTGCTGTTGCTGGCCGGCGGCACCGCCGCCGGGCTGAACACCTGGCACGCCGTCGCCGCCGGCGTGCTGGCGCCGGTGTGGGCGGTGGTGGTGGGGATCGGCCCGGTGTTGCTGGCCGTCCTGCTCTCGCATCTGGTGGCGCTCGTCCTCGACGCCGGCCCAGCAGCCGCCGCAGTGAGCGAGCACAGCAGCGTCGGGGCGGCGACCGCGGCGTGGCCTGTCGAGCCCACGCCCGCCGGGGCCGCGGCAACGCCGACGTCGGCGATCGAGTCTTCCCGGGCCGGTCAGGTGGCGACCGAAGCCCTGACCGGCCCGGGCAGCCACCACGACGGCCACCACGGCTTGGCCGTCGTGCCCACGCAGCCCGACACCGACCCGGCCGCCGCCGGCCGACGCGCGCAGCAAGTCCACCGGACCGATCGCAGGGTGGAGCAGGTCGCCGCGCAGCTGCGCCGCGGAACCGACCTGACCGGCGCCGCGGTGGCGGCGCAGCTGGGCTGCTCGGAACGCACCGGGCGGCGGCTGCTGCGCCAGGCCCTGGACAACAGGGACGACACCATCACGCGGGCGGGCACGACGCCGCCCACCAGGTCGACCACGCGCGCGGCCGGGCGGGAGCGTGGGACGGGATGAGCACGTTCCCGCGGGTCTTCCCCGTCCTCGGCACGGTGGGGCCCGGGCACAGTGGGCACAGCGTCGGGCGCGATGACCGCGGCCGCTGCCCGATGGGCCCCGGTCCGACCGTGATCGCCGGGGCGGCCGCGGTCATCGCGGCCGCCGGATGGATCGTGTGCGCCCGCCAGCTGCGCGGGCGCACGGCCGCACTGCAGCGCGATGGTCTGACCGGGCTGTGGCGGCGTGAGGGGTTCGAGCAGCGCGCCCGGGCCGCGTTGGCGACCGGGAACGCGATCGCGCTGCTCGACCTGGACGGTTTCAAGCAGATCAACGACACGGTGGGCCACGCCGCGGGCGACGAGGTGCTGCGCACCGTGGCCGACCGGCTGGCCGCCGAGTTGGGCAAGTCCGCGTTGATCGCCCGGCTCGGGGGCGATGAGTTCGCCGCGCTTACCACGCTGGAGGTTTGCGGCGTGCGCGAGCGGCTGCAGCAGCTCAGCGCGGCGCTGTCCGCTCCGGTGGCGGTGTCCGGCGCCGGCGAGCGGGCGGTGGGCGTGTCGCTCGGCGTGGCCTGGCTGCGCGACCTGCCCGTGTTCGCCGGCACGTTCGACACCGGTCCCGGCCCGTGGCCTGGCCTGCGTCGGTGGTGGGCGGCC
>JBFXCS010000004.1:0-338147 GCA_050181915.1 Thermoleophilia bacterium | reverse complement strand
ACTTCTTATCCAACACCACATACCGACCCTTCGGACCCAACGTCACCTTCACCGCGTCCGCCAGCGTGTTCACCCCACGCTCCAACGCCCGACGCGCATCCTCATCAAACTTAATCAACTTAGCCATGGTCAGACCGCCTTCGCCAGGATGTCCGACTCGCGCAGGATCAGCAGGTCCTCGCCGTCGACCTTGATCTCGGTACCGCCGTACTTCGAGTAGACGACCTCGTCGCCCTCCGCCACCTCAAGAGGCACGCGCTTGCCGTCCTCGAAGCGGCCGGCGCCGACGGCGATGACCGTCCCGCGCTGGGGCTTCTCGGCGGCGGTGTCCGGCAGCACGATCCCGCTCGCGGTGACCTGCTCCGCCTCGATGGACCGGACGACCACGCGGTCGCCCAGGGGCTCAAGAGCCATTCACTCCCCCTCGGATTGGCACTCACAGACTGCGAGTGCCAAGGGTAGCCAGCCGGGGTGGGGCGATCAAGCGCGCGGCGCCCGATCGGGCGCCGGTGACGGGGCGGTTACGGCCGCCTGGCGGCTAGGTCGCCGGCCGCGGGTACTACTTCAGCGAGGGGAACTCGATCACCTCGCTGAAGTGGATGACCGAGACGGTGTCGTCCAGCGTCACCTCGCGCGAGTAGATGTGCGAGAGGAAGTGGAGCGTGTCCTCGACGAGGCGGAACTCGGGGTTGTCGCGCTCGATCTCGCGCTGGGTGAGCTCGCGGACCGGCTTCACGTCGATCTGGTCGATGATCGCGGTGAAGATGCGCTGGCGCGGCCCGTGCCGATGCCCCACCGTCACCCAGACCAGCTGCCCCTTGCGGTACTTGTGGGACTTGTCGCCGATCCGGATGGTCGCCGTCTTGCGACCCTTCCGGAGCTGGTCGATGAAGAGCGGCGAGTAGAAGTTCAGCGCATACACGGGCGACCTCGAGGGGCGGGTGCTTGGCGGACGGGCGGCAGATCCGGATCACGGCCGTGCCGTGTCGTGGTCGACCCGTTCGCCTCCCCCGCACCGTAACCTGCAATCTCCGGCCAGGCGAGGGCCCGCTTCATCACCCGGCGGTCGCCCGGGTAGGTCAGCAGCTCGACCGCCCGGGGCAGCGTGGCGAGCACCAGCGCGTCCACCTCGCCGGCCTGGGGGCGCGGAGCCCCCGCCCGGTAGCGCACGAGGAAGAACTCGACCCTCTTCGAGATCCGCGCCGCACGCGCCTGAGACCAGAACGTGTAGGCGATCTCGTCGAGCGGCGCGATCAGATCGCATCGCAGCCCGGTCTCCTCGCGCGTCTCGCGCAGCGCGGTCTGCTCGGACGTCTCGCCCGGCTCGATGTGCCCCTTCGGCAGGGTGAGCGCGGCACCGCCCGGCGGACGGATCAGCACGGTGAGCAGCTCCGCCCCGAGCGGCAGCAGCACGACGCCGCCGGCCGAGCGCTCCGGCGTCGCCGTGCCCGCACCCCTCGCGACCGGCCCGGGTGTCGGCTCCCGGGCCGGTCGTGCCTCCCCGGGCGGTACTACTTGCCGCCGAACAGGCGCCTGAGGAAGGCGATGAAGCCGCCGCCGGTCGAGGTCGCGGTCTCCGCCGCGGCCGCGGCGGGCGGCGGAGGCGGCGGGACGGCGTCCGCGGCGCCGTTCGCCGCGCTGGCGTCGGCCGACGGGGTCGAGCCGCCGTCGCCCACCCACTTCTCGAGCGCCTCCCAACCGGTCCCCCCGGACGGCGCCGCGGGAGCCGCCGCCGCGGCCGCCCCGGACGCGTTCTCGGCGGCCTCGGCCGCACCCGCGGCCTTACCGCCTCCGCCGCCGACCCACTTCTCGAGCGCCTCCCAACCGGTCTTCGCGGCGCCCGCGGCATCCTCGACCACGTCCCCGGCCTTCTCCGCTCCGGCGCCCACCCACTTCTCGAGCGCCTCCCAACCGGTCGTCTTCCCGTCGCCCGAGGACGCTGCGGCGGCCCCCGCGGCCGCGCCGGCCGCCGCCGTCGCCCCGGCGGCGCCCGCGGCCTTGCCGCCGCCACCGCCGACCCACTTCTCGAGGGCCTCCCAGCCGGTCTTCGCGGCCCCGGCAACGTCCTCGGCGACATCCTGCGCCTTGTCGGCGCCGGCGCCGACCCACTTCTCGAGCGCCTCCCAGCCGGTCTTGCCACCCGAGCCGGCCGGCGCCGCGGCCGCCGCAGCCTCCACCGCGGGAGCGGCCGCAGCCGCATCCCCGCCGCCACCGCCGCCGACCCACTTCTCGAGGGCCTCCCACCCGGTCTTGCCACCCGAGCCGGCCGGCGCCGCGGCCGCCGCCGCCTCCACCGCGGGAGCGGCCGCAGCCGCAGCGGCATCCCCGCCGCCGCCACCGCCGCCCACCCACTTATCCAGCGCCTCCCACCCGGTCTTGCCACCCGAGCCGGCCGGCGCCGCGGACGCCGCCGCCTCCACCGCGGGAGCGGCCGCAGCCGCATCCCCGCCGCCACCGCCGCCGACCCACTTCTCGAGGGCCTCCCAGCCGGTCTTGCCACCCGAGCCGGCCGGCGCCGCGGAAGCCGCCGCCTCCGCCGCGGGAGCAGCCGCAGCCGCAGCGGCATCGCCGCCGCCGCCACCGCCGCCCACCCACTTATCCAGCGCCTCCCAGCCGGTCTTCGCGGCGCCGGTCGCGGCCTCCGCGGCATCGCCGGCCTTCTCCGCGCCGGAGCCGACCCACTTATCCAGCGCCTCCCAGCCGGTCTTCTGGGCTCCACCGGCTACCGGGGGCAGGAAACGGCGTGGACGACTCATGGATCCTCCAGCAAGACGGGATGCGCGGGCAGGGGCATGGGATCGTGCGGTGCCGCACAAACCTACGGCCTCCCTCCGGGGGAGGTCAAGGCGGGGGAGCGTCACCGGACGCGACACCGGGCACGCCCTCCGGCGGGGTCGCTCAGCGCAGGTCGGCGAGCATGCGGCGATAGCTGTCGAGCCGCTCCTCGCTCACCCGCCCGGCCACCGCGCAGCCGGCGTCGCCGTCGTGCGCGCAGCCCCGGAATCGGCACTCCGGGGCGAGCCGGGCGATCTCGGGGAAGGCCGCCTCCAGCGCCTCGCGGTCGATGCGCGGCAGGTGGAACGTGCGCACCCCCGCCGTATCGACCACCGCGCCCGGACCCGGCAGCGGGATGAGCCGGGGATCGGTGGTGGTGTGCCGGCCGGTGCCGGCCTTCTCGCTCACCGCCCCCACGGCGCGCTCCACGCCGGTCAGGGCCGCCGTGAGCGTCGACTTCCCCACGCCCGAGTGCCCCGCCAGGATCGCGACGCGGCCGTCGATGAGCCGCCGCAGCGCCTCGTGCATGGAGGGGTCGTGGGACGCGCCCACCAGCACCGGGTAGCCGATGTCGCGGTAGCGCCCCACCACCTCGTCCAGGGCCGCGGCGTCGTGCGGCAGGTCGGCCTTGGTGACGGCGATCGCGGCGTCGAGGTGGCCGACCCAGGCCGCCACGAGGTAGCGGTCGATGAGCCGGGGCCGCAGCGGCGGCCGGACGACCGCCGCCACCACGATCAGCAGATCGGCGTTCGCGACGAGCGGACGGGGCCGGCGGCCCGGGCCGTCCGCCCGGTCGAGCCGGCTGCTGCGCGGCAGGATGCGCGTGACGCTCCAGCCGTCGGCGTCGTCCAGCTCCACCCGGTCGCCGGCCACCAGCGGCCGGCCCGGCAGCCGCGGCGCGAGGCGCGCCTCGACCTCGCGGCCCCCCACGCGGACGGACGCCGTCGGCCCCGCCACCCGCACCACCTGCGCGGGGGCCGCCGCGGCGGGCGTCATGCGGTCCCGGGCGCCGCCTGGAGGAGCTCGTCCGCGCGGAACAGCGCGTGCAGAGGGGCGTCGCCGAGCGCGGCCTCCACGGCCTCGCGGCCGCCCTCGCCGCGATCGATGACCACCAGCGCGCCGGTGACGACGCCGCCGGCCTGGCGCGCCTTCTCGATCGCGGTGACGAGCGAGCCGCCGCTGGTGAGCACGTCGTCGACCACCGCCACGGGGGTGCCCTCCTCGATGAAGGGTCCCTCGATCCACTGCTGCAGGCCGTGCTTCTTGGCCTCCTTGCGCACGAAGAAGCCGGTGACCCGCCGGCCCTCGGCCCAGGCGGCGGCGCTGGCGGCGCAGACCAGCGGGTCGGCGCCCATCGTGAGGCCCCCCACCGCGGCGGGCCCGCCCCCGGCGAGGGCCTCCCAGGCCAGCGCCCCGGCGAGGGCCGCGCCCTCGGGATCGAGCAGCACCTGGCGCGCGTCGAAGTAGTACGACGAGCGCCGGCCCGACGACAGGACGACCGACTCGCGGATGAGGGCGTGCTCGCGCAGCAGAACGGCCAGGCGATCGCGCCGCTCGGTGGAGGTCGTCGTCACCCGGGCATCCTAACCACGCCGGCCCGGTACCTTTCAGCGGTGCGGGCGCAGCCACGCCCCGCCGATGACGGGAGACGCGCCGATGACCCAAGTGATGCCCGAGCCCACCCCCAACCCGAACGCGGTCAAGTTCACCCTCGACCGGCCGGCGACGGAGGGGCGCAGCCAGACCTTCCGGGAGGGCTCGGACCCGGAGTCGTCGCCGCTCGGCGCCCGCATCTTCTCCCTCGGGGGGATCACCAACGTCTTCCTGACCGCGAACTTCGTGAGCGTCACGAAGGAGGACGGCGCCGACTGGGGCGAGCTGGTGCCCCGCGTCATCGACGAGATCGAAGCCCACTTCGGTGAGGCCGCATGAGTTCCAGCGCGGTCGTCTTCTCGTACTTCATCGGGCTGATCTTCACCATCGGCGGCCTGGTGTTCCTGATCGGCCTCGACGACAACCGCTTCCTCTACGGCGTGCCGTACCTGCTGATGGGCATCGTCATCATCGGCGGCGTGATGGGCAGCCAGCGGCGCACCCGGCGCAAGCAGCGCGAGGAGCGGGACACCCCGCCGCCCGGGGGGCGCGAGACGCCCTACTGACGCCCGGGGCCGCCGGGACAGGCGCGCTGGCGCCCGGCGGGCGGGCGGCAATAGCGTCGCCGATGCCATGTGTGCGTCGCGACGAGTCTGGGCGGTGCCGACGATCCTCGCCGCGGCGGCCCTCGCGTGGTCCGCGGCGACGGCGGGCGCCGCGATCCCCCCGGCGGGCCGGGTCGCCGACGGCGTCGGCCCCTCGTTCGGCCGCATCGGCACGCCCGCGCAGCCGGTGGCGCGGCGGCTGGCCCTGCGCTGCACGCCAGTCGCGAGAGGTCCCGCCCAGCGGTGCCGGTCGCGGACGCGACCGGGCGCCGGCGGAATGATGGTGGACGGCGCCGGGCTCATCGAGGGCTGGGTGTTCGAGCGTGGCGGGTGGCGCGGCTCGCGCGGCGTGGGCATCGGCGCGACCGTCGCGCGCGTCCGCGAGGCGTACGGGACGCGGCTGCGGACGCGGCGGGCCGGAGCGGCGATCGTGCTGGAGGAGCGCCGGACGATCGCCGGCACGCCGCGGCTGACGCGCTTCGAGGCGCGCGCCGCCACCGGGCGCGTGACGCGCCTGACGGTGCTGCGCGTCCGCCGCAACCTGGTGCGGCCGGCCTCCCGGACGGTGCCCGCCGACGGCGGCGCGACGCTGCTGCTCACCGATTTCGCCCCGAGGACGGCGGTGCGCGTGAGCGCGTACGCGCCGGGATGGCAGTCGCGCCCGGCGCGCGCCACGGGCGCCGTGTCGGCGCTCACCGACGCCGCCGGCCGCGCGCGCGTCGTCCTGCCGCGCGACGCCGGTCCGCTGGCGCTGCTGCTGGCGCGACGCCCTCCGGCCACGCGCTCCCCGGTGGCCGTGCGGGTCGTCGCGGGCGCGGGGGCGGACGCGCGCGCCGCGTCGCTCCGGGTGGCCCTTCCCCGACCGGCCTCGCTCACGATCGCCGTCCCCCGCATCTCCACCGGCACGCCGGCCGGCCTGACGCTGGTGCGGCCGGAGCCCCTCGCCGACTACGAGATCGACGCCGAGTGGGCCTGCGCGGACGGATCGCGGGGCGCGGCGGAGGGCCTCACGGCCGCGACCCTCGTCTCGCCGACCGGCGCGGACGTCGCGGTGACGCTCGACCTGCCGCCGCTGCAGCGCGACGTCTTCGCGCCGGACTGCGCCGGCCCGGCGGCGCAGGAGGCGATACCGGTGAGCCTGCTGCTGGTGCGCACCGCGCCCACCCGCTCCGGCGCGATCGGCCGGGAGCGGGTGGTGCGCCTGACGGTGCCGCTCACCGCGGCGCCGCCGGAGAGTTAGCCCAGGACGGGCAGGCCCTCCAGCTCGGCGGCCGCCGCGTCGAGCTCGTCCTGCGACAGCTCCAGGTCGACCAGCTCGCCCGCGAGGTACGCGTCGTAGGCGGCCATGTCGAAGTTCCCGTGCCCGCTCAGGTTGAAGAGGATGGTGCGCTCGACGCCCTCCTCGCGGGCCCGCTCCACCTCCTCCACGACGGCCCGGATGGCGTGCGACGCCTCGGGCGCCGGGATGATGCCCTCGCTGCGCGAGAAGCGCACCGCCTCGGCGAAGCACTCGCCCTGGGTGTAGGCGCGGGCCTCGACGAGCCCGGTGTGGACGGCGTGCGAGACGAGCGGCGCCATGCCGTGGTAGCGCAGGCCGCCGGCGTGGATCGCCTGCGGCAGGAAGTCGTGGCCCAGGGTGTGCATCGGCAGCAGCGGCGTGAGCTTCGCCGTGTCGCCGAAGTCGTAGCCGTAGTGGCCGCGGGTGAGGGTGGGGCACGCGGTGGGCTCGGCGGCCACGATCCGCACCTCGGAGCCGGCGGCCTTGTCGGCCAGGAAGGGGAAGGCCAGGCCCGCGAAGTTGGAGCCGCCGCCCACGCAGGCGATCACCACGTCCGGCGTGGCGCCGGCCTCCGCGAGCTGCTGCTTGGCCTCCTGCCCCACCACCGTCTGGTGCAGCATCACGTGGTTCAGCACGCTGCCGAGGGCGTACTTGGTGTCGTCGCGCGTGGCGGCGTCCTCGACCGCCTCGCTGATCGCGATGCCGAGGCTGCCGGTGCTGTCGGGGCTCTGCTCCAGGATGCCGCGGCCGGCGTGCGTGTCGGGCGACGGGCTGGGCACCACCTCGGCGCCCCAGGTGCGGATCATCGAGCGGCGGTAGGGCTTCTGGTCGTACGACGCGCGCACCATGTACACCTTGCACTCGAGGCCGAACAGGCTCGCCGCGAACGACAGCGCCGACCCCCACTGGCCGGCCCCGGTCTCGGTGGAGAGGCGGGTGACGCCCTCCTCCTTGTTGTAGTACGCCTGCGGCACCGACGTGTTGGGCTTGTGGCTGCCGGCGGGGCTGACGCCCTCGTACTTGTAGAAGATGCGGCAGGTGGTGCCGAGCGCCCGCTCCAGCCCGAGGGCCCGGTACAGCGGCGTGGGGCGCCACATCGAGTAGATCTCCCGCACCGGGTCGGGGATGGGGATCCAGCGCTCCCCGCTCACCTCCTGGAGGATGAGCGAGAGCGGGAACAGGGGCGCCAGGTCGTCGGGGCCGACCGGCTGGCCCGTGCCCGGGTGCAGCGGCGGGGGCGGCAGCGACGGCAGGTCCGCCGCGAGGTTGTACCAGCTCGTGGGGATCGCGTCCTCGGAGAGGAGATAGCGTCGCTGCGTCACCGGGAGGGCCCCTTTCGGCGTGTCATGCGGGCGGCTTCGAGCCTACCCCGGAGGACGGGCGGGGCGCGACGGCGCGGGCGGGCAGCCAGAGGGTGAAGGTGGAGCCGGAGCCGACCGTGCTCCGCACCGCCACGCGCCCGCCCAGCAGGCGCGCGAGGCGCTGGACGATCGAGAGGCCGAGGCCGGATCCGCCGCCGGCGTCGCGCTGGCGGCCCGGCTCCACCCGGTAGAGGCGGTCGAAGAGGTACGGGATGTGCTCGGGCGGGATGCCGCGCCCCGTGTCGTGCACCGAGACGCCCACCGTCCCCGGCAGGGTGACGATCTCCAGGCGCACCGATCCGCCCCGGGGGGTCGCGGCGATCGCGTTGGAGAGCAGGTTGGCCAGGATCGTCTCGACGTGACCCGGGTCGGTGACGGTGACGGCGGCGTCCTTGGGCCAGGTGACGTCGACCCCCTCGGCGCCGGCGCGCGAGGCGAGGCGCGCCGCGGCCTCGCGGGCGGCGGCGGCCAGGTCGACCTCCTCCGCGTTCACCGGGGGGTCGAGGTCGAGGTAGGTGAGCTCGCGCAGGTCCTGCACCAGGGTGTGCAGCCGGGCGGCCTCGGCGCGGATGAAGCGGACGGCCTCGGCGCGGTCCTCGTCCGTCCGGGCCGTGCCGTCCACCAGCGCCTCGCTGAACCCCTCGATCGAGGTGATCGGGGTGCGCAGCTCGTGGGCGATGTCGGCCAGGAAGGCCCGCTGGCGCTCGTCGCTCTCGCGCAGGCGCTCGGTCATGTGGTTGAAGGCCACGGCGACGCGGCCGAGCTCGTCGTCGGTCTCCTCCGCGTGCACGTCGAGCCGGCCGGCGCTGACCGCGTCGGCCGAGGCGGCCAGGTCGCGCACGGACCGGCGCAGGCGGGAGGCGACCCCGCTGGCCAGGAACCACACGAAGCCGCCGCTCGCCACCAGCGCGAGGGCGACGAGGCTCACGAACCCCGCGTCGGAGAAGACGCCGGCGCCCGGGTCGGGCCGCTCCAGCAGCACGCGGACCGGCCCGCGGGTGACCTCGACGCTGGCCTCCAGGTCGCTCACCGGGTTGTTCCAGTACTGGTTCTCGCCGTCCCACCACACCACCAGGCGGGCGTCGCCGACGAACGCGTTGGCCTCGCGGGCGGTGACGGTGGCGCGCTCCGGACCGCCCTGCTGGACGGCGCGGGCGATCGAGTCGGCCTGCACGCGCATCGCCCGCTCCAGCTGGTCGCGCTCGCGCGCCCGGACGAAGCCGCCGATGAGCACCTGCACCACCACCAGCGCCAGCAGCAGGGCCGCCACGAGGGCCAGCGCGATGCGCGCGCGCAGCGAGTGCGGGCGGAGGCGGCGCGCGAGGCCGGCGATCGAGGTCACGACTCGGGCGGCTCCAGCTTGTAGCCCACCCCGCGCACCGCGACGATGCCGATGCCGTCGCCGAGCTTGCGGCGCAGGTTCGCGACGTGGACGTCGACGGTCTTGCCGCCCACGGCCGACTGGTAGCCCCACACCTTCTCCAGCAGCCGCTCGCGGGTGTAGACGACCCGCGGATGGGCGGCGAGCTCGGCGAGCAGGTCGAACTCGAGGCGGGTGAGCTCCACGGCCCTCCCGTCGACGCTGGCGCGGCGGCTGGACGGGTCGAGCTCGGCGCTGCCGGCCTTCAGGGTGCGGTAGGGGTCCGGCGGAGCCGACACGCGGCGCAGCACCGCCCGCACCCGGGCGACGACCTCGACGGGCGAGAAGGGCTTGGTGACGTAGTCGTCGGCCCCGATCTCCAGCCCCGTGACGCGGCTCGCCTCGTCGCCGCGCGCCGTGAGCATGATCACCGGGATCTGGGCCACCTCGCGCACCTGCCGGCACACGGTGAGGCCGTCGATGCCCGGCAGCATCAGGTCGAGCAGCACGAGGTCGATGCCGCCGCGGCGCACCTGCTCGACGGCGGCCTCCCCGTCGGGTGCCTCGGCGACGGTGAACCCGCCGTCCACCAGGTACATCCTCAGGAGACGGCGGATCGCCCGCTCGTCGTCCACCACCAGGATGTGCCCGCGGCTCGCCATCAGCCCGGGGAGGGACCCACCACCAGGAACACGCGCGCGCCGGAGGTCTCCACGGAGGGGAGCCGCGTGTTGCGGGCCGTCACGGTGTAGGAGACGCGGTACACGCCGGGCTGCCACTCGGAGCCGACGGTGATGGCGCTGTACTCGTTGTAGCCGCCCGCCGGCTCCGGCTCGAAGCTCTTCGAGACGGCCGCGACGCCGACGCCCGTCGCGGCGTTCTCGACGGTGAAGCGATGCGCCGTCCCGATCGCGGCGGCGCCGCTCACCCGGTAGTCGACGCGGAAGCGGTAGCGCTCGCCCTGGCGCAGCACCAGCTGCGGCCGGGCCGGATCCGGGTTATCGGCGGACAGGATCGACAGCGTCGCGGTGGAGATCGACAGATCGGCCGCCGCGGGCGCCGCGAACACCGCCGCGGCAGCGGCGGCGGCGAGGGCGATCGGCGTCCGGCGCATCCCGGCGATGATAGACGCCCGGCCCGCCGGGGCTTGAACCTGCCCCGGGGGCCCCCTAGCGTTCTCTGGCCCGCTCCCCGCGAGGGAGCACGGCGGGATAGCTCAGTTGGTAGAGCACACGACTGAAAATCGTGGTGTCCCCAGTTCGAGTCTGGGTCCCGCCATCAGCTGAACCCGCCCAGGAAGCGGGAACAGCCGATCCGGTGCCCTTGACCGCTCGCCCCGGTCCGCCCGACCAGGGTCCTTGAAAACCCTTGTGGGGCGTTGTCGACATTGCGGGAGACCTTGCGGGAGGTCGACAGACGGCCCGGGCTCCTCATGTCGAACCCTCTCCGGAGTCCCCAGCAGGGGGATTCAAACCCTCAAGGAACTGACGACGCTCGGTATTACGCGCCTCCATATCCGATGACGTCAGACACAAAAGGCCCTTCTGGACTGGCTCGCGCTGGTAGAGGCTTACCGCACTCTGATCAGCGAGGTGACCCGATGAGCGGACCCGCGACCCTCGCCGGTCGCCCTGGCCACAACCGCGGACACCCTCCACGTCGAGACGATGCTCCGCGCCGCCGCCCAGGTCGGCCTGCGCCGCTCCGAACTGTGCGGACTGCGATGGAGCGACATCGACTGGTACCGGAAGATCATCCACGTCCAGCGCGGCTACAACGACGGCCCGACCAAGAGCGGCCGCTCACGCGAAGTCCCGATCAACAACCGCTTCATCGCACGCCTCCGCGCCTGGCGGGAAGATTCCATCACCATCGAGGGCAACCCCGCCGACGGCCACGTCTGGCCCAGCAAGGATGGCGGCGAGATGCACCCGCACACGCCCACCCAGGCCCATGCCCGCGCGATGCACCGTGCTGGCCTGGTCCACGCTCCGGTACCTGCCACGGACGCCCCGCACAAAACCGCCGCAAGCGCACCACACTGCGTCCGCTCGTGACCTCCACGGCCTGCGGCACACGTTCGTCTCGACGCTTCTGGCGAGAGGCGGCAAGCTCATCGACGTCTCCCGCGTCGCCGGCCACGCCGACCCGACGATCACCGCCAAGGTCTACGCCCACCTGCTCCACGACGACCAAGTGGCCTACCTTGCCGACCTCTTCAACGAACCCGAGGCCGCCGCGGCCTGAGCATCGGCGGACCTTGCGGCAGACCTTGCCTGACGGTGTCAGTTCCTCAGAACCGCTCCAGCACGCCGATCTTCGCCTGATCGTCCACCCAGGGGCATCGTGGTGTCTCCCTAGGAGGGTCACCGGCTAGAGCCTTCCTACATCCACGGGACCTCGACGTGAACCTCGTCTACGCACGTCTGGGATCCCGTGCGATTCGACCCGGTGTGCCAGTCGCCGTCTCTCGTGATCACGTTCGAGAGGTCGGCGACAGCGATGCATCGCCACTCTCCGCCAGCCGGGAGTCCCGACTGACTCGAGCCTCCGAACTGGAAGAAGAGCGCTCGCATCTTGCCGTTCTTCGTGCCCAACACGTGAGGGCACATCTCCCTTCTGTGGCCTTTGTAGGTCGCGATGATCTGTCGCCGGCTCTTGATGGCTTCCTGGATGATCGAGTATGTATCCGACATGAGAATATCCTCCGCTCGGGTTCAGAACTTTCGGTGCATCGAAGATCTGGAGGTGCAGCTCGCTTCGCTGACCGCCATAGTCGGTGCCGGGGGGACCGGGAAGTCGTCGTTTCTCCACGCCATCGACTGGTTTTTCAATGGGAACGATCTCGACGATCGAGATGTTGGCCTCATGGAGCGCCCTGTGTCAGTCACGGTGACTCTCTCTGAGCTAGATGCCTTGGATCGGGGTGCTCTTGGGCGGTGGGCCACAGGCGATCAGATTGTGTTGCGTCGGCAACGAGCACCTTCAGGGGCCATCTCCTTCGAAGGGCAGTCGCCGGTGTACAAGGACTTCGACGCGATTCGATCATTGACCAAGGCGGTTGATCGGCGCAAGGCCGCGCGGGAGTACATCGAGGCGCATGGCGCGACGATCGGCCTTTCGCTTCCTCCGTCCAACACTGCTGAGGCGTTCGACCGAGCACTTTCGGAGTGGGAGACTTGTAACCCCGAACGGTGCGAGGAACGGTGGGTTGACGCGAGCGAGCTGCTTCAAGTACCCCAGACTGGGGGCATCGGCGGACGTATCGACTTCGTGCTGATCGGGATATCGGACAGTGCGGAGCAAACGCTTCAACCAAGTCGCGGATCGGCGCTATCCGTCCTGCTGGATTCGGCTACAAGTCGCGATGCGAGCATCGAAGACAGGGTCGCAGCGATCCAGCAGCGGGCGGTGAAAGAGATTCAGGAACTCGTCGGTGGCGCGCGTGAGGATGGTCTCGAAGCCGCGGCAGCGGCCATTACGGCGCGGGTCCAGGAGTATGTGGCCGAAGCTTCAGTGCGGCTCCGAACGGTTGTTGAACCAGGGCGTCCGCCCGCCGCAGGCGTGGAGGTCGAGATTGTTGATCCCGGAGGCCACGCTACGGATGCTTCGAGGCACGGTCACGGCCTCCAACGGGCTGTGGTCATCGGCACCCTCCATGAGATGGCTGATTGGCGTCGGAAGAGGCGCGGGATCGACTCAACCGGGTTACCAAGACTGATCCTTGCAATCGAGGAACCGGAGCTCTACCAACATCCGCTCCAGGCACGCGCCTTAGCAGAGGCGATGCGCGCACTTGCTGAGGCTACCCCGGGTGATGACCACTCAGTGCAGGTGCTCTATACAACGCACTCGCCCCACTTCACTAGGCCCGCGTTGGTGGAAGGAGTCCGTCTCTTTAGACGATCACGTGGTCGACCTACATCGTCGTCGGCGATCGATTTGACCCGAGTTTCATCAAAGCTACTAGAGATCGGAATCGATGATAATGACGATGTCGGCGCACATCGAATCCTTTCGACTGCGCTTGCAGAGGCTGTCTTTGCACGCGGGGTTGTTATCTGCGAAGGGCCAAGTGACGCGGCATTCGTGGGGGCGGTGGGCCGGCTCTACGGTGGGTTCGATCGAGACGGAATAGCGGTCATATCGACCGGTGGCAAGAGCTTCATGCCCCTGACGGGCACTCTGCTCGCAGACTTGGACATACCGACCTTTGCCGTGTTCGATGCCGATGGAAACATCCGAGCACGAATGGAGGCGAAAGGCAGAAGCGAGCAGGACGTCGACGCAACTGAATCAAATACTGCTGCGATGAATACGAGGCTACTGGGGTTGTTCGATACGACATCTGAGGAGTGGCCCGCGCGGGGTGTACGAGATAGATGCGCGATCTTCGCCGATGAGTTGGAGGTAGATGTCCACGACATGTGGCCCGACCTCAAGGCGATTAAAGATACGGTCGTGAAGGACTCTGGAATGAAACCTAAAGCGCCCGAACTCTATGACATTGCGGTGCCACAAACGGATCCTGGGCAGCGTCCGGAGTTCGTGAAGGACCTCGTGGACGCCGTGCGTCGTGCTGTTGAAAGTTGGGGAGGACACATCTAGGGCAAGGTGTGCCGTCCTCGACCAGTGGCACGATTCTTCAGATTATGCCTGTGGGGTCGCAGACCAAGAGTTGCTTTCTATGGCCTGGCTCGTGCGCGCTGGCCTAGGTGCATCGCCTCCTGCGTTACCTGGTGGCGGACCGCTTCTATCCGCTGACGACCTTGCGGCAGACCTTGCCGTGCACGCGCGTTGCCTACGATCGCGCTCGCCAAGGGATTATTTATGTCATTTCGGCGAGCCCTGAGAGTCGTGATGTCCCCAGTTCGAGTCTGGGTCCCGCCATCAACTGAGAACCCGCCCAGGAAGCGCGGTAACATGCCGATCCGGTGCCCTTGACTGCTTGCCGGTACGCCCGACCAGGGCCCTTGAAAGCCCTTGTGGGGCGGGCGAACCTGCCCGTTCCGGTTGTTCAGACATGTCGGATATCGCCAGCGCACGCAGATGGGCACGACTTTCCTCGACCGCCACATCTGGTCAAATCTCCCGGCTCTTTCGGGGTCGTGAGCATTGCGCTCACCCGCACTGCTACTCACCATGCCACAGACCTTGTCTTAGCTCTTGACCCAGAAGGCGCTCGACGTGACGACTCTCTGTCCTCTCCGCGAGTAACCACTATCGCGCTACCCAGGTTCCGTCTTCGGCTACGGTGACGGTGTACGCCTGCTGGTAGCCGCCGCGGAAGCTGATCAGGCAGGTGAACCGGCGGTTGTCGGGGCCCTCGGGTACGCAGGAGGCGTCCTCGACGCGCAGTTGGTCCTGTCCGGTGCCGAATTGGCCGTCTTGGGTAATGGATGTCTCCAGTTCCGTGGTCGTGAGGTAGTTGCCGCTGTTCGGGTTGGTGTCGGTCAGCCAGATGGCGAGCCCGATGCCGGCGATGACGAGGCTCGTCGCGCCGAGGACGATCGCGGCGATCGCGGCGCCCTGCCCGGTCCATTCGCGGCCCTCGGTCTTCGCTCGGGTGCGGTCCCGCAGGGCCTTGATGCCGAGCCAGAGGGCGAGGGGGAAGATCCCGAGGATCCCGAACATGAGGGCGAGCCAGGGCCGGCGTGCTTCGCGTTCCTCGGCGTCGGTGCGGGGCTTGCCCCGTGCTGGTTCCGTATTCGCCCCTGATGGTTCGGCGAGTCGACGCAGCGCGCCGGGCGACGGTGCTGTCGCCCGGTCCTCTCTGAGGGCCGCGGTGACGGCGTCTTCGAGGACGGTCGCGTCTAGGTCGTTGAGGGCTTGCCAGTACACGTCTCGTCGCACCGTGTCGAATGGTGGTGACGGCCACGCCGCCTCCAGTCGGTCGGCCTGTCGCTCCCAGCTGTTCCGGTCCATGCGCCCCTCCTGGCGAGATGACGGACGCAGGCTAGACGTAAACGCACTAGACGCCAACGCTCTGTTCGGATGGTTCCTGCCGTGCGGTCATGCCCGGATGGCCGACACCCTTCCGGATCCCGACCTCGTCGCCTTCGGTGACCGTCTGCGCGAGCTGCGCACCGCCGCGGGCCTGACGCAGGAGGCGCTCGCCGCGAAGGCTGGCCTTCATTGGACGTTCGTGAGTCAGTGCGAGCGAGGCGTCCGCAACATCTCGTTGCGCAACCTGCTCCGCATCGCTCGCGGACTGGGCGTACCCCCATCGGAACTCATGCCTGACCGCTAAGCCAAGCCGCGAGCGATGCGGAGCACTTCGAATGTGATGGTCGCCGCGATCAGTACTCGACCCGGCCCGCGTCGGCGAGCCAGGCGTCGAAGGGCTCCGCCGCCGAGGGGACGCGCAGCGATCCGATCGGGATGCCCCAGGTGTCGCGGGGGCGGCCGAAGAGCTCGTAGAACTCCCGGTCGTCGAAGCCGCCGCGGGCCGCGTCGTCGCGGTCGGCGGCGTAGAGGACGCGGTCGACGCGGGCCCACAGCGCGGCCGCCATGCACAGCGGGCACGGCTCGCACGAGGCGTAGAGCGTGCAGCCGGACAGGCGGAAGTCGCCGATCGCGGCGCAGGCCCGGCGGATCGCCACCACCTCGGCGTGGGCGGTGGGGTCGAGGTCGCGGGTCACCCGGTTCCGCCCGGTCGCCACGACGGCGCCGTCCCTCACGATGACCGCCCCGAACGGGCCGCCGCCCTCCGCGACGTTCGCCGTCGCCAGATCGATCGCCCGGCCGAGCCAGGCCGCGTCGTCGCCGGCCATCGCGGTCAGCTGCCCCGGTAGGTGGTGTACGAGAACGGGCTCAGCAGCAGCGGCAGGTGGACGTGCCCGGCCGGGGACTCGGCCGGCACCGTGAACGCGACCACCACCTCGGGGTGGAGGCTCGCGCGACCCTGGGCGGCGAACCACTCGCCGGTCGCGAACGACAGCCGGTGGACGCCCGGGGCGAGCCCCGCGGCGAAGCGGACGCGCCCATCGGCGTCGGTCTCGGCGCGCTCCTGCGGCCCCGCACCCGGATGGAGCGTCACGGCGACGCCGACGGCGGGACGCCCCAGCACGACGTCGAGGACATGCGTCGAGCAGGTCACGCCGCCTCCGCCGCCTTCGGATCGTTCGCTCACGTCACCAGGTATATCCGCTCGTCGGGCCGGCGTCCCAGGCCCGGCCGGGATCCTCGGCGTCGTCGCGCGCCGCGGTCACCTGGATCAGGCCGTACGGGCGGTCGTCGGCGTAGAAGACCTCGTTGCGGTTCTCGAGGCCGAAGGGCGCCAGGTCGTACACCCAGTGGTGCAGGTTCGGGGCGGAGAGCTTCACCTCCACGATCTCCGGATGGGCCTCCAGCGCGTTCGACCCCATGGCGAACAGCGTCTGCTGCAGCGCCAGCGACTCCAGCTCGGCGAAAGTGGTCACCATGATCCGCTTCACGTCCCGGTAGAGGTCGCCGTACGGGACGGCCGCCGGGTCGAGGGCCCGCGAGTAGCGCCACCACGCGACGAGCGAGGTGGCCATCACGCGATCCCCGGTCGGCTCGAGGATCGTGTACTCGTCTTCGAGGAACCCCCGGAACTGGGAGCCGGTGGACTTCAGGATCGACAGGTCCCGGAACCCCGACACCACGTGGGTGCTGCCGCCGGGGCCCTTGCCGTCGACCGTGACGACGGTGCGGCGCACCTCCCGGCCCGCGCGCACCCAGGTGTGGTCGTTGTCGCCCACCCGCTCCCAGGCGAACTCCTCGCACTCGATGCGGGCGCCGGTCACCGGCTCGATCTCGTCCACGTAGTGGCGGGCCAGGGCGAGGGCGTACGTCTCGGGCTGGTCGATGCCGTGCGACTTGGCGAAGGCGAACGCCGTCTGCTTCTGGGAGTCGGTCGGCAGCACCCGGGACTGGTCGCCCACCGTGTGCGCCGCCGTGAAGTCGCCGCGTAGCGCGCTCGACACGTTGACGTCCCTGATCTCGTGGCGCGGGGTGTCGCGGTAGATGCGGACCACGCGGTTCTCGGCCTTGCCGTACTGGTTGGCTCCCAGGACGATGGACATCCGCTCTCCTTGCTGGTCGGTGGGCCTTCGCGCCGCTCCCACCCCCGCATGATGGCGGCGCGTGGCCCACCCGGCGCAACCGCCGATCAGTCGTCCATCGCGTGCGAGACCACGAAACGGCGCTCCGGATCCCAGGCGCGCCGGATCTCCGCCAGGCGGGCGGCCGTCACGCGGCCGTGCACGCGCTCGGCCAGGCCCGGCCGGTCGGTGAAGTTGAGGAAGTCCCGGCCGGTGCCCCAGGGCGCCATGGCGTCGATGAGGCGGTCGACGTGGCCGGTCGCGGCCCGGCGGGCCTCCTCGGCGGGGACGATCCCGACGGCGAACAGCGCGAAGGCCGCGTCGAGGTGGCCGACGACGCCGACGTCGTCGGGGCAGCGCCCCACCGCGCCGCCCAGCTGGCGCAGCTCGGCCGAGACCAGGGTCGAGCCCGACTCCGGTCCCGCGGCCTCCAGGAAGGCCTCGACGGCCTCGTCCGTGAGGTCGGCGACGAGGGCGCCGTGACCGACGATCGGGGTGGGCCGGTCGGGGTCGCCGTGCACCGCGGTGAGGTCCTGCAGCGGGATCGCCCCCCAGGTGTCCATCATCGCGGGGACGATGCGGCGCAGCGGCTCGACCAGGGTCGCCCCGTCGCCGGGAGCGCCGACGGCGACGCCGTCGATCGCGACGACCGGGGTGTCGCGCAGCGGCTCCGGGATCTGCGGCAGCGGCGGCAGGCGCAGCAGGCGCGCGGCGGTGGTGATCGACTCGGGCGCCGTCCGCGACCAGGCGGCCCAGGCGCGCAGCACCTCGCGGGCGTGCTCGGCGGCCCAGAAGATGGTGCCGCCGTAGAGCCCCTCCACCGGGTGCAGGGCGAACTCCATCGCGGTCACCACGCCGAGGCCGGCGCTTCCGCCGCGCAGCGCCCAGAACAGCTCGGGCTCGTTCGTCGCGTCGGTGCGCACCAGGGAGCCGTCGGCCACGACCAGCTCGATCGCGGTGACGTGGTTCGCGGCCAGGCCGTGGCGGCGGCCCAGCAGGCTCAGCCCGCCGCCCAGGGTGTAGCCCACGACGCCGACGTCGGGGCTCGAGCCGGCCAGCGGCACCAGCCCGTGCGGCGCCGTCGCGGCGACCACGTCGCCCCACAGGGCGCCGGCGCCGACGCGGCAGCGGCGGGCGGCGACGTCGACGCGCAGCTCGTCGTCCAGGCTCGTCTTGAGCAGCAGCGCGTCGCCCAGGTGGGGCAGGGCAGTGGCGCGGTGGCCGGTGCCCTGGGCGGCGACGCGCAGGCCCAGCCGGCGGGCGAGCGTCACGGCGGCCCGCACCTCCGCCACGCTGCGCGCCTCGACCACCCCGGCGGGCCGCTGGTCGGCGGCCAGGTTCCAGGCGGAGCGCGCGTCGTCGTAGTCCCCGTGGATGGGCTGGATCACGCGCGGCAACGACGGGATCGGCCGCGTGTCGGCCGTCGGGCGCGCCTGCGCCCGGGTGGGGGTGGTCATTCTCGGTCTCCTCTCGGCATCACTCATGACCGCAGTTGACCGCACGCGCCTCACGGCGCCCTCACACCTCCCTCACGGCGGATCAGCGGCAGGTCGTGGGCGCCGGCCGGCCGGCGAAGCGGTCGCCGACCCACTCGGCGACGTCCGCCGCGGTGGCGGGACCGGCGTCCAGATGCCTCACGCCGGGATAGGTGCGGTAGACGACGGCCTGCCCCGCGGCGCACAGCCGCTCGACGAACGCCGCCGTGATCGGCGGCCGCACCAGCGGGTCGTCGTCGCCCTGGGTCACCATCACGGGCGCGGGGATCGGCGCGCTCCCCGGCGTGTTCGCCCGCAGCAGGCCCCTCCACGGCTCGGTCTCCCACGGCACGGCCCGCAGGTAGCGGATGCGCAGCAGCGTCGTGAGGACGCCCTGCGCCACGAGGTCGGCGTCGCGGATGCCGACGCAGATCGTGGCGATGCGCCGCACCACCGGCCGGGCCGACGCCGCCACCACCTGGTCCAGGCGCAGCGACGGGTACACCTCGCTCCACGACGCCAGCGTGTACGCCGACAGCAGCCTCCCGAGCATGGTGCCGCGGTTCGCCACGAACAGGCGCACGAGGTCCGTGGCGGGTGCCGCGGCGGCGACGCCCAGCAGGGTCAGCTCGGGCGCGTAGGAGGCGGCGAGCTGGCCGGTGAACAGCGCCGCGTGGCCGCCCTGCGAGGCGCCCCACACCACGAAGCGGGTGCCGGCGTCGGCATCGCCGAAGGCGTGCGCGGCGCGCACTGCGTCGAGGGTCGCGGTCGCCTCCGCCTCGCCGACCAGGTACGGGTGCGGCCCGGCCGTGCCGAGCCCCTGGTAGTCCGGCACGACCACCGCTGCGCCGCGGCCCAGCATCGCATCGAGGCCGTCGACCGCCGGCCAGTAGTCCGCGCCGATGCGCGACACCGCGCAGCCGCGCGCCACGCCGACGGTGCCGTGCGTGTGGGCGACCACCTCGCGGCCGCCCTCCGGCGCCGGGCCGTCCGGCACGAACAGCAGCCCGCTGAGCGCCGCCGGGGCGCCGTCGAGGCCGCGCGAGAGGTAGAGGATGCGCCACGCCCGCGCGCCGTCCGGCGGATCGTCCAGCTCCTCGGAGCGGATCACCCTCCCCGGCGGGCCCTCCGGCAGCGATGAGGGGGCGTCGTAGAAGGAGTCCGGCTCGGGCGGATCGGCGCGGCTCAGGACCACCAGCACCACCGCGGCCGCAACGGCCGCGACCGCCGCCAGCGCCAGTCCGGCGAGCAGCAGACCCCGCTTGAGGCGGCCCGGCACGCGGTCATCCTACGCTGCGATCTGACGGCCTCCGTCACCTGGCTGACCCACGGGCGGCGCGCTGCCAGCCTTGGGGCGATGGGCCTCCACCACCACCACGATCACGGCGACGGGCACGATCACGGCGCGCACGCCCGCACGAAGGACACGCGGGCCCTGACCATGGTGCTGGCGCTGACCCTCGCGTTCGTGGCGGCCGAGGTCGTCGGCGGCCTCATCGGCGGCAGCCTCGCCCTGCTGGCCGACGCCGGGCACATGCTCTCGGACGCCGCCTCGCTGGCCCTCGCGCTGTTCGCGATGTGGCTCGCGCGGCGCCCGGCGACCTCGCGCCACAGCTTCGGCCTGCGCCGCGCCGAGATCCTCGCCGCGCTGTTCAACGGGATCACCCTGGTGCTGATCGCCGCCTGGATCTTCTACGAGGCCGCGCAGCGCATGGCCGACCCGCCGGAGGTGGCCGGGGGCACCACCCTGCTGATCGCGGCCCTCGGCCTCGCGGTGAACGTCGCGGGGGTCGCCATCCTGCGGAGGTCGGGCGGCGGCAGCCTGAACCTGCGCGCCGCGATGCTCCACGTGCTGGGCGACCTGCTGGGCTCGGCCGGGGTGATCGTCTCGGCCCTCATCATCCTGGGCACCGGCTGGAACCTCGCCGACCCGATCGTCAGCGTCCTCATCGGCCTGCTGGTGCTGGCCAGCTCGTGGAGGGTGCTGCGCGAGGCCACCGCGGTGCTGCTGGAGGCCGCGCCGGAGGGCATCGACCCGGACGCGCTGGGCAGGCGCATGGCGCGGGTACCCGGCGTCGTCGAGGTGCACGACCTCCACGTCTGGACGATCACCTCGGGGTTCCCCGCCCTGTCGGCCCACGTGCTGGTGGACGAGGGGACCGACTGCCACGCGCGCCGCCGCGACCTCGCCGATCTGCTGCGCAACGAGTTCGGCATCACCCACACCACGCTGCAGGTCGAGCACGGCGAGCCCCATCCCGCCGGGCCGGTGCGCGTGGCCCTGTCGCGGCCGGGCGACGGCGGGCCGCGACAGGGCCACTGACTAAGGGGACAGGCTCCAGAGGCCGTCCTGCCCCAGCGGCCGCTCGTGCGCCGTCTGGGCCAGCCGCTCGCGCGCCTGCGCGTCGGGGATGCGCATCACCTCGGCCACCTCGCGCGTCGCGAGGGGCTCGCCGGCCCATTCGAGGACCTCGGCCACGTCGCCGGGCGCGGGCCTGCGGCGGGCGCCGGGCAGCAGGTTCGCCAGCGCCATCGCGTAGGCCCGGTACGGCTGGAAGCCGGGAGCCGACAGGCGCCGCCCGTCGGCGAGGCGCTCGATCTCGTACGAGGGGCAGGTGTAGCGCCTGCCGCCCTCCCAGCCGGCGAGGCGCTCGTCCTGCGCGAGGGCGGCGGGGGTGGGGTTGCGGGCGGCCTGCATGTCGGCCGCCAGGGCCCGCTCGGTGGCCTCGTCGCCGACCCAGCGCGCCAGCGCGGCGGGGTCGAGGCCGGCGTCCGCGGCGGCCGCGGCGATCACCTCGTGCTCGTCGAACAGCTCGCCGGCGAAGTGGCGCAGCCGCAGGGCGCGCAGCAGCGGGCGCTCGCGCTCCGGGGCGTTGAGGCGGGCCGCGACGACGGCACGGCAGGCCGGCAGGGTGGCCTCCATCCGGGGGCGCACGGAGCTGTCGATGGGCATGCCGTGGTCGCGGGCTATGTCGCGGAAGGCGGTCGCCTGGACCTCGGGCGTGAAGCCGGCCTCCAGATAGTGCTCGGGCGACGGCGACAGGCCGACCATCCGCGTCTCCCAGCGGATCGCGTCGCCGTAGGTCCAGTCGAGGCGCCGGCGGAAGGGCTCGGCGCTGAAGGCCCACGGGCAGCCCGGGTCCGTGTACTCGATGATCCTCACCTCGGCCATGACCCCACGCTACAAGCGGAGTCCGCCACGGGCCCGGCGCGGGCCGTAACGGCTCAGGACCGGTCCCAGCGCCCCAGGGTGACCGTGACCCCGGCGGCGAGGCCCAGGCGGAAGGCCGCGCTGCCGCCGTTCACCGCCAGGGCGACCATGCCGTGCGAGTCGGCGTGCACCATCAGCCCCTTGGGGGCGACGTCGGCGAAGGTCCGCGCCACGGTGGCGGGGTGGCGGCGGTCGGTGACGGCCGCCCAGATGCGGTCGCCGCGCGCGAACCCCGCCTCGGCGAGGGCGGCGGCGGGCGCCAGCAGCTGGACGTTGCCGAAGCGGTCGACGAGCAGCGCCGGGGCGCTCAGACAGCCCGGCGACACGTCGGGCGGGGGCAGGTCGGCGGGCGCCAGTGCGGCGGGGTCGAACGGCTCGCCCAGGGCGGCGAGCGGCTCTCCGCGGGCGAGGCGGGCGGCGGCGGGCGCCAGCAGGTCGCGGCCGTGGAAGGTGGCCGGCACGCCCTCGGCGGGCGCGGGCAGCGCCACGGCCTCGCGCGCGCCGAGGGCGGCGGCGACCGGGGTCAGCAGGCCGTTGTCCGGGCCGACCAGCGCGCCGCCGTCCCGCAGCGCGACGGCGACCGCCCGGCGGTCGGTTCCGACGCCCGGGTCGACGACGGCCAGGATCACGGCGCCCGGGACGAGGGGGGCGAGCCGCGCCAGCACCACCGCCCCCGCGCGCACGTCCCCGGCGGCGATGTCGTGGACGAGGTCGATGCGGTCCGCGCCCGGCGCGGCCGCCGCCAGCACCGCGTGCAGCGCCCCCACGTGCTCGCTGCCCGGCCCGTAGTCGGTGAGCAGCGCCACCGGCGCGGGGCTCACGTCCCGGCGGCGCCCGCGTCGGCCAGCAGCGCGTCCACCAGCCCGGGGATGGTGTGGACCGCGGCCTCGGCGTGGACCGGCAGACCCTCCTCGCGGGCGGTGCCGCTGGTCACCGGGCCGATCGACGCGACCCGCGGACGGCCCGCCGCGATCGCGGCGCGCGCGTCGCGATCGAGCAGCGCGGCGAAGCTGCGCACGGTGGAGGACGCCGTGAAGGTGACGTAGTCGGCGGCCAGCGCCTCCCGCACCTCGGCGGGCGTCGCGGGCTCGGGCAGCGACCGGTAGAGCTCGACCTCGTCCACCAGGGCGCCGCGGGCGCGCAGCCCGTCGACCAGCTCCGCCCGGGCGCCGCGCGCACGGGCGACGAGCGTGCGGACGCCGTCGACCGGGTGGCCGGCCAGAGCGTCGAGGACGCCCTCGGCGATGTAGCGCTCGGGCACCACGTCGGGCCGCACCCCGTGGGCCTCGAGGCGGCGCGCCGTGGCCGGGCCGAGGGCCACGACCGTGGCGGCGGCCGGCAGCGCGCGCGCGTCGCGCCCCTGATCGGCCAGGCGCGCGAAGAGGGCGTCGACGCCGTTGACGCTCGTCAGGACGACCATGCCGTACCGGTCGAGGTCCTCGAGGCGGTCGGCGGGCTTCGGGCCCGGCGGCAGCGGGGAGATGCGGATGGAGGGCAGCTCGCGGACCTCGGCGCCGAGGGCGCGCAGGCGCTCGGACAGCTCGCTGGCCTGGGCGCGGGCGCGGGTGACGACGATGCGGCGGCCCAGCAGGGGCAGGCGCTCGCGCCAGCCGATGCGCTCGGCCAGGCCGGCGACCGGGCCCACCACCACCACGGCGGGCGCCCCCAGGCCCTCCTCGCGCACCCGGTCGGGCAGGGTGGCGAGGGTCGCGACGACGCGTCGCTGGCGCGGCGTGGTGCCCCACTGCACCGCGGCCGCCGGCTCGCCGGGGTCGCGGCCGGCGGCGATCAGCGAGCGGGCGATGGCGTCGAGGCGCCCCATGCCCATCAGGATCACGAGCGTGCCCGGCACGGCGGCCAGCGCGACCCAGTCGGTCTGCTCGGACGGCTTGGCCGGATCCTCGTGCCCCGTGACCACCGTGAACGAGGTCGACAGCCCGCGGTGGGTGACCGGGATGCCCGCGTAGGCGGGCGCGGCGATCGCGCTGGTGACGCCCGGGACGACGTCGTAGGTCAGGCCCGCCGCGGCGAGCGCCTCGGCCTCCTCGCCGCCGCGCCCGAAGACGAAGGGGTCGCCGCCCTTCAGGCGCACCACGCGCCGGCCGCGGCGGGCCCGCTCGACCAGGCAGGCGTTGATCTCGTCCTGGGTCATGGCCGCCCGGCCGGGCGCCTTGCCGGCGTCGACGAGCTCGGCGTCCTCGCGGCACAGGCCCAGCAGCCCCGCGGTGCCCAGCCGGTCGTGCACCACGACGTCCGCGCCCTCCAGCGCGCGGCGGCCGGCGACCGTCAGCAGGCCCGGGTCGCCGGGACCCGCCCCCACCAGCCACACGTGCCCGCTCATCCGCGGACGGATGCCAGGATCGCCGCGACCTCCGCCCCGAGGGCGTCCGGGTCGTCGGCCGGGCCCTCCCGGGTGACGCGGGCCGCGCGGACCCCGCCCTCGGCCGCCGCGAAGGCGAGCAGGCGCAGCCCGGCGGCGGTCACCGGCTCGCAGAACGCGCCGATCGGCTCGCGGCAGCCGCCGCCCAGCCCGGTCAGCACCGCGCGCTCGGCCCGCAGGCAGGCGTGGGCCGTCGGGTCGTCGAGGGCCGTCGCGGCCGCCTCGGCGGCCTCGCCGCCGGCCCGGGCCTGCACCGCGAGGAGCCCCTGGCCCGGCGCCGGGGTGGAGAGGCCGGGATCGAGCGGCACGGTGCCGCCGGGCCACAGGCCCAGGCGGCGCAGGCCGGCGGCGGCGAGCACCAGCGCGTCGGCGTCGCCCCGGCCGAGCTTCTCCAGCCGGGTGCCGACGTTGCCGCGGATCTCGACGATCTCGACGTCGGGCCGGGCGGCGCGCAGCTGCACCGCGCGGCGCGGGCTGCCGGTGGCGACCCGCGCCCCCTCGCGCAGGGCGTCGAGGCCGCCGGGCGGCCCCACCAGCACGTCGCGGGCGTCCTCGCGCGGGGGCACCGCGGCGATCACGAGATCCGCCGGCGGCGCCCCGGGCAGGTCCTTGGCCGAGTGCACCGCCAGATCGGCGCGCCCGTCGAGCAGCGCCTCCTCCAGCTCCTTCACGAAGAGGCCCTTGTCGGGCGTCTCGCCCCCGCCGGACGCGCTCCAGCGGTCGCCCGTCGTCACCAGCGGCAGCAGCTCGGTCTCGTGGCCCGCCGCCCGAAGGGCGGCGGCCACCAGCTCGGTCTGCGCGAGGGCCAGCGGCGAGCGCCGCGTCGCGAGGATCAGCCGCACGGGTCCGTCGCGCCCGCCGGGGTCAGGCGGCCGGCGCCTCGAGCCCGAAGAGGTGGCGCAGGCTGTCGAGGTGCCGCAGCGCGTCGCCCTCCTCGGCGGCCTCGCGCACGCGCACCGTGGGCTCGTGGAGCAGCTTCTGGACGATGCCGCGGGTCAGGATCTCGAGGCGCTCGCGGTCCTCGTCGCTCAGGTCCTCCCAGCCGGCCTCGATGCGCGCCAGCTCGGCGAGGCGGATCTCCTCGGCGCGGGCGTGCAGGCGGGTGATGGCCGGGGTGGCGGCCAGGCCGCGCGACCAGGCCGCGAAGTCGTCGACCGCCTCGATCACCAGGCGCTCCCCGCGGATCGCCTCCTGGCGGCGGCCGTTGAGGTTGATCTGGACCACGCGCTCGAGGTCGTCGATGTCGAACAGGGCCACGCCGTCGATCTCGCACACCGAGGCCTCGACGTCGCGCGGCACGGCGATGTCGACGATCACCATGGGGCGGCCCGGGCGCGCCGCCATCGCGGGCACCAGGTCGGCGTGACGCAGGATGGGGTGCGGCGCGTCGGTCGACGAGATCACGATGTCGGCGGCGGCCAGCTGCTCGGCCAGGGTGTCGAAGCCGACGCCGCGCCCGCCGACCCGGCCGGCCAGCTCGCGGGCGGTGCCCACGGTGCGGTTCGCGACCACGACCTCGCGCACTCCGTGGCTCACCAGGGCGGTCGCCGTGGCCTCGGCCATGCGCCCGGCGCCGATCACCAGCACGCGCCGGCCCGGGAGGTCGTCGAGCACCTGCTCGCACAGGTCGACCGCGACGGCCGACACCGACGCGGAGCCGGTGCCGATGCGGGTGTGGGTGCGCACCCGCTTGCCGGTCTCGAGGGCCTGGCGGAACAGGTGGTTGAGCCGGGTGCCGGCCGCGCCCTCCTCGCGGGCGATCTGCCATGCCCCGCGCACCTGGGCCTGGATCTCGCTCTCGCCGATCACCATCGAGTCGAGGCTCGACGTGACCCGGAAGAGCTGGCCGGCGGCGCGCTCGTCGCGCAGCAGGTACCGGGCGCAGGCCAGCTCGTCGGGGGTGATGTGGGTCCGCGACACCAGCGCCCGGGTGACCGCGTCCTCGGCGCCCGCCGCGTCGTCGGAGACGGCGTACACCTCGGTGCGGTTGCAGGTCGAGATGGCGACGGCCTCGGAGATCGCCGCATCGCCGGCGAGATCGCGCAGGAGCTGGCGCGTCTCGGACTCGGTGAGCGCCGCCTTCTCGCGCTGGGCGACGGGGGCCGTCTTGTGGGAGAGGCCGAGCACGAGGATGGTCACACCCGGACCCCCTCGATGTCGAGGACCCTCACCGCCAGCCGGCGCGCTCCGTCCTCGTCGCCGTCGGCGAGCAGCCTGATGACATCGGTCTGCATCAGCCGCTCCACGGCGTCGCGCCGGCTGGGCATGTCCAGGTAGCGCACCTTCAGCTCCTCGCGCACCTCGCGCAGGAGCGCGACGAGCGACTCCCATTCGGGGCCGTACGCCTCCTCCAGCTCCCGGCGGATGTGCTTGGCGACCACCGGGCTGGCGCCGCCGGTGGAGATGGCGAGGGCCAGCTCGCCCCGGCGCACGATGGACGGGACGATGAAGTTGCACAGCGGCGGCACGTCCACCACGTTGCACAGCATCCCGCGGCGCTCGGCGTCCTCCCACACCGCCCGGTTGACGGCCTCGCTGTCGGTGGCGGCGATCACGAGGAAGCAGCCCTCCAGATCGCCCGACCGGTAGCCGCGGGCGTGGTGCTCGGCGACCTCGCCGGAGGCCACCTGGGCGGCCAGCTCATCGCTGATCTCGGGCGCGACCAGGCGCACGACGGCGCCGTGGGCCAGCAGCTTCTCCACCTTCTCGGTGCCCACCGGCCCGCCGCCGACGACCAGCACGCGCCGGCCCTCGATGTCGACGAACATCGGGTAGAAGACCTTGTCGGGGCCCGGCGGGTTGCCCGGGTGCACGCGGCTGGCGCCGATCACGCGTCCGCCTCCTCGAGGGCGCGCTCGACCTCCTCGGCGGCGTCCTCCCGGCGCTCGACCAGCTTGGCGAGCAGCTCGGCCTCGCGGCCGAGGCGGGCGGTGCGCAGCCCGACCACCACCACGTAGAGCAGCAGCGCGAACAGCACGACGCCGTAGACGGCGGCGACGTACTCGTTCACGAGGCCGCCGCGTCGAGACGCGCCTTGATGCGTCGCAGCGCCGTGTCGGCGCGGCGCTGGATCAGCTCCAGCTGCAGCACCGTCAGGAACACGCCGATCATCGCCACCTGACTGACGACGAACCAGATCAGCATCGAACCCGGCATGTTCGCCCCGCTCTGCGTGAAGACCACGGGGTGGACGAACGAGTTCGCCACCCGCACCGAATAGAAGGAGAGGGGCACCGATGCGAACGCCGCCACCGAGTAGATGGCGCAGTACCGATAGCGCCGCTCCCCCTCGGCAGAGGATCGCAGGAGGAAGTAGGCCGCGTACAGCAGCAGGACGATGAGGAATGTCACCAGTCTGGGGTCGCTCCACACCCACCATGTGCCCCAGGAGGCCTTCGCCCAGATCGATCCGGTGATGACCACCAGGATGGCGAGGACGAACCCGATGCCGACCGAGATCGACGAGACCTCGTCGTGGAGCCTCCGCCCGGTGCGCAGGTAGAGGATGCCGGCGACGCAGGCCACCAGGAACGCCAGCAGCGCCACCATCGCGATCGACACGTGGAAGTAGAAGATCTTCTGGATGATCCCCTGGTCGGCGTCCTCGGGGGCCACGAAGAAGATGCCGTAGACCGACAGCAGCATGAGCGCCGCGGTGACCGTCGCGGTGAGCGCGAGGCGCCGGGCCGAGCGTGCGTCAGTCGTCGAAGACATGGTCGTACGTCGCGTAGGCAACAAGCGCGAAGATTACCGCATAGACCCCCAGAAACACGCAGTATCCACGGTAATCGGCAAAGTCGTTCGTCCTCTCACCCCAGGCCGAGTAGGTCGCCCCGGCGGCGGCGATCACCACCGGCAGGAGGCTCGGCAGGAAGAGCACCGGCAGCAGCACCTCCCGCGCCCGGGAGAAGAGCGCGAGGCAGGCGAGCAGCGATCCGAGGATCGCGATGCACAGGTTGGCGAGCACGCAGACCAGCGCGACCAGGGCGACGTCCTCCAGGGGCTGGCCGCGCACGAAGAACAGGCCCACCAGGGGCACCGCGATGATCTCGACGGCCACCAGGTAGGCGAAGATCGCGCCCACCTTCGAGAGCAGCAGCACCTGCCGCGGGACGGGCGCGACGAGGATGCCGTCGAGCACCCTCTGGTCGCGCTCGGGCACCCAGGTGCGCCCCACCCCGAGCACGGCGGTGAGGGCGATGACGGCCCACAGGATGCCGCCGGTCAGCGGGGTCAGATCGGGCAGGCGGGTGCCGAAGGCGAACTGGAAGATCGTCATCACCAGCACCGAGAACAGCACCATCGCGGCGGCGGTGTCGCGGGTGCGGAGCTCGAGGCGCAGGTCCTTCAGCAGCAGGGCGCGCAGCTGGCGGGCGGCGGAGGGGCGGCGGGCGGTCACCCGACCAGATCCTCGTAGCGGGCCCGGAAGGCGGCGCCGCCCAGCCCCGCCGTGGGCTCGGCCAGCACGCGCCGGCCCGCGCGCAGCACCAGCACCCGGTCGGCGAGGGCCACGCCGCGGTCGACGTCGTGGGTCACCAGCACCACCCCGCGCCCCTGCGGGCGCTGGGCGAGGACCTGGTCGAGCAGATGGGCGCCCGCGGCGTCGAGGCCGGCGTGGGGCTCGTCGAGCAGCAGCAGGCGCGGCTCGTGCAGGAGGGCCCGGGCCAGGCCGAGGCGCTGGGCCATGCCGCGGCTGAAGGTGCGGACGTGGTCGAAGGAGCGGGCCAGCAGGCCGACCCGGTCGAGGGCGTCGTCCACCCGGACGCGCACGTCGTCGAGGCCGTAGAGGTCGGCGTAGAGCTCCAGGTTCTGGCGGGCGGTGAGATCGAGGTAGACGAGCGGGTCGTGGCCCAGGTAGCCGATCTGGGCGCGCGCCGCGGTGGCGCCCTCCGGCAGGGCGTCGCCGCACACCTCGAGCGTGCCCTCCTCGGTGCGCAGGAGGGTGGCCAGCATGCGCAGCAGGGTGCTCTTGCCCGCCCCGTTCGGACCCAGCACCGCGAGGATCTCCCCCTCGCGCAGCTCGATGTCCACCCCGGCCACCGCGCGGCGCTCGCCGAAGCGCTTCACCAGACCCACCCCGCGAACCAGCGTCGCTACAGCGTCACCTCGGCGATCACGAAGACGAGGAACACGACCGCCAGCAGGCTGTTCGCCTGGCCGAAGGCGGTCTGCACGCGACGCATGTCGCGGGGGTCGACGAGGATGTTCTCCGCGATCAGAACCAGCCCGCAGAGGCCGACGCCGACCATGTAGACGGCGCCCGCCCCCGCCGCGGCGCCCGCGCCGGCGAAGAGCGCCAGGGCGGCCAGGTGCAGGGCGCGCGTGAACCACAGCGCCCGCTCGGGGCCGAAGCGGGCGGGGACCGAGCAGATGCCGCTGGCGCGGTCGAAGTCGACGTCGAGCAGCGCGTAGATGATGTCGAAGCCCGCGATCCAGGCCGCGACGCCGAGGCCCAGCATGATCGGCGCGGCGCTCAGCTCCCCGGTCACCGCCAGCCAGGCCCCCATGGGCGCGAGCCCGATGGTGAGGCCGAGGGCCAGGTGGCAGGCCCACGTGAACCGCTTCGCGAACGGGTAGAGCACGAAGGCGGCGACCGGGATGGGCCACAGCACCCAGGTCTCGCGGGGCAGCTGGGAGCAGGCGATGAGCAGGGCGAGCAGGCTCGCCAGGCAGAACACCGCCACCTGGGGCCTGGTGAGGCGCCCGGAGGGCAGCTCGCGGGCGGCCGTGCGCGGATTGCGGGCGTCGATGTCCGAGTCGATGAGGCGGTTGAGCGCCATCGCCAGGCTGCGCGCCCCGATCATGGCGAGGGCGATCCACCAGAGCACGGCCGCGCGCGGCACCTCCATGCGCGCCAGGAGGGCCGCGGCGAGGGCGAACGGCAGAGCGAAGATCGTGTGCGAGAAGCGCACGAGCCCGAGCAGCGCGGGCACGAGCCCGAGCCCCTCGGCCGGCGGCGCCGCCCCCGAGGACGTGGTCACGCCCGCGATGTTACCCGGGGCCGGCGGAGCGGCGTCATCGCCGACGACCCGTTCGGGCGGGTCGATCGTCTGCGGAACGGGTCGCCGGTGGCGTCGGGAGAGCGGCGCGGGGGCGGGGTGTGCCAATTGGCCGCGTCGGACGCGGCCAATTGGCACACCACCGGAACGGGCGGGCGAGATCCCGCTTCCACAGCCGGATCCGGGCCTATGGCCACGGCCGCCCGTCGGTGGCCGTCGACGGCGACGGCCGCCGGCATCGACCGGTTGGCGTCCGCTCAGTCCCCCGGGTGGGGCGCGGCCGCGTAGTGGGCCGGGCGGCCGGTGGCGAGCCCCCAGAACTGGTCACCCAGGTCGAAGTGCCACCACTCCTCGACGTAGGCGGTGAAGCCCTCGGCGTGCATCGCCCAGAAGAGGGTGCGGCGCAGGTCGCGGGCGGCCCCGGGGACCTCCTCCAGCGCCCGCGCGCCCGCCTCCGGCACGAAGGCGTCGAAGTCGGTGCCGAGGTCGAGCGGGCGCCCCGCGGCGTCGGCGAGGGTGAGGTCGACGGCGCCCCCCGTCAGATGGGGAGGCGGGGCGACGGCCGAGCGCGACGGCGGCGTGACGTACCGGCCGGCGGCCTCCTCCAGGGCGTCGGCCGGCCAGTCGGGGTGCACCATCTCCAGCTCGGCGAGGTAGGCATTGAAGAGGGCCGTCTGGGTGGCGATCGGGCGGTAGCCGTCCCAGACCACCAGCCGCAGGCCCCCGGGCAGCGCCCGGGCCACCCGCGCGAGGGCCTCCGCGACCCCCGCCCGCACCCAGCCGCGGGGCATCGCGCCCGGCAGGCCGTCCCGGTGGTAGCGCGGGTCGTCGACGATGCCGGCGCCGATCTCCTCCACCGGCACCAGCGGCTCGTCGCGGGGCTCGATGGGGACCTCGCGCCAGCCCTCGGTGGGCGCCAGCTCCGGTATCGGCTCGGCGCTCAGGGCTCCGGGCTCCAGTCGCCCGCCTCGATCCACGGCCCGGGATCGGCGCCCTCCAGGATCGCGATGAACGCCCCGGTGCGCGCCGAGGGATGGGGGACGGTGGCCGGATCCTCGCGCGGGTAGGCCGCCGCCCGCATCGCGGTGCGGGTCGCGCCGGGATTGACGGCGACGCAGCGGATCTCCCGATCGGCCAGCTCCTCGCGGAGCATCCGGGTCATGCCGTCGACGGCGAGCTTCGACACCCCATAGGCCCCCCAGCCGGCCCGGGCGGCGGCCCCCGAGGTGACGTTGACGATCGCCGCCCCCGGCGGCATCGCCGGCAGCAGCGCCTGGATCATGCCGAGGGTGCCGGTGACGTTGGCCGCCATCACCCGCTGCCACACGTCCAGCGGGTAGTCGGCGAGGGCGGTGCGCTCGCCCAGCAGGCCGGCGTTGTTGACCAGGCCGTCGACCCGGCCGAGGGCCGCCACCGCCTCCGCCGCGGCCGCCCTCACCGAGACCGGATCGCCCAGCTCCAGCGCGAGCGGGTGCACCTCGGCGCCGCGATCGCGGAGCACGGCCGTCAGCGAGCCGAGGTGCTCGACCCGCGTGGCCGTCACCACCAGGCGCGCGCCCTCACCGGCCGCCGCCTCGGCGATCGCGCGGCCGAGACCCCGCGACGCCCCCGTCACCACCACCCGCGCCCCGGCCAATCGGCCGGCCACGATCAGTTGGTCGGCGGGTCGAGCTGCTGGCGGTCGTCCGGCGGGACCTCGGGCGTGGGCTCGTCCTGACGCCGGATGATGCTCTCGTCGTCCTTGCCCGCCACCGAGGCGATGTAGGCCGCGACGTTCTCCTTGTCCTCGCCCTCGACCAGGTTGCGCTGCATCGGCGGCTGGGCGATCTCGATCCAGCGCTTCACCACGCCGGCGAACTGATCCTCGTCCATGCCGGCCTCACGGGAGGCGCGGAAGGCGTCGTCCAGGTCGGGACCGATGCTCGGAGGCGGCGTGGCCTGATCCTTGGAGTTGTCGTAGTCGGCGAGCGCGTGGCAGCCGGAGCATGTCGCGAAGACCTGCTTACCCGCCTCTGCGTCGCCGGATGCGGTGTCCGGACCGCAGCCCGTGGCCAGCATCACTCCCGCCCCGAGGGCGACGGCGATCGCCGCCTGGGCGGACCTGCGGAATCTGCGGGAGCTCATATGAGGTAGACCAGGATGTAGAGGAGGATCCAGACGACATCGACGAAGTGCCAGTAGAGCGACGCCGCGCCGAGCGGGGCGCTCGAGTTGGGCGTGAAGTCCTTGGCCCGCGTGATGCGGATGTAGCAGAGCGTCAGGAGCGTGAAGCCCACGAAGACGTGCAGGCCGTGGAAGCCGGTGAGCGTGTAGAAGGTCGAGCCGAAGGCCTTGTCGGCCGGGGTGAAGCCGAGGTGCACGTACTCGTTGATCTGGATGATCAGGAACGTGAGGCCCAGCATCATCGTGACCAGCAGGCCGCGCTGCAGGCCCTTGCGGTCGCCGTAGTGCTTGAAGCGGTGCTCCGCCCAGTGGACGGTGAAGCTCGACGCCACCAGCACGGCGGTGTTGACGCCGGTGATGATCTTCGGCAGCTCGAAGGGCTCGCCGTCCTGGTTCAGCGGCGGCCACTGGTCGGCGACGTTGAAGCGGACGAAGAAGTAGGCCGCGAACAGCGAGCCGAACAGCATGATCTCCGACCCGATGAAGAAGTACATCGAGAGGATGACCATGTTGATCTGGCTGCCGCGCGACTCCTGCGGAGAGGCGCCGGACGCGGCCGGCGCGTGACCCGCGGTGGACTCGGCCGTGCTCAACGGGCTCCCTCCCCGCCCGACGGAGCGGCGGGCGCCTCGGCATCGACGACCAGGCGATCGACGTCCGCGCCGGCCGCGGCCGCGCGCACGGCCTCGAGGGCCGCGTCGGAGTCGAGGGCGCCGCCGCGGGTGGCGGCGAGCAGGATCTGGGCGGCTCCGTAGGAGGAGCGCGCGAGGCGGGCGGCGGCCGCGACGTCGCCGTCGAGCACCTCGCCGTCCGCCTGGAGGCCGGCGGCCTGCAGGGCGTCGATGCCGACGCGCACGCGCTCGGTCGCCGCGGTGCGGGCCTCCTCCGCCTCGTCGGTCCAGCCGGGGCCGGTGAGCCCCATCGGGTAGAGCAGGCTGATCGCGATCGGGCCGACGTCGGAGCGGTCGCGCAGGGCCTCGGTGACCTCGTCGCTGCCGAAGGCCTGGTCGGCGATCACGGCGACGCGGGTGACGCCCGACGCGGCGAGCGGCCGGCCCGCCTCCTCCGGCAGCACGGCGACCCGGGAGATGCCCAGGTTCGACAGCTTGCGGAGGCGGTCGACCATGTCCTCGGCCATCCACTTGGAGCGGCCCAGCGGGTAGGTCGCGAGGATGATCTCGCTCACGTCCTCCTCGTCGGTCACGAGGCGGACGGCGTCGAAGGGCGTGCCGTCGACCACGGTGCCGCTGGCGTCGATGCCGGCCTCGGAGAGGACCGCGAGGGTCGACTCGAGGCGCCGCTCGGCGGCCCGCCGGTCGCCGCCCTCGAGCGGCACGGCGAAGGTGAACCGCCACAGGCCCTCCTGCGCGCGGTGCTTCACCTGGTCGATGAGCGTGGACGACGCGACGGTCTCCTTGGCGACCACCACGATGGTGCGCTTCTCGTGCTCGGTGAGCTCGCCGCCGATCTCCTCCGGGGCGAAGACCACCGCGTGGCGCGCGCCGGGGATGCCGTACTGGTACGGCCCGCCGACCACCTGCGGGGTCGCCTCGAAGTTGAAGACGCTGGGCGGCGACGACACGAGCCACTCGAGGCTGCGCGCGCGCCAGGGGTTCCACGGCGCGATCGGACCCTTACGCCACGACCAGATCATGTTGTAGGCGAAGACGATCAGCGCGACGCCCATCACCAGCGAGGCGGCGCTGATGAACACGTTGAGGGCGTGGAAGCGGTCGTCGTAGGCGGCGACGCGACGCGGCATGCCGTGCAGGCCGAGCCAGTGCATCGGCATGAAGGTGGCGTTGAAGCCCACGAACATGAGCCAGAAGGTGACCTTGCCGAGCGTCTCGTTGTACATGCGGCCGGTCATCTTCGGGAACCAGTGGTGCACGCCGGCGAGGATCGTGAACACCGAGCCGCCGACGAAGACGTAGTGGATGTGCGCCACCACGAAGTAGGTGTCGGTGACCTGGATGTCGACCGGGATCGTGCCGAGCATGACGCCCGAGAGACCGCCCACGACGAAGGTGAAGATGAAGCCGAGGGCGAACAGCATCGGCGTTCGCAGGTGGATCCGTCCCCGCCACAGCGTTCCCAACCAGGAGAACACCTTCACCCCGGTCGGCACCGCGATGATGATCGTGGTGATCATCATGGGCACGCGCAGCCAGGCCGCCATGCCGCTGACGAACATGTGGTGCGCCCAGACGCCGAATCCGAGCACGGCGATCGCGACGGTCGAGAAGGCGAGCGCGCGGTAGCCGAACAGGGGCTTGCGGGCGTGCGTCGCGATGACCTCGCTGATGATGCCGAAGCCCGGCAGGATCATGATGTACACGGCGGGGTGTGAGTAGAACCAGAACACGTGCTGGTACATCACGACGTCGCCGCCGCCCGCGGGGTCGAAGAAGTGCGTCCCCATGATGCGGTCGAAGATGCTCATGAACTGGGAGCCGGCGATGAACGGCGTCCCGAACACGATGAGCGCGGAGGTGGTGGCCTGGGTCCACACCAGCAGCGGCATGCGCCAGACGGTCATGCCCGGCGCGCGCATGGTGAAGATGGTCACCAGGAAGTTGATGGCGCCCATGATCGAGCTGGCGCCGACCACCTGGACGCCCACCTGGAAGAGGGTGGTGCCGGTGCCGCCCTGGCTGGCGAGCGGCGTGTAGGCGGTCCAGCCGGCGTTGAAGGCGCCGAAGGCCGGGCTGATGGCCATCATGATGCCGCCCGGCAGGAGCATCCAGAACGACAGCGCGTTGAGCCGCGGGAAGGCCATGTCCTTGGCGCCGATCATGATCGGCAGGACGTAGTTCGAGATGCCCGTGAACGACGGGATGATGAAGAGGAAGATCATCAGCGCCGCGTGCACGCTGAAGATCCCGTTGAAGGTCTGGCCGTCGCCGACGGTCTCGCCCGGCGAGGCCAGCTCGGCGCGGATCGCCAGGGCGAACAGGCCGCCGATCGCGAAGAAGAAGAAGATCGCGGCCAGGTACTGGATACCGATCACCTTGTGATCGGTGTTCACCTTGAAGTAGTCGCGCCAGCTGTAGGCGCCGTGCATCGAGTGGTCTTCGGCGTCGACGTGGCGGCCGGTCATCCAGCGCCACCAGTAGTCGAAGCAGCCGATGCCGATCAGGAAGGTGATCGACGCGATGCCGGCGGCGACCGCGATGTAGACCTGCGGCTCCCAGGTGGGCGTCTGGCCGAACCAGTTGCGCAGCAACCAGACGAGCGCGAAGGAGAACAGCACGCCACCCACAGTCCACAGCGCGGCTCTCTTCCACCAGTAGGAGAGGGGTCGCGGATCGAGATGGTGCGCGTGCCCGCCGGCGTGCGCGTGAGTTGGTGCGTGGGTGGCCATGGGTTCCTCGCTTACCGCCTAAGGGGCCGTGCTCGTGGCCTCGGCCGGAGCCGTCTCGTCGCCCTCGGCCGGTTCGGCGGGGGGCGCGGAGGGGGGCAGGGCCTCGGCCTCGCGGGTCGCGCGCTGCAGCCAGGCGTTGTAGTCGGCCTGCTCCATCACGACGACGCGCGAACGCATCACGCCGTGCCCGAGACCGCAGAGCTCGGCGCAGATGACCTGGTACGTCCCGGTGCGCGTGGGGTCGAACTTGAGCGTGGTCGTGATACCGGGCACCACGTCCTGCTTGACCCGGAACTCCTTGACGTAGAAGTCGTGGATCACGTCCTTCGAGCGCATCTTGAGGATCACCTGGCGGCCCACGGGGACGCGCAGGTCACCGGTGTTGATGACCGTGCCGGGGTACTGATAGCTCCAGGCGAACTGCTCGGCGGTGACGTTGACGGTCACGGCGTCCTCGGCCGTCGCCTCGTTGTCGGCCAGCACGATGTAGGCCCACACGGCGACCACCGCCAGGAGCACCGCCGGGATGATCGTCCAGACCACCTCGATGGTGGTGTTGCCGTGGATCGGCGCGCCGTCGGCCTCGTCGTCCTCGCCCTTCCTCACGCGGAAACGCCACGCGGAGTAGACGAGGAACGTGCCGACGATCGTGAACATGACGATGCACGCCCAGATCACGAACCACATGAGGTGATCGACCCGCTCGGCCTGCTCGGAGGCCTGCACAGGGATCCAATCGATGAGGAGCGCGACGCACGCGGACGCCCCCCCGATCACCAGCGCGATCAGGATCAGGGGCAGCGTGTGGCGGCTCCTCAGCACGAGGCTGACCCTACCATGCGCCTTTCGGCTCAAGAGCCTTCCGGAGGCGGGTCAGACGTCCCTGCGGCAGGGGCGTCACGGCCGTGGATCGGGCGTCCGTCAGGCCGCGGTGGCGGGGTGCCCGGAGACCCGTGCGGCACCCGCCGCGCACACGGCGAAGAGGGCCGCGCCGACCACCAGGGGGACGGCGATGCCCACGTGCTGGAACAGCACGGTGGCGACGAGCGGCGCGGCGATCCGGGCCGCGCTGCCGATCGACGCGGTGAGCCCCAGCACCATCCCCTGCTCGTGGTCGCCGCCCGCCAGGGAGATCAGGGCGGTGGTGGTGGAGAAGACCAGCCCCGAGGCGACGGCCAGCACGATCAGCGACGGGATGAGCAGCCAGAGGGTCTCCGACGCGGCGAGGCCCAGCAGGCCCGCCGCGGTCCCCACCAGGCCGGCCAGCATCACGCGATGCTCCCCGGAGCGGGCGACCAGCGGGCGCACCAGCATCCCCTGCGACACCGCCGCCATCACCCCGATCAGCGTGAAGAGGAGGCCCATCGCCACCGGGCCGTAGCCGAAGCGCCACGCGCCGAACAGCGCGAAGGTCGACTCCATGCCGATGAAGGCGAAGTTGGCGACGAACGAGAGCCACACCAGGGGCGCGAGGTCGCGACCGGCGAGCGCGCGGCGCACGGCGGCGAGACGCGGCGCCGGCGCGGCGGCGGCGCCCTCGCGGCGCGACTCCGGCAGGCGCTTCCAGGCGATGAGCAGGTTCAGCGCCGCCAGCCCCGCGGCGATGAAGAAGGGCAGGCGGTGGTCGGCCGCCGAGGCCACCGCCCCGAGCGCCGGCCCCAGCACGAAGCCGAGGCCGAAGGCCGCGCCGATCAGGCCCATGCCGTGCGCCCGCTCGCGCGCCGAGGTGACGTCGGCCACGTAGGCCTGGGCGGCGGCGTACGACGCGCCCGCCACGCCCTGCAGCACCCGCGCGAGGAAGAGCACCAGCAGCGTGCCGGCCAGGCCGATCATCAGCGACCCGACGACGGTGCCGGCCAGCGACAGCAGGATGATCGGTCGGCGGCCGTAGCGGTCGGAGAGGCGTCCCCACACCGGGGCGAAGATCAGCTGCGCGACGGCGTACGAGGCGGTGATCAGGCCGATCTGGACCGGCGACGCGCCGAAGGTCTCGGCCCACAGGGGCAGGATCGGCAGGACGATCCCGAAGCCCACGAGGTCGATGACGACCGTCGTGAAGACGATCCCGAGGGGCGTCAGCAGGAAGCTCGCTCCCCGCCGCCCCCCTTCCTCCCTGCTCGGCATCCGCCTACGCGGCGTCGAGGACGAGGGCGACGAAGATCAGTGCGAGGTAGAGGAGGGAGTAGTGGAAGGTGGCCCGCGCCCAGGCGAGCCCCTCGCCGCGCTGCAGCAGCACCGCGAGCACCACGAAGATCGCGCCGAGCGCCAGCGCCGACCAGAAGTAGAGGAGCCCGGCCGCGCCGGAGGCCACCGGCAGCAGGGTCACCGCCACCATCACGACCGTCCACACCGTGATCTGGCGCTTCGTCTCATCCTCGCCCCGCACCACCGGCAGCATCGGGACGCCGGCGGCGGCGTAGTCGCGCTTCAGGATCAGCGCGAGCGCCCAGAAGTGCGGCGGCGTCCAGTAGAAGACGATCGCGAACAGCAGCCACGCCGAGAGGCCGACGTCACCGGTGACGGCCGCCCATCCCACCAGGGGGGGCACCGCCCCGGCCGAGCCGCCGATGACGATGTTGTGGATCGTCGTGCGCTTCAGCCACAGCGTGTAGACGCCCACGTAGAGGCCGAGCCCCAGCAGCCCGAGGGCCGCGGTGAGCCAGTTGGCGGCCACCCCGAGCACGAGCGCGCTGAGCAGGCCCAGCACGATGCCGAAGGCGAGGGCCCGCGGCGGCGACACGCGACCGGCCGCCACGGGGCGGGCGGTGGTGCGCGCCATGCGCGTGTCGATGTCGCGGTCGACGTAGTGGTTGATCGCGTTGGCGCCCCCCGCGGCCAGGTAGCCGCCGACCATCGTCCACAGCAGCAGCCAGCCGTCCGGCACGCCCTCGGCCGCGACGAACATGGCGCCGGCGGTCGTGACCAGCAGCAGCGAGATGATCCGCGGCTTCGTGAGGCGCACGTAGTCGCCCACCACGGCCAGGGGCCGGGCGCTCGCCGCGGCATCGACGACGCCGGTCGTCACGCGGCGGCCGACAGCACGATCAGGCCGGCGAGCAGCACGATGGGGGTCGCCACCCAGAGGGCGTTCAGGCGGCGACGTCCGGGCGTGGCGTCCTCGCCGGCGGTTCCGCGCGACATGGCGAGGATCGCGACGACCGCCGGGACGGAGAGGACCACGGCCAGCACGAGGGCTGCGGTGCGCAGGGTCATGTGGACCGGCCGATCACGGCCCCGGAGCATATCCGAGGGTGGGTGGGTGACGCGGCCTGACGGACGTCCCGTACCCTCGGTGCACGCGATCCTCACGTGACATGACGCGCTTCGACGCCGTGGTGCTGGGCGCCGGCCCGGCGGGGCTGGGGGCCGCGCTGGCGCTCGCGCGGGGCGGCGCCCGCGTGGCCGTGATCGAGGGGCGCCCCGGGCCCGGGGGGCTGTGCGTCACCCGGCGCCGGGACGGACTGGCCTACGACGTGGGCGGTCACATCCCCTTCGTGCGGGACGAGGCGCGGCGGCGGTGGCTGATCGACCTGCTGGGGAACGACCTGGTGTGGGTGGATCGCCCCGTGTCGTGCGTGGTGGACGGGTCGATCGTGCGCGGCCGGTACCTCGATCAGATGCCGGACGGGCCGGTCGCCGACCCGGCGCCCGACGACGGCTCGGCGCGGGGGGAGGTGGGCGCCCGCGTGGGGGCGGCCTTCGCCGACCGGATGGTGCGACCCTACCTGGAGAAGGTGGACGGCCTGCCGCTCGAGCGCATCCCCGCCGAGCGCTCGCGGCGGCTGCGCGAGGACCAGGCGGCCCCCGACGGCTTCTGGTTCCCCGCGAGCGGCATCGGCCAGATGATGGACGCGATGGCCGCCGCGGCGCAGGAGGACGGCGCCGAGCTGCTGATGGAGACGCGGGTGGCCGCGATCCACGTGGCCGGCGGCGGGGTGACGGGCGTGTCGGTCGAGGGGCCTCCGGGCCCGGAGGAGATCTTCGCCCGTCACGCGGTGGTGGCGATACCGCCGGGGGTGGCGGCGCGCACGCTCGAGCCGGCGCCGCCGGCCGTCGCCACCCGCGGCACGCCGATGCGGGCGGTGGCGATCGTCTACCTCGCCTTGGAGCGCGACCGGCTCACCGAGGAGCCGTGGATCCAGGTCGCCGATCCGCGCGTGCCCTTCGCGCGCGCCTTCGAGCCCGTGAACTGGAGCCCGCGGCTCGCGCCCGCCGGCCGCACCGTGGTGGGGCTGGAGTGCTACTGCGAGCCCGACCGGGCCGACCCGGTGTGGGGCATGTCCGACGACCGCCTCGCCGAGGCCTGCGCCGCGGCCCTCGCCGATCCGCTGGGATGGCTCGACGACCCCGCGGCCGCCTCGCCGGTGGAGGTGCTGCGGATCCCCGCCGCGTACCCGCTGCCCGACATCGAGCAGCAGGCGGTGATCCGCGCCCCCGTCGCCTGGCTCGAGGCGATCGAGGGCCTCCACGTCGCTCCGGGCGCCGCCGTGATCGAGGCGATCGAGTCGGGCGAGCGCGCCGCGGAGGCGATCCTCTCCGGTCTGGGCTGAGCCGCGACGGGGGGAGGGTCCGGCGCGTCGGCGGCGGACCGCTCCGGAGCGGGTCGTGCCATTTGGCCGCGGCGGTCACGGCCAAATGGCACTACGCCGTAAGGGAGCCTCCCCGGGTTCGGTCGATCGCGCGGGTGTAGCCTCGGCGAATGGCGACGACCCGGGCCGTCGCGCCTCGTGCGCGCTTCGAGCGGATCCTCGATCCGACGCGGGTGATCGACCATCCCCTGGAGCGCTCCCTCTACGCCCGGGACGGGTCGATCGCGGAGGGCGAGTGCGGCCTGGTGGTGCTGCCCGAGACCACCGCCGAGGTGGTCGCGTGCATGCGCCTGGCCCGCGAGCTCGGCGTGGCGGTCGTCCCGCGCGGATCGGGCACCGGCCTGTGCGGCGGCGCCGTCCCCCTCGGCGGGGCGATCGTCCTGTCGGTGGCGCGCATGACGAGGGTGCTGGAGGTCGACCCCGAGGTGCCGTGCGCCCGGGTGCAGCCGGGCGTGCTGAACCTGGACCTGTCCGTGGCGGTGCGCCACCTGGGCCTGCACTACGCCCCCGACCCGTCGAGCCAGCAGGCGTGCTCGATCGGCGGCAACGTCGCCACCAACGCCGGCGGCCCCCACTGCCTCGCCTCCGGGGTCACGGCCCAGCACGTGCTGGGCATGGAGATCGTGCTCGGCGACGGGGAGGTGCTGCGCCTGGGCGGCACGGCCCCGGACCCGCCGGGCTACGACCTGCGCGGCTTCGTGGTGGGCGGCGAGGGGACCCTGGGCGTGGTCACCGAGGTGCTGGTGCGCCTGACCCGCAACCCGCGCGAGGTGCGCACCATGCTGCTCGACTTCCCCACCGTGCGGGCCGCCGGCGAGGCGGTGGGCGGCATCATCGCGGGTGGCGTCATCCCGGCGGCGATGGAGATGATGGACCGCACCATGACCCGGGCGGTGGAGGCCTTCGTCCACGCCGACCTGCCGATCGACTCCGCCGCGGTGCTGCTGGTGGAGGTCGACGGCACCCCGGCCGAGGTGGCCGCGCACACGGCCGTGATCGAGCGGGTGGGCGCCGAGACCGGCGCGCACGCCGTGCGCGTGGCCCGCGACGAGGCCGAGCGGGCGCTGTTCTGGAAGGCCCGCAAGAGCGCCTTCGGCGCGGTGGCCCGCGTGGCGCCGAACTACTACCTGCACGACTGCGTCGTGCCCCGCACCCGGCTGGTCGAGGTGCTGGAGCGGATCGGGCGGATCGCCGCCGCCCACGACCTGGTGATCATGAACGTGTTCCACGCGGGCGACGGCAACCTGCACCCGCTCATCGCCTTCGACCGGCGCGACGCCGAGCAGGTCGAGCGGGTGCACACGGCCGGCGCCGAGATCATCGAGGCCTGCGTGGCGGTGGGCGGGGTGCTGTCGGGCGAGCACGGCATCGGGCTGGAGAAGCGGGACTTCATGCCGCTCACCTTCAGCCCGGTCGACCTCGACGCCCAGGCGCGCGCCCGCGACGCCTTCGACCCCGAGGGACGGCTGAACCCGGACAAGGTGCTGCCCGTGGGCAGCCGCTGCGGCGAGCTGGTGCTGGACGCCGGGTCGCTGCCGCCGGGGACCTGGCTGTGACGCGCCTCGCCCCCCGCTCCCGTCAGGAGCTGGCCTCGGCGCTGGCGGCCGCCGCCGCGCGCGGGGCGCCGGTGGCGGTGGAGGGCGGCGGCACGCGCTCGCGGCGCGGGTGGCCCGGCCCCCGCCCCGAGCACGTCGTGTCGACCGAGGGCCTGCGGCGGGTGATCGCGCACGAGCCGGCCGACCTCACGGTGACCGTCGAGGCCGGCCTGCCGGCCGCCGACCTCGCCGCCCTCGCCGCGAGCGCCGGGCAGGCCTGGCCCCAGGCCGAGATCCGGCCGGGGAGCACGGTGGGCGGGGTGCTGTCGGCGGCGGCGAGCGGCCGCGGGCGCCTGCGCGCCGGCGCGGTGCGCGACTCGCTGCTGCAGGTGGTGCTCGCCACCGGCGACGGGCGCCTCGTCACGGCCGGCGGGCGCACGGTCAAGGGGGTCGCCGGTTTCGACATCCCGCGCCTCGCGGTCGGGGCCCTGGGCACGCTCGGGGTGATCGTGGAGGTGACCCTGAAGCTGTGGCCGCTGCCCGCCGCGCGCGGCTGGTTCGGCGCCGACGGGCCGCTCGACGAGCGCCTGGCGATCGCCGCCCGCGCCCTGGCCGGCCCCGCCCGGCCGTCGTGCGTGCTGCTGCGCCCGGGCGCGGTCGCGGTGGAGCTGGTGGGCCCGCGCGAGGACGTCGCCGCGCCCGACGGCACCGTCGCGCTGGCGGGCGAGCCCGCGGCGCCTCGCGGCCGGGGCATCGTCGAGGCCTCCGTCGCCCCGCCGCGCCTCGGCGCCCTCGCCGCGGCGCTGGAGGACGCCGGGCTCGACTACGAGGCGCGCATGGGCGTGGGCACCTGCCACGTGGCGGTCGAGACGGCGGGGGACGTCGACGCGGTGCGCGCGCTCGCGGTGAGCGCCGGCGGCCACGCCCAGGTGATCGACGCACCCGACGAGCTGCGCGCCGACCCCTGGGGGCCGCCGTCGCCCGGCCTGCACCTGATGCGCCGCATGCGCGACGCCTTCGACCCCGCCGGGATCCTCAACCCGTCCATGCTCGTCTGGCGCCACGAGGCGGTCGTCGCGTGAGCACGGCCAACTGGGACCCGCGCCGCCCGGCCCCGGCCGAGGAGGACGTCGTCAAGTGCGTCTCGTGCGGCCTGTGCCTGCCGCACTGCCCCACCTTCCGGCTCACCGGCCTCGAGACGGCGTCGCCGCGGGGGCGCATCGCCGCCATGCGCGCCGTGGAGGAGGGGCGCGCCGAGGTGGACGCGTCCTTCACCCGGATGATGGACGAGTGCCTCGCCTGCCGCGCCTGCGAGGCGGCCTGCCCCAGCGGGGTGCCGTTCGGCCGGCTCATCGAGGGGGCGCGCGCCCAGGCCGAGGCCACCCGGGCGCCCCGGGCGCGCGCGCTGCGCCGGGCGGCCCTCGCGGGCCTGCTGCCGCGGCGGCGGCTGGTGCTGGCCGCCGGCTGGGCGATCGCCGCGGGCCGGGCACTGCGCCTCGACCGCCTGGCGCCGGCCCGGCTGCGCGCATCGACCCCGCCCGTCGACCTGCGCGAGATGGCCCGGCCCATCCCGGCCGCGGCGGGCGACGGGCCGCCGGCGATGGTGCTCGCCGGCTGCGTGATGGACGTGGCCTTCCGACCGGTCCAGCGCGCCACGATGCGCGCCGTCGCCGCCGCCGGATACCGCGTCGAGCGCCCGCCCGCCGGGGGCTGCTGCGGCGCCCTCGCCATGCACCACGGCCAGCCCGGCGCGGCCCGGCGCATGGCCCGCGCCCGCATCGCCGAGATGGAGGGCGCCGAGGTGATCGTGGTCAACGCGTCCGGGTGCAGCGCCCACATGCGCACCTACGGCGAGCTGCTCGCCGACGATCCGCGCTGGGCCGCGCGCGCCGAGGCGGTGGCGTCGCGGGTGCGCGACCTGATCGAGCTGCGGCCGCCGCCGGCCGGGCGGGATCTGGGACGGGTGGCGGTGCACGACGCCTGCCATCACCTGCACGCCCAGCGCATCGAGCCGCGCGCGATGCTCGCCGGCGCCGGCGCCGAGTGCGTCGAGCTGGGCGACGGCGGCCGATGCTGCGGCGCCGCCGGCCTCTACGGCGTGCTGCAGCCCGAGCTGTCGGCGCGCCTTCGCCGGCAGAAGGCCGAGGCCGTCGTCGCGGCCGGGGCACCCGTGGTCGCGGTGGGGAACCCGGGCTGCGCCATCCAGATCGAGGCCGGCCTGCGCGAGCTGGGCTCGCGCATCCGGGTCGCCCATCCGGCCGAGCTGGTCGCGCCGCCGGAGGGCTGAGCGCTCCACCGCCCGGTCCCGCGCGCCGGGCGCGCGGGACCGGTCAGGGGCTACTCGACGATGTCGACCGGCGCCCCGGGCGGCACCGTCTTGGCGATGCGGGTGGCGGCCGCGTTCGACAGGCGCACGCAGCCGTGGCTGACGGCCTGGCCCAGCAGCTGAGGCTGGCTGGTGCCGTGGAGCGCCACCCGGCCGTCGCCGCCGTCGAACTCGTTGAGGCTCTCCGAGTGGGCGGTGAGCGTGAGGATGTAGGTGCCGAAGAAGCCGTTCGCCGGGCGCTGCTTGACCGACTCGCTGAGCGCGAAGCGGCCCTCGGGCGTCGGGTTGGCCGACGTGCCCACCGCGGACGGGAAGGTCGCGATGGTGCGGCCCGCCTTGATCAGGGCGGTGGTGCGATCGGAGAGGTCCACCAGCACCCGGTAGGGCGTCTTCTTGACCCTCACCGCGTCGTCGGGCACCCAGCCGACGGCGTCGTTCGGCCGCGACGGCAGCAGCACCTGGTACCAGACCCCGTCCCTGACGGTGGAGCGGGCGTTCACGACGAGCAGCGACTGGGGCTGCTTGTTGTAGGGCGCGAGGGGGCTGAGCTTGCTGATCTTGCGCGCCTTGGCGGTCGGCGCCGAGCGCGCGTGCACCGGCAGCAGGATCCGCGCCGTCCAGGCCTCCCTGGTGGTGGGCCGGCTGGCGATGGGCGTCGGCGCGACCTTCGCCGGGGCGGCCGCGGCGGAGTCGGGACCGGCGACCGCGGACGGGCCGACGAGGGAGACCGCCGCGAGAGCGCATGCGGCCGCGACGCCGGCGGCCCCCGGGAGGGCCGCCGGACGGATTCGCGTCACCCGCATCAGCCGGTCACGCCGCCGGTGCGCGCCACGGGCGTCGGGCCGAGGACCTGGGTGGTCTCGGTGGAGCGCCGCGGCGGGAGGTTGTCGGCGGTCACGGTGGCGGTGTTCCGCACCGTGCCCCGCGTGTTCGGGTTGACCCGCACGCGGATGGTGAGCGTCTTGCTGGCGCCGCCCGCCAGATCGCCGACGTCCCATGTGATGACCCCGTTCCGGATCGTCGCGCCCGAGGGGATGCTCACCAGCGTGAGCGTGTCGGGCAGCAGGTCGGTGACCTCGACGTTCCGGGCGGTGAAGTTGCTGCGGTTGCGGACGACGATGCTGTAGTCGAACACCGTGCTCGGCCGCGCGGTCGAGGGACCGGTCTTGGTGATCCCGATGTTCGGCGTCGGGCCGCCCGCCGTGGTGCCGCCCGGCTGGGCGAGGCCGAAGTTGTTGTTCGGGCTGCCCACCCCGGACGTGATCTGGATGTTCGAGATCACCTTGGCGCTGGTGAGCGTGAGCCCGCCGGGGGTCGAGATCTCGACCGCGTAGGTGCCGGGCATGTTGTCCGGGAACAGGTACGTGCCGTCGGCGTTCGAGATCACGTCCTTGGGCGCGATCGCGCCGGCGACCGGGCGCGTGCCCGTGAGCGTGAGCTTCACGCCGCCGCGGCCGACCTCACCCGGGTCGAGGCGCCCGTTGCGGTTGGCGTCCATGTAGACGGTGCCGCTGATCGGCGCGGGCCGCACGTTGCCGGCCAGGAAGGTGCCGACGCCGTTCGGCGGCACGACCACCGTGCCGACGCCGTTCGGCGGCGAGGTGGGCACCCAGCCCTGATCGACCACCTCGGCCACCTGCCACGTCCCGGCCGGGACGTTGGGGATGGTGACCGTGCCGTCGGGACCGGTCTGCACGACGCTGTCGTTGCCCTGCGGGTTGGTCAGGTTGAAGACCCAGCCGGGCACCCCGGGCTCGCCGGCCTGGCGGACCCCGTCGCCGTTCAGATCCTCGTACTTGACGACCTGCAGCGTTCCGAGCTGGGCCGCCACGTCGAAGGTGACGAGCGCCGAGCTCTCGAGCGAGCCGCTGCCGGAGAAGAAGTTGACCGTCGCCCGGTAGCGGCCCTCGGGCGCGCCGAGGGGCGGCGCGTAGGCCGCGGTCGAGTTGATCGGGCTGGGCTGGCCCGCGGCCGGGTTGGTCGTCGACTGGACGATGTTGCCCGCCGGGTCCTGGATCAGCACCTGGTAGCTGTGCGCGACCGTCTGGTAGGTGATCGAGAAGTCCATCTGCTCGGTGCCGACGCCTCGCTGGATCGCCTGCGGCGGAGCCGGGGCGCGGTTCAGCGAGATGCCGATGGCCGACGCGACGGACGGGATCGTCAGCGCGAGCAGCAATGCGAGCAGCCCGGCGCCCCACCACGTTCGTCTGGTACCTCGTCGCATCTGTCCGCCTTCTGTCGGTGATCACGTGGGACGCCGTCCGACGCGTCGTTCCCGACACCCTCCCCCGGCGGGCGTGGCGAGTGAACCCCCAATTGGTGCCGAAACCTCCAACAAACTGCACCTGCAACGTTGCAGTTTGCGTTCATCCGGCAGGAAACACCCCGCCCGGGCGCGACTCAGGCGGTCCGCACCCCGGTGGCGCGGCGGACGCGCGGGCGGGCCAGCGCCAGCAGGCCCGCGGCCAGGGCGAGCAGCCCCAGGGCGCCCGCGGCGAACCAGACGCTGAGCTCGCGCAGCTTGTCGACCGGGGCGACGATCGAGCCGATGTCGGAGAACACCGCCGTCAGGTCGTCGTTGGTCGTGCTCTGCGCGAACAGGCCGCCGGTGCGGGTGGCCATGCCCGCGAGCGTCTCGGCGGGCAGGGGCTGGTCCGGGCGGCCGGCGTCGTTCCCGAGCAGGATGCTGTACACCGGCACCCCGTCCTGCGCGGCGCGGTCGGCCGCCGCCGCCGGGCTCGTGGCCTTGCGGATCGAGTTCGCGCCGTCGGTGAGCACCAGGATGCGCCCGGGCGAGTCGGACGGGTCGCCCGGCGCGTCGGGCACCGCGCCCGCCGAGCGGAGCGCCGACAGCGCCGTGAGGACCCCCTCGCCGAGCGCCGTCCCCTCGCGGGTCGAGTCGATGCCGTCGAGCGCCGCCAGCGCGGCGTCGCGGTCCTGCGTCGGCGCCAGCACCACCCGCACCTCGTCGGCGAAGGTGACGATGCCCACCGAGGTCGAGGACGGCGCCTCGCGCACGAACCGCCGGGCGGCGTCGAGCGCGGCCTCCAGCCGGTCGGGCGCGAGGTCCTTCTTCAGCATCGAGTTGGACACGTCGATCGTCAGCACCACGGCGCTCCGGTGCTCGTTCTCGGTTGCGTCGACGGACGGCCGCGCCAGGGCGACGACGCCCGCGCCGACGGCCAGCAGCGCGACGAGCGCCGCGGCGGCGCGGCCGGCGCGCACGCCGCGGCCGGGGCCGACGGCCATCACCGCCGGATCGGCCCACCGCGCGCCCGCCCGGCGGCGCTGGCGCCCCCAGGCCCACAGCGCGGCGGCGAGCGGCGGCAGGAGCAGCAGGGCCCACAGCCAGCTCTCCGACTGGAAGGTCACGACAGCCTCGGCCCGAAGCGCCAGGCGGCCACGCCGGCGAGCACGAGGAGGGCGGCGCCGATCCCCGCCGGCCAGCCGGTGATCTCGCTGCGCACCCGCTCGGTGCCGACGAAGCTGCCGAGATGCTCGTAGACCTCGCGCACCGAGTCGGCGTCGCGGCTCTCGTAGGCGGTGCCGCCGGTGATGTCGGCGATCTCCGCGAGGCCCTCGGGGTCAGGCGGGACCGGCGTGCGGAAGGAGTCGTTGAGGACCCCCTCGGGGGTGCCGAGGGCGACGGTGTAGATGGGCACGCCGGCCTCCTTGGCCTGCCGGGCCGCCTCGGTGGGCGACGAGCCGCGGCGGTTCGCCCCGTCGGTGAGCAGCACGATGCGGGCGGCCTCCAGGGGCCGGCCCTCCTCGACGCCGCCCTGGGCGGAGCGGATGCCGTCGAGGGCGGTCAGGATCGCGTCGCCGACGGCGGTGTCGCCGAAGGCGCTGAGGCCCTCGATCGCCTCGCGCAGCGCCTGGCGGTCGGTGGTGGGCGGCACCAGCAGGTTGGCCTGGGTCGAGAAGCTCACCAGGCCCACCTGGTACTGGCGGGGCACCTCGTCGGCGAAGCGCAGCGCCGCGTCCTGGGCGGCCCGCAGCCGGTACGGCTCGACGTCGGTGGCGGCCATCGAGCCGGACACGTCCACCACCAGCATGATCGTGGCCCGCTCGCGGGGCTCGTCGCGGTACCCTTGGGGCCGCGCCAGCGCGACGACGAACGCGGCCACGGCCAGCAGCGACAGGATCAGGGGCAGATGGCGGCGCCGGCGCGGGCCGGGGTCGGCCGCGGCCACCACGTCGAGGCTGGGGAAGGCGACCCCCGCCGGCGGGCGGCGGCGGCGCCACCACACCACGAGCGCCGCCAGCAGCGGCACGGCCAGCAGGCCGAGCAGGACCAGGGGCTGCTGGAAGGTCACGGCGCGACGACCTGCCGCTGCCGGGGCGTGGGACGCGACAGCGAGCGCGCGAGCGGCAGCACCCAGTCGGTGCCGTTCTCGACGATCACGTGGCGGGCGCCCGCGCGGGCGAGCAGGGCGGCGCGCGCGCGGTCGCTCGAGTCGACCGCCTGCGCGAAGCGGCGCTGGAAGCGCGGGTCGGCGGTGTCGATCAGCCGCCGCCGGCCGGTCTCCATGTCACGCAGGTGCACGGGGCCCAGGGGCGGCAGGTCGCGCTCGCGGGGGTCGCGCACCTCGATGGCGATGATCTCGTGCGTGCGCCCCAGCGCGCCGATCGCGCGCTCCAGGCCGGGCTGCAGCGGGAAGTCGGAGATGAGGACGACGGCGCCGCGGTGGCGGGCGATGCGGCCCAGCGCGCCGATGGCGGACACCAGGTCCGTGCGGCCGCCGCCCTCCTCCGGCACCGGCACCCGATCGACCGCCGCGAGCGCCGCGACCAGGCCGCGGCGGTCGGCCCGCGGGGGGCGCACCAGGTCGATGCCGCCGGCGGCCGACGCGACCACGCCGAGGCGGTCGCCGCGGCGGCGCATCACCACGCCGAGCCCGGCCAGCACCTCGGCGGCGAGGTCGGCCTTCGTCTGGCCGACCGTGCCGAAGGCCATCGACGGGGAGCGGTCGACGAACGCCCAGGCGGTGAGCACCGGCTCGATCTCGGGCACGCGCACCATCGGCTCGCCCACGCGCGCCGACAGCGGCCAGTCGACCCAGCGCACGTCGTCGCCCTCCTCGTAGGAGCGGGTCACGGCGGGCTCGCCGCCGGGGCCGGGGCGCCGGCCGCGGCGCTCGCCCTGCAGCAGGCCGTCGAGGCGGCGCGCGACGCGCAGCTCGACCCGCCGCAGGACCGCCTCAGGCGACCGACCGGCCACTGCCGAGCTCCACCGCGGGCTGGGGGATGGCGTCGACGATCGCGTCGAGCACCTGGTCGGGGCGCACGTCGGCGGCGAGCGCCTCGTACGAGAGCACGACGCGGTGGCGCAGCACGTCGTGGAACAGGCTGTGGACGTCCTCGGGCAGCACGTAGTTGCGCCCCCGGATGACGGCGAGCGCGCGGCCGCCGCGGATCAGGGCGAGGGAGGCGCGCGGCGAGCCGCCCAGGTCGAGGTAGGGCTCGAGGTCGCCCAGGCCCTCTGCCGCCGGGTTGCGGGTGGCGTTCACCAGCCGCACCGCGTAATGGCGCACCCGGTGATCGACGAAGACCGCGTCGGCGGTCTCCTGCAGCTCGAGGATCTGCTCCGGGTCGAGCAGCTGCCGGGGCCGGGGCGGGTCGGAGGCCATGCGGCGCACGATCTCCTCCTCGTCGGCCGGGCTGGGATAGCCGACGACCAGCTTCATCGCGAAGCGGTCGACCTGCGCCTCGGGCAGCGGGTACACGCCCTCGCTCTCGATCGGGTTCTGGGTGGCGAGCACGAAGAAGGGCCGCGGCGTGGGGTGGCTCTCGCCGGCGATCGAGGCGTGCCCCTCGGCCATCACCTCCAGCAGCGCCGACTGCACCTTGGCGGGCGCCCGGTTGATCTCGTCGGCGAGCACGAAGTTCGCGAACACCGGGCCGAGGCGGGTGGCGAAGGCCCCGTCGCGATCGAGCACCTGGCCGCCCACCACGTCCGACGGCACCAGGTCGGGGGTGAACTGGATGCGGGCGAAGCGGCCGCCGCACACCCGCGCGACGGTCTCCAGGGTCAGCGTCTTGGCGAGGCCGGGGACCCCCTCCAGGAGCACGTGGCCGCGGGCCAGCAGCGACACCAGCACCCGGTCGAGGAGGCGGTCCTGGCCCACCACCACGCGGCGCAGCTCGTAGAGGACGGCCTCCATGCGCTCGCGGGGAGTCGATCCGGCCGCGGGCACCAGCGTCGGCTCGCTTCGCGGGTCGTGGTCGTCCATCGGGGTCTCCTTCGGGGTCGGGCTAGGGGGTGGTCTCGACCAGGGTGCGGACGCGGGAGACGGGGACGGCGAAGCCGATGCCCACGTTGCCGCGGATCGGGCCGAGGATCGAGGTGGGGATGCCGACCAGCCGGCCGGACATGTCGAACAGGCCGCCGCCCGAGTTGCCGGGGTTGATGGGGGCGTCGATCTGGATCATCGGCACCCCGTTGTCCGGGTTGGTGCGGCCGACGGCGCTGACCACGCCGGCGGTGACGGTGTTCTGCAGCCCGAAGGGGCTTCCGATGGCGAACACGCGGTCGCCCGGCTCGAGGCCGCCGTCGGGCTCCTCGGCCATCGTCGCGCCCTGCGGCACCGCGCCGGCCGGGCGCAGGATGGCGAGGTCCTGGCGCTCGTCGTCGGTGACCACCGACGCCTGGACGCGCCGGTCGTCGCTGGTCACGATGGTGACCTGGTCGGCGCCCTGCACCACGTGGTGGTTGGTGACGACGAGGCCGCTGGGCTCGAGGATCACCCCGCTGCCCTGACTGCTGCCGCTGACCACCTGCACCACCGAGGGCGCCGTCGCTGCCACCAGCGGGGCGAGGCTCGTGTCGTCGCCGGCGGGGGTGGGCGCGACCGTGGTGGTGGAGACGGTGGTCGTGGTCGCCGTGTCCGAGTCGTCGCTCAGACGCCCCGCCACGCCGCCGGCCGCTCCCGCCACCACGACCGCCGCGGCGAACGCGGTGACGGTTCCGAGGCGACGGGTCGACGGTCGCCGCGGCCCGCGGGGCGGGGGCGGCGGGTCGCCGGCCGGCGACGTGACGAGGGGAGGCAGCGCCCCCTTGGACGGGGGCGCGGTCGCGTCGGCCCCGAGGGGCCGGAGCGGCTCCGCCCGCTCCGGCCGCGGCGCGAGGGGCGGAAGCCCCTCCGGGCGGCGTCGCGGCTCGAGCGGCGGAAGCGGGGGAGTGCTCACGGGGACTGTTGTACCGCGCCTTCCTGAGATCGCGCCGGGAATCCGGTTAGAGGCCTCTTAAGAGGACCATCGCCTCATCACGAACGCGGCCGGCGGCGGCAGCCGGGCAGCCGAGCCGGCCCCCGCGTGGTGGACCGCCGACCCCGCGCCCGGGCGAGGTCGGCGTCGGCTACCAGGGCGCGGGCAGCTCCGTGCCGTCGCGGCCCGGGCCTCCGGCAACCTGAAGCGCGTCAGCCTGGAGCTGGGCGGCAAGTCGCCCAGCATCATCCTGTCGGACGCCGACGTGGACGCCGCCGTCGCGGGCGCCGCGCAGGGGATCTTCTTCAACCAGGGCGAGGTCTGCAGCGCGGGCTCGCGCCTCTACATCCAGCAGGACCAGTTCGACCGGGTGGTCGAGGGCGTGGCCGAGGCGGCCCGCACCATCAAGGTCGGCCACGGCCCAGACCCGGACACCGAGATGGGGCCGCTCGTGTCGCAGGAGCAGTTCGACCGGGTGACCGGCTACCTCGCGGCGGGCGCCGAGGAGGGCAGCCGGGCCGTCGTCGGCGGCTCCGCGATCGACGGCGACGGCTGGTTCGTGAAGCCGACGGTCCTCGTGGACGCGCAGCCCGACCACCGCATCGTGCGGGAGGAGATCTTCGGGCCGGTGATCGCGGCGATGCCGTTCGCCGACATCGACGACCTCGCCCGCCAGGCGAACGACTCGCACTACGGCCTGGCGGCCGGCGTGTGGACCCGGGACGTCTCCGCGCCCGTCCCCGCCGGACAGGGGGCGGGCGCGGGGACTCCGGGACGCGGCCCGGGCCCGCTCAGGCGGTCGTGCGCCCCGCCAGGGCGAGGTGCACCTTGTCGGCCAGCTCGTCGGCCAGGCGGGCCCGCTCCGCCGCCCGGGCGGCGCGCACGCGCAGGGCGTCGAGGCGCGCGCGGCCGTCCTCGTCGAGCTCGCCGAGGGCGTCGAGCTCGGCCAAGGGCGCGACCCGGGACGCGAGGAGCCGCACCCGGCTCCACATCTGGTCCGCGACCTCCTCGGCGCTGCTCACGACGCGGATGCGTCCGCCCCGCCGGAGGGTCCGTCGCCCCCGCCGGCCGCCGTGGTCCGCGCGCCCTCGGCGCTCCCCGCCGCGCCGTTGCCGTTCGCCCCCGACCGCCCCCGGCGCCGCCGGCGGCGCCGGCGGCGGGCGGCCGGCGCGCCCTCCTGCGGCGACGCCTGGTCGTCGCGCCGCTCCGGGGCGTCGGCGCCCGTTCCGCCGTTGGCGGCGGCGTTGGCGGCAGCCCCCTCGGCGCCGGCGCCGCTGCGCAGGCGCCGGCGGCGCCGGCGGCGGGTGCGCGGCGCGGCGCCCTCTTCGCCCGCGGCCTTCTTGCGGGACTCGCCGACGCCCACCACCTCGGGCTCCGGCAGCCGCGGGAACCGGGCGCGCAGCGCGTTCCAGGCCCGCCGCGACAGGAGCGCCTTGGGCTGCATCGCGCCGACCGCCGCCCGCAGCGCCCGGCGGGCGTCGGCGCTCTCGAGGTCGAGCGCGTCCAGGGCCCCGCGCAGCTGCGCCCATCCCCCCACCGCCGCGGCGGCGCGGCCGGCGAGCCGCAGATGCTCGCTGCGCGCCGGCACGTCACCCGGCCCCAGCATCACCAGCAGGCGCACCGCCTGGCCCAGGCGCAGGCCCGCGTCGGGGTCCGGCGCCACCGGCTCGGGCGGGGGCTCGCCCGCCGCCCGCAGCCACAGGGCGATCAGCGCCAGCTCGCCGCCGTTGGAGATCAGGTGGTGGGCCTCCCAGGCCGCGATGCGGGCGACCTCCTGGTTGCGGCCCGGGCGCGTGTCGTCGGCCAGCGCCCGGGAGACGTCCCACGCCCAGCTGGGCGCCCAGGTCGACGCCTCGTCGAGCGCCGACCAGCGGCGGCGGCGGTCGCCCGACCGGCCGAGCTGCTCGAGCGTGGCCAGCCGCTCCCAGCGGTCGGAGTGGTCGGCGTGCCACCACAGCGCCCGCAGCCGCTCGCGCGAGGTCATGCGGAGGCGGTCGAGCACGCGGCGCGGCGCGTCCACCGGCAGCGCCCGCCGCAGGTCCGGCTGCACCAGGAGGGCCGTGGCCCACGCCCGCCACAGCGGCTGGTCGCCGCCGTCGTGCATGCGCCGCGCCACCAGCCCGCTGAGCGCCCACCACGGGACCGCCGCCAGCGGGTCGATGCCCACCGTCACCAGGTCGATGAGCTCGTCGATCGTGACGTCCCGGGACGCCGCCTCGACCCACTCCTCCATCAGCGTCACGGGCAGCAGCGCCGGGTCGGCCTCGCGCCAGCCCCCGTCGGCGAGCCCGGCGGCGATGAGCCCCGGGGCGGCCGCCGGGTTCACCAGCTTCGCGCTCTCGCCGTCCTTCTCGGCCAGCAGCGCCGCGGCCTTCGCCAGCTTGCCGCGCTCGCCACCCTCGGGCGGCCCCGCCACCCGGCCGAGCGGCTTGTACCAGCCGAGGCCGAACACCTCGTGGCTGGTCTGCACGCCCATCGGGTCGCCCGCCGGCAGGAACTCGACGGACACCGCCTCCTTGTCGGGGGCGGGGCGCATCACGCGGCCCAGGCGCTGCACGAACACGCGCTCCGAGGTGGTGGGCGCCAGGTGCATCACCACCGACGCGCGCGTCTCGTCCCAGCCCTCGGTGAGCAGGTCGGCGTTGCAGAGCACGTCGATCCGGTCGGAGGCGAAGTCGAACAGGACCCGCTGCAGCTCCTTCGCCGGCGTCTGGCCCGACACCGCCGCGGCCCGCACGCCGCGGTCCGTGAACTCCTCGGCCAGCGCGTGCGCCTGGGCCACCGTCGCGGTGTACGCCACGCCGGCCAGGCCGAGGGGCTGGAAGTGCTCCACCCACACCTCGGCGCAGGCGCGGTGCCACTTGGCCCGGTCGAGGGCGCGGCCGAGGCTGGCCTGGTCGAAGTCGCCGCGCACCTTCGCGACGTCCGACAGGTCGACCGCCCGCTCGACGCGCAGCGAGCGCAGGGGGCAGAGGATGCCGCGCTCGATGGCGGAGAGGCGGTCGAGGGTCGCGGCCACCGGGCCGAAGACCTGCTCGACGTGGCCGGTGGTGGTCGCGCCCGTCGCCGTGAAGCCCACGATCACCGCGTTGGTCGCCCGGTCCAGCAGCTTGCGCGTCTGGGCGCCGAGGGTGGCGTGGGCCTCGTCGCAGATCAGCAGGTCCACCGAGTCCCAGTCCATCCGGTCCTGGTGGCGCAGCGCCGCCTGGTAGGTGCAGATCGCGAGGCCGGGCCTGCCGGCAGCGTCGGGGCCCTCGGGATGGGAGGGGACCGAGGGGAAGTGCCGCGCCAGGCCGGCCGCCGTCTGCTCGGCCAGGTTGCGCCGCGGCACCAGCACCAGCGTGCTGCCGCCGAGCGCCGCGGCCAGGGCGAGGAACATCACCGTCTTGCCCGAGCCGGTGGGGGCGTCCACCCAGGTGCGGGTGGCGCCGTGGCTCAGGCGGCCCGACAGCTCGTCGAGCGCCTCCAGCTGATGCTCCCGCAGCACCACGTCCGGCCAGACGGACGAGGGGTCCTTCAGCGCATGCGACAGGGCCTCGCCGGGCGAGACCGCGGCGGTCGATTCGGTCATGGATGCGATCCTTCGGGCATCTCGTGCCGTTCCTCCAAGGCACGGCGCGGTACCGGGGCCGTGTCCGGCGCGTCACTGTCCTGCGCCACCCGGGGTCATGAGGCAGTCCGGGCGCGCCGAGAGCGGCGCCGACTGCGGGGTGGGCCTGACCGCGCGCCACTCTATCACCCCCTCCGGACACAAGCACCCGATGTCACGGACGTGTGAATGACGGCCGGGCCCATCGCTAGCATCACGCCCGCTATCGAGACCCGGCCCCGGCGGCGACTTGACGCAGGATCACGACACGACACGCCAGCACGGCCCGCAGGGCAGCCGTGCCTGGATCCGCCCGCTGGCCCTCGTCGTGTCATGCCTCATCATCGGCTTCGTCGGCGGCTGGGTGCTCCGCGGCGACGACGGGCCGGTCACCGTGCTCGCCCCCCCGGAGCCGGGCACGTCCACCACCGGCACCACCACCACCGGCACGAGCACGACCGCGACGGGCACCACGACGGGCGCGTCCACCACGACGGCGCCGACCTCCAGCGCCCAGGAGCCCGCCACGCCGCCGCCCGATCGCTCCCAGGTGTCGCTGGCCGTGCTGAACGGCGTGGGCACCACCGGCCTCGCCGGCCAGACCGCCGACCAGGCCGAGAGCCTCGGCTACGCATCGGTCGCCACGGGCGACGCGCCCGTGCAGACCGGCAAGCCGTCGATCGTCTACTACCGCGGCGACAACGAGGCCGCCGCCGACCGGGCGGGCAGCGACCTGGGCATCGCGCAGGTCCAGGCCCTGCCGGCCGGCGGGCCCGTCGCCTCCGCGGCGCAGGCCGCGGCGCCCGACGCCGACGTGATCGTCGTCCTCGGCCCGGGATGACCCTCCGCTCCAGGTGACCCTCCCCCGGATCGGGGTCCGCATCCCGCAGTACGGCTCGGGGTGGGGCGCGGTCCGCGATTTCGCGGCGCGCGCCGAGCGCCTGGGGTTCGACGGCATCTGGGTCAACGACCACCTGCAGTCGCCGGGACGGCTGAAGGACGAGCCGGCCTTCGACGCGTTCGTGACCCTCGCCGCGCTCGCGGCCCTCACCCGCCGCGCCCGCCTGGGCATCGCGGTGATGTCGGCCAGCTACCGGCCGGCGCCGCTCGCGGCCAAGATGGCCACGATCCTCGACGTCATCTCGGCGGGGCGCCTGACGCTGGGCCTCGGCACCGGCTCGGACGTGCCGGAGCACCGCGCCTACGGCGTCCCCTTCGGCACGCCGCGCGAGCGCACGGAGGGCGTGGCGCGGGCGCTCGACGCGCTACGCGCCATGTTCGACCACCCCGACGGGGCCGACCTGCCCGGCCTCCTCGACGGGGCGCCCAACCGGCCCGCGCCCGTGCAGCCCGGCGGACCGCCGATCTGGCTGGCCGCCCACCGGCCCCGGCTGCTGCGCCTGGCGGGCGAGCGCGCCGACGGCATCGTCGCGGCCTGGACCGACCCGGAGGCCGTCGCGGCCCGCCTGGCCGTGGCCGAGGAGGCCCGCCTGGCCGCCGGCCGGCCGCCGCCGGCGTGCGCCCTCTACACCTTCGCCCTGCCGGCGCCGTCGCGGCGGGAGGCGGAGGCCTGGCTGGCCGAGGAGGCCCGCGCGCTGGGCGCCACCCCCGCCGCGGTGCTGCGCTGGCTGCGCGGCACCGGCATCGTGGCGCCCCCGGACGAGCTGCGCGCCGCGCTGGCCGCCCACGCCGCGGCGGGGGTGACCGACGCGGTGCTGGCGCTGCCCTCGCGGCTGCCGGCCGAGGCCCTCGACGCCCTCGCCGAGGCCGCGCTGCCCGCCGCGCCGGCGCCGGCCGGCGGCGCGCCCCACAGCGCGCGCCCCGAGCACAACCTGGTGGAGCTGCTGGTCGAGCGGCACGCCCGCGGCGACCTCGCCGACGCCGAGGCGGTGGTCGACGAGGGCGGCTCGTGGACCTACGCGGCGCTGTCGGCCGCCTCGGCCCGGGCGGCGGGGGCGCTGGCCGCCGCGGGCGTGCGCCGCGGCGACCGGGTGCTCGTGGCCGTGCGCGACGGGCGCGGCTGGGTCGCCGCCTTCCTCGGAGCCGCCCGCCTGGGCGCGGTGCCGGTGCCGCTCGACCCGTCGGCGGGGCCGGAGCGCCTCGCCGACGTCATCGACGACTGCGAGCCGGCGGCCGCGGTGCGCGAGCCCGGCGCCCCCACCCCGCCGGGCCCCGCCGTGCTCACGCCCGCCTCGCTCGACGCCGGCGAGCCGGCGCCCGTCGCCGCGGTCCACCCGGAGGACCTCGCCTACCTCATCTACTCGTCCGGCTCCACCGGCCGCCCGAAGGGCGCCATGCACGGCCACGGCGACATGCGCGCCGGCATCGAGACCTACGCGGCGGAGGTGCTGGCGCTCGGCCCCGGCGACCGCTGCCACTCGATGGCGCGCCTGTTCACCTCGCTGGGCTTCGGCAACGGCTTCTTCCGGGTGCTGGGCCGGGGCGCGACGGCCGTGCTGAACGGCGTGATGCCCACCCCGCGCGCGGTGCTGGGCACCGTGGCCCGCGAGCGCGTGACCGTGCTGACCGGGGTGCCGACCTTCTGGGCCCAGCTCTCCCGCTTCCTCGAGCGCCACCCCGACCCGGGGGCGCTGGCCGGCGTGCGGCTGGGCGTGTCGTCCGGCGACAGCCTGCCGCCCAGCGTGGGCGAGCGGCTGCGCCAGGTGGCGGGCATCGACCTGATCGAGGGGCTCGGGTGCTCGGAGTGCTCGAACGTGGTCATCTCCACCCGGCCCGGCGAGCCGGCGGAGCCGGGCACCCTGGGGCGCGCCGTGGCCGGCGTCGAGATCCGGCTGGCCGACGACGAGGGGCGGCCGGTGGCGCCGGGCGATCCGGGCCGCCTCTGGATCCGCAGCCCCTCGAACACCTCGGGCTACTGGCGGCGCGCCGAGCTCACCCGGGACCTGGTGTTCGGGCCGTGGCTGCGGATGGGCGACGTGCTGACCGAGCGCGACGGGATCTACCGCCACCTGGGCCGCTCGGACGACCTCTTCAAGGTGGACGCGCGATGGGTGAGCCCCACCGAGGTCGAGGGCGCCCTGCTCACCCACCCGGCGGTGGCCGAGGCGGTGGTGGTGGGACGGCCCGACGACGACGGGCTGCTGCGCCCGGCCGCCTACGTCGTCGTCGCCCCCGGGGCCGGGGCCGGTGACCTGGCCGCCGAGCTGCGCCGCCACGTGGCGCGCGCGCTCGAGCCGCACAAGGCGCCGCGCAGCGTCACGGTGCTCGATGCGCTGCCGCGCCTGCCCTCCGGGAAGCTCGACCGGCGCCGGCTGCGGGAGGGGTGAAGGGCTCCGCCCGGGCCGGCAGGTGCAGCACGCGCATCTCGCGTGCGGCCGTGAGCTCGTAGAGCAGGAAGCGCCCCTCGCCCAGCCCGCGCAGCTTGCGGCGCGTGCGGGCGTCGAGGGGCGCGTCGTCGTACGGCTCGCTGTACATCCCGGCCCTCCGTGCTCGTCGTGACACCGATACGACGCACGAGAAGGCCCGGCCTGACGGCCGAGATGTGAGGAATTTGTTAGAGCCTGCCCCGAGAACGGGGGCTACAGCGAGCGGAGGAAGTCGACGAGCAGCTCGTTGACCTTCTCCGGGACCTCCTGCTGCACCCAGTGGCTCACCCCGGGCAGGCGCTCGACGCGCAGCGGCGCCGTGACCGTCGCGGCCGAGAGCTCCAGCAGCCGGATGTCCATGTTGGCGTCGGCCTCGCCCCAGATGATGAGGGTCGGCACCGTGATCCGGGGCGGGTCGGGGGGTCTGCGCAGCCACGACGACGGCGGCATGTTCGCGCGGTACCAGTTGAGCGCCGCGGTCAGGGCGCCGTCCTTCGAGAGCGCCTCGATGAAGTGACGGCGATCCTCCTCCGGGAACGCCCCGGGAGCGGCCGTGTCGAACACGAACGAGTGGAGGTTCGCGAAGTCGTCCTGCGACAGCCACGTCTCGGCCACGCCGGGGAACTGGAACAGCAGCATGTACCAGCTCTTGGCCTGCTGCGCCGGATCCTCGTGCCGCAGCCGCGCCGAGACCGGCCCCTGCGGGGCGTTCAGGATGGTCAGCGAGCGCACCATCTGCGGCGCGTTGCCCGCCAGGCCCCACGCGAGGCCGCCGCCCCAGTCGTGGCCCACGATGTGGGCGCTCTCGTGGCCCAGGGCGCGGATCAGGCCGGCCACGTCGCCCACCAGCTTCGGCGCGGCGTACGCCTCGACCGCCGCCGGGCGGTCCGAGCCGCCGTAGCCGCGCAGGTCGGGCGCGACCGCGTGGTAGCCGGCCTCGGCCAGCGCGGGCAGCTGATGGCGCCACGAGTGCGAGAGCTCGGGGAAGCCGTGCAGCAGGATCACCGGCTCGCCCGAGGGGTCGCCGGCCTCGGCCACCGCCAGGCGCACCTCGCCCACGTCGATCCGCCGGGTCGTCACGGCCGCGAGTCTACGGCACGGCGGGTCGCCGGGTGGCGGGCGACGTACGATTGTCCGCGATGAGCCCCCGCATCCTGGTGGTGGAGGACGAGCGCGCGATCGCCGAGCCGCTCGCGGAGAGCCTCGATCGCGAGGGCTTCGAGGTCGCGGTGGCCGGCACGCTGGCCGCCGCGCGCGAGGCCCTGGCCGGCGCGCCGCCGGACCTGATGCTGCTCGACGTGATGCTGCCGGACGGCGACGGGCGCGACCTGTGCCGCGACGTCCGGCGCGAATCGGACCTGCCGATCGTCATGCTCACCGCGCGCGGCGACGAGATCGACCGGGTGGTGGGCCTCGAGCTGGGCGCCGACGACTACGTCGTGAAGCCCTTCTCGGCCCGCGAGCTGGCGGCGCGGATCAGGGCGATCCTGCGACGCGGCTCCCCTCCGCGGCGCGCCGAGGGCATCGCGGTGGGAGCGCTGCGCCTGGAGGCGGGCGCCCGGCGGGTCACCCGCGACGGCGAGCCCCTGGAGCTCCCGCCCCGCGAGTTCGACCTGCTCCACGCGCTGATGCGCCGCGCCGGCGAGGTGGTGCGCCGCGAGCAGCTGATGGACGAGGTGTGGGACCGCAACTGGTTCGGCTCCACCAAGACGCTCGACGTGCACGTGGCCTCGCTGCGCAAGCGCATCGAGGACGACCCCTCGCAGCCCGTGTACATCACCACCGTCCGCGGCGTCGGCTTCCGCTTCGCCTCGGCCGAGGACCTCGCCGGGTAGCCATCGCCGGCCCCGCCAGAGCCCTGCTCGACGCCGCCGGCGGCGTTCGCGGGCGGCTGGTGCTGGCCTTCGCCTACATCCTGGCGGTCGTGATCGTGGCCCTGGAGGTGCCGCTCGCGGTGAACCTGCACGGGCGGGCCGAGGCCGAGCTCACGGCGCGCGCGCTGGTCCAGGCCCAGAGCTTCGCCTCGGCCCTCACCGGCCGGGTGGCGGACACGCCGGCCCTGCGCGAGGACGTCCGCAACGCCGCCGACCAGGCCGAGGGCAGGGTGACCGTCGTCGACGCCACCGGGGTGGTGGTGGCCGACTCGGAGAGCGACGCGGCGATCGGGACCGACTACCGCACGCCCGGCCGGCCGGAGATCGGCCGCGCCCTGGCGAACGACCCCACCTCCGAGGTGCGCACCAGCGAGGAGCTGGGCCAGGACATCCTGGCGACGGCGGTGCCGATCGCCGGCGCCGGCGGCACGCCGGAGGGCGCGGTGCGCATCACCCAGAGCACGGCCGGCGCGAACCGCAACGCGAACCGGGCGGTCATCGGCCTGGTCGCCATCGGCATCGCCGGCCTGGTCGCCGGCCTGGTGCTGGCCTACCTGCTGGCGGGGTCGCTGTCCCGGCCCCTGCGCCGCCTGGCCGACGCGGCGCGGCGCCTGGGCGCCGGCGACCTGTCGGCGCGCACCGACACGCGCGGCGGAGGACGCGAGATCGACGAGCTGGCGCGCTCGTTCGACGACATGGCCGAGCGGCTCGAGGGCACCGTCCGGGCTCAGCGGGAGTTCGCGGCGAACGCCTCCCACCAGCTGCGCACGCCGCTCGCCGGCATGAAGCTGCGGCTCGAGTCGGCGGCCGCCGCCGACCTGCCGGACGCCGCCCGGCGCCACGTCGAGGCGGCCGAGGCCGAGGTCGACCGCCTGGCCGGGGTCATCGACCGGCTGCTCTCCACCGCCCGCCGGGCCGAGGCGGCGGAGCCGGAGGCGGTCGACCTCGCCGCCGCGGCCGGCGCCGCCGTCGAGCGCTGGCGCGACCGAGCCGCGCGGGCCGGCGCCCGCATCGATCGCCGCGGCCCCGGGGCGTCGGCGCGCGCCGCGCGGGCCGACGTTGACCAGATCCTCGACAACCTGATCGACAACGCCCTCTCGCACGGGGCGCCGCCCGTGGTGATCGAGGTCGCCCGATCGCCGGAGGGCGGCGCCCTGCTGGCGGTCGAGGACGGCGGGGCCGGCGTCGCCGACGCCGAGCGGGAGCGGCTGACCGACCGCTTCTACCGCGGCTCCGGCTCGACGCCCGGCGGATCCGGGCTGGGCCTCGCCATCGTGCGCGAGCTGGCCGACGGCGCGGGCGGCGGGCTGCGGCTGGGCCGCGCGGCGGCGGGGGGCCTGCGCGCCGAGGTGCGGCTGCCCGGGGCGGATCCTTGACCCGCCCTTGCCGAGCCCTTACCCGCGTCCGGGTAGCGTGACCGCCCATGAAGCGCACCCTCATCGCGGCCGGCTACGCGCTCGCCGGGGCGGCCGTGGCCCTCGCCCTCAGCCTGGGCGCCTACGTGCTGGCGGGCGATCCGCTGAGCGAGCCGGCCAGGCCGATCCGGGGCGGCAGCCTCGCGCCCGCGGCCACGACCGCCGCCCGCACGACCACCGCGCCGGCGGCGGGCACGACCACCCGCTCCGCGCCCGCCGCGCCGCCGGTCTCCCGGGAGCAGCCGGCCCAGGCGCCGGCGCCGCCGGCCGCGCCCACCACCGACGCTCAGACGCCGCCACCGCCACCGCCCGCGCGCACCGACGACGACGATGACGACGACCACGGCGGTCGCGCCGAGAGCGACGACGACGATGAGGACCGCTCCGGCCCGGGCGGCGGCGAGGCCGAATCGGATGACCGCTCCGACGACGACTCGGGACGGGGCCGAGGCCGGGGGCGCGGCGGAGACGACTGACCGCCTCCGCCCGTCAGGCGGCGACCGGCTCCACCATCTCGAGGTGGGTCACGACCTCGATGCCGCCCGCGACGCTGCGGGCGTTGGGGCACCGCGAGGCGTGCGCGGCGTGCACCTCCTCGGCCGCGGCCCGGTGCTCCTGCGCCATCGCGAGCGTGTACCGGAGGTCGATGCGCCGCAGCACGAGGACGTTGTCCTCGTCCGAGGAGGAGACCGTGCCGGTGGCCACGCCGGTGAGGCCCGCCCGGTCGAGCGGCAGGCGCGCGCGCAGCAGCGAGCCGGCGAAGGTGCCGATGAGGCATCCGCCCACCGATGCCACCAGGTAGTCGATCGTGGACGGCAACGGCTCGGCCGGCGTCATCCCGTAGTGCTCGGCCACCCCTCCGTGCGCCCCGAAGTGGATCGTGGTCCCGTGCGGGGGCAGGTCGGCCTCGCGGTCGAGCACCCTCGACGTCGGGGTCAGGCGGACGGGGACGCTGGTCTCGAATGCGGTCACGGCGGGATCTCCGGCGATCGTCGGGTATTTATGTCGCGAATGCACCATAATGTGATCCGGTGACGCCGGTCAACGAGGATCGAGCCGAGATGAGGCGCGGACGGCCACGGCACTTCGACGCGGACGCGGCCCTCGACGCCGCGATGCACCTGTTCTGGCATCGCGGCTACCGCGGCACGACGACGCGCGACCTGGAGCGGGCGCTCGGGATGGGGCAGTCGAGCATCGCCAACGCGTTCGGCACCAAGGCCGACCTCATGGACGCGGCGCTGGCGCGCTATGGGGCGCTGCTCGACCGCGACCTCATCGAGCCGCTGCGCGCGGGGCCGGGCGGCCTGGCGGCGATCGACCGCTTCCTCGCCGGGCTCTCCGACTGGCACACCGCCGACGGCGTGCGCGGCTGCCTGATCGGACGGCTGATGTGCGAGACGTCGAGCCCGGGGCCGGGCGTGGCGGCCCGCCTCGACCGGTGGCGGGCGGGCCTCGAGGGGGCGCTCGACGCCGCCCTCGGCCGGGCGGTGCGGGCGGGCGAGATCGCGCCCGAGGGGCTCGACGGGCGCCGCTCCCTGGTCATCGCGGTGGTGCTGGGGATGAACCTCGCCGTCCAGGCCGGCTTCGACGTCGCCGCCCAGCGCGACCTGGCGCGCGCCGGGCGCGCCCAGGTGGCCTCCTGGGCCCTCTAACCCGAGCAGACCCCCGCGACGGCGGAGCCGATCCAGGCGAGCGCGTCCGCCGACCGCCAGCCCGGCGACAGGGGCAGCGCCGCCCCGGCCGACCCGGCCGCCCCGCCGTCGTGGAGGCGTGTCGCGACGATGACGGCCTCGTCGAGCTCCGCCGGGGAGAGCCGCGCGGGACGGCGCTCGGCCCACCGCACCGCGGCGAGGCCGGCGCGCGCCGCGGGCGCCCAGTCGCCCGCCGTGACCCGGGCGCGGCGGCGCACCAGGCCGCCCGCCACGAAGAACAGCTCCGCCGCGCCGGGCGCGCCCGCGGCCTCCACGATCACGGCCGTGCGGCGCGCGGCGCGGCGCACCCGCGCCAGGGCGCCCAGCACGCCCAGCACGGCGGCCGCCGCGCCCTCGCCGTCCTGCGACCGCAGCGGCAGCGCGCCCTCGCGCAGCGCCTCGCCCAACCTCACGCCGAAGCGGCCGAGGGCGGCCGGCTCGCCGTCGAGCAGCCCGCTCACCTCGTCGAGCGCGGCGCGCGACGCCGGATCCCCCGGCTGCAGGCGATAGACGGCGTGCAGGTCGTCGGCGGCCTGCCGCGCCAGTCGGTCCGACCGCACGGGGCCGTGGTAGCGCGCGCCGTCGGCCGGCGCGTCGCGCACGGCGTGCAGGCGCGGGGCGAGCTCGCCCACGCTGATCCGCAGATGACTGCCTCCCCCGCCCAGGCCGCGGCCGTTGCAGGGAGGGGCGAGCCTCTTGATGAGCTCGTTCTCGCGCAGCAGGGCGGCGAACTCCGAGCCGCAGACCTCGTGGTCGATCGACTCCAGCCGGTCGAGCGCGCGCCCGATGAGCCGGCTGTGGCGGCCGCCCGGCCCGAAGTACGAGCGCACGCGCCGGCGCAGGTCGGCGGCCTTGCCCACGTACAGGGCCTGCCGGCGCCGGTCCCTCATCACGTACACGCCCGGGAGGGCCGGCAGGTCGTCGGCGAGGGCCAGCTTGAAGGCGTGGCGGGCGCCGCCCCCGGCGCCGAAGGCGACCGCCCGCTCCAGCGAGTCGACGTCGCGCTCCGCCAGCAGGTCGAGCAGCGCCACCAGCACCCCGGCGGTCGCCTCGGCGTCCGGCAGCGCCCGGTGCACCGGGCGCACCGGGGAGCCGGCCCAGTCGGCGAGGGTGCCGAGGTCGTGGCGCGCGACCCGGCCGGCCAGCAGCCGCCGGGCCAGGACGAGGGTGTCGAGCCACGGCTGGGTGAAGTAGCGCCCCGCCACCCGTCGACGCTCGTGGTTGAGGAAGCGGAGATCGAAGGGGGCGTTGTGGGCGACCAGCACGTCGTCGCCCGCGAACCGCGCGAAGTCGGCGAGCGCCCGGTCGATGCGCGGCGCGCCCGCCACCGTCGCGTCGTCGATGCCGGTGAGCTCGGTGACGGCGGGGGGTATGGGGCGCTCCGGATCCACCAGGGTGACGAACCGGTCGGCGACCCGCCCCTCGCGCAGCCGCACCGCGCCGATCTCCGTCACCTTCGAGTACCCGGCGGCCCCGCCGGTCGTCTCCAGATCGACGACGCAGAAGGTGGCCGACGCCAGTCCGCCCGCCCGCCAGTGGGGCGGGGCGAGCCCCACCAAGTCGCGTCCCAGCCAGGCCAGGCGCGCGTCGCGGTCGACGATCTCGGCCACCATGCGGCGCTGCAGCCGCTCGGGGCAGCGCCGCAGCCGCAGCAGCTGCGCCGCCACGTGACCCACCTCCAGGGGCCGGCCGCGGCGCGCGATGAGGGCGCACAGCCCGTCCGAGAGCGCGTCGCCCGCCTCGGCGGACGGCTCGGGCAGCGGCAGGCGCAGCTGTACCGCGGAGGGCATGGACGGACGACTGTAGCCCCCGCCTCCGCCGTCAGCCCACCCGGCAGCGGCGGCGGCCGGCGCCGCGCCGACTACGAGGCGACGCGGGCGAGGGCGGCCCCGAGGCGCACCGAGGCCTTCTGGAACCGGGCGGCCGCCCGATCGAGCCGGGTGGCGTCGGCCTGGGTGATGTTCGGCTGCCGGCCGTCGATGTCGGCCATCACCGCGGCGAAGGTGTAGGCGGTCGGGATCCAGCGATCGAGGGCCCGCGTGGCGGCGGCGTCCCGCAGCCTCAGGCCGTCCACCTCCATCGCGAGACGCGTCAGGTACGTGGCCGTCACGCTGAGGCTGCCGCGGCGCACCCCGCCGGCCGCCCGGTTCATCCCGCGCCGGAGCTTGGCCATCAGCACCTGCGGAGCGACCGTCCGGCGCCAGACGCGGAAGGCAGAGGAGGAGACGACCGAGCAGACGCCGGCGGCGGCCGACGGATCGGACGCCGGCAGCTCGGAGAGATCCCACGTGACGATGGACGTGATCTGGTACCTGCCCACCGTGCGCAGCTGGACGCGCTCGTCGAGCGCCGCCGGCGCATCCCCGCCCCAGCGACCCACGACCGCGCCGCCGCGGGAGATCGTGGTCTCCACCGCCAGCGGCGCCGCGCTGTAGCCCAGCTCCTGCAGCGAGGCGGGCAGGCCGACGCGCACCGAGAGCATCGCGCCGCGCAGCACGGACGCCGACGGCGCCGGCGAGGCGATGACGGGGGCCAGGCGCTGCGCCGGCACGGCGGCCGAGGGCGGGCACTCCGGGGCGGCCGCCGACGCCGCCGCCGGCAGGGCCGCGAGCGCGGCGAGCGCCGCGACGAGCGCAGTACGCGATCTCATACGGCGACCATAGGGCCGCCGGGACGCTCTCCGGCCTACCCCCTCGGGGGGTCGCGAGCGGTACGAGGGTCGAGGGATCGGCAATCCAAGGCGCGGAGCCGAACCGCGCCCACCGCCCGCACGCGCCGGTCGTCGGGCGCCTCGGGTCGGCCTGCCATCAGTGCCCCCGGCAGGGATCGAGGGTTGGCCTCGTTCAGCGGGACGGCGCCCTTCTCGCCAGGCCGGGGTTCAGGACCCAGCCCCGGACGCCCTCGCGCGCCCTGACGCACCTGGCCCGAGCCAGACCAACGCGCACTGCAGGCGCCCATTGCCCGGCCGAGCGGCCGGGAGAGAGAGCCTCCGAGACCGTGTTGCCGTGCATGGCGGCGAGCTTACCGCCCGTAGACCGGGCTACCCCCCAACTTCCTTGCTGTGATGAAACGCCGCACCGGCCCCAGGCGCCGCCCCTCAGACCCGCACCCCCGCCGACCGACGTCGAGCGACTCGCGGAAACCGGCTGGCCGGGGCGCCGCCGGCGGAACGCGATGAATGAACGCCACCGCTCCCGCCGGGGGAGCAGGACGCGCTCGGCGGCGGACGACCGGCCTCATCACCCTCATCGCGATGGCGCAGATGCGAGGAGAGAATCTGGAAGCCTTGCGGTCGTCCCTAAAGGGAGAAGGGTTTCGTTTGGGCGGTAGACAGAGCTTCTGTCGCTCGCTTGGGCTAAGGGTTCGGCTGCCTAAGCTTTAGCCATGGGTCTTGAGCAATGGAAGTCTCTTTTCTCACGACCTTGGGTAATCCGGTAGCCTACTTAAAATCCAAGTCGCTCACTTAAGCAGCAGCACGCGGAGGTCGTCCCAGATGCCAGGGTCCGACAGTCGGACATTCCCGTCGAATCCGCGATCCGGCCAGTTCATCCAAGCGCAGGCAGGGACGGACGGTTTCCACGCGTTCCATCCGGCACCGCTCCCTCCCAATCCCCCGCTCGCGGTCGATGCCACCATGCAGGGACTCCTTGACCGCGCAAACCAGGCTCTCGGGCGGTTGGACGGGGTTACCTTGCTGCTCCCCGATCCCGATCTCCTGATCTACACCTTTGTGCGGAAAGAGGCCGTGCTTTCGTCGCAGATCGAGGGCACACAATCCTCCCTCTCGGACCTCCTGATCTACGAGCAAGACCAGGCGGTCGGTGTTCCAGGCGATGTGGAGGAGTCCTCCAACTACCTTGCTGCGCTGAATCTGGGGTTGGCTCTTCTCGACAAGCTGCCGCTATCCCTGCGGATCATCAAGGAAGTCCACGCGCGGCTCCTCCAGAGCGGCCGTGGTTCCGACAAAGACCCCGGGGAGTTCCGCCGTTCGCAGAACTGGATCGGCGGCACTCGTCCCGGCAACGCGCGGTTCGTCCCCCCGCCCCCTCACGAGGTCTTGGGCGCGATGGGCGCCCTCGAGAAATTCCTCCACGACGATCCCCAGCCGACACCCATCCTGGTCAAAGCGGCGCTGGCCCACGCCCAGTTCGAGACGATTCATCCATTCCTCGACGGGAACGGACGCGTTGGACGCCTGCTGATCACGCTCCTCTTGTGTGAGCAGAAAGTACTTGCACGTCCCATCCTCTACCTCAGCCTGTTTCTCAAGGAGAACCGAGACCAGTACTACGACCACCTCCAGCGGATCCGAACCAACGGCGAGTGGGAGGGCTGGGTCGAGTTCTTCCTGGAGGGCGTGGTGCGCGTCGCCGAGCAGACCACCGAGACGACGCAGCGGATCGTCCGAATGCTCGACCGCGACCGCCACGCCGTGCAAGAACTGGGTCGCGCTGCAGGCAACGTCATGAAGGTCTACGACCACGCCGTCAGGCACGTCGTACTCACGCCTCGATCAGCTGTCCGGGCCCTCAGAGGAGAAATGACCGAGCCAACGGTCTACCGCGCGGTTTCTGAGCTCGAACGAATCGGGATACTGCGCGAGGTAACCGGCCGCGACCGCTCAAGGCTGTATACCTACAGCGAGTACCTCGCCATCCTCAACGAAGGCGTCAGCGGCCCCGACGATTCCTAATCCGACGGGGCCTCAGCGGCGGTCGAGGCAGCCATACGAGCCGAACTCCGGCTGAGGTCGCGCTGCGCGTCCCCCAAGCCGCTGTGGACGATCTCAGGGGAGATGAACGGCGGTTATCAGTGCCCCCGGCAGGGATCGAACCTGCGACACCAGGTTTAGGAATCACTCTCAGACTAGCGACGGGCCGAAGGATGAAGACCACTAGAACATCGATGGCTATGCGGATCTCGGGGCGCCGCACCTCACGAGCCGAGTAGGCCGCGAAGACATCCGAGTGCATCTCGCGACACTGCTCTACCGCCCGGACTGACAGGGAGCCAGACAGGGAGATCACCCGAAGATGCGCTCGCGCCCACCCTCGCCAGGGCGTCGGCATCGTGACCAGGGGGGTGGGTGGAAAGTCCCGGAGGCGCGCCGGGGGTGGGTGCGACGGGGGGCTCACGGCGAGAAAAACGGCCGGCGGCACGTTCTCGTTTTTCGGCAGGAGGAGCCGACGGGAGCCGATTAAGAGCTAAGCGTTTGGCATCTTGGTGGCATGGCCCCGAGCGAGTCACAGGTCCTAGTCAGACTGCGTCTCGTCGGCGCGGCCCTCATGGCCCGAGACGCCAAGGCCGCCGAGCGCGCCCTCAGCGGCGTCGGCAAGGGCGCCGACCGCGGCAACCGCGGCCTCCGGGACGTCGGCCGCAGCGGCGGCCTCGCCAGCCGCGGCATGAACCTCGCGCGCACCGGGGCATCCGGGCTCGCCGAGGGCCTCGGATCGGTCGAGTCCACCGCCCGCCGCGCGATCAGCGCCGTCACCCTCGCCGGCGCGGCCGCCGCGAGCGCCCTGGGCCTCACCGGCTTCTCGTTCAACAAGACCCAGGACCGCCAGCGCGTCGCGTTCAAGGCGATGACCGGCAGCGCGCAGCAGGCGGAGAAGATCATCCGCCGCGTCCAGAAGATCGCGAAGGACGCGCCGCTCCTGGACGTCACGAGCACCGGCCGGGCCGTGCAGACGCTCATGGCCTACGACCTCTCGACGCGGAGGGCGTTCCAGGTCACGCAGGCGCTCGGCGACGCCGCCGCCGGCAGCGGCCAGGACATCGAGCAGTCGATGGGCCGCGCGGCCCTCGCGATCGGGCAGATCCAGAGCAAGGGCAAGCTCAGCGCCGAGGAGCTCAACCAGCTCGCCGAGAGCGTCGCCGTCGGCCGCGGCGTCGTCGCCCGCGAGCTCGGGATGACCGGCGATGAGTTCCAGACGGCGCTCGAGCAGGGCGCCATCAAGAGCGGGCCCGCGATCGACGCGATCCTCGGCGCGATCCGCAAGAAGTTCCGCGGCGCCGCGAAGGACATGAGCAAGGTCACCGAGGGCCAGGGGGCGGGCCTCGGCGACGTGTGGGCGCAGTCCGCCGGGAACTTCACCCGCCCGTTCTACGACGCGTGGGGCCGGCTCATGGAGAGCCTGTCGGGGCGGCTCAGCGGCGTCGACTTCGAGGGCGCCGGCAAGCGCGTCTTCGCCGCCGTCGCCAGCGGCGCCCAGACCGTGATGAGCGTCGTCGCGGGAGTCGACTGGCCCGGCGTGATCCAGCGGGTCAAGGCGATCGCCGAGGGCGCCGCCGGCGTCGTCGGCCAGGTCATCGACGCCCTCAAGCCCGCGATGCCGTTCCTCCAGAACGTCGTGCTCCCATTGCTGAAGGGCGTCGCGATCGGCGTGATCGCCGGGGTCGTCGCCGCGTTCAAGGTCGCCGTCCCCATCATCAAGATCGTCGCGACCGTCCTCGGCTGGGTCGGTAAAGCCGCCAAGCCACTCCGCGGCGTGATCCAGGGCATCGGCGTCGCGATCGGGTTCCTCGCCGGCGGCCCCATCCTCCGGGCCGTCGGGTGGCTCGGCAAGACGTTCGGCGCCGCCGGCGGCCTCGTCGGGGGCTTCGGCAAGGCCGTGCAGCTCGCCGCGCGCGTCGCGATCGTCCCCGTGCAGATCCTCTCCCGCGTCTTCGGGGTGCTGTTCGGCGCGATCGGGAGGATCGGGCCGGCCCTCGACCGGGGCCTCACCTTCGTGCGACGGTGGGTCGGGTTCATGACAGGCCTCCCCGGCCGCATCGCGAAGGTCGCGGTGAACATCGTCGGGTCGTTCGCGAACCTCGGGCCGCGCCTCGGGCAGGCACTACGAGCCGGCTTCAGCGGGATCGTCAGCGCCATCGGCCGGTTCGCGAAGAGCGCCCCCGACCACGCCAAGGCCATCGGCTCCGCGATCGTCAAGGGCATCATCGCGGCGATCAAGGCCGCCGCCGGGCAGATCACCGCCGCCGTCCTCAGCATCATCCCCGGCCCCGTCCGAGACGTGGTCGGCGGCATCTTCGGCAGCCCCTCCCGAGACGCCCGCACCCGCGCCGCCACGGAGGGCCTCCAGGCGATCCAGGCGCGCACCAGCCCCTACACCCCGCGCGGGCAGCGCGCCCAGGGCGGCCGCACCCAGTACTCGGGCCTGCACCTCGTCGGTGAGCTCGGCCCGGAGATCATCGGCGTCGGCCGCGGCGCCCGCGTCCTCTCGCACTCCCAGACCCGCGAAGCGCTCCGCCCGCCGGCGCCGGCCGCCGCGCCCCAGGGGCCCGCGTCGACGACGATCAACCTGAACCTCCCCGGCGTCGGGGTCATCTGGAAGGCGATCGTGGACTGGGAGCGCCGCGAGGTCGCGGTCCGATGACCCATTCGAGATGACAGAGAGGAACACGCGAAATGACGGATCATCCGAGCGGCTCCTTCGATGCCGTGCTGTTCCCGAAGGCCCAGGGCGCGCCGACTCTGCGGACCGCCGCGGCGGTCGTCACCGATGACCGCGGGAACACGACGGCGCACCTAACCGAGATCACCCCGGTCGAAGAGCCTGAGTTGTCCAGCGCCGATGATCTGCTGCAGCCCGGCGAGTACATCACCCTCATGATCCCCGCCGGGGGTGACATCGCCGCCTTGTGTGCGGCGGCTGAGGTGACCGCGGTCGCTGAGGTGTTCCGCGACTCGGACGGAGCGTTGCGCGCGACGCTGCGAGAGCCGCGGGTGCTGAGCCGCGGTTGCGCGGCGGGCGAGAGGCTCGCGATCGATCGGGACTTCCGCGCTGTCATGCGCACGCGGGTCTCATGACCGACCCAACCGAGGAGACCCCGCCCGCCGGGGAGGACAGTGAGCTCACGCGGACACGGCGGGAGGCCGCGACGTACCGGGCGCGGCTGCGCGACGAGCAGCACCAGGTCACCTTGCTGACTGCGCAGCGTGACCAGGCTCAGCGCGGCCTCGTCGAGGCGCTCGTTGCTCCCTTCATGGCCGACCCCGGAGCGATCTGGCACTACGCGGACCTGGACGACTTCCGCGCCGATGACGGCGGCACGATCGACCCCGAGAAGACCGAGAGCCTGGTGAAGCGCATCACCTTCAGGCACAGCTACCTGAAGGGAACTTTCGAGCAGGAGCTCGCGAGGAAGGTCGGGGCGGAGAGGGCCCGCGCGGCATGCAGCCAGCACATCCCGCCGGGGCCGAACGGTCCCGACGACGGCCTCGCCGATGGGTCGTATCTGTCGAGTGGCCTCGCGGCGCTTAAGCAGCTGCGGCGTGAGAGCATCTGACCTGGTAGTGGCGGTGGCCCTGGCGGCGGCGTCGCACCTTCCGCGCCTGGTGCGCGATCCGTGGTTGGCCCTGGCGGCAGCCACGTCGACCACAAGCACCTGAGACAGAAGGAGCCACCCCTATGGCCACCGCCATCGGGATCACCGATCCCCTGCACGGCGCGTCGCTTGAGCGCGAGACGGTCATCGCGGAGCTCGTCGCTCCGCTCATGGCCAGCACCGTCACCCTGGAGTCCGGCATCGGCGTGTACCTCGCCGATCCGGGGGTGCCGATCCGCATCCCCCGCGTCGGTGACCTCGCCCCTGACGGCAGCTACTGGGCCAGTGAGAACGCGAGCGTGACGGAAGCGACAACCGAGATCGACCATGTTGTGCTGCTGCCGTCGGAGCTGAAGTCGGTGAAGGTCATCGTCCGAGTCAGCAACGAGTTCCTGAAGCGGTCGGCGGTGCCGGAGGTGATGACCAACGTCTTCGAGCCGACGGAAAGCAGCCTGGTGCGCCCCATGATCGTGCGCGGAGAGTCCGCCGACCCGAACGTGACGCCGTCGCCGAGCCGGAGCACCATCGGAGGTCTCCTCGTCGAGCAGCTCGCGGTGACCCTCGACCACGCGATGCTCGCGAACAACGGCGCCTCGAACACCGTCACCGGCTTGATGCACATCACCGGCCGGCAGACCCTCACCGTCGGTGGGCCCCTGACGCTGGACGCCGCGCACGACGCGGTCGGGCTGCTGCTCGCTGCGAACTGCCGGCCGTCGACGTGGTTCATGAACCCGTGGACGCTTGTGCAGCTGCGGAAGCTGAAGGACAACGTCGGCCGACCGATCGTGCATCCCGACGCGCAGATCGCCGGGGCGTACATGCTCCTCGGCTGCCCGATCCTCACCACCACGAACATCCCCCAGACCGACGCTCTGCTGATCGACCGGTCGAAGATCAAGGTCGCGATCGACACCGGCGCCGAGGTCAAGGTCCTCGATCAGCGTTACGCCGACCAGGACCAGACCGGGCTGCGGGTCGTGATGCGCGCCGACATCGCCGCGATCCGTGAGGCCGGCGTCGTGCACCTCACCTCGATCACCCCCGGAGACGACACCAGCGGCAGCGGCTCCGGCAGCGGCTCGGGGGACTGATGACCCGCGATGAGCTCGAGCTGATGAAGCTCCCGGAGCTACGGGATATCGCCGCCAGCCTCGGAGTAGAAGAGAACATCGACTGGCGCCGCCGCGCCCAGCTCATCGACGCGATCCTCTACACGACCACCCACCCCGACCCGCTGGTGCAGGACACTGTTCCCGAGCCGGAAGCCATCCCCACAGTCGGGGCGGTGCCGCAGCCCCTCACGACGATCACCCGGATGGACAACATCGCCGCGCTCCGATCACGCCGCCGACGCCCCATGATCCATGGCACGCCCACCGTCGGCGGCGACCCGCGCGGCGAATAAAGCCCGCGCGGCTGCCACGATGGAACTGCCACGCATTCGGGGCGTCGGCACGACGGTACGGCCCTGGCGATCACCCCTCCCGGAGATCGCCAGGGCCTCCGTCATCCCCTCGACGGCGTGAGCGGACGGTCGGTGGCCCCGTGTCGCCGGCGACGGCGTCGACCTGCAGGCCGGCGGAGCTCAGCAGCACCAGCAGGCCACCGAGGCCCCGGGCCTCGACCGCTTGGAGCGCCGCGACCGCGAGGCGCCGGTGCACGAGCAGCCGCCACACCGTCGGCGCGATCACGGCGACCGGTGCCGCGGGCTCGTGCTCGGCGGCGATCTCCTCGTCGGTCCGCTCCGGCTCGTCGGCGAGCAGCCGGGCGCGGAGGCCGCGGCTCCATTCCAGCGTCCGCCGACCCTTGCTCACGATCAGCCACTCCGACCAGAGCCGCCAGTCCGCGGCGGCGCCGGTGCGCTCATGGTCGGCGAGGATCCGGAACGGTGACCGCGACCCCCCAGCGCGGCCCGCCTTGAGGTCGGTGCGGGCCAGCTCCAGGCCGGGGGTGCCGGCGGTGTCGTCGTCACCTACCTTCGAGAGGTAGGCGCCCATCCCGTCCCGGGTGTACACCGGCACGAGGCGGATGCCCTTGAAGATGTCCGGTGCCCGGAACCCCGCCCCGGTGACGTGCCGAATCCACCGGGTCCGCACGAACACGTGCAGCAGCCGCAGCTCATCCAGGTCGAGCGGCCGCGCGGTCAAGAGCAGGACGTGCAGGTGCGGGTGCCACCCGGCGCGGCCGTGGGTGACCTCCGTCGCCCGGACGTACCCCACCAGGCCGAACCGGTCCCGCAGGACTTGGCGGTGCCGGCCGGCGACCAGAGCCCGCCACGCGCCCGCGACGGCGCCCCACACGGCCTCCAGGGCCATCCCCGCGTCGTGGGGGAGGGTGAGGGTCAGGAACACGGCCCCACCACCCCCCGCCAGATGCCGCCCGAGGGCGGTGTCGATCTCCTCGGCGCGGCGCTGGCGGATCTTCGCGGCGCACACCGGACACGCCGTCACCGACCCGCAGGTCTGCAGGCCGCGGTAGTGCGCCGATCCGTCCCCGGCCAGAGCGACGACGGGGCCGCCGGTGAGGGGCACGCGGCCGCACTTGGCGACCCGGTGCTCATCCGGCCGGACGTGGCGCCACAGATGCGCCCGCAACTGCAGACGCGCCACCCGCCGGGGCTCTCCACCGACCCCCTCGTTTGCAGGGGCGTACGCATTGTTCGCCGGGTTACCAAGAGGCGCCCTGCCGGGCGCCTGGCCGCCGGCGACGGGGCGTGCGCGAGGTCCGGGGCGCCCTCCTGCCTTCGGCCCGGGCGCCCTGTGGTCGCAGTGGCCGGGCGCCGGCGTGTGGGGGCCGTCGCCGGCCAACCGGGAACGCGCGCGCCACGTGCGCCCGGCCTCGCGGCTACGTGTGGGCCCCGGGCCGGGCGTCAAGCCGTGGTGCCCCCCGCTCACGCCGCGTCCACCAGCCGCGACAGCTCCTCGATCACCCGCAGCGGCACGACAGACCAAGCGAAGACGCGGTCGCGCTCCTCGGCGTCGTCGGGATTGAACGCGGCGATCGTCGGGTCGAGATCGCCGCGGGCCGCCTCCAGGATCAGCGGCAACATCTTCGGCGACACCGCCACGTCGGCAGTCGTCCAGCAATGCCGGCCCACCGCGCCGAGAGCCTCGCCGAGCTCCAAGAGCCGCGACAACACACCGCCCATCTCCGCCACCCTCGGTCCGGAGTCCGGATCGCTGAGGTACTCCACGACGCGACACACGGCGTGCTCCAGCACGACTCGGACGTCCGGAACGATTGCGGGGTCCAACGTCACCTGGCGATCCGGCATCACGCTGCCTCCCGTGCGTCAGGGGCCCAGCCGGCGGGGAGAAGGTCGCTCGCGTCGAGATGGGCGACCTGCAGGACCGTGGGTGTGGTGTCGCCGGCGGCGAGGTGCGTGGCGATGGCGCGGCCCGGCGTGCCGGTCAGGGCGAGGTCGCGGTGGCCGGGGCCGAGGAGCATGTCGAGGCCCTCCACGCTCACCCGCCCCAGACCGAGGCGGCCGGGGAGGTTCTCGCGCAGGAACCCGCCGGCGGGACCGAGCAGCGCGATATCCGGGCGCTGGATCGCGACCACCAGGTGCACATCAGCAGCACGCCCCTGGCTGGCGATGACCGCCGCGAGGGATCCGGCCTCGGCGCGCAGCTCATCCGCCTGTCTCTCCGCGGGGACGCGCCGCAGCATCAGCAGGTCCGCGGCCTCGTCGAGGATGACCACCAACGGCGGGGGCCGCAGCTCCGGGTGCAGGGCCGTGACCTTGTCCACGCCGTTCTGCCAGGTGAGGTCGCACCGCTCCCGGATCTCGCGGACCGCGGCGCGCAGCACGTCGAGACCCTCGGTGAGGTCGCGGGTCACCTGGGCGCCTGTCTCGTGCGCCCACCGCCACTCCCCGGTGCCCTTCGGGTCGATCACCCACACCCGCACACCCGCAGTGAGGAGGCGCTGGGCGATGAGGCGCAGCACGCCGCCCTTACCGCCACCAGTCGATCCCGCCACGAGCAGGTGCGGCGACTCCCCCAGCACCCACCGCGCCACACCACCACCGCCACGCGGCCCGAGCTCGACCACGTGACCTCCGCCTTGCAAAGGCGGCGCGCCGACCGCGGGACCGGCGTCCACCCGGTGCGGCAAGGGCTCGGGGCCGAACGTCGCGACGATCGTGCCGGGCTCCGTGGGGTGCTCGGCGTGCCGCGCCGAGTGCATCCCGAGATGCCGGCGCAGCCCGTCGACCAGCTCCGGCCACCGCTCAGGCCGCGTCCCCGGCGGCGGCCGGAACACCACCCGCAGCCCGTCGCCCCGGTCCTCGACGTGCCGCAGGCGGGTCGGGCGGGTCTCATCCGCCCAGCCCAGCTGCTCAAGGGTGTCCTGCCAGCGGTGCCGCACCCGCGCCGCCGCCAACCGCTGACGGCTCGATCGGCCCGCGTCGGTGAGGCGCTGCTCGAGCCGGCCACGGTCGAGGCGGCGGCCGGTGTCCGCCTCGAGCAGCACGTACACCACGGGACCGGCGAGAGCGCACAGCACCCGCACCGGCAGCGGCCACCCCGCCAACGACAACCCGACGAACAGCACCACGGGGAGATACAGGAACGGGCCCGCCACGGGAACGACCGCCCACGCCGCGGCGAGAGCCGGGACGGCGGCGCGCCGCAGCGCCCCCAGGGCCCGCGAGAGCCCCAGAGACGCCCGGAACGACACCCTCACCGCGCGGGAGAGGACGCGGGCCGTCACGCCGCCTCGCTTGCGCGCAGACCCGGGAAGTCGTCGGCGAGCACGGTGAGCAGCCATTCTGCTCGCTCCGCGCGCACCCGCCACGTCGCGATGCACCGCTCGTCGCGCGCCGGGTTCCCGTCCTCGGAGAACCAGTGATCGAGGAGATCCCGCGCCAGGTCTCGCTCCTTGCGGGCCGCCCTCCGGATGACCTCCACGTCCTGCATCGAGACCGCCCGGTCGTCGGGCAGCAGCCCGGATCCCGACTCACCGAGGCGGTGGTAGATCCGACCGAGGTGAACCGCGGTCACGAGGTCCTCAACGCGGCACTCGCCGTCCAACTCCTCGACGATCTGCCACCGCAGCAGCTCCCGCACGCAATCCTGAGCGGGTCGCAGCAGCACCAACGACAGGTCGCTCATGGCAGCCACCGCCGCCGACGGCGGGCGTCGGAGCGCCACACCGCCTCCCCCGCCGCCGCGGCGAGGAACACCACCACGGCGACCACCACCAGCATGACCACGATGGCCACCATCACGAGCCCTCACCCGCCGCTGCCGTCGCCGACGCGCGGGCCCGGCCGTTCGGGGATCCCGCCGGGCGCACCCCCACGGCGCTGAACGACACCCCGCTGCGGCCGTTCTGCTCCCACGGCCGCCCGACCAGCCCGTCGAACTCCACCCGGTCCAGCGGCTGGAAGCCCGGCTGCTCCCCCGCCGCCACCCGGACCCGCACCGTCTCCCCGCCGTCCTGACCCTCCACCACCGCCAGCACGTTCACGTTCCACAACGGCACCCCGTCGGGGTCGGCCGCCTGGCGGCCGCGGATCAGCTCACCCGTCTCCCGGTTCCTCGCGTCCATCGGCACCGCATCGATGAACGCGAACGCGATCCGGGCCGTCTCGATCGGCAGAACACGCATAGTCCAGTCCCTCCATGTGAGGGACCTGCGAGGTACCCCGAGGCAACCCCGCGAATACCACGCGAGCGCCTCGCGTGAACCCCGCGCGGGGTAGCATCCGGTGTCGCCACGTGACCTCCTCGCAGGTCCGTTGCCACGGGGTCCGGCGGGTGCAACCGCGCGGGCCCCAACTTGTTTGCGCTCGCCACGCTACACCGTCTTTCGCGATCGCGCAATAAAGAACTAGACTGTCCACATGCCTGGCGATCTCCTCTCTACCGCTGAAGCCTCGGAGATTCTCCAGACGAGTAAGCGGCGCGTCCTCCAGCTGGTCGAGGTCGGCCTGCTCCCCAAGGCCGCAGAGGTGGGTGGCGCGTTCATCTTCCAGAGAGCTGACGTCGAGAAGCTCGCCGGCGACGGGTGGCCAGGGCGCCGGCAACGCCGCGCTGAAAGTGATTAGCCGCCCGCAGTCTGCTGTAGTCGACGTAAGACACGACCTCGAAAAGGAGGCGCATGCCTACGATGACGTCTGAGGAGATCGGCCGGCGCGCCCGAAGCCTGGAGGAGGCGATCGCCCTCTGTGACGGGAACCCTCACATGGGGTTGAGCGCATGGCAGACGGCCCAACGGAAGAAGGCCGGGACGTTCGATCCCGGGGCCGGGCCTCGTCCTGCGACCCCTGCGGAGACCGAGGAGATCACATACGCGAACCGCGTGCGATCGAAGCAGAGGAACCAGCAACTGACGGCATCCGGCCTTCGAGCCACCGCTGACCAGAGGGTCCCCGCTGCAGCGCTCGCTCGCGCCGTCCCCTTGTGGATCTGTTCTGCCCGCCGAGGCCTGGGTGTCCGGACGTCGCAGGGCTCTCGCCGCACTCGCAGTAGCGGCTCAGGCGCCGGCGGCTCAGGCGACGATAGCGGCGGCTCAGACCCCGCACCCGCAGGTCCCAGTCTCCCCGCCAGCAAGCGGGTAGAGCCCCGCCGCCGGGAAGGCGGACCCCGATGACCGCGGTGTCAGCGTCACCCGAGGTGACCCCACGGGAAGCGATCGAAGCAGCACTAGCGACGATCGACGGCCGGATCCGCCACGTGAGGCAGTCACCGTTCGCTGACGGTTGCGACCGACTCCACGCGGATATTGCGGCCGCGCGGCTACGCAACCTCGAATCCACGATGCCGGAGCGCTTCCGGGATCGATCGAGCCTGAAGATCGGGCGCGCGTTGCTGGCGATGCTCCATGAGACCGCGTGGATGGATGACCGATGAGCTGGCGTCGACGGACACCGAACCGTGTACGCGCGATCGAGCTTCTGCAAGCGAAGGTCGAAGAGTTCGAGCGGGTGTACGACGCGTGCGATCAGGCCGGAGATCCTCGGGGCGCAGCGTTGGCGGCAGAGAAGGCGGCCAACGCCCGCGGGGCGATCCGACTGCTCCAGGGCGATGACCGGAGGGACAGTCATGGCTGAGCGCCGGATGATCCATCGTCGCACAGCCGTCGATGCCCGCCTCATCGATCTGCGCGCCTCCCACGGCGGTGACGCGGAGGCCTTCGCGTTGCGCTTGACCCCGTTCCTCGACCGGTGGGGGTGCGTCCCGGATGACGCCCGCGAGCTGCACCTGGCGGTCTGCCCGGGCCGTGACGGCATCGGGCCGGCCGAGGTGCGCGCATGGCTCGACGCGATGCTCCAGCTCGGCCTGCTCGAGCGCGTGACCAGCCGCGACGGGACCCCGGGCGTGCGGGTGCCGACGTTCCTCGAAGACCAGCGGGGCGACCGGCCGGAGAGGCAGGCGCCGTCGCCGTTCGAGCCGGCCGAGGTCACCGAGCGATGGCGGCGGCCGGCACGACGCGAACCAGGGCGTATGCAGGGTGGTCCGGGACCACACCCGGACCGGACCGGGACTGGTCCGACCGAAAGGAAGGGAAGGGAAGGTACTTCCCTTCCTTCCCCTACCCCTTCCCTCCGGCCTGTCGAGAGCGCGGCGGCTCCGCCTGAGCCTGAGCCGGGGGCTCAGGCTCCGCCGCCCAGCCGTGTCGTCACCGGGCTGGACGCGCTCTCACCGACCATCGCACGTGAGGTACGAAACCGAAGAGCGGCGAGACAGGCGGCCGGGAACGGCGGTGGGCGGTGAGCCACGCTGGGCTGCACGAGATCCTGGACGTGCCGGCGGTGATGCGGCGATACGGGATCCGCGACCCGCGGGCCGCGCGGAAGGTGATGCATGACGGTGGTGGGTTCCTCGTCGCGGGGCGGCTCGTGATCCGCGTTGATGACCTCGCCACCCACGAGGAGGCGTTGAAGCGGAACAGCCGCGGCGGCGAGCCGCAGGACGTAGCCGCCGACCCGCGCCCCGCTCGGCGGCGGCGCGCACACGAGGCGGATCAGGGGATCCCTCCCCCGGAGTTCTGGCGGGACGCTCCGTTGACCAGCGGACCGGGGGGCTCGTAGCGTGATCACCCACGTCCAGGGAGCGACTGTGGCGGAGAAGCCGCGGCGAGGGTGGCAGGAGGTGGTGGAGCCCGGGATCCTGCGGTCTCACCGCGTCGCGTGTCCGGCGACCGCGGACCGCGGGCCGGGGCGGCGGTGCCGGTGCCCGTGGGTGATCAGGGTCCCGACGGCACGGCCGGGGAGGGTGACGTCGGTGACGGTTCACGGGTCTCTGACGGATGCCCGGGCGGAGCGGCGGCGGCGGCTCGCGGCGGGGCGAGCGGCGGTGCCGGTGGTCAGCTCGACCGCTCCGGTGCTGCTCATCGACTTCGCCGCGTCGTACCTGCGGACCCGCGCCGCGGTGCTGTCCGAGCACACGATCGCGACGTACCAGGCCGATTACCGCCTCCGCATCCACCGCGACTTCGGACACCTCGAGCTGCACGAGATCACCCGCGAGCGGATCGAGGCGTGGCGCAGCCGCCTCCGCGAGGCCGGCACCAGCCGCCGCACCACCATCTCCAGCGTCGCGACGCTCCGCGCGATGCTGTCCGCCGCCGTGCAGTGGGGGCGGATCCCCACCAACCCCGCGATCGGGCTGCGGCCGCTGCCACCCGACACGGAACGCCGCCAGGGTGCCGAGAAGGTCTTGACCGAACCGCAGCTGGAGCAGCTTCTCGCGGCCTGTCGAACCCTCCGCGGCGAGACGATCATCCGGGCCGCGGCCGAGGGCGGGCTGCGCCGCGGAGAAGTGATCGGGCTGCGGTGGCTCGACGTCCACCTCTCGGCCCGCAGGATCGACGTGCGCCGCTCCGTGTGGGAGATCGGCAAGCGCCGGGGGGAGCGCACCACGAAGGGCCGCCGCGCCAGGCAGGTCCGGATCTCGCAGACGTTCACACGGGCACTGGCCGCGTGGTACCGGCAGTCCGTGATCGAGGCCGGCGCGCCCGCCGACGGTTACGTGTGGCCAGGTGCGCCAGGTCGACCGATCCTCGGCCCGGACAGCCAGCCCATCCCCGGCCGGGAAAGTCACTGCCCGATGAGCCCCGGCACGCCCGGGCAGATGCTCGTGCGGGCCCTGGAGCGCGCAGGCCTCACCACGCCACAGGCGCGAGCGCGGCCGCAGCCGGTCGTCACGTTCCACGGCCTGCGCCACACGTGCGGATCGCTGCTGCTCGCCCACGGCGTGCCGCTCATCGTCGTGTCCCGCCACCTCGGCCACGGTAACCCCGACATCACCGCGAAGGTCTACGCCCACCTGCTGACCGACGCGCAGCTCGAAGCCGTGTCTGACGTGTTCGACACGCTCACGCCCGCCGTCGGGACTGCTAGGGAGACTGCCAGGGAACCCAACGCGGGCGCCCCAGACGAGGGGAGCGGATCAGCCGACATCGGCATGGCTGACCGGGATTCAGCGGATGATGCCCCCGGCAGGGATCGAACCTGCGACACCAGGTTTAGGAAACCTGTGCTCTATCCACTGAGCTACGAGGGCGTGGTCCCGCGAGGATAGCCGGGCGCCGCCCTCCGCTCAGTCCTTCGGCAGGTAGGGGCGCCACGAGCGCGGCTGGCGGGGCGCGGCGACCGCGATGAACACGTCCGGGCGCGGCGCGCGGGGCGCGTTGCGCGGGTGCATGTCGATCTCGGCGGGCAGGCGATCGCCCTTGCGCAGGTTGCAGGGCGCGCACGAGGTCACGACGTTCTCCCACGACGAGTGCCCGCCGCGGGAGCGGGGGACGACGTGGTCGACGGTCAGGTGGGCGGTGGCGCCGCAGTACTGGCAGGTCCAGTCGTCGCGGGCGAACACGGCGCGCCGGGAGATGCGGCGCGACTCGTGCCGCGGCACGCGCACGAAGTAGACGAGCCGGATGACGAGCGGGTACGCGTAGGTCGCGGTGGCGGTGCGCAGCTTCCTCGCCGCCCGCTCCAGCACCTCGGCCTTGTTCTTCAGCACGAGCACGACGGCCCGCTGCAGCGAGCACACGTTGATGGGCTCGTAGGTCGCGTTAAGCACCAGGACTTGCTGGGCCATCTGCACCTCGGGGGGTCGCGTGGGCGACGGGCCGGCGGTGTCGGCTGCCGGCTCTCACCCCGAGCCCGCGGGAAGTCTAGCCGGATGCGCCCTCGGCACGGTAGGAACCCAGGAAAACCACCCGTGCAACACCCTGCTGCTCGATCGCGGTGATCGCCGCGTCGACCGGCAGGTCCCGCTCGCGGCTGCCCTCGATGTCGATGAAGAACACGTAGCGGCCGAGGCCGGTCTTGGTGGGCCGGCTCTCGAGCCGGCTCAGGTTCACCGCCCGCATCGCGAACTCCTGCAGGATCGCCAGCAGCGCGCCGGGCCGGTCGCGCTCGAGGGCGCAGATGATGGACGTGCGGAAGCGCCCCGGACCGGTGGCGGGCGCCTCCTGCGTGCCGACCAGGACGAAGCGGGTCGAGTTGCCCTCGGTGTCCTCGATGTCCGGCTCCAGCACGACGCAGCCGTACAGGTCGGCGGCGCGCACCGTGCCGATCGCCGCCCACGGCTCGTCGCAGTCGGAGACCGTGCGCACGGCGTCGGCGGTCGAGTTGGCCGCGACGATCTCCGCGCCGGGCAGGCGGTCGCGCAGGTAATGCTGGCACTGCGCCAGGGCCTGCGGATGGCTCAGCACCCGCACGGCCGACTCGATCGGGATGGGCTGGCGCGCGATAAGATGGTGGCGGACCGGCAGCACCACCTCGGCCCGGATGCGCAGGCGCTCGCCGAAGGCGATCAGCATGTCGAGGGTCTGGTTGACCGACCCCTCGGTGGAGTTCTCCATCGGCACCACCACCTCGGGCACCCGCCCGTCGAGCACCGCCTCCAGGCAGTCGATGACGGTGGGGAAGGGGACGGCCTCGAGCTGGGGATCGGGGCCCGCCAGGGCGAGCAGGGCCTCCTCGGTGAAGGTCGCCGGGGGGCCGAAGTAGCCGACCCTCACGACCCGAATGGCTCCGGCCGGCGCACCTCGCCGGTGTCCCCGTCGGCCGGCTCCCCGGCGGCGGGCGGCCCGGGCACCCGCTCGGCCGGGTCGGGGTCCGGCTCGGGCGGCACGGGCCGCCCCAGCGCGAGGGCGACGGCGCGCTCCTCCTCGGGCGAGAGCCGCTGGCTGGGGGCGCCCTCCTGCAGGTGCTTCATGTACACGCGGGCGTGGTCGCGGGCGTGCAGGGAGGTGATGATCGCGCCGGTCTGGTTGCCGTCGAGCAGGGCGATCGACCACGACTGGCGGCCGCCCATGTCGCGGTAGGCGTCGTAGCGCACCATGCCCTGGAAGCGCAGCGCGGTGCGCAGGCTGCGCTCGGTGACCTCGCCCTGGCGCTCGACCAGGCTCTGCAGGTCGCCCAGCCCCTCCTCCAGCCGCGCCATGGCGCGCTGCAGGCCGGCCTGGCGGTCGACGATCGAGCCGGTGGAGCCGTCCGGCAGCAGCACCTGCTGGGCCGAGCGGGTGCGCCGCAGCATTGCCCACAGCACGCCGCAGCCCACCAGGGCGATCAGGCCGGGAACGCCGGTGGCGATCGCCACCCAGACATCGACATCCATCAGAAGTTGATGGTGACCAGGTACTCGGCGCTGTTGTTGTCGACCTTCGTCTCGCCGTCCACCGGCGAGACGTTGATCTTGAGGGTGCCGGTCTCGCCGATCTTCCGATCGGTCGGGCCCGGGACGGTCACGGTGGCGTCCTCGCCGGCCGGCACGGCGGGAAGCTGGGCCTCCTTCTTGTCCGCATCGTTGGGCGAGCTGGAGTAGCTCCAGGTGGCGGAGACGACGATGCCGTCCTCATCGCTCTCGCCGCCGTTGTGGACCGTGACCTCCCAGGACAGGCCCTCGTCGGAGGAGATCTCGACGGCCTCGCCGGGCTTGAGGCGCGTGCCGGACGGCTGGGCGACGACGCCCACCAGGTTGGTGCCCCGCAGCAGCCCGGTCTCTCCGGAGGTGGTGGTGCCGTCGCCGCTGGCGCGCCGCCCCAGCGGCCCGATCAGGCGCTCGGCGCCCGCGGGCGACGCCCAGGCCGTGTTGGGCAGGAAGGCCGCCAGCTCGGGCACCTTGAGGCCGGTGATGTCGTCGTCCTTCAGGGCCGTGGCGGCCGCCGGCGCGAACGACTGGCTGTAGATGACGTCGCTCGCCAGCAGCACCTGCATCGGGACCGCGAGGCCCGCCGCCTTCGCGTTCGTGGTGTCGTACTTGAGGATGGCCTCCAGGCCGTCGGCGAGCTTGCGCACGCCGTCGGCGCGGTACTGCAGCGCCGTGACGAGGCCCTCCTGGGCGGTCCGCATCTTGCCGGGCGGGTCGAGGTCGTTCGCGCGGGTCACCAGGCCGTCGGCCTGCTCGGCCAGGTTGCCGAGCTGCTGGCGCAGCTGGGCCGGCAGCTGCCCCTTGGTGTTGTTGAGGATCGTGCGCATCTGCTTGCCCTGATCGGCCGAGTCGTTGTTGATCTGGGCGACGGAGTTGACGTACGTGGTGTACGAGTCCTCGAGCTGGCTGCGCTGGCAGTCCTTCACGACCAGCACCAGGATCACGGCGACGATCACCGCGAAGGCCGCCAGCAGGAGCAGGCGCGCCCGCGGCTGCTGGAGCACCGCCGCGCCGCCGCCGGAGCTCCCGCGCCGCCCGCCGCCGCCGCGACGCCGCGACCCGCCGCCGCGGCGCGGCTGCGGGTCGGGCTCGTCCTTGCCGATGCGCGCCCTGGCCCGGGCGTTCGCGCCGCGGGAGGAGGGTCGCGAGATGCCCCGCGACCGCGAGGCGCGCCCCACGTACGGCCGGTCGTCCCGCTCGCGCGGCGCCCCGGGCGCCGTGGGCGGCGAGATCTCTCCGGTCCCGGTGACGTCGCCCTCCTCGTCGCCGGGCAGGCGACGGCGCGGCCGGGTGAACCGGCGCAGCGCGCCGCCCCGCTCCTCGTCCTTCGGCTCGGGCGGCTCGTCGCCGAAGGCGGCGTCGAAGTCCGGGCGTTCGTCGTCGTACTCAGCCACGAGCGACGAAGCGGGTCGTTGATCGAGCAGTCATCGTGCGCACCGGATCGGGGAAGGCCGTGGAGGGTCTACGAGAGATTTCCACCGCTCTCCGGGGCATCCTGCCTCCTTGCGGGGCAATCCTGATGACGCAGGATCGTACCATCGGCCCCGGCGGGCCCCGGCGAGAGGGGTCGCGGACCCGGCCCCGCAAGGATGGCGCCCGCGCTCGTTGAAGATTGTGCGCTGTGACGCCCGACGCGGCACAGGCACGTCGCGTGCTCGATCGCTACATCCTCGGACCGGCCCTCGGGCGCGGCGCCACCTCCGTGGTGCACCGCGCCGTCGACCGGGAGACCGGCGAGGAGGTGGCGGTGAAGGTCGTGCCCGCCGAGCTGGGGCTGGGCGACCGGGTGCAGGCCGAGGCCCGCGCCGCCGCGCGGCTCGACCACCCCTGCGTGGTGGGCCTGCGCGACTGGGGCCAGGACGACGAATGCCTCTACCTGGTGTGGGACCTGGTGGACGGGCCGTCGTTGGCGCAGGCGCTGCGCGGGCCGGATCGACCGGGGCCGTCGGAGATCGTGCGCATCGGCGAGGACGTGCTGGCCGGCCTGGCGCACGCCCACGCGCGCGGTGTGGTGCACCGCGACGTGAAGCCGGCGAACATCCTGCTGGACGGCGACGGGAGGGCGCGCCTGTCCGACTTCGGCGTCGCGCGGCTGTCCGGCGAGGCCGGCCTCACCCTGCCGGGCGACGTGGTGGGCACGGTGGCCTACATGTCGCCGGAGCAGGCGCGCGGCGAGGTCGCCGGGCCGGCGTCGGACGTCTACTCGGCCTGCCTGGTGGTGTTCGAGGGGCTCGTGGGGCGCAACCCGATCAGCGCCGAGTCGCCGGCCGAGACGGCCCGGCGGGCCGGGCGCGGCGGGCTGCCTCCCCTGGCGCAGGCGCGCCCGGGCCTGCCCGAGCGGCTGTGCGAGGCCGTCGACGCCGGCCTGCGGCGCGATCCGCGCTCGCGGCCCACCGCCGCGGAGCTGCACGACGAGCTGCGCGACATGCGTGGCGGGCTGGGCGCGGTGGGGCGCCGCGGCGTGCGGGCCCTGCCGGCGGCCGCCAGCGCCGCGGGGGGCGCCGCCCTCGCGGCGCTGGCGCTGGCGCGCACCGAGGGCGGCGACGCCTGGCACGGGCCCGCCGGGGCGGCGGCCGTGATCGCCGCGGCGGCGGCGGCCTTCGCCTGGCGCCCCCGGGCCGCCGCGCTGGGCGCGGTGGCGGCCGGCTCGCTCCTCGTCGCCCCGTCCGCGCCCGCGGCCGCGGCGATCCTGGGCCTGGTGGCGCTGGCCGTCGTCGTGACCGGCTGGCCCACCGGCCGCCTCACCCTGCTCCCCGCCGCCGCGCCCGCGCTGTTCGCGATCGGCCTCGGGCCGCTCTACTGCGTGGCCGCGGGCGTCGCGCCGCGCTGGCCCGCGCGCCTGTGGGCGGCGGCCGGCGGCGCCGTCGCGGCGCTGGCCTGGCCCATCGCCGTGGGCGGGGGAGGGCTGCTCGCCGAGTCGGGCGCGGTGCGCTCCGCGCTGGGCGAGCTGCGGGACGAGCGCTCCCCCTACGTCGCGGGCGAGCGGCTGTGGCAGCCCCTGGCCGACCGGCCGGAGGCGCTGATGCAGGCGGCGGTGCTGGTGGCCGCCGCGATGTGCGTCCCGCTGGTGATGCGGGCGCCGCAGGGCACGCCGCGGACCGTGGCGGCCTGCGCCGCGGCCCTGCTCGCCGGCGGGCTGCTGGTCGCCCTGTCGAGCGACCCGGTGGAGGCCGTCGGCACCTGCGCTCCGGCCGTGCTCGTCGTCGTCGGCGCCGCCCTGCGCCCCTGGCGGGCGCTGCGCCGCGGTGGCCCGGCCAGGACGTCCGCTACGCTGCGGAGTCCCAGCGCATGAGCCTCCTCCGCGACATCGAGCAGAAGATCGAGGGCATCGTCGAGCGAGGATTCCGGCGGGCCTTCCGCAGCACCCTGCAGCCGGTCGAGCTGGCGCGCAAGCTGGCGCGCGAGATGGACGGCCAGAAGACCATCTCCGTGTCGCGCGTCTACGTGCCCAACGACTTCACCGTCTACCTCTCCCCGGCCGACCGCGAGAGCTTCGCCTCGTACGAGCACTCCCTCACGACCGAGCTGGCCGGCTACCTCGACGCCCACGCCCGCGGCGAGGGCCTGTCGATGGTCGCGCCGGCCGTGGTCGTGCTGCAGACCGACACGGACCTGCGGCCCGGCGAGTTCGGCATCGCCTGCCGCATGGCCGAGGCGCCCCCGGCCGAGGAGGCCGCCCCGGCCACGCCGGCCGCCCCGGGCGACGACGAGGGCGAGGCCCCCGCGGCCGCGGCCCCCGCCGCGCCGGCGCCGCCGGCGGCCCCCGCCCCGCCCGCGAAGCCCTACCAGCCCCTCGAGGGCGTCAGCGGCACCCAGGTCATCTCGGCCGAGGACCTGCGCGACGCCGGCATCACGCCCGAGGTGATGACCCTGATCCTGGGCAACACGCGCCACCGCGTCACCAAGCGCGTGTCCACCCTGGGGCGCAGCCGCGACTGCGACGTGATCGTCCCCGACCCGAACGCCAGCCGCGTGCACGCGGAGGTGCGCCACGTCGGGCTCGACTACTACCTGGTCGACATGAACAGCACCAACGGCACCGAGGTCAACGGCCAGATCGTCAAGCGCCACGCCCTGGCCGACGGCGACACCATCGTCATGGGAACAACGGAGATCAAGGTGGAGATGGGTTGAGCGAGACCGGCCTGATCATCGCCGAGGTGGTCTTCCTCGTGCTGCTGTACGCCTTCGTCTGGGCGATCGTGCGGAGCGCCAGCCGGCAGATGCGCCTCACCCAGAGCGCGCCTCCGGCCGCCGCCGCGGCGCAGGCGGAGCCCGCGCCGGTTGCCCGCGCGACGCCGCCCGCGGCCCCGCCGCCCGTGGAGGAGCCGCCCACCGAGGGGACCGCCGAGCCGCTCTTCACCGTGCCGCCCCCCGAGCCCGCCGACATCGAGGACGTCGACGACGTCGAGGACGACGGCCTCAGCGACAGCCAGCGCCTCGACCTGGCCGCCAACCTCGACCCGCGCCTGGTGGTGGAGCAGTCGCCGACGCTCCCCCCGGGGCGCGAGATCCCGCTCGAGGGCGGGCTGACCATCGGCCGCTCGGGCGGCTCCGGGGTCTCGATCTCCGATCAGTTCGTCTCCCACATGCACGCCCGCATCATGCGGCGCGGCCCGTACTACTTCGTGGAGGACCTGGGCTCCACGAACGGCACCTTCCTCAACGACCGGCGCATCGAGCGCGACGCCCAGCTGAAGATGCGCGACCACCTCCGTATCGGCCAGACGATCTTCCGCTACGAGGAGTAGGAGCCCGCTCGTGCCCACGGGCGAGACCCTGGCGCTCGTCGAGCTGGCCCACCTCTCGGACACCGGCCGCGTTCGCCATCACAACGAGGACCGGGCGCTCGCCTCACCCGTCCTGATGGCGGTGGCGGACGGCATGGGCGGCGCCAACGCCGGCGAGGTCGCCGCCCAGGTGGCCGTCGAGGCGGTGGGCGGGGTCGGCGCGGCCGCCGCGACCGAGGACGTGCGCGAGGCCGTGCTGCGGGCCAACCGCGACATCCGCCGGATGGCCCGCGAGGACCCGGCCATGTCCGGCATGGGCACCACGCTGACCGCCGCGATGCTGCACGAGGGCCGCCTGGACGTGGTCCACGTGGGCGACTCGCGCGCCTACCTGTGGCGCGACGGGACCCTGCGCCAGCTCACCGAGGACCACTCGGTGGTGGCCGAGCTGGTGCGCCGCGGCAGCATCACCCCGGAGGAGGCCGAGAGCCACCCGCACCGCAACGTCATCACCCGCGCCCTGGGCGCCGAGCCCGAGGTGGAGCCCGACACGATCTCCGAGTACCTGCGCGACGGCGACGTGGTGCTGCTGTGCAGCGACGGGCTGTCGTCGTACGTGCACGAGAGCGTCATCGCGGAGGTGCTGACCGAGGCCGAGAGCCTGCAGGAGGCCGCGCGCGGGCTGGTGGGGAAGGCCAACGGCGCCGGCGGCACCGACAACGTCACCGTCGTGCTGGCGCGGGTGGGGATCGTGGGCACCGACGCGCCGGCCGACACGGCCGAGGCGCCGTTCCTGCCCGACGGGCCCGACGCCTCGACCACCGCGAAGATGAAGGTGCTGGGCGGCGTGCACGGCCACGCGGGCACCGACCGCGCCGACGGCGAGCGCGGCGACGCCCCGCGGGTGCGCGTGCTCGAGCCGGTGGGCCGCCGCCGCCGGCGCCTCGCCCCCGCCCTGATCGGCGTGGTCGTGGCGCTCGTCCTGGCGGGCGGCGCGGGCGCCTGGGTGGCCAGCCGCACCTACGTCGTCACCACCGACCCGGCGGGCGAGGTGCGCGTCGACCACGGCCTGCCCTTCGACCTGCTCGGCATCGACCTCTCGCGGCCGTGGCAGGACACCGGCGTGTCGGCCGACCTGGTGCGCGAGTCCGAGCCCAAGGCGCTCGACGGCGGCGCCCGCGGCCAGGGCGAGGCGGTCGAGCTGGCCGCCCGCCTGGTGTGGCGCTACTCGCTGCCCACGACGGTGCCGGTGCCGGGCGCCGCGGACACCCCCTCCGAGGACGACTCCACCACGACGGCGCCGAGCACGCCCGTCACCCCTCCCGTGGGGGAGACCACCCCGGACGCCGCCGGGTGATCTCGGCCCGCACGCGCGAGCTGGGATTCCTCATCCCGGCGGGTCTGCTCGGCCTGATCGGCGTCGCGTCGGTGGCCAGCGCGCGCGCCAACTCGTTCGAGCCGGGCCCGTGGCAGGGGGCCGCCGGGGTGATCGCGGTCTTCCTGGCGATGCACGTGGCGCTGCGCCTGCGGGCGCCCAAGGCCGACCCCTACCTGCTGCCGGTGGTGGGCGTGCTGGTGGGCATCGGCCTGGTGGAGCTGAACCGCATCGATCCCGGCCTCGCCGCCGACCAGGCGGTGTGGGTCGCCGTGGGCGGCGCGGCCTTCATCGGCGTGATCCTGTTTCTGCCGGACCATCGCGTGCTGGAGCCCTATCGCTACCTGATCGGCCTCACCGCGGTCGCGCTGCTGGTCGTGACCATGGTCTTCGGCACCCGGGTGTCGGGCGCGAAGCTGTGGATCGAGATCGGCGGCGGGCAGACGGTGCAGCTGGGCGAGGTCGCCAAGGTGCTGATCGTGATCTTCCTGGCGGCCTACCTGCGCGACAAGCGCGAGCTGCTGGCGATCCCCACCCGCCGCGTGATGGGCATGCCGGTGCCGCCGATGGCGGCCCTCGGGCCCGTGCTGCTCTTCCTGGTCGCCTGTCTCGGCCTGGTCGTGGTGCTCAACGACTTCGGCACCGCGCTGCTGTTCCTGGGCGTGTTCCTGGCGATGATCTACCTGGCCACCGGGCGCATCGCCTACACCGGCTTCGGCCTGGGGCTGTTCCTGGTGGGGTCGGCCCTCGTCTACACCGTGGTGCCCCGCATCGCGGAACGGGTCGACAACTGGATCAACCCCTGGCCGGACAAGCAGGACCAGGGCTACCAGCTGGTGCAGTCGCTGTACGCGATGGCCGAGGGGGGCCTCATGGGGCCGGGCCTGGGGCGCGCCTTCCTGGTGACGGAGAACGGAAACCCGGTGGTGCCCGCCCTGCAGACCGACTTCATGTTCACCGCCGTGGCCACCGAGCTCGGCTACGTCGGCGGGGTCGCCCTGCTGCTGGGCTTCCTCGTGCTCATCCAGCGCGGCTTCGTCATCGCCGCGCGGGCGAACGACGGCTACTCGAAGCTGCTGGCCGGCGGCCTCACCATCGCCCTCGGCCTGCAGACCGTGCTGATCGTGGGCGGCGTGGTGCGGCTGGTGCCGCTCACCGGCGTGACGCTGCCCTTCATGAGCTACGGCGGATCGAGCGTCGTCACCAACTTCGCCCTCGTGGCGCTGCTGCTCATCGTGAGCCACCGCTCGCAGGCCGGGCCGGCGGTGCCGCGCCGCGCGCGGCGGGCGGCGGCCCGGGAGATCGATGAGGGGGCGCCCGCGTGAACCGCTCCCTGCGCCGCCTCTACCTCGCCCTCGCGGGCGGCTTCGGCCTGCTGATGCTGATGCTCGGCTGGTGGCAGGTCGTGGCGGCGAACGACCTCAAGGACCGCTCCGACAACGCCCAGCAGATCCAGGCCGAGAAGCTCATCGACCGCGGCACCATCCTCTCGGCCGACGGCCGGCGCCTGGCGATCAGCCGCGCCCGCCGCATCAAGGGCCAGAAGGTGTTCGAGCGCGTCTATCCGCAGGGCGGCCTGATGGCCCAGGTGGTGGGCTACTCACTCGCCGAGGACGGCTCGAAGACCGGCGTCGAGAAGGAGTACGACCGCTACCTGGCCGGCAGCTTCGGCGCCCAGCCCCTGTTGCAGCGGCTCAACCTCTCCGAGAAGGAGGGGGCGAACGTGCAGCTGACCCTCGACACCCGCATCCAGACCGTCGCCGAGCAGGCCCTGCTGGGCCGTGCAGGGGCGGTCGTGGCGCTCGACCCGCGCACCGGCGCGGTGCTCACCATGGCCTCGTCGCCGACCTTCAGCCTGCAGGACATCACCGAGGGCAAGATCAAACAGGCGCCCGACACCTCACTCCTCAACCGCGCCACGCAGGGCCGGTACCCGCCGGGGTCGACCTTTAAGGTGGTCACCACCACCAGCGCCCTGGTGAACTCCCTCTACGACGAGAACTCGTCGTTCGACGACACCGGCTCGTACGACGCGACGGGCGGCGGAGACCCGATCCGCAACTTCGGCAGCGAGAGGTACGGTCGCGTGACCCTGCGCACGGCTCTCACCAACTCGATCAACACCGTGTTCGCCTCGATCGGCGACGACCTCGGCCCCGATCGGCTGGGGGCCACCATGAGCGCCTACGGCTTCGGCACGCGGCCCGGCATCGACCTGCCCGAGGAGATGGTGCTGCCGTCCGGCCGGCTCGACGGGAACACCGTCCTGGCCAACGACGCGCGCGGCGAGGACACGGCGCGCATCGCCATCGGCCAGGAGCGGGTGCTCGCGACGCCGCTGCAGATGGCCATGGTCGCCGCCACCGTGGCGAACGACGGCGTCGAGATGCAGCCGCACGTGATGAGCCGCATCGTCGACCGCGGCGGATCGGTGATCCAGACCGCCGAGCCGCGCGAGGTGAGCACCGTGATGACGCCCGAGCAGGCGGCGGAGCTCACCAGCATGATGGAGGACGTGGTCCGCTCCGGTACCGGCACCGCCGCCGCGCTCAGCGGCCTGACGGTGGCCGGCAAGACCGGCACCGCCGAGACCGGCATCGCCACTCAGAACCAGGCGTGGTTCATCGGCTTCGCTCCGGCCGACGACCCGGTCGTCGCGGTCGCGGTGGTCATCGAGAAGAGCTCGGCCACCGGCGGCGACGTGGCCGCCCCCGTGGCGGGCGAGGTGATGAGGGCGGCGATCGAGGCGCGCGGATGAGCCTGGAGGCCGGGGACCTGATCGGCGGCCGCTACGAGCTGGGCCGCCAGCTGGGCCGCGGCGGCATGGCGCGGGTGTACCTGGCCCACGACCGCCTGCTCGACCGCGAGGTGGCGGTGAAGGTGCTGTCGGAGCCCTACGCCTCCGATCCGCAGTTCGTGGAGCGCTTCCGCCGCGAGGCCTCCGCGGCGGCCGGTCTCTCGCACCCGAACATCGTCGCGGTGTACGACCGCGGCGAGGCGGACGGCCGCTACTACATCGTGATGGAGTACCTGTCGGGCCCCGACCTGAAGCAGGTCATCCGCCGCCGCGCGCCGATGCCGCCGCTGCAGTCGATCGACTACGCCCAGCAGATCCTGGCCGCCCTGGCGGCCGCGCACCGCCGCGACGTGATCCACCGCGACGTCAAGCCGCAGAACGTCCTGGTGGCCGAGGACGGCACCCTGAAGGTGACCGACTTCGGCATCGCCCGCGCCGGCCACCAGACCGAGATGACCGAGGCCGGCGCCGTGATCGGCACCGCCCAGTACATCTCGCCCGAGCAGGCGCGCGGCGACGAGGTCACCGCCGCCAGCGACACCTACTGCGTCGGCATCGTCCTCTACGAGATGCTCAGCGGCCGGGTGCCGTTCGACGGCGAGCGCCCCGTGGCCGTGGCGATGAAGCAGATCAGCGACGAGCCGCAGCCGCTGCGCACCGTCGAGCCGAGCGTGCCGCTCGAGCTGGAGGCGGTGGTGATGAAGGCGCTCAACAAGCGCGCCGGCGAGCGCTACCGCACCGCCGAGGAGTTCAGCAGGGCGCTCACCGAGGCGCAGCGGGCCATCGAGTCGCACGGCACCACCCGCATCCTCATCCCGCCCGACCTGGAGCCGCCCACCGAGGCGACGCGGGTGCTCGATCAGCCCACCGAGGCGACCCGCGTCGCGCCGGCCCGGCCCCAGGCGCCGCGCACCCCCCCGCCGCGCACCCCCCCGGCCGAGCCGCCGCCGCACCGCCGGCGCTGGCCGGTCGTGGTGGGCGCCCTGGTGCTGGTGGCGGCGATCGTCGTGGCCGCCTTCGCGCTACTGAGTGGAGGCGGCGGAGCCGACAAGGTCCAGGTCCCGGCGGTCGCGAACACCCCCGAGGCCCAGGCCACCGCGACCCTGAAGGACGCGGGCTTCCAGGTGAGGGTGACCCACGCGGAGAGCGCCGTGGTCGAGGAGGGCAACGCGATCGGCACGGAGCCCCCCGCCGGCGCGATGGCCGACGAGGGCAGCACCGTCACGCTGCGCATCAGCAGCGGCGCGGGCATGGTCGACGTGCCCGACGTCGTGAACGACCAGCTCGAGGACGCGCAGCGCGAGCTGTCGGCCGCCGGGTTCGAGATCTCCGTGAACCGCGAGGCCGACGACGAGGCCGAGGAGGGCGTCGTCACCGCCCAGGACCCGCAGGGCGGATCGCAGGCGCCGTCCGGCAGCACGGTGACCCTCACGGTGTCGAGCGGCCCGGAGCAGGTCTCGGTGCCGGACGTGCGCCAGAGGCCGCAGAGCGAGGCCGAGTCGATCCTGCGCGACGCCGACCTGGTGCCCCGCGTCACCACCCGGACCACGAGCGATTTCGACGCCGGCACGGTCGTCGAGCAGGACCCCGGCCCCACGACGATGGTGTCCGCCGGCAGCACGGTGACGATCGTGGTCGCGACCGCGCCGCCCGACACCACGGTGCCCAGCGGGGTGGTGGGGCTCGACGCCGACTCGGCGCGCAGCAAGCTGCAGACGGCCGGCTTCAACGTGATCAGCGACACCGACGAGTCGTCGACCGCGACGCCCGGGACGGTGATCGCGGTGAGCCCGCCGGAGGGGTCGTCGGTGCGGCCGGGCGCCACCCTCACCATCACCGTCGCCGTGGCGCCGGAGACGACGACCGGCGAGACGGCCACCTCGCCATCGACCACGGGCGGCGCCCAGCCGCCGCCGCCGTGAGCCGACGGGTGGCCGTCCTGATGGGCGGGCGCAGCAGCGAGCACGAGGTGTCGCTGTCGTCGGCCCGCGCCGTGATCGACGCCCTCGACCCCGCGCGGTACGAGGTCGTGCCGGTGCTCATCTCGCAGGAGGGCGACTGGAGCGTCGACGGCCGCCCCGTCGCCATCGCGCCGGGGCCGGACGGCACGGGCCGGCTGGTGCGCCTGGACGGCGGGCCGGCCGAGACCCTCGACGTGGTCTTCCCCGTGCTGCACGGCCCGAACGGCGAGGACGGCACCGTCCAGGGCCTGCTCGAGACCGCCGGGCTGCCGTACGTCGGCTCGGGCGTCGCCGCCTCGGCCGTCGCGATGGACAAGGCCCTCTTCAAGGTGCTGCTGCGCGACGCCGGCATCCCCACCCCCGAGCACCGGACGGCCTCGCGCGCCGAGTGGGCGGCCGACCCGGCGGCCGTCGGCCGTCGCATCGCCGACGGCGTCGGCTACCCGGCCTTCTGCAAGCCCGCCCGGCTGGGGTCGAGCGTGGGCATCAGCCCCGTGCCGACGCCCGCCGACCTGGCGTCCTCGCTGGAGCTGGCCTTCCGCCACGACCCGAAGGCCCTGGTGGAACGCGCCGTCACCGGCCGCGAGGTCGAGGTGGGCGTGCTCGACGGCGACGAGCCGGTGGTGTCTCCGGTCGGCGAGATCCTCTACGAGGGCGACTGGTACGACTACGACACCAAGTACCTGCCCGGCCGCACGCGGGTGCAGGTGCCCGCCGACCTGCCCGCCGCGGTCTCCGAGCGGGCGCGGGAGCTGGCGCTGCGGGCCTTCCGCGCCGCCGAGTGCTCCGGCCTGGCGCGGGTCGACTTCTTCGTCACGGCCGACGGCGAGGTGCTGCTGTCCGAGCTCAACACCATGCCGGGCTTCACGCCCACCAGCGTCTACGCGCAGCTGCTCGATGGCGCCGGGGTGCCGTACGCCGAGGTGGTGGAGCGCCTCATCGAGCTGGGCATCTCCCGCGCCGCCGCGGCGCGCGAGTTCCTCTGCTGATCCCGTGACCACGATCGGCGTCGTCGCCGACTCGCACGTGGGCGAGTTCATCGACGCCCTCCCGGAGGGCGTGCTCGAGGCGCTCGACGGCTGCGACCTGATCCTCCACGCCGGCGACCTGAGCGTCCCGTCGGTGCTCGACGACCTCGCCGCCCTGGCGCCGGTGGTGGCGGTGCACGGCGACCACGACACCCTGGGCGGCCTGGCGCTGCCGCGCACGGCGGTGGTGCACGCCGGGGGGCACCGCATCGGCCTCACCCACGGCCGGCGGGCGGCGCCGCTCGACGCGTCGGTGATCGCCGCCTCGGTCGCCGCCGGGCGCGATCTGCCCTACCGCGCCGGGCTGCACCGCGCCCTCGCGCGGCGGCTCGGTCCCGTCGACTGCATCGTCTACGGCCACTGGCACGAGCCGGTCGTCGCATGGCGCGGGTCGACGCTGATGTTCTCGCCGGGCGCGGTGTGCCCCTGGGGCAGCCTCGAGGGCGGCCGTCCGCCGCGGCCCGGCCGGGCGGGCGTCGCCGACCGCGCGGTGCGCCGCTTCCGCCGCCAGCTGGGCGACGAGGCGATGCGCCCCTCGGTGGGGATACTGGAGGTCGGATCGTCCGGCATCCGGCCGCGGGTCGTCCCCCTGACGAGCCACTAGGCTCCCGGCCGTGGGCGTCTTCATCCCCTCCGAGCGGCAGCCGACCGGCACGACCGCCATGCGGATCGGCTACCTGCTGGGCATCGTCGCCGCGCTGCTGGGAGCCCTGGCCTCGTCGTCCGACCTGGTGCGCGGCCCGGCCCGGGAGGGCGAGGGACTGGTGCGGGTCACCATGGACCAGCCCCTGCTGCCCCTCGCGGTCGTCGCGATCGTGCTGCTCGCGGCCGCCGCGCTGCTGCCCTGGCTGTGGGCCCGGCTCGCCGGACTGGCCGTGGTCACCGCCGTGACGTTCAGCGTGGGCTTCATCGTTGTCGCGGGCCGCACCAGCGACAAGATCGCCCTCGACGCCGACGTCACGCTGCTGCGCGGCGGGTCGCTGCTGACGATCGCCTTCTGGGTGGGGCTCGCGGGCCTCATCGTGCTGCTCGTCGCGTTCCGGCAGACCGCCCAGGCGCCCCTCGACGGGGAGCCCCCCGGGGCGGGCGTCGCCGACGACGACCCGCCGGTGCCGTCGCTGAAGGCCCGCCTGTCGGTGCTGCTCGGCATCCTCGGCTTCATCACCATCGTGGTGTCGCCCGTGGCGATCGCCCTGGCGGCCCTCGCCCTGGGGGACATCGACCGCGGCGAGGGACGGGTGGTGGGACGCGGCCTCGCGATCACCGGGATGGTGCTGGGGATGGTCGCCCTGTCGATCCTGGTGGTGGTGTTCGGGCTGGGCGGCCTGACGGCGAAGCCGACGTAGGGCTTCTGTAAAGAGGGGCCCCGCACCCGCCAACCGGGGTGCGAAATGTGATTGTTTCGTCCGCGTGCCAACGCCCGCATTCTCGGCGGGCCGTCTGTTGCCGGTCGGGCTGGTCGCGGCCGCGGCGCTGGCGGTCGCCCCCGACGCCCTGGCCGTGGACCCTCCCCTGCTCTACCTGCACGAGGAGCCGGCGGTCGCGATCGACGCTGCCCTCGGCGGCGGCACGCTGCGCCAGGCGCCGCACGGCACGAACGCGCGCTGGACCGGTGCCCGCTCGGTGGGGAAGCTCTCGGGCAGGGAGCTCGCCGGGCTGTCCGCGGCGCGTCAGGCCGCCGCGATGCGCGCCGCCCTGCGCGCCGCCGGCCCGGGCGGGTTGGTGGGCATCGACGAGATCTCGCCGGCCCGCTGGAGCGGCGCGGAGGCGGCGGCCCTGCGGCAGGCGCTGATCTCCCTGGGCCCGTCCGCGGGGCGCATCATCGTCTACGCCGCCCCCTCCCTGGTGGAGCGGGTGGGGCGCGCCGACCCGCGCCGCCCGCTGCCCCCGGCCCTCGCCGCGCTGGTCGACGCGGTCAGCCACGCCCGCGCCACCTACCTGATGACCTACCGCGGCGACCTCAACCCGCTCCCCGAGCGCGAGATGGCCACCCACCCGACCCGCTGGGCGGCGCGCTGGCCCGCGGGACGCGGCGAGCTGCGGCTGCTGCTGGGCCCCGACGGCGGCATCGGCCAGGCAGAGCTGTGGCGCCGCGCCCGCTCCACCCCCGCCGGCCGGGCGATGCTGGCCGACGGCCCCGGCGCCTACGGCCTGCGCACCGTGTCCGTCGCGCGCGACTGGGCGGCTCAGTACATCGCCTTCCGCGCCGCGCCGACGGTCTCGGCGAGCGGCGTCGACTTCCCGGTCACCACGCCGGGAGGCCTTCGGCTCGCCGCCGCCGGCACCGCCCGCGTGCGCCTGACGGCGGCCCGGCCGGGGCGCGTGGTCCTGACCATCCAGCCCACCGCGGGCGGCAGGCGGCGCGCCTTCAAGAAGCTCACCCTGGGCGGCCCGGCCACGGTGGTGGTAGGCCTGCCCCGCGACTCGAAGCCCGGTCTGCAGCGGGTGCGCGCCACCCTGCTGGGCGACGGCCTCACGGACCGCGCCTCCGTCGTCGTGAGGATGCCGAAGCGCCGGTAGCTCACCCGCCGGGGCGTATCAGGGCGCCGCGGCGCCCTCGCGCGTCACGGCGTAGCGGGCCGCCACGAAGGCCCGATTGCGCGCGGTCTCCAGCAGCTCCATGTCGAGCCGGCGGGGCAGCAGCGGCGCCCCCGCGCCGAGGGTGACCGGGGCGATCGAGACGATCACCTCGTCCAGCAGGCCGCGGTCGGCGAACTGGCCGGCCAGGTCACCACCGCCCACCACCCAGACGTCGCGCTCCCCCGCCGCGGCCGCCATCTGCGCGTGCACGGGGGCGACGTCGCCCCGGGTGAGGCGAATGTCGGCGCCGTCGAGAGCGGGGAACTCGCGGTGCGTGAACACCCAGGTCGGCACCTCGTAGAACCAGTCCTCCCCGGTGCCGGACATGTGGTCCAGGATCCAGGCGTAGGTGGTCGCGCCCATCGCGAGGGCCCCGATGTCGCGGATGAAGGCGCCGTAGCCGAACGCGCCGGCCGGGTCGATGTCCTGCGTGGTGAGCCAGTCGAGCGAGTCGTCCGGGTCGGCGATGAAGCCGTCCAGGCTGACGCCGGTGTAGTAGATCGTGCGCGGCACGTCAGCTCCTTCCTCTGAGCCAGTCGATGGGATCGCCGACGTCCACCTCGACCCCGGCATCGCGCAGCATGTCCCGGGCGAGCTGGCGCCGGTGGGCGGCGAAGGTGATCACGTGGGCGACCACGCTCACCATCACGAAGCTCTCCGGCGGGTCGCACAGGGCGTCGATCAGGGTGTCGCCCCAGCGGTCCCGCTCGTCGATGTCGCGCACCGTGTCCAGCCAGCGCGCACCGGCCGCATCGAGCCGCGCCCGCAGCGCGTCGGGCTCGGACGATCCGCGCTCGGGCATGTCGTCGCCGTGGATCGCGGCGAGCCACACCTCCTTCGTCCAGATCAGGTTGTCGAGCACGTCGGGGATCGACTCGAGCGGCCCGTCCCAGTAGTGCGCCTCCAGTCCGGGCGCGCGCACCTTCGCGTACTCCTGCGCGGGCAGGCCGGCGGCGAGGTCGATCAGGTCGCGGGTGTCGTCGAGGTCGTGGTGCAACAGGTGGGCGGTGAGCTCCATGCCGGGTCGCTCCCTCGGGATCGCGTCCACCCAGAGGGCGGTCGGCGGGTGGAAGTGGATGCCGTTGGGCGCCGGCAGGCGGTGCCCGCCGCCGCGGCGCGCCGAGCCGGGGGGATGGCCGAAGGCGCGGGAGAACGCGCGGATGAAGCCCTCCACCGAGGCGTAGCCGGCGGCGAGGGACGCGTCGGTGACGCCGACGCCGCGCTGGATCTGCCACGCCGCCCGCTCCAGCATCACCCGCCGCCGCAGGGCGACCGGGGGCTCGCCGGTGCCGCGCGCGAACAGGCGGCTGAAGTGGAAGGGGGAGCTGTACGCGTCGCCGGCCATGTCGGCGAGGCGCGGATTGCCCTCGGCCAGCACGGCGTCGAGCAGCTCGCGCAGTCGGTCGCGTCCCCTCCCGGTCATGCGGTCCAGTGTGCCGGGTCGCCCCGCCGCCGCGCGTGACCCTTCTTGCTCACCTCTCCCGGGAGGCGGCGCGGGCCCGGGGGTGAGCGCGGTCGAAGTCCTCGCGCAGGTGGGCGGCCGTGACGTGGGTGTAGATCTCGGTGGTCACCGGCGACGCGTGGCCGAGGTGGGCCTGCACGTAGCGGATGTCCACCCCGGCCTGGATCAGGTGGGTGCCGCACGAGTGGCGCAGCGCGTGCGGGAACACGCGGGCGCCGTCGGCGCGCAGCCCGGCGCGGTCGGCCACGTCGGTGACGATCGCCCAGACCGCGGCGCGGCCCAGGCGGCGGCCGCGGGACGACAGGAACACGGCGTCGGCGTCGCGGTGGCGCGCTTGGTCGCGGCGGGGCCGCCGGTCGCGGGCACGCAGCTCCGGCCGGCCCGCGCGCAGGTACGCCGTCAGGGCGGTGAGGGCCTGGCGCGGCACGGCCACCGCGCGGCGCCTGCCCCCCTTTCCGTCGACCACCAGGAAGGGGTCCTCCGGGTCGTCGAGGTGGCAGGCGGAGAGGTCGAGCCCCGCCGCCTCGCCGGCGCGCAGGCCGCAGCCGTAGAGCACCTCGACGAGCGCCGCGGTGCGGGCGCCCAGCGGCCCGGGCGTCGCGCCCGCCACGTCGCACATCCGCCGCACCGCGGCGGGGGTGAGGGCGACCACCTCGCGGCCGATGCGCTCCTGGCCGCCCTCGCCCGCCGCCGCCGGGGGGCGCAGGTCGCGCACCGGGTTCTCGAGGGCGAAGGCGCGCGACCACCAGCGGCAGAAGGCCCGCGCGGCCGCCACGCGGCGGCGGCGGGTGGAGAGCCGCCCGGGCAGGCCGTCGCGCCAGCCCTGCCACCAGGCCAGCGGCAGATCCGCCAGCGCCCGCGCGGCGGCGCGCGCCGCCGGGTCGTCCTCCACGCCGAACGAGGGCCCGTCGGCCGCGGGGGCAGGGGCGCCGAGGGCGGCGGCGAGCTCGGCGAGGTCGCGCGCGTACGCGGCGCGCGTGTTCGGGTTCTCGCGGGTGGCCAGGAACGCGGCCGCGAGGCGGCCGAACCCGTCGGCGTCGACCGGGGCGCCGGTCATCCGCGCGGGTGGCCGCGGCGCAGCGCGGCCTGCATCGAGCGCGTCGTGACCCCGGTGTAGCGCTGGGTGGTGGCGAGGCTCGCGTGGCCCAGCACCTCCTGCACCACGCGCAGGTGCGCGCCGTCGCGGCCGCCGGGCCCCTCCAGCAGGTGGGTGCCGGCGGCGTGGCGCAGAAGGTGCGGGCCGCCGGCGCGGCCGGCGCGCCTCAGCTCGCGGGCCACCACCCGGTAGACCGACGAGCCGTCGAGCGGGCGGCCGGTGCGCGACACGAAGACGGTCGCGTCGGTGGCGGGCCGGGGCGGCCGGTCGCGCACCAGGACGGGACGGCCGTCGGCCAGCCAGGCGCGCAGCGCCGCCACCGCCGGCTCGGTGAGCGGCACGGTGCGGTCGCGCCCGCCCTTGCCCACCACCCGCAGCGACTCGTGCTCGAAGTCGAGCCCGGCCAGCACCAGGTCGCAGGCCTCCTGGCGGCGCAGGCCGGAGCCGTACAGCACCTCCACGATCGCCCGGTCGCGCAGGGCGAGGGCCCGGGTCGCCGCCGAGGCGCCGTCGCCCGCGGTCCCGACCGCCTCGACCAGCGCGGCGGCGTCCGCCTGCGACAGGCGCGGCACGGGGGGCGGCGAGGGCCGCGGCCGGTCGATGAGGTCGGCCGGCGAGCGTCCGGGCGGGTGGTGGGGCGACAACCACTCCCGCAGCGCCGTCACGGCGCGCGCCCGCGTCGCGGGCGACCACGCCAGACCGCGGAAGGCGGCCTCGAGCGCCGACGCCGTCACGGCCTCCGGCCCCGCCACCCCCCGCTCGCCCAGCCAGCCCGCCACCCGGCGGGCGTCCTTCAGGTACGCCGCCCGGGTGCGCGCCGACAACCGCCGGCCGCGACCGCCCTGCGCGGCGAGGCGGGCCTCGAGATCGCGCAGGCTCGCATCCCAGTCCCCCACATCAGGTGGAGTTCGGCACGCCCCGGAACTGCACCTTCCCGACGGCCGCCCGGAACGCCAGGTGCCCGTTCGACGTGCCCGCCGGGGCGAGCTCGGTGAACCAGATCAGGTAATCGCTGCCCGCCGGCGCCGCCGCCACCGGCACGCGCACCGTCCCGCCGTTCAGCGTGCCCTGACCGAGCACGGGCCGATCGCCGCCGTCGGCCGGGGCGGGACCGAGGATCTGGAAGGTCGCGCCCGAGGTGCTGGAGGTGATCAGCACCTGGGTGATCACGGCGGGCCGGCGCAGCTCGAACTCGAGGCCCACGCCGGGCTTCTTGCCGGCGAAGTCGGGCCGGTCGTAGTACGTCTCGGTGGTCCACTCGGTGCTGGGGTCCGCGTCGGTGATGTTGGGCAGCAGACTCGTCCGCTCCTGCCCGTCACCGGGCGGGTCGGGGTCGTAGTCGGTGACGCCGGCGATCGGGATGGTGGGCGATTGGGCCACGGGCTTCGGGGTGCCGTCGTCGTCGCCGCCCAGCACCCCCAGGAGGAGCGCCGCCACCACCGCGGCCGCCGCGATCACGAAGCCGCCGCCGAACCACACGAGGCGCCGTCGCCGGCCGCCGCCGTCGCGCCGGTGGCGGCCGGTCTCCTCCTCGTCGCCCTCCTCCGCGGCGGGGGCCGCGACGGCCGGCATCATCAGCGTGCGGCCGTCCTCGCCGGCCTCGAGGGCGTTGACCATCTCGACCGCATCGTCGAAGCGGTCGGCGGGATCCTTCGCCGCGGCGCACATCACGCACGCGGCCAGCCAGTCGGGGACCGGCGCGACGGCCCGCGGATCGGGCAGCGGCTCGGTGCAGTGCTTCATCGCCACGGCCACGAACCCCTCGCCGCGGAACGGCAGCTCGCCCGTGAGGCATTCGTAGAGGACGATGCCGAGCGAGTAGATGTCGGCGCGCGGGCCCACGGGGCGGCCGTCGGCCTGCTCCGGCGAGAGGTAGTCGGCGCTGCCCACCAGCATGTCCGTGCGCGTGATGCCGGGCTGCCCGTCCCCCTCGATGACCCGCGCGATGCCGAAGTCGGTGAGCTTCACCCGGCCGTCGGGGGTGAGCAGCACGTTCTGGGCCTTGATGTCGCGGTGCACCACCCCCTGCCCGTGCGCGTACGCGAGCGCGCGGGCGACCTGGGCGCAGATGTGGGCGGCCTCCGCCGCCGGCAGGGCCCCCTCGCGGCGCACCAGGCTCTTCAGCGTCTCCCCCTCGATCAGCTCCATCACGAGGAAGGGGCCGTCCGGATCCTCGCCCCGGTCGAGGAGGTGGACGAGGTTGGGGTGCGAGAGGCGGGCGACCAGGATCGCCTCGCGCCGGAACCGCTCGGCGTGCTCCTCGTCCGAGAGCAGGCCGGGGTGCAGTCGCTTCACCGCGACGAGGCGGTTGAGGACCGTGTCGGTCGCCTTCCAGACCGACGCCATGCCGCCGCGGCCGATCATCTCGTCGAGGCGGTAGCGGGCCCCGAGAAGGGTCTCCGTCACGGTCGTGCGCACGAGGTCGCCACCGCCGGAGGATATCGCCGCGGCCGCGGGGGACCGTCGCAGACGGGCCCCGACGGGCGTGGGCTAGACTGCCGGACGTGGCAGCGCCCCAGACCGTCCTGATCGTGGAGGACGACGAGGCGATCTCCGATGCGGTCGTCTACGCGCTCGGGCGCGCGGGTTACCGCACCCTGAAGGCGACCGACGGCGGCCAGGGCCTTCGTCACTTCCGCCAGCAGCGGCCGGACCTCGTGATCCTCGACCTGATGCTCCCCCAGGTGGACGGCTGGCGCGTGGTCGAGGAGCTGCGCCGCGAGGACCCCCGGGTGCCCGTGATCGTCTGCAGCGCCCGCAACAGCGAGTTCGACCGGGTGCACGGCCTGGAGATGGGCGCCGACGACTACGTCACGAAGCCCTTCTCGATGAAGGAGCTGCTGGCGCGGGTGCACGCGCACCTGCGCCGGGTCGAGTCGCACCGCCACCCCGACGCGGCGGAGCCGATCCAGACCGGCGACCTCACCATCGACCCCGAGCAGGTGCAGGCGTTCGTCCACGGACGGTCGGTCGGCCTCACGCCGCGCGAGTTCGAGGTGCTCCACGCGCTCGCCCAGGCCGCGGGCAAGCCGATCCAGCGCGAGCGGATCTACCGCGAGGTGTGGGGCTACGAGATGATGCGGGGCGACCGGTCGGTCGACGTGTTCGTGCGCAAGGTGCGGCAGAAGCTGGCCGCCGCGGACCCCGCCAACAGCTACGTCCAGACCCACTACGGCGTCGGCTACCGGTTCGAGCTCGCCGCGGCGGGCGCGGAGGCGGGCGACCCCCACTGACGGCCGCGGGCGCCGCGATCGGCGGCCGGGGGACGGCGCCGGACGCGCCTTGAGGGGGTCATCGCCCTCGGCTACCCTTCCGTGGCTCGTCACCCGGGGGGATGCCCGAGCGGCCAAAGGGAGCGGTCTGTAAAACCGCCGGCTACGCCTTCGGAGGTTCGAATCCTCCTCCCCCCACTGCAGGCGCTCGCGGCGATCCGGCTGTAATGCCGGCGCCCCCTCCGGACATGGAGAGGGTGTGGGGGCTTCCCGGCGACTCGACGACGATGCGGCGCGCGAGCGCTTCGACGCGATCTGGGGCGCCTGCTACGGCGACGTCCACCGCTACGCCCTGCGCCGCGCGCCCGATGCGGCCCGCGACGTGACGGCGGAGGTGTTCCTCGTCGCCTGGCGGCGCATCGGGGACGTCCCCGACGACGCCCTGCCCTGGCTGCTGGGCGTCGCGCGCAGGACGATCGCGAACGCGCGCCGCGCCGACGGCCGCCGCCGCGCGCTGGGCGAGCGCCTGCGGGGCGGCGTCGCCCCGCCCGCCGGCGACCCTTCCGAGACCCTGTCCGGCGGCCGCCTCGCCGCCGCCTTCGCCCGCCTGCCGCCGCGCGACCGCGAGGTTCTGGCGCTGCTCGCCTGGGAGGGCCTCGACCCCGGGCGCGCCGCCCGGGCGCTCGGCTGCACCCGCGCCGCCCTCGCCGTCCGGCTGCACCGGGCGCGGCGGCGACTGGAACGCGAGCTCGGCGGATCCGAGCCGGCGAGAACCGATGACCCGACCACGTCCGAGGAGCCGACCGCATGAGCGATCTCGACGACCTGCTGCGCTCGCTGGCGGCGCTCGATCCGGCCGCGGGCGCCGTCCCCGACGGCCCCGCCGATGACGACGCCGCGCGGAGCGCCTACGCGCGCATCACATCCGGGCCTCGCCCCACGCCCCGCCGCACCGTCACTGTCCGCCGCGCGGTCGCCGCAGGTATCCCGGCGGCGGCCGTGGCCGGGGTGGCCGCGGCGCTCATCGCCACCGGGGCGGGCGGAGGCGATGGATCGCCGGCGGGAGAGGTCACCACACCTGTGGCGTCGAGCACCGCCGCGGCGCCCTTCACCGATTCGCCGACCGATCCCGCAGCACGTCCTGCGGCTCCGGACGTTTCGCTCCCGATCATCAAGGGATTGTTCCCGCCGCTGCGGCTCGGCGACATGCGCGGGCACGCGGTGGTCCTGACGTTCACCGCCTCATGGTGCACGCCATGCCACGGCGCGGTCGAAACGCTGCGACAGCTCACGGAAGAGGACGGACTCGACATGAACGCGGTCGCAATCGCGACCAATGATGACGAGGCGCATGCGCACGCTCTGCTGACCGCGGCGGATGCCAACTGGGTCTCGCTTGCGTTCGATCGCAACGACGTGTTGGCAAAGGCCTTCGACATCACGGGCGTCCCAGAGACCTTCATCATCGACCGGGACGGCCGGGTGGCGACGCGAATCCCCGGACCGATCGATGCGGCATCGCTCCGGAAGGCGGTACGGAACGTCATCAACCAGCAGCGCAACGACGTCGCGCCTGCGCCCTATCGGCTGGGAGTCGTCATCGTCCTCTCGGACACGGCCACCGAAGATCAGATCGATGCGATCCGAGCTCGTATCGAGCCGCTGGTGGCAGCCGGTCGAGCAACGTCGGTCCGGTACGTATCCAAGGAGGAAGCCCTCGAGCGGTTCCGGTCCCGCCTGAAGGACCCGGACGCCATCACAGGGAACCCGCTCCCGGCCACCATCGAGGTGACCGCCGCAACCGCAGCTGATCGCGACGCGATCTCCTCCGCGGTCCGAGGCGCGCCGGGCATCGACGAGCAGTCGGGCGTGGCGAACATGCCGTGATCCGATGAGACGCGGGACGGAATCACCTCTCTGCGGCGTTAAGCAGGTGAGGGGGCCGATGGGCGAAGGGGGCGGAGCGTGTTCGAGTTCGTGATCGCGGCGGGGCTCGCGCTGGCGGGCGCCGTGACGGTCGGGCTGTGGCGCGACGCGCGCTCCGCCCTCGACTGGCCGGCGTTCCTGGGCCTGGCGGCCCTCATCGCCGCGACCAGCGTCGCCGTGGGGCTGGGCGTGCGGCAGGCGTGGCCGCACATCCCCATGGCCTCGGTGATCGGCGTCGCCGCGACGCTGGCGGTGTGGGCGCTGCTGCTGGCGGCGCCGGGCGCCCGCGGCCGCGCCGCCGGGAGAGCGGGCGCCGCCGGGCCCTGACCCGGCCGGCTCAGCGCGCCCGACGCGGACGCAGCGTCGCGCCGGCTGCCGCCGCGCGCACCGCCAGCGCGGCGGAGGCGGTGAGCGCCACGGCCGCGAGCACCAGGTGAGTGCCGGCGAGACCGACCCCCGTGGCGAGCAGGCCACCGGCCGCGGCGCCGGCGCAGGCGGCGAGCGCCCACACCGCCCCGGCGGCCAGCCCCACCGCCGGGGCGAGGGGCGCGGGCGCGGCGATGCGCAGCGCCCGGTTCACCAGCACGCCCAGGAACACCCCGGCGGCGAGGCTCAGCGCGTAGGCGGCCGCGGCGCCCACCGCGCCGCGCAGCGCATAGGCCGTCAGCGACGCGGCGGCCTGCACGCCGAGGGCCATCACGAGCACCGAGCCGGGCCGCGAGCGGGCGGCGAGGCGCCGCACCAGCGGGCGGCTGAGCCGCACCGCGGCGAACCCCGCCATCAGCGCCGGCACGAGCGCGCCGCGCAGGCCCACGCCGTCCTTCAGCCACACGATCAGCACGGCGGCCTGGGCGGCGCCGACGCCGGTGCTCCAGGCACCCGCGACGAGCACGCGGCGCAGCACCGCGTCACCGGCCACCACGCGCAGCGCGGCGCGCACCGCCGCGGTCAGCGGCGGCCGGCCGGACATGCGCAGGTCGAGGTCGGGGTGGTGCCGCGCCGCCACCACGGCCGCGGCGAGCGCCAACCCGCCGGCGAACAGGATCGCGCCCTCCGGGCCCCGCAGCAGCAGCCCAGCGCCGAGCGCCCCCGCGAGGCCCAGCGCCGACCCGGCGCCGAAGCGGGCCGTGAGGTCGCGGGTCGCGTCGGGACGGCGCGCGTCGTCGACCAGCTGGTGCAGCACGTCGGCGGTGACGCCGTCGAAGGCCACCCGGGCCACGCCCATCAGCATGGCGCAGGCGATGACGGAGCCCACGCCGAGGGCCTCCGCCGACAGGTCGCACGCCACCAGCGCCGCGGCGAGCGTCGCCGGTGCGCTCCACAGCAGGGTGCGCCGCGCCACGCGGCCGGCCACCCAGGCGGCGAGCGGCGTCGCCAGCGCCACCGGCAGCAGGCCCGCGACGATCACGGCGGCGGCCCCCGCGGCGCCGGCGCCCATCGTCGCCGCCAGCCACACCGCCCCGATCGACCCGCAGGCCACCGCGGCCGCCATGAGCAGCTGCACCCGCCACAGGCGCGCGCGCTCGCGCGCCGTGTCGGCGGGCTGCCGGGTGCGGTATGCGACGAAGTCCGGATCCATGACGTGGTTCGGCCGGCCCTTTTCAGGGCCGGCCGAACGATCAGGATATCTCACATGTCGAGACCGGCGCCCTGGGGGCGGCGCCACGCCCGCGCCGATGCGGCGCTACCGCAGCTCCGCCGATCGGATCCCCGTCGGGAATCCGCCATCGGCAGCGGATCCCCAGATCGCCAGCCCGGGCCCCATCGCCCTGAAGGTGGAGAGGGACCGAGCCCGCAGCGGGGGCGGGGACGTCCCGTCCATCCGCCTCATCCTGAGGATCCCGGTACCCCCGGCCGTCGGCGGCGCCTCGCTCCAGGCGACCGTGGCGGGGTCGCCCGCCACAACCCACGGCGCCGGCGGCAGCATGGGCGGTCCCGACGGCCGGGCCGCTCCCGGGAGCTGCTCGGCCGGAACCGAGAGGCGGCCCAGGACCCGGGCCGCGCCCACGCGCCCGGCCGCGTCGACCGTCAGGGCGCGTACCGACGCCCGGCGCCGGGCGGCCGGCCCATCCCACTGCGCCCACGCGACGGCGACGGCGGGGCCCGAGGGCGCGGCCGCCGTGCCGCGATCGACCCGGGCGGCCGCCGGAGCGAGTGCGCGCGGAGCCGTCCATGGCCGGCCCGCTCGGCGAACGGACAACCGCAACGGGACGGACCGGATCACGGAGCCGGTCCCCGGCCGGGAGACGAGCACCGAGACGCCCCCGTCGGAGGTCGCCAGCGAGACGGGCGTCGCGGCCGCGATCCCCGGCAGCGTCTCCGCCGGGCCGAACCGGCCGTGCCGGTCGGAGATCGCGAACGCGATGCGATGACGCCCTCCGCGCGGGGCGACGGCGACGGCGACGGAGACCTGGCCGGAGGCGTTCACCCGCGCGAGCGGCACCATCGTCGGAGCGACCGGCGCGTCCACGATCCGGGTGAGGCGCGTCCAGTCCCCTCCGGGCTCGTGGCGCGTCGCCCAGAGGCCCGTGCCGCGGAGCCCCGCGCCCACGACCGTGACCGCGCCGCGCTCATCGATCACCGGCACGGCGACGCCGGGCGCGCCCACCCTCGACACGGCCCGCTCGGCGGACCAGCCGCCGCCGGGACGGCGGACCCGGGCCATCACCACCGACCGGCCGTCTCCGCTCATGCCCCATACGACGGCGAGATCTCCCCGCTGGTTCGCCGCGATGCCCACCGTGGCGACGTCGAAGGGGCCGGGCGTCGTCACGCCCTCGGGCGGCGACCACCCTCCACCGGGATTCCGCTGCGACATCACGATCGCGAAGCCCTCCGGCCGGCGGGCCGTCCACAGCGCGTAGCCGCGGCCGGCGGGATCGACGTAGGCGAACGTACCGGGAGCCAGGCTCTGCGTGACCGGCACCGCCTGCGGCGCCCCCCACTCGGCGCCCCGGGCCGCGCCGCCGCACTCGCCCGCGACGGCGAGCAGGCAGGCCATCGCGATCGTCGCCCTCCTCACGACCCACCTCCGTCCGCGACCACGGCGACGATGCGCGTTCGCGCCGGCGCCGCATCGTCGCCCGCGATCACCGTCGCCCCGTTCCTGCCCGTGGCGAGCACCGGGAGGTCCGCGTCCTCCGCGACGCGTTCACCCCCGAACCGCCCGTCCGGCGCGGGCGCACCGACCTCCGCGTACCCCGTGCGGGGCACGGCCACCACGAGCGCGTTGCGGGCATCCGCCGCGACGCGGCTCTCGAAGGCCGTCGCGCCCCAATCGATCCCGTCCGACCAGGCGCCGTCCGCGCCCTGACGGAAGGCGACGAGGCGCCGGCCGATCGAGGTGATGACCAGTCCGCGGCCATCCCCGTCGACGGCCACAGTCGGCGGCGCGCCGCTGAGGCTCGCCGGCTGCCCGCCCTCGGGCACCAGCACGGCGGGCGTGGTCCAGGCCCCGTCCCGCTGCCGCGTCGAGGCGAGCACCGGGGCGTTGCCCCATACGACGACCGCGGAGCCCAGGCCGTTGATGAAGGCGGCCGGCGCCCCGTCGAGCTCGTTGTCGTGAAAGGTGTCGGGTCGCTCCCCGAGATCCGCGGACGGACCCCATGTCCCGCCCGGCGGTCTCACGCTCGCGTACGCCCGCCCGACGTCCGGCGCCGCGCCCGGCGCCCGGCGCGTCCAGGCGATGGCGGCCCAGCCGGAGAAGCGCTCGACGGACAGGCTCACGTCGGTCGCCGGGCCGCTACCGGCCGCGATCGACTCGGGTGGGCTCCACGTCCCGTCGGGCGACCGGCGCACGACCCGTGGTCCGTCGTCGCCGCCGAAGGCGACGATCGCCTGACCGTCCTCGACCATCCCGAGCTGAGGCGCGGCGGCGTCCTGAGGCGGCGCGTCCGGCAGCGGGCGGTCGGAGTCGACATCGGCCGGGACCGGCGGGGCGACCTCCTCCAGCGGCCCCCACGTCCCGGCGCTCGTGCGCGCCCGCGCCACGACCTGCAGCGTCGCTCCGGTGCGGATGGTGAGGGTCCCCGCCGGATCGCCGCCGGGCAGGGTGAGCTCGCGCGCGACCTCGCGGCCGGGGTCGCGGCGCCGCCACACGACGATCGCGTGACCGTCGGCCCCGGCGATCACCTTCGGCGCGGTCGAGGCCTGCGCGGGCGGCGAGAGGCGCTCGGGGGCGCCCCACGCGCCGCGCGGCTGCCGGACGGCGGCGTAGATCGCGTCGGCGCGGCTCCACACCAGGTACACGCGCCCGGCGTCGTCGACCGTCGCGCTCACCGGACCGTCGATGTGACCGCGGAAGGAGGCGACCACCTGCTGCTCGCCGAAGCGCATCGCGGCGGGCTGGGCGCCGGGCGCCTGGGGTGCGCGTCCCCCCATGATGCCCACGGCCAGCGCCGTCCCCGACGCGACGGCCAGGGCCGCGATCGCGATCAGCCTGGTGCGCCGCGACCGCGATGCCCGCGCCAGCCAGCGCGTCGGCGACCGGCGCGCGGCGGGCGCGGCGTCGTCGATGAGCCCCAGGCCGTCGAGGATGCGACGCTCGAGGGCGGCCGGGGGCTCAGGCCAGCGCGGCCGCGCGTCGCGCAGGACGACGTCGAGATCAGGCACGGGACGACTCCCCGAGGATCTGGCGCAGCTGCTCCTGGGCGCGAGCGATGCGCGAGTTGACGGTACCGACGGGGATGCCGAGCGTCTCGGCGATCTCCGACGGAGCGCAGTCGAGCCAGAACCGCATCACCACGACGGTGCGGCGCTCGATCGGAAGCGAGGCGACGGCGCGGCGCACCTCGGCGCCGTCGCCCGCGTCGTCGACCCACTCCACCGCCGGCTCCGGAGCGGCGTCGAGCGCGGTGAGCCGGCGCTCCGCCCGCAGGGCGTCCAGCGCCCGGTGGGTCGCGATGCGCGCGAGCCACGGGGCGAACCCGGACGGCTCGTGCAGCGTGTCGAGCTTCGCCAGGGCGGCGGCCATGGCGTCCTGCGCGACATCCTCGGCCAGGGCCGCCCGGCCGGTCACGGCGTAGCCCCGGGCCCAGGCGACCCGCCAGTGGCGGCGCACCAGCTCCGCGGCGGCCGCGCGGGAGCCGCCGCGGGCGGAGGCGACGAGCCGGGAGTCGGAGTGGTCGCGCATCGCGTTCACACCACTCTGACGCGCGACCCCCGGCGGGAAGTCCCGCGGGCGTCCGCTAAGCTGTCGCCCGGCCCACGCCCAGTTAGCTCAGTTGGTAGAGCACTTCCATGGTAAGGAAGGGGTCAACGGTTCGAGTCCGTTACTGGGCTTCGCGGTACGCCACGGCGGAGTAGCTCAGCTGGTTAGAGCAGCGGAATCATAATCCGCGTGTCGGGGGTTCGAGTCCCTCCTCCGCTACCTCGGAAGGGCCCGCCGACGGCGGGCCCTTCGCACGTCCGGGCCGCTACTTCGAGCCGCCCGGCAGCGTGACGCCCGGAACGGTGATGCTGGGCACCGTGATCGCCGGCACGGCGATCTGGGGCGTCTGGATCTGAGGCGTCTGGACCTGCGGCGTCTGGACCTGGGGGGTCTGGACCTCGGGAGTCTCGACCGGCGGCGTCACCACGGGGCCCACCGTGACCGACGGCACCTTGACCGACGGCACCTTGACCGACGGGACGGTGACCGACGGAACCGTGACCGAGGGCACGGTGACGGACGGCACCTTCACCGAGGGGACCGTGACGGCGGGCGTCGAGATGGGCGGCGTCGCGATGCCCGACGGGGAGTCGGGCGCCCGGCTCTCCGCCCCCGACGCGGGCCTGGCCTCCGCCGATGCCTGACGCTGCTCGGAGGGGCTCGCCGGCTGCTGCGGGTCGCCCTTGGCGGGCGAGTCGTCGCTGGGGGCCCGCACCTGGGACGACGGCGCGCGCGTCGCGGGCGCGTCGACGACCGGCTCGATGCCGGTGGTGGGACGATCCGGCCCCAGGCCCGTGAGATCCGCAGCCGCAGCCGTTCGGCTGACCGCGGCGGTGGGCAGCCCGTACTCCCCGCCCGCCGGCACGGCGGCGCGGCCGTGGCCGCCGCCCAGCCCCCCCACCGCGATCACCGACGCCACGACCGCGACGGTGGCCGCCCCCGCGCCGCCGAGCGCCGGCCCGGCCGCGCCGGAGCCCCATCCGAACAGGCCCTTCACGGCGGCGAGGCTGGGCAGCGGCAGCCATGCGGCCACCCGCCGGCCCAGCGGAAGCGCGGCCACCCGGGCGCGGCAGGACTCGCAGGTGCGCAGGTGGGCGCGCACCCGCCGGCCGCGCAGCACGCGGCCGTCGCCGCCGCTCACCCGCGCGGTGATGTCGTCGCACGACAGGCGGCGGCCCTCCTCGAACTCGACCAGCGAGGTGCGCGCCTCGTGCACCAGGTTGCGCGCCTCGCCCGCCGTGCCGCCGACGATGCGGGCCACCTCCGCGTGCGGCAGCCCCACCACGCCGTGCAGCATCAGGGCCCGGCGCTGCCCGACGGGCAGCTCGGCCAGGTCGGAGCGCAGCTCGCGCAGCCGCTCCCGCGTCTCCACCTGCTCGTGCGGACCCTGGCCCGGGGTCTCGATCTCGGCCGCGAGCGGCTCGTCGGGGCGCGCCGACCGGCGCGACAGGACGTCCAGGCATTCGTTGCGCACGATGGCCGCGAGCCACGGGCGCACCGCCTGCGAGGGCCTCCGCCCGACCGACAGCGCGCGATACGCCTTCATCATCGCCACCTGGAGCGCCTCCTCGGTGTCCTGGCGATGGTGCAGCATCGACATCGCATAGCGCTGCAATGCCGTACGGTGACGCATGTACAGCGTCTCGAACGCCGAGTCGTCGCCGTCGGCCACGAGCAGGGCGAGCGTCGCATCGGGCAGGACGCCGAGGGGAACGTGTTGCGATCGATGGCCCATTCCGCAACAAATGCTGAGCCCCTGGAAAGACGCTGACCCCGCCCGAAGGTCCGGCGAGGGCCATACGAACGGGCGGTATCGCGGCGACATGCGGCTGCTGTAGCGCGCAATTGCGGATTTTGTCGCCTTGCCGCGGCGGGGACCGGGCATCTCCCGCCCCCGCGCCGTCCGCCGGAACGGCGGACGGCCAGACGGGCGCGGGTCCTAGATGCTCCACCTCCGCGCGGCCACCGCGGCCGCGACCTCGGTCTGGCTGACCGGCCGGCGATACCGCCGCGCCCCGCCGACGGGCGCCACGCCGAGGTGGCGGTCGATGAGGGATGCCGGCATCCCCTCCTCGGCCAGCTCCGCCGCGTTCGCGTACCTCAGGGCGAGCGGGTGCACGCGTTTGCGGATACCCGCCTTGCGGGCCAGCCGCGGCAGCAGCTCACGCACGTAGGCGGCCTTGAGCGGCTCGCCGGCGAGCGTGCAGAACAGCCGTGCCCCGTCGTCGATGCCGCGTGCGGCGCGGCGGGCGAGCCACGACTCGATGAGCTCGCGGGTCGTCTGGTCGACGCCCGTGATCCGGCTGCGCCCCCCCTTGCGGGCCGGCACCGCCACGGTGCCCGTCTCCAGATCGAGGTCCGCCGGCGACAGCGCGAGCGCCTCGCCGGGACGCAGGCCGGACCGGTACATCATCGCGACCAACGCGCGGTTCCTGATCCCTGTCGGCGCGCGTCCCGACGCCGCGAGGATGAGGCCGCGCGCCTCCTCGGGGACGAGGAGCTCGTCAGCCATCGATCCCGTCTCGTCGCTCTCGGCGACAGGAGACGGGAGCGGGCTGCGCACCTCGTCGTCTATGTCCATCACCACCGACTCCGTTCCTTCGGATTCGTCATGCAGTTGCGTCTTCGCGGCAGACTACAGGTTTTAGTAGGTTAGCCTTTCTAATGGAGGTACGCCTGGACTGTCAACCGCTGGTTTTCCTAAACAGACTCGACCGGACACCCCCCGATCGTTAGCCTCGGAGCGTCTCGGGTGGGTGGTCGTCCGCGAGGACGCTTCGAGGGAAGCCGGTGAGAATCCGGCGCGGTCCCGCCACTGTCACCGGGAGCGACGCGGCTGGGCGCGAAGCCGGCCACTGGGGTGAGCCCCGGGAAGGTGCCGCGTCGCTGCGAACGGAAGCCAGGAGACCTGCCTCCGCCCGGGCGCCGACACGCTTACGAGGAACGGAGCAGTTGGTGCGCAGACGGCCGATCCGGGGCGCGCTCGTCGTGCTGCTGGCGGTGGTGCTGGCCCTGGCCGCCGGCTGCGAGCACCGCGCGCAGGACGCGCCGGCCGCGGACGCCCCCGCCGCGCGCCTGGTGGCGACCGACGGGTTCGGCGCCACCGTGCTGCTCGACCGCCGCGTCGCCCCCGATCAATCGGCCATGCGGGCGCTGCGGGGCGCCACGGACGTGCGCACCACCTACGCCGGCGCCTTCGTCCAGGAGATGCTGGGGCGCGACGGCGACGCCGGCGCGCGGCGGGACTGGCTCCTCTACGTCGACGGCATCGGCTCGTCGGTCGGCGCGAAGGACGTGGACGTCGAGGACGGCATGGCGATGTGGTGGGACTTCCGGCCCTGGTCGTCTGTGAGCCGGACCACCTCCGTGGTGGGCCTGTGGCCCCGGCCCTTCGCGGGCGACGACGCGCGGGAGCGGCGGGTGTCGGCCGACGCGCCGCTCGACGCGCCGCTGCGCGCGGCCGGGGCGCGCCTGGTCGACGACCCCTCGGCGCCCTGGCGGGTGAGGGTGGGCGACGACGCCGACCTGCAGCGGCGCGACCCCGCGTGGCGCGCCGCGCGCCGCGACCCCGAGGCCGCGGGCCTCACCATCACCATCGACCGGGGCGCGGTGGTCGCCCTCGACCCGGTCCGGACGCGGTGGGAGCCGGTGCCGGCCGCCCGCGCGCTGGTCGCGGCGGTGCCCACCGGGATCCAGCCGGAGGACGGCATGCTGCTGGTCGCGGCGGGCCTCGACGCCGGCGCCGCCCGGGCCGCCGCCGAGCGCGTGGCGCGCGATCCCGGCGTGCTGGCCCTGCGCTACGCGGTGGCCTTCGACGGCGCGGGCGTGCCGCTGCGCGCCGGCGGGCGGAGCGGAGCGTGACCGCGGGGCGCCGCGCGCCGGGCCCGCCGGCCCTGCTGGGCGCGGCCGCGATCGCGCTGGCCTTCGAGGGGGACCATCCGCTGGTGATCGCCGCCGTCGCGCTGGGCGCCGTCGCGCTGCTGCGGGCGGCGCCGGGCCGGCCGGGGCGCCTGTTCCTGCTGGGGGGCGCGATCAGCGCGCTGGGGCTGCTGCTGCTCAACCCCTTCGTCACCGCCGAGGGCGACCTGATCCTGTGGCGCGGCCCGGAGATCTCCCTCCTCGACACCGAGGTCACGCTCGAGGAGCTCGCCGCCGGCGCGACGATGGGCCTGCGGCTGTTCGCCGTGGCCGTGATGGTGGGCGCGGTGCTGGCGCACATCGACGCCGATCGCCTGCAGGCCCAGGTCGCCCGGGTGGCGCCGCGGTCGGCGCTCACCTGCGCGCTGGCCGCGCGCCTCGTGCCCACCCTCGAGCGCGACGCCCGCGCCATCGCCGAGACCGCGCGCCTGCGCGGCGTGTCCCTGACCGACGGATCCTGGCCGGGCCGCGCGCGGCGCGCGGCGCCGCTGTCGCTGCCCCTGCTGGGATCGAGCCTGGAGCGGGGCCTCGACGTGGCCGAGGCGATGGCGGCCCGCGGCTACGGCGCCGGGCCGCGCACCCGCCTGCCCGAGCCCGCGCTGTCGGCGGTCGAGCGGGTCGTGCTGGGGCTGGCCTGCGCCCTGGTCGTCCTCGCCGTCGCGGTGCCGGTGGCCGGGCTCGCGCCGTTCTCGTTCTATCCCACCATCGACGACCCCTGGGCACCCGCCGCCGTGTGCGTCGCGGCGGCGACGGCGCTCGCCCTGACGGGCGCCGCGCGTGCGCTGCGCCGATGACCGTCGCGCGGACCGAGCGCCTGCGGTTCACCTACGGCGGCGCGCCGGCGCCGGCGCTGGACGGCGTGGACCTCGCACTGGACGAGGGCGACCTGCTGGTGCTGGAGGGCCCGTCCGGAGAGGGCAAGTCGACCCTGTTGCGCGCCCTGTGCGGCCTGGTGCCGCACTTCCACGGCGGGCGCTTCGAGGGCCGGGTGACGGTCGCCGGGCTCGACACCCTGGTGGCCGCGCCGGCGCGGATCGCCCGCACCGCGGGGCTGGTCTTCCAAGATCCCGAGGGGCAGGCGGTGCTGGGCTCGGTGGAGCGCGACGTGGCCTTCGGCCTGGAGTGCGCCGGCGTACCCGCCGCCGACATCCCGCGACGGGTGGCGGAGGCGCTCGGCGCCGCCGGTGCCGCCCACCTGGCCGGCCGGTCGATCGCCTCGCTGTCGGGCGGCGAGCGCCAGCGCGTCGCCCTGGCCGCGGTGCTCGCGCCGCGCCCGGCGCTGGTGCTGATGGACGAGCCCACCTCGCAGCTCGACGACGCGGGCGCCGCGGCCCTGGGCGAGACCCTGCGCGCGCTGGCCGCCCGCCCCGGATGCGCGGTGGTGCTGGCCGAGCACCGCCCGGATCGCTCCCATCCGCTCGCGACCCGCCTGCTGGCGGTGCGCGGCGGGCGGCTGGAGCCGGCCGCGGCGGAACCGGCCGCGGCGGAACCGGCCGCACCCGAGCCGGCCGCGGCGGGCCCGGTCAGGCTCCTGATGGAGGGAGTCGACGCCGGTCATCCGGGGCGGCCCGTGCTGCGCGACGCGGGGATCGAGCTCGCCGCCGGCACCGTCACGGCGCTCACCGGGCCCAACGGCGGCGGCAAGTCGACCCTGGTGCGGGTGCTCGCCGGCCTCCACGCCCCCTCCCGCGGACGGGTGGTGGTCGACGGCCGGGACGTCACGGCGCTGCCCGCCGAGCGGCGCTTCCCGGCCGTGGGCGTGGTGGGCCAGGACCCGGGCCGGCATCTCCTGACCGAGCGGGTCGACGCCGAGGTGGCGCTGGCGCTGCGCGCCACCGGCCTGCCCGCCGCCGCCCACGCGGCCCGGGTGGCCGAGACGCTGGAGGCCCTCGACCTCGCCGCCCTGGCCTCGCGCCACCCCCTCGACCTGTCGGTGGGGCAGCGCGAGCGCGTCGCCATCGCCGCGGTGCTGGTCGCCCGTCCCGGGGTGATCGTGCTGGACGAGCCCACCCGCGGCATGGACCCGGAGCGCAAGGAGTCCCTCGCCCGGCTGCTGCGCGCGCGGGCCGCCGAGGGCGCCGCCGTGCTGGTGACGACCCACGACGGCCGTTTCGCCCGGCGGGTCGCCGACCGGCTGCTCGCGATGCGCGACGGCGCCCCCGCGGCCGCCGCCGCCCCTCCGCTGCCGGCGGCGACCCCGTGAGCGCCTCGCTCACCGTGCTGCTGTCGATGCTCGCGCTGGCCGCGGTGGCGCTGGTCGCGCTGGAGCGCGGCGGCTCGGGCGGGCCGAAGGAGGTGGCGCTCGTCGCCACCCTCGGCGCCGCGGCCGCCGCGGGCCGGGTGCTGTTCGCCCCGATCCCGGGCGTGCAGCCGGTCACCGTCGTCTGCCTGGTCACGGGGGCCGCCCTCGGCGCGCGCGCCGGCCTCGCCGTGGGGCCGGTGGCGGCCCTGCTGTCGAACAGCTTCCTGGGGCAGGGGCCGTGGACCCCGCCCCAGATGGCGCTGTGGGCGGCGGCGGGCCTCACCGGGGCCCTGCTGGCGCCGCTGTGCCGTCACCCGGTCGGCCTGGCCGCGATCGGCCTGGCGTGGGGGATTGTCTTCGGCTGGGCCATGAACCTGTGGTCGCTGGCCGCATTCGGCCCCGAGGTGAGCTGGGCGAGCTTCGTCCTCTCGTCCGGCCGAAGCGTCCCCTTCGACCTCGCCCACGGCATCGGGAACGCGGTGCTGGCCCTGGTCGCCGGGCCGGCGCTGATGCGCCTGCTGACGCGCTACGGGCTGCGCATCAGGGTCGAGGCCGTGCCCGCCGCGACGCCGCCGCCGCTTTCTCGATAGATTTACTGCACATTCAGGGGCCCAGGCGCGACCGCCCCGTCCAGGTCACCGGCGCCACATCCGCGCCTCCGGCGGGTTGACAACGCCTGCCCGCACGTGGATGCTACCGCGACTTATCCACCGGATAAGTACACGTGATTACCTGGTTTTGTCTTCCGGGTTTTCCCGGAATCCATCGCGCCACGCCCCCCTCGCGGCCCACGAGGAGGGCATGGACTCACCCGCTTGGCCCCTAGCCAGACCAAGGAGTGTGGAGTGATCGTACGACACAAACTGAAAGCGCTCGCCATCCCGCTGGCCATGCTGATGGTCGCCGTGGGGATCGCCGCCGGCTGCGGCAGCGACGACGATTCCGGCTCGAGCTCCAACGGCGACGGCGGAGCGAAACTGACCATCGTCGGGTACTCGGTGGCGCGGGAGGTCTATGCCGATCTGATCCCCGCATTCCAGGCCACCCCCGAGGGCTCCGGCGTGACCTTCGAGCAGTCCTACGGCGCCTCCGGAGAGCAGAGCCGCGCGGTGGCCGACGGCCTCGCCGCCGACGTCGTGGCCTTCTCCTTCGAGCCCGACATCACGCGCCTGACCGACGCCGGCCTGGTGGACGCCGACTGGAACGCGAACGCCGACAAGGGCTTCGTCAGCAGCTCGGTGGTGGTGTTCATCGTCCGCAAGGGCAACCCCAAGGGCATCACGACCTGGGACGACCTGACCAAGCCGGGCGTCGAGGTCATCACCCCGAACCCGTTCACCTCGGGCGCCGCCCAGTGGAACATCCTGGCCGGCTACGGCACCAAGTCGAACGAGGGCAAGGACGAGGCCGCAGGCCTCTCCTACATCGACGCGCTCTTCAAGAACGTGCCGGTGCAGCCGTCGAGCGGCCGCGAGGCCCTGCAGGTCTTCCAGACCGGCAAGGGCGACGTGCTGCTCTCGTACGAGAACGAGGCGATCGCCGCCCAGCAGGCCGGCGAGGACCTCGACTACGTCATCCCCGAGGGCAACATCCTGATCCAGAACCCCGACGCGGTCGTGAACACCACCAAGTCGCCGACGCAGGCGAAGGCCTTCGTGGACTTCCTCCACACCGAGCAGGCCCAGAAGATCTTCGGCGAGCACGGCTACCGCCCGGTCAACGCCTCCGTCGCGAGCACCTTCGACTTCCCCGAGGTGCCGGGCCTGTTCACGATCGACGACCTCGGCGGCTGGCCGAAGATCCGCACCGAGCTCTTCGACCCGGAGGACGGCCAGGTCACCAAGATCTTCGAAGGGCAGGGCATTGCCACCAGCAAGTAGCGGCACCGCGCGGCTTCCGCGCATCGCCGTTCGTGATCGAGCGGGGCGCCTCGGCGCCCCGCTCGGCATTGGCGTGGCCGTCATCTACATGAGCGTGATCGTCCTGATCCCGTTCGCGGCCCTGGTGTCCGGTGCGTTCGAGAACGGCTGGAGCACCTTCTGGGACGCGATCAGCAGCTCGCAGGCCACGTCGGCGCTCAGCCTCACCGTGACGGTGTCGCTGGTGGTGGTGGGGATCAACATCGTGATGGGCACCCTGATCGCCTGGATCCTGGTGCGCGATCAATTCCCCGGCAAGGCGATCGTGAACTCGCTGATCGACCTGCCGTTCGCCCTGCCCACCATCGTGGCCGGCGTCACCCTGCTGGCCATCTACGGACCCAGCAGCCCCTTCGGCGTCAACGTCGCCTTCACGCGCACCGGCATCGTGGTGGCGCTGCTGCTGGTGACGCTGCCCTTCGTGGTGCGGGCGGTGCAGCCGGTGCTGCTCGAGATCGACCGCGAGATGGAGCAGGCGGCCGCGTCGCTCGGCGCCGGCCGCTGGACCATCTTCCGGCGCATCATCTTCCCCAACCTGCTGCCGGCCATCCTGGGCGGCAGCGGCCTGGCCTTCTCGCGAGCGCTCGGCGAGTTCGGCTCGCTGGTGCTGATCGCCGGCAACATCCCCTTCGACACCCAGGTCTCGTCGCTCTACATCATCAACCTGATCGAGGGGAACCAGGGCGGCACGCCGGTCGCGGCGGCCGCGGTGTCGGTCTCGCTGCTGGTCCTGTCCCTGGCCGCGCTGCTGCTGCTGAGCGGCCTCGAGCGCTGGAGCTCGCGCCATGCGCGCTAGCGCCGGCGACATCCTCGCCCGCTGGGGCCTGCGGGTCATCGGCCTCGGCTACCTGCTGTTCCTGCTGGTGATCCCCGTCTCGCTGGTGTTCTGGCGCTCGTTCGACCGCGGCTGGGGCGTGTTCTGGACCCAGGTGACCAGCGAGGACGCCGTCCACGCCCTGTGGATCACGGTGATCATCACCGTGATCGCGGTGCCCCTGAACGCCGTCTTCGGCGTCATCGCCGCCCTCATCCTGGTGCGCCGACGGGTGCCGGGCCGCCCGCTCATCAGCGCCCTCATCGACCTGCCGCTGGCGCTGTCGCCGGTGGTGGTCGGCCTCTGCGTGGTGCTGGTGTGGGGCAAGTACGGCTGGTTCGGCTTCATCCAGAACGACCTGGGCTATCAGATCGTCTTCGCGCTGCCCGGCATGGTCATCGCCACCATCTTCGTGTGCCTGCCCTTCGTGGTGCGCGAGGTGGTCCCGGTGCTGCGCGAGGTGGGCACCGAGCAGGAGGAGGCCGCCTCCACCCTCGGGGCGGGCGGCTTCCAGACCTTCTGGCGCATCACGCTGCCCGCGATCCGCTGGGGCGTGATCTACGGCGTCGTCCTCACCACCGCCCGCGCGCTGGGCGAGTACGGCGCCGTGGCGGTGGTGTCGGGGCGCATCACCGGCAACACCGAGTCGATGACCCTCTTCGTCGCCCAGCAGTACCAGCAGATCGGCAAGGACAGCCAGACCGCGGCCTACGCCTCGTCGCTCGTCCTCATCCTGCTGGCGGTGATCACCGTGCTCGTAATGAACCTGCTCAACCGGAAAGGAGGCGGCGATGGGCATCACGGTCACTGACGTGAACAAGCGCTTCGGCGACTTCGTGGCCCTCGCGGACGTCAATCTGGACGTCCCCGACGGGTCCCTGACCACGCTCCTCGGGCCGTCCGGCTCAGGCAAGTCCACCCTGCTGCGCGTCATCGCCGGGCTCGAGACGCCGGACACCGGCACCGTCGAGATCCACGGCGAGGACGCGACCGCCTACCCCCCGCAGAAGCGCAACGTGGGCTTCGTGTTCCAGCACTACGCGGCCTTCAAGCACATGACGGTGCGCCAGAACGTCGGCTTCGGCCTGTCGATCCGCAAGCGCGCGAAGAACGAGATCCGCGAGCGGGTGGACGAGCTCCTCGGCCTGGTGCAGCTCGACGGGCTGGCCGACCGCTACCCCAGCCAGCTGTCGGGCGGCCAGCGCCAGCGCATGGCCCTCGCCCGGGCGCTGGCCGTGGAGCCGAAGGTGCTGCTGCTCGACGAGCCGTTCGGCGCGCTCGACGCCCGCGTGCGCAAGGAGCTGCGGCTGTGGCTGCGGCGCCTGCACGAGGAGGTCCACCAGACCACCCTGCTCGTCACCCACGACCAGGAGGAGGCGATGGACGTCTCCGACACGATCGTGGTGATGGACCAGGGCCGCATCCAGCAGGTCGGCCCGCCGCGCGACCTCTACGAGAACCCGGTCAACCGGTTCGTGATGACCTTCATCGGCCCGGTCGCCCGCCTCGGCGAGGACACCTACGTGCGCCCCCACGACATCGCCCTGTCGGCCGAGGCGAACGGCGTCACCTCGAAGGCCACCGTCGAGCGCCTGGTGCACCTGGGCTTCGAGGTGCGGGTGGAGCTGAAGCGCGACGACGGCGGCCAGCTCTACGCCCAGGTCACCCGCGAGGAGGCCGACCAGCTGGGCCTCCGGGAGGGCGCCTCGGTGTTCCTGCGGCCTCAGAACGAGAAGGTGTTCGCGGCCTGACCCGCCGCCGGTACCGGGGCGGGGCCCCCGCCCCGGTACCGTTCCACCTCCGTGACCTCCCCCGACCCCACCCGCCCGCCGGCGGTCGTCCTGCAGGCGTCGGGCCCGAACTCGCTGGGGATCATCCGCAGCCTGGGGCGCGAGGGCGTGCCGGTGATCGCCTGCGACCACGACCCGCGGGCGCTCGGCCTGCGGTCGCGCTACGCCCGCCCGTGGCACACCCGCGACGCCCTCACCGACCCGGACGGCTTCATCGAGGACCTGCTCGCCCTGGGCCGCACCCTGCCGCAGAAGGGCGTGCTGTTCGCGACGCACGACGAGGCGGTGACCGCCGTGGGCCCGCGCGAGGACGAGGTGGGCGAGTTCTTCCACCGGCCCTGGAGCCCGTGGCCGGTGATGTCGCGGATCGTCGACAAGAGCCACCAGCACGCCGTGGCGCGGTCGATCGGCTTCCCAGTGCCCGCCACCGTCGAGCCGGCCGACCTCGCCGACGTCGAGGAGGCCGGGCGCTCGCTGCGCTTCCCGCTCATCCTGAAGCCGCGCCAGGCGCCCGAGTTCCGCAGGCGCTTCCGCACCCAGGTGTTCGAATCGACCGACATCGGCGAGCTGCGCCGCCACTGGGAGCTGGCGGCGCCCTACGAGCCCCAGCTCAGCGAGGTCATCCCGGGCGGAGACGAGCGCATCTGGTCGCTGGGCAGCTACCGCGGCGCGAACGGCGAGCGCCTCGCCAGCTTCACCGGCCGCAAGCTGCGCCAGTGGCCGCCGCGCTTCGGCACGGGCCGCGCCGCCGAGGCCTCCTGGGACCCGGACTACGCCGAGCGCGGCCACGCGCTGCTCGACGCCCTGGGCTACCACGGCATCTCCCAGCTCGAGACCAAGCGCGACCCGCGCGACGGCAGGGACTACCTGATCGAGGTGAACACCCGCTCGTGGCTGTGGGTGGGCCTGGCGACGCTGGTGGACGTGAACCTGCCGCTCGCGGCGTACCTCGACGCCATCGGGCGGCCGCGCCGGTGGCCGGAGGGCCACCGCGGCAACATGCGCTGGATCCTGTCCACCAAGCACCTGGTGGCCGGCCCCCGCGAGATCGTGAGCGGGCGGTGGACCCTCGGCGAGTTCGCGGCGAGCATCCGGCCGCCGTTCCACGACGGCGTCTTCGAGCTGCGCGATCCCCGCCCGGCCCTGGCGCTCGTGCGACGCCACGCGCGCCGCCTGCGGGTGAAGGGCACCCCCGGGCCGTAGAGCCCCGCACGCCCCCGGACCGCGGGACGTCCCGCTATGGTGGGCGGCCGGTGAGCGCCCACACCCATACCGCCCCCGCCGTGATCCTGCAGGCGTCGGGCCCGAACTCGCTCGGGCTCATCCGCAGCCTCGGCCGCGAGGGCGTGCCGGTGATCGCCTGCGACCACGACCCGCGCGCCATCGGCCTGCGGTCGCGCTACGCCCGGCCCTGGCACACCCGCGACGCCCTCACCGACCCGGACGGCTTCATCGAGGACCTGCTCGCCCTGGGCCGCACCCTCCCGGAGAAGGGCGTCCTGTTCGCCACCCACGACGAGGCCGTGAACGACATCGGCCCGCGCGAGGACGAGGTGGCCGAGTTCTTCCACCGGCCCTGGAGCCCGTGGGCGACGGTCTCCGCGATCATCGACAAGAGCCACCAGCACGCCGTGGCGCGGTCGATCGGCTTCCCGGTGCCCGCCACCGTCGAGCCGACCGACCTCGCCGACGCGCTCGAGGCCGCCCGCTCGCTGCGCTTCCCGCTCATCCTGAAGCCGCGCAACGCGCCCGAGTTCCGCAAGCGCTTCCGCACCCAGGTGTTCGAGTCCGAGGACATCGACCAGCTGCGCCGCCACTGGGAGCTGGCGGCGCCCTACGAGCCCCAGCTCAGCGAGGTCATCCCGGGCGGCGACGACCGCTTCTGGACCCTCGGCAGCTACCGCGGCGCGAACGGCGAGCGCCTCGCCAGCTTCACCGGCCACAAGCTGCGCCAGTGGCCGCCGCGCTTCGGCTCGTCGCGCGCCAGCGAGGCGCAGTGGGACCCCGACTACGCGGACCGCTGCCACGCCGTGCTCGACGCCCTGGGCTACCACGGCATCTCCCAGCTCGAGACCAAGCGCGACCCGCGCGACGGCAAGGACTACCTGATCGAGGTGAACGTCCGCTCGTGGCTGTGGTCGTACCTGGCCACGATCTGCGGCGTCAACCTGCCGCTCGCGGCGTACCTCGACGCCATCGGGCGGCCGCGCCGATGGCCGGAGGGCCACCGCGGCGGAGTGCGCTGGATGATCGCCACCAAGCACCTCGTCGGCGGCCCGCGAGAGATCCTGCGCGGCCAGTGGACGGCCCGCGAGTTCCTGGCCAGCCTGCGCCCGCCGCTCCACGACGGCGTGTTCGATCCGCGCGACCCGAAGCCGGCGGCGGCGCTGGTGCGCCGCCACGCCGGCCGCATCGCGGCGAAGGTGCGACGCTAGGCGGGGTCGTCGGCCGCGGAGGCGTTCCTCAGCTCGTGGTCGGCGGTGACGGTGGTGCGGCCGAGCGCGCCGTCGGGGGCGACCTCGTAGACGCCCATCCGCCGCAGCGGCGGCGAGTACGCGTGGATCGACACCGCCCGCCCGGCGCCCACGCCGCGCACCCGGTGCACGTGCGAGGGCGAGAACGCGACCGACCGCCCCGCCCGCAGCCGCCGCCGGATCGGCCCCTCCAGGCCGAGGCGCTCCTCCACCAGCTCGCCCCGCACCACGGCGAACGCGCCGTTGGAGATGTCGTGGTCGTGGAAGCCGGTGTCGTGGTCCTCCCCGCTCCAGCAGATCAGCCACACCTCGATGCGCTCGTCCCGCCACAGCAGCTCGTAGAGCCGCTCAGCCGGATCGTGACGCACGCCCGGCTCCCAGAGACCGGGCGTCGCGGCGAGCCCGTCGACCAGGGCGCGCAGCGCGGCCGGGTCGAGCGGGGCGGTCGAATCCTCCGCCGGGGGCGAGGAGAGCAGCTCGATCATGCGTGAACCTCCTGGAGCGCGAGCAGCCGCGCCGGGTTGAGGGCGCGGGTGAGGGTCGGCGAGAGGCCGCCCGGCACGCCGGGCGGGGGGCTCACGACCGGGCGGTCCGAGCCGTAGACCAGGGAGCCCAGCCCCACGACGTCGGCGACGGCGCGGACGGCGTCCGGGCCGTAGGACGAGGTGTCGAGGAACAACCCCGGGTCGGTGGCGGGCAGGTCGACGCCGCGCGAGGCGAGACGACCGCCCTGCAGGGGCGCCAGGCCGGCGAGCATCGCGAAGCACGCCCGCAGGTCGGGATGGGCCGGCCGCACCCAGGTGCGGAAGGCCAGCCAGGCGGCGCTCATCTGGGCGACGTAGCCGGTGAGCGCGGGCCACCAGGCCGGACCGCCGGCGCCGTGCGGGTCGACCGCCGACCAGGGGGCGGGGCCCGGATGCACGAACAGGGGCGCGTCGCGCTCCTCCAGCACCGCCAGCAGCGGCGCCACCCGGATGACGCCGTCGGGCCCCGACAGGGCGCCGGCGGGCAGGCACAGGCCGACGAAGCCGCGATCGAGCAGCGCCGCCAGCGCGGCGGGATCCGGCTCGGCGAGGCCCGCCGCGGCCCAGGCCATCAGCCCGTGCGGCAGGTCGGCCACGCCCTCGTGGTAGGCCTCGAGCAGCTCGGCGGCCTCGTCGGCGGGCAGGGCCTCGATGCCCAGCGGGCTGGAGAGCGCCACCACAGCCCGCTCCAGGTCGTCGTCGGCGAGCGCGGCGGCGCGGCGCTCGGGGTCGTGATCGGCCGGGTCGACCGGCCACTCCGGCTCGCCCTCGATGCGCAGCAGCCACTCGCCGCGGCTGCGCCGCAGCAGCGGCGGCCGGTCGCGCCGCGCCAGGGCCTCGAGCAGCCGCTCCGGCCAGAGGTGCTGGTGTACGTCGATCCCCGCGCTCATCGATCCTCCCTCAACGGCCGGGCGGGAATGCCCGCGACCACCGCGCCCGAGGGCACGTCGCGGAGCACCACCGATCCGGCGCCGACGACCGCCTCCTCACCCACGGTCACTCCCTGCAGCAGCACCGCGCCGGTGCCGATGTGGGCGCCGGCGCCGACGACGGCGGCGCCGCCGAGCTTGGCGCCGGAGCCCACGTGCGCCGACGCGCCCACCCGCACGTCGTGCCCCACGATCACGCCCGCGTTCACGATCGCCCCGAACGCCACCCGGGCCTCGGCGTTGACGATGGCGCCGGCCAAGATCTGGGCGCCGTCCTCGATCAGCGCGGAGGGGGCGACGATCGCCGAGCCGTGGACGATGGAGGGCAGGCGGAACCCGGCGTCGAGCAGCCGCTGGGCGGCCCTGCGCCGCGGACCGGAGTCGCGGATGCCGCCGACCCCCACGAAGGCGTGGTCGACGCCCTGCTCCCGCAGCGCCGCGACCCGCTCGGCCGGGACGATCGGGGAGCCCAGCACGAGCTCGCCCTCGCGGGCGGTCCCGTCCTCGATCAGCGCCACCACGCGGTAGCGGTAGACCGACCGGATCGCCTCGATGACGCACTTGGCGTGGCCGCCCGCGCCGAGGCCGACGATGCCGGGGCGGCTATCCACGCCGCGCGCCGCCGTGGCGGGCATCCGCGAGCGGCCGGTCGGTCGCGTCGCGATTGTGGTGGTGTTCGGCACGGACGGCATCTCCGGACGGCGGTGGGAGGCGCCGCGCGGCGCCATAAACAAGTAAATCACAACTGATTATGGAGAGTATAAGCATATCGGCTCATGATGTCGCGTCGGGGCCCCCGCCGCAACGGAGAGGGGACGGGGCCCGCGTCGGCCACGACGACCCGCGAGAGGCCCCGAACCGGACGGGTCCGGGATATCCGAACATCCGCCGGGCACGGGGCGCCGGCGGGCGCCGATCAGGCGGCCGGGCCCTCGGGCAGGTCGTCGACCTCGTGCAGCACCCCGCGCACGCCCGACACGTCCAGCAGACGCCGGACGGCGTCCGAGAGGCGGTGCAGGTACACCGGCGGGGCACCCTCGCGGCTGCGCTCGTTCGCCGCCAGCAGCGCCCCCAGGCCGCGGCTGTCCATGAAGGTCACGCCGGCCAGATCCACGTACACGGGGTCCTGGCCGCGCTGCGCGTCGGTCAGCTCGCGCGACACCTCCGGCAGGGCGAGCGCGTCCAGTACGCCCGTCACGCGCACGAGGGTCGCCCCGGTGAGGTCCTGGACGCTCACCTCGACATGCTCAGCGGACATGGCGGGGGACACTAGCAGGGACGATCGCACCTCCCGCCGCCCGTCCGGTGCGGTTAGGCTTGCGCCCGGCCATCTGAAGGGAGCTGCGCAGCATGAGGGGACTGCCCATCTGGATTCTCGCGCTGATGACCGCGCTGTCGGCGCTGCTCATCGTGATCGGATGGCACGACCGCCATGAGGCCGGCTACCTGCCCTTCGTGATGGGGATCGTCTTCGCCGTGTTCACCCTCGCCGCCGTCGGCGGGAAGGTGCAGGGAGACGACGCGGAGTAACCCTCCGCCGCCGGAGCCGCCGCCCAGCGGCACCGGAGGCCTGCCCCGGCCCGGGGGCATCGACCGGGACGAGCCGCTGCGGCGCGACGTGCGCATGCTGGGCGAGCTGCTGGGCACGGTGCTGGTGGAGCAGGGCGGCGACGAGCTGCTGGCCACCGAGGAGCGGCTGCGCCTGCTGAACCGCGAGCTGCGGGCCGACCCGGACGGCGCCTCCGCCGAGAGCACCGAGGCCGAGGTGGAGCGGATCGTCGACTCGCTCGACCGGGCGCGCACGGTCGACGTGATCCGCTCCTTCTCGATCTACTTCCAGCTCGTCAACGCCGCCGAGCAGCACCACCGGGTGCGCCGGCGCCGCGCCCGCGACGCCGAGCGCGAGGCGGAGGGCCGCGCCCAGCCCGAGAGCCTCGCCGCCGCCGTCACCGCCCTCGCCGCCCGCGGCGTGCCGGCCGAGCGGGTGCAGGACGCCCTCGACCGGCTGCGGGTGGAGCTGGTGGCCACCGCGCACCCCACCGAGATCACGCGCCAGAACGTGCTGGACAAGCACATCCAGGTGAACGCGCGGCTGGAGGAGCTGGAGGCGCCGCGCTCGCCGCGGGAGCGGCGCGAGACCGTCGAGCAGCTCCTCGAGGCGATCACGATCCTGTGGCAGACCGACGCGATGCGCGCCGAGCGGCCGCGGGTGATCGACGAGGTGCGGCGGGTCCTGTTCTTCTTCGATCACATCCTGATCGACGCCGCGGCGGCCGTGCACGAGGAGCTGGAGGGCCTGCTCGGCGAGCACTACCCGGGCGTGCGCGCGCCGCGCGTCGCCCTGACCTTCGGCTCGTGGGCGGGCGGTGACCAGGACGGCAACCCGAACTGCACGCCGGATCTCATCCCCCGGGCCCTGGAGCGGCACCGCGACCACGCCCTGCGCGGCCTGCAGGAGAGGGTGCGCCTGCTGGCCGCCGAGCTGGCGATGTCGCAGCGCATGACCGGCGTGAGCGACGCGCTGCTCGCCTCGATCGCCGCCGACGAGGCGCGCATGCCGGTGGCGGCCGAGGGGGTGCGCGCGCGCAACGCCGCCGAGCCCTACCGGCGCAAGCTCTCGTTCGTGTGGGTGCGGCTCGACCCGCAGGGCGAGTGCCCCTACGCCGACCCGGACGAGATGCTCGCCGACCTCGACGTGGTGAGCGCGTCGCTCATGGAGCACCGGGGCGAGCGCATCGCCGCGCGCGGGGTCGCCCGGCTGCGGCGCCAGGTGGAGATCTTCGGCTTCCACACCGCCCGCCTCGACGTGCGCCAGCACTCGTCGCGCCTGCGCGAGGCGGCCGACGCGCTCGACGCGCCGCACGAGGCGATGGCGCCCGCCGCGGCGGAGGTGCTCCAGACCTTTCGCGAGCTGCGCGGCGCCATCGACGCGCACGGGCCGCGCGCCGCCGGCACGGTGATCGTGAGCTTCACCCACGAGAGCGACGACCTGCTCGCGCCCCTGCGGCTCGCCTCGGCCACCGGCCTGGTGCGGGACGCCGGCGACGGCGCCGTCGCCTCGGACGTCGACCTGGTGCCCCTGTTCGAGACGATCGACGACCTGCGCCACGCCCCCGGCATGCTGAGCGAGCTGCTGGGGTCGCAGGAGTACCGCCGCAACGTGGAGGCGCGCGGCGGCCGCCAGATCGTGATGGTGGGGTACTCCGACTCGAACAAGGACGGCGGGTACCTGGCCGCCAACTGGGAGCTCTTCCTCGCCCAGGAGCGGCTGGCCGACGTGTGCCGGCTGCACGGCGTGGAGCTCACCCTGTTCCACGGCCGGGGCGGCACCGCCAGCCGCGGCGGCGGGTCGACCCACGCCGCGATCGTGGGCGGTCCCGCCGGCACGCTGGGCGGGCGCATCCGCATCACCGAGCAGGGCGAGTCGCTGTCGTTCAAGTACGGCCTGCCCCAGGTGGCGGAGCGCAACCTCGACTCGGTGCTGGCGGCCGTGCTCGAGCGCACCCTGGAGGAGGACGAGGGCGGCGGCATCACCGGCCGCAAGCGGGTGTGGGACGAGGCCGCCGCCGAGCTGGCCGAGTCGTCGATGGGCGCCTACCGGTCGCTGGTGTACGAGGACGAGGGCTTCATCCCCTACTTCGTCGAGGCCAGCCCGATCCGCGAGCTGGGCCTGCTGGCGATCGGCTCGCGGCCCGGCCGGCGCCCCGGCGCGGCCGGCGAGCTGCGCGTCGAGGACCTGCGCGCGATCCCCTGGGTGTTCGCCTGGACCCAGAACCGGCATCTGCTGCCCTCGTGGTTCGGCGTCGGCCGGGCGCTGGAGGGGTTCACCGAGCGCTACAAGAGCGGCCTCGGGGTGCTGCGCGAGATGTACGCCCGGTGGCCGTGGTGGCGGGCGATCGTCGACACCTGCCACATGACCGTGGGCAAGGCCGACATGCGCGTGGCCGGTCTCTACGCGCGCCTGGTGGGCGACGAGGAGCTGCGCGAGCGGATGCTCGGCACCGTGGTCGACGAGTACCGGCGCACCTGCGCGGGCCTGCTCGCGGTGGTGGACCGGGAGCGGCTGCTCGACGACAAGCCCTTCCTGCAGACCTCGATCCGCCTGCGCAACCCGTACGTCGATCCGCTGCACGCCATCCAGATCCGCCTGCTGCGCGAGTACCGCGCCGCGCCGGACGACGCGGCGCGCGCCGCGGTCGAGCACCCCCTGCTGCTCACGATCAGCGGCATCGCGACGGGGCTGCGCAACACGGGCTGACCCCGGGCGCGCGGCGGGGCGGGCGCGCCGTCCCGCCGCGCGCCCGCCCCGCGACGTCGCTAGCGGCGGCCGCCTCCCAGCAGGCCGCCGAGGATGTTGCCGATGTCGAGGCCGCCGCCACCGCCGCCGCCCGCGCCGAGGAGGCCCCCGAGCAGGTCGGTGATGCCGCCCCCGCCGCCGCCCTGCGACGCGGCGGCCTGCTGGGACTGCCCGCCGCCGGTGAACTTCTTCGCCAGGAAGGCGAGCACCACCGGGGCCAGCACGGGCAGCAGCTTCTTCATCAGGTCGCCGCTCACGCCGCCGCCGGACGAGAGCTGGCTCACGACCTGCTCCTCGTTACCGCCGAAGACGTGCCCGACGATCTTCTCGCCGTCGGACGCGTCCACGTCGTCGAGGTTGACGCCCCCGTCGAGCAGGGCGCCGTCGTGCTGCTGGATCGCGTTCTCCAGCGACGCCGCGCCGGCCGGATCCTGCGCGTTCGCCTCCATTCCGCCCAGCAGCCCCGGCAGCGCCGCCTGGGCGGCCTTCGAGAGCGTGTCGGGGTCGGTGCCGAGCCTGCTCGCCAGCTGGTCCAGGGGGATCGCCGACAGGATCTCGTCGATAGCGCTCATTCTCGTCCTCTCCGCGGTACGGGTCGGCGCAAGCCTATTCCGAGAGGCTCACTCCCCGCGAGGGCCGAAGCCGGTGGGGACGCGCGTGAGCTCGTGCGACTCGATCACCCGGTCGACCAGGCCGTACTCGGCCGCCTGCTCGGCGGTGAAGTAGCGGTCGCGCTCCATGTCGTCGTGCACCCGCTCGACGCTCTGGCCGGTGTGGCGGGCGTAGATCTCGTCCACCCGGCGGCGCAGCTCGATCGTCTCGCGGGCATGGATCTCGATGTCGCTGGCCTGGCCCTGGTAGCCGCCGCTCGGCTGGTGGATGAGGATGCGGCTGTTCGGCAGCGCCATCCGCTTGCCCTCGGCGCCGCCGGCCAGCAGCAGCGATCCCATGCTCATCGCCACGCCGAAGCAGATGGTGGCGACGTCGGGCCGGATGAACCGCATGGTGTCGTAGATCGCCAGGCCCGAGTAGATCACCCCGCCGGGGCTGTTGATGTAGAGCGAGATGTCCTTGTCGGGATCCTCGCTCTCGAGGTGCAGCAGCTGGGCGACGATCAGGTTCGCGATCTGGTCGTCGACGGGCGTGCCGAGGAAGATGATGCGCTCGTTGAGCAGGCGGGAGTAGATGTCGAACGAGCGCTCGCCGCGCGAGGTCTGCTCGACGACCATGGGGATCAGCGGCATCGCTATCCTTTCGACAACTGGGCGGTTGTCAGACACCATAGCAACCGATTGGTTGTCATAGGAGGAGCGATGCCGGCACGGCGCGAGATCGAGGTGGAGGCCACCCCCGAGGAGGTGTGGGAGGCGATCTCCACCGAGGAGGGCCGCGAGCGATGGCTCGACGAGCCGGAGCGCGAGATCCGGGTGGAGAGCGAGGACCCGCCGAACCGCCTCGTCTGGTGGTGGTGGGAGGGCGACGAGGAGCCCTCCCGCGTCGAGATCCTGGTGACGCCGGCGCCGGACGGCGCGCGGGTGGTGGTCACCGAGAGCCGGCCGGCCGTGCCGATGGCGCGCCTCGCCGCGGCCCTGACCCCCGCGCTCGCCCCGGTGTGAGCGACGTCGGCCCGATCTTCGCCGCGCTCGCCGACCCCACCCGGCGCGGGGTGATCGAGCGCATGCTGCGCGGCGACACCACCAGCGTCCCCGCCCTGGCGGCGGACCTGCCGATCACCCGCCAGGCGGTGGCCAAGCACCTCGCCACCCTCGACGAGGCGGGCCTGGTCGAGCGCATCCCCGGCCGCGGCCGGGAGGTGCGCTACCGCCTGCGCGAGGGCGCCCTCGACCCGGCCGCGGCCTGGGTGCGCGACGCCGAGGCCGCCTGGGACGGACGGCTGCGGCGCCTCAAGGGCGCCGTCGAGGGCCAAGAAGGTTTTTCGGGATGACGGTCCGCGGCCGCCGGCTCGCTGCAAACCATCGCACATCGGCGTCGTCGGTCGGGGCGATACCGCCATGGGTATCGCACCCCCTCCCCGCCTCCTTGACCTGCTCGGCTTTCGCGGCCGGACGACCACGTCTCACCCCGAAGACCTTCTAAACGAGCTTGACCGTCAGAGCAGCTCACCATCTCCGAGATCCGTGGCAGCAGCGGCTCATGATCATGGCGCACGGGAGGCAGCGCGAGGATGGTGTCCATCGCCTTGATCGCTCGCGCGGACGTGATCCGGCCATCGGCGACCAGGCGCCGCAGACCCTGCAGCACCTAGAGGTCGAAGAGGTCGGGCACATTGACGACGAAGGGCTCCTGCGCGTCGAGTCGCTCGATCAGCTCGCGGCGCGCATCTTCAGCTTCCGATGGATGTCGTCCGGCACGTTCCTGATCTGAAGGGTCTTCATGCGATCAGCATGCTCTCATGCACTTGCATGCAGCGGCGTCAGCTCCGGGGCGGCTTCCTCGCCGGCTTCGCCGCGCCGCCGGGGGTGCGCGGCAGGGCCGGGGCGGGCTGCCCGTCGCCGGCGTACGCCGAGGTCACCACCGGATCGTCGCCGTCCCGCCGCCGGCTCCACCAGAACCCCACCAGGCCGGCGATGAAGAGGGCCAGGGCGACGTAGAAGTTGAGCCGCTGGCCCAGGAACATCTTGGAGGGGTCGACGCGCAGCTGCTCCCAGAAGATCCGGCCCAGCGAGTAGACCGCCACGTAGAGGCAGAAGATGCCCGGCGGGCGGATGCGGAAGCGCCGCCCGATCCAGATGAGCAGCGCCGCCCCGGCGAAGTTCCAGAGCATCTCGTAGAGGAAGGTGGGGTGGTACGTCGCCTGGTCGAGGCTGTCGTCGGGGCGCTCGCCGAGGTCGACCTCGAGGCCCCAGGGCAGGCCGGTGGGCCCGCCGAAGAGCTCCTGGTTGAAGTAGTTGCCGAGCCGGCCGATGCCCTGCGCGATGAGGATGCCGGGAGCGGCGGCGTCCATCATCGCCAGCACGCTCTGGCCGCGCTTCCTGGTGACGTAGGCGCCGGTCGCCACGCCCAGCGCGACGCCGCCCCAGATGCCGAGGCCGCCCTCCCAGATCGCGAACGGGGCGTACCACTCGTCGCCCAGCTCGTTCCAGCTCGTGATGTCGTGGTAGAGCCGGCCGCCGACCAGCCCGCCGAGCACCGACCAGAGCGCCACCTCGAGCACCAGGTCGGCGTCGCCGCCCTTCGCCCTCCAGCGGCGCATGGTGACGTAGGTGGCCGCCACCACGCCGGCCAGCAGGCACAGCGCGTAGAGCCGGATCGAGAGCGGGCCCAGGTCGAACTGGCGGATGTCCGGCGCGGGAATGCTCGCCGCGAGGTGGGCACCGGTCACGGCGCCGATGCTAGAGGATGGCCGGGCGCGGATGGGGGAAGATGGGCCGACCGTGCTCCCCTCGCTTCCCCTCGACTCGGAGCGGTTCCGGCTCACCGTCGGGGTGCGGGCGCTCGGCCCGGCGCCGGTGGCGCTGATCGACCCCGACCGCCACGCCGCCGAGGTGGCGCTGCGACGGCGCCTGCTGGACGAGGACCACGACTACCGCTTCCGCGGCGGCGGCCGCACCATCGCCGCCCAGTGGGAGGCGCTGGCGCTGCTGCTGCGCGACGCGGCCGCCCACTTCCCCCGCCTGGTCGAGCTGGCGAACGACCGCGGCACCTGGACGTGGACCGACCGGCTGCTGGGCGAGACGGTGCGGCTGCGCCCCGAGGTAGACGCGTCCATCGACCGCGAGCCGCTCGACTGGGTGGGCCGCCGGCTGGTCGAGGACCTGCTGATCCTCGGTCCCGAGGACGGCTTCCCGCTCGCGGCGGGCCAGCTCTGCTTCCCCAACGACTGGAGCCTGCCGTGGGCGATCGGCCGGCGGGCGCTCGACCTCCACGCCCGCGTGCCCGGCTTCGAGCAGGAGCTGGGGCGCGCCTTCGAGCGCCTGCTGGCCGGCCTGCTGCCCGGCCGGCCCGTGTGGCGCGCGAACTGGGCCCTGCGCACCACCGACGCCCTCGACCTGTCACCCCTCACGCCGCCGCCGCCGCGCGCCCCGTCGGCCGACCGGGCCGGGGCCGAGGTCTTCGTACGGGTCGAGCGCCAGACGCTCGCCCGGCTGCCGCGCAGCGGGGCGGTGCTGTTCACCGTCCACACCCGGTCGCGGTCGCTCGCCGAGGCGGTGGCGGACGCGGCGGACGCCCGCCTGCTGCTGGGCACGCTGCGATCGATGCCCCCGCAGATGCGCGACTACAAGGGCATCACGCCGCTCGGGCCGGGAGTGGAGGAGTACCTGGCCCGGCGCGCCGTCGATGGATTTGATACTCATTCTCGCCACGACTGAGTCCGGCCGACGCCGGACGCCCGCGAGAAGGAGTTCGGATGGACGGATGGGCCCGGATGCGCCGCGCGCTGAGCGCCTTCCTGCTGGTCGCGCTGGTGGCGGCGACCGCCGCCGCCTGCGGATCTGACGACGACGCGGAATCCGGCTCCGGTCCGTCGATCGTGGTCACCACCCCCATGCTCGGCTCACTGGTGTCCGACCTGGTCGGCGACCGGGCGCGGGTCACCGTGCTCATCCCCAACGGCACCGACCCCCACGACTACCAGCCGTCCGCGAAGGACATCGGCCGGCTCGAGAACGCCGACCTCGTCGTGGCGAACGGCCTCGACCTGGAGGAGGGCCTCGAGGACCCGCTCGGCGGCGTGCCCGTCGAGCGGCTCTTCCAGGCCTCGGACGTCGTCTCGACGCTGCGCCCCGCCGAGGAGCACGAGGACGACCACGCGGAGGGCGAGGAGGAGGAGCACCACCATCACGGCGCCTTCGACCCGCACCTGTGGATGGACCCCCTCACGATGCGCGACGTGGTCGCCGGGCTCGCGCCGGAGCTGAAGGAGCGCACCGGCCTCGACGTGGCCGACCGGGCCGCCGACCTCGAGCAGCGCCTCACGGCGCTCGACGGCGAGGTGCGCGACATCCTCGCGCCCATCCCCGCCGCGCGCCGCACCCTGGTGACCGGGCACGAGTCGATGGGCTACTTCGCGGCGCGCTACGACTTCCGCATCGCGGGCTCCGTCATCGCCTCGCTCAGCTCCGAGGCCCAGGTGTCGGCCGCCAACATCGCGCGGCTGAAGCGGCAGATCGAGCGGGAGCGGGTGCCGGCGATCTTCACCGAGCTCGGCACGCCCGCCGACGTGGTGCGCACCCTGGGCGACGAGACGGGGGCCGAGGTGGTCGAGATCGGCACCCACTCGCTGCCGGCCGACGGCTCGTACTTCACCTTCATGCGCGACGTGGCCACGGCGATCGCGGGTGGACTGACCGCCGCGCGCTCCTAACCGGAGGCGGAGGCCCCGTGGACGCGCTGATCGACCCGTTCGCCCAGAACGAGTTCATGCAGCGCGCCCTGCTGGCCGGGTGCCTGGTGGCCCTGGCGTGCGCGGTGGTCGGCACCTTCGTGGTGCTGCGCGGGCTGGCCTTCATCGGCGACGCGCTCGCCCACGGGGTGCTGCCGGGCATCGCCGGCGCGATCCTGCTGAGCCTGCCGGGGATGCTCGGCGCGGCCGTGGGCGCCGCGGTGATGATCGGCGGCGTCACCCTGGTGCGCCGCCGCTCCCGGCTGTCGGGGGACACCGCCATCGGCCTGCTGTTCGTGGGGATGCTCGCGCTCGGCGTGGTGATCGTCTCGCGGTCGGACTCGTTCACCGGCGACCTCACCCGCATCCTCTTCGGCGAGGTGCTGGGCATCCAGTGGTCGGACATCTGGTGGCAGCTGGGCGCGGCGCTGCTGGTGGCCGCCGTCGCGGCGGTGTGCGCGCGGCCCTTCCTGCTGCTGTCGTTCGACGCCGAGCAGACCCGGGCGGCGGGATTCTCGGCGGCCCTCTACGACTGGCTGATGCTGGCGATGGTCGCGGTGACGGTGATCGTGTCGTTCCAGACCGTCGGCACCCTGCTGGTGTTCGGGATGCTGGTTGCGCCGCCGGCCACCGCGGCGCTGGTGGCGCGCCGCATCGGCGCCATGATGCTGGGCGCCGCAGCGGTCGGGGTGGTCTCGGTGTGGGCCGGCCTGCTGCTCTCGTACCACTACGACCTGGCGGCGGGCGCCACCATCGTGCTCGTGGAGGTGGGCACCTTCTTCGCCGCCCTGATCGCCCGCTCGCTCGCCCGCCCCGCCCCGCGGAGCGCGCCCGCGTGAGCGGCGCCGCCCTGGTCTCGGACCGGCTCGCCGTGGGCTACGACGGCCGGTCGGTGGTGGAGGGCATCGGCGTCGAGGTGCTGGCCGGGCAGAGCCTGGCGGTGGTCGGGACCAACGGCTCCGGCAAGTCGACCTTCGTGCGCACCGTCGCCGGGCTCATCACGCCGGTGGGCGGCGCCGTGCGGGTGCTGGGCGGCGCGCCGGGCGCCGCGCCGGCCCGGGTCGCGTACCTGGGCCAGGCCAACCGCAGCGACTTCGTGCTGCCGTTGCGCACCCGCGACGTGGTCCGGATGGGCCGCTTCCCCGCCCGGCGCCTCATGGGCCGGATCGGCGCGCAGGACCGCGCGCTGATCGAGGAGGCGATGGAGCGCATGGCGATCGCCCACCTGGCCGACGCGCCGCTCGGCACGCTCTCCGGAGGCCAGCGCCAGCGGGTGCAGATCGCCCGGGTGCTGGCGTGGCGGGCCGATCTGATCGTGCTGGACGAGCCCACCGCCGGCCTCGACGTCGCCGGCGCCGACCTCCTGGGCGTGGCGCTCGCCCGCGAGCGCCGCCGCGGCGCGGCCGTGGTGGTGTGCACCCACGACATCTCGGACGCCCTCCGGGCCGACCGGGCCCTGCTGCTCGCCCAGCGGGTGGTGGCCTACGGCCCCCCGGCCGAGGCGCTCACCCAGGAGGCGCTGATGGAGACGTTCGGCCTGGTGATGGCCGAGCTGCCCGGCGGCGCGCGGATGCCGATGGACCCGGTGCACCGGCACGACACCCACTAGTGCCCTGAGCGATGTCCGAGGGGGGCGTCACACTGCGCCCCATGCTCCTGCGCTCGCAGATCGTCCGGCGGTACGCGGCGCGCACGGCGCGGCGGCGGCTGAGGCGCGCCGGCGGCACCCAGACGGTGGCCTGGGCCGTCCGCCTGCCGCTGGTCACGCTCGCGCTGGCGTCCGTCCTGGCGGGATCGCACCGGCGCTGACCCGGCACGAGGCGCACACGCCGTGCACCGTCACGTCGTGGCCCTCGACCAGGAAGCCCTGCCGCTCGGCCTCGGCCGTCGCCCAGTCGCCCACCTCGCACCCCGAGAGCTCGGCGATGGCGCCGCACGCGCCGCACACCACGTGGTGGTGGTGGCCGCCGCCGCACAGGCGGTAGACCACCACCCCGTCGGGCGTGCGGATCGCGTCGATGGCGCCGCTGTCGACCAGCAGGGCGACGGTGCGCTCGGCCGTGCGCTCCCCCAGACCGGGCGCCCGGCGGCGCGAGCGCGCCAGCACCACCGGCAGGGGCAATGCCTCACCCGCCCGCTCGAGCACCTCGATGATCGCCTCGCGCTGGGGGGTGCGGCGCATGCCGCGGACGGCGAGGCGCGTCCAGACGGCCTCCGTGCGTGGGCTCTCCATACCCCGACCAGTGTACGCCCGCGCCGCGCGGGCCCCGGTAGCGGCGGCGGCCGGGACGGTCAGTCGATGCCCGGGCGGCTGCGCGAGCGGATGCCGTGGGCCTCGGCGAGGGCCGTCGCCGTGCCGGCGCGGGTGGCGAGCTCGACGGTCTCGCGGTCGAGGCCGGCCTCGATCAGGCGCTGGCTGAGGTCGCCCTCGCGGGCCTGGCGGAAGAACAGCACCGCCGACGCGCCGAGCGCCAGCAGGCAGTGGACCACCATCATCACGGTGCCGGCGTTCGCCTGGTCCTCGAGCGGCTGGACGCCCCACGCCTCCGCCGCCCCGGCGTGCGACGGGTAGAAGGCGGTGCCGCTGAACCAGAAGATGTTCGCGGTGATCAGCCCGACCATGAACACGCCGGTCATGTAGCCGCCCTTCCAGCCGGTGCCGAACCAGCGGGGCGCCGGCACGGGCTCGAGGATCGGCGCCCACAGCACCAGGCCCAGGAACAGGAACGACGCCTGCTGGAGGACCCACAGCGGACCGTTGTCGAGCACCTCGTGGTGGACGCCCGGGATGAGCCAGGCGCTGGTGCCCACCGCCCACAGGGGGAAGGCGAGCACGGGGTTCTCGAGGACCGTGGCGACCCGCCGCAGCAGCGGGCCGATGCGCGGCTCGACGTAGCCGCGCGGCAGGCCCAGCAGCAGCAGCAGCGGCGCGACCGCGCCCACCAGCGTGTGCTGCAGCATGTGCGCCACCAGCAGTCCCTGCTGGGCGATGCCGCCCAGCGGCGAGCACAGCGCCGCGGCCAGCACCAGCAGGCCGGCGGCGAAGCAGACCCGCCGCCAGGCGGCGACTTCGCCGCGCGCGCGGTGCATCGCGATCCCGTAGAGCACCGCGGCCAGCAGGATGGCGGCCGTCTCGAACGGCGGGATGGCCCACAGGTCGGAGGGATCGCGCGACGCGGTGGGCGACGGCCCGGAATGGCCGATGCGATACGCCCCGGCGCCGCCCACGGCCGACAGCGCCACCACGAGGGCGAGGTACGAGGCGGCCACCAGCAGGCGCAACGGCGCGGATCGGCGCATGCACCGATGCTCGCACACGACCCCCGCCGCAGACGCTCAAGCGCCCCCGGCGCGGTCGGCCGAACGTCCCTGCGGGCGCCACGGGCGGCCACCCGGCTCGACGGCGCCGCCCCGGCACGGCTATGGTCGCGCGGTGACGTCCCGCGCGCCCCTCGCCGCCCGGTGGTGGCCGCTCCCCTGAGCGGCCGGCCCGTCACGCCCTGACGACACCCGAGCCGCCCGCACCGGCGGCTCGTGGCGCGACGCGATCGACACGAGGACCCCCGGAGCGGACGGCGCCCCGGAGGACCCGGATGAGATCAGCCGAACCGCACGACCCGCTCGAGGACGACGCGAGCGCCGACTACGGCACGTCCGCTTGCGCTCCCCTTACCGCGCCCTTGCCGCCCCCTTGCAGCGGCGCTCGTAGCGTGGCCGCACACCGATCCCCTGGAGGACGACCATGCGCAGAGCCACCGGAACAGGACTCGCCGCGCTGATCGTCGCCGGTTCGCTCGCCGTCCCCGCCGTCGCCGTCGCGCGGCACGGAGACGACGACGGCCCCGGCGACGACCGCCGCGAGCAGCCCGCCCGCGCCGACCGTGATCGCGATCGGGGCGAGGTGCGGGTGCGCGGCGCCTGCACCATCAGCAGCACCGCCAAGCTGAAGGTCGACCGCGACCTGGACGAGGACGACGGCCCGGACACCGAGATCGAGTTCGAGGTCGACGAGAACCGGGTGGGCTCGCGCTGGACCGTGACCATCGCGGTCGACGGCCGCCGCATCGCCGCCGTCACCCGCACCACCCGCGCGCCCAGCGGATCGTTCGAGCTGGAGCGCGAGCGCAACCTGCGCGCCGGCGCCCGGGTGACCGCCGTGGCCCGCCGCGCGGCGACCGGCGAGGTGTGCCGGGCGACGGCGGTGGCGCGGTAGACGCCGTCAGTGTCCCGAGCCGCGAATTGCGGCTCGGGACACTAGATGAGGGCGCGCTCGCGCGCGGCGGCCAGCGCCTGCACGCGGTTGTGGGCGCCGAGCTTGGTGAAGAGCCCCCGGGTGTGGCTCTTCACCGTGTTCGGCGACAGGGAGAGCACCGCGCCGATCTCGGTGGTGGTGAGACCGCGCGCGATCTCCACCAGCACCTCGTGCTCGCGCTCGGTGAGCAGGCCGTCGGTGCTGGGCCGGTCGCGGCGCAGCATCGCGCCCGCGACGCGCGGATCGATCACCGTGCGGCCGTTGACCGCCTGGCGCAGCCCGGCCAGCAGCGTCTGCTCGTTGACGTCCTTGAAGAAGCATCCCGACGCGCCGGCCTTGAGGCAGCCGCGCAGGGCCATCTCCTCCTCGTGGGCGGTGAGGATCACCACCACGGTGGAGGGATGGCGCTCGCGGATGCGGCTGCAGATCGTGGCCGCGGGCAGGTCCGGCAGGCGCAGGTCCAGCAGCACCAGGTCGGGGCGCAGCCGCTCGCACTGCAGGATCGTCTGGCGGCCGGTCTCGGCCTCGCCCACCAGCTCGAAGAAGCGGCTGCGGGCGATGATGAGCCGCATCCCCGACCGCACGATCGGATGGTCGTCGGCCACCAGGACCGTGTGGCCGCGGCCGCTCACGGGCCGGTCGGCAGCCAGGCGCGCAGGGTCGCGCCCACGTCGTCGTTGGCCGCCAGGCGCAGGCTGCCGCCCAGGCGCTCCACCTCCTCCCGGCGGATGCTGAGGCCCACCCCGGGCCCCTTGCCGTTGCGCTGCAGACCGACGCCGTCGTCCTGGAGGACCACGGCCGCCCGGTCCGGCTCGAACGAGAGGGTCAGCACCACCTCGCTGGCCCCGCTGTGGCGCTCGATGTTGCGCAGGCCCTCGCGCACCACGCCCACCAGGGCGTCCTCGCGATCGCCGGCGAGGGCCACCGCGTCGCCCAGCACCACCAGGTGGGTGTCGACGCCGGTGCGGGTGCGGAAGCTCTCGATCTCGTCGCGCACCACCACCGCCAGGCGCCCCGCGCTGGTGGGCGGGTTCGCCAGCGCGCGCACCGACTGGCGGAAGCTGGCGGTGGCCTGCACGACCTGCTGCTCCAGCCGCTGCAGGCGGCCGGCCAGGTCGGCGCGGCCGCTGGTGCCGCTCTCCAGGGCGAGACGGGCGCTGACGCCGATGCCGAACAGCATCTGGCCCAGGTCGTCGTGCAGCTCGCGCGCCAGGCGGCGGCGCTCGCGCAGGGCGGCGATCTCCTCCACCCGCGCGCGGTCCCTGGCCGCGGCGACCGCCGCGCCGGCGTATCCGCACAGGCGCATCAGCATCTCGGTCGCGTGCTCGCCGAAGGGCCCGGGCCGCCGCAGGGCGGCGTGCAGCACACCGTGCACCGTGCCGCCGAAGCCGATGGGGACGCAGAGCATCGCGTGGAGCCCCTCCTCGTCGACCGCCACCTCCCGCAGCTCCGCGGCCAGCCCGTCGAAGGCCCCGATGTCGTCCACCTCCAGCGGGACCCCGGTCTCGAGCACCCGGCCGCCGATGCCCTGGCCCTCGCTCATCCAGATGCCGGGCAGCCGCGGGCCGTGGTTGCCGGTCATCGCGCGCATCTGGAGGCGGTTGAAGCAGTGGTGCAGGTCGCAGGGCGGCGGGTGGTCGCAGCCGGCTGCGCGCAGCGACACGCCGAGCACGTCGACCGCCACGAGGCGGCCGGCCTCCACCACGGTCCGCCACGCGATGCGGCTCACCACCAGCTCGCGGAACAGCCGCTGCCCGGCCGCGTCGGCGCGTTCCAGACCGCGCGGCGGCGCCGGCCGACGACCGTCGACCTCACGTGCCGGGAAGGCCCCGGCAGGGCGGATGTAGGCGGGAGTTCGGGACACGTCGGGATCGGGGCCGCACGGCATCGGACCCGTGCCGCCACCCTCCCACCGCGCATGGGTCCGGCGCAACGTCCCGGCCTCACCCGAACGGGTGACCCGAACGGGTGAACCCCCCGCACCGGGCGGTTTCGGCGATCGGGATCCGCGATGCCCGTTGCGGTCGCGGCGGGCGGGGGCGAGCCTTCAAACGTTTCCCGACGTCGGCCCCGGAGGGAGGGGAGATGGCCGAGACCATGCGCGCCGCGGTCTTCAAGGACGTGCGCGACATCCACATCGAGGAGGTGCCCCGGCCGCGCTGCGGCCCCACCGACGCGATCGTGCGCGTCACGACCACCAGCATCTGCGGCACCGACTCGCACATCTGGCGCGGCGAGTACCCGGTCGCGGCGGGCCGCATCGTGGGCCACGAGCCCGTCGGGGTCATCGACGAGCTCGGCGGGGCCGTGCGCGGCTTCGAGGTGGGGGACCGGGTCGTGGTCGGGGCGATCACGCCCTGCGGGTCGTGCTTCTACTGCCAGCACGGCGACTTCTCCCAGTGCGCCGGCTTCGAGGACAAGTGGGGCGCGATCGGCGGCTGGCGGCTGGGCAACTCGCAGGACGGGGTCCAGGCCGACTACTTCGCCGTGCCGTACGCCCAGGCGAACCTGGCGCGCGTGCCGGCCGAGCTGAGCGACGAGGAGGTCCTCTTCGTCACCGACATCGCCACCACCGGCATCTCCGCCGCCGAGACGGCGGACGTGGGGATCGGCGACTCGGTGGTGGTGTACGCCCAGGGGCCGATCGGGCTGTGCGCCACGGCGGGCGCCCGGCTGAAGGGGGCGGCCCTCGTGATCGCGGTCGACTCCAACCCCGCGCGGCTGGAGATGGCGCGCCGGATGGGCGCCGACGTGGTGATCGACTACACCCAGGAGGATCCGGTGGCCAAGGTGAAGGCGCTCACCGACGGCCGCGGCGCCGACGTCGCCATCGAGGCGCTCGGGATCCAGGAGACCTTCGAGAACTCGCTGGCCTCGGTGCGGCCCGCCGGGGTGGTCTCGTCGCTCGGCGTGTACGCCGACAAGATCTCGATACCGCTCGAGGGCTTCGTCTACGGCATCGGCGACATCGACATCCGCAGCACCCTCTGCCCGGGTGGGCGCGAGCGACTGCGGGGTCTGATGGAGATGGTGCGGATGGGCCGGCTCAACCTCGCCCAGCTGGTGACGCACCGCTTCTCGCTCGACGACATCGAGGAGGCCTACCCGCTGTTCGCGAACGCCGAGGACGACGTCATCAAGATCGCCATCACGCCGTAGCGTCGCGGGCGATCGGGGCGCCCGGCGCCCTCCCCTCATCCTCGGGGAGGGCGCCGGGCCCTCGACTCAGGGGAGGGTGTACCCCACCACCTGGGCCTTCTGGTCGGCCGCCGCCTTGAAGCCGGCGCCCGCCACCAGGAAGTCGTCGCCGATCGCCGGCGTCGAGTTGGACTGGGCCGGGAGCTGCTGCTCCCACACCTTCTCGCCCGTGTCCTTGTTGAAGGCGTGGATGACGCCGTCGAACGTGACGGTCACGACCGTGTCGTTCACGACCGTCGCCCCGCCGTAGTTCTGGGTGTCGAAGTCGGCCTTCCACTTCTCGTCGCCGGTGGCGAGGTCGAGCGCCAGCAGCTCACCGGAGCTGGTGGCGAAGTCGCAGAGCTTCGACCCCTCGGTGAAGTTCGCCTGCCGCTCGTAGACGGAGCAGAGGTTGTTCACCGGCACGTAGACGACGCCGTCGGAGACGGCCATCGCCGTCTCGACCCCGCCGAGCCAGCCGGGGTACACGGTGACGGGGAACTTCTTGAACGGCGCGTTGCGGTTGGGACCGTCCTGGTCGGCGGTGCCCTCGCCGTCGGCCGCGCCGGCCTCCGGCGTGTGCTTGCCCACGTCCTTCTTCCAGATCAGCTCGTGGGAGTCGCGGTCGACCACGTAGACGGTGCCCATCTTGCCGCTCAGCACGGCGACGTTCTTCTCGGCGCCGTCGATGGTCGCCGTGGTGAGGATCGGACCCAGGTGCAGGTCCCAGTCGCGCAGGTCGTGCTCGAGGGCCTGCCAGTACCACTTCAGCTCGCCGGTGCGGCCGTCGAGGACGACCAGGCTGTTCGTGTACAGGTTCTTCCCGGGCCGGCTGGTGCCGTTCGGGAACTGCTTCGTGCCGGGCCACGGACCGGGGTTCGCGACCGCCATGTACACGTTGCCGTCCTCATCGACGGACGGCGGGGACCACAGGCCGCCACCGGTGTTGAGCTTCGGGTTGCCCCAGAGGTCGTCGGTGGTGGTGTCGAACTGCCACTTCTCCTCGCCGCTCTGCAGGTCGAGGGCGTACACGATGCCCTTCCCGCCGCCGCCGTAGAAGTTCGCCAGCGAGGCGCCCGGCACGGAGCTGATGAACACCGTGTCGTTCCAGACCAGCGGCGCCATGTCCACGCCCTCGCTGGACTGGCGGACGATCTTCTTCTCCCACTTGATCTCGCCGGTCTCGGCGTCCAGGGCGAAGGCGCTGGTGGCCGTGCCGCCCACCACGAGGCCGCCGCCCAGGGCGACGCCGTTCGGACCGGTGGTGGGCTTGTCGAAGGTGCGCTCCCACTTGACGGTCCCGTCGGCGCGGTTCAGCGCGATCACGTTCGACGAGATGTCCTGCAGGTACACCGTGTCCTTGGTGACGATCGGGTTCGCCGAGAACACGCCGAACGTGCTCTGACCGCTCAGGTCGTATGTCCACGCCTGCTTCAGGCCGGAGATGGACGAGGCGTTGATCTTCCCGCCGGTGATGTCGCGGGTGTTCGAGTAGTCGGCGTTCGGGGCCGGGAAGGCGCCGACGGCGTCGGTGACCTCGGTCGGCGTGCCGGAGGGGAAGGCCGCGGCGCTCGCGGCGTCGGAGTCGTCATCGTCGCCGCAGCCGGCGGCGACGCCGAGCGTCGCCGCGCACAACCCCGCGGCGAGCAACACCGCCAGGCGTCCTCGACGAGGGCGACGCGGGCCGCCGGGCACGGCGACCGCGGGCGGGTCGTCCGGTGTCATCTCACTCTCCTGATGTCGGGGGGCACGGGATGAGCCGGCCGGACGCTATGGGCGAGCACCTCGCGCCGAAACGCACAACCCCACCCGCGCTCCCCGGTGGGTGGGCAACGGGGCCCGGATCGCACCGCGCCACCCGCAACATCGGCGTAACCGTGGGATTCTCACGCCGCCGGGCGACGGACGGCGGTCCCGTCACCCGTCCGGGCGATCACCTCACCCGGGCGGGTGAGGGCGACGGGCCCCGGGGTCGCCGTCCCCGCCGACGGATGTCAACCCTCCCCCGATGGCCGTCGCGACCCGAGCCGGCGCCGTCGAGGTGGCATGATCGAAGCCGTGACCGAGCCCGGCCATCTCGCCCTCGGCTCCTGGAGCGGCGGGATCCACATGCACTTCGGCCTCCCCCTGGAGGAGGAGCGCGTCGCGGCGCTGCTGCGGCCGGACGCGGCGATCGACACGGTGATCACCGCGGACGCCTACGGCGCCGGCGCGGCGGACCTCCTCGTGGGCCGGGCGCTGGCCGGCCTCGACCGCGACTCGTACGCGCTGGTCGGCGCGGTGGGGCACGACTTCTACCGCGGCGAGCGGCAGGGCTCGAAGGGCTACCCGCGCTTCACCGACCGGTCGCTGCGCGGGCCGGACGGATACGCGTCGTACCTGCGCGAGGCCGCCGAGCGCAGCCTCGAGCGCTGCGGCACCGACCGCTTCGACGTGCTGCTGCTGCACAACCCGGACCGCGTGGGCTACACCTCCGAGGCGGTGTGGGACGCCATGGCCGGCCTGCGCGACGAGGGCCTCACCGGCGCCGTCGGCGTCGCGCCGGGGCCGGCCAACGGGTACACGCTCGACCTCATCGACTGCGTCGAGCGCTTCGGCGACCGCATCGACTGGGCCATGATCATCCTCAGCCCGTTCGAGCCGTGGCCGGCCCGCCTGGTGCTTCCCGCCCTGCGGCGCCACGGCATCCGGGCCATCGCGCGGGTCGTCGACCACGGCGGCGTCTTCCACGGCGACGTGCCGGACGAGGAGGAGCTGCCCTCCTTCGACCACCGCTCGTTCCGGCCCGCCGGCTGGGTCGCGCAGGGGCGCGACCGCCTCGCGCGCCTGCGTCCCCTCGCCGAGCGGCACGGCCTCACCACCCTCCAGCTCGCCTGCCAGTGGACGCTGGCGCAGAAGCCGGTCGCCTGCGTCGTGCCCACCCTGATCCAGGAGCCCGGCGCGGGCGCCCGGCCGGTCGAGGACAAGCGCGCCGACCTCGCCGCCACCCCGCGCGAGATCCTGCTCAGCGCGGACGAGCTCGCCGCGATCGAGGCGATCGGCGACAACGCCGGCTGCATGGCGCTGAAGGGCGGCACCCCCGCCCACGAGGGCGACGAGCGCCCCGACTCGTGGCCCGTGACCGACGAGCTGCGCGACGTGGCCGAGCGGTCCGGCATCGATCCCGACCGGGACCTGGTCAAGACGATGTGACGGTCGGCGCCGGGGACGCCGGCGGGGCTCCGGGCCCGCTCGGACCCGGAGCCCCGGCGAGACTCAGCCGCAGCCGGTGGTGCTGCCGCAGGTGCGGCAGGTGAGGCAGCTGCCCGCCCTCACCAGGTCCGAGCTGCCGCACGAGCTGCACACCTGGCCGGTGCTCTGCAGGAAGAGCTTCGGGCCGCCGTGGCCGTTGCCGTTCGCGGGCTTCGCCGGCGCGGGCGGCGCGGCCGCCGCGTCCTGCGGCGCCGCCACCTCGCCGAAGGCGAGCTGGTCGTCCGAGGTCCCGTCGTCCGCCTCCTCGACGGCCGGCGGCTCGGCCAGGGGCAGGACCCCGGCCGTGCGCTGGTCCTCCTCGGAGAGGAACTTCGACGCCATCCAGCGGGCGAGGTAGTCCACCACCGAGCGGGCCATCGGGATGCGCGGGTTGCCGGTGAAGCCGGACGGCTCGAAGCGGTGGTCGATGTACTTCGCGATCAGGCTCTCCACCGGCACGCCGTGCTGCAGCGCCATCGACCAGGCGATCGCCACCGAGTCCATCAGGCCCGAGACGGTCGAGCCCTGCTTGCTCATCTTCACGAACACCTCGCCGGGGGTGCCGTCCTCGTACAGGCCGACGGTGATGTAGCCCTCCTGCCCGCCGACGCTGAACTTGTGGGTGAGCGCGGCGCGGTCGTCCGGCAGACGCCGGCGCACCGGGGCCGGCGTACCGCCCCCCTCGACCGCCGCCTCGGCCTTCTGGGCGGAGGAGTCGGTGGTCGACAGCGGCTGGGTGCGCTTGCTGCCGTCGCGGTAGATCGCGATCGCCTTCAGGCCCAGCTTCCAGCCGAGCGTGTAGATGTCGCTCACGTCCTCGACCGTGGCCGAGTTCGGCAGGTTCACCGTCTTGCTGATCGCGCCCGACACGAACGGCTGCACCGCGGCCATCATCCGCACGTGGCCCTCCGGCGCGATCGTGCGCCCGCCGGGCACGCCGAAGGCGCAGTCGAACACCGGCAGGTGCTCCTCGGCCAGGCCGGGAGCGCCCTCGATGGCGCCGGTCGCGTCGATGTGGTCGAGGATCGCCTGCCGCTGCGCCTCGTCGTAGCCCAGGGAGCGCAGCGCCCGGTGGACGTCGGTGTTGACCAGCTTCATGTAGCCCCCGCCGACCAGGGTCTTGTAGCTCACCAGGCCGATCGCCGGCTCGATGCCCGTGGTCTGGGCGTCCATCATGAAGCTGATCGTCCCGGTCGGCGCGATCACGCTGACCTGGGCGTTGCGGTACCCGGGGGCGCCGATGCGGCCCTCGGACTGCCCCAGCGCGACGGCGTCGTCGAGCGCCGCGGCGGCCGCGGCGCGCACCTCGTGGTAGCTGCCGCGGCCGGAGCGCGGCAGGTCGAGCGCCGCGTCGCGGTGCATGCGCACCACCCGGTCCTGGGCCTCGCGGTCGGCCTCGTAGCCGTCGTAGGCGCCCACCCGGGCGGCGATCCGCGCCGACTGGGCGTAGGCCTCGCCCTGGAGCAGCGCCGTGACCGACCCGGCCCAGGCGCGGCCGCCGTCCGAGTCGTAGGCCAGGCCCTGGCACATCAGCAGCGAGCCGAGGTTCGTGAAGCCGAGTCCCAGCTGGCGGTACGCGCGGGCGTTGTCGCCGATACGCCGGGTGGGGTAGCTGGCCGGCGTCACCACGATCTCCTGCGCGGTCAGCATCACCCGCACCGTGTGGCGGAAGTCGTCCACCCGGAAGGCGCCGTCGTCGTCGAGGAAGGCCATCAGGTTGATCGACGCCAGGTTGCAGGCGGAGTCGTCGATGTGCATGTACTCCGAGCACGGGTTGGAGCCGGAGATGCGGCCCGCGTTCGGGCTGGTGTGCCACCTCTGGATGGTGTCCTCGTACTGCAGGCCCGGGTCCCCGCACACCCAGGCGGCCTGCGAGATCTCGCGCAGCAGCTCCGCGGCGGGCAGCCGGTCGCGCACCGTCTTGTCGGAGACGTTGCGCGTCTCCCACTGCTCGCCGGCCTCGACTCGGCGGAAGAACTCGTCGCTGAGCCGCACCGAGTTGTTGGCGTTCTGGAACTGGATGGACCGCCACGCGTCGCCGTTGAGGCCGAGGTCGTAGCCCTGCTCGCCGAGGGCGTACGCCTTCGCCTCCTCGTGGGCCTTGCAGCGCACGAACTCGAGGATGTCGGGGTGGTCGCCGTCGAGGATCACCATCTTCGCCGCGCGCCGTGTACCGCCGCCGGACTTGATCGAGCCCGCGCCCGAGTCGGCCCAGCGCATGAAGCTGACCGGCCCGGAGGCCTGGCCGCCGTTCGACAGCGCCTCGCCGTCGCCGCGCAGCCGCGACAGGTTCACGCCCGCGCCCGAGCCGCCCCGGAAGATCTCCGACTCCGAGGCGATCCAGCGCTGGATCGACGGCATCGTGTCGTTGACCGAGAGGATGAAGCAGGCCGAGGCCTGGTTGACCTGCGGCTCGTCGCGATCGACCGGCGGGTCGTCCACGTCGAGGATCCGATCCGGGTCGGCCTCGCGCGCCGCGACGTCGACGCCGCAGTTGAACCACACCGGCGAGTTGAACGACGCCTTCTGGGTCACGAGGATGTGGCGCAGCTCCTGGGAGAAGGTCTCGGCCTCGCCGTCGTCGGCGAAGTAGCCGCCCTTCACCCCATGGTGGCGGATGGTGTCGACCACGCGGTCGATGACCTGGCGCAGGCTGCGCTCGCGGCGCGGGTCGTCCATGCCGTAGCGGAAGTACTTCGAGGCGACGATGCGCACCGCGGTGTCCGACCAGCCGAGCGGGAACTCGACGTCCTTCTGGTGGAAGACGACGCGCTCCGGCTCGCCGTCCTTGGCGGGCTCGGCGATCCGGGCCTCCCGTGGGCCCCAGGCGATCTCGTCGTACGGGTGCATCTCCGGCGCGGTGAAGCGGCGGGCGATGCCGAGCGCGCGATCCGTGATCGTCGGCGGCGCGTCAGTCGCCATCGGTTGCCTCCTGGGCGGTCGTCGTGGCCGTGACGGGGCCGGGCAGGGAGAAGAGCTCCTGGAAGAGGTCGTCGTCGAGCGGGAACTGTCCGCGGGGCAGCGGGGGCTCGCGCTCGAGCCGCGCCAGCTCCTCCTCGAACTCCTCCACGTCCGCGAACGCCCTGTAGACCGACGCGAAGCGCACGTAGGCGACCTGGTCGATCTCCTTGAGCCGGCGCAGGGCGAGCTCGCCGAGCTGGGCGCTGCGCACCTCGTGGCGGAGCCGGTTGCGCAGCTCCGCCTCGATGTCGCGGACGCACAGCTCGATGGACGCCATCGCCACCGGGCGCTTGTGGCAGGCCCGCTGCAGGCCCTCCAGCAGCTTCGCCCGGTCGAAGGGCTCGCGGTCGCCGGAGCTCTTCACCACCACCAGCGGCATCTCCTCGCACCGCTCGTAGGTCGTGAAGCGCTTGCCGCAGCCGGTGCACTCGCGCCGACGCCGGATCGCGTCCTTCGTGTCGGCCACGCGGGACTCGACGACCCGGTGGTCGGCTCCTTCGCAAAATGGGCAGTTCATCTCGTAAACGCTATCCCTGGTGTGCCGTGGGTGCCCGCCACCCCATATTCAGCGTAGCGAAGGGGCATCCTTCCACACGTGGCAGAAGATGCAAGAGGGCACCACGCGGGATTCCCGCTCGGTCCAGGGGATGATCGCGCACACGTCGGACGCGCCCCCCGAACGGGGGACGCCTCCCTGTCTCACCTCAGCTGAGGAAGCTGAGGTGAGACAGGGGCCAGTAGATGACCTCCGCCTGCCCGATCACGTTGTCCATGGGGACGAAGGGGGCCGGCTCGCCCGACGCGTCGACCCACTGGTGGGAGTCGCACGAGCCGGGCCGGTTGTCGCCCATCACCAGGATCTCGTCCTTCGGCACCACCGCGAAGCGGATCGCGTAGTTCGGCCGCAGCGCGGCCTTCACGACGAAGGGCCTGCCGTTCACCGTGGTCACGCCGTCCTCGCGCACCGCCACCCGGTCGCCCGGCAGGCCGATGACGCGCTTCACGAACGGGATGTTGCCGCCGCCGGCCTCGCCGCAGGTCGAGGTGGCCGCGGGGGGCGGGTCGAACACGATCACGTCGCCCCGCTCGATGTCGCGGAAGCGGTAGATGAGCCGGTTCGCGATGATCCGGTCGTTCGCCTTGATGGTGGGCACCATCGACTCGGTGGGGATCTCGTACGGCTTGGCCACCGACGCCTGGATCACGAACGCCAGCGCGACGGCCACGGCGACCGGCAGCAGCACGTCCTTGACGAGTCGTCTCACCGGCGGGAACCCTACTCGTCCGCGCCGGGCGCGGGACGGCGCCGCGACGCCCATCCGGCGCCCACCGAGACGACGCCGACGCCCAGGCCCAGGCCCAGCCACAGCCAGCGATCGCCGCCGGAGTCGTCCCGCGCCGGCTCGGCGGGCGCGGGCACCCCGCAGGTGCCGTCCGTGCCCTTGGCGTGGCGGACCAGGGCTCCGTTGAGGATCTCGACCTTCCCGCTGTAGAGGCGCTCCTCGAGCTTGAGCGACTTGATCGCCGCGGCGAAGTCGGCCCGCGAATAGCACCCGTCGATGCGGTTATCCTTCAGATCGTCCAGGACGTCCTGACCGCCCGCGAGTGCCAGCGCCGGCAGGCCGAGGAGCGCAGACGCAACGATGAGGACGATCGCAGCGGGACGTCGGAGCAGAGCGGCCACCAGTTGACGGAGGCGGGGGGCGACCGCCCCCAGGGCGCCGCGGATCGTAGCGGCGGCCCGGGAGGCCGACAACGCGCGCCGTCGCGGGCGGTCGCACGGCACCCGTGGATGCTCGGCGCCGTCGCGCTCGCCGGCTGGGCGGCGCTCTCGTGCGGCGGCGGCGGCATCGATCCCGGCGACGGGCTGGGCGGCGCCGGCCCGACGGCGGCGTTCCTGGCGCTGGCCCTGGGCGCCCCGCTCGCCGCGGCGGTGCTGATCGCGGCCTGGCGCGAGGGGGCCCTGCGGTCGGCGCCGGCTCTCGTGGCCCTCGGCGCCACCGCCGGGCTGGCCGTCTGGTCGGCCCTCTCCATCGCCTGGGCCGCCGCCCCGGACCTCGCCTGGATCGACGCCAACCGGGGGCTCACCTACCTCGCCGCCCTGATCCTGGGCCTCGCGCTCGGCGCGCTGGTGCCGCGGGCGCCCATCGGCCTGGGCATCGGCCTGGCCCTGGCCGCGATGCCCGCGATCCTGCTCGCCCTGGCCCACAAGGTGCTGCCGGGCCGGCTCGGCTCCGACGCCGACCCGGCGCGGCTCGCCGACCCGCTGGGTTACTGGAACGCCCTCGCCCTGGTCGCGGTGTTCGCCCTGCCGGGCCTGCTGTGGGCGGCCGGCGCGCCGCGCAGGCGCGCCTGGGCCGCCGCGCTCGCGGGCGCCGGCGTCTGCCTCGTCGTCGTCACCCTGATGCTCACCTACTCCCGGGGCGGCCTGATGGCGGCGGTGATGGCCGTCGCCATCACGGTCGCGTTCCTGCCGCGCCGGGTGGCGGCGCTCTCGGCCCTGGCGGCCGGCGTCGTGGGCGCGGCGCTGCCCTCGGCCTTCGCGCTCACCGACACCGCCCTCTCCACCGACGCCGTGCCGACCGATCTGCGCGAGGGCCCGGGCGCCGGGCTCGGCTGGCGCCTCGCGGTGGGGGTGGCGCTCGCGGCCGCGCTCGCCCCCGGCCTCGCCTGGACGTGGAGGCGGCTGGGCCTGGGAGGGGCGCGCACGCGCCGCGCGGCGCTGGTGGGCGGGCTGGTGCTGCTGGTCGCCGCGGTCGGCGTCCTGTCCGGCACGGCGACCGGCCGCGGCTGGACCGGCGACCGGGTCGCCGAGTTCCGCGGCGAGGGGGGCGACGCGGTCGCCAACACCCCGGGGCGGCTGGTGAACACGGCCGGCAACCAGCGCAAGGCCTGGTGGGGCGAGGCCTGGCGCGGCTTCGAGGACTCGCCGGCGGTCGGCCAGGGCGCCGGCGGCTTCCCGCTGGTCCACCTGCGGTACCGGCTGAGCGGCGACGACGCGCTCAACACGCGCGAGCCGCACGGCGTCGTGCTGAGGATGCTCTCGGGGCTGGGCATCGTGGGCCTCGCCCTGTTCGCGGCGCTCGTCGCCGCGGTCGTGTGGGGCGTGCTGCGCAGCGCCGGCCGCGACGCGGGGCCGGAGATCGGGCTGCCGATCGCCGTCCTGGGCGCGTTCGCGCTGCAGGCCGCCGTCGACTGGTCGTGGGCGGTGCCGGCCCTCACCACCGCGGCGCTCGCCGCGGCGGGGGTGGTGCTGAGCGCGGCGGGCCCGCGGCCGGAGCGCCGGCGCGCGCGCCCCGGCGGCCTCGCGATCGGCCTGATCACGGCCGTGACGCTGCTGGCCGTGGGCTCGGCCACCCTGCCGTGGTGGTCGGCGCACGAGGTGCGCGCCGGCCAGCGCGCCCTGACCGCCGACGATCCCGCGGCGGCCCTGGATCTGGCCGGCCGGGCCCGGACCGCCAACCCCCTGTCGCTCGAGCCGCTGACCCTGCGCGGGATGGCGCTGACCAGCGAGGGGGACCTGGGGCGCGCCCTCGCCAGCTACCTGGCCGCGACCCGGCTGCAGCCGGACAACCCCGTCGCCTGGCGCTACCTCGCGGACTTCTACGGCGACGACCCGCGCGCCGCGCAGGCGTGGAGGCGGGTGCACGAGCTCGACCCCCAGGACCCGGACGCCGCCCTGCGCGCCGCGCAGTAGCGACCGGCCCCGGACCGCGCGCGGCCGGCGGTCAGCCGCCCAGGGAGCGGCGCAGGCGCGGCACGAGCAGGGCGGCCTCCCACACGATGCGGCGGCTCATCTTCGAGGTCCCGCGCTCGCGCTCGCGGAAGGTGATCGGCACCTCGGTCACCCGGAAGCCGGCCAGCAGCGCCCGGTAGGTCATCTCCACCTGGAAGCCGTAGCCGGCGGCCGCGACCCGGTCGAGCGGTATCGCCTCCAGCACCTCGCGGCGGAAGCACTTGAAGCCCCCCGTCAGGTCGCGCACCGGGACCCCCAGCACCCGCCGCGCGTACCAGCAGCCGCCGCGGCTGATCGCCCGCCGCAGCGGGCCCCACCGCGCCACGCCGCCGCCGGGCACGTAGCGGGATCCGATCGCGAGGTCCGCGTCCGCGGTGGCCGCGACCAGGCGCGGCACGTCCGCCGGGTCGTGGGAGAAGTCGCAGTCCATCTCCACCACGCGCGACGCCCCGGCGTCGAGGGCGACGCGGAAGCCCGCCCGGTAGGCCGGCCCGATGCCCTCCTTCGCCGCGCGGCGCAGCACCGACAGGCGCGGGTCGCGGCGCGCGACGCCGTCCGCGAGGTCGGCCGTGCCGTCCGGAGAGCCGTCGTCGACCACCAGCACGCGCCCCTCGACGCCCGCCGCGTCGAGCGCCGCCAGCACGGCCTCGACCAGCGCGACGACGTTCTCGGCCTCGTCGTACGTCGGGACCACGACCCAGACCGGCCCCGCCGGTGTGCTCAAGCCTCTCCCGGCAGCGCCACGCCGAAGGTGAAGGGACCGGCCAGGGCCTCGCGGCCGCGCGGCTGCGGGCCCTCGCCCGGCAGGTCGGACAGGCGCACCGCCAGGGCGCGCGCCCGCGGATCGATGGCCGGCGACAGCTCGAGGCTCGTCTCGCTCCACCCGGGCCGCACGGCGCCGTGGATGGGCGCGGCGGAGTAGCGGCCGCCGCGGTCGTCCCAGATCTCCACCCGGCCGGACCCGGGCGCCAGCGGCGCCACCCGCAGCGGCTCCTCGGCCAGCGCGGCGACGGTGAGCACCCCGCGGTCCTCGTAGCGCTCGATGGCCCACAGGCAGATGGCCGCGCCGTCGGTCATGCGGGCCTGGCCCACGGGGACGAGCGCGCGGAAGCCCCCCAGGGTGCGCGCCGGCACCCGCGCCGGCGGCGCCTCGGGGGCGGCCTCGAGCGGCTCGTCGGGCGGCTGCGCGGTGGTGCGGTCGGGGTAGAGCGGGATGGTGAGCTCCCACGACTCGCCGGTCAGCGGCCGCTCCACCGCGCGCCCCCCGCGCGACGCGGCGGTGCGCACCAGGGCCGTCGCGCGCAGGCGCAGCTCGCGGGCCTCCGGCGGCGGGGCCGGCGCAATCCACACCGCGGTCTGCAGCGCGCCCAGCCCGGACTGCTGGTCGAGCATCTCCACCGCGTACTCGCGGCCGCCGTCGTCGGTCACGGTCAGGCCGCCGGCCGCCGGATCCCAGCCCAGCAGCCCCGGGGCCTCGGAGAGGACGAGCACCGGCAGCACCGCCCCCTCGGCGTGCAGCTCCACGCACTGCACCAGCAGCAGCGTGTCACCGGCCCGCGCGACCGCCGCGGAGGGCACGAGGCCGCCGAGGCCGGACTGGCGGCGGTCGGGATCGAGGGTCAGGGAGGGCGCCTGGGTGCTCATGACGACACCGTAGCGTCCCGGAGGTGCCGCCGTCCCAGGTGTCGGGCCTGCCGCGGCGGGGGATAGAGTCATGTGATGGCGACGCCCCTCGTGCTGCTGCATCCCTTCCCCCTCGACTCGGGCTTCTGGAGCGGCGTGCGGCCGCGGCTCGCCGACGGCCGTGCCCTGCTGGCGCCGGACTTCCCGGGGCTCGGCGCGGCGCCCCTCGTCGAGGCTCCGAGCATCGACGGCTTCGCCGACGCCGTGGCCGCGCTGATCGAGCGCGAGGCGCCGGGCGGGCGGGCCGCGGTGTGCGGGCTGTCGATGGGCGGGTACGCCGCGCTGTCGCTGGCGGCGCGGCATCCGGAGCGGGTCGCGGCCCTCGTCCTGGCCGACACGCGCGCCGAGCCCGACACGGCCGAGGCCGCCGAGGGCCGCCACCGCTCCGCCGCGCAGGTGCGCGCCGACGGCACCGGCCCCTTCCTCGACGACTTCACCCCCCGCCTGGTCGCGCCCGGCGACCGGGCGGCGCTCACCGCGGCGCGGGCGATCGCCGACTCCCAGGACGGCGAGGCCGTGGCCCGGGCGCTCGAGGCGCTCGCCGGGCGGGCCGATCGCCGTCCGGACCTCGCGGCGATGGACGTCCCGGCCCTCGTGATCGTGGGCTCCGCCGACGCCCTCACCCCGCTGTCGTGCTCGGAGGACCTGGTGGTGGGGCTGCCCCGGGCCGAGCTGGCCGTGATCGACGGCGCCGGCCACCTCACCGCCCTGGAGCGCCCGGAGGAGTTCGCCGCGCGGGTGAGCGCCTTCCTCACCGGACTCCCGGAGGGCTGACGGTGCGCGCCCAGATCCTGATCTTCGACGGCTTCGACGAGCTCGACGCCCTGGGGCCCTACGAGGTGCTGGCCCTGGCCGCGCGGCGCGGCGGGCCCTTCGAGGTGGGCCTGGCGACGCTGGAGCGGCAAGAGAGCGTGCGCGGCGACCACGGCACCGAGATCCGCCCCCACGGCGTGCTGGAGCCGGTGCCCGACCTGATCGTGGTGCCCGGCGGCGGCTGGAGCGACTTCGGGCCGAGCGGCGGCGCCCGCGCCGAGGCCGAGCGCGGCGACCTGCCGCGGGCGCTGGCCCGGCGCCACGAGCGGGGCAGCGTGATCGCGTCGGTCTGCACCGGGGGGATGCTGCTGGGCGCCGCCGGGCTGCTCGACGGGCGCCCGGCGACCACCCACCACACGGTCACCGGGGAGCTGGCCCGGATGGGCGCCGTCATCACCGACGCGCGGGTGGTCGACGACGGCGACGTGATCACGTCGGGCGGCGTCACCTCGGGCCTCGACCTGGCGCTCTGGATCGTCGAGCGCGAGGCCGGGCCCCACCTCGCCGCCGCGGTCGCCGACGAGATCGAGCACGAGCGGCGCGGCGAGGTGCGCCGCCGCGGGTGACGGATCCCTCCCCGCCGGAGGGCGGGCCGGACTACCTGCGCCGCATCCTCACCGCCCGCGTCTACGACGTGGCGCGCGAGACCGAGCTGGAGCCGGCGCCGCAGCTGTCGGCCCGCACCGGCTGCGCCGTGCTGCTCAAGCGCGAGGACAGCCAGCCCGCCTTCTCGTTCAAGGTGCGCGGCGCCTACAACCGCATGGCCCGGCTCGACGCCGACGAGCTCTCGCGCGGCGTGGTCGCGGCGTCGGCCGGGAACCACGCCCAGGGGGTCGCGCTGGCGGCGGCGCGGCTCGGGTGCGCCGCGGTCATCGCGATGCCGGTCACCACGCCGCGGGTGAAGGTCGAGGCGGTGCGCGCCCTCGGCGGCGACCGGGTGGAGATCGTGCTGCACGGCGACAGCTACTCGGACGCGAACGCCCGCGCCGACGAGATCCGCGCCGAGCGCGGACTGGTGCCGGTGCATCCCTTCGACGATCCCGACGTCATCGCCGGGCAGGGCACCGTGGGCATGGAGATCCTGCGCCAGCGCCCCGGCCCGCTCGACGCCGTCTTCGTGCCGATCGGCGGCGGGGGCCTGATCGCCGGCATCGCCAGCTACGTGAAGGCGCTGCGCCCCCGGGTGCGGGTGATCGGCGTGCAGACCACCGACTCGGACGCCATGGCCCGCTCGCTGGAGGCGGGCCAGCTGGTGTCGGTCGACGACGTCGGCCTGTTCTCGGACGGCACGGCGGTGCGGCGGCCGGGCGCCGAGACCTTCCGCCTGTGCCGCGAGCTGGTCGACGACGTGGTGCGCGTCGACGCCGACGCGGTGTGCGCCGCGATCAAGGACGTGTTCCAGGACACGCGCGGCATCCTCGAGCCCGCCGGCGCGCTCGCGGTGGCCGGCGCCAAGCAGTGGGCGGCTCACCCGGGGCGCGCCGGCTCGGTGCTGGTCGCCGTCGCCTCGGGCGCCAACATGAACTTCGACCGGCTGCGGCTGGTGGCCGAGCGCGCCGAGGTCGGCGAGGCGCGCGAGGCGGTGCTCGCCGTGACGGTGCCGGAGGAGCGCGGATCCTTCCTGCGCTTCTGCGCCGCCCTCGAGGGCCGCGGCATCACCGAGTTCAACTACCGCATCGCCGACGACGCCCTGGCCCACCTGTTCGTGGGCGTGCAGGTGCGCGGCCGCCAGCACGCGGCGCGCATCGCCGCCTCGCTGCGCGTCGCCGGCTTCCCGACGCTCGACCTCTCCGACGACGAGCTGGCCAAGCAGCACCTGCGGCACATGATCGGGGGCCGCTCGCCGCGCGCCCACGACGAGCTGCTCTACCGCTTCGAGTTCCCCGAGCGGCCCGGCGCGCTGCTGCGCTTCCTCCAGGCGATGAGCCCCAACTGGAACATCAGCCTCTTCCACTACCGCAACGAGGGCGCCGACTTCGGCCGCATCCTCGTGGGACTGCAGGTGCCGCCGGCCGAGATGGGAGCCTTCCGCGCCTTCCTCGCCACCGTCGGCTACCCCCACCGCGACGAGAGCGCGAACCCCGCCTACCGCCTCTTCCTGGGGCCCTGAGACATCAGGCGCCGCCGATGTCGACGGGCGCCGGCGGCGGCCCGTGGGCCACGATCGCGTCGACCAGCTCCGGCAGCCGGCGCGGCGCCAGCAGCGCCCCGGCCCGGCGCAGCTCCCTCATCTCGTCCGGCGTGAGCCAGCGGGCCCCGACCAGGCTCTCGGCGGCGAGCTGCTCGGGCGACAGGCGCGGCGCCGGCGCGAAGCGCCGGGAGGGGACCAGGTAGACCAACTCGTGCTGGCCGTCCCAGCGCGGTGAGCCGAAGGCGAACAGGTGCGTGCGCTCCCAGATCCGCGGGCCGATGTCCGCGGTGGAGCCGATGCCGAGCTCCTCGTCGAGCTCCCGCCGCAGCGCGACGATGATCCCCTCGCCCTCGTCGATGCCGCCGCCGGGCAGGCCCCAGACGGTGCGGTCCGGGAACTCCCAGCACACCAGCAGCGCGGACCCGGCGGGGTCGAGCACGAGCGCGCGCACCGCCTCGCGGATGCGCGCGGGCGCCCCGGTCACCTGGGCGAGCCGGTCGCGGCTACGGTCCCCGCAGCCCGTCGACGCGATGGCGCCGGTAGTAGGCCTGCGCCTTCGAGCGGGCGCCGCAGGTCTCCATCGAGCACCAACGGCGGCTGCGGTTGCGGCTCGTGTCCAGGTACAGCACGGCGCAGGAGTCGTTCGCGCACTCGCGCACCCGGCGCGGCGTGTCGCGCACCAGCTCCACCGCGTCGAGCACCGCGGCCACCAGCAGGCAGCACGAAGTGCGCTCGCGCGGGGTGAAGCGCGGCTGCAGGTCGCTCTCGATGCACAGGCGCCCGGGGGCCCCGTCGAGCCAGTCGCGGGCGATCGAGGCGACCGCGGCGCCGTCGGCGTCGAGCAGCGCCGGCCGCAGGCCGTCGCGCAGATCGCGCGCGGCGGCGAGCTCGCGGCGCGAGATCGCGGGCGGCGGGTCGGCCGCCAGGGCCGCGGAGAACCAGCGGCCCAGGTCCTCCGTGGAGCCCAGCAGATCCCGTTCCCCGATCCGGGTGTTGCACAGATCGAGAGCCGGTCGCCCCGCGAGGAGCACGAAGTGTGGGGATGCCGTCATCAACGTTTGACGATGCAAAGGAACGGGCGTACTCTCACCGGTAAACAAGTATCACAGTGGTTTGAAGGAGCGCCGCTCATGCCCTCGCTGCCACCCGCCATCAGTCTCGACATCCACCGCTCCGGCGAGGGTCCCCCGGTGGTGGCGATCCACGACCTGGGTCAGTCCGGCGCCGGGATGATCGAGTCGCTCGCCGCCCTCGCGGACGACTATCGCATCATCGCGCCCGACCTGCGCGGCCACGGCGGCTCGCCGACGCCGCGGGGACCGTGGAGCATCGACGACTTCGCCTCCGACGTCGCCCGCCTGGTCGCTGCCGAGGCCGCCGGCGCCATCGTCGTCGGAGTCGGTCTCGGTGCCGCCACGGCCCTCGCGCTGGCGCTGGGCCACCCGGGCCTGGTGTCCGGGCTGGTGCTGTCGGGCGTCGGGCCGCGCGGGGAGGATCTCGAGGGGCAGGACCGCTGGTCGCGCGCCGCCCGGGCGGTGCGCGAGCGCACCGGCGCCGAGGGCGTCGCCCTCGCGGCCGAGGCGATGGGCACCCGCCCCGACTGGCGCGGCGCGCTGGCCCAGGTGGACGCCCCCGTGATCGTCGTCGCCGGCGCCGCCGACCGCGCCGTCCCGGCCGAGACCCAGCGCGAGCTGTCGGCCTGGATGCAGAACGCCCGCCTGCGGGTGATCCCCGAGGCCGGCCACAACGTGGCGGTCGAGCACCCCGACGAGATCATCCGCGCGGTGCGCGGCCTGACGATGCACGACCAGGCGGTCGCCGCGTAGCGGCGACCGGCGGCCCGGTCAGGCCAGGCGCACCCGCGCGCGGAAGGGGCCGCCCGGATCGTCCGTGACGCGCTCGATGGTCGCCCCGCGGCCGGGGTGGACCTCGGCCAGGGCGGCCTCGAGGGCGGGACGGACGGCGTCGAGGGTGGCGTCGTCATTGGGCGCGAGGCGCCGGTCCTGGATGCGGACGAGGATCTCGTCGCGGCCGAAGCGCACGCCGTCGGCCGCCGGGTCGCGCTCGATCTGGGCGGCGGTCCACTCGGCGCCGCGCAGGACGGCGGCGAAGCGCTCCTCGAGCGTCCCGCGCAGATCCCGCTTGCGCTGGTAGAGCGCGCCGGGGCGGCCCTCGCCCAGGTCGACCGCCCGGTCGGCCTCGTGGCCGATCAGCATCACGCCCGGCCCGTCCGGCACGTGCGCGTAGTCGGCCACGTCGATCGGCAGCCCGTCCGGCTCGCGACGCTGGATCCAGCCGTGGAAGATCGGTACGTACGACCCGAGGTCGATCGCCGACGGATCCTCGGCGTAGAGCTTCGCCCCGATGCGGACGATCTCGGTCTCGGTGCCCTCCGTCACGGCGCCCACCCCTACACCAGGGCCGACTGCGCGCCGGCCTCGCGGATCTCGAACGCGTGCACGGCGTCGATGAACAGCTGCGCCTCCTCGACCAGGCCGCGGACGGCCTCGCCGTCGTAGCGCTCCGGCGGACCGGCCTCGTGGCGGTCGAACAGCGGCCGCGCGAAGCGCCCCTTCGCGAAGCGGTCGAAGAAGCGCTCCGTGTCGTAGAAGCGCTCGCGGAACTCGCGCACGATCGTGTCCGCCTCGTCCGGGACGTTCGGGTTCTCGGTGCGCACCAGCGCCCGCGCGCCCGCGAGCATCGCCGCGAAGGCGCGCTCGTCGGCCCGGACCAGGTCGTCCTCCTCCAGCGCCACCTGGGCGTCGAAGACGATGCTCTCGGCGAACGACAGCTCCAGGTCGGTCTTGGAGATCACCTCGCCGGCGCACTCGCCGATGCCCATGTCGCCCATCGTGAAGACGCGCGCGTCGCCCCAGTCCATGTAGGGGTCGATGTCCTCCTCGTAGGCCGGCACCGTCTTCAGCTCGGCCAGCAGGGCCCCCAGCTCCTTCTTGCCGAGGCGGGCGATGAAGTCCTGGAAGGTCTCCCCCGGCGCGCGCTCGGCCACGAAGCGGCCGGTGATGACGTCCACCACCTCGGGGATGCGCTTGCTGGGCACCGATCCGATCGCCAGGCCGTACGAGCCGGCGTTCTCGCGCCAGCGACCGCCCAGCACCACCTGGAAGTGCGGCACGGTGACGCCGTTGATCTTGCGGCTGTTGCCGAAGAAGCCGATGTCGGCGACGTGGTGCTGGCCGCAGGAGTTGAAGCAGCCGCTCACCTTGATGCGCAGGCCGCGCACCGACTCGTCGAGCTCGAACTGACGCTCCGCGAGGCGCCTGCGCAGCTCGCCGGCCAGCCCGCGCGAGCTGGCGATGCCCAGCTTGCAGGTGTCGGTGCCGGGGCACGAGGTCACGTCGACGATGGTGCCGGCGCCCGGCGCGGCCAGGTCGATGGCCCGCAGCGCCCGGTAGAGGTCGGGCAGGTCGCTCTCGGCCACCCAGCGCAGCACGATGTTCTGCTCGACGGTGGTGCGCACCGCGTCGCCCACGTACGTGCGGGCCACCTCGGCCAGGCGGCGGGCCTGAGTGGCGCTGAGGTCGCCCAGCGGCAGGGCGACGGTCGCGACCGCGTAGCCCTTCTGCCGCTGCCGGTACACGTTCGTGCGCACCCACTCGCGGTAGCCCTCGGGCAGCGGCGCGCCGTCGTCGGCGACCTCCAGCGACTCCCGCACCGGCGACTCGTCGAAGCGCTCGACGTCGTCCAGGTAGGCGGTCCAGCGCGGGTCGTGGGGGAGCGTCTCGCGCTCCTCGTCCACCAGGCGCCGGAACTCGTCGATGCCCAGCTTCGAGACCAGGAACTTGATGCGCGCCCGGTTGCGGTTGGCCTTCTCGCCCAGCCGCCCGAAGACCCGGGCGATCGACTGGACGGCGGGCAGGAGCTCCTCCACCGGGTGGTCCTCGTAGAGCAGCTTCGCCTGCTGGGGCGTGGTGCCGAGGCCGCCGCCGACGTAGAGGTCGAACGAGCGCCGCACGGTGCCGTCCGCCTCCACCGTCGCGCGGGCGATCGCGCCGAAGTCGTGCATCATCACCAGCCCGCAGGCCTCGCCGGCGCAGCCGGAGAAGGCGGGCTTGAACTTGCGGCCGAAGTCCTGGCAGTCGGGATGGCCCAGCAGGAAGCGGAAGAGCGCGTCCGCGTAGGGCGTGGTGTCGAAGGCCTCGGTGTGGCACACGCCGGAGAGCGGGCAGCCGGTCAGGTTGCGGACGCCGTTGCCGCAGGCCTCGCGGGTCGTGATGCCCACCGCCGCCAGCCGCCGCATCAGGTCGGGCGTGTCGTCGATGTGGACGTAGTGGAGCTGCACGTCCTGCCGCGTCGTGACGTGGAGGATGTCGTCCGAGTAGTCCTCGGCCAGCTCCGCGATCACGTCGAGCTGGTCGGGCGTGATGCCGCCGTAGGGGATCTTGATGCGCATCATCCCGGGGGCGTCCCAGAGCGTCTCGGGGCCCTTCGTGAGCTCGCCGCCGGGGAACTCCAGGCGGCGCGAGGCGAGGCCGTCGTGGCGCTGTCCGTTGTCGTAGCGCTGCCCGTAGACCCCGCGGCGCAGGCGCGTCTCGGCGAAGACGCGGTCCTCGATCTTCAGCTGGCGACGCAGCTCGACCTGGCCCTCGAAGATGTCGATCTCCTCGGCCAGGTCGGGCGGCATCCGATCGAGGAGCCGTTCTCTCCAGTCGGTCTCGCTCAATGTGCGCTCCTTCTCGGCAGGGTGCGGGAAAATACCAGATACCCTGCGGAAAAGGTAGCTATTCGAGCGGGGGCCTCAGCCGGATTCGGGCGCGTCCAGCTCGCCGTGCGCGACCTGGGCCAGCGAGCGCACGATCTGCACGCACATCGGGTCGCTGACGGCCACCTGCACCTGGCTGCCGTCCTCGTCGTCGAAGGCCAGCGTCCAGTGGGGGACGACCCCCTCCTCGGTGCTCTGCGGCGGCGTCACCGACACGCCCACCACGCTCGGCTGGAGCGCCCAGAACAGGCCCTGCGGCAGGCCCGACGGCTGCGGCTCCCAGTTGCCCGCGTCCGGGATCTCGTGGCGGTAGGGCTCCGCCTGCGTGAAGGCGTTCATCATGTTCTCGGCGTCGGTGGTCGCCAGCGGCAGCGTCAGCACGACGTTGGGCCCGCTCTCGAACGCCAACAGCGCGACCGGCAGGACCGACTCGTCCACCGTCTCGCCGTTGTCCTCCATCTCCACCTGCACCGGGGAGCAGTCGAAGCCCGTCGCCTGGAAGGCGATCGTCTGCCTCATGCTGCCCCCCGATGGCCCTTGCTAGCGTCAGCCGCGTGCGGCACGGAGCGACTCCTTCGGCCGGGGATGTCTCGCCGGCCATTCTCACACACCCGGACTCCCCGGTCCGCCGGGACGTCACACGGCCGGTGGACCCGGTCGCGGCCCTCGCGGCCCTCGCCGGGCGGCGGCGGCCGGTGCTGGTGCGCCACGGGGGGCTCACGGTGGTGGCGGCCGACCCGGCCGACGTCGCCGTCGGTGCCGAGGTCTGGGAGGCCCTCGACGCACACGTCCCGCGGGCGCGGACGGCCGGCGCCTCGATGGCCGGCGGCTGGATCGGCCTGCTGGCCTACGACCTGGGCGGCACGCTCGAGCGCCTGCCGCCGCCCCGCCCGGACCGCGGCGGCCCGCCGCTCGCCGCGATCGGCCGCTACGACACGGTCGCGGCCATCGACGACGACGGGCGCTGCGCCGTCTGGTCGGTCGGCGGGGAGGAGGCGGCGCGGGAGCTGGCGGCGGTCGTCTCGGCGGCGCCGCCGCCCGCCCCGCTCGGCCCGGCGGCGCGCCGGCCGGTGGCGACCTCGCTGCCGGGCGCGCGCTACCGGGAGGCGGTGGACGCGGCGCGCGAGCTGATCCGCGCCGGGGACTGCTACCAGGTGAACCTGGTGCAGCGGCTCGTCGCGCCCTGGGAGCGCGGGCCGATCGAGCTGGCCCGGCGGATGTGGAGCGCCGCGGGTCCCGCGCCCCACCGCGCCTACCTCGGGATGCCGGAGGGCACGGTGGTGTCGGCGTCGCCGGAGCTGCTCGTGCGGGCGGGCGGGGGCGTCGCGCTGAGCAGCCCCATCAAGGGCACGGCGCCGCCGGGCCGCGGGCGGGAGCTCCTCGCGAGCGCCAAGGACCGGGCCGAGCACGTGATGATCGTCGACCTGGTCAGGAACGACCTCGGCCGGGTGGCGCGCCCGGGCGGGGTGAGCGTGCCGCGCCTGTTCTCCCCGCTCACCACCCCCTACGCGGAGCACATGGTCAGCGACGTCCGGGCGGAGATGGCCCCCGGCGCGACGGCCGCCGACCTGCTGCGCGCCGTGTTCCCGGGCGGCTCGGTGACCGGCTGCCCCAAGGTGCGCTCGATGGAGATCATCCGCGAGCTCGAGCCGGCGGGCCGCGGGCCGGCCTTCGGCAGCGTCCTCGCCCTCGGCGCCGACGGGACGCTCGAGGCCAGCGTCGCCATCCGCACCGCCTGGCTGACGGGCGGCGAGGCGCGCTACTGGTGCGGCGGGGCCGTGGTGTGGGACTCGGATCCCGAGGCCGAGCGGGTGGAGGCGTGGACGAAGGCGGCGCCCTTCCTCGCCGCCGTCGGAGCCGACGCGCGGTGACGGTGTGGCTGGACGGCGCGATCGTGCCGCGCGAGCGGGCGGCGCTGTCGATCGACGATCCCGGGGTGAGGTGGGGCGAGGGCCTCTTCGAGACCATGCGCGCCCGCGACGGCGCCGTGCCGCTCATCGAGCGGCACCTCGATCGGCTGGAGCGCTCGGCCGAGGAGCTCGGCCTGGCGCCGATGCCCGAGCGCGAGCGCGTGCGGAGCGCGGTCGCCGAGGCGCTGGCCGCCGCCGGCGGCGGCGACCGGCGCGTGCGCGTGACGGCGACGCCCCGGCCGACGCTGCTGGTGGAGGTGACCCGCGAGGACGCCGTGCCGGTGTCGGAGCTCGTGGCCCGGGCGATCTCGGTGCGGGGCGCCTGGTCGCCGTCGAACGTCGTCGCCCGCTCGAAGAGCCTCTCCTACGAGGGGCCGCGGCGCGCGCAGCGGCTCGCCGAGGCCGCCGGGACCCACCACGCGCTGCTGCTCGACGCGGACGGCCGCCTGGGCGAGGCGGCGCTGTGCTCCGCCTTCGCCGTGATCGACGGCACCCTGGTCACGGCCCCCGCCGACGGACTGCTGCCCGGCATCGCGCGGGGCCTCGTGATGGACGCCCTGCCGGTGCGCGAACGGGCGGCGCGGGAGGCCCAGTGGCGGGGCGCGAGCGAGATCATCCTGACCAACGCCGTCGCGGGCGCCACCGCGGTGGTGGAGGTCGACGGCGTCCCGGTGGGCGACCGGCGGCCCGGGCCGTGGTCGTACGAGGTGGGCGAGGTGCTGCGCGCCGCCCTCGGCGGCGACCTGCCCTGATCGCGTCCTACGGCTGACCGGTCTTGCGGCGGGGGCGCTCCGTGACGGTCTGCACCCGGCGCCCGAGCAGCCGCATCGCCTTGAGGCCCAGCGACAGCTTCTCGCGGTCGTCCGTCTTGGAGATGTCGAGGCCCGAGAGCTCGGCGATGCGGTCGAGGCGGTACCGCACCGTGTGGCGGTGCGTGTAGAGCGTGCTGGCCGTCGCCGCCAGGTTGCAGTCGTTGCCGAGGTAGGTCGACAGCGTCCCCACCAGCTCGGTCTGGTACTGCTCGTCGTAGCGCACGAGCGGGGCGATGGTCTGGTCGTAGAAGGAGGTGAGCTCCTCCGGGCGGTCGGCGAAGATCTGGAAGAGCAGCTTGTAGGTGCCGGTCTCCTCGAAGGTGACCACCTCGCCCACCCGGCCCAGGCGCTCGCCGATCGACAGCGCCAGGCGGGCCTCGTCGAGGGCGGCGCCCAGGCGCTCCGGCTCGGGGGTGAAGCGCGACAGGGCGAGCGTCAGGGCGAGGCCGGGCACGGTCTCGCGGGTGGCGCCCAGCAGGCGCTTGCCCAGCACCAGCGCCTGGGCCTCCACCTCCTCGCGGCCCGGCTCCTCCGGCCCGCCCTGGCCGGGGGGCAGCAGGGCCAGCAGGCGCCCCTCGTTCCAGTCGACCAGCGCGCGCGGCCAGTGCAGGTCCATCGCCGCGCGGGCCTGCTGCAGGAAGCGCCGCACCAGCCGCGGATCGGTGATGACGCGCCCCTCGGTGTGGGGGTCCTGCAGCTTGCCGATCAGCGCGACCGCCCCCCGGGAGAGGTCCGCGCCCAGGTGGCGCGCCCGCCGCACCAGCGACTCGCGGCTCACCACCTCGCCGGCCATCAGCTCCTCGATCAGGTCCCCGCGCAGGCGCGACTCGGTCTCGGTGCGCACCTCCTCGCGCGCCCGCTCGAGCGCGCACGCGTCGGCGAGCTCCGCCATCACCGCCTCCTGAGCCGGGGTCAGGACCGGCCCGGTCCAGGCCACGAGCACGCCGGTGGGGCCGGTGGGGCCGGCGATCAGCATGCGGCTCTTGCCCCGCATCTCCTCCTCCATGAAGGGGCCGATCACCGAGGCGGGGCTGTGGCCGCGCGCCCGCACGATGGCCTCGTCGAGCTTGGCCTCCTGCTCGTCGCTCATGCCGGACGCGCCCTGCACGTCGAGGTACTCGTCGAGGATCACGATCGGTGCGGCGATCAGCTCGCGGGCCGCCTCGGCCAGCCCCATGTAGCCGCGGCCGTCGATGAGCGGCGCGCGCAGGGCGCTGCGGGCCGCCAGGCCGCCCGACAGGCCCGAGCCGTCCGACAGCGCGGCGACCAGGTCGGCGATCACCGGCCCCCACGGCGCGCCGGGCGGCAGCAGCACCACGGGCACCCCGAGGTCGCTCCCGGGAGCGGTGCGGCACAGGATGCCGGCGCAGCCCGCGGGCAGGGTCTCCGGCGCGGGGCCGGCGCACAGGAGCAGCGCGTCCCGCTCCTCCGGGGCATCCGCGTCGAGGGGGGCGACCGAGGAAACCGGCACGTCCAGCGCGGCGCCGGGGGGCACCACCCGGGCGCCCGCGAGGGACGGGACGAGGATGAGGTCGGCCAGCAGGGCGCGGTTGTCGGGAGGCGCCACGGTCCGGGTTCGGGTCGTCACCGCCTCGACAATGCGCGAGCGGCCGCCGGGTTTCAAGCGCGCCGGCACCCCGGCGGGCCCGCTTTGTCCATCGGGCGAAAGACGGGCGCCGGCGTTTGGCCCGCCGTCACAAAGCGCCGTCGGCCGCGCCCGTCGTATCATCCGTCGCCGCCCGAGCCGAACCCAAGGAGGGCTCCCGAGTAATGCCCAGACTGCGACAGAGGAACGTCGCCGCCGCCCAGTGGTCGCCCAACGGGGCGATCGGGCCGAGCGACCTCACCGCTCCCGGTGCCGCGATCTTCGGCTCCAACGTCTTCGGGCCGGTCGCCCAGCGCGCCCGCCTCCCCAGGGACGTCTTCCGGAAGCTCCAGGACACCATCGACAAGGGCGTCGCCCTCGACCCGCTCCTCGCCGACGCGGTCGCGTCGGCGATGAAGGACTGGGCCCTGGAGAAGGGCGCCACCCACTACACCCACTGGTTCCAGCCGCTCACCGGGTCCACCGCCGAGAAGCACGACTCGTTCTTCGGGCCGGTGGGCGACGGAACCTCCCTCGCCCAGTTCTCGGGCAAGGAGCTGGTGCGCGGCGAGCCGGACGCCTCCAGCTTCCCGAGCGGCGGCATCCGCGCCACCTTCGAGGCGCGCGGCTACACCGCCTGGGACCCCACCAGCCCCGCCTTCATCATGGAGAACCCCAACGGGGCGTATCTGTGCATCCCCACGGCCTTCGCGTCGTGGACCGGCGAGGCCCTCGACACCAAGATCCCGCTGCTCCGCTCGGTGGAGGCGCTCAACAAGGCCGCGCTGCACGCGCTGTCGCTGTTCGGCGACACCACCACCACCCGCGTCTTCACGACGATCGGGCCCGAGCAGGAGTACTTCCTGATCGACGAGCAGTTCTACTACGAGCGCCCCGACCTGGTCGCCACCGGCCGCACCCTGTTCGGCGCGAAGCCGCCGAAGGGCCAGCAGCTCGACGACCACTACTTCGGGTCGATCCCCGAGCGCGTGCTCGCCTTCATGCTCGACATCGAGATCGAGCTGGCCAAGCTGGGCGTGCCGATCAAGACCCGCCACAACGAGGTCGCGCCCGCCCAGTACGAGGTGGCGCCGATCTTCGAGGGCTCCAACGTCGGCACCGACCACCAGCTCCTGTGCATGCAGGTGATGCAGAACCGGGCCCGCAAGTACGGCCTCGTGTGCCTGCTGCACGAGAAGCCGTTCGCCGGCGTCAACGGCTCGGGCAAGCACAACAACTGGTCGATGAGCACGGACAGCGCCAACCTGCTCAACCCCGGCGACACGCCGCACGAGAACCTGCAGTTCCTCTTCTTCGCCGCCGCCGTCATCCAGGCGGTCGACGACCACCAGGGGCTGCTGCGGGCGTCGATCGCGAGCGCCGGCCAGGATCACCGCCTGGGCGCCAACGAGGCCCCGCCGGCGATCATCTCCATCTTCCTCGGCAGGGAGGTGGAGGGCGTGCTGTCGGCGATCGCGGCCGGCGAGCCCGCCGTCGCGGCGGCCGCCGAGATCATGAGCTTCGGCACCCCGGTGCTGCCGGAGTTCCAGAAGGACACGGGCGACCGCAACCGCACCAGCCCGTTCGCCTTCACCGGCAACCGCTTCGAGTTCCGCGCCCTCGGCTCCAACCAGTCGCCCAGCTTCCCGAACACGGTGCTCAACACCATCGTGGCGGAGGCGGTCGACTCGCTGTCCGAGGACCTGGAGCAGGCGCTCAAGAGCGCGTCCCTCGAGGAGGCGGTCACCGCGGTCGTCCGCAAGGCCTACTCGGAGCACTCGCGGATCGTCTTCGACGGCGACGGCTACTCGGACGAGTGGCACGCCGAGGCGGCGCGGCGCGGCCTGCTCAACCTCCCCGCCACCCCCGACGCGCTGCCGCAGATCCTGGCGGACAGCTCGGTGACCGCGTTCAGCAACTACGGGGTGCTGGACGAGCGCGAGCTCCACGCCCGCTACGAGGTGGCGCTCGAGCAGTACGTCATCAAGGTGAACATCGAGGCCGAGACGGCCGCCGACATCGCGGCGACGATGCTGCTGCCGGCGTCCGCGAAGTACCTCGTCACCCTGAAGTCGGCGGGCCTCGACGAGCTCGCCGGCGAGCTGGCCGCGCTCATCGAGGAGTTCGACGGCGCGATCAAGGCGCTCCAGAAGGAGAACCTCCACGAGAGCCACCCGGAGGTGCTCGCCGAGGAGGCCCTCCACATGAAGGACCGGGTGATCCCGGCCATGAACGAGGTGCGGCGGATCGCCGACACGCTCGAGCGGGTCGTGGACGACGCCGTGTGGCCGCTGCCGCGCTACTCGGAGATGCTCTTCATCAAGTAGCCGCGGGCGACGCGCGCCCGACGGGCCGCGGCCCCGTCCGCCGCAGGGTGGACGGGGCCGCCGTCGTTCTGGAAGCCTTCCGGGACCCGACACGCGTCCAGGAGGCCCAGGTGAGCAACGAGCAGGTGCTGGCGACCGTCGAGGAGCGGGACGTCAAGTTCATCCGGCTCTGGTTCACGGACATCCTCGGGCGGCTCAAGAGCTTCGCGATCACGCGGGGCGAGCTGCCGCGGGCCCTCGCCGAGGGCATCGCCTTCGACGGCTCCTCCATCGCCGGCTTCAACTCGGTGCAGGAGTCGGACATGGTGGCCGTGCCCGACCCCGGCACCTTCACGATCCTCCCGTACCGGCCGCAGGAGGCCGCCGTGGGGCGCCTCTTCTGCGACATCCGGGTGCCCGACGGAAGCCCCTACGAGGGCGACCCGCGCCAGGTGCTGCGGCGCTCCCTCGAGCGGGCCCGGCGGATGGGCTACGACGAGGTGTCGCTGGAGGCCGGGCTCGAGTACTTCTACTTCCGCTCGCCGGACGCCGCCGAGGTCCTCGACCGGGGCGGGTACTTCGACCTCACCACCCTCGACGCCGCGAGCGATCTGCGCCGCGACACGGTCACCGCGCTGGAGCAGGTGGGCATCGCCACCCGCTTCTCCCACCACGAGGTGGGGCCGTCGCAGCACGAGATCGACGTCGGACAGGCCGCCGCCCTGCGGATGGCCGACAACGTCATGACCCATCGCACGGTGGTGAAGGAGATCGCCGCGCGCCACGGGTGCTACGCCACCTTCATGCCGAAGCCGCTCACGGGCGAGAACGGCAGCGGCATGCACACCCGCCAGACGCTCTTCCGCAACGGCGTCAACGCGTTCTACGACGGCGACGACCCCCACTTCCTGTCGCAGGAGGGGCGCGCCTTCATCGCCGGCCTGCTGCGCCACGCCCGCGAGGTCGCCTGCGTCTTCGCCCAGTGGGTCAACTCCTACAAGCGCCTGGTGCCCGGCTTCGAGGCCCCCGTGTACGCGGCGTGGAGCCGGCGCAACCGCTCGGCCATCGTGCGCGTGCCGCCGCGGCGGCCCGACGACGGCGAGGTCACCCGGGTGGAGCTGCGCGGGCCGGACCCGGCCTGCAACCCGTACCTGACCTTCGCCGCCCTGCTCGAGGCCGGCCTCAACGGCATCGAGCGCGGCTACGCCCTACCGCCCTCGATGGAGCAGAACCTCTACGACCTCGCGCCCGACGAGATCGGCCGCATGGGCATCGAGGCCCTCCCCCAGTCGCTGGGCGAGGCGATCGAGCTGGGGGCGGGCAGCGAGCTGCTGCTCACCTGCTTCGGCGAGCACATCCACACCCGGTACGTGGAGCTGAAGCGCGCCGAGTGGGAGGAGTACCGCGCCCAGGTGACGCCCTACGAGCTCGAGCGCTACCTGCCGTTGCTGTGAGCGGCGGGCGGCGCCGGGGTCAGGCCGCCAGCGGCCGGCGCACCCGGGCGAGCAGCGCCCGCCAGCGGCGGGCGCAGGCGTCCCAGGTGTGCCCCGCGGCGAAGCCCTGCCCGGCGCGGCCCAGCAGCTCCCGCAGCTCGCCGTCGGAGGCGAGTCGCGAGAGCTGGCGCATGTAGCTGAGCCCGTCGGTGTAGAGCAGCCCCGCCCGGGAGCGGGCGGTCTGCCCCGCCAGCACCTCGGAGCGGGTGGTCGCGAGGGTGGGCCGCCCGGCGCGCCACGCCTCGAGCGCCACCAGGGAGAGGCTCTCGTGGGGCGACGGCAGCACGACGACCTCGGCCGCCTCCAGCAGGTCGGCGCGGGTCCGGTCGTCCACGAAGCCGGTGGTCACGACCCACGGGGGCAGGCGCAGGCCTCCGGCCGGGCGGCCGGCGAGCACCAGCCCCAGCGGGCCGCCCGCCGCGCGGTAGGCCTCGTGGGCCCGCACGAGGGCGTCGAGCCCCTTCGCCGGGTCGACGCGGCCGAGGTACAGGGCGAAGCGGCGCGGCAGGGCCGGCAGGCCCCGCCGGGCCCGGCCCGCGTCGCCCGGCGGGGCGGGGTCGAGCCCGGCGCCGACGATCTCCTGGGGTCGGTCGCCGATCCCGTGCAGCTGGTCGACCAGGCGGCGCTCCTCGGGCGTCATGAAGGCCAGGCCGGCGGCCATGCGGACCAGCCCGCGGGTGAGCCCGAACCGCAGCATCGGCTCGTCGTGGGCCAGGGGCACCAGGATGGTGCGCTCCGGGGCGAGCGGCATCGGCAGCTGCGAGGTGGCGTAGAGGTACGTCCACAGCGCGACCGCCTCGTGGCGCCGCCGCGCCGCGGCGCCGAGGGCGCGCAGCATGCCCGGCGCGACCGGCCCCTGGGCCCGCGCCCAAGCCGCCTCGGCGGCCTCGTCGCCGCCGCCGAGCGCGAGCGCCCGGGCCAGGTCGGCGGAGCGCGACGGGTCGGGTCGGTCGGCGTGGAAGCGGTGCACGACCACCCCGTCGTCGACCGCGGGGCCCTCGTCGTAGTGGGGCGCCCAGGTCAGGTAGTCGCGCGCCGTGGTGGTGTAGACCTCGACCTCGTCGCCGCGGGCGGCGAGCGCCCGCGCGGTCGCGCGGCACAGCGACTCGGCGCCGCCCGCCACCTCGGCGCCGTAGCGCTGCACGACGAAGGCGAGCCTCACGGGGGGCTCACCAGTGCCGTGTCCGGTGACGTTGGTCCGTTATGGCCGCGAAAACCCGGTGGGGCAAGGACGCAGCGTCATCCGCATGGTCGTCGCCATGTGGATGATCGAGGACGCCGCATCCGCCGAGGTTTGCAGCGAGCAAGAACGGGGCGAACGTTGCCTGACGCGGCACTAGCGGCGCTCGCGCTCCAGCGTCGCGATCCGGCGCTCGAGGTCGGCGATCTCGGCCCGCTGGCGATGGCGGTCGCGCTCGAGCTGGCCGATCAGATCGGCCAGCGACGGGGCGATCAGCCGCAGCACGGCCCGGCGGGCGCCGGAGACGATCCCCCGCGCCGGCCCGCGGCGGGCCGAGGCGGCGGGCTCGGTCAGCCTCAGCGGCGTCAGGGGCGGCTCCGCGCCGGCGCGGCGCAGGGCCAGGAGCAGCTCGTCGGGATCCGGGTCGCCGCCCGGCGGCCCGCTCCCGGGGCGCGGCGCGCTCAGTACGCCCCCCGCCGCGACAGGACCACCGGGATGGTGCGCGCCATGATCGTGAGGTCGAGCCACACCGACCAGGTCTCGACGTAGTAGAAGTCCAGCCTCACCAGCTCGTCGAACGACAGCTCGCTGCGCCCGCTGACCTGCCAGAGGCCGGTCATGCCGGGAAGCACCAGGTAGCGCTTGCGCTGGAGGTCGTCGAGGCGCTCGTAGTCGCGCACCGGCAGCGGCCGCGGACCGACCAGCGACATCTCGCCCCGCAGGACGTTCCAGAGCTGGGGCAGCTCGTCGATGGAGAAGCGCCGCAGCACCCTGCCCACGCGCGTGACGCGGGGGTCCTCGCGGATCTTGAAGAGGGCCCCGTCGGCCTCGTTCGCCCGCTCCAGCTCCGCCTGACGCTGCTCGGCGTCGACGCCCATGGTGCGCAGCTTGAGGCACCAGAACTCGGTCTCCTCGACCCCCACGCGGCGGCTGCGGTGGATCACCGGGCCGCGGTCCTCCAGCCTGATCGCCAGCGCCGCGATCAGGAGAACCGGCGCCACCACGATCCCGATCAGGGTCGCGAACACCAGGTCGAAGGCCCGCTTGGCGAGGAAGGCCGCCCCGGCGAGCACCGGGGGACGCAGCTCGAAGAGGGGCAGACCGGGAGCCGCCACGGCCTGGACCCGGTGCGACAGGAGCTCCGCCGTGGTGGGGGCGAGCCGCACGGGGATGCCGCGCCGGTGGCACAGCTCGAGCAGGTCCACGACGGGCACGTCGTCCCCCGACCAGCCGGTGAGGATCACCTCGTCCACCTCGCCCGGGTCGAGCGCCTCGCGCAGCGCCGCCGCGGCGCCCGTCGCGTCCTCGCGGCCCACGCCGGGCGACAGCGCCATGCGCCCGACCACCCGGTAGGGCACGCCCTGGCGGCTCTCGGTGCGCTCGAGCCCGCCGGCGATGATCCTCATCGTCGCCGGCGCCCCGACGAGCAGGGCGCGCCGCTCGAAGTGGAGGGCGTCGAGCGCGAGCGCGGTGACGCTGTCGTGGCTCGCCCGCAGCACCACGGCGAGCGCGCCGACGATCAGCCAGGACGAGTAGAAGATGTAGTACGTGTTGAACCGCCACCCGGCGATGAGCACGACGGCCAGCACGATGAAGGTCGCCAGCGTGACCGACGAGAGGATGCGCGCCGCGCCGCCGCGCTGCTCCCGCGACCCGTAGAGGCGGTTCTTCGCGAAGACGAGGATCATGGTGGTCGCGGCCACCGGGAGGGCCTTCTGCTCGACGGCCCAGATGGCGGCCGAGTCGACCTCGTTGCCCTGCACCACCAGCTTCAGGGCCAGCGCCACGTAGATCCCGACGAAGCAGGCGGTGACGTCGAGGGTCACGAGCACGATCACCGACAGGGCGCGCCGGATGGTCGCGGTGCCGGCCGGGCCGGCGAGCAGGGGCAGGAAGCGCGCGTCGCGGCGCACTCCTCGACGCGAGCTCTCCCCGCGCGACGGCACCGGTGCCGCCCCGTGGTCGGACCGGGTGGGGCGTGTGGTCACGCCGCGATCGTACTGCCTGAACGGGTTCCCCGGGATCCCGGGGTCCGCGCGCACCTACGCGGGACGCCGCAGCCGCAGGTAGACGACCGCGTGCTCGCCCTCGGGAACGGCGGCCGCCGAGGGGATGGGGGCGAAGTTCCGGACGCAGACCAGGGGCAGCAGCGGGCCCGCCAGGAACGACAGCGGGCGAGCGGCGAAGAAGCGCTCGTGCACCGGCCTGCGCTGGCGCCGGTACTCGCGTGCCTCCTCGATCCACGGCAGCGCGAGCAGCCGGCTGCTCAGCGCCGCGTCGTCGTAGCGGCGCTCGAAGAACGCCCCCTCCGGGCCGACCGGGGCGTCGGCGGCGCCGTAGACGGCGGCGGCGGTGCGGACCTCGCCGGCCGCGGCGGCCACGTTCGTCGTGAGGTGGAGGACGCCGCCCGGTCGCAGCACCCGCCACATCTCGGCCATCGCGGTCGCGTCGCCGTCGCCCTCGACGTGCTCGATCACCGAGACGCAGGCCACCGCGTCGAAGGAGCCGTCGGCGAACGACAGCGCGCGGGCGTCCTCGACGCGCAGGTCGAGATCCGGGTCGAGGGCCCGCCAGATCTCGACCTCCGAGGCCAGCAGGTCGACGGCCACCCAGCGGCCGCGACGCCGCCTGTTCAGCATGCTCGCCAGCAGCTTGGGGCTCGACAGGTCGAGGCAGTCGCCGGAGAAGGGCTCCGCGGCGACCCGGGCCAGCTCGTAGTAGCGCCACGGCTCGAGCGGCACCAGGGCGCGGTAGAGGCCCGCGCGGGGGTGCGGCCAGCGCGGACCGGACGCGCCCGCCGACCGGCGCCGCAGGCCCCGCGCCGCCCACCCTCCGGCGATCCGGTAGCTGTGCGCGACGAGCCCCGCCCAGGCCGGAGCGCGCCGGCCCTCGGTCATCGGAGGAGCACGCGCCGGTAGAGGTCCCGCGTCGCGGTCGCGGCCGCGGGCCACGAGTAGCGCGCCGCCGCGCGGCGGCCCTGCTCGCCCCGCTCGCGCAGCGCGTCGCGGTCGGCGAGCGCCTCCGCCAGCGACCGCGCGATGCCCTCCGGGGTGACCTCGTCGAGGAAGATGGCCGTCTCACCGCCCACCTCGATGAGCGACGAGTTGCGCGCGCACAGCACGGGGCAGCCGTAGGCCATGGCCTCCACCACCGGCAGGCCGAAGCCCTCGTAGGCCGACGGGTAGGCGAGCAGCGTCGCCCGGCGGTAGAGATCGATGAGCTCCTCCTTGCGGACGAACTCGCGGATCTCGCAGCCCGGGCCGGCGACCGCCCTCACCCGCTCGGCGTCGTCGCCCGGCCCCCCCACCACCACCAGCCGGCACGGCGGCGGGGACGGCGGCGCCGACTCGCGGTAGATGGCGTAGCCCGCGACGAGCTCGGCGATGCGCTTGCGCGGCTCGAGCACGCCGACGCTGAGGATGAAGGGCTCCCGCTCGCCCGGGGGGCGCGTGTCGACGTCGACGCCGTTCGGGATCACCCTGATCCGCTCGGGCGGCACCCGGTAGAGCTCGGCGATGTCGTCGGCCGTCGACTGCGACACCGCGATCACCCGCACCGCCGTGCGGACCGAGTGCTTCGCGAACATGCGCGCGTAGCGGCGGAAGTTCTCGGGGAATGCCTCGGGCACCCTCTCCCACGAGAGGTCGTGGATGGTCACCACCGTCGGACAGGGACTCCACCACGGTCCCCAGTTGACCGGCGCGTGCAGCAGCGCCGCCCGGCGCCGCCAGGCCGTGAGGGGCAGCGCCACGTGGAGCCAGAGGAGGTCGAGCATCAGGTTGCCCCACGAGGTGAGCTTCCCGAGGCGCGGCAGGCCGGGGAACCCGAACACCCACTCCACGCGCAGGTCGTCCACGGCCGTCGTCTCCATGACGTGCCGCAGCTCGTGGATGTAGGTCGCGATGCCCGTCGGGCGGCGACGGGCCATCCGGCCGTCGACGAGGACGAGGGGCACGGCGCGGTCGCGGGTGGTCGTCGCCGCCCGCGACCGCGGCGCGCTCCCGGAGCGCTGCGCCGAGCCGGCACGGCGCCACGGGCGGAATCGGCGTACGGTCATCGGATCGGTCCCCTGGAGCGGCTGTCGCGCACCTGCCGGCGCCGCTCCCCGCACGGCCGGCGAGGCCTGGTCCGGGTGTGACGCCACCGCCCGAGGGGCGAGGCGCGGCGCTCTCTCCCCCGATCCATGCCGCCGCCGGCGCCGGGGCCACGATCGACGCCGTCAGGGACCCTACAGGGAGCCCGCCGGGCGGCGTGGTGGGGGTGATCTCGCCCATGCCGGGGAGGATCCCGGCCCGGCCGTCACGACTCCACACCGGGATGCCGCCGAAGCGTGCCGGAGGTGTGACGGCGGCCGACATCGTCTCCGCAGATCAGGCGGCCGCGATCTCCCGCGCCAGCTCCGCCACCAGCTCGGCCGCCGGGATCGGCCGGGCCCGGGCGTGGCCCACGCCCGCCCACAGGCTCACGAGGTCCGCCTCCCCGCGCGCCCGCCCGTGCGCCCGCAGGGGCGCGGTGAGGTGGTGGATCTCGGGGTAGGCGCTCGGCGCGTCGCGGCCGATCCCCTCCGTCCACGCGTTCACGACCCCGCGGGCGCGGCGGCCGGTGAAGGCCCGCGTGATCGTGGTGGGCGCCGATCCGGCGACCGCGGCGCGGTGCACCGGGGAGGTGCCGGCCTCCGGGCACAGCAGGAACGCCGTGCCGAGCTGGGCGGCCGCCGCGCCGGCGCCGAGCGCCGCGGCGATCGCCCCTCCGTCCATCAGCCCCCCGGCCGCCACCACCGGCGCCCCACCCCCCGCCGCGCGGACGGCCGGCAGCAGCTCGTCGAGCGGCTGCGGCGGGTCGTCGCGATCCTCGAACGACCCGCGGTGGCCTCCCGCCTCCGCACCCTGGGCCACCAGGGCATCCGCGCCGGCCGCGGCGGCGAGGGCGGCCTCGCGCGCGTCGGTCACGGTGACCCACACCGCGATGCCCGCGGCGCGCAGGCGCTCCACGACCGCGCCGTCGGGACAGCCGAAGGCGAACGAGACCACGGCCGGGCGGTGCTCGACCAGGAGGTCCAGCTTCGCCTCCCACCCGTCGTCGTCGACCCGGGGGGCGCCCAGCGCGACGCCGTGGGCCGCGGCGAGGGGCTCGACCACCCGGCGGTAGGCGTCGACCGCCGCGGGCGCCGCCGCGCCCGACGGCGGGCAGAACAGGTTGACGCCGAAGGGGGCGCCGGTCAGCGCGCGGACCTCGGCGATCCGCGCCGCGGCGGCGTCGGGCGCGAGGTACGCGATCGCGACGAAGCCCAGCCCGCCCGCGCCGCTCACCGCCGCGGCCAGGGCCGGCGTCGAGGGGCCGCCGGCCATCGGCGCCTGCACGACCGGCACCGCCAGATCGCCGGGAGACAGCACGGCTATGCCGGGGTGAGGATCACGACGGGGATCTCGCGCTCCACGGCCCGCTGGTAGTCGCCGAAGGCGGGCATGCGGGCGACCTGGGCCGCCCAGAGGCGCTCCCGCTCGGCGCCCTCCGCGACCGACGCGGTCGCCTCCAGATGCGCGGTGCCCACCTCCAGCCGCACCCGCGGGTTCGCGAGCAGGTTCCGGTACCAGCTCGGATGGGCGGGGCTCCCGCCGGCCGAGGCGAAGACCGCGAACCGGTCGCCGTCGGCGAGGTAGACCAGCGGCGTCGTGCGCGCGAGGCCGGTGCGCGCCCCGGTGGTCGTGAGCAGCAGCAGCGGACTCCCCTCGAAGCGGCCGCCCACCCGGCCCGCGTTCGCGCGGAACTCCTCGATGATGCGCTCGTTCCAGCTCGCCACCGCGCCCCCTCGTCGTCCGGCCGCGCCGATGACCGAGGCTACCGCTCGAAGATCGAGGCGGGACCGCCCTCCACGGCGTTGTCGCGGATCCAGTCCGGCACCGGCACCGGCTCGCGCGTGCCCCTGTTCACGCACACGTGGACCAGCTCCGCCTCGGCCATGGCCTCCCCCGCGCGGGTGAAGGCGTGGCGGCTGCGGAACGACGTCCGGCCCACCGCGGCGATCTCGGTGCGCTGCTCGATGATGTCGTCGAGGAGGATGCGGCCCAGGAACCGGCAGCGGGTCTCCACGATCGGGATGCCGGGCCCCTCCTCCAGGATCCGCTGGAAGGGGTGTCCGATCTCCATGAGCCACTCGGAGAGCCCGCGGTCCATCCAGCGATGGACCGCGGTGAAGTGGATCTGACTCGCGTCCACCTCGTTCATCGCCACCTGGAAGCGGGCGAGGTGGATGTGCGGCGCCATGGCCGCACCCTAGCCGGATCGGGTCGCCGTGGTCCGTTTCATCCGCAAATAGCGGTCGAAGCGTGCCGAGGGGCCCGTCCAGGGGGGTGAATCCACCGGGGCCCGTCCGTCTGTGCGTTCCCGGCAACCGACCACGACGGGACGAACGGCGCACGACATGAGGATTCTGCAGTTTCACCGTGCTAGCTTCCTTCGCCCTCTCCGATGACTGAAGGCGATCGGACCCCCACCCCCGAGGAGCGCCGCCATGCGGCGTGCGGAGCGATGGCGGTCTCGCCGGGGCTCATCCGCTTCGCCGCCCGCTACACGCACTCGCTGCAGGACGCCGAGGACGCGTACCAGCGCTCCATGGAGATCGCCCTCACGCGCGCGCCGGTCACCGAGGAGCGGCGGTTCATGGCGTGGCTGCACATCGTGCTGCGCAACGAGGCGATCGACATCGCCCGCAGGCGCAGGCGCGAGCGGCTGGGCGTCGAGGCCGACGTCGCCGAGACCGCCTCCGAGACGCTCGTCGACGCGGTGGCGGTCGACGCGGTGGCCGAGTGGCGCGAGCGCTACCACTCGATCCGGGACGGGCTCGCCTCGCTCACCGAGGCCCAGCGCATCTGCCTGATCCTCCAGTGCGCCGGGGCCAGCTACGAGCGCATCGTCGAGATCACCGGCTACTCGCTCCGCAAGGTGGAGCGCTCGGTGCTGGAGGGCCGCGCCAACCTCCACACGTGGGAGATCAGGGTCGCCGCCGGGGAGGTGTGCGAGAAGCTCATCGCCCTCATCGGGCGGGTCGCCGGCGGCGAGGCGCGGGTCGGGGAGCGGATGGCCGTCTCCCGCCACGTCCGCCACTGCGGCCCCTGTCGCGCCATGCTGCGCGGCCATCGCGAGGCGAACGGCTGGCTCGCCGCCCTCGCGCCCCTCGCCCTGCTCGCGGACGAGTCCCTCGCGGGCGCCACGCTCGACCCATCCCCGGCCCTGGCCTGGTGGGACCGCCTCGCCGGCGGCGCCACGATGCGGATGGGCAACGCGGTGCAGATGGCGATGGAGCTGCCCGGCGCGGCCCTGGCCAAGGTCGGGGCCGGCACCGCCGCGGTGGTCGTCGCGGGCGCCGCCGGGACGCCGATGGTGGTCGACGCCATGCGCCCCGGCGAGACGCCCGCGCCGGTCGTCTCGTTCCGGAACACCACGACGCAGGAGGAGGCCGCGGTGCGACAGGCCACGGACGCGGTGGACGCCGCCGCGAGGACGCGGGAACGACTCGAGCGGCAGGCCCGCCAGCGCCAGGCCCGTCAGCGGCAGGAGGCCAAGCGCGCCGCGGCGAAGCGGGCCGCCGCCCGGGCGGCCGCCACCGCCGCGGCGAGCGCCCCCCGCTACGTCGCCTCGGCGCCGAGCCCGAGCCCACGCGCGAGCGCGCCGCGTCCGGTCGTGCGGCAGGTCGCGACGCCGCCGCCACCGCCCGCGTCGGCCGTCGCGGCGGAGTTCGGGCCGTGACCCGACGCATCATCGGACTCGCGGGGCTGGTCGCAGCCGTGACGGTCGCCCCCGCCGCCGCGACGGACGGCTCGCTCTACGTCCAGGGCCCCTCTCCGACCTGGGCGCACGCGCCGTCGGTGTCGGTCACCGCGACCGCGCCCGGCACCTTCCTGGTCCAGGCACCGGCGCTGAACCCCGCGGCCGCCGGCGACCTCTTCGTGATGCTCTGGGGCTGCCCGGTCGGCGGCAGCCAGATCGAGTCGGTCCTCTTCGGCGGCCAGCGGACGCAGCGCGAGAGCTCGCTGGAGGTGCTGGTCACCGGCGACGGGCAGCGCATCTGGGCGATCCCCGACCAGCAGCTCTCGCCGACGGGCGCGACCTACGCGGTCGCCCTGCCGCCCGGCCACTGCCAGGTCAGGCTGCACCTGCGACAGGTCGAATCCCGCGCCCAGCATGCGCGCGGGTACTACGTCGATCAGCCGCGCGTGCACGTCCGCGACGTCGCGCCGCCGGTCATCGCCCTGCGCGGCGTGGGCGGCGAGTGGATCAGCACGGTGCGCGGGAGCCTGCGCATCGACTGGTCCACGGCCGACAACTTCGGCAGCGACGGCATCGGCGTCCAGCATCTGCGGGTGGCCGGGCAGACGGTGTGGTCCGGCGCGCCCGGCGTGGGCGACCACGCCGCCGAGGTGGCGATGAACGGCGTCCCGGACGGCATCCATCCGGTCGAGGCGATCGTGGACGGCGACGGCACGCCCGGCGGCCACACCGCGGGCGGCGCGGTGCGGGTCGATCGCACGGGCCCGGCGGCGTCCGGCCTGGCGCCCGTCTACGACGGCACGCCGGGCGCCGCCGGCTTCGCCTGGAGCGCCGACGACGCCACCAGCGGCGTCGCGGGCGTCACCGTCGAGGTCAACACGGCGGCCAACGGGACAACCGGCGGGACGTGGACCCCCGTCGGCTCGACCGTCGGGGGCGGGGCGGGCGCGCTGCCTCCCCGCCGCCTCGATCTCCCCGACGGCGCGCACGCCTGGCGCCTGCGGGTGACCGACGTCGCCGGCAACACGACGCTCCAGCCGTCGGCGGCGCCGGTGGTCGTCGACACCACCCCTCCGCGCCTCGACCTGCACGACCGGCGCGACGGCTGGGTGGCGCGGGGCGAGGTGGATCTCACCGCCATGGACAACGCGCAGTCCTCCCTCGGGATCGGCGCCGTGGAGATCGACGTCAACTCCGCGCCGGACGGCGGCGAGGGCGGCGAGTGGCAGCGCCGGGGAGGGGGCGCAGGGGCACCGGGCAGGCGCGTGGTGCCCGTGACGCTCGACGGCCTCGCCGACGGCGCCCACCTGGTGCGGGTGGTCCTCCGCAACGGCGGCGCCTTCGGGGCGCATCTCACGACCGAGGCCCGCACCGTCATCCGCGTCGATCGCACGCCGCCGGTCGTCTCGCGCGCGGGCTTCGCCCCGGGCGGGCCCGGGTCCCTCGCCGCATCGTGGATCGCCGACGACTCGACGGCCGGCGTCGTGTCGGTGTCCGTCCAGTGGCGCGACGGGTCGGCGTGGCGCACGGTCGGCACCGCCGCCGCGACCGACGGCACGGGGCGCATGGTCCTCGACGTCGCGGCTCTCCCGCCCGGTCGGCGCTCCTTCCGCCTGGTCGCCACCGACGGGGCCGGCAACAGCGCATCACGCTCGGGCACGGCGACCATCACGGCGGGGCCGGGCGGGGCCGGCAGCACCGCCCGCGACCCGCTCGCCCGCCTGCGCCGCGCGCGGCTCTCCGTGTCGGTCGCGGGCGCCCTGACGACGCGCCGCGGCGGCCGGGCGGTGCTCACCCGCCGCATCACGATCGGGGGCTCCGTCGTGATCCGCGGCCGCCTCCGCGACGCCCAGGGAAAGGCCGTCGTGGGCGCCGAGGTGCGCGTGCGCGGCCACCGCGGACGGGTCATCGCCTCGACGCTCACCCGCCGGGACGGCACCTTCCGCATCACCACCCGGCCGCGGGCGGGGGGCGTGCTGCGCATCGGCGTGCCCGCCGGGCGGACCCTGCTGCCGGCCCGGGCGTCCCACGACGTCCGGGTGGAGGTCGCCCCGCGCGTCGGCCTGGCCGCCTCGACCACCGTCGCCGGGGTGGGCGAGGACGTGCTGTTCACGGGGCGGCTCATGCCCACGCCGGGATCCCTCGGCTTCGGCGACCGCAAGGGCGTGGTGCTCGAGTGGCTCGACCCGCTGCGCAAGACCTGGCGGCCGGTCGTGAACGCCCGGGTGAAGCGCGACGGCACCTACGCGATCCCGTGGCGCTTCAACCTCCAGGGCCTCACGATCCCGATGCGCGTGACCGTCCCCGTCGAGGTCGGTTGGCCCCTCCTACCCACCCGGAGCGCGGTCGTGAAGGTGGCGGTGCGATAGTCACGCTCAGATCATGAGACGCGTCTTCTGTACGGGCGCACTCGTCGCCCTCGCAATTTGGCCTGCTGCTGCGGTGGCCGAACCCGTCTTGAGCCAAGGCACGGTCTTGCCCGGAACCTGGGCCAAGACCCAGACGGCGGGGGCACTCTGGCTTCAAAGCAATTTTGACGGCATGTCTTTGGGACCAGCTTTCGTTGAGACGAGGCCTGCGGGAGGAGTAGGCCCTTGGACACTCCTTGCATCCCAACCGGCGCCCTTAACCGACGGCGTAAATGGCCTCACAGCCATGGATGTCACCGATCTAGAAGGTCGTTACGACGTCCGTGTGCGAATTGAGGATGTGCCGAACTCGCCATATGAGCTCGGGACCCTCCAGCTCGATCGCACCGGACCGGGGGTGACGCCGCTCGAGCTCACGCCGCAGGGCGGCGAGATCCGGGCGCGGTGGTACGTCGAGGACCCCCTGTCGGGCACCGATCCGTCGCGACCGGTCGTGGCGGAGGTCAACACGGACGCCGGCGGCGGCGCGACCGGCGCGTGGCTGCCCTTCGGGCAGCAGCCGGACCCGGGCGACGGGCCGAAGGTGGCGACGACGCGCCTGGCGGGCCTCCCCGACGGACGGCACCTGGTGCGGGTGCGCGCCCGGGACCGGGCGGGCAACGAGTCGGCCGTCGTCCTGGGCACGACGCTCTCCGACGGAACGGCCCCGGTGGTGACTGACGCGCGGGTGACCACGGCTCCTCGCGCCGCCACCCGCCTCGCCGAGATCACCTACTCGGCGGTCGATCCCGACGGCGGCGTGGGCTTCGGGCCGGAGCCGGCCACGGCCGGCCCGGTGGGGGCTCCGGGCATCGACTGGGGCCGGCCGGCGGCGCGCGCCGGCCGCGTGCTCGTGGCCCTCCCCGAGCCGGGCGACTACCGCGTCGAGGTGCGCGTGAGCGACGCGGTCGGCAACGTCGGGGTGAGCGCCCCGGTGGCCGTGCACGTGCCCACCGCGGCGGAGGAGGCCGACCTCAAGGTCGATCCCGCGCCGAAGCCCGCCGCCACGCGCCGGCCGGGCGAGGGCGCGGGGCCGCTGATCGGCTGGGCGTACGGCCGCACCCAGGCCTTCCATCGCTCGCGCGCCCGGCTGCAGCTCACGGCGCGGGTGCGCGTCGCCCGCTCGTCGGCGAGCTGGAAGAGACTGCTCGGCACGCCCTACGCCGGACGCTTCCAGGGCTTCGCCACGATGCGCGGCCAGATCCTGCTGGGGCCGGCGGCGGCGCGGGGCCTGGAGGCGCTGGGCCGGTGGCGCCGCGCGACCCTGATCGGCGCGCGGACCCGTCCACCGTCGCGGGCCGACATCGACCGCATGGCGCTGGGCCTGGCGGTGCTGCTGCACGAGAGCATCCACGCCACGGGACCGGCGGCGCGCACCGACGTCACCACGACCCGCTCCGGGCGCGCCTTCGAGGAGGGCTTCACCGAGGCGGCGACGGTCGACCTGCTGCCCGCCTACGTCCGCTCGCTCGGGCTGCCGGCGCGCCTCAGGGCGCCGGTGCTGGCGGGGGTGCGCCGCTACCGGCCCGCCTATCCCGCCGAGCGCGCGTGGGCGCGCGGCCTCTCCGCCGCCGTCACCGGGCGGCCGGCGGGCTCGGCGACGGCGCGGCGCTGGCGGATCGCGGTGGCCGACCGCTGGGGTGCGAACCGCTGGGCGCTGCTGGCCCAGGCGACCGGCCGCGACGCGGCCGCTCTCCGGGCGGAGGCGCCCGGCGTCGTCGTAACGCGGTGACCGCGTCTCCGTGGTGGTCACGGACACCGCGATGCCGGCGCCGTGGGGGGCATGGGTTAGGCTGACCGCGTGATCACCTCTCTCGTCACGGGCGGAGCGGGCTTCCTGGGCTCACATCTGTGTGATCGCCTGCTCGCCGACGGTCACCGCGTGCTGTGCGTCGACAACCTCGACACCGGCACCCTGGAGAACATCGAGCACATCCGCGACCCCGGGTTCGAGTTCATCCAGCACGACATGACTCAGCACCTCGACGTTCCGGGCGAGGTGCACCAGGTCTTCCACCTGGCGTCCCCGGCAAGCCCCATCGACTACCTGAGGCTCCCGCTCCACACCCTCAAGGTGGGCTCGTACGGAACCCACAACGCCCTGGGGCTGGCGAAGCGCCACCGCGCCCGCTTCCTGCTGGCGTCCACCAGCGAGGTCTACGGCGACCCCAAGGAGCATCCCCAGTCGGAGGGCTACTGGGGCCACGTGAACCCGATCGGTCCCCGCGGCGTGTACGACGAGGCCAAGCGCTACGCCGAGGCGCTCACGATGGCGTATCACCGCCAGCAGGGCGTCGACACGCACATCGTCCGGATCTTCAACACCTACGGGCCGCGCATGCGCCCCCACGACGGCCGCGCGATCCCCACCTTCGTCCGCCAGGCGCTCGCCGACAAGCCGATCACCGTGTTCGGCGAGGGCCAGCAGACCCGCTCGTTCTGCTACGTCTCGGACCTGATCGAGGGCATCGTGCGTCTGATCGCGAGCGACTACCACGAGCCGGTCAACATCGGGAACCCGGACGAGTTCACGATCCTGGAGCTCGCCGAGCTGGTGCTGCGCCTCACCGGCAGCCAGTCCGACATCGTGTACGAGGCGTTGCCGCAGGACGACCCCACGGTGCGCCGCCCCGACATCACGGCCGCTCAGCGCCTGCTGGACTGGCAGCCGACGGTCGAGCTGGAGGTGGGCCTCGGCCTCACCCTCGCGGCCGTCCGCGACACCTGGCAGAACGCCGCGGCCTGAGCGCCCTCCGCGGCGGTCGCGTTAGGCTGCCACAGCCGATGACCGTCCCCGTCCTGCTCGACGCGACCCCTCTGGCGGACGGTCATTCCGCCCGGGGCATCGGCGCGGCGGTGCGGGGCATCCTCGCGGGGTTCGCCGAGATCCCCGCACGCGAGCGGCCCGTGCTGCTGGTGAGGAGCGGCCAGGAGGTGCCCGGCGGGTTCACCGTGCGCGCCGTCTCGTGGCCCCGCTGGAACGCGCCGCGCCTACCCGATCCGTGGCCTGCGCTTCGCGGCGACCGCATCGTGAGGCGGCTGGCGGGCGACGGCATCGTCCACGCCGTGCAACCGGCGCTGGTGCCGGCGGGGCGCACCGTCGTGACGTGCCACGACCTGATCCCGGCCGTGTACCGCGACGACTACCTGGCGGGCGCCGGACGGGCGCCCGAGGCGGCCGCGTACCGCCGCTTCCTCGCGCGCCTGAAGGAGGCGCTGCTGGTGATGGTGCCGTCCCGGGAGACGGCCGACGATGTCATGCGCATCGCCGGCGTCGATGCGGCGCGCATCCGGATCATCCCGTGGGCGGCGCCGCCGGCCGCCCACGCCGAGGGGCCTCCCATACCGCCGGGCTACGTGCTCTACACCGGAGCGATCGAGCCGCATAAGAACGCGCCGCTCGCGATCGAGGCGATCTCGCGGGCCGCGCCCGGCACCCGCCTCGTGATGACGGGTCCGTGGTCGCGACGCCGGGCGGCCCGTCTGCGCGGATACGCCGCCCGGGTCGGCGCCGCCGGGCGGGTCGAGTGGCTGGGGCTGCTGTCGCCCGGCCGCCTCGCGGCCGTCAGGGCGGGGGCCACGGCCGTGCTCGTCCCCTCCCGCAAGGAGGGCTTCGGGCTGCCGGTGCTGGAGGCGCTGGAGAAGGGCATCCCGGTTCTGGCCTCGGACATCCCCGCGCTACGCGAGGTGGGCGGCGACGCCGCGACCTACCTGCCTCCCGACGATCCGGCGGCCTGGGCGCGGGCCATCTCGGCCGTCGCCGCGATGCCGTCGCACGAGCGGGCCGCGCTGGCGGGCGAGGGGCGCCGACGCGCCGCCCGGTTCTCGTGGCGCCGGACGGCGCAGGACCTGTCGGCCGCCTACCGTGACGCCCTCGCGTGACCCTGGCCGCCGTCGACTGCCACATGGTCGGCCAGACGGCGGCCGGCGACGCCGGCAACGCCCGCTACGCGGAGGCCCTGCTCGCCGCCATGTCGGCCACGGCCGAGCCCGGCGACGAGGTCGCCGCCCTCGTGGCCACGCCGTCCGGGCACCGGCGCCTCACCCGTTACGGCCGCACCGTGGGGGTGCCCTCCGCCGACGTGCCGCGCCTCGCCCGCGCCGCCCCGCGGGCCCTGGCGGACATCGATGCCGGCGCGGCGATATTCACGTACGTGTCTCCGGGATGGCGTCCCTGCCCCGTCCTGCTGGCGATCCACGACGCGACCTTCATGACCGATCCCGAATGGCTCGGCCCGAGGGCGCGCGCCGTGCTGCGCGGGCTGGTGCCGCGCTCGGCGCGGCGGGCGGAAGGAGTGCTCGCGCTGTCGCGGACGGCCGCCGCCGACATCGCGGCGGCCCTGCGCATCGCCGACGACAAGATCCATGTCGTGAGCCCCTATCCGGCGCCGGTGTTCGGACCGGCCGAGGGCGCCGCCCAGCGCGTCCGCGAGCGGTTCGGGCTGGACCGCTACTGCCTCGCGGTCGGCGATCTCGGACCGCGCAAGAACCTCGCCGCGCTGAGCGCCGCGGTGGATGCGCTGGACGATCCGGACCTGACCCTCGCCCTGGTCGGCAAGCCGGGGCGGGGCGGAGAGCGGATCGCGGCCGACAGCGGCGGCCGGTGGCTGGGCTACGTGGACGACGACGGCCTGGCGGACCTCTACCGGGCGGCCGCGGTGACGGCCTACCCGTCGCTCTACGAGGGCTTCGGACTGCCCGTGGTGGAGGCGATGGCCTGCGCGTCACCGGTCGTGGCATCCGATCGCGGCGCCATCCCCGAGGTGGCGGGCGACGCGGCGCTGCTGGTGCGGCCGTCGGTGCGGGGCATCGCCGAGGGCCTGCGGGCGGCGCTGTCGCCCGAGGTGGCGGCCCGCCTGCGCGGCGCGGGCCCCGAGCGGGCGGCCCGCTACACGATGGAGAGCATGGGCCGGGCGGCCTGGGCGGCGGTGCGCGAGGTGATCGCATGAGGCTCGCGCTCGTCGGCACGCGCGGCATCCCGGCCGCCTACAGCGGCTTCGAGACCGCGGTCGAGCGACTGTCCGAGCGCTTCACCGCGCGCGGCCACGAGGTGACCGTCTACTGCCGGCCCCACATGACCGAGCGGCGCGACAGCCACGCCGGCGCCCGGCTGGTGCACCTGCCGACGATCCGCTCGAAGCACCTCGACACGCTCGCCCACACGCTGGTGAGCACGGCCCATCTCGCGACGAGGCTGCGACCGGACGTGGCGATCTACTTCATCGCCGGCAACGCCCCCGTGGTGCCGCTCGCGCGCCTCGCCGGCATCCCCTCGATCCTGCAGATCGACGGGCTCGACTCGGAGCGCGCCAAGTGGTCGGGGCCGGCGCAGGCCTATCTGCGCTTCGCGGAGCGCATCGCCCCGGGGGCCGCGACCCTCGCCGTGACCGACTCCGAGGCCGTCGCCGACGCGTACGAGCGCCGCTTCGGGCGGCGCATCCTCGCGATCCCCTACGGGGCGGAGGTCGCCGATCCCGGCGATGCCGGCTGGTGCAGGAAGCTCGGCGTCGAACCCGGCCGGTTCGTGCTGTTCGTCGGCAGGCTGGTGCCCGAGAACAACGCCCACCTGCTGGTCGAGGCGCACCGCCTGCTGGCGCCCGACTGGCCGCTCGTGGTGGTCGGCGACGCTCCCTACGCGGCCGACTACATCGCCTCGCTGAAGGCGAGCGCCGGACCCGGCGTCCGCTTTCCCGGCTACGTGTTCGGCGACGGCTACGCCGAGCTCGTGCGCGGATGCGCCGTGATGTGCGCGCCGACCGAGGTGGGCGGCACCCACCCCGTGATCGTCGAGGGGCTGGCGGCCGGGGCGGCGCTGCTCGTGAGCGACCACGCCCCGAACAGGGAGGTGGTCGGCGACGCGGCGGCCACCTTCGCGCTGGAGGGCGGCGCGGCGGCCCTGGCGGGCGAGCTGGACGCGCTCATGCGCGACCCGGGGCGACGCGCCGAGCTGGGCCGCCGCGCCGCGGCCCGCGCGCGCGCGCACTACTCGTGGGACGCGTGCGCCGACGCCTATCTGTCGCTGTGCCGGAGCGTGCTCTCGCGGCGGGGTCGCCCGCCGGCGACCTAGAGCAGCGGGGCGCCGCTCGCGCGGGCGAGCACGTCGATCTCGACCGTGGGGTCGAGATCCTCGACCTCGAAGCCCGCGGCGGGAAGCAGGCGCTCCACCTCCTGGGGCGTGTACACCCGCGCGCGCACCGGGTTCGCCACCTCACCCGCGCGGACGTACTGGAGAAAGCCCTCCAGATACTCGTCCGAGAGCAGGTTCGGGAAGGTCAGGAAGACCCGCCCCCCGTCGCGGACCATCCGCCGCAGATCGACCAGGAGGGCGAAGGCGTCCTCGCGCGGCATGTGCTGGAGGACCAGCAGCGAGTAGGCGAAGTCGATCGCGCCGTCGGGCACGCCCGGCGCGCGGGTCCCCTCGCAGCGGACGGTGCGCAGATTCGGCCGGTCGGCGAGGCGGCGCGTGATGTAGTCGAGCATGGTGGGCGATACGTCCACCGCCCACAGCTCGCGCGCCTCCGGCGCGACGTAGCGCGCCACCCGGCCGATGCCGCAGCCCAGGTCCAGCACCGCGTCGCCGGGACCGAAGAAGCGCCCGAGGCGCTCGGCGTCGGCGCGGCCAGACCGCTCGAACGCCTCCGGGTCGTCGTCGTTGAAGATCAGGAGACGGGCCTCGGCCTCGTCCTCGGGGGACCACGGTCGGCGGGCCTCGTCCTCGGGGGACCACGGCTCGGGGGCCGGAGCCCGATCCTCGTGCTCAGACACGTTTCCCGATCACGAGGAACTGCTTGCCCAGGATCCGCCACGCCGGCCGAGCGCGCAGGTAGAGGCGGGTCATGCCCGGCGTCGCCGGGAGCCGCCCGCGGAAGGAGTAGGGCAGGAACCGCGGCACCACCACGTCGGGCTCGAATCCGGCCGCGTACAGGTGCTCGGCGATCGACGTGTGCGTGTAGACGAGGGTGTGGTCCGCGCAGTCGAAGTACTCGCGCGCGCAGTAGCGGAAGTTCGGCCCCATGATCGCGATCCGCCCGCCCGGGGCCATGGCCCGGTTCATCCTCTCGAGGAACTCGGCCGTCTGCTCCTGGGTGAGCAGGTGCTCCAGGAAGTTCGACACCCACACCCCGTCGAAATGCTCCTGCGGCAGATCGACGTCGAAGATGTCGGCGACGACCGTGGTGACGCCCTCCCCCGCGGAGCGCTCGGCGTAGTCGGTCTGGTCGATCGCCCAGCGCTCCTCCGCGGAGATGGCGTTGATGAACTCGCAGCGGCCCGCGGCCGGGTCGAGCACGCGCTGCGGCGATCCCATCGTCCGATGGACGAAGGGGGCGATCTCCTGCCAGACGGCGGTCCGGTCATCCTGGTCGATGTCGCGGAAGCGGTACTCGTAGAGTCGTTGGAAGTTCATGCCTCAGCCGTTCTCGATGTGAGGGACACGCGTCGCAGGGCGGCGAAGCCGAGCCCCCAGCGCACCATCAGGAGGGAACCGATCACCGTGGTCGGGATGAACCACGCCGCATGCAACAGCACCGCGTAGGCCAGGGCGTCCGGCCGGGTGACTCCGAACAGGCCGACCGCCGACGCGGCGATCCAATGGTAGGTGCCGATGAAGCCCGGCGCGGACGGGACCGCCGAGCCGAGGCCGAGCAGGGCGACCAGCATCAGCACCTCGGTCAGCGACAGGCGGAAGCCGATCGCGTCGCCGACCAGCCAGGCCCCGGCCACCCAGACGGCCCAGGCGACGACCGACAGCACGAGGGCGCGGACCGCCGCTCCCGTGGAGCGGACGCAGCGGAAGCCCTCGGCGAGCGCGAAGACGTGCCGCAGCCAGCGCCGGTCGGGCGGCGGCCCGCCGCGACGGCCGGTGAAGAAGGCCACGCCGACCAGCAGGCCGACGGCGGCGACCGTGATCAGCGCACCGCCGACCCCCACCCATCTCACCCAACCCGGGGTGGGCGACACCGCGACGGTCGCCCCGAAGAGGACGGTGAACAGGACGGCGTCGGCCACCCGGTCGACGACGACCGTGCCGAAGGACTCGAGGACGGGCCGGCGCGTGGTGCGGGCGAGCCCGAGCGAGCGAGCGACCTCGCCCAGGCGCGCCGGGAGCGCGTTGTTCACGGCGGCGCCGATCATCACCAGCTCGAGCATGCGCCCGGGGCCGGGGGGTCCGAGGAGCGTCGCCAGGCTGCGCCACCGCAGCGCGAGGAAGGGGTAGGAGAGCAGGATCAGCACGACCCCGGCGAGGAACAGCCCCATCGATGCGCCCTCGATCGCATCACCCACCTCGGCGAGATCGATGTCGCGGATCGCCAGCACGATCGCGCCCGCGCTCACCGCGACGCCGAGCGCCAGCCACGGCGCGATCGACCGGCGCGTCGCCGGAGTGGCGTCAGTCTCCTCGCTGGCCACTGGTCCTTCGACGGGGCGCCCTCCCGATATCTCGCCTATCGAGACCGCGCCGATCCTAGTAGACGAAGGGGAGGTCCGCTGCGATCTCGGCGAGCCGGGGGGCCGACCTGTCGCGCGGCGACACGATCACATCCGACGTCGGCCAGGCGATCGCGACCTCCGGGTCGTCCCAGGCGAATCCCCGCTCCACGGCGGGGTCGTAGTAGGCGCCGCAACGGTAGACGACGTCGGCCACCTCGCTGAGCACGACGAACCCGTGGGCGAAGCCCGCCGGCAGATAGACCTGGCGGCAGTCGACGTCATCGAGGACCACCGCCTCCCAGCGCCCGTAGGTCGGGGACCCGCGGCGGATGTCGACGGCCACGTCCAACACGCCGCCGCGCACGCACCGCACCAGCTTCGCCTGGCCGTCGAGAGAGAAGTGCATGCCGCGCAGGACGCCGCGAGACGACCGCGAGTGGTTGTCCTGGACCCATCTCTCGCGGATCCCCAGCGCCTCCATGCGATCGGCGTGGAAGGTCTCCTGGAAGAAGCCGCGCTCGTCCCGGTGGACCGTCGGCGCGACCACGACGAGGCCGGGCAGAGCGGTCGGCAGGGCGCGCATCGGAGGGAACGCTACAGGCGACGGCCGGGTATCATCCCCGCCCGGTGCCGGAGCTCTCGATCGTGATCGTGTCGTACCGCTGCCGGGATCTGCTCGCCGATTGCCTCGCCAGCATCGAGCGGCAGCGGGAGTCGGTCGACCTCGAGGTGCTGCTGTACGACAACGCCTCCGGCGACGACACGATCCGGGCGGCGGAGGCCCACCCCTGGGTGAGGGCGGAGGCCCTCGACGAGAACGTCGGCTTCGCGCGGGCCAACAACATGGGCTTCGCGCGGGCGCGGGGGCGGGCGGTGCTCGCGCTGAACCCCGACACGGTCATACCGCCCGGCGCCCTCCGCGCCTGCCTCGACAAGCTGTGGGCGCACAGCGACATCGGCGTGCTCACGCCGAAGATCGTCGACCGCGACGGCTACCTCGACCGGCGCTGCAAGCGGGGCTTCCCCACGCCGTGGTCGTCGTTCTGCTACTTCACCGGCCTCGACCGGCGCTTCACCGGGCCCCGGTCCACCCACTACACCGCCGGGTGGGTGCAGGAGGACCAGGAGGGGGACGTCGAGAGCGTCACCGGCGCCTTCATGCTGATGCCGAGCCGTGCGCTGAGGGAGGTCGGCGGCTTCGACGAGCAGTTCTTCATGTACGCCGAGGATCTCGACCTCTGCCTGCGCTTCATCGAGCACGGCTGGCGCGTCGTCTACTGGCCCGACGTCGAGGTGATCCACGTGGGCGCCGGCTCGAGCCAGAACGGCCGGCGGCCGGCGGCCGCCGACTCGGCCTACTTCCGGACGATGGCGCCGTTCATCCGCAAGCACCGCCGGGGGTTGCGCGGCAGGGTCCTCGCGGGCGGCGTCTGGGCGGTGGGAGAGCTCGCGCTGGCCGCGTCACGGGTGCGGGCCCGCATCGCCGGCTGAGCCGCGGGGCGCGCGCGCCAGGCGCACCAGCCCGGCCGCCAGGCCGTCGGATCCCCGGCCGTGGATGGCCTCGTGCACGCAGATGACGGCCGCTCCGGCGGCGATGTTCGCCCACACGATCCCCCCGCCGCTGCCTCCCAGCACCGCCAGCAGGGCGACGTGCAGGGCGACGACGGGGCCCATCGCCCAGACGAACCGGTGGTCTCCGCGGGCCGTGTGGTGCGCGACCAGCAGGATCGCCACCCCGAGCAGGGTCGACGCCACGACGAGCGGCGCGAGCAGCGAGGCGCCCGGGGCGTAGTCGGAGCCGAACGCGATGCGGGTGATCAGGCTCGCCGACGGCAGGCACGCCAGCGCGACGAGGGCGCCGACCGCGAGGGTGATCAGCGTCGCGAGGGCCAGCACGCGACCCGTATCCCCGCCCCCCGCCCGCCGTGCGGCGACGCGTGGCAGCAGAATCGTGGAGAGCGCCTGCGGGACCACGATCACCGCCTTCCCGAGCACCGCCTCGGCGCCATAGTAGCCGGCATCGGCGGAGCTCAGCGCGAGCTTGGCGGCGACCACGTCGAGGTTGGTGAGGCAGGCGACCGCCGCGAGCCCCACCACGACGGGCGGCAGCGCCGCCGTGAAGGCCCGCCACTGCTCGGGGGCCGGCTCGCCCCGCTCGCGCAGGCGACCACCGGTGAGGAGGGCGCCGAGGGCGGCGGCGCCGAGCACGGCCAGGGCGGTCGCGCCCAGCGCCGCGTACACGCCCAGCCCGGCGGCGGCCAGCGGCAGGAGCAGGACCGGGCGCGGGACGCCCCAGGACGCGAAGGTCGCCGCGTAGGGCCGGTAGCGCTCGTCACCCTGGAGCTGGCCGAGCGAGAGGAAGAGCGCCGCCATCGGCAGGACCACCGCGCCGGTCAGCAGCAACGGCCCTACCGGCGTCTCATCCTCGACCAGCCGCGCGACGGCGACCGCCGCCGCGATCGCCAGCGCGGCGAACGGCAGCAGGCGCAGGGAGGTCCGCCACGCCCGGCGATAGACGGCGGACGCGACCGCGCCGGACGAGCGCCCCGCGGCGGCGACGCTCCGGGCGACGCCGTACTGGAGGGCGTTGCCGGGCACCGACGCCATCACCGTCACGGCGAGGAGCGCCGCCGCGAGCCCGAAGTCGTGGGGGCCCAGCATGCGGCCCGCCGCGAGGAAGAAGACGTAGTTGCCCACGTTCCAGGCGACCAGCGCCGCCAGGACGACCAGCCCGCCGGCGGGTCCTGCCCGGCGCCGCGACCGGCGCGGGGCCGCGTCGTCAGTCGCGTGCGCGGGCGACGACCACCAGCCCATCGCCGCCGCCGGCGAGCGCGGCGAGCAGCTCCACGGGGTACGCGGCGGCCCGCAGCGGCAGGCTGCGCCCCCAACCGCGCTGACGCTCACCCCCGGCGGTCGCGGCATCGACCGAGGCCGGCAGCAGGCCGAACAGCGCGACCGTATGCAGGCCGGTCACCGCGAAGCCGGCGCGCTCGAGCACCGCGGTGAGGCTTCGCCCGGTGAAGTGGTAGAGGTGGCGCGGCAGCTCCAGTCCGTCCCAGCTCGCCCGGAAGAGACGCCGCCCGAACGAGCCGAAGTTGGGCACGCCGACGACCAGCCGGCCCGCCGGCGAGAGCAGCGCGCGCGCGCGCCGCAGGGCGTCGAGCGGGTCGGGCATGTGCTCGAGCGTCTGGTACATGCGCACCACGTCCCAACGGCGCCCGGCGAGCGGATTGTCATCGAGCGTCCCCACCAGCACGGTGCGGGTGCCCGCGGCGTGAGCGGCCTCGACGGCGCGGCGCTCGGGCTCGAGGCCGTGCGCGTCGACGCCCGCCGCCCGCAGAGCGCGGACCGCCGTGCCGTTGCCGGCCCCGACGTCGAGGAGGGTCGCGCCGCGGGAGAGGGCCCCGCCGTTGTCGGCGTCGGGCACGAGCGCCGTGACGAGGCGGCGGATCGGCGCCGACAGGGCCGCGGTCGCGGTGCGCCGGATGACGGTCTCGACGACCCGGCCGGTGACGGTCTGCGCGGTGTGCTGCTGGTAGCCCTGCGGGTACCACGCCAGCGGCTCGTCCGGCCAGGGATCGACCCGGGCGAGCCCGCAGCCGTCGCAGACCACGACGCTGAAGACGCCCCCGACCCCTTCTCGGTGATCCGTGCCGGTGAGGACGACGCGCGCGCGCTCATGACCGCAGACGCGGCAGGGGCGATGGGAGCTACCGCGGTCGTCGGGGGCCGGCATGTCCGCAGGCTAGCGAGACGCGCCCGCCGTGGCGTCGTGCCAGGCCGGTCCGCACATGCCCAGACCCCCCGGTAGTCTTGCCCCGCGTGACCCGACCGGCGGGGGTATCGGCGTGATCTCGATCGTGGTTCCTGTCTTCAACGAGCGCGAGACGCTTCCCGAGCTGTACCGGCGGCTGACGGGACGATTCGAGGATCTGCCGCACGATCTGGAGATCGTGTTCGTCGACGACGGCTCGCGCGACGGCTCCACCGAGCTGATCGCCGAACTGGCCGCGGCCGACGCCCGGGTGCGCGGGCTTCGGCTGTCGCGCAACTTCGGGCACGAGGCGGCCATCGAGGCGGGGATGCGCAACGCCGCGGGCGACGCCGTCATCGTGATGGACGCCGATCTCCAGGACTCGCCGGACGCGCTGCCGCGCCTGATCCACGCCTGGGAGGAGGGAGCCGACGTGGCCTACGCCGTCCGGAGGGGCCGGAAGGAGGGCGTGCTGCTGCGCACCGCCTTCCGCGGCTTCTACCGGCTGGCGAGCCGCATGATGAGCATCGACCTGCCCGAGGACGCCGGCCCCTTCTCGCTCATGAGCCGCCGGGCGGTCGACGTGCTCAACGCGATGCCCGAGCACAATCGCTACTTCCCCGGATTGCGGGCCTTCACCGGCTTCCGCCAGGTGGCGGTGGAGGTCGAGCGCCACGAGCGGCTGGCGGGCCAGACCAAGTACTCGATCTCGAAGCGCACCGCCGGCGCGATCAACGCCATCGTGTCGTTCTCGAAGCTCCCCCTCCGGCTCGTGACCGCGCTCGGGTTCGCCACGGCCGGGCTGTCGATCCTGGCCGGCATCTGGGTCGCCGTGTCCAGCCTGGTGGGAAGCGAGCTGGCGCCCGGCTGGGCGTCGCTGATGGTGGTCGTGCTCTTCCTCGCCGGGGTCCAGCTGGTCACGCTGGGCATCGTCGGCGAGTACGTCGGCAAGGTCTACGACGAGGTGCGGCGACGCCCGACCTTCGTCATCGCCGACCGCTACGAGCAGGAGCCGATCCGGCAGGCGGCGCCGCCCGCGCATCGCGACAAGGTGCTGTGACGGACCCGGCGCCCGCGCGCGCCGATCACCCACGCTCACCGCACCGGCGGGTCGCAGCGGCTCTGACCTCGGCGCGCGCCCTCGAGGCGCTGGCCGTGCTGGTCGGCTTCGGTCTGCTGGCGGTGCTGGTGACCTGGCCGACGGCCACCGACTTCGCGAGCCGGGTGCCCGGCGCGGGCGCGGGCGACGCGAGCGGCTACCTGTGGGATCTCGCCTACAACCAGAAGCACGGGCTGCACCTGTGGGGCACGATCCTCCAGAGCGACGTCAGCGCGCCCTTCGGGCGCGTCCTGCCGGGATCGGTGAACGCCACCCTCTTCACCACGCTGGGCCCAGCCTGGGTGCTGTCCGAGCTCTTCTCGCCGATCGTCGCCTACAACACGATGAACCTGGCGGGGCTCGCCCTCTCGGGCTCGGCGATGTACCTGGCGGTGCGCTGGCTGCGCCTCGGCGTCGGTCCGGCGATCTGGGCGGGCGTGTCGCTCGTCCTGCTCCCCAACGAGCTGGTGCGGGCCACCGGGCACCTGCCGCTCACGCACGTCGAGTGCTTCCCCCTGATGTTCATGGCCGGCGTGCACTGGCTCAGGGCGCCGGGGCGGGGGCGGGCGCTGCTGCTCGCCCTGGCGCTGGCCTTCGCCTGGCTGTCGAACCCCTACTACGGCGTGATGTGCTCGATCATGCTGGTCGTGTTCGGCGCATGGGCGCTGGTCGCGACCTGGCGCCGAGCCGGCCCGGTCGCCGCCGCCGCGCGCGTCGGCGAGGCGGCCGCCGCGGCCGTCGTCGTGGTCGGCATCCCCCTCGTCGCGCTCTTCCTGTCGACCCGCGACGCCGTCGAGGGGGTCTTCCAGCGCAGCGAGACCGAGCTGCTCGTCTACGGCGCCCAGCTGACGGACTACGTGCGCCCGCTCGGCTACAACCCGATCTGGCAGACGGTCTTCCAGAGCCCGTTCCCCAGCCCCGCGGGCGAGCGCATGAACTACCTCGGCGCCGCCACGATCGTGCTCGGCGTGATCGGGATCGTGGCCGTGCTGTGGCGGCGCACCGGCCTGCCGCCGGCGATCCGCCAGGCCGGGCTGGTCGCGGTGCCCATGATCCCGGTGCTCGTGGCGTTCAGCCTCGCGAGCCCTCAGTGGATCTGGGGCCATCGGTTCACGGCGCCCTCGCGGCTCGTCTTCGAGGCCCTGCCCTTCCTGCGCGTGTTCGCGCGGTTCGTGTTCCCCGTGATGACGGTGGCGCTGATCGCGGGAGCGATCGGGCTGTACGCGCTGCTGCGCAACCGCACCCAGGTCACCCGCATCGCGGTGCTGCTCGCCGTGCTGCTGGTGACGGCGGTGGAGCTCCCGTCCCCGCTGCCGATCGGCAGCGCGCCTCCGCTCGCGGTCAACGGGCTGGCGCCGGCCCAGGTGCCGGCGTGGCAGTGGCTGCGCACCCACGATCGCGGCGAGATCGTCTACGAGATGCCCGGCACGCCGAACGAGGCGCTCGAGCGCTACTTCATGTACGGCCAGACCGTTCACGGCCATCCGATCACCAACGGCGGCCTGTTCCCCGGCCAGCTCGGCTATGACTTCGCCTCGATCGCCGGCGTCGTCAACTGGCCGCGGGTGCCCGCCCAGCTCAGGTCGCTCGGCATCGACCTGGTCACGGTCCAGCCCTGGGCCTACGCGTTCGTCGGCGCCCCCGCCCCGGATGTCCGCCGCCCGCCCGCCGGGTACCGCGTCGAGGCCGTGCTGCCCGACGGCAGCGCGATCTGGCGCGTGACGGCGCGCCCGGACGATGCGGTCGCGGTCTTCCGCTCGGGCGCGGGCGGCTGGCTGGGAGTCGAGTACCGCCGCAGGCTCGGACAGCGGGTGTGGGAATGGATGGGCGACCGGTCGCGGATCACCGTCCAGGCCCGCAGGCCCGGCGACTACACCCTGGCGACCCGGGTGCGGACACGGGTGCCGGGGGGCACCCAGCGCATCGAGATGACGGGGCCGGACGGGGCCACGCGCACGATCACGGTGCGCGACGGGCAGCGCCTCAGCCTGCCGATACGCATGGACGGCACGCGCGGCGACGTCCGTTTCCGCAACCTCGGCCCGGCGGCCGCCCCGATCGCGCCCGGCGACGGGCGCGTCGTCTCCCTCTACATGGCGCAGCCGGAGGTGACGCTGGCCGGGCCCTGAGCGGGGGTCAGCTGTAGACGACCATCCCGGGTCCGTCGTACGTGCGCGTGAAGCCCGCCCGCCGTGCCAGGCCCGAGATGAAGGCGGGCTCCGGCGCCTGCCCCTTGATGAACACGACGGCCCCCACGTCGGGCGCGCGGCGCAGGATCGCCGCGGCCTGGTCCGGATCGGAGGTCGGCACCCTCCACCCGGTGCGGCGCGCCTCGTACCAGAGCATCGGCTCGTTCTTGTCGGCGTTCTCGGCCAGCACCACCAGGCGCGTGTCGGGGGTGTGGTCGCGCAGCTCCTGACCCTGGAGCTCGAGGCCGTAGCCGACGGCGGCCGGCCCGAAGTACGTGGTCCAGGTGGTCAGCGACCACAGCGCGACGAGCGCCACCAGCGTCCCCCCGGCAAGGCGCCGGGCGCCCGGCAGGGAGACGGCCGCGACCACGCGATACGCCGTGTGCAGGCCGAGGCCGGCCAGCATCGCCAGGGGCACGTAGTAGGCCAGCTGGTAGTAGTCGTGGACGCGGTTGAGGTTCGCGAACACCGGAACGGAGACGGCCACGCCGACCACCATGGCCGCCACCTCGATGCGGTAGCCGGTTCGCAGCCCCGCGATCGAGGCGAGCCCGACGGCCACCAGGAGCATTCCGATCGGCCCCAGGTTGTCGAGGAACCGCTGGCCCACGATCTGGAACAGGCCGGGGTCGGTGAAGGTCGTGCCGAAGTACCAGTCCTTGCCGTCGCCGAAGCTGAGAGCGCCGTCGGGGATGTTGAGGTCGTCGGCGTGACGGACCCACAGCAGGGTGAGCACCAGCCCGACGACGCCGAGCGCGACCAGCGAGGCCTTCCTCACCAGCGACAGCCGCCGGTCCAGGAGCATGCGCACGGCGAGCGTGAACAGGGGCAGCGCGAGCTGGAGCATCAGCGAGGCCTTGCCCAGCAGGGCGAGCAGGCCGGACGCGGCCAGCACGGCGAACCAGACCCAGGTGAAGCGCTCGTGCAGCCGCGCGGCCGCGTAGATCGCCAGCAGCGCCAGCGCGATGAGCAGCGGGTCGATCATCACGGCCCGGAAGTAGAAGACCGTGATCGGCAGCGCGGCGAAGACCGCAACGGCGAACAGCCCGGCCGAGCGGGAGCCCACGAAGCGCCGGCAGAGGAGGTAGATCAGCACCGACGACGCGACGTACGCGCCGAGCGACACCAGCCGCCCGACGGGCTCGATGGCGCCGACGCCGAAGGGCGCCGAGAAGGCCCATACGACGAGCTGGTAGGAGGGGAACTCGAGCACCCAGTGCCCGCCGCCGAACATCGGCACGTGGTAGCTCAGGACGTCGAGGCCGTCGCGCTGCCACAGCCAGACGGTGCTCGCCGTCTGGGTCTGCCGGAAGGCGTGCTGATCGAGGATCGGCTCGCCGAAGCGATACAGCCGCATCAGCACGCCGGCGGCGATGATGCCCACCAGCGCCCATCGCGCGGCGTCGAGCCGGCCCGCGAGCCGCGCGATCGGCGCGGGAGAGATCGAGCGGGCGGCGGGCACGGGCGCAGCGTATCGAGCGGGTGCCCGCAGCGGTCAGCGCGCGACCGGGACTGAGAAGAAGGTGACGCGGAAGGGCCGGGGGAGATCGGCGAGGACGATCGCGCGCGCCGCGCGGGGGATGCCGTAGTCGGGGCCGAAGCCGACGGTCGCGGGAACCCGCAACGGGAACGACCCGGCGGCGGTCGCGAGCGGGAAGCGGGCGAACACCTGCCCGTCGACGAGCATGGTCGGCATCCGCGCCGGCCGATACAGCGCATTGCGCAGCCTCCAGCCGAGAGGCGTCGGCGCATCGAAGCGCGCGTAGACCAGGTCGCCGGGCGACGGCGGCGCGGGGACCTCGACCGTCTGTCCCGCGCTCCGGACCTCCGTCGAGGCGAGCGGGCGGGCGGGGCCGCAGCGGTTCGCGGTGCGCCTCAGCAGGCGCCAGGCCCCGTTGTCCTCGACGGCGCGGTAGTGGCAGATCACGGCGACCTGGTACTCGGGCGACTCGGTCTCGCGGCGCAGCGACCAGACCCGCGCGCGCACCTGGTCGATGATCCACTCGGGCGCGTGCGCGCCCGAGACGAACGCGGCCGCGCGGCCGTCGAGGTCGCGGGTGACGGCGTCGTAGGCCTGGAGCGTCGGGACGGGCCTCCAGCGCAGGCCGTAGGCGAACACCACCGACGTCTCGTAGGGGTCGACGTGCACCGTCCCGTCGCCGATTCGCGCGATCATCTCGTGGGGCACGGCGAGCCCGGCGGCGAAGTCCGCCCTCGTCCGCGCGATCGCCCCGTCGCGGCGCGCGCCCGACGCCATCAGGCGGGCCTGGTCGACCGCGTCGCGGACGTGCCCGACCGGGTCGAAGAGCGTCCGGAAGGGAGGACTCCAGTCGCTGTCGGCGGAGCGGGCCGCGACCAGGCCGCCGGCGACCACGAGGGCCAGCGCCGCCGATGCGCGCGCCGCGCCGCGCCACGCGAAGGCGACCGGCGCCACCATCAGGCACAGCAGCGTGAACGGCGAGTGGCCGAAGTCGTGCCGGACGAAGCCGTGCTTGAAGGACGTGAACCCGAACACCGCGGCGATCGCCGCCAGGCACAGGCTCCGCCCCCGCCCGAGCCTCCCGTCGCCCCACAGCCAGACGAGGGCGGCGAGAGCGGCGACGAGCACGATGAAGGCCGGGATCTCCCACCCCCTGTCGCCCTCGTCGGCGAACATGGCCCCGGAGAAGCCCCCGGCGATCTGGAGCGAACCGCGCAGCCAGGAGGGGATGTACGCGGGCGAGCCGACCACGGCGACCCAGAGCACGAGGAAGGTCGCCGCCGCCGAGGATGCGTAGAGGGCGAGCGCCCGCCAGCGCAGGGGCCTCAACCACCAGGCGGCGACGGCCAGCACGACCAGGGCGACCGCGCCGGAGTTCACCTTGACCAGCACGCCCGCCGCGGCCAGGACCCCTGAGGCCGCGACCATGAGCGGCCCGGACCGCGGGGGGATGTCGCCGCCGATGGCGAGGGCGGCCCAGAGGAAGGCGGCCAGCGCGATGTACTCCTGGTTCTGGAAGGCCAGGCAGCCGAAGACCAGCGCCAGGATCACGCCGACCGGCCACGGGAAGCTGCGCCGGGCGGCGAGGATGATGGCCAGCGAGGTGAGGAAGACCAGCAGGGCGGTCCAGGTCAGCGCCAGGGAGGTGAGGAGGCCGCTCACGACCAGCTCGGGCACGTCGAGGAACCCGAGCGGCCCGTAGCTGAAGACGAGGTCCGGCCCCCAGGCGATGCGCTGATCGGCGGCCAGATGCAGGGCGATGTGCCACGACTGGTCGAGGCCGACGCCGGGGGTCAGGGATCTGACCGGCCACGTGACCAGCGTGAGCACGGCGGCGGCGGCGGCCGGCCATGCGCGCCGGACGCCACCGAGGCGCTCGGGGACCGCCATCGGCGGCACGCTAGCAACCCTCGGCGCCGGTCCCGCTAGGGTCCAGGCATCGCGTCCCCGAGGGACGCGGCCATCCCATGGACGTGAGCTCCCGACAACGACCCGCGCCGCGCACGGATCACGCGGTCCCGGTCGCGCCTCGATGAGGGTGCTCGTGACCGGCGGCGCCGGCTTCGTCGGCTCGCGCATCGCGGCGGCCCTGGTCCGCGACCAGCCGGGCACGGAGATCGTGGCGCTCGACAACCTCCGCCGCAGGGGGTCGGAGACCAACCTCCCCCTCCTCACCGCGCTGGGCGCGCGTTTCGTGCACGGCGACGTGAGGGTCAGGGCGGACCTCGACCAGATCGAGGGCACCGTCGACGTCCTGATCGACGCCTCCGCCGAGGCGAGCGTCCTCGCCGGCCTCGACGGCTCGCCGGCCTACGTGCTCGACACCAACCTGACCGGCACCATGAACTGCCTCGACTGGGCACGGCAACGCGCCGGGGCGGTGCTGTTCCTGTCGACCTCGCGCGTCTACTCGATCGCCCCGCTGCGCGACCTGGCCCTGCGGGAGACCGACACCCGCTTCGAGCTGTCCCCCGAGCAGTCCGTGCCGGGCGCCGGGCCGGAGGGGGTGTCCGAGCGGTTCCCGACGAACCTGCCGCGCTCGTTCTACGGCGCCAGCAAGCTCGCATCGGAGATGCTCGTGCAGGAGTACACGGACTCGTACGGGCTGCCGTCGGTGATCACCCGCTGCGGCGTCATCACCGGCGCAGGCCAGTTCGGCAAGTCCGAGCAGGGCGTCTTCGCCATGTGGGCGGCCAACCACGTGTACGGCAGGCCGCTGCGCTACATCGGCTTCGAGGGGACCGGCAAGCAGGTGCGCGATCTGATGCATCCCGAGGACCTGGTCGATCTGCTGCGCCGCCAGCTCGACGCGATCGACCGCTGCGCGGGTCGGGTGTTCAACGCGGGCGGAGGACGCGCCGGCTCGGTGTCGCTGAGGGAGCTGACGGAGATCTGCCGCGATGCGGCCGGCCGCGAGGTGCCGGTGTCGAGCGAGCCGCGGACCACCGCGGTGGACATCCCCGTCTACATCTCCGACCATGCCCGCGCGACCCGGGAGCTGGGGTGGCGGCCGACCTGGACGCCGCGCGCCATGATCGGCGAGATCGTCGACTGGGTGCGCACGAACGAGGACCTGCTGCGGCCGGTCCTCGGACAGTGATGACGAAAGGAGCCGGATGTCGGTCGCAGTGGTGACGGGTGCCGCGGGGCTGATCGGGAGCGAGGCGGTCGCCTTCCTCCACGAGCAGGGCCTCGATGTCGTCGGCGTCGACAACGACATGCGGGCGTACTTCTTCGGACCGGAGGCGTCGACGACCTGGAATCGCGATCGCCTGGCCGAGTCCTATCCGCGGTACACCGCGGTGGATCTCGACGTGCGCGACGCCGAGGGGGTGGCGGGACTGCTCTCGCGCTACGGCCGCGACGTCGATCTCGTCATCCACTGCGCGGCCCAGCCGAGCCACGACTGGGCGGCGCGCGAGCCCCTCACGGACTTCCATGTCAACGCCACCGGCACGCTGAACTTCCTCGAGGCCACCCGGCTCCACGCGCCCGAGGCGACCTTCATCACGCTGTCGACCAACAAGGTCTACGGGGACGCCCCCAACGATCTGCCCCTGGTCGAGCGCGACACCCGCTGGGAGCTCGACCCCGCGCACCCGTACGCGGAGCACGGCTTCGACGAGACCCTGCGCATCGACCAGAGCAAGCACAGCCTGTTCGGCGCCAGCAAGGTCGCGGCCGACGTGATGACCCAGGAGTACGGGCGCTACTTCGGCATGAACACGGCCGCCTTCCGCGGCGGCTGCCTGACCGGGCCCCAGCACTCGGGAGCCGAGCTGCACGGCTTCCTGGCCTATCTGGTGCGCTGCGCCGTGACCGGGACGCCGTACACGATCTTCGGCTACAAGGGCAAGCAGGTGCGCGACAACATCCACTCCCACGATCTGGTCACGGCGCTGTGGGCCTTCCACCGCAACCCGCGGCCGGGAGCGGTGTACAACATCGGCGGATCGCGCCACGCCAACTGCTCCGTGCTGGAGGCGATCGAGGCGATCGAGCGGCTCACCGGCCGCGGCATCGACTTCACGCTCAGCGACGACGCCCGCTCGGGTGACCACATCTGGTGGATCAGCGACATCCGCCGCTTCCGCGAGCACCACCCGGACTGGGAGTACCGCTACGGCCTCGAGGAGATGCTCGAGGAGATCATCGAGGCGGCGAACGACCGCTTCGCGGCCCGCTGACGGACGCCATGCTGCTGTCGGTCGTCATACCCGCCCACAACGAGGCCGAGGGCATCGTGCCGACCGTCCGCGACCTGTCGGGGGTGCTGCGGGCGGCCGACATCGGGCACGAGATCGTCGTGGTCGACGACCACTCGTCGGACGGCACGGGCGATGTGGTCACCCGCCTGAGCGAGGAGATCCGCGAGGTCCGGCTGGTGACGAACAGCGCATCCGGCGGCTTCGGGATGGCGGTGCGGGCCGGCCTGGAGGCCTTTCGCGGCGACGCGGTCGCCGTCTACATGGCCGATGCGTCCGACTCACCCGAGGATCTGGTCATGTTCTGGCGCACGATGGAGGTGCGCGGCGTCGACTGCGTCTTCGGGTCCCGCTTCTCCCCGGGCGGGCGGGTGATCGACTACCCGCCGCTGAAGCTGCGGCTCAACCGCGTCGCGAACACGCTGGTGCGGCTGCTCTTCAACATCCGCTACAACGACATCACGAACGCCTTCAAGCTCTACCGGCGCGAGGTGATCGCCGGCGTCAGCCCGCTTCTGTCGCACCACTTCAACCTGACCGTGGAGATCCCCCTGAAGGCGATCATCCGCGGCTACACCTATGCGGTCGTGCCGAACTCGTGGACCAACCGCAGCCACGGCACCTCGAAGTTCCAGATCCAGGAGATGGGCTCCCGCTACGCATTCATCGTCCTCTACTGCTTCCTCGAGCGCTGGCTCTCACGCGGCGACTACCGGAGGCAGGCGACGGGGGCCGAGGTCCCGGCGCGCGTCACGCGCGGGGAATGACCGCGCGCGCCGAGAGCGTGCGGCGCTTCTCGCCGCTGTTCAGGAACCTCGTGCGCCGCGAGGTGAGGCAGCGCTACCGGGGATCCGTCCTGGGCCTCGCCTGGACCCTGATCACGCCCGCCGTGATGGTCGGCGCCTACTCGGTGGTGTTCAAGTTCCTGCTGGCCAGCACGGTCCCGTACTACGCCCTGTTCCTGTTCGTGGGGCTGACGGTGTGGACGTTCTTCCTGGGCGGATCGCAGCTCGCCGCCGCCAGCCTGGTGGCGAACGCGAGCCTGGTGACGAAGGTGAGCTTCCCCCGCCAGATCGTGCCGCTGGCGTCGATGACGGCGAACGCCTTCACGGCCGGCGCGATGTTCGCCATCGCCGTGCCGCTGTGCCTCGTCCTGACCGAGGGCTCGCGGGCGCCGTTGATCACCCTGCCCCTGTCCATCCTGCTGCTGACCGGGTTCACCGTCGGCTTCGGTCTGCTGATGGCGGCGCTCAACGTCTACTTCCGGGACATGGAGCACATCCTCGGCGCCATCGGGCTGCCGTGGATCTTCCTGTCGCCGGTCTTCTACAGCTTCGACGGCCTCCAGGCGCTGCAGGACCGGCCGTGGGCGGAGGCCCTGCTGCACTACGCGAACCCGATATCGCCCTTCATCATCAGCGTCCAGGACGCCCTCTTCTGGGGCCGCTGGCCCGCCGTCAGCGACCTGGCCTACTGCGCGGTCGCCTGCGCGGTGATGCTGAGCCTGGGGGTGACGGTCTTCCGTCGCCTGGAGCGCGAGATGGCGGTCGAGCTCTGATGGCGGTGGAGCCGGGGCGGATACGTCTCCGCGGCGTCTCGCGCAGCTTCAGGATCGTCCACGACCGCAACCTGACGCTCAAGGAGACCGCCCTGCGGCGCCGGCGCGTGCGGGCGACCGAGCTGTGGGCCGTGCGCGACGTCGACCTGGACGTCGCGCCGGGCGAGGCCGTGGGCCTGATCGGCCAGAACGGCTCGGGCAAGAGCACCCTCCTGAAGATGCTCGCCGGGATCATCCCACCCCACCAGGGCACCATCGAGATCGGCGGCAGCGTGGCGTCGATGCTCGAGCTGGGCTCGGGGTTCCACCCCGACTTCACCGGCCGCGAGAACATCTACATGAACGCATCGATCCACGGCCTCTCCGAGCAGGACGTCGACGAGCGCTTCGACGCGATCGTCGAGTTCTCCGAGGTGGGCGACTTCATCGACATGCCGGTGCGCACCTACTCGAGCGGCATGTCGATGCGGCTGGCGTTCTCGATCGCGTCCCACGTCGAGCCGGACGTGCTCCTGCTGGACGAGGTCCTAGCGGTGGGGGACGAGGCCTTCCAGCGCAAGTGCTTCGGCCGCATCTTCGACTTCCGGCGAGGGGGCGGAACGCTGGTGTTCGTGTCCCACGACCCGGCGGCGGTGGAGCGGGTGTGCGACCGGGCGGTGCTGCTGGCCGGCGGAGAGGTGGTGACCGACGCCCCCACCGTCGACGCCCTCGCCGTCTACCACCGCATGCTCGCCAGCCAGGGCAGCGCGGTGGGCGGGGCGGCCCCCGCCCCGTCCGACGCCGAGGACGAGGACGCCTCCCGCGTCTGGGGCAACCGCGAGGTCGTGATCCGCGCGTCGCGCCTGGTCGGCGAGGAGGGCGTCACCGACCGCTTCTACGAGGGCGATCCGCTGACGATCGAGATCGAGGTGGAGGCGCCGAGGCGGGTGGACACGCCCATCTTCGGCATCGCCGTCAGCACCGTGGACGGCGTCCTCTGCTACGGCACCAACACCCGGCTCGACTCCCTGCCGATCGACGGCCTCGAGGGCACCGCCCGGGTGAGCTTCACGATCCCGGCGCTGCCGCTGCACGACGGCCGCTTCGTCGTGACCCTCGCCGTGCACTCCTTCGACGAGAGCACGATCTACCACTGGCTCGACCGGTGGCTGGAGTTCAGCGTCTTCCCGAAGGTGACCGGCGTCGGCCCGGTCAACCTGAGCGGCTCGTGGAGCACCACCACGCGGATCGCTAGGGTGGGTCCGCGATGAGCGCGGACGAGCACGCCCACGCGCCGGCCGACGGGGCCGGGGCCCCCCAGGGCGAGGTAATCGACGTCGACCGCCTGATGGAGGACATCAGGGCGCGCGCCGCGGCGAAGCGCGCGCCGGGCGACGCCGGCGCCGTCCCGCCCGCGGCGGCACCGGCGGACGGAGACCTGGGGGCGTTGCGTCGCCTGGCCGCGCTGCGCTACGACGTGGGCGTGGGCCCATCCTCCGCTCCCCTCGTCGGGCCGCTGGTCACCCAGGCCAAGCGCCATCTGGCCCGCGGCGTGAGCCAGCCGGGGTACGACCTGACCGCTCAGCTGAACGCCTTCAACGCCGCGCTGATCGACCACGTGGACAGGCTGACGGCGGACCTCGCCGACGCCCGCGAGCGGATTGCCCGTCTCGAGGCGGATCACGACGACTGAGCAGCGGGTGTCGTTCGTCGTCCCGCGGTACGGACAGCTGGTGCTGGGCGGCGCGGAGACCCAGGCCCGCCTGACGGCGGAGGACCTCGCGGCCCACGGGGTCGACGTCGAGGTGCTGACCACATGCGCGATCGACCACTTCACCTGGCGCGACCACCATCCCGCCGGCGCGACCGTCGAGAACGGCGTCAGGGTGCACCGCTTCCCGGTGAACCCGCACCGCGATCAGGCGCGCTTCGGCCGTCTCCACGCCGAGATCGGCCTGGGGCATCCGGTGCCGTACGCGAGCCAGATCGAGTGGATGGCCGAGTCGGTCTGGTCGGACGACCTGCAGCGGGCGCTGGAGCGGCGCTCCGACCGCTGGCTGGTGGGCATCCCCTACCTGTTCGGCACCACCTTCTGGACGGCGGCGGCCCACCCGGACCGGACGGTGCTCATACCCTGCGCCCATGACGAGCCGCACGTGTGGCAGCCGATCGTGCGCGCGGCGCTGCGGTCGGCGGCGGGCTGCATCGCGAACTCGCCGGGCGAGGCGGAGCTGCTCGGGCGGCTCGTGCCGGGCATGGACCCGCCGATCGGCGGCGTGGGATACCGCGCCCAGCGCATACCCTCGCACGAGGAGGTCGCCTCGTTCTGCCGCCGGCACGGCACCGAACCGGGCTACCTCCTGTACGCGGGCAGGCGCGAGGTGCCCAAGGGAGTGCCCCTGCTGTTCGAGAACTACGCGGCCTACCGGCGCGCCCGCCCGGACGCGCCCCCCCTCGGGCTGATGGGCAAGGGCGAGCTCCCCGTGCCGGATGAGATCGCGGACCACGTCGTCGAGCTCGGCTTCCTCGATGCGGAGGAGGTCCCCGTGGCCTTCGCCGCCGCCTCGGTGTTCGTGCACCCCTCGACGCTCGAGAGCTTCGGCATGGTCCTCCTCGAGAGCTGGCTGCTGGGCACGCCCGCGCTCGTGAACGGTCGCTCGCCGATCCTCGTCGGCCACTGCCGGGCGAGCGGCGCCGGGCTCTGGTTCGACGACGCCGACGAGTTCCGCGAGGCGCTCGACGTGCTGCTCGACGACCCTGGCCTGCGCGACCGGATGGCCTCCCAGGGCGCCGAGTACGTCCTGAGCACGTACTCCTGGGAGGGCGTGCGGACGCGTTTTCTCGCCGCGCTCGACGGATGGTCGTGAACGCAGACAGCGCGCTGAGCCGCCTCTGCGGGCGACTGCGCGCCGAGCTCGGCGACGACGCACGGGACATCGTGATCGACACCGGCGCGGGCGCGGCCGGGACGCCGCGCGTCGTGGTGCCGGCCTGGGACCCCGCCGACGAGGCCGCCGCGGCGCGGGAGCTGCTCGCCCGGGCGGACGTCGTGGCGCTGCTCGACGCCGCCGACGCACCGGCGACGAGCCGGCGGAGCGCGGTGGTGGTCGTCGGCCTGCCGTCGCCGGGGGCCCTGTCCGACGCGGACGCGGGGGTCGACCACGGAACGGCCGGCGCCGAGCTGGTGGACCTGTGGGCGCGGCGCGGGCGCGGCGGACGGGGCCCGGGGCGCGTCGCCTGGGTCGGCGGGCGGGGCCCCGCCCCGTTGGCGGAGGCGCTCGAGGCGTGGGCGGGGGGCCGCGCCGTGGTGACCCTGCCCGGAGTGAGGGACCACGGGCTGCTGCGCCGGGGACTGGCCCTGCGGGCCCGCACGGCCGCGGAGGTCGTCGAGGCGACCGACTACCTGCTCGGCGCCCCCGCCCTCACGCGGGCGCTCGCGGCGCGCGGCCGCGACGCCATCGCCGCGCTGCCGACCGCGGCCGAGGTGGCCGATCGGCTGCGCGACGCCGCGCGCCCGGCGATCGGCGGCCGGCCGTGAGCCGGCTGCGCCTCGCGGTGGTCACGCCGCGCTACGGTCCGCGCATCGGGGGGGGAGCCGAGGGGCTCGCCCGCTGGGTGGCCCACCGGCTGTCGGGCGCGCACGACGTCACGGTGCTCACGACCCGGGCGCAGGACTACCGGACCTGGCGGGATCACTACCCCGAGGGCACGGAGCGCGACGGCGCCGTCGTCGTGCGGCGGTTCTCGGTGCCCCGCCCGCGCGACCCGGCGCGGCACGACCGCTGGTACGCGGCGGCCGTGCTCGACCGGCTCGACGACGACGGGTACGTGCGCTGGATGCACGAGCAGGGTCCGAACTCGCCCGGTCTGCTCGAGGTGCTGGCCCGCGACGGCGGCGGCTTCGACGCCGTCCTGTTCGTGCCGTACCTCTACGCCACCACCTGGGACGGTCTGCCCCTGGTCGCGGAGCGGTCGGTGCTGATCCCCGCGCTCCACGACGAACCCGCCGCCGCCTTCCCGATCATGGACCGGACCTTCCGACTGGCGCGCGGCCTGGCGTTCAGCACCCCCGAGGAGGCCGAGTTCTGCCGCCGCCGCTTCGGCGAGCTCGACGCCGAGCAGGGCCTGGTCGGCTGCGGCGTGGAGGTCCCCGACGACGTGGCGCCGTGGCGGGAGGACGTCCCGTACGTGCTCTACCTCGGCCGCATCGACCCTTCGAAGGGCTGCGCGGACCTGCTGCGCATGCACGGCCGGGCGGCGGCCGGCGACCCGGCCTTCCCCCGCCTCGTGATGGCCGGCTCTCCGGCGATGCCGCTGCCGGAGGAGCCCTGGCTCGACGGCCGCGGCTTCGTCGAGGACGACGTCAAGCACTCCCTGCTGGCGGGCGCCGTGGCCCTCGTGCTCCCGTCGCCGTACGAGAGCCTGTCGATCGCCGTCCTCGAGTCGTGGGGACACGGCCGTCCCGTGGTCGTGAACGGCGCCTCGCCGGTGCTCGTGGGGCAGGCGCGCCGGGCGCAGGGCGGGCTGTGGTACCGCGACGACGCCGAGTACCGGGAATGCGTGGCCGCGCTCGCCGCCGACGCGCGTCTCGCCGACGGACTGGGCGCCCAGGGCCGGCACTTCGCCCGCACGCAGTTCAGCCCCGACGCGGTGGGAGAACGGCTGGAGCGCCTGCTGTACGCCGTCACGGGGCGCCGCGAGGCGGTCGGATGACGGGCGACCGGAACCGGGCCCTGATCGCCGAGCTCAGGGCCGGCCTCGAGGCCCGCCGGACCGCCGGGGAGACCGACCCCGACTGGCTCGCCGAGGAGGTGGAGATCCTCGATCTGGAGGCCTCGTCGCCGGTCGATCGATTCCTCCAGACGCCTCCCGATCCCTCACCGGCGGCCCAGATCCGAGCGCGAGTCCTGCGCAGGACGCTGCCGGGGTTCGTCCCCGGCCGCGCGGAGACCCGCCTGCGCGAGGCGATCACCTGGCTGAAGACCTCGTTCGACCACGAGCGGCTGCTCGCCCGCGAGCGCGCGCGCCGGCTCGACGACCTCGAGGGCGCCGGGCGGCAGCGGGCGGCCCGGATGCTGCGGGGCCTCCACCCGCAGCTGATCGCGTCGGACGCCGAGCGGGCCCTGGCCTCGACCGAGGCCAGGGTCTTCTCCCCCGGAGGGGAGGACGGCATCGTCGCGCACCTGCTCGCCGAGCTCGGCACGGAGGGCCGGCGCTTCGCCGAGCTGGGCCTGCGGGCGGGCGAGGGCAGCATCGCGGCGAACCTCGCAGTCGCCTTCGGCTGGCGCGGGGCGATCGCGTGCGACGACCCGGCCGCGGTGGAGGAGCTGCGCCGTCTCGTCGACGACCATCCGACCGCGGCCGGACGGATCGCCGTGACCGGCCGGATCGACGCCGCGGGCCTCGCGCGGCTGCTGGCCGATCACGGCCCCGCGGCGGCCATCGACGTCCTCGTCCTGCGCGGATCGGCGGCCGGGCTGCTGGAGCCCGCGCGCGCGGCCGGGGCCGACCCCGCGCTCGTGGTGGTCCGCGGCGGCCCGCCCCTGCTCCCGGGCGCCGAGCCGGACGGGTACGCCCTCGCCGGTCGCGACGTGAGCCGCCGCAGCGCCTTCCTGGTGCGCCGCGCGGCGGGGGTCGGAGATCCGGGAGGAACCGCGTGAGCGCTCGCCGGGTGAACGTCTTCCTGCCCACGCTGGTGCCGACCGACGCCGTCTCCGACCAGGCCCGGGCGCACACCTCTCTGCTGAGGGAGTGGGGGCTCGACGCGCGCCTGGTCGCCGAGCGCACCCACCCGGACTGCCGCGGCCAGGCGATCACCCTCTCCCGCGCCCTGCGCGACCGGGCCGGCGCGGCCTGGCTCGTGCACTACGGGATCTGGTCCGACGGGCTGCTGGACGTGCTCGCCACCCAGGGCCGACCGAAGGTCTTCACCTACCACAACATCACCCCGGCCGAGATGCTGCCGCCCGGCCCCGTCGCCGACCTCTGCCGCCGCGGCCGCGACGGCCTGGTCGGGCTCGCGACGGCGCACTGGGACCTCGTGACCACGGTCTCGCGCTACAACGCCGAGGAGCTGCGGGCGGCCGGATTCGGCGACGTCGAGGTCGTGCCGCTGCTGCTGCCGCACGGCGAGCCGCCGCGACAGGTCACCCGTGACGACTCGGTGCTGTTCGTCGGACGGCTGGCGCCCAACAAGGGCCTCGACGATCTCATGAAGGCGGTGGCGCTCCTGCGGTTGCGACACCGTCCCGGCGCGAGGCTCGACATCGTGGGGTCGCGCGCCGGCTGGGAGGGCTACGCCGCCGGCCTCGATCGCCTGGCCCAGCGGCTCGGCGACGGCATCACCTTCCACGGGTCGGTGTCGAACGCCGAGCGCGATCGCCTCTATGCCCGCGCCGGGGTGGTCTGCCTGCTGTCGCGCCACGAGGGCTTCTGCGCGCCCCTGGTGGAGGCGATGCGGGCCGGCGCGCCGGTCGTGGCCCGCGACGCGGGCGCCGTCGGCGAGACGCTCGGCGGAGGGGGCGTGCTGCTGCCCGACGGCGACCCGGCGCTCGCCGCCGAGGCCCTCGAGCGGGTGCTCGCCGACGCCGCCCTGCGGGCGCGGCTGCGCGAGGGCGCGCGCGCGACGCTGGCCGCTCTCGAGCCCGCCGTCGTGGCCCGGCGCCTGGAGGAGACCGTCGGGCGGGCGCTCGGGGTGCGGCGGTAAGAAGGCCCTTCGGGGTGGGACGTGGTCGTCCGGCCGTGAAAACCGAGCAGATCAAGGAGGCAGGGAGGGTGCGATACCCACCGCGGTATCGCCCCGACCGACGACGCCGATAGTGATGAGTTTGCAGCGAGCCGGCGGCCGCGGACCGCCATCCCGAAAGACCTTCTTAAGACCGCTCCCGGCCGCGCTACGCTGCCGCCATCCGGCACGACGAACGGTGGCGCGCCATCTCCGATCCCGACATCCCGGCGTCCCCCCCCAGAGGGGGGGCGCTCGGCGCGAACCCCGACTTCCTGAGGTCGTCACGCCCCGTGGTGGGGGACGCGCTCACCGCGACCCGGCTCCGGGCGCTGCGCGGCGTCCTGATGATGCTCGACGACCTCACCTCCCAGACCGCGCAGGCGATCGACGACACGCGCGAGCAGGCGCGCGCCCAGATCGAGCACGCGGTCTCGGAGCAGCGCACCTGGATCGAGGCGGCCATGACCGGCGAGGCGCGCGAGCGCGAGCGCGCCCAGTCGGACATCCAGACCCTGCTGCGGCGGATCGAGGGGCTGGAGCGTCAGCTCTCCGATCTGCAACCGGGGGTGCGGCTCGCCCGCCTGGAGCGCGCTCTGCGGCGTTCCGCGCCCGACCCCGCCGCCGGACCGGCCCCCGCGCCCGTCGCGGATCCCGCCGCGCCGAACCCCGCCGACCCCCCGCTCGACTACCTGGCCTTCGAGGCGCGCTTCCGCGGCTCGGAGGAGACGGTCCGCGCGCGCCAGGAGATCTATCGGGACCTGCTGGCCGATCGGCGACGGGTGGTCGACATCGGCTGCGGGCGCGGTGAGCTCGTCGGGCTGCTGGGCGAGGCCGGCGTGTCGGCGTACGGCGTGGAGATGAACGAGGACTTCATCGAGATGGGCCGGGCGAAGGGGCTCGAGATCGTGCGCGGCGACGTGCTCGGACACCTCGATTCCCTCGAGCAGGGCGCCGTCGACGCCGTCGTGATGAGCCACGTCGTCGAGCACCTGGCGCCGTCTGTAGTGTCGCGGGCCGTGTCCGCGATCCACGACAAGCTGCCGGACGGCGGGCTGCTGGTGATGGAGACGCCGAATCCTGAGTCGCTCATCGCCGGGTCGGTGAACTTCCACCGCGACCCGACCCACCTGCGGCCGGTCCATCCCGAGACGCTCGCCTTCATCTGCGAGAGCGCCGGCTTCGCGACCACCGAGATCCTGCGGCTGTCGCCGGTCCCGGACGAGCACCGGCTGCCCGCGACGAGCCCGGGCGAGGGAGCGATGGCGGACCACGTCGACCGCATCGTGGAGCGCCTCAACGCCCTCCTGTTCGGATACCAGGACTACGCGGTGGTCGCGCGGCGATGACCGCCCGCGCCGTGCGTCATCTCCGCCGGGTCGCCCGGTCGCCGAAGGCGGCGGAACGCGGCAACGTGGCCCTCACGGGCGAGCTGCGGCTCGCCGAGGTGCAGCGGACCGCGCAGGACACCTTCCTCGACGTCGAGGTCCGCCCGTCCGACCTGCTGCCCGACCGCCTCGACGGCTGGGCCGGCGCGGAGGTGCGCCTCGGGATCCACTGGCTGGGACCGCGCGGGGTCATGCTGGCGCTCAACGGCCCGCGCAGCGAGCCGCTCGACCTCGAGGTGGCCCGCTGGACCCCGGTGCGCCGCCTGATCCGGGTGGGCCCCCGCCCGCCGGGCGCGAGCGAGCTGCAGGTCGAGCTGGTCGCGGAGGGCGTGGCGTGGGGCTCGGCGGCCGGCTTGGCGCCGCTGCGCTTCGCCGCGCCGCTCGACCCGGTCCCCGTGCCGGCCCTGCCGCGATCCCACGGGCCGGAGGCGCCCGAGGAACCCCCCTCGCAGACGCGCTCCTGGCTCGCCGCCGGGTGGCCGCGCGACGCGGGGCCCGAGGAGATGGCGATCTACGTCGGCGCCGACCTCGCCCGCTTCCTGATCTCCGTGCAGCTGCTGCCGGACCCCCCCGGCCGCGTCCTCGAGATCGGGTCGAATCCGTACTTCATCTCCCGCCTCATCCGCCGCCGCTTCCCCTCCGTCGATCTGTCGATGACCAACTACTTCGGCGACGACGCCCGGGAGATCACGCAGGACGTCGTCGACGCCGACGGGCGGGTGCTCGACACCTTCCACAGCCAGCTGGTCGAGACCGAGACCGAGCCGCTGCCCTATCCCGACGAGTCGTTCGACACGGTGCTGCTGTGCGAGGTCATCGAGCACCTGATCCGCGACCCCGTCTTCCAGCTGACGCAGATCGCCCGCGTGCTGAGGCCGGGCGGCACCTTCATCCTCACCACGCCGAACGTGGCCCGCGCCGTCAACCGGCGGCGCCTCTCCCAGAGGCAGGGGATCTACGACCCGTACTCACGCTTCGGACCGCACGGCCGGCACAACCGCGAGTACACGGCCGACGAGCTGTTCGAGCTCGTGCGCGGCGTCGGCTTCGAGATCGAGAGCTACCTCACCCGACCGGTCCACGCGGTCCCCGACCCGGGTCCCGAGTGGTTCAGGGCGACGGACGACGACGGCGCCGGCGACTACCACTTCCTGCGCCTGCGGCGCGCCGAGCGGCTGCCCGCCGAGCCCCTCAGGCCGGCCTGGCTCTACCGCTGAGGCGCTCCAGGTCCGAGTCGACCATCTCGTTGACCAGGGCCTCCAGGTCGTAGGTCGGCTCCCAGCCCAGCCGCGTCTTCGCCTTGGTCGGGTCGCCGACCAGCAGGTCGACCTCGGCGGGGCGGATCAGGGCGGGGTCGGTGCGGACGTGCTCGTCGCGGTCGAGGCCGGCGCGGGCGAAGGCCAGGTCGACGAGGGCGGCGACGGTGTTGGTGACCCCGGTGGCGACGACGTAGTCGTCCGGCTCGTCCTGCTGCAGCATCCGCCACATCGCCTCGACGTAGTCCTTCGCGTGGCCCCAGTCGCGGCGGGCGTCCAGGTTGCCCAGGGTGAGCGTGTCGGCGAGGCCGAGCGCGATGCGGGCGACGCCGTCGGTGACCTTGCGGGTCACGAACTCCAGGCCGCGCCGCGGCGACTCGTGGTTGAAGAGGATCCCCGAGCAGGCGAACAGGTCGTACGACTCGCGGTAGTTCACCGTGATGTAGTGGCCGTAGACCTTGGCGACGCCGTAGGGGCTGCGCGGGTAGAACGGGGTGGTCTCGCTCTGCGGCGTCTCCAGGACGCGGCCGAACATCTCGCTCGATGACGCCTGGTAGAAGCGGATGCCCGGGTTGACCTGGCGGATCGCCTCGAGCAGCCGGGTGACGCCCACCGCGGTGAACTCGGCCGTCAGCACCGGCTGGGTCCACGAGGTCGGCACGAACGACTGGGCGGCGAGGTTGTAGACCTCGTCCGGCTCCGCCTGCTGCAGCGCGACGGTGAGCGACGGCTGGTCGAGGAGGTCGGCCTGGGCGAAGCGCAGGCGGTCCCGCAGATGCTCGATGCGGTCGTACGACTCGGTGGAGGAGCGGCGCACGATGCCCCACACCTCGTAGCCCTTCTCGAGCAGCAGCTCCGCGAGGTAGGAGCCGTCCTGCCCGGTGATACCGGTGATCAGCGCGCGAGGCATGTTGTGGTCAGTCCTCCTCTTCGGCGACGCGCTCGCGCCACCATTCCAGGGTATCGGCAAGGGTGGTCTCGATGGGGATCTCCGGCGTCCAGCCGGTGTCGGCGGCGAGGCGGGCCGGGGAACCGTAGAGATCGGGCTGCTCCCCGGCGCGGCGCAGGCCGGCGTCGGAGCGGAAGGCGACGGGGATGCGGGCCAGGGGCGCGAGTCCCTCGATCAGGTCGCGCACGGGGCGGGAGCGGCCGCCGCAGGCCAGGTAGGGGACGTCCGGGTCGCCGCGCTCGACCAGGAGCACGTAGGCGCGCACCATGTCGCGCACGTCGACGAAGTCGCGCCGGGTGTCGACGTTGCCGACCCTCACCTCCACGCCCTCCGCCCCGTCGCGCTCGGCGCGGGCGATCTGGCGGGCCACGTTCGGCAGCACGAAGCGGGGGTCCTGGCCGGGCCCCACGTGGTTGAAGGCCCTCACGCGCACGACCGGCATCCCGTAGGAGGCCCGGTACTGGGCCGCCGCGAGATCGGCCGCCGCCTTCGACGCGCCGTAGGGGGAGAGCGGGTTCAGCGCCGTCGCCTCGGTGACCGGCAGCTCCTCGACGGGCACGCGCCCGTAGATCTCGCCGCTGGTGACCACGAGGGCGCGGGTCTCGGGCGCCTCGCGGCGCAGGGCCTCGAGCACCGCCAGGGTGCCGCCCAGGTTGATCCGCCAGGTGCCCTCGGGGTCGCCGAAGGACGCGCCCACCGACGACGCGCCGGCCAGGTGCATGACGGCGTCGGGCGCGACCGAGGTCACCACCCGGGCGACGGACCCGGCGTCGGTGAGGTCGGCCGGGTGCGGTGCGGCGGCGATCACCGCGCCCTCGCGGCCCGGCCTCACCAGCGCGTGGACCTCGTGGCCGAGGAGCCCGCAGTGGACGCTGAGATGGCGACCCGCGAAGCCGCTGGCACCGGTGATGAGGACGCGCACGGGCGCGGAGGCTAGCAACGGGCATCCTGGTCGGACGGTCAGGGAATTGTGCGCATTCCTGGTGGCGTGTTGCCGCGTCGGCGCCGCGGTCACTACTGTCGCTGTGTGCTCCTCCTGCGCCGACTGCTCGGCATCGCCGCCGTGATCCTGCTCCTGGGCGGCATGGCGCTGCCCGCGGTGATGGCCGACGACACGGGATCGACCCCGGCCGACGACGCCACGCTGCGCATCTACCGGGACTTCGCCGACAACGAGCGGCTCGACGACCAGTACCGCCCGAGCGAGCTGTGGGCGGCGATGGACGCGCTGGCGCGGGCGGGCGACGACGCCGGCTACGCGCGCTTCCAGAGCGCGGTGGACGAGGCCTTCAACGAGTCGCTGCTCGGCCAGAGCGCGCAGAACGCCGCGCCGCCGTCGCGGGCCGACCTGGCCGGCGACCTGCCGGAGCCGGTGGGCGCCGATCCGGGCAACGAGCCGCCCTGGCCCTTCATCGCCCTCTCGGTGCTCGCCGCCCTGCTCGTGGTGACGGGCGCGGGCAGCTCCATCTACCGCCGCGCGCGCCGGGACGCGACCGGAGCGTAGCCCCCGCCTCGATCCCGAGGGGGTAGGATCTCCGGCGCCCGAGTTCCCGGACCAGAGGTCCCCATGTCGCAGTCGAACAACTCCCTGACGATCCGCGTGCGCATTCCCGCGCAGGTCGGGAGTCTCGGCAAGGTACTCGCGGCGATCGGGGACGCCGGAGGGCAGGTGGGCGGTGTGGACATCGTCACCGCCGGCAAGGACACCGTGACCCGCGACATCACCGTGTACGCCCGCGACGACGCCCACGGGGAGAGCGTGGTGGCCGCGGTCGGGGCGCTGGAGGGCGTGACGGTGGTCTCGTCGCGCGATCGCGTGTTCCTGGCCCACGCCGGCGGCAAGCTGGGCATGCAGAATCGCGTGCCGGTCGCGAGCCGCGACGACCTGTCGATGGCCTACACGCCGGGCGTGGCCCGCGTGTGCATGGCCATCCACCACGACTTCGACCAGGCGTGGGAGTACACGATCAAGGGCAACAGCGTCATGGTCGTCAGCGACGGCAGCTCGGTGGTGGGCCAAGGCGACCTGGGCCCCGAGGCCTCGCTGCCGGCCCTCGAGGCGAAGGCGGCGTTCCTGCGCAAGCTCGCGGGCATCGACGCCTTCCCCCTGCCGGTGGACCTGCGCGACCCGGCCGAGATCGCCGAGGCGGTCGCGCTGTGCTCCTCGGTGTTCGCCGGCATCCACCTGAGCGACATCTCGGCGCCGCGCTGCTTCGAGATCCAGCGCCTGCTGGACGAGCGCCTCGACATCCCGGTGTTCCACGACGACCAGCAGGGCACCGCGGCCGCCGTGCTCGCCGCGCTCTCCAATGGGCTGCAGCTGGTGGAGGTGGCCCCGCAGGACGCGACCGTGGTCGTGGCCGGCCTCGGCCCCGGCGGTCAGGCGGTCATCCGCCTGCTGGTCGCGGCGGGCATCGGCGAGGTGATCGCCGCCGACAGCAACGGCGCCGTCCACGCCGGACGCACCGACCTGGACGACGACCTCTCCTGGATCGCGCAGAACACCAACCCGAAGGGCCGCACCGGCGACGTGAAGAGCCTGCTGGCCGGCGCGCACGCCTTCCTGGGGCTCTCGACGCCCGACCTCCTCACCCCGGAGGACGTGGCGACGATGGCCGCCGACCCGATCGTGCTCGCCCTGGCGATGCCGCGCCCGGAGCTGGCCCCCGACAGCGCCGGCGGCGTGGTGCGGGTGTTCGGCACGGGCCGCCCGGACGTGCCCAACCAGATCAACTCCGGCCTGGCCTCTCCCGGCATCTGGCGCGGGGCGCTGTCGTGCCGCGCCACCGAGATCAACCAGGCGATGACGCTCGCCGCCGCCGAGGCCATCGCCCGGACGGCCGTCGAGGACGGCGGCCTGTCGCGCGTCAACGTGGTGCCGTCGATCTTCAGCGCGAACCTGGTGGGCAACGTCGCCGCCGCCGTGCGCGCCGCCGCCGAGGCCACCGGCGTCGCCCGCCTCACCGGGGTCGCCGCGGCCTGACCCGCGGGCCGGGGGAGCCGCGCGCCGCGGCCCCCCGTCAGGCCTCGGGCTCGCCGTCCCAGTAGTCGAGCTCCTCGTAGCGCACGAGGATGCCCGGCGCGAGGGTCACCTTGCGGCTGTCCGGGTAGACGCAGCGGTCGCCGAGGGGGCGGTCGCTCATCCCGATCATCCGCAGGCCGGCGTCCCCCGCCTCGAAGCGGTGGGGCACGCGGCTCGACGGCGGGCGCACCACGAAGCTGCCCTCGCTCACCGGGAACCGCCGCTCGCCCAGCCGCAGGGCCCCCGATCCGCCGGTGACCAGGAAGGCCTCCTCGCAGAGCGTGTGCCAGTGGCGGGGGCACGACAGGGCGCCCGGCGGCAGGTCGGAGAGGGTGAGGCCGAGGGTGCGGGCGCCGAGGGCGTCGGCGACCGGGCGCGCCCGGTCCGCGAAGCGCCCCCGGTCGGTGAGGTCGATCGGCAGGTCGCCCGTGGCGACGATGGTCTGCGGGCGCGGTGACGGGTCGGGGATCTCCGGCGCCCCCAGCGCCTGCTCGGCGCGGAACGGGCTGGGGCCGTCGGCCGGCAGCCACCGGTCGCCGAGCCAGAAGGTCCTGCTGCGCGGCAGGTAGGTGATGCCGGTGCGCGACCCCTCGGCCAGCGCGAGCACGGTGATGCCGCCGTCGCCGGCGAGGATCGTGTGGGCGGGCCCGCCCGCCTCGTGCAGCAGCGCGTCGCCCTCGGCGATCTCGAAGGCGCGGAGCTCCTTCCCGTCGAGCTGCAGGCTCAGCCCCGCGCCGGCGAGCACCAGGAAGATCTCGCCCTCGTCGGCGTGGACGTGGAGCGGCATGTTGCAGCGGCCGGGCGGGACCTCGTACAGCGACACCCCGATCGCGCGGGCACCCGCGGCGGCCCCGAGCCGGCGGCGGGTCGCGCCGAACCACCCCCGGTCGGACTCTCGCGCCTCGACGTCGCGGATGGAGATCGGCGGCGCCTGGGGATCGAAGGGCGGCATGGCGCGAATCTCGCGCACCGCGGCGGCGACGGCAAGCCGCCCGCTCACCCAAGGCGGAGCGCGACGGCCACGGCCGGGGGGCCGCCGACCCGCATGACGATCGCGCCCGGCAGCCGCGGCGTACGCAGCGCGGGCGCGGCGGGGCCCGTGAGGATCGCGTACCCGGGGGCGGCGCCGCGCAGGCGGACGACGAAGACGTTGTCGCGCACCGGGGCCGTCCGGTCCGCGATCGTGACCGAATCGATGCCGTCCGGCACCAGGCCGCCGATCTCGGTCTCCCCCTCGCCGGCCGCGACGGCGACCAGGCCGCGGCGCGGCATGTCGTCGCGCGGCGCGCAGGCCGACGCCGACGCGCCGGCGACGGGCAGGCGCACGATGCAGACGCCGTCGCCGTCGCGCGCGATCGCCGCGAACCAGGGCGCGCGCCCCGGGCCGCCGGCCGCGCGCAGGCTGCCCGGCCTGATGCCGGGCACCGGCCCGACGGAGGCGGGCGGCCGGTCGAGCACCGAGAAGGTGATCCCCTGCGGGGCTCCTCCCCCACCCAGGGTCCGGAAGGGCACGTCGACCGCCGGCTCCCCCGACGCCAGGATGCGCTTCGTGCCCGGGATGAGCCGCGCGGCCGGCCCGATCACCGTGACCGTCTGCGGGTAGTAGCCGGTGATCCGCATCCTCACGAAGTTGTCGTGCACGACGCCCTCGACCCGACCGAGGCGGATGCGCTCCACCCCGTCGGCGACCATGCCGGTGAGCTCCCACCGCCGCTCCAGAGCGGGGACGCCGCGATGGCGCCCCACCGCCTCGCTCTGGAACATGCCCGGCGCGGAGGCGAGCCCAGCCTGGACGCAGGGGCCGCCGCCGCGCGGGTTCACGGCGCGGACGTGGACGATGCAGCGCAGGAGGGGCCGGCCCCGCCCCAGGGCGAGGTACCAGGCGTCGCCGCCCTCCCGAGCCACCAGCCGATAGCTCGCCGGGTCCGTCGCGCCGTGGCCGTCCTCACCGGCCCACACGGATCGCGCCACCCGATCGCCGGCGACCTGCGGGCGATCGAGAGCGCTCGCCCTGAGAAGCGCGGGAGACGTCAGGCGCGCACCCGGCGCCGGCACCACCGTGCGCGCCGCGAGGCCGCCGCCCGCCACCGAGACGTCCGCCCGGTGCGGCGCGCCGGGGTCGCCCGCCGAGGCCCAGGGGTAGGAGAGCGGCGTCATCCCGGCGGCCGCCGGGCCCGTCAGCGTGACCGCGCCGGGCAAGGGCGCCCCGTCCGTCGTCGTCACGAAGGCGTTGTCGCGCACCGCGACCGTCGCGGCGCCGGCGGTGACCGCCTCGATCCCGTCCGGCACCAGCCCGGCCGCGTCGGGGCCCACCGACACGACGAGCCCGACGAAGCCGCGGGGCGAGGCGAGGGGCCGGCAGACCGGCGGCGCCGCCGGAGCGGCTCCGCGCACGGCCACCAGGCAGTGGACGTCGCCGGCGCCGGAGACCCGGCCGACGAGCCAGCGCACGGCCCCGCGGGTGGCGAGCAGGCGCGCCGAGGCCGGCGCCACGCCGGCCGCCCGGCCCGTGAGGCCCGCGGGCCAGCCGGCATCCCGAGGGGTCCGGTCGCGCTCGAGCAGGCCGTAGCCGAAGCGCTGGCCGCCCCTCTCCGCCCCCCCGATCACCAGGGGGACCTCGATCGAGCTCCCGCCGGCCGCGACCCGCGGCGCGCCGCGGAAGGCCGCCGCCGCCGGGCCCTCGACGGTCGCGGTGACCGGCAGGGGACGGGGGAGGGTGAGGACGGCGAGGTTGTCCGTCACCGCCGCGACGCGGCCGGCGACGACGACCCGCTCGACGCCGTCGGGCACCACGATGCCCAGGGTCTCGGTGGCGGCGGCGCCCGGCCGGGACGGGTCGCGGCGGATCGCGAGCGCCGGCAGACCGTCCATCAGGGGCGCCCGATCGCAGGTCGCGGCGGGGAGCTCGCGACCCGCCACCCGATAGAGGCAGACGCTGTCCGGCTCGTTCAGGGGGCGCATCAGGTACCAGGACGCACCGCCCTCCCGGCGGACCAGCCGCACCGTCGCGGGATCGACGGGCGCATCGAGGAAGGGAGCCGACTCGGCCGCGGCGGGCAGGCGATCGGCGTCGGTCCGGAGGCGCTCGAGGGCGCCGATCCGCAGGTCGTCCGCGCGCGCGGCGCGATCGCCGGACGGCGACGCGACCAGCAGCACCACGAACAGGGCCGCCAGGCCCACGAGGCCGGCGACCCCGGCGAGAGCGCCCGGCCAGATCCGGCGCCGCGGGCGACGCGGGCCGGCCGTGCTCAGGATCGCGTCGCGCGCGCGCAGCGCCTCGACGGAGCGGGCCGCGCCCGCGAGGGCGCCCTCCGGCGCGGGGTCGGCCCGGCGCAGGCGGGCGATCTCGTCGTTGCTCATCGCTGCTCCCCCGGTGTGGTGGTGGGCGTCGGCGGCGCGTCGGCCGCCGCCAGGGCACGGCGCAGCCGCGCCCTGGCCCGGTGCAGGCGGGCCGAGGCGAGCGGGGCGGGTATGCCGAGGACGGCGGCCGCCTCGCCGGGGCGCAGGCCCTCCCAGGCGACGAGGGCCAGGATCTCCCGGTCCGCGTCGGACAGCGCGGCGAAGCCGGCGCGCAGGGCCTCGTCCGATCCCACCAGGTCGGCCGGGTCCGGCGCGCTGCCCGGCCGCTCGCCGCCGAGACGCGCCACCAGGGCCCCGGCGCGGCGGTCGCCGCGGCGGCGGTTGGCCAGCACCCGCCGGGCGACGCCGTACAGCCAGGGCAGCGGCTCGCGGGGCACGTCGCCGATGCGCCGCCAGGCGACGGCGAAGGTCTCGGCGGCCAGGTCGCCCGCGTCGCCGGGCGCGCGGCGCGCGAGGTAGGCGAGGACGTGCTCGTAGCAGTCGTCCCAGATCCGCTCGAAGCGGTCGCGCGGGTCGGCGTCGGCGGTCATCACACGAGTATCTGTCCGGCTCGGGGCCGATCTTCGCCGACTCCCGATCGCCCGCGCCCCCTCAGCTCAGCAGCGTGCGGCGCATCCGGGCGGCGGGGAAGGGGAAGAGCGCCACCAGCAGGGCGAGCAGGGCGCCCAGGTGGGCGACGGTCATGAGGTCGGCGCCCCCCAGGACGAGGTCGCGGGTGGCCTCCACCAGGTGCGACAGCGGCAGGCACCAGCCCACGGCCTGGGCCCAGTCGGGCAGGCCCGAGAAGGGGAAGAAGACCCCGCCGAAGAGGAACATCGGCGTGAGCGCCCCGGTGAAGAGGATGTTGTAGTGCTCGATGCTCGACACCATCGCGGTGTACGCCATGCCGAGCACGGCGAAGGTGAGGGCGCCGAGCGCGAAGACCGGCGGCAGCAGCAGCGCCATCGGCGAGTGCACCAGGCCGAAGCAGGCCATCACCGTCAGGAACACCACGCCGTAGATCACGGCGCGGGTGGCGGCCCACAGGTACTCGCCCACGATCACGTCGGCCAGCGAGAGGGGGGTCGTGATCACCGCCTCCACCACCCGCCGCACGTGGATGCGCACGAAGGAGTTGTAGGTCGTCTCGATGATCGCCCCGAACATCACCGTCGACGCCGCCACGCCGGGGGCGATGAACTCGACGTAGTCGACGCCCTCGACGGTGCGCAGGTAGACGCCCAGGCCGAGGCCCATGATCGCCAGGTAGGCGATCGCCTCGAGGAAGCGCGGCAGCAGCGTCACCAGCAGGGTCTTGCGCCCCACCGTGGCGTCGCGCTGCCACATCCGGAACGCCCCCCGCGGCGAGAAGGCGTACGGGCTGGCCGTCAGGGAGTCACCAGAGGGTGAGCGCGGGGTCGAACCGTCGCATCTTCCGATCCTTCGTCGCGAGCGGCGCCCCGATCACCCGCGCCGTCGCGTAGATGACCCTGTCCGCGGGATCGCCGTAGAATCCCCCGCCGAGCATCGCCGCGGCGACCGCGATCCGGTCGTCGACCGGAATCAACCGGACCCCCGGCAGAGCCAGAGCGCGACCGATCCAGGCCTCCGGCGTCGTGGCGAGACCCAGCTTCCCGAGCCGGGCGAGCTGTGCGACCTCGAAACAGCTCATCGCCGAGACCCCCATCTCGTCGGTGAGAAGGCGGTCGCTCACCCGTTGGGACAGGCGGTGATCCCCGTCCGCCCACCACACCCATGCGTGGGTGTCGAAGACGATCACTCCCGCTCGACGTCCCAGACGCCCAACCGGCCGTAGATCAGCTCCTCCTCATCGACGTGATACGTCACCGACCCGCGAAGCGAATCGGGGGGATCGACCGGGACCAGGCGGACGAGGGGGCGGCCGCGTTTCGTGACCACCACCTCCTCACCGGTCGTCGCGACCTCCTCGGCCAGGGCTAGGAGACGCGCCTTGACCGCGCTTATCGGAAGCGTGCGCTCGCCCATCGGGACTCCAGACGTTCATGGTCACATGACCATGGTCATCTTACAGCGCCTCCAGCGCCGCCTGGAAGTCGTCGGCCATCCCCGTGTGGCCGTGCTTCAGCGACTGCTCGATGCCCCGGAGGTAGGCGTCGGCGGCCTCGTCGCGGCGGTCCAGCCTCGCCAGCGCCTCGGCGAGACGGCCCCACGCGTTGCCCTCGTCCTCGGCCAGGTCGAGGTAGGCGCGCAGCTCCTCGACGGCCTCCGGCCAGCGCTCGGCGCGCAACAGCTCGTTCGCGTAGGCGAAGCGGGCGCGCGCCACGCCGGGATCCTCGGCCACCAGCCGGGCGAAGTACTCGAGGCGGTCCACCGGCCGTCACGCTACACCCCTCGGCGATCCGCGATCCGGACCGGAAGCGCGATGCCGAGCGGGATATCGCGCCGATCGTCACATTCCGATCGCGTCTATCGTCACATTGATGCGCCCTGCAAGGGCCATTGGTAGCGTGGGGGTTGGGAGCGCCGCGCCGCGGCGTCTCCGACCGCGTCCGAGAGAGGCGTCGTGGAGCTCTCCGACTACCTGCCGATTCTCATCTACCTCGCCGGCGGCCTTGCCGTGGGCGGAGCCATCTTCGCCCTCAGCAAGGTGGTCCGCGCCAAGCCGAACCCGGCGAAGGTGCTCCCCTACGAGAGCGGCATCCTGCCGGCCACGCCGGTGCGCCAGCGGTTCTCGATCGACTTCTACCTCACCGCGATGCTGTTCATCGTCTTCGACATCGAGCTGGCCTTTCTCTACCCGATCGCGCTGACCCTGCGCGACGACGGGCTGCTGGGCCTGGTGGTGCTGCTGGTCTTCGTCTTCACGGTCGTCGAGGCGCTCGTCTACATCTGGAAGAAGGGGGCGCTCGAATGGCGCTGATCCCGCCTGCCGGAAGCCCGATCGAGCGCGCGCCGCGCACCGATCCGTCGATCGATCGCGACCTGCGCGAGATCGAGGAGAAGGAGTTCGAGAAGAGCCTCCTCCTCACCACGGTCGACAAGGCCCTGTCGTGGGCCCGCAGCAGCTCGATCTGGCCCGCCACCTTCGGCCTGGCCTGCTGCGCGATCGAGATGATGCACACCGTCACGCCGCGCTACGACATCGCCCGCTTCGGCGCCGAGACCTTCCGCGCCTCGCCGCGCCAGGCCGACCTGATGATCGTGTCCGGCCGCGTCTCGCAGAAGATGGCCCCGGTGCTGCGGCGCATCTACGACCAGATGCTCGAGCCCAAGTGGGTCATCTCGATGGGGGCCTGCGCCTCGACCGGCGGCGTGTTCAACAACTACGCGCTGGTGCAGGGCGTCGACAAGGTCGTCCCGGTCGACGTCTACGTGCCCGGCTGCCCGCCGCGCCCCGAGAGCCTGCTGGAGGGCATCATGGTCCTCCAGAAGAAGATCGGCGCGAACGGCCAGCACAGCTCGGCCGACCTGCGCCGGCGGGCGGCCGCCGGGTGAGCGAGGTCGGCGCCACGATCGAGGCCGGCGTACCGGGCGCCGTCGCCGGCGAGATCCTCCACGCGGGCGAGCTGACGGTCGAGGTCGCGCGCGACCGCATCCTCGAGGTGGCGCGCTTCGTCGCGGGCGCCCCGCTCTCGTTCGCCCTCCTGTCCGACCTCACCTGCGCCGACTTCCCGGAGGAGCCGGAGCGCTTCCGGCTGGCGTACCACCTGATGTCGCTGGAGAGCGGGCAGCGCCTGCGCCTGCGCGTGTGGGCCGGCGCCGACGAGCCCGAGGTGGACTCGGTCACCTCCGTCTGGGGCACCGCCGACTGGCACGAGCGCGAGGTCTACGACATGTTCGGGGTGCGGTTCCGCAACCACCCGGACCTGACGCGCATCCTCATGCCGCTCGACTGGGAGGGCCACCCGCTGCGCCGGGACTACCCCCTGGGCGGCGAGGAGGTCGAGTTCACCGATGCCGTCTAGCCCGATGGAGACCGACCGGCAGAGCAGCGTGGGCATCCCGATCGCCGACGAGGCCCGCGAGGCCATCGTCGCGGCGGGCGACGCCGGCCGGCCCCTGACCCCGACCGAGCGGGCGATCGCGGGCTCCGAGGCACTGACCGTGCAGGAGGCGCTGGCCACCGTCGAGGCCCCCCGCGAGGACGACCCCGGCACCCGCCGGCCGATGGTCATCAACCTGGGCCCCCAGCACCCCTCGACCCACGGGGTGCTGCGGCTGATCACCGAGCTCGACGGCGAGGTGATCCGCGAGATCACCCCGGTGATCGGCTACCTGCACACCGGCATCGAGAAGCAGTGCGAGAACAAGACCTACTGGCAGGCGATCACGCTCGTCACGCGGATGGACTACCTGGCCTCGTACTTCAACATCCACGCGTACACCATGTCGGTGGAGAAGCTCCTGGGGCTCGAGGTGCCGGAGCGCGCCAAGTACATCCGCGTGATCATGGCGGAGCTCAACCGCATCTCCAGCCACCTGGTGTGGCTGGGCACGAGCGGCCTGGAGCTCGGCGCCATCACGATGCTGTTCTACTCGTACCGCGAGCGCGAGAAGGTGCTCGACCTGGGCGAGATGATCGCCGGTGAGCGGATGAACACCCGCTTCTTCCAGGTGGGCGGCTGCGCCGACGACATGCCCCCCGGCTTCGAGCAGCGCCTGCGGGCCTTCATCGACGAGATGCCCTCGCGCGTCGACGAGTACGAGGGGATGCTGTCGGAGAACCCGATCTGGATCGACCGCACCCGCGGGGTGGGGACGCTGCCGGCCGACGAGCTGGTGAACCTGGGCGTCACCGGCCCGGCGCTGCGCGCCGCGGGCGTCGATCACGACCTGCGCAAGACGGCGCCGTACTCGGGCTACGAGCACTTCGACTTCCAGGTGCCGCTGGGCACCCAGGGCGACGCCTACGACCGCTACCTCGTGCGGATGCGCGAGATGCGCGAGTCGGTGCGCATCATCGGCCAGGCCCTGGACGGGATGCCGGAGGGCGGCCACATCGCGGACGACCGCAAGGTGGTGCTGCCCCCGCGCGCCGAGCTGGCCACCTCGATGGAGGCCCTGATCCACCACTTCAAGCTCGTGACCGAGGGCTTCCGGGTGCCGCCCGGCGAGGCCTACAGCGCCGTCGAGAGCCCGCGCGGCGAGATCGGCTGCTACGTGGTCGCCGACGGCTCGCCGAAGCCGCGCCGCGTCCACGTGCGCGACCCCAGCTTCGTCAACCTGCAGGCCCTGAGGCCGATGGCCAAGGGCGCCTACCTCGCCGACCTGATCACGATGATCGGCAGCCTCGACAACGTGATGGGGGGTGTGGACCGGTGAACGCCGCCCAGATCAGGGCCCACCTCGACCCGATCCGCCACGAGTTCGCGCAGCAGCGCTCCCTGGTGCTGCCCGCCCTCAAGTTCGCCCAGACCGAGAAGGGCTGGCTCGACCGCGACGACATCGACGCGGTGGCCGAGGCCTGCGAGCTGTCGGCGGCCTACGTGGAGGGCGTCGCGTCCTTCTACGACCGCATCTACCTGGAGCCGCAGGGCACGCGCATCGTGTCGGTGTGCGTGACCCTGTCGTGCATGCTGCGCGGCTCCGACGAGCTGCTCGAGCGGATGTGCGAGCGCGAGGGCCTCGGCCACCACGGCGGCACCAGCGAGGACGGCGCCATCACCATCCAGGAGGCCCAGTGCCTGGGCTACTGCGACCGGGCGCCCTGCGTGCAGGTGGACGCGGAGGAGACCCGCGGCCCGCTGACCCTCGACGACGCCGACGCCCTGCTCGACGAGCTGCGCTCCGCGCCGCGGCCGGAGCGGCTGTGGAGGTGACGTGCCCGAGCTGAACCTCATCTACCGCCAGCGCGAGGCGGGCGGCCCGCTCACCGACCTGTCGGACTACCGCCGGGCCGGCGGCTACGAGGGCCTGCGCACGGTGCTCACCGGCATGGACCGCGACGAGGTCGTGTACGCCTTCGTGCGCTCCGGCCTGCGGGGCCGCGGCGGCGCCGGCTTCCCGATGGGCCGCAAGGCGAGCTTCATCCCCAAGGACTCGGCGCTGCCCGCCTACGTCGTCTGCAACGCCGACGAGAGCGAGCCGGGCACCTTCAAGGACCGCGAGCTGATCGAGCTCAACCCCTTCCAGCTGCTGGAGGGCATCACGATGGCGGGCTTCGCCATCGGCGCGGTGCGCGGCTACATCTACATCCGCGGCGAGTACGAGCACCAGGCCCGCGTGCTCGACTCGGCCGTCGCGCAGGCGCGGGCGGCCGGGATGCTCGGCTCGGACGTGATGGGCACGGGCTTCGCCTTCGACATCACGGTGTACCGCGGCGCGGGCGCCTACATCTGCGGCGAGGAGACGGCCCTGCTCGAGAGCCTGGAGGGCAAGCGCGGCCAGCCCCGCCTGAAGCCCCCCTTCCCGGCGGTCGCCGGCCTCTACGCCTCGCCCACCCTGATCAACAACGTGGAGACCCTCTCGGCGCTGCCGGTGATCGTCGAGAGGGGCGCCGACTACTACGCCGGCCTCGGCACCGAGAAGAGCACCGGCACCAAGGTGTTCTCGATCTCGGGCCACGTGATGAGGCCGGGCAACTACGAGATCGTGCTCAACCAGACCACCCTGCGCGAGCTGATCTACGACATCGCGGGCGGCTTCCGGCCGGGCCGCGAGTTCAAGGCCGCCTGGGTGGGCGGGTCGAGCGTGAACGTGGTGGGCCCCGAGGCCCTCGACGTGCCCCTCGACTACGAGGCGCTGGCCGAGGCCGGCACGTCGCTCGGCTCGGCCGGCTGCATCGTGATGGACGACTCGGGCTCGATCGTGCGCTCCACCCTGCGCCTGGCCCACTTCTACCGCCACGAGTCGTGCGGCAAGTGCACCCCCTGCCGCGAGGGCACCCTGTGGCTGGAGCGGATCCTGCAGCGGATCGTCGACGGCGAGGGCCGGATGGAGGACCTGGAGCTGATCGAGTCGCTCGCCGGCCGGATGGGCGGCCGCGTGCTGTGCGCCCTGGCCGACACCGGCATCCTGCCGGTGCGCAGCGCCGTCCGGCGCTTCCGCGAGGAGTTCGTGCGGGCCATCGAGGAGGGCGGCGAGCCGCGCCCCGAGCCGATGATGGAGGTGGCGGCCGGTGCCTGATTACGCGCCCGTCGACCTGTCGCTCCCGGACCAGGTCGAGTTCGAGCTGAACGGCGTCAAGGTCACCGCCCCGGCGGGCACCATGCTGGTGGACGCCGCCTTCGCCCACGGGGTCGAGGTGCCGGTCTTCTGCTACGAGCCGCGCCTGGGGCCGCCGCTCGGCGCGTGCCGCATGTGCCTGGTCGAGGTGGAGGGCATGCGCGGCCTGCAGACGGCCTGCAGCACCCCGGTGCAGCCGGACATGGTGGTGCGCACGAACTCGGAGCTGGCGAAGGACGGCCAGGACGGCGTGCTCGAGTTCCTGCTCGAGAACCACCCGCTCGACTGCCCGGTGTGCGACAAGGGCGGCGAGTGCCCCCTGCAGGACCGCACCTTCCGCTTCGGCCCGGGCCGGACCCGCTTCGTCGAGCCCAAGCGCCACTTCCCCAAGCCGCTGCAGCTGTCGTCGCTGATCGCGCTCGACCGCGAGCGCTGCATCTCGTGCTACCGGTGCGTGCGCTTCAGCCAGGACGTGGCCGAGGACGGGCACCTGGTGATGGAGCAGCGCGGCGCGGCCGCCGAGATCGCCACCGCCACCGGCGACCAGTACAGCGGCCGCTTCACCGGCAACGTGATCGACATCTGCCCGGTGGGCGCGCTCACGAGCATCCCCTACCGCTTCAGGGCCCGGCCCTGGGACGTCCAGAACGCCCCCTCGGTGTGCGGCCACTGCCCCGCCGGCTGCAACACGGAGCTGACCTCCCGCGAGGGCGACGTGATGCGCGTGAACGGCCGTCCCGAGCCCAACTACGCGGTGGAGGAGGGCTGGATCTGCGACAAGGGCCGCTTCGCCTACCCCGGCAACCGCGCCGCGACGCGCATCGCGACCCCGTCGATCCACGACGCCGAGCGGGTGCGCGAGGCGACGCTGGACGAGGCCGTGGACGCCGCCGCGCTGGTGCTGCGCGGCGCCGAGCGGGTGGGCGTCGTGGTCGGCCCGACCGCGACGGTCGAGGAGGGCTTCCTGGCCCAGGACCTGGCGGCGGCGCTGCCCGGCGCGCTGATCCAGCGGCTCGGCATCCCGGGCGACGCCCTGGCGCCGCTGCGCGCCCTGCCGTCGGCCCAGCTCGCCGACCTCGACCGCGCCGGCCTGGTGGTGATCGTGGGCGGCGACCCGCCCAACCAGCAGGCCATCGTGGAGCTGCGCACGCGCAAGGCGCGGCGCCTGGGCGCCACCGTGCTCACCGTGGGCCCGCGGCCGCACGAGCTGGAGCCGATCGCGGCCGCCGCGGTGCGCTCCGCGCCGGGCCGCCTGGCCGAGGCCGTCGCCGCGCTGGAGATCCCCGAGGGCGCGACCGACGACGCCATCGTGGTCTGGGACGAGGTCGATCTCGCCGCCGAGCCCGCCGCGGCGGCGGCGGTCGCCGCCCTGGTCCGCCGCCTCGACGCCGCCCAGCTGGAGCTCGGGGCCGACGTCAACGGCGCCGGCCTGCGAGCCATCGGCCTGCCGGCCGACGGGGTGCTCGAGGCCGCCGGCAGAGGCGAGATCGACACCCTCGTGACCATCCACGCCGACCCCCTGGCCGGCGCCGGGGCGGGCGACTGGGGCTGGGCCCTCGGCCGCGTGCGCCACCACGTCGCCATCGCCGCCTACGCGGTCGACGCCGTGGAGGGCGCCACCGTCACCCTGCCGGCCGCCACCCACTACGAGACCGAGGGCGTCTACGTCTCGATGAACGGCCGCGCCCAGCGGCTGCGGCCCGGGGCGGTCCCGCCCGAGGGCGCGGCGCCCGGCTGGGAGCTGCTCATCGCGCTGCTGCACCGGGTCGGCGCGCCGCCGGCGTACCGGACGCCGGCCAAGGCCTTCGAGGCCGCCGCGGCGGCCAACGCCGCCCTCGCCGGCCTGACCTACGATGCGCTCGGCGTGCTGGGCCGGCCGGTGAAGGCTCCCCCGGCACCCGCCCCCGCGGCCGCCGCGGCGGCCGCGAACGGCGCGGGCGGCGGGCTCGCCCTGGTCACCACGCGCCGCATCTTCGGCGACGCCCCGGCCCACCGCTCCGACGCCCTCGCGGCGCTGGTCACCGGCGCCGAGCTGGTGCTGAACCCCGCCGAGGCGTCGCGCCACGGCGTGGGCGGCGCCGGCGCCCGGGCGCGCCTGCGCTCGCCCCACGGCGAGGTGGAGCTGCCCGTGCGGCTCGACGAGGCGCACCCCGAGGGCGCCGCCTTCGTCACCGTGGGCGTCCCCGGCGCGGGCGTCGAGCGGCTGCTCCCCGCCGATCGCGGCCAGGTGCGGGTGGAGGTCACCGCCGCTTGACGGGAGGCGAGACATTCCTCGTCATCCTCATCAAGGCCGTCGTGGTGGTGTTCGTCCTCATCACCGCGTTCGCGTACCTGCTGCTGTGGGAGCGCAAGCTGATCGGCCGCTTCCAGCTGCGCTACGGCCCCAACCGGGCCGGCCCGGTCGGCTACCTGCAGCCCCTCGCCGACGTGGTGAAGCTGATCTTCAAGGAGGACTTCATCCCCGAGGGGGCCAACCGGGTCCTCTTCCAGCTCGCGCCGGTCATCTCGGCGGTGGCCGCGGTGGCCGCGGTGGCGGTGATCCCCTTCGGCGGGTCCATCGAGCTGTGGGGCCACAACGTCAACCTGGTGGGGGCCGACCTCGACATCGGCGTGCTGTTCCTGTTCGCCCTCTCCGGGCTGGGCTTCTACGGCCTGATCCTGGGCGGCTGGGCGAGCGGCAACAAGTACAGCCTGCTGGGCGCGGCGCGCACCGCGGCGCAGCTGGTGTCGTACGAGGTGGCGATGGGGCTGTCGGTGATCGGCGTCGTGATGATGGCCCAGAGCCTCTCGCTGGTGGACATCGTCCACGCCCAGCAGAACGACCTCTGGTACGTCGTGTTCCAGCCGGTCGGCTTCGCGATCTTCGTGATCGCCGGCGTCGCCGAGACGAACCGCGCCCCCTTCGACCTGCCCGAGGCCGAGTCGGAGCTGGTGGCCGGCTACCACACGGAGTACGGCGGCCTGAAGTTCGCCATGTTCTTCCTGGCCGAGTACATCAACATGATCATCGTCTCGGGCCTGGGCGCCACCCTCTTCCTGGGCGGCTACTCCGGCCCCTCGCCGATCCCGGGCGTCGTGTGGCTGGCGATCAAGGTCATCGCCCTGCTGTTCCTGTTCATCTGGCTGCGCGCCACGCTGCCCCGGCTGCGCTACGACCGGCTGATGAAGTTCGGCTGGAAGGTGCTGCTGCCCCTCGCCACCACCAACCTGGTGATCACGGCCATCGTGATCGCCCTCGGATTCGCGAACTGAGGTGAGCTGATGGGACTCGAGGACTCCCTCAAGGGCTTCGCGATCACGTTCCGGGCCATGCTCAAGAAGCCCATCACGATCGGCTACCCGGAGCACAAGACCCCGGTCTACCCGCGCTTCCGCGGCCGGCACCGCCTGTGGACGCACGAGAACGGCCTCGAGAAGTGCGTCGGCTGCTCGCTGTGCGTCGCCGCCTGCCCGGCGGACTGCATCCGCGTGGTCGCCGAGGAGAACACGGCCGAGCACCGCGTCTCGTCGGGCGAGCGCTACGCGCGCATCTACGAGATCAACATGGCCCGCTGCATCTTCTGCGGCTACTGCGAGATCGCCTGCCCGTTCGACGCCATCACGCTCGAGCACGAGTACGAGATCTCGGAGCGCACCAGGACGGATCTCCTCTACACGAAGGACATGTTGCTCGCACCGCATCCGAAGCCCGTTCCGCTGCGCGAGGAGATCCCCTCGTGAGTAGGGTGGCCCCCCGTGGGTGAGCGCATCGTCTTCGGCTTCGCCGCTGTCTCGGCCATCGTCTGCGCCGTCCTGGTGGTGACCCTGCGGAGCCCCTTCCGGGCCACGGTCTCGCTCATCGGCACCCTGCTGTCGGTCGCCGTGCTGTTCCTGCTGATGGCGGCGCCCTTCGTCGCCGCCATCCAGGTGATCGTCTACGCAGGCGCGATCGTGGTGCTGTTCCTGTTCGTGATCGCCTACCTCGGCGAGCGGCCGCAGCCGGAGCTGGGCGACCGGCTCGGCCACATGCAGCCCTTCGCCTGGCTGGCGGTGCTGGCCCTGGGCTTCCAGGGCGCGGTGATGCTCAGCAACACCCGCCTCCCGGGCGTGCGCAGCGACCCCACCGACTGGGGCGACCTCGGCACGCCGCGCAACATCGGCCGCGCCTTCGTCGACACCTACATCGTCCCGTTCGAGGCGACCTCGCTGGCCCTCTTCGTCGCCGCCGTCGGCGCCGTGCTGCTGGCCAAGCGGGCCGTGCGCTCGGAGGGCGGCCGCTAGTGCCGCACCCCGTGGAGGGCGTGCCCCTCGTCTGGTACCTCGCGCTCTCCGGCGTCCTCTTCCTGCTGGGGCTCGTGGGCGTGATGACGCGGCGCAACCCGCTGCTGCTGCTGCTCGCCGTGGAGCTCCTGCTCAACTCGGCGAACGTGGCCCTGGTCGGCTTCAGCCGCTACTGGGGCGTCGTCGACGGCCAGGTGTTCGCCCTGGTGGTGATGGTGGTCGCGGCGGCGGAGGTCGTGATCGGGCTGGGTCTCGTGGTGGCCGTGTTCCGCCAGCGCATCGCGCTGGACGTGGACCAGATGGACACGCTGAAGGGCTGATCCGGAACCCGTGATCGTCTCCGCACTCGGATGGATCGTCCTCGGGCTGCCCCTGCTCGGGACCCTGATCCTCGGCCTCTGGCAGGGCGAGCCCGACCGGCGCGTCACCCGCGCCGTCGCCGTGGCCCTGCCGGCGCTCGCCTTCGTCCTCACCGTCGTGATCTTCGGCGTGCTGCTCTCGCGCGGCGCAGAGGACCGGGTCGAGGTCACCTCGCTGTGGCAGTGGGTCAGGTCGGGCGACCTCACGATCGACCTGGCGCTGCGCATCGACCCCCTGTCGGTGCTGATGATGCTGGTCGTCACCGGGGTCGGGTCGCTGATCGTCCTCTACTCCACGGAGTACATGGAGCACGACCGCGACTACAAGCGCTTCTTCACGGAGATGAGCTTCTTCCTCTTCGCGATGCTGCTGCTCGTCGAGGCCGGCAACTTCCTCTTCCTGCTCGTCGGCTGGGCTCTGGTGGGCCTCGCCTCGTACCTGCTCATCGGCTACTACTACGAGAAGCCGTCGGCGGTCGCCGCCGCCAAGAAGGCGTTCGTGATCAACGTCATCGGCGACGTCGGCATGGTGCTCGCGCTGTTCCTGCTGGTGCGGGAGCTGGGCACCCTCGACTACGGCCAGGTGTTCGCGACGGCGCCGCAGGAGATCGGCCACGGCAGCGGCGTCGCCGAGGCGATCGCCCTGCTCCTGTTCGTGGGCGCCGCGGCCAAGAGCGCCCAGGTGCCGCTGCACACCTGGCTGCCGGACGCCATGGAGGGCCCCACCCCGGTGAGCGCCCTGATCCACGCCGCCACCATGGTCACGGCCGGCGTCTACATGGTGGTGCGCACCAACGTCCTCTTCGAGCTGGCGCCCTACGCCGGCGACATCGTCGCCGTGGTCGGCGCGATCACGCTGTTCATGGCGGCGACCATCGCCCTGGTGCAGGAGGACATCAAGCGGGTGCTCGCCTGGAGCACGGTGAGCCAGATCGGTTACATGATCATGGGCGCCGGGCTCGGGGCGTACTCCAGCTCGATGTTCCACTTCCTCACGCACGCCTTCTTCAAGGCGCTGCTCTTCCTGGCGGTGGGCATCGTCATCCACGCCCTCGCCGGCCAGCAGAGCCTCGACCGGATGGGCGGCCTGCGCAGGCACCTGCGCCTGGCCTACGTCGCCGTGGGCGTCGGCTGCCTGGCCATCGCCGGCATCCCGCCCTTCTCCGGCTTCTTCAGCAAGGACGAGCTGCTGGCCACCGCGCTCGACGCGGGAACCCTCGGCGTGGTGCTCGCCGTCGTCGGCCTCGCCGGCGCCGGGCTGACCGCCTTCTACATGTTCCGCCTCTTCTTCCGCGCCTTCTGGGGCCCCGAGCCGGAGGGCGGCTACGACGCCGAGCCCCACCCCAGCAAATGGACGATGGGCTACCCGGTCGCGATCCTGGCCGTGCTGTCCGCCGTCGGCGGCCTGCTACAGGTGCCGGGCGCCTGGCACCCGCTGGACGACTGGCTCGAGCCCGCGCTGGCGGCCGACCCGGGCCTGCACGCCTCGACGGCCGGCGAGTGGATCGTCAGCCTTGTCAGCGTCGGCCTGGGCCTCGCCGCCATCTGGCTGGCCTGGTGGCTGTTCGCCGCCGACCCGCAGCGCCGCCTGCGCCTGGCGGGCAAGGCCCCCGCCGCCCGGCAACTGCTGCAGGACCAGTACCGCTTCGACGAGGTCTTCGAGGAGGCCCTCATCCAGCCGGGCCGCGACCTGGGCGACACGCTCACCGGCGGCGTCGAGCGCTACGGCGTGAACGGCAGCCTCGAGGCGGTGGCCGCCTCCCTCGCCGGCGCGGCGCGCGGCCTGCGCGCCCTCCAGAGCGGCCTGGTGCGCTCCTACGCCTTCGCCATGATCGCCGGCGGTGCGATCCTCGCCGCCGTCCTCATCCTGGTCACCCGGTAGGCGCGCGATGCCCTGGATCTCCGCCATCGTGCTCCTCCCCCTGCTGGGAGCGCTGTCGCTGCTCGCGGCGCCGCCCGGCCCGGCGGGCCTGTTGCAGACGCGCATCCAGGCGCTGGTCGCGAGCCTGGGCACGCTGGTGCTCACGGCCATCCTGATCGGGCTGTTCGACCGCGACGTCGCCACCCTGCAGTACGTCGACCACACCGGCTGGGCCGAGAGCGTCAGCATGGCCTGGGACGTCGGCGTCGACGGCATCTCGCTGTGGCTGATCGCCCTGACGGCGGGCCTGTTCGCGCTGGGCGTCGCCATCGCCTGCTGGCGCCCGCGGCCCAACCCGCGCGGCTTCCTGGCCTTGCTGCTGCTGGCCGAGACCGGCCTGCTGGGCCTCTTCGCCGCGGGCAACCTGGTGCTGTTCTACGTCTTCTGGGAGGCGATGCTCATCCCGTTCTACTTCCTCATCGGGATGTGGGGCGGGCAGGAGCGCGCCCGGGCGACCACCCGGTTCGTGATCTACACGATGGTCGGCTCGCTGCTGATGCTGGTCGCCATCGTCTCGACCGCGGTCGTGGCGCGGGACATCACCGGCCAGTTCACCTTCGACATCCAGGACCTGGCCGGCGTCGCCTTCACCGACACGCAGAGCACCTGGCTGTTCGCCGCCTTCGCGCTCGCCTTCGCGATCAAGCTGCCGCTGTGGCCCTTCCACGCCTGGCTGCCCGGCGCCTACCGCGAGGCGCCGATCGTGGTGACCGCCCTCCTGGCGGCGGTGATGAGCAAGGCCGGCGCCTACGGCTTCATGCGCATCGGCGTGCCGCTCTTCCCGGAGGGGGCCGACCGCTTCGCCGTCCCGATCGGGGTGCTGGCCGTGGTCGGCATCGTCTACGGCTCGCTGGTGGCGTGGCGCGCGCCCACCATGCGCGGCCTGGTCGCCTACTCCAGCCTCGCCCACCTGGGCTTCATCGCCCTGGCGATCGTGGCCTTCGACGCGCAGGCCTCCGAGGGGGCGGTGCTGCAGATGGTGAACCACGGCGTGGTGGTGGCCGCCGCGTTCCTGATCGTGGGGATCATCAACCGCGCCGCCCCGGACGATCGCATCGACGACATCGGCGGGCTGGCCGACGGCGCCCCGCGCCTCACGGCCGTCTTCCTGATCGTCGCCATGGCCTCGCTGGCGATCCCCGGCTCGAACTCCTTCGCCGGCGAGTTCCTCATCCTCACCGGGGTTTTCCGCCAGCACCTGTGGCTCGCCGTGATCGCCTGCATCGGCATCGTCTACGCCGCCGTCTACATGCTGCGGCTGTACCAGCGCACCATGAACGGGCCGCCGCAGGGCGCCCCGGGCACCAAGGCCGAGCTCAAGACCCGCGACCTGCTGGCGCTGCTGCCGCTGGTCGCCGCGATGTTCGTCATCGCCCTGTGGCCGAAGGCGATCGTCGGCGCCACCAGCGCCAGCGTCGAGCGCTCGATCGCGCCGGCCCAGGTCGCCGCCGACCGCCCCGCCGATCAGATCAGGGCCCGGGTGCCCGCCAACCCGCCCGCCGAGGCGCTGCCGCTGCCCGGCGACGAGCCGGCCACGCAGGCCGAGGGCGACGACGGCGCCACGCCCGAGAGCGAGGAGGCGACCCCGTGAGCCAGAACGTCGCCGCCGCCACCCCGGCCCTGATCCTCGCCGGCAGCGCCACCCTCACCTTCGGCGGCGGACTGCTGAGCGACCGGAGGCTGCGCCGCCACGCCCCGGCCGCCATCGGCATCGCCGGCATCGTCGCGGCGGCCGTGATGTCGATCCTGCTGTGGGGTGACCGCCAGGAGGCCTTCGACGGCGGCCTGCGCGCCGACCGGTTCGCGCTGCTGATGAACCTGATCTTCCTGTCGGCGGCGCTCGTCACGATCCTGCTGGCCTGGCGCGACCCCGCGGCCGTCGACCGGCGCGGCGAGTTCGTCGGCCTGGTGCTGATATCGGTCGCCGGGATGATGCTGGTCGCCGGGGCCGGCGACCTCATCTCGATCTTCCTGGGCATCGAGGTGCTCTCGGTGAGCCTCTACGTGCTCTGCGCGCTGGAGGTGTGGCGCGAGCGGTCGCTCGAGAGCGGCCTCAAGTACCTCATCACCGGGGCGGTCGGCGCCTCGGTGCTGCTGTACGGCCTGACGCTGCTGTTCGGCGCCACCGGGTCCACCAGCCTCAGCGAGATCGGCGACGCGCTGGCGGGCACGTCGCTGGGCGACGAGCCGCTGGTGCTGGGGGCCGCCGCGCTGATCGCCGCCGGGCTCGCCTTCAAGGCCTCGGCCGCCCCCTTCCACATGTGGACGCCGGACGTCTACGAGGGCGCCCCCACCACGATCACGGCCTTCATGTCGACCGCGACCAAGGCGGCTGCCTTCGCCGCCTTCCTGCGGATCTTCGCCGGCGTCCTGCCGGACATGCAGGCCGACTGGAGCATCGCGATCGCGGTGCTCGCCGCGGCCAGCATCGTGGTCGGGAACGTCGCCGCCCTGGTGCAGACGAACATGAAGCGCCTGCTGGCCTACTCCAGCGTGGCCCAGGCCGGCTACCTGCTGATCGGCGTCGCCACCGGCACGCTCGACGGCGCCCGGGCGGTGCTCTACTACCTGCTCGCCTACGGCTTCATGACGATGGCCGCCTTCGCGGTGGTCATCATCCGCGAGCGCGAGGTGGAGGACGGCGACACGCTCGGCGCCCTCGCCGGCTACGGCCGCGCGCGCCCCGCGCTGGGCATCGCGATGGCCCTGTCCATGCTCTCGCTGGCCGGCTTCCCGCCGCTCTCCGGCTTCATCGGCAAGTTCCTGCTGTTCGGCTCGGCGGTCGACGCCGACCTGACCTGGCTGGCGATCGTCGGCGCCGTCGGCAGCATGGTGAGCCTGGGCTACTACCTGCGCGTGATCGCGGTGATGTGGCTGTCCGAGCCCGACCGGCCGCCGCGCAAGCTGCTGCGGGTGCCCGGGCCGGTGGCCCTCGCCACCGCCGTCCTGACGGTGGGCATCATCGCCCTGGCCCTCTTCGCATCACCCGTGCTCGACGCCTGCCGGGGCGCCGCCGAGGCCCTGCTCGCCCCCTAGCCCTCAGGGGTCGTAGCGGCCGCGGCGCAGCAGCACCGGCGGGGCGACGATGCCCAGCAGGCCCAGCAGCGCCGCCATCACCACGACCAGCGGCATCAGGTTCGGGCCGCCCGATCCGGACCTGCCCGGCGCCAGCGCGACGGGGCGGGGCGGGGCGGCCAGCTGCGCCAGCGCCGGGGTGCCGCCCGCGACCCTGTCGCGCACCACGGCGCGCCGGGGCGCGGGAACCGTCGGCGGCGGCGCTCCCGCCGGACGGGCGGGCGACGCCGCGGCGGGCGCGGCCGTCGAGGGCGCGGGCGCGGGCGTGGCGGGCGTGGACCGCGAGGGCGCGGTTCGCGCCGAGGCGCGCGGCGCGCGGGCGGGCGCCGCGGCGGCGGGCGCGGCGGCGGTGGCCGGCGCCGGGTCGGGCTCCGGCAGCCAGCGATCGGGGGGTGCCACGGGGTCGGGCGCGGGCGCCGGGTCGGGCGCCGGCGGCACCGGCGCAGGCGTCGGCGCAGGCGTCGGAGTCGCCGCCGGGCTCGCGGGGGTCGGCACCTGCACGCGCACCTCGGCGACGCCCGGCAGGTTCACGACCACCTCGACGCCGGCCAGGGCCGACCCGGCGCCGGGGCCCGCCGCCAGGGCGACGACGGCGGCGAGGGTCCACCCGACGAGTGATGACCGGCGGCCTCGAAATGACATACGGGCGGTTTACCAGCGATCCGCGAGCCCCACACCTGGCCCATGGAACAGGTCGATCGGTCGCGCGACCCGGCGCGCCCGCCGAGAAGCACAGGTCAGTCCTTCGTCGCCCGGGTCCTCAGCACGAGCTGAATCGCGGTGGCCAGCAGCAGCATCGCGAAGCCGACCTCCAGCACGCGCGGCGGCGCCACGTCGGCGATCAGGGCGCCGACCACGGCCGTCGCCACCGACACCGCGCCCATCACCGACGCCTCGCGCCAGCGCACCTGCCCCGACCTGGTCTGCCGCCACGAACCCAGTAGGGCCACGGGGATGATGGCCAGCAGGGAGGTGGCCTCGGCGTGGAGCTGGCTCAGGCCCAGCACCAGCGTGAGCGTGGGCACGAACACGATGCCCCCGCCGACGCCGAAGAGCCCCGCGGTGGCGCCGGCGGCGATGCCGAGCAGCGCGACCAGGATCGCCTCGATCACCCGATCACCAGCCGGACCGCGACGCCCACCAGCACGAGGGCGAAGCCGTAGGTGAGGTGGCGCGACGAGACCCGCTCCTTCACCCAGAGGCCCAGGTTCAGGCCGGCCATCGCCGGGATGCCGATCAGCAGCGCCTTCGCCCAGTCGACGTTGCCGAGCGCGCCGTGGGTGGCCGCGCCCACCGTCGCCGTGAAGATGATCGTGGCGAGCGACGTGGCGGTGGCGATCTTGGCGTCGAAGCGGAGCAGCATGATCAGCAGCGGCACCATCACGATGCCGCCGCCCACGCCGAAGAGGGCGGAGAACAGCCCCGCCGCCAGGCCCACCAGGGCGAGGTTCGCGAGGCGCCGCCCGGTGAGCGGCGCGCTGCTAGGGTCGATCGACGTGACGGTCCCCTCCCCGGAGCTCACCGCCCTGCTCGCACCGTTCCGGGACCGCCCCGGCGACGGCGCGGTGTTCTGCGACGTCGACGGCACGCTCGCCCCGATCGTGGCCCGGCCCGAGCTGTCGCGCCTGCTCGACGGCGTGCCGGAGGCGCTGGTCGCCCTGCGCGGGCGCGTGCGGCTGCTGGGCTTCGTGAGCGGACGGGGCCTGGCCGACGTGGAGCGGCTGGTGGGCATCGACGGCTGCGCCTACGCCGGCAACCACGGCATGGAGCTGCACCGGGCGGGCGAGGCGCCGGCGCTCGCGCCCGGCGTGGCCGACCACCTGGCGCACGTCGCCTCCTTCGCCGCCCGCTGGAGCGCCGACCGCCTGGCGGCCGCGGGGCTGCGGCTGGAGGAGAAGGGCGCGACCCTCAGCATCCACGCCCGCGGCGCGCCGGACCCCGCCGCCGCGGCGCGGATGCTCGACGAGATCGCCGACGACGCCGGCCGCGGCGGCCTCGCGCTCACCGCGGGCCGCGAGGTGCTGGAGGTGCGCCCGCCGATCGCGGTCGACAAGGGCACCGCCGTGCGCGCCCTGCTCGACGGCACCGGCGCGCGCAACGCCCTCTTCGTGGGGGACGACCGCACCGACGCCGACGCCTGGCGCGCCCTGCGCGAGCTGCGCGAGGAGGGGGCGCTCGACGCGGCCGTGGGGATCGCGGTGGCGGCGGGCGAGGTGCCCGCCGAGGTGCGCGCGGCCGCCGACGCCGAGGTGGAGGGGCCCGAGGGGGCGCTCGCGCTGCTGCGCCACCTGGCGGGCGCCGACCGGGACTGACGGACTCACCCGGGCATCATGCCCGGCCGGCGAGACGTTCCCGCCGGGCGCGCGACAGCTCGTCCCAGGGGCGGGTGTTGGCGACGTCCTCGGGCCCGGCGCCGGCGCGGCGGGCCGTGAGGACGCCGAAGCGGATGTAGTCGAGCGCCTCGTCCGAGTGCGCGTCGGCGCCGATGGTGATGCGCGCCCCGCCGGCCAGGGCGCGGCGGGCCATCTCGGCGTCGAGGTCGAGGCGGCGGGGCTGGGAGTTCACCTCGAGGTAGGTGCCGCTCTCCGCCGCCGCCGCGATGACCGCGTCCAGGTCGACCGCCGAGTGGCCGCGGCGCCCCAGCATCCGCCCCGTCGGATGGCCGATCGCGTCGACGCACGGGTTCTCGATCGCGGCCAGCAGGCGCGCGGTGATGCGCTCCCGCGGGCCCCCCAGGCCGGAGTGGATGCTGGCCGTCACCCAGTCGAGCTCGGCGAGCAGGTCGTCGTCGAAGTCGAGGCGGCCGTCGGCGAGGATGTCCACCTCGGTGGCGCGCAGGACGGCGATGTCGTCGTGGCGGGCGGCGACCTCGGCGATCTCCTCCCACTGACTGCGCAGGCGGCCCGGGTCGAGCCCGCCGGCCATCGCGAGGCTCTGCGAGTGGTCGCTGACGGCGAGGTACTCGTACCCGCGGGCGCGCGCGGCGTCGACCATCCGGGCGATGGTGAGGGTGCCGTCGCTCCATCGGCTGTGGCAGTGCAGCTCGCCGCGCAGGTCGTCCCGGGTCACCAGCGCCGGCAGGGGACCGGCGGCGGCGAGCTCCAGCTCCCCGCGGTCCTCGCGCAGCTCGGGCGGCACCGGGTGGAGGCCCACCGCCCGGTACACGTCCTCCTCGTCGGCGTGCACGGCCACCCCGTCGGGCCCGGCGACGCCGTGCTCGGAGATCGACAGCCCCCGCCGGACGGCCATCTCGCGCAGGCGCACGTTGTGGGCGGCCGAGCCGGTGGCGTGCTGCAGCAGGTTGCCGAAGCGCTCAGGCGGGCACACCGCCAGCTCGACGCGCACGCCGACGTGGGTATCGACCGCGCAGCGCGCGTCGCCCCGCGCGACGACGCGCTCCGCCATCGGGGAGCGCGCGAGCGCGTCCAGCAGGTCGGCCGGGTTCTCGGACGCCCCCACCAGGTCGACGTCGTGGGCGTCCTCGCGGCCGCGGCGCATGCTGCCGGCGACCTCCACCCGGGAGCCGGGCACGGCGGCGCGCAGCCCGTCGGCGACCGCCTCGGCGAGCGGCAGCGCCTGCCCCATGGGCACCCGCTCGCCGCCGGCGGCGCCGCCCGGCTCGTCGCGGCGGGCGAGCTGCTCGGCGATCCGCTCCTCGGTGGCCCTGCCGAAGCCCGGCAGGGCTCCGACCCGGCCGGCCGTGAGCGCCGCGTCGAGGTCGTCGAGGTCGCGGACGCCCAGCTCGCTCCACAGCGCCGCGGCGCGCTTCGGACCGATGCCGTCGAGGCGGGCGACCGCCGCCAGGCCGACCGGCAGCCGCTCGCGCAGCTTCGCCAGCGCGGCGATGTCGCCGGTCGTGGCCAGCTCGGCCACCTTCGCCTGCAGGGTGGCGCCGATGTCCGGCAGGTCGGTCGCGCGGCCGGCGAGGGCCATCTCGGCCACCGAGGCGGGGGTCTGGCGGATGCGCGCCGCGGCGCGCCGGTAGGCGAGCACGCGGTGGCGCACCGCCCCCTCGATCTCCAGCAGGTCGCCGATCAGCTGCAGGCTGTCGGCCACCTCGCGGTTGCTCGGCACCGTGTCCGCCACCGGCTCAGTCTAGTGCCGACCCCCGCTCGGGCGGGTCGGGATCGGCGATGCCGCGGGCCTCGAGCGCCTCCCCGACCCCGTGGGCGAAGCGGGCCGCGGCGACCACCGTCGGCACCGCGAAGGCGCGCAGGCTGCGCTGCAGGCCGCGCGCCCGGCGGGCGTCGAGCACCCGCTGGGCCACGACGCCCAGGTGGTCGAGGCTGCGCAGGGCCAGCCCCACCGCCAGGCCCGCCCGGAAGCGGCGCGCCGGCGCCACCCGCAACCGCGCCAGGGAGCGCTCGAGCCAGGCCACCATGGCCGTGTGGGCCGTGGTGAGCGTCACCGCCAGCGCGAGCGAGGCGACGGCCAGCATCCGCAGGCCGGCGTGCAGGCCCTGGGAGTGGCGCCCCAGCAGGACCTGGGCGAGCACGACGACGGCCACCAGGATCACGAAGGGGCGCGCCTGGCGGCCCAGCACCCTCGCCGGCACGCCGGCCGACAGGATGGCCGCCACGGCCGCCGCCAGCAGGCCCGCCGACAGGGCGGGGCGGTCGAACGCCAGGATGAGCCCGGACCCGGCCACCAGGGCCAGCAGCTTCGCCCCCACCGGCAGGCGGTGGAGCCAGGACGCGCCCGGCCAGTGCAGCGAGACGGTGGTGGACGACAGGCGCCTCCGGGTGCGCCGGCTCACCGGGCCTCCACCAGCCGCATGTAGCGGTCGATCACCTCCGCGGGCGCGCCGTCGGCCGCGACGGCCCCGTCGTCGAGCAGCACCGCCCGGTCGAGCCCGCGCACCAGGTCGAGGTCGTGGGACACGATCACCAGGCGCTGCCGCAGCCCGGCCAGCGCGCCCACCACCCGGCGCCGGTTCACCAGGTCGAGCATCGTGGTGGGCTCGTCCAGCACGATCCACTCCGGCTCCAGCACCAGCACCGCGCACAGCGCCGCCAGGTGCTTCTCGCCTCCGCTCAGGGTGTGGATGGGCTGGTCGGCCTTGTGGTCGAGCGAGAGGGCGGCGAGGGCCTCGACCGCCCGCCGGCGCGCGTCGGACGCGCCGGCGCCGCGGGCCCGCAGGCCCAGGGCGACGTCCTCGGCCGGGGTGGGGTAGACGAGCTGGTGATCGGCGTCCTGGAAGACGAAGCCCACCCGGCGCTGCACGCCGCGCCGGTCGCGGGCGGTGTCGATGCCGTCGACGCTCACCGTGCCCTCGGTGGGCAGGGTGAGGCCGTTGAGGAGCCGGGCGAAGGTGGTCTTGCCCGATCCGTTCGCGCCCACCACGGCGATGCGCCGCTCGCCGAGCGACAGGGTGACGTCGCGCAGCAGGCGCGCGCCGTCGGTCGTGGTGACGGCGACGCCGTCGAGGGCGATCACGCGCGCCCGAAGACGGCCGCGGTGCCCATGCCGCCCGCGATCGCGGCCATCGCCAGGCCGCGCTCGCCGGGGGCGAGGTCGGCGGCCAGGCGCACCACCTGCACCGCGCCGGACGCCGCCCACGGGTGGCCCAGGGCGATCGCGCCGCCGCGGCGGTTGACGGTCTCCGGATCGAGCCCCAGCTCGTCGATGGTGGCCAGGGTCTGGCTCGCGAAGGCCTCGGTGACGGCGACCGCCGCCGGCCGCGCCGCCCCGGCGGCGCCCAGCCGGCGGACGGCCGCGACCGCGCCGATGCCGCACACCCGCGGATCGACGCCGGCGGTGGCGCTGGCGACGTGGCGCAGCCCGCCGAGGCCGAGGCGCTCGGCGACCCGCGGCGAGGCCACCACGGCGGCGGCCGCGCCGTCGGCGATCTGGCTGGAGTTGCCCGCCGTGACCGTGCCCCCGGCCGCGACGATCGCGGGGAAGCGCGCCAGGCGCTCGGCGGTGAGCGTGGGCCGCGGGCAGCCGTCACGGTCGACCGGCCGGCCGCCGGGCACGGGGCAGGGCACGATCTCGGCGGCGAAGGCGCCCTCGTCGCGGGCGGCCGCGGCGGCGCGGTGGCTGCGCGCGGCGAGGGCGTCCTGGCGGGCGCGGCTCACCCCCCACTCGGCCGCGATGATCTCGGCCGACTCGGCCATGCCGGGGTCGTCGTGGCCGCCGCCCGCGAACATCCTGCGCGGGAAGAAGCGGCGGCCGCGCAGGCCGCCGTCGCGTCCCTCCTGCGCGCGCAGCGGCGACGTGGATGCGCTCTCGACCCCGCCGGCCAGGTACAGCTCGCCGGCCCCCGCCTCGACCAGGCGGCAGGCGAGCACGATCGCGTCGAGGCCGCCGCCGCACTGGCGGTCGATCGTGAGCCCGGGCACCGACGGCGCCAGGCCGGCGTCGAGGGCGGCGCGGCGGGCCAGGTTGCCGCCGGGGCCCGCCGCCGTGGCGAGGATCACGTCGTCCACCCGGTCGGCCGCCAGGCCCGTCTGGCGCACCAGCGCCGCGAGCACCGTCGCCGCGAGGGCCTCGGCCGGGAGCGGCGCCAGCTCGCCGTCGAGGCGCGCGATCGGCGTGCGGCGTGCGGCCACCACGATCGCCGGGCCGGCGCTCACCGGATCTCCCGCTCGGGCGGGGCCGCCTCCACGGTGGCGCGCACGGCGGCGCGGTCGACCTTCCCGGTGCGCCCGAGGGGCGGCGGGTCGTCGAGCAGCACGTAGCGGCGCGGGCGCTTGTGGCGGGCGAGCGAGGCCGCGACGTGCGCGCGCAGGGCGGCGCGGGTGAGCGCGGCGCCCGGCTCGGCCAGCACCGCCGCGACCGGGACCTCGCCCCAGGCCTCGTCCGGCAGGCCCACCACCACGCAGGCCGCGACGCCCGCGGCGGCGGCCACCACCTCCTCCACCTCCTCCGGCTGCACGTTGGCGCCGCCGCGGATGATCAGGCTCGATCCGCGCCCGGCGACGCGCAGATGGCCGTCGGCGTCGAGTGCGCCGCGGTCGCCCGCGGTGAGCCAGCCGCCCTCGATCGCGCGGGCCGCGCCGGTCGGGGCCACGCCGCGGTAGCCGGCGAACACCAGCCCGCTGCGGACGAAGATCGTGCCCTCGCGGCCGGGCGGCAGGGGCTCGTCGCCGTCGCCGCGGATGCTCACCTCGACGCCGGGGAAGGCGCGCCCGACGGTGCCGGGGGGCGCCGCGTCGCCGTGATCGCGGATGGTCACGAACGACAGCTCCGACGCGCCGTAGTACTCCACCAGCCGGCTGCCGGGGAAGCGCCGCCGGGCGGCGGCCGCCACCGCGCTCTCGAGGCGCGCCCCGACGCAGAAGATGTAGGCCGGGTCGGCGGCGTCGCCGCACGGCGACGCCGCCAGCCGGGCCAGCATGGTGGGCACCACGTAGAGCGCCGACGGCGCCTCCCCGTCGGCGACGCGGCGCGCCAGGGCGCCCGCCCCCTGATCGGCGGCCGGCGTCACCTCCACGCCGGCGCCGCAGTGCAGGCCGTGGAGCGCGCCGAAGAGGAAGTGCGAGCTCGACAGCGGGCCCGGCGACACCACCGGCCCGCGGGGCGCCGGGGGGCAGACCTCGGCGAAGCGCTCGAAGCTCTCCCACCAGGAGCGGTGGGTGCGGGCGAAGGCCTTGGGGCGCCCCGCGCTGCCCGACGTGAAGCCCACGTAGAAGATGCCGTCCGGCCGCGCGGGCGGGACCGGCCGGGGGGCGGCGGGGCGCTGCGCGGCGACGACCGTCCAGCCGGTCAGGCGGTCGACCGGCCGCCAGGCCGACCGGGCGAGCCGGGCCAGGTGGTCGTCCCGGCCGTCGGCCACGAGCACGGCGCACGGGTCGAGCTGCGCGACGGCTCCGCCCGCCTCGTCGGCGGACCACAGCGGGTCGATCACGCCGACCGCCCATCCCGCCGCCGCCAGGCCGCAGAAGGCGGCGACGAAGTCGGGGGTCCAGTCGGACACCAGCCCGATGTACGGCGAGCGCGCGTCGCCGTGCTCCGACCAGCCGGCGCTGCGCGCCCCGAGCGCCGCCGCGCGCGCGATCAGCTGCGCCCGGGTGAGCCCGCCGGCGGGGCCGGAGACCGCGACGGCCCGGTCGGCCGCGCCCGGGGCGAGCGCCCGGGAGGTGGCGAGCACTTAGGTTCGGGCGAGCTGGGGGCGCAGGAAGGGCGCCGCCCGGAAGGCCGAGACCGCCACGACCGTCGCGGCGCCCGCCTTGACGAGGTCGCCCGGCACGAAGGTCATCGAGGCGTGGAAGAAGGTGTCGAGCGGCAGATCGCCGATCGCCGCCCCGAGGGGGATGGCGATGGCGTACAGCACCACGATCCCGCCGAGGACGGCCGCGACGAAGGATCCGGCCACCTGCAGGGGCTGCGCGGCGCGCTCGATGCCGGCGGCGGCGAGGCCCATGGCGACGAGCGAGGTGGCGAGGGCGGCCACCGGGAAGCCGAGGAGGAAGCCGGCGCTGGGGCCGGTGAGCACGGTGAGCCCGCCGCGGCCGCCGGACAGGAGCGGGAGGCCGGCGGCGACGAGGCCGACGAACAGGGCGACCGACAGGAAGGCCTCGACCGGCACCAGCATCAGCCCGGCGAGCATCACGCCGAGGGTCTGGGCCGTGATCGGCACCGAGATGGAGGGCACGTTGATCGCCGGGGTCAGGCCCAGCACGGCGATCAGGGCGGCGAAGACGGCGATGCGGGCGATGCGGGGTCCGCTCATCGCCGGGAGCCTACAGTGTCGTCACGCCTCAGACGAATAAGGCGTGACGACCCGAGACCCGTCGGGTCGTCAGTCCGCCGCGGGGCCGGCGGCGCGCCGCAGCGACTGCGCGATCTCCCGCGCCGCCTCCGGCCCGCTCGCCACGCGCTGGAGGCGCTCGGTGAGCACCAGGCCCAGGTTCAGGTGGCCCGCGTCCGTCGCCGGGAGGGTGCCGCCGATCGGGACGCCGCTCTCCAGCAGCCGGGCGGCGAGCAGGAGGGCGTGGCGTTCCCGGTCCGTCATGCGGCGCATCGTGGACGGCTCCGTGTGAGAGGAGGCGTCGATTGGGTGATGGATCCGTAAAGGGAAACGCGCTGCTGACGATGAATCTTGAGGCAAGTTGCGATCGGCGGGCGGACGCCCCGGTCACCGCCGGACGTGGGCGGTCGGGATGGCCGTCGGCGCTGGTACTGTGCACACGGTCAGCGGGAGGTCGGCGTTGCAGGTTCTGGGCTCGCGGCGCGGTGGGTTGGTCACCCTCGTGCTCGTCGCCGTGGCGATCGTCGCCGCGGCGACCTTCGCCGTCTTCCAGCTGGTCGGCCGCCCGTCGGTCGACAGCCCGCTGCCGGCCCCCGGCGGCGCGACCTCCGAGGCGCGGCCGGCCATCACCTTCAGCGTGCCCGCGGACACCCGCCTGGGCGACCTGAAGGTCACCCTGGACGGCCGCGACGTCACGGCGCGCGTGCGCGGCGACGACGGCGACCTCACCCTGACGCCCGGCGCGAAGCTCGCCGACGGCGAGCACGAGGTGTCGGTGCGCTTCTCGAGCAGCAACCTGTTCGCCCGCACCGTGTCGCGCGACTGGGCCTTCACGGTCGACACCGCCGCCCCGCGGCTGACGGTCTCGGCGCCGAAGGCGCGGTCGCTCCAGGCCCGCTCCGCGGTGAAGTTCGCCGGCACGGCCGAGCCGGGCGCGACCGTGACGGTCGCGTCGGGTCCGGTCACCGCCTCGACCACCGCCGGCGGCGACGGCTCGTGGAGCGTCATCGCCCGCGACCTGCCCGACGGCGACCGGCGGGTCGCGGTCACGGCCGCCGACCGCGCCGGCAACGCCACCGAGGCCGGCCGCCGCATCGTCGTCGACACCACCGCCCCCGTGCTGGCGCTCACGTCGCCCGGCAAGGGCGAGAAGGTCACCGCCACCGACGCGCCGCTCATCTACGGCACGGTGAGGTCGGACAACCCGCGCCTGCTCTCGTTCACCGCATCGGTCAACGGCAGGCGGGTGACCCGCGCCAAAGGCTCCGACGCCGCGACCACGTCGACCAGCGTCGGGTACACGGAGGCGTCATCGAGCACCCCCGCGCTGCAGGTGGACGGCAAGCGCTTCGCGATCTCGGTGGGGACCCTCCCGCAGGGCCGCAACGTCATCGAGGTCACCGGCCGGGACGCCGCCGGCAACCTCTCCACCACGAAGCGCGTGGTGCTGGTGGACAGCACCGAGGAGTTCGGCCCCGCCGACCTGGTGCCCGGCGCGCGCGGCGAGGACGTCAAGGACCTCCAGACGCGCATGCGCGAGGCCGGCGTCTACCCGAAGCGCAAGGCCAAGATCACCGGGCGCTTCGACGACGTCACCGAGGTCTCCCTGGAGCGCTACCAGAAGCGCTACAAGCTGCCGGTCACCGGCGTCGTGGACGCCCGCACGCGCAGCGCGATGGTGGGCCGCATCGTCGTCAACCTCGGCCAGCGCAAGCTGCGGCTGATCCGCAACGGCAAGGTCTGGAAGACCTACGGCATCGCGGTCGGCCAGCCGGCCTACCCGACCCCCACCGGCACCTACGAGGTCAACGACAAGCAGGTCGACCCGTCCTGGTACCCGCCCGACTCGCCCTGGGCCGCCGAGCTCTCGACCATCCCGCCCGGGCCGGGCAACCCGCTCGGCACCCGCTGGATCGGCACCACCGCACCGGCCATCGGCATCCACGGCACCTACGCCGACAGCTCGATCGGGACGGCCGCCAGCCACGGCTGCATGCGGATGCACATCCCGGACGTCGAGGAGCTCTTCGAGCAGGTCTCGCTGGGGATGAAGGTCATCATCAAGCCGTGACCACGCTGGCGACCCTCACCGACGCGGCCTGGGACGCGGAGGTGCTGGATGCCGGCGGCCCGGTGCTGGTCGACTTCTGGGCGCCATGGTGCGCGCCGTGCCGCAGGGTGGAGCCGGCCGTGCGCGACCTGGCCGAGCGCTACGGCGGCCGCCTCGCGGTGGGCCGCCTGAACGTCGACGAGGAGCCGCGCGCGGCGGGGCGCTACGACGTCCTCGGCCTGCCCACCCTCATACTCTTCATGGACGGCCGTCCGGTGGAGCGCCTCACCGGCTCGATGAGGCCCGCGCGGATCGCCCGCGCGGTGGCGGCCCACATCGGCGACCCCACCTGACACGCAGGAGACCGCATGCCCGCCATCTACTTCAGCCTCGGCCACGTGCAGCCCTTCGCCGACCTCACCAAGGAGGAGATCGAGGAGGGCGTGGTCGTCGTGCGCGGGGACGGCAAGATCGTGGGCCTGCGCCTCGACGACCCGCGCATGCTGATGCGGCTGCCCGAGATCGCCGAGCGGGTGGGCGTGGAGGTGGACGGCCTCTGGGAGCGCCTGCGCGGCGACGCCGACCTGCTGCTGGGGTCGCGCGCCGCGGTGTGGGGCGGCGGCGGGGCCTAGCGCCCCGGGCCGGGGCCGGCCGCCGCCGGCTCGGCGGCGACGTCCAGGCGCAGGGCGAAGGGCTCGCCGTCGAGCACCAGCTCCTCGTGGCGCAGCCCGGCGAACGGCGCCCCGTGGCTGACCGTGAGCTCGACCGCCAGCGTCTCGGCGGCGATCGCGGCGCGGTGGGCGTCGATCACCTCGCGCATCACGCCCGAGCCGTCGAGGTGCAGCACGATGCGCTGCTCCACCCGCAGGCCGGCGGCGCGCCGCGCGCCCTGCACGGCGTGGATCACCTCGCGGGCGAGGGCCTCGGCGCGCAGCTCCGGGGTGATCTCGGTGGCCAGGCCCACGGCGACGGCTCCCTCCTGGGCCAGGGCGTAGCCCTCGGAGGGCCGCGCCTCGCGCAGCAGGTCGTCGGCCTCGATCGGCTCGGCGGCGGCGTCCACGACGATCGAGACCGGCTCGCCGGCGTCGATCGCGCGGGCCGTCTCGGTGGCGGGCAGCGCGGCGACGGCCTCGGCGACCGCCGGCATCCGCGTGCCGAAGCGCGGGCCGAGGCGGCGGTAGTTCGGCTTCAGGGTCACCTCGACCAGGTCGCCCGGGTCGGTGACGAAACGCACCGCCTTCACGTTCAGCTCCGCGGCCACCAGATCGACGAGCGGCGCAACCGCCTCGGCGAGGGCCGGCGTGCCGGCCACCACGGCCTCGCCCAGCGGCTGGCGCACCTTCAGGGCCGACTCGGCACGGGCGCGCAGGCCCACGCCCACCACCTCGCGGGCGGCCGCCATCGCCGTCTCGAGCGCCGGATCGTGGCGCCCCGCCGGCTCGGGCCAGTCGCACAGGTGCACGCTCTCCGGCGCCGCGGCGTCGTGCGCGGCGACGATCGCGCCGTGGATCTCCTCGGCCACGAACGGGCAGAAGGGCGCGACCATCCGGGCCAGCGTCGCGAGGCACTCGTGGAGGGTCGCGAAGGCGGCCCGGCCGTCGTCGCCGGCCGCGCCGTCGCGGCGGCCGCCCCAGAAGCGCGCCCGCCCGACCCGCACGTACCAGTTGCTGAGGTCGTCGAGGAACGACTCGATCCGGGCGCCGGCGGCGTTCGAGTCGTAGTCCTCCAGCCGCGCGGTGACCGCCGCGAGGGTGCCGTCGAGGCGCGACAGGATCCACCGGTCGATGGGGCGCCGCTCGGCGAGGGGCGGCCCGCCGTCGTCCGGCGACCAGCCGTCCTCCAGCGAGGCGTACATGACCAGGAACGAGTAGGTGTTCCAGAGCGTCAGCAGGAAGCGGCGCTTCGCCTCGTCCACGGCCTCCAGGCTGAAGCGCGAGTTGTCCCACGGCGGCTGGTCGGTGAGCAGGTACCAGCGGAAGGCGTCGGCGCCCTGGCGGTCGATCACCGTCCACGGCTCGATCACGTTGCCGCGGCTCTTGCTCATCTTCTGGCCCTCGGCGTCGAGGATCAGCCCGAGGCAGACGACGTTGCGGTACGACGACTCGTCGAACAGCAGGGTGCTCTCGGCGAGCAGCGAGTAGAACCAGCCGCGGGTCTGGTCGAGCCCCTCGCAGATGAAGTCGGCCGGGAAGAGGCCGGACAGGTCGCCGCCGGTCGCGAAGGGGTGGTGCTGCTGGGCGAAGGGCATCGCGCCGCTGTCGTACCAGACGTCGATCACCTCGGGCTCGCGGCACATGGAGCCGCCGCAGTCGCAGGTGAGGTGGACCTCGTCGACCAGGGGCCGGTGCGGGTCGAAGTCGTCGGGCAGGGGACGGTCGCTGCGGGCGCGCAGCTCGGCGTAGGAGCCGATCGCGTCGACCCGGTCGCAGTCGCCGCAGCGCCACAGCGGCAGAGGGGTGCCCCAGTAGCGGTCGCGCGAGATCGCCCAGTCGATGTTGCCCTCGAGCCAGCGGCCGAAGCGGCCGTCGCGCACCCGCTCCGGGCGCCAACCGATGCCGGCGTTGAGCGCGAGCATCCGGTCGCGGACCTCGGTGGTGCGGACGTACCAGGACGGCTTCGCGTAGTAGATCAGCGCCGTCCCGCAGCGCCAGCAGTGGGGGTAGGAGTGGTGGTGGACCTCGGAGCGCCACAGGCGCCCGCGGGACTCCAGGTCGGCCACCAGGTCGGCGTCGGCCTCCTTCACCGCCCGGCCCTCCCACGGCCCGACGGCGGAGGTGAAGCGCCCGTCGAGCCCGACCGGGTTCGGGGCGTCGAGCCCGTGGCGGCGGCCGACCGCCATGTCGTCCTCGCCGAAGGCGGGGGCGATGTGGACGATGCCGGTCCCGTCCTCGGTGGTGACGAAGTCGGCCTCGACCACCCGGTGCGCGCCCGGCAGGAACGGGAAGGGGGGCTCGTACTCGCGGCCCACCAGCTCGGCGGGGGCGATCGTCCGCTCCGGCCGGGCGTCCTCGCCGAACAGGCGCGCGACGAGCGGCTCGGCGACGATCAGCGTCTCGTCGCCGTCGCGCACCGCCGCGTAGGGGACGTCGGGATGGATCGCCGCGGCCTGGTTCGCCGGGAGCGTCCACGGGGTGGTCGTCCACACCATCAGCGACTCGCCGGGGGCGTCGCGCAGGGGGAAGCGCACGTACGCCGACAGGTCGTCCACGTCCTCGTATCCCTGCGCCACCTCGTGGCTCGACAGCGCCGTGCCGCAGCGGGGGCAGTAGGGCACCACCTTGCCGCTGCGGTACAGGAGCCCGCGGCGGTGGAGCTCGGCGAGGCTCCACCAGACGCTCTCGATGTAGCCGGTGTCCATCGTCCGGTAGGCCCGGTCGGTGTCGAGCCAGAAGCCGATGCGCTCGGTGAGCCGCTCCCACTCGTCGAGGTACTCCAGCACCGCCTCGCGGCAGAGCGCGTTGAACTCGGCGATGCCGTACTCCTCGATCTGCCGCTTGCCCGAGATGCCGAGCCTCCGCTCCACCTCGATCTCGACCGGCAGGCCGTGGCAGTCCCAGCCGCCGCGCCGGTCGACGAAGCGGCCGCGCATGGCCTGGAAGCGCGGGAAGACGTCCTTGAAGACGCGCGCCAGCACGTGGTGCGACCCCGGCCGGCCGTTCGCGGTCGGCGGGCCCTCGTAGAAGACGAAGGGCTCGGCGTCGGCGCGCCGCTCCATGCTGCGGGCGAAGATGCGGCGCTCGCGCCAGAACGCGAGCACGCGTTCCTCCATGGCGTTCCAGTCGGACGCCGGCGTGACGGGCCGCCAGGTCACGCGGCGAGCGCCGGGTGCCGCAGCAGGCGGCGCCGCACCTGCGTGAAGTCGTCGAAGGGCTCGTAGGGGCGGCCCGCGGCGGCGAGGTCGCGCGCGAGGTGGGCGCGCGCGAAGACGACGTCGGCGGCCAGCGCCGCGCAGCGGTCCGACACGCCGTCGCCGATGAACACCACCGGCTCGCCGCGGCGGACCGCGGCCAGGTCGTGGCGCTTGCAGTGGCGCCCGCAGACGGCGCAGCGCTCGCCCCGGTCGCTCCACTCGATGCGGCAGCCGTCGCGCGAGAAGGCGGCGTCGTGGCTGGTGACGGGGAGGCCCTCGAGGCCCCACGCGCCGAGCAGCGCGTCGATGACGACCCGGAAGCCGGAGGAGAGCACCGTCAGCCGGTGGCCGGCGGCCCGGCTCCAGGCGACGAACTCGCGGAAGCCGGCGCGCAGGCCGGCCTCGCGCAGCACGAGCTCGCGCACCTCGTCGGAGCTGGCCCGGACGGAGGCGAACTCCTCCTGCATGGCCTGCTCGAGGGTGACCTCGCCGGAGCGCAGGCGCGGCTCGACGGCCTGCCAGAGGCCGCGTGTGCCGAACTCCTCGACGATCAGGTGGAGCGTGTCGCGGCGCGTGATGGTGCCGTCGAAATCGCACGCGATGAGCAGGGTGTCCACCGCGATGCAGGCTACCAGGATCGACCCCCCGGCCCGCGGGGAGCGCCGGGGGTAGGCTGGCCGGGTGGCGGCCCCGCGCCCCATCCTGATCCACGGCTCCGGCGGCGACCACCGTGTCTTCGCCCGCCAGGCCGAGCGCTTCGGCGGCTCGGTGGCGATCGACCTGCCGGGCCACCCGGAGGGCGATCCGGCCGCCGGGCTCGCCGCGGCGGCGGCGGCCCTCGGCCCGGCCCTCGAGTCGATCGACGGACCGCGCGTGCTGGTGGGCCACTCGCTGGGCGGCGCGGTGTCGCTGGAGGTGGCGCGCGCCCGGCCCGAGCTGGTCGACGGCCTGGTGCTGATCGCCACCGGCGCGCGGCTGCCGGTACCCGACCGGGTGCTGGCGCGAGCCGAGGCCGAGCCGGGCGGCGAGATCGACCGGCTGATGGCCGGCTTCTTCGCCGACCCGGATCATCCGTCGGCCGAGGCCGTCCGCCGGGCGCTGGCGGACTGCGGCCCGCGGACGCTGCTCGCCGACTACCGCATGTGCGCCGCGATCGACCTGCGCGGGCGCCTGGACGGGGTGCGCGTCCCGGCGCTGGTGATCGCGGGCGGGGACGACCGCCTGACCCCCGTGTGGCTGGGGGAGGAGCTGGCGCGCGAGCTGCCGGCGGCCCGGATGGCCGTCGTGGCCGGCGCGATGCACATGGTCATGGCCGAGCACCCCGGCCCGGTGAACCTGCTGCTCGCCGGCTACCTGGCCCGGCTGGAGCTGACGCTGGACGGGGCGTGAGCGCGATCGGGCCGGTCGCCCTGATCACCAACCCGGCGGCCGCGACGACCACCGCGCGTCTGCGCGAGCTGGCCGTCCGGACCCTGGGGCCCGCCGGGCTCGCATGGGCGATCGACACGACCGGCCCGGGCGACGCCGCCGAGCTGGCCCGGCGGGCGGCGGCGGAGGGCGCGGCGATGGTGGTGACGCTGGGGGGCGACGGCATCGCCCACGAGGCCGCCGGGGCGCTCGGCGGCGGCGCGGTGGGCCTGGTGCCGCTGCCGGGCGGCAACGCGAACGTGCTCGCCCGGGCGCTGGGGTGGCCCAACTCCACCGAGCGGGCCCTGCCGCTGCTGTCGCGGGCGCTCGCCGCGGGACGCGGGCGGCGGATCGTGCTGGGCAGGCTCGTCGCCGGCGAGACGGAGCGCCTGTTCGCGATCAACGCCGGCGTGGGCCTCGATGCCGACACGGTGGAGTGGATCGAGGCCCGGCCGCGCGTCAAGCGGCGGCTGCGCCAGGCCGGGTTCGCGATCGGCGCCGCGCGGGCCGCCGCCCGCCTGCGGCGGGCGCCGCCGCTCAGGCTGGAGGGGGCGGCCGCCGCGCCGCTCGATGTGACCACCGTCCTCGCCGCCTGCGGGCGGCCCTACACCTACCTCGGCCCGCGCCCCCTCGACCTGGTGCCCGACGCCGACTTCGACGGGCCGCTGGCCTACACGGCGCTCGTGCGGATGAGGATGCCGGAGCTGGCGCGCCTGCTCGGCGAGGCGGCCCTCGGCCGGCCCCTGCCGCGCGATCCGGCCGTCATCCTGGCCGGCCGCGTGGAGCGCGAGCTGGTCGTCACCGCCGGCGAGCCGGTCGCGGTGCAGGCGGACGGCGAGGCCCTGGGGCGACATCTGCGGGTCCGCCTCTCCCGCGGCCCGCTCCTCGAAACCCTGGACCCGCGATCCGCGCGCGACTCAAGTTCCCCCGGCCCGTAACCGAATGAGCCGTGATGTCACCGGGACCGGATCCGCGCGCCGCCCTCCGCGGCCTCTGCGCGCTCGTGCTGGACATGGTGCGCGTCGATCCCGACCGCCGTCCCGCGCCCGAGATGGTGCGCTGGCTGCGCGACCTCTCCGCCGCCGCCGGGGTCGAGGCGGTGACGCCGCGCACCAACCGTGAGCTGCTGCACGGCTGCCTGCGGCTGTCGCAGATCCTGAACGGCCCCTCGCGCCGCGGCTCCGAGCCGCGCGACCGTGCGGGCGCGCCGGACCGCGGCGGCATATCCTCCGCGGTATGAGCCTCGCCGGTCGGTCCTACGCCGTCCTGGTCGCCGAGGGCGTCGAGGACCTCGAGTACTGGGTCACGGTGATGCGCCTCCGCGAGGAGGGCGCCGTCGTCGTGAGCGTCGGGTCGGACACCGACCCCCATCGCGGCAAGAACGGCCTCGCCGTGCGCGCCGACGCGCTCGCGTCCGAGGTCGACGCCTCCGCCCTCGACGGCCTCGTCATCCCGGGCGGCTGGGCGCCGGACAAGATGCGCCGCGACCCCGCCATCGTGGAGCTGACGCGCGCGGTCCACGCCGCCGGCAAGCCGATCGGCATCATCTGCCACGGCGGCAGCGTCGCCATCTCGGCCGGCATCGTGGGCGGGCGGGCGACCGGCTCGCTCGGCATCAAGGACGACCTCGTGAACGCCGGCGCCCGATGGGTCGACGAGGCGGCCTTCCGCGACGGCACCCTGGTGTGGGGGCGCGTGGTGGCCGACATCCCCGACTTCTGCCGGGAGCTGGTCGCGCTCTTCGAGGAGCACGCCGGCTCCTAGCCCGGGCTACGCGGCGGGGCCGGCCCCGTTCGACGGCGGGGCCTCGCGGCCCGCGGCGAGATCGGTGGGGTTGGCGACCGCGACCTCGCGGTGCGACCCCATGCGGCGGAAGCGCTCGCGGCGCAGCCGCCGGCGCTCGGCGGCGCCCAGGGTGCGCAGATCGCGCAGGGCGCGCGACAGGTACCCGGCCAGCAGGCGGGCGGCCTCGTCGTGGTCGCGGTGCGCGCCGCCCGGCGGCTCCGGCACCACGGCGTCGGCGATGCCCCAGCGGTAGCAGTTGGCGGCGGTCGGCTGGAAGGCGGTCGCCGCCTGCTTGGCCTTGGCCGCGTCGCGCCACAGGATCGCCGACCCCCCCTCGGGCGAGATCACCGAGTAGGTGGCGTTCTCGAGCATGATCACCCGGTCCGCGACCCCCAGCGCCAGCGCGCCGCCGGACGAGCCCTCGCCGATCACCACCGCGATCGCCGGCACCCGCAGCCGCAGCATGGTCTGCATGCTGCGCGCGATGGCGCCGCCCTGGCCGCGCACCTCGCCGCCCGAGCCGGGGAAGGCCCCGGGCGTGTCGATGAGGGTGATCACCGGCAGGTCGAGCTTGTCGGCCAGCTCCATCACCCGCATGCTCTTGCGGTAGCCCTCGGGGTTGGGCATGCCGAAGTTGCGGTGGGTGCGCTCGGCGGTGTCGCGCCCCTTCTGGTGGCCCACGATCACCGCCGGCCCGTCCGGGCCGCGGCCGATGCCGGCCACGATGGCGGGGTCGTCGCCGTAGAGGCGGTCGCCGTGGAGCTCCTCGAAGTCGGGCCACAGGCGGGCGATGTAGTCGAGCGTGTAGGGGCGGTCCTGGTGACGGGCGAGCTGGATGGTGTCCCAGATCTCGCTGCTCGACTCCTGCTGCCCCGTGATGCGGTGGGCGAGGCGGCGCACGAAGCGCCCCCCGCGGCGTGCGGCGACGCTCATCGCGTTGTCTGCTCCTCCTCCGGCCGCAGCACCTTCGCCACCGCCCGGCGCGCCCGGTCGGGAAGGGCCTTCGCGACGTCGGCGACGCGCTCGGCGCGCTCCTGCGCCCAGGTGACGGCGGGGGCGGCCACCACGCCCGAGGGCCGCTCGAGGATGGCGAGCACCTTCGCGATGCGGGCCGGGAGCTCGCGCCGGTCGACCACGGCGTCGATCTGGCCGTTCGCCAGCTGGGTCTCGGCGCGCCCGAAGTCCTCGGGCAGCGTCTCGCGGGTGGTCTGCTCGATCACCCGCGGACCGGAGAAGGCGATCAGCGCGCCCGGCTCCGCGTAGGTGACGTCGCCGAGCGACGCGAACGACGCCCAGACGCCTCCGGTGGTGGGGTGCGCCAGCACCACGATCACCGGCAGCTCGGCCTCGTGCATCGCCTCGAAGCCGACCACCGTCTTCGCCATCTGCATCAGCGCCAGGACGCCCTCCTGCATGCGGGCGCCGCCGGAGGCGGTGATGATCACCAGCGGCAGGCCGCGCTCGACGCAGCGCTCGCAGGCGCGCGCCAGCTTCTCGCCCACCACCGATCCCATGCTGCCGCCGAGGAAGGCGAAGTCCATCACCGCGGCGACCGCGCCGTGGCCGCGGATGTCGAGCTCGCCCACGATGATCGCCTCGGTGGAGCCCTTGCGCTCGGCCCTCTCCACCCGGTCCGGGTAGGGCTCGAGGTCGACGAACTGCAGCGGATCGGAGGCGCGCAGCTCGCTCCACAGCTCGACCCAGGGCGCCCCGTCGGCCAGCTGGTCGATGCGCTCGCGCGCCCCGACGGCGAAGTGGTGGCCGCACGACGCGCAGACGCCCCTGTTGCGGGCGAGCTCGTCCGCCCGCCAGTGGCTCTGGCAGCGGGGGCAGGAGCGGTCATCGGCCGGGAGTCGCCGCGGGACGGAGGCGCTGGACGGTCGGCGCCGGCGCAACCGGTCCACGGAGACCGTGATCTGTCGCTTGGACACGCTCACCGATTATGGCAGGGGGTCGTCCATCGCCGCGAGCCAGTCCTCCACGCTCTCGACGTAGGCGGGCACGAGCACCGCCGGAGCGCGTGAGTTGAGCACGAGCCGGCGGGCCTCGTCGGGGTCGTGGCCCCGAAGGCGCAGGATGGCATAGGTGACCATCGCGGAGCGGCGGCGGCCCTGCTGGCAGTGCACGAGCAGGCCGGCCGCGGGGTCGTCGAGCGCCGCCGCGCCGAAGCGCGCCGCGGGCGCCCAGAGCGCCGGCGGCTGGCGGCGGCCGTGATCCCACATCGGCGCGTGGGCCACGTGGTCGGCGCCCAGCACGCGCCGCTCGGCCCACAGGTCCTGGGAGATGCGCGTCTGCAGCGCCGCGCGGCAGTTCACCACATGCGTGACGCCCGCCTCCGGCAGCCGGGTCACGGCCGCGCCCACCGGCACGGCGCCGATCGCGATCCGCTCGCCGGGGATCCAGGACAGGCCCGCCAGGCCGCGCCGCGGGCCGTAGATCCGCGTGCTGGCCCCGTGGATCCGCCCGCGGACCCCTAGGCGGCCGACGACTCCTCCAGGCGTCCGAGCAGCAGGGTGGCGTTGTGGCCCCCGAAGCCGAAGGCGGTCGACAGCGCGATCCGCACCTCCATCGGCCGGGCCACGTTGGCGACGTGGTCGACGCCGGCGCACTCCGGGTCGAGGTCGAGCAGGTTGATGGTGGGCGGCACGATCGACTCGCGGATCGCGAGGGCGGTGAGGGCGCCCTCGACGCCGCCCGCCGCCCCCAGGCAGTGCCCGTGCATCGACTTGGTGGACGACACCGCCGTGCGGGCGGCGTGCTCCTCGCCCAGGGCGAGCCGCAGCACGCGCACCTCGTTGGGGTCGCCCACCGGCGTGGAGGTGGCGTGGGCGTTGACGTAGTCGATCCGCTCCGGCGCGACGTCGCCGTCGCGCAGCGCCATCGCGATCGCGGCGGCCGGCGCCCTGCCGGTGGGGTCGGGCTCGGTGATGTGGTGGGCGTCTCCCGTGAGGCCGTAGCCCAGCACCTCGCACAGCGGCTCGGCGCCGCGGTCGACGGCGTGCTCCAGGCTCTCGAGCACCAGGATCGCCCCGGCCTCGCCCATCACGAAGCCGTCGCGGCCCACGTCGAAGGGGCGGCTGGCGCCGGCGGGGTCGTCGTTGCGGGTCGAGAGCGCCCGCATGGAGTTGAAGGCGGCGATGCCGACCCGGGTGATGCTCGCCTCCGCCCCGCCGGCCAGCATCGCGTCGGCCTGGCCGCGGCGGATGATCTCGGTGGCCTCGCCGATGGCGTGGTTGCCGGACGCGCAGGCGGTGGTGGTGCACGACACCGGGCCCTGCAGCCCCAGCTCCATCGAGATATGGGCCCCCGCCATGTTGGCGATGACCATGGGGATGAAGAAGGGCGACACCCGGTCGGGGCCGCGCTCCTCCACGATCAGGGCCTGCTTCACGAAGGTGTCGAGGCCGCCGATGCCGCTGCCCACCAGGGCGCCGACGCGCGGTCGGTCGGCGTCGGCCACCCGCAGGTCGGCGTCGGCCATCGCGAGGCGCGCGGCGGCGACGGCGAGATGGCCGAAGCGGTCCATGCGGCGGGCGACGCGGCGCTCCATGTAGTCCTCGGCGTCGAATCCGCGGACGTTGCAGGCGAAGGTCGTCTCGGTGTTGACCGGATCGAAGGTGCTGATCGGCCCGGCGCCGCTGCGCCCGGCGATCGCGGCCTCCCACGTCTCGCGCCAGCCGATGCCGAGGGAGGTGACCAGCCCCAGCCCGGTGACGACGACCCGGTGGCGGCCGTTGCGCTCGTTCATCGGACGAGGGCCGGGCGTCGCGCGGGCGGTCGCGGAGGAGGAGGGGGCATCGCGCGCCTCATGACATGGCCAGCCCGCCGTCCACGCTCAGCACGGCGCCGGTCACGAACCCCGCCTCCGGCGAGCACAGGAAGGCCACCGCCGCGGCGACGTCCTCGGGGGTGCCGAGGCGGCCCAGCGGGGTGGCGGACAGGATGCCGTCGCGCTGGTCGTCCGAGAGCGCGGCCGTCATGTCGGTCGCGATGTAGCCGGGGGCGACGGCGTTGACGCGCACGCCCCGCGACCCGGCCTCGCGCGCCAGGGCGCGCACCATGCCGATCATCCCGGCCTTCGCGGCCGCGTAGTTGGCCTGGCCGGCGTTGCCGGTCAGGCCAACTACGGAGGACACCGCGACGATGCTGCCGGCGCGGCGGCGCAGCATGCCCCGCAGCGCCGGGCGGGCGGTGTAGAACGCCCCCGAGAGGTTGGTGTCGATGACGGCCGACCAGTCGTCGGCGCTCATGCGCACGGCGAGGCCGTCGCGGGTGATGCCGGCGTTCAGCACCACAGCGTCGAGCGGGCCCAGGGCCTCCTCCGACGCCTCGACCAGGCCGGCGGCCTGGGACTCGTCGGCGACGTCGGCCCGCAGCGCGACGGCCCGGCGGCCGGCGGCCTCGACGGCGGCGACCGTGGCGGCGGCCCCGTCGGCGTCGGTCGCGTACCCCACCGCGACGTCGTGGCCGGCGGCGGCGAGGGCGGCGGCGCAGGCGGCGCCGATGCCGCGGCTGGCCCCGGTGACCAGCGCGACGGCCATCAGCGGGCCACCGGCAGGCCGGCGATGTCGTCCGGCTCCTGGATCTGCATCACCTCGAGGTCGCGCTGGACGCGCCGCACCAGCGTGGAGAGCACGCGGCCGACGCCGAACTCCACGAACGAGCGCGCCCCCAGCCGCACGGCGGCGGCCGTGGCGTCGCCGAAGCGCACCGGCGCGGTGAGCTGGTCGAGCAGCACCTCGCGCAGCCGCTCGGCGGGCTCGACCAGGGCGGTGGTGGTGGACAGGAAGGGCGGGTCGGGCGGGGACGGGTCCCAGGCCTCGAGCGCCGGGCGCAGCCGCTCGGCGGCGGGCGCCATCAGGCGCGAGTGGAACGCGCCGTCCACCTGCAGCCGGGTGGCCCGGGTGCCCTGCTCCGCGGCGATCTCGAGCAGGCGGTCGATCGCCGCGGCGGTGCCCGACACCACCACCTGGCCGGGGCAGTTGAAGTTCGCCGGCCAGGCGTCGCCGGCGCGGTCGGCCAGGTCGGCCGCCGCCTCGTCGGTGACGGCGATCAGGGCCGCCATCGAGCCCGGCGACTCGCGGCCCGCGTCGCGCATCGCGGCGCCGCGCTCGGCGACGATGCGCAGGGCCTCGGCGTACTCCATCGCGCCCGCGGCGACGAGGGCCGAGTACTCGCCCAGCGAGTGGCCCATCACGAGGTCCGGCCGGAAGCCGGCCTCCTCGGCCACGCGGAAGGCGGCCATCGAGGTCGCCACCAGCGCGGGCTGGCATACGTGGGTCTCCGTGAGCCGCTCCATGGGGCCCTCGAAGCAGAGCTCGGACAGCGAGTAGCCGAGCACGTCGTCGGCCTCCTCGAAGACGCGGCGGGCGGCGGCGTGGCGCCGCACCATGGCGCGGCCCATGCCGACCACCTGCGCACCCTGCCCCGGGAATGTCGCGACGATCACGCGGCCACCGGTTCGTAGCGCACCACGGTGGAGGCCCACGTCAGCCCGCCGCCGAAGGCGACGAGCAGCAGCAGGTCCCCCGATCTCAGCCGGCCGGCGTCGCGGGCCTCCGTGAGGGCCAGCGGGATCGACGCGGACGACGTGTTCCCGTAGTGCTCGATGTTGTTGAAGATCCGCTCGTCCGGCACGCCCAGACGGCGCGCGGCGTGCTCGATGATGCGGATGTTCGCCTGATGGGCCACCAACAGGTCTATCTCCTCGATGCCCATCTCGACGGACGACAGCACCCGCTCGGCCGACTCGACCATGACGCGGGTGGCGAAGCGGAAGACCTCGGGCCCGTTCATCTTCATGCAGCCGTCGGACGGGTCGGGATCCGACTTCACCGGCTGCCGGCCCCCGCCGGCCGGGATGATGAGGTCGGCGGCGCCCGATCCGTCGGCGCCGAGGTCGAAGCCGAGGAAGCCGGTGAGCGTCGCGTCGTCGGACGCGGTGACGAGCGCCCCGGCCGCCCCGTCGGCGAACAGGATGCAGGTGGCGCGATCGGTCAGGTCGGTGACCCGCGACAGCACCTCGGAGCCCAGGACCAGCACGCTCCGGGAGATACCCGCCTCGATCATCCCGCACGCCTGGGCCAGGCCGTAGATGAACCCGGAGCACGCCGCCGACAGGTCGAAGGCCGCCGCGCCGCGTGCCCCGATGCGCTCGGCCACCAGCGCGGCGGTGGAGGGGAACAGGTGGTCCGGGGTGGCCGTCGGCACGATCACCATGTCGAGGTCGCGGGCCTCGATGCCGGCCGAAGCCAGGATGCGCTCGGCCGCGACGGTGGCCAGGTCGCTGGACGCCTGCTCGGGCGCGGCGAAGCGGCGCTCGCGGATGCCGGTGCGGGAGACGATCCAGTCGTCGCTGGTGTCCACCCACTCCTCGATCTCCGCGTTCGGCACCACGCGGTCCGGGACGTAGGCGCCGAGCGCCGCGAGGCGCGCGCGCCGGGGTCGTGAGCCGGGGCTCACGCCGGTGCCTGAGCCCCGGCGGCGTCGACCAGCGCGAACTTCAGGGTCGTCTCGCAGGCCAGCTCGCCGTCGACCGTGGCCCGGCCCTCGCCCTCGCCCAGCGGTCCCCGGCGGCGCGTGAGCCGGGTCTCCAGGATGAGCTCGTCGCCGGGCCTCACGACGCGCCGGAAGCGCGTGTTGGAGATGCCGGCGAAGAGCGCCAGCTTGCCCTCGCTGCCCGGCTCGGCCATCGCCGCCAGCCCGCCGGTCTGGGCGAGGGCCTCCACGATGATCACGCCCGGGAGGATCGGATTGCCGGGGAAGTGCCCGGCGAAGAAGGCGAGCTCCGGATCGACGTGGAAGCGGGCGCGCGCCGACACCCCGGGGGCCAGCTCCAGTACCTCGTCGACGAAGAGGAAGGGCGGCCGGTGAGGGATCAGCTCCGTCGGTGCCGGGAATCGGTGATCGGGCACGATCCGCGGGATCCTAGCCCATCGCACCGGGGCGGGCCGGCGGGCCACGGCGGCCCCGCTGGTATGGTCGATCGCGATTCGCCATGCCGCTCCTGCGCACCCTTCTCGTGGCGGTCCTCGCCGCCCTCGCGGCGGCCGCGGCGGCGGCGGCCCAGGCCCCTGCCGGCCCCCCGGGCCCGGTGAGGGTGATCGAGCTCACCGGCGGCGTCGACCCGGTGTCGGCGGCCTTCGTCGGGCGCAGGATCCGCGCCGCGCAGGAGGCCGGGGCGTCGGCCGTGGTGATCCGCATCGACACCCCGGGCGGGCTGGTGTCGTCGATGCGCGACATCGTGGCCGACATGCGCGACGCCGCCGTGCCCGTGACGGTGTGGATCGGCCCGTCGGGCGCCCGCGCCGGGTCGGCCGGCGCGTACATCTCCGCGGCATCGGACGAGCTGGGCATGGCGCCGGGCACCAACATCGGCGCGGCGACGCCCGTCTCGGCCGGCGGCGGAGACCTCGGCGACAAGGTGCGCAACGACGCGGCGGCGTCGATCGCGGCGCTGGCGGAGGAGCACGGACGCGACCCGGCCGCCTTCCGCGCCATGGTCACGGACGCGCTCAGCCTCACCGCCGCCGAGGCCCGGCGGCGGGGCGTGGCCGAGACGATCCAGCCCACGATCGAGGACTTCGCGGCCTGGCTCGACGGGAGGCCGGGACGCGACGGGCGCGCCATCCGCACCGCCGGAGCGCCGATCGAGGTGGACGGCATGCCCTGGTACCTGCGGCTGCTGCAGGTGCTGACCGACCCGACGCTCGTGTTCCTGCTGCTGCTGCTGGGCCTCGCCGGCGTGGGCTTCGAGGTGTTCCACCCCGGCGCGATCGTCCCGGGCGTGGTGGGCGGGGTGAGCCTCGTGCTGTCCCTCGCCGGGCTCAGCGTGCTGCCCTTCGCCTGGGCGGGCATCGCCCTCGTGCTGCTGGGCGTGGCCTTCCTCGTGGCCGAGACCCAGGTGGGGGGCTTTGGCGTCCTCGCCGCCGGCGGGGTGCTGGCGCTCGCCCTGGGCGGCGCCTTCCTGTTCGACTCGGACGACCCGGGCCTGCGCCCATCGCCGTGGGCCGTCGTGCCCATCGCCGTCGTCGTGGGCGGAGGCTTCGCCGTGGCCGCGCACCTGGTGATGCGCGCGCGCCGCCGGCCGCCGGCGACCGGCGGCGACGAGCTGGTGGGCGAATACGGCGTCGCGCGCGAGCCGCTGGGGCCGTCCGGCGGCCATGTCACCGTGAACGGCGAGATCTGGAACGCGCGGACCGCAGACGGCACCACGATCGCCGAGGGGGAACGGGTGCGCATCGTTAGAGTGCGCCGCGAGGATCTGACCTTGACCGTCGAGCCCGGAGAGGGGTGAGCGAGATGGCCGCTGCCTACGCGGTGATCGTGATCCTGATCATCGCCCTGCTGTTCCTGTTCTCGGCCGTGAAGGTGGCGCGGGAGTACGAGCGGGGCGTGGTCTTCCGGCTCGGTCGCCTGATCGGCATCAAGGGCCCGGGGCTCTTCATCCTGGTGCCCTTCATCGACAAGGCGGTGAAGGTCGACCTGCGCACCGTCACGCTCAACGTGCCGCCGCAGGAGGTCATCACCCGCGACAACGTGACCGTGAAGGTCACCGCCGTCGCCTACTTCCGCGTCGTCGACGCCTCCAAGGCGATCGTGCAGGTCGAGAACTACCTGGTCGCGACCTCCCAGATCGCCCAGACCACCCTGCGCAGCGTGCTGGGCCAGGTCGACCTCGATCAGCTCCTGTCGGAGCGCGACCAGATCAACGATCGCCTGCAGTCGATCATCGACGAGCAGACCCACCCCTGGGGCGTGAAGGTGTCGGTGGTCGAGGTGAAGGACGTCGAGCTGCCGCAGAGCATGCAGCGGGCCCTGGCCCGGCAGGCCGAGGCCGAGCGCGAGCGGCGCGCGAAGATCATCGCCGCCGACGGTGAGTACGAGGCCTCCGAGAAGCTCAGCCAGGCCGCCGCGATCATCCGCGCCGAGCCCGGCGCCCTGCAGCTCCGCTACCTTCAGACGATGAACGAGATCGGCACCTCGGAGCGCACGAGCACGCTGATCCTCCCGTTCCCGGTGGAGCTGCTGGAGGGCCTGGCGCGCCGCGCGGCGGGCGGCGGGCCGGGCAGCAACGGGGCGGGCTGACCTCGGGGGGAGGCGGCAATGCGCGCGATCTGGAACGGCTTCGTCAGCTTCGGCCTGGTCACCATCCCGGTGTCCGTGGGCCTGGCCCAGCAGCGCGGCGACGTGAGCTTCCGCACCCTGTCGCGCGCCACCGGCCGGCCGGTGAAGCAGAGGCGATGGGACCCGGAGCGCGACGTCGAGGTGGGGCCCGACGACACGGTGAAGGGCTGGGAGGTGTCGAAGGGGCGCTACATCCCCATCGAGGAGGCCGAGCTGGAGCGCTTCGCCGCCACCCAGGAGAAGACGATCCGCATCCTCCAGTTCGTGGAGCTCAGCGAGGTCGACCCGGTGTACTTCGAGCGCGCCTACTGGCTGGAGCCGCAGGAGCGCGCCGAGCGGCCGTACGCGCTGCTGGGCCGGGCCATGGAGCGCAGCGGGCGGGCGGCGCTGGGCCGCTTCGTGCTGTCGACGAAGGAGCACCTCGTGCTGCTGCGCCCGGTCGACGGGATGCTGGCGCTGCAGACGCTCTACTACCCCGAGGACGTGCGGGTGCGCGACCAGAAGGAGATCGTCGACCGCCTGCAGGGCGTCGACGTCTCCGACGAGGAGCTGGCGATGGCCGAGCAGCTGGTCGAGGGGCTGGCCAAGCCGTTCCGGCCCGAGGAGTACCCGAACGAGACGCGCCGGGCGCTGCTCGACTTCCTCGATGCCAAGGCCGCGGGCGAGGAGCCGGTCGTCGTCGAGGAGGCGGCCGAGCCCGCGCCGGTCATCGACCTGATGGCCGCCCTCAAGGCGAGCCTGGCGGCGGCGACGGGGGCCGCCGAGGAGGACGCCGGGGACGGGGCCGCCGAGGAGACGCCGCCGGCACGACGCCGCAAGGCCTCGTAGGGCCGCCGCGAGCCCCGCGCTGCCGGTCCGCATCGATCCGCTGACGGGCGCCCCGGTGCTGCTGGCCCCGGACCGCGCCGCCCGCCCTCACGACGTCGGCGGGCCGCTGGGCGGGACCTGCCCGTTCTGCCCGGGGGCCGAGGGGGAGACGCCGCCGGAGACGATGGCCGTCCGCCCCGGCGGCGGGCCGGCCGACTCGCCCGGATGGCTGGTGCGGGCGTTCCCCAACAAGTTCCCGGCCCTCGAGCCGGCCGACGGCGCCCACGAGGTGGTCGTGAACGCCGCCCGCCACGTGGTGCGGCTGTCGGAGCTCACCGACGGGGAGGCGGCCCGCGCCGTCGCCGCCTGGGCCGGCCGGCTGCGCGCGATCGGCGCCGACCCGCGCGGACTGTGGCCCTTCCTGTTCCTCAACCAGGGGGCGTCGGCCGGCGCCTCCCTGCAGCACACCCACGCCCAGATCATCGGCCTGCCCTTCGCGCCGCCCAGCCTCGTCGCCCGCGAGGCGGCCTTCGCCGGCGCCTGCCCGATCTGCGCCGAGATGGCCGACCCGGGCGACGGGCTGGTGGCGCGGGAGGACGGGCTGGTGGCCTGGTGCCCGCCGATACCGGGCCTGTCGGGCACCGTCCGCATCGCCCCCGAGCGCCACGCCCCCGACTGGGCGGACGAGGTCGACGCCGCCGCGATCGGCCGCTTCGTGCGCCGGCGGGCCGCCGAGATCGACCGGATGGGGGTGGAGGCGATCAACCTCTGGCTGCACCAGCGCCACCCCGGCGGGGAGCCCGGCTTCCACTGGCACCTCGAGATGATCGCCCGGCGCGGCACCCTCGCCGGCATGGAGCTGGGCGCGTCGGTGATCGGCATCGTCCACTCGCCCGCCGAGCTGGCCGGGAAGCTGCGCGGCGTCTGAGTCCCGACGCCGGGCGCGCGGCGGGTCAGGCGGGGGCGGCGGGCCGCGCGACGAGTGCCAGCGAGCCGGCGGCCGCCTCTGCGACCGCCACCAGTTGCTCGCGGGTCGCGCCGCCCGCCGCCTGCACCACGATGCCCTGGGCGACCGTGGCCACGTAACGGGCCAGGGCGTCGCCGTCGGCATCGGGGGCCACGTCTCCCTCGGCGATCCCCCGCTCGAAGCGCAGGCGCATCCGCTCCTGGGTCGCCGCCCGCGCGGCGGCCAGCGTCTCGGCCACCTGGCGGGTCTCGTCGTCGCAGGCCATGCCCCCCTGGATGGTGAGGCAGCCCGCGGGGCGGCCGGGCTCGGTGGCCGCCCGCGCCGCCCCCACGAGCAGCGCGCGCGCCGCTGCGGCCGCGGTCGCAGCGCTCATCGCCTCGTCGAGCATCGGCCGCTGCCGCGCGCCGTAGCGGGCGAGGACGCGGTCGAAGAGCTCGCGCTTGCTGCCGAACGCGCCGTACATGCTGGACGGGCTGATGCCCATCACCGCCGAGAGGTCGGCCACCGACGTGCCCTCGTAGCCCTGGCGCCAGAACAGGTCCACCGCGCGGTCGAGGGCCTCGTCGATGTCGAACTCCCTCTTGCGGCCGCGCCCCATGGCGCCCATTCTCGCGCCTGCGGCTCGCGGCTGCCGGACGCCGGAGGTGCCGGGCGCCGGGGGTGCCGGGCTAGAGCTGGGTCTGCCCACCGTCGACCACCAGGTCGATGCCGGTCGAGAAGCTGCTGTCGTCGCAGGCCAGGAACAGGGCGGCCGCCGCGACCTCCTCCGCCCGGCCGAGCCGTCCCATCGGGATGATCCCGGCGAACTGCTCGCGGGTGGCGTCCGCCTGCTCCTTGGTCGCGAACTGGAGGTCGATGATCGGCGTGTCGATCGGGCCGGGGCTCAGGACGTTGACCCGCACGCCGCGCTCCTTGAGCTCGGCGGCCCAGCTGCGCCCGAAGGAGCGCATCGCCGCCTTGCTGGCCGAGTAGGCGGTGTAGGCCGGAAAGCCGACGGCGTTCGCCGACGACGACACCAGCACCACCGCCCCTCCGCGGCGCAGCAGGGGCAGCGCCTTCTGCACCGTGAAGAACGTGCCGCGGGCGTTGACGCCGAAGGTGCGGTCGAAGTGCTCGGGCGTCGCGTCGGCGAGGGTGAACAGCTCGACGTAGCCGGCGTTGGCGACCACGACGTCGAGGGCTCCGTGGACGTCGTCGATCGTCGCGTAGATGCGGTCCAGGTCGTCGAGGTCGGAGACGTCCGCGCGCACGGCGATCGCCGCGTCGCCGATCGCCTCGACCGCCGCGTCGAGCTCCGCCTGCCGGCGGCCGGCGATGACGACGTCGGCGCCCTCCCGCGCGAACAGCCGCGCCGTCGCGAGGCCGATGCCGCTGCTTCCGCCCGTGATGAGCGCCACCTTCCCATCGAGCTTGCCCATCGGAGACCTCCGTCGTCGTGACCCGCGCCTTGTGCGCAGGGCGACTCTAGAGCAATTCTGTAGTGATCGCTACGGAATTGGCTGTCTCTACGCTTGCTCGGCCGCCCCGGTGGGATCGGGAATGCCCGCGGCCCGGTAGGCGTCGGCCTGGTCGAGCGTCTCGCGCTGGAGCAGCGCCTCGGTGAGCGCGTTCAGCTTGTCGCGGTTGTCGGTGAGCAGCCGCAGGGCCTGCTCGTAGCACTCGTCGACGATGCGGCGCACCTCCTCGTCGACCAGCTCCTGGGTGCGCGGCGAGACGCCGCCGCCGGTGCCGGGGAAGAGCAGCGGCTCGTCGTTCGGCCCCGGCAGCACAGACACCGGGCCGATGGCGTCCGACATGCCCCACCGGCCCACCATCCGCTTCGCGATGCCGGTCACCTGCTCGAGGTCGGACTCGGCGCCGGTGGTGACGTCCCCGTAGACCACCTCCTCGGCCGCCCGGCCGCCCAGCGCCCCCACGATGCGGCCGCGCAGGTAGTCGGCGCCGTAGCCGTAGCGGTCGGCGTCCGGCGCCTGGAAGGTGACGCCGAGGGCGCGGCCGCGCGGGATGATCGAGATCTTCCGCACCGGGTCGGCTCCGGGCACCAGCATCCCCAGCAGGGCGTGGCCGCTCTCGTGGTAGGCGGTGCGCTCGCGCTCGGCGGGCGAGATCATGATGCGCCGCTCGGCGCCGAGCACGATCCGCTCGAGCGCGTCGGTGACGTCCTGGGACTCCACCCGCTCGTGGTTGCGGCGGGCGGCGGTGAGGGCCGCCTCGTTGATGAGGTTCTTCAGGTCGGCGCCCACCATGCCGGGCGTGGTCTGGGCGATCTGCTCGATGTTGACGTCGGGCGCCAGCGGCACCCCGCGGGTGTGCACCCGCAGGATCGCGGCGCGACCGTCGCGGTCGGGCGGGTTGACGGTCACGCGCCGGTCGAAGCGGCCCGGCCGCAGCAGGGCGGCGTCGAGGATCTCGGCGCGGTTGGTCGCGGCCAGCACGATGACGCCCTCGCTGCCGCTGAAGCCGTCCATCTCGGTGAGGATCTGGTTGAGGGTCTGCTCGCGCTCGTCGTTGCCGCCCAGCGACGCCGAGCTGCCGCGGGCGCGGCCGATCGCGTCGAGCTCGTCGATGAAGATGATCGCCGGCGCGGTCTCCTTGGCCTGGGTGAAGAGGTCGCGCACGCGGCTCGCGCCGACGCCCACGATCATCTCCACGAACTCCGAGGCCGAGAGCGAGAAGAAGGGCACGTCCGCCTCGCCGGCGACGGCGCGGGCCAGCAGGGTCTTCCCCGTCCCAGGCGGCCCCGACAGCAGCACCCCGCGCGGGATCTGCCCGCCCAGGCGCCGGTAGCGATCGGGGTTCTTGAGGAAGTCGACGATCTCGACCAGCTCGTCCTCGGCCTCGTCGATGCCCGCGACGTCCTCGAAGGTGACCCGGCGCGCCGTCTCGTCGTAGCGCTTGGCCCGCGAGCGGCCCAGGCCGCCGAGGGCGCCGCCGGCGCCGCCGGCGAGGCGGCGGCTGAGGAAGACGAACAGCAGCACCAGCAGGATCACCGGGCCGAACGAGAAGAGCAGCGTGAGGAGGATCGAGCGCCCCTCGTCCACCGGCTTGGCGTTGATGATCGTGCCCTTCGCCCGCAGCTGGGCGTCGAGCTCGTCGTTGTTCGCGAAGGTCGGCAGCTCGGTGCCGAAGTCGCTGACCCGGCGGTCGGGGTGATCCGGGTTCGCGACGGGCGTCGCGAACGTGCCCTGGATCGTGTCGCCCCGGGAGGTGACCTCCTTCACGTTGCCGGCGTCGACCTGCTCCAGGAAGAAGGTGTACGAGACGCTGGGGCGGTCCTCCCGGTCCGGGATGAGCGAGACGATGAACCAGTTGATGCCCAGCAGGATCAGCAGGATGCCCCAGAAGCGCCGGCCGCCGGGCATCCTCATGCCGCCCGGGCCGCGCTGCCGGCCGGCCTCGTCCGGGCGGCGGTCGCCCTCCACCCGCCAGGGCGTGGGCGGGTCGCCCTCGGCGGGCGCCGGCGGGCGGCGTTCGGCCGGGGCGGGCGGGGGAGCCTCGGCCACGGGTCCGGCTAGTCCTCGGCCGCCGCTTCGCCGTCCCGGTCGGCGGCCCCGTCCCCGCCGTCCGCCTCGGACGCGTCCTCCTGGCTGTCCACCACCGAGGCGACGCCGCACACCATGTCGTCGTCGCCGATGTTCATCACGCGGACGCCCTCGGTGGAGCGACCCATGCTGCGCACGTCGTCCACGCGGATGCGGATCACCTGCCCCTGCAGCGAGATGAGCAGCAGCTCCTGCCCCTCGCGCACCGGGCGGGCGGTGATCAGCTCGCCCTTGCGGTCGCTGACCTTGATGGTGCGGACGCCCTTGGTGGGCCGGCCCTTGCGCGGGTAGTCCGACATGGGCGTGCGCTTGCCGTAGCCGTTGCCGGTCACGACGAGCAGCTCCTCGTCGTCGCGCGCCACGCAGATGGTGAGCACGCGGTCGCCGCCGTCGAGGTTCATCGCCTTCACGCCGCGCGTGTCGCGGCCCATCGGGCGCACCTGCTCCTCGTGGAAGCGGGCGGCCTGGCCGCGGGCCGAGACGACGAGAAGGTCCTCGTCTCCGTCGGTGACCTGCACCCCCACCAGCTCGTCGCCCTCGTCGAGCTTGATGGCGGTGAGCCCGCGCTCGCGCAGCACGGTGTCGTAGCTGCCCAGCTCGCTCTTCTTCACCATGCCCTCGCGGGTGGCGAGCACCAGGTACCTGCCCTCGCTGTAGTCGCGCGTCGCGAAGATCGCCCGCACCTCCTCGCCGTCGCGCAGCGCGAGCACGTTGGCGAGGTGGCGGCCGCGCGAGTCGCGCGAGCCCTGCGGCAGCTCGTGCACCTTCTGGCGGTAGACCTTCCCCGTGTTGGTGAAGAACAGCAGGTAGTGGTGGGTCGAGGCGATGAAGAGGTGCTCGATGTAGTCGTCGTCCTTGAGCCGCACCCCGCGCAGGCCCTTGCCGCCGCGGCCCTGGGCGCGGTAGGTCGACACCGGCAGCCGCTTCACGTAGCCGCCGTTGGAGATGGAGATGACCATCTCCTCCTCGGCGATCAGGTCCTCGAGGTCGATGTCGCCCTCGCCGGGCACGATCTCGGTGCGGCGCTCGTCGGCGAAGCGGCCGCGGACCTCCAGCAGCTCCTCGCGGATGAGGGCGTACACGCGGGCCTCGTCGCCCAGGATGGCGCGCAGCTCGGCGATGCGGGTCTGCAGCTCGTCGTACTCGGCCTGGATCTTGCCGGCCTCGAGCTGGGTGAGGCGCTGCAGGCGCAGGTCGAGGATGGCGCGCGCCTGGATCTCGGTGAGGTCGAAGCGGGTCATCAGCCCGGTGCGCGCCGTCTCGGGGTCGGGCGCGGCGCGGATCAGGGCGATCACCTCGTCGAGGTAGCCCAGCGCGATCAGCAGGCCCTCGAGGATGTGGGCGCGGGCCTCGGCGCGGGCGAGCCGGAAGCGCGAGCGCCGGGTGACCACCTCCTTCTGGTGCGCCAGGTAGTGGCGCAGCATGTCCTTGAGGCCCAGGGTGCGCGGCACGCCGTCGACCAGCGCGATGGCGTTGACCCCGAAGGTGCTCTGCACGGCGGTGTGCTTGTAGAGCTTGTTCAGCACCACCATCGGCACGGCGTCGCGGCGCAGCTCGATCACCACGCGCACGCCGTCGCGGCCGCTCTCGTCGCGCAGGTCGGCGATCTCGGGGATCACCTTGTCGTTCGCCAGGTCGGCCATCTTCCGGATCAGCTCGGCCTTGTTGACCTGGTACGGCAGCTCGGTGAAGACGATGGCGTTGCGGCCGTGCTTGAGCGGCTCGTTGTGCGCCCGGCCGCGCACCACCACCCGGCCGCGGCCGGTCTCGTACGCCTCGCGCACGCCCTGGAGGCCCACGATGATGCCGCCGGTGGGGAAGTCGGGGCCGGCGATGTGCTTCCTGATCAGGGTGGTGACGTCGATGTCCGGGTCGTCGATCAGCGCCACGACCGCGTCGATCGTCTCGCCCACGTTGTGGGGCGGGATGTTGGTCGCCATGCCCACGGCGATGCCGGAGGAGCCGTTGATGAGCAGGTTCGGCACCCGCGCCGGCAGCACCACCGGCTCGGTGCGCCGGTCGTCGTAGGTCGGCGCGTCATCGACCGTGTCCTCGTCGATGTCGCGCAGCATCTCGGTGGCGATGCGCGCCAGGCGGGCCTCGGTGTACCGCATGGCGGCGGCGGCGAACTCGGACGAGCCGAAGTTGCCCTGGCCGTCGACCAGCGGGTAGCGGCTGGCGAAGTCCTGCGCCAGCCGGACCAGGGTGTCGTAGATCGGGTCGTCGCCATGGGGGTGGAACTCACCCATGACCTTTCCGACGATGTTCGCGCTCTTCACGTACGGCCGGTCGGGCTGCAGGCCGGCGTCGTGCATCGCGTACAGCACCCGCCGGTGCACCGGCTTGAGGCCGTCGCGGACGTCCGGCAGCGCCCGGCCCACGATCACGCTCATCGCGTAGTCGAGGTACGAGGTGCTCATCTCGCGCTCGAGCTCGCGCGGCTCGATGCGCCCGTGGCGATCGATCGCCATCGTCAGCTCCTAGCCCTGGTGTCTAGATGTCGAGGTTGACGACGTTGCGCGCGTTCTCCTCGATGAACTCGCGCCGCGGCTCGACCTTGTCGCCCATCAGCTTGGCGAACAGCTCGCCCACCGAGGCCTCGTCCTCCATCGTCACCTGCTGGAGGATGCGCCGCTCGGGATCCATGGTGGTCTCCCAGAGCTGCTCGCTGTTCATCTCGCCGAGCCCCTTGAAGCGGCTCAGCTGGACGCCCTCGCGGCAGAGCTCGAGCACCGCGGAGCGGAGCGCCTCGTAGGTGGCGGGGGTGCGGCTGCGCGAGCCGCGCGTGAGCCGGAAGGGGGCGCTGCCGACCTGCTCGCGCAGCTTCGCCCGCGCCCCGCGCAGACCGGCCAGCTCGCGCGTGCGGAAGACCTCGAGCGGGACCGTCACCGTGCGGGCCTCTCCGGTGCGGGCGTCGACGGAGCGGGCCAGCATCGTCTGGGCCTCCTCGTCGATGCCCTCGACGCTGAGCGTGGCCCGCTCGCTCGTGCCGGCGTCGATCACCGCGCCCAGCTCCTCGATGTCGGTCGGCTCGGCCTCGACCAGGCCGTGCTCCTGCAGGAACTCCATCGTGGCCGTGCCGTAGGTGCCGCGCAGGTTGCCCGCCCAGGCCTCGTGCTCCTTGAGGGCGCGCTGGAAGCGCTGGTAGCGCGCCTTGGTGAGGCCGTTCGAGCGGCCGGTGGAGTCCTCCAGGGTGAGGTCGCCGAGGTTGCGGTCGAGCAGCCACTCCTCGAGCTCGGACTCCTTCTCGATGTACTGCTCCTGGTTGCCCTGCTTCACCTTGTAGAGCGGCGGACAGGCGATGTAGACGTAGCCCGCCTTGATCAGCTCCCTCAGGTGCCCGAAGAGGAAGGTGAGGATGAGCGTGCGGATGTGGGCGCCGTCCACGTCGGCGTCGGTCATGATGATGAGCTTGTGGTAGCGGGCCTTCTCGAGCAGGAAGTCCTCGTCGATGCCCGTGCCCATCGCGGTGATCATCGCCTGGATCTCGTTGTTCGAGAGGACCTTGTCGATCCGGGCCTTCTCGACGTTGATGATCTTGCCGCGCAGGGGGAGGATCGCCTGGAAGCTCGACTGGCGGGCCATGATCGCCGAGCCGCCGGCCGAGTCGCCCTCGACCAGGAAGATCTCGGTGTTCGCGGGGTCGCGGTCGGAGCAGTCGGCCAGCTTGCCCGGCAGGCTGGTCGAGTCCATGGCGCCCTTGCGGCGCGCGAGGTCTCGCGCCTTGCGGGCGGCCAGGCGGGCCTGCGAGGCGTTGATCGCCTTCTGGCAGATGGCGCGCGCCTCGGTGGGGTGCTCCTCCATGTACTCGGCCAGGCGCTGCGAGACGGCGGCGTTCACGAAGCCGGTGATCTCGGAGTTGCCGAGCTTGGTCTTGGTCTGCCCCTCGAACTGGGGCTCGCGCAGCTTCACCGAGACGATCGCGGTGAGCCCCTCGCGGGTGTCCGGGCCCTCGAGGTTGTCGTCCTTCTCCTTCAGCAGCCCCTTCGCCCGCGCGTAGTCGTTGACCGTGCGCGTGAGCGAGGTGCGGAAGCCGGTGAGGTGGGTGCCGCCCTCGTGGGTGTTGATGTTGTTGGCGAAGGTGTAGACCGCCTCGCTGTAGGCGCCGGTCCACTGCATCGCCACCTCGAGGCTGCCCTCGGGCCCCTCGGCCTCGAGGTAGATGACGTCCCTCTGCACCGGGTCGCGCGTCTCGTTGAGGTGGCGCACGAAGTCCTCGATGCCGCCCTCGAAGTGGTACTCGACCTCGCGGCCCTCGCCGCGCCGGTCGACCAGGCGCATGACCAGGCCGCGGGTGAGGAAGGCCGTCTCCCGGAAACGCTGGGAGAGCGTCTCGAAGTCGAAGTCCGGCTCCTCGAAGATGTTCGGGTCGGGCAGGAAGCTGATGACGGTGCCGGTGTCGGTGGCGTCGCCGACGCGCTCGATCGGCGCGAGCGGCTCGCCCAGCGCGTAGCGCTGCTGGAAGACGCCCCCGTCGCGGCGCACCTCGACCGACAGCGACTCGGAGAGGGCGTTGACCACGCTGATGCCGACGCCGTGGAGGCCGCCCGACACCTTGTAGCCCTCGCCGCCGAACTTGCCGCCGGCGTGCAGCACCGTCAGCACGACCTCGAGGGCGCTCTTGCCCCCCTGGTCGGCCATGGCGTCCACCGGGATGCCGCGTCCGTTGTCGGCGACGGTGCACGAGCCGTCCGGGTGGAGCGTGACCTCGACGCGGTCGCCGTACCCGGCCAGGGCCTCGTCCACACTGTTGTCGACCGCCTCGTAGACGAGGTGGTGCAGGCCGCGCGGACCGGTCGAGCCGATGTACATGCCCGGCCGGCGGCGAACCGCCTCCAGGCCCTCGAGGACGGTGATGTCCCCGGCGTCGTACTTCGTGGTCACCGACGCGGCGTCCGATTGGGTCGTGATGGAGTTCCTCCTACGGTTATCCCCTGGAGACTATCACTTCCCGCCGCCGTCATCGAGGGCTTTTGCCGTTATTTGCAGGTATTTACCGCGTACCCGAGCCACCCCTGCGGGCCGCGCTGGCGGCCGCCGCCCGCGCCACCAGGTCGCGCAGCGCCGGATCGGCGATGGCGCTCGCCTCGGCCCGCGCCGCGGCGCGCTGCGCGGCGGTCGGCGACGGCGCCGCGGGCCGCGGCGGGGCCGGTTGCGGCGGGGCCAGCGCGTGGTCGGCGACCGAGAACCGCAGGCCGCTGACCTCGGCCTCCGGGCAGCGCTCGGTCAGCAGCGCGAGCAGCTCGTCGCGCCGCATCGACAGCTCGTGGGCCCAGGCGGAGCTGGAGCAGGCCACGGTGAGCACGCCCGCCCGGGTGCGGCGCACCGGCGCGCTGTGGGCGGCGGCCGCCTCGCCCACCACCCGGGGCCACGCCGCGGCGGCCGGACCGGCGCTCCCCGTCGCCGCCGCGGCGCCCGCGCGGCGCATCACCGCCGGCAGCCGGGAGCCCACCGCCAGGGGCTCGGCGCGCCGACGGCGGCGCGGGGGATGGTCAGGACGCGACGTCGAGGCTCCCCTCTCTCACCCGCACCAGCGCGGCGGGCGGCCGGGCCAGGGCCTCGGTGGCCGCGGGGTCGGCCGTCGTCACCAGCGCCTGGCCGTCCCCCACCGCCTCCAGCAGGAGGCGCCGCCGGTCGGGGTCGAGCTCGCTGAGCACGTCGTCCAGCAGCAGGATGGGCCGGGCGGCGCGGGCGCTCAGGTGGTCGCGCGCCGCCAGCAGCAGCGCCAGGGCCGCGGTGCGCTGCTCTCCCTGGCTGCCCGCCCGGCGCAGGTCGGCCTCGCCGGCGCCGATCCACAGGTCGTCGCGGTGGGGGCCGGACAGGGTCTGGGCGGCCTGAATCTCGCGCGGGCGGCGCTCGCGCAGGCCGGCCGCCAGCGCCTCCTCCAGGTCGTCGGCCTCCACCTCCGCCAGCGCCGACGGGGAGGTCTCGAGGGCGAGGACGCCTCCCGGGCCTCCGCCCAGCCGCTCCAACCACTCCGCGAAGGGGGCGGCCAGGGCCGCGACGCCCTGCCGGCGTGCCCGCGCCACCCGCGCCCCTCGCTGCGCCATCGGCGCCTCCCACACCGGCAGGCTCGCGTCCGAGGCCTGCCCGGCCCGCACCCGGCGCAGCAGGGCGTTGCGCTGTGCCAGCGCGGCCTGGTACTCGGCCAGGTCCTCGGCGAAGCCCGGCAGCGCGGCCTCCAGCACCCGGTCGAGGGCGCGGCGGCGGGCCGCGGGCGGCCCCTTCACCGCCCTCAGCTCGTCCGGCAGGAACACGAGCACGGCCCGGGCGCGCCACGGGCCCAGCGCCCGGACCGGCTCGCCGTCCAGCCGCAGTCGGCGTCCCCGGCGCGGCGCGAAGCCGATCTCGCGTCGGCGCTCGCCGCCGGGCCCGGCCAGGTCGAGGGTCACGTGCAGGGCCTCCGCCCCGCGGCGGACCACCTCCGCCTCGCGCGCGGTGCGCGGGGAGACCCCCAGGCAGCCGAGCACGACCGCCTCCACCAGCGAGGTCTTGCCGGCGCCGTTGGGGCCGGTGATGAGCACCAGCCCGTCGGGCAGGTCGAGCGCCGCGCGCCGCCAGCAGCGCACGTCGGCCACCTCCAGCCGCCGGGCCACCCAGGCGGGCATCGCCGCGCGGGCGCCGCTAGGCGTTGAGGCGGATCGGCATGAGGAGGTAGCGGAAGTCGTCTCCGGCTCCCCTCAGAAGGCCCGGGCGCAGCGGGCTGATCAGCCCCAGCCGCACCTCGTCGCCGGACACGCTCTCCACCCCGGCGCGCAGGAACTCGACGTTGAAGCCGATCTCCAGCTTCTCGCCGGAGAAGGCGACCGGCAGCGACTCGTGGCCCTCGCCCACCTGGTCGCTGATCGCCGAGATGGTGACCGAGCCGTCCTCGAAGGCCAGGCGCACCGGCGTGTTGCGCTGGGCCAGCACCCCGATGCGGCTCAGCACGCCGATCAGCTCGGCGCGGTCGAAGGCGACCTCGTGCTCGAAGGCGTCGGGGATGAGCTGACGGTGGTCGGGGAACTGGCCGTCGATGAGCCGGCTGGTGAGCCGCGCGTCCCCGACCCGGGCCAGGGCCTGGGTGTCGCTCAGCACCAGCTCGATCGCGTCGACCGCGGCCTGCGGCGCCATCCGGGCGATCTCGGACAGGGCCCGGGCCGGGACGATCGCCTCGCGCGTCTCGGCCGGCGGGGACTCGAGCGACGCCTGGCGCACGGCGAGGCGGTACGAGTCGGTGGCGACCAGGGTGAGCCCGTCCGGGCCGAGGCGCGTGAACACGCCGGTGAGCACCGGGCGCGTCTCGTCGCGGGAGGCGGCGCGCGCCACCCGGTCGATGCTCTCGACCAGCACGTCGGCCGGCAGCGACAGGCCGCTGCCCTCGTCGGGCGGCAGCTCGGGGAAGTCGTTGGCCTGGAGGCAGTTGAGCGCGAACGACGAGCCGCCGCCCGACACGTTCACCACCCCCTCGTTGGCGCGGTGCTCCAGGGTGACGGGGCCGTCGGCCATGCTGCGCACGATGTCGCCGGCGAGGCGCGGCAGCACCACCGCGCCCGGTTGCTCGACCGTGGCCTGCAGCGGCATCCGCAGCGACAGCTCCATGTCGGTCGCCGCCAGCTCGCAGCGGCCCTCCTCGGCCACCAGCAGCACGTGGGAGAGGATCTGGATGGTGCTCTTGGCGGACGCCGCCCGCCCCGCCGCGGCGAGCGCGTGGGCGAGTTCGTCCTTGGGCGAGACGAGGCGCACGCGGCGACCCTACCGGCTGCGGCGGCGGAATTCGCGCGGAGCCACCCGGCGGCTGGGGCGCGGCTCGGCCGCCGTCCACCGGGGCCCGTCGCCCAACCATGACTCCATGAGAAAGAGGGGTTGGAAGACCATGGAGGTCATAGGGCGTGTGGATCGTGTGGAGGGGTCGCGAACACCCTGCACCGGGCCGGTTTCCGCCTGTGCGGGCGGCGGTGGGGAGGAGGCCCCCTGACGCGCCGTCGGTCCCCATCCGTCCCCAGGGCCCGGCCGGCGGTCGCCGCCGGGGGTGGAGGGCGGGGAGGAACGGCGCGCGTTGTCCCTCATGTCGTCCACCGGATCAGCGGTCGCCGCGGCGGCCGGTGAGGCGACCGGTCAGGGTCTGGACGGCGGTGAGGATCTCGCCCTCTCCGGCCATCTGGTCGGCGACCTTCTGGACGGCGTACATCACCGTGGTGTGGTCGCGGCCGCCGAAGGCGCGGCCGATCGCGGGCAGGGACGAGTCGGTGAGCTCGCGGCTGAGGTACATCGCCACCTGGCGGGGGCCGACGATGCGGCGGGTGCGCTTGTCGCCGGTCAGCTCGTCGTGGCTGACGCCGTAGTAGCGGCACACCTCCCCCTGGATCACCTCGATGCGGACGACCCCCTCGCTGGCGGGGAAGAGGTCCTCGAGCACCTCGGAGGCCAGGTCGACGGTGATCTTGCGGCCGGAGATGGACCCGTGGGCGACGACCCGGGTCAGCGCGCCCTCCAGGGCGCGGACGTTGGTCGACACCCGGCCGGCGATGAAGGGCAGCACCTCCGGGTCGTGGATCTCGTAGCGGTCGGCCCGGGCGCGCTTCTGCAGGATCGCGATGCGCGTCTCCAGGTCGGGCGGCTGCACGTCGGTGATCAGGCCCATCTCGAAGCGGCTCCGCAGGCGGTCCTCGAGGGTGGCGATGGCCTTCGGCGGCCGGTCCGACGAGATCACGATCTGCTTGCCCGAGTCGTGGAGCGCGTTGAAGGTGTGGAAGAACTCCTCCTGCGTCTGCTCGCGCCCCTGGAGCGACTGGATGTCGTCGATCAGGAGGATGTCCACCGTGCGGTAGCGGTCCTTGAAGGAGCGGATGCCGCCGTCGCGCAGCGCGTTGATGAACTCGTTGGTGAAGGTCTCGACCGAGACGTAGAGCAGGGACAGCTCGGCGTGGTTCGCCGCGACGAAGTGGCCGATGGCGTGCAGGAGGTGGGTCTTGCCGAGGCCCACCCCGCCGTACACGAAGAAGGGGTTGTAGGCCCGCGCCGGCGCCTCGGCGACGGCGAGGGCCGCCGCGTGCGCGAAGCGGTTGGAGGGGCCGGTCACGAATCCCTCGAAGGTGAAGCGCGGCTGCAGCCCCAGCGGCCGGCGGACGGGCAGGGTGCCGCGAGGCGCGGCGTCGGCCGGCGAGGCGGGCCCGTCGCCGTCGGCCTCGGCCGGCGCCTCGACGGTGACCTCCACCTCGAGGTCGTCGCCGCACACCTCGAAGAGGGCGTCGCGCAGCAGCGGCAGGTAGCGCTGCCGGATCCACTGGCGCAGCAGCTCGGTGTCGACGGCGAGCACCAGCCGCTCGGCGTCGAGCGACACCGGCCGCGCCCCGGCGAAGGCGAACTTGTACGTCTGGCTGTTCAGCGTGGAGCGGAGGCGCTCCTGGACCTCCTTCCAGACGTTGTCGCGCTTCGGGGAGGCTGCGGGGACTGCTGACATGGCCGAGACTCCGACGGGTTTACGGGATGGGCGGGTGCTGGTACGGGCGGGGAGGCGGGTCACCGGGAGCTCAGAAGAGCGATGCGACCAGGGCGGTCCCCGCGTCCGTGAGGCGACAGGCGCCACCGGTCTCGCGGGCCACCAGGCCGCGGTGCTGCAGGAGGGCCAGCTCGCGGCCGCACTCGGCGCGCGAGCGTCCGAGCTCGACCGAGAGGCGCTCGGCGCCGGCGCTGCCGACCTCGAGCAGCAGCGCCAGGATCACGCGGGAGGCGTCCGAGCACACCGGCTCCGACGCGGGCGACTCCGCGGGCCGCGGCAGGGCGAGCGTGACGACGGTGCCGCCGCCGAGGTTGCGCTCGATGTCGAGCCGGCCGCCGGCGGCCGCCATCATCTCGTCGGCGAGCGGCAGGCCGCCGCCGACGCCGCGCACCACCGCGCGCGCCGCCGCTCCGGCGGCCGTGAAGCCGGGCGTGAGCGCGCGCGCCGGATCGTCGATGCCGGGCCCGTGGTCGCCGACCCGGACCGTGTGCCCGCCGTCGAGGATCGATACGACCGCGTCTCGGAAGTCGGCGTGGATGAGGTTCTCCACGATCTCCCGCACGGCCGGCGCCGGCAGATCCGAGCGATCCGCGACCAGGTCGCACACCCCCTCGATGAGAGCCACCGGCTCGTCCCTCAGCTCCTCGACCTGCGGCGGCTCGCCCGGCGTGAGGTACACGGCGACGCGCGCGGCGACGGTGTCGGCGAGGGCGTCCCGGATCGGGGCGAGGGGAGGTGTGAGGGAGAGCGCTGTGGACATGGAGTAGGCCCGGGGGCGGCGACTCTAACCCGGCCTCCCGCGGGACGGAACCCCTCACCGGAGGCTGTGGAAAACAAAGATCCGACTGAGCGGCGAAAACGCGTGTCAGGCCCGCCGCGGACCGCGGGCGGGGCGGGGCGCGACCCCGCTCCACGAAAGGGATCCCGGAGGTTTCCACAGGGATCTCCACAGTTGTGGATGGCCCGCGCGCGCGTGGGAGGCGAGGGGGCGTTTGCTATGCTCCCCGTCCCTTCGGCGGGGCTCACCCGTCCCGTCCGCGGGCGCCCGGATATCGACGTGGAATCAGGAGTGCGGCGCGCGTGAAGCGGACCTACCAGCCTAATCGGCGCAAGCGTAAGAAGACGCACGGCTTCCGGGTGCGGATGAGCACTCGTGCGGGCCGGGCGGTGTTGAAGCGCCGCCGGGCCAAGGGCCGCGCGCGGCTCTCGGCCTGAACGATGACCGACGCCGGCACCGCTCCGCGGCGCCGAGCTCGAATCACCCGTTCGGGGGATTTCGACGCGGTGTACCGGCGCGGGCGCTCGGCGGCCGGCCGTCACCTCGTCGTGTACGCGTTCCGGCGGGACGACCGGCCGGCGGATGCGCCGCCGCGCCTCGGCCTGTCGGTGTCGCGCAAGGTGGGCGGCGCGGTGGAGCGCAATCGCGTCAAGCGGGTGCTGCGCGAGCGCTTCGCCGAGATCGAGGCGGAGCTGCCGCGCGGCATCGACGTGGTCGTGATCGCGCGGCCGGGGGCGGTGGACTACATCGAGGAGCGGGGCTCCGAGGCCCTGGGCGAGCGTCTGCGGGAGGTCACGGCGCGGGCCGTGGGCGGCGAGGCCGGGTCGCCGACTCGATGAGGGGCATCGTGATCGCCCCGATCCGCCTCTACCAGCGGACGGTCTCGCCGCTGCTCGGGCAGCGCTGCAAGTACTACCCGAGCTGCTCCGAGTACGCGGTGCAGGCGATCCGGGAGTTCGGCGTGGCGCGCGGCGTCGTGCTGGCGGCGTGGCGCCTGCTGCGCTGCAACCCGTGGAGCCACGGCGGCGTCGACCACCCCCGTGACCAGCGGGTGTTCCGCCGGTGAACCCGCTCCAGCTGCTCGAGGATCCGCTCCGCGCGCTCCTCGATTTCCTGCACGACAACGTCAACCTCACCTACGGGTGGTCGATCGTCGTGCTCACGGTGATCGTGCGCATCATCCTGCTGCCGCTGGTGATCAAGCAGTACGCGTCGATGCGGCGGATGCAGGCCGTGGCGCCGCAGATCAAGGAGCTGCAGCGGAAGTACAAGGGGAACCGCCAGAAACTCCAAGAGGAGATGATGGCGTTCTACAAAGAGAACGAGATCAACCCCTTCGCGTCGTGCCTTCCCCTGGTCTTCCAGATCCCCGTGTTCATCGCGCTCTACTACGTGCTGCGCGAGTTCGCGAAGGAGGCCACCGTCGGCAGCGGGTCGCTGTCGTTCATGTGGGTGATCCCCGACATCCGGGTCGAGCTGAACGACATCGGCTGGGGCGCCGGGGTCATCGTCGCCATCTACGCCCTGTCCCAGCTGCTGTCGACCGAGCTGTCCGCCACCCCGAACATGCCCGAGACCCAGCGCCGCATCATGCGCATCATCCCGCTGGGCGTCGTGCTGTTCGTGTTCCAGTTCCCGGTGCCGTCCGGCCTGGTGCTCTACTGGATGACCACGAACCTGTGGACCGCCGGCCAGCAGCTCGTGATGCGCCACCGGATCGGGCTGCACTTGGCCGATCCCGAGAGCGCCGCCGAGTACACGCCGAAGAAGGGGTCGCGCACGCCGCCGAAGGCGCAGCGCACCGCGGCCCTCGCCGACGGTGCCGAGGCGACCGAGACCGGCGCGGAGGACGGGGAGGCGTCCGGACAGGATGACGCGGGCACGACGCCGCGGCAGACGCCGCGCAAGCGCCGCCGCCGCGGTCAGGCCGCGGCGGCGCAGGGCGAGGCCGTGACGGCGCCCGAGCCGGCGAGCGCCCCGGAGGCGGCCGACGCGCCCGAGCCCGACCCGGCGCCCGAGCCGGAGGTCGTCGAGGACGCGCCGGCCGACGCGGCGGACGAGCCGCCGACCGAGACGGGCACGGAGGACGGCGGATCGGAGCCGAAGGGCGCGGCCGACCGGCCCTCCGGGGGCGGCGCCTCCGGACAGCGGCGCCGCCAGCCGCGCGCGCGCGGCACGGCGAAGGGCTCGCGGCCGGCCTCTGCGCAGCGGACGCGGAAGAAGAAGCGGTGATCCCGGAGGTGCGCGATGGGTGGTGAGTCCGAGCTGGGCGCGGGCGCCGCGGCGGTGGGCCGCGCGCTCGATGCCGTGGTGGCCGGTGCGGGCCTCGATGCGGAGGTCCGCCTGAGCCGCGACGGCGACGGCGACCTGGCCGCGGTGATCGAGGGGGAGGGCACGTCGGCGCTGGTCGGCCGCAACGGCGAGACGATCGACGCGCTCCAGTACCTGGCCGGTCAGATCGCCTCGCGGGCGGAGGGCGGCGCCCGTCGCCGCGTGTCGCTCGACGCCGACGGTTACCGGGCGCGGCGCGAGGCGGCTCTGCGCGATCTGGCCGATCGCGCGGCGAAGGAGGCGGTGGAGTACGGCGAGGAGATCGAGCTGGACGCGATGACGCCGCACGACCGGCGGATCGTCCACCTGGCGCTGAAGGAGCACCCGGAGGTGGTCACGCGCAGCGAGGGCGAGGAGCCCCGTCGCCGCGTGATCGTCGAGCCCGCGGAGTGACGCCGCGGGAGGGGCCGGGCGGTGTTTCACGTGAAACACCGGGCCCCGCCGAGCGCCTGGTGTCCCGCGTGGCCGGCGCCGGCGTCGCGCTGGGCACCGACGTCGCCGCACGGCTCGTCGCCCTGCTCGACCGCATCGCCGTGGAGCCCCAGAACCTCACCGCCATCGAGGATCTGGACGAGGCCATCGATCGCCACCTGTCCGACAGCCTTGTCGCCCTGGCCCTGCGCGAGGTGGCCGCGGCGCCGGCCCTGATCGACGTCGGCAGCGGCGCCGGCTTCCCCGGGCTCGCCCTCGCCGCGGCCCGGCCGGACCTCGCCGTCACCCTCGTCGAGAGCGAGCGCTCGAAGGCCGGCTGGCTCGCGCGCGCGGCCGCGGGGTTCCCTAATGTCCGCGTCGTGCACGACCGCTCCGAGCACCTCGCCGCCGCCGAGAGGGAGCGGTACCCGCTCGCGGTGGCCCGCGCGCTGGGTCCCCTGCCGGTGACCCTCGAGCTGCTGGCGCCCTTCGTGGCTCCCGGCGGGGCGGCCGTGCTGTGGCGGGGCGATGACGCCGATCCCGCCCTCGAGGCGGCCGGCGCGCGCGCCGCCGCCGATCTGGGCCTGAGCGGCGACGCGCCCCTGCCGGTGACCCCGTTCCCCGGCGCCCGCCGCCGGCTCCAGGTCTTCCGGCGGGTGGCGCCGACGCCCGCCCGCTATCCCCGCAGGCCGGGGCGCGCCGCCCGGCGTCCCCTGGGCGCGGAGTCGCGGCGATGATCTACGCCGTCGCGAATCAGAAGGGCGGCGTCGGCAAGACCACCACCGCCGTGAACCTGGCCGCGTGCCTGGCCGAGGCCGGCGCGCGCGTGCTGCTGGTCGACGTCGATCCGCAGGCCAACGCCACCGGCGGCCTCGGCGCGAGCGACCGCGACCGCCCGACCATCGCGGACGTGCTGCTCGACGGAACCCCGCCGGAGGAGGCGATCCGGCCCACCGGGGTGCCCAACCTCGACCTGCTGGCCTCGTCGCCCGATCTGGCGTCCGCCGCCGTCGAGCTGCCGGGCCGCGCCAACCGGGAGCGCCTGCTGGCCGCCGCCCTGGAGCCCGCCCGCGCGCGCTACCGCTACGTGTTCCTCGACTGCCCGCCGTCGCTCGACCTGCTCACGATCAACGCGCTCGCGGCGGCGGATCGGCTGATCGTGCCGGTGCAGTGCGAGTACTACGCCCTGGAGGGCCTCTCGCGCCTGATGGAGACCGTCGCGGCGGTCCAGGCCCACGTGAACCCGGGCCTGCGCGTCACCGGCATGCTCATGACGATGCACGACTCGCGCACGCGGGTGAGCGGCGAGGTCATCGGCGAGGTGCGGCGCCACTTCCCGGACCTGGCCTTCCGCACGGTCGTACCGCGCAACGTGCGGCTCGCCGAGGCGCCGTCGTACGGTGAGCCGGTGATCCGCTACGACCCCCACTGCGCGGGGGCCGACGCCTACTTCGAGGCCGCCAAGGAGGTCGCCGCCCGTGGCTGAGACACCCCGCGACCGCCGCGGCCTGGGGCGCGGCCTCGCCGCCCTGCTCGGCGACGCCACGCCGCCGGACGCGGCCTCCGCCGCGACCGCGCCGGCCGCCCGGCTGATCGAGATCGACCTGGACGCGGTGGAGCCGAACCCCGATCAGCCCCGCGCCGCCATCGAGCGCGAGGCCCTGGAGGGGCTGGCCGCGTCGATCCGCGCCTCCGGCGTGCTCCAGCCCATCGTCGTGCGACCGGCCGACGGCGACGGCCGCCACCAGCTCGTCGCGGGGGAGCGCAGGTGGCGGGCGGCCCGCCTGGCCGGTCTCGCCCGCGTGCCGGCCGTCGTCCGTGACGTGGACGCCCGCGAGCGGGTCGAGCTCGCCCTCGTCGAGAACCTGGTGCGCGAGGACCTGACCCCCATCGACGTCGCCGCGGCCTGCGCCTGCCTGATCGAGGACTTCGGCCAGAGCCACGCCGCCCTCGCCGAGCGCCTGGGGCGCAGCCGCCCGGCGATCTCGAACCTGGTGCGCCTGCTGGAGCTGCCCGAGGCGGTGCAGGAGATGATCGCCACGGGCGCCCTCTCGGAGGGTCACGGACGGGCGATCCTGATGGCCGACGGCCCCGGCCGCCGCACGCGGGTGGCCGAGCGCGCCGCCGCCGAGGGCCTCTCGGTGCGGGCGACGGAGGCGCTCGCCCGCTCCCAGGCCGCCGAGCGGCCCCGCCGCCGCCGCGCGGCCGACCCCACGCCGCTGGGCGACGCCGCCCTCGAGGCCTTCGGCAGCGCCTTCGACGCGCCGGTCCGGGTGCGCGGCGGCGCGGGCGGTCAGGTGGTGGTGGAGCTCCGCTTCGCCGACGAGGCCGCGCTGGCGGCCGCGCTGGAGCGGCTCTCGCCCGGCTGATCCTCCACCGGCGCCGCGCCGGCGCCCGGCAGGTCGAGCCGGAGGAGGGTGCCGTCGCCCTCGGCCGAGGTGATCGTGACCTCGCCGCCCGCGAGCGCCGCCCGCTCCTTCGCCGCCTCCAGGCCCAGGTGCCCCTCGGCCACCCCCGGCCGCGGGCGCGCGAGATCGAAGCCCCGCCCGTCGTCGGCCACGTCGAGCACCACCCGGCCGCCCTCGCGGCGGGCCCGGATCGACACCCGCGACGGCTCGGCGTGGCGGGCGATGTTCGCGACGGCCTCCTGCACGATGCGGAAGGCCACGGTGCGATGCATGTCCGACAGCCCGTCCGCCGCGGCGAGGTCGAGCTCGACGTCGACGCCCTGCCACTCCAGCCGCCGCACCAGGGCGCGCGTGGCGGCCTGGAAGCCCATCTCCTCCAGCGCGACCGGGTGCAGGTCGCCGATCGCCCGGCGCAGCGTGCGGACCGCGTCGCGCGCCGCCGCCGCGGCGCGATCGACCTCGCCCGCGATCTCCTCCGTGGAGGGGCGCAGATCGGTGGAGAGGGCGTCCAGCATCAGGCCGAGGCCCACCAGGTCCTGCACCGGCCCGTCGTGCAGGTCCTCGGCCACCCGGCGGCGCTCGTTCTCCTGCGCCTGCACCAGCGCGGCCGCCAGCGCGCGGCGCTCCTGCTGCTCGCGGCGCAGGTCGGCCAGCAGCCGGGCGTTGGCCAGGGCCACCGTGGCCTGGTCGGCAAGGCCGCGCAGGCGCTCCAGGTCGTCGTCGTCGAAGGGGTCTCCGCCGGCGCGGAACAGCGCGATCACCCCGGCGGGGTCGCCGTCGGCTCCGTCCGGGCGGGGCACCGGGACGGCCATCTCGCGCCCCAGGCGGACGCCCGGCCCGGCTCCGGCCACCTGGCCCAGGCGCTCGGCCCGCGGGAGGGAGGCCTCGCCGTCCGGGCCGTCCCAGGCGGCCACCGTCAGCCCGTCGCCGGCGCCGCGCAGCAGCACGGCGGCCTCCGCCCGCACCAGCCGCCGCGCCTGCGCCGCGATGGTGCGGTGCACCTCGGCCTCGTCCAGCGACCGCGCCACGTCACGCGCGACCTCGGTGAGCGCCACCAGCTGCCGCACCTGGCGGTCGAGCTCACGCGCACGCTCCCTTAGACCATCGAAAAGCTGAGCGTTACGTAATCCTAGTGCGAGCGCGTGGGCCGCGGCGCGCGCGGCGGCCAGCTCGGCCTCGTCGAGCTCGGCGCCGCGCGCGGCCACCGCCAGCGCGCCCACCGTCTGGCCGCCGGCCCGCGCCGTGACGACCGTGGCCCCGGCCAGCTCCGCGGCCGCCGGGTCGGCGGCGAGGGCGGGGAGCTCGGCGCCGACCCCCCGGCGGGCGGCGCCGCGGCGCAGCAGGTTGCCCGCGGCGGGCTCGCGCACGTACAGGGCCACCGCGGGCGCGCCGAGGGCCTCCGCGACCAGGCCGAGCGCCCGCTCGAGCGTGTCGTCGCCGGCCGCGCCGAGGCTCGGCGCGCCCGCGACCAGGGCGACCACCTCCACGACGGCCTCGTGGAGCGCGGCTCGCCCGGGCCGGCTCACCGGATCAGCGACTGGCGGATGCCGATCGCGACCGCCTGGGTGCGGTGCTCGGCCTCCAGCTTGGCCAGGATGTGCTTCACGTGCGTCTTCACGGTCTCGACGCTCACGACCAGGCGCTCCGAGACCTCGCGGTTCGAGTAGCCGTCGGCGAGCATCTGCAGGATCTCCCGCTCGCGGGCGCTGAGGATGCCGCCCGCCCGCGGCTTCGAGAGCTGGCGCAGGAAGTCGGGGGCCAGGCGCGGGTCGACGTAGGGGTCGCCGGCCATCACCTGGCGGATCGCCCCGACCAGCGAGGCGCTGTCGGAGTCCTTCAGCACGAAGCCCTGGGCGCCGGCGTCGAGGGCCTCCCACAGCAGGTCCTGCTCGGCGTGGGCGGTGAACATCACGACGCGCACGTCGCGATGCTCGGCCAGGATCCGCTGGGCCGCGACGATGCCGCCCATCCCGGGCATGCGCGCGTCCATCAGCACCACGTCCGGCCGGCGCCGGGCGACCAGCTCGACCGCCGCCTCGCCCGAGGCGGCCTCGCCGACCACGACCATGTCCTCGAGCTGGGACAGCACCCGCCTCAGCCCCTCGCGGACGATCGCGTGATCGTCCACGACCAGGCAGCTCACACGTCTGGTCGTCTCAGCCTGCTGGCCTCCGTGACCGGTGCTCACTGACGCCAGAGACCTCCCCGCCGTGGCGCGGCAGGCTGCCGGTGAAATGGGCGATCCTGGACTCGAACCAGGGACCTCATCCTTATCAGAGATGCGCTCTAACCGGCTGAGCTAATCGCCCCCGCCCTGCGGCCGCGGAGGGTATCAACCCGGCCGCCGCGGCCACAAGGCGGGGCGCGCCGCGAGGGACCGCGGACCGGCGGGCCCGCCCCGGGAGCGGGCCTATAATGCGACGAGGTCCGCCTCCCGGCCCCGACGAAAGCGAGGCGTCGTCATGCAGGAGATGACCATCTACGGGGTCAGCTTCGACGTGGTCGGCAAGCAGCCGATCGTGCTGCTGAAGACCATCGCGGGCAACAAGTTCCTGCCCATCTGGATCGGGCACGCCGAGGCGGCGGCCATCCTCATGAAGCTGCAGGGCGCCGAGACGCCGCGGCCGATGACCCACGACCTGCTCACGGACGTCGTCGCCGAGCTCAACGCGGAGATCGCCAAGATCACCGTCACCGAGCTGCGCGAGAACACCTTCTACGCGCTCATCACCCTGCGGGCGTCGTCGTCGGAGATCGAGATCGACTCGCGGCCCAGCGACGCCCTCGCCCTCGCCGTGCGCAGCAACGCCCCCATCTTCGCCGCCGATCAGGTGATCGAGGAGAGCGGCATCGAGTTCGAGCACGAGGTCGAGGACACCGACGAGGTGGTGGAGCGCTTCAAGGAGTTCCTCGAGCAGGTCACCCCGGACGACTTCCAGACCGAGGACTGACCCCCGGCGCCCGCTCAGGCGGGGTCGGCCGTCTCGCGCTTGGTGAGGTCGAGGATGTGCCCGTAGATCTCGTGCAGCCCCTCGTCGCTGAGCGGCCCGCGGTTGCCGGCGGCGAGGTAGCGGTGCATCCAGTCCTCGCGGGCCTGATCGACGAACTCCAGGCCCTGCGAGCGCTTGTAGGAGCGCAGCCGGGCCACCAGCTCGATCCGCGCGTTGATCGCGGCGAGCAGCTTGAGGTCGTTGTCGATGATGGCGTCGCGCATCTGGCGCACCACCGCGTCGGTCACCGCGTCGGCCATGAGGGCGGCACCGTAGCAGCCGTTGAGACGACGGGAACCGGCCCGGACGGCGGCGTGGGGTAACCTTGGGGTCTCCCCCGGGAACAACGCCGTCTCCGGAAGGCAGAGTCGTGATCGACTTCTCTCCGATCCAGATCCTGTTGGTGCTGGTGATCGCCCTCATCGTCTTCGGCCCGAAGCGGCTGCCGGAGATGGGCCGCTCGGTGGGCCGGGGCATCCGCGAGTTCAAGAGCGCGATCATGGACGATCCGCCGGCGCGCGAGCGCGAGGAGCAGCCCGCCGCGACCGCCACGGTGGCCGCCGCTCAGCCGGAGGACGACGTCCTGGAGGGCGTGGTCGTGTCCGGCGACGCCCCTCCGCGCGGCCCGCAGGACACCTGACCCACCCCTGATCGCCGGGTACTGATGCCGCGATTCCGCATGGGTACCCGGCGCGTGGGGCGCGACGAGCGCCTGTCCGTCGTGGAGCACCTCGACGAGCTGCGCCAGCGCGTGATCGTCTCGGTGCTCGCCCTGGTGGTCGCCTTCGGGGTCGCGTACGGCTTCCACGACCAGCTGCTCACCTTCCTGAAGGACCCGCTGCCGGAGCGGTACCACGACACCGGGCTGCTGACCCTCTCGCCCACCGAGCCCTTCTTCACGGTGCTCAAGGTGTGCTTCTGGACGGCCATCCTGGCCGCCCTGCCGGTGTGGCTCTACCAGCTCTACGCCTTCGTGGTGCCGGCGGTGCAGGATCAGCCGCGCCGCAAGATGCTGATGATCGTCGCCGGCGTCTCCCTGCTCTTCGTGGGAGGGGTCGCCTTCGGCTACTTCGTCGTGCTGCCCGTCGCCCTCCAGTTCCTGCTCGACTTCGGCGGTGACAGCTTCAACACCCAGGTCCGCGCCGGAGAGTACTTCGGCTTCGCCACCACCCTCATGCTCGGCTCCGGCCTCATGTTCGAGGTGCCCGTCGCGATGCTGGCCCTCGCCCGCATCGGCGTCGTCACCGCCGAGATCTACCTGCGCCAGTGGCGCGTCGCCATCGTCGCGATCGCGTTCATCGCCGCGATCCTGCCCGGGGGCGACCCCTTCAGCATGCTGCTGCTGATGATCCCTCAGCTGGTGCTGTACGGCCTGGGGGTGTGGCTGGCCAAGCGCTTCGGCGGTCCGCCCCTCTGGGCGCGCGAGGCGTGGCGCTCGTCCGACGAGGCCGACTCGCCGGGCGCGACCCCCTAGGTCGAGGTCCCCGCCCGGACGCCGAGCTCGGCGAGCGCCCCCGCGACGAGATCCCCGAAGCGCTCGTCCAGATCGGGGTTGCGCTGGCGGGTGAAGGGCTCCGGGACCGACCGCAGCGCTGGCGGCGCCCCGTGCCGGCCCAGCAGGGCGCGGATGTCGCCCAGCACGCCGCCCGGATCGGCGCAGAGCCGCTCGTAGCGGATGGACAGCACGCGCTCCGGGCCCATCCGGCGGGCGGCCTCCTCGATCGTCCTCTCGAGCGCCACCACCTGCACCGCCACCTGCCTCCACGGCGGGTCGGAGGGGTCCATCTCGACGGGCTGGAGCGACGACGGCACCGCGTAGTCGCCGAACAGCGACGCGCGCATCTTCAGCAGCGACAGCGCCGTGTCGCGCGGGTCGCGCCGGATCCAGACGTAGCAGGTGCGCGGCATGTGCCGCACCATCTCCTCGAGGTGCCAGGTCAGCAGCATCGGCTTGAAGGCCATCGGCCCGCCCCGGGCCTCCTCCATGGCCAGGATGGCCCGGCGCAGGCCGTCCCAGTCGATCGTCGCCTCGTGGGCGGGGTCGCGCTGGCGCAGGTCCGGGTAGCCCAGGCGGTGGTTCCAGAAGTAGCCGAACTCGTGGGGCCCCTCGATGCCGGGGGTGCGCCCGAAGCGGGAGTCGAACGAGGCGGAGCCGCCGTCGAGGCCCAGCTTGCGCGACAGGCGCACGCCGGTGGCCGGCGCCAGCCAGAAGGCCGCCACCAGGTTGTTCACGTAGCCGATGTCCAGGCCGTTCGCGATCACCTGGTACAGCAGCGTGGTGCCCGAGCGGGGCGCGCCGATCACGTGGAGCGTCGGGTGGACCTCGGCCGGATCGCCGTAAGCGCGCTCCTCCTCGGGCGCGATGACGCGGTTGAGCCACTCGAGGAAGTCCTCCTCGCCGGCGTCCTTGCCGAAGTCCCGGGTGAGGGCGGGCTCCTGCCGTCGCCGGTAGCCGCCGCCCGCGGCCGCCACGGCTAGGCCGCCGCCCCGATCAGCGACGAGACCGCGGCGACCAGGTCGCGCGCCTCCGGCAGGCAGGCGTCCTCCAGGCCCGGCGCGGCCGGGATGATGCCGTCGCGGGCGGCGACCCGCGCCACAGGAGCGCGCAGGTCCGACCAGGCCCGCTCCTGGACCCGGGCGGCGATCTCGGCGCCGACGCCCGCGGTGAGGGTGCCCTCCTCGGCGGTGACCAGGCGCCCGCTGCGGGCGACCGACTCGAGCACGGGATCGAGGTCGAGCGGGGCGAGGCCGGCGAGGACCACCACCTCGCAGAAGACCTCCTCCTCGACGATCAGGTCGGTCATGGCCTGCAGCGCGACCGGCAGCATCCCGCCGTAGGTGACGATGGTCGCCTCGGCCTCGCCGAAGTCGTTGCCCGAGAAGGTGAGGGCCGGGAAGGGCCCCGCGCCCTCTTCGCAGCGCAGGCCGTCGAGCACGCCGTCGCGGGGGCGGCGGTGCGGGCGGCCGTACATGACCTTGTTCTCGATCAGGAAGACCGGGTCGTCCGAGTCGATCGCCGCCGCCATCACGGCCTCCAGGTCGTGGCACTCGCTGGTCGCGACGACCGCGATCGAGGGCACGCCGAGCAGGAACTTCTCGAGCGACTGGCTGTGGGTCGGCCCGTATCCGCGGCGGCCGCCCATCGGCGTGCGCACCACGAGGGGCAGCGTGACCTGGTCGTCGTACATCTCGCGGAACTTGGAGATGCCGTTGAGGATCTGGTCGAAGCCGAGGCCGATGAAGTCGCCGAACATGATCTCCAGCACCGGGCGCATGCCGCGCAGCGCCATGCCCGCCGCCACGCCGAAGAGCGAGGCCTCGCTGATGGGCGTGGTCACCACCCGGTCCGGCCAGCGGTCGCTGAGCCCGCGCGTGATGTTGAAGGCGCCGCCGTAGGGGTCGAGCACGTCCTCGCCCAGCAGCACCACGTCGTCGCGCCGGGCGAAGGCGTCGTGCAGGGCGCGGTTCAGCACCGCCGCGCAGCGCTCGCTCATGCGGCGCCCGCCACCGGGGCCGCGCCGGCCCGCTCGATCGCGTCGGCGAGGCGGCGCTCGCAGCGGTCCTCGATCCGCCGCCTGTCGCCGTCGTCCATGGCGCCCGCGGCGACGCGCAGCGGATCGTGCGCGCGGGCCGCCTCCACCTCGGCCGGGTCGCGCACGTCGTCCCCCTTGCTGTGCGGGCTGAGGCGGTAGGTGCCGAGGACGAGGAAGAAGGGCGCCCGCTCGCGCCGTACGCGCTCCACCGCCTCGCCCGCCACCCGCCGCACCTCCCGCACGTCCGTCGAATCGAGCTCGGCCGACGCGACGCCGAACGCCTCGGCCCGCGCCGGGATCGATCCGGCCACGGCCAGCCCGCGGGGCGTGGTCTGGGCGTAGCGGTTGTCCTCCACCACCACCAGCAGCGGCAGCGACCAGAGCGACGCCATGTTGAGGCACTCGTAGAGGGCGCCCTGGCCCAGCGTGCCGTCCCCGATGAAGACGGTGACCACGGCGCCCGTGCCGCGCCGCTGCTCGGCCATGGCGATGCCGGTCGCCACCGGCACGATGCTGCCCTGCACGCCGTTGGTGAAGAAGTTGGGCGCGCACAGGTGCTGGCTGCCGCCCTTGCCGCCGCACACGCCGGTCGTGCGGCCCATCACCTCGGCCAGCAGGCCGTCCTGGTCGCCGGTGAAGGCGAGGAAGTGCCCGTGGCAGCGATGGTTGCTGAAGATCACGTCGCGGCCCGGGTCGAGGTGGTCGATCACCCCGACGGCGTTCGCCTCCTGGCCGATGCAGGTGTGGGTGGTGCCCACCAGCAGCCCCTGGGAGAACATGTCGAGGAGGGTCTCCTCGAAGCGCCTGATGGCGTACATGCGCTCGTAGAGCCCCTCGATGCCGGCGACGGCGGATCCGCTCACGGTCGCGTCCGGGCTAGCCACCCCACACCGATCCCGCCGCCACGACGGCGCCGTCGGGTACGTCCGCGTTCACCACGGCGCCGTTGCCGACGATCGCCCGCGCGCCGATCGACAGGCCCAGCGCGATCGTGGCGCCCATCCCCACGAGCGCCTCGTCGCCTACGGTCACGTGGCCGGCCAGGGTGGCCCCGGGCGCCAGGTGGCAGTGGGCGCCGACCACGCAGTCGTGGGAGATGATCGTGCCCGTGTTCACGATGGTGTCCGGGCCGATGGCGGCCGCGGCGGCGATCACCGCGCCCGGGTGCACCTGGACGCCGTCGGCGAGGGTGGCGGTGCCGGTGACGACGGCGCCCTTGTCGATGGTCACCGGCATCTCGAAGCCGTGGCCGCGGATGAGCTCGTAGATGTCGACGCGCCCCTTCATCCGGCCGATGGCGCCGATGCCGTTCACGGCCAGCCGCGCGCCGGCCTCGGCGAGGGCGGCCATCGACGAGCGGCCCCCGGCGACCGGCACGCCGGCGACGTCGCCCCCGGCCGGCAGCCCGTCGTCGATCACGCACAGCGGGTGCAGGCCGTCCATGTAGCGCAGGCACTCGATGAGGCACTTCCCCAGCCCCCCGCCGCCGAACACCACCACGCTGCCCGGGCTGATCGCGTCGCGCACCGCCGCGGGGATCTCGGGACCGCCGCCGCTGCGCGCGATCAGCACGCGGACGTCCTGCTCGGTGAGGAAGCGATCGGTGGGAAGGGACGAGAGATCGACCCCGGCCTCGGCCGCGAGCGCCGCCGCCTTCTTGGTGAGCCGGTGCCCGGAGCCGCCGGCCCGGCCGCCGCCGCCGTCCGCGGCCGCGTCGCGCGCCGGCGCGCTCTCGAAGATCTCGCACAGGAGGGTGCCGGCGCTCACGTCGTCGAGCAGCGCGACGTGGATCGGGCCGATCCAGCCGTCGGCCCCGGCCTCGACCTCGGCGGTGGCCTTGCTCGTCTCGAGCACGCAGATCACCTCGCCCCGGCGGACCCGCGAATAGGGCGCCACCGCGATCTCGACCACGCGCGCCTCGCGCTCGTTGGTGTTGACCAGTGGCGCGAGGATGCGCGCCACGACGCGCTGCTCTCCGCTCAGGTCGCCCCTCCTGTCCCGTGGCACGGTCGGTCCCGGCCGGCCCCGGGACCTCCTAACAGTAGGGAACGCCCGTCGGCTCTGCGCGCGGCGCGGTCACCGCTCGGCCTCGTCGTCGAGGCGGTGGCCGGTGAGGGCGAGGAACACGTCCTCGAGGCCCGCCATCCGCACCGTGCGCCGCCGCGCCGGCAGTCCGGTCGCGCGGACGCGCTCGTGGAGCTGCTCGGCGTCGTCGCCGAACAGGGTCAGGTGATCCCCGTCGAGCCGGTGGACCGGCGCCGGCGCGCCCAGGGCGGCCAGCAGCCGCGCCGCGTCGCCGGGGGCGACGAGCAGCTCCAGCGCCTCGCGGCCGGTCTCCGCGGCGATCAGGTCGGCGGGAGCGCCGATGCGCGAGATGCGCCCGCGGTCGATGATCGCCAGCCGGTCGCAGAGGCGCTCGGCCTCGTCCATGTAGTGGCTGGTCAGCAGCAGCGTCGCCCCCGCCGCGCGCAGCGCGCGCAGCCGGTCCCAGACCACGTGGCGCGCCTGGGGGTCGAGGCCGGTGGTGGGCTCGTCCAGCAGCACCAGCCGCGGGTCGTTGACGAGGGCGCGCCCGATCTGCAGGCGCCGCCGCATGCCCCCCGAGAGGCGGTCGACCTGGTCGTCGGCCCGGTCGGCGAGATCCATCGTGCGCAGCAGCCCGGCGGCGCGCCGCTCGGCGTCGCGGCGCGGGATGTCGAAGTAGCGCGCGAAGACCAGCAGGTTCTCGCGCACGGTGAGCTCCAGGTCGAGCGTGGTCTCCTGGGCCACCACGCCCAGCATGCGCTTGAGCGCCCGCGGCTCGCGCTCCGGGTCGAGCCCCAGCACCAGCAGCGTGCCGCCGTCGCGGGGCGTCAGGCAGCTGAGCATGCGCATGGTGGTCGACTTGCCGGCCCCGTTGGGCCCCAGCAGCCCGAAGCACTCCCCGGGCCGCACGTCGAGGTCGATCCCGTCGACCGCGGCGCGGGAGCCGTAGCGCTTCACGAGGCCGCGCGCGACGACGGCCCCGCTCACCCCGCTCCCCGGCGCCGGCCGCGCAGCGACCGCACCGCCCGCAGGCCCTCGTCGAGCTCGTCGCGGGCCAGCAGGCGGGCGGCGGCCAGATACACGGCGAGGGCGATGCAGACCTTCGCCAGCAGGGGCGCGATGATCTCGAAGGAGCCGCGGTCGGCGGTCGGCAGCACCTCGTTGAGGACGAAGGCCACGACGACGGCGGGCACCACGGCCACCAGCACGCGCGCCTGGCGCCGGCCCAGGCGGCGGATGCCCAGCCGCGGGAAGTGGTGGCGCATCAGGAACAGCAGCATGACGGTGTTGAAGGCCACCGCGATGGTGGCGGCGAGCGCCAGGCCCGACTGCTCCATGGGGCCCAGCAGCGCGATGTCGAGGACGATGGTGAGGGCGACGGTCACCAGCGTGGTCCACAGCACGGCCCGCTGCCGGTTCGCCGCCGACAGCGAGCGGATGAACAGCATGTTGAGGAAGGCGGGCCACAGCGCCAGGGCGTAGTAGAGGAGCGGCCCGGCGGTCCAGGCGACGCAGTCGTTCCCGCACTGGTTGCGCTTGAAGGCCAGCTGGGTGACCTCGTCGGAGTAGATGCTCATCAGCAGGCCGATGGGCACCGCCACCAGGGCCAGCAGGCCCGCGGTGCGCCGGATGGCGCCGACCGCGTCCTCCTCGCGCCCCTCCGACACCAGCCGCGCGATGTGCGGGAACAGGGGCGTGAGCAGCGGCAGCAGCAGCGCCACCCGCGGGGCCTGGCCCAGGGCGCTGGCGAAGTTCAGGGCCGCGACCTTGCCGTGGTCGAGGCTCGAGGCGAAGAGCTTGTCGGTGAAGTTGTTGATCTGCTGCAGCACCGACGCCCCCAGCACGGGCAGCGCGAGCGCCCCCACGCCCGCCAGGCGCGGATGCATGAAGGCGGGCCTCACCTCGGCCCGGCGCAGCAGGCGGACGAACTCCGGCAGCTGAAGGGCGACCTGCAGGGCCGCGCCGAGCATGACGCCCCAGCCGGCGGCCTCGATGCCGATCGAGCTCTGGCCCACGGCGATGCCCACGATGATGCCGAGGTTGAAGGCCACCCCGACGGCCGCTGGGCCGGCGAAGCGCCCGTGGATCTGGAGCATCGCGGTGAACAGCGCCGACACGCCCTGCAGCGCGAGCGCCGGCGCCATGATCCGGATGAGGTCCGCCGTCTGGCGCTCGCGCTCGGGATCGAGGTTGAAGAGCGCCGCCGGCGCCTCGGGCCAGATGGCCACCAGCGCGCTCACGGCGACGAGCAGCAGGCCCACCCAGAAGCCGAGCGCCGCGATCAGCCGCCAGGCGCTGCTCTCGCCGCTCTGCGCGCGCTCCTGCTGGAACACCGGGATGATCAGCGTGACCAGCGTGTAGAGCAGCACGGCCGCGACCGAGTTGACGATCAGCAGCGAGTTGACGAAGGCGTCGGTGGTGCCGGAGGTGCCGTAGGCCGACGCCAGCACCAGCTCGCGGGCGAAGCCCAGCAGGCGCGAGACCAGGCCGAACAGCAGCACGATGCCCGCCGCGCGGGCGAGCCTGCCCCCGCTCATCGCGGCACGAAGCCGTAGAGCGTGCGCACCCCCGTGATGACGAGCATCCCCTCGACGGCGACGGCCGGCGTGTAGCGGCCGTCCGGCAGCGTCCAGACCACCCGGCCGGTGGCGGCGTCGAGGGCGAAGGTGCGGCCCTCCGACGGCGTGCGGGCCAGCGTCGAGACGTACACCAGGTCGCCGATCACCGACGGCGCCCCGGAGATGCGCTCGCCGGCGTCGAACGACCAGCGCTCGCGGCCCGTGACGGCGTCGAGCGCGCGCAGGCGGTGGTCGTAGCCGCCGACGTAGACGGTGCGGTCGGCGACCGCCGCGCTGGAGTAGACGTAGTCGTCGATCACCCGCACCCAGGCGATCTCCCCGCTGTCCTCGTCGAGGGCCACGATGCGGCCGTTCACGTTGCCGACGTACACCCGGCCGTAGGCGACCGCAGGGCCGGCGTAGAAGCGGCCCGGCCCCGCGAAGCGCTTGCCGGGGCTGGTGCGGCGCCACACCACCGAGCCGTCCGACATCCTCAGGGCGCTGACCCGGCCCGAGTAGTCGCCGACCACGACGTTGTCGCCGGAGCGCGCCAGGCTGGCCTTCACCTCGCCGGGCATCGTCACCCGCCAGCGCACGCCGCCGGTGCGGGCGTCGAGCTTCAGCACCCGTCCCGAGAGCGTGCCGATGTAGGCGGCGCCGTCGATGACGAGCGGCGACGACTCGACCGCCGACCCCACCCGGCGGCGCCACACCTCGCGGCCGCTGTCGGCGCGCAGGGCGACCACGTCGCCGCGGATGGTGGTGAACAGGGCCAGATCCCCCGCGAGCGCCGGCGACGAGGCGACCCGCCCGCGCAGCGCCACCCGCCACCGCTCCCGGCCCGTCGCGAGGTCGACCGCGAAGGCGGCGCCGGCGTTGGTGCCCACCACCGCGCGCCCGTCGCCGATCACGGGCGGGAACTCGAGCAGGCTGCCGCCGTCGACCCGCCAGACGCGGCGGAAGGGAGGGGCCAGGCGCAGCGCGGTGTTGGCCCGCGTCCGCTCCGGGTTGAGCCCGTACTCGGGCCAGGTGCTCGCGGCGGCCGACTGGCGCGGGACCTCGCGCGGCTCGAAGCCCGCGGTCGACCCCTCCACGCTGCCCTCGTCGAGCCAGCCGTCCCGGATCGCGACGAGGCCCACCGCGGCGAGCGCCGCGACGAGCGCCACCACCACGGCGACGCCGATCCAGCGGCGCCTAGGGCCTCTCGGCGTGGTAGGCACGAAGCATCCTCGTCCCGACGAGGTACAGGGTGCGGCCGGCCGCGACCGCGGGCGAGTAGCGGCCGTCGTCGGTCTGGTAGACGACCGCGCCGGTCGCCGTGTCGAGCCCGTAGGTCGCCCGCGCCTGGCCCTCGGAGTAGAGGCGCGAGACGTACACGACGTCGCCGACCACGGTCGCCGATCCGGAGATGCGGCCGCCGACGTCGAAGCTCCAGCGGCTCGCGCCGGTCGCGAGGTCGAGGGCCTGGAAGTCGCCCGCGTACGAGCCGATGAAGACGGTGCCGCGCGCGATCGCCGGCGAGGCATACACGTAGTCGCCGCCGGTCGAGTGCCTCCAGCGCTCGGCGCCGGTGCGGGCGTCGAGCGCGATCACCGCGCCGCCCACGTCGCCGATCACGATCGTGTCGCCGCTCACGCCGGGCCCGCCGTAGAAGCGCTGCCCGCCGGTGAAGCGCCAGCGCTCCGCGCCGGTGCGGGCGTCGAGGGCGTAGACGTTGCCGGCGTAGTCGCCGACGATGATGTTCGCGCCGGAGCGGGCGGGGCTGCCCTTGATGTCGCCGGCGGCGCTGAACGACCAGCGCAGGCGGCCGGTGTCGAGGTCGACGGCCGAGAGGCGGCCGTTCCAGGCGCCCGTGTAGACGAGGCCCCCCACCACCAGCGGCGAGCTCTCGATGGGGCTGCCGTCGGTGGAGTACTGCCACAGCGGGGCGCCCGACCCGCGCGAGTAGGCGGTGAGCATGCCGTCCATCGACGCGACGACCACCTTGCCCCCCGAGATGGCGGGGGTGGCGGCGATCTCGCCCTTCTGGCGGCGCGCCCACCGCACCTCCCCGGTGTCGGCGTCCAGCGCGAACACGCGGCCGGAGTTGACGCCGAACACGACGAGGCCGTCGACCACCGCCGGGGGGAACTCGATCAGGGTGCGCGCGTCGAAGGTCCACGAGGGCTTGCCGGAGGGCGGGGGCACGTCGACGGCGGGCACGAAGCGGGTGCGGGCGGGGCCGCCGCCGTACTCGGGGCTCTGCAGGCGGGGGTCGTAGATCCTGAGCCGCAGCTCGCCGGACGGCGCGACGCGGCTCGTGCCCGTGGAGCGGCCGGAGGTCGCCCTCACGAACAGCGAGCCCTCGGGGGCCCGGGCGACGCCGTCGCCGTCGGCGGTCACCGTGCCGACCGGGTCGAGCGAGCCGTCGAGGCCCGTGACCGTGGCGCCGCCGGCCGGCCGGCCCGTGTCGCCGTCGACCACCCGCACCGACGACGGCCCGGCGGGCGCGGGCGCGGAGGCCGCCGTGGAGGGCGCGCTCGCCGGCGCGGTGGTGGCCGCGTCGTCGCCTCCGCCCCCGCCGCAGCCCGCCGCGACCGCGAGGCCGGTCGCGACGGCCAGGGCGCAGGCCGCCCTAGACGCGCGCCGCACGACCCGCCGGGCTGCCCCGCCACACGAAGGTGCACACGATCCCGACGATCACGCCGATGGCCAGCGCCAGCAGCAGCGTGCGCGCCCGGTTCGAGAAGTCCTTGGACGAGCGGGGGTTCTCGGCCGACGTCACGATGCGCGGCTGCCCGTAGTCCTGCTCGGCCCGCAGGTTCTGCTGCTGCAGCGTGAGGTCCTCGCGGAAGGTGCCCACGAGGCTCGATGCGGAGATCAGCTGGGTGCTCAGCGCCGCCTGCCGGTCGGCCCCCGGGTCGGCGTCGAGCTCGCTCTGCAACCGCTCGATGAGCTTCTGCAGCCGGGTCAGCTCCGCCGTCTCGGTGCGGATCGTCTCGGTGTAGTAGTCGATGGTCGCCTTCGAGCGGTCGAGCGCGTTCCGGTAGATGGCATCGACGTAGTAGTTGGCGCCGTCGCGGGCGATGTCGCGGCTGCGGTCCGTGAAGGTGACCGCGACCAGGGTGGGCTGGTTGCCGGCCGACCCCCCCTGGATGCGCGGCGACGAGACGTGCACGCCCGAGCGCACCCGCGACGGGCTCACCCCCAGCCGCTCGGCCACCGCCGCGACGAGCCCGTCACCGCGCAGCACGGTCGGCGCCAGCGAGGGGTTCGTCTCGGGCGTCGAGACGGGCGAGCCCGAGGGCGTCGTCACCTGGCCCAGGTAGAGCTGGGAGCGCGCCACGTACTCGGTCGTCGTGACCAGGGTGAGCACGAGGCCCACGAGGACGGCCACGACCGCGGCGGTGAGGATGATCCAGCGGCCGCTCCACAGCACCCGGCCGTAGTCCCTGAGGGTGATCTCGCGATCCACGTCCGCGGGACCCTAGCGCTCCGGGCGGTCGCCGGGCGGTTCGCCGGGCAGATCGAAGGCGCGCTGCGGTCCCCGGTGCACGTCGCGGCGGCCCAGGACCACGCGCACGGTGCGCGCCATGATGGCCACGTCCCGCCACAGGCTCCATCGGTCGACGTAGTCGATGTCGATCTCGATGCGCTCCGACCAGGGGATGGTGTTGCGCCCGCTCACCTGGGCGAGGCCGGTGAGGCCGGGGCGCGCGAGCAGGCGCCTGCGCTGGCGCGCGTCGTACCGCTCGACCTGCCACGCCACCGTGGGGCGGGGGCCCACCAGGCTCATGTCGCCGAGCACGATGTTCCAGAGCTGTGGCAGCTCGTCGAGGGAGAGGCGCCGCAGCACGCGGCCGGCGCCGGTGATGCGGTCGTCGTCCTCGGTGACCGCGAGCCCGGCCCCCATGCTCTGGGCGCCGACCACCATCGTGCGGAACTTGAGCACCGTGAAGGGCCGGCCGGCGAAGCCGATGCGGGTCTGGCGGAACAGCGCCGGACCGGGGGAGTCGCGCCGGATCCAGACGGCGACGGCCACCTGCAGCGGCAGGGTGGCGACGGCGAGCGGCACCGCGACGACCAGGTCGAGCAGCCGCTTCGCGCGCCCGCCGACGGGCTCGGCCGGCTCAGGCAAGGGACTCGACCGTCGAGACGAAGCGGGCGGCCAGGGCGCGCCGGTCGTAGCGCTCGAGGGCGTAGCGGCGGCCGGCCTCGCCGAGGGCCCGCGCCCGCGCCGGGTCGGCGGCGAGCTCGCGGATCGCCGCGGCCAGGGCCGCGCCGTCCTCCGGCGGCACGTTGATGCCGCAGCCGGCCTCCTCCACCGCCCGGGTGAGCTCGCCGGCCGGCGCCGAGGCGATGATCGGCCGCGCCGCACCCAGGTAGTCGAAGGCCTTGTTGGGGAGCGCCCCGCCGAACAGGGGGTTGTCCTGGTAGGGGAGGATGCAGGCGTCGGCGCGCGCCAGCCAGGCGGGCACGTCGCGCTTCGGGATGGGCCCGGCGAAGGTCACGCCGTCCAGGCCGCGGCGCCGCGCGTCGGCCACGAGCGCCTCCTTGCGGTCGCCGTCGCCCACCAGGACGATCCTCACGCCGCCCTCCGCCCGGAGGGCCTCGGCGGCGTCGAGCAGGGTCTCGAGCGCGCCGTAGGTGCCGTGGGCGCCGACGTACATGGCGACGAACTCGCCCTCCCACGCCGGCGGGCCCTCGCCGCCGCCGTCGCCCTGGATCTCGAGGTCGACGCCGTTCGTGATGAGGGTGACCTTGGCCGGGCTCACGCCGCTCTCGACGATGCCGTCGCGGATCCCCTCGGTGAGGGCGATGATCCGGTCGGCGCGGCGGTAGCAGAAGCGCTCGAGCGCCCGGGCGACGGCGATGGTGCGGCGGTCGCGCACGAGCCCCATCGCGATGGCCGAGTCGGGCCACAGGTCGCGCACCTCGAGCACGAAGCGCGCGCGGCGGATGCGGGCGAGCGCCGCCGCGGCGGCGGCCGAGGGCAGCGACGGCGACGACGCCACCACCACGTCGGGGCGCGGCGCGCGCATGCCGGCGAGCGCCGACCACCAGGCGAAGGTGGCGTAGCTGGCGACGCGCGAGCGCAGGTCGCGGCCGTAGCCCGGCGTGGAGTAGGTGCGCCACACGTCGAGGCCGTCCTCGACCTCGTGGACGATCCTGCGGCCCCGGTAGCGCTCGGGGACGGTGCGCTCCTTGTGCTGGACGTACGAGGTCACCACCGCGACCCGGTGCCCGGCCCGCGCGAGCGCCCGCGTGTGCTGCCAGTGGCGCACGCCGCCCGGCTGGTCGGCGCTCACGAAGTACTGCGAGACGTAGAGGATCGTGCTCACCGCTCCAGCACCTCCGCGTAGAGGCCGGTGAGGGCGGCGGCCTGGCTCTCGTACCCGAGTCCCTCGACGAAGGCGCGCCGCCCGGCCGCTCCCCTGCGCGCCGCATCGTCCGGGTCGGTCAGCAGCCGCCGCAGGGCGTCGGCGTGGGCGGCGACGTCGTCCGGGGCGACGACGATGCCGCAGCCGGCCGTCCTCACCAGCGTGCCCATGCGGCCGAGGTCGCTCGCCACCACCGGCCGTCCCGCGGCCATCGCCTCGACCAGCTTCGTCGGCACGGCGCGATCGTAGTTGCCGTGGCGCTGCAGCGGGATCCACGAGACCCGCGCGGCGGCCAGCAGCCCCGGCACCGCGGAGTGGTCGACCGCCCCCACGTGCTCGGCGCCGGGCGGCAGCGGACCCGGGTCGCCGGGTCCGGCGAGCACCAGCCGCGCCCCGGGCACGCCGACCGCCGCGAAGGCCTCCTTCATCAGGTCGAGGCCGCGCAGCCGCGTGAGCCCGCCGACGTACAGCACCACCGGGTCGTCGGGCGGGGGCGCCGGCGCGGGGAAGGCGGCGGTCCAGGGGGAGTTGGTGACGCTCACGGCCCGCGCGCCGGAGGCGGCGAAGCGCGCCGCGAGGTCCTCGTTGGCCGTCACCACGCCGGCCAGCCGCCGGGCGGCCCACCGCTCGGCCCGCTCGGAGGCCAGGGCGATCGGCCGGCGCAGGGGCGCGGGCAGCCAGGGCTTCACGCGGGCGGTCTGCCCGAGGTACTCGTGGACGTCGTACACGACCGGGCGGCCCGCGGCGCGCGCCAGCCACAGGGCGGCGGGCAGCAGCTCGGGGTCGTGGACGTGGTAGAGGTCGGCGTCCCGCGCGCGGGCGGCGCGGGCGAGGCGCCAGCCCGCCGCGAGGCGCCGGGCGCGGCGCAGCGGGGTGCGCGGGGCGGCCACCCAGGCGCGCGCCCCGGCCGCCGCCGCGGCGGTGGCCTCCTTGTGGAAGATGCGCACGTCGCGCGGCCGGTGGACGGTGGTGAGGTGGACGACCCGCCGTCCCGACAGGTCGCCCCCGCCGGGCGCCGCCGCGGGCGTCCCCGCCGGCCCCAGCCGCGCGCCGCGGCGCAGCAGCTCGTCGAGCAGCTCCTCCCAGGCGTCGCCGTAGCCGGGGGCGCGGTCGTCGGCGAAGTAGGTGTTGTGCCACAGCAGGGCCGCCCTGCCGCCGCACTCGCGAACCCGCTCCAGCACCCGCAGCGCCGCCGCGACGGCTCCGCGGGCGTCCAGCCCCAGATGCGAGTGGAGGGTGGTGTCCATCACCGCCAGCGGCAGCAGGGTGAGCCGCGCCGGCCGCTCCTCGCCCACCAGGTACGGCCGGAAGGGACGGGCGATGCCGGCGGCGAAGCCCGGCGCCTCGCTGAAGCCCAGGCTCGAGTCGTAGGCGGCGCCCGCGGCCTCCAGCCACCGCACCGTCTCGTGGTAGCGGAAGCGCAGGTAGTGGAAGCGCACGCCGTCCACCGGCCCGGCCTCGCCGCGCAGGGACGCCAGCTCCGCGGCCAGCTCGGCGCCGCTCTCGGACGAGGCGAACGCCGCGTGCAGCCCCACCTCGGACCCCGCCGCGCGCACCGCGGCGGCCAGCGCCGGCCGCTCGCGCTCGTAGACGGCGCGCGGCGTGCCGTCCAGGGGATGGCGGTTGCGGCCGATCAGGAACACGGTCGACGCGAGGCCCCGCCGCGATTCGGTCTCGAGCACGTCGGGGATGTTGTTCCACGGGTCGGGGCCGCCCAGCGTCCGGGCCAGCGCGGCCGGCCCGCCGCGCCGGGCGACGCCGGCGAGCCCCTTCGGCGTGCGGCGCCGGATGCGGTCGATGTCGTGGGTCAGGGCCACGGACCAGTGCCCGGGGGGCCGCATCCCGAGCGCCGTCCTCAGCGCCGCCAGGTACTCCTCGACCGGCGGGTCCTCCAGGTCGAGCCCGGCGATCCGGCCGAAGGCGCTCGCGGCCAGCGGCAGGCGGCCGAAGCGGTCGCGCTCGGGCACCCGCAGCTCGTCCCAGCGGGCCAGCAGGTAGAAGGCGCTCGCCACCAGGTCGGCGGGGATCGGCGCGCCCTCGCGCACCGGCGGGAACAGCAGCGTGAGGCCGCCGCTGCGGTGGACCGCCGTGGCCGGGAAGGCGTCTTCACCCTCGAAGAAGGCCTGCGCCGCGGGGTCGACCGGGATGTGGACGGCGCCCCCGGGCGGCTCCGGCGTGTAGGCCAGATCGGCGTCGCCGTCGGTGAAGAGGGCCGCCCTCCCGAGCCCCTCGGCGAGGGTCTCGAGCACCCAGCGGGCGCGGGAGGCGAAGGCCGGGCGGACACCCTCGACCCGGATGCGCAGCGGCGCGCTCACGCGGCGAGCTCCCGGTAGATGCGCTCCATCGTGGCGGCGTTCGCGTCCCAGGTGTACTCGGCGCGCCCCACCCGCAGGGCCTCGGCCGACATCCTGCCGCGCAGGTCGTCGTCGTCGAGCACGCGGGCCAGCGCCGAGGCCAGCGCCGGCGCGTCGGACGGCGGTATCAGCAGGCCGGTCTCGCCGTCGCGCACGATCTCGGGGGTGCCGTCGACGGCCGTGGCGACCACCGGCAGGGCGCAGTTCATCGCCTCGCACACCACCGTGGGCAGGCCCTCGCTCAGCGACGGCAGCACGAACAGGTCGCCCGCGGCCATGAACCAGCCGACCTCGTCGTGCGGCACTTTGCCCACGAAGCGGATGCGCTCGGACAGCCCCAGCTCGCGCGCGCGGGCCTCGAGCGCCGGCCGCTGGTGGCCGGCGCCGGCGGCCAGCAGCAGGGGCGCCCCGGCGGGCCGGCGCGTCAGCAGGCCCATCGCCTCGACCAGGGTGTCGACGCCCTTCCTCGGCTCGAGCTTGCCCACGTAGGTGACGACGCGGCCGACGTCGCCGGGCAGCCCCAGGCGGGCCCGCGCCTCGGCCGTCGGGTGCGGGGCGCAGACGGCGGTGTCGGCGCCGTTCGGCACGACCACGACCGGCCGGCGCGGCGCGGCGAGGTCCTCGACGGCCCTCCCGATGGCCGCGCTCACCGCGCAGACCCGGTCGATGCGCCCGATCGCGGCGGCGACCCGGGCCGCGCTGCGCGGCCCGCGCGCCGGGATGTCGAGCACGTCCGCCCGGTGGGCGGTGGCGACGACCGGCACGCCGAGCTCGTCCCCCATGCGCGCGGCGGCCCAGCCGTCGGGCACCACCATGTGCGCGTGGATCACGTCGAAGGGCCACGCGTCGTGCACCCGGCGCAGGGGCCGCCGGATGCCGGCCAGCATCGCCTCGCCGTTGCGGTGGCCCAGGCGGGCCCCGGGGAGGGACACCATCCGCGGGTACAGCACCGGCACGCCCTGGTGGCCGCCCACGCCCGGCACCGACCGGTGCGCGCGCCAGCGCGGCAGTCCCGGGGGCGCCCAGCCCTTCGGTGAGACGACGCGGACGTCGTGGCCGCGCCGCACCAGGGCGCGCACCTGCTCGTGGACGAAGATCCCGGCGGTGATGTTCACCGCGCTGGGATACATGTGGCTGAGCATCAGGATGCGGATCGGCGTGCCTCCCGGGCGAGCACGAGGGAGCCCATGCCGAGGCCGAACACGATCCACATGGGCGCGAAGTGGATGGAGGTGGAGGGGCCGACGCTGCCGATGACCCAGCCGCACAGCGACAGCCCCCCGGCCAGGCACATGTAGCGGACGAAGGGGTCGTCGGCGCGCCTCGCCTCGCGCAGCTGTCGCCGGACCAGGATGAGGAAGAAGACGAGGTAGATGGCGAGGGCCACGACGCCCCCGTCCACCAGCACCTCCAGCCACCAGTTGTGCAGGTTCGAGACGGTCGGCGAGTCGGCCAGCGCTCCGACGCGCACCTCGGCGTTGCCGGCGCCGACCCCCAGGCCGTTGGTCTCGGCGACCAGGCCCAGGCCGTCGCCGAGCAGGGCCGCCCGCACGCCGCCCGAGCCGTACTGGCCCTCGATCTGGTCGCGCAGCAGGGTGAGGCTGAACTTGTCGGTGGTGCGCTCGTCCAGCGGCACCAGGCCCCCCCCGCCCAGGCTCGGCACCACGACGACCACGGCGAGCACGGCCATCACCGCGGCGACGCCGATGCGCCCCCGGTTGCGGCGGTCGAGGCCCACCACCAGCAGCAGGCCCAGCAGCACCACGGCGGCGGCCAGCAGGCCGGACTTGCTGCCGGACAGGAGGATGAAGGCCAGGGCCGCGAGCCCGGCGCCGATGCCGAGGGCGCGGATCCGGACGTCGCGGTACACCACCGGCAGCACGGCCACGTAGGGCAGGCCCAGGCTCAGGAAGGCGGCGAAGTTGTTCTGGTTGCCGAAGAGCGAGCCCACGCCGATCAGGCCGCCGCGATCGAGGGCGTCGGCGCGGAAGGTCGGCAGGTGGCGGCCGGTGAGGACCTCGCCCACGGCCACGATGCCGGCGATGGCGCCGATCGCGAGCAGCCACCACAGCAGCGTCCTCGCCCGTCGCCGGTCGCGGCAGAGGAGGCCGATGGCGATGGCCATCCCGGCCATCATCGCGAAGAAGCTGGTCCAGCGGAGCGCGTAGAGGGGGTCCTGGGCCCAGCCGATCGAGAGCGCCGACCAGCAGAACCAGACGCCGAGCAGTCCGGCCGGCCCCGCCATCGGCGCGGGGATCGTGATGGAGCGGCCCATCAGCAGGTAGCCGAGGACGCCGAGGCCCAGGGCGACGATGAGGATGCGGAACAGGAACAGCCACGGCGCGGGCGGCGCGGCCAGGTTGGGCCCGGCGACCGCCGCGAAGGCTGTGGCGACCACCGCCACCGGCGCCATCCGCTCGACCGGGATCTCCCGCAGCAGCGCCCACACCAGCGCGATCAGCGCGACCGCCAGCCCGACCAGGGGCTGGAGCACCGCCAGGGCGCCTGCGAGCGCGGCTCCCACGAGGGTGGCGATCAGCCGCGGACCGAGCCTCCACGCCGGGCTCGCTCCGGGCACGGGAGCGTGGGACGTCGACATTCGACCGCGGAGCGTAGCGGGCGGTGGCCCGGAGGTGGCCGGCCCGCGGGCCGGCTCACCCGGGGGCGGCGCCCGCCGCCCTGCGGAGGATGGCCTCCACCCGCGCGGCCTGGCGCTCGAGGGAGTGGGGCGCCGCCGCGGCGCGGCAGGTCTCCGGGTCGGGCGGGTCGGCCAGCACGGCCGACAGGGCGCGCGCGATCGCGCCCGGATCGGCGGGATCGACGATCCGCCCCGCGCGCGGGACGGGCACCACCTCGCACGTGCCGCCGACCCGGGTGGCGACCACCGGGCGGCCTCCGGCGAGGCCCTCGAGGGCGGCGATGCCGAGGGGCTCCACCCGGCTCACGAGCGCCAGCACGTCGGCCGCCGCGACCCAGTCGCGCACCCGGTCGTGGGGCAGGGCGCCGGGCCGGACGATCGCGCCGGAGAGGCCCAGGCGGCGCGCGCCCGCGTCGATCGCGCCCGCGAGCGGGCCGTCGCCGACGTAGGCCAGGCGGGTGTCCGGGCGCTCGCCGCGCAGGCGCGCGAAGGCCTGCAGCAGGCCCAGCGGGTTCTTGCGCTCGGTGAGCCCGCCCACCGCCACCACGAGGGCCCCCTCCGCGCCGAGGCCCAGGCGCGCGCGCGCCGCGCCCCGGTCGCCCACCGTGAAGCGGCTCATGTCGACGCCCATGTCGACCACGTTCACGGGCGGCAGCGGCACCCCCGACCGGCGCAGCTCACCGGCCAGGTAGCGGCTCACCGCGATCACCGAGGCCGCGCCGCGCAGGGCGGCGGCGGTGGCCGCGCGCACCGCGCGCCGCTCGAGGTTGCGCACGTCCTGGCCGTGCGCCGTGAGCACGTACGGGATCCCCGCGGCGCGCGCGGCGGCCGCCGCGACGGCGCCGGTCGGGAAGAGGAAGTGGCCGTAGATGACGTCGGCGTCGCGGGCGCGGCGCACGGCGCGCGCGGCCAGCGCGGCGTACTTGGCGGGCGTGCGCCCGGCGCCCGACCCGCGCCGGTCGATGACGACCGGCTCGACGGCGTGGCCGCGCGCCTCGAGGGCCCGGCACATGTCGGCGACGAAGGCGCCGAAGTCGGGGTCGCGCGGCCCCGGCCACATGTTGGTGAGGCAGAGGATGCGCAGGCGCCCGCTCATCCGGCGGCCCGCCGCGTGGGCGCGGGCGACCGCCACGACGGGGACGCCGGCGATCTCACGGCGTCGACATCACCTGGGTCGCGCCGGCCCCGGCCGGCTCGTCCTCCGCGGGGTCCGGGCGCGGCGCGGCCGCCGCGACCGCCACCGCCGCCGCGGCGAGCACCCAGGTGAAGGGATCCTCGAAGAGGGCCGCGTAGAGCAGGCTGTGCACCACGATGCCGAGGGCGGCCGCCGCCATCGTCCAGCGCGCCCAGCCGTACATGCCCTGCCGGGACGAGCCGCGCACCATGGCCCAGCCCGCGCCGAGCAGCAGCGCCACCAGCAGGGCCCCACCGACGACGCCGTTCTCGCTGAGCACGGTGATCGGGGCGTTGTGCGAGATCACCACGCGCACCCGGCGCTGCTCGACCGGCGTGAGGGTCTCCTCGAAGCGCTTCTCGAACCCGCCCAGGCCGGCGCCGACGACCGGGTTGTCGCGCCAGATGGTGAGGCCGCCCCGCATCAGGTCGAAGCGCCCCTCGCTCACCTTCTCGAGGCGGCTGGAGTCGGTCGCGGCGTCGCGCACGTTGCCGCTCGTCGCGAAGGCCGCGCCGCCCAGCACCACCAGGATCGCGCCGCCGCACAGCAGGGCCCTGAGCGGCCCGACGGCGCGGGAGGCGAGCAGGATGAGCCCCACCATGAGCATCAGCGTCGACGAGCGCGAGAAGGTGACGACGAGGCCGCCGGCCATCACCGCCACGGCGACGGCGAGGGCGGCGAGCTCGGCCGGGCGCCGGCGGTACCAGGCCAGCGCGAGCGCGGCGAGGATGCCGACCGCCAGGTAGCGGCCCAGGATGTTCGGGTCGAAGAAGATGCCGTTGACCCGGAAGAAGCGGCTGTAGACGTTGGCCTGCTGCAGGGTCTCGTTCCACCAGAGCTCGCGGGTGAGGTACTGGTACAGGCCCACCAGCGCCGCGACGGTTCCGCCGGCGACGGTGATCGTGGTGAGCGTCGCCAGGGCCCGCCCCCGCGGCCACCACGCCACCACCAGCACGTAGAGCAGCGTGAAGGGCAGGTAGAAGCAGGCCGCCTTGATCGCGGCCTGGTCGGGATCGGCGCTCCACAGCAGCGAGACGAGCAGGACGGCGACGAAGGCCGCCAGGGGCACGCCCAGCAGGGCCGGTCCCTCGGGGGCGCGCGGCAGGCGGCCGCGGGCCCGGCCCCAGGCCAGGGCGACGATGCCCAGCACGATCACCGCGTAGAGCGGCACCAGCAGGTTGGCCTCCTCGCTGCCCACCGTCACGGGGATGCGGATGGGCAGCGACACGGCGAGCAGGACGAACCAGACGGTGGGCCGCCACAGCACCACGCGCACGCCCACGACGAGGGCCGCGAGGGCGATCACCACCGCGCCGGCCCCCGTGACCGTGGCGATCCGGTCGAGGCTGTCGGTCGCATCGTCGGGCAGCAGCGAGCCGAGCATGAACCCCCAGGCCGCCACGGTGAGGGCGAGCGCCGCGGCGCGCTGGTGCTCCTGGCGGAACCACGGCAGCGGCAGCAGCAGCCCGCACACGCCCGCGGCGCCGGCGATCGCGGCGACCTCGCGCACGGCCTCGCTCACGGAGTCGCTCCCAGCGGGATCAGGGCGGAGTCGGTGCCGTCGACGGTCGTGACCACCAGCCACAGGGCGGCCGGGTTGACCCCCTCGGGGATGGTCACGCGGGTGTCGCCCAGCGGGCCCCTGGCGCCGCGGCCGACCCGGTCGCCCAGCGGGTTCACCAGGGTGCGCCCGGGCACGCCCGCGCGGCGCCGCAGCACCATGGTCACGGGCGTGCCGGCCGGCACGGCCGCGCCGCCGAGGGTGCGCAGCGCGGCGCCGACCTGCCGGCCGGCGCGCGGGCGGGCCGGGAGCGGTCGCCCGGTGACGCCGCCGCTCCAGCAGGTGCGCTCCCGCACCGCCACGTTGCGCGCGCTGTCGGCCAGCGTGGTGCGCACCACGTAGACGCCCGGCGCGACCCGGGCGCCCCCGGCGGCGTCGCCGTCCCAGGTCCACTGCGTCTCGGCGTCGGGGCGCACCGGCCGGGGCCCGAAGCGCGCCACCGGCTCGTCGGCGCCGTCGCGCCGCACGTCGATCGTGAGGCCGCCGGCGTCGTGGGAGGTGTAGGTCACCCGGCAGGCGCCGTCGACGGCGGCGCCGAGGCCGGCGCTGGTCACGGTCATCGCCGCGGGCCGGGGGGCGACGGTGTCGACGCGCAGGCGCCGCGAGGTCTCGAACTTCTTCCGGCCCGAGCGGGCGACGAGCTTGATGCCGTAGTCGCCGTCGGGGACGACGGCCCCGTCGGGGCCCCGCCCGTTCCACCTCACGATGAACGACCCGCGCGGCTGCACCCGGTCGGGGGTCGACAGGGTCGCGACGACCTCGCCGCTGCGCACGATCTCCAGCGAGACGGTGCTGGGCTGGTGCACCCGGACGTTGACCGTGGCGATGTCCCGGCGGTGGTCGCCGTTCGGGCTGAACAGCACCGTCGACTGGAAGCGGGTGATGATCGGCGGCGGGGTCGGGAAGGCGAAGGGCAGCACGAAGATGCCGATCGCCAGGACGAACAGCGCGGCCATCGCCGCGACGACCACCCTGCGGCGCAGGCGGTCGCCTCGCTGATCCTGCATGGCGTCGGCCACGTCAGTGCTCCGAGCCGGCTCGGAGCGCTACAGCGATCGGAACCCCATGCAGATGTAGAAGCCGAAGCGGCCGGCCGCCGTCCGCGAGAGGGCCAGCTCGGCGCGCCGCGGCGCGGGGTGGCGGTAGAGCTGCCCGATGCGGGATCCGATGCGCCCGCCGGGGCGGAAGAAGATGCCGCGCCGCACCACCGGCACCAGCCCCGCGGCCGCGCCGTGGCCCTCCAGGTCGGTCCAGGTCTGCCAGTTGTCGATCGGGGCGAGGTGGAGCGTGATGAACGACGCGCCGTGCTCGGCGACCCAGCGGCGGGCGCCGGGCAGGCTGCGGCGGTTGGGCGTGTTCACCACGATCAGCCCGCCGGGTGCGAGGCGGTCGGCCGCGGCGCGCAGGCTGGCGCGCGGGTCCTCGAGGTGCTCCAGCACGTCGGTCAGGGTGATCAGGTCGAACGGCCCCTCGGGCGGCTCGTAGGCGCTGCCCACCTCGGCGCGCAGGCGGTCGCCGACCGCGAGCTCCGCGAGCCGGGCCCGGGCGAGCTCCACCGACTCGGGCGACAGGTCGACGCCCACCCCGGAGTAGCCGCGCGCGGCGAGCTGCTCGAGCAGGAAACCGGTGCCGCAGCCGACGTCGAGCACGCGCCCGTCGCGGCCGGCGTACCGGTCGATGATCTCCAGGATCATCGACATGCGGCTCTGCAGGTGCCAGTTGCGCTTCTCCACCGCCACCAGGCGCGGAGCCAGCTTGTCGTAGTACGCCTGGACGCGGTCGAGCCGGCCGTCCTCGGTCATGGTGCCCACCCCTGCGGTGGAGGGTTGGTCGCGGCGAGCGCCGCGAAACGATCGTACGAGGGCTTGCGGCTGCCGTCCCCGCGCAGGAGCCCGCCGGTCCAGCGCGGATTGTCCTGGTAATTGAACCACGTCACCATCTGCACCCGCGGCTGGCGCGTCGCCGCGGTGAGCGTCTCGTCGAGCCAGGCGGCCTGCTGGGCCTCGCTCACGAAGTAGCGGTGAAAGCGGTTGTAGGACGTGTGATACCCCGTCTCGGTGATGTGGATCGGCGCGCCCGGGCGAAGCCTATCCACCTGCCGCGCGACCTGGGGCACGGTGGCCCAGGAGGGCGAGAAGAAGGCCTGCAGCGGCGAGCCGATGGGGTACAGGTGCAGGCTCCAGGCGTCGATCGGGGGCCGCTCGTCGGCGACTCCCCGGGTGAAGTCGAGGCTGCCCGTCGCCCCCTGCGTCCTGCAGTTGGAGGGCGAGCGGCCCGAGGGGCCGGTCACGCCCCCGACCACGCGGGTCGAGGGGCTGGCGGCCTTGACCTCGCGGTACGAGGCGGCCAGCAGCGCGGCGTAGGCGCGCGGGCCCACCAGCGCCACCCGACCGAGGCGCTGACGGCACTGGGGGCTCCAGAAGCCGGGCAGGTTGGGCTCGTTCCAGATCTCGATCGACGGGACGGCGGGCAGGACGGCGCCGTCGGGTCCGCGGAACGCGCCGGAGTAGCGGCGGGCGATGGCCGCGGCGAAGCGCGCGCCGTCGGCGGCCCGCGGCGCGGCGTTGCCGGCGCCGCTCGCGGTGGCCCAGCGGGGCGTGAGATAGAAGTCGAGCAGGGTCGTGATGCCGCGCGCGGCCAGACCCCGCACGATCTCGTCGTAGCGGCTCCAGTCGTACGCCGGATCGGCCGGATCGCGGGCGTCGGCGGGCCGGGTCACCGCCACCTCGCGCCACAGCACGTCGACCCGGGTCACCCGCGCCCCGGTCGCCGCGAGGGCGTCGAGGCGGCTCTCGAGCGCCGGGCCGCGCAGGTTGACGAGGTTGTCGTCCTGCAGGGCGAGCACGGGCGCCGCCGCCGCGGCCGACGCGGCGGCCAGCAGCGCGGCCAGGAAGAGCAGGAGGGTCCTCATCTGACCCTGCCCAGGCCGACCACGCCGATGCGCGCGCCCTTGCGGGTGGCGCGCTGCACGAAGGCCAGGCGGCGGCCGTCGACGGCGACGGCGTCGATCACCCTGCGGCCGCTGAAGACCGGTCGCAGGGCGCCGGAGCGCGAGGCGCGCACGCGCCGGCCCTCGGACACCGCGACCGACCCGCCGCCCACGGCGACGGCGCGGGGCAGGGCGCGGCCGGTCCACACGCGCACCGCCCGCGGACGGGCGGCCGCCAGGCCGACGCGCAGCAGCGTCACGCGCGCTCCGGCGCGCGCGGCGACCACCGCGAGGGGGCCGCTCGACCAGACGCGCAGGGCCGGTCCCGGCAGGGGCAGGGTGACGGCGGGCGCGGCCGGGTCGGCCTCGGGCTGCAGCACCAGCGCGGCGGGGGAGGCGGGATCGACCCAGGCCCGCCGCCCGCCGCCGATCGCCACCAGGCCCGGGGCGGCGGGCAGCGCGGTCGCCACCGGCGCGGCCGCGGGATCGGGGCCGCGCAGCAGCTGCCGGCCCTCGGGGGTCGCCTGGACGTAGCTCACCCGCGCGCCGGAGGGCACCGCCGCCAGGGTCACGGGGGCATCGGGCCGGCCGTCGCTCTCGATCACCGTCTCGAGGCCGTCGGCGTCGCAGCAGCGCACGACGGGCGGCGCGAAGCGGGTGACCCCGGGCACGGTGACGAAGCCGCCGTCGCCGGTGGGCTGCAGGATCCCCGGCGCCATGGCGCCGATGCTGGTGCGGACGGCGACCGGCGTCTCGGGCGCGCCGGCGAAGCGGCGCGAGTCGCGGCTGAGCCGGACCCGCGACACCTCGACGCGGTAGTACTCGAAGGGCGCGGCGTCGGCGGGCGCGCCGGCGAAGCGGCGCGGGTCGATCCGCGCGGTGCCCGCCTCGGCCCACACGAGCCGGTCGCCGCTGAAGGCCATGGCGCGCGGGTACCACCCGCTCAGGGTGAGCGTGGTCCCGGCCGCGGACGCGCCGGGTGCGGCCGCCGCCAGGCCGGCGAGGGCGCCGGCCAGGGCGAGGGCGGCCCGCGGGCCGCCCGGGCGCATCCTCACCCGGTGGTCGCCGCGCGGGTGCGGAGCGCCACCACCGCATCGGCCAGCAGCGACTCGCTCTCCATCGCGAGGTCGGGCGAGGCGAGGGGGGTCATGTTGGTGAGCTGGACGTGGCGCGCTCCCCGGTCGGCGAAGGCCGCGATGGCCTCGGCCACCTCGTCGGGCGTCCCGTGGATGACCGAGTCGCGCACCACCTCGGCCGGCACCGCGCCCGCGAGCCTGAGGGCGTCGTCCCGGTCGTACTCGGTGGGCAGGAAGCTGGTGAGGCCGAACCGGCCGGCCCCCAGCGGATGGTCGACGCCGTGCCGCTCGAAGGCCTCGGCGGGGCGGGTGAGGGCGATGAACCGCATCAGCAGGGACCCGTCGATGGCGGCGATGGCGCGCTCGCGGGTCTCGGCCACCACGATGCGGGCGTAGAGGCCCGCGGTGACGGCGTCCTCCGCCCGGCCCGCGGCGACCGACGCGGCCCGTACCGCGGCGAGCATCCGCGCGTACTCGTCGGGGTCGGTGAGCGCCGGCAGCCACCCGTCGGCCCGGCGGCCCACGACCTCGAGGCCGCGGGGGCGGTGGGCGGCCACCCAGACCGGCGGCGGCCGGTCGCCCAGCGGGGCGAGGCCCAGCGAGGCGGACCGCAGGGTGAAGTGGTCGCCGCGGAAGTCGACCTCCTCGATGCCGGACATCAGCAGGCGCATCACCTCGAGGCCCTCGTCGAGCCGCGACAGCGGCCGGTCGTTGGCGATGCCGAAGGGGGTGAGGTTGAGCGCCTCGCCCGATCCGACGCCCAGCACGAAGCGGCCGCCGGTGAGGTGGTCGAGGGTGAGGGCCGTCTGGGCGAGCGACGCGGGGTGGCGGCGCGCCATGTCGGTGACGCCGATGCCCAGGCGCACGTCCCGGGTGACCGCGGCGGCGCCCGCCACGACCGGCACGGGGTCGAACCAGACGTGCGGGCTGCGCTGCCCCGCCGCCGCCTGCGGCACCAGGTCCGGCGTCCAGATGGGCAGCGGGAACCAGTGCAGGAAGTGGTCCGCCCACCAGATGGCGTCGAAGCCCTGGCGCTCGCGCCGCTGCGCCGCGGCGAGGGCCGCGTCGGCGGGCGGGCGCACCGACCCCATGGCCGACAGCTCGAGAGTCGCCATGGCGGGCAACCTACCCCACGCCTGCGCGGGCTCAAACGGCGCCCGTCACCGCTCCCGCCGGCGGTGGTCTCCTCCGTGCAGCTGCGAGGCGGCGTGGGCGGCGATCTGCGACACGATCTCCCACCCGTCGCGCGCGCCGCCCGGCGAGCCGGGCAGGTTCACGATCAGCGTCGCGCCCCGCACGCCGGCCTCGCCGCGCGAGAGCATCGCGTGGGGGGTGACGGCGAGCGAGCGAGCGCGCAGCGTCTCCGCGATGCCGGGCACCAGGCGGGCGCAGGCCCGCCGGGTCGCCTCGGGCGCGCGGTCGCGCGGGCCGAGCCCGGTGCCGCCGGTGGTGAGCACCAGGTCGGGGGCGTCCGGCGCGTCGCAGATCGCGGCCAGCAGCCCGGCCAGGCCCTGCTCGTCGTCGCTCACCAGCTCGCGCCGCACCACCTCGGCGCCCGAGGCGGCGACCGCCTCGGCCAGGATCGGGCCGGAGCGGTCCTCCCGCTCGCCCCGCGCCGAGCGGTCCGACACGGTCACGACGGCGACGCGCAGGGTCACGGCGCGGGCGCGCCCGTGGTCTTCTCGATCAGCCGCACCGACTCGATCGCCAGGTCGGGGTCGACGCCCTTCACCAGGTCCCACACGTTCAGGGCCGCGACCGAGGCGGCCGTGAGGGCCTCCATCTCCACGCCGGTGCGGGCGGTGGTCTCGACGGTCGCGGTGACGCGCACGACGCCGTCGTCCGCCTCCACCGCCACGTCGACGGCCGCGCGGTCGATCGGCAGCGGATGGCACAGCGCCACCAGCTCCGGGGTGCGCTTGGCGGCCATGATCCCGGCGATCCGCGCCACCGCGGCCGCGTCGCCCTTGGGCAGCCCGCCGGCGGCGATCACGCGCGCCGTCGCGGGGGCCATCCGCACGATGGCCTCGGCCACCGCGCGCCGTGCCACCACCGGCTTGTGGCCCACCCCGACCATGCGGGCGCGGCCCGCCTCGTCGAGATGGGTGAGCCGCGGCTCGCCGCCCATCAGCGCCCCCTCGCGGCGCGCCGGCGGCGGTCGGCGGCGCGCTTGCGGGCGATGTCGTGCTGCTGGGCCGACAGCCACTTGCCGACGTCGTTCTCGCGCACGATCCGCTTGATCTCGCCGATCCGCACCGCGCGCTCCTCGGCGCCCATCACCAGCGCCTGGTGCAGCGCGTCCGCCTGGGCGTCCACGTCGAAGGGGTTGATCGAGATCGCGAAGGAGCCGAGCTCCTCGTGGGCGCCGGCGTTCTCGGACAGGATCATCACCCCGTCGCGCTCGTTCACCAGCGGGGCCTCCTTGGCGATCAGGTTCATGCCGTCGAAGATCGGGTTCACCACCAGCACGTCGTAGTGCTTGTAGAGGGCCACGGCGCGGTGGATGTCGCTCGCGATCTCCAGGCTGATCGGCATCCAGTCGGTGGTGCCGTGCTTGGTGTTGATGTGGCTCACCACGTCGCGGATCTTCGCGACGTACTCGACGTACTCGTCCACGTCCTGGCGCGAGGGCTGCAGCAGCGCCACGAAGGTGATGTCCTCGTGGAACTCGGGGTGGCGGTCGAGGAACTCGTCGTAGGCCTTGAACCCGCGCAGCGTGTTCTTGGAGAGGTCGGTGCGGTCGACCCGCACCACCAGGTGCTGGCGGCGCCGGCGCAGGATGGTCGCCTCCTGCGCCGCCACCTCGCGGGTGCGCGCCAGCTCCTCGAACATCGGCGCGTTCACCGAGATGGGGTACGAGCGCACCCAGACCTCGCGGCCCTGCCAGCGCACCTGCCGGCGGCGGTAGTCGACGCGCACGTCCAGCAGGTCCTCGCAGCAGAGCAGGAAGTTCCGCGCGTAGCGCCAGGTGTGGAACGCGATGATGTCGTTGGCCAGCAGGCCGCGCAGGATCGCCTCGCGGATATCGGGCGGCAGGATGCGCCAGTAGTCGGGCTGGCTCCACGGGATGTGGACGAAGAAGTGCAGGAAGGCCGCCGGGTTCGCCTCGCGGATCGCCGCCGGCGCCGTGTACAGGTGGTAGTCGTGGAGCATCACGATCCGGTCCGGGTCGCCGGCCAGCTCCACGTTGACCGCCTCGGCGAAGGCGCGGTTCGCGGCGAGGTAGCCCTCCGTCCAGGCCAGCTTCTCCTCGGCCCGGATGTCCGGCGCGTTGCTGAGGTCCCACAGGTAGTGCTGGATGAACCACAGCATCGGGTTCGCGACCACGTTGTAGTACCGGTTGTAGGTCTCCGGGTCGATCTCCACGAAGCGCCCGCGGGTGCCCGGTCCCAGCCCGTCCAGCGGGAAGCTGCCGCCATCGTGGCGGCGCGACACCTCGGCGTCGCCCTCCGAGGTGGAGGCCGAGATCCACAGCGCCTCGGTGTGCTCGGTCAGGCCCAGCAGGGCCGTCACGAGGCCGCCGCCGCCGCGATCGCGGCCCAGCGACCCGTCCCGCTCGATGCGGAAGCTCACCGGCCCGCGGTTGGACACGAGGATCAGGGGGGCGCCGCGGCGGGTCATGGGCGGGGAGCCTCCATGCTCACGAGAGACGGGTGAAGATGCCGAGCCAGTCGCGCAGCAGTCGGGGGGTGAGGAAGTCGTGGCGCACGTGCTGCTTGCCGCGCCGCGCCATCGCGCGGGCGGTCTCCGTGTCCTCCATCATCTCGATGCAGCGCGCGGCGCACTCCTCCGGCGAGCTCACCAGGAACCCGGTCTGGCCGTCCACGATCTGAAGCGGGATCCCACCCACGTCTCCCGCCACCGTCGGGCGGGCCTTCCACAGCGACTCGGTCACCGTGAGGCCGAACCCCTCCCGCAGCGACTTCTGCACGACGACGTCGGCATATGTCTGGAAGGCGTTCACCTCGACGGCGCCGACGTTGTTGAGGTTGGTCAGGATGAAGATGTCCGGGTCGTCGCCGGCGTAGTCCATGGTGCGCTGGAAGAACTCCCAGCCCTCCGGGTCGTCGGTCGCCATCGCGCCGACCAGCGCGAGCTGCAGATCGGGGAAGCGCTCCCTCACCAGCCGGTGGGCGTCGATCACGCCCAGCGGGTCCTTCCAGGGGTCGAAGCGCGACACCTGCAGCATCAGCGGGCGCTCCACGTCGAGCCCGAACTGATCGACGATGTAGGCGGCGTCCTCGCCCGACAGCGACATGTTCTTCGGCGCCAGCGGGTCGATGGCGGGTGGCATCACGACGGGGTCGGGAAGGCGGCCTCCCGGCGGGATGTACTGCGCCATGTGGAACACGGACAGGTCGTACGGCTCCAGCAGCGGCAGCAGGACGTCCATCACCTGGGGATTCGGGTCCGACAGGTCGATGTGGCAGCGCCAGATCCACTTCGCGTCGATGTCGGGCGCGTTCGCGCAGAAGGCGGCCGGCTGGGGGTCGTGGACGACGATGATGTCGTAGTCGTCGGTGAGGCCGCCGACGTTGATCAGGTTGTAGCGCTCGTAGATCGCGCGCTCCTCGTCGGTGATCCCCCGCGGGTCCCCCTGCAGCGCGTTGTGGATCGTCTTCGTGACGTTGAAGAAGTCGTCGCGCGCGCTCATCACCTTCCAGTCGGCGCGCAGGCCGGCGTCGTTCATCAGCGGCACCAGGCTGTAGAGGATCTCGGCGACCCCGCCGCCGAAGCTGGTGGCGCTCACGTGGAGCACCCGGGTGCCCTGCAGCGGCTCCGCCAGCGCCCGGATCTCGGACATCAGGTCCCGGGAGACGATGCTGTGGTAGTCGGAGAGGGACTTCCTGCCGACGTTGACGGTGCGGATCATCTCGCGGGCGGGTCTCGGGCGGAGGTGGACGCACCGGCCACCGAGCCGGTGGACAACGTGCGACACTCTACCCCCCGCCGGGCTGCCCACGGCGGCCACCGACCGTGTTGAACGCCCGCCTCTATCGCACATGCTGGCTGGTTGCGGGTGTGGCCCTCGTGGTCGCGCTCCTCACCCTCCAGAGCCCCGACGTCGGCCCCGAGCCGACCCTGCCGCCCACCATCGACGGTCAGGCGACCGCCGCGCTGCAGGGTGAGCTGGCCGGCGTCGCGCCCGAGCGCGCGCCCGGCTCCGCCGAGGACCAGGCCGCGGCGAAGTGGGTGCTGGGGCAGCTGCAGCAGATCCCGGGGGCGACGGGGAAGGTGCAGACCCAGGACCTGGTGGCGCGCGCCGACGGCGCGGCGGTCAACCTCCAGAACATCTATCTGGCCGTCCCCGGGTCGGTGGGGGCGTCGCGGCGGCCGGGGATCGTGGTGATCGCCCCGCGCGACACGCCGCCGGGCGTCGCCGCGGGCTCCAGCTCCACAGCGGTGCTGCTGAGCCTGGCCCGCTACTCGGCCAGCAGCCGCCACGAGCGGCCGCACCTGTTCGTGTCCACCGACGGCAGCACGCTCGGCAACGCCGGCGTACGCTGGTTCCTGACGCGCTTCTCCGGGTTCCCGCTGGCCGCCGCCATCGTGCTCGACGCGCCCGGCGAGGCGACCGGCGACCGGTTCCACATCTGGACCGACGGCCGCGCCGACCGCCAGGCGATCCGGCTGGGGGCGATCGCCGAGCGGTCGGTCGAGGCGGTCGGCGGTCGCACGGCGGGGGCGCCCTCGCTCACCGGCCAGATGCTGCGCATGGCGGTGCCCCAGACCTTCGGCGAGCAGGGCGCGGTGATCGCCGCCGGCCTGCCGGCGGTGACGCTCTCCGGGCGCGCCGAGTCGCCCCTGCGCCCCGGCGCCGAGGTCACCGCAGAGCGCCTCCAGCTGGCGGCGAGCGCCGCCAACCACCTGCTGGGAGCCCTCGACGCGGCGCCGACGGTGCCCGCCCCCGATCAGGGGGTCGAGTTCGCGGGCAAGATCCTGCGGCCCACCGTCTCGCGCATCGCCCTGCTGCTGCTCGCCCTGCCGGTGCTGGTGCTGGCGGTCGACGCCGTCGCCGCCCTCCGCCGCGCGCGGGTGCGGATGGTCCCGGCGCTCCGCACCGTGGGGCTGCGCAGCATCCCCCTGTTCGCGGCGCTCATCGCCGCGCACCTGCTGTCGCTCGCCGGGCTCCTGCCGCGCGAGGCGGGCGGCGCGCCGCCGCTGCCGGGCGACGCGCGCTTCGGCGCCGCCGCCGGTCTGGGCCTGGTGCTGGCCGTCGGGGCCGGCCTGCTGGCCTGGCTGTGGGCGCGCCGCCGCATCGAGGGTCACGGCGCGCCGCCGGCGGCGGAGGGCGTCGCGGCGCTCGGGGCCCTGGCGGTGCTGATGGTCGTGCTGTGGCTGGCGAGCCCCTTCGCGCTGGTGCTGGCGCTGCCGGTGGCCCACGCCGCCCTGATCGCGTCGGTCGCCCGGCGGGGCTGGCAGCTGGTCGCGCTGGCGGCCGTGGCGGCGCTGCCGGTCCTGCTGCTGCTGCTGAGCCTGGCGGGCCGGCTCGACTCGAACATCGTCTTCGCCGGCTGGTACCTGCTGGCGACGGCCGCGAGCGGCGCCCGCGGGGCGACCGGGCTGGTGCTGGCGGTGCTGGTGCTGGCCTGCGTCTGGTCGATCGGATCGCTGCTCTCGTTCCGGGCCCGCAAGCTCGGGCTGGCCGCGGGGCCGCTGTCGCCCGCCCACCCGGGCCGCCGCGAGGCCCGCGCGCGCCTGCGCCTGCGGGTGAGGGTGGAGCGCCGGCCGCGTCCCGCGCGCAGGAGAGGGCGCCCGGGAGGGTGAAACATCCGGCCCCGCGCCGGACATGTGGGGGCATGAAGTCCGCCGACGATACCCGCCGCGCCGCGTTCGAGGCTCTCTACGACGCCCACGCGAGCGACGTGCTGTCCTATGCGCTGCGGCGCGTGGACGAGCCCGCCGACGCCGCGGACGTCGTCGCGGACACCTTCCTGACCGCCTGGCGCCGGCTCGACGACATCCCGCCGGGCGAGCGGTCGCGCCTGTGGCTCTACGGCGTCGCGCGCAACGTCCTGTCCAACCAGCGCCGCGGCATGCGGCGCCGCGACCGCCTCGGCGGGCGACTGCGCGAGCAGCTCGCCCTGGCGGCCGCGTCCGTCCCGCCGCCCGGCGGCGGACCCGCGACGGTGCGGGCCGCCATGGCGCGGCTCGGGCGCGCCGACCGCGAGATCATCGCCCTGACCGCCTGGGAGGGCCTCGACGTCGCCGAGGCCGCCCGGGTGCTGGGCCTGCGCCCGACGACCGCCCGCACGCGCCTGCACCGCGCCCGCACCCGGCTGCGCGCGCATCTGATCGAGGCCGGGGCGCTGGACGGGCCCCGCCTCGCCACCCCCGTCGCCGAGGAGGCGTCATGAACGGGCTCGACGACCTTCTCGCCGCGGCCGACCCGGCGCGCGACGCGCCCGCCGCAGACGGCCTGGCCCGGCTGCGCGACGAGATCTCCGCCACCGACCCCCGCCGCGCCGGGCGCGCGCGCGCGGCGGTCTGGGGGTCGCGGGCGGCCGCGGCGGCCCTGGCGGCCGGCGTCATCGCGACCGCGGGGGTGCTCGCCGCCTCGCACGTCGACTCCGGCCCCGCCTCGCCGGGCGCCGTGACGGCGCCCGCCCCGGCGGACCCCATCTCCACGCCGTCCGTGCTGCTGGCCGGGTGGCGGGTGGAGCGGGTGTACGACGCCGGTGACGACGGTGAGCTCGACTTCGTGAAGGGCGACGCCCGCGCCGACCTCCACTGGCGGCCCCTGGGGCAGTTCCAGGACTACGTGGACGACCGGGCCGTCGCGTCGCGCGACCTCGGCACGGCGCCCGTCCTCGGCGCCGTCGCGCGCGTGTTCCGCTACCGCGACCCGGCCGCGGAGTTCACGGCGCTGTGGCGCTCCGGCGGCCGCACCTGGGAGTTCCGCACCGCCGCCCGCGACGCGGACGCCTTCCGGGCGCTGCTGTCGGCCCTCGAGCCCGCGCCGCGCGACCGCTGGATCGCGGCGCTGCCCGACGACGCGGTCGTCCCCGCCGATCGATCGGCCGTGGTGGACGAGATGCTCGCCGGCGTCCCGGCCATCGCCGGCGCCACCGCGGCGATCCGGTCGAGCACCCTCGTCACCGACCGCTACAGCCTGGGCGCCGAGGTGGTGACGGCCGTGGTCTGCCCCCTGCTCGACCGCTGGCTGGAGGCCGCCTCGGCCGGCGACGACGCGGGGATGACCTCCGTCGCCCGCACGCTCGCCGGCTCCGGCCGGTGGCCGGTGCTGCGCGAGATGGCCGCCGAGGGCCGGTACCCGGACGCCGTCGGGGAGGTCGCCGCGCGCGCCGCCCGGGGTGAGGAGAGCCTCGCGGCGATCCGGAGCGACGCCGAGGGCTTCGGCTGCGGGCCGGGGGCGGAGGCGGCCGCGCCGGACCGCCCGTAGCGGGACCGGTCCGGCCGGACGGCGCCACCGGGACGGCTATAGTCGCCCGGTGGCCGCACGTCTCGCGTTCGTTTCGGTGGTCGTCCCCGTCTACAACGAGCGCGAATCGGTCGAGCCCCTCACGGCCGAGCTGCTCGCCGTGCTGAGGGGACTGGGCCGGGAGACGGAAATCCTGTTCGTCGACGACGGCTCGACCGACGGCACGAGCGACGTGCTCGCCGACCTGGCGGCCCGCGAGCCCGAGGTCGCGGTCATCCGCCTGCGGCGGAACTTCGGCAAGGCTGCCGCCCTGATGGCCGGCTTCCGCGAGGCGCGCGGCGACGCGATCGTCACCATCGACGGCGACCTGCAGGACGACCCGGCCGAGATCCCGCGCCTGCTGGCCGGGCTGGAGGCCGGCGCCGACCTCGTCTCGGGCTGGAAGGAGAACCGCCAGGACCCGATCGGCAAGCGCCTGCCCTCCAAGATCTTCAACGGGGTCACGACGCGCATGGCCGGCATCGACCTGCACGACCTGAACTGCGGCTTCAAGGCCTACCGCCGCGAGGTGGTCGAGGGGCTCTCGCTGACCGGCGACCAGTACCGCTACATCCCGGTGCTGGCGGCGAACGAGGGCTTCCGCGTCACCGAGCTGCCGGTCCACCACCGGCCGCGCGCGTTCGGCAAGAGCAAGTACGGCTTCGAGCGCTACCTGCGCGGCTTCCTCGACCTGCTCACCATCCTGTTCATCGGGCGCTTCAGGCAGCGGCCGATGCACCTCTTCGGCGGGCTCGGGGTGCTGTTCATGCTCGTGGGCCTCTGCCTGCTGGCCTACCTGGTGGTGGAGAAGATCCTCGGCGAGGGCATCGGCGACCGGCCGCTGCTGCTGCTGGGCGTGCTGCTGGTGGTGGTGGGCGTCCAGTTCCTCACGATCGGGTTGGTGAGCGAGATGATCCAGCGCTACCACCTGCGCCCGCAGGAGGACGAGGCCCGCTCCCGCGTGGAGCGCATCCTCCGCTGATCGCCCGCCGGAAGGGGCACCGCCGATGAGGGTCATGTGGCTCGGCACGTACGAGCGCGACTACCCCCGCTCCCGCGTGCTCGTGGAGGGCCTCCGCTCCCTGGGCGTCGACGTCGTGGAGCGCCACCGGCCGGTGTGGGAGCGCCAGCGCCACAAGGCGGGCTCGTTCCTGCGCCCCCTGCCGCTGGCGCGCGCCGGCGGCCGCTTCGCCGGGTCGTGGGCGATGCTGGCGGCCGAGGGGATCCGGGAGCCCCGCATCGACGCGATCGTGGCGGGCTACCCGGCCCAGCCTGACGCGGTCCCCGCCTGGGCGGTCGCGAAGGCCCGCCGGGTGCCCCTGGTGGTGGACATGATGATCTCGCTGGCCGACACCCTCGGCGGCGACCGGGCGATGGCCGGACGGGGCCTGGCCGCGGCCCTGGGCGGCGTGGACCGCGTCACCCTCGCCGCCGCGGACGTCGTGCTCGCCGACACCCGGGCGGGCGCCGAGTGGCTGGCCCGCCGCTTCGGCGTGCCGGAGGGCAAGCTGGTCGTGGCCCCGGTGGGGGCCGAGCCCGCGGCCTTCCCCATGGCGCCCCCGCCCCCCGGCCCGCCGCGGGTGCTGTTCTACGGCAAGCTCGCGCCGCTGCACGGCATCGCGACCGTGCTCGAGGCGGCGCGGCGCCCGGGGGTCCCGCCGGTGCGCCTGATCGGCGACGGCCAGCTGGGGCCGTGGCTGGAGGGTGAGCTGGCGCGCGACCGCCCCGCGGGGCTCACCTGGGAGCGCTGGGTGCCCTACCGGAGCCTCGGCGCCGAGCTGGCGTCGTCGTCCGTCGCGCTCGGCGTGTTCGGCACCAGCGAGAAGGCGGCCCGCGTCGTGCCCAACAAGGTGTGGCAGGCGCTGGCCGTCGGCCGCCCGGTCGTGACCGCCGACACGCCCGGCGTGCGCGAGGAGCTGACCGACGGCGAGACCGCCCTGCTGGTGCCGCCCGGCGACGCCGCCGCCCTGGCCGCCGCCCTGCGCCGGCTGGGCGACGACGCGGCCCTGCGCACCCGCCTGGGCGCCGCCGCCCGGGCCGCCTACCTGCGGCGCGGCACCCCCGCCGCGGCCGCCGCGCCGCTGCGCGACGCGCTGGTGGCACTAACCTCTCCCGCATGACGACCGAGCCGCGCACCCACGACTGGGGCGACGCGCCCGAGCTGTTCGGGCCCCGCCACGACTACCGCGAGGCGCTGATCCTGCGCCGCCTGCTGCCCATCCTGCCCGGCCCGGAGGTGCTGAACGCCGGCTGCGGCGCCGGCAGCCTCACCCTCAAGCTGGTCGACGCGGGGCTGCGGGTCACGTCCACCGACGCCAGCGCCGAGCTGTGCGACTGGACGCGCGAGGCCCTGCGCCGCCGCGGCGCCGAGGCCGGCAACCCGGTGTTCCCCGGCGACCTGCAGCAGCTGCGGATGCCCGACGCCGCCGTGGACGCGGCGGTCTGCGCGGAGGTGCTCGAGCACCTCGACGACGACGCGGCCGCCCTCGCCGACCTGGCCCGGGTGATCCGCCCCGGCGGGCCGCTGCTGGTCACGGTGCCGGCGAACCCCTACCGCTACGACTGGACCGACCAGTGGGCCGGCCACCGCCGCCGCTACACGGTGGAGGGCCTGCGCGAGCGGATGGAGGCCGCGGGCTTCGCCGACGTCGACGTGGTGGGCTGGGGCTTCCCCCTCACCGGCCTCTACCACCGCCAGGTGTACCGCCGGGCGCTGCGCAGGCGCCTGCAGGCCGGCGGCGGGCGCGCCGCGGGCGGGGCGCCGCCGCGCCTGGTCGCGCGGGTGATGCGCGCCGCGCTCGAGATCGACTCGGCCTTCGTGGGCCGCCGTCCCGGATACCACGGCCTGCTGGCCGTCGGGCGCAGGAATGGCGATCCCGCCTGAGCAGGCCGCCGCGGTCCCGGCCGCGGCTCCCGGCCCGCTCCGCCGCTGGGGCGGCCTGGCCGCGGGCCTCCTGGTCGTGGGCTTCCTCGCCTACGCCCTGGTCGACGGCTGGTCGTCGGTCTCGGCCTACCACTGGGACGTCGAGCCCTGGATGCTCGCCGTGGGGTCCCTCGTGCTGCTGGTCTTCTACGCCACCTGCGCCCTCGGCTACGGCGCCATCGTCGACCGCCTCCACCACCCCGAGCCGCCGCCGCTGGCGATGATCTCCATCTGGGCCCGGTCCCTGCTGGGCCGGTACGTGCCCGGAAACGTGCTGATGGTGCTGGGCCGGGTCGTGCTGAGCCACGACCGCGGCGTGCCGCGCCGGGTGACCCTGGCCGCGACCGCCTACGAGCAGATCCTCACCGTGGCCCTCGCCGCCGCCGGGGCGGTGCTGTTCGTCGCCCTCTACGGCGGGGACGTCGGCGGCTGGACCCTGTGGCTGGTCGTGCTGCTGCCGCTGGGGCTGGTGCTGCTGCACCCGCGCGTCTTCGGGCCGCTCTCGTCCTGGGGCCTGCGCAGGATCGGCCGCGAGCCGCTGCCGCGCCTGCTGGCCGCCCGGCCGCTGGCCGGCCTGGCGCTGTGGTACGCGGCGTCCGCCGCCGTGCTCGCCGTGGGCATGTGGCTGGTGGTGCGCGGCATCGGCGGGCCGGGGGTCGGCGGCCCCGCCTTCGTGGGCCTCGCCTTCCTCACCTCGTTCGCGCTCTCGATGGTGGCCTTCATCTTCCCGTCGGGCCTCGGCGTGCGCGAGGGGGCCTTCGCCCTGGCCCTCGCCTCCCAGGACATCCCCGGCGGGGTCGCGGTGGCGCTCTCGGTTGGCGCGCGGCTGGTGCTGACCCTCGTCGAGCTGGTCTTCATCGGCATCGTCGTCCTGGCGGGCCGACGGCGGTGACCGTCGCGCCGCCGGCGCCGCGCCGGCGCCCGCGCCCCCCCCTGAGCCGGGTCGTGTCGCGGCTCGACCGGCCGCTGCTGGCGGTGTGCGGCCTCGCCGCGCTGTGGGCGGGGGTGCTCTCGTGGCTCTCGGTGCGTCGCTACGACGCCTACTGGACCGGCCGCTTCGACCTGGGGAACATGGTGCAGGCCGTCTGGAGCACGGCCCACGGGCGGCCGCTCGAGACCACCGACATCCTGGGCGAGCAGTTCGTGCGCCTGGGCGCCCACGTCGACCCGATCCTGGTGCTCTTCGCGCCGCTCGCCTGGACCGGCGCGCTGCCCCAGGCGCTGCTGGCCGCGCAGGCGACCATCGTCGCCGCGGGCGCGCTGCCCGCCTTCTGGCTGGGCCGCCGCTGGCTGGGCCACGACGGGCTCGCCGTGGCGGGGGCGGTGATCTACCTGATGTATCCGCCCCTCCAGTGGGCCACCCTCACCGAGTTCCACGCCGTCACCCTCGCCGCGCCGCTGCTCATGCTGTGCATCTGGGCGGCCGAGGCCCGGCGGCCCTGGATCCTGGGCGTCGCGGCCCTGCTCGCGGTGCTCACCAAGGAGGAGGTGGGCCTCGCCGTCGCGATGCTGGGCCTCTGGATGGCGGTGCGCGGACTGGGCCGTCGCTACGGCGTCGCGATGGCCGCCGCGGCCCTCGCCTGGGTGGCCGTCGCGATGCTCGTGATCATCCCCCACTTCAACGACGGCCGCGGCTCGGCCTTCGTCGGCCGCTACGGCGACCTGGGCGGCGACGGCGGGGAGGTGCTGGGGACGGTCCTCACCCGCCCCTGGGAGGCCGCCCAGGTCGCCGTGAGCCACCATCGGATCACCTACCTGGCCGCGCTGCTCGTGCCCCTCGCGCTGCTGCCGCTGGCGGCGCCGCTGCTCGCGCTGGGAGCGGTGCCCGAGATCCTCATCAACATCCTCTCGGACTGGTTCCCGATGTACTCCATCGAGTTCCAGTACGTGGCCGTGATCGTGCCCTTCCTGGTCGCCGCGGCGATCATGGGCCTGGGGCGGCTGCGCCGCATGGAGCGCCCGCGCGTCCTGGTGCGCGCGCTCGAGCGCGACGGGGCGGTGGGCGCCGCCCTCGTCGCCCTGGTGGTGGGATCGGGCATCGTGCTGGGGCCGCTGCCGTGGTGGAGCGAGGTGCCGGGGGTCGGCTCCCACCGCCGGGTCGACCAGTACCGCATCGGCCATCAGGCGCGCACCCTGCAGCGAGCGGTGGACATGATCCCCGCCGGCGTGCCGGTGTCGGCGGGCAACCTGCCCGGCGCCCACCTGTCCGAGCGCGAGCGCATCTACACCTTCCCCGTGGTCGCCGACGCCGAGTGGGTGCTGATCGACTTCCGCCAGCCCTACCTGGGCGACCGGCTCTCGTTCGCCGGGTTCCCGCTCGCGGTGGCCGCGGTGCGCGCCCGGCCGGACATGCGGCCGGTGCTCGATCAGGACGGCGTGCTGCTGCTGCGGCGCGAGGAGCCGCTGCCGTGATCGATCGCCTGATCGGCGCGGCGCTGATGCTGCTGGGGGCGGCGCTCGGCGCCCTGCCCGCCTTCGCGTGGTTCGAGGCGCCCGCTCCGCGGGCCCCCGTCAGCGCCACGGGCCTGGCCGCCGCCGGCGAGCTGTGGCTGCTGCCGGTGCTGGGAGCCCTGATCGTGCTGGCGGGGGCGGGGCTCCTGGCGGCGGGCCCGGGCTCGGAGGCCCCGGCCGCGCGCGGCTGGGGGGCGGTGGCCGCCGTGGCGGCGGCGCTCGCCATGGCCTGGTCGCTGCGCGTGGCGACCGACCCGCCGGTGGCGCTGGTCGCCCGGTCGCCCGGCGGCGGGGCGACGGAGCTGCCGCTGACCGTGTCGCTGGAGCCGGCCGCGGTGATCGCCCCCGTCCTGGCGGGCGTGATCCTGGCGGCGGCGCTCGCCGTGATCTGGCGCGGCCGGCGCGGGTGAGCGTCCCGGGGTGGCTGCGGGCGGACCCCTCCGCCCCGGGCTGGCGCGTACCGGTCGTCGCGTGGGCGGCCTCGCGCGCGCTGATCCTGCTGCTGGGCCTGGTGCTCTCCCTCTGGTTCGGCCTGCCCACCCGCGGCGTCGACCCGGCCGTCCCGCACCAGATGGCGCTGCTCGGCGGCTGGGACACCACCTGGTACCTCGACATCGCCCGCCACGGCTACACCACCGACACGGCGGACGTGGGCCAGGTCTTCACCAACCTCGCCTTCTTCCCGCTGCTGCCGGGGGTGATGGCGGCCTTCCTGGCGATCGGCGTCAACCCCTTCTGGGGGGCGCTGGCGGTGGCGAACCTGGCGATGCTTGTCGCCCTGTGGGCGCTGCACGCCCTCACCCGCGCGCGCGCCGGCGAGCGCGCGGCGGCGGCCGCCACCTGGACGCTGGCCCTGTTCCCGCCCGCCCTCTACTGCTCCCTGCCCTACACGGAGGGGATCGCCGTGGCGGCGGCGATCGGCGCGGCGCTGCTCGCCGTGCGGGGGCGCTTCGCGATCGCCGGCCTGGTCGCGGGCGTCGCCGCGCTCACCCGCCCCACCGGCGCCCTCGTCGCGCTGCTGGTGGGCCTGCTGGCGCTGTACCGGCCCGCGCCCGGCAGGCTGCGTCGGTTGGCGGCGGCGGTGCTCCCCGCGATCGTCGCGGTGGGCTGCTTCCTGGGCTGGATGGCCGCCGAGCGGGGCTCGGCCCTCCTGCCGCTCGACGCCCAGAAGGCGTGGGACCGCGGTCAGGTGGGCGTGGGCATCGTGACGGAGCTGCCCAGGGAGATCGGCGCGGGCTGGGACCTGGTCGCGAGCGCGACCTTCACCGCCGCCTGGCACGCGACCCTGCGCGACCTCGCCTTCCTCGGCCTCTACGCCTGGCTGCTGGTGCTGCTGTGGCGGCGCGAGGGCGGGCTGCGCTCGCCGTGGGTGGTCTACAGCGCCGCGGCCCTGCTGATCCCGCTGTCGAGCGGCACCATCACCTCGACGGCCCGCTTCGGGCTGATGGCCTTCCCGCTGATGTGGCCGCTGGCCGACCGGGTGGCGGCCCTCGATCCGCGTCGCCGCGCCTGGCTGGTCGCCGGGGCGGTCGCGGTGATCGCCCTCGGCGTCGCGCAGCTCACGATGCGCTCACCCTGAGGGTGGCGATCACCGGATCGTGGTCGGAGAGCCGCACCCGGCGGCTGACGCCCCCGTAGGTCGCGGTCACCTCGCGCTCGGCGGCCGGCAGGCACCGCGGCGGCTCCACCGCCTCGAGGCCGCGGAAGAGCACCCGGTCGATGCCGAGCGCGTCGCCTGCGGCGACGCCGCCCCAGCCCTCGTCGGCGAGGGCCGCGATCGCCGGATGGCGGGCGTCGCGGTTCAGGTCGCCGGCCAGCACCATCGGCGTGCCCTCGCCGGCCAGCCCGGCCAGCGCGGCGGCGGCCACGTCGAGCTCCCGCTCGGTGAGCGCCTCGTGGCGGGCGTTGTGCAGGTGCACGCAGGCGACGGCCGCCTCGGCGCCGCCCGGCCCGCGCACGCGGGCGAGCACCGCCCGCCGCGGCTCGGGCAGGTAGCGCAGCAGCTCGCCGGCGTCGAGCTCCAGGTCGACCGCCGCGCGCACGATGGCCGACAGGGAGTTGAGCCGCGCCGAGCGCTCCGAGCCCCCGACCGGCAGCCAGCGCGGCCCGGCCAGCAGCACGTTCGCGTTGCCCTCGTGCGTGCGCCACAGGTCGGGGTTGCGCGCCGCCAGCATGTCCCGCAGCCGCCGCGGGCCGAGCAGCGGCCCGGTCGTGGTCCACACCGCGTGCATGCCCGTGCGGCGCACGATCGCGGGGATCGCCGCGGTGGGGACCTCCTGCAGCGCGGCGACGTCCGGCGCCCAGGCCGCCACCCGGTCCGCCATCAGGTCGGTGAGCTTGCGGTTCAGGTGGACGTGGGTGCCGTCCTCCACCGGCCGCCGCCGCCAGGTCGACGCCCGGGTGGCGCCCAGGCCCGGCAGCCCGTCCCGGCCGTGGAAGAGGTTCCAGGTCAGCACGCGGAGGGTGGGGGCCGGCACGCCGGGAGACTCGCCCCTTGCGAACGGCACCGCAAGCGTCGACGATTCCGCCTCGTGCCAGGCCGCCCAGCCAACGCCCGCAACCGCTGGGCCGTCGCCTACTGGACCTGCGCGGTGCTGGCCTACGCCACCCTCGGCGCCTTCTTCCAGCCCTTCTTCCTGCTGGGCTTCTGGGAGTCGCTCCCCTTCCTGTTCATCGTCACCTGGCTCGCCGGCCGGCTGCTGGGCCGCAGTTCCACCGACCCGGGGCCGGTGCTCCCCGCGCCCCCCGCCGAGCCGCCGGAGTGAGCTGGGCCGCGCACGACCTCGAGCCGTACCTGTTCAGGGTGAAGCTCGGGGGCATCATCAGCCTGCCGCTGTGCCTCGCCGGCTCCTACTCGCCCGACATCCTCAGCAAGTGGGCCGTCTACGGCATCGGCTGGAGCGGCCGCCACAAGCTGGTCGACGACCCGGTCCAGCTGCACCGCGGGTTCCCGGGCGTGGGCTTCACCCACTCGCTCGCCTTCGGCGTGCTGCTCGCCGGGCTGATCTACCTGGCGAGCAAGAACCGGAGCTGGGCGCTGTCGTTCCTGCTCGGCTGCTGGGCCCACGTCTTCTCCGACACGCTCGACTCGGTCGGCGTGATGGTGTTCTTCCCGTTCAGCGACTGGCATCTGCACCTCGACGTGTGGGAGTACGTCGGCCAGGCCGGTCGCAAGGAGGACGCGATCGCGTACTACACGTCGCTCGGTGGGGCGTGGGACGCGCTGTGGGCGATCTGGCTCGCGGTCCACTGGCGGATGTTCACCTCCGAGTACTTCCACCGCGAGATCGTCCCGAAGGACAGCTTCTGGCTGTGGATGCGCACCAAGGCGAGCGACGCCGCGATGCTCACCCTCTACCGCGCGAGCGCCTTCTTCGGGGTGGCGTCGATCATCGGCTGGTTCGCGTGGGCGCTCTTCATCAACGAGTTCCACAACGCCATCGACTGGTCCCTGGGAGCGCCCCACTGGGCGCCGCGGGTCGGGCCTCCTTAGCGACCCGACCCGCGGCGGCCGGTGAGATCAGCCCGGCCCGATGCGGATGCCGAAGCCGCCCTTGAAGTCGTCGAGCGGCCGGGCGCGGGCGGCCACGTCGGGGCTCAGGCGGGCCAGCACGCGGTCGCGCCAGGCGCGGTGGCGCCAGGGGCCGTAGTCGCCGGCGATGCCTGATCTGAGGCCCTGGCCGGTCGTCACCTTCGGGCCGGTCGTCGTGATGAGCCCCGCGAGGGCGACGATGCTCCCGCCGTCGTCGGTCGCGAGGGGCGGCGACCCGTCGAGGTCGACGCCGTTGACGCTGATCGTCCCGTCCCGCTCGGCGACGGTCACGCTCGTGCCCGCGAGCGTCGGCAGCGTGTCGCCGTCGGCCAGCGTGGCCGGCGACGCGCCGCCGGCCACGATGTGGCCCAGCAGCGTCTGCCGCAGCCGGCCGGGGTCGGCCTCCAGCGCGGCCAGGTCCGCCGCGGGCACGGCGGCCAGGGCGTCGTCGGTGGGTGCGAGGACGGTGTAGGGGCCGGGACCGTCGAGGCGCGACTCCAGCCCGGAGTCGCGCAGCAGGCCGGTGAACGTTCCGAAGCGACCGTCCGCCTCGAGGCCGGCGAGCAGGCCCCCGGGCGGGAGGGTCACGGTGATCTCCGGAGAGGTTCCGGTGGTGGCGTCGGAGCCCTCCGGCGCCGTGGCCGTCTGCTCCGTCGTGGTCGCCGAGGCGACCGGGGCCGGATCGTCGTCGCCGTTGTCGGCGAGGCTGACCCAGAAGATGATCAGGCCGAGGATCAGCGCGAGCGCGCCGGCCGCCCAGCCGCGGGCATCTGAGGATGTGGGCACGACACTCCTGTCTCGTTCGGTGAATCTGGCGATTTCTCCGCGCGCCCGGCATCAGAACACGCCGACCCCGCGGCGGGCCATAGCCGGCATGTCCCATCCCGTGAAACGCCGCCCGGGGCGTCCGGCGGCCGGGGTGTCCTAGCCTCCGGTCATCGCCCGCCTCGCCGCCATCCTCCACACCGATCCGGGCTGCCCGTGGGCCTACTCGGCCATCCCGGCGCTGCGGGTGCTGCGGTGGCGCTACGGCGACCAGCTCGACTGGCGGCTGGTGGTGATCGGCCTGGCCGAGGGGCCCGGGCGCTACGCGGCCGCCGGCTACACGCCGGGCCGCATGCTGCGGGGGCACGCCGAGTTCCGCCGCCGCTTCGGCATGCCCTTCTCGCTGGAGCCGAAGGCGCGCCTGTCCGGCACCGGCCGGGCGTGCCGGGCGGTCGTGGCGGCGCGCCTCGCCGCGCCCGGCGCCGAGTGGGATGCGCTGCGGGCGCTGCAGCTCGCCAACTTCACCACCGGCGCGATCCTCGACGACGACGACGACCTGCGCGCCGCGCTGTCGACCGTCCCTGGCCTCGACGCCGCCGCGGTCGTCGCGCGGATCGACGACCCGGAGGTGGAGCGGGCGTACCTGCGGGACCGGGACGAGGCGCGCTCGGCCGCCGGCACGGCGGCCTCGCTCCAGGGCAAGACCGCCGCCACCGACGGGCCGGAGCGTTTCACCGCGCCGTCGCTGGTGCTGGAGCGCGACGGGCTGCGGCTCGTGGCCGGCGGGTGGCAGACGGTCGAGGCCTACGACGTGCTGATCGCCAACCTCGACCCCGCGCTCGAGCGGAGGGCCGCCCCGGCCGATCCGGCGCAGCTGCTGGCGCGCTTCCCGGAGGGGCTCACCACGCAGGAGGTCACCCAGCTGCTGGTGGAGGGCAACGACGCCCCCGACCGACCGGCCGCCGAGGCGGCGCTGCTGGGCCTGGTGGCCGAGGGCCGGGCGACCGCCACGCCGGTCGGCGACGATCGCATCTGGCGCGCGGCCTAAGCCGCGCGCCTACCGGGCGTCGGCGTCCTCGGCCGCCGGCGGGGGCAGGGGAGCGGGCGGCCCCGCGGCGCGGGTCGAGTCGGCCCAGGGCACCGCCGGTCCGTAGGGCGCCTGGGAGCACCCGCCCTCGCTGCCCAGCACGGCGCCGACGAACGTCCCGAAGCGGACGTCGAACGACAGCTGCACCACGCCGGGCTGGGTGACGCGCAGCTCGGTGCCCCACGGGCTGCGCGGCGCCGCGCAGGCCGCGCCGCTCGCCACCCGCCAGTAGGGCGTGTAGCTGAGCCGCAGCCGGTAGATGCCGGGCGCGTCGGCGCGCAGGGTCACGGTGCTGGAGGTGAGGTGGAGGATGGTGATGTCCTTCGCGGGCGTCGCGATCGGCGTCGCGTCGGGCAGCTCGTAGATCGTCCAGCCGCCCACGCGCTCCACCATCCGCAGCCCGGACCGGCCGGAGCGCAGCAGCGCCGCCTCGTTCTGGGCGCTGTAGTCGAGCGGGTCGTCCGGCAGGAACACGTACCGCACGCCGATGCGCCGCAGCCACGCCCGGTAGCTCGCGGGGGTGAGGTTCTCGTAGAGCGCGGCGTTGGCGGGGAAGTCGTCCTGGCGGAACCAGCCGCGGGCCAGCGGCACGCCGCGCTTGGCGAGGTAGTACGCCTCCCAGTTGTCGGCCGTCGCGACCACCTGCACCCGGTGGTTCTCGTCGCCGTGCGCGCCGAGGAAGGCGATGACCGGGTACCAGAAGTCGGCGTGCTGGGCGCGCGACTCGGTGGCGGTGCGCCAGCCCGCCACGGCGGGGATGGCCTGCCACATCAGCACCCCCAGCATGCAGATCGCGGTGATGGCCCGCGGCCGGAAGCCGCGCGCCGCCAGCGGCAGCAGCAGCAGGGGCGCGCCCATCAGGAGCAGCAGGCGCACGGCGTTGCCGCCGATCGGGGACGAGAGGGAGAACGCGACCGCGGCGAGGGCGCCGTAGCCCACGAAGATGGCCCGCAGCGACCGCTGGTCGGGCAGGCCGCGGGTGAGCAGCAGCCCCGCGGCGCAGAAGCCCGCGATGGCCAGCGCGTCCTTGGGGTCGAAGGGGTACTGCGCGTCGTTCGAGGCGAACCCGCGCAGCAGCACGCCCTGGGCTCCGGCGACGGCGGCGATGCCCGCCGCGAGCCAGAGGTTCGATCGCCGCCGCCACCAGCCCCGGGTGGTCGCCGCGACCGCGCCGAGCACGACGATCAGGAAGGCGAGCGCCAGGGGGTGGGCGAGCGCGGTGAGCAGCACGCAGCAGAACGCCGCGCCGCGGCGGCCGGCGGCGACGGCGACCAGCGCGCCGAGGGCGCACGCCAGCCCCATCAGGAACGGGTAGGTGCCGGCCACGACGCCCAGCGGCAGCACGACCGCGAAGGCCGCGGCGGGGCCGGTGGCCAGCGACGGCCAGCGGCGCCGCACCAGCGCCGCGAAGGCGGCCGCGGCGCCGCCGCACGAGGCCACGACCGCGGTCGTCAGCCCGAGCAGGGCGGCGACCGGATAGAAGAGCAGGCTGTAGTTCACCTGCGCGTAGCGGCCCGAGTACCAGAAGTTGTCCCACAGCTGCCAGCCGTGATCGCGCCACGACTGGGTGAGGTAGAGGTGGGCCGCCTGGTCGCCGCCCGGTGGCCCGAACAGCATCAGCAGCAGGGTGAGCGCGGCCGCGACCGCGCCGGCGCCCAGCGGCCGCCCGGCCGCGCGCAACGCCCGCATCGTCCACGCGCGCGCCGTCGGCATCCTCACCGCTCGCCGATCAGGGGGTCGTGGAGACCGGCGGCGCCGGGACCGGCGCCGGCGCGGGCGACGGGGTGGGCGTCGGTGTCGGGGTGGGCGTCGGTGTCGGGGTGGGCGTCGGGGTCGGGGTCACCGGAGGCGTCACCGGGGGCTGGGCGGGCTGGGAGAGCGGGGGCGGCTCCTGGGGCGTCGAGCTCGTGGGCTCCTCCGGCTCGGCGCGGCTGGACGCGGCGGCCGCCGCCGACGCCGCCCGCGCCTCGGCCGCCGCGCGGGTGAACTGGCTGGAGAACGGCGCCCACGACACCGGCTCGGTCGGCAGCGGGAAGGATCCGGAGCCCGCGTACTGGGGCAGCGAGACGATCCGGCCCATGAAGTTGCCCCAGATCGAGGCCGGGTAGCTGCCGCCGCTGACGCCCGGCATCGGCGTGTTGTTCTCGTACCCCATCCAGACGGCCGTCGAGAGCTCCGGCGTGTATCCCACGAACCATGCGTTCTCGTAGTTGTCCGTCGTGCCCGTCTTTCCCGCCGCGGGCACGCTGATGCGCGCGCCGGTGCCCGTGCCGCCCTGGATGTTGTCCTCGAGGATGCGGGTCACCTCGTAGGCCTGGCCGTCGGTGAGCACCTTGTGGCGCCGCGGCTTGAAGTTCTCGACCTTGCCGTTGGGCCGCACGATCTTGGAGATGGCCAGGGGCTCGACCCGGGACCCGCCGTTCGAGAGCGGCGCGTACGCGGTGGCCATGTCGAGCGGCGTGACCGAGCCGGTGCCGAGCCCCACGTTGGCCACGTTCGGCAGCTTGCGCGACTTCGGGATGCCCATCTCGTAGGCGGTCTTGATGATCTCGGTCGGCTTCACGTCCAGCGACAGCTGCTGGTAGACGGCGTTGTCCGACGACAGCGTCCCCTGGGCCACCGAGACCACTCCGCGGTACGAGCCGCCGTAGTTCGGCGTGGTGATCAGCCCGTACTTCGAGTCGTCGATGTGCAGCGCCTTGCTCTCGTAGTAGGTGTTGTACGGGTTGATCTTCTGCTTGATCGCGGTGGCGAGCACGAAGGTCTTGAAGGTCGAGCCGGACTGGCGCAGGGCCTGGGCGGCGACGTTGAACTGGTTGTCGGCGCTGTAGGTCTGGTTCGAGGCCATCGCCCGGATGTACCCCGTCCTGCTGTCGAGCATGACCACCGCGGCCGCCGGCCCGGGCAGGCCCGACTCGCTCATCGCCGTGCGGGCCGCCTGCTGCGCCTTGGGGTCGATGGTGGTGTAGACCTTGAACCCGCCGCGCTGGACCTCCTTCTCGCCGTACTTGTCGATCAGCCACTGGCGGACGTACTCGAAGAAGTAGTCCTCGCGCCGCTTCGAGTAGGCGTTGCCGCGCTTCAGGTCCAGGCCGGACTTCTTGGCCCGCTCGGCCCGCTCCCGGGTGATGAAGCCCTGGTCGGCCATCTGGTCGATCACCGTGTTGCGCCGCTTCTTCGCCGCCTCGGGGTAGGCGAACGGGTTGTACGCGGAGGGCGCCTGGGGGAGCCCGGCCAGCAGCGCCGCCTGGGGCAGCGTGAGCTTGTGCACCCCGGTCCTGAAGTAGGTGAGCGAGGCGGCCTGCACGCCCACGGCGTTCTGGCCGTAGAAGACGCCGTTCAGGTACTGGGTGAGGATCTGGTCCTTCGTGTACTTCTTCTCGTACTGCACCGCGAGGTAGGTCTCCTCGATCTTCTTCTCGAGGTCGGCCTGCCGCGCGCCGCGCGCCGGGTCGTAGAGGTTCTTCACCAGCTGCATGGTGATGGTGCTGCCGCCCTGCCGGCTGGAGCCGTGCTGCAGGTCGCGGAAGGCGGCTCCCACCAGCCGGTAGTAGTCGACGCCGTCGTGGTTGTAGAAGCGCTTGTCCTCGATCGCCACGGTGGCGTCCTTGAGGACCTGGGGGATCACCCCGCTCGACACCGGCGTGCGGTTGGTGGTGCTCGAGACGATGCCGAGCTGCCGCCCGTCCTTGTCGTAGATGCGCGTGTTCTGCCCCAGCGGCCGCGGGTTGCCGAGCCCCTGGGCCTCGAGGTTGTCGATCACCGAGTTCACCGCCAGCGCGGACACCAGGATGGTGCCGCCCACCAGGGCGGCGATCAGGCCGCCGACGATCAGGCCCAGGCGCACCTTGCGGCGGTGCGAGAGGCGGCGCTTCTGCAGGCGCCGGCGGCGCAGGTCGCTCATCGGGCGCCCGGCCTAGGCAGGGGGCGGATGTTCCAGGCGGTGCGGCCCGAGTGGTAGTCGATCAGGCCGATCATCTGCGGCGGCCCCCCGGCGACGGTGCCGGTGACCACCCAGCCCAGCCGCGACGCCGGCGTCGCGACGCGGCGCGCCGGGCGCGGCCGGGTGCCGCCGTCGGGCACGGGCACGCGGAACGGGCGGGCGTCCATGTAGACGAGCCGCACGGAGCGGGCCGTGACCGTCCCCGACCAGATCGTCCGCGCGCGAGTGAGCGCCGATCCCTCGGTGTCGTACTTCGCTCCCCGGGACAGGCGAACGGCGTGATAGATGAACTCCCATCCGCGATCGACTCTCGCACGCCCGACCTCCGCGCCTCCCGGCCCACTCGCGTAGTGCTCCGCGATGAAGGCCGGCACGAAGGCGGCCGCCGCGACCAGTACGACGACCAGCGAGAGGATGATGCGGCCGCGCCTGCCACGCACCACGCTGCCTCCCCTCACCGCACGGCGGCCGGGATTATAGCCCCGGCCGGTCAGGATCCCGTACACCGGGGGTCGGGCGGCGGGGTCGAGGCGGTGCTGCTGGACGCCTACGGCACCCTGCTCACCCTCGAGCCGCCGGCGCCGCTGCTGGGCGCCGCGCTGGCCGCCGCGGGCCATCGCCATCCCGCCGAGCGGGTGCGGGCGGCCCTGCGAGCGGAGGTCCTCCACTACCGCGCCAACCACGACCGGGGCCGCGACCCGGAGAGCCTGGCCGCCCTGCGGCGCGAGTGCGCGGGCGTGCTGGCCGGGGTGCTGGGCCCGGACGTGCCCCCGCCGGAGCGGCTCGCCGCCATGCTGGTGGAGAGCCTGCGCTTCGTGCTGCTGCCGGACGCCGTCGCCGCCCTCGACGGCCTGGCCGCGCTCGGGGTGCGCCTGGCGGTGGTGAGCAACTGGGACCACGCCCTCCCCGAGGTGCTCGACGGCCTCGGCGTGCTGGGCCGCTTCGACGCCGTCGTGACGAGCGCCGCGGTCGGGGCGTCGAAGCCCGACCCCCGCATCTTCCGCCGCGCCCTCGAGCTCCTGGAGGTACCGGCGGCCCGGGCCCTGCACTGCGGCGACCTGCCCGACAGGGACTGCCTGGGCGCCCGCCGGGCGGCCGTCCGGGCGGTTCTGATCGACCGGTCGGGCGCCCATCCGGACGGGCCGTGTCCCCGCATCGCCGGCCTCGGCGAGCTGGTCGCGCTGGTCCACGGCGACGATCGGTTCGGTTCGGGGTGATTACGTCAGCCATTCCGTGTATCTTGCGATCGCTCCGCACTACCAGATCGGGCAGCACGTGGCATCACGCATGACGCAGCAGGCGAGTCCGGCCGGCGTCCCCATGTGGGTTCGCGCGTTGATCGCCGCCCTGCTCCTGGCCCTCCTGGTCCCGGCCGTCGCGGCCGCCCAGACGGCCGTGGAGGACCCGCCGGTCGCGGAGCAGACCCCGGCGGCCACGGACCCGGCCGCCACCGACCCGGCCGCCACGGACCCGGCGGCCACCGACCCGGCGACCCCGGCCGCGGACGGGCAGACCACTCCGGTCGTCACCGACCCGGCGCCTCCGCCGGCCGCGACGACCACCACCCCGCCCGCGTCGACCGCGCCCACGGCGCCCGTCCAGGGCGACTCTGGCGCGACCCCGCCCGCATCGACCGCCCCGACCGCGCCCGCGACGACTCCGTCGACCGGGCCGACGCTGCCCGTGCTCCCCTCGACGATCCTCGAGGAGCTCAAGCCGGTGCTCGACGCGGCCAACCTGAACCTCACGTCGCCGGGCGGGCTGCCGACCACGCCGGACGCTCCCGAGGCGCCGAAGGTGCCGAAGAGCGCCGACCCGCCGGTCGGCGTGGCGTCGCCTCCGACGGCGACGCGCATCGAGAGCCGGCCCGACGCCGTCGGGCCCGCCGGCCTCGGCGTCAGCCCCGCCAGCCTCGGCGGCCCCACCGCTCCGACCTCGGCGATCGCCGAGCGGGCGGCCACGCGCGAGGCGCCCTCCGTCGGCGGCCTCCCCCCCGACTCGACGTCGTTCGTGCCGATGACGGGGCTGGAGAGGCCCGAGCGCATGCTCGAGACGCCGTCGCCGGTGGTGGTGCCGCCGTCGCGGGTTGGTCCGTTGGATGGTGGGGGGTTGGTGAGTGGGGCGGATGAGGTGTTCTCGCCGTCGATGGCGCCGGTGCCGGGGTCGCGGGTGCCGGGGTCGGGGGCGAGTTTGTTGTCGGT
>JBFXCS010000003.1:0-656914 GCA_050181915.1 Thermoleophilia bacterium | reverse complement strand
CGTCGATCTGGTGAAGGCCGGGATCATCGATCCGGCGATGGTGACCCGCTCGGCGTTGCAGAACGCGGCGTCGATCGCGAAGAACATCATCACCACCGAAGCCGTCGTCGCCGACAAACCCGAGGAGGGTGGCGGCGCCGGTGGCGGCATGCCCGACATGGGCGGCATGGGCGGCATGATGTAGTCGAACGGCTCACGCCGTCTCGTCGTACCGAAGGGGGCCCGCCGGGCCCCCTTCGCCTTTCCCGGAGGCAGTCCCGATCACCGGCACCACGCCCACCGCACGCCGCGAGCTCGTCTTCTGGACCGCCACGCTCCTGATCGCGGTCGACACCATCCTCTTCACGATGGTCGTGCCGGCGCTGCCGGAGTTCCGCGACCGGTTCGGCTTCTCCGACTCGACCGCCGCGCTGATCTTCGCCGCCTTCCCGGCGGGGCAGCTCGTCACCGCCTTCATCGCCGCCGGCCTGGTGGAGCGCGCCGGCCGCCGGCCGGTGATGATCATGGCGGGGCTCGCGCTGACCCTCGCGACCCTCGCCTTCGCCGCGGCCGAGACGACGCCGCTGCTCGCCCTCGCCCGCGCCGCCCAGGGCCTGGCGGGCGGGCTGGTGTGGACCGCCGGCATCGCGGCGATCTCCGACACCTACCCGGCCGGGCAGCTGGGGTTCCGCATCGGCCTGGCCGAGACGGCGGGCGGCGGCATCGGCCTGCTGGGCCCGCTCATCGGCGGGGTGCTGGTCGACGCCGTCGGCCTGGACGCGACCTTCCTGCTCGCCGCGATCCTGCCGGCGCTGCTCCTGGTGCCGACGCTCATGGTCCCCGAGACGCGCCGCACCCGGGTGGACGCGCCGCGCCTGCTGCCGGCCTTCGCCCGGCTGGCCCGCGTGCCGGCCGCCCGCGCGGCGACCGCCGGGCTGGGGTTGCTGGCGGGCGTGCTGGCGCTGGTCGAGCCGCTGCTGCCGCTCGACCTCACCGACCGGCTCGACCTGGGCTCGGTGGCCGTCGGGCTGGTGTTCTCGACCGGCATGCTGATGCTGTTCGTCGCCTCGCCCCTCGCCGGCCGGTGGTCCGACCGGCACGGCCGCCGCGCCCCGCTGGTGCTGGGCCCGCTGCTGGTCGCGGCGGGGCTGCCCTTCATGGGCAGCGGGCCCGCGTGGTTCGTGGCCGTCGCCTTCGCCCTGGTCGGCGTGGGCCTCGGCTGCTGCTCGGCGCCCACCGGGCCGCTGATGGTGCGGGCGGTGGACGAGGCGGGGATGCACGGCCAGTACGGCCTGAGCTCGGCGGTGCTCACCGTCGTGTTCTCGCTGGGCTATCTGGCCGGACCGGTCCTGGGCGCCGGCGCGCGCGCCATCCTCCCCTTCACCGCAACGCTCGCCATCGCCGCGGCGATCGCCGTCGCCGTGGCCGCGTACACCTCCCGGACGCTGCGTCCGGGCGGATGAGAGGAGCCCGAGGATGCCCGACGACGACCGGCCCGTGCTGCAGCTGCGCCTGGTGGTGAACGCCGACGACGGATTCGAGGAGGCGCTGCGCCTCTATCGCGACGTGCTGGGCATGCGCGAGGAGGCGGCCTTCGAGGGCGAGGGCGACGCCCGCGTGGTGATCCTCGACGCCGGCCGCGCCACCCTGGAGCTCACCAACGCCGCCCAGCGACGCATGATCGACGAGGTGGAGGTGGGCCGGCAGGTGAGCCCGCACCTGCGCGTGGCGCTGGAGGTGGCCGACGCCGCGGCGACCACCCGCCTGCTGGAGGGGGCGGGGGCGACCGTGATCGCACCGCCCGTCGAGACGCCGTGGCGGTCGCTCAACGCGCGCCTTGACGCGCCCGGCGGCATCCAGATCACCCTCTTCCAGGAGCTGGACGCGGCCGGGTAGCGACGCCACCGTCCCCGCGACGAACGCCGCGCGGCGCGCTTTGGCCGCGCGGCCAAGGGGGCGTGCGAGAGCGCGCTGGTAGCCTGGGACGGCCGACCGAAAGGGGGACGTCGGGGTGCCGCTCTTCACCGACTACAGCGTCGACGAGTTCTTCGACGAGATGTTCGAGGCGCCCGATCAGCCCCGGGAGACGTACGCCCGCCTGTACTCGGGGCTGCGCGCGCTGCGCCCCTCCGCCTTCGCCGCGCGATCGGCCCTGGTCGACCGCGCCTACCTCACCCAGGGCATCACCTTCGACCACGGCGGTCGCGAGCACCCCTTCCCGTTCGACCTGCTGCCGCGCCTGATCCCCGCCGACGAGTGGTCGCTGCTGGAGGCGGGGCTGTCGCAGCGGGTGCGGGCCCTCGACATGTTCATCGCCGACTTCTACGGGGAGCGCCGGTCGGTGACGGACGGCGTGGTGCCGAACGGGCTGGTGACGACCTGCGAGGGCTACGTGCGCGAGATGGTGGGCGTGCGGCCGCCGCTGGGGCGCTTCGTCCACGTCGCCGGCATCGACCTGGTGCGCGACGACGACGGCACCTGGCGGGTGCTGGAGGACAACCTGCGCTGCCCGTCCGGCCTCTCGTACGTCGTGCAGAACCGGGCCTTCATGCGGCGCGCCTTCCCCGAGGCGTTCGGCGACCACCACGTCGAGCCCGTGGGCCACGCGCCCTTCCTGCTGCTGTCGGCGCTGATGGCCGCCGCGCCCGAGGGGCGCGAGTCGCCCAAGGTGGTGGTGCTCACCCCGGGGCCCGCGAACGCCGCGTACTACGAGCACGCCTTCCTCGCCCAGCAGATGGGCGTCCCGCTGGTGGAGGGGCGCGACCTGGTGGTGCGCGACCGCCAGGTGTTCGTGCGCACCACCGCCGGCCGCGAGCGGGTGGACGTCATCTACCGGCGCATCGACGACGGCTTCCTCGACCCGGCCAGCCTGCGCTCCGACTCGCTGCTGGGCGTCGCCGGGCTCGTGCAGGCCTGCCGCGACGGCCGGGTCGCCGTGTGCAACGCCATCGGCACCGGCGTCGCCGACGACAAGGCCGTCTACGCCTACGTGCCCGAGATCATCCGCTACTTCCTCGGGGAGGAGCCCCTGCTCGAGCAGGTGCCCACCTACCTGCTGGGCGACCCCGACAGCCGGGCCTACGCCCTCGCGAACCTCGACCGCCTGGTGGTGAAGGCGGTGGACGGCGCCGGCGGCTACGGCATGCTGATCGGCCCCCACGCCACCGCCGGGGAGCGCAGCGCCTTCGCGCGGCGCGTCGAGGAGAACCCGCGCGGCTACATCGCCCAGGAGACGGTGCGCCTGTCGCGCGCGCCCGTGCTGGTGGGCGACCGCTTCCGCGCCCGCCACGTCGACCTGAGGCCGTTCATCCTCTACGGCGAGCAGCCGGTGGTGGTGCCCGGCGGCCTCACCCGGGTGGCGCTGCGCGACGGGTCCCTGGTGGTGAACTCGTCCCAGGGCGGCGGCAGCAAGGACACCTGGGTCCTGTCGTCGTGAGGGAGGGCGGCCGCTGATGCTCGCCCGCGTCGCCCAGACCCTCTACTGGACCGCCCGCGACCTGGAGCGGGCCGAGAACCTGGCCCGCCTGCTGGAGGTGAGCCAGGCGGCGGCGCTGGAGGGCGACGCGTCGAACGGCGCCGGCGGGCGGATGGTCTGGGAGCCGCTCGTGCGGATCTCGTCCGATCTCGAGGGCTTCCTGCGCACCCACCGACGCGCCGACGAGCGCAGCGTGCCCTGGTTCATGACCTTCGGCCGCGACAACCCGGACAGCATCGTGGCCTGCATCCAGCGGGCCCGCGAGAACGCGCGCAGCGTGCGCGATCGGCTGCCCACCGAGGTGTGGGAGGGCATCAACGACGCCTGGCTGGAGCTGGCCGACTGGCCGCCGGCCCGCATCACCCGCGACGGCGTCTATCCCTTCTGCCAGACCATCCGGCGCTCCGCGACCCTCATCCTGGGCCTGGTGGCCCAGTCGATGCGCCGCGACGAAGGGTGGCAGTTCATGCGCCTGGGCCGCTTCCTCGAGCGCGCCGAGCGGTCGTCGCGCCTGGTGCAGGCCCGCTACTCTGCACCCGGCGACGGCCGCATGGCCGAGGCCCTCGACCTGCACGGCTGGCGGGCGCTGCTGGGGGACGCCTCCGTCCACGAGGCCTACCTGCAGGTCGACGCGGCGGCCCTGTCGCCCGAGTCGATCAGCCGCTTCCTGATGCTGGACGCGCGCTTCCCCCGCTCGGCGGCCTTCTGCCTCGGCGAGGTCGAGTCGGCGATCGAGGACCTGGTGGCCATCGACGCGATCGCGCCGGACCCGGCCGCGCTGGTGCTGGCGCGCGCCGCCCGCGACTCGCTCGAGAGCGCGGCGCGCCGGCCCTGGGGCGGTCCGGAGGGCGGCGACCTGATCGCGCGCCTGCTCGCCCGCCTCGACTCCATCGACACGGCCCTCGCCGAGTCGTGCTTCATCGCCAGCCACGAGCGCCGACCGGTGGGACAGCATGCCCAGGCTTCACGCCAAGCACAGAACTGAGATCGCCTACGCCGGCCCCGCCGGCGAGAGCGTCAACGAGATCCGCCTGACCCCGCGCGACAACGGCCGCCAGAGGGTGGAGTGGTCCCACGTGCGGGTGGACCCGGCCGCCGAGCTGTTCGGCCACGTCGACTCCTTCGGCAACCGGGTGAGCTGGTTCCAGCTGGTCGACGCCCACCCCCTGCTGGTGGTCGAGTCGGAGGCGGTGGTCGAGACGCGGCCGTGCGTGCCGCTGTCCGACGTGGACGGCCCACCGCTCTCCGACCTGGACGATCCCGCCTACGTCGACCGCGCCGCCGAGTTCCTGTCCACCTCGGCCCACGTCCGCTGGGGGGAGCCGATCGCCGCCTTCGCCGACGGGCTCGGCGTGGCGGAGGACCTCACGGTGCCGGAGTGGGCGCGCGCCGTCGAGAGCGCGGTCAACCGGGCGATCACCTACACGCCGGGCGCGACCCGGGTCGACACGCCCGTCGAGGAGGTGGTGCGGGTCGCGCGCGGGGTGTGCCAGGACCTGGCGCACCTGATGATCGCCGTGTGCCGCCGCCGCGGCCTGGGCGCGCGCTACGTCAGCGGCTGGCTGTACGAACCCGGCCGCGAGGGGCCGGGCGAGAGCCACGCCTGGATCGAGGTGGACATCCCCGGCATCGGCTGGAGGGAGATGGACCCCACCCACCCCGGCGCCGACTACGAGCACTACGTGCGGCTCGCCGTCGGCCGCGACTACGCCGACGTGCCGCCGCTGCGCGGCAGCTACCTCGGCCCGCCTACCGAGAGGATGACCGTCAGCGTGGAGGTCCGCGAGATCCCCGCCTGACGGGGGCGGACGACCCGCATCACCGGCCGGGGCCGCCGCCCGATCCGGTGGCGACGGCCCCTTGTCCGAACGTCCCTCCGCCGCCGCGCCCTGCATCGCGAGATCCGGGCCCCGCGGCGGTCTGCACCATGTCGGGGTTCACGGGTGACCCCCCGCGGATCAGCGCGAGAGGCCACCCTTCATCGCCACATCCAAAGGCGTCACCTCCCGGCGGCCCGTCCGCCGGTCTCGGCGGACATCGCGCGGCCGCTCCCTCGCCGCTGCCGCGTCCGCGTCGCGCGGGCGCCCACGCACGCCCCCCGCTCGGTCGGAGACGACATCGACCCGTGCTCTCCACCGACGGCGCGCTCGACAGCGGGTGCGGGCCGCCCACGGCGCATCTGCGCTCTGTACCGATGATCCGACCGCGCGCGGCCGGCCTTCGAGTCGTCGGGTGCGGCGCTCACCATCTGTCGGCGGCGATCCATGCGGTCCACGAGTCGTGCGGCAGTGCAGGTCCGGGAATCGGGTGCCGGATCCGCAGAAGCCGGCGGCGCCGTTCCCTCGATGAAGACCCTTGCACCTGCGCCGGGGGGCCGTCAACCCCACCCGCCGAGGGCGCCCGCCCGCCCGTGCTACGAGTCGAGCAGCAGCTCGTTCATCGTGTCGGAGCGCAGCCCGAGGCGGAGCGTCTCGAGCGGGATCACCTCGCCCGGGGGGATGTTCCCCAGGTTCACGTCCGGGCCGATGATCTTCACCAGGCCCGCCTGGCTGGCCTTGGTGGGCGCCTCGAAGATCACGTCCGCGGGGCTGATCGAGTGGACGATCTCCTCCACCAGGCCGGTCCGCATCTCGCCGGTGGGGCGGTAGAGGCCGGCGGTGCCCGTCTCGCGCCCCTCGGCGATGACCTTCCAGGCGCCGGCGGCGAGCTCCTCCTTCATCCAGTTCACCCACATGTACGGCGGGAAGACCGTCTCGGTGTCCTTCGAGCCCACCTCGGAGAGCACCACGAAGTCGTGGGCGAGCTTCGCGATCAGCTCCAGCTTGCGCTCGCGCGGCAGCTCGATGGTCCCGTCCGAGACCTCGACGTGCGAGAACCGGTTGTCGGAGAGCCACCGCCGGTACTCGTCGATGCGGCCCCGGGCCACGGCCGCCTCGAACAGCGTGCCGCCGCACACCACCGGCGTCTCGAACGAGCGGTAGAGGGAGATCTTCTTCTCGAGGTTGTTGGTGACGTAGGACGTCCCCCACCCGAGCTTCACGACGTCCACGTACCGGCCCGCCGTGTCGAACAGGCCCTCGATGTCGCGGAGGTTCAGCCCCTTGTCGATCACGTGGGTCAGCCCGACCGACCGGGGCTTCGGCGAACGGGCGGGAACGCCGAGGAAGTCGTTCAGGCTGGGATCGAACACCGCGCTCACCGTACCAGGCGCGCATCGGAGGACAGCGCGTCGCGGTGCCCGCGGAGGGGCCTCGATGCGTAGATTCCCCGGGTGCCGACGACCCTCCTGATCGCCCGTCACGGCGAGAGCGACTGGAACGCCGAGAAGCGCTGGCAGGGGCAGATCGACCGGCCGCTCACGGAGCGTGGGCTCGCCCAGGCGCAGGCCCTCGCCGACCGGCTCGACGGCGTGCCCCTGGCCGCGATCTACGCCAGCGACCTGCGACGGGCGTACGTCACGGCCGATGCGGTGGCCCGCCGGCGCGGGATCGCGGTCGAGCGGCTGCCGGCCCTGCGCGAGGTCGACTTCGGCTCGTGGGCCGGGCTGGTGCGCGCCGAGATCGAGCGGCGCTTCCCGGGCGCCATGCAGCGCTGGCTCGACGGCGGCAGGGGCTGGGAGGGCGGTGAGACGTACGCCCAGATGAGCGACCGCGTGCTCGGGGCGCTGCGGGGCATCGCCGAGCGCCATCCCGACGGGCGGGTGCTGGTCGTCGCGCACGGCGGGGTGGTGAGGGCGATCCATGCCCGCGCCCTCGGCATGGACTACGACGAGTACCGGCGGCGGGTCACCTTCACCCCCAACGCCAGCCTCTCCAGCGTGGAGATCGACGCGGCCGGCGCGGTCCGCCCCCTCGACCTGGAGGACGGCTCGGGCTGGGGAGGCCTGGTCGAGTAGCGCCCGGCACGGGTCTGTCAGAAGTCGGGTGTTCCGGCCACTACCCGTGTGATGGCACTCATCGACGAATCCAATCGAGCGAGCGCGCTTCCGGGTGCTGTGGCTCGATCACCACAACGCCGTGCTCGTCTACACGACCCGGCGGGTCGGCCCGGACGAGGCGCAGGACGTCGTTGACGAGGTCTTCCTCGTCGCCTGGCGCCGGCGGCGCGTGCCGGTCATGAGGGAGTCACGACCGCGGCCTCACCGAGAGGTCGAACCTCCTCATCAAGAGGTCTCTGCGCGCCGACCACGGTGTTCGCTCCTTCGCCGAGCCTCCGGCTCCTTCGTCGATCAAATCCTGGGGTCCCTATCGCCAAACGTCGATGGCGAAAGGACCCCAGGATTCAACGTTTGCCTATGGCAGCGGGATCGGTGTCGAGGCGTCTGTGTCGAGTAGTGGCATGTCTTCGTTGCCGCACGCCTTCACGGGCGGTAGGTCGACACTGACGCTGACCTGGCAGGCTGGCAGTACAGGCACACCCAAACTTGTGCCGGCTGGCCACGGACCTGCATCACTCTGCCCGGTGTCGGACGGGTCGCCCCCGCCGGTCGGCGTCAGGCCGTAGGCGTTCGCGCCCCACTCAGCGGTATAGCCGGTTGGGGCCCCGAGCCAGACGGTGATGCCTTCTTGGCCGCCGGTCGGCTGAGTAAGTACGGCCTTGCCCCTTGGGGCGTTTACAATATCGAACGATAGTGGCGCCTCACCGGTAGTCTCAGTAATGAACAGTGCTCGCAGAGCCTCGCCGTAAGTCACCCCTGGTGCGAACCGTGCCGCGGTCGTCACATTTTCGAAGCTCTTGAACGACTGCGTTCGCTCAGCCGCGGCCTGCTTCACGGCACCGACGCTAGCGTCGGTGCCGTCGTCACCTGCGGCCCAGGAGGCGGCGCCAACGACGGCAACGAGTGCGACGGTTATCGCAACGACTGCCCCCCACTTCTTACGATGTTTCATAGTCTGTTCTCGCTTTCAAGTGCGTGGTTCGGCGCGTTTGTCAGGGACCCTCGAAGTAGCACTGATAGCCCCCGTTCCCACCGCCGGACTGGTTGTCACCGCGAGTGACATGGAGGGCGAATGATGGTGCGCCCGGCGACCAGTAGATATCGGTCACGATCCCTGCCAGGACAGGAGGAATCACGTTGTTCGAACTGTCGAACCGGGCAAGCGTCCAGGGGTGGCGCGAGCCTTGGTAGCTTCGCATCCATCCGATATTGGCGCCCGCCGGAGCGTTCGGGCCGCACTGCTGGAAACCACCTGACGATGGGATGCTAGTCGTCCATGGTCCCCACGTCGTCGCTGATCCGGCGACATATGCGTCGCACTGTGACCTCAGTTTTGTTGACCTCGATGGCATGGCAGAGTGCAATGATCTCGTCGCGCACGTTGGTTCGTATGAATCACTGAGATTGACTAGTTGTTCGAGATGGTGAGCTCGGAAAGCAGGTTGCCGTCGGCGGAGAGCGCTTCCAGACGGGTTGGGAAGGGCGGTGCCGGAAGAAGGAAGACACCCTCGGCCAGGGGCACGGCAGCGACCGTGCCGGCGTCGTGGACAACAACTTGGGCCACCTCGACGGAGGTGCGGCCCGCGACGAATGCCGCGGGTGCGGTTCCCTGCAGACATGCCCAGATGGGGGGGGTGTCAGCGGGGACGGGGCAGGCGATCCCGTCTGCCCCGGCTTGTGAGGGAGGCTTTACCCAAAGCGTGTCACCGCCGTCGTGCGACACAGCGACCTCCCAAGCGCCGTCGGCAACCGGGACGCGCAGCTGAGCGTCGCTGCCGAGGACGAGGCCGCCGATCAGAGCGCGATCGATACCGATCGAGTCGGCGGACTGAGTCAGACGCGTCGGCTGGGTTGGCGGGTTCGAGGTGAGAGAGATCGTCGTCACCGCGATTGCGCTCGCCGCCACGGTCGCCACGACCGTTGCGGCGACGACTACTACGAGGCGCCGCCGCCCGGATCGCGTCGATCCTTTGGCTACGGGCGCAACGGTGAGGATGGAAGCGAGGAGGGCTTCGTCGCGACCCGCCTCGGCCAGATCGTCGGGCCTACGACGGGCGGGGTCGGCGTCGCGGAGCTCTCGCAGTAAGGGGTCAGACATCTCGGCTTCCTACGTGGTTGGCGGTCAAAGCGGCATCGGCGCTCGCTGGCTCCTGCCGGTCGCGTAGCGCCTCTTCAAGAGCCCTACGGGCCCGATGGATCCTCATCCGCAGGCCCGCGCGACCGACTCCGAGCGCGCGGGCCAACTGCTCCCGCTCAAGGCCCTCCCATGCCATCAAGCACAACAGTTCCCGATCCTTGTCTCGGAGCTTCGAGAGGGCATCGAGGACCGGTGTGCTCTCAGGGATCCCGTAGTCCGGTGCGACGCGTGGGGTCAGGGCCTCGATCCGTGCAAGGAGAGCGAGGCGCCGCGTGCTGCCTCGGCGCTGGTTCGCCAAGTGGTGGCGGGCCACGCCGTACAGCCACGGAAGCTCATCGCCAACGGGAATGCTCTCGAACCGTCGCCAAGCGACGGTGAAGGTCTCCGCGACTACGTCTTCGGCGTCTTCAGGGGACGTCGTCCGGCGGCGGGCATAGCGACGCACGTTGGTGACGTGGAGTCGGAAGACCTTTTCGAACGCTGCGCGACGGGCATCGAGTTGCATCTGCCGGGTCTATGTCCGCGTCACGGAGAAGCGTCACGGTGCTATCGCGGACTCCTGACCACGAGGCCGGCGCAGCGGGCGCCTGGGTTTTGCGGCTCCGCCGCGGTCAGTGGCTCTCGATCACCCGGTCGACGATGCCGTACTGCTGCGCCTCCGCGCTGCTCATGAAGTAGTCGCGCTCGGTGTCCTGCGCGACCTTCTCCACCGGCTGGCCGCTGTGCTTGGCCAGCAGCTCGTCGAGGAGGCGGCGGGTGGCGAGCGCCTCGCGGGCGTGGATCTCGATGTCCGATGCCTGGCCGCGGAAGCCTCCCGAGACCTGATGGATCATGATCCGCGAGTTCGGCAGCGCCATGCGCTTGCCGGGGGCGCCGCCGGCGAGCAGGGTCGCGCCCATGCTCATGGCGATGCCCACGCAGATGGTGGCCACGTCCGGCTTGATGAACTGCATGGTGTCGTAGATCGCGAGGCCCGCGTACACCGAGCCGCCCGGGGAGTTGATGTAGAGCGAGATGTCCTTGTCGGGGTCGTCGCTCTCGAGGTGCAGCAGCTGGGCCACGATCAGGTTGGCGATCTGGTCGTCGACCTCCGTGCCGAGGAAGATGATGCGCTCGTTGAGCAGGCGCGAGTAGATGTCGAACGAGCGCTCGCCGCGCGAGGTCTGCTCGATGACCATGGGGATGAGTGGGCTCATGCGACCCAGCCTACGCGTCGAGGCTCGCGACGCGTCCGTCGTCGTCGTACGCGATGCGGTGCACCCGGTCCTCGACGCTCTCGGCGGCCCGGTCGCGCACGCGCACGGTGTAGAGCACGTGGTCGCCGTCGAGCCGGGCGCCGCGGAAGCCGGAGCGGCCCGGCGGGGTCACCTCCAATACGCCGTGCAGGTCGGACGGCGAGCCGTCCACCCGCACCCGCGCGCCGCTCGCGAAGAGCGCCGAGTAGGCCTCGATGCCGGTGTTGAGCGCGCCGACGTACGCCTTGCCGAGCTGGCGCGCCTGGTCATAGGTGGGTGTCATGCGGACCTCAGGATGAAGATCACGTAGATCAGCGCCACCACCACCGCGAGGGTGAGCGCGGCGGCGCCGAGGGGGGTCAGTTGGCGGCGCGGCCGCGCCGTCGCGGTGCCGCCGGCGGGGCCGGCGACCTGCGCGGCCCGCCGCTCGCGCGAGCGGAGCCGCTCGGCGGCGAACACGATCGCGGCCGCCGTGAGCGTGGCGAGGAAGAAGCAGGGCATGATGCCCAGCCCGGTGAGGGGATACACCAGCAGCAGCGCGAGCCACACGGGGATGCCGATCAGCGCGGCGCGGCCCACCGCGGCCGTGATGCGGCGGGTGAGCTGCTCGACCTGGTCGAAGTCGTCCATCGACTCGGCGATGGGGTCGTGGCGGGGGCGCTCAGAAGGCGTAGCGCTCCTCCTTCCACGGGTCGGCGCTGTTGGAGTAGCCGAGGCGCTCCCAGAAGCCGGGGCGGTCGCGGGTCACCAGCTCCAGGCCGCGCAGCCACTTCGCGCTCTTCCAGAAGTAGAGGCCGGGCACGAGCAGGCGCAGCGGCCCGCCGTGGACCGGCTCCAGCTCCTCGTCGTCGAAGCGGTACGCCAGCAGCACGTCCTCGGCGTCGAGGCGCTCCAGCGGCAGGTTCGCCGTGTAGCCGGCCTCGGCGATCGCGATCACGTGGGTCACGTCCGGGTGCACGCCCAGGCTCTGCAGGAGGGGCCACACGGGCACGCCCTCCCACCGGGTGTCGAGCTTGCTCCAGGTCGTGACGCAGTGGATGTCGGTGGTCACGGTGCGGCTCGGCAGCGCGCGGAGCTCCCGATAGGTCCAGCGCCCCGGCCGCTCGACGCCCCCGGTGACCGTGAAGTCCCATCCGTCGGGCACCGACTCGTACGGCACCGAGCCCTCGTGCAGCACGGGGAAATCGCTCACCAGGTGCTGGCCCGGCGGGATCCGCCGCAGCTGGTCCTCGGTCAACCGCCGGTTGCGAAGCAGGCCCATCCGATCTCCGTCCGCGACGTCCTACGGAAAGCCGGATAGTAGACGCCCCGCGTCAGGCGGCGTCGCCCCCCGGCTGCCATGTGGCGCCGAACCGCTCCTCGTGCACGAGGGTGCGCCACGGCCGGCGCGCCCTCGCCATCGCCGGGCGCAGGCCCCTCGGGAACTCGGTGGGGTAGCCGAGCGGGGTGAGGTAGTGCAGGCCCACCCGGTCCGGCAGGCCGAGCAGCGCGCGGAACTCGTCCTCCACGAAGAAGTGGAAGTTGGTGGGCGTCGTGCCCAGCCCCACCGCCCGGGCGGCGATGAGCAGGTTCTCGATCGCGAACGACACGGACGTGATGTCGCTGAACCGCTCGATGCGCTCCATGATCGGCTCGTCGTGCCGGAACCGCGGCACGACGACGGCGCACAGCCACACCGGCACGTCGCGGTAGCTGCCGAGGGCCTCCTCGGCGTAGCCCGCCGCCCACTCGGCATGCCGCTCGGGCGTGGCGCCCTCCGCGGGCGGGCGGAACAGGCGGAAGTACTCGGCGGCGCCCCTCAGCACCAGATCGGCCAGGGCCGCGCGGCGCTCCTCGTCGCGCACCACCACGAAGCCCCAGGCCTGGGCCCCGTGACCCGTCGGCGCGAGCAGCGCCAGGCGCAGCAGGCGCTCGACCTCCTCGTCGGGGACGGGCGCGGAGGTGTAGCGGCGCACGGCGCGGCGGTGGCGGATGGCGGCCAAGGCGTCCAACGGATCCCCCCTGTCGAGCATGGCTTGCGTGACGAAAGCCACCCTACGGCGGATAACTTTCGTGATGCAAGTGACGTCCGGTACCCTTCGCCCGATGCTCGGACGCGACTACCGGGGCCAGAACTGCTCCATCGCCCGCGCCCTGGAGGTGGTGGGCGAGCGCTGGACGCTCCTGATCGTGCGCGACGCCTTCCTCGGCGTCACCCGCTTCGACCGCTTCGCCCGCAAGCTCGGCATCGCGCCCAACGTCCTCGCCAACCGGCTGGCCCGCCTGTGCGACGCGGGGGTGCTCGAGCGCCGGCCGTACGAGGGCAACCGCCACGAGTACGTGCTCACCGATCGCGGGACGGCCCTGTTCCCCGCCGTCGTCGGCCTGCTGCGATGGGGCGACGCGCTGCAGCGGGACGGCGAGCCCGTGCTCCTGCGCCACCTGGGCTGCGGCGGCGCGATCACCGACCGCGCCGTCTGCGCCGACTGCGGCCACCCGGTCGCCCACGACGAGGTGGAGTGGCTGTGGGGCCCCGGCTCCCCCGATCGGCCCGTCGGCGAGAGGTTCCTTCCCCGTCCGGCGTAGCCGTCGACCTCTGCCGCCGGTTCCTTGACACCCTGACGAGGCGGCGCTCTACTAGTCACACCCGCCCCGTCCACTTCGCTGGCGGGGCGCAAGGCCGCCCGCAGAGGCGGCCTTGCTCTTTCAGGACGCGGACCAGGCGGCCGGCTTCCTCACCGTCCGGCCTTGTCGATCTACGAGCTCGTCCGGGAACTGACTCGCACGGAGGGCCTCCGCCGAGATCGCCTTCACGAAGTCGGCGGGGATCTGGGCTCGCGAAATCCGCCGGATGGGGAGGAGCACCCCGACGACCTTGCCGACCTCCTCGCGGACCAGGCGAACCGGCTCTCGCAGGTCGGAATCATTGGATATGACGGCGGCGATGTCGTACCGGTCGAGGAAGGCGTCGGCGACCAGATGGGCACCGAGGCTCACGTCCGTGCCCTTCTCCTCCCAGCGCTCGATCGTGCAGATCTGCCCCGCGATCGACTCGGGCAGGACGACGCGTCCGCTCACCTCCCGTGCCTTGAACTGCCCTTTGTGGATGGTGAGGCCGTCCACGGTTCGCAGTGCGCGGAGATATGTCTGCTGACGCGTCGCGATGCCGGGGTCGTCCGCGGTGGGCGCCAGATCCGCGGTGAAGTAACGAACACCGACGACATCGTGCTCCGGTAGGAGGAAGCGCGCGAGGGCATCGGGGTCGAGCCAGCGATGGATCCCGGGGCGATTCGGGAGGGGTTTGAGGCGTCGGTGGTAGAGATTGAACCCATCCACGTAGACGTACGCCCTGGCCATCGGCAAAAGCGTAGGGGCCATCCCGGCTAGCCTTCGCGCATGCCCGAGCTGCGGCACCCCGACCCGCCGCTGGCAGACGAGGGGGTGCTGCTGCGGCCGTGGCGGCGGGCCGACGCGCCGGCCATGGTGGCCGCCTACGCCGATCCGCTCGTGCACGGCTTCTCCTGGCCGTACGAGCGCGGCTACACCGCGCGCGACGCGCACGCGTTCCTCGACCGGCAGGAGTCGGCCCGGCTGCGGGGCGAGGGGATCGACTTCGCGCTCGCCGATCCCGACGCGCCGGAGGTCCTGCTCGGCGGCGCCTCGATGTACGCGCTGCGTCCCGGCGGGCGCGGGGCGGCGGTGGGCTACTGGCTGGCGCCCGGCGCGCGCGGCCGCGGCGTCGCCACCCGGGCGGTGCGCCTCATCGCGGGCTGGGCCTTCGACGGGCTCGGCCTGGCCCGGCTGGAGCTGACCTGCGTCACCGACAACCTGGCCTCGCAGCGGGTCGCCGAGCGCTGCGGCTTCACCCGCGAGGCGCTGCTCGCCGCCCACACGCCCTTCAAGGGGACGATGCGCGACACCGTCCTCTACGGTCTGCGAGCCGGGAGAGCCGCGTCAGGGGACGGCGGCGATCCCGAGCTCGCGGTCGATGCCCGGTGACCCCTCGAGCGCCCGGACGATCGCGGTGACGGACCCCGCGTCCGCGGGCTCGATGTGGAAGTGCGCCGGCAGGGGGTTGCTCGTCAACCGATCGAGGATCGCGGGGTCGTCGAGCCGCGCCCCCGGATGACGACGACGACGGCGAGCAGGATCCCGGCAACAGCGCCCCCAGGGCGGCGAGCAGGGCCGCGAGTACGGCGAGCGGGCCGGAGGCGGCGGTCACGCCGCGTCGTCCCCGCGGCCCAGGGCGGCGTCGCGCAGCAGCGCCATGACCGCGGCGGAGGGGGCGGCGACCACGTGGTAGCGGGCGTCCAGGGCGAGCGCGCCGGCCTCCAGGTCGTCCTCGTACGGCAGGCCCACCAGCAGGCCGGCCTCGCGGGCGACGAGCTGGGCGGCGGCGATGTCCACCGATCGCCCCTGCCCCAGGCCGACCGCCGCGTCGGCCCGGCCCGACGCCGCGTGGCACAGCGACAGGGCGAGCGCGCCCACCGCGCGGAAGCGCCCCACGCGCCCCTCCAGGCGCCCCGCGGCCCGGGTCAGCCGGCGCGGCGTCGCCCCCTCGACCATCAGGATCGGAAGGCGCCCGTCGTCGCGGGGCTCCGCGGCCCGGATCGGGCGGCCGTCGCGCCATGCGCCCTCGCCGCGGATCGCCATGTGCTCTTCGCCGGTGCCGTGGTCGCGCACCACGCCCAGCACCACGTCGCCCAGCGACGGGCCGTCGGCCAGGGCGATCGAGGTGGCGAAGGCGGGGAGGCCGCGCGCCGCGTTCACGCTGCCGTCGACCGGATCGACCACCACGAAGTGGCGTCCGCCCCCGCCGATGGCCCGCTCCCCGACCTCCTCGCTGATCAGCGTCAGCGGCCGGCCGAGGGCCTCCAGCTCCTCCACGACGATGTCCTCGGCGACGCGGTCGACCCGCATCGTGATGTCACCGCCGGCGCCCGGTCCCAGCCGCTGCGCGCGCTGGGCGGGGTCGATGGCGGCGATCGCCTCGGCCGCGCGGTCGCAGGCGCGGCGGAAGGCGGCGAGCCAGGGCGCGACGTCGAGGCCGGGCGGCTCCCGCCCGTCAGGCATCGACCAGCGGGTGGAAGGCCACGCCGGTCAGGAGCTTGGGGAAGAAGTAGGTCGACTTCTGGGGCATCGTCTCGTCGGCCTCCGCGACGGCGGCGACGAGCGACTTGGGGATGCCCCGCAGGATGACGGCGGCGGCGATCGCCCCGGTGCGCACCAGCTCGGCGGCCTCGGCGATGTCCTTGGTGTAGGTGAGCACCTCGTCGTGCGCCAGGCGCGCCTGGTCGGCGCCCAGGTGGGGCAGCAGGATGTCGCGCTCGAGGGCGGTCACGTCCAGGCGCTCGCCCGGGGAGCGGTCGCCGTGCGGCGCCCCCAGCAGCAGCGTCGCGCCCTGCGGGCGCAGCAGCCCCAGGGCGGGGCGGTCCTCCGGGGCGGCGGCGAGGGCGGCCACCAGCGCCTGCGGGCCGTCCACCGGGGTCGATTCGAAGGCGGCGTCGGCGCCCTCCGGCCAGCGGGTCAGCAGGCGGTGGGTGGGCAGCACGACCAGGCCGTCGTCGTCGAGGGCGGTCAGGCCCATCAGCACGCGCTCGAAGGGCCGGTCGGTGTCGCCGCCCTCCTCGGCGCGCCGCTCGTCGCGGTAGGCGAGCGCCGTCTCGTAGCGGTGGTGGCCGTCGGCGATGAGGATCCAGCGGTCGCGCATCGCGTCCGCCACGGCCGCGTGCGCCGCGGGATCGGCGATCGTCCAGAAGCGGTGAACGGTGCCCTCGTGGTCGGTCACCTCGGCCTCGGGCGCGCCGGCGACGGCGGCGGCGGCCCACGCCGCGCCCTCGGCGTCGGGGTAGAGGCCGAAGACCGGCGACAGGTTCGTCTTCACCTGGCGGGTCAGGCGCAGGCGGTCCTCCTTGGGGCCCGCGTGGGTGCGCTCGTGCGGCCGCACCACCCGGTTCTCGTAGGGCTCCAGGCCCACCGCGGCCAGCAGCGTGCGCCGCTCGCGGGCGACGCCGTCGCCGAGATCGAAGGTCTGGGTCCAGGCGATCAGCACCGGCTCGTCGACCCGCCTCAGGACGCCCTCGTCCGTCCAGTGGGCGATCATCGAGCCGAGCTCCTCGTACGGGACCTCCGGCAGGATGAGCCGCACCGCGTTGTAGGGGCTGGCGGCCAGGTAGCCGCGCCGCTGCTCGGGGGAGATCACGTCGTACGGCGGCGCCACGAGCGACGCGAGGGAACCGGCGGCGCCGTCGTAGCGGAGCGCGCGGAAGGGACGGACGTCGGCCACGGGGGGCGATGCTATCAGCGCCCCGCGGGCCCACGGGGCGTCCGCGAACGGGGTTACCATGACCGGTCCCGTGCTCGCCGAACTCACCCCCGAGCAGCGCGCCGCCGTCACCCACCCCGCGGGCCCGGCGATGGTCCTGGCCGGGGCCGGCGCCGGAAAGACGCGGGTGCTCTGCCACCGCCTGGCGTGGCTGGTCGAGGGCGGGGCGTCGCCGTCCGAGATCCTCGCGCTCACCTTCACCCGCGAGGCGGCCGTCGAGCTGCGCCAGCGGGCGGAGGACCTCATCGGCCGCTCCCACGAGACCCTGCGCGTCACGACCTTCCACGCCTACGCGCAGGAGATCGAGCGCGTGCACGGCGTCGAGCGCGGGTTGCTGCCCGCGGCCGGCGTGGCGCGCACCGAGGACCGCACGCTCATGCTGCTGAGGCGCCTCGACGAGCTCGACCTGCGTCTGCACGACGTCCGCGGCGACACCGCGCGCCTGGTGGGCGACCTCGTCGACCGCATCGACGCCTGCCGCGACCAGCTGGTCTCGGCCTCCCAGTACCGGGCCTGGAGCGCGGCGGCCGTGGGCGCGGCGGGGACCGGCTCCGCGCTCCACCGGGCGCGCCGCGAGGCCGAGTTCGCGCGGGTCTTCGAGCTGCACGAGCGCTGGCTGGAGGAGGACGGCCGCGAGGACTTCGGCCTCTCGATCGTCCGCGCCCTCGAACTGCTGCGCGCCCACCCCGACCGTCTGCGGGCGGTGCGCGAGAGCGCGCGGCACGTGCTGGTCGACGAGTTCCAGGACACCAACCACGCGCAGGCCGAGCTGCTCTACCTCGTCGCCGGGGAGGCCGAGAGCCTGATGGTGGTCGGCGACGACGACCAGGGCATCTACCGCTTCCGGGGGGCGTCGGCCAAGAACGTCGCCGACTTCCGCCGCCGCTTCGCCGGGGCGGCCGAGCGCCCGCTCGAGGTGAACCACCGCTCGACCGCCCAGGTGCTGGCGGCCGCCGAGGCGGTCGTGCGCCCCATCGCCGACCGCGCCGACAAGCGCATCGTCGCGGCCCCCGGGGCCACCGGGCCGGCGCCGCGGTTCTGGCGCGCGCCCGACCCCGACGGTCAGGCCCGCGCGGTGGTCGACGAGATCGTCCGCCTCGCCGGCGAGGGCGTGCCGCTGGAGGAGCAGGCGGTGCTGATGCGGGCGGTGCGCCTCGAGGCCCGGCCGGTGGTCGACGCCCTGGAGCGCGCCGGCATGCCGCACCAGGTGCGGGGCGGCATCGGCCTGTTCGAGCGCCGCGAGGTGCGCGCCGCGGTCGCCTGGCTGCGGGCCGCGTCCGACCCGGCCGACGCCCAGGCCCACCTGCGCATCGCCGCCGACGCCGGCTCCCTCATCCCCTGGACGGCGGCCGCCGACGCCATCGCCGCCGCGGCCGCCTCCCGCCGGCCGGTGGCGGCGCCGCTCGCCGAGGTCGCCCGGGAGGCCGGCGCGACGGGGCTCGTCGAGGCGCTCGAGCGGGCCGGCCGCGCGGCGGCGGCGTCGCCTCCCGCCGATGCGCTGCACGCCATCGTCGACCTCTCCGGGCTGCGCGCCGCCGCCGTCGCCGCGGGCGGCGCCGAGGGCGCGGCGCGCATCGCCGGGCTCTCCGCGCTCGAGCGGCTGGCGCAGGAGATCACCCGCTCCGAGCCGGCGCTCGACGCCCGCGGCCTCGCGGTGCGCCTGACGGGCCTGGCCGAGATCGGCTTCCGCGGCGACTCCGCCGGGCCGCGCGAGCGGATCGGGGTGCAGGTGATGACGGTCCACCAGGCCAAGGGCCTGGAGTTCGACGCCGTCTTCGTGATCGGCATGACGCGCGCGAGCTTCCCCGGCAGCGACCGCGGCCGGGTCGACCTGCCCGACGCGCTGCTGCCCGAGGCCCTGCCCCGGGGCCGCGACGCCCACGTGGCCGAGACCCGCCGCCTCGCCTACGTCGCGATGACGCGGGCGCGCCGCCGCCTGGTGCTCTCCATGCCGGCCGAGAACGGCGCCGGCGTCACCCAGGCCCCGTCCCCCTTCTTCGAGGAGGCCCGCGCCGCCGTCGGCGCCGAGGTCGAGGAGGTCGGCGAGCCCACCGAGCGGGCCCTGCTCGCGGCGATCGGCGACCGGCGCACCGCCTTCGAGGAGGCGTCGATCGCCGCCGCCGCGGCCGCCGCGGCGGGCGCCGGCGACGCCGACGAGCGCCTGGCGGCGGTCGAGCGCGCCGCCCGCGACCTGGTGGCGGCCCGGGCCGCGGCGCTGGCGCCGCCCGCCCCCCCGGCTCCCGTCGCGGCGCCGCCGCGGCCGGCCCATCCGGGGCTGCGGCTCAGCCCCAGCTCCATCGAGATGTACCGCGAGTGCCCCCTGCGCTATCGCTTCGCGATGGTCGATCGGGTGCCTGTGCCGCCCACCCCGGCCCAGGCGATCGGCGTCGCCGCGCACGCGGCGCTCGAGGCCCACTACCGCCCCGGCGGCACGGGCGGCGACGGCGAGGAGCTGGTGCGGCGCTTCGCCGCGGCCCTGCGGCGCGAGGGGGTCGCCGAGACGGCCGAGGGCCGCCAGGCGCTGGCGCGGGGCCGGGACGCCCTGCCGGCCTATCACGACCGGCTCGTCAAGAGCCGCACCCGCCCGCTGGCGGTGGAGCGCGAGTTCACGCTCACCGTCGGCCGCCACGTGGTGCACGGGCGGGTGGACCGCGTCGACGCGCACCCCGCCGGCGGGCAGCAGATCGTCGACTACAAGACGGGCAGGCCGCCGGCCGGCTCGGGGCGGGACGCGGGCGACGACCTGGTGCTGCGGCTCTACATGATGGGCGCCCGCGAGGCGTGGGGAATCGAGCCGCGCGGCGCGACCCTGGTGCACATCCTCGACGACGCCACCCGCGGCGTCCACCCGGAGGCCGCCGACGACGCCGCCGCGCGCGCCGAGGTGGCGGCCGTGGCCGACGGCATCGCCTCCGGCCGCTTCGCCCCGCGGCCCTCGTGGGCGTGCCGCAGCTGCGACTTCCAGCTCCTGTGCCCGGCTCAGGACCGCTGACCCCCGTCTCGGCCATCGCGGCCGGGCAGCCCGTCGAGGGCGTCTACGCCGTGCGGCGCAAGGAGCGGCGCCTCTCGCGCGCCGGCAAGCCCTTCCTCGCCGTCACGCTCTCGGACGCCACGGGAGCGGTGTCGGCCTTCGTCTTCGACGAGCCCGACTTCTTCGCCGGCCAGTTCGAGGAGGGCGACCGGGTGCTGGTGACGGGCCGTGCGACCGAGCGCGACGGGCGCCTGTCGGTCACGATCAGCCACCTGCGGCAGGCCCCCGCCGACACGGGCGCCGAGCAGCTCTTGCCGCGCAGCCACCGCGATCCGGACGAGCTGTGGGGCTTCGTGCTGCACCTGGCCGACGAGGTCGGCGACCGGGGGCTGCGACGGCTGCTGGACGCGCTCACCGGCGATGAGGCGCTCGCCCGCGACTGGCGCACGATGCCGTGCACGCGGTCGGGACACCACGCCTACATGGGCGGCCTGGTCGAGCACACGGTCGGGGTGGCGTCGGTGGTCCAGGCGCTGGCGGTGTGGCATCCGCGCCTCGACGCGGATCTGCTGCTCGCGGCGGCGCTGGTGCACGACGTCGGCCACGCCCGCGCCTTCCGCCTGGGGGCGACCTTCGAGCTCACCGACGAGGGACGGCTGCTGGGCCATCTCGCGATCGGCCACGAGATCGTGGGCGACGCCGCGCGCCGGGCGGGGCTCCCGGAGCTGCGCCGCGCCGAGCTGCTGCACGCCGTCGACTGGCACCACGGGCCGCCCGCGGGGCAGGCGCCCGGCGTGGCGAGCGCCGAGGCGCTGGCGCTGTGGCGCGCCAACCAGCTCGAGACGGGGGTGAAGGCGCGCCTGGAGGGACCGGGCCCCTCCGACGTATAGGGCGCACGCGACGAAAGTCCGCGCGTACCCCCTACGGATCCTCGGATTCGCGCCGATAGGTTTGTCGGCAGTGTCACGAGGACTGGGAGGACTCTTGATTTCTCGTTCATCGGCGCCGCGTCGGCTGCGCCGCTCCGCCGCGCTGGCAGGGCTCATCGCGCTCTGCGCCGCCGGCACGGCGCACGCCGACATCAACGGAACGGTGGTCAACGCCGCCGGCGTGCCGGTCTCCGGCGCGTACGTGAAGGTGACCTCGGCCAACGGAGCGTCGGCGACCTCCACCTACGCCGACGCCGCCGGGGCCTTCAAGGTCACGACGTCCTCGCTCAGCGGCGATCCGTCGCCCTACACGCTCACCGCGACCTACACCGACAGCTGCCGGCCGTCCGGCAGCACCTCGCTCTCGGCGGCCCTCCCCGGCGTCACGGACGGGGCGACGCCGTCGATCACCCTCGACGCCATGAGCTTCTGCGCGTCGCGCTACGTCTCCCTCGGCGCGACGCAGCCCACCGGCAACGCGTGGCCCGAGCGGGGCCAGGTGCTGTCGCCGGCGGGCGGCCTGACCTACATCAAGGTGCTGGCGGGGTCGTCGCAGAAGGGCATGACCCTGACGCTGGCCGACGGGACGCAAGTCGGGGCGGGCGACGACTCGGACCAGATCGGCGTGACCGCTCCGGCGGCGGCGTACAACGGACCGCTGATCCTGAACTACACGGCCGGCGCGGCCCAGGTCTCGAAGCAGATCGGCACGCTGGTCTCCGGCCCGCCGGTGAAGCAGCCGACGCCCGCCGGGCCCTTCGACCTGGCGGCGATCGTGGACGTGTCGGGCAGCATGAGCGGCGCCGACCCCAGCAACCGACGCCGGGACGCGGTGCAGCTGCTGGTGGAGCTCGCCGGCAACGGCGACCGGCTGGTGGGCACCGGCTTCGACGACTCTTACCGGGAGATCTTCCCCCGCACGACCGTCACCAGCCCGGCGGTGAAGAAGGGCCTGAAGGCGCTCGCGGCCAAGAACATCGGCAACTTCGGCGGCACCGACTACGACATCGGCTTCGGCAACGCCTTCGACGCGGTCTCGGCCGATCCGCTGACGCCGACGACGCCCAAGGGCGCGATCTTCCTCACCGACGGCGCCCACAACGGGACCTACCTCAACACCCACCTGCGCTTCGCCTTCAACGGCACCGGGTACTCCTGGCCGGTCTGCGTCGTGCAGCTCGGCAAGTCGTTCTCGAAGGACGACACCGCGCGCCTCCAGCGGATCGCCGCCGACACCGGCGGGATCTTCCGCGCCGCTCCGACCAACGTGCAGCTGCAGGACCTCTACTTCCAGTGCCGCGGCCGGACCACCGGCGCGCAGACGCTGCTGAAGAAGACGGCCACCTTCCGGGTCGGGCAGAAGCGGATCTACGGCCGCGTCATCAAGAAGAACCAGCGCAAGGCGACCTTCTTCGTGAGCTGGGGCGAGGGGAAGTACCGGCTGAGGCTCACCCAGCCGGGCGGCAAGCGCTACACCCGCACCACCGGCAAGAACGTCCGGCTGGTGAAGGGCCGCGCCTTCAGCTTCTTCGAGGTGCGCAACCCGAGGGCCGGCCGCTGGAAGCTGCAGGTGCAGCGCCTGCCCACCGGCCAGGCCACCGACAGGGCGACCACCACCGTGTCGGTGCAGCGCAAGCGGTAGCCGGTCGCGCGACCGGGCGGCGCGCCGTGCTCATCCCGTGAGCCGGCGCGCCGCCCGGAGCGGCGTCCCGGGACGCTAGGCCACCGGCGCGGCGGAGGGCGCGAGCAGGTCGCGCACCTCCTCCCACTCGACGGCGGTCTGCCGCCCCTCGTCGAACTGGCGCAGCAGCTCCCCCTGCACGCGCACGAGATCGGGGTCGTCCTTGGCCATCTCGCGGCCGGTGTGCTGGCGGATCAGGAAGATCAGGCCGGCCAGGCCGGAGTCGCGGGTGAGGCTCACCTCGAGCGGCCGGCCCAGCAGGCGCGGCACGTCGAACGGCGCGTACATCCACCAGAACTTGTTCAGCCCGTCGGCGTGGATGCCGGCGCGGGTGCGGTGGGCGTCCCTGCCGTACAGCGGGTAGGTGGCGGCGAGGCCCTGGCCGAGGCCGGCGTAGAGGTCGGCCAGCTCCCCGAGGACGGTGTAGTCGGGCAGCGGGTCGCTGAGCAGGCCCATGCCGATGATGTGCAGCAGCACGCCCTCGAGCGGCGCGTTGCCGGTGCGCTCGCCCTTGCCGAGCAGGGTGCCGTTGACCACCGAGCAGCCCGCCTCGATCGCGGCGACGCAGTTCGCGACGACCAGGTGGGTGTCGTTGTGGGGGTGGAACTCGAGGTCCTGCGAGGCCACTCCCAGCTCGCGCAGGCGCCGGATCCAGCGCGGCACGGAGCGCGGGGCGGCGACGGCGTCGGTGGGCAGGCCCAGGCCCATGGTGTCGCAGACGCGGAACTTGGGGCGCTGGGCGGCGCCGTAGGGGGCGGCGGCGTCGATCACCGCCTGGGCGAAGGGCAGGACGAACTCCTCCGGCGCGCGGGTGGCGTCCTCCAGGTGCAGGCGGGGGCGCAGCCCGGCGTCGAGCACCGCGCGCACCGCGTCGAGGTAGATGGCGGCCGCCCGCCGGCGCCCGCCGGGCCGGAACTTGTGGAAGGTGTGGTAGTCGCTGGCCGAGGCCAGCATCCCGGTCTCGCGCACGCCGATCGCGCCGACCAGCTCGGCGTCGCGGCGGCTGGCGCGGATCCAGGTGGTGGGCTCGACCGGCGACCCGCCGCGGTGGCGGGCGACCGCCTCCTCCAGCATCCGGCGGTCGGCGGAGCGGTAGACGAAGAACTCGGCCTGCCGGATGGCGCCGCTCGATCCCGTGTAGGCGCACATCAACTCGTAGATGCGGACGCCCGTCTCGACGGTGAGCGGCAGGCCGCCCTGCTGGCCGTCGCGGTGGGTGGTCTCGGTCGTCCACGCGGCGGCCGGCAGATCGGGCGGCCGGGTGGTCCAGTCGTAGCGGGGGAAGCCCTCGCGGGGGAAGGCGTCCGGGAACAGCTCGGGCGCCGGGGGTTCGGTGATCGTCTCGATGTCCATGAGCCCGAAGCTAGGCATACTCGTCAATGTCGTCAACGTTGACGGAAGGAATCAATGTATGTCCGCCGAGGCGATCGAGACCTTCACCGCCGACCAGGCCGCCGAGTACCTCGGAGTGACCCGCGGGACCCTCTACTCGTACGCCAGCCGGGGGCTCGTCGTGTCGCTGGAGGGCCCGGGGCCGAGCCGCTCGCGGCGCTACCTGCGCGAGAGCCTCGACGCCTTCCTCGACCGGCGGGAACGCAATACCCAGCGCGATCTCGCGGCCCTCGGGGCGCTCGAATGGGGCCGTCCGCTGATCGACTCCCAGCTGTGCCTGATCGACGACGGGAGGCTCTACTACCGCGGCGAGGACGCGATCGAGCTGTCCCGCGGCGAGAGCGTGGAGCGGGTGGCGGCGCTCCTGTGGACCGGTACCGCGGAGGCGCTGCCGCCGCCCGGCTGGGGCTCGGTGCCAATTAGCCGTGGCGGACGCGGCCAATTGGCACACCCCGCCGCGACGCCCCCCGCCGCCCCGGTCGTCGACCGGCTCGCCCGCCACCTGCTCGACGCGGCCGCCGGCAGCATCGTGACCCCCGCGGCGGCTCCGGAGGTGATCGTGCAGGCCGCGTGGGGCGTGCTGGACGGCCTCTACGCCGCCGCGGGCGCCGTCGGGGAGGGGTCGCTGGCCGAGCGCCTGGCGGCGGGGTGGGGGACCGAGCGGGTCGACGACCTGCGCGCCGCCCTGGTGCTGTGCGCCGACCACGAGCTCAACATCAGCTCGTTCACGGCGCGGTGCGTGGCGTCGGCCGATGCGCGGGTGGAGCAGGCGCTGCTCGCGGCGCTGTGCGCCCTGCGCGGCCGGCGCCACGGCGGTGCCACCGAGCGGGCGGGGATGCTGCTCGACGACGCCGCCCGCGACGGGGCCGCCGCCGCGGCGGAGCGCGCGCTCACCGCGGGCGGCGCCCTGCCCGGCTTCGGCCACCCGCTCTACCCGCACGGCGACCCGCGCGCGACGGAGCTGCTCGACCGCTGCGGCGCCGACGCCGAGGACGGCCCGGTCGGCGCGCTCGTCGACCTCGTCGCCGATCAGCTCGGCCTCGCGCCGAACCTCGACCTCGGCGTCGCCGCCCTCGCCCGCAGCCTGGGGCTACCGGACGGCGCGGCCCTCGGAGTCTTCGCCCTCGGGCGATCCGTCGGCTGGATCGCCCACGCCATCGAGGCCGGCCGCGACGGCCGCCTCATCCGCCCCCGCTCCCGCTACACCGGCCCGCCGCCGGAGCGTCCCCCGCAGGAGCCGCCGCCCGCATGACGGGCGCCGCCGGTCCGGGGGGACGCGACAGGCCGGGGCCGGTCGGGTACGGTCGGAGCCGTGCCGGGAGAGGAACCCCTCCAGCTCGACGCCGGCGGTCGTACCGTCGCGATCAGCAGCCCCGGGAAGGTGATGTTCCCGGAGCACGGCGAGACCAAGGCCGATCTCGCGCGCTACTACCTGGCGGTCGCCGAGCCGCTGATGCGCACCGTGCGCGACCGGCCGACGCTGCTGCAGCGGTTCCCGAACGGCGCCGCCGGGAAGTCGTTCTTCCAGAAGCGCATCCCCGAGTCGGCGCCCGACTGGCTGCGGACGACCACCGTCTCGACGCCGAACGGCACGACCTCGCGGGCGCTCGTGATGGCCGACATCGCGCACGTCCTGTGGGCGGCCAACCAGGGCTGCCTGGGCTTCCACCCCTGGCCCTACCGCGCGGCGCGCCCCGACGAGACGGACGAGCTGCGCATCGACCTGGACCCCTCGCCGGGGGTGACCTTCCCGATGGTGCGCGAGGCGGCGGCGGAGGTGCGGGCCTTCCTCGGCGAGATCGGCGTCGTCGCCTTCCCGAAGACCACCGGCAACCGCGGCCTGCACCTGTACGTGCGCGTCGAGCCGGGCCGCGACTCGATCGCCGTGCGCCAGGCGGCGGTCTCGGTGGCGCGGGAGATGGAGCGACGGCGCCCCGACCTGATCACGGGCGCCTGGTGGAAGGAGGAGCGCGGCCGCCGCGTCTTCGTCGACTTCAACCAGAACGCGCCGCACAAGACCGTCTTCGGGGCGTGGTGCGTCAGGGCCCGGACCGGCGCCCAGGTGTCCGCGCCGTTCGCGTGGGACGAGCTCGACGCCATCGTCCCCGACGACCTGACCATCCGCTCGGTGCCGCAGCGGGTGGAGCGCCTGGGCGACCCGTGGGCGGCGATCGACGACGCCCCGTCGTCGATCGAGCCCCTGCTGGAGCGGTACCGCCGCGACCTGACGGCCGGCATCCCCGACAACCCGTGGCCGCCGGTCTATCCGAAGATGCCCGACGAGGCGCCCCGCGTCGCGCCCAGCCGGGCCCGCGCGGCGCCGGACTAGCCCCCCGAGCCGCGCGTCGGCGCGGCTACACGTTGAAGCGGATCTGGAGCACGTCGCCCTCCTGGACGACGTAGTCCCGGCCCTCCATGCGCAGCAGGGCCTGCTCGCGGGCCCTCGCCCACGATCCCGCCGCGACGAGGTCGTCCCAGCGGATGGTCTCGGCGCGGATGAAGCCGCGCTCCAGGTCGGAGTGGATGCGGCCCGCCGCCACCGACGCGGTGGTGCCGCGGCGGATGGGCCAGGCGCGCGCCTCGGGAGGCCCGGACCCGGTGAAGAAGGTGACCAGCTCCAGCAGCTCGTAGGCGGCCTTCACCACCGAGTCGCGGCCGCGGACGTCGCCGAGCTCCATCTCCGCCGCCAGCTCGGCGGCCTCCTCGGGCTCCATCTCGGCGAGCTCCCGCTCCAGCTCGACGGGCAGCGCGAGGGCGCGGGCGCCCTGGGCGACGGCGTGGGCCTCGAGCCCCTCCGGAGGCGTCAGCTCCTCGTCGGTGTTGGCGACGTAGAGCACGGGCTTCGCGGTGAGCAGGCCCATCTCGAGCGCGTGGGCGCGGGCCTCGTCGTCGGCCACCAGGCGGGCCGGCCGCCCCGCGTCGAGGTCCGCCGCGATGATCTCCAGGCGCGCCAGCTCGGCCGCGGCGCCGGCCTCGCCCGCCCGGGCGCCCTTGCGGACCCGCTCCAGCCTGCGCTCCACCTGGTCGCGGTCGGCCACGGTCAGCTCGAGGTCGACCGCCTCGGCGTCGGCGAGCGGGTCGACCGACTCCTCGGGGTGCGGCACCTCGGCGTTGGCGAAGGCGCGCACCACGTGCAGCAGGGCGTCGGCCTGGCGCAGCTGCCCCAGCGCCGCTCCCCCCAGGCCCTCGCCCGCGCCGGCGCCGGCGGCGAGGCCGGCGATGTCGACCACCTGCACCTGCGCCGCCACGCGCCGCGGGATGTCCTGCGCGTCGGCGATCGCGTCGAGCCGGGGGTCGGGCACGTCGGCCGCCGCCCGCTGCGGCTCGCGCGTCGTGAACGGGTACGGGGCGATCTCCGCCTGCGCGCCGGTCACGAGGGAGAAGAGGGCGGTCTTGCCCGCGTTGGCGCGGCCGACCAGGCCGAGATCCACCTCAGCCCTCCCTGTGGGCGAGGGTCAGGAGCCCCCGAACCCGACGCGGGCGTGGGCCTCGCCGGGGGCGAGCCGCACGTACACGAGCTCCCCCTGGTTGACCCAGAAGGTGCCCTCCTCGGCCTCGACCTCGCGCCAGGACGCGTCGGCGAGGCCGGCGGTCAGGGCCGCGGCGGCCTCCTCCTCGAGGGTGAGGCGCAGCACGGTGCCGCCCTCGAAGCCCAGCTCCAGTCGTCTCGTCGCCATCGCCGGCGATTCTATCCGGCCGGCGGGTGGTCGGCCTGGACGATCTCGGTGAGCACGCCGAGCGCCGACCGCGGGTGGATGAAGGCGACCAGATGCCCCCCCAGGCCGCGGCGGGCGGTCTGGTCGATGAGCTCCACCCCGCGCAGGCGCAGGTCCTCGAGGGCGGCCTCGATGTCGGCCACCTCGAAGGCGATGTGATGCAGGCCGGGGCCGCGCTTGTCCATGAAGCGGGCGATCGCCCCCTCGGGGTCGCGCGGGGTGATCAGCTCCACGTGACCCGAGCCGGCGGTGAGCATCACCGCCTCGACGTCCTGCTCGGCCAGCACCTCGCGCGCCTCGATGGCGACGCCGAGCGTGCGGTCGATCTCGGCGATGGCCACGTCGAGGTCGGGCACGACGTAGCCCACGTGGTGGATGGGGCCGAGGGTGGAGAGGGTCATTCGACGAGCTCCAGCCGGGGGTTGGGGACCTCCTCGCGGCCGACCTTGGCGCACGGCACGCCGTTCACCCGCACCACGTCGGCGGTGTAGTCGTTGGAGCCGCGCAGCAGCGAGGTGCCGACGCCGTAGGCGTCGACCGGCACGCCGCCCTCCTCGAACTCGCGGATGCGGCGGGCGTCGAACCCGCCCGAGGCCACGATGCGGACCTGCTCGTGCCCCGCCCCGTCCAGGGCGTTGCGCACCTTCCAGACCAGCTCCGGCACGACCCCCGTGGGCCGGAAGCGGCCCAGCTCGTGCCAGAGGGAGCGGTCGACCATGGTGCTGGCGGTGTCGAGCCGCACCCCCCACAGCCGGTCGCCGAGCGCGTCGGCGACCTCCAGGGCGGTGCGCACCGAATCGTTCTCGAAGTCGACCAGCACCGTCACGTTCACCTCGCCGGCGAAGCGGTCGGCGAACTTGCGCGCGGCCGTCACCGTGTCTCCCCCGTACGCCGCGATGAGCCCGTGCGGCACCGTGCCCATGCCCTTGCTGCCCCACCACGACGCCTGGGCGTCGGTGGACACCCCGATCGCGCCGGCGATGTGGGCCGCCCAGCCGTCGCCGGTCTGCACCTGCCAGTGGTCGAAGCGGGCCGGGAAGTAGAGGATCGGCTTGCCGTTCGCGGCCGCAACCACGTCGCGCACGTTGCGGCCCACCAGGGTGCGTCGCGCCAGCACGCCGAGGTAGAGCGTCTCGAGGTGGGCGAACAGGCTGTAGTCACCCTCGATGGTGAGCACCGGCTCCCACGGCTCGATCTCGTCGCCGTCGTAGAGCGCCCTCACCGTGAGCCTGTCCCAGCCGGTCTCCCAGCCGCCGTCGGCCAGCGGCCGCCCGGAGCACAGCCGCAGGATGGCGAGGGCCTCGTCGACGCCGCCGAGCACGGAGCGCTCGCGCTGGAAGACCTGCATCAGCACGTCGGGGTGGTGGTCGTCGTGCTGCAGCACCGCCCGCGTGAAGGTGAAGTAGGCGTCGCTGTAGTAGCCCTCGCGCATCTTCTCGACGGGCAGCTGGAAGGTGGCGGCGTCGAGCCGCTGGCGCCGGCCGGTCCTCATCGCTCGTCGTCGGCGTCGGGGGGCAGCCTGGCGGGGCGGGTCGACCAGAGCAGGCCCACGCCGACGCCGGCCAGGGCGGCGATCGCGATGGCGATCACGCCCAGCCAGATCGCGGCGCCGGAGTCGTCGTCGGAGGAGGACGAGGCGGCCGCGGCCGGGCCCGCCGGCGTGCCCTGCGCCACCACCGACACCGACGGCGCCGGCCCCGGGTCGGTGGGCCCGCTCTCCGCGGACGCCTCGCCGGGCTGCTCCGGCGGGCCGGTCCAGGGCTTCACCGCGTCGTCGGCGTAGGTCTGCCGCGTGGGGAAGATCGCCTGCCCGGCGGTGAAGCCGGTGCCGAGGAAGCGGAAGGTGACGTAGCGGTCGACGCCGCTCGATCCGCCGGTGTAGTCGACGCCCTCGTAGGTGCCGTCGGAGGACAGGCGGGGCTTCATGGACCAGCCGGGGGGCGGCTGCGCGAAGCTGTAGACCGTGATCGCGTCCGGGAAGTCGATGCGCACGGCGGTGGTGGCGAGGGGGCGCTCGGTGGGCACCCGGACCTCGAACTCGGTGGCCTGGCCCTGGGTGACGGTGGCCGGCTGGATGTCGATGTGGGCCGCGGCGGGCGCGGCCAGCGCCAGGGACGCGAACGCGGCCGCCGCGACCGCCCGGACGGCGCGCCTCATGCGCGCAGCCGGTCGGTGAGTGCGTCGAGCATGGCCACGTAGATTAGAGCCTGGGTCCTGTCGGTCACGGCCAGCTTGTACGGCAGGGCCAGGGGGCCCACCGCGTCGGCGGTGATCGTCACGCGGGTGCCGTCGTGCTCGGACTCGAGCAGGGTGCGGGTGGTGGCGCGCAGGCCCAGGCTGCGGGCCTGCCAGGCGACGCTGTGCGCCGGCTGCACCTCGACCAGCCGCGGGCGCGTGTAGAAGTCGCGCCCCCCGGGGTGGCGCAGGCGCAGGTCGAGGCGGGTGCCCTCGGCGAGGGGGCCGTCGACGGTCGCCTCGACGCAGTTGGGGTTCCACTGCGGCCAGGCGGCGAAGTCGGTCCAGTGCCGCCAGGTCGTCTCGGCGTCGGCCGGGACGACCACGGTCACGGTGAGGCTCATGCGGCGGGGCGGCCTCTAAGAGGCTGGGGTGGCCGGCAGGTGGGCGCCGCCCGCCTCGGCGCGCAGCAGGGCCTCCATCGCGGCGCGGCCCACCAGCAGGTCGCCCTGGCTGGGCTCGCGGGTGGCGAAGCCGGACTGCATGGCGTGGCCGACGCCGTGGATGAGGCGCGACAGCGGGTGGCGCGGCCGCCGCGCCGAGAAGGCGAACATCTCGACGGCGCAGCCGATGCTGACGGCGCCCACGAGCGTGCGGCCGCCGAGGCGGCGGCCGAAGGCCTTGCGGGCCAGCGTGTTGCCGAGGGTGGTCGAGACGAGCAGCGGCAGGATGAGGTTGCTGCCGCAGCGCTCGTGCTCCTTGGCGTGGTCGGCGGCGCGGGAGACCTCCTCGGCGCCGCCGGCCTCGTAAGCCGCGATGCTCTTGTGCTCGACGGCGTGCCATACGGCGGCCTGCGATCCGCGCAGCGTCATCACGGCGGGGGCGAGGCCGGCCAGCGCGCCCACGGTCTCCTGGGCCAGCACCGAGCGCAGCCGGCGCCGGGCGATCGCGGCGGCGCCGGTCGCGCCGAGCGCCGCGACGGCGGCGCGGCGGTCCTCCATCGCGAAGCGCGCCTGCGGCAGCCCGCGGCGCACGGTCGGGAGCACGATGAAGGCCTCGGCCAGCCGCACCAGGCCGCGGGTGAGGGGCATCTCGCCCAGGCGCCCGGCCGGGATGAGGTACTTGCGCCCCGACGCGACGACCAGCTTGCCGTCGTCGTCGCGCACGGCCGCCGCCCAGTGGCGCGGCCCGTGCACCATCAGGCCGTTGGCCAGGGCCATGCCTCCCAGGCGCGCGCTGCGTGGTGGATCCGCCATCAGTCGAGAGTAGCGCCTGGCCCGGCGGCCGCGACGACCGCCTCGGCCTCGATCTCCACCCGCCAGCGCGGGTCGAGCAGCTCGGCGACCACCACCATCGTCGCGGCCGGGCGCGCCCGCCCGAAGGCCGCGGCGTGCACCGCGGACACTGCGGGGGCGTCCTCGCGGCGGGTCAGCAGCACGCGGGTGCGCACCACGTCGTCGAGCGCGCCGCCCAGCTCGGAGAGCGCCGCGGCGATGATCTCGACGCAGCGCTCCGCCTGCGCCCGCGGCGACGGGTCCACCGATCCGTCGGGCCACACCGGGGCGGTGCCGGAGACGAGGATCCGGTCGCCCGCGCGGACGGCCCGGGAGAAGCCGATCTCGGCCTCGAAGGGCGAGCCCGACGCCGCCCGGCGGCGGGCGGTCACCGGCCCGTCCGGCGGGCCTCCTGGCGCGCTTCGGCGGCCAGGCGTCCGGCGGCGGGATCGGACGAGTCGACGAAGGACATCATCGCGGCGAGCGCGCGGTGGCCCGCGACCTCGGCGATCTGGCGGTGCATCTCGCGGGCCACCCGCCGATACGACTCGTGGCCCTGCGGCTGGCTGCGCAGCTCGATCAGGTGCATCGCCTCGCGGGCGTTCAGCACCAGCGTGAAGCGGATGCGGTGGGCGAGGGTGACGGCGTAGGCCGCCTCGCCGGGCAGCTCGGAGGCGAGGACGTCGTGCAGGGCGGTGCAGGCCGCCTGGACGGCCGCGTAGTCGCCCGCGGCGCCCGCGGCGTCGACCTCGTCGGGGACGTCGTAGCCCAGGCGGGGCGTCAGGGGCTGCGCCTGGAGGGTGAGCATCCGGTGGCGCTGCAGGTCGCGGTAGGCGCCGTAGTCGCACACCACCTCGAACGCGTACGCGGTGGCCTCGAGCGCGCGGCCGGGGCGCCGGCGCCGATCGCCGCGGGAGCCGGCCCACTCGGCGAGCGCCGCGGCCCGGTCGGCGCCGGACAGCTCGGCCGCGCGGGCGCGCGCCTCCGCCAGCCCGCCGCCGGTCGCGGGCCAGATCGCGTGCGCGAGCACGCGGGCCTCGCCGTCGGGGTCGAAGTCGACCAGCCGCACCGACGGCGCCGTCTCCCGCGGCTCGGCCGGGGCGATGCGCCGCGCCAGCTCGTCCGCCGCCCGGTCGACCTCCGACAGGTAGGCGCCGTGGGCGACCCCGCGGTCGGGGCGGTCGACCCGGGTGAGGAAGGCCGGGATCACCTTGCGCAGCTCCGCCAGCATCCGCGCCGCGCACTCGCGCGCCTCGGCCAGCGGGTGGGCGCCCATCCTCACGAGCATCGCCTCATAGGCCTGGCCCGACGCGAAGATGCCGACGTTGGCCGTGGTCGCCGCGGGCAGCAGGCCCCGCAGCAGGTCGAGCGCCCGCGCCCGGACGGCCCGCTCGCGGGCCGCGGCCGGGGTCGCGGGGTCGTGCGGAACCGATGCGCCCACGTGCTCGACCAGGCGCGGCAGCAGCGCCGCGTAGCCCTCGAAGGCCCCGTCCAGCGTCTCCACGTAGGCCCGCCCCAGGTCGGGGTGGGCGAGCACCGCCGCGGGCCGGTGGTAGCGGTAGGCGCCGCCGGGGCGGTCGGTGAAGGCGATGTACCGGGTCGATTGCTCCAGGTAGCTCGCGAGGCGCCCCCACTGCAGCACCTTGGTGAGGATGTTCGACGCGCCCTCCACCGCGACGTGCGCGCCGCCCAGCTGGGCCACCGAGTCGTCGCCGTACTCCGCCAGCACGCGGTCGTAGAGGGCCTCGGCGCGCTCGGCGCCCACGTCCGCCGTCCCGCCGCCCCCATCCGACCGGGGAGGGAGGAACTCGTCGAGCAGGAGTCGCCTGAGCGACTTCGGGCTGCGCGAATAGCGGGCGAAAAGGGCTCCTTTGACCACTTCGGGGAGCCCGGTGAGGGCGAAGACCGGACCGGTCGCGTCGGTCACGTAGGGGGCGACCCGCAGCCGCTCACGTTCGGTTAGGTCGTGGTCCGGCACGTACACCCCATCCGTCGGTCGCCATTCACTCCGATTGGGCGGGGGCGAGGAGCGCCCGCGCTCGCATCCTAGTCTCATGCACCTCGCCCGCCCCGCCGCCCTGGCCGCCACCGTCCTCGCGTCCCTCGCCATCGCGAGCGCCCCGGCCCTGGGCTCCGGCTCCGTCGCCGTCGAGCTCGCCCCGGGCGTCGCGCCCTCGGCGCTCGGCGTCCCCGCCGAGCCCGCCCTCTCCTCCGACGCGGTGGCCGCCCTGTCGGCCCGCGCCGGCCGGCTGGGCAATGAGGTCCCCGAGATCGGCCGCTGGTACACGGTGCCCGTCCACCCGGACCGGGCCGGGGCGCTGGCCGATCGCCTGGACGCGAAGCCGGGCGTCAGCGCCGACGTGGCCTACGAGCCGGCGGCTCCCCCCGCCGCCTGCCGCGCGGGCCGCTACCCGTACATCTCCGCCGCCGGCGCCGTACCCGACCTGAGCGGCTTCCAGGACTACCGCGCGGGGCTCTCCATCCCCGCGGGCGCGGACGGCGCCGGCGTCCGCCTCACCGATATGGAGTACGACTGGAACCCCGCCCACGTCGACCTCGCCGGCCGCTCCCTCGGCGCGGCGGCGGTGCCGCCGGGCGGGTACCCCTCCGACTGGAAGGCCGATCACCACGGCACGGCCGTCCTCACCCTGCTCGCCGGCTCGGCCGACGGCCAGGGCGTGACGGGCCTGGTGGCCGCCGCCGACGTCCGCGCCGTCTCGCCCTACTCGCCGGAGCGCGGCGGCTTCGTCTTCGCCGACACCATCGCCCGCGCGGCCGCCGACCTGCGCCCCGGCGACGTGCTCCTGCTGGAGCAGCAGGTGGACGTCGATCCGGGCCCGGCCACCGTCCTGGCCCCGATCGAGGCGGACGCCGCCTCGCGCGACGCCATCCGCCTGGCCGTCGCCTCCGGCATCACGGTCGTCGAGCCCGCCGGCAACGGCGACGTCGACCTCGACTCGCTCGGCATCCCGTGGCTCACCTCCGCCGCGGGCGCGCTGCACTCCGGCGCCATCGTGGTCGCCGCCGGGCGCGTCGCCGACCGCGGCCGCGCCTCCCTCTCCAACTACGGCTCCCGGGTCGACGTCCAGGGCTGGGGCGAGCAGGTGGTCGCCGGCGGCTACGGCACCGGCATGGTCGGCAAGGGCGACCCGAATCGGCTCTTCACCGCCTGCTTCGACGGCACCTCCAGCGCCTCGGCCACGGTGGCGGGCGCGATCACCGCCCTGCAGGGGCTCTCCCTGACCCAGCGCGGCGGCATGCTCGACCCGGCGCAGGTGCGCGAGGCGATCGTCGCCACCGGCCTGCCGCAGGCCGCTGGCGAGCCGCGCATCGGCCCCCGCCCCCAGGTCGCGGCCGCCGCCGAGTACGCGCTGCGCCTGCCCGCCCACGCCACCGCCTCCGTGCGGCCGGCGGTCGACGAGCGGAACCCGGCCACCGAGAGCTCCGGCGCCGTCCTGGCGTCGAGGCCGGTCGTCACCCGCGTCCGCGCCAGCTTCCGCCGCGGCGTGCTGGTCGTCACCCTGCGGGACCTCGCCCCCCGAGCCGTGGTGCGGGTGGCGGGCAAGAGGGTCAGGGCGCCGGCCGGCAGGGCCGTCGTCCGCGGCCTCAGGGCCGGCCGGCTGAAGCTCACGGTCACCGCTCCCCGCCGCGCCGACGTCGGCTACCGCGCCGCCGCCTACACCCTCACCGTGAAGGCCGCGGGGGCCGTCAGGGTCGCCCGGGCCTCCCGCTAGCCCGGCGCTCCAGCCGGTGCCTCCGGGCGCCGGTCGCCGGCCCCCCCGAGTCGCGCCGGGAGGGCCGGCACTGCTCCCGGCCGCGGGCGCCGGCCTACCAGGAGTTGCTCGTGCCTCTCGTGTCGGTCTGATCCATCGGCCACACGTCCGGCAGATCCACCTCGAAGTTCCCGTCCGCGTCGGCGTGCTTCTTGTGCCAGGCGCTGAAGTTCGGGATCGAGAAGCCCACCACCCGGAAGTTGTGGCGGTCGACGCGCACGATCACCTCGCGCTGCGGGTCGAGCACCGCGAGAGCCGGGCTGGGGATGCCGTAGGAGCAGTGGTACGCGTCCTTCTCGGCGTCGTAGCGGGTGAGCGCGTCGGACGGGCTGTGCGTGCCCGAGTCGATGGCCGAGGCCGGACCCTCCTCGGGGCCCTCGTGCGGTGGGCCGCCCGCGCCGGGCGGGATGGGCGGAAGCGAGCTCATGATCCTTCTCCTCCTGCGTCGAGGAGGCGCTGGGCCACGGCCCGCACCTCCTTCCCGTCGGCCTGACCGCCGGTGCGGGGCATCACGGCCTTCATCACGCGGCCGAGGTCTCCGGGGCCGGCGCCGCCGGTCTCGGCGATCGCGGCGCGCACCAGGGCGGTGATGGCCGCCTCGTCCATCTGCGCCGGGAGGTACCCGTCGAGCACGTCCATCTCGGCGGTCTCGCGCTCGACCAGGTCGCCGCGGCCCGCGGCGGAGAACTGCTCGATCGACTCGCGATGCTGCTTCACGAGCCCGCGCAGCACCCGCACGGAGGCGGCTTCGTCGAGAGGCCCCCGGTTCTCGATCTCGGCGTTCTTGAGCGCGGCCCGCGCGCGGCGGACCGCGCCGAGGCGCAGCTTGTCGCCGGCGCGCAGCGCGTCCTTGAGATCGGCGTCGAGGCGCTCCGCGAGCGCCTCCGTGTCGTTGGGCATCCCTGATCCCTCCGTTCCCGACCGACTCTAAACGTTTGCCTCCCCTCGCCGCCGCGCGACGGGGCGGGGGCGGCCGGTCAGTCGCCCCGCCGCTGCCAGACGCGGCGCGCCGCGGCGAGGACGGCGTCGTCTCCGACCCGGTCCGGAGCGCCCGCGGCGCCCACAAGGTAGAGGAAGCGGCCATCCTGGAAGATCACGTTGACGCCCCGCCGCGGCTCGCCGGCGTCGGTCAGGGAGTCGGTGACCAGGGTGGCGCCCGGGGGATCCCGACGGCCTGATGGCGGGGGTGGAGGAGCTGCGCCCGGACGCGGTGATCGTCGACATCAGGATGCCGCCGACCCACAGCGACGAGGGGCTCCGGGCGGCCCTCGAGATCCGGGCCCGTCACGCCCACATGGGCGTGCTCGTGGTCTCCCAGTACGTGCAGGTGGGCGGTGCCCTGAGGCTGCTCGCGGCCGGGGGAGGGATGGGCTACCTGCTCAAGGACCGGCTGCTCGACATCGACGAGATCCTGGTCGCCCTGCGCAAGGTCGCCCGCGGCGGCACCGTCGTCGACGCCGCGGTGGTCGCCCCCCTCCTGCCGGGCGATCCGGCGCGCGGCCGCCTCACCCCGCGCGAGGGCGAGGTGCTCGGGCTGATCGCCCAGGGGCTGTCGAACCGCGCCATCGAGGAGCGGCTGGTGGTGAGCCCGAAGACGGTCGAGGCCCACGTCAGCCACATCTTCGCCAAGCTCGACCTGCCCGTCTCCGACGACGTCCACCGCCGCGTGCTGGCGGTGCTCGCCTACCTGGGCGGGCAGCGCGGCTAGAAGGGCTCCTCGGATTCGCGCCGCCCCTCGCGCAGGCGGCGCAGGCGGTCGGCCATCTCGGCCTCGGGGCCGCGGTCGGTGGGGCGGTAGAAGACCACCTCCTCCATGCCCTCGGGCATCAGCGACTCGTCGATCACCGCGTCGGGGTGGTCGTGCGGGTAGCTGTAGCCGGTGCCGTGGCCGAGGTTGCGCGCGTTGGCCCGGCTCGAGTCGCGCAGGGCCAGGGGCGGCCGCCGCGGCCCCTCGCGCTCGACGTGCGCCTGGGCCTCGTTGAGGGCGACGTAGGCGGCGTTCGACTTGGGCGCGAGGGCCAGGTAGACGGTGGCCTGGGCCAGGTTGATGCGCGCCTCCGGCAGGCCCACGAACTCGACGGCCCGGGCGGCGGCGACGGCGACCTCCAGCGCCCGCGGGTCGGCGTTGCCCACGTCCTCGCTGGCGGCGACGATCAGGCGCCGGGCGATGAACTTCGGGTCCTCGCCGCCGGCCAGCATCACCGCCAGGTAGTAGACGGCGGCGTCGGGGTCGCTGCCGCGCAGGCTCTTGATGAACGCCGAGATCGTGTCGTAGTGGGCGTCGCCCTCGCGGTCGTAGACCACCGCCCGCCCGCCCGAGGCCGCCTGCACCGCCTCGAGGGTCACCTCGGCGCCGTCGGCGGCGCCCGACGCGGCGGCCTCCAGCAGGTTGAGGGCGCCGCGTGCGTCGCCGCCGGCGCGCTTCACGATCGCCTCGCGCGCCTTGGCCGACAGGCGCACCCGGCCGGCGAGGCCGCGCGGGTCGGACAGGGCCCGGTCGATGACGGTGCCGATGGCGTCGGCGTCGAGCTCCTCCAGCACCCACACGCGCATGCGGGACACGAGGGCGGCGTTCACCTCGTACCAGGGGTTCTGGGTGGTGGCGCCGATCAGCGTCACCAGGCCCTCCTCCACGGCGGGCAGCAGGGCGTCCTGCTGGGCCCGGTTGAAGCGGTGGATCTCGTCGAGGAACAGCACCGTCCGCCCCCCGGCGGCGATGCGGTCGCGCGCCCGGGTGAGCACGGCCCGGACGTCGGCCACCGACGCCGACACGGCGGACAGCTCCTCGAAGGTGGCGGACGCGCTGCGGGCGACGATGCGCGCCAGGGTGGTCTTCCCCGTGCCGGGAGGGCCGTAGAGGATCATCGACGGCACCCGGTCGCCGGCGATCGCCTGGCGCAGGGCGCCGCCCGGGCCGAGCAGCGCGGGCTGGCCCACCACCTCGTCGACCGTCCGGGGGCGCATGCGCGAGGCGAGCGGCCCCTGCCGCTCGAGGCGGGCGTCGACCGCCGCGCCGAACAGGTCGTCGCCCTGGGGCGGCTCGGGGCGGCGGGCCACTAGTGCCGTGTCCCGGCCGGTCGGCGCGAGGGCAGCAGCAGGGCGAGCGCCCCGCCCACGATCGGCAGCGCCGCGACGCCCCACAGGGCGGTCTCGCGGCCGGCCGCGTCCGCGATCGCGCCGAAGAGGGCGAGCCCCGGCGGGGCGGAGCCGATCGCGCCGAAGCCGATCATCAGCCCGGCGGCGAGGGCCAGCCGGCCGGGCAGGTACTCCTGGCCCAGGGCCACCGTCACCGAGAAGGACGCCATGAGCACGAACCCGGCGGCGGCGAGCGGCGCGATGCCGGGAGCGCCGCCCACCACGAGGAAGCCCGCCAGCAGGGGCGTCACCAGCGGCATGCTCCACACCAGCATCAGGCGTCCTCCCACCCGGTCCGCGAGCGCCGCCCCCACCAGCGTGCCCGCGGCGCCGCCGGCGGAGAAGGCCACCACCGCGAAGCCCGCGGCCTGCTCCGAGAGCCCATGCTCGTGCACCAGCAGCAGCGGCACCAGGGCCAGGACGCAGAACTGGGTCCAGGTGCGCATGGTGGTCACCGCGAGCAGCAGCACGATGCTGGCGGTCGAGGCCCGCGGCGGCAGGGCGGCCACCGCGTCCCGGGTGCGCGCCACCACGGGCACCGCGATGCGCGACCGCTCGTGGTGCAGCCAGGCCGCGACCGCGAGCCCCGGGATTAGGAAGACCAGGGTGGCCCTGGCGTCGAGGAAGGGGATCGCCAGCGCGGCCAGCAGCGGCCCGACGGCGAAGCCGGCGTTGCCGCCGAGCATGAACCAGGCGAGGCCGGTGGCCTTGCGGTCGGCCGAGATCTGGTTCGCGACCCGGGCGGCCTCGGGGTGGAAGGCGGCGGTGCCGAGCCCCGACCCCACGATGCAGGCCAGGATGCCGAGGTAGCCGCCGGCGATGCCCGCCAGCGACAGGCCCACCACCGCCAGCGCCACGCCGCCCCACACGAACACCGGCATCGCCCGCCTGTCGGCGAGCAGGCCGAAGAAGGGCTGGATCGCGGACGACACCAGCAGCGAGGCGCCCAGGATCATGCTGGCCGCGAGATCCGACAGTGCGTAGATGGCGGTGAACACCGGGATCAGCGCCGGCACCGCACCGACCGTGGCGTCGATGGCGAAGTGCCCCGACGCCAGCAGGGTGAGGCTCCTGCGGTCGATCCCGGCTCCCGCGACGGGGGTCCGCGCGGCGACCGGTGCGGTCGAGGTCATCCCCGGACTCTAATTGCGAACGCGGCGGCCCGAGGCCGGCGGCATCGCCGCTGCGAACCGGTCAGTGCTCGGCGACCACACGCGCTACGGTCGGCGCCATGCCGGGCGGCAGGCCGATCAGCGGGGACGACGTGCGGGCGGCGCTGCGCGCGCCGACGGTGCCGATCGGCGCGTGGGAGCCGATCGCCCCGGGCGAGGTCTTCGAGAGCTACGAGGATCTGCGGCGGCGGTTCCCGCCGGCGCGCCTGGGGATCAGCTCAGGGGTCCACGCGGCGCTGCTCGGGCCCCTGTTCGGGGAGTTCGAGTGAGGAGGGGACGTCGAGGGCGGGCGCGCCGGTGATGCCGGTCACCTCCTCGAGGGCCGCCTCCAGGCCGATCTCCTGCGGCTCCCACCAGGCGGTGTCGGAGATGAGGCTGTGGCAGCGGGCGACGATCACGGCGAACGCCAGCGTGCACAGGAGCCACACCACCGGCGTGATGCCGCCGGCGTCGGCGCCGAACAGCCCCACCGGCTGATCGACCTTCGCGTCGGCGATCGGCGCGAACACCAGGCTCATCAGCAGGAAGGTGAACAGCCACAGCGGCACCGCCTGCAGCAGCCAGTGGCGCCGGACGAAGGGCGCGATGAACAGCGCGTGGACGAGCACGAGGATCGCGGCGCAGGCGAAGGTGGCGTAGAGGCCCGCCGGGCCGAGCGTGTCGCCCACCACGCCGAGCGCGTCGTGGCTGGTGCCCGCGGTGGTGGCGTCGCCCTTCACGATCAGGCCGAGCGTGTGGTTGAAGTCGAGGTCGGTGTGGCCCTTGCGGGCCGAGCCCTCGATCATCACCAGGAAGGCCACCGCCGCCGTGACGCCGGACACCACGCACGAGGTGGCGAGGCGCCCCAGCCAGGCCGCCCGGTGGCGGACGGCCGCGGGGACGACGTGGCCGCCGGGGTCGGCGGCGGCGCTCACCCGGGCTCCTCGGAGTGGGGGTTCGCGCGCAGCCACGAGATGCGCAGGTAGAGGTCGCGGTCGGAGAGGTCCTCGACCAGCTCGTAGGCGGACCCGCACAGCGGGCAGGCCGTGAAGGGCTGGAAGCGGGGGATGCCCTCCTCGTCGGCCCTGCCGGTGGGGATGAGCAGGAGGTCGCCCCAGCAGTCCTCCGTCGGGCAGCGTCTGCGGCCGTCGATGTTGGCGAAGTCGCTCTTGCGCAGAGGGAGGCGCGTCATCGTCGATACCACCGGGGGCATCATCCCCCTCGTTGGCACTACATTTCCTGAAGCGAGGCGCACCCGGGCGGATCGTCCACGTGCTCGGCGCGCCAAAAGGGTAGAATCACCCAGAGAATCAGCGGGTTCACTGCCGGAGCACATGGGGGACAAGATGGCGCGCAGTTACCAGGATCTCCTCGCGCACGCCCGCGAGCAAGTGCCGGAGGTCCAGGTCCCGGATCTCGCGACCCGCCGCGACGCGGGCACCGCGCCGCTCGTGATCGACGTCCGCGAGCAGTCGGAGTGGGACGAGGGGCACATCCCGGGGGCGGTCCACATCGCCCGTTCCTTCCTCGAGAGCCGCATCGCGGGCGTGGCGGAGCCCGACCAGGAGATCGTCCTGAGCTGCGCCTCCGGCAACCGCTCGCTGCTCGCGGCGACGACCCTGCAGGAGATGGGCTTCACCAACGTGTCGAGCCTCGCCGGCGGCTTCCAGCGCTGGAAGCAGAGCGGCCAGGACTACGACGTGCCGCAGACCCTCACCCCGGCGCAGCGGTCGCGCTACAGCCGCCACGTCCTCATCCCCGAGGTGGGCGAGGAGGGGCAGCTGAAGCTGCTCAACAGCAGGGCGCTGCTGATCGGCGCCGGCGGCCTGGGCGCCCCGGCGGCCTTCTACCTCGCCGCCGCCGGCGTCGGCACGATCGGGCTGGTCGACGACGACGTCGTGGACGCCAGCAACCTGCAGCGCCAGATCATCCACACCACCGACCGCGTGGGGATGAACAAGGGCGAGTCGGCCAAGATCGCGATCGAGGCGCTCAACCCGGACGTCACGGTGAACGTCCACCCCTTCCGGGTGACCCGGGAGAACGTGCTCGACCTGGTCGCCGACTACGACGTGATCATCGACGGCACCGACAACTTCCCGACGCGCTACCTGATGAGCGACGCCTCGCTCATGTCGCGCACGCCGCTGGTGCACGCGAGCATCCTGCGCTTCGAGGGGCACGCCTCCACCTTCCTGCCCTACGACGGGCCGTGCTACCGCTGCCTCTTCCCCGAGCCGCCGCCGCCCGACCTGGCGCCGTCGTGCGGCGAGGCCGGCGTGCTCGGCGTGCTCTGCGGCGTCGAGGGCAACATCATGGCCACCGAGGCCCTGAAGGTGCTGCTGGGCATCGGCGAAACCCTCTCGGGCCGCCTGCTGATCTACGACGCGCTCGACATGACCTTCACCGAGCTCAAGATCCGGCGCGACCCGAACTGCCCGGCCTGCGGCCCGGACGCCGTGCTGGAGTTCAAGGACTACGAGGCCTGGTGCTCCGGCGTCGGCCGCCACACCCACTCCGTCGCGGCGGGCGCATGAGCACGGTGAAGATCCCCCCGGTGCTGCGTCAGGCCACCGGGGGCGCCCGCGAGATCGAGGTCGGCGGCGAGACCATCAGCGAGGTGCTCGACGCGCTGTACGAGAAGCACCCCGCCGTGCGCGCCCAGCTGCAGACGCCGGAGGGCGAGCTGCACCGCTTCGTGAACATCTACCTCAACGACGAGGATGTGCGGCTGGGCTCGTGGCTCGACACCGAGGTGTCGGACGACGACACCCTCCTCATCCTGCCCGCCATGGCGGGTGGCGTGGCGTGACCGACGTGGGGCTCGCGCCCCCGTCCGCGGGCGTGGCGGCCGACCTGGTCGCCACGATCGGGAACACGCCGCTCGTCGAGCTGAGGCACCTCTCGCCGAATCCGGACGTCCGGATCCTGGCGAAGCTCGAGAGCCACAACCCCACCGGGTCGATCAAGGACCGCACCGCGCTGTCGCTGATCAACGACGCCGAGCGCCGGGGGCTGGTGAAGCCGGGCGACACCATCATGGAGCCGACCTCGGGGAACACCGGCATCTCGCTGGCGATGATCTGCCGCGTCCGCGGCTACCGGCTGGTGGCGGTGATGCCCGACAACGTCACCGCCGAGCGCCGCCAGCTGCTCGAGCTGTACGGCGCCGAGATCGTCCCCACCGACGGCGAGTTCGGCTCGAACGGAGCGGTGGAGGTGGCGAAGCGCCTGTCGGCCGAGAACGGGCTGTTCATGCCGTTCCAGTACGGCAACCCGGCGAACCCTCAGGCGCACTACGAGGGCACCGCCGACGAGATCGTGCGCGACTGCCCCGAGATCGACGTGTTCGTCGCCGGGCTCGGCACCGGCGGCACCCTGATGGGCTCGTCGCGGCGCCTGAAGGAGCACCGCCCCGACATCCGGATCGTGGCCTGCGAGCCGAAGCAGGGTGACCCGGTGAGCGGCCTGCGCAGCCTCGACGACGGCTTCGTGCCGCCCATCCTCGACCTGTCCCGGCTCGACCGGAAGGTGCTGGTGTCGAACCGCGACTCGATCGTGATGACCCGGCGGCTGGCGGCGGAGGAGGGCATCTTCGCCGGGGTCTCGTCCGGCGGCGTCTTCCACATCTGCGCCCGGCTGGCGGAGAAGATGAACCGCGGCACGATCGTGGGCATCGTCTGCGACGGCGGCTGGAAGTACCTCTCGGCCGGCATCTGGACGAAGGAGGTCGACGAGGTCGAGGAGACGCTCGACCGGGGCATCTTCTGGTGAGCCGCCCCGGCCCGGTCGACGCCGGACCGGTCCGGTAGCCTGCCGCGGGTGAGGATCCCCGCCCAGCTCGCCGACGAGCTCGTCGCGCACGCCGTCGCCGACCTGCCGAACGAGTGCTGCGGGATGATCGCCGGCTCCGGCGGGCTGGCCACGCGGGTGTTCCGCGCGACGAACTCCGAGGGCAGCCCGTTCATGTACGTCATGGATCCGCGCGAGCAGCTGCGGATCATGGAGGAGATCGACGACTCGGGCGACGACCTGCTGGCCGTCTATCACTCGCACACCCGCTCGGCGGCCTACCCGTCGCGCACCGATGTCGAGCTCGCCTTCTTCCCCGAGACGCTCTACCTGATCGTGTCGATCGCCGATCGCGACGCCCCCGAGATCCGGGCCTACCGGATCGCCCGCAGCGCGCCGGACGGCGAGCAGATCACCGAAGAGGTCGTGGAGGTCATATGAGGCGCATCCGGATCATCGCGGTGGGAGCGGTGGCGCTCGCCGCGGCCGTGGGAGTCGCGGGCTGCGGGGGCGACTCGGACACGGTCACGCAGACCGTGACCACCGATCAGCTGCCGACCACCGCGCCCACCACGGCGACGGCGCCGACCACGCCCACCGCCCCGACCACGCCGACCACCACTTCGACGGCCCCGGCGGGGGACCTGAGCGACCGCCTGCCGCCCGAGGACGCGATCTCGGGGGTGCTGCCGGGCACCACCAGCGACGCGCCCACCGCGCAGTCGCTGGTCGACGAGCTGTACCAGGCGGGCGACCCCACCAAGGAGGACGGCCTCAGCCGCCTCGAGGGCGCCGGCTACGCGGGCGGCGTGCTGCGCGACCAGCGCGGCGAGAACCCGTCGAACGGGCTCGCCCTGGTGCGCTACTACGTGTTCCGGCTCCGCGACGCCGACGCCGCCTCCGCGGAGGTGGGCACCAGCGTGGACGAGGTCAAGAGCGCCACCACCGTCGCGACCGCCGATCTGCCGGTGCCCGGGATACCGGGCGCGCGCGGCCTGACGGCGCGGATCAGCCAGGGCAACGTCACCGGCGGCGTGGCCTTCGTCTCGTTCGCGTCGGGGTCGTACGTCTACGGCATCCAGGCGGTCTCCACCGGCACCGAGGACCTGCGCGAGGACGACGTGGTCAGCGCGGCGCAGGCCCTCTACGCCCGGGTGAAGGACCTGCCATAGGGGGAGCGAGCGGGGCCCTTTATCGGGGGCACGCCCGTCGTCGCTGACGCCGCGTTATGAGCCGGCGGCGCGGCGATACTCGGCCTCAACGACGGGTGACGCGGAGTTTCCAGGTGGCGTGTGCGTCTCCGGCGGTCCAGGTGGCGCGGTACTTGCCGGGCTTGGCGGGGAGGGTGGTGGTGACTTTAGTGAGGTCGTGGTACTTGCCGAGGGATCGGGTCCAGCAGTTGCGTGAGTCGGGGCCGATGAGGCAAACGCGGTAGCTCGAGGCGAGTTCGTCGCTGCCGACAAGGACGAGGTGGACTCGGGTGCCAGCGGCGACTTTATGGGTTGGCTGCGCCTGGGGTTTGTCTTGCTTGACGAGCACGAGCATCCGCGGGGGATTCGACTTCGGTCGTGCTTTGGCGGCCAGGGTGGGGGAGGCGCCGAGCACTCCGACGGTCAGGGCGACGCCTACGGAGGTGAGGGCGAGCAGGGGACATGGTCTGGTGCCGGGGCCGGCGCGTTTGACGAGGTTCATGGAAGGTCTCCGAGCCGAGGGGCGTACCGGTTCCCTCTCGGCTCGACGCAGAGATTCCTTGAGAGGCCATGTGATGCGTTCAAAATCGAGACAGCGGTGACGCTTACGAAATCCTTTATTTCGCCGTGATCACAAGCTTATGTGACGGCCGGTTCATTCCGTTCGTTCAGTGGGGTGAAGTTTTTCAGAGGGTTTGCCGATAGGCACGATCGGCGGCCCGGGATGGGCGGCCCGTTGTCCCCCTCGGTGCCTGCGGGTAAGGAGTGCCCCCATGTTCGTTCGTCGTGCCGATGCACCCCGCCGTTGGTCAGCTCTGTTGGTTCGGAGGCACCTTCGAGCGGGGCGTTGGCTTGCAGTCTTAGTGGCAGCACTCGGTTCGGTGGTGGCGCCCCCAATGGTTCTGGCTGACACGATCACGCCGGTTCTGGGTGAGCCAATCAATGGCGGCATAGTGCCGACTTCCCAAGTGACGTTGACTACCTTCCCGGATAGTCATTTCCACAATTTCTGGGTTGCGACGAGTGGGATCCCGGGGCCGGGGAACAACGTGTGGTCGGGTGGGACGTATCCAGGTGATGTCGCATCTGTGATCCACACCGCACCATTGCCGGATGGTGGTTACGCATGGAACGCGCAGGCATGTCACCGGCCTGGCTCGTGTGGACCGCTGTCCGGGACGCGTGGTTTCTACGTGCGGACGCCTGATGTCATCACGGCACCGGCGCACGGGTCGAACGCTGGGACTCGGAACCCGGTGCTGTCGATAGCTGCGGACGATCCCTGGTACCACGTCTGGTGGGTCACCGACGGTCCGGGCGGCAACGCCCTTTGGGGTACCACCACAAGTCCGGGTACGTACGCAGTGCAAGTGACTGGTTTGTTGAACGCTCAGGATTACAGCTTCATGGTGCAGTCATGCGTTAAGAACCCGAACGACTATCCTGAGGGGGGTGCAGGCTGTATAGGCACCTGGTCCTCCTATGTGAACTTCAGCGTCGATGTTGTGCCGTCGGCGCCGGGTCTGGTTGCCCCGGCGAATGGCAGCACGGTGACCTCGCCCTCGCCGACGTTGCAGGTCACCGGCGGTACCGATGTCGATGGAGTGGCCCCAGAGTCCTACCGTTATGAGGTTGGCACGAATGCCTCGTTCACGGGTGCGACGTGTGAGAGCGATGGTGGCGCATCGATCGCGTTGACTCAGATCGATGCGGAGTGCGCCGATCCGGATGTGATCCAGAACGGCCGGACGCTGTATTGGCGCGTCCGAGCCGAGAACGACGTCTATCTGTCCGATTACTCGTCGGTGGCGGCGTTCACGTGGCAGGCGCCGGCGCCGGCGCCGACGTTGCGTACGCCGGTGAACGGCAGCACCGTGCCCACGGTGACTCCGGTGCTGGGGATCAACCCGCCGACGTATCTTGATGACCGGGCGGCGCCCGTCTCTTATGATTTCCAGGTCGCGCGTGATCCAGGGTTCACGACGGATTTGCGTGAGACGACGATCGCGACGTTGAATCCCGCGCTGTCTGTGCCGGTTGACTGGCTCACGAACGACACGACGTACTACTGGCGGGTTCGCGGCAAGAACGCCTTCGGCCCTTCCAGCTGGAGCTCGACGTTCAGCTTCTCCACCAAGAAGCCTCATCTGGGTAGTGATGGGCCGATGTGGGACGCGGGTGCCCAGAGCGTGAACATGAAGACCGGGAACCTGACGTTCGGGATCGGTGGGCCGAGCTACGCGTCGGCGCTCCGGACAATGAGCTTCGGGCTTGTCTACAACTCCCGGGACTCGAAGAACGTCGGGTTCGGGCCGGGGATCAGTTTCTCCCTTGGCGATGATGGTGGGTTGCCGCTGCGGCTCACTCCTGGTCAGGATCTGATGGCCGGGGGTGCGGCGTGGTCGCCGTCGGACCCGATCGCGGTGGATTACGGTGAGGGGCAACTCGCGTACTTCCTGCCGTCAGGGGACCGGCTGTCGTACTCACCACCGGGGGATGACACGAGTTCCGTCATCACCCGCAACGCGGACGGTTCCGGGTTTGTACTCAAGGAGGGCGATGAGGTCTTTACCTTCGGGCCTCTCGCCGGGGATACCGCGCCCCTGGTGCGGGCGGAGACCGTTGCCGGTGACGCCAACAAGGGCGCCACGCGATACGCCTTCAGCGGCTCACCGGCCAAGCCGAGCCTGATCACGGACCCTGCGGGGCGGACCCTTAGCTTCAACTGGGCGGGCTCCGGGTGCCCGGCGCTGTTGTGCATCACCGGCCCGGACGGAGTGCAGTGGCGCTACATCGGCGATGGCCCGGGCGGCACCAGCGGTAACCTCAAAGAGGTCCATAACGGCACTCGCGCGATCCTCGCGTTGGGATGGACATCTGATCGGGTGACGACCATCCGGGACGCGAACGATCTGGACCCGAGCGGCGCCGGCCCCGGCTATGACGCGGATCACAAGCTGCAGGTCACCTACGACGGCTCAGGGAACGTCGCGTCTCTCGAGGACGGACCGGTGACCGGTCAGGATCCGGCGACCGCGTCCACCACGTTTGGCTACCACCCGGGATCGGTCGCGATCACCCCGACCCGCGCGGCCCATGAGGGCGGTGGCCCGGGGACGGCGCGCAATGCCGCCGGGTACGGCGCGGTGACCTCCCCGCGGGAGCAGGGAAAGCCCGATCCGAAGCAGACGCGTCTCTATTACGACGACCTCGGCCAGGTCGTGGAGCAGCGCAGCCCATTGGGTCGCGTCACCTCTACCGGGTATAACCGCGATGGCACGGTTGCCTGGACCGAGGACCCCGACGGCAACCCGACCGACAGCACCTACGACTCGCTCGAGAGGGTCCTGCTGACCTCCACCGGCCCTGACTCCGATGGCGCCGGACCGCTCGAGCGGCCCGTCACCACGAACCGCTACGACGAGGCCGCCCCCGGCGATGCGGAGGATCCGGGTCCCGCCCTCGTCGGCTTGCATGGCTCCTACTACGCCAACAGGGACCTCGCCGGCCGACCGACGCTGCAGCGCCTCGACGCGAACATCGACGTGGACTGGGCAAACGGAAGTCCCGACCCGTCGATTCCGGTGGACAACTTCTCGGTGCGCTGGACCGGCAGCATCGACGTGCCCGCCACCGACACCTACGTCTTCCGGTCCGTGGCCGATGACGGAGTGCGCCTGTCGATCGACGGGTACCTCGTCCTGAACCGGTGGGACTACGCCCTCGACGGGATCCAGAGCCTCGACATCCCCCTCACCGAGGGACGGCACCGTATCGAGCTCACTTACAGAGAGTTCGGCGGCGCCGCCCAGGTCCACTTGTGGTGGAAGCGCGGTGGCGGGTCCTTCGAGATCGTCCCGCAAGCGGCCCTGGCCCCGGCCTACATGAACCCGACATCGACGGTCAGTCCGAGCGGGCGGGTGAGCTTCTCCCGGTTCCCGGAGCCCTGGACGCACAAGGCCCAATACGATCTGGTCCACGCCGACGGCCAGAACGTGATCACCAGCTACGAATACGACGCCTACGGCCGCAACACTCGAAAGGTGATGCCGAAGGGCAACGCCGGCCGCACCGTCAATTCGACGACGGGTGCTCTGTCGGGCAGCCCGGATCTGGACTACGCGACCGACTGGACGTACTACGACCTGCCGCCCCAGACCAGCGCGGCCCCTAACCCGGCGGAAGCCGAGAAGGACCCGGCCGTTGCGGCGTGCTCCATCAGTGGCGGCACCATCAACCAAGCAGGACTGCTCGAGCAAAAGGCCGTGCACGGCATGGCCGCTGAGGGCTACGTCTACGACGCCTCCGGTCGTGCGCGCGCGCTCACAGAAGGGCGCGGCACCACCTGCAGCACCTATGACAACGAAGGGCGTCTCACCTCCCAGACCACCAAGGCCGGCACGGGCTCCGCCGAGACCACCAGCTACACCTACGACCCCGCCGGCCAGGCCCTCACTACCGCCACCCCAGGCCGAGGAACCCTCACCTCCGAGTACGACGAGGCCGGCCGCGTAGTGCGCACCACCGACTCACTCGGCACCGCGCCCCCCGCGCCCCCCGGCACCGCCGATGACCAGGCACCCCCGGTTGTCACGATGCTGACCCCCACAGACGCCGCCGAGGTGTCCGGTGACGCCGTCTCGGTCGCGGCGACCGCCAGCGACGACGTCGACGTCGTCGGGGTGCAGTTCACCCTGGACGGCAACCCCCTCGGCCCCGAGGATCCCCGCCCGCCGTACCGGGTGGTTTGGGACACGACCAGCATCCCCGACGGCACCCACACCCTCCGCGCCGTCGCACGCGACGCGGAGGACAACACCACCACATCCGATCCCGTCAGCGTCACCGTCGCCAACGAGCCCGACCTCCCCGAGGGCCTCGTCGCCGCATACGGCTTTGACGAGGGGACCGGGTCGGTCGCCCGTGACGCCTCCGGTAACGGCAACACCGGTGCCATCAACGGCGCCACCTGGACCGGCTCTGGCAAGCACGGCGGTGCCCTCGACTTCGACGGCACCAACGATCTGGTCACCGTCGCCGACGACGACTCCCTGGACCTCACCGATGGCCTGACGTTTTCGGCGTGGGTGAAGCCCGGCACCACCAGCGGGTGGCAGACCGTCGGGATGAAGGAGGAGTCCGGCAGCTTCGCTTGGGCGTTGTACGGCAACACGTCCAGCAGCAAGTACCAGGCTGAGCTCGGCACCCAGGTCGACGACTACCTCACCAACGGCACGCCGCAACTCGCGACCGGGACCTGGGTGCATCTGGCCGTGACCTACGACGGCTCTACCCTGCGCCTGTTCAAGGACGGCATCCAGGCGAGCTCGGTTGCGGCGAGCGGCGACATCCGCATCAGCAACGGGGCTCTCGCGATCGGCGGCAACACGATGTGGGGCGAGTACTTCGACGGCCTGATCGACGACGTCCGCCTCTACGATCACGCCCTGACCGCCGGGGAGATCACCACCGACATGAACACGCCGGTCCCCGCCGGCCGCGTCTCGACCCCGACCACAGAGGGCCTCGTCGCCGCATACGGCTTTGACGAGGGGACCGGGTCGGTCGCCCGTGACGCCTCCGGTAACGGCAACACCGGTGCCATCAACGGCGCCACCTGGACCGGCTCTGGCAAGCACGGCGGTGCCCTCGACTTCGACGGCACCAACGATCTGGTCACCGTCGCCGACGACGACTCCCTGGACCTCACCGATGGCCTGACGTTTTCGGCGTGGGTGAAGCCCGGCACCACCAGCGGGTGGCAGACCGTCGGGATGAAGGAGGAGTCCGGCAGCTTCGCTTGGGCGTTGTACGGCAACACGTCCAGCAGCAAGTACCAGGCTGAGCTCGGCACCCAGGTCGACGACTACCTCACCAACGGCACGCCGCAACTCGCGACCGGGACCTGGGTGCATCTGGCCGTGACCTACGACGGCTCTACCCTGCGCCTGTTCAAGGACGGCATCCAGGCGAGCTCGGTTGCGGCGAGCGGCGACATCCGCATCAGCAACGGGGCTCTCGCGATCGGCGGCAACACGATGTGGGGCGAGTACTTCGACGGCCTGATCGACGACGTCCGCCTCTACGATCACGCCCTGACCGCCGGGGAGATCACCACCGACATGGCCCTCGGCGTCACCCAAGGCGAGAACCACGCCACCATCCCCGGAGGAGACGGAGCAACCGAAGCACGCTTCGTCTACGACCAGGAAGGAAACATCCTCACCCGCCACGCTGCCCCCGGGGCGATCAGCGCGGGCCAAGCCCACTGGGTGTGCTTCACCTACGACGCCGAAGGAAACCCGACCCGCATGGCCGGACCCCTGACCGGTACACCCCAAACCACCTGCCCCACCGGCACCGGCGACCAGTACGCCTTCCACTACGACACCACCGGGCGCCTCAAAGCGATCCAGTACCCCGACAGCGCCGCGTTCAGCTGGCGTGACTACGACCACGCCGGCAACCTCACCGCCCTCTACAACCGCCACGGCCAGCTCCCCGGCCCCCTCCCCGCAAACGTCCCAGCGGACGCCCAGGGCTCCCCGATCGCCGACTACGCCTACACCTACGACATCGAAGGCCGCAAGACCCAAGAAGAACTCACCTACGACGAGAACGGAAGCCAGACCCGCACCTACGACTACGACGAAGCTGGCCGCCTCTCCGGATACACTGCCCCCGACGGCGCTCTCACCAGCTACACGTACGACCTCGACTCCAACCGTACCCGGATCGAGCGCGCCCCCCAAGGCGGACCGACCACGACCGTGGCGATCTACAGCTACACCCCCACCGCGGTGGACAACGACGGCGTCGACCAACTCGTCAAGGTCACAGAGGGCGGGACCACTACCCGCTTCCACTACACACCCGACGGCGACCTCGCCGAGCGCCGCAACGACGCGACCAACGCCCTGACCACGTCGATGGCTTGGGATGGCACCGGGCTCTCGACCGGCGGAACCTTCGACGGCACGCAAGTCACCTATACCCTCGACCCGGCGGGTCGCCAGAAGAGCCGCGGCTCCAACGGGCGAACGCTCGAATACCTGTACACCGGGGACACCCCACTCTTCGAGCGCCGCGGCGGAACCGTCACCAGCACAACCATCGACGGCCCGGAGCCACTCGCCGACTACGCCGGGGCCGGCCCCTCGGGCGACAAGCAACTGATCTTCTTCAACGGACACGGCGACACCGCCGCCACCACCGACGCCGCAGGCGACAGGCAAGGCCCCATCCTCACCGGCGACCCCTTCGGCGTCCCCGATCAGGCGCCCCCCGCCGACACCACCACCGAGCGCTACACCGGGAAATGGCACAAGAAGCTCGACACCACGTCGGCCCTGGTTCAGATGGGCGTCCGACTCTACGACCCCGCTCTCGGTCGCTTCCTCTCCGTCGACCCCGTCGACGGTGGCTCCGCCAACAACTACGACTACGCGCTCCAGAACCCCGTCAACGTCTACGACCTCGATGGTCGCTGGGCGTTCCTGCTCGGGCCCGCTGCGCAGCTTGTTCGCGTGGGCACGCCGATCCTTGCGAGATATGTGGCCCGTCGCGTTCTCCGTCGCGCAGCCGCGGCAAACAGGGGGACTCTCGCCCAAATGGGCCCGCGCATCGGGAACTCAGGTCTCTACCACGGCGATCTCCTTACGCTGGGTACCGCGGCGAAACGGGTTAGGGAAGTGGCTGGTGGATACACTGAGGCTCGGGCCCTGTTCTTGACCTTGACAAGAGGTCGGCCGGCGCGGTGGACGTCAGCGGCCGGTGGGAAATCTTGGAAGGCCAATACCTCGGTCGGTGAGCGTGTAAATCTCCGGTGGTCTGTAGGTCACGACCAATGGGTTGTCGAATATCACAGCGGTCTTCGGAACTACAAGTTCCATTTCAAATGAATCTCTGCTCTGGGCCACTCGTAGGCGGGTGTCGGGCGTTGCGCCATGCGATAGACCCCGGGGGGCGCGACTAGTGCGATGGGCCCTCTTCCCGAGCGAAGACACACTCGCGACCAAGGCATCTCGATGGTGGTGGAGGCTAGTCCGTCGCGGTTGGTGGACGCCACGGCTGGAGGTACCGCACGCGCGTCAGCACTGGCGCCTCCGAATCAGGCGAGTGGCACCTGAAGTGGTGGAGGCACACTGGCGAAGGGTCTTCGCATCAACGGACTTCTCGCGCACGCCGTTCGTTGCCACGCTGCCAACGATTGGTTTTATGGCGCCGCAGTCTTCGGGTCTGACGCTTGATCAATACCGCGCACTCGTGGGTGCACTGGCGGAGTGTGGAGAATCGCGATTCTATGCGACGGTCGTCAGCCATCCTGACGATGATGGTGTCGCTTATCATTGGTGCTGTCAGCTACCCGAGTTCGAGGACTTCGCCGAGCTGATTCGAGAGACGGGCGGTGGGATGTACGCCATCTACGGTGAGGGAGGGGGCTGGGCGGTGGCAGTGGACTGGGACGACTATGCTGCAGTCGCCGCGAGCGGGCCAGCGGCGGCCGCTCTCGCTCGCAGGTATGACTTTGCTGAGGCACGGCGCTGGCTTGAGGTCCGGTTTGGCGGCTCAATACCGATGGCGCGATCCCGAGAGGATGACGGAGAGGCATCGCCTTCGTGGACGGATTGATCTAACCGACCCTTCCGGTTTCAGCGTGACGGGCGGGTTCGGATCGTCGGTGTTGGGGGTCGCTGGGCGGGCCAGTTGACGCCGCTGGCGTGGAGCAAGATCCGTAGCCGGTAGTTGACGAACGAGCGGATGGAGTTGGAGTTAACCAGTTTGCGTTGACACCTGGTCGCTAGGCCGGGATGGCCTCCTTGTGGTGTTGCGTTTCGTAGTCGGCGGGGCTCTGGTAGCCGAGGCCGGAGTGCCTGCGGCGGGTGTTGTAGAAGCGTTCGATGTACCAAACAGCCTGATCCGGGCGGCCTCCAGGGTCGCGAACCGCTCGCGTCGAAGCAGTTCCTTCTCGAATACCTGTACACCGGGGACACCCCACTCTTCGAGCGCCGCGGCGGAACCGTCACCAGCACAACCATCGACGGCCCGGAGCCACTCGCCGACTACGCCGGGGCCGGCCCCTCGGGCGACAAGCAACTGATCTTCTTCAACGGACACGGCGACACCGCCGCCACCACCGACGCCGCAGGCGACAGGCAAGGCCCCATCCTCACCGGCGACCCCTTCGGCGTCCCCGATCAGGCGCCCCCCGCCGACACCACCACCGAGCGCTACACCGGGAAATGGCACAAGAAGCTCGACACCACGTCGGCCCTGGTTCAGATGGGCGTCCGACTCTACGACCCCGCTCTCGGTCGCTTCCTCTCCGTCGACCCCGTCGACGGTGGCTCCGCCAACAACTACGACTACGCGCTCCAGAACCCCGTCAACGTCTACGACCTCGATGGTCGCTGGGCGTTCCTGCTCGGGCCCGCTGCGCAGCCTTCAAGGCGCAAGTTCCGGGGAGGGTCCCGGGTTCGCGGGCAATCTGAACTAAGAAGGTGGACCCTGAGACGGGCAAGAACCTTGGAATGACCAAAGACAGCCCCGATCCTCAAGGGCGCCTCATCCGTTCAAAGATCAAGTAGGACGCGCGGCCAGCGTCGTCCATCGGTGCTCTTGGAGAGGTAGGTTATGGACAAGAGAGAGAAGGCTCTGCAGGATCTCATCGAGTTGAGGAAGCCGGTCGAGGTGGCCGTTGATGCTCTAACGCGATTCGACTGGGATTCTCCTGATGTGTTGTTTGTTGTTCGGAGGGACGACGCTCTGAGGGTGATAGATCGTTACTTGAGCGGCGCGCTGACGGCCGCCGACGCCTTTCGGTGGGCCGACGCGCTCGAGGGTCGTGAGGACGTCGACATCGAGCTGCTGAAGCCGAACGCCGTGGAGGAGCTCATCTTCGTCCTGGCGAACCCGCTCCTGACGGAGCCGTGGTCTCCCGACGTGGCCGGGCGGTTGCGTCAGGAGCTGATGGCCGCGATCCCGGTAGAAGACGACGGGGAGGGTGTAAGGCGGGTCGGGGCCACGCCGCTCACTCCATGCCACCCGGGACGCGGTCGGTGAGGCCTATTCTGCGAGAGATGCCGTCGACGGAGTGGATCATCGTCGGGTCGTGCCTGCTGATCGGGACGATCTGTCTCGTCAGGCTTCCGTCGTTCTGGCGCGATCGGTGGGGACCCGGTTTCGATCAGCCGGATGAACCCCCTGAATACTGGCCGTTCGGCGTTGCGGGGTGGCACGCCTACAAACGGGCATACCCCTTCTCGTGCGTCGCCGTCACGGGTCTGGGAGTGGTCATGGTGCCGGTGGCCCTGTTTCCTGGTGATCCGGCGACCGACGATGCGGCGACGGCAGCCGGTATCCCCTTGTTGATATGGGTGGTGCTCATCACGGGGTTCGGCCTCGGTCTGCTGCTTTGGAACCGGCCTAAGTGGATCGTGGCGCCTCGCCATCGAGCGGAGCCCGGGGCGCTGCTCGAATGGCGCCGCCGGAGGCGGCCGCGACATCCCCTCCGCTGATCGGGTGACCCCGGCGCCGGGCTGACGCCACGACGCCTCATCCGCTGGTGGCGCCCTGCCGGGGCAGGGCGCCACCAGCAGTGGGCGTCACTCCGTCGCGGCGGCCTCGGGCTCGGGGGCCGGCTCGGCCTTCTTGCGGGTGCGGCGCTTCGGCTTGGGGGCCTCCTCCGCCACGGCCTCCTCGGGGGCCGCCGCGGGCGCCTCGGCGTCGCCGGCGGGCTCCGCCTTCTTGCGGGTGGTGCGGCGCCGGGGCTTCGGGGCCTCCTCGGCGGGGGCCTCCGCGGCGGCCGCCGCGGCCTCGCCCTCCGCCTCGGCGGCCACGGGCTCGGCCTTCTTGCGGGTGCGGCGCTTCGGCTTGGGGGCCTCCTCCTCGGCCGGCGCCTCCGCCGCGGGCTCCTCGGCGGGGGCCTGCTCGGCGGCCTCGGGCTCGGCGGCCACGGGCTCGGCCTTCTTGCGGGTGCGGCGCTTCGGCTTCGGCGCCTCCTCCGCGGGGGGCTCCTCGGCGGCGACGGCCGCCTCGGTCTGCTCCTCGCCGGACGGGGCCGCCGGCTCCTCCTGCGCGGGGGCGCGTCGGCGCACCCGGCGACGCGACGGCGCGGGGGCCTCCTCGGCCTCCGGGGCCGCGGTCTCCGCGGCGGCCGGCTCCTCGGCCGGCTCCGCGACGGCCTCGACCGCCGCGGCGTCGGCGGCGGGGGCCTCGTCGGCGGTCGTCTCGTCGGCGCGGCGCCGGCGGCGGCGGCGCGAGGCGGGGGCCGCGGCCTCCGCGGCGGGCTCCTCGTGCGCCTGCTCGGCGGCGGGCTCGGCCTCGGCGGCCTCGGCCGCCGGCTCCAGCTCGGCCGGGTCGATGGGCTCGAGGTCGGCGACCGTCGGCTCCGGGTCGGCCACCGCGGCGCGGCGGCGTCGGCGGCGGGAGCTGCGCGACGGCGGCTCCTCGGCGCCGAGGTCGGTCGCCTCGGCCAGCTCCGGCACGTCGTCGCCCTCCGGGCCGAGCATGATCATGTCCTCGTAGGAGATCGGCTCGCCGATCGGGGGCAACGCCCCCAGGTCGGGGTCGGGGGTCGGCGTGACCACGATCTCGAACACCTCGGCGTCCTCGGTCGCGGGGGGCGCGGCCTCGGCGCCCTGCTCGGAGCGGCGGCGCCGGCGGCGCCGGCGGCCCTCGCCCTCGCCGCCCTCGGCCGCGCGGTCGCCGGCGGGGGCGGACGTCGGCACCGGCGGGGCGGGCGTGGCCGTGCCGGCCAGCTCGACCCGATAGGTGCCGCTGCGCGGGTCGGTCTCGAGGCGCACGATGCCGTTGGTGCCGGCGTCCTCCAGGAACTTCGAGAAGGTCGAGTAGCCGTGCTCGCTCTCGTCGAAGGCCGGGTACTTGCGGCGCATCGAGTCCTTCACCACGCTCGCCAGCGGCCACTCGACGCCCTCGCGCTGGAGCGCGGTGAGCGTCTCCTGCAGCAGCTGGGTGGGGTTGAGGCCGGAGCTGGCGGCCCGCGACTGGCGCGTGCCCGCGCCGCCGGCCTCGGCCGCCAGGCGGTCGTAGAAGATGAACTCGTCGCAGTTGGCGATCAGCAGCTCGCTGGCCGACTCGCGGTTGCCCACCCCGATCACGCGCTTGTTGAGCTCGCGCAGCTTGCCGACCAGCGGGGTGAAGTCGCTGTCGCCGGACACGATCACGAAGCTGCCGACGTGCTCGCGGCTGTAGGCGAGCTCCATCGCGTCGACGGCCATCTGGATGTCGGCGCGGTTCTTCGCGCCCTCGCGGGCGGAGGGCATCTCGATCAGCCCGAGCCCCGCGTTCTGGAGCTCGTGCCGCGCGTCGCGGTAGCGGCTCCAGTCGGCGTAGGCGCGCTTCACCAGCACGCGCCCCTTCTCGGCCAGGCGGTCGAGGACCAGGTGGATGTCGAAGTCGCCTCGACCCTTGGCCCCGGGGCGGGCCATGTTCTCGAAGTCGACCAGCACGGCGAGAGCGCTCTCGTGCTCGGCCAAGGTACCTCCAGGAGTCTCGTTGTGGCCGCCCGGTGGGCGGCGGAAGGGATCAAGCGGCGTGAGCCGGGGTGCCCCGCGCGTACGCAGGACCGCTCGATGCTACCAGCCCGCCGCGGATGTCCGACGGCGAGCCCAAGAACCGGCGAAGGCTTTAGAATCCGGGGGATACCTCATCGAGAGATCCCCGGGCACCCACGCAGGTGCGACAACCGCGGCAAGGGAAAGCGTGCATGACCACCAAGCAGTCAGAGGCGACGACCGTGTCCCCCGATGGCTCCGGCGCCGAGACCCTGACCATCGTCGACAACCGGACCGGTCGGAGCTACGAGCTGCCGATCGCCGACGGCACCATCCGCGCCACCGATCTTCGCCAGATCAAGGTCGGCGACGACGACTTCGGCCTCATGACCTATGACCCGGCGTTCATGAACACCGCGTCCTGCCGGAGCGCGATCACCTACCTCGACGGCGACAACGGCGTCCTCCGCTATCGCGGCTACCCGATCGAGCAGCTGGCCGAGAAGAGCAGCTTCCTCGAGGTCGCCTACCTGCTGGTGTACGGCGAGCTGCCGAACCAGTCCCAGCTGGACGACTGGGTCCACGACATCACCTACCACACCTTCGTCCACGAGAACGTGCGCACGTTCATGGACGGCTTCCGCTACGACGCCCACCCCATGGGCATCCTGGGCTCCAGCGTCGAGATGCTGAGCACGCTGTACCCCGAGGCCAAGGACATCGAGGACGCGGCGAACAACGAGCTCCAGATCATCCGTCTGATCGCGAAGATGCCGACCCTCGGCGCCTTCGCCTACCGGCACGTGACGGGCAAGCCGTTCGTCTACCCCAACAACGAGCTCTCCTACTCGGAGAACTTCCTCTCGATGCTGTTCACGACGGGTGTGCCCCGGTACACGCCCGACCCGCGCCTCGTAAGCGCGCTCGACACGCTGTTCATCCTCCACGCCGATCACGAGCAGAACTGCTCGACCAGCGCGGTACGCAGCGTGGGCTCCTCGCAGGTCGACCCCTACTCGGCCGTCGCCGCCGGGGTCAGCGCCCTCTACGGCCCGCTGCACGGCGGCGCCAACGAGGCCGTGCTGCAGATGCTGCGCCGCATCGAGAAGGTGGAGAACATCCCGGCCTTCATCGAGAAGGTGAAGAACCGGGAGGAGCTCCTGATGGGCTTCGGCCACCGGGTCTACAAGAACTTCGACCCGCGGGCCAAGATCATCAAGAAGGCCTGCGACGACGTGTTCGAGGTCACCGGGGTCAACCCGCTGCTCAAGATCGCCGTCGAGCTGGAGCGCATCGCTCTGGAGGACGAGTTCTTCGTGCAGCGCAAGCTGTACCCGAACGTCGACTTCTACTCCGGCCTGATCTACGAGGCGCTCGGCATGCCCGCCGAGATGTTCACCGTCCTGTTCGCCATCGGCCGCACGCCGGGCTGGGTGGCGCAGTGGCGGGAGCTGCTGGGCGACAAGGAGCAGAAGATCTCCCGTCCCCGCCAGGTCTACGTGGGCTCGGGCGAGCGCGACTACGTGCCGGTGAGCGCCCGCTAGCCCTCGCCGCCGCGCGGGTCATGTCGGTCCCCGGCGCCGAGAGGGCGCCGGGGACCGACATGGTTCTGCGGGCCGCCGCGCCGCCCGGCTCAGGGCGCGCCGACGCCGGCGCGGTCGGCGGCGGCGTCGAGCAGGGCGACCAGCCGGGCGAGCTCGTCGTCGTCGAGGGCGTCCCAGATGCGGCTCAGCAGCTCGCGGCGGCCGGGCACGGCGCGCTCGGCCAGCGCGAGCCCCTCGGGGGTGACCTGCGCCTGCACCATGCGCCGGTCGCCGGGGTGGGGGATGCGCTCCACCAGCCCGCCGCGCTCGAGCCCGTCCACGAGCTTGGTCACGTTCGGGCGGGTCACCCGCAGCTCGGAGCCCAGGGCGTGCAGGCAGGCGCAGCGCTCCTCGCGGTCGCACAGCACCTCCAGCACGGCGAGCTTCGCGTCGGAGATGCCGTACCCGCCGGCGTGCCGGTCGAGCTCGCGGTCGGCGGCGCCGCAGATGCGATCGAGCGCGTCCGTCGCCCGGCGCGCCAGCTCGGAACGGTCGCGGTCGGTCGTTGACCGGTTCATCACCGTGGACCGTACCATCGCCACCGAGGCGGGCGGGAGAGGGTAGGCTTGCGGCGATGAGCGATCCGCAGGAGCAGATGCGCGCCGCGGCGCGCGAGGTGGCCCACGAGCTGCAGCGCGCCCTCGACCAGGCGAACAGGCTGGCGCGCCAGGCGGCCGAGGACCTGCAGCGGCTGATCGGCGGCCCCAAGGCGAAGGGCCAGGGCGCCTCGCCGGCGGAGGCGATCCGGGAGCTGGGCAAGCTGCGCGAGGAGGGGCTCATCACCGAGGACGAGTTCCAGTCCAAGAAGACCGAGATCCTCAGCCGCCTGTGAGCGCGCCCGACGGCTGGGCGGCGCTGGTGGCGGAGATGACGCCGCACGTCACCCCGGAGTGGACGAAGCACGCCACCGAGCACGCCGACCAGAGCTGGGTGCGCCTGGTGCTGCTGGTGGACGCGCACTTCCAGCTCTCGCAGCCGCGCATCACCGAGAAGGTCGCGATGACGATGGCCGACCTGGCCGTCGACCGCGACAGCGAGCGCGAGGGCTGGGAGGCCCTGCGGCAGGCGGCGTACGAGGGGCGGGTGGATCTGGTGTCGCGCCTGGTCGACGCCACCACCGAGGTGCTGCCGGAGAACCTGATCCCGCTCTTCGAGCGGTCGATCGCCCCGGCGCCGCCCGGGATGGCGCCGCCCGGGATGTGACCGCGGCGGCCGGTCGGCACCCGACCGACGCCGAGCGCGCCGCCGCCGCCCTGCCGGTGCTGAGGGATCTGCTCGCCGCGGTGGAGGCCGGTGACGCCGCCGCCGTCGCCGCTCTGTACGCCGACGACGCGGCCTGGCTCGACCGGGACGGCATCCACGACGGCGGCCCGGCCGCGGCGGCCCGCCACGTCGCGCTCGGCGCCCGCGCGATCGCCTGGGCGGAGCCGCAGCAGCGCGGCGCCAAGGCCGCCCTGCGCTGGTCGGGCGCGGACGGCGCCTCGGGGGCGGTCGTGGTGGAGGTGCGCCGCGGCCGCGTGATCTTCGCGGCCTCCTCCTGAGCTGAGAAGGTCCTTCGGGGTGATGGGTCGCGGCCGCCGGCGCGCTGCAAACCGTCGCACATCGGCGTCGTCGGTCGGGGCGATACCGCCGTGGGTATCGCACCCTCCCTGCCTCCTTGATCTGCTCGGTTTTCGCGGCCGGACGACCACGTCTCACCCCGAAGGACCTTCTAGGAACCGAGGCGGCGCAGGGCGTCCGGCGGGTAGAGGGCGGTCAGCACGCCGCCGCCCGGCCGCGGCCGGGCGATCACCAGCACCGCCAGGGCGCCCTTCGCGAACTCCACCAGGCCGCCGCCGGTGAGGTCGCCCACCGCCCGGGACAGGTCCGGCTGGTGGCCGCAGACCAGCACCGACCCGGCCCCCGGGTGCTCCAGCAGCACGTCCTCCAGGTCGTCGAGGCCCATCCCGGGGCGCAGCGCGCGGTGCTCCCGCGGCGCGACTCCCAGGGCGGCGCCCACGATCTCCGCCGTCTGACGGCAGCGCACCAGGGGGCTGCTCGCGACCGCGTCGGGACGCAGCCCCAGCGCGACGACGCCGCGGGCGGCCTCCTCCATCCGCGCCGCTCCGGCCGCCGTCAGGGCGCGCGGCTCGTCGCGGCCGCCGGTCCGCGGGCCGGCATCCTCGGCGATGCCGTGGCGCATGAGGAGTAGCTGCACGGGGGACAGGATCCTGTACGTCCGGGCGGTTCGTCCAGGACGGTGCGCGGCTACCGTGCCGCGGACACCACTCCCGGTACAGAGGGGATCCCCCGTGCGACGCACCATCCTGCTCCTCCTCGCCGCCGCCCTCGCGTGCGTCGCCGTCCCCGCCGTGGCCGCCCCCGTCGCGACGCCGGCCCCCTGCCCGGGCGGCATCCAGAAGGCCGATCGCGCCCGCGTCGACTGCGGCTACATCAACGTGCCGCTGCGCTACGACGGGTCGGCGCCGGAGATCCAGATCGCCTACGCGCGGATCAGGGCGGCGAACCCGGGCGCGACCGACGCCACCCTGATGCTCGCCGGCGGCCCCGGCCAGAAGCTGGTCAGGCACATCGGCCTCATCGCGCGCGACACGGACGGGACGAAGCGCCTCGCCCGCAACCGCGACCTGGTGCTGATCGACCAGCGCGGGGTGGGCCGCTCCTCGCCCTCCCTGACGTGCACGGGCGGCGATCCGAAGGCGAAGCCGCCGGCGGCCCTGCGGCGATGCGCCGACGAGCTGCGCGCGAAGGGCATCGACCTGGGCGCCTTCAACACGCTCAACAGCGTGAGGGACCTCGACCAGGTGCGGCAGGCGCTCGGCTACTCCCAGCTCAACCTGTACGGCGCCTCCTACGGCGCGCGGCTCGCCCAGCAGGCGCTGCGCGGCTCGCCCGGGTGGGTGCGCAGCGTGGCCCTGTCCTCACCCGTCCCGGCCGAGGCGAACTGGGTGGCCGACGCCGGCTCGTCGTTCGCGGCCGCCGTGGCGCGCACCTTCGCCGACTGCGCCCGCCGCCGGCCCTGCGGGACCGACTACCCGCGCATGTCCGCCCGGCTGGAGCGGCTGATCACGCGCCTCGAGCGCCGCCCGGCCACGGTGAGGGTGCCCGGCAGGCGCGGCACCGTCCGCGTCGCCATGAAGGCGTCCGACCTGAGCCATGTGCTGTTCTCGGCCTACTACCAGCCGCTGGGCTGGGCCTTCGCGGCGGTGCTGGTCGACGCGCTCGACCGGGGCGACGACCAGATGGTCCGCGACACGCTCACCCTGCTCGCCGGCGCGGGCTCCGGCTCCGATGCCGGCATCACCGACGGCGTCTACATCAACAGCCTGTGCCAGGAGGAGGCGGCGTACCGTCCGGTGGCGTCGCCGTCGGGGCGGCTGCCGTCGGTCGCCCGCGTCCTCGTGCGCTCGGACCCCGTCTTCGGGAACCTCGGCGCCCTGTGCCAGGCCTGGGGCGTGCCCCCCGGCGACCCGCTCACCTTCGAGCCGGTCACGGCGACGACGCCGGCGATCATCTTCGCGGGGCGCTACGACCAGGTGACGCCGCCGCGCTACGGGATCACCGTGTCGCGGCAGCTGACCGGCAGCGTGCTGGTGAAGGTGCCGGGCGTGGGCCACTCGCCCGCCGAGGCCGCGGGCACCTGCGGGATGGGCATCCTGGCCCGCTTCATCGACGAGCCCGGCCGCGCCCCCGACCTGGGGTGCATCCGCAGGGGCGAGCACCTGAGAGAGGGGCTGATGCGGCTGCTGCTGGGCTGAGGCACGGGAGCGGGATCACCCGTCCGGGCGGGATCGCTAGGTCCGGTCGTAGGGCTGTTCCCCGAGCGTGGTCCCGGCGGCGTCGATGGCGATCAGGCGCACGGGCTTCGTCCATCCGGTCCACAGCCACCAGCCGTTCCGGACGGTCGCCGCCTCGCGGCGGCCGTCGCCCATCTCGACCTCGACCCGGGCGACCCGGTCGTCGAGACGGCCGTAGCGCTGGTAGAGGTACGGGGGCGGCCCGGTGGAGCCCCCGCCGCAGGGCGTCATCAGGGGCGTTCTCGGCCGCAGCGGGCAGGGATCCTTACCGCCTCCCAGCAGGCCGGCGGAGTCGGCCTTCGCCGAGGTGTCGATGACGAAGCTCGCGCCCCCGGTGGTCCGCAGCGTGTAGACCGTGGTCACGCCGAGCCCGGGTTGCGCGCGGCTGACGACCCTGCGGACGGTGGTGGGATCGATCGGACCACGCTCCCGTCCGGCGCCCGACCTGGGCAGGTGCTCGAGCCCCTCGACGAGGCCTGCGGGGAGGTCGGACAGCGGAACCGGGTCGCCCAGGCGCTCGGGGGCGGGGCCGGTGGGCCGCTCCTCGGCGACGGTGGCGACGGCGGGGAGCGAGCCGCCGGCGATCTCCGACCGCCACAGGAACGGATCGGTCCATCGGGGGGCGGTCGGCTCGATCAGCCGGGCGGCCGACGCGGCGAAGGTCGCGGGCCCGTCGATCATCGGCAGGCCCTCGTCCGGCGCCGCCTCGCGCACGATGGCGAGACGATCGGTGGCGCCCGGCTCCGCGCGCGCCGCGGCGAGCCTGCCGGCGCCCGCGGGCGAGAGCTCGAACGCCGCCCCGTCGCCCGCCGCCGCGACCCCCACGACGTCGGTCGGGCCGAGCAGCGGCCGTGCCCGTGAGATCACGTACTCCCGGTTGCGCGGATCCCACAGCAGCAGGGCGTCGGCCGGGATCGACACGACGCGCTGCCTGTCGCCCCGCGCGGGGAGCGCGTCGGCCGAGCGCTCCGGCCCGGCCGCCCAGTGGCCCTGGGCCCTGGCGTCCACCAGGTAGTAGGCGCGGGGGGCTCCGGGATCGAGGCCGGCGACCGCGTCGAGGGCGGCCGCGGCGGTGCGCTCGCGCGCCAGCTCGTCCCTGCCGAGGTCGTACACCTGGAACACGACGCCGCCGAACAGGTCGCTCGCCCCGCCGCTCTCGCGGGCGACCGGCACCCACAGCTCGACGGTGTCGCCCGTGCCGGGCTCGGCCAGGACCCCGTCGATCCCCATCGCCTCGGCGCGGGCGCGGATGACCGCGATGGTCCGCGCCACCGCCTCGGCCGGCGTCATCTCGGGGGTCGCCGGCGCCACCGTCAGGCGCATCGCGACGCCGCTCGCGGGCCGGTCGGCGAACCGCAGCCCGGCGGGCGGGGCCTCGCCGCCGCCGCGGCCGGCCACCAGCAGCGTGAGGAACAGGGCTCCGAGGGCGAGGACGCCCAGGGCGCCCAGCGCCCAGCGCAGGGCGACGCGGACCCGGGGCCGGGGCGGAGGCGGCGCGGGGGCGGCGGCGAGCGCCGCGAGCGCGGCGGCGCGCGCCCGGGCGCGCGCCTCGGGGGCGGGCTCCGGCGCGCTCGGCCGGCCGGCGCGGAGGCGATCCTCGAGTTCGACGCTCATCGCGGGTCCTCCAATCGGGCGCGCAGCTCCTTCAGGGCGCGCGCCAGGCGCGAGTTGACCGTGCCCACCGGCACGTCGAGCAGATCGGCGATCTCCGGCGGCGAGTAGTCGAGCCAGTAGCGCATTACCACGGCGTCGCGGCGGTCGGCGGGCAGGGCGCGGACCGCGGCGGCGAGGGCGCGGTCGGGCAGGTCGACCTCGTCCCAGCGGCCCATCTCCTCGGCCCGCGCCAGCGGCAGGAACCGCCGGTCGCGGCGCACCAGGTCGCGAGCGCGGTTCACGACGATGCGCATCAGCCAGGCCTCGAAGCGGTCGCCGCGGAACTGGCCGAGGCGGGCGAAGGCGCGGGTGAAGGCGTCCTGGGCGGCGTCCTCGGCCGTCGCGCGGCTGCCGCACATCGCGTAGGCGACCCGGCAGGCGGCGGGCCAATGGCGCTCGAACAGCTCGACGGCCGCGTCGGGCGACCCGTCGCGTGCGCGGGCGACCAGGGAGAGGTCGTCGGTGGCGCCGATCATCGGGGGTGTCGACTCCCCCGGCGGCGAAACGCGTCCCGGGGCGGGGACGCCGGGTGGTCGTCGCCGCGACATCCGGACCCGGCCGGACGCGGTCCTTCCCCCCGCCGGACGGCGGGGGGAAGGACGAGGCGCGTCAGTCGATCAGCTCGTACGCCGGCAGCGTCAGGAAGTCGACGAACCCGTCGGAGGTGGAGATCTGGTCGAACAGCGCGGCGGCGCGGTCGAAGAACGAGTGCAGGTTCTCCGGGTACCGGCCGTGGATCTTCTCCAGCTCCTCGGCCACGATGGCGCGGAACAGCTCGGCGTCGATCGCGCGGCCGTCGTCCAGCACGCCCTTGTCGCTGTGGATCCACTGCCACACCTGGCTGCGGCTGATCTCGGCGGTGGCGGCGTCCTCCATCAGGTTGTTGATGGGCACGCAGCCGATGCCGTTGAGCCAGGCGCCCAGGTACTGGATGCCGACGCTCACGTTCAGCCGCAGGCCGGCCTCGGTGATCGGGCCGACCGGGCCGAAGTCGAGCAGGTCCTTCGCCGTGATCTCGACGTCCGGGATCTTGTCGAGCTGGTTGGGGCCCGGCATGACCGCGTCGAAGGCCTCGACCGCGATCGGCACCAGGCCCGGGTGGGCCACCCAGGTGCCGTCGTGGCCGTTGCTCGCCTCGCGCTCCTTGTCGGCCCGGACCTTCGCCAGGGCCTCCTCGTTCGCCACCGGGTCGTTCTTGATCGGGATCTGGGCCGCCATGCCGCCGATCGCGTGGGCGCCGCGGCGGTGGCAGGTCTTGATCGCCAGCAGCGAGTACGAGTTCATGAAGTGCGTGGTCATGGTGACCAGCGCGCGGTCGGCGAGCACGAAGTCCGGCCGGCTGCGGAACTTCTTGATGACGCTGAAGATGTAGTCCCAGCGTCCGCAGTTGAGGCCGGCGGAGTGGTCGCGCAGCTCGTAGAGGATCTCCTCCATCTCGAAGGCGGCGAGGATCGTCTCGATCAGGACCGTCGCGCGGATGGAGCCCTGCGGGATGCCGATCTCGTCCTGGATCACGACGAAGATGTCGTTCCAGAGGCGCGCCTCGAGGTGGCTCTCCAGCTTGGGCAGGTAGAAGTACGGCCCGGAGCCCTGGGCGAGCTTCGTCTTCGCGTTGTGGAAGGTGTACAGCGCGAGGTCGAAGATGCCCGCCGACACCGGCTGCCCGTCGACGAGGAAGTGCTTCTCGTCGAGGTGCCAGCCGCGCGGCCGCACCAGCAGCGTCGCGATCTCGTCGTTGAGGCTGTAGTCCTTGCCGCCGCTCGAGAAGGAGATCGTGCCGTTCACCGCGTCGCGCAGGTTGATCTGCCCCTGGATGGTGTTCTCCCAGGTGGGCGTGTTCGAGTCCTCGAAGTCGGACATGAACACCTTGGCGCCCGAGTTGAGCGCGTTGATGATCATCTTGCGGTCGACCGGCCCGGTGATCTCGGCGCGGCGGTCCTGCAGGTCGGCGGGCGCCGGCGCGACCTTCCAGCTGGGGTCCTCGCGGATGTGTGCGGTCTCCGGCAGGAAGTCGGGGAGTACGCCGCCGTCGAGCCTCGCGGCCCGCTCCACGCGGGCGGCCAGCAGCTCGGCCCGCCTGGGCTGGAACTGGCGGTGCAGCTTCGCGACGAGCGCGATGGCCTCGGGCGTGAGGATCTCGGCCGCCTCGGCCGAGACCTCGCCTGTGATCTCGACTCCCTCCGGTGCGCTGATGGTGCTCATGACTCGCGGGACACCTTTCCTCGATGCGTGGCCTGCCGTTCCGGCGCACGACGCCGCGCCGCCGGGTCGGCGGGGACGTCCAGACTAGAGGAATGGTGCGGTTCCCGCGCCCGCCCGGCCGGTCAGGAGGGGCGCGGGACCTGGCCGGCGAGAAGGGCGGCGACGACCACGATCGCCAAACCCACGACCAGCTCCGCCCCCACCAGCAGCCGCACCCGGCGCAGCGTCGCCCGGTTGGGGCGCGCGACGTCGCGGAGGGCGGCGACGATGCGCCGGTTGGAGAAGGCGAGCAGGGCGATGGGCGCCAGCAGCGCCGTCTTGTAGACGATGCTGCGCCCGTAGCCGGTCTGCCACAGGTCGGTGGGGTCGTCCAGCTCGGTGATCGCCCGGATCACCCCGGTCACGATGATGAGCGTGATCGCCGCGGTGGCGACCAGCGAGAAGCGGGTCAGCACGCGCGCCGCGAGCGCCGCCCCGCCGGACGGGGCGAGCCGGGGCAGCCGCACGGTCGCGACCGCGACCATCAGGAGCCCCGTGAGCCACACGCCGGTGCCGGCGATGTGCACGAGCTGCGCGCCCACCTGGAGCGGCGGGTAGGTGGCGACGCTCGCGTGGCCCTGGGCGGACACCACGCCGATCACCGCGAGCACCAGGCCGGCCATCAGGACCGTCGGCAGCTCGCCCCCGCGGGCCGCCGCCGGGCGCGGCGACCCGGTGCTGCCGTACTCGCGCATGAACAGCACCGCCCCGGAGGCGAAGAGCGCGAACAGCAGCGCGCCGCGCAGCTGCACCAGGCCGCCGAAGCGGGTGTCGCCGAGCACCTGGCTGATGCCGCTCGCATCCCTCAGGGCGTCCCCCACTCCCACCCCGAGCACGCTGGCGCTCTGCACCACCACCAGGTAGCCCTCGGCGATCATCGAGCCGACCGCCAGCACGCCGAAGCCCACCCAGAAGGCGTCGCGCATCCAGGCGCGCGCGGCGTCGCCGTGCGCGCCCGCCAGGTCGCGCGCCCCGCTCAGGGCGGGCGCCCACACCAGGCGCCGGAAGGCCAGCAGGCCGATGAGCCCGCCCAGGCCGACGATCTCGAAGAAGCGCGAGCTCACGCTCCACGCGCCCGACTCGGACGGCCCCGCCCCGGTCGACCCGCCCAGGTAGGGGGGAGCGAGATCGCCCGGGCCGATGCCGAAGCGCACCAGCCCGCGCACGACGTGCGAGTCGGCGGACAGGATCTGGTACCTCACCGTGTAGGTGCCCTCGCCGAGGCCACTCTTCAGGGGGATGGTGACGACGCGCTTGTCCGGGCGGTTGCTCGGCTCCCCGGCCGTGACGTTGCGGCCGGTGCCGTCCACCACGTCCACGTCGGTCGGCCGCAGGATCTCCACCGACTCGCTGAAGGTCATCGTCACCTCGGTGGGCGCCGCGCTCAGCTTCGCGTCGGAGGCCGGCTGGGACGAGATCAGGTAGGCGTGGCCCAGGGCGGTGCCCGCGGCGGCGAGGAAGGCGCAGCAGGCGACGGCGGCGACGATGAGGCGACGCATCCGGGCGATGCTGGCGCCGCGCAGGGTCGGGCGCAAGCTCCGCGAGGTGGTAGCGTGCCGCCCGTTCCGGATGCGGGGATGGTCGTCACCCCCGCGCGCAGACAGGATGGGGGGACCGTGCCCGAGCTTCTCTCCGGTACCGGCGGCCTGGTGGTGGGCGTCGCGAACAAGCGCAGCATCGCCTGGGCGATCGCGCGCAAGCTGGACGAGGCGGGTCAGCGACTGGTGCTGACGTACCAGAACGAGCGCACCGAGGGCGAGGTGCGCAAGCTGCACGACCAGCTTGCGAACGGCGCGGGGGTGCTGCCCCTCGACGTCCAGGACGACGACCAGATCGCGTCGAGCGTCGCCGCCGCCGCCGGGCTGCTGGGCGGGGGCATCGACACCGTCGTGCACGCCGTCGCCTTCGCCAACGCCGACGACCTGGGCGGCCGCTTCATCGACACCGGCCGCGAGGGCTTCCACCTCGCGCTCGACGTGTCGGCCTACTCGCTCGCCGCCCTCGCCCGCGCCGCCGAGCCCCACCTGCGCGCCCGCGGCGGCGGGTCGATCATGACGCTGTCGTACATCGCCGCCGACCGCGCCGTGCCCGGCTACAACGTGATGGGCGTGGCCAAGTCGGCCCTCGAGTCGATCGTGCGCTACCTCGCCTGGGACCTCGGCGAGGCCGGCGTGCGCGTCAACGCCATCTCGGCCGGCCCGGTGCGCACGCTGGCCGCCCGCGGCATCCCCGGCTTCGGCACCATGGCCGAGAAGGCCGCCGAGCGCACCCCGCTGCGCCGCGACATCACCGCCGACGAGGTGGGCGACACCGCCCTGTACCTCGCCTCGCCCCTGTCGGCCAGCGTCACCGGCGAGACCATCTTCGTCGACGCCGGCTTCCACGCCATGGGCTTCTAGGAGCCCATGGATCGGCGGATGCGCGTCGGGGTGGTCGCCGACACGCACGTGGGCGAGTTCCTGCCCCGCCTGCCGCCGGAGGTGCTGGAGCTGATGGAGGGCGCCGACCTGATCCTCCACGCCGGCGACGTGGCCGACCCGTCGGTGCTGGAGGAGCTGCGGGAGGTGGCGCCGGTCGTCGCGGTGAAGGGCAACCACGACCGCGGCCCCGGGCTCGACCACCTGCCGCGCGACATCGTGGTGCGCGTCGGGGGCGCCCGCATCGGCCTCACCCACGGATCGCGCGCCGCGGCGGTGGAGCTGCCGGCCATCGCCTGGTCGGTCGCCGGCGGCCGGCCGCGCCTGCTGGGCTTCCACGGGCACATGAGGCGGCGCTTCCGCGACGTCGACATCGTGGTGGTGGGGCACCTGCACATGCCGATCCGGCGCATGGTGCGCGGCGCCCTCGTCTTCTCGCCCGGCTCGGTGTACTCGGCCGAGCACGACCCGCGCTTCCGCTGGAGCGGTCCCCGCCGCGCCGCCTACCGGCGCTACCGCAGCGGCCTGGCCCCCGAGGCCCGCGCCCCGGCGGTGGGGATGATCGAGGTGGGGCCGTCCGGCGTGCAGGCGCGCGCCATCCCCCTGCGGCGGCCCATCGTGGAGCGGCGGTGACCGACCGGCCGCGAACGGCCGCGATCGAGCCGGCCGAGCGCCGGGCGATCGAGGACTGGTTCCGCGCACGGGGCCTGCCGTACCTGGTCGCCGGCGACGACGCCCGCGACGGCCCGCTGCGCTGGCTGCGGCTGCTGGGGCGATCCCTCGTGACCGGCTTCCGCCAGCGCGCCCTGGAGGGCCTGGCCGACACGGCGGCGGTGGCGGTGAGGGCGATGCCGCCCCTGCTCGCGGTGCTGCTCTTCCTGTCGATGGCGTCGGAGACCTGGCAGGCCTTCGGGCGCCTCGAGGGGTGGCGCTACGGCGCGGTCCTCACCGGCTTCGGCCTCCTCTCCCTGCTCATCCTCACGGTCGGTCTGCGGCGCGACAGGCGCGCCCTCTACTCGCCCGCCGCCGGACCGGGTCTCGCCGAGGCCGCCCGCCGCACGCCGGCGAGGCCGCTGGTGGAGCGGGGGGTGGTCCCCGCCGGGCCGCCCCTGGTCCGGGCGGCCCGGGCGAACATCACGGCGACCCTGGTGGAGGCGATCGCCCTGCGCGTGCTGGCCGTGGGGGTCGCCGTGGGCGTCGCGTTCTTCCTCTTCGGCCTGGCGCTCGTCGACCGCGGCCTCACCGCGGAGTGGGTGGGCCGTGAGCCCAACGTGCTGCTGGCGCTGCGCATCTCCGGCCGGGAGGTCGTCGTGACGGAGGCGCTCGTGAGGGTGGCGACCGCGCTCGGCGCCTTCGCGGCGCTCTACTTCTCGGCCGTCGCGCTGGGGGAGGAGCGCAACCGCCGCGAGTTCCTCGACGACGAGGTGGAGCGGGTCGAGGACGCCATGGCGTGCTGGTCGTACTACCGTGGGGCGATCGCCGCCGGCGATCGCGCGGAGCCGCCCGCCGCCTGACCCAGCCGTTCACGGCGCCTCCACCGCGCCGTAACCCTCGCCGGGGGCGCGGCTGAGACCCTCGGGTCGGCCATGTCGATCCCCCGATCCGGGAGGGACGGAGCGGGCGTGCGCGCATTCCGTTCCGACCAGCAGGCCCCCGTCGCGGGCCTGCTGCTCGTCGCCGGCGCCGCCCTCGCGGTGCGCCTGCCGGGGCTGGGCGTGCCCGACCTGGTGCAGGCCGAGCACCACAAGCTCGAGGCGGTGGAGGCGTGGCGCCACGGCGACATGATCGTCGACGGCGAGCACCCGGCGCTCTTCAAGGCCGTCGCCCTCGTCTCGACGTCGATCCTCGGCGACGGCGCCTTCGCGCTGAGGTTGCCGAACGCCCTGGCCGGCGCCGCCTGTTGCGTGCTCGTCACGCTCATCGGCCGGCGCCTGGCGGGGCCCGTGGCGGGCTGGGCGGCCGGCGGGCTGATGGCCCTGGGGACGATCCCGGCGGCCATCGACCGGGTGGGCAAGGAGGACACCCTGATGCTCGCCCTGGCGCTCGGGGCGGTCCTGGCGTGGCTGGGCGCCGAGGGCCGGCCGCGGCGCTGGCCGCTGGTCGCCGGGCTGGCCGGGGCGGCCGTGGCGGTGAAGTACGAGGCGCTGCCGCTGCTGCCCCTGATCTGGGTCGCGGGCCGGGTGGGCCTGGGTCCCCGGCCGCCGCGCCTCGGCCGCCGGGCCCTGCCCGCGATCGGCGCCTTCTTCGCGGTCCACCTCGCCCTCAACCCGCTGCTGCTGTGGCCCGCGCAGGTGAGGTTCCTGGTCGACTTCTCCACCAGCCTGGCCCGGGGCGACCCGCCGCCGGACGACAGCCTGGTGCCGACCCACGGCTTCGGCGCCGTCGGCGAGATCTTCGACGGCAAGCCGGTCTGGTACTACGCGCTCTACCTCGGGCTGAAGGCCCAGCCTCTGTGGATCGCCCTGGTGGTCGCGGGCATCGGGCTGGCCGCGGCGCGGCGGCGGCGCTCCGATCTGCTGCTGCTGGGCTGGGGGCTCGGCTACGTCGCCGTGATCTCGGCCGTACCCTTCGGCTTCGCCCGCTACCTCGCCCCGGCCCTGCCGGCCCTGGCGCTGCTGGGCGGCGCCGCGGTGGCCGCCGCGTGGGAGCGCCTGGAGCGGGCGCCGGCCACGGCCCTGGCCGGGGCGGGGGCCCTGTCGCTGTGCTGGCCGCTGCCCGCGGCGCTGCCCTACCCGATGCTCTACGTGAGCGCGCTGGGCGGCGGCAGCGACCGGGCGCTCTACTGGACCCCCGACGACGCCGGCGGCAACCTCGGCATGGGCGCGGCCGTCCGGGCGATGGTCGCGCGGGGCGTGCCGGGGCGGGTGGCCGCCGCCGACCCGACCCTGGTGCGGTTCCTGTCGGGCGGGCGCCTGAGCGCCGTGGCGGTGGAGGACCTGCCGCCGCGGCCGGGCGCGCTGCGCGCCGAGGACGTGCGCCTGGTGGCCGTGCAGCCGTCGCAGACCACCCTCGGCAACCGTCCCCTGTTCGACTGGCTCGGCCGCCGCGCGAGGCCCGAGCTGGTGGTGCGCGTGCGCGGCCTCGAGATGGTGAGGCTCTACCGGGTGGACGCCCGGGGCGAGCCGCGCAGCAGCACCGTGACGCCGGACACCACCACGGCGCGGGGGAAGCGCGACGACAGCGCGCCGCGCAGCCCCGGGATGCCGGCGAAGGCGCGGCCGATCACCACGGCGCCGGCGCGGCCGGCGGCGCGCAGCACGGCGGCCCGGTCGAGCGCGCCGCTGCCGACGCGCACCAGCGAGGCGTCGATCGTCTGGGGCACGGCCCTCCGGCCGGCCTCCAGCGGGATCAGCGGCAGGTCGCTCACCACCGGCTCGGCCGGGGCGGTGCCGCCGCGGACGGCGGCCGCGACCAGGTCGGCCTCGCGCCGCTCGGCGGGATCCATCAGGTCCCGGCCCCTCGCGGCCAGGGGCACCAGCAGCAGCATCGCCAGGCCGAGGGCCGCCACCGCCGCGGGGCGCGGGCGCGGTGGCACCGCCGAGGCCGCAAGCAGGCCCACCGCGACCGAGACGAGGACCCAGTGATGGATGAACAGCGGGCGTTGAAGGGCGATCAGGCACAGCGACCCGGCGAGCAGGGCGACGAGGTGGGCGCGCGCCGCCAGCCAGCCGCGGCCGCCGCGGGCGCCGGCGAGGGCCGCCGCCGCGAGGGCCGGGGCGAGCCCGGCGAACGCCGTCAGCAGCAGCGGGTCGAGGCCGGAGTCGCCGCCCAGCGCGACACCGCGGGCGGCGCCGCGGATGCCCACCGCCCCGTACCACAGCTCGTCCAGGCGCCCGGCGAGCGGCGCGAGCACGGCGAGGACGACGGCGGCCGCGCCGGCGCCGCCGGCCAGCCACTCGCGGGCGGGCGCGCGGCGGGCGACGGCGCCGGCGACGAGCGCGAGGCCGAAGGGAAGGGCCAGCAGCTTCACCAGCACGGCGCCGGCGGCCAGCCCGCCGGCGACGGCCGCCAGGGCGGGGCGCCGGGGGGAGGCGGTCGCCGCGGCCAGGGCGCCGAGGCCGAGCGCGACGGCGGGGACGTCGGCGCTGACCACGGCGGCGCGGTCGACCAGGGCGGGCGCCAGGCCCACCAGGACGACCGCCGCGCAGGCGCCGGCCGGCCCCGCCAGCGGGCGCACCACGGCGGCGGCGGCCAGCACCCCGAGCAGCGCGACCGCCACCAGGCAGATGCGGATGAGCGCCGCGTCGCCCCCCGTGAGGACGTCCAGGGCGCGCAGGCCGGCGAAGAAGAGCGGCGGCTGGGAGGCGAAGACGTCGGTGCCGAGCTCGGCGCCGCGCGTCAGCGCGTCGGCGCTCGCCAGGTACACGCCCTCGTCGAACTCGGCGGACGGGCTGCCCGGCGCGCGTCCGGCGGCGACGGCGACGGCGACGAGGCCGGCGAGCACGGCGGCGATCTCCCACCCGCGGCCCAGGCGGCGCGTCACGGCGCGGCACGCTACCAGCGCCCCGGGGCGGGCCGAAGGGCGGTGATCACCGGTGTTGCAGGCTTCATCGGGTCGCGCCTCGCCGAGCGGCTGCTCGACGACGGCTGGAGCGTGCTGGGGCTCGACGCCCTCACCTCGTTCACGCCGGTGGCCGTCAAGCACCACCGCCTGGCGCGCCTGTGCGAGTGGGGCGGCTTCACCTTCGCCCGCCGCGACCTGGCCCGCGATCCGCTGGCCGAGGACCTGGACGGCGCCGACGTCGTGTTCCACCTGGCCGGACAGCCCGGCGTGAGGGGCAGCTTCGGGCCGGGCTTCGACCTCTACGTGGAGCGCAACGTGACCGCCACCCAGCGGCTGCTGGAGACCATGGTGACGGCGGGGGCGCGCAACCTGGTGATGGCATCGAGCTCGTCGGTGTACGGAGACAGCGCCTCGCGGCCCACTCCGGAGGACGCCCCGCTGCTGCCGCGCTCCCCCTACGGCGTCACCAAGATGGCCGTCGAGGGCCTGGCCAGGTGTTACGCCGCCGGCCACGGCATCCGGGTGGTCGCGCTGCGCTACTTCACGGTCTTCGGCCCCGGCCAGCGTCCCGACATGGCCTTCCAGCGGCTGTGCGAGGCCGCCCTCGGCGGGACCCCGTTCCCCCTCCACGGCGACGGGCGCCAGAGCCGCGACGTGACCTACGTCGACGACGTGGTCGAGGCGACGGTCGCGGCGGCCGGCCGCGGCCAGGGCGCCTACAACATCGGCGGCGGGAGCCCCGCCACGCTCGCCGAGGCCATCGCGACGGTCGCCGAGCTGGCCGGCGCGCCGGTGCCGGTGCTGCCGGGGCCGCCGGCCCCGGGCGACGTGCGCGACACCGCCGCGGACATCGGCCGGGCGCGGCGCGACCTGGGGTGGGCGCCGCGCGTGGGCCTGCGCGACGGGCTCGTCGCGCAACTTGAGGCGACCCGCCCGGCGCGCACGCCGGCCCTGGTGTCGTGAGGATGCCGCCCGCCCGCGCGCGCCGCCTCGTCGCCGTGCTGCTGTCGGCGGCGATGATCGGCGGGCTGGTCTGGGTGAGCGACTGGGACGCGCTGGGCCGCGCGCTGCGCGGCGGCGGCCCGGGCCTGGTGCTGGTGGCCGCCGGCCTCTACCTGGCGAACGGCGTCCTCAAGGCCTACCGCTGGTGGCTGCTGCTGGGCGCCGCCGGGGTGCGCGAGTCGCCGCTGCGGGCCTACCGGGCCTTCCTCACCGGCATGGCCGTCAACAACCTGCTGCCCACCGGCTTCGCGGGGGAGCCGGTGCGGCTGGCGCGGCTCGAGAGCCGCATCACGCCGGACGGCATCGCCGCCACCGCGGCCGATCGGGCGCTCGACGTGCTGGCGCTGGCCGTCGCCGCGGCCGTCGGCATCCCCCTGCTGGCCGGGCTCGACCCCGACACCGTGCCCGCCGTCGCCGCGGCCGCCGGGCTCTCGCTCGCCGCCGTCGTCGCGGCGGGGGGCTGGATCTGGCGGCGGGGGCGCCTGGCGTCGCTGGCGCGCAGCCCCGGCGCGTCCGCCGGCGCGGTGCTGCTGACCGTGCTGATCCAGGTGAACGACCCGGTGCGCCTGATGCTGCTGGCGGCCGCCTACGACCTCGACCTGGGCTTCTGGCGATCGGTCGGCATCGTCGCGATCTCCACCGTCGGCGGCACGGTCGCGATGCTGGGCGGCGGCGCGGGCATGGCCCTCAGCGTCGGCGCCCTGCTCGCCGCCGCCGGCAGCCCGGCCGAGTCGGCGGCCGCCGTGGGCCTGGTGTTCGTGGCCACCTCGGTGTGGCTCTCCTTCCCCCTGGGCGCCCTCGCCACCCTGGTCGGGCGCCGCGTCCCACGAGCCGCGGAGGCACGATGGACCTGACGGTCGTTCTCCCCGCCCGCAACGAGGCGGACAACCTGCCCGGCGTGATCCGGGAGACCCTCGACGCGATGGAGGGCGCGGGCATCGACGGCGAGGTGCTCGCCATCGACGACGGCAGCACCGACGACACCTACGCGGTCACCCGGTCGCTCGCCGGCCCGCGGGTGCGCCTGCTGCGCTTCCCGCAGAACCGCGGGCGCGCCCATGCGATCGCCGAGGGCTTCGCCCTGGCCGACGGATGGGCCGTCGCGGTGATGGACTCGGACGACCAGTACGACCCCGGCGACCTCGCCGCGCTGCTGCGGGCGCTGCGCGCCGGCGCGGACGTGGCCAACGGCGTCCGGGTGGATCGGGCCGACGACGTGTGGCGGCGGGTCGTCTCGTCCACCTACAACCTGGTGCTGATGCGCGGGATGCTGGGCCTGCGGACCCGCGACGCGAACAGCGGCCTGAAGGCGTTCCGCGCGGCGGCCCTGCCCGTGATGGGCTACGACCCGGACGGCTTCCGCCGCGGCCACCGGTACCTGGTGGCCTGGGCGGAGAAGCGCGGCCTGCACGTGGTGGAGGTGCCGATCCGGCACCGCCCCCGCACGGCCGGCAGCTCCTACATCCGCCCGCTGCGCGAGGCGCGCAACACGCTGCTCGACATGATCGCGTTCCGCAGGGCGATCAGGCGCGGCGGCGAGGAGCCGGCGGCGGTGGCGCGCGAGGCCTGAGCCTGGGCGACGCCCTCGCCGACCAGGCAGGCGAAGCCCAGCACCACGCTCACGGCCGTCTCGCCCAGCTGCAGCAGCAGCCCGAAGGACAGGGCGGCCTCGGGCGAGACGCCGTACGCCCCGGTGAGCGGGAGCATCGCCGCGATCTGGAAGGTGCCGAAGCCGCCCGGCAGCAGCGGCACCGCATGGGCCAGGGTGAGGGTGACCAGCACCATCCCGGCGGCGGCCGGCCCGGCGTCGCCCAGCCCGGTCGCCTGGAGGGTGAAGGCGATCGCCGCCCACTGGGCGACCCACTGGCCGGCGCTCACCGCCGTGACGTAGGCGAGGGGCCGCGGGCGGCCCAGGCCGCGCAGGCTCTCGTGCACCGCGCTCCAGGCGTCGACCAGGGCCGCGACCGGCCGCCGCAGGCGCCCGCGCGCCGTCCTCGCGGGGGCCGGCCGCCACGCCACCAGGGCGGTGACGCCCAGGCAGCCGGCCGCCACCGCGATCGTCGCGGCGTCGATCGCCAGGGGCAGCGGCAGGCGGTGGACCACCACGACCGCGATCACGGCCCACGCCAGCGTCGAGACGAGGTGCTCGGCGGCGATCGAGCCGGCCACCTGAGCGATGCCGGCGCCGCCGCCGCGGCGCGCGATCCGGCGCCGGGCCAGCACCGCCTTCGCCACCTCGCCCGCCCGGCCCGGCAGGCCCGAGTTGACCAGCGCCCCCACCAGCAGCGGGCTCACCAGATCGAGCGACTGCAGGCGCCCGTCGACGCCGCGCACGTTGTTGAGCAGGCCCTGCCAGGTCATCGACTTGAGCACCGCCGAGGCGATGTTCGCGACGGCGGCCAATGCCAGGAAGGGCCAGGCGCCGGCCGCGAGATGCGCGCCGACGGCCCCGAGGTCGATGCGCCACGCCACCAGCAGGATCAGCCCGACGAGGAAGGCGAGCGAGCCGATCCTCGAGAGACGTGCGGCGATCTGGAACCTCCGCGCCCTGGGGCCTCCGTCGCGGCGAGGCTAGACGGCCTCTCGTGCGCCGATGTCACGAACTGGTGGAGATGGCGTGACCGGCTGGGACCGATGCGGGACCGGCGGGGGCTGTCGCGGCGCCGCCGGGTTCTCGTAGGCTTGCCGCCATGGGGAGAGGGCGATGGGTGCTGTGGGCGGCCCTCGGCGCCATCGCGCTGGCGCCGGCGACGGCCTCGGCCGCCGTGTCGGTGGCGTACGACGCCGCCCTCGACCAGCTCACGTTGGCCGGCGACGGAGCCGACGACGACATCACGGTCAGCTGCTCGGCGGTCAACACGGTGCATCTGGCGGGGGCACCGCTGCCGCCGCCCAACCAGACCCTGGCGTGCAGCACCGTCAGCCGCCTCATCGCCGGCGGGGGAGGCGGCGACGACACCGTGATCGCCGTCGGCATGGCGGGCTACGTGCACCAGGTCAACCTGACCGGCGGCGACGGGGACGACTTCATCAACGGGGTCAGCACGCCGTCCAACGGCGACGTCACCACCCTCGGCGGCGGCGCGGGCGACGACCTGATCGTGGTGGCCGGCAGCGACCAGGTGTTCGGCGGCGCGGGCGACGACCGCATCGTCGGCACCCCGGTCGGGGCCGTCCCCGTGCCGATCGACGGCGGCCCGGGGACGGATACGTTCGCCTGGGATCTGAGCTCGGCCGGCTCGGGCGGGGTCACGTTCATCCCGCAAGCGAACGGCCTGGTGCTCGACGCGGGCACTCTGAGCCAGCGGATCGACTGGGCGTCGATCGAGCGCGTCGACATGGTCCTCACGCCGGTGGGCGAGCGGTTCGACGCGTCGGGCTTCCCCGGCACCGTGCGCGTCGACGGCTCCGGCGGCTCGGACGAGCTGATCGGCACCGAGGGGCCCGACATCCTCATCGGCGGCGCCGGCAACGATCTGCTGGACGGCCGCGGCGGCGTCGACGACTACGCGGGCGGGGCGGGCGCCGACACGCTGCGCACGCGCGACGGGCTGGCCGAGCGGGCCGACTGCGGCTCGGACGAGGATCTGCTGGTGGGCGATGCGAACGACACGCCGGCGGGGTGCGAGTTCGTCCACCTTCCGGAGCTCGCGCCGCCTCCGCCGCCTCCGCCGGTCGCTCCCGACACCACCCGCCCGGCGCTCGCGGTGGGCGCGGCCCGGCTCCAGGGCCGGCGGCTGCGGGTGCCGGTGACCTGCCCGCCGAGCGAGGTGCGCTGCACCGGCTCGTTCTCCTTCACGGCGATCGGCCGCCGCGGCGGGAAGGCGGGGAGGACGGCGCTGGGCTCGATCACGTTCACGCTGGTCGGCGGGCGCACCACCACCCTGGTCAGGACGGTGAGCGTCGCGCAGCGGCGCGCCGTGCTGGGTCTGAGCCGACTCCGCCTGCTGGCGGCGCCGAAGGTGTACGACGCGGCGGGGAACGTCACCACGAAGGCGCGGCGGGTGGCGCTGCGGCGGTGAGCGGCGGCGCGGGCCGCCGGGTCACAGCCAGCCCTTCTCCTCGGCGATCGAGAGGGCCTCGGCCCGGTTGCGCGCCCCCAGCTTGTGGATCGCGGAGCTCAGGTAGTTGCGCACGGTGCCCTCGGCGAGGAAGAGCCGCGCCGCGATCTCGGCGGCCGTGCCGTGGCCGGCGGACGCGACGAGCACGTCGCGCTCCCGGTCGGTGAGCGGGCTGTCGCCCTCGACGATCGCCGCCGCGGCGAGGCCGGGGTCGAGCACCCGCCGCCCGGCGTGCACGTCGCGGATGGCCGCCGCCAGGCGGTCGGAGGGGGAGTCCTTCAGCAGGAACCCCGCCGCCCCGCGCTCGACCGCCCGCCGCAGGTATCCCGGGCGCCCGAAGGTGGTGAGGATCAGCGCGCGCGTGCCGGGCAGCTCACGCGCGAGATCGCCGGCGACGGCGATGCCGTCGCGGCCGGGCATCTCGATGTCGAGCAGGGCGACGTCCGCGGCGTGCGCCCGCGCCGCCTCCAGCACGAGGTCGCCGCGGTCGACCTGGGCGATCACCTCGATGTCGGGCTCGAGGGAGAGCAGCCCGGCGAGGGCGCCGCGCACCATCGCCTGGTCCTCGGCGATCAGCACCCGGATCACGGCCGGCCCACCGGCACGCTGAGCCGCAGCCGGAAGCCGCCCTCCGGCGGGGAGCCGGCGGCGAGGGTGCCGCCGACGCGCGCGACGCGCTCGCCGAGGCCGACGAGCCCGGTTCCCGCGCCGCCGTCGTCGGCGCCGCGGCCGTCGTCGCGCACCTCCAGGTCGACCCGGTCCCCGCCGGCGACCAGGCGGATGGTGCAGGCGGAGGCCGCGCTGTGGCGCGCGACGTTCGTCGCCGCCTCGCGCACGGCGAAGGCGAGGACGCCCTCGACGTCCGCGGGCAGGTCGCGCGCGTCCCGCTCCACCCGGCACGCGATGCCCGCCGCCTCGAGCGCCGCCCGCGCCCGGTCGAGCGCCGCCGCCACCGCCGGGCGGCGGTAGCCGCGCACGGCCTCCCGCACCTCCGTCAGCGCCTCGCGGGCGATGCGCTGCAGGTCGCGGATCTCGCGCTCGGCGCGATCGGGGTCGGCGCGCACCAGGCGCCCGGCCAGGTCGCCCTTCAGGGCCAGCAGCGACAGGCTGTGGCCCAGCAGGTCGTGCAGGTCGCGCGCGAACCGCAGCCGCTCCTCGGCGACCGCGGCGCGCGCCATGCCCTCGCGGGCGGCGAGCAGCTCCCGGTTGACGCGGATCGCGTGGCCGTAGGCCACCATGATCGTCCCGATCGCGATCACCGACAGGACGTAGACGAGGGTCTCGTCCGCCGGGGCGCCCGCCGTGAGCAGGCCGCCGCCGGTGGCGGCCGCGGCCGCGGCGGTGACCACCGCGCCGGAGGCGACCGGCATCAGCAGCCCGGCGGCGGCCACCGCGTACACCAGCAGGAGGACGGACGACCGCGGCGCGCCCAGCAGCAGGATGAGCCCCGTGAGGGCGGCGAGCAGGGCGATGGCCGCCGCCGTCGCCCCGCGGCCGCGCCGCGCGAGCGGCGCGACGGGCGGCAGCAGGGCGAGGTAGGTCGCCACGAACAGGACGAGGGCGGCGACGATGACCGCGAGCCGCGCCGCGCCCGGCGGATCGCCGGCCAGGTCGCCGACCGGGCCGGCCAGGAAGACGAGCCCGAGCAGCTGGCCGGCGCGGATCCACACCGGTCGCAGGCGGCGCACTCCCCGCGCCGGCCATCGCCCGGTCGTCATCGCCTCAGGCGGCGCGCCGCGCCGCGGTGGAGCGCGCGGCACGCCGGCCGGGGCCGCAGGGCAGGGGCAGCGTCGGCGCCAGCCCGCCGATGACGACGGCCCCGACCACGAGGTGCAGGCCGATCAGGGCCACGGCGGTGCCGCCGTCGGCCATCCAGGCCGGACCGGCCGTCGAGAGCGACAGCGCGGTGGTCGCGATCCACACCCACCACACGCGGGCCCGGGCGATCCGGCGGTCGATCAGCGCCGCGACGCCGCAGCCGGCCAGGGCGGCGACCAGCGACGCGCCGGCCACCTCGGCGGCGCCGACCGCGCCCCGTCCGTCCCGGAGCTCGAAGCCCACGCCCGCGCTCCGGAGCAGCCCCCACAGCGCGAGGGCGGCGGCCGGGGCGAGGACGATCGTCGCGATCCGGCGATGGCGACTCCACATGTCATCCCCCTTCCCGAAAACCCGTCGATGCCCCACATGCTGCGCCGGGGAGGGGCGCGGCGGTAGGCGCGCGCATCATCGACGCAGTGTGACGCGCGTCATGCGGGAGGGCCGCCGGGGGCCGCCGTCGCGCGGCCCCGGCGGGTCCCCCCGCGACGTCAGGCGGGGCGGTGCACCACCAGCACGGCCGCCCCGGCGTGGGCGATGGTGGCGGCGGCCACGCTGCCGAGCAGGTGGCCGATCAGGCCGGAGCGGCGGTGCGAGCCCAGCACGATCAGGGTGGCCCCGTGATCGTCGGCGGCGCCGACGATGCCCTGCCAGGTGGGCGCGGCCTCGACCGCCAGGCCGCGCGCCCGGAAGCCGGCCGCGTCGGCGAGCGAGGCGCCGTGGGCCGCGGTCTGCTCGGCGGCGTCGCGGACCTCGTCGCCGGCCGCCGCGCGCAGGTGCCGGCCGTCGATGGGCACGAAGCCGACGTCGGCCGGATGCCAGACGCAGACGACCAGCGCGTCGCGTCCGGGCGCCAGCTCGCCGCCCGCCCGCTCGATGGCGAAGCCGGCGAGGTCCGAGCCGTCGTAGGCGAACAGGACGGGGGCGGCGGTGGGGGATGCCATGTCAGTCCACCCCCTCGGTCACCGCGCGCCGGGGCACCGCGCCCCTCCGCAGCTTCGCCAGCAGCGGCGGCGAGTGCCAGGCCGCCTTGCGGCCCGCGATGAACCCGTCGATGTCGGGCGTCTGCGGCCGCGCGCCGCTCAGGGCGTAGGTCGCGACCGCCAGGACGGCCCCGGCGACCGCCAGCCCGAGCCCGATCCAGAGCGCCAGGCGCACGCCGTCGGCCAGGTCGTCGCTCACGGTCCGTGCGAAGTGCACGAAGATCGGCGCGATCATGAAGGCCGCCACCGCGCGGAAGAGCTCGACGATCGCGAACACCCGCTGCAGGCTGGTGGCCCGCAGCGAGAAGCCGGCCACGAACAGCGCCGGCGCGACCGTCGCGCCCAGGCCGATCCCGGTGAGGAACGACGCCACTAGGGCCAGGGGCTCGCTCGCCGGCACCTCGATCAGGAAGACCCCGATCCCGGCGGCGAGGAAGCCCATGCCGATCAGCGGCAGGTAGTGGATGAACACCCGGTCCAGGTAGAGGCCCAGCAGGACCGCGGTGATCACGGCCCCCGCCACCTCCGGCAGGTAGAGCAGCCCCACGTGCAGCGGGCCGTGCTCCTCCTCCAGCACCATCCCCGTGAGCACGGTGGCCGACACGGACGCCGCCGCGGCGAACAGGGCGACGACGATGCCCGCGATCGGGATCGAGCTGGTGAGCATCTCCCGGATGGTCAGCAGCGGGTTCCGGGCGCGGTACTGGTAGACCACGAGGCCGATGACCACGAGCAGGCCGCCCAGCAGCGGCGCGATCGCGATCGGGTCGAGGAAGTCGTGCGTGAGCAGCTGCGAGGCGCCGATGAAGGCGGCGAAGCAGCCGGCCAGCGCGAGCCCGATGGCCGGCAGGTCGCGCGGGGCGTCGGGGTCGGCGGGCGGCGCGTCCTCGAAGGTCAGCACCACCAGCACGAGGGCCGTCGCCGCGATCGCGGCCACGATCCAGAAGAGGGGCCGCCAGGAGTCCGCCTCGGCCTGAAGGCCGCCGATGGTCGGCCCCAGGGCGACGGCTCCGAAGATGCACATGTTCATGATCATCCCGGTGATCTTCAGCTTGCTGGCCGGGAATCCCAGCGACAGCGGCGGCACCGCGGCGATCAGCAGCAGGCTGGTGCAGAGGCCGGCGAGGACCTGGCCGACGATGTACATCGTGACGTTCTGGGCGGCCGCCGTGAGCACCGATCCGATCACCAGCAGCACGGCGTAGCCGAGCATCATCCGGCGCTGGGGCAGGTGCTGGGCGAGCTGCACCGCCAGCACGGTGCCGACGGCGTAGGCGGCGTTGGCCAGGCCCGCGCCGAGGCTCATGGTCTGGAGGCTGGTGTGGAGGTCGCGGGCGATGGTCGGCGTCACCGGCCCCACCGCCGCGGAGAGCGCGAGGTAGGGGATCAGCGCGGCCATGACCATCGTCGCCACCGCGGGGTAGCGACCTGCGAGCGGTCCCTGGCGCATCAGCCGTCTCCGCCCGAGGCGAGGCGGCCGTGGCGGGGCCTGTGGAGCTGGGGCATGTGGCGATCGGTCCTTGGACGAGGTCGAGTGCGAGCGGGGGTGATAACAGAAAAGCGGATAAAAATGTCCGGTTGTGATCTCATATCGGTGAAGATCACCCGGAGGACGCCCGATCCGTCTTGGATGACGTTGTCCGGTTGGTTACCGAAGGGGGATACGGTGACGGTGGAGGAGAGGACGCCGGGCCGGCTTCGCAGCGACGCGCGGCGCAACCGAGAGGCGATCCTGGAGGCGGGGCGCGAGCTCTTCGCCGAGTCGGCCGACGTCGCGATGTGCCACGTGGCGCGCCGGGCGGGGGTCGGGCAGGCGACCCTGTATCGCAACTTCCCGGACCGCGGCGCGCTCGCGGCCGAGATCCTCAGGGAGCGGATCGAGCGGATCGTCGCGCTCGCCGCCGACCACGAGGGCGACCCCGACGCGTTCTTCGTGCTGCTGCGGGGCCTGGTCGACACGATCGCGGGGGTGTACGCGCTGGCCGAGCTGGCCCGCGGGGACGCGCGCGCCGATCAGCGCATCTCGGAGAACCGGCTGCGCGTCGCGGAGCTGATCAAGGGGCCGATGCGCGACGCGAAGGCGGCCGGCACGCTGCGGCGCGACCTGTCGGTCGCGGACGTCTTCCTGGTGCTGGCGATGGTCCGGGGGGCGATGGCGGGAGTGCCCGGCGTCGCCGGCCGCGCCGAGGCGGGCCACCGGGCGCTGGCCCTGGCGATCGAGGGCGTGACGCCCCGCTCGCCGTGACGCGGCGCCGGTCCGGATCGGCCCGCTGCGACGTAGCATCGGGTGGACGCCTCACCGAGGAGGGAACGTGGACGACGAGCGCGAGGGTCTCCTGATCGCCGCGACGCAGGCGCAGTCGCTGGCCGAGATCGAGGAGCTGCGCGACCGGCTGGCCGCGTGGGACCCGGACGACGCCGAGGTGGCGCGCGCCCGCGAGCGCCTCGATCGGCTGGAGCGGGCGCTCGAGCAGATCGGCCTCAGCGAGCTGCCGCCCACGAGCGGCGCGCGTTAACCTGTGCCGATGAGCGAGCGCGAACTGCAGCAGGGGGACCGGGTGCGCCACCGGGACGCTCCGCCGGACGGCCCGGTCGGCACCGTCAAGGGCGTCGTCGGCAACACGGGCGACGGCGCGCCGATCTACCAGGTGGGCTTCCGCACCGCGACCGGCGCCACCCAGACGACCCGCTACCCGGCGGCCAGCCTCGTGCTGGTCGAGGAGGCCCCGACCGCCTGATCGTCAGGCGGCGGTGAGCCCGGGCAGCGGGCGCGTGACGAGCCCCTGCTCCACGTACCAGCGCGCCGTGCGGCGCAGCGACTCCTCGATGGGCGTGTAGACGAGGCCCAGCTCCCGCGTGGCCCGCGAGCCGTCGTAGCGGTGGCCGTGGAGGATGGTGCGCACCATCTCGCGGCACACCGGCGGGCGCCGGCCGCGGAGCCTCGCGACGCCCTCCACGGCCGCGGCCATCGCCACGGCGACCGGCGGCGGCAGGCGGCGGCCCCTCTCGTCGATGCCGCAGATCCGGCCCAGCAGGTCGATCGCCTCGCTCACGGTCAGCGTGGCGCCGCTCAGCAGGTAGCGCCGGCCGGGGTCGCCGTTCTCCTCGGCCAGCACGTGCCCCTCGGCGCAGTCGTCCACGTCCACCAGCGAGAGGGTGGAGTCGACGATCAGCCTGAGCCGTCCGTTCAGCGCGTCGATCAGGATCTTCGCGGTGCCGCGCACCCGCCCCGGCCCCTGGACCGACGCGGGGTTCACGCTCACCAGCTCCACCCCGAGGTCGTCGGCGGTCGCGAACGCCACCGCCTCGGCCCGGTGCTTGCTGCGCTCGTAGTGGGAGAGGAACCGGCCCGCGTGCGGGCTGTCCTCGCGCGCGGTGGCGCCCTTCTCCTCGCCGATGGTCGCCGCCGACGAGGTGTAGACGATGCGCCGCACGCCCGCCGCGGCGGCGGCGCGCACCACGTTGCGGGTGCCGTCCACGTTCATGCGCACGAGCTCGCGGGGGTCCGGCAGGCAGAAGCCGTTGAGGCCGGCGACGTGGTACACGACCTCGCTGCCCCGCATCGCGCGCTCCAGCGCGGCGGGGTCGAGGATGTCGCCGCGCACCACCTCGGCGCCCGCCGCGGCGAGGGCCGCGGCCGATGCGTCGGAGCGCGCCAGGGCCCGCACCGGCCGGCGCGCCGCGACCAGGCGGTCGAGCACGGCCCGCCCGACGAAGCCGGCCCCGCCGGTGACGAGCACGGCGGGGCCGTGGGCGGGTGACGGTGGCGGTGATGGCGCGCTCATCGCCGCGCCACGATAGCGGGGCGCGTCAGGCGGTCGTCCGGGCGGCGCGCACCGCGGCGGCGTCGTCGAGCGTGAGCGCCGCGTCGGCCGCCGCCCGCGCGGCGCCGCGGTCGATCGCCCGGACGGCCTCCTTGGTGGCCGCGACCCGCCCGGGCGCGACGGAGAGCTCCTCGACCCCCAGGCCCACCAGCAGCGGCGCGGCGATCGGGTCGGACGCCGCCTCGCCGCACACGGCGATGCGGCAGGCGTGCGGCGCGGCGTCGCGCACCACCCGGTCGATGAGCCGCAGCACCGCGGGGTGCAGCGGATCGGACAGCCGCGCCACGCCGCCGTTGCCGCGCTCGGCCGCCATCGTGTACTGCACCAGGTCGTTGGTCCCGATCGAGAGGAAGTCGCAGCGCGCGGCCAGCGCCCCGGCCGAGAGGGCGGCCGCCGGCACCTCGATCATCGTGCCCACCTCCACGGCGCCGGCCGCCAGGCCGTCGGCGGCGAGCGACTCGCGGGTGCGGGAGAGCAGCGCGAGGGCCTCGTCCAGCTCGGCCGGCTCGCTGACCATGGGGAACATCACCGACAGCGGGGCGTCGGCGGCGACCCGCAGGGCCGCGCGCAGCTGCGCGACCAGCAGCTCGGGCCGCGCCAGGGACAGCCGGATGCCGCGCACGCCGAGGAAGGGGTTGTCCTCGCGGGGCATGCTCAGGTAGGGCAGCGGCTTGTCGGCGCCCGCGTCGAGGGTGCGCAGCACCAGCCGGCGGCCGTCGAGCAGGGCCGCGACCTCCGCGTACGCGGCGACCTGCTCGTCCTCGTCCGGCGCGTCGCGGCGGCCCAGGAAGAGGAACTCGCTGCGCAGCAGGCCGATGCCGTCGGCCCCGTTGCGGACGGCGTCGGCGGCGTCGCCGGGCGCCCCCGCGTTGGCCGCCACCTCGATGCGGTGGCCGTCGCGGGTCACGGCCGGCTCGTGCGCCCGGGCGCGGGCCGCCTCGGCGCGGCGGGCGTCCTCGGCGCGCCGGCGCTCGAAGTCCTCGCGCTCGGCCGGGGACGGGTCGACCACCACGGTGCCGGCCGCGCCGTCCACCAGCAGCGGCGTGCCGTCGGCCAGCGCCAGCACCGCCGGCCCGGCGCCGGCGACGTACGGGATGCCCAGGGCGCGGGCGATGATCGCCGGGTGGGAGGTGGGCCCTCCGCCCGCGGTGACGACGGCGACGACCGCCTCCGGGTCGAGCGCGGCGGCCTCCGCCGCGCCGAGGTCGGCGGCCACCAGCACGCCCTGCGCCGCGTCCTCCCTCCCGGCGCCGGCGAGGTGACCCAGGACGCGCCGGCCCACCTCGGCCAGGTCGGCGCCGCGGGCGCGCAGGTACGGGTCGTCGAGGGCGGCGTAGGCGGCCGCCGCCGCGCGCACCGCCGCGTCCCAGGCGCGGGCCGCCCCCTCGCCGCCCCCGATCGCCGCCTCGGCGGCGGCGATGAGCGCGTCGTCGTCCAGCATCAGCGCCTGGGCGTCCACGATCTGGGCCGCCTCGGCGCCCGCCCGCCGGGCGGCGGCGTCGCGCGCGGCCGCCAGGTCGGCGCGCGTCGCCGCGATCGCCTCCCGCAGTGAGGCGCTCTCGTCCTCCGGCGCCCCGGCCGCCGCGGGCGGCTCGGGGGCGGAGCCGGCCGGGCGCGCCGGTCCGGCGGCCCGGCCCGGAGCGGCGGCCACGCCGCGCACGGTGCTGCCGGAGGGCGGTGCCGCCGCCGGCGCGGCCTCGCGCGCCGCCGGCGCCGGTGCCGGCCCGCCCCCGTCGTCGACCGCCGCGACGACCGCCGCGAGGGCCTCCCGCGCCTGCGGCCCGCGGGCGGTCACCGTGAGCGCGTGGCCGGCCAGGGCGCCGAGCGTCGACAGGGCGGTGAGGGAGCGCGCCGGCGCCGGGCCGCGGCCGGTGGTGGCGTTGGCGACCCGCACCTCGGCGTCGAGCCCCGCGACCGCCCGCACCACCGCCGCGGCGGGCCGGGCGTGCAGCCCGTGAGGGTCGCGGATCGTGGCGGTCGCCTCCTCCCAGCCGCCCTCGTCGTCGGCCGCGGGGCCGTCCCCGGCCGGGTCGCCCGCTCCCAGGTGCGCCCGCTTGCCCGCCAGGCCGCGCCGCGCCTCGTCGGCCGCCTCGGCCAGCGACGCGCCGGCCCGCGCCGCGGCCGCCGCGGCCACGGCGCCCTCCACCAGCGGCGCCTCGCACAGCAGCACGCGCGCCCGGACCTCGTCGGGCAGGAAGTCGAGGGCGGTCTCCGCGCTGAGCACCGCCGAGCCGAGGTCCATCAGCACCAGGGCCTCCCCGCCGCCCTCGGCGACCCGCTCCACCGCCCCCATCACCCGCATGGCGTCGGTGCCGATCGGGTCGCCGGGCTCGTCGAGGCCCCCGGCCGCCTCGATCGGCACGCCCTCGCCGGCCATCTCGCGCGCCAGCTCGACCACGCCCCGCGCCAGGCGCGCGCTGTGCGACACCACCACGATCCCCACGGTCATAGGCGATAGGCGCGGTGGAGGATCTCCACCGGGTGGACGGACGGCAGGTCCGTCGCGGCGGAGATCTGCCACCGGCAGGTCTCGGAGTCGCACACCGACATGGGGGCGCCCGACGCGCGCACCTGCGCGAACAGCGACCGCCCCACCTCCATCGCGATGTCGTACTTCTCGGCCTTCAGCCCGTAGGTGCCGGCCACGCCGCAGCACACCGCGTCGACCTGCCGGGGCCGCAGCTCCGGCACCAGCCCCATCAGCTCCATCGCGGGCGTGCCCACCCCGTGGCCGCGCTGCTGGCAGGGCGCGTGGTAGGGCACCTCCATGTCGACCGGGTGCATGTCGGTGCGCAGCTCTCCGCGCTCGTGCATCAGGGCCAGGTACTCGCAGATGTCGTACATCCGCTCCGACACGACGCGCAGGTCGTCGTCCTCGACGCCCAGGATCTCGCGGGCCTCGCGCTTCAGCATCAGGCCGCAGCTGGTGGAGGTGGAGACGATGTCGTGGCCCGCCCGCGCGTAGGGGGCGAGCTGCGCGGCGAGCCGGCGCACGTACGAGCGGGCCGCGTCGTACATGCCGTTGCTCTGCAGCGGCAGCCCGCAGCACCCCTGCCTGGGCACGATCACGCGCAGGCCGTTGTGCTCCAGCACGTCGACCGCGCGGCCCGCCGTGTCGGGCTCGTAGAAGTTGGCGGCGCAGCCGTGGAAGAAGACCACCGTCCCCGCCGGCCCGATCGCGCCCGGCGCCGCGCGCAGGCCGCGCGAGCGGCTCTGGTAGGTGCGGCCCGCCCACTTCGGCATCGGGGCGCGGCGGTGGATGCGCAGCACCCGCTCCATCAGCCGCCGCACGAGCGGCATCGACGTGGTCCGGTTCGCGATCGGGGCGACCGGCGCGCCCAGCCACCCGGCCAGGGTGGGCCGCGCGATGAGCCGGTCGCGCAGCGAGAAGCCGCGGGCCCTCGCCAGCTCGGCCTTCGCCTGGGAGTTGATCTCCGCGATCTTCACCCCCTGCGGGCACACCTGGGTGCAGATGCCGCACGACGAGCAGTAGTCGAGCGAGGCGTCCACGGTGGGGCCGCCGCGATAGCGCTCGGCCTGCGGGCCCGCGTACTTCGGCCCGGGAAACAGCGGGGTGGCGGCGGCGACCGGGCAGTAGGTCTCGCAGATCGTGCACTTCACGCAGTGGTCGAGCGAGTCGCGCATCAGCTCGCGCAGGTGCTCGGTCATGTCGCCCCCAGGATGCTCGTGGCCGCCATGTGCCCGCCGGCGATGGCCACCCCCTCGCCGGACTTCTCGCGCCACGGCTCGGCCCCGGCGACGATCGTGCCCGCGGCGCGCAGGTTCTCCCACACCACGGCGCCGGAGCCGTCGACCGGGCGCAGCGCGTCGTCGGTGGCGACGCCGGCCGTCATCAGCGGCTGGTGGTCGAGGTGACGGACGCTGAGCGGATCGGCGCCCTCGCGGGGGCCGGCCACCGGAAGGCCCAGCACGGTCTCGGTGAGCGCGCCGTGCGAGTCGAGCTCCACGCCGCCGGCCGAGAACCCCCCGGTGGCGAGCACCACCGCATCGGCCGGAACGGCCCGCTCGCGGGCCGCGTCGCGCACCAGCACGCCCGTCAGGCGCCCGTTCGATCCCTCGCCGCCCACCGCCGCCGGTCCCAGCACCAGCCGGCCGCCGGCGTCGGCCAGGGCCCCGGCCAGGGCCAGCTGGAGCCGCATGCCCGCCACCGACGGCGGGATGGTGGGGATCTCGGCGACCGGCGCGCCGATCCGCGCGACCAGGTCGTCCCACGCCTCGGCGGCGCGGGTGAGCCCGACCACGGCGGGCAGCGCCAGCGTCTCGCCGGGGGCGATCAGGGTGCGCAGCTCGGCGGTCAGCTCGGCCCGGGCGCCCGGCGCGTCGAGGGCGCGCGCGAAGACCGGCGCGGCGACGTCGGCCCTGCCGGGGCGCGGTGACCAGGCCGCCTCGGCGTGCCGCACCTCGGGAGGTCCGCCGGGGACGTCGGCGAGGGCCAGGTTGTCGGCCGCCATGCGCGGGAAGAAGTCCTTGAGGGCGCGGAGCCCCACGATCACCAGCCGCCGCGCGGAGGCGAGGTCGCCCGCCGCGATCGAGGCCGGGGCGAGGGCCGTGGGCCGCGGCACCCCGAGGGCGGTGGGCAGCAGCATGTTGCGCTCGGTGCCGCCGATGTGGCGCAGGCCGGGCGTGCGCCGCCGGAACCAGTCGAGCGCCTCCTCCAGGGCGCCGGCCACCCGGGCGTAGGGGTGGGCGGGGCGCCCGGCCACGAAGCCGGGCAGCTCGGCGCGCGGCGACCGCACCCTGCCGGGCGCGTAGCCCAGCACGTCGATGGTGCCGGGCGACAGGTGCAGGCTGCCGGCCCCCTTCGCGACCACCGTCACGTCGGCGCCGCCCTCGGCGAGGCGCACGGCGGCGGTCAGGCCGGCGAGCCCCGCCCCGATCACGACCGCCCTCACGCCGGCACCGTCACCGGCAGGTGCTCCACGTCCAGCGTGCCCTGGAAGATCCAGTCGTCCAGGCAGGCCTGCCGCATCTGGTCGCCGTAGAGGATCGGCTCGAGGCCCAGCCAGCGGTGCTGCAGGAAGGTGAGCAGCAGCTCGTCGGCGCGCTCCACCTCGGCGTCGCCCATGCCGTGCAGGATGCCGGTGGCCCGGTAGGTGCAGAAGCCGCCCTGGCAGGGGCCCATGCCGAGCCGCAGCACCCGGCGCACGTCGTCGAGGGTCATGCCGGGGCGCCGCTCGGCCGCCTCGACGAGCCGGCGGCGCGGCATGAGCTCGCACTCGCACACGAGCTGATCGTCGGCCATCGCCGCCTCCTGGGCCGCCAGCCGCGAGCCGAGGGCGTAGTTGCGGCCGTCCTCCGATCCGGGCAGGTGCTCCTCGGCCGTCCGGCAGGGGCGCGAGAGGCCCATCTGCTCGCACATCCGGTCGACCACGATCTCGGCCATCAGCCGGTAGGTCGTGAGCTTGCCGCCGGTGATCGTGAGCAGGCCCGCGACGCCGTCGCGCGCCAGGTGGTCGACCACGGCCAGGCCGCGGCTCATGTGCCGCGTGTCGGCGGCGGCGCCCTCGCCGGCCCGCTCGTCCGTGAACAGCGGCCGCGAGCCGGTCCAGGCGTGCAGCGCCCGGGCCCGCCGGAAGCCCGGCACCAGGATCTCCCCGGCGTCGAGCATCTGCTGCACCTCGGCGCGGCCGATGTCGAGATCGTCCGGGCTGTCGGCCTTCACGTCGGTGGTGCCGATCACGCAGACGGTGCGGACGGGGACCAGGATGTCGCCGTCGCCGGGATGCTCGCAGCGGTTCACCACGGTGCGGACCAGGCGGTGGTTCATGGCGATCATCACGCCCTTGCCCGGCACCACGGTCACGCCGGGGCACGCGGCCATGTCGGCGATCTGACCGGCCCACACCCCGCCGGCGTTGATGACGAAGCCCGCCTCGATGCGCACCAGCTCGCGCGAGCGGTTGTCCTGGCACTCGACCCCCACCACCCGGTCGCCGTCGCGCAGCACGCCCGTCACCCAGTGGTACGGGAGGATGCGCGCGCCGTGCTCGCGCGCCGAGCGGGCGTTGCCCCACAGCAGCTTCCAGGCGTCGACGTTCGCGTCGAGCACCTCGAAGGCCCGGGTGATGCCCGGGTTGAGGCGCGGCTCGCGGCGCAGCGCCTCGGCGGCCGGGATCTCCTGGGCCGGGACCCGGCGCTCCGCGCAGGCGGCCAGGAACCCGTCGGCGTAGGCGGGGTCGTCGGCGGGGGTGGTGACGAACAGGCCGCCGGTGTCCTCGACGGCCTCCGCCGCGATCCGCTTCACGATCGCGTTCTCCTCGGCGCACTCGGTCGCCGAGCGGGGGTCGCTGACGATGTAGCGGGCGCCGGAGTGCAGCAGGCCGTGGAAGCGGCCGGTGGTGCCCTGCCCCAGATCGACCCGCTCCACCAGGATCGCGTCGAAGCCCCGCATGGCGGCGTCGCGGACGACCCCCAGGCCGGTCGCGCCGCCGCCGATGACGAGGACGTCACATCGATGGGTCATGCGCGGGAGCGCTAGCCCTTGTCGACCCAGTCGAAGGTGCGGGTCACCGCCTTCTTCCACTCGCGGTACTGGCGCTCGCGCAGCTCGACGCTCATGGCGGGCGTCCAGCGCTTGTCCTCCACCCAGTTCTCCCGCAGGTCCTCCTGCCGCGCCCAGAAGCCCACCGCCAGCCCCGCGGCGTAGGCGGCGCCGAGCGCCGTGGTCTCCGCGACGGCGGGACGGATGACGTCCACGTCAAGCAGGTCGGCCTGGAACTGCATCAGCAGATCGTTCGCCACCATGCCGCCGTCCACGCGCAGCGACTCGAGCGCCACGCCGGAGTCGGCGTTCATGGCCTCCACCACCTCGCGGCTCTGGTAGGCCGTGGCCTCCAGCACCGCCCGCGCGATGTGGCCGTGGTTGACGAAGCGGGTGAGGCCCGCGATCACGCCGCGGGCGTCGCTGCGCCAGTACGGGGCGAAGAGGCCCGAGAAGGCGGGCACGAAGTACACGCCGCCGTTGTCGTCGACGCTGCGGGCCAGCTCCTCGACCTCCGGGGCGGCCTTGATCATCTTCAGGTTGTCGCGCAGCCACTGCACCAGGGCGCCGGTGATGGCGATCGAGCCCTCGAGGGCGAAGACCGTGGGCGAGTCGCCGATCCGGTAGGCGGCGGTGGTGATGAGGCCGTTCTTGCTCTGCACCGCCTCGGTGCCCGTGTTGAGCAGCAGGAAGTTGCCGGTGCCGTAGGTGTTCTTCGCCTCGCCCACGGCGAAGCAGGTCTGGCCGAACAGGGCGGCCTGCTGGTCGCCCAGGTCGCCGGCGACGGGGACGCCCTGCACCGCCGGTAGGCGCGCCTCGCCGTACACCTCGCTGGACCCGCGGATCTCGGGCAGCATCGCGCGCGGCACGCCGATCGCCTGCAGCAGCTCGTCATCCCAGTCCTGGGTGGCGAGGTCCATCAGCAGGGTGCGGCTGGCGTTCGAGACGTCGGTGATGTGCAGGCCGCCGTCCACGCCGCCGGTGAGGTTCCAGATGACCCACGTGTCCATGTTCCCGAACAGCAGCTCGCCGGCCTCGGCCCGCGCCTGCGCCCCCGGGACGTTGTCCAGGATCCAGCGCACCTTCGGGCCGGAGAAGTAGGTGGCGATCGGCAGGCCCGTCTTGGCGCGGAAGCGGTCCTGGCCGCCCTCGGCCATCAGGCGGTCGCAGATCTGGTCGGTGCGCGTGTCCTGCCACACGATCGCGTTGTGGACGGCCTCGCCGGTCGCCCGGTCCCACACGACCGCCGTCTCGCGCTGGTTGGTGATGCCGATCGCGGCGAGGTCCCCCTCGCCGATGCCCGCCGCCGCGGCGGCCTCCTCGATCACCTCCCGGGTGCGGCTCCACACCTCGGCCGGGTCGTGCTCCACCCAGCCCGGCTTGGGGTAGATCTGCTCGTGCTCCTTCTGGGCGATCGACACCACCCGGCCCCCGTGATCGAACACCATGAACCGGGTGCTCGTGGTGCCCTGGTCGATCGCCCCCGCGTACTTCGGCACCTCATCCCCCCTTCGATGTCGCTGTCACGCCCATGCCTCTGCGGCGCACCGCACCAGCAGGGCGCTCGAGGTGGCGCCGGGGTCCTTGTGCCCGGCGCTGCGCTCGCCCAGGTAGCTCGCCCGCCCCTTCCGCGCCACGAGCGGGATGGTGGCCTCCGCTCCCGCCTCGGCGGCGTCGGCCGCCCGGGCGAGGGCGTCGCCGAGCGACGCCCCCTCGTCCAGGGCGGCGTGCAGGGCCTCTCCCGCGGGGATGAGCGCGTCCAGCATGGTCTTGTCCCCCGGCTCCGCCTTCCCCCTGGCCCGTACCCCGGCGACGCCCGCGTCGAACGCGGCGGCCAGGTCGGCGGGCCCGGCGGCCTCCGTGCCGCCGAGCGCCGTCGCCATCTGCAGGAACAGGGTGCCGTACAGCGGTCCGCTCGCCCCTCCCACCTTCGAGATGAGGGTCATCGCGGTGGCCTTCAGCACGGCGGCCGGATCTCCGGCCTCGCCGGAGTCGAGCTTCTCGACGACGGCGCGCATGCCGCGGTCCATGTTGATCCCGTGGTCCGCGTCGCCGATCGCCTGGTCGAGCTTGGTGAGCGCGTCCTTCTGCTCCTCCACGCGGGCGGCGAACCCGCGCAGCCATGCCGCGAGGTCGCCGCCCGTGATCGTGGCTCCGCTCATGCGCCCCACCGCAGGCCCACGGTGCGGACCGGCGCGTCCCACAGGCGCAGCAGCTCGTCGTCCACGCGCAGCAGCGTGATCGAGCAGCCGGCCATCTCGAGTGAGGTCATGAACGGGCCGACCAGGCTGCGCTCCACCACCACGCCGGCCGCGTCCAGGATCCCCCGGAGGGCGTCGTTGACGATGTACAGCTCGATCGGCGGGGTGCCGCCCATCCCGTTGACGAACGCGATCACGCGGTCGCCGGAGGCGAACGGCAGGTCGGCCAGGATGGGCTCGGTCAGCATCCGCGTCACCTCGGCGGCCGGGGCCAGCTTCACGCGCCGGCGGCCCGGCTCGCCGTGGATGCCGATGCCGATCTCCATCTCGTCGTCGCCCAGCTCGAAGGTGGGCGTGCCGGCGGCGGGCACGGTGCACGACGTCAGGGCCATGCCCATGCTGCGGCCCTCGGCGTTCACCCGGCGCGCCAGGTCGGCCACCTCGGCAAGCGGCCGGCCCTCCTCGGCGGCCGCCCCCACGATCTTCTCGGTGAGGACGGTGACGCCCACTCCCCGGCGGCCCGCGGTGTAGAGGCTGTCCTGCACCGCGACGTCGTCGTCGATGACGACGGCCTCCACCTCGATGCCCTCGGCCCGCGCGAGGTCGGCGGCCATCTCGAAGTTCAGCACGTCGCCGGTGTAGTTCTTGACGATGTGCAGCACCCCGGCTCCGCCGTCGACCGCCTTGGTGGCCTCCAGCATCTGATCCGGGGTGGGCGAGGTGAACACCTGCCCGGGGCACGCGGCGTCGAGCATGCCGAGCCCGACGAAGCCGCCGTGCATCGGCTCGTGGCCGGAGCCGCCGCCCGACACCACGCCCACCTTGCCCGCCACCGGCGCGTCGGCGCGCACGATGTAGGCGGGGTCGTGGCTCACCCGGACGAGGTCGCCGTGCGCCGCCTCGAAGCCGCGCAGCGCCTCCGCGACGACCGCGTCCGGGTCGTTGATGAGCTTCTTCATCACTCCTCCTCTTCGACCCGCCCGGGCGGCGGCTCCTCCGCTCCGCGGGCTCTGAGGATGTCCCTGATGAAGAGGTCATAGACGATGGCGCCGATCACCGCCCCGATGAGCGGGGCGACCACCGGCACCCACCAGTAGGCCGACAGGTTCCCCTGCTCTCCCGGGAAGGCGGCAGCACCCCAGCCCTCCAGCCAGGCGAGCACGCGCGGACCGAAGTCGCGCGCAGGGTTGATGGCGTAGCCGGAGTTGGCCCCGAACGACATGCCGATCGCGAAGACCCCGAGGCCGATCACGAGCGCGCCGAGGTTGGCCTTCGGCGGGATGTTCATGTTGTCGACCACGGCGAAGATGATCAGGATCAGGAACGCGGTGCCCGTGATCTCGCTGACCACCGGCCCCCAGTAGTCGCCGAAGTAGCCGGCCGGGCCGGTGACGAAGATGCCGACGCTGCCGGCGCCGCCGTCGCGGGTGATGCCCGCGCTCTGCTCGAAGGACGCGATCGCGTCCTTGTAGTTGAGGTACACCAGCGCGGCGCCGGCGAGGGCGCCGACGAACTGGGCCGCGATGTAGGTCGGCACCTTGCTCCAGGGGAAGCCGCGCCGCACCGCGAAGGCCAGGGTCACGGCGGGGTTGAGGTGCGCTCCGCTGATGCCGCCGGCCACGTAGACGCCGAACACGACGGCCATGCCCCAGCCCCAGGTGATCAGGAGCCAGTCGCCGTCGGAGATGATGCCGTCGCCCCGCCCCGACTGGGGCAGGCCGGCCACGGCCATGGCGACCACGCCGGTCCCGAAGGCGATCAGCACGAAGGTGCCGAGCGCCTCCGAGACGAACTCGCCCCACACCGTGGCGCGCCACCCGGTCTTGCCGAGCTGGGCGCTCTGGTTTGCCACACCGTCCTCCTCTCCATCGGCCCCCGGGCACGGGCGGTGATCACCTTCCGGTGAGCCGCCCAGGGGGCCATGAGGTTGTAACGATCGCCACGATGATCCACTCCGGGCGGGTGCCGTGTCCAGAGGTTTCCCGTCACAACCGTTGAGGAATCGCGGATTCCGCCGATCCTCACCCGAACGGGCGAGAAAGCTGCGCGCCCGGACCTACGTCGCCCGGCTGCTTGCGTCCTCGCGGCCGCGCCGGCCGCGGCGCAGCTCCAGGCGGTTCTCGCGGCCGGTGACGAGGCGGGCGATGTTGCCGCGGTGGAGCACGAGCACCGCGGCGGCGGCGAGGCCGACGAAGACGACCGTCGAGACGGGGTAGTCCATGGCCCACGCCAGCGGCGTCGCGGCGGCGGCGCCGGTGATGCTGGCCAGCGACGAGTAGCGGGTGGCGAGCAGGATCACGATCCAGCCCGCGAACAGGATCGCCGCGGCCAGGGGCATCAGCGCGATCACCGCGCCGCCGCCCACCGCCACGCCCTTGCCGCCCTTGAACCTCAGCCACACCGGGAACACGTGCCCCGCCATCGCCGCGCCGGCCGCGATCGCCGGCCAGGGGTCGTCGGACAGGGCGCGGGCGAGCGCCACGGCGAGGACGCCCTTGCCGATGTCCGCCGCCATCACCCCGACGCCCCAGCGCCGGCCGAGGTTGCGGAACACGTTCGCGGCGCCGAGGTTGCCGCTGCCCACCGTGCGCAGGTCCACGCCGCGGGCGCGGCCGGCGAGGTACGCGAAGGGGATCGAGCCCAGCAGGTAGGCCACGACGACCATGACGGGTCCGCTCACCGGCTCACCTCTCCTCCAGCGCCGCCGCGGCGTCGTCCGCGGCGCCCTTGTCCGAGAACAGCCTCCACCGCGCCACCAGGAAGTAGTGGACGCCGGAGAGGACGGTCAGCACGATGGCGATGCCCAGGAGCACGTTCTCGGCGTCCGCCGAGATGCCGGGCACGATGATCGCGCCCAGCGCGACGTTCTGGCTGAAGGCCTTGGCCTTGCCGAAGCGCCCGGCCGAGATGATCACGTTCTCGGCGGCGGCGACCATCCGCAGCCCGGTGACGGCGAACTCGCGGGCGATGATCACCATGGCCACCCAGGCCGGGACCTCCTGCGTCTCGACCAGCGACACGAGCACCGCCGTGATCAGGAGCTTGTCGGCGAGGGTGTCGAGGAAGGCGCCCGCCGCGCTCACCTCGCCGCGCGAGCGCGCCAGGTAGCCGTCGAGGGAGTCGGTGGCGCAGGCGGCCGCGAAGACCCAGAACGCCCACCAGCGGGCGCCCGGGATCCCGTCCACCAGGAGCAGCACCATGAGCGGCGGGATCGCGACGATCCGCACCGACGTGACCCAGAGCGGCGCGTTCATCAGCCCCGATCGCACGCCGGGCAGCATAGCCGCCCCCATCAGACGCGCGGCCGTCCCCTGCGGGACGATCCCGCGGCGGCTACGCGTGCGCCGCGGCCTGCAGGTTCTCGCCGGGCGCGACCGGATACCAGCAGGCGGTGGCGTGGCCCGGGGTCACCTCCGCCAGCGGCGGCATCTCGGTGCGGCACGGCTCCGGCGCGCGCCCCTCGTCGTCGGCCAGCTGCTTCGCCTTCGGGCAGCGCGGGTGGAAGGGGCAGCCGGGCGGCGGGTCGGCGGGGGAGGGCACGTCGCCCTCCAGCACGATGCGGTTGCGCGCCGCCCCGCGATGGCCCTTCGGCACCGCCGACAGCAGGGCCACCGTGTACGGGTGGCGGGGGTCGTCGTAGAGGTCGTCGGCGCCCGACACCTCGACCACGTGGCCCAGGTACATCACGGCGATGCGGTCCGAGACGTGCCGCACCACGCCGAGGTCGTGGGAGATGAACAGGTAGGTGAGCGAGCGCTCGGCCTGCAGGTCCTTCAGCAGGTTGAGGATCTGCGCCTGGATCGACACGTCGAGGGCCGACACCGGCTCGTCGGCCAGGATCACCTGGGGGTCGAGCGCCAGGGCGCGCGCCACGCCGATGCGCTGCCGCTGCCCGCCGGAGAACTCGTGGGGGTAGCGGTTGTAGTGCTCCGGGTTGAGGCCGACCCGGCTCATCAGCTCCTGCACCTGCCCCTTGCGGGCGCCCTTCGCGGTGCCGTGGATCGCGAGCGGCGCGCCGATGATCTGGCCCACGCTGTGACGCGGGTTGAGCGAGGCGTAGGGGTCCTGGAACACCATCTGCAGTTCGCGGCGGATCGGCCGCATCGCCGAGCGGCCGATGTGCGAGATGTCGCGGCCGTCGAAGTGGATGGAGCCGTCGGAGGGCTCCATCAGGCGCATGATGAGGCGCGCCGTCGTCGACTTGCCGCACCCCGACTCGCCCACCAGCCCCAGCGTCTCGCCCGCGTGGATGGTGAGGCTCACGTTCTCGACGGCGCGCACGCTGCCGATCTGGTGCCGCAGGAACACGCCGCGGGTGATCGGGAAGTGCTTCGTGAGCCCGTCGAGCTCGATCAGCGGCCGCCCCGTGGGCCGCGGCGGCGTGGACGGGACGCCCTGCGTCGTCATGCGGCCGCGTCCTCGAGGCGGGCGCTGCGCTCGCTCCACAGCTCGCGCTTCTGATCGATCGTCAGGTGGCAGGCGTCGAGGTGCCCGCCGAGGGGCTGGGCTGGCTCCGGCCGCTCGACCGTGCATCGCTCGAAGCGGTGCGGGCAGCGCGGCCCGAAGGCGCAGCCGGGCGGCAGCGAGATGAGCGAGGGCGGCGACCCCTCGATCGGGACGAGCCGGCTCACCCGCACGTCGGCGCGGGGGATCGACTCGAGCAGCCCCCAGGCGTACGGGTGCTGCGGGCGGTTGAACACCTCGTCGCGGGTGCCGATCTCGACCGGCCGGCCGCCGTACATGATCATCACCCGCTGGGCGACGTCGGCGATCACGCCGAGGTTGTGGCTGATCAGGACCACGCCGATCCCGAGGCGCTCCTTGAGGTCGTCGATGAGCTCGAGGATCTGCGCCTGCACGGTCACGTCGAGCGCGGTGGTGGGCTCGTCGGCGATGAGCAGGTCCGGGTCGAGCACCAGGGCCATCGCGATCATCGCCCGCTGGCGCATCCCGCCGGAGAACTCGTGCGGGTACTGGCGGGCCCGCTCCTGCGGCGACGGGATGCCCACCCGCTTGAGGGCGTCGACCGCCATCTCGCGCGCCACCTGCCTGCTCACGTCGCGGTGGGCGAGCACCGCCTCGGCGATCTGGTCGCCCACCCGGAACATCGGGTGCAGCGACGTCATCGGGTCCTGGAAGATCATCCCCAGGCTGTCGCCGCGCAGCCGGCGCAGCTCGGCCTTCGAGGCGGTGAGCAGGTCGACGCCGCGGAAGAGGATCTCGCCGGTGATCCGGGCGTAGCGGCGGTCGATGAGGCCCATCACCGTCATGAAGGTGACGCTCTTGCCGGAGCCGGACTCGCCCACCACCCCGAGGGTCGTGTTCGCGTCGAGCGTGAACGAGGCGCCGTCGACCGCCTTCACCACGCCGTCGGGCGTGGGGAAGCTGACGTGGAGGTCGCGCACCTCCAGCAGGGGGGCGCTCACCGGTACCTCACCCGCGGGTCGAGGTACGCGTAGACGATGTCGACGACAAGGCTCATGACGGCCACGCAGATGGATGTGAGGACGACCACCGCGAGCACCGCGGGCAGGTCGCCGTCGTAGGTGGACACCAGGACGTAGTTGCCCAGGCCCTGGATGTTGAAGACGGTCTCGGTGACGATCGTGCCGCCCACCAGCACGGCCAGGTCGATGCCGAGCAGCGTGATGATCGGCGCGATGCCGGCGCGCAGCGCGTGCTTGCCCACCACCCTGCGCTCGGTGAGGCCCTTCGCCCGCGCGGTGCGGATGTAGTCCTCGCTGAGGGTGTCGAGCAGGTTGCCGCGCACCACCCGGGCGTAGATCGCGGCGAACAGCAGCGCCAGCACCGCCCAGGGCAGGATGAGGTGGGTGAACCACTCCCAGGGGCTCTCGGTGAACGGCGTGTAGCCGGTCCCCGGCAGCCATCCCAGGATCTTCCAGAAGATGTAGAGCGACACCAGGCCCAGCCAGAAGACCGGCGCCGAGATGCCGAACAGGGCGAAGCCCATCACGGTGCGATCGACCCAGGTGCGGCGCTTCAGGGCCGACAGGATGCCCACCGGGATGCCGATCAGCAGCCACAGGACGGCGCCGCCGGCGATGAGCCACAGCGTGCGTGGGGCTCTGGTCGTGATCTCGTCCAGCACGGGCGATCTGGTGTTGAACGATTGGCCGAAGCCGGGCCAGCCGTACCGGTCGCCCGTCACCAGCCGCTTGACGTAGAGCCAGTACTGCTCGGGCACCGACTTGTCGAGGCCGAGCTGCTCCTTCACCTCGGCGATCAGCTCGGGAGTGGGCTGCTTGCCGGCGAACGCCACGGCGGGGTCGGTCGAGGGCAGCAGGAAGAAGATGGCGTACGTGATCATCGTGACCACGAGGACCACCAGCACCACCCACACCGATCGCCTGATGACGTACTGGAGCACTGCCCGGTCTCCTCGGAGTGCGGGGGAGGGGGCCGCCGGGGCGGCCCCCTCCGTCCACCTGTCGCCGCCGGGTCTCCCCGGCGGTCAGAGCGCCCGTCCTACTTCTGCAGGGACGGGTCGACCGCCACGTGCGCCAGGGCCTGCTCGCCCGCGTTCTGGTCGTAGTCGTAGTTGGTCACCGCCGGGCCGACCAGGTCGGCGTTGGCGGCGTCGAGGTACGGCACCCACGGGACGACCTCTTCGGTGAGCTTCTTGTCGAGGTTCACCCAGCAGGTCATGCGCTCCTCGCCCGTGAGCGGGACGCAGGCGTCGATGTCGGCGTCCACGTTCGGGATGCCGGTGGTGACGCCCTTGACGCCGAGCTCCTTCACCTGGCCGGCGGTGAGGCCCACCAGGGAGTAGTTCGTGTTGCCGGTCGGGGCGATGTTGCGGCCGTCGAACAGCACCATGAAGGTGGACGGGTCCGCGTAGTCCTTGCCCCACCCGGCGTTGGCGCCGGTCGGGAAGTTGCGGGCCGTCGTCTGGATGGCCGTGTAGGCGGCGCCGGTCGGCTGCTCGCGGATGTCGAGGCCGATGCCGATCTTGGCCGCCGACTGCTGGATGACCGGGGTCATCTGGGCCCAGGCACCGTAGTTGCGGTTCATCATCAGGATGCCCTTGCACTCCGGCGCGTCGCAGACGCCGTCCTGGTCGGTGTCGTACTTGGACTGCTTCATGAACTCCTTCGCCTTCTCCTCGTCGCCGGCGAAGGGCGCCGACTGGTACGGCGAGTACTCGGTCGGCTGCAGCTGCCCGTTGATGAGCGAGGTGGGAAGGATGTGGGTCGCGACCTGACCGGAGGTCGGGCCGCCCCAGGCGCGCTGGAGGCCCTCGAGGTCCATGATCGAGTTCATGGCCTTGCGCACGTTGACGTCGTCGAACGGCGGCTGGGTCAGGTTCATGAAGATGTACCAGGTGCGGTCGCCGCCGTTGATGCGCAGGCGGTCCGCGTTGTCGCCGGTCAGGTACTCGCGCATGACGTCCGGCGTCGCCTGGTCGTACGAGCTCTCGAGCTCGCCGGCGCTGATCTTGTCGAAGATGTCCTGCTCGTTCGTGTTGATCGTGAACTCGAAGCGATCCGGGTAGTTGCTCCGGATCTCGTCGGTCGCCTGGTCGTAGTTCGGGTTGCGGACCAGGTTCATCTTCGAGGTCGGGTTGAAGCCGGAGATCGGCTTCATCGCGTCACAGCTCGCGGTCTTGAGGTCGCCGCTGCCCTCGAACATGTACGGGCCCGACGAGATCACGTAGCGGCCGTACTCGCCGGCCTGGGTGAAGCACTTGCCCACCTCTTCGGGGATCGGCGCGGTGGCCGGCATCGCCAGGCGGTAGGGGAAGTCGCCCACGGCCTTGGTGAGCGTGAAGGTGATCGTCTTGTCGTCGGGGGTGGTGATGCCGGAGATCTCGTCGGACTTGCCGTCGGCGAAGTCCTGCATCCCCTCGATCTCGTTGTAGTAGAAGCCGTACTGGGCGGCCAGCGAGGGGGTCCCGATGCGCTTGAAGGCGTACAGGATGTCCTTCGAGGTGATCTCGCGGTTGATCGGCGGGCCGAACTTGACGCCGTCCTTGAGCGTGAAGGTGTAGCTCTTGCCGCCGTCGGCGGCCTCCGGGATCGCCGTGGCGAGGTCCGGCACCAGCTCGTTGCCCGCGGCGCCGGCGGTGAACCGGTAGGTCACCAGGGTCCGCAGCAGCAGGTTGTTCATCGTGTTCCACGCCGAGCCGAGGTACTCGCCCGTCGGATCGAAGGCGTCGGTGAAGCCGAAGTCGGTCGTGGCCATGCGATACGTGCCGCCGACCTGGGGCTCGGAGTACTGGATCGGACCCGCCTGGGCCGCCTCGGTACCGCCGCCGCCGCCGTTGCTCGAGGTGCCCTCGTCGTCATCACCGCCGCACGATGCGGCCACGAGGGCCGTGCACAGGGCGAGCACGGCGAGCGCCGCGATGGTTCGCCAGCGCCTTCTCATATGGATTCTCCCTTCGTGTGTCGGGCACGCCCCCGCCGCGCGTCACGGGCGCGGTCCCGCCGGGGGGAACTTGCGGCGGGTCGGCCGGTGAGGCTCACCGGTTCGCCCGCGGGTCGAGTGCGTCGCGCAGGCCGTCGCCCAGCAGGTTGAAGGCCAGCACCGTGAAGAGCAGGAAGAGGCCGGGGAACAGCATCAGCCACCAGGCCACGTCGAAGATCTCGAGGCTGTCCGAGACCATCCGGCCCCACGAGGGGGTGTCGGAGGGGACGCCGAGACCGAGGAAGGACAGGTACGCCTCGAACAGGATGTTGCTCGGGATCAGCAGCGAGGCGTAGACGATGATCGGCGAGAGGAGGTTGGGGAGGATCTCGCGGAACATGATCCGCACGTTCCCCGCCCCCAGGGAGCGGCTCGCCTCCACGAACTCGCGCTCGCGCAGCGAGAGCGTGTTGCCGCGCACCAGCCGGGCTACGTAGGGCCAGGTGAACAGCGAGATCACCACGATCACCAGCGGCAGGCCCGGCTTCAGCGTGCCGTTCAGGCAGCCCTCCTTGGAGGACGAGCACGCGGCCACGATGCCGATGGCGAACAGCAGCACCGGCATCGAGAGGATGATGTCGGTCACGCGCGAGATGAGCGTGTCCACCCAGCCGCCGAAGTAGCCGGCCAGCATCCCCAGGGTCACCCCCACCGCCACCGCCACGCCGGTGGCGACGATGCCCACCAGCAGCGAGACCCGCGCGCCGTAGACCACGCGCACGAACACGTCGCGGCCGGACGAGTCGGCGCCCATCCAGAAGCTGGAGGTGGGGCCCTTGGGCAGGCCGAAGACGTCGGTCATCTGGCGCTGGAAGAGCTCGTTCGGCCCGTGGCCCACCAGGTGGGCGACGAGCGGCGCGCAGAGGGCCATCAGCACGAGCAGCCCCACGAAGGCGAGGCCCGCGAGGGCGAACCTGTCCTGGAGGAACCGGCCCCAGAAGAGCTGCCAGGGCGTGCGCCCGACGATCGCCTTCCCCTCGATCGGGGGGTCGGGCGTCGTGGGTCCGCCGACGGTCTCCGCCGCGGTGGTGCTCATCTGCGCGGGATCGGGGTGATCACATCGGGCACCGGGGGGTCGGACTGTGTTGCGCTGCCGTTAATGCGGGCAGCGGTGAGAACATACTCCGGGTTCGTGCCGCATGTCACGAAGCGTTTGTCGCCGGCTCAGCCGTCCTCGTGCGAGCCTATTTCTTCGGACTTTCCTGCGTTTGGGCCCTCCGGCGCATCCCCCGTCCGTTTCTTGCGCCGGATGGCGATGGCGATCGCGACGACCAGCACGGCCACCCCGATCAGGGTTCCGTAGCGCACCTCGGCCGGCCTCTTGTCGCTCAGCAGGATCACCACGATCACCCCGACGATCAGGACGGCTGTCACCGCCTGGATGCGACGAAGGGGCCCGGGATCGGGGTACCGCAGGCCGTCGTCGGGCGGCGTCCGGTCGTCGTCGCGATCCGGCCGGCCGGTCATCCGTCCCCCGATCCGCGCCGCGTCGGGCCGTCCATCGGCGAAGCCTACCCCGCCGTCTCCGCCAGCCCCCGGATCAGGACGTCGAGGCCGAACTCGAAGCGGGCGTCGGGTCCGCCGCCGGTCATCTCGTCCGAGAGCGACGTGAGGTGGGGGAACCGCTCCGGCGGCAGCGACGCGATGTACTGGCGCAGCATGGCGACGGTCTCGTGGATCGGGCGGCGGCCGCCCTCGTTGTCGGTCACGAGGCTCTCCTCGTAGGCGAACGCCTCGACGTACTGCGACAGCAGGTCCCCCGCGTAGGCCACCGTCCGGTCCGGCAGGCCCGCGCCGCGCAGCAGGCCGAGCTGCCACTCGCCGACGCGGATCATCTGGGGGCCGACGGGGATCCTCCCGAGGGTGAGGCGCGCGATGCCGCCGAACTCGTGCAGCAGCCGGCGCTGCCGGCGGGCCACCTCCTTCAGCTGCTCCCGCCAGCGGGCCGGGTCGGGGTCGGGGAGCTCGATCTCGGCCATCACCCGGTCGATCAGGAGCTCGATCAGCTCCTCCTTGCCGGAGACGTGGCCGTAGAGGGCGCCGGCGCCGGCGCCGAGCTCGGACGCGACGGCGCGCATGCTCATGGCCTCGACCCCGTCGCGCCGCAGGACGGCGACGGCCGCGTCGACGATCGCGTCGCGGCTCAGGGACACCCGCCGGGCGGGTGTCCGCGGGGCGCGCGCCCAGGGGGGATCGGGGATCCCGTCGTCCGCCCCGCCTCGTGCCGCCGCGCCCATTGGAGAACACCGTACAGAATGTGAACATCGTTTGCCAGAGAACATCGTTCGTGATAGAACATCGTTCAGAACGAGAACGACGTTCGACGGGGAGGCGACGTGGCGGACACGGCGATCGAGGCGTCCGGCCTCGTGAAGACCTACGGCGGCGAGGTGCGCGCGCTGGACGGGCTGGGCTTCGCGGTCGAGGAGGGGACCGTGTTCGGTCTGCTGGGGCCGAACGGGGCGGGCAAGTCGACCGCCGTGCGCGTCCTCACCACGCTGTCGCGACCCGACGAGGGCACGGCCCGGGTCGCCGGCCTCGACGTGCTGCGCGAGCCGGAGGCGGTGCGGCGCGCGATCGGCGTGGTGGCCCAGCGCTCGGGGGTCGACCCCGAGGCGACCGGCGCCGAGAACCTCGATCTGCAGGCGCGCCTGCACGGGCTCCGGGCCGGCGAGCGGCGGGCCCGGGTGAGCGAGCTGCTCGAGGCCTTTGGGCTGACGGACGCCGCGAGGCGCCTGGCCCGCACCTACTCGGGCGGCATGCAGCGCCGACTCGACATCGCGATGGGCCTGGTGCACCGCCCGCGGGCGCTCTTCCTCGACGAGCCCACGACCGGCCTCGATCCCGACATCCGCGCCGGGATGTGGCAGGAGATCGCGCGGCTGGCCCGCGAGGACGGCCTCACGGTGCTGCTCACGACCCACTATCTCGAGGAGGCCGACCGCCTCGCCGCGCGGCTGGCGATCGTCGACCGCGGCCGGGTGGTGGCCGAGGGGACCCCCGACGAGCTGAAGCGCGCCCTGCGGGGGGACACCCTCCAGGTCGACCTCGAGCGCGAGCCGGCCGACGGCACGGTGGCGCTGGCGCTGGCGGCCGTCCCCGGCCTCATCGAGCCGGCGGTGGACGGGCGGGTGGTGAGGGCGCGGGCCGACCGCGGCGCGACCGCCGTCCCGGCGGTGCTCGCGGCGCTGGAGGAGGCGGGCGTCGCCGTGGCCTCGGTCACGGTCGCGCGGCCGACGCTGGATGACGTGTACATGCGCCACACCGGGCGCTCCATCGACGCCGCCGAGCGGGCGGAGGAGGTCGCGACGTGAGCACGGCCCTCGCGCACACCGGGGCCATGACGGCCCGCCACCTGCGCGCCCTGTGGCGCCAGCCCTGGTACGTGGCGATCAGCCTGGTGCAGCCGGTCATCTGGCTGCTGCTGTTCGGGGCGCTCTTCGAGCGCGTGGTCGACGTCCCCGGCTTCGGAGACCAGGACTACAACGACTTCCTGGTGCCGGGCATCGTCGTGATGACGGCCGTCTTCTCGGGCGGCTGGCTGGGCGCGGGCGTGCTCCAGGACCTGGAGCGCGGCGTCATCGACCGCCTGCTGGTGTCGCCCGCGCGCCGGGTCAGCCTGATCGCCGGGCCCCTCGCCCACCAGGCCGTCGTCGCGGTGATCCAGTCGGTCATCGTGGTGCTGCTGGCCGTCGCGGTCGGGGCGCGCTTCCCCGGCGGGCTCGAGGGCGTGGGCGGGATCGCCCTGCTGATCCTCTCGGGCACCCTGCTCGCCGCCGCCGTCGGCGCCCTCTCCTGCGCCCTGGCGCTGGTCGCGCGCCAGGAGGAGACCCTGATCGGCGTCGTGCAGTTCGTCGTGCTGCCGCTGACGTTCCTCTCGTCCGCCCTGATGGCGCCCGGTCTGCTGCCGGGGTGGGTCCGCGAGGTCGCGCGCTTCAACCCCGTCGACTGGGCGGTCGTCGTCGGCCGCGAGGCGATCTCGGAGAGCCCGGACTGGAGCCTGGCCCTCCCGCGCCTCGCCGGGCTCGCCGCGCTCATGGTCGCCTGCGGCTGGATCGCCGTGCGCGCCTTCCGCTCCTACCAGCGGTCGGTCTGACGGCGCAGCCCCGCCGGGGGCGGGGCTGCGTGGAGCGGGAGTGACGGGACTCGAACCCGCGGCCTCCGGATTGACAGTCCGGTGCTCTAACCAATCTGAGCTACACCCCCACGGCACGACCTCGGTGGCGGGGAGGGAGTGGGCGGTGACGGATTTGAACCGCCGGCCACCTGCGTGTAAAGCAGGCGCTCTACCGCTGAGCTAACCGCCCGCACCGCGTCGGCGACGGGGAACGATACCAGCCTCCGGGCCCGATTCGCGTCCTCCGGCGCCGATGGGCGTCGCCCCGGCACCGCCGCGCCGGATAGGTTCCCGCGGGACGAGCGAGGAGGCGGTGGGCGCATGTGGTTGACCTTCAGGTCCGGGGGGCGCGAGGGAGAGTCGTCGCAGGCGTCGGGCGAGCGGTTCGAGATCGGCCGGGATCCGTCATGCGATCTGGTGATCGAGGACGACCGGGTCTCGCGCCATCACGCCGTCCTGCGCGTGCGCGAGGACGGCAGCGCCGAGATCCACGACCTCTCCTCGGCCAACGGCACCTTCGTGAACGGCCATCGCCTGACCGGGCCGGTGGTGCTGTCCGGAGGTGAGCGGATCCAGGTGGGCGACACCACGCTGCTGACCTCCCGCCAGGCGCCGTCGGGCGACGCGACGGTCATCGGCGCCGCCCCCGCGGGCCTCGCGACCGCGCCGGCCGCCGCCGCGTCCGTCCCGCCGCCGCCCCCGCCCCCGTCACCCGCCGCGTCGCCGGAGGCGCCGTCGCCGTCGGTCATCGAGCGCATCAGGCTGCGGCGCACCGCCCGCGGCGCCCTGGTCATCGCCGGCGTCGCCGTCGCGGCCGCGGTCGCCGCCGTCGTGCTGCTGGTGAGCGGCGTCTTCGGCGGCGACGACGGGTCGAAGGAGCCCGACATCCCGGCGATCATCGACGCCGTCCGGCCCTCGACCGTGGTGGTGAACGCCCTCGTCGATGAGCAGCCGGCCGGCAGCGGCACCGGCTGGGTGCTGGACGCCGACCAGGGCCTCATCGTCACCAACCAGCACGTCGTCAACGCCGGCTCGACCTTCACGGTCGGCCTGGGCGACGCGCACCGCCCGGCGACGGTGATCGCCTCGGCGCCCTGCGACGACCTCTCGCTGCTGCAGGTCCAGGACCACAGCGGGCTCGTCACCCTTCCCCTGGGCGACCAGGGCAGCCTGCGCCAGGGCCAGACGGTCGTGGCGGTGGGCTTCCCCGGCACGGCCTCGATGCGGCAGAACCTCGTGGCCACCACCGGCGTGGTGTCGGTGGTGGAGACGGCCTTCGACCTGCAGGCGGTCGACGTCCCCCACTACCCCAACGTGATCCAGACCGACACGGTCATCAACCCGGGCAACTCGGGCGGCCCGCTGGTCGACACCGACATGCGCTTGGTGGGCGTGAACTCCGCCGGCATCACCCTGCTCGGCGACCGCACCATCCAGGGCCAGGGCTACGCGATCGGCGTCGACCGGGTGAGGGAGATCGTTCCGCAGCTGCGCTCCGGGCGGTCGTTCGCGTGGAGCGGCATGGGCTTCGTCTACATCACCGACCCGCAGCAGTTCGCCTCCGACCTCCAGAACGCGGGCCTGCCGCTGCAGCCCGGCCTGGTCGTCACCCACGTCGTGCCCGGCACCGCCGCCGCCGAGGCGGGCTTCGGTCGGTCGCCGGTGCTCATCACCGCCGTGAACGGCGAGACGATGGACGGCAGCCTGCCCACCTACTGCGCCGCGGTCGACCAGGGCCAGGGCCAGAGCGAGGGCTCGTTCACGGTGTTCGAGCCGAACGCGACCGAGCCCACCACGGTCACGGTGCCCTTCGAGTAGCCGTGGACCGGGCCGCGCTGCACCGCTGGCTGACCGCCTACGAGGCGGCCTGGCGCGCGCCCGGCACGGGGGCCCTCGGCGCCCTGTTCGCGGAGGACGCCGTCTACCTCACGTCGCCGGTCGATCCGCCGGTGCGCGGCCTCGATGCGATCCGCGGGCTCTGGGAGCGCGGGCGCGACGCCGGCGAGGAGTTCGGCGTCGAGTGGGAGATCGTGGCGATCGACGGCGACACCGGCGTGGTGCGCCTGCGGGTCGACTACCGGGCGCCCGAGGCGGCGGTCTTCCGCGACCTCTGGATCATCCGGCTGGGGGAGGACGGCCGCTGCCGCCACTTCGAGGAGTGGTACGCCCGCGAACCGTCCGGCTGAGCGGCGGGTCGCCGCTCAGGGCGCCTCGTGCGCCGGGATGCGGATGAGAGGACTCGAACCTCCACTCCCTTGCGAGAACACGGACCTGAACCGTGCGCGTCTACCAGTTCCGCCACATCCGCGTGGTCCGGGGAGATTAGCCGACGGATCCCGTCGTCGTGTGCGTCATGGGCTCGACGGACTCCGTCTCGATCGGCGTCTCGCCCTCCCGCGGCGGGGGCTGCCGCGGCGTCCGCCGCTCGGCGCGCGCGGTCAGCGCCGGGTCGAGCGCGGGGCTGGAGCCGGCGATGCCCTCCCAGCCGCGCCGGATCTCCTCCACGTGCCAGCCGCGCTCCCGGGCGTCGGAGGCGTCGGCGTCGCCGGCGTCCTCGATGCCGTCGCGCAGGGCGGCGAAGCGGCTCGCCGCCAGGTGGTGCTGGACGGCGCGGCCGGACTGGCTCAGCAGGGCCTGGAACACGCAGACGCCGGCGGCGAGCGCCGCGACCACCAGCAGCACGGGGCGCACCCAGCCCCGGCCCAGGTCGGCGACGGCCGCGATGGCGACCACGGCGATGATGCCTCCGAGCACCACGCTGCGCAGCAGCGCGTCGCGGCGGGCGGCGCGGTCGGCGGCCATCCGGTGGGCGCGCTCGGTGCAGCGCGCGCGGTACTCCCACTCCACCAGGGCGTGGCGGAAGGCGATCTCGTCCGTCACGGGGTCCACCACGAGCGTGGGCAGGCCGTCCTGCGCCCCTCGCTTCACCATCGTCTCCTCGCGCGATCCGATACGAATCCCGAGCGCACGCTAGCGGTCGTCTCGCGATGCGCACCACTAGACGATCGATTGGGCCGCGAGCGACGCGCCCCCACCCGCCTAGCTCGCGTCGGCCCCCGTCGGCAGGCCCAGCTGCGGCGCGATCGGCTGCAGCGCGGCGACGACGTTCGCGATGTGCTCGTCGAGGGTGAGGCTGAGCAGCTCCGCCCCGGCGGTCACCTCGTCGCGGTGCACGCCCGCCGCGAACGAGGGCTGCTTCAGCTTCTTCCTCACCGACTTCGGCGTCAGCCCATCGAGGCCGGTGGGCCGCACCAGACCACAGGCGTGCACGAAGCCCGACAGCTCGTCGCACGCGAACAGGGTGCGCTTGAGGGGCGTGTCGCGCGGCAGGCCGAGATGCTCGGCGTGCGAGAGCACCGACACCACCAGCTCCTCGGGGTAGCCCTCCTCGCGCAGCAGCGGGGCCCCGTCCTGCGGATGCCGGTCCAGGGTGGGGTGGATCTCGTAGTCGAAGTCGTGGAGCAGGGCGGTGCAGCCCCAGAACTCCTCGTCCTCTCCGTCGCGGCGGGCGTACCAGCGCACCGACGCCTCGACCGCGAGGGCGTGGCGCAGCAGCGACTCGCCGCTTGTGTAGCGGGTGAGCGTCGCCCAGGCCCTGTCGCGCGTGACCTCCACTCGGACGAGCTTACCGACGGCCTCTCGCACTAGGCGAATGTCCAGTGACGGGCCGCCGATGTCGGCGTATCAACCGCTCATGACCAGAGAACGCGGATCGAGCCGGTTCATCGAGGACCTGCTCATGGGCCTGTTCCTCGCCGGCACGGTCGGCGCCGTCGTGGTGAGCGCGATCGGGGCGCGGCCGATCGCGCTGGCGGCGATCGGCGCGCTGTGGGCGGCCGGCACCCTCGTCGCCGCGCGCCGTCGGCGCGGCCGCGACCCGCGCCGACGGGCATAATCGCCGCGATGCCGCTCCGTCGCCTGCTCGTCCTCCTCTCCGCCGCGCTCGCCCTCGTGTGCCTGGGCGCGTCGGCCGCGTCCGGCGCCACGGCGACCTTCGGCAGCTCGCTGCAGCAGGCGCCCAACCTGGGCCACGGCTGCGAGGGGCGGCCGACGATCGCGGGCGACCTCGACACCCTGGTGCCGGTCGCGTCGGGCGCGCCGAGCTGCACCTGGTACCAGCTGGGCGTGTTCGGCAACGCGGCCGACCCGCGGTACGGGAACGTCCCGGGCACCGGCCGCATCACCTCGGTCACCGTCCGCAGCGGCCCGAACCCCGCGCCCCTGCGCGTCGTGGTCATCCGGCAGTTCAGCCAGCCGTCGAGCCCCGGCGCGACGCTCACCGGCACGACCTGCTGCGTCTTCCGCACCCAGTCGCCGGTGTTCCAGCCGGCGGCCAACGCGGTGAGCACGATCCCCCTCGACCTCCCCGTCGAGAAGTTCGGCGACGCCAATCCGAACACCCCCGTGCTGGTCGACGACATCGTCGGGATCAGCGCCGCCTCGAACACCGGGACGCTGCCGATCTTCGTGAACGGCGCCGATGCGCGTTCCTCGCGGCTCACCGTGCCGGGCGTCGTCACCGCGGCCGGCTTCTGGCCCGCCATGGGCGACCAGGCGGGCGACACCGGCGGCGGGCGGTCCGCCGCCGCGCCGGCCGGCGTCGGCTTCGAGATCCTGGCGAGCTACGCCTGGTGCGGCACCCCGGGGCGGACCGCGATCAACTCCGACCCGAACGCGGGCGTCGCGGGCGGCTTCACGGCGAACCAAGCGGGCTGCGGCGGCGCCGGCGGACCGGGCACGGGCCCCGGCGGCGGGGGCGGCGGCGCGTCCCCGGTGTCGCTCACGACCACGCTCCCGCGCCAGTCGATCGCGCAGATCCTCCGGGCGCGCTCGATCCGCGCCACCTGCCGCGCCGACGTCCGCGCCACCTGCGTCGCCCGGGCCACCATCCCGGCGGCGACCGCCCGCGCCCTGCGCCTGCGGGTGCCGCGCGGCGCGAAGGTGGTCACCCTCGGCACCCGCAGGGCGGTCGTGGCCGCCGGGGCGGCGAAGGCCCTCAAGATCCCCGTGTCGAGCGCGGCGCGCACCGCCCTCGGCCGGGCGCGCGGCGCCGTGAAGATCACCGTGACGACCACCGCCACGGCGGCCGGCCGGTCCGCGAAGAGAAGCTCCCGCACCCTGGTCGCCCGGCCGTAGCGCCCGCCCGTTCCGCCACCCCGCCGCCGGCGCTCGGTGAGCTGGCCCGGGTCAGCCGGGCCTGGGGATCACCGGAGACGGGCGGCCTGGCCCGCCGAAACGACCTCGCCCAGCAGTGAGGCGAGCTGGTCGCGCTGGGCCTCGGTGAGCCCCGCGGACAGCCGCTGCAGCTCCGCTCTCACCTCTCGTTCGGCCGTACCCGCGAGCGCGCGGCCGTCGGCGGTGAGGCCGACGCGGATCGCGCGTCCATCATCGGGATCGGGCCTACGCTCGATCAAGCCGCGCGCCTCGGCGCGATCGACCAGCCCGGTGACGCTCGACTTGTCGAGACCGAGGTGCTCGGCCAACGCGAGGATGCCCGGTTCGCGGTCGCGGAGGATGCCGAGAAGGCGGGCCTGGACGATCGAGACGTCGTGACGGCGGGCGACGCCGCGCATCGACTCCTGAACGAGGAAGGAGGACTGGACGAGCGCGTCGACGAGGTCGAGCCGCTCGTGAGCGGATTCGGGGTCCACGAGGACGATCCTATCGGAAGAAGTTTGTGTCACCAACCATTTTTGGTTAGTATCACAAACTAAATCCCACTTCCGCCGTAGCCGGAGGCTCTCCGATGCACGCCGCACTCGTCACGTCCTTCGACCATCCTCCCCGTTACGGGGAGGTCTCTGAGCCGGAGCCCGACGGCGACGCACAGGTCGTCGATGTACTTGCCGCGGCACTGCACCCTCGGGTCCGCTCGCAGGCCGACGGATCCCACTACACGAGCGACGGCGAGCTTCCGTTGATCCCCGGCATCGACGGCGTGGCGCGGCTCGCCGACGGCAGCCTCGCCTACTTCGTGGCCGCCGACCGCGCGCCTGGGACGATGGCCGAGCGGACGTTGCTCGATCCGCGCCGCAGCGTTCCGCTCGCCGCCGGGGTAGACGTGGCCGCGATCGCCGCGGGGATGAACCCCGGGATGTCCTCGTGGGTCGGGCTGCGCCGACGCGCCGGGCTCGAGGCGGGACAGAGCGTGCTGGTCCTCGGCGCGACCGGGAACGCCGGGCAGATGGCCGTGCAGATCGCGAAGCATCTCGGCGCCGGCTCGGTTATCGCGGCCGGGCGACACAGGGGAAGGCTCGATGGACTCGCCAAGCTCGGTGCCGACCGCGTCGTCTCGCTGGACCGCGGCGAGAGCTCGATCGCCGAGCTCGGCGAAGCGGCCTCGGAAGTCGACGTCGTCATCGACTACCTCTGGGGGCCGCCGTCGGAGAAGGCGATCCCGGCGATCGTGCGGCGACGGCGGGAGCGCGCCCGCGCACTCAAGTGGATTCAGATCGGCGCGGTCGCCGGACCGGACGTCGCGCTCCCCTCGGCGGCCCTGAGGGCCGCCAACCTGCAGATCATGGGCAGTGGTCAAGGATCGGTCACGGCGGCCGGGATCGTCGCCGAGCTGCCCGCGCTGGCGGCGCAGATCGATGCCGGCGCCTTCAGCGTCAACGCCCGGACCGCGGCACTCGCGGAGGTCGAGAAGATCTGGAACGCGCCCACGGCGGCCGGGGAGCGCATCGTCCTCCTCCCCGATTCCGAGCGCGGAAGATAGCCGGGCGCGCGGCGGTCGATCACCGCAGGGTCGTCGGGCCCTCGCGCACGAAGTGCCCCCAACGGGATTCGAACCCGTGCCGCCGCCTTGAAAGGGCGGTGTCCTGGGCCGCTAGACGATGGGGGCCAGGTGAGACAGAAAGAAACCCGGGGCGGCGCGCGTGCCGCCCCGGGTTCACGGTGGCAGAAGAGGTTTGGCTCAGGGGCGTGGCACGTCCCCGTCGCTGCAGCTGCGCATCAGGGGCACGCCCCTAGCGACTGCCACCTCCACTGGTGCTATGCAATAGGACCACCTCCTTTCCGTGGTGAGGACACGATAGCCACCCGCGCGGCCGTCGGTCCAGGACGGGGGCGGGTCATCCCGGAGGGGGTTCTCGGCCGTCCGGGGCGGCGCCCCGTCGCACCGGCCGGCGCGGCTCGTAGGAGCGGGTGAGCACGAGCTGGTAGTCGTGGAGCGAGCGCACCCGGAAGGCCGCCTCGCACGAGGCGAGGTAGAACTCCCACGCCCGCACGAAGCGCTCGTCGTAGCCCAGCGCCCGCACCGCGGCGCGGTCGGCGAGGAAGCCCTCGCGCCAGCGGCGCAGCGTCTCGGCGTAGTGGGGGCCGATGTTCTCGGCGTCCTCCAGCATGAGCTCGGTCGATCGCGCGAGCGCCCGGTTGATCGCCTCCATCGAGGGGATCAGGGCGCCGGGGAAGATGTACTCGCGGATCCAGTCGGTGCGCCGCCGATACCGCTCGTAGCGCTGGTCGGGCACGGCGATGGTCTGGATGCACGCCGCTCCCGCCGGCGCGAGCAGCCGGTCGACCGCGCCGAAGAACACGGGCAGCTGGTCGTGGCCGACGGCCTCCAGCATCTCGATCGACGCGATGTGGGTGAACTCGCCGCGCATCTCGCGGTAGTCGACGAGGCGGATCTCCACCCGGTCCGCCACGCCGGCGGCGGCGACGCGCTCCCGCGCGAGGGCGGCCTGCCGCTCGGAGAGCGTGATGCCCGTGACCCTCGCGCCGTACTCGCGGGCGGCGTGGAGGGCGAACCCGCCCCAGCCGCAGCCGATCTCCAGCACGTGCGAGCCCGGCCCGAGCCCCAGCTTGTCGCAGATGCGCCGGTACTTGGCGCGCTGGGCCTCCTCGAGCGTCATGCCGGGCCGCTCGAAGACCGCGCACGAGTAGGTCCAGGTCGGGTCGAGGAACAGCGCGTACAGGTCGTTGCCCAGGTCGTAGTGGTAGCCGATGTCGCGGCGCGCGCCCGGGAGGGTCGGCCGCGACGCCCGGAAGGGGCGCGACCGCTGCAGCCGGGTGAGGGCGCGCCCGGGCGCGGTGCGGCGCGCCGCCTCGCCGGTGAGCAGCAGGATCTCGACGGCGCCGGCGAGGTCGTCGGCAGTCCAGTCCCCGGCCGCGTACGCCTCGCCGACGCCCACGCCGCCGCGCGTGGCGATGCGCCGGAAGAGGTCGTTCGAGCGCACCGTGATCTCCACCGACCGGCCCTCGGCGGCGTCGCCCGCCCGCCGCGTCGTGCCGTCGGGCAGTCGCAGCGCGACCTCGCCGCCGACCGGGCGCCCCAGCACGGCGAGGGCCGCGCGCCGCGCCACCGGGGTCAGCGGCGTGCGGCGCGGGGGCGGCTCGGGCCGCAGCGCGCGCCGGCCGGGCGGGGCCGTGGCGCCCCGTGCCGGCGCGTGGCGGAGGGTGGGCTTCCTCATCGCCCTCCGAGCATGACCGCGGAGGAGCCGTCCGCGCCCGCGCCGGCCTCCATATGTGACGGTGCGCACCTCGGATCGGGCGGCTCGAACCCCGGGTGAGCGTCTAACCTGACGGGCGCATGCGGAGAGGAGACGAGTGAGCGCGGAGGGCCGGTCGCCCGGGCCCCCGATCGCGACGGTGCGGGCGCGCACGAGCCTGTCCAGCCAGATCGTCACGGTCATCGCGGTGGTCGTGCCGCCGCTCGGGGTGCTCTCGGCGATGGGCGTGCTGTGGGGCGTCGCGGTGCGGCCGGTCGACGTGGTCCTGCTGGTCTCGCTCTACGTCCTGTGCGGCCTCGGCATCACCGCCGGCTTCCACCGGCTGTTCGCCCATCGCAGCTTCAAGGCGACCCCCGCGGTGCGTGCGGCGTTCGCGATCCTGGGCTGCATGGCGGTGCAGGGCCCGCTCACCCAGTGGGTCACCGACCACCGCAAGCACCACGCCCTCTCCGACCGCGAGGGCGACCCCCATTCGCCCCACGTGCACCGCGGCGGCATCGTCGGGGCCCTCTCGGGCTTCCTCCACGCCCACATGGGCTGGCTGTTCACCACCAAGGGCATGGAGCGCGGCCGCCGCTACGGCCGCGACCTCTACGACGACGCGCTCATCCGGCGCATCGACCGCGTCTACATGCTGTGGGTGGTGCTGTCGCTGGCCATCCCGTTCGCCGTCGGCTTCGCGGTCGACCCCACCTGGCGCGGCGGCCTGACGGGCCTGGTGTGGGGCGGCCTGGTGCGGATCTTCCTGTTCCACCACATGACCTGGAGCGTCAACTCGATCTGCCACACCTTCGGGCGGCGCACGTACGCCACCGAGGACGAGAGCCGCAACAACTGGGTGATCGCGGCGACGACCTTCGGGGAGGGGTGGCACAACAACCACCACGCCTTCCCCGGCTCGGCGCGCCACGGCCTGGAGCGCCACCAGTTCGACCTCTCATGGCTCACCATCAGGGGGCTCGAGAAGCTGGGCCTGGTGTGGGACGTGAAGCTCCCGACCACCGAGCGCCTCGCCCGCCGCGCTCAGGCCGGGTCGGCCCCGTAGCGACCCGCCTCGGCGTCCAGGCGCCGCAGCCACTCCCGCGCCCGCGGCGCGGGCAGGAGGGCACCGCCGGGCAGGCGCAGGGCCACCGGGTGCACCGCCCCGGGGATGACCGAGTGGGTGGCCTCCACCCCCGCCGCGCGCGCCCGCCGCACCCCCGCGAGCGAGCTCGACGCGCGCACGCCGGGGATGCCGGGCAGGGCCGCGTCGAGCGCGCCGTGGATCACCGCCAGCCGCCGGCCGGCGAGGGGGGAGAGGTCGATCTGCTCGGGCAGCCACGGCGCCAGCCCCACCAGCGCGCGCACCGCCGGATGGCCCGCCAGGGCGGCGCACACGGCGCCGCCCATCGAGTAGCCCACCAGCAGCACCGGCCGTTCGGGGATGCCCGCGGTGATCCGGTCGAGGGCGGCGCGGGCGTCGTCGATGCAGTCGTCGAGCGCCTTCCACGAGCGCACCCGGTAGCGCAGCTCGTAGAGGGCGAGGGCCGGGTGGCGCGGAGCCAGGCGGGCGACCAGCCATTCGACCGACGCGCTCCAGGTGCCCGGCCGCGGGCGGGCGGTGCCGCCGTCGGCGCACAGCACGGCCGGAGCGCCCTCGGGCCCGCGGCGCCGCATCGCGGCTCCCGTGGCGAGGGCCGTCTCGACGGGCCGGGCGGTCAGCGCGTCCAGGCCGCCGTGAGCACCCGCTGCCAGTTGCCCCAGCAGATCGCGGCCAGCTCGTCCGCCGTGAACCCGTCGGCCGCGAGCGCCTCGACCAGGCGCGGGAGGCCGGCGACGTCGCCCAGCTCGGCGGGGATCGTGGCGCCGTCGAAGTCGGAGCCCAGGGCGACGTGCTCGACCCCGATGCGGTCGGCCACGTGGCGGACGTGGGCGACGACCGTCTCGAGCGGCGTGTCGCCGTCGTCGCGGCCGTCGGGGCGGATGAAGAACACGGCGTAGACGATGCCCACCAGCCCTCCGGACGCGCCGATCGCGTCCAGCTGGCGGTCGGTGAGGTTGCGCGAGGTCGGCGCGATGGCGTGCGCGCCGGAGTGGGATGCGATGAGCGGCGCCCGGTCGCGCCGGGCGACGTCCCAGAAGCCCGCCTCGTTGAGGTGGCTCAGATCGACCGCGATCCCCAGCTCGGCGCAGCGGTCGACGAGCCGCGCGCCGGCGCCGGTGAGCCCCGGCCCCGTGTCGGGGGTGGAGGGGAAGCGGAAGGGCACGCCCTCGGCGAAGGCGTTGGGCCGGCTCCACACCGGCCCGAGCGAGCGCAGGCCCGCGGCGTACCAGGTGTCGAGCGCGCCGAGCTGCGGATCGAGCGCCTCGCAGCCCTCGATGTGCATCACGGCGGTGAGGGGCGCGCCGTCGTCGGGCGGGGCGAGGTCCTCGGCCCGCCGGGCGATGCGCACGTGCCCGTCGCGCTCCCAGCGCAGCAGGCGGCCGGCCGTCGCGGTGGCGTGGGCGGCGGCCACCCCGTGGTCGAGCGGCGGCGGCAGCGGGAGGTTGAGCGTGCCGTCGTCGTCCGCGGCGAGGTCCTCGTCCTCGCCGGGATCCGGGGTGAAGACGGCGAAGATGCCGCCGGCCATGCCGCCCGCCCGGGCGCGGGGGAGGTCGAGGTGCCCGCCGGCCCGCCCGGTGGGGAAATCGTCGGCGTCCGCGGCGGTCAGCACGTCGTTGTGGCCGTCGAAGACCCGCACGGGGCCGATGCTACGCCGCGCGGGCTACGGCCGGATGGTCACCGGCGTCCCCGGCCGCGCCCACCGCGCGGCGACCGCCAGCGCCCGCTCGCCCAGGATCACGCAGCCGTTGCTCGACACGGTCCCGACGCGCCGGCTCCGGCCGGCGCCCGCGCCGTGGATGGCGATGAGGCCGTCGCCGCCCATGAAGCGGGTGAGGGTGGGCGAGTAGGCGGTGAGGGTGATCGTGTAGGCGCCGTAGATCGAGCGCTGGTCCGGCGCGGTGCGCACCGGGTCCTCGATCGCGAACCGGCCGGTGGGCGTGGGCGTGCCGGGGCGGCCGACGCCGGCCCGCCAGCGCGCGACGCGGCGCGCGCCGTCCCACACCTCGAGCGTCCGCGCGCTGAGGTCGACCTCGAAGCGCACCGTCGTGCGCGTGACCCGCGCGGCCGCCGCGCGCACCCAGCCCTGGCTGCCGTTGGGACGCACGGGCAGGCGCACCTTGAGCCACTCGTGCCCGCGGCGATCGCGGTGGCGGTCGGTGACGAGCAGCCGCTGGGCGGTGCCGCTCCATCGCGTGACCCCGGCGAGGCGCAGCTTCGGCGCCGCCCCGGCGTGCGGCGCCGCGAGGGCCTCGGTCGGGATGATCACCCGCGCCGTGAGGGCGCCGCCCTCCGCGGCCGGGACCGCCCCCGCCGGGACGGCGACGCACAGCGCCCCGGCACAGACCCCGGTGAGCCACCATCTCCGCACACGGACGGGGTCGGCGGCTCACCGCGGAAACATGAGCGTTCAGGCACTACCGCGACAGGGCCGTCGCATCAGGCGGTGCGGCGACGCAGCGTGAGCGCCCCCAGGGCGAGGGCGGCGACCACCGATCCGGCCACCACGGCCACGTCGACCCCGAAGTCGGCGTCCAGCGCGCCGGCGCCGGTGGCGCGCGCGAGGCCGTCGTAGGCGTAGGTGAGGGGCAGGACGTTCGAGACGGCCTCCAGCCATCCGGCCATCTGGCCGCGCGGCACGAACAGGCCGCAGAGCAGGATCTGCGGCATCACGATCGCCGGCATGAACTGCACGGCCTGGAACTCGCTCGCCGCGAACGCGCTCACGAGCAGCCCGAGCGCCATGCCGAGGATGGCGTTGCCCAGGGCCAGGGCCACCAGCAGCCAGGCGGAGCGCTGCGTGTCGAGGTCGAGGAGGCCCAGCGAGAGGCCGGCGACGGCTCCGGTCTGGATGAGCGCCATGGAGCCGAAGGCGAGGGCGTAGCCGGCCAGCAGGTCGAGCTTGCCGATGGGCATGCTCATGAGCCGCTCCAGGGTGCCGGTGGTGCGCTCGCGCAGCATCGCGATCGAGGCCACCAGGAACATGGTGATGAACGGCAGCAGGCCCACCAGCGGCGCGCCGACCCGCGAGAAGGTCTCGGGCTGGCCGTCGAAGGCGTACCGCAGGATGGTCATCAGCAGGCAGGGCACCACCACCAGCAGGGCGACCGTGCGGTGGTCGCGGCGCAGCTGGCCCAGCACGCGGGCCGCCGTGGCGAGGGTCGAGGACGGGGTCACGGGACCATCACCACCTCGTCGTCCTCGACCAGGCGCAGGAACGCCTCGCCCAGGTCGTCGGTGCCCGCCCGCCCGCGCAGCTGCGCGGGGGTGAGCGCCGCCAGCAGGCGCCCCTCGCGCATCAGCAGGAGGTCGTCGCACTCGTCGGCCTCCTCCATCACGTGGCTCGACACGATGAGGCTCGTGCCGCCGGCGACCAGGTCGCGGAAGATCGCCCACAGGTCGCGGCGTAGGACCGGATCGAGGCCGACGGTGGGCTCGTCCAGCACCAGCAGCGCCGGGTCGCCCAGCAGCACGACGGCGAGGGAGGCCCGGCCGCGCTGGCCGCCGGACATGCGGCCGACCGGGTGGTCGATGTGGTCCTCGAGCCCCACCGCGGCCGCCACCCGCTCGGCGTCCCCCGCGTCCGCGTCGAGCAGGCGCCCGAAGTAGCGCAGGTTCTCGCGCAGGGTGAGGTCCGGGTACACCGACGGCGCCTGGGTGACATAGCCCACCCGCCGCCGCAGCTCGGCCGCCCCGGCCGGCCGGCCCAGCACCCGCACCTCGCCGCCGGCCACCCGCTGCACGCCGACGATCGCCCTCATCAGGGTGCTCTTGCCGCAGCCGCTGGGACCCAGCAGCCCGGTCACGGCTCCCTCCCGCGCATCGAGGGTGAGCCCGGGGAGCACCTCGCGGCCCCCGCGCACCACGCGCAGGTCCCGCACCTCCACCGCGTTCATCGCGTCCCTCCCCATATTGCTAGTAAACACTTTCAAATGAACGCTAGTGAGCACTTGCTATCATGTCAACCATGACCGCCGAGGACAGCGACGCCACGCCCGCGCGGGCGCCGCGCATGCCGGGACCCCAGCGCCGCGCCGCGCTGCTTTCCGCCGCCCGTGACCGGTTCGCCCGCCACGGGTTCCACGGCGCCGCCACCGCCGACATCGCGCGCGGCGCCGGCTGCTCGGAGGCCGTCCTCTACCGCCACTTCCCGTCCAAGCGCGACCTGCTCGTCGCCGTGCTGAAGAACGAGATCGAGACGCGCCTGGCCGCCGGTCGCGGGTTCGTGCCGCCACCCGGCGCCGATCCCGTCGCCGGGCTGCCGGATATCCTGGCGGCTCGGCTGGCCGAGCCCGAGATGGTGACGACCATCCGCCTCGTGCTGCTGGCCATCGGCATGGCCGACGACCCGGAGGTGGGAGCCGCGGTGCGCGCCTCGTTCGCCACGGTGCGCGGCTCCATGGTCGAGGCGATGAGGGCCGGGCAGGCGGCGGGCGGCCTGCGCGCCGACCTCGATCCCGATCTCGCCGCCTGGCTGTGGCACGGGCTCTTCATGGTGGCCGCGGTGCGCAACTCGGCCGGCGACGACGACGTCGCGATGGGCGCCGTCGAGGCCGGCCGCCTGCTCGGGAGGCTGCTCTCGCCGTAGCCTCGCCGCCTCCGCGGCGACGGCGCTCAGGCGGCCGCGGTCCCCGCGATCCAGCCGGTGAGGTCGTCCAGCCGGTGCGCCCAGAACAGGGTGAGCCCGCGCGACTGCGCGCTCTCCAGGTTCGTCCGCTTGAAGACGCCCGACAGCACGGCGCAGGGCACCACCTGGCTGCGGCCGAAGTCCTGCAGCCAGCTCTCGGCCTTCGCCGCGGCGTCGTTGTTGACGCGCTTGACGGAGTTGACGGTCGAGTTCGAGACCTTGCACTCGATCGGCATCCGGCGCCCATCCCAGAGGCCCACGATGAGGTCGGCCTGGCGTTCCCCGAAGGCGGTCTCGTCGCAGAAGACGCCCGGCCCCGGCGCGTCCTGGAGCATCTCGATCTTCCTGGGCGCGCGCGTCCGCCGGAAGCCGGCGGCGAGGAGGGCGTCGGCGACCGCCTCCTCCTGGATGGTGCGCGCGGTGTTCCGCCGCCGCGTCCGCGCCCCCTCCGTGGCCATGAGCGCCGCGGTGGCGAGGACCGCCGCAGCCCGCTCGCCCTCGCTCGGCTCGGTCCGGGCCGCCGCCCAGGGGAACCGGACGTCGTCCAGCACGAGGCGGATGACGTCGATGACCATGCCGGCCGAGGAGGGGCTCGCGCGGAGCCGCCCGGGCGCCAGGCTGATGCCGGTGAGCACCTTCAGGTCGTCCTCCGAGACCGGCGGCCCGGCGCAGAAGCGCAGCGCGCGCAGGAGCCGGGGATCGGAGGTCACCTCCACCGCGTGCTCGCGCAGGAGCGAGAGGTCGACGGTCTGCTCGATCAGGTCCTCGACGTCGCCCATGTAGCGCTCGAGGAGCCTCTGGTAGTGCTGGAGCGGCTCGTCCAGGCGCTCGGCCGTGAACAGGCGCTTGGCCGCCGCGATCTCCGCGTCGAGCTCGTGGGCGTCCCAGACGGGCGGACGCCGGAAGCGCCCGGAGGTCACGTGGCCGCCGCCGCGGCCAGCGGATCGGGTATCGCCAGCCGCTCCATGTCGCGCGGCTCGAACTTGGCGAGACCGCCGGCGTACATGCGACCGCCGTCCACCGTGGCCGCCCGGCGAAGCGAGGCGACGAGCGCCGTCAGCGCGCGGGGCGGGAGGTCGACGCGCGGATAGAGGCCGTGGGCGATGTTGATGTGACGGGCGGCGGCGGCGTTGAGGGTGAAGGCCGGCGGTCTGCGTGCCATGTACGTCGCGAGGATGGGCGCGGGCGCGCGAAGGCCCACCGACCACCACGCGCGTCGCGCGCGCGCGATGTACCCGGTGTTCGCCCCGGCGCGTCGCGCCTTCCTCAGGAAGCGCTCGACGAGATGGCGGACGTCCGCGTCGAGCACGTCCAGCTCGCTGGGCAGGTCGATCACCAGGCGCAGGTGGCTCGAGCTGACGAGGGCCGCGCCGGCGTCGATGATCTCCCTGGCCCGCGTGACCGTCGGGAACAGGAGCTGGCTCGGGAGCGTGACCTCTCCGGGGGCGACGATCCAGGTCGCGTTCGCTCCCGTGACCGCGCCGCGGTGGACCCGGCAGACATCGCCGAGCTGGACGTAGTCCGGGGGCGGCGCCGGCGCGACGCGCGACAGCGGCGACCACCTCTCGGCGGCCCGGAGCTCGCCGGCGCTGACGTCGCGCCCGTCGTCCATCGCGGGCAGGGCGGCGAGGCTGTCCACGCGGCGCAGGCGCATCGCGCCTCGCGGCCTGCCCGGACGGAAGCAGGTGATCGCGGCGGTGGTCGTCGCATCGCTGAAGGGCGCGGCGCTCGGCTCGACGATGTGGACGGCCTCCCCGCCCAGCGGTCCGAGCAGGAGCTCCCGGACCAGGCGCCCGTAGCGCGTGTCGAGCCACTCGGACGACGTGAGCAGCACGCCGAGGTCGCCGGTCCGCGCGCGCGCCGCGGTCGCCAGGAAGAAGTGCACATGCAGGCCAGACAGGCCGCTCGCGCGAAGACCCGCGTCGCGCGCCGCGCGCGCCAGCCAGGCCTTCCAGGCCGGATCGATCTGGTGGTGGCGCACGTAGGGGGGGTTGCCGATGAACAGGGTCGCGCCCCCGGCGTCGCCGAGAGGCGCCGTGCGGTAGTCCTCGACGAGCAGGGAGGCGCGGTCGGCGAGGTCGGCCGTGACGAGATGGGCGCGGCACAGCAGGGCGGCCAGCGGGTCGGTCTCGACGGCGACGAGGCGGCTCCGGGGGAAGCGCCTGCCCGCGCCCACGACGAAGCGGCCCGAGCCCGAGCCGGGGTCGACGACGCGCGCGGGCGCGCTCAGGTGCTCCGCGGCCCAGTCCAGCATCGGCCGGATGAGCGTCTGCGGGGTGTACACGGCGCCCTGGGCGCGCCGGCGGACCCTGTCGCGGATGTCGCAGAAGGCCCGCCCCAGCGGGTCGTCGCCGTCGCGGATCTCCCGCCTCGCCCGCTCGACGAGGCGGGAGGGGGCCGTCAGGTGCCCCGCGGCGCGCGCGAGCGCCACCTCCGCCTCGCTCCAGCCGGACAGGCGATCCGCATCGAGGGCGAGCGCGACGGCCACCAGGTGGGCTTCGGTCGCGATGCCCTCATCCCACGTCTCCCCCGTCATCGGGAGGAGTCTATGAGCCGTCGCAGACGGCCCCCGAGCCGCCGGAACCTCACTAGACTGCCGCGCACCGGATCCGGGGGTTACGCGATGAGGTGGCGCAAGCAGGCGGGTGACGAGTCGGGCATCGAGGACCGGCGCGGCCAGGGCGGCGGCGGCCTCGGCGGCCTCTCCGGCGGCAGGATCGCCGGCGGCGTGGGCGGTCTCGGCATCGTCGGCGTGATCGTGGCGCTGCTCGTGTCCGTCCTCGGCGGCGGCGGGGGCGGCTTCGGCATCCCCGACCTGAACGCCCTGCCGGCGGCTCCCGCGGCCGACCAGAACGTGCTGCAGCAGAACGGGGTCGACGCGGACGAGAAGCTGAAGGACTTCGTCGCCTTCGTGCAGCGCGACGTCCAGGACTTCTGGGAGCAGCAGTTCCAGGCGGGCGGGCAGCAGTACCAGCGCACGGTCGTGGTGCTGTACACCAACGGCGTGACCACCGGCGGCTGCGGCCAGGCGTCCTCGGCGGCGGGGCCCTTCTACTGCCCGGGCGACCGCAAGGTGTACCTCGACCTCAGCTTCTTCCGCGAGCTGCGCGACCGCTTCGAGGCCCCCGGGGACTTCGCCCAGGCCTACGTGATCGCCCACGAGTTCGGCCACCACGTCCAGAACCTGCTGGGCGTGATGGACCAGGTGAACCGGCGCCAGAACGGCAACCCCGGCGAGGCCAACGAGCTGTCGGTGCGCCTGGAGCTCCAGGCCGACTGCCTGGCCGGCGTCTGGGCGCACTCCGTCTACGAGAAGGACGGGTTCGACGACGGCGACCTGCAGGAGGGCCTCGACGCCGCGGCCTCGGTCGGCGACGACCGCATCCAGCAGCAGGCGACCGGCCACGTCGACCGCGACAGCTTCACGCACGGCAGCTCGGCCCAGCGGGTGAAGTGGTTCCAGGCCGGGTTCGAGAACGGCGAGATGAGCGCCTGCAACACCTTCTCCGGCGACATCTAGTGTCCCGAGTCGCAAATTGCGTGGCAGTTCCCGGCTGCATCGCGGCGCGATGCGGCGTCCTCGACTTCCCCGATATTCGCGATATCGGGGAAGATCTGCGTCCTTGCCTCCCTTGCGATTCGCTCGGGAACTGCGTACGAACTTACGACTCAGGACACTAGGGGTTCGGGGGAGGTCATCGCCGCGGCCGGCAGCGAGGAGCAGGAGCGGCTGTGGAACGGCCCGGCCGGGCGCGCCTGGGCGGACTCGCAGGAGCTCGTCGACCGGCTCTTCCTGCGCCTGCGGGACCTGCTGACCGAGGCGGTGCCCGCGGACGCCTCGCGGGTGCTCGACGTGGGCTGCGGCACGGGCGCCACGACCGTCGCCATCGCGCGCCGGCTCGGCCCCGCGGCCCGCTGCGTCGGCGTCGACCTCTCCGAGCCGATGGTCGCGGGCGCCCGCGACCGCGCCGCGCGTGAGAGGGTCGCGGCCGCCTTCGTGCGGGCCGACGCCGCCACCCACCGCTTCGAGCCCGCGACCTTCGACGCCGTCGTCTCGCGCTTCGGCGTCATGTTCTTCGACGATCCGCCGCGGGCCTTCGCGAACCTGCGCCGCGCCGCGGCCGGGGACGGCGCGCTGCGGTTCATCTCGTGGCGCGGGCCGGACGACAACCCCTTCATGACGACCGCCGAGCGCGCCGCGGCGGCCCTGCTCGACCTGCCCGTGCGCCGCTCCGGGGAGCCGGGGCAGTTCGGCCTCGCGGAACCGGCCGCGATCCGCGCGATCCTGGCGGGCGGCGGCTGGGAGGCGATCGAGGTGTCGCCGGTCGATGCCGAGTGCTCGCTGCCGGAGGACGAGCTGGACGCGTACCTCACCCGCCTCGGCCCGGTGGGCCGCGCCCTGGAGGGCGCGGACGCGACCACCCGGGAGCGCGTGCTCGCGACGGTGCGGCCGGCCTTCGATCGCTACGTGGCCGCGGGCGAGGTCCGGTTCACCGCCGCGTGCTGGATGGTGGCCGCCCGCGCGGCCTGACCCGGCGGCCCTAGCGGCCGGCGGGCGGGCGCAGCACCAGCACCGGGCAGGGCGCGTGGTTGACCAGGTGGTGCGCGAACGATCCCAGCGCGAGGCGCTGGGCCAGGTTGCGGTGCGCGGCGCAGACGAGCAGGTCGACGGCCTGCTTCTCGGCCCACTCGCACGCCTCCGACGGCGGGTAGCCCTCGAGCTGCACGGTCTCGCCCTCCGGCACGTCCCGGGCGACCTGGGCGAGCCAGGCGGCGGCGGCGCGGTTCAGGTCGGCCGGGTCGGGCCCCAGCCCCAGGCCGGTGGTGTAGGGCAGCGGGTACTGCACCACGTGCAGCAGCGTGAGGCGTCCCTGGCCGAGGGCGCGCAGGCGGCGGGCCTCGTCGAGGGCCCGTCGCGCCGCGTCCGAGTCGTCGAGACACACCGCGATGTGTCGGTAGGGCGCGTCCATCGATCCTCCAGGGGGGGCCGGGTCCTCAGCGGTCGACCCGGATCGTACGGCCGCCGCCCTCGCCGCCGCCCGCCGCTCGTCTCGCCCAGCGAGAGTCGCGGTGACTCACCGTGCGGCCAGGTACCGCCGCGCGGATGGGCTCTAAGATGGCCTGCGTGACGAGCGACCTGCTGCGCCGGGCGACCCGGATCGCCGACCTCATCGCGGCGGGGCCGACCCGATCGCTGGAGTTCTTCCCGCCCAAGAGCGACGACGGCGAGCGCCTGCTCGAGCAGACGCTCCGCGACCTGGCCGGCCTGGAGCCCTCGTTCGCGTCCGTGACCTACGGCGCGCTCGGCTCGACCCAGTCGCGCACGCGCGAGCTGGTGGTGGAGATGAACGGCGACCGGCCCTTCCCGACCATGGCCCACCTCACCTGCGTGGGTCATGGCCGGGCCGAGATCCGGGCGCTGCTCGACGACTACGCCGATCGCGGCGTGCGCAACATCCTGGCCCTCGGGGGCGACCCGCCGGCGGACGGCTCCGACCCGGGGGGCGACTTCACCTACGCCATCGAGCTGGTGCGCGAGATCCGGGAGCACCCGGCCGACTTCTGCGTGGGGGTCGCGGCCCACCCCGAGGTCCATCCGCGTTCGCCCGACCGGGCGTCCGACCGGCGCCATCTGGCCGACAAGCTCGCGCTCGCCGACTTCGCCATCACCCAGTTCTTCTTCGACGTCCGCCACTACCTGCGCCTGGTGGAGGAGCTGGCGGACCTGGGCTGCGACCGGCCGGTGCTGCCGGGGGTGATGCCGGTGACGAGCGTCGCGGGCGTGCGCCGGATGGCCGCCATGAACGGCACCGAGATCCCGGCCGACATCGCCGCGCGGCTCGATGCGGCGGACGGCGACACCGCGGCGGTCGTCGAGGTCGGCGTGGCGGTGGCCGCCGAGCTGGCGGCGGAGCTGCTCGCCGCCGGCGCCCCCGGCGTCCACATCTACACGCTGAACCGGGCGGTGCCCGCGCGGCGCGTGTGGGAGTCCCTGCCCCGCCTCTAGCGTCTGCGGGCGGGACGCCGGGCCGTCAGCCGCAGGTCTCGCCCCCGACCGGCGAGGTCGCCCCCGCGCCGCCGTCGGTCAGCCGCTTGGTGGCGGCGCGGATCGCGGGGATGTCGGGGATCGGGTAGCCGCCGTCGGCGAAGCCCGCGCTGTAGGCCGGCGGGGTGAAGCCCAGGGACGCGACGTCGCGGGTCCGCACGCCCGACACCAGGCGGATGAGGTCGGGCAGCACGCGGCGCGGGATGTCGGTCTGCACGTTGTCGCGCGCCGCCCGGGCGAGGCGCGGGAAGGCGCGCAGCAGCCGCACGGTGTCGGCCTGGGAGGCGAGGGAGGTGAGCACGCAGCGCTGGCGCCGGATGCGGTCGTAGTCCGAGCTCTGGCTGCGGGCCCTGACGTAGGCGAACGCCTCGAGGGCGTCGAGGTGGTGGCGTCCCGGCTGCAGGTCGATGCGGATCCAGTCGTCGCCCTCCTCCGGCGGCGACACCCGGTCGAGCACGGGCGTCGGCACGTCGACCGTGACGCCGCCGAGGGCGTCGACCATCTCGACGAAGCCGCGGAAGTCGACCAGGGCGTAGTAGTCGATGCGCAGGCCGGTGAGGTTCGCGGCGACCGACTTCAGCGCGGTGGCGCCCGGATCGGGGCCGCCGGGGAAGGCGTCGGCGTTGGCGCGGGCCCAGCCGTACAGGCTGTTGAGGATGTCGGGGTAGCGGCCGCCCGGCACCCGGCTGGACGCCGGGTACGGAAGCGGCACGTCGGCCAGGTTGCGGGGCAGCGAGAGGAGGGCGCCCCTGCGCGTCTCGGCGTCGAGCGTCGCCACCACCATCGTGTCGGTGCGCAGCCCGCTGCGGCCGGGGCCGGCGTCGCCGCCGATGAGCAGCACGGTCAGGCGCCCCCCGCGCGGCCAGCCCGGCGTGAGCGGCGGCCTGCCGTCGGGGCGCAGGCGCAGGGCCGCCGGCACGTCGCCGCCGAGGGGCGACGACGGGATGCGGGTCACCACGCCGTCGGGCGACACCACCTGGAAGGCCACCCCGGGCGCCACCCGGGCCGGGTCGACGTCGGAGAACACGGTGGTGATCGCGTCGTAGGCCTCCCAGTCGTACCAGGCGACCGCCGCGTGAGGCGCGACGACCGCGGCGACCAGCAGCCCCAGCAGGGTGCCGCGCGCCAGGCGGGGCGCGGGCCGGCGCCCCAGCCGCCAGGCGTCGACGACGGCGACCAGGCGGAAGGCCAGCAGCAGCGCGTTCACCACGAGGGCGGCGATCAGCACCTCCGGCCGCAGGGCCTGGCCGACGAGGAAGGTGGCACCGCGCGAGGCGAGCACCGCGGTGGCGACGAGGAGGACGAAGACGACCCCCAGCAGGACCACGCCGCGCACCTGGCGGCCGCCGTGCCACTGCCCGGCGCCGGGCACGAGCATCGACAGCAGCGCGCAGCTGACGCCCCGCGGCGCGCCCGCCCGCCGGACCGAGCGGGCGCGCGCGCCCGGCCGCCGCGGCCACTCGCCGCCGAGGGCCGCGGCCCGCTCCCGCGCCGAGCCGCCGCTGTTCGCGGCCGCCGGGGGTCCGGGGGGCGGCGGCAGCGGCTCGCGCGGGAGCGCCGGCCGCCGCGGCCGATGGCGCTCGACCTCGGAGCGTCCCAGCACCGCCAGCGCGGCGACGACCAGCGCCGCCACCGCCGCGATCGAGCGGAGCGATGATCTCCGCGACGGGTTCGGCGTCGTGCCCATGCGGCCACCAGCCTCGCACGCCGCCGTCACCCCGGGGGACGGGGCGTCACTGACCGGACGGGGAGGCCCGCCGGGTTGCGGCTACGCGGCCGAGCGCGCCCGGCCGCGCTCGCGCGCGCGGGCCGCCCGCGCCGCGCGCTCGAACTGGGTGCGCAGCAGCGCGATCGCGGCGGGGATGTCCTGCGGGCCGGCGATGGCCCGCGAGGCCCAGCCCGACGCGGGCGCCGCCCGGTGCGGCTCCACCCGGCCCTCGGCCATCAGCCGGTCGCGCAGATCGCGCGTCAGCGGCAGGTCGAGCATCCAGTCGCCGTGCAGGTGCCCCAGCTCGCGGTGGCCCAGCATGAGGCGCGTGGCGCCGAAGCGCCCCAGCTCCTGGGTGACGCCGGGCCAGGACGTCACCTCGCGCACGATCAGCTCCTTGGGACCGAGTCTCCTCGCCATCGCACTCCTCCTCGTCGTGGTTGAGGCACAGCAAACAACCTCAAGTGCACTTGAGGTCAAGGGCGCCGGCGTGATTCCCTGAAGAGGTGCGCGAGATGCTCACCATCGGCGAGGTCGCCGCCCGCAGCGGGGTGGCCGCGTCGGCCCTGCGCTTCTACGAGCAGCGCGGCCTGATCGGTGCGCGTCGCACCGAGTCGGGCCACCGGCGCTACGACCGGGCCGTCATCAGGCGGGTGGCCTTCATCGTCTACGCGCAGCGGGTGGGGCTGACGCTGGAGGAGGTGCGCGGCGAGCTCGATCGCCTGCCCACCGACCGCATACCGCGCCGCGCCGACTGGGATCGCCTGGCGGCGGGGTGGCAGCGGCGCATCGACGAGCGCATCGAGGAGCTGCGCCGGCTGCGCGCCGGCATCAGCGAGTGCATCGGCTGCGGCTGCCTCTCGCTCGACCGGTGCGCCCTGGCGAACCCGGCCGACCGCGCCGGCCGCAACGGCGCCGGCCCCCGCTTCTGGATCGGCGATCCGCCCGGCGTGAGCGGGTCGTAAGGGCGCGGTAAGAGCGGCGCGGCATCCTCGGCGTGCGCCGCTACGGCGCCTCGTCCCGGTGGTCGGCACACCGCCGGGGCATGGGTCCCCGCGCGCCGGATCGGGAACCGGTGCGCGGGGACCGGGTCCCTTTGCACGGGGGCTCTGGCGCCTATCGGCGCCCCCCATGGGGTAGAACGGTCCCATGACGACGGGGGAGGCGGGCGGAGACGGCGAGCACGGCGCCCGGCGCGCCGATCGTCAGCTCGGCGAGCTGCTGCAGGAGGTGCGCGTCGCCCTGCCGGGGGTGCAGGTGCTGTTCGCCTTCCTGCTCACGCTGCCGTTCAGCGCCCGCTTCGACGAGGCCACCGGGCTGCAGCGCGACGTCTTCTTCGCCACCCTGCTCGCGACCGCCCTCGCGACGGTGCTGCTGATGGCGCCCACCGCCATCCACCGCCTCGACTTCCGCCGCGGGGACAAGCGCTACATCGTGGACGTGGCGCACCGGCTGGTCGTCGCCGGCCTGCTCGTGCTGTCGATCGCGATCGCGGGCGCCGTGATGCTGGTGAGCGACGTGATGTACGCCGCCCCGGTGGCCGGAGCCATCGCCGGCCTGCTGCTGGGCCTCACCGCGGCGCTGTGGTTCGGCGTCCCCCTGCTGCGCCGGTGGCGCAGGCGGGGCGTCAGGCCGGGGCGCGGCTGAGGGCGAAGGCCGCCGCCCGGCAGGCCTCCAGGGCGAAGCCGTCCGGGCCGCCCGACACCGCCACCGCCCCGCGGGAGGCGGTGTCCCCGGAGCCCAGCTCCAGTGCCGCGGCGTTGCCGCGACGGACGGACCCGCCGTTGCGGGCCACCGCGGCGCGGGCGCACTCCAGCGCCCGCTCCAGCTGGCGCGGCGAGACCGTCGCGGGCCGCTCCACGCCGCGAAGGTCGCCGTGGCGGTCGACCACCGCGACCGCGATCGCGTAGCCGAGGTCGTCGGCCATGTCCGTGACCACCCCGATGGCGGCGCGCACCTCGTCCGGCGAGAGCACCGCGTCCTCCCGTTCGATTGACATGAAAAGAAATACTTATTGCTGCCATTAGGATGCGCAAGGGGCGACGGCGAGTTTCGACGGCCCCTGTGAGCGAGACCACCGCCACCCGCCCGACCTTCTCAGTGGGGGAGCCAGGCCTCCGGGGCGTCCACGAGCTCGCGCACCGCGGCGGGCAGCTCCCCGGCCAGCAGGTCGGCGAGCGTGATCTGCTCGAGCACCGTCCGCAGGCTGGAGCGCACCGCCACCCATACCTCGGTGAGCACCTTGGCGTTGCCCGGGTAGGTCAGGTCCTCGGGGCGGACGCCGCGGACGCTGGCCAGCGGACCGTCGAGCGCCCGGATGATCTCGGCCAGCCGGATCTCGTCGGCCGGCTTCGACAGGCGGAAGCCGCCCTGCTGCCCGCGGACGCTGCGCACCACCCCGGCGCGCTTGAGCTCGAGCAGGATGTTCTCGAGGAAGGCGACCGGTAGATCCTGGGCCTCCGCGAGCTGCTCGCGCTTGACCGGGCGCCCGCCCTCGGTCTCGAGGGCGGCGAGCTCGATGAGGGCTCGGAGGCCGTAGTCGGCCTTGGCGGAGACGCGCATGTGCGGATTCTGCCGAGCGAGCCGGACGCCTGCACGCGAATGGTCAGCGGGGACGCTCTGTGAGCGGCGCGGGGCCCAGCGGCGGGACGCCGTCGAGGGCGGCGGCGAGGGCCAGGGCGGCGTCGAGCGCGGCGTCGAGCTCCCCTGCCGCGCGCTCGCCCGGGACGCCGTCGGCGAAGTCCGCGGACGTGAGGTAGGCCGCCGTGGGCACCGGGATCGCGCCGAAGAAGGACAGGATGTCGCGCAGGTGGCGCTCGGCGCCCAGGTAGTGGTGGTCGCTCGCCCCCATCGCGACGATCGCCACCGGGGTATCGCGCAACGCCGGCACCGGCAGGTGATCGAGCAGGTTCTTGAGGGTGCCGGTGAGCGATCCCCGGTAGATCGGCGTGGCCAGGGCGACCGCCCGGGCGGCGGCGATCGCCTCGATCACGCCGGCGGTGTCGTCGCCCAGGGCCTCCGCGGGACGGCCGTCGGCGGCGGCGATCGCCACGGTCCCCAGGTCGATGAGGCGCGTCGCCGCGGAGCGTCGCTCCGCGGCCCGGCCGAGGGCCTCGGTCACGGCTCGGTGGAGCCGGCCCGGCGGCGTCGCGCTGCCGATGACGGCGACCAGATCGGGTGTGTCACTGCGTCCAGTCATAAATGATTTTCCTTATCGAGATTCATGTGTATTATCGCCGCCGATGTCGGAGACCGCCACCTCCCGCACCGGCCCGCCGCGCCGCGGCGACGCGCCGGCCGTCGAGCCGGCCGTCCTGCGCCGGACGATGGGCCACTTCGCCACCGGGGTCGCCGTGGTCACGGCGCGGCACCCCGACGGGCGCCCCTTCGGCACGACGGCGAACTCGGTGACGTCGGTCTCGCTCGACCCTCCCCTGCTGCTGGTGTGCCTCACCCGTACCTCCGAGACCCTCGACGCCATCCGCGCCTCGGGCCGCTTCGCGGTGAACCTGCTGCGCGCCGGCCAGCGCTCCCACTCGGACCGCTTCGCGCGGGCGGCCGCCGACGACACCTGGGACGGCGTCGACCACAGCATGGCCCGCGGGGCGCCCGTGCTGCACGACGGGCTCGGCGCGCTGGTGTGCGACATCCACGAGCTCGCCGACGGCGGCGATCACGTCATCGTCATCGGGCGGGTGCTCGAGGCCGGCCACGCGCACGAGGCGGGCGACCCGCTCATCTTCTACCGCGGCTCCTACGGCGCCCTGGAGCAGGGCGAGCGCCCCGTGCCCCCTCCCCGGCCGCCGCGCGGGCCGTCGCGCCGCCCCGAGGTGTCGCTGCCCTCCGACCTGGGCCCGCTGCGCATCGTGCCGCTCTCCGACGACCAGGAGAGCCAGGTGAGCGTGGCCGTGCTGGTGGGCGAGCCCCGCGGTCGGCCGTCGACCTCGCTCTACCTGCATCGGGGCTGCACCCTGGGGGACGCGCTGGGCGGCGCCCGCTGCGAGAGCCGCCGGCGTCTCCACGAGGCCGTGCGCCGGATGCGCGCCGGCGGCGGCGTGGTGGTCTACCACCGGGACGCCGCGACGATCGACGCCTGCTGCCTCGACCGCGCGGCGCAGCGCCCCGGCCTCGGCGAATCGGAGATCTCGGCCGTGCGCGCCGCGGTGCGCGTGCTGGCCCTCGGACGTCTGCGCTTCCTCGGCGCACCGGACGACGCCGCTCGCCTGGCGGAGGAGGGCGTCCCGGTCGTGGGGGCGTGGGCGACCCGTCCCGAGGATGCCGCCGAGCGGTCGGCGGCGGCCTGACCTCCGCGCCGGCCCCGGCGCCCGACACCCTTCACCCCACACAAGGAGCACGACCAGATGTCCATCGCCGATCCCGCCGGCCTCCTCGACCGCCCGCTCTCGTCCGGCGCGCCCGCCGAGGTGCTCGCCGAGGTCCTCGCCGTCGCCGACCGGGTCGCCGACGACCTGCGCGCCACGGCCGCCGAGCGCGACCGCGCCAACAAGACGCCGCGGGCCGAGGTCGAGCTGCTGCGCGAGAACGACCTGCTGCAGGTGCAGGAGCCGGTCGAGTACGGCGGGCGCGGCCTCAACCACGCCCAGGCCCAGCTCATCACCCGGGCCATCGCCCGCGGCGACACCTCCATCGCGCACCTGATCGGGTACCACTTCGCCCAGACGCGGGTGGCCCGGCTGTTCGGCACGCCCGAGCAGGCCGACGCCCTGTCGCGCCGCAACGGCGCCGAGCGCCTCTTCTGGGGCGGCGTGCAGAACCCGCGCGGCGGCTCCGACCTCACCCTCACCCGCGATGGCGACGGCTACCGTCTCAACGGCCACCGCAGCTTCGCCAGCGGCGCGAGCCTCGGCGACCACCTGTCGGTGCTCACCGTCTTCGAGGACCGCCTCCAGCTCGTGTCGATCCCCGGCGACCGCGAGGGCTTCATCGCGCTCGGCAACTGGGACAACATCGGCCAGCGGCTCACCGACTCCGGCGGCGTGCAGTTCAACGACGTGCGCGTCGAGCCCGACGAGGTGCTGGGCGACCCGGTGGCCGGCCACCCCTTCACGCCCTACCAGACGCTGGTCACGCCGCACTGGCAGCTCGCCTTCCTGAACTTCTACATCGGCACGGCCGAGGGGGCGATCGCCGAGGCCCTCGACTGGACGCGCGCGCACGCCGCGCCGTGGGAGACCTCGGGCGTCGAGCGGGCCACCGACGACGCGTACATCCTGCAGCTGGTGGGCGAGCTGGTGAGCCGGACCCGCGCCGCCGCGTTGCTCGCCGACCGCGCCGGCCAGGCGCTGCAGGCCGCCCTCGACGTCGGGCCGTCGCTGAGCGCCGAGCAGCGCGCCGACGCCGCGGTCGCGGTGTACGAGGCGAAGTACCTCACCACGAAGGTCGCGCTCGAGGTGACCAGCCGGCTGTTCGAGATCCAGGGCGCGCGCGCCACCACCACCGAGTACGGGTTCGACCGCCACTGGCGGAACATCCGCACCCACACGGTGCACGACCCGGTCGCCTACAAGGCCCGCGAGGTCGGCGACTGGGTGCTCAACCGCCGTGGACCGGAGTTCTCGCTCTACCGCTAGGCATCCGCCCGGCCCCGCGCGGGCGCGCCGACCCGGCAGTCGGCGCGCCCCGGGGCTTCCACTCCGAGAAAGGACCGCCACCGTGCCGGCCGACACCCCGATCGACCCGATCCGCTTCGCCTACTGGGTGCCCAACGTGAGCGGAGGGCTGGTCACCAGCACCATCGAGCAGCGCACCGACTGGAGCTACGACTACAACCGCACCCTCGCCCTGCTCGCCGAGAAGGCGGGCTTCGAGTACGCCCTCAGCCAGGTGCGCTACACCGCCAGCTACGGCGCCGAGTACCAGCACGAGTCGACCAGCTTCAGCCTGGCGCTGCTGCTGGCGACCACCAGGCTGAAGCTGATCGCCGCCGTCCATCCGGGGTTGTGGCACCCCGGCGTGCTCGCCAAGTGGGTCGCCACCGCCGACCACCTCTCGGGCGGCCGCGTCGCCGTGAACGTGGTGAGCGGCTGGTTCAAGGACGAGTTCACCCAGCTGGGCGAGCCGTGGCTCGAGCACGACGAGCGCTACCGCCGCAGCGCCGAGTTCATCACGGCCCTCAAGCGCATCTGGACCGAGGACGCCGCCGAGCTGGCGGGCGACTTCTACCGCATCCACCGCTTCAACCTGAAGCCGAAGCCGCTGTCGTGGGAGGGGCGCCCCCACCCCGAGATCTTCCAGGGAGGGAACTCCACCGCCGCCCGCCGCAACGGCGGCCGGCTGTCGGACTGGTACTTCTCGAACGGCAAGTCCTTCGAGGGCGTGCAGGAGCAGATCGCCGAGCTGCGCGAGATCGCCGCCGAGGCCGGCCGCGCGGACGGGCCGAGGTTCGGCCTCAACGGCTTCATCATCGTGCGCGACACCGAGAGGGAGGCGCAGGACACCCTGCGCGAGATCATCGAGAAGGCGCATGTCGAGGCCGTCGAGGGCTTCGGCTCGGCGGTGAGGCAGGCCGGTCAGTCGACCGCCGACTCGCGCGGCATGTGGGCCGACTCCACCTTCGAGGACCTCGTCCAGTACAACGACGGCTTCCGCACCCGGCTCATCGGCACGCCGGAGCAGGTCGCCCGGCGGATCGTGGACTACAAGAAGCTGGGCGTGGACCTCATCCTGGGCGGCTTCCTGCACTACCACGAGGAGATCGAGGCCTTCGGCCGCGACGTCCTGCCGCTGGTGCGCGAGATCGAGGTGGCCGAGGGGCTCGACCCGGCCCGCGTGCCGGACCCCGCCGCGGCCGTTGGCTGAGGCGCCGGCGGTCACCGCCCGCCGACCCGCCGCCGCGGCGGTGATCGCCTCGGAGGACGAGGCGGTGGCCGTGGCGCGCGCCCTCGCCGACCGGATCGCGCCCACCGCGGCCGAGCGCGACCGCGCGGGCGCCGTGCCGCGCGAGGCGCTGGCGCTGCTCGACCGCAGCGGCCTGATCGGCATCACCGTCCCGCCGCGGTACGGAGGGGCGGGGGTGCGGCCCGCCGTGCTCGCCGAGGTGCTCCGGCTGATCGCCGCCGCCGATCCCGCGATCGCCCAGATCCCGCAGGGCCACTTCCTCGTCGTGGACGTGCTGCGGGTGCACGGATCGGAGCGGCAGCGCCGGCGCTGGTTCGCCGACATCCTCGACGGCGGCCGCTTCGCCAGCGCCCTCGCCGAGCGCGGCGCCCACCACGCGCAGGACCTCAGGACCACCGTCGGCGAGCGCGACGGCCGGGTGCTCCTGTCGGGGCGCAAGTACTACTGTACGGGCGCGCTGACGGCGCGCGCCCTTGCCGTCAGCGCCCGCGACCGAGACGGTCGCCTGACCCTGGCGCTGGTGCCGGCCACGGCGCCCGGCATCACCCTCGACGAGGACTGGTCGACGATGGGCCAGCGCGCCACCGTGAGCGGCGGCGCGACCCTGGACGACGTGATCGTCGACCGGGACGACCTGATCGACTACGCCGCCGCCTTCGAGGCGCCCCAGCAGCTGGGCGCCCGCGCCCAGCTCGTCCACACCGCCATCGAGGTGGGCATCGCCGGCGGCGCGCTGCGCGACGCGCGCGATTTCGTGCGCACCCGGGCGCGGCCCTTCTTCGAGGCCGTCCTGGGGGGATGGGGCGACACGGCCGGTGAGGACCCCCACGCCACGCTGCGGTTCGGCCGCCTCGCCACCCGGGTCCGGGCGGCCGAGCAGCTCCTGCGCTGGGCCGCCGAGGAGCTGGAGCAGGTGGGCCTGGTGCCGGCGGACGCCGAGGCGGCCGCGCGCGGCTCGCTGGCCGTGGCGCAGGCCAAGGCGTTCGGCAGCGAGGTCGCGGTGGAGGTGTCGAGCGAGCTCTTCGCCCTCGCCGGCGCCAGCGCCACCGACGAGCGGTACGCGCTGTCGCGCCATTGGCGCAACTCCCGCACCCACAGCGTCCACGACCCGGTCGACTGGAAGTACCACCACCTGGGCGCGTACCTGCTGAACGACGTGCTGCCGCCCAACCACGGCCAGCTCTGAGCGATCCCGGGCGCGAGCCTCCGAAAAAGGGCACCCGCATGTATCAGCGCCCGTGACGGGGACTCCGTCCAGGTGAGGGGCCGCCGGCCCCACGGGGCGCCGGGCGCCCCCGCCGACAGGGAGGGCCGCGAATGGCCGCACGGGACAGGGCCGCGAACCGCTCGATCACCGCCGCCGTGATGCACACGCGGCTGGTCCGCCCCGCGCTGCACCCGGGGGCGGTCCCCCGGCCGCGCCTGGTGCGGCCGGCCCTGGCCCGCCTGAGGCCGGGCCGCATCGTCAGCATCGAGGCCGGCGCGGGCTACGGCAAGACGGTGCTGGCGGCCCAGATCGTCGCCACCGCCCGGCGCCGCAGCGCCTGGGTGTCGCTCGACCCGCGCATCGACTCGGCCGCCCTGCTGGTGGCGCACGTCGGCGCCGCGCTCGCGCGGCTCGCGCCCGGCCTGGGCGCCGGACTGCCGTACTCCGAGGAGCCCGACGTCCTCGTGACGGCCCTGGTCAACGAGATCGCCCAGACCCTGCCGGACGACGTGATCCTGGCGCTCGACGACACCCACCTGCTGCCGCCGCCGGCGGCGGGCGCCCTGGGGCGGCTGGCGCTCGACCTGCCCCCCGGCGTGGCCCTGCTGCTCACGGGGCGCGACGCGCCGCCCTTCCCGACGGCGCGGCTGCGCCTGGGCGGCATGGCCGAGCTGGGCGAGGCCGACCTCGAGCTGACCCCCGATGAGACCGCCGAGCTCCTGGTCCGCGCGGGCATCGACGACCGCGCCGCGGACGAGCTGCACCGCCTGACCGAGGGCTGGGCGGCCGGCGCCGTGCTCGCCGCCCGCCGTCCGGCCGGCGCGGCGCCGCCCTGCGCTGCGCCGCAGGACGCCCTGTTCGCCTACCTCGCCGAGGAGGTCCTCGACGGCCTGCCGGCCGACCGGGTGGGGTTCCTGGAGACCACCTCCGTGCTCGACCGCATGGACGCGGGCATCGCCCGGGCGGTGAGCGGGGACGAGGACGCCGCCGGCTGCCTGCGGCGCCTCGCCTCGGGCCACCTGTTCACCACCGACCAGGGCGGCGGCTGGTACCGCTACCACGGGCTGCTGCGCTCGGTGCTGCGGACCCGGCTCGCCTCGCGCCCCCCGGGCGAGGTCGCCGATATCCACCGCCGCGCCGCCGCCGCCTGGCGGGCGGCCGGCGAGGACGCCGAGGCCGTCGACCACCTGATCGCGGCCGGGGACCACGACGAGGCGGTGCGGGTGGCGGAGCCCCTGGCGGGGGCGCTCGTCGCCGGGGGCGGCGCGCCGATGCTGATGCGCTGGCTCGACGCGATCCCCTCCCCCCGCTGGTCGGGGCGGCCGGCGCTGGTCGCGGCCCGCGCCATGGCCGAGCTGGGCGCCGACAATCACGCCGAGGCGTTCGCGGCTCTCGAGCGGGCGGCCGACGCCGCCGTGGCGGCCGGTGAGGGGGCGGGCGAGATCCTGCTGCAGCTGCTGCCCGTGCTCGAGTCCGGGGGGCGCTTCGCCCGCGGCATCGCCATCGCGCGGCGGCTGCTGGGCGCCGTGCCGGAGGACGGCGCCGAGATGCCCCTGCTGCTGGTGCGGCTCGCCGCCTTCCACGGCTACCTCGGCGAGCACCGGCGGGCCGAGGAGCTGCTGGCGCGTTCGGTCCGCCTGCCGGCGGCCGCATCGATCCCCGCCCTCGGCACCTACGTCGCGGTGATCCGCGCCTGGACGATCGAGCGCGGTCGCGGCGAGCTCGACGAGGCCCTGGGCCGGCTGGTGCGGGCCGAGGACTGGCTGCGCGCCAACCGCGAGCACGACGTCCTGGCCCTGGGGCCGTGGGTGCACGTCTTCCGGGTCACGGTCATGCACGACCTGGGGCGGCTGCGCGACGGCGACCGGGAGCTCGACCGGATGCTCGTCGACGGGGTGCGCAGCGGCCACGGCGCGATGGCCGAGGCGGTGGTCGCGCGCTGGAGGTTGACGCTGATGGCCGATCGCGGTGACTGGGGCGGCGTGGCCGACGAGATGGCGCGCCGCGAGACGCGCCTGCTGGCGGCCCGCGCCGTGAGCTGGAACCACCGCGCCTTCCTGCTGGCCGCGCGCGCCGACGTGGCCCTGGGGCGGCCGGACGATGCGCTGCGCCACCTCGACATCTTCGAGGGGGCCCTGCGCGAGGGGGCGCCGATCGCCGAGCGGGTGCGCCTGCTGCCCGACGCCGTCCGGGTGGCGCTCGGGGCCGGGGACGTCACCCGCGCCCGCGCCCTCGCGGCGGACGCGCTCGCCGACGCCGATCGCAGCGGATCCGACTGGGGCCGCGCCCGCGCGCTGATCGCCGCGGCGCTGGCCTGGGAGGGCGACCCGCGCGCCGACCGGCTCCTGGCCCGGGCGCTCGATCCCGGCTGCCGGGTGGCGGGCGGCCAGCCGTGGACCGGGCTCGACCGCCCCGACGCCGCCCGCCTGCTGGGCCGGGCGCTGGCCCGGGGGCTTGGCCCCCCGGGCGAGGCCGAGCGACTGCTCGCCGCGTGCGGCGGCGACGTGGTGAGGGCCGCCGCCGCCGAGCTCGCCGGCGCCGGGCCGGCCGCCCGGGCGCGGCTGGCCACGGCGGCGTCGCTCCCGGACGTCGAGATCACGGTGCTGGAGGAGCTGCTGCGCGACCCCAGCCAGGAGGTCCGCGCCGCCGCCCGCGGCGGCTGGCAGCGGCGCCGCATGCGACCCCGCGCCGACATCGCCATCCGCAGCCTCGGAGGGCTGGAGGTGCTGCGCGACGGCCGTCGCCTGCCCGCCGGCGCCTTCGCCCGGGCGAAGGCGCGCCTGCTGCTGGCCGCGCTGCTGGCGGCCGGCGGGTCGCTCCACCGCGAGCAGCTCGCCGACCGCCTGTGGCCGGATCTGCCGGCGGCCCGGGGCGCGGCGGCGCTGCGCACCACCCTCCACGACCTGCGCCGGGCGGTGGAGCCCGAGACCGATCCCTCGTCGCCGGACGCGCTGGTGGTGAGCGACGGCGACATCGTGCGCCTGGTGATGGCGCCCGCCGACCGGTGGGACGTCGCCGACATGCTGGCGCACGTCGACGCGGCCCGCCGGGCTCCGGCGGACGAGCGGCTCGAGCGACTGGAGCGCGCCGACGCGCTGTACCGGGGGCCCTTCCTGCCCGACCAGCTCTACGACGAGTGGGCGATCACCCGCCGCGACGAGCTCGACATGGTCCACCGCGGCGTGCTCACCGGCCTGGCCGACCTGCTGGTCGCCGCCGGGCGGCCCGCCGAGGCGGCGCGCCGGCTGGCCCGGCTCGCCGTGGCGGAGCCGCTCGACGAGCGGGTGCACCGGCGCCTGATGCGGGCCTACGCCGCCGCCGGCGAGGTGGCCCTGGCGCTGCGCCAGTACCACGTCTGCCGCGCCGCCCTGCAGCGCGAGTTCGAGCTCTCGCCGGGTGACGAGACCCGCGCCCTGTACCGCGAGCTGCTCGCCGGGTCGGGGCGTCGCCGCCGGCCGCCGGCGGACGCGGGCGGCGCGCCCGCGCGGGTGGCCGTGCGCTCCGGGGGGCCGGCGTGATCGACCTGCGACTGGCCTTCGACATGGGTGGGCGCACCGCCATCGTCACCGGCGCCTCCTCGGGGCTGGGCGCGGTCTTCGCGACCGCGCTGGCCTCGGCCGGGGCGAACGTCGTGCTCGCCGACCGCCGGGCGGAGGGCCTCGACGAGGTCGCGGCGGCCATCGCCGGGCTCGGCGGCGGCGCCGAGCCGGTCGCCTGCGACGTGACCGACGCCGGCGAGGTGTCGCGCCTCGTGGACGTCGCCTGCGGGCGCTTCGGGGGCCTCGACGTGATGGTCGCCGCCGCGGGGTCGGGGGGCGATCCGGGGGCGCCGGGCGACCTGCCGGCCGAGGTCCTGTTCGAGCGGGTGATGCGCGTCAGCCTGCTGGGCGCCTGGCTGTGCTTCCGCGAGGCCGGCGCCAGGATGCTGCGCCGGGGCTCGGGCTCGATCGTCGGCGTATCGCCCGTCGGCGGCCTGGGCGGGCTGCCCTGCCTGGCGGCCGCCCACCGGGCGACCGGGGCGGCGATCGCGAACCTGGCCCGGACCCTGGCGGTGACCTGGGCGGGTCGCGGAGTGCGCGTCAACGTGCTCGCCCCGGGCTGGTTCGGCGGCGCGCTCGCCGCGCCGCCGATCGACGAGGCCGACGTCGACCGCATCCTGCCGGGCATCCCCGCCGCCCGGCCGGGGCGGCGGGACGAGCTCACCGGCGCCCTCCTGTTCCTGGCGTCGGAGATGTCGGGCTACGTCACCGGCCAGACGCTCGCCGTCGACGGCGGGGTCGCGGCGGGGGCCGACGCCGCAGGTCGCCCGCCTCTGCCGGCGGGCGACCCGGTGCGCTCAGGATGCTAGGCGGTCTGCGTCTCGCCCGAGTTGAGGCGGACGAACAGGTAGATCAGGCCGCCGACGAGGCCGCCCACCAGCGGGGCGACGATGAAGATCCACAGCTGGTGCCCGTCGCCCGCCAGGACGGCCGGGGCGAGGGAGCGGGCCGGGTTGAAGGAGCCCGACGTGAAGGGGCCCACCACCAGGGCCGCGGTGAAGATGAAGCCGCCGATGGCGATCGGCGCGAAGCCGGGGCTCCACGCCGCCCGCGCGTCGGTCGCGACAGCGCTGATCACGATGACGAACAGCGCCGTGGCGATGGCCTCGGCCAGGAAGGCGGGGCCGTCGCCGACGGCGGCGTGGTTCGGCAGGGCGTCCTGCACCCGGTCCGAGTAGATCGTGGCCGCGGCGGCCGCGGCGACGACGCCGCCCACGAACTGGGCGAGCCAGTAGCCCGGCAGCTCGGCGAGGGGAAAGCGGCGGCCCGCCACCAGGCCGAGCGTCACCGCCGGGTTGAAGTGGCCCCCGGAGAGATGACCGAAGGCGAAGATCATCAGCGCGAGGCCCAGGCCGAAGCCGGCGGCCACGCCGGCGGCGCTGATCGCGGTGGGCTGGTCCACCGACGCGGCGATGCCGGAGAAACCGAAGAAGAAGAAGCCGAAGGTGCCGAGCAGCTCGGCGACCAGGCGGGTGGGGTAGGGCACGGTCATGCCGTTGCTCCTTGCAGCCGGAGGTGTCGAGGCGCGACGGGCGATCTTCCGCCCGGATGTCCATTCGCAGTCCGGCGGCGATCCCCTACATCGGCCGGTTCATCTCCGGGAAGGCGAGAGCGGCGGCGCCCAGGACCTCGGTCACGACGGCGGCCACCGACCGCTTCACCGCCGCGGGCGGATCGCGGCGCAGTACGCCCTCGGTGAGGGTGCGGTGGCGCAGGTTGACGGCGGCCACCATCAGGCCGGACATGGCGAGCACCCGCGGGTCGCCCTCGTCGCGCCCCGACTCGGCGGCGAGCGCCGCTCCCAGCCGGTCCTGGATGCGGTCGTTCGCGGCGAGGGCCCGCCCGCGCACGCTGGGCGCGTCGCGCCAGGCGATGAGGAAGCCGCGCAGGCGCTCGCGGGACTCCGGGTCGTCGAGCGCGTCCCAGCCCTCGTCCTCGGCCGGCCAGCTCTCCACCAGCAGCCGGCCGAAGGCCTCGGTCACCGTCGTCCCCGCCGGCCGGTCGCGGACCGCCGAGACCATGGCCTCGTGGATCTCCTCCTCGCGGTCGAGGAACAGCTCCTCCTTCGACCCGAAGTAGTTGAAGACGGTCTTCACCGAGACCCCGGCCTCCTCGGCCACCTCGGCCAGCGTGACCGCGTCGAAGCCCCGCTCGATGAAGAGCCGGGTGGCCACGTCCGAGATGGCGCGCCGGGTGAGGGCCTTCTTGCGCTCGCGCAGGCCGGGGCGGATCTCGGAGCCGGGGGATTTCGGGGCCGCCGTCACGGACGGAAAGATACAGGGATAGTACTTTTGCAGTCGTTGTATCGAGTAGGCGATCGTGGCACCCTGTGCCCGTGCCGCGCGTGGATGCCATCCGGGCCGAGGGACTGGTCAAGCGCTTCGGCGAGAAGGTGGCGCTCGGGGGCGTGTCGTTCGAGGTGCCGCGCGGCACCGTCTGCGGGCTGCTCGGCCCGAACGGCGCGGGCAAGACCACCGCCGTCCGCATCCTCACGACCCTCTCCACCGCCGACGAGGGCTACGCCGAGGTGGCGGGCATCGACGTCACCGTCGATCCCATGGCCGTGCGTCGCCGCATGGGCCTCGCCGCGCAGGACGCCACGGTCGACGGCATCATGACCGGGCGCGAGAACCTGGTCATGGTGGGCGAGCTGCACCACCTGGGCCGCCGCCTCGCCCGGCGGCGCGCCGACGAGCTGCTCGCCCAGTTCTCGCTCGAGGACGCCGCGAACCGCACCGTGAAGACCTACTCGGGCGGCATGCGGCGCCGTCTCGACCTGGCGGTGACCCTGGTCGCCCGGCCCGAGATCCTCTTCCTCGACGAGCCCACCACCGGCCTCGACCCGCGCGCGCGGCTCGAGCTGTGGGAGGTGCTCGAGACGCTGGTCGACGAGGGCGCGACGATCCTGCTCACCACCCAGTACCTGGAGGAGGCCGAGCGCCTCGCCGACGACATCGTGGTCATCGACCACGGACGGGTGATCGCCCGCGGCGACTCGAGCGAGCTGAAGCACCAGGTGGGGGGCGCCCAGGTGTTCGTCACCGCCGCGGCCGCCGACCGGCTCGGCGAGATCGCGCGCCTGGTCGCCGAGGTCACCGGCGCCGAGCCCGAGGTCGACGAGGCCACCCGCCTGGTGCGGGCCCCCAGCGATGACGGCCCGCGGGTGGTGTCGCGGCTCGCCGACCGGCTGGCCGACGCCGGGATCGACGTGGAGGACCTGGGGCTGCGCCGGCCCACCCTCGACGACGTGTTCCTGACCCTCACCGGCACGCCCATCGAGGACGAGTCGCAGGCGGAGGCGCTGCGATGAACACCGCGATCCCCGTCGCCACGGAGCGCTCCGGGAACATCCTGGCCGACAGCTGGGTGGTCGCCCGGCGCGGGCTGCTCCACATGCGGCGCCAGCCCGAGGCGCTCATCGACGTGACGGTCCAGCCGGTTATGTTCGTGCTGCTGTTCGCCTACGTCTTCGGCGGCGCGATCAAGGTGGCCGACGGCGGCTACCGCGAGTTCCTGATGGGCGGCGTGTTCGCCCAGACCCTCTCGTTCGGCGTCTTCGGCGTCGCGATCAGCCTCGCGTACGACCGCGCGAACGGCGCCATCGACCGCTTCCGGTCGCTGCCGATGGCGCGCGGCTCGGTGCTCGCGGGACACGCCATCGCGACCCTCGCGCGGTCGCTGCTGCCCATCGTCCTGATGGCGCTGTGCGGGCTGATCGTGGGCTGGCGCATCCACACCTCGTTCGGCGATGCGGCCGCCGGCTTCGCGCTGATGATCGCCTTCTCGTTCGCGATCGTCTGGGTGGGGGTCCTGATGGGGACGATGCTGCCGTCGGTCGAGGCGGTGCAGGGCGTCGCCTTCGTCGTGATCTTCCCGATCACCTTCATCGCCAGCACCTTCGTGCCGGTGGGGACGCTGCCCGACGGGCTGCGGCAGATCGCCGAGTGGAACCCGGTGACCGCGGTCTCGGAGGCCCTGCGCGCCCTGTTCGGCAACCCGCGCGGCGACTTCGGCGCGAACCCGCCCTGGTCGATCGCGCACCCGGTGCTCTACAGCTTCCTCTGGATCATCGCGATCGTCGCGATCTGCGCGCCCCTGGCCGTCCGCCAGTACCAGAGGATCACCGCGGACTGAGCCGCGCGCGGGTGATCAGGCCCCGCCCCACCGCCACTCGCCGCCCTCCAGCAGCACCCGCTCGGCGCCCGCGGCGTCGACGCCCAGCACCGTCACCTCGGGCCCGCCGATCATGAAGTCGATGTGGATCTCGCTGCGGTTGATGCGGTCGGCCTCGTCCGGTGCGCCGTGCGGGTAGGCCGCGCCGATCGCGATGTGGCTGGCGGCGTTCTCGTCGAGCAGGGTGTCGTAGAAGACGGTGCCGAGCGGGCCGATGCGCCCCGAGCCGTCCACCAGGGCCACCTCGCCCAGGCGGGCGGCGCCCTCGTCGACCGCGGCGCGGCCCCGCAGCACCTCGGCGCCCTCGTCGGCGGTGATCTCGACCGCCCGTCCCCCCTCGAAGCGCACCGCCAGCCCGCGGATGACCGTGCCGGCCACGTCGAGCGGGCGGGTCGCGGTGACGTGGCCCTCCGTCCTCAGCGGGTCGGGGCTGGTGAACACCTCCTCGGTGGGGATGTTCGGCAGGTGGGCGAGGCCGTCGGCGCGCTCCCCGCCCCCGCCCAGCCAGGTCGAGCCCGGCAGCAGGCCGACGGTGAGATCGGTGCCGGGGCCCACGAAGCGCAGCGCCGACAGCGACAGCTCGTTCAGCCGGCGCGCGGTGTCGGCCAGGGCCGCGCCGCGCTCGCGCCACGCGGCGGCGGGGTCGGGCTCGTCGAGCCGGCAGACCCGCGCGATCTGGTCCCACAGCAGGGCCAGCGCCTCGTCGCGCGGCAGCTCCGGGTGCACGAGGGCGGCCCACTCGGGGTTGGGGCAGGGGATGACGGTCCAGTTCACCAGGCCCGCCATCAGCACCTCGGTGCCCTCCTTCACCGACGGCAGCCGGTCGCGGCCGGCGCGCGCCGGATCGACCCCGTCGAAGAGGCCGGGCGCGGTGGGACCGGTGAGGGCGATGGTGGCGCCCGCCATCTCCCCGATCGCCCTGATGCGCTCGCCGTACCACGGCGGCACCCAGTCGAGGCTGTCGTCGGGCGCGTGGGCAAGCCGCGCGAGCTTGACGTGCGGGTCGAACCAGGCGAGGTCGACGAACTTCGCCCCGGCCCGGTAGGCCGCGTCGGCGACGGCGCGCGCCAGATCCTCCTGGCCGGGGCGGCCGCTCACCGACACCACCTGCCCCGGCTGCAGGTTCGCGCCGGCGCGGACGGCGAGATCGGCCAGCTTCGCGAGGCGCTCGTCGCTCACGCGCCGCAGTCTAGTGCCGCGTCAGGCGACGTTCGCCCCGTTCTTGCTCGCTGCGTCCTTGCCCCGCCGGGTTTTCGCGGCCATAACGGCCCGACGTCACCGGACACGGCACTAGGGGCCGCCGCGGCGCCGCACCCGATTCATGTGCGACGGCTGAGGAGCGGGTAATGATCGGCGCACCGGGTCCTCGCCGCGGAAGGCGCTGAGGTAGCGTCGCGCCGATGTCCCGGATCCTCCGCCTCGCCGTCGTCCTCGCGGCTCTCGCCGCGCTCGCGTCGTCGTCGGTCGCCTCCGCCCGGTCCGGCTGGAGCGCGCCGGTGGTGCTCGACGAGCCGCGCTCGGGCCTCGGCGGCGCCCAGGTGGCGGCCGACGGGTCCGGCGACGCCATCGCCGTGTGGACGCGCGGACCGAGCAGCTCGATCGCCGTCGCCGAGCGCCCGGCGGGGGCGCCGGCCTTCGGCCCGCCGTCGGCCCTCGCGGCGGGGTGCGCGCCCGGCGCCCCGAACTGCCTCGTGTTCAATCCGCGCATCGCCGTGAACGCCCGGGGCGACGCCGTCGCGTTGTGGCAGCGCGGCACGGGATCGTCGGTCGTCGAGCGGACGACGATCGTCGTCGCGACCCGGCCGGCGGGGAGGGCCGACTGGGGGGACCCCGTGGCCGTGGGGGAGATCGCCGGGACGCCGACTCCCGCGGCCGTCGCCATCGACGCCGGCGGCGGGGTGACCGTCGTGTGGCGCGGCGCGGACTTCACGATGATGGCCGCCGACGCGCCGTCCGGCGCGGCCTCCTTCGCAACCGTCGCCCTGGGGCAGGGCAACGGCGTCCCCGGCCTGGCCGTGAACGCCTCTGGCGCCGCCGCCGCGGCCTGGATCGATGCCCGCGGGACCGGTGTCGGGCAGGTGCTGGTGGCCGAGCGGCCGCCCGGCGGCGCCTGGGGGCCGCCCGTCCCGGTCTCGCCGTCCGGGCGTCCCCCCGCCGCCGTGGTCGCCCTCGACGCCGCGGTCGCCCTCGACGACGCGGGCGACGCCCTGGCGGCGTGGACCGTCGCCGACGGATCCGGCGCCACCCTGGCCGTGGCGCGCCGGCCCGCGGGCGGCGCATGGGGACCGCCGTCCGAGCTCGGTGGGCGATGGTCGTACTACGGGCCGCCGGACATCGCCCTGGCGCCCTCGGGCGACGCGGTCGCCCTGTGGCGGGCGCCCGAGGGCGTCGTCGCCGCCACGGCGCCCGCCACAGGGCCGTGGAGCTCCCCGGTGCGGTTGTCTCTGCCCGAGCGGCCGGCGTCCGCCGACGGGTCGGACGGCTCGAGGGACCCCGCCCTCGCGGTGGCGCCCGACGGGTCGGCCCTCGCCGTCTGGGCCGGAAGCCGCGACGCCACCGGCTCGGTCACGGTGATGGCGGCCCGGCGGCCGGCCGGCGGCGCGTGGGAGCCTCGGCAGCCCATCTCGGTACCCGCGGCGCCGTTCCTGCCGGTCGCCGCTCTGGCCGGCGCCGACGACGGCGTCGCGCTGTGGAGCGAGAGCAGCGGCCCCGACAGCCGGGTGCGCGCCGCCGTCCTCACCGCGGGCCCGGGATTCGTCCTGGAGCCGGTGGTGCCCGACTTCGCCGGGCTCTCCGCCCCCGCCCGCGTACCGGTGAACGCGCTCGCGCGGCTGAGGCCGTCGCTGCGGAACACGCTCGACCACACGGTCGTCGGCGTGCAGCGGCTCACGAGGGGCAGGTGGGCGGCGATCGCCTACGCGCGCCTGACCGGCCCGTCGCTCGGCGGGCTGCTGGAGGTGCCGGTGCGCCTCGGCGGCAGGGGCGTGCACGTCCTGCGGATCTTCTCCCCGGTCGGCGGGGCCACTCCCCCGGTGAAGGTCACGGTCACCCGGCCGGCCCGGCGGCGGGTCGCCGTGGGCACGGCGCCGGTCGACGTCGCGACCGGCGCCGGCGCCGCGTGGGTGCTCTCGTCCGAGCCCGACGGCACCGCGGCCGTCCGTCGTCTCTCGGGCGAGGGCCGCCGAACCTTCCCCCCGATCCCCGTCGGTCGCGGCGCCGCGGCGATCGCCCACGGCGCCGGGGCGCTCTGGGTGGTCGGGACCGATCGGCGCGGCGGCCACCTCCAGCGCATCGATCCGATCGCGCGGCGGGTCACGTCCACCGTGCCGGTGCCCGGATCCCCCCAGGACGTCGCGGTCGGGGCCGGAGGCGCGTGGGTTGCCTCTCAGGAGTGCGGCGCCCCCCTCCTCCTGCCGTGCTCCGGCGGCACCCTGCTGCGGTTCGATCCGCGTGATCCGGCCGCGCCGCCCGCGAGGTTCACCGTGGCCGGCCTCCGTGTCTCGTCGGTGGCGATCGGAGGCGGCCGGATCTGGCTCGTCGGCGGCGGTGGGGACGGGTCCCGCGACGTCCGGGTGGCGACCGTCGACCCCTCGGACGGCGCGGTGAGGGAGGTTCGCTCGTCCGCGGTCCCCGGTCTCGGCGTCGACGCCGCCGAGCTGCCCGCGGTGGGTGCGGCCTGGACGCGCGGCAAGGGCCTCAGGAGCGGTCGCTACACGGCGATCGCTCGCGACGGGCGATCGGTGTGGCTGGCCAGGGCGCTCGCGGTGCGCGGTGGGCGAGGAGGGTTCACCCTGTCGGTCGTGCGGCGCGACGCCCGCACCGGCCGGACCATCGGCCGACCGCTCGCCCTGGGCCGCTCCCTCGCCGGCGCGCGGGCGATGGCGGTCGGCTCGGCGGCGCTCTGGCTCACCCTGTCCGACGAGGGGACCCTGGTCCGGATCCCGCTGCGGCGGTAGCGGCCGGGAGGGCGTGACGTCGTAGGCTGCGGCGGTGGTCGAGAGCTTCCGCCCGGCGCCGGGGATCCTGGTGCACCGCGAGGGCCGGTCCCTGCGCATCGAGGGGCGCATCCTGGCCATCGGCCCGGAGGCCACCGCCGAACGGGCCATCGCGGCCCAGCGGGGGATCCGCGAGCACTGGAACCGCGGCTTCCCCGACGGCTCGCGCGTCGCGTGCGAGGTCGAGGTGCCCTTCGGGGCGCGCCGCGCGCGCTGGTGGCGCCGCCACCGCGAGGCGACGCTCGTCATGCGGCGCATGGGCGGCCGCCCCTCCTTCGCGAACCGGATCCACGGGTTCATCGTCCTCGACGTGGAGGAGCCGGACGCCTTCTCGTGGGTCGTCGCCCACGAGCTCGGCCACCTCATCGGCCTGCGCGACCGCTACCGCGAGAGCCCGCTCAGCCGGCTGCGGGGCATGGCGGGTCTGAGGCGGCGCACGCCTCCGCACGCGGGCTACGAGCACAGCATCATGGGCCGCCGGGGCTCCCCGGTCACGGCGCGCACGCTGCGCGATCACGCGGCCGAGAACGACGCGCCGATCGGGACGCGGGACGACCGCGTGCGCCTGTGGACCGAGTGCGCGTCGCCGGAGCGCGTCGCCGCCCTCTCCACCGCGGCGAAGCTGGAGATGCTCACCACCCTGCTCGGAAGCTGGTGGGTGTCGGGCGATGACGTCGACGCCGCCGACGCGATCTGCCGGTCGGCGATCGGCTCGCACGAGGCCGAGGAGATCCGCGCCGGGGTGGCGCGGCTGCTGCCGGGGGTGCTGGGACCGCGCCACCGGCGGCGACTGGCCGGGGCGATGGACGACCTCTCCATGCCATGATCGCCGCATGGCGGACGGCAGCACCCCGCTCTGGACGCGCGCCGTGGCCGATCCGGCCTTCCGCGAGGCCCTGATCGAGGATCCCCTGCGCGCGGTCGCGGCGGCGCCCGACGTGGCGGTCTCCTCCGAGCAGGTGCGGCGGCTGGAGGAGATGGACCCCGACGAGCGCGGCGAGTTCGTGCGCGGCGTGGTGCGCGAGGTGCACGTGCGCGGCGCCCAGGCGCGGTTCGGCGCGCCGGGCCCGGACGGCCGCCTCGGCGGCGGCTTCCCCGGCTAGCCCGCCGCCCGGTCGCCCTCGCCCGGGGCGTCCCCGTCGTCCTCGCGCGCCACGAGGTCGCCGTAGAGCAGGGTCATGGTGATGCCCACCCACGGCATCGTCAGCACGTACACCAGCGAGCCGATCGCATTGACCGTGGGCAGGGGGAGGCCGGTGAGGAACAGCAGCGGCACGGCCACGATCGGGCCCGCCGCCAGCCCGATGGTGCTGACGCCGAGCACCCGGCCGGCCACCTCGACCCCCCTGCCCCGCACGAGGGCGGCGCTGCGGCGGATCGCGTCGGCGCCGGAGCGTCCCTCGATCATCACGACCTGCGGCACCAGCACCACCCGCACCAGGCGCCGGATCGCCCAGGGGATCCCGATCACCGAGGCCAGCAGTAGCACCACCGGGATCGCCGCCCGCAGCACCGTGCGCACCAGGGCCCAGAAGCGGGCTCCCACCGCCGCCCACGACGAGGAGGCCGCGACCCTCCGCCCCGCGCCGGCGTCCTCCACGGTCCAGGCCGAGGCGGCATCGACCAGGATCGTCCCGGCGAGGTTCCCCGCGCCGCCGACGAACAGGCCCAGCAGCGCGGCGATGACGCCGCCCGAGATCGCCGACAGCGCTCCGATCTGGTCGATGGCCAGCAGGCCGCGATGCACGCCCGCGGCGACGATGCCGAGCGGGATGAAGATGATGCCCATCGCCATCACCGCGCCGATGTGGCTGCGGTAGAAGCGCGTGGAGGAGCGCATCGCCTCGCCGCCGGTGCGGCGCGCCGCGAGCGGCGGCAGCGGCACCAGCGCCCAGTCGGTGCGGGTCACGACGGTACCCAGCGCGGCCAGCAGCACCAGCAGCAGGCCCAGGTACGGCAGCGGCGAGATCGAGAAGTCCAGGAGCAGATGCGAGCCCGACTCGACGGCGCCGCAGAAGAAGCCGCTCACCGCCGGGCCGATCACCAGGCCGCTCGGCACGACGACGCTGCCGTCGCGCAGGTCGTCCTGCCAGTCGATGGGCCGGGTCCACTGCCTCTTGGCCGCCGGGCCGGTGGGTCCGTCGAAGGGGGGAGGCCGCAGCTCGCCCCAGTGGCCGGCGAAGCCCAGCCACGCCGCCGGGTCGTCCGGCCCGGAGGGCTCGTCGGGCAGCAGGCGCGCCTCGAGCGGCACCGCCCGCGAGGGGGTGCGGGTGTCGTCGCAGCCGAAGCCCTCGTTCGCCGAGCGACCCAGGTACAGATGCGGGCTGAAGAAGCTGGCGTGCGATCCGGCGGCCACGTAGACGACCGGGCGGTCGCCGCGCCGCTCGAGCTTGTCGTCGTCCCACCCCGCCCGCTCCCCGCCCGAGTGCTGGGCGTAGCCCACCTCGACGGGGCTCACGCGCAGCGCCTCCTCCGCCGACGACGCCGGGAAGACGATCTGGACGAACTCCCAGTCGCTCTCGTGCGTGTTGTTGAAGTCGTTGAAGTAGTAGTAGAGCCAGTACTGGAGGGCGATGCGGTCCGGGCGGTCGGCCTGGCGGGCGATGTGGGCGTAGGCCACGTTCGGCATGCCCGCGTCGAAGCGGCGCCCGTCGCGCTCGTAGCCGCAGCCGGGTCGGCGCGGATCGCCGGGGAAGTCGAGGTAGTACTCCTTCGAGACGCCGTAGAGGTCGCGGGCCGAGGGCCCCTGCTTCACCACCGGGCCGCCGGCCCCGGGCCCGCGCAGGCTGATCTCCGGGTTCGAGAGCACGGCGTCGACCGGGATCGGCGGGTACGCCTCGCCGCTTCGGTCGCACTCGGCCTTCTGCACGCGCAGCTCGGCGATCGGCGCGTACCGCTGGGCGAGCCGCGTCTCGGCGTCCGTCGCGGCGGCCGCGGTCCCCGTGCCGGCGGTGAGCGCGACGACGAGGGCCACCAGGGCGAGCTTCGTGACGGTGCCGGTCGTGCGCACGGGCGGTGACGTTACCCTGCGTGATGGTCATCGGCTACGCGCGTGCGGGAGGAGACATGTCCGACGAGAGCATCAGCGCGCTGATCGAGCGGCTCGTCGCCGAGGAGCACCGCCTGCTCGACGGCGATCCGGCGGACGATTCGCGCCATCAGAGGCTGGAGAGCGTGCGCGTGGAGCTCGACCGCTGCTGGGATCTGCTGCGGCAGCGCCGGGGGCGCGAGGAGTTCGGCCTCGACCCCGATCAGGCGAGCGTCCGCGGCGAGGGCACCGTCGAGGACTATCGCCAGTGAGCGGCTGCGCCCACATCGACCGTGTCGCCCTGGAGCGCCTGCCCGACGAGGTCGACGGCTGCGAGGACTGCCTGCGCGAGGGCACCCTGTGGTTGCACCTGCGCATCTGCCTCACCTGCGGGCACGTCGGCTGCTGCGACAGCTCGCCGCGCCGCCACGCCTCGTCCCACGCCCGGACCGCCGGGCACCCGATCATCCGGTCGATCGAGCCCGGTGAGGAGTGGTGCTGGTGCTTCATCGACGAGGAGGGCTTCCTCGTCCCCCGGGTGATCGGCGAGACGCGGATCCCGACGTCGCCCCTCGGCGGCTGAGCGGCCGGCGCGGCGCGGGCTTAACGCGGAAGCGGCGTGACGGTGACCACCCTCCGGGCGGCGTCCATGCCGAACGACGCGCACTCACCGACGCCGCGCGTATCGACCTCGACCGACCAGCCGGCGAGCCCCGCTCTCCCGAGCTCCTCCTCGGCCAGCACGCCGGCCTCGGTGGCCGACGGGCAGCCCTCGGCGGTCGGCTCCAGGCGCGTGACGAGCGCGCGGCGGAAGGCGTTGATCCGTCGTCCGGCGTCGGCGTACCCGGCGGGAATCTCGGGGTCGAGGCCGAGCCGTGCGCAGATGCCGGGGCCGGCGGGGTAGACGATGATGGCGCCCGAATCCGCCAGGCACGGGGTCAGCTGCGGTACGTCCCCCGACGACCCGGCGATCTGGCGCGTGCGCCACAGCTGCGCGCAGACCTCCAGGGGCGGACGTCCGTCGGCGGCGATGATCGCCAGGTCCGGCGTGTCGCTCGCCGCGTCGGCGCAGGCGACGCCTGCGACCGCCGCGGTCTGCGCATCGGGTCGGCCGGCGATCACGGCCGCCGCCGCTGCCGCCGCGACCAGCAGGAGAGCCGCCGCGGCGAGAAGCACCCGTCGCCGCGCGCTGCGGCGTGCGCGAGCGGGGCGCACGTCGTCGAGGGGCAGCTGCGCGCGCCCCTCGACGTAGCGGGTCAGGTCCTCCAGCAGCCGGGCCTGGAAGGGATCCAGGACCGGGTCACCGCCGGGTCGACGGGTCATGACGTCCTCCCGTGGTTCGGCGCGCCGGAGGACACCGGGTCGTGCCGGTCGTCGTCCTCGCGCATCAGGGCTCGCATGCGCTTGCGGACGCGGCTCATCCGCATCCGCGCATTGGCCGGGGCGATCCCGATCGCGCGGGCGGCCGAGGCGAGGCTCAGGTCCTCGAGGGCCACCAGCTCGAGCAGCGCCCGGTCGTCCGGCCCGAGGCGATCGATCGCGGCGAGCAGGCGCGGGGATGTCCGTTCGGCGTCGATGCGTTCCTCCAGGAGGAGCAGCTCCTGGTCGCTGAGCTCTCGGCGGCCGCCGAGCCGCTCGAGGAGCTCGTGCGAGCGCGAGGCGCCGCGCCGCCCTTCGGCCAGCTTGTTCCGGGCGATCCCGTACAGCCAGGGAAGAGCCGTGCCGCGTCGGCGGTCGTAGCTGCCGGCCGACTCGATCGCCGCGACGAACGTCTCGGCGACCACGTCGGCCAGCTCGACCCCCTGCGTCGCACGTCGCGCGACGAAGCGGGTCACCGCTTCGATATGGCGGCGATAGAAGACCTCGAGCGCCTGAGGATCGACCGTCAGGCGGGCGAGGAGCTCTGCGTCGGTGGGTGCCATCAACCGGTTCTTGATCGTCGCGGCCGAAGCGCAACAGACGGGGCCAGCGCGCGCACGGTAGTTCCCCGCAACGAGGATCGGGGAGCGGGCGCATGGCCCCGGGGGCGCGCCTGCATAGCGTCGGAGGCGTCCCGCAACCCCGCACGAGGAGGCCCTGATGCCGGTCGGCGAGATCTTCCTGTACGGCGTCTGGGCGGTGCTCGCCGTCGTCTCGATGGTGGTCACCGCCATGATGCTCCGGAAGGGGTGACGGCGGCACGGGATCCGGGCGGCGCCGTGCCGCCGCCCGTCCGGCGCTGGCTCGACCACGCCGTCGCTCCCGGCTCGGCGCCCGCCACGGCCGTGGAGCTGTGGATGAGGGGCGCGATCCGGCTCGGCGGCCGGTGGCGACCGTTCCGGGCGCGCGAGGATCTCGAGCCCGGTCGCCGGTTCGAGTGGCGGGCCTCCGTCGGCTCCCGGCTGTTGCCCGTGACGGGGGCGGACCGCTACGAGGCCGGGGTCGGCGAGATGCGCTGGCGCCTGCTGGGCCTCGTACCGGTGGCCTCGGGCTCGGGCGCCGACGTGACGCGCAGCGCGGCGGGCCGGCTGGCCGCGGAGCTGGTGCTGTGCCCGCCCGCGGCGGCGGGTTCCGCGGTGCGCTGGCGCGGCATCGACGACGAGCGCGCGCTGGGGCTCGTCGACGTCGACGGCGTCGCGCACGAGGTGACGATCGCGGTCGACCGGGACGGGCGCCTGCGGTGGGTCACCACGGACCGCTGGGGGGAGGTCCCCGCCGAGGGGTTCCGCAGTCGCCCCTTCACCGTGATGTGCGACGGCGAAGCGCGGGTCGGTGGCCACCTCGTGCCGTCGCCGTTCCGCATCGCCTGGTCGCCGCCGCACCCGTGGGGCGAGGAGTGGTTCCGCGCCGCGATCACCGCGGCGCGCTTCCGTTGACCGCGGTCAGGCGAGGGCGCGGGGGGAGGGCGCGGGAGTCAGATCGGTGAGGGGCAGGCCCGGCGGCAGGTCGTGGAGGAACGGGGTCAGGAACCGCCCCGCCACCTTGGCGACCGGCCACCACAGCGGCGATCCGTCGTCGAGGCCGGCGCTCTCGCCGCGGCCGCCGGCCAGCGCGGTGCGCAGGAAGCGTCCGCCCGCCCCGTCCCAGACCCAGCCGCGCAGCACCGGCTCGAAGGGCAGCTCATCGATGTCGGCTCCGAGCTCGCGCGCGATGGCGGAGGCGGCCGCGTCGGCCTGCTGGCAGGCGATGCCGCCCTGCTTCACCGGGAAGGTGGTCGCGTCCCCCGCGACCCACACGCCGGGGGCGCCGGGCACCCGCCCGCCCGATCCGGTGCGGAGGAAGCCGAAGCGGTCGGCCGGCAGGCCGTCGATCGCCGGGCCGCGCAGCACGGGCAGGGCGACGACCCGGTCGGCCGGAACGGCCTCGTCCCCGGCCAGCTCGAGCCCGCCCCGGCTCCAGCCGCGCACCACGGCGCCGGTCCGCACCCGCACGCCCGCCCGGGCGAGGATGCGCCCGACCGTGTCGGACGCGGCGGGGCCGAAGACCCCCAGCGGGCGATCCTCGGCCGTGACGACGGTCACGCGCACGCCGTCGCCGTGACCGCTCGCCACCAGCTGGTCGCGGGCGAGCATGGCGATCTCGTAGGCGGGCACCGGCCAGCCGCAGGCCGGCGGGACCGCGACCACCAGATCGGTCGCCTCGCCGCGCGCCGCCGAGAGCGCGACCCCCTCGACCATGTCCTTCAGCTCCGGCGCCTCCCGGTGGCCCGTGAAGGTGAGGGCGTTCGGCACGAACGCCTCCGCGCGGGCGCCCACCGCCACGATCAGGTGGTCGTACCGCACCGGCTCGCCGCCGGAGAGGATCGCCCTGCGGCGCCGCGGGTCGACGCCGACCAGGTGCCCGCGGCGGTGGACGGCGCCGGCCCGCCCGACGAGCCCCGCGACGGGGGCCTCGATGCCCGCCTCGATGCCGAAGGCGCGCCCGGTCGCCGTCGCCGGCACCCTGAAGCGCAGCCGCGGGTCGAGCACCTCGACCCGCGCCCGTCCGCCCGCGAACTCGCGCAGGGCGAGGGCCGCCTCGAGGCCGGCGATGCCGGCCCCCGCCACCACGACGGTGGCGCGCCCGTCCGGCGGGTGCGGTGGTCGATCCATGGCATCAGCATGGGCGGCCGCCGCCCCGCCGGGCTTCCGCGCGGGCTCCGATGCCCGCTGCGGACTTCCCGCAACGCCGCGGCGGCGCACCCGGATGCCCGCGCGCCCCCGCCCGCGCGAGGCTCGCCGCAGGGAAAGGGAGAGGAGGACGTGATGGTGGATTCGGGTGTGGGGATCGCGCCGGCGCCGCTCATCCGCGCGCCCCGCTGGCGTCACCACCCGTACGGGAGCGACGCGCTGAGTCCGCCGCCGGAGGGCGCCGTCCGCGTCGTCGAGCTGCGGGCCGCCCTCGCGCGCGACGGTGTCGGCGCGACCAGGGCCTACGGCGGCGCCGTCCCGGGTCCCGCGATCAGGGGCCGGGTGGGGGACCGCCTGCGCCTCGTCGTGACCAACGACCTGCCGGTCCCCACCACCTTCGACATCGGCGGCCCCCTGGTGCGCCGGGCGCGCACCAGGGGCGCGCCGGTGGCGATTGCGCCGGGGGACCGGGCGAGCGTCGATATCACCCTGCGCCGACCGGGGGTCGCCGTCTACGGCTGTCCGCCGCCGCGCGACCCGGCCGACCAGGGGCTGCTCGGCGCCGTGATCGTCGATCCGCCCGGCGGGCTCGATCCCCGCGAGGTGGAGGTCGTGCAGGTGCTGCACGAGCGCGACGGGGATCCGCTCGTCAACGGCTGCGCCTTCCCCTTCACCGACGCCTACGAGGTGCCGTGCGGCAGGCGGGTGCTGGTGCGGGTGGTGAACGCCGGCTCCCGCCATCACGTGCTGCGCCTCATGGGCGAGCGGTTCCGCGTGGTCCGCGTCGACGGCCGGTTCGTCGCCGGGCCCGGCCTCTTCCCGCGCGACGCGCAGGACGTGGCGCCCGGCGAGTCGCTCGATCTGGAGCTGCGACCGCGGGCACCCGGGGCGCTGCTCCTGCACAGGCACACGGCGGGGAGCGATCCGTTCGACGATGCGGTGGCGGGCATCCTCGCCACCATCGCGGTCGTCCCGGACCCTTGACACCGCCGTCCCCGCCCAGAACGCTGCCACACCGATGGCCGATGCCGACGAGCCGCACGCGAGTCGTGTCACGACTCCCTCGCCACCGGGGCCGGACGGACTGACCGCGGTCGCGGCCGCCGCCGCCGGCGCGGAGGCGGTGCGGGCGTTCACCGGCGAGCCCGGCGAGGGCGACCGCGCCGCCCTGCTCGCCGCGGCCGGCGACGGCGGGACGCTGGTCGAGGCGGCCGCCGAGGTCGACGGCCATCGCGTGCTGCTGTGCGCGGCCCTCGCGGCCGGCGCCGATGCGGCGCTCGCCCGCCGCCGCCTGGCGACCGTGGCCGAGCTGGCCGCCGCGGGGGCCGCCCTGGACGGCGCCCGGCGCCGCGCCGAGGACGTGCGGGCGCGGATGGCGAGCCTCGTCGACGCCGGCCTCTCGCTGGGGCGGGAGCTCGCGCTCGACGACCTGCTGACGCGCATCGTCCAGGCGGCGCGCGAGGTGCTCGGCGCCCGCTACGCCGCGCTCGGGGTGCTCGACGCCGAGCGCCGCCGCCTGGACGAGTTCGTCACGGCGGGGCTGTCCGACGACGAGCGCCTGGCGATCGGCGACCTGCCCACCGGGCGGGGGCTGCTGGGCGCGCTGATCCGCGACGCGAAGCCGCTGCGGCTGGAGCGCATGCGCGACGACCCGCGCTCGGTGGGCTTCCCGCCCAACCACCCGCCGATGGAGTCGTTCCTCGGCGTGCCGATCACGTTGCGCGGCGAGGCCTTCGGCAACCTCTACCTCACCGACAAGGCGGGCGGCCCCTTCACCGAGGAGGACGAGCAGATTGCCCAGACCCTGGCCTCGCAGGCGGCGGTGGCGGTGGACAACCTGCGCCGCTACGAGGCCGAGCGCCGGCGCGCCGGGGAGCTGGAGAGCATCCTCGAGGTGAACCGGGCCGTGCTGGGGACGCTCGACGTGGACGCCCTGCTGCCCCTGGTCGCGCGTCGCGCCCGGCGCCTCACGGGGGCCGAGACGGTGGGCTTCGCGGTGGCCGACGGCGACGAGCTGGTGTTCCGCTACGCCCACGGCGTGGACGCCCTCGGGCTGGAGGGGAGCCGGGTGCCCTCCGACATGAAGCGGACCGAGGCCGCCCTGCGCGACTCCCTGGGAGCGCCGGTGGTGCTGGCGTGCGAGCTGCGCGTGGGCGACGACCTGGCGGGGGCCCTGGTGGCGCTGGGCTGGCGGCCCTTCGACGAGGGCGCCGTGCGGCTGCTCGAGACCTTCTCGGGCCAGGTGGCGATCGCCCTGGTCAACGCGCGCGCGGTGGAGGCCGAGCGCGAGCGACTGCAGAGGGCCGCGCGTCGCGACGCGGCGGCGGCGCGCGACCGGGCGGCGGCCGAGGGGCTGCGCCGCGCCGTCGCCGCCCAGGAGTCGGAGCGCGCCCGGGTGGCGCGCGAGCTGCACGACGAGGCGGGGCAGGTGCTGAGCGCGCTCGCGGTGCACCTGCGCACGCTGGAGGACGACGTGAGCACCCCCGAGGCGCGCGCGCGGGTGGCCGAGCTGCGCCGCTCGGTGGGCACCGCGGCGAACAACCTGCGCGGTCTCGCCACCCGCCTGCGCCCGGCCGCCCTCGCGGAGCGGGGCCTCGCGGAGGCCATCGAGGAGCAGGCGGCCCGGCTGCGCGAGGCCGGCGTGGCCGTCGACGTGGACCTGCGGGGCATCGACCGCGGCCTGCCCGACAGCGTGCAGACGGCGGTGTTCCGGGTGGTGCAGGAGACGCTCACGAACATCGCCCGCCACAGCGGCGCCCGCACGGCGAGCATCGTCGCCACGGTCCACCGGTCGCAGCTGCGGCTGGTGGTGGAGGACGACGGCAGGGGGTTCGATCCCTCGACGCCGTCCACCCACCTGGGCCTGGCGGGCATCCGGGAGCGGGTGGAGCTGGAGGGGGGACGGCTGCGCATCGAGTCGTCGCCCGGCGAGGGGACGGCGGTCGTCGTCGATCTGGAGGTCGGTGGATGAGCGAGCCGGTGCGGATCGTCCTGGTTGACGATCACGCGGTGCTGAGGTCCGGGCTCCGCCTGCTGCTCGAGCGCGAGGAGGGCCTGGAGCCGGTCGGCGAGGCGGGAACCGCCGAGGAGGCGCTGCGGGCGCTGCCGCGCACGCGGCCGGACGTGGTGGTGATGGACATCGAGATGCCCGGGATGGGCGGCTACGAGGGCGTCTCGGCGCTCCGCGCGCGGGCGCCGGACGTGCGGGTGCTGGTGCTCTCCATGCACGACCAGGCCGAGGATGTGCGGCGGGCCTTCGAGGCGGGGGCCGACGGCTACCTGCTGAAGGCGGCGGCCGACGAGGACCTGGTGCGGGCGATCCGCGCCGTCGCCGACGGCGAGCGCTACGTCCATCCGTCGCTCGGCGCGGCCCTCGCGGCGCCGCCGCCGTCGGACCGGCCGCTCGACGAGCTCACCGGGCGCGAGCGCGAGGTGCTGCGCCTGCTGGCGCTGGGCCACACCAATCAGGAGATCGCGCAGCGCCTGGTGGTGAGCGTGCGCACGGTGGAGAGCCACCGCGCCCACGTCATGACGAAGCTCCGCGTCACGACCCGCGCCGGCCTGGTGCGGGTCGCGCTCGACGCCGGCCTGCTGGAGGACGGGTAGTCGCGGCGCGCATCAGCCCTGCGCGACGGGGTGACGCGCCGCCGGCGCGTCGACCCGCGCGTCGGAGCCCGGGTACAGCAGCGTCACGCGGCCGTCGTCCCAGCGCACCAGGAAGGGCGGGGTCCCCTCGGCTCCGCGCGCCTCGAGGATCTCGGCGTCGCGATCGCGCTCGCCCAGGTGGTGGCCGCGGATGACGAGCCGGTCGCCGGGCGCCGCCCGCAGGCGCGACTCGGCCGGCGGCTCGGGCGCGGACGCCGGAGCGGGCGGCGCCGCCAGGGCGCGGGCCACGTCGAGCGCCGACACCACCCCGACCGGCTCGCCCGCCTCGTCGGTGGCGACCAGGTGGGTCACGCCGCGCTCGGCCATCAGGCGCGTCGCCGCGCCCAGGGGGAGGTCCGCGCGGATGAGGTGCGGCGTCCCGGCGACGCAGGCCGCCGTGGTCTCGGAGATCGGCTCTCCCGCCGCCCTCACCAGGTCGGCGTCGGACACGACGCCCCACATGGCGTCGCCGCCGTCGCGGCCGCCCAGCACCACGACCGCGTGGATGCCGTTGCGCGACATCAGCGCCGCGACGGAGCGTAGGGAGACGTCGCTCCCGCAGGTCACGAGGGGCGAGCTCATCACCTCCTCGACGGTCACGTCGCGGAGCGGATCGCGTCGGCTCTCGGTCATCGCTGCCTCCCTCGGTCGGCGACCGCCCCGGTCGCGCGTCTGGTCACGGTCGGAGCATCGCGGCCGGCCGCCGGCCTCCGAATCGGCGTGGGCGCGGATGAGGGCGCGGGAAACCCGCAGCGGGCGGGCCCGGTGACCGGGAGGACGGCGGGCGCGGCGCGGCGCCGCAGGGCCCGCGGCAGCCGCGGATACGGCGAGATCCTGTGGGCCAACACCTTCACGCTGTTCAACCTCGTGCTGGGCGCTCTGCTGGCGCTGACCCTGACGCTCGGCGACCTGCGCGACGCCCTCTTCGGCGGCGTGATCGTCGCCAACATCCTGATCGGCGTCGTGCAGGAGGTGCGGGCGAAGCGGGTGCTCGACCGGCTCGCCGCGCTCGTCGCCCCGCACGCCCGGGTGAGGAGGGACGGGGAGGTCGTCACGGTGGCGGCGGACGACGTCGCCCCCGGCGACGTCGTGCTGATCGAGCCGGGCGACCAGGTCGTGGCCGACGGCGAGGTGGTCGCCTCCCGCGCGCTCGCCCTCGACGAGGCGATCCTGACCGGCGAGAGCGAGCCGGTCGCGCGCGCGGTCGGCGACGAGGTGCTGTCGGGCGCGTTCTGCGTGGCCGGCGCGGGCGAGTACGCGGCCCGCTCGGTGGGCGGTGACAGCTTCGCCGAGCGCCTCGCCGCGGAGGCCCGCGGCTCGCGGGCCCAGGCCAGCCCGCTGCAGCTCGACATCGACCGGATCCTGCGGCTCACCGTGGCGGTGATGGTGCCGCTGGGCCTCGCCCTGGCGGCCGCCCTCTGGCTGCGCGACGAGGACCTGCGGACCGGCTCGCGCACGGTGGTCGCGGCGCTGGTGCCGCTGGTGCCGGAGGGCCTCGTGCTGCTCACCAGCCTCACCTTCGCCGTCGCCGCGGTGCGCCTCGCGCGGCTCGGCGCGCTGGCCCAGCGCCTCAACGCCGTCGAGAGCCTGGCCTCGGTCGACACCCTGTGCCTCGACAAGACCGGCACCCTCACCGAGGGCGGCCTGCGGGTGGCCGCCGTCGAGCCCGCCGACGGCGTCGGCGAGGACGACCTGCGCGACGCCCTGGCGGCGACGGCCGCGAGCGTCGGCGCGCGCAACGCGACCATGCGGGCGATCGCGGACGCGCTGCCCGGGGAGGCCCGCGGCGTGAGGGCCGAGGTGCCGTTCTCGTCGGCGCGCAAGTGGGGCGGCCTGACGCTCGACGGCCTCGGCACCCTGGTGGTGGGGGCGCCCGACGTGCTCGCACGGGAGGGCGCCGCGGTCGACGCCGATCTCGAGCGGCGCATCGCGCGACGGGCGGCCTCGGGCGCCCGCGTGCTGCTGGTCGCGTCGGCCCCCGGCGCGCTGAGCGGCGAGCGGCTGCCCGCGGACGCCCGCGCCCTGGGCATCGTCGTGCTCGGCGAGGCGGTCCGGGCGGACGCCGCGGAGACCGTCGGCTTCCTGGTGGGCGAGGGGGTGGACCTGCGGGTGATCTCGGGGGACGCCCCGGCGACCGTCTCCGCCATCGCCCGGCAGACCGGCGTCCCGGGGGCGGAGGCGGCCTGCGCGGGCGCCGATCTGCCCGCCGACGAGCCGGCGCTGCGCGCGCTGTCGCGCGAGGCGGTCGTGTACGGCCGCGTCACGCCCGAGCAGAAGCGCGCCCTGGTGCGGGCGATGACCGCGGACGGGCGCTACGTGGCGATGACCGGCGACGGGGTGAACGACGTCCTCGCGCTCAAGGAGGCGCGCCTCGGCATCGCGATGGGCTCGGGCAGCCAGATCGCGAAGGGCGTCGCGGACCTGGTGCTGCTGTCCAACCGCTTCTCGTCGGTGCCGGCCGCGGTCCGGGAGGGGCGCCGGATCCTGCGCAACACCCACCGCGTGGCCAAGCTGTTCGTCGCCAAGAGCGTGTCCGCGGCGGTCGTGCTCGCCGCCTTCGGGGCCGCCCCGATCGCCTACCCGTTCCTGCCCCGCCACATCACGATCGCCTCGACCCTCACCATCGGCGTGCCGGCGTTCTTCCTCGCCCTGGCGCCGTCCGAGGGCCCGGTGCGGCGCGAGGGGTTCATGCGCGGGCTGCTGGCCTTCGTCGTCCCCGCCGGGGTGGTCACCGCCCTCACGGTGATCGCGGCCTACCTCCTGGCGCGCGGTCCGGCGGGGGCCGGCGTGGTCGAGGGGCGCACCGTCGCCACCCTCGCGATGACCGCGATGGGCCTGGCGATCGTGGTGGAGGTCGAGCGCGGCCCCGAGCGGCGCCGCGTGCGCCCCTGGGTGTGGGGCATGGTGGGGGCGTTCGCCGCGGCCCTGCTCGGCGGCCTGCGCGTGCCCTTCCTGCGCGACTTCTTCGCCGTCTCCCGGCCGGGCGGCGGCTCGTGGCTGGTCGTCGCGGCCTGCGTGGCCGCCGGGATCGCCGTGCTCCTGGCCATGCGGCGCATCCCGTGGCTGGCGCGGATCGAGGCCGGCGACCGCCGTGACCCGGGCTAGTGCCGTGTCCGGTGACGTTGGCCCGTTATGGCCGCGAAAACCCGGCGGGGCAAGGACGCAGCGTCATCCGCATGGTCGTCGCCATGTGGATGATCGAGGACGCCGCATCCGCCGAGGTTTGCAGCGAGCAAGAACGGGGCGAACGTTGCCTGACGCGGCACTAGATCGGCCGGACCAGTAGCACCGGGCAGGGCGCGTGGTAGGCGACGAACGAGGCGAAGCCGCCCAGCAGCGCCCGGTCGACCACGCCCCGGTGCGCGGCGGCGGCGATCAGGTCGGCCGCGTTCTCCCTCGCCCAGGAGCACACGACCCGCTGCGGGTGGCCCGCCAGCACGACGGGGACCGCTCCGGGCAGGCCGGCGGCCAGCTCCTCCAGCCACTCCCGGGCCGCGCGCTCCGTCTCCTCCGGCCGGGCGTCGTAGGCGTACGGCCCCGGGCCGAGGACGAGCGGCGGGGCGAGCACGTGGATCAGGTGGAGGGAGCCGTGGTCGCCCGGCGGGCACAGGGCGGAGGCCTCCTCGACCACCCGCGCCGAGGCCTCGTCGCGGTCGATGCAGCAGGCGATGGTGCGATACGGGGCGGGCATCTCGCTCCTCGGTCGGCGGGGCGGCGCCGACGGGACCGGTCGGCGTGTCCGCAGGTTCCGCCGCGGGGCGCGTGCGTCGCATCGGGGGGCTCCCTCCCGCCGCTGCGGACAACCCGCAGCGGCGGGGCGGGGCGACCCGGCTTGCGCCGCCGCCCCGGCGACGTACCGTGACGGCATGAGAGGAGCGGCGACAGGGACGATGAGCGCGTGACGCTGCCGTACGCCCACATCGCCTGCTTCGTCGACGGATCGCCGACCTCCGAGGCCGCCCTGGTCCACGCACAGGCGCTCGCCGTCGCGGCCGGCGCGCGGCTGAGCCTGGTGCACGTGGCGCCCCGGCCGCTGCTGGTGGAGCGGCGCGGCGGGCGCACCGTCGCCCGCCCCGAGGACCTCAGCGTGGTCGAGCGCCGGCGGCTGGAGGACCGCGCCGCCCGCGTGCCCGGCGCCGAGGCCGTCCACCTGGAGGGACTGCCCGTGCCCGCCGCGGTGGCCTGGCTCGAGGGGTCGGACGTCGATCTGGTCGTGACCGGGGCGGCGCGCACCCGCACGGAGCGCATCCTGATGGGCAGCTTCTCCGGCGGGCTGGTGCTGCGGGCGCCCTGCCCGGTCCTGATCGTCCGCCACCGGCGGCCGCGCGAGGAGGGGACGCGATGAAGGTGAGGGACGTGATGACGGCGCACCCCATCCTGGTGCGCGCCGACGAGCCGGCCGCCGAGCTGCGGAGGCTGATGAGGGCGGGCGCGGTGCGCCATCTGCCGGTGGTGGAGGGCGACCGCGTGCTTGGCGTCTGGGTCTCCACCGAGGCGGGGTCGCTCGTGATGCTGCCGGCCGACCACGTGGGGCGCGCCGACGTGGACGCGGACGCCGGCGACGCCATGGCCGCGCTGATGGGCGACGCCGAGGTGGTGCTGGCCTGGAGCGACGAGAACCCGGTGGGCGTCCTCACCCGGGCCGACGCCCTCGCGATCGTCCGCGCGGCGATGGCCCGCGGCACGGGCCGGCGCCATCGGCGCCCCACCGTGATGCGCATCGCCGGGCCGGCGGGCGCCGGCAAGACCACCCTCATCGTCCGCACCCTCGCCCTGCTCGACCGGGTCGATGCGGCGGTCGTCCAGGCGAACTGCGCGGCGCCGGGCGACGGCGAGGCGATCGGGGACGCGCCCGTGATCGAGGAGCCGGGCGCGGGCCGGCCCGCCGGCCTGAGCCGCGCCGTCGATCTCCTCGCCGATCGCCAGCTGATCCTGGTGGAGGACCGCGACGGCCCCCTCGACCTGTCGCGCGGCCTGGGCGAGGACCTCCAGGTCGGCGTCGTGCCGGCGGCCGACGCCGACGCGCTGCCGGCGGAGCGGCTCACCGACGCGCAGGCGATCGTGCTCACGCGCGGCGACGAGCTCGCCGAGGAGCGCCTGGCGGAGATCGCCGCCGGGCTCGCCGCCCGCCGGCCGGGCCTGCCGGTGTTCCCGGTGGCGCCGGCGCGCGACGACCGCGGCCTGGCCGAGTGGGTGCGCTGGGTGCAGGCCCAGGCGCTGCGCCGCCACGGGTAGGCGGCGCGCGGGGCGCGCCCGGGCGGGGCGCGGTGCCCCCTGGTAGCGTCGCGGCGTGGCCGCCGACGACCCGCGCAGCGAACGATCCGACGTGCGGGTCGTGCGCGACGGGGCGCGGATGACGGTGACCATCGACCGGCCGGACCGGCTCAACGCCCTGCGCACCACGACCCTGCGGGAGCTGTGCGACGCCTTCGCCGAGGCCAACGACGACCCCGGGGTGGGGGTCGTGGTGCTCACCGGGGCGGGCGAGCGGGCCTTCACGGCCGGCGGGGACGTGCGCGACCCCACCTCCGGCGAGCGGCAGAAGCGCGAGCAGCTGCGCCTCTTCATGATCCTGGGGGAGCTCATCCGCACGTGCGGCGTGCCCGTGATCTGCCGGGTGCGCGGATGGTGCATCGGCGCCGGCAACGAGCTCAACGTGCTGTGCGACCTGACGATCGCCGGCGAGTCGGCCGTGTTCGGCCAGGCCGGCACGCGCCTGGGTTGGGCGCCCGCCTGGTGGAGCGCCCAGACCATCGGGCGGGCGGTGGGCGACAAGCGGGCCCGGGAGATCGTCTACACCAGCCGGCGCTACTCGGCGCGGGAGGCGCTCGAGATGGGCCTGGTGAACGCCGTGGTGGCCGACGACGAGCTCGACGCCGAGGTCGACCGCTGGTGCGCCGCCATCCTCGCCAACTCACCCGAGGGGCTGCGGCTGGCGAAGGCCGGCCTCAACGCGGGCTCGGACGCGGCCCGGTCGTCGATCATCGCCTCCGGCGAGTTGCACGCCATCAACTGGTTCCACGGGCCCGACCCCGCCGAGGGCGTCCGCGCCTTCCAGGAGGGCCGCCCGCCCGACTGGCGCGTCGCCCGGCGCGGCGAGGGCCCCGAGCCCGCCGCGGAGTGAGCGGGATGAGCGCCGCCGGGGCGCGGTAGCCCGTGGGCCGGGCGGTCGGCGTGGTGGTGGGCGACGACGGCGTGGCCCGCTGCCCCTGGGGCGCGGGCGACGCGCTGATGCGCGCCTACCACGACGAGGAGTGGGGCGTGCCCGGCCACGGCGAGCGCGCCCTGTTCGAGCGGATCAGCCTCGAGGCCTTCCAGTCGGGCCTCAGCTGGATGACGATCCTGCGCAAGCGCGAGGCGTTCCGCGAGGTCTTCCACGGCTTCGATCCCGACGCCGTCGCCGCGTTCACCGCCGACGACGTGGAGCGACTGATGGGCGACGCGCGCATCGTCCGCAACCGGGCCAAGATCGAGGCCGCGGTCGCCAACGCCCGCGCGGTGGTGGCGATGCGCGGCGAGGGCGGCGTCGAGCGCGTCGTGTGGGCCCACCGGCCCGCGCCCGCCCCCGCCCCGGCGACGATGGCCGACGTGCCCGCGGCGACCGACGGGTCGCGGGCGCTCGCCAGGGATCTGAAGCGGCGGGGCGTCGCCTTCGTGGGGCCGACGACCGCCTACGCCCTGATGCAGGCGCTCGGGCTGGTGGACGATCACCTCGACGGCTGCCACCGCCGGGGCGCCGCGGCGGGGGTGGTCCCGCCGGCGTGAGCCCGCCGACGGCGCGGCTGCGGCTGGCCTTCCGGCCCCCGCTTGCCGCCGGCGCCCTGCGCGCGGCGATCGCCGCCCACCTGGTGCCCGGCCTGGAGCGGGCCGGGCCGGGCGGGGCGATCACCCGGGCGGTGCGGGCGCCGGGCGGCCCGGCGGCGGTCACGGTGGACCTCGGCGCCGGCGGCGACGCGGTCGACGTCGTCCTGCGGCCGGCGCGGACGGCCGACCGGGCGGCCCTGGCGGCGTCGGTGCGGCGCTGGCTCGACCTCGACGCGGAGCCCGGCGCGGTGGCGGCGGCGCTGGGCGGCGACCCGGTGATCGGGCCGCTCGTCGCCGCGCGGCCCGGGCTGCGCGTGGTGGGCGCGACCGACGGGTTCGAGACCGCCGCCCTCGTGGTGCTGGGCCAGCAGGTCTCGCTGGCCGCCGCCCGCACCGTCGCCGGCCGCCTGGTGGCGGCCTTCGGCGAGCCGGCGCCGGAGGGCCTCACCGCCTTCCCGCGGCCCGAGGCGCTGGCCGAGGCGGGGGCGGAGCGCATCCGCGAGGCGACGAGGGTCACCGGGGCGCGCGCCCGTGCGCTGCACGCCCTGGCCGGGGCCGTCGCCGGGGGCCTCGCGCTCGACCCGGGCGCGGACCCCGCCGCCGTCCGCGCCGGCCTGCTGGCCCTGCCGGGCATCGGGCCGTGGACCGCCGACGTGGTCGGGGTGCGGGCGCTGGGCGACCGCGACGGGTTCGCGGCCGGCGACCTCGTGCTGCGCCGGGCCCTCGGCGTCTCGACCGCCCGCGAGGCCCGCGAGCGCGCCGAGGCCTGGCGGCCGTTCCGGGCCTACGCCCTCTTCCACCTCTGGACGGCGGCCGCCTTCCTGCCCGGCGCCTGAGCCGCGCGGGCGCTCAGCGCGCCACGGCCAGGCTCACCTCGCGCGTGCCCGCGGCGCTCATCAGCGAGAGCAGCAGGTGGAAGGCGTTCTCGGGGCCGCGGGCGGTGTCGATGCCGCCCAGGTCGACGATCGACCGCGGCGGCCAGCCCAGGTCGGCGAGCAGCGCGGAGGCGGCCTCCTTCGCGGCCGGGTCGTCGCCCGAGAGGAACACGCTGGGATGGGGGGACAGGGCCGCCGGGGCGACCATCGCCTCGGCGGTCAGGGTGTTGAGCGTCTTCACGACCCGGGTGCCGGGCAGGGCGCGCTGAAGCTCCGCCCCCAGGCTCGCGCCCTGGTAGATGAGCTCCGCGCCGGACGATCCGAACGTGACCGCGTTGGCCACGTCGATCAGCACGCGGCCGGCGAGCGTGCCGGCGATCGCGGTGAGGGCCGCGAGGCTTGCCGTGCCCGGCAGGGCGTTCACGACGATCGTGGCCTGGCCCACGGCGTCCTCGTGGGAGGCGACCGTCACCGTCCCCGGCTGCTCCCCGGCCCAGGCCACGAGATCGCGGTCGGACGGCGTCCGCGAGGCGACGATGACCGTCCTGCCCGCCGCGGCGAGGGCCGGTACGAGGGCGCGGGCGACGTTGCCCGTGCCGAGGATCGCGATGGTCATTGGTCGCTCCGGGATGGTGGAAGGGTGGGGTCAGGCTAGACCCCGGCGTAACACCGGTGCCCGGGCCCGCCGGTACGGTCGGCAGCATGACCGGTCTGCGCCAGATCGCGCGGGAGGTGCTCGAGGCCAACTGGTGCGAGGGCGCCACGGTCGACGGCGTCCCCTATGCCTACACCCGGCCCAGCCGGGAGCGCTACCCCGAGCAGTTCTTCTGGGACTCGTGTCTCATCGCCCTCGCCTGGAGCCGGCTCGACCCGGCGCGCGCCCGCGCGGAGCTGCGCAGCCTGGTCGCCGCCCAGCGCCCCGACGGGCACATCGGGCACACCATCTTCTGGCGGGCGCCGGTGCGGCTCAGCCGGACGCCGGGCTACAACGTGATGCGCCGCTCCGACCGCGCGACCTGGACGATCCAGCCTCCGCTGCTGGCCTGGGCGTGGGCCGAGGTGGCCGACCGCTCGCCCGACGATCCGGGCTTCCGCGAGGAGGGCATCGCCCCCGCGCTGGCCCTCCACCGCTGGCTGGAGCGCGAGCGCGCCGACGACGACGGCCTGCTCGGCATCCTGCAGCCGGACGAGTCGGGCCTCGACGCCACCCCCGCCTACGACGCGCCGCTCGGCCGCCGCGCCCACCCCCGGCCGGGCTTCCTGCGGCTGGTGCGCGCCAACCGGCGACGCCGCTTCAGCTACCGCCGCGCCGTCGCCGAGGGAGACTTCCACGCCACCGACGTGCTGGTGAACAGCGCCTGGTCGATGGCCTGGTCGGGCCTGGCGCGCCTCGGCCACGCGCCCGCCCGCGACCGCGCCCGGCAGGTCGCCGACGCCATGGTCGCGCGCCTGCTGCACGACGACGGCCTCATGTACAGCCGCGGCCCGGGCGGGCGGCCGCTGCCCGTCGCGACCTGGGCGAGCCTCGCCCCGCTCGCGATGGACGACCTGCCCGACGAGGTCGGCCACCGCATGGTGCGCGACCACCTGCTCGACCCCGCCCGCTTCTGGCTGCCATACCCCATCCCGTCCACCAGCGCCGCCGAGCCCGCCTTCCGGCCCGGCGCCCAGGGCTGGCCGGCGCCGCGCTACTGGCGCGGGCCCACCTGGCTGTTCACGCCCAGCTTCGTGCTGCCGGGCCTGCTGCGGCTGGGCTATCGCGACGAGGCGGCGCACCTGGTCGGGCGCTCGTGCCGCCTGGTCGCCGATCAGGGCCTGCGCGAGTACTACGACCCCTACACCGGCGCCGGGCTGGGCGCCCGTCGGTTCTCGGTGAGCGCCGTGGTGGTCGACCTGGCCGAGCGGGTGGGCGGGGGCCCTCTACACTCCGGCCATGACTCGATCCCCCCGTCGGGTGAGGTGACCGGGTGAGCGCCTGGCTCGTGTGGCTGCTGGGGGCGCTGGCGCTGGTGGTCGGCGAGGCGATGACGCTGGGACTGTGGCTGGGGTTCGCGGCGCTCGGCGCCGGGGCCGCCGCCGTCGCGGCCGGGGCGGGGGGCGGGCTGCTCGTGCAGCTCGCCGTCTTCGTGGTGGTCACGCTGCTGCTGATCGTCCTCGTGCGGCCGGTCGCGAGGCGCCACCTGCGCATGCCCGCGCAGCTGCGCAGCGGCGCCGAGGCCCTCGTGGGCGCCACGGCGCTGGTGATCGAGCGGGTCGATGCCGATGGCGGGCAGGTGAAGATCGGCGGCGAGATCTGGAGCGCGCGGGCCTGGGATTCCTCGACGGTGCTCGAGCCGGGCACGCGCGTCGAGGTGATGGAGATCAAGGGCGCCACGGCGCTGGTACACGAATGAGGAGCGGATCGTGACGGCCGTCGTGGTGATCGTCGTGGTGCTGGTGGTGCTGTTCCTGGTCGGGCGGACCGTGCGGATCATCCCCCAGGCGCGGGCGGGCATCGTCGAGCGCCTCGGCCGCTACAGCCGCACCCTGGGGCCCGGCCTGCACCTGCTCATCCCGTTCATCGACAAGCTCAAGCCGCGCATCGACCTGCGCGAGCAGGTGGTCTCGTTCGACCCCCAGCCGGTGATCACCGAGGACAACCTCGTGGTGAGCATCGACACCGTCATCTACTTCCAGGTCACCGACGCCCGCGCCGCGACCTACGAGATCGCCGACTACATCAAGGCGATCGAGCAGCTCACCGTCACCACCCTGCGCAACGTCAGCGGCGGCCTCTCCCTGGAGCGCACGCTCACCTCGCGGGACGAGATCAACGGGGCGCTGCGCGGCGTGCTGGACGAGGCGACCGGCAAGTGGGGCATCCGGGTGAACCGGGTGGAGCTGAAGGCCATCGATCCGCCGGCCTCCATCCAGGAGGCGATGGAGAAGCAGATGCGCGCCGAGCGCGACAAGCGCGCCGCCATCCTCACCGCCGAGGGCGTGCGGCAGTCGGCGATCCTCACCGCCGAGGGCGAGAAGCAGTCGGAGATCCTGCGCGCCGAGGGCGACCGCCAGTCCGAGATCCTGCGCGCCGAGGGGCAGGCGCAGGCGATCGAGACGGTCTTCAAGGCGATCCACGACGGCCAGCCGGACGACAAGCTGCTGGCCTACCAGTACCTGCAGGTGCTCCCGCGCCTCGCCGAGGGCGACGCGAACAAGGTGTGGGTGATCCCCAGCGAGATCGTGCAGGCCATCGGCGGCCTGGGCTCGGCACTGCGCCCGCGGGGCGCCGGCGACGAGGGGGCGCCGTAGGTCGCGCGACGGCTCGGGCGGTGCCGGTGGGGCGTCGGCGGGTCAGGCGGATGGGCGTTGCCGCTCAGCGGTCGTCAGCCGCCTCCTGCTCGGCGGCCCATTGCGCGACCCGGCGTGCGCTCTCGGCTTCGGAGAGGTCTTCGACGCGGGACATGATCGACCAGCGGACCCCGAACGGGTCGCGGATGGAGGCGAATCGGTCGCCGGAGACGAAGGTGCTCGCCGCCTCGCGAATCGTCGCGCCGGCCTGCTCGGCCCGCCGCGCGAGCGCATCGACGTCGGCGCAGTAGAGGCCGATCGAGTAGCAGTCGGCATCTCCGTCGGGGGCCGGGATCAGCCCGTAGTCGGGGGTGGGCTCACCGATCTGGAGCCTGCCGTTGCCGAAGTCCAGCTCGGCGTGCGCCACGACGCCGCCCATCTCGGTGGTGGCGACCACGCGGGCGCCGAACACGGACTCGTAGAATTCGATCGCGGCGGCGGCGTTCTCGATCGCCAGGAACGGGGTCAGGCTGGTCGAGCCGTGCGGGATGCCGTCGGTGGTATGGGCACCGGAGACCCCGCGGTGGGATGTGGTGGATTCGCTCATGGATCGAGCGTAGAGGCGCTCCCTCGACCCGTCTTGAAGATTCGCGACGACCGCTCCGGAGGGAGGAGGCGATGACCGCGCACAGCGACATGCGAGGCATCCTCTACCCGACCCGGCTGCCGTCCTTCCACCGCGTACCGGCGCCGGTCGAGCTGCGAGAGCTGATCCGCTGGTTCTGGATACCGCGCTGGAACCTCCCACCGGGGCGGACCTCCCGGCAGGAACTGCTGCCGTTCCCGACCTCCAACCTCGTCATCGAACCCGACGGCGTATCGCTCGCAGGCCCCACGACCGGGATCTCGCACCGCGACCTTCGGGGGCGGGGCTGGGCGGTCGGGGCGCTTCTGCGCCCCGCCGCCATCGCGTCGCTCGTGCCCGACCCGCGGGCCATCCGAGACGCCCAGATCCCCTTCGACGCCCCCGGCCTGCACCGCGCCGTGGCGGCCGCGATGCGCGACGAGGACGAGGAACGGGGCCGAGGCCACGCCGTTCGGGCCTACGCCGGGTGGGCGGCGGCGAACCTCGGCCCGCCGGACGAGCAGGGGCTGCTCGCGAACGCGATGGAGGAGATGATCGCGTCCGATCGCTCGATCGTGCGCGTCGCTCAGGTCGCCGAGCGCCTGGGCACCTCGATCCGGGGCGTGCAGCGACTCGCCCGCCGCTACATCGGCCGACCACCCCTCGCCGTGATCCGCCGCTACCGCCTCCAGGAGGCGGCCCAGCGGCTCCGCGAAGACCCCTCGCTCACGATCGCACGCGTCGCCGCCGACCTCGGGTACGCCGACCATGCCCACCTGAGCACCGACTTCCGGAAGGTCCTCGGCCTCACCCCGAACGACTACCGCCGCACCTCCGGCGAAGGCCCATGACGCCCGCGCCCCGGGCCGCCGCCGCCCCGGGGACGGTCCGCCCTCGGGGCGGCGGCGGCCATCCGTGGCGCCCGCCGCCGCTCCGCGCTTGACTTAGGTGGACCTAAGATCCCCCCAAGGAGTCCACCGCGTGTCCACGCTGCTCGGCACCCAGGCCGGACGCTTCCGCGTCGTCGCCGTCATCGAGGCGATCTCCTGGCTGGGCCTGCTCATCGGCATGTTCTTCAAGTACGTGGTCGTCGAGGATGACGTCGGCGTCAGCGTCTTCGGGCCGATCCACGGCGTCGTCTTCCTGCTCTACGTCGTGGCCGCCTTCGCCACCTGGCAGTCGCAGAGGTGGAGCGCCCGCGTGGGCCTGACGGCCGTCCTCGCCGGGGTGCCGCCGTTCGGCAGCCTGGTGTTCGAGCGATGGGCGGTGCGGACCGGGCACCTCGCCCCGTACGGCCCGCGACGGACGGAGCCCGCCCGGGCCTGAGGCTGAGCCGGGGCGGGGAGGGGGCCCCTCAGGCCTCCGTCCTCCGCGCCGCGGCTCCCGCGGCGGCCGCGTGCCCGAGGGCGGCCGCCGCGCCCTCCGGGAAGGCGAGCCACGGCACGCCGTCCCCGCGGGGACGGCCCGCGGCGTCGGGCCGGCAGCCCACCACGGTGACCGCGCCGCCCTCCAACCGGTCGGCGGCGGCCGCGAGCGCGTCGGCGTCGATGCCGGCGAGCGGCGTGACGGCGACGAGCAGGGCGTCCACGGCGCCGCTCGCGGCGATCAGGGCCCCCGCGCGGCGCAGGTCGTCCGGGCGCGCCCCGGCGCCGAGGTCCACCGGGTTCGATGCCGAGGCGATGCCGGGCACCGCCTCCTCGAGGGCCTCCCGCAGGGCGGCCGGAAGCACCGGCACCGCGAGCCCGGCCGCCTCGCAGGCGTCGGCGGCGAGGATCGCCGGCCCGGCGGCGTTCGAGACGATCGCGACCCGGTCGCCGGCGGGGGCGGGCTGCGACGAGAGCAGGCGCCCGGCGTCCAGCAACTGCTCCAGGGTGTCGCCCCGCACGATCCCGGCGAGGTCGAGCAGCGCGTCCGTGGCGCCGTCGTCGGCGGCGACGGCGGCGGAGTGGTGCGCCGCGCCCCGCCGGGCGGCGGCGCCGCGGCCCGGGCTGAGCGCGAGGACCGGGGTGGTGCGCGTCACGCGGCGGGCGACCTGGGCGAGCAGGCGGTGGTCGCCCATCCGCTCCAGGTAGAGCAGCACGACCGAGGTGCGCGGGTCGGCGTCCCACCACGGCAGCAGGTCGGCGGCGCCGACGTCGGAGGCGGCGCCGAGGCTCACCATGCTCGACAGGCCCACGCCCTGCGCGGCGCAGTAGGCGATCGCGGCGGCGGCGACCCCGCCGCTCTGGGTGGCGAGGGCGATCCGCCCCGGGGAGGGGGCCGCGGCGGCGAAGGTGGCGTTCAGGGGCCGTTCGGGATCCGAGCTCGCGACGCCCAGGCAGTTCGGGCCCACCAGGCGCAGGCCGCCGGTGCGCGCCACGTGCAGCAGCTCCGCCTCGATCGCCGCGCCGTCCGGGCCGGCGTCGGCGAAGCCGGACGACAGCACGACCAGCGCCCGCGCCCCGTGCGCCACGGCCTGGCGGGCCACGCCCGGCACCTCGTGGGCCGGCACGGCCGCGACGACGAGCTCGACCCGCTCGGGGACCGCCGCGAGCGACGGCCACACCGGGCGCCCCGCCATCGTGCCGCCGGAGCGGCTCACCAGATGGACCGCGCCGGGGAAGCCGCCGTCCGTGAGCGCCGCGGCGACGGCGCCGCCCGGCGACGCCGGGTCGCGGGACGCCCCGACCACGGCAAGGGAGGCGGGGCGCAGCAGCGGATCGAGCGACGCCACCGCCGCGCGGGCGAACCGCGCGGCCGCGGGCTCCGGCGCGTCGGCCGCCGGCCCGGCCGGCATGCGCAGCACCAGCCCGTCCGGTGTCGCGCGCTCCCAGACGGGGCATCCCAGCTCGCGCAGCACGCGGAGCATGGCCGCGTTGTCGCGGCGCACCAGCGCCCACACCGAGTCGACGCCGTCCTCGCCCGCGCGCGAGAGCAGGAGCTCCACCAGCGCCGTGCCGACGCCGAGGCCGTGCCAGGCGTCGGCGACCGCGATGCCGAGCTCGGCGTCCGCCGCGCCCGCGGCGCGCTCGTAGCGGGCGAGGCCCACGATGCGCTCCCACTCCCCGCCGGCCACCGCGACGACGCCGCGGCCGGGGCCGGGCGCGGCGGCCATCGCCGCGGCCTCCGCGGCGGTCAGCCCGCGACGGGCCGCGCCGAAGCGCAGCGCGCGCGAGCGCGGCGACAGGCCGTCGAACAGCCGGCGGATGGCGTCCGCGTCGCCGGGCGCGACGTCCCGCAGCGCCACCCGCCGTCCGTCGACGAGGGTGACGCCGTCCTCATGCGCTGCGCAGAGCATGCGCCGAGACTCGCCGGCCACCGTCCGCGGGGCGTCCGCGTCCGGCCGCGATCCGCTGCGGACAACCCGCAGCGCGGTGCAGTGCCGGTCCCGGTGGCGCGCGTCGATGCCGTTCGTATCCTCGATGCGGTGACCACCACCGCGAGTGCGGGAGGCGTGCCGTGAGGGTCCGTGACGTGATGAGCAGCCACCCGATCCTGGCGCGGGCGACCGAGGACGGCGCCGAGGCGGTTCGCGGCCTGATGGAGGCCGGCGGCGTGAAGCACGTCCCCGTCGTCGACGGCGGGTGGCTGGTGGGCGTGTGGGTCGCCACCGACGAGGGCCGGATCGAGATGCACGGGCGCGACCGGGTGTACGAGACCAGCCCCGCCGCCGACGCCTGCGATGCGATGCGCGCCCTGCTGGGAGACGCCGAGCTGGTGCTGGCATGGGAGGGCGGCGTGCCCGCCGGCGTGCTGACCCGCTGGGACGCCCTGGCGATCCTGCGCTCCGCGATGGACCGCGGCATCGGCAGGCGCCGCCCCCGCCCCGCCGTGATCCGCGTCGCGGGGATCGGCGAGGCCGGCACCGCCGGGCTCCTGGCGCGGACCATCGGCATGCTGGGGCACCTCGACGTGGCCGTCGTGCCGCGGGACGACGGGGCGGCGGCGCCCTCCGGGCGGGACGCCGTCGCCGGCGCCGGCGTCGGGGACGCCCAGGTGGTCCTCGTCGAGGGCGACGGCGGAGCCGCCGACCCGCGCCGTCTCACGCCGGACGACGCCCGGGTCGCGGTGGTGCCGGCCGCGTCGCTCGGCGACCTCCCCGACGAGACGCTCGAGTCGGTGCACGCCGTCGTCGCGACGGGGGCCGACCGGCTGCGCCGCGACGAGCTCCGGACGGCCGTCGATGCGCTCGACGCGCGCCGGCCGGGCCTGCCGGTCTTCCCGGTCGCCGCGGGCGGCGACGACCGCGGCCTGCACTCCTGGGCGCGCTGGATCGAGCGCCAGGCGCTCCGGCGCCGATGAGCACCGGGAGGGCCTCCCCGGTCACGGCGCCGGCCCCGCCCCGCGCGGGGCGAGGCGGAGCAGGCCCAGCTCGCGCAGGCCGATGAGCAGGGCGGCGATCGTGCCCTGAACGTCGATCGTCCCGTCGCCCACCAGGTCGAGGGCGCGGGCGGGAGCGACGGTGACCACCTCGACCCGCTCGTTCGGGTCGAGGCGCTGCGGTCCGTCGCGGCGGCAGCCGGTGGCGACGGCGACGTGACCCACCTGGTCCGAGCGGGTGGGGTCGCAGGTCATGGACGCGACGACGCGCAGCTCACCGGGCGCGTACCCGGTCTCCTCGCGCAGCTCCCGCGCGATCCCCTCGGCCGGCGACTCGCCCGGCTCGATGAAGCCGGCCGGCAGCTCCAGCGTGATGCGCCGGATGCCGTGCTTGTACTGGCGCACCAGCAGCAGGTCGCCATCCCCCGCGAGGGCGACGACGATGCCCCAGGGCCTGCCGCGGGTGACCAGGTAGTCGGGGATCACCGCCCCGTCCGGGAGCATCACGCGCTCCTCGTCCACCGCCAGCCACGGCGAGTCGAGCAGCCGCCGTGACGCGACGGTGCGCCACCGCTCGCTGGGCGCGTCTCCGGCGGGGTGTGCCTCGCGGGCTGCCATCGGTCGCCGGGCGACGGTAGCACGCGTCCTCGCCGGGCTTGAGCCCGGCGCCCGCGCGTCCTTGAATGCATCGGGAGTGCCCGGCCGAGCCGATCCCCGAGGGGAGTCGCTGTGATCCTGCGTCCGTTCCTCTACGAGCCCACCGCGTGCGCCAGTTACCTGTTCGGCTGCCCGACGCACGCGCGTCTGGCGGTGGTGGATCCCCACGTCGAGCTGGTCGACGACTACGTCGCGGCGGCGGCGCGGATCGGCGTCCCGATCGTCGCCGTGTTCGACACCCACGTGCAGGCCGATCACATCTCCGGGCTGCCCGCGCTGGTGGCGGCGACCGGGGCGACGGCGTACCTGCCGCAGGGCGCCGACGTCGCGTTCGACCATCATCCGCTGGCCGACGGCGAGCGGGTGGATCTGGGCAACACCCAGGTCACGACGATCGCGACGCCGGGCCACGCGCCCGCCCACGCCGCCTACCTGGTCGCCGACCGGCGCCGCGGCACCGAGGAGCCCTGGCTGGTGTTCACCGGCGACTCGCTGCTGGTGGGCGATGTCGGGCGCCCCGACCTGCACGCCCCCGGCGATCCGGCCGAGATGGCGCGCGTGCAGCACGCCTCGCTGGCGCGGCTGATGGATCTGCCCGACCACGTCACGGTGTACCCCAGCCACTACGGCGGCTCGGTGTGCGGGCGCGCCATGTCGGGCAACCCCTTCTCGACCATCGGCTTCGAGCGCGCCCACAACGCCGCCCTCGCGTTCGAGGGGGTGGACGAGTTCGCGGAGGCGCTGCTGCGCGACCTGCCGCCGCCGCCCGCCGGCCAGCGGGAGATCGTGGCGGCGAACCGGGCGGGGGCGTAGCGGGCGTTTCGGCGGGCCGCGGTGGGGGAACGATCCCCCGGACGGGTCGCGACGAGGAGGTGCGGATGCCCGCTCGCAGCCATTCGATCGACGCCGCCCGTGCCGGGGTCGGCGCCGCCTGCGCGGCCTGGTTGCGGGGCGACGTCGCGCTCGCCGCCGCCGTCGTGGCTCACTCCCGCGCGGTCGCGGCGGAGCGCCGCGACGTGCGCCTGCAACGCATCTGGTCGCTCACCGGGGCGGTGGCCCAGATCGCCCGGGTCACGCCGCTCGACGACGACTGCCGCGAGGTGGACCGCGATGTGGCCCGCCTCGCCGAGGTGGCCATGGACGCCCTGGCGCTGGGGCCGCGGCGGCCGGCGACGGACGAGGTGGACGGGCTGCGCCGGCAGGCGAGCGTCTGCGCGGAGCGGGTGCAGCGCGCGCTCGGCCGGGGCCGCCCCGCCACCCGCGCGCGCTCGGCCGGCGCCGCGGCGGTGGCGCGCAGCCTCTGCGCCGTCGCGGACGAGGGCATCGCCCGGGCCCAGGGCGCCTCGGCCCCCTGACGCGCGCCGCCGGGCCGCGACGCCGTCGTGACGCCCGCGGCCTACCGCGACGCGATCGAGGGCGCCTGCGGCCGGCCCGGCCGGCGGCCGGCGGGGGGCTCCAGCAGCAGCACCCGGGGAGCCCGCGGGGTGCCGAGGTGGTCCTCCAGCTCGGCCTCGGCGACGCCCGGCCGATCGACCCCGGCGCCCAGGGCGGCGAGGAACTCGTCCGGCGGTCCCAGGAAGCTGACGGCCGCGTTGCCGTAGTGCATGGGCACCACCAGCCGGGGCCCCAGGTCGCGCACGACCGCCGCCGCGGCCTCCCCGCCGATGGTGGGGCCGCCGCCGACCGGCACCAGCAGCACGTCGACCGCGCCGATCGCGGCGCGCTGCTCGGGCCGCAGCGCGGGCTGGCCCAGGTCGCCGAGGTGACAGACGCCCAGCCCGTCCAGGTCGAAGCGGAAGATCACGTTGTGGCCGCGCCGGGTGCCGGCGACCTCGTCGTGCTCCGAGGCGACGCCCACCACCGTGCCGACCGGTGACTCGAAGGTGCCGGCCAGCGCGCGGATGGTCTGCGGGGCGTCCACCGCCTCGGCGAAGTCGTGGTCGCGGTGCTCGTGGGTGATCAGCAGCAGGTCCGCTTCGACGCCCTCGATCGGCGGGTAGTCGAAGACGATCCCGCGGGAGGCGAGACCCTCCATGGGGCCGAACGGGTCGATGGCGACGCGCCGCGCGCCGCTGAGCAGGAACGCCGACTGACCGAACCAGCGCAGCTTCATCGTGGCTCCTCCGCCTTCGCGAGGGCGCGACCGGACACTCGACCATCACGTTAACGTAAACGGTAGATTCGATGCCGTGACCACGGCATCGCACGCCTTCTCCGCGCCCGGCTCCGGCGAGTCCGACTCGTACAAGTGGGTCGTCCTCTCGAACACCACGCTCGGCGTCCTGATGGCCACGATCGACTCGTCGATCACGCTCATCGCCCTGCCGGACATCTTCCGCGGCATCGACCTCGACCCGCTGCTGCCGGCGAACGGCTTCTACCTGTTCTGGATGATCCTGAGCTTCCTGGTGGTCAGCAGCGTGCTGGTCGCCAGCCTCGGCCGGCTGGGGGACCTGTTCGGCCGGGTGCGGATGTACAACCTCGGCTTCCTGATCTACACGGTGGCGTCGCTGCTCCTGACGGTCACCTGGATGTCGGGGCGCGAGGCGGCGCTCTACCTGGTGATCATGCGCGTGTTCCAGGGGGTCGGCGCCGCCTTCCTGGTGGGCACGTCGCCGGCGATCCTCACCGACGCGTTCCCGCCGCACCAGCGCGGCCTCGCGCTCGGGTTGAACAGCGTGGCGGGCATCAGCGGCTCGTTCGTGGGGCTCGTGCTCGGCGGGGTGCTGGCGCCGATCAACTGGCGCCTGATCTTCCTCATCTCCGTCCCGATCGGGATGTTCGGCACCTGGTGGGCCTACCGGCGGCTGGAGGAGCGCCGGGCGCCCGAGCGGGCGCGCATCGACTGGGCCGGCAACCTCACCTTCGCGGCCGGCCTGGTGCTGCTGATGATCGGGGTCACCTACGGCATCCAGCCCTACGGCGATCACACGATGGGGTGGAGCAGCCCGGCGGTCGTCGGCGAGCTGGCGGCGGGCGCCGCCCTGCTGGTGGCCTTCCTGTTCATCGAGGCGCGGGCGGAGGCGCCGATGTTCCGGCTGCCGCTGCTGCGGATACGGGCCTTCAGCGCCGGCGTGCTCGCCACCTTCCTCGCCGCCGTGGGGCGCGGCGGCCTGATGTTCATCCTCGTGATCTGGCTGCAGGGCATCTGGCTGCCGCTGCACGGCTACTCGTTCGAGCGCACGCCGCTGTGGGCCGGCATCTACATGCTGCCGCTCACCATCGGCTTCCTCGTCGCGGGGCCCCTGTCGGGGATCCTCTCCGACCGCCACGGGCCGCGGCCCTTCGCCCTGGGCGGCATGCTCGGCACCGCCGCCGGCTTCGGGCTGCTGCTGATGCTGCCGATCGACTTCCCCTACCCGCTCTTCGCGATGGTGCTGCTGCTGATCGGCATGGCGATGGGCGCCTTCGGCTCGCCCAACCGGGCGAGCGTGATGAACAGCCTGCCGGCCGCGGACCGCGGCGCCGGCGGCGGCATGATGGCGACCTTCCAGAACTCCGCGCAGGTGCTGTCCATCGGCGTGTTCTTCACCCTGATGATCGCCGGGCTGGCCGCGTCGCTGCCCGCCAGCCTCTCGCGGGGGCTCGCCGCGCAGGGGGTCCCGGCCGCCGACGCCCACCGGGTCGCCGAGCTGCCGCCCATCTCCACCCTCTTCGCGGCCTTCCTCGGCGAGAACCCGATGCGGCACCTGCTGGGCCCGGAGGTGATCGACGGGCTGCCGGCGCACGGCGCCGCCACCGTGACCGGCCGCGACTTCTTCCCCCGGATCATCTCCGGCCCGTTCACGACCGGGCTGCACGCGGCGTTCGCCTTCGCGATCGCGGCCTCGCTGGTCGCGGCCGCCGCCACCTGGATGCGGGGCCGGTCGACCGTAGACTCGGACCCATGACCGCCGTCCGGCCCATCGGCGACGAGACCGTCCGCATCGGCGAGGCCGCCCGGCTCACGGGGCTCACCCCGCGCACGCTGCGCTACTACGAGGAGATCGGCCTGCTCTCGCCGGCGCCCGAGGGGGCGGGGGCGACCCGCCAGTACACGGCGGCCGACATCGACCGGCTGGAGCGCATCCGCGAGCTGCAGGACCTGCTGTCGCTGCCGCTGGTCGAGATCCGGGCGGTGCTGGAGGCCGAGGACGCCACCGAGGCCCTGCGCGCCCGCTACCGCGCCGACGATTCGCCCGCGAGCCAGCTGCAGGTCGTGCGCGAGGCGATCGAGGTGAACGCGCGCATGCTCGAGCGGGTCGACGCCCGCCTGGGCCGCATCGAGGCCTTCCGGGCGCAGCTGGCCACGAAGATGGAGCGCCGCCGCGCCCGCGAGGCCGAGCTCGCCCGCGCGGTGGAGGAGGCCGGCGGCGGCGGGTGACCGCGCGCCGGCCGGTGCCGCGCCCGCGACGGGCGCGATCCGCCCTCCTGCCGCCCGGGTCCTCTCCCTATGATCGGCCGTCATGGCCGCCCCGCCCCGCCGCACGAAGATCCTCGCCACCCTGGGCCCGGCCTCCGAGTCGGAGGCGGTCATCCGCGGCCTGATCGGCGCGGGCATGGACGCGGTGCGGCTCAACCTCTCCCACGGCACGCTGGAGGACGCGCTCACGATCCACCGCCGGGTGCGGGCGCTCGCGGCCGAGGCCGGCCGCGACATCGGCACCCTGGTCGACCTGCCGGGCCCGAAGATCCGGGCGGCGAGCTTCGGCCGCGACGGGGTGGAGCTGGGCGACGGCAGCCTGGTGCGGATCGAGCCGGGCCGCGACTCGTCCGACGCCGAGGCGATCGGCATCGACCACGACCACCTGCTCGAGGGCATCGAGGAGGGCGACCGCGTGTCGTTCGGCGACGGCGCCATCGACATGGAGGTCGTCGGGGCGACCGGCGACGGCCTGGAGGCGCGGGTGCTGCACGGCGGGCGGCTCACCGGCCGGCCGGGCGTCCACATCCCCTCCGACCGCCTGCGCCTCAGCACGCCCACGCCCGAGGACCTGCGCATCCTCGACGCCTTCGTGGAGGAGGGCGTCGACATGGTCGCGGTGTCGTTCGTGCGCTCCGCCCACGACGTCCGGCGCCTCGGCACCGAGCCGCACCCGCGCGGCCCGCTGATCGTGGCGAAGATCGAGACGCGCAGCGCCATCGACAACCTGGGCGGCATCGTCGATGCGGCGGGCGCCGTGATGATCGCCCGCGGCGACCTGGGCATCGAGCTGGCGATCGAGGACCTGCCGCACCTGCAGAAGCGGATCATCCGCGAGTGCATCGCGCACGGGCGGCCGGCGATCACGGCCACCCAGATGCTCGAGTCGATGGTGCAGGCGCCCACGCCGACGCGCGCCGAGGCCTCGGACGTCGCGAACGCGGTCTTCGACGGGTCGTCGGCGGTGATGCTCTCGGGCGAGACCGCCGTCGGGAACGACCCGGTGAACGTGGTGGCGACCATGGCGCGGCTCTGCGCCCGCGCCGACGAGAGCTTCGATCAGGTCGGCTGGTCGCGCCTGGTCGCGCGGCTGCGCGTCGCCGACCCGGACCGCGCCGACAACCGCGACCGGCGCGTCACCGACACCATCACCGACGCGGCATCGCGGGTCGCCGAGGAGCTGGGCGCCGACGCGATCCTCTGCCTCACCCGCAGCGGCTTCACCGTGCGGGCGATCGCCCGCCACCGTCCGTGCGCGCCGATCCTGGGGTTCACCCCCGACGAGCGGGTGCGCCGCCAGCTCGCCGTGAGCTGGGGGGCGACGCCCATGGCGCTCTCGGCCTTCGCGAGCAACGAGGAGATGGTGGCCGAGGCGGTGCGCACCGCGCGCTCCGAGGGGCACGTGCGCGCCGGCGACATCGTGGTGGTGCTGGCCGGCATCGACGGCCGCTCGCGCAGGACGGACGTGCTGCGCATCGTCCACGTCACCTGACATCGACCTCCAGCGTCTGCTGGCCCGATCCGGGTAGCGCCCCCTCGATCTCCAGCAGGCGCCGCTTGCGGTCCAGGCCGCCCGCGTAGCCGGTGAGGTCCCCCGTGCTGCCCACCACCCGGTGGCAGGGGATGATGATCGACAGCGGGTTGCGCCCCACCGCCCCGCCCACCTCGCGCGGGTTCGCGCCCCCCAGCTCGGCGGCGATCGCGCCGTAGGTGGTGGTCTCGCCGCGGGGGATCGCCGCGATCAGCTCCCACACCCGCCGCCGGAACGGGCTGCCGTCGGCCCGCGTGCGCACGGTGAACCGCCGCCGCCGCCCGTCCAGGTACTCCGCGAGCTCGCGGGCCACCTCGTCGAAGCCCCCGTCGCCGCCCCGCTCCCGCCCCGTCACGCGCCGGCCCAGCCACTCGGGCGGCGGCATGTGCCGGTGCCGCGGGAAGAAGAGGCCGAGGATCGCGTCGTCGTCGCGCACCACGGTGATGTCGCCGAGGGCCGTCGGGAGCACCGCGTGGCGCCGCCCCGCCGCCGCCCCGTGCTCGTCGGCCCGCGCCGCCGTCTGGCCGGTCATCTCGTCTCCCGTCATCGCTTCCGACTCTCGCATCAGACACGTCGGAGGGGGCGGTTTCGTGAGATGGGCGCCGCCGTCCGCGAAGTTTCTCGACATTTTTTATCGAGATAGAGGATCATTCATCTCTCGTTTAACCATGGGGGATTTACGGTGTTTACGTGACCGGAGAAGTCGACCTCGCCGCGATCGGCGCCCTGCTCGCCGATCGCACCCGCGCCACCATCCTGCTGACGCTCCTGAACGGGGGCCTCACGCCGGCCTCCGTGCTGGCCGACCGCGCCGATGTGTCGCGGCCGCTCGCCAGCGCCCACCTGCGGCGGCTCACTGAGGGTGGGCTCATCGCCGTCGAGCCGCGCGGCCGCCAGAGGCTCTACCGCCTCAGCAGCCAGGCCGTCGCCGATGCCCTCGAGATCCTCATCCTGCTCGCTCCTCCGGCCGTCGTCCGGTCGCTGCGGAGCGCCGACGAGGCGGCCATGCTCCGCCGGGGCCGCCTCTGCTACGACCACCTCGCCGGACGCGTCGGGGTCGCGCTCGCGCAACGGCTCGTGTCGGTGGGGCTGCTCGTCCGCACGACCGACGACTTCCGCCTCACGGCCGAGGGGGAGCGCGCCTTCGCCGAGCTGGGGATCGACCTCGACCGTCTGCGCTCCCAGCCGCGCCCCCTCGCCAGGGCGTGCCTCGACTGGAGCGAGCGCGATCACCATGTCGCGGGAAGCCTCGGTGCGGCGCTGGCCGCCGAGCTGCTGCGCCGCGGCTGGCTGCAGGGTCGTGAGGCGAGCCGGGTGATCGTCGTCACGGACGAGGGTCGCGCCGGCCTGCTGCGGATGTTCGGGCTCGAGCCCGACGCGCTGGAGCCGGCATCGACGTCCAAGGAGACCGCTGCATGAGCGAAGGCCACCGCCACGAGGCCAACGCGGCCTGGCACTTCCGGCTTCACCACACCGCCGCCGACGCCCTCGATCCGGACACCGCCCAGACCAAGGGGATGACCCGCTACGAGGCGATCTCCGGCACGCGCAACGGGTCCCGCACCCTCTGGATGGGGAAGAACCGGGTCAGGTCGGGGATGGTCACCGACGCCCACCACCACGGCCGCGCCGAGACGGGGATCTACGTGGTCTCCGGCCACCCGGTCTTCGTCTTTCTGGAGGACGGCGAGGAGAGGCGCATCGAGACCGGGCCGGGCGATTACGTGTACGTCCCGCCGTTCGTGCCGCACCGCGAGGAGAACCCGTCCCGGGACGAGGATGCCGTCGTCGTGCTGGCCCGCACCACGCAGGAGGGCATCGTCGTCAACCTGCCGAGCCTGCGTGCGCAGGTGCCCGAGCTCGACGCGCTCATCGCGGAGCTGGCCGGCGCCGGCGACGGGGGGCCGGCGTGAGCGCCGCCTTCCGGCTTGCCATCGACGTGGGCGGCACGTTCACGGACTTCGTGCTCTTCGACGGGAAGCGTGAGCGCGAGTACAAGTCGAGCTCCACGCCGCGCGATCCCTCCGACGGTGTGGTGGCCGGTCTCGAGCTGATCGCCGGCGACCTCGGACTGACCGTGGCCGAGCTGCTCGGCCGCACCGGGGTGATCGTCCACGGCACCACGATCACGACCAACGCCCTGCTCACTCGCACCGGAGCCCGCACCGGTCTCATCCAGACCGAGGGCTTCCGCGACACGCTGCTGCTGCGCCAGGGGCGCCGCGAGCGCCAGTGGGACTCGCGCACTCCCGCGCCCGAGCACCTCGTGCCGCGAGAGCGGATCCTCACCGTCGCCGGCCGCATCGACCGGGACGGCGCCGAGGTGGAGCCCCTGTCCGAGCGGGACGTCCGCGTGGCCGCCCGCGCCTTCCGCGAGGACGGCGTGACCGCCGTCGGGGTGTGCCTCCTGTTCTCGTTCCTCAACCCGTCCCACGAGCGGCGCGTCTGCGAGATCCTCGCCCGGGAGCTGCCGGAGGCCTTCGTCAGCCTCTCGTACGACATCGCGCCGCAGATCCGGCTGTACGAGCGCACCAGCACGACCGTGGCCAACGCCTACGTCGGCCCGATCCTGCGGACCTACCTGGCGCGCCTGCGCGAGCGGCTCGCCTCCTACGGGTACGCGGGGGCGCTTCAGGTGATGCAGTCGAACGGCGGCCTCGCCGCGGTCGACGTCGTCGCCGACAAGGCGGTGACGACGCTTCTGTCCGGCCCCGCCGGCGGCCCGGTCGCCAGCGCGAGGATCGCCGCCCCCGTCGGAGCGCCGAAGACCATGACCATCGACATGGGCGGTACGAGCTTCGAGGCCAGCCTCGCCCGGGGCGGGGCCACCGAGGTGCGCGCCACCGGGCACCTCGCGGGCTACGCGATCGCCACGCCGATGCTCGACATCTCCACGATCGGCGCCGGCGGGGGCTCGCTCGCCTGGGTCGACGCCGGCGGGATGCTGCGGGTGGGACCCCAGAGCGCCGGCGCCGATCCCGGTCCCGCCTGCTACGGGCGCGGCGGCACCGAGCCCACCGTCACCGACGCGAACCTCCTGCTCGGGTACCTCCGCGAGGACGACTTCGGCGGCGGCGAGCTGACGCTCGACCGCGACGCCGCCGAGCGCGCCGTCGGCGAGCTCGGCGACCGGCTGGGGCTGGGCATCCTGGATGCGGCCGCCGGCATCGTGGCGACCGTCAACGCGTCGATGACCGACGCGCTGCGCCTGCTCACGCTGCGCCGGGGGCTCGACCCGCGCGGCTTCGCCCTGGTCGCGGCCGGGGGCGCCGGGCCGCTGCACGCCGCGGCCCTCGCCGACGACCTCGACATCGAGCTCGTCGTCGTGCCGGTCGACGCCTCGGTGCTCTGCGCCGCCGGCATCCTGGTCACGGACTTCAAGCACCACTACGTACGCACCCTGTTCGGGCGTCGCCCCGCCCCGGGCGCCGCCGACGTCGACCGGGCGTTCGCCGAGCTCGCGGCGGCGGCGCGGCAGCAGCTCGCCGCGGAGGGCGTCCTGCCGGAGGCGGTCGCCCATCGCCGCCTCGCCGAGGTGCGTTACGTCGGGCAGCTGCACGCCATCGACGTCGACCTCCCCGGCGAGGGCCCCATCGACGACACGACCCTGGCACGGCTCGTCGAGGACTTCCACCCCGCGCACGAGGAGCGCTACGGCCACGCGCTGCGCGGCACCGAGACCGAGATCCTCAACATCCGGCTCGAGGCGAGCGGCACCACCTGGAGCGAGCCGGCGTCCGCCGCCGTCGCCGCGCCGCCCGCCGCCGTCGGGGCGGCGACGCGCCCGGCGTGGTTCGGCGGCGTCCTCCGCGACGCGCCCGTCCACCGGGCCGGCGACCTGGGGCCCGGCGACGCGCTCGCCGGCCCGGCCATCGTCGAGCTTCCCACCAGCACCGTCGTCGTGCCGCCCGGGCGCTCCCTGACGGTGCACGGCGGCGGAAGCCTCCTCCTCCACCCCTCCGCGACGACCGCCGACGCCGCCGTCGCCCGACTCGCCTCGGGAGGCATCCGTGTCTAGCGCCGCGCCCGCCCGCCCGATCGCCGATCCGGCCCTCGCCGCGATCGTCGCCAACCGGCTTCATGCGATCGCCGAGCACATGGCCGAGTCCATGCTCCGCACGTCCCGGTCGCCCGTCTTCCAGATGCGCGACTTCGTCACCGGCGTCTTCACCGCCGACGGCCGCTGGGTCGCGACGAAGGACTGGATCCCGGTGCTCGCCGGCTCCATGCCCAGCGCGCTCGATGCGGTCCGGGAGCGCTTCGACGGGGATGTCCACGAGGGTGACGTCTACGTCCTCAACGACCCCTATCGCGGCAACAACCACCCGCCGGACATCACGATCGTCAAGCCGGTGTTCCACGCGGGCGAGCTCGCGTTCTGGGCGATGAGCAAGGGCCACCACGCCGATGTCGGAGGCGGTGGCGTGATGGGCTACAACCCGAACGCCGTCGACTGCTGGGACGACGCGCTGCGCATCCCGCCGGTGCGCCTGCAGCACCGCGGGGAGCCGGTGCGCGACGTCTGGGAGATGATCCTCCTGAACGTCCGCATGCGGGCGTTCGTGGAGGGCGACCTGCACTGCCAGATCGGGGCGGTCACGGTCGGCGAGGCCGACCTGCTCGCGATGATCGAGACGTTCGGCCGCGAGGCCCTCGACGCCGCGATCGACTGCCACCTCGAGGCCTCCGAGCGGCACATGCGCGCCGAGCTGTCGGCGTTCCGCGACGGCGTGTACCGCGCCGAGCGGCTCATCGAGAACGGCAGCGCCGTCGCGCCCGACCCCGTCCGGGTGGTCGTCGAGGCGCGCGTCGAGGGCGACGCCGTCACGTTCGACTTCACCGGGTCCGACCCCCAGGTCGCCGGCTACGCGAACTCGCCGCGGCCGAACACGATCGCCTCCTGCCACGTCGCCGTCTTCGCCCTGGTCGACCCGGACCTCGGGATGAACACGGGCTCCACCGCGCCGATCGCGGTGATCACGGAGCCCGGCACCGTCGTCCACGCGCTGGAGCCCGCCGCCACGACCCTCGCCACCCTCGCCGGCTGCGAGGCGATCGTCGAGGCCATCTGGATCGCCCTGGCAGACGCCGTTCCGCGCGGCAGCAACGCCGGCTGGGCCCGGGCGTGCAATGTCGCCCAAGCCGGGATCGAGGAGGGCACCGGCAGGCCCTTCATCACCATCGGTGCCTTCGGCCACGGCGGCTCGGGCGCCACGCTCGGCGCCGACGGGTGGGACGGCCTCGGGACCCCCGTCACGATGGGCGGCCACCAGACGATGGACCCGGAGCAGGTCGAGCTGAGCGGGCCCGTGACGGTGCTCGGCTTCGGGCTCGACACCGACAGCGCCGGCGCCGGTCGCTGGCGCGGCGGACTCGCCGCGTGGGTGCGCTACCGCGTCGAGCAGGACGATCTGCCGTGCCTGCGCTGGGGCGGCGGCACCGCCGATGAGACCGCGCCCTTCGGCCTGCACGGCGGGCACGCCGGGCGACCCAACCGCGCCGAGCTCCATCGCGCCGACGGCGCCGTCGAGCCCATCGTCGTCAACACCATCCGCACCGTCGGGGCCGGTGACATCGTCGTCATGAGGCACGCCGGCGGTGGCGGCTACGGAGACCCCGCCGAGCGCGACCCCGGCGCGGTGCTCCGCGACGTGCGCGCCGGCGTGGTCACGCCCGCGGCGGCCGAGCGCGACTACCGGGTCACCGTCGACACCGCCACCTGGACGGTCGACGCCGCCCGCACCGCGGCCCTGCGCGCCGCCGACCTCCCCTCCATCTGAAAAGGAGCCCCAGTTGCCATCCACATCCTCTCGTCGCCGACTCGTCGCGTTGCTCGCCGCGCTCGCGCTCAGCGTCACGCTCGCCGCCTGCGGCTCGGACGACTCCGACGACGCCGCCGGTGGACAGACCACCGCCGCGGCGGTCGACGACGGCGTGGCCGTGGCCAGGGCCAGCATCGAGGAGGCCTCGCAGTCGCCGGAGTTCTTCGCCCCGCCGGCGTTCGACCCCGCCCCCGCGAGGGGGAAGACCGTCTGGTGGATCGGCGACCAGTCCTCGGACATCATCAAGCAGTGGACGCGCTCCGCGAAGGAGGCCTTCGCGTCGCAAGGCGTGAGCCTGAAGGTCTACGACCCGGGCAACACCGCCGCCGAGCACATCAAGGGCATCGACCTGGCGATCGCCGGCGACGCCGACGCGATCATCCTCGGCGATGGCAACTCGCCGGTGCAGTTCGCGGCGCAGGTCAAGAAGGCCAAGGACGCGGGCATCCCGTTCTTCAGCCTGGTCGCCGGGACGCCCGAGTTCCAGCCCGAGGTCGACGGCCTCGTCCTCGACGTCTCGTACGACTACGTCGCGGTCGGGCGCCTCCTCGCGGACTGGTTCATCGCCGACTCGAACGGCACGGGCAACGTCCTGCTCATCGAGTCGCCCGACATCCCGAGCTCCACCCTCGAGCTGAACGGCTTTCGCGAGCGGGTGAAGGAGCTGGCGCCGCAGGCGAAGGTCACGACCAAGAAGTACAGCCTCACCGCGTACGCCGACGGCGGCGCGAAGGAGGTGGCGAAGATCACGCAGACCGAGCTGACGAAGGACCCGTCGATCGGCTACGTCATTCCCGCCTTCGACAGCGTCGCGCTGCAGGCCGAGACCGGGGTCGCGCTGGCCCAGGCGCAGAACCGCGTGAAGCTCGCCGGCTTCAACTCGATCGTCCCTCAGATGCAGGCGCTCCAGCGCGGTGACGGCCCATTCCAGATGGACATCGGCGGGGTCAACGAGTGGCTCGCCTACGCGCTGGCCGACAACGTGCTGCGCGAGCTCTCCGGCGTGCCGGTCGTGCGCGACCCGAAGGTGGGCGTCCGCGTCTTCACCCATGAGAACGTCCAGGACCTGAACGTCGATCGCGAGAACGACGAGCAGTGGTACGGCTTCGACTACCCGGCCGAGTACCCCGGCAAGATCTGGGTCACGAAGTGAGCGGGGCGACCATCGGTACCGGAGGGCGCCGCGCCGCCCTCCGGCTCCACGGCATCTCGAAGACCTTCGGGCCCGTCCGTGTGCTGCACGGGGCCTCCATGACGCTCGCGCCCGGCGAGATCCGGGCGCTCGTGGGCCGCAACGGCTCCGGCAAGTCGACGCTCGTGAAGATCCTCGCGGGCTACCACGCGCCGGACCCGGGTGGCGAGCTGGAGGTCGGCGGGCGGCCGGTGGACCTCCCGATCCCGGCCGGCGCGGCCCGCCGTAGCGGCCTGAGCTTCGTGCATCAGGATCTGGCGCTGGTACCCGAGTCGAGCGTCGTGGACAACGTCCTGGTCGGCCGCTTCGCCGCCGGCCGGGCGGGGCGCATACCGTGGCGGCGGGAGCGCCGGCGCGTGCGCGACGCGCTCGCCTCGTTCGGCGTCGACGTCGATCCGCGACGTCCGGTGTCCGAGCTGGGGCAGATCGACCGGGCCCTCGTCGCGCTCGTCCGCAGCCTGCTGGAGCTGCCGGAGACCGGCGGTGTGCTGGTGCTCGACGAGCCGACCGCGTTCCTCCCCGACGAGGACGTCGAGCGGCTGTTCGCCGCCGTGCGCGAGGTTGCCGAGCGCGGCACCGCGGTCATCTACGTGAGCCACCGACTCGAGGAGGTGCTCGCGCTCTGCCACGCGGTCACCGTGCTGCGCGACGGCCATGTCGTCGCCACCGAGCGGGTGGACGATCTCGACAAGGACCGGCTGGTCGAGATCATCCTCGGCCAGGAGATCGGCGTCTTCTACCCCGACCTGCTCCCGGCCCGGGATGCCGTGGCGCTGCGTGCCGACGGGCTGTACGGCGCGACCGTCCGCGACCTGTCCCTGACCGTCGCGGAGGGGGAGATTGTCGGCATCACCGGCCTCAACGGCTCCGGCTACGACGAGGTGCCCTATCTCCTCTCCGGCGCCGTCCGGGCGCGGGAGGGCATCGTCGCGACCGGCGATGTGCACGCACGCGCCGGGGCTCTCCAGCCGGCGCTGACCATCGCGGCGGGGGTCGTGCTGCTACCCGGTGACCGCCGCGGCGCCGGCGGCGTGCCCGACATCACGGTGCGCGCCAACGTCTCCCTGCCGGCGATCCGGAGCTTCTACCGCGGCGGGCGCCTACGCCGGCGCCGGGAGCGGGCGACCGTCGCGAAGCTGCTGGACCGCTTCGCCGTGACGCCGCCGGACGGTGACCGCCTGCTGGGCGAGCTCAGCGGGGGCAACCAGCAGAAGGCGCTGCTCGCGAAGTGGCTGCAGCTCGAGCCGCGGGTACTGCTGCTGCACGAGCCCGCCCAGGGCGTCGACGTGCTCGCCAAGCGCGATCTGTTCGCCCAGGTCGAGGCCGCGGCCGAGCGCGGAGCCGCCGTGTTGCTGGCGAGCGCCGAGCACGAGGACCTCGCCCACCTGTGCCACCGGGTGGTGGTGCTGCAGTCCGGCCGCGTTGCGGGGCAGCTGACCGGCGCCGACATCACCGAGGAGCGCATCGCCGCCCTCTCGTACGGCAACGCCCTCGTCACCTCGGGAGGTCTCGCATGAACGACATCGCCCCGGTCCCCGGTGCGCGCGAGCTGCCGCCGGAGCCCGCTACCGACCCGCCGCGCTCTCGCACGCCCGCCGGGCTGGCCGAGCGGCTGCTGGGAACGGGCGCCCGCCGCGGCAGCGGGGGAGAGCTGGCGCAGCGCTACGGGCTGGTCGCGGCCTGGGTGCTGGTGGCCGCGTTCTTCTTCGTCGCGGAGGCGTCGTTCCGGCGCACCGACACGATCTCCATCATCTTCGGCTCGCAGGCGACGATGCTGGTGGTCACCCTCGCGGTGGTCGTCACCCTGCTGGTCGGCGAGTTCGACCTGTCGCTCGGCGCGGTCGCGTCGATCGCCTCGACGCTGCTCGTGTACTTCAACGTGACCCAGGCATGGCCGTTCCTGGTGTCGCTCGCCGCCGTCATCGGCATCGTCCTCGCCGTCGGCGCGCTCAACGCGACCCTCGTCCTGATGTTCGGGGTCCCGTCCATCATCGTCACCCTGGGCATGGCGACGCTCATCACGGGCGTGTCGCACGGCATTGCCGGGGAGAGCCCGATCGCGGGCGCGTCGCGCGACTTCGTCGACGTGATCAGCCACCAGTTCCTCGGTCTGCCGGTCGCCTTCTACCTCGCGCTCGCCGCCTGCATCGGCCTCTACTACGTCGTGGAGCACACCCCGCTCGGCCGTCACCTCGTGTTCGTCGGCCGGGGGCGCGAGGTCGCGCGCCTGGCGGGCGTGCGCGAGAAGCGGTACCGCGCGGGGGGACTTATCGTCGGCTCGCTTCTCGCGGGGCTCGGCGGCGTGCTGCTCGTCGGGCTCACGGGCGCGACCACGGTGTCGTCCGGCGACGCCTACCTGCTGCCGGCGTTCGCCGCGGCCTTCCTCGGGTCGACCGCGATCAAGCCGGGGCAGTTCAACGTCTGGGGGTCGTTCGTGGCGGTGTACTTCCTGGTCACCGGGGTCACCGGCCTCCAGCTCCTCGGCTACACCGGCTGGGTGGAGGACGCGTTCTACGGCGCGTCGCTGCTCGTGGCCGTGGTCGCCACCCAGATCGTCGTCCGCCACCGCGCGGCCCGCGCCGCGAAGCTCGCCACATGAGCGTCGGCATCGGGGTTCAGCTGCCGCAGACCACGGCGGCGGCGACGGCGCACGGCCTGCTCGACGCCGCCCGCGCCGCGGAGGAAGCCGGGCTGTCGTCCATCTCGGTCACCGAGCGCGTGCTCTGGCCGGTCGCGCCGGTCGCGCTGCCGGACGGGAGCCCCGGCACCGCGCCCGCCCACCAGACCAGCATCTTCGAGGGACTCGAGACGCTGGCGGCGGTCGCCGCGGTCACCGAGCGCGTCGATCTGATCACCGCGATCGTCGTGGTGCTGTTCCAGTCGCCGGTGATCCTCGCCCGCCGCGCGGCGACGGTCGACCTCTTCTCGAACGGGCGCCTGTTCCTCGGCGTCGGGCTGGGATGGATGCGGGAGGAGTTCGATGCCGCCCACATCCCGGTCGAGCGGCGCGGCGCCCGCTACGCGGAGCACATCGCGGCGATGCGCGCGCTGTGGGGGCCCGACCCGGTGGAGTTCGAGGGGCGCTTCTACTCGGTGCCGCCCAGCTACTACGGTCCGAAGCCGGTCCGCCCGGGGGGCGTGCCGATCCTGGCCGGGGCGGGCACGGAGGCCGGCATCCGCCGCGCCGCCCGCTTCGCCGACGGCTGGCTGCCGGTCACGAGCGCCGGATCGACCTGGGAGGGGGCGGAGGCGACGCTGCGGGCCCTGGCCCGCGCCGCCGACGAGGCCGGCCGGGAGCGTCTGCCGATACGCCTGCGGGCTCACACCATCGTCACGGAGCGGCCCATCGAGGGCGAACGCATCCCGGCGAGCGGCTCGATCGAGCAGATCGCCGAGGACGTCTCCCGGCTCGAGGGGCTGGGCGTCGTCGATCTCTGCCTCAACCAGACCCAGCGCGGCGTTCCGTGGGACGAGCAGCTCGACGCCGCGGTGAGACTCAAGGACGTCATCACATGACCACGACCCAGATCGCCGCCGCCGTCGGTGCCCCCGCCTGGGAGCGACGCTTCGGCGTCGCGCTCGCCGGCATCGCTGCCCGCGCTGCCGAGCACGACCGGGACGCCTCGTTCCCGCACGAGGCCTTCGCCACGCTGCACGAGCTCGGCGTGCCGGCGCTCACCGTGCCCGCGGGGCAGGGGGGCGCCGGCGCAGGCCTGCGGGTCGCCGCTGACGTCGTCGAGCGGGTCGCCCGCGCCGACGCGTCGGTCGGCCTGGTGCTGCTGTGGCAACTGGCGCTGCACGCCGAGATCGCCCGCGGCGACGCGCCATGGCCGGAGGATCTGCGCCGCGCGGTGCAGCGATCCGCGGTGGACGAGGGGGCCCTCATCAACGCCCTGCGCGTCGAGCCGGACCTCGGCACACCGGCCCGCGGCGGCATCCCTGCCACCGTCGCCGCCCGCGAGCGGGACGGTGGCTGGAGAATCGGCGGCCGCAAGACGTACTGCACCGGCATCCCCGCCCTGAGGTGGCTGCTGGTGTGGTGCGCGACCGATGAGGACGACGTGCGCACCGGCGCCTTCCTCGTCGAGCGCTCGGCGCCCGGCTGGTCGATCGTCGAGACGTGGGATCACCTTGGCCTGAGGGCGTCGGGCACCCACGACGTGGTGCTGGACGGCGTCGTGGTGCCCGCCGGGCACGCGGTGGACGTGCGGCGCCCGCAGCAGTGGCGCGAGGTCGACCGCTCCGTCGGCCTCGCGTGGGTGACCACGCTGATGGCGGCGGTCTACACGGGCGTCGCCGTCGCCGCACGCGATTGGCTCGCCGCATACCTCAACGAGCGGACGCCGACCAACCTGGGAGCGCCCCTCGCCTCGCTGCATCACTTCCAGCTGGCCGCAGGCCGTATCGAGTCGCTGCTCATGGTGAGCCACGCGCTGATCCGCGACGTGGCCGCGGGGGTGGACGGGGGATCGCCGGACGCGCCGGCGCGCGGTCCGGTCGCGAAGCACGTCGCCACGCGCAACGCCGTGGAGGCCATCGACATCGCGCTGGGGCTCACCGGCAACCCGGGCCTCACCAGATTCAATCCGCTCGAGCGCCACCACCGCGACGCCCTGACCGGACCGGTCCACACCCCCCAGGCCGACATGGTGCTGGGTGAGCTGGGGCGCGCGGCGCTGACGGGCGGCGACGCGGTCGTGCGGGTGCACCGGTGAGCGCGACCGTCGAGGTGACCGAGTTCACCGACCCCGGCTGCATCTGGTCCTGGAGCAGCGAGCCCACGCTCCGCTGGCTCCGCCGCCGGTACGGCTCCCAGATCACCTGGCGGCGCGTATTCGGCATCCAGATCGACGACATCGCCCTCACGCACCCCGACCGCGACCCGGACGCCGACGCGGAGCGGTTCCGGGAGGACTGGCTGGACGTCTCCGTGCACACCGGCGCGCCGGTGTGCACGCGACTGGCCTGGATGCACCGCTCGACGGTGCCGGCTTCGGCCGCGGCGCTGGCGGCGCAGGAGCAGGGCGACGTCGTGGCCGAGGCCGTGCTGCGCCGCCTGCGCGAGGCGGTGTTCGTGGACGGCCGGCCGGCCGACACACCCGACCGGATCGTCGCGGCGCTCGCCGGCGTGGATGGTCTCGATATCGTCCGGCTCGTGCGGCGTGCCGAGGAGCCGGACGTGCGGGCGGTCATCGACGAGCACTTCTCTCTGACCCGCGATCCCCATCCGGATGTGCTGGGCCGTACCGGCCCCGGCCCGAACAACGGCGCCGCGCGGCCGCACGGCGATCACGTCCGGTACGGGTTCCCCACGCTCATCGCGCGGGGGCCCGGCGGCGAGCGGGTGCTCAGCGGATGGCGGTCGCCCGAGGCCCATGCCCGCGATCTCGAGGCCGTCGCCGCCGGTACGCTCGTCGCCGACACCTCCCTCCTCGATGCGGCCGAGGCGCTGCGACGCTACCGCTCGCTCACGGCGGTCGAGCTCGACCTGCTGACGGGCGGCGGGCAGCCGCCGGAGGGCGCCGTGCGCGTCGAGACGGCGACGACTGCCGTCTGGCTCCACCCGGCGGAGGCCGATGCGCGCGGCGGCGTGTCGGCGGGGGCTCGCACGTGAGCGGCGCGGCGCGGCGCCTGCTGTGGATGGCGGCGATGGTGCTCGGCCTCCACGTCGCGGGGGCGGGCCTGCTGGCGCTGGCGCTGGCGGGTCCGGTGAGCGCGGCGACCGCGCTCGGCGTGGGCACCGGCGTCACCGCGTACACCCTCGGGCTGAGGCACGCGTTCGACGCGGATCACATCGCGGCGATCGACAACGTCACGCGCAGGTTGCGTGGCGACGGCCACCCGTCCTCGGCGGTGGGGCTCGCATTCTCACTCGGGCACTCGAGCGTCGTGCTGCTGCTCACCGTCTCGCTGGCGCTCGGCGGCGGGCTGCTCGTCGACCAGCTGTCGTCGGACGGCTCGGTGCTGCACGAGATCACGGGCACCCTCGGTCCGCTGGTGTCCGGCCTGTTCCTGCTGGGCATCGGCGCCCTGAACGTCGTTGCGCTCCGGTCGACCGTCCGAGCGCTGCGCGCCGTCCGTCGCGGTGAGCGGTCCGTCGATGCCGCCGGCCCCCGGGGCCCGCTGCTGCGCCTGTTGGCCCGGCCGATCGCGGCTGTGGATCGCGGATGGAAGATGTACCCGCTCGGTTTCCTGTTCGGGCTCGGCTTCGACACGGCCACCGAGGTCGGCCTGCTGGTTCTGGCCGGCTCCGGCGTGGCGGCGCAACTGCCCCTCTGGGCGGTGCTCAGCCTCCCGTTGCTCTTCGCGGCGGGGATGAGCCTGATGGACACCCTCAACGGCGTGGTCATGGACGCCGCCTTCGGCTGGTCGACCGGCGACCGGATCCGGCGGCTCAGGTACGACGTGACGATCACGTCGCTGTCGGTCGCCGTCGCCGTCGGGGTCGGGGTGGTGGAGCTCGCCGGCACCCTTGGCGGGCAGGTCGATGCGCTGCCGGACCTCGTGCGGGACGTCGGGGCGGCCGACGTCGCCGCGGCCGGATACGCCCTGGCGGCCCTGTCGCTCGCCGTCTGGGGGGTCGCGGCGCTCGCGGCGCGCCGGGCCCGGTACCAGCGGACGTCCGCCTGGGACCGGTCGGAGGCCTAGCCGCCGCCTGGGAACGCGACACCCGGGACCGAGCGGCGCATCGCGGTCAGGGGGACTGGGGCAGCTTCGCCGAGCCGCGGGCGGCGGGGCGGGCCGAGGGCGGCGGCACCACGGGGCCGATGTCGCCGTCGGGCGCCTCGTCGAGGTCGACCATCACGGGGGCGTGGTCGCTGGGGCCGGTGCCCTTGCGCGCCTGGCGGTCGATCCAGGCCGCCCGCACCCGGGCCGCCACGGGCGCCGACGCGAGGGCCAGGTCGATGCGCATGCCCAGGTCCTTGTGGAACATCCCGGCGCGGTAGTCCCAGTAGGTGAAGATCCTCTGCGACGGCCACCGCTCGCGCACGACGTCGTGCAGGCCCAGCGCCCCGAGCTCCTCCAGCGCGGCCCGCTCCGGCGCGGTGACGTGGGTCTGGCCGACGTAGGCATCGGGGTCGAACACGTCGGCGTCGGCGGGGGCGATGTTCATGTCGCCGCAGACGATCACGTCGGCGGGGCCGGCCGCCACCACGTCGCGCAGCGCGGCCAGCCACGCCAGCTTGTAGCGGTAGTGGTCCGAGTCCGGCTCGCGGCCGTTCGGGACGTAGAGCGAGTGCACCCGCACACCGCCGCAGGTGGCGGCCACCGCCCGCGCCTCCATCTCGCCCCGCCAGCCGGGCATCCCCGCCGGACCGGCCTCCACGTCGTCCAGGCCCACGCGGGAGAGGATCGCCACGCCGTTCCACTGCGCCTGGCCGTGGGCGGCGAACCGGTAGCCGCGGCTCCCGAGCTCCTCGCCCAGCAGGTCCGCGAAGGCGTCGTCGGCGAGCTTGGTCTCCTGCAGGCACACCACGTCCGGCCGCCGGTCGTCGAGCCAGGGCAGCAGCCGCGGCATCCGCTGCTTCACCGAGTTGACGTTCCAGGTGGCGATCCTCACGGGACGGTCCCTTCGTCGACGGCGGGCCGGGCGCCGGAGGCGGTGCGGCGCCACAGCAGGAAGCACACCGCCCCGATGATGATCACCGGCAGCACGGTGAGCGCCCGGAACAGGAGCACGCCGGCGACGGCGGCCTCCTGGTCGGCGCCGACGGCCACCAGCCCGCCGGTGAGCCCCAGCTCCACGACGCCCAGGCCCCCCGGGGTGATGGGCACGGCGGTCAGCAGGCGGATGAGCGACCACGCCGCGAAGCACTCCACCAGCCCGGCGTCGTCGGCGCCGACGCCCACCGCCCGGAGGGTCACCATCAGCACGCCGAAGACGGTCAGGTGGCCGACGACGGTCGCGATCGTCAGGTGCGGCCAGCGGCGGCGGACGAGGTCGGCGCAGCCGTCGCGGAAGCGCACCGCGTCGTCTCCCCACACGAGGCGGCGCGGCCGGCGGATCAGCCGCATGAACCACATGGCGACCCGGGCGGCCAGGTCCCCGATGCGCTGGGCCAGGTCGTCGCGCGCCAGCAGCCCGATGAACCCGGCCAGGATCACGGCGAAGGCCACCGCGCCCAGCGCGGCCGCCAGCCGCAGCTGGGGCGTCACGTCGCCCACGACCGCGAGGGCGCCGACGGCGATGACCGGGAACGCGACCCGCACCAGCTGGTTCCAGATGCCGGTCACCAGCACCGCCAGGCCGGCCCGGTCGCTGCCGAAGCCCCAGCCGCGCAGCATCGCGAACTGGGTGCCCATGCCCACCACGTCCCCGCCGGGCAGGGCGATCGAGGCGGCCGTGGAGGACTGGGTGAGCACCATCGCCCGGCCGTAGCCGAGGCCCGGCATGCCGGCCATCCAGGAGGGCGGGAAGCAGAGGATGTTCACCGCCACCGAGGCGGCGATCGCCGCGGCCCAGCCCGGCGAGACGTCGGTGAGGATCCGCCAGACGGTTCCGTAGTCGGCGATCCGCGGCAGCACGACGGCGAACACCGCGATCACGACGATGACGATCGCGGGGCCCATCCATCGCTTCAGCCGGCGCATCGCGGCAGCCTAGCCCCGCGGTGCTCGGGTTCGGGCCGTCGGGTTGGAGAAAACCTCGGATCCGGCCGCCAAGATGGGGTCTGGCCCCGATTGACCGGGTCGGGCGGGCTTGCCAGCCTCGACGTCACCCAACGGGAGAGCGTCGTGGCGAACCCTGTGCGTCGGTCGGACATGCGGCGAGGGCTCGCCCCGCCGGCCGACGGAGGAGCGCGCGGGGATCCTCGGCGCCCGAGGGGCGGCCGCTGACACCGGCGGGCGGCCCCGTGCGGGGCGAACCGAGGTCGAGTCGGGGAGCGCGGTGGATCTCGAGCTGATCGTCCTGGGAGCGGCCCTCCTGCTGGCGGGGCTGTTCGCCCGCGGCGGGCGCCGCCTGGGGCTGCCGACGATCCCCTTCTTCATCGCCGCGGGCATCGTCTTCGGCCCCGAGACGCCGGGGATCGTCCTGCTCGACGAGCCCGAGGCGATCGAGACCCTGGCGGTGATCGGCCTCGTCCTGCTGCTCTTCCACCTCGGGATCGAGTTCTCGGTCAACGAGCTGCTCGAGGGCGGCCGGCGCCTGCTGGTGGTCGGCGGGACCTACATCGCCCTCAACTTCGGCGCGGGCATCGCGCTCGGCTGGTGGCTGGGCTGGGGCACGGGGGAGATCCTCGTGATCGCCGGGATGATCGGGACCTCGTCGACGGCCATCGTGACGAAGCTGATGATCGATCTGCGCCGCATCGGCAACGAGGAGACCGGGATGATCCTCGGCATCATCATCGTCGAGGACGTGTTCCTCGCCTTCTACCTGGCGCTCCTGCAGCCGATCCTCACCGACCAGCAGGGCATCGCCGGCGTCGCCACGTCGGCCGGGCTGGCCTTCGCCTTCCTGGTCGGCCTCTTCGCGCTCGCCAGGTGGGGCGCCCGGCTCGTGCGGCCCGTCATCGCCTCCGCCGACTCGGAGCTCAGCGTCATCCTGGTCGTGGGCTTCGGCATCTTCGTCGCCGGCTTCGCCGAAGTGGCGGGGGCGTCGGACGCGGTCGGCGCGCTGCTGGCGGGGATGGTGGTCGCCGGCGCGGGCCTCGGGGCCCAGGTGGGGCGGATGGTCATCCCCCTCCGCGACGTCTTCGCCGCGATCTTCTTCTTCTGGTTCGGCCTCACGATCGCGCCCGACGATCTCGGCTCGATCGCCGTCCCGGTGGTGGTGGCCGTGATCGTGACGCTGACCTTCAACGTCATCGCTGGGATCATCGCCGCGCGCATCTACGGCTACGGCCGCGTCGAGGCCACCAACACGGCCCTCATGCTGGTCAGCCGCGGCGAGTTCGAGCTGATCCTCGCCTCCCTGGCCGTCGCGGCGGGGCTCGACGAGCGCGTCGCCCCCTTCGCGGCGCTCTACGTCCTCGTGCTCTCGATCCTCTCCCCGCTCCTGTCGGCGAAGTCGTATCGCATCGCCCGCCTCCTGCCGCGACGCCTCTTCACCACCGGCGGAGGCGGAGGGGGAGGGGGAGGCGCCGTCAGCGCCTGAGGGTCGCGACGAGCCGCGTGGGGTGCAGCAGGAGGTCGAGCGCCAGGTGGGGCGTCTGGACCACGACGTCCGCGGCCTGGAGCGCCTGCGACGCCGCCCCCTCCGCGCCCATCACGCAGATGCCGAGCGCCGCGCGCTCCAGGGCGAGGGCGTCGTTGCGTCCGTTGCCGATGACCACCGTCCCGCCGGGGCCGAGGGACTCGACGACGGCCCGCTTCGCCTCGGCCTGATCGACGGGCGCGAGGGGGAGGCGCCGAATGCGGAGCCGTTCCGCGATCGTCGCGGCCGTTCCGAAGGTGTCGCCGCTGACCAGCAGGACGTCCAGCAGGCGCCCGATCGCGGCCAGGCGGGTCTCCAGGCCGGGCTGCAGCGCGCCGTCGCCGGCCAGCGTCCCGTTCAGGTCGAGTACCAGATGCCCCAGGTGGAGGGGCTCGGGGAGGTCGATCGCGATCCCCGGGGGCGGGCTCTCGCGCCTAGGCATCGGAGTTGGCGAGGTCGTGCGAGTGATCGGCCCAGTGGCGGGTCCTGCGCGCTCCGGCGTCGGCGATGCGCCAGTTCGCCGGTCCCGTCCGCTCGAGCCGGAACCACACCACGAGCCGCTTCGGCGGCTGCTCGTCGGCGTGCTCCGCGACCCAGCCGTCCGCGATCGCCTCTGCGACCCGCCCGGCCGTGGCCAGCGCATCGACCCGATCGACGTCGTTGAACCGTCGTTGGCTCGTCGGCAGGACGTCGCGATGTCGCGGTGTCAACCCGGGGATCGCCTGCCCCTCCTCGACGAGGGGCATCAGCTGCGACAGGAACTCGTAGAAGGCGTCCTCGGCGCCGACCTGGGCGCGCCACCCCTCGAGGACGTGGCCGAGGTCCCGTACGCGGAGCTTCCACGGATCCGCCTTCGCCGGGTGATCGGGGCGGGTGACGTAGTCGATCAGGCATGCCAGGTCGACCGTGCCCGGGTGGTAGTAGCCGCGAAGCCCGCCGCGCGCCTCCGGCGGACGCAGGAGCCGACGCTCCGGCTGGGGGAAGGCCCTCTCGGCCTGCCAGTAGGTGCGGCGGGCGCGATTGAGCCGCACCCCTCGCGCCGCGCAGGCCCGTTCGAGCTCGGCCACGGTGATGGAGCCGTCGAGGGTGGTCCAGCGGTGGGGGCGCGGGTCGGGGGCCCTGTCGGCGAAGCGCGCGAACGGCTCCCCCCGCGGCCGGGCGCCGTCCGCGGGCGGGGAGGCCCCGTGCTCGAGGTGGCGCCTGACGGCGCGGGCGAGCCTCTCCTCCGCCTCGGCCGGATCGCCGCCCCCGTCGGCATCCCGGCGCAGGAGCCCGACGGTCTCCTCCGCCACCCGCAGGGCCTCGTGCTCGCCCGCCGACTCGTCCGAGAGTATCTCGTGGAGGAGCTCGGCGAGATCCACCGCGCCCGGGTGGTAGCTCGCCTCCGAGCGCCCGTCTGCGGCGGGGAGCGGGAACAGGCCCATCCCCTGCCACAGGCGCCTCAGGCTCCGCCCCGCCGGCACGCGGCGCTCGCGGCAGGCCGCGTCGAGCTCGGCCTCGCTGATCGCGCCGCGGATCGTGATCCACGGCCCATCGGACGTCGCGCCGTCCCTCTCAGAGACATCGGCCACCGCATACCCCCACCGGATCGCCATCGGGCTTCGGTAGGAGTCATCAGTGCCGGACGGGCACGGTTCGCGCGAACTCCATCGCGTCCTGATCGCTGACATTAGAGCCTTCCGCTCCCCGGTCGTCAACCCGCGACAATCAGCGCAGGTCAAGCGGCATCCATTCGCCTTGCCGTTGAGCGGATCACTAAGGTGAAAGCGATACGCGATGGGGCTCGCGTAACGCGCATCGCGCTGATGGCTCCTACTGCACATCCGGAAGCAGCGTTAGGAGCAATCGATGTCAGCGCGCGTATTGGTTCCCCTCAGCGAGCCCTCGGCGCTCCCGGCCATCGGCCACGCGGTGCGGATAGCGGCCAGGACGGGGGGCCGCGTCACGATCCTGGGGCTGGAGGGCCGCACCCTGGTCGGGGTCGTCCCGATCTCCGCTCCGGATGCCGCGATCGGCCGGCGCCGCGGGGGCATCCGGGAGGCGTTCGCCTTGGCGCGCGCCGAGGCGCGGTCGGAGGGGTGCACGCTCGATCTGGTGACGCGTGCCGGGCCGCCGACGACGGTGCTGATCGATGAGGCGTGGCGCGCGGACGCCGATCTGGTCGTGATGGAGGCCGAGCCGCCCTGGCTGCCCGGCTGGAGCCGCCGGGTCGGGGTGCTGCGGCTGAATCGCCTGCTGCCGTGTCCGCTGACGCTGGTCAGCGTCCACGACGCGCCCGACGGCGGATCGGCATCCCAGCTCGCGGCCTAGGTGTAGTCGGTCAGGACGTTGTTGACGGTGTGACCGGTTGACAGGTGAGGACCTCCGGGGTCCTGTGGAGGTGTCTGACGCCTTTCAGGGAACCGGAGGTCCTCATGTCCCACGCTAACGCGCGCCTGACCGTGCATGGTCGGCGTGTGCTGGTCGAGCGGGTTCTGGCCGGCCACAGAGTCTGCGACGTCGCGGCCCAACTGGGCGTGTCGCGGGCCACCGTCTACAAGTGGCGCCGCCGCTTCATCACGGAGGGCGCCGCCGGCCTTTCGGATCGCTCGAGTCGTCCCCACCGCAGCCCGTCACGCGTCACCGCCGACACCGAGCAGGCGATCCTCGAGTTGCGCCGGCGGGAGCGACGCGGCCAGGACTGGATCGCCGGGGAGCTCGGTGTGTGCCCCCGAACCGCCGGACGGGTGATCACCCGCGCGGGCCTGCCGCGGCTGGATGCCCTGGACGCCGTCACCGGTGAGGCGGTCCGCCGCGGACCGCGAAGCGACGTCCGCTACGAGCGTGACCGGCCGGGTGAGCTTGTCCATGTCGATGTGAAAAAGCTCGGGCGTATCCCCGACGGGGGCGGCTGGAGGGTCCATGGCCGCGGACCCAAACCCACCGCCCGTCGCGGCCGCGGCTTCGACTACGTCCACTCCGCCGTCGACGACCACACCCGGCTGGCCTACTCGGAGATCCACCCGGATGAACGCGGCGAGACGTGCGCGGCCTTCCTCATCCGCGCCGCCCGCTTCTTCGCGGGCCTGGGGATCACCAGGATCGAGCGGGTGATGACCGACAACGCCCTCGCGTACCGGCAGCCGCGCGTTCATCGACGCCTGCCAGGCGCTCGCGACGCGCCAGGTGTTCATCCGTCCCCACTGCCCCTGGACCAACGGCAAAGTCGAGCGCCTGAACCGCACGCTCCAGACGGAATGGGCCTACGCACACCCGTTCACCTCGAACGCCGAGCGCGCCCGGGCCCTGCCACACTGGCTCCACTACTACAACCACAGGCGCCGCCACAGCAGCCTCGGCGGGCAACCACCGATCAGCCGCCTGTCAACAACCTGCTGACCAACTACACCTAGGTCGCGAGTCGCGAATCGCGGAGTGAGAGGGCCCCTCGGACCGAGGTCCGAGGGGCCCTCGCGTGCGGACGCCGCGTGAAGGCCGGCGCTACGACCGGGGTCGTGGCCGGAGGAGCGGCCTGCCGAGGGGCGGGCTGAGGGGGCCTCCGACCGAGACGGATCCGACCGCCATGAAGATCCATGCGCCCACCGCGGCGAAGATGAACACCACGATGCCGGCGGCGCGCAGGATGTTCGGATGGCCGGCGCCGTCGTAGCCGGCCGCGACGAGGCACAGGGCCAGCACGACCAGGAAGAACAGCAGGGTGTAGACGACCGGCAGGCGGACGCTGATCAGCATGAGGAAGAACACGATCGCCGCCCAGGAGATCGCGAAGGCCTGAACGGCGTGATTGACGCTCGACGGGTCGAGCATCCACCAGCCGTGCAGGACGCCGAGGACGAAGACCGCGTAGCTCAACCAGAATCCACCGAAGATGCCCGCCACCGAGGCGACGAAGCTCTGCCCGACCGCCGCCGCCCAGAAGGCGGACACGAGGATCATGATGCCGGTCGCGAAGAAGATGAGAGCGAGCGGACCGCCGAGGTCCGCCTTGTAGAACCACAGCTGAATGGCCAGCATTATCGATCCGACCGTGAACAGCGGGATCGCTATCAGCTGCGGATCCCCTTTCTCAGACATATCGACCTACCCGTATCAGGGGGGAGATGCCCGTGTGAGGCGCCTCCCGGAGAGTGGACTTATGTGACGTTACGGGCGAAGGTCAGCGCAAGACAATCCGGATCAGATGCGTCTTGCGCTTCACCGATATGACTTGCAGCACGATATCGCGAGCGGTGGAGGTGCGCTCTCACCCTCCCGTCTATCGCAAGGCGCGGGGCGCATATTTGACTCACACTTCGCCGGAGTTGCATCCTCGTGATGTCACTTAACACAGCCTCCCTTTACGTCGGCGCGCCCGGTCGGGCCGGCCGTGGGAGCGCCCGACGAACGGAAGGTGCGGTCATGAAGCTCGGCGCCTATAGGAGAACCCTGAAGGTGGAGCCGATCACCGATCCGGTGCGGCGGCGCACCCCCCGGGCGGGACGCCCGCTCGGCGGCGAGATTCGGCCCGCGGTGCGGAGCGCGGTGTCGGGATCGAGCGCGAACCGATGCGCGACGACGCCCCGGATCTAGCGGAGCCCATCCTGGGCTGGCGGGCCTGGCTGGTCACCAGGGAGTTCAACGGATGGCGTCTGCGGAGCCCCTATCGGGGAACAGCCTGGCCCGCCGGAGAGGCCCTGGTCGCGCGCTGTCGCCAGCCGTTGGCGCTCCTCAGGCCGAGGGGGCGGCTCGAGCGCCACTCGGCGCCGAGCGAGGGTTGCGTTTGCGGGATCTATGCCGCCCGGGAGCCCGAGGCGGCGCTGCGCCACCTCGAGGCCACCCTGACGAGCCTGCCCCGATGGCCGGCGGTGCTGGGACTGGTCGCGCTCTGGGGCAAGGTGATCGAATCGGAGCTCGGGTGGCGGGCCGAGCGCGGGTATCCCCTGACCCTCTTCTCGGCCCCCGGCTGGAAGCCGATCGACATCGAGCGCGGCGCCGCCGCGCTGGAGCAGTACGACGTGCCGCTGAAGCCCATCGGGGGCGCATCGTGGGTCAGGGCCACCGCGCCCTGAGAGGGGCGCTCTCATCCACGTCGTCGCGGCTCCCGCCGTGAACTGCAAGCCCGCGAGCCGCCGGTTGTCTGATCGTGATTATTGAGACTAGCTTGCGCCGCGCACGGGGTTCCTCCAACCCCCCGTGCCCGGTGCGTCACCTTCCTTCTTCCCGATCGCACCGGACCATGTCCTTGTCCGAAAGGAAGCGACTTTCATGGGTGCGCGTGCGAAAGCCATCCTTCCCCTCGCCTTCGTGATCGGCATTCTGTCGTTCGCGTGGTGCGAGGTGGCCCTGAACTTCCAGTTCCACTGGGTCACCAACGGTGACCTCGGCGTGGGGCTCGCTCTTCCCGCCAACTTCCAGCTGATCGTCTGGATCGCGTTCATCAGCTGGGGTCTGTTCTTCGCCGCCGGTGGCGACAACGCCGCCTTCGGCAAGATCGTCGTCGCCTCGGTCATCGGGTCGGTCGCGGCGCTGATCACCTTCGCCCTGGCGCCGAAGATCGCCGACCTGCCCGACTTCTGGGGCATCTCCCTGGTCGTCGGGATCCTGGCGTTCATCCTGGTGGCGATCCTGATCCTGGGTGACTGGTACTACGTTGCGGGGACCTTCCCGGCCTTCGCGGCCTGCTTCGGTCTGTGGGTGTCGACGGGTCTGGACAACTGGGCGCCGAATGGTGGTGGTGTCGGGAGCGGGCTGAGCTCGCTGGCCGACCCGGCGACCGCCGGTTCGGGTGCGTTCGGTGGTGTGCTGTCCACGCCGTTCGGTTGGGTGTGGTTCAGCGCCGCCGTCACGCTGGTGATCGGTGCCGCGCTCGGCCTGCTGTCGGCGAAGCTGACCGCGGCCATCACGCCGCGCCCGAAGGCCGCCGAGGCGGCCGCCTGACGGAGGGGCGACCCCCGGAAGCATTTGCCACCTTCCGGGGGTCGCCGCTCCGACCCTCCGTGACCCGCGCCGGCCGGACATCCGTCGCGATGAACCGCATCGAGCCGTCATGGGTCACGGTGGTCGGAGGCGTTCCGGCCTCCCGCATCGAGGAGAGGTGCCACGGGCTCGGCGTCCGATTCGATCGCGCCCGCCGCGTCTACTGGCAACGGGAGCGCCTCTTCCCGCTCGCCGCGCCCGGACCGCAACGATCCGGACGCGGCGGGTTCCATCCGCGCGGCCACGAGCTCGCCATGCTCGTGGACGACTGCCTCGCGTGCGCCCTCCCGCGCCGGCCAGCCGGCGCGCGATCCTCCCTCGTGCCGCTGCGAGGCCTGCTCGGGTCGTGGTGGCGGTCGGCGATGGCGGACGGCGGCGACCCGGAGAGCGGCGAGGAGATCTTCTACGACCGCGTCTCCCGCGTCGGAGGGGCCGTCCGCCGCGGCCGCGTCCCGCCGGATCTGGTCCCCGACGACGAGGAGGAGCCCGACGAGCCCAACGAGCCCAACCGTCCCGTCCGCGGCCGGCCGCTCGGAGCGGACGAGCTCGACGCGATCGCCATGTCGGTCTCCATGGAGTACGCGCTTCTCCGGCGGGGAGGGCGGGCGCCGTGGCGGCTCGCCGAGATCCGCCGCGCGCTCGAGGACTGGCCCGACGGCGGGCACGAGGTCGACGACGAGGACCGCGAGAGGGCGATCGGGAGGACCGTCGCCCGCCTGGCGCGGCTGATCGCCGAATAGGCGGTCACCGCCCCGGCGAGGGTGACGGCGGGCGCGTCGCTCACCGACGGGCTCACACCGCGTTCGTCAGGTGGCGCTCGATCGCGTCCACCAGGAAGCGGGTGTACGCGTGGAGGGTGGCCGCCTGGCCGATCCGGTTGGCGACCTGCGTGCTGGCGACGGCGTCGGGACCGCCGCGGTCGATCTCGCGCTGCTTGGCGTGGCGGTCCATCGCGAAGATGACGTCGGCGAGGAGGTCCTGGTTGGCCGCCATCCACACCGTGGCTCCGTCGGCGTCGAACCGGCCGAGCGCGCCCTCCAGCCCTTCGAGGTAGACGCGGTGCCATGCCGCGAGTCGGACCCGTCGGTCGGTCATGTCGCCGAGCGCGGTGTCGGTGGCCGCGGACTCTCCGAACTGGAGGCGCAGCTCGTGGGCGGTCGCTCCTCCGACGAGCTCGATGGCGTCGCCGAGCCGCCCGGTGGCGGCGAAAGCGTCGAGGGACCCTGCGAGCGACTCCAGACGCTCACGATCCGCATCGCCGGCACCGGCGGCGAGCGCCTCGGTCACGAACCGCAGGTGCGCGCGGATCGCCGCGTCGCTCACGGGCGCGATGTCCTCGGCGCCGGACGCCTCCTCGCCGAGCAGCTCCCGCAGGCGGTCAGGGTGGGCCTGCATCCAATCCAGGAGGGGCCGGGGGCGCGTCTCGGTCAGCGGGGTCGTCATCGGATCGTCTCCTCCGAGAAGGGATGGTCTGGCTCGGCTACCGGCCGAAGGTCGCGGCCGCGGGGGTGCGGTCCACGGCCGCCGTGCGGGCCGTCTCGATGCTCTGTGCCCAGGCCTCGTCGAGGACCGGCCAGCGGGCGAGCACCTGGTCGTGGCGGACGTGGCGGAAGTTCTCGCTCTTGGCGAAGAGGCCGACGAATTGCGTCCCCCCGTTCTGAAGCTCCTGGAGGCTACGCGCAAGGGCATCGAGGCTTCCGTCGTCGATCTCGTGGAGGGGACTGTCGGTGCTCACCGGTGCGTCGGCCTCTCGGGCCCAGGTATGATGCTGCCTAACTGGTTAGAACCTGGCAGAAGACTAAGGCGTTAGGTGTCTGAGCGCAAGGACAACCCGAAAGCCTCCGGAAAGCCGACGCTGCGCGACGTGGCCGCCGCGGCGGGCGTGTCGGTGTGGACCGTGTCGAACACCTACAGCAATGCGGCGAAGGTCGCCGAGGCGACCCGTCAGCGTGTCTTCGACGCCGCCGCCGCTCTCGGCTACGCGGGACCGCATCCGGCAGCGCGCTCCCTCGCGCGCGGCCGCACGGGGGCGATCGCCTTCGTCGCGACGGACGACGCCGACGCGCTCCTCGGCGATCCCGCGGCCGCGCTCATCGCCCGAGGCCTGCTCGCGGCCTGCCACCGGGGCGGCTATTCGCTTCTGCTCTCCGGCCAGTCCTCCGGCGAGATGGTCGACGCGCGCGTCTTCTTTCGCGAGCTCGGCGTCTTCGACCCGCGCATCCCCACGGTCATCGTCGACGGGGCCGGCGCGTCGGGGGTCGAGGAGGTGAGGGCGGACGTCCGGGGCGCGGCCGCCGCGGTCGCCGCGCATCTGTGGGGCCTGGGGCACCGGGACATCGCGGTGCTCGCCTACGCGGGCGCCGACGAGCGACTCGCGGGCGTCCGCGACGGATGGGGAGGATCCGGTCCGCTGCCGGCCTTCAGCGTCGGCGATGCGCTCGGACGCCCGAATGCCGCGGCCGGCGAGGCCCTCGCGCGCGCGGCGCTTTCGCGGCGCCCGCACCCGACGGCGCTGCTGGCGCTCAACGACACCCTCGCGGCCAGCGCCCTGCAGGCTGCGCACTGGATGGGTCTCGCGGTGCCGGGCGACGTCTCGGTGGCCGGGCTCGACGACCTGCCGGGCTCCGCCGCGCTCGGCCTCACGACCGCCCTCATCCCGTACCAGCCGCTCGGCGAGCGGGCGGGCGATCTCCTCACCGCGCGCCTCGCCGGCGATGCTCTCCCCGAGTTCCCCGACCTTCCCACTGCGCTCACCATCCGCCGCTCCACCGGACCGCCCCCGACCACCTAGGAGTCCCACCGGCATGTCGTCGCACATCCACACCAGCCACGAGTCGGTGTCGAGCGGGTTCACGGAGACCGCCTCCGACTACGAGGACGTCGTGCGCTTCAACATCGAGGGCGCCCAGCGCCTGGTGCTCTCGATCCCGCCCGGCCGCTACGACGACGTGCTCGACGTCGGCTGCGGCACCGGCTGGGCCGCCCAGGCGGTGATCGACCGCTTTCACCCGGCCCGGATCACCGGCGTCGACCCGGCCGTCGGGATGCTCGAGCGGTTCGAGGCCAAGCTCGGCGGCATCGAGGGCGTCGAGGTCACGCTCGCCCAGGCGGACGTCGAGAACATGCCGGTGGCCGAGGGCTCGTTCGACCTGGCGATCTGCTCGATGGCCTACCACTGGTTCCCGCGCAAGTGGGCCGCCGCGGCGGCGATCGCCCGGGCGCTCGCGCCGGGCGGGGTCGCCGCCATCCTGATGTCCGGGCGCGGCGGCGAGCAGGCCTACCGCGACGTCATCTCCAACATCGAGCCGATCAACTACCGCTGGATCGGCGCCTTCGACGGCAACCTGCGGAGCATCCCCGAGATGGAGGACTACCTGGTGCAGGCCGGTCTCGATCCGGTCGACATCTGGATGGAGACGCGCGTCCGCCACACCACGGTGGAGGCCTACATGGAGCGGATGCGGGTCGTGGCCGGCCACATGATCGGCGACCAGTCCGAGGCCGAGGTGGCCGAGTACGTGGCCGAGATCGAGGCCGAGCTGCGCCGCCGCTCGGGCCCGCGCGGCTGGAGCTACGAGTTCGCCAAGCTGTTCGCCGTCGCGCGCAAGCCGGGGGAGCCGGCGTGAGCGACGAGGGGTTCTTCATCGACCACGTCATCTACGGCGTCGTCGACATCGACGCCGCGTGCGAGCGGCTGCGGGACGAACACGGCCTCGGCTGGGTCCCCGGCGGCCAGCACCTCGGCGGCACCAGCAATCGCTTCGTGCCGCTGGGCCCCGAGTGCTTCCTCGAGCTGCTCGGCATCGAGGACACCTCGAAGGACGACGGGCGCTGGCTGGAGGCGACCCTGCAGGGGCGGGACCGCGTCCTGTGGTGGTGCCTCGGCGTGGACGACCTGGACGACACGGCCCGCCGCCGCGGCCTGCCGATCAGCACGGGACAGGCGCGGAACGCCGGCCAGGGCCCTTCGCTCACCTTCCGCAGCGCCGGCATGCCGCAGTATCCGCTGCCCTTCTTCCTCTCGCTCGTCGGCGACCGCGGCGATCGCCGCCGGGTCCAGGAGGAGCGCTACGCGGCCGCCAGCCACACCTGCGCGCCCACCGGGTACACGTTCGTCGAGGTGGGAGACCACCAGCCCGTGCTGGAGGGCTGGCTCGGCCCCGACCACGGCCTGCCGGTCCGCTACGCGCCCGGGACGGGGCCCGGCATCCACGCCTGCGGCATCGCCACGGCCGAGGGCGAGATCATCCTGCGCTGACCCCGGCGCGACGCAGACGTTCTGCGCCGCGCCGGGCGATGCGCGCTCTACGCGGAGACGGGGCCCTCGCCACCGGGGTAGCAGAAGGCGGCGTCGGGCGAGTAGAAGCCCCAGGTGACATCGAGGGGACTCGCCGGGCGCAGCGCGTAGATCGGGTGGGAGGAGTCCAGGAACTCCATGCCGGTGACCTGCCAGCCGTCGACCATGGACGCCACGAACGGGTAGAACCCGCGCACCAGCTGGCCGTTCACCTTGGTGAGGTAGCTCAGCTGGCCCTTGCCGACGACCGCGACGGAGTCGCCCACGTCGGCGGTGGTGCGGATGAGCGCCGTGCCGTTCTGGGAGGTGGTCGCCGTCAGCACGCCGTTGCTGATCTCCAGGACGGTCTCGCCGCCGGCCTGGGCAGGCACGCCGCGCTCGGCGGCGTAGGCGGTCATGTCCTGGTTCGAGTTGATGTAGTGCGTCCACCAGCGACCCGGGATGCCCTGCGGGGAGTCGTGACCCTTCACGTCCAGACCCGCGTAGGTCAGCGAGTAGGGCTCGAAGCCCGACGCGTCATCGGCACCATCGACGACGTACTGGTTGATGAAGCACTGGGCGTTGTCCGACAGCTCGAGCTCCGCCGGGACCAGCGCACGGGCGGCGGCCTTGTCCTCGGGGACCCACGTGAAGTACAGCATCCGGCTGCGGATGACCATCTGCGGCGCGTAGAGCGAAGCCATGCAAGTGCCTTTCGCGAGGTTGCCCTAACGTGTTAGGTCGCGAGTCTACTAACCAGTTAGGCGACAAGGCAAGGAGCCTTGCGGAGAGGGGCCCTCCATCCGCTGGGCGGCGCCTGATCGGTGCCAAAGGCCAACCGTCGGAGCGCCGGCTTCTACCGAGAGGGTGATGCGACGATGGGCCGTGTAGGGCTCGAACCTACGACCTTGGGATTAAAAGTAGGCCTTCGCGGTCTCGGGTCGGCTCGGGGTGTCTCGCGTTTCCCGCTTGGCGACGGTGTTTCCGCTCGTCATCGGGGGCGGCTGTCTCGGGTCGGCTCTGCTCGTCTCGTTGTCACCCTGTTGTCACCCGGGCGGGCCGATGAGTGTTGCGCCGGCCCCGCCCACGACGAGCGATCCGAGGCTCCGCGAGCTCCTCGACCGGGGCCTGGCGAGGGCGCGTGAGCGCGAGGCGCTGACCGCGGCGGAGCCGGCCGTTGTCCCACGGCCGCCGGCGTCGCCTGAGCCCACCACCCCGAGGGTCCTTGGCATCGCCTCCGACCGCGCCTGCGTGGAGTCGAACCTGGCCCGCAAGGGCCTCTGGCGCTCGGGCACGAGCGGCGGCGAGTTGGTGCGCTTCCTCGACGCCACTGACCAGCTCGGCATGGTCCAGCGCATCGACGCCGGGCCACCTCTCGGCGCCCTGGCGTTCGACGTGATCGTCTGGGCCTGCACCCGCTGGCGCGAACTCGGCAAGGCGGGTGAGCGCCACATCCCCTTCACCCTGGAGGCCATCGCCGCGGACCTCGGGTGGCGCAAGGGCGGTGGCGCCGCCTCCGAACTCGCCCGGGTTCTCGACACGCTGCGCACGGCCACCTTCCGCGCCCGGGTCTACAACGCCCGCCTGCAGGAGACGCGCGTCGACACGTTCGGCCTCATCGACCGCTGGGAGCGCGGTGAACCGGATCGCTCCGGCCGCCCGGCCCGCGCGGGCATCCTCGTCCTGGGCGACTGGCTCCACGAGCAGCTGGCGCGCAAGCACGTCACCTTCGTCAGCTGGACCGAGCTGCGGGCGCTGTCGACCGGAACGGCCCGTCGGCTCCTGGTCTACCTCGAGGCGGAGCGATTCACCGGCTCCACGTGGCGACGCACGATCGACGACAGCCTGCTCACCACCCTGGGCATCGTCGCGGCCAAGCCCTTCCACCAGCGGGCAACCCTCCGCCGCGCCGCCAAGGAGGTGACCCGCACGGACAACCGCTACCCGATCGTCCGCGTCGAGCCCGGCGATCGGCGCGGCGTCCACGTTCTCGTCGCGCGCCGGCGCGCCAAGGCCAGCGACGCGTGACCGGGGCAGTACATGCGATGCCGGCCCGGAGAGTCGTGGTCGCCCGCCTCCCGGCACCGCCGCAGGTTCCGCGATCAGCCGGGGCAGGGCGGACGTTGGACCCGGGAAGCTCGCGCGATGGGGCCGGGGCAGTCGCCGCGATGCGGTGCCCACGAAAGTCCTGCAAGAAGCGACTACTGTCAGGCACCAGTCCGGAAGGAGTCCGAAGAAGATCAGTCGGGGCGGCGGCCCGTCGGGCGGGCCGCGCCGATCCCTCCGGACGGACGTCGCCGCGGGTCGTCATCCGGTTCGTCCGACACGGATCAGGCCTGCAGGGTCGCTACGAGCGGGGATGCTTGACGTAGGCGGCCCACCGAGCCCGGGCATCGGCCAGCTCGGCGGGGGTGTCGATGTCGCGCAGGCCGTCCAGGCGTGGATCCCTGGTCCGCACCGCGGGATCGGCCAGCAGAGCCTCCGGATCGAGCCAGGCGACCCGGACTGCCGCGAGAAGGGCTCCAGCGCGCCGCTCTCCCGTCTCCAGCAGACCCGACAGCACGCCAATGAGCGCGGTGCGATAGGCGGCGGCCAGTGGCTGCGCCTGCCCTCCGATCCGAGGCACGGCGGCGTCGGCGCCGCCGTCTAGCCCGGCGAGCAGCCGTACGGCGAGCGCCGGGGTCATGAAGGGCATGTCCACGGCCACCACCACGGCTCGTTCGTGCCCGGGAGCCACTGCGCGCAGCCCGGCCAACATCCCCTCGAGGGGGCCGCGCCCGGCCACTCGGTCTTCGGTCAGCCCCACCCGGTCCGGCAGGTCGGGCAGCGTTTGGCCCGGTGCCCGCACCACCACGACCCGCTCGACCGCCGGTGTCAGCGCCGTGACCACGGCGTCGAGCAGCGTGCCGTCGCCCCACTCCAGTCCGGCCTTCGTCGCGCCCATGCGCTCCGACCGGCCACCAACCAGCACGATGCCCGCCGAGCCGCCCTGAGCCGCTGGGCTCATCCGCCGATCATGCTCATCGGCCGGCCGGCGTAGGTCCACGACGGGTCGGCCATGCCGTGGCCCGCCTCCTTACGCGCCACCGCGCCGACGGCGATCGCCATGAGCTCCTCGTCAGAGGCGCCGGCGCGCATCGGGGTGCGCAGGTCGGTTTCCCACTCGGCGAACAGGCAGGTGCGCAGCTGGCCGTCGGCCGTGAGGCGCAGGCGGTCGCAGGAGGCGCAGAAGGGCTCGGTCACCGAGGACACGAACTGGAGCATTCCGGCGCCGTCGGCGAACCGCCAGCTCGTGCCGGTCGCCGACGCCCGCTCGGGCGCCAGGGGCAGCAGCGGCCAGCGCGCACCGATGATGCCCCGCAGCTCCTCGCCGGAGAGGACGGCCTCGCGGGTCCACTCGCGGGACGCGTCGAGGGGCATCACCTCGATGAACCGGACGACGTAGGGGCGGCGGCGGGCGAGCTCGGCGAGGGGGAGGACGTCGGGCTCGGACACCCCGCGAAGGGCGACTGCGTTGACCTTGATCGGCCGCAGCGAGGGGTGGCGCTCGCAGGCGGCGAGCCCCTCCAGGGCGCGGTCGAGGTCGCGGCGGCGGGTGATGCGCTCGAAGCGCTCGGGGTCGAGGGAGTCGATGCTCACGTTCACGCGCCGCAGGCCGTTCGCGACGAGGTCGTCGATGGCGCCGGCGAGCAGGACGCCGTTCGAGGTCATCGCGATGTCGCGCACGCCGGGCACGGCGGCGATGCGGCCGATGAGGGCCGGAAGGCCAGGTCGCACGAGCGGCTCCCCGCCGGTGATGCGGACCTCGCTCATGTCGTGGCCGGCGAACAGGCCCACCAGGCGCACGATCTCGTCGTCGGTGAGCAGCTCCCGCCGGGGGAGCCACCTCATGCCCTCGGCTGGCATGCAGTAGCGGCAGCGCAGGTTGCAGCGGTCCGTGACCGAGATGCGGAGGGACCGGTGGCCGCGGCCGAAGCCGTCGATGAGCGACGGGCCGGGGGCTCCGGCCGCGAGGCGCCCGTCCCCGATCGCTGCGCGCTCGCTCACCGGGGCGGCAGCCCGGTCACCAGGACCCGGCACCCGGCGGTGCGCGGGTCCTTCGGCTCGAAGACGGCGAGCTCCGCGTCGTCGTCGACGCGCTCCAGGCCGCCGCGTACGAGGCCCCGGTGGAGCGCGCAGATCAGGTGCCCGCCCTCGGCGAGCACCGCCTCCTTGAAGGGGCAGGCGCGCAGGCGCACGTCCATCTCGCCCGCCCGGCGCCCGCCCTCGGGCGTGACCTCCTCGGGCGCGAACCCGAGGCCGGCGAAGGAGGCCGACAGCGCCTCGGGCGGGGCGTCCTGGGCGACCAGGCCCCGGCCGTGCTCCCAGCCGAAGGCCTCCACCTGGTCCTCGTCGGTTCCGGCACGACGCACCAGCTCGATCAGCAGGCGCACCAGCTCGCGGTGGCCGACCGCCGCGACCGCCTGGGGCGCCGCGAGCGCGTAGCGGGCGCTCGGACGGCCGCGACGGCCCGTGGGCGGCGAGGGCGCCGCCACGACCACCCCGGCGCGCTGGAGCGCCTCCAGGTGCTGGCGCACGGCGTTGGGGTGCAGGCCGACCCGCTTGGCGAGTCCCGCCACGGTCAGCCCGTCCCCGGCCGCCCCGAGCGCCTCGGCAACGGCCCGCCGGGAGGGGTGGGCGAGCGCCCCGGCCTCCTCGGGGGTCATCGCGGTCGCGGACTCCACCGATTCGCTCCTCGCATCCGATGGACGAGTTACCTGAAGGGTGATTTAGTCTATACAATCGCAGAGAAAACGGCACTCACCTTGCGGAGGCTTACGACGTTCGAGCCCGGGACACAGGCGCTTTCGCGTACCGGCACGATGAGCCACTCGGGCAGGGTGAAGCGAATGGCAGAGTCTCCCCGCACGTTGCCGCTCCCCACGGGGCGGCAGCTCTCGCGGGTGCGGCGACACCCGCACCCCGTAGGGCACGCCATTTGCGCCGTTCGGTCGGGCTGCGGGGGCCGGATTGACCATTCTTCGAGCTTGCCCGGGCATCGCGCGCGACGGACCATGGTGCGGTCCGGTGGCGACGTCGCGAGGGGGGTGTGATGACCGGCGATCGCGCCGTGCGTGACGCCTTCGCCGTCCACGACGCAGACACCCTGTGCGTCGAGCTCAGCCGCGCCTGGGCCTCTGTCTCTCTTGACCCGCGCCTGCGTCCCACGCTGGACGACCTGGCCGACGGCCTCGTCGGCGTCCGGGGCGAGCAGGACCTCGTCGGCACCCTGGCCGGGGTGGTGCCCCTCCTGGACGCCCTCGCGGCGTGGCCGCCCCCCCGCGGAGGCCCACCCACGACGGCCCCTGCGCTGCGATCGCTCCCGTCGCGCCGACCGGCTTCGTGGCAGGACGTGCGGCTTCTGCGGTTCGCGGCCGCGTTCGGCGTTCTTCGCGCCCTGCAGCACGGGCCGGACGGTGAGGAGGGTCGCGCGCTCGCCGCCGTCGCCATCGACCTCGGGCGGCGGGCGGGCGCTCTCGCACCGCGGCCCAGCGCGGCGGGGCCGCGCGACGACCTCCACCCGCCCGCGTCGCGGCCGGCGACGCGGACGACAGTCCGGCGCGCCACGCCCTCACGCGCGTGGCAACGACGATCACGCGTGGCGTGATGGGCGTCATGGCACCGCCGCGTACGGCGGGGAAGGCGGCCGGCAGCTCAGCCCGGCGGAGTGGGCGCGCGGCCAACGTCTCGCACCTCCTGGTGGACGAGCCACGGGAGCGCGGCCACGGCGGGCGGCCGGCACTGCGGGCGGGCGGGGCCGCGTGGACCTTCGATGACCTCGGCGACCGGATCGCGTCGGCGGCGGGCTGGCTCGCCGGAGAGGGCGTGCGGCGCGGCGACGTGGTCCTGCTGGTCGTGCCGGACTCGCCTCGGTGGATCGCGCTCTTCCTCGCGCTGGCCCGGCGGGGGGCCGTCGTCGCCGTGGCGAGCCCCGATCTGCCCACCGACCGCCTGCGCGACGCCACACAGCGTCTCTGCCCGTCCGTCGTCGTGGGCGATCCGGCCGCGTCGGTCGCCGGCACCGCGCGGGTCCTCCCGGCGCATGCGGCCGAGGAGGGTGTCGATGCCGGCCTCCCCGATCCGGGTCCCGCGCCGGTACGGCGTGATGACGTGGCGTACCTGCTGCTCACTTCCGGCTCGACCGGTCCCTCGAAGTGGGCCGTCCACCGGGCGGGAGACATCGCGGCGTGCTGCGCGACCTACGGTCGCAGGGTGCTGCGCCTGCGACCCGACGACGTCACCTGGTCGGTGGCGGCGCTCCCGACCAGCTACGGGCTCGGCAACTCCTGCTATTTCCCGCTGGCGGCCGGGGCGAGCGCCGTCGTCGCCGGCGCCGACCGTTCGCCGGCCGCATGCGCGGACGCCTGCGCGCTCCACGGCGTCACCGCCCTCTTCGGGGTGCCCACCTCGTGGGCGCGTCTCGCGCGGCACGTCGCCGACGGCCGGGTGCCGCGCGCGGCCTTCTCCACCGTGCGATTGGCCGTCTCGGCAGGCGAGCACCTGCCGGCCGAGGTCTGGCGGGCCGTCGAGCGCACCACCGGCCTGCGGCTCGTCAACGGGCTCGGTTCGTCCGAGGCGTCGAACCTCTACCTGTCGGACCGCCCCGGCAACCCCCGGCCGGGTACGGCGGGCTGGCCCGTGGCCGGCTACGAGGTGCGCCTGCGTGCGGGCGCCGCCGACGACCCCGGCGAGGGCGAGCTGCTGGTGCGCGGGCCCACGATCATGCGGGGCTACCTGGGCGACGACCTGGCGGGCGCGGCCGGGCCGTCGGGAGGATGGCTGGCGACCGGCGACATCCTCCGCCGTGAGGCCGACGGCAGCCACACCTACGTCCGTCGTGCGGGCGACCGGTTCAAGGCGGGCGCGATGTGGGTTGACGCCCAGAAGGTGCGCGCAGCGCTCGTCGAGGTCGCCGGGGTGGGGGAGGCGGCCGTCCTGCCGGTGCGCGACGGCGACGGCCTGGTGCGGGTGGGGGCGGCCGCGGTCGCGCATCCGGGCGCCGGGGAGGGGCTCGCCGACCGGATCATCGCGGGAGCACGCTCCCGCCTGCGGCCCCACGAGGTGCCTCGCGCGCTGCTGGTGCTCGAGGCCCTGCCGACCACGGCGTCCGGCAAGCTGGACCGGGCCGCCCTGCACGCGCTCCTGGCCGAGCGGCTCGGCGGCGGGCGGGCGGGGCGATGAGCTCCGCCGACCTGCTCGCCCGGTGGAACGCCTGCGGCTACTACCGCCTGGTCGGCATGACCGTCGACCACGCCGACGCCGGGTCGAGCGAGCTGCGGATCACGATCCGCGACGAGCACCTCCAGGCCTACGGGTCGGCCCACGGCGGCATCGTGGCGGGCCTCATCGACGCCGCGATGGGCCTGGCGGTGCTGGGTGGCATCCCGGCCGACGAGGGGTGCGCGACCATCCAGATGACGACCAACTTCACCGCGCCGGCGATGCCCGGCCCCCTGACCGCGATCGGTCGCACGCTGCACCCGGGCCGGCGCATCGTGGTCGCCTCGGCGGAGGCCCGCAACGCCGAGGGCCGGCTGGTGGCGGTCGGTCAGGGCACGTTCCAGCGCTTTCCGCTCGAGGAGAGCGCATGAGCGACGCCACGCGCCTCGACGGCCGCGCCGTGGTGGTGACCGGGGCGGCCGGCGGCATCGGCAGGGCCACGGCGGCCGTCCTCCTCGCACGCGGGGCGCGCGTCCTGCTCACCGACCGCGACCCGTGCGTCCGCGAGGTGGCCGCGGAGCTGGGCCCCGGCGCCGCGTCGATCGATCACGACGTGACCGACCTCGAGGCGACCCGCGCGGTCGTCGCGGCGGCGCTCGAGCGGTTCGGCCGGCTGGACGTCTGGGTCAACAACGCCGGGTACGATCGCCCGGCGCTGTTCGCCGACACGGGACCGGACCTGTGGCGAGGGCTGATCGACGTTAACTACGTCGGCGTCCTCACCGGGTGCCTCGCGGCCCTCGACGCGCTGCGGGCGGCGCCGGAGGGCGGAGCGATCGTCTCGATCGCCTCTGACACCGGACGCACTGGCGGGTGGGGCGAGGCGGTCTATGCGGGCGCCAAGGCGGCGGTCGTCGGCTTCTCGAAGTCGCTGGCGCGCGAGGTCGCACGTGACGGCATCCGCGTCAACTGCGTGTCGCCTGCCGTCACCTCGACGGGCTTCGAGGAGCGGCTGCGCGAGGACCCGGTGGGCGCCCGGATCGTGGAGGGGGCGATACGGGCAGCCCCCATGCGCCGGGCCGGCCGCCCGGACGAGATCGCCGAGGCGGTCGCCTTCCTGGCCTCGCCCGCGGCCGGCTTCATCACCGGCCAGGTCCTCTCGGTCAACGGCGGAGTGGTGATGTGACCCGAGCCGCGCACGGCGGCAGACAGGAGGAGGCGAGAATGGACGAGCTCGGCGGGTTCAGTGTGGTCGACATCGATGGGGCGGAGCCGATCCCCGCCTCGGGCATTCACTCGCAGACGGTGCACTCGGACGCCGGTGTCCGAGTGGTCCTCTTCGGGTTCGCGGCCGGCGAGGAGCTGACCGAGCACACGGCGTCCCGCCCGGCGACGATCCACATCCTGTCGGGGGGCTTCGACCTCATGCTCGGAGGGAAGCGGGTTGACGCTCCGGCCGGCACGTGGGTCCACATGGCGGCCGGGCTGCCGCATGCCCTGCGGGCGCGGGAGCCGTCGCGGATGCTCCTCACGCTCATCCAGGCGCCGGCCGGCTGACGACGCTCAAGGTTCCGCGGAGACCTCCTCCGGGCGGAGGTGGCACGCGGGATCGGGGGCGTAGAGCGTCCCATTCGTCGCCAGGGCTCGCGACGCGAGGCCGCCGCCGCACAAAGGCAGGAAGCGACACGAGCGGCACCGGCCGGACACCCGTGCGGGCCGCTGCCGGAGGCCCTGCAGCGGCGCGGGGGGTCGCTCCAGATGCTCGAGAGAGGGCGGCGGCGGACGTTCCCGACGGGAGGCCCCGGCCAGAACTGGTCGGGCCGCACCCAGCCGTTCCAGTCGACGGCCGCCAGGCCCACCCCGGCCGCGTTGGCGGCCCCGCCGTTCCACCGCAGCGCGCACTCGGCCTCGTCGGCCCGTTCCGGATCGCTCCGGCGGAGCCACAGCGCGAGAGCCGGCCCGTCGGCGTAGTTGTCGACCGTCAGCACCTCGACGTCGCGGTCCTCCGCCACCCATCGCGCCGCCTGGGCGAAGATGCGCTCGACGGCGCCACGGGCCTCGGAGGGCGCGACGGCCGGCGCCTGGGTGGCCCCCCTGCCGGCGGGGACGAGGTGGTAGAAGCAGACCCGCCCGACCTCCTCCCTCTCGACGAGGGCCAAGAGCTCGGGCAGCGCCGCGATGGCGTGGGGCGACAGCGTCACCCGCATGCCGACGCGCACGCCCTCGGCGCGCAACGCCCGAACGCCGGCCAGGGCGCGCGCGAACGCCCCGCGTCGTCCGCGGAAGTCGTCGTGGACGGATCCGATGCCGTCGATGCTGATTCCCACGTAGCGGACACCCAGGTCGGCCAGGCGCCGCGCGCGCCGCGCGCTCACGAGGGTCCCGTTGGTCGAGAGCGTCACCGCCAGACCGGCCCGCCGCGCCTCGCCGATCAACTCGAGCGCGTCGGGCCGCAGCAGGGGCTCGCCGCCCGACAACAGCAGCGCCGGGCAGCCGAAGTCGGCGATGTCGCGGATCATGCCGACCGCCTCCTCCCCGGTCATCTGCGCGTGGCGCGCGGAGTCGGAGTCCGAGTAGCAGTGACGGCAGGCCAGGTTGCATCGGCGGGTGCAGTTCCAGACGACCACCGGTCGCCGCGCGCCGGCAAGCTCCGGACCGCCGCGGCCGTAGCGCAGCCCGTCGGAACCGCTCGGCCGGCCAAGCAGCGAGGTCACGTTCAGCATCCGGGACTCCTCCCCGGCCGGTGGGGACAGGTCGGTTCCTCGGCGAGGGGATCCCCGGTGAGCGCGAACGCCCGGGCGCGGCTACCTCCGCAGAGATCCCGCCATTCGCACCGGCCGCACCGGCCGCGCAGGCGCTGAGGATCGCGGAGGGCCCGGAAGAGGGGCGCGTTGCGATACAGATCGACGGCTGATGCCGTTCGGACGTTGCCCGCGGGAAGCGGGAGGAACCCGCTCGGGGAGACCGTGCCGTCGTGCGCGACGAACATGAACCCGCGCCCGTCGTTGACGGGCAGGACGCGCGACGGCGGCGGGACGAGGCCCTCGGTCGCCATCGCGGCCTCGACCCGCCGGACCGACGGCGCGGCCGTGACCTTGAGGCGCATCGGGAGCCGCGCCCGCATGCGCACCAGCCAGCGCAGCACCCGCTCCTGGGCCTGCGCCCCGAGGACGTCCGAACGCGTCGCGCGGCCCGTGGGGACGAGGAAGAAGACGCTCCACATCGCGGCGCCCGTCGCCGAGACGAGGTCGGCCATCCGGTCGAGGCCGCCGGCACCCCCGCGGGTGACGGGTCGTGTTGACCTGGAGCGGGAACCCCGCGTCCCGCGCCCGCCCGAGGATCTCCATCGTGCGCTCGAACGACCCCCGTACTCCGCGAATGGCGTCGTGGGTCGCGACATCCGGTCCGTCGAGCGAGACGGCCACCTGCTCGGCACCGGCGGTGCGGAGTCCCCGGAGCCTGTCTGCGGACACACGCCCGGTGGCGCTGGGGGTGATCGCCACTCGGAGCCCACGGCTGACCGCGTGGCCGACGAGGCACTCGAGGTCCGGACGAAGCATCGGATCGCCACCCGTCAGGACGACCACGCTGCCCTGGAAGCGGGCGAGGTCGTTCACGAGCCGCAGGCCCTGCTGGTGATCGAGCTGCCCCGGCAGGGGCCGCGGCCGGGCGCCCGCGCGACAGTGCCGGCAGCGATAGCCGCACGCCCGGGTGACCTCCCATGCGACGACCAGGGGGTCGCGGTCGAGATCCGCTGCTGCGGCGCTCACGGGAGGGCGCTCACGGGCACCAGGGTGCCCGGATCGACGGTGCCTTCCCCCGGGTCGATCCAGGCCAGGGCGCGCGCCCCCGCCAGGGATCCGAGCTGAGCGGAGCCCTGACGCGCGAGGGGACGCAGGCCCTCCGGGGCCTCGGAGCACCGCATGAAGGTCGTCGCCCGAGGGTGGCGCCGGCAGGGCGCGGCGAGCGCGGCGCGGCGCGACCAGTCCCCGCGTGTGCCGAGCAGGGGGCGGCCGAGCAGGTGGAAGGCGACCACGGCCGCCGCCGGGTTGCCGGGGAGGGCCAGGATGACGGTTGAGCCGCAGACCGCCAGGCCGACGGGGTGGCCGGGACGCATCGCGACGCCCCGGAAGGCCCATCGCGCGCCCAGCCGCGTCAGCGCCCCGGCGACGTGGTCGTGATCGCCCACCGACACGCCGCCCACCGTCACGATGAGGCCCGGCTCGCCGTCGAGCAGCGCCGCGAGGGCCGATACGGTCGCCCGCCGGTCGTCGCCGGCATGGACGTGCTCGCCGACCACCGCGCCGGCGGCTCGGGCCTGGGCACCGAGGGCGGCCAGGTTCGACTCGGTCCGGTGGGCGTGCGGGACGCGTGAGCCGGGGGCCACGAGCTCGTCACCGGTGGTCAGGAATGAGGCCACCGGAGGAACCCGGCAGAGCGCCGCGGCATGACCGGCGGCCGCCAGTACCGCCAGCTCGTGTGCGGCGACCACCGTCCCGGCCTCGAGCAGCCTCTCCCCCTCGGCGAGGTCGTCTCCGCGCGGCCGGACATGGTCGCCGGCCGTCACCCCGGCGTCGATGACCAGACGCCCGCCGATCTCCCGGCCGTCCTCCCGTCGCACCACGGCGTCGGCGCCGTCGGGGATCAGCGCTCCGGTCGAGATCCTGCATGCCTCGCCGGGGTGCAGCGACCGGGCGGGGCCGTGGCCCGCAGCGCTCTCGTCCGTGATCCGCAGCGCCAGCCTCCCCCCGGCGGAGCGCACCGCCCAGCCGTCCATTGCCGAGGATGGCGCGGGCGGCAGGTCGTAGCGGGCTACGACGGCCGCGGCGAGACAACGGCCGTGGACGTGTTCCAGCGGCACCCACTCCGTCGCACCGGCGATCTCCAGCGAGCGTGCGCGGAGCACGGCGTCGCGCGCCGCCAGGCCCGGTCGACCGCCGCCCGGGGTCGACCGTGGACGGGGGGCCTCGGCGGCGGCGCCTAGCGTGGCGCCACCATGGATGCGCGGGCGGTCGCCCCGGCGCCGCGGCGCCCCATGAGCTGGAGCACGACCAGAGCGACGACGGCGGTCACGGCGAGGGCGACGAAACCGAGTGCGTAATCGCCGGTGGCCGACTTCACGAAGGCCATCAGGAGGGGTGGGAAGAAGCCGCCCAGCCCCCCGGCCGCCCCGACAACGCCGGTCACGGCACCCACCGAGTCCGGGAAGTCGTGGGCGACGAGCTTGAAGACCGCGCCGGTCCCGAGCCCGAAGGCCGCGGCCATGCTGAGGGCGAGCACCGTCAGCGGGGCCATCTGGTCGTAGAGGGGCGCCAGCAGGGCGGCGAGCACGACGGTGGCGGCGAACGAGATGCGCAGGATGGTGTCGGCGCCGACGCGGTCGGCCAGCCAGCCGCCGATCGGCCGGGCGATCACGGCCACGAGGGCGAAGCCCGCCGCCCGGGCCGCCGCGTCGGGCTTGTCCAGCTCGTGGACGCCGGTCAGCAGCTTGGGCAGGTAGGCGAACATCGCCACGAAGCCACCGAAGGCGAGGAAGTAGTAGAAGGTCGGCGCCCAGGCGGCGGGCTGTTCGCGGAAGACGCCCAGGGAGGAGAACATCCCGCCCGTGGACGGCGGCCGTTCGACCGGGGCGTCGCGGGCGAGCAGCCAGAAGACGATCGCCATCGCGCCCACGAGGATCATGGCGAACACGAAGGGCGCGGCGATGCCCCAGCGGTCCGCGATGCGGGGGGCGGTCAGGCCGCCGAGCACGGTCCCGCCCATGCCGATGCCGTAGAGGCCGAGCGCCATGCCCTGACGCTCGCGCGGATACCAGCGGCTGACGAACGGGACGCCGATGGCGAACGAGGCTCCGGCGAAGCCGAGGAAGAACCCGAACAGGACGACGGCAGAAAAGGACTCGTGCCACACCGCGAGCGCCGCCAGGGGGATCAACGTGAAGACAAGGAGCGCCGTGAAGACGCGGCGCCCGCCATAGCGATCGGTGAGCAGCCCGAGCGGGATGCGCATGAGGGACCCCATCAGCACGGGCACCGAGATCAGGACCGCGAGCTGGACCTCCGACAGATCGAGCAGGTCCTGCAGGTCCGGTCCGAGCGGGCCCATCATGCTCCACGCGTAGAACGACACCGTGAACGCGAGGGTGGCCAGGACGAGCGCCCTGGTGTTCCCCCGGGGCTCGAAGGTGGACACGGCGACCCCCCTTTTCAGACGGTGGTGCGCGGCCGGGCGCGCTCGTCGGCGAGCGCGGTGGGCCGGCGGGACCGGTACAGGATGTTGCTGCGGCCGAGGTACCCCAGCGGGATGCTCCACGCGTGCACGAGCCGGCTGAACGGCCAGAGCGCGTAGAGGAGCCAGGCCGCGACGACGTGGACGCGATAGACGAGGGGCGCCCCGGCGATGAGCGACGTGTCGGGGTCGAGGGTGAACAGCCCGCGGAACCACGGAGCCACCGTCTCGCGATAGTCGTAGCCGCCGAGCAGCAGGTTCTCGCCCACCGTCGCGTACATGCCCGTGACGAGCATCACGCCGAGCAGCAGGTAGGTGACCCGGTCGGTACGGGTCGTGGTGGCGCGCACCCTCGCGTCGGTCTCGCGGCGTGCGAGCAGCAGCACGAAGCCCGCGAGCATGGTCAGGCCGGCGAGGGTGCCGGCCGTCACCGACACCCCGTGATAGAGGTCCTCGGAGACGCCGACGGACTCCGTGAGCGACGACGGCACCAGCAGTCCGAGCACGTGGCCGCCGAGCACGGCGAAGAAGCCGAGATGGAACAGGAGCACCGCGGGGCGCAGGCGTCTGCTCTCGAGGAGCTGAGTCGAGCGGGTCGTCCAGCCGAACTGGTCCTGGCGGTAGCGCCAGATGTGACCGATCACGAACACGGTCATCGCGCAGTAGGGCAGCACGATCCACAGCAGCAGGTCGATCCGGCTCATCGCAGGCCTCCCGTCATCGCCGCGGAGCAGGCCGGGGCCGGGCGAACCGGGTCGGGCATCACCTCGGGCGGGGCGAAGGGCTCGAGACCCACGGTCTCGCCGGGCGGGCCCTCGAGGGCGAGCCGACGCAGCTCCGCTGCCTCGTCTTCGCTGAGCCCCGGGAGCGCGCGGCAGAGGGCCGAGAGCAGGGTGGCGTACGGGCTCCCGGCGCGCTCCAGCGACAGCCTGATGAGCTCGATCACGGGCCGGAAGTCAGCGAGGATCTCACCGCCGGCCTCGGGGTCGAGCGCCGCGAACTCGAGCACGACCGGCAGGTGGTCCGAGAGCTCGGGGCCGTCCAGCTCGAGCCCCGCCGCGTCGTAGCGCCGGCGCAGGTCGAGCAGCGCCAGCCCGCGCTGGCGGCGGTCGCCGTGGGTGTAGTAGGTCAGGTCGAGGGCCGTTCGCCGGGAGAAGTCGAAGGTCTCGACGTAACGGCGGCTCAGCGCGTCGGGTGGCTCGGCCGCCCACCACGACAGGAAGCGCCGCAGCTCCTCGGTCGCCGCACAGGGCGTCAGCGCGTCGGCCGCGCGGGCAACGTCGGCGCGGGCCTCGATGATCTCGACATCGGGGTGCTGGAGGGCCATCGAGATCAGGGCGAAGACGTTCATGACGCCCCCGGGGCCGGAATCGCCGCCCCGTGGCCGCACCCGCAGGAGCCCTCACCGCACGCGCCCTCCGACGCAGCGACGGCGCGCGCGACCGGCTCGGGCGCCGGGGGCGGCGGCGCGAGGTGGAAGGCCTCGCCGGCCTCCTCGGCGCGGGTGGCGCGCCCGTTGGCACCGCACCCGCCCGGACCGCCGGCGAAGTCGAGCCCACACGCGCCCTGCTGCGCCGAGAGCGTGCCGGCAAGCTCGGCGTGCGCCGCCGGGATGACGAAGCGCTCCGAGTACTTGGCGATCGCGAGCAGCCGGTACATGTCCTCCATATCGCCGACGCCCATGCCGACCGAGGCCGGCACCGAGGCGTCGGCCTCACCGCCGAGCGAGAGCTCGCGCATGTAGCGGCGCATCGCGGCGAGCTGCTTGAGCACCCGGCGGATGACCTCGTCGTCACCGGCGGCGAGCAGATTGGACAGGTAGCGCACGGGAATGCGCAGGCGGTCGATCGCCGGGAAGACGTCGTCGGGGTCGGCGGTGCTGCCCTCGCCCTCGATCATCCCCATCACCGGCGACAGGGGCGGCACGTACCAGACCATCGGCAGCGTCCGGTACTCGGGGTGCAGCGGCAGGGCGACCCGGTGGCGCATCGCCAGGGCGTAGACCGGCGAGCGCCGGGCGGCATCCATCCAGTCGTCGGGGATGCCGTCGATCTCGGCCTGACGGCGCACCTGCGGGTCCTCCGGATCGAGGAAGACGGAAAGCTGCGCGTCGAGCAGGTCCTTCGGGTCCTCGACCGAGGCCGCCTCCTCCACCCGGTCGGCGTCGTAGAGGACGACGCCGACGTAGCGGATGCGGCCCACGCAGGTCTCGGCGCAGATGGTCGGCATGCCCGCCTCGATGCGCGGGTAGCACAGGGTGCACTTCTCGGCCTTGCCGCTCTGCCAGTTGAAGTAGACCTTCTTGTAGGGGCAGTTGGAGACGCACATGCGCCAGCCCCGGCAGGCCTCCTGATCGACGAGGACGATGCCGTCCTCCTCGCGCTTGTACATCGCGCCCGACGGGCACGAGGCGACGCACGAGGGGTTGAGGCAGTGCTCGCAGATGCGCGGCAGGTACATCATGAACACGCGCTCGTACTCCATCTTCACGGCATCCTCGATACCGCGCAGGTTGGGATCGGCGGGCGCGTGCTCGGGGGCGCCCGCGAGGTCGTCCTCCCAGTTGGGCCCCCACTCGATCGACATGGGCTCTCCGGTGATCGCCGACAGCGGCCTCGCAACGGGCTGGTGCTCGGAGGCCGGCGCGCGGGTCAGCGCCTCGTAGTCAAAGGTGAACGGCTCGTAGTAGTCGTCGAGCGACGGCAGGTCGGGATTGAAGAAGATGTTGAACAGGCGCTTGGAGCGCGAGCCGCTCCTCAGCTCGAGGCGGCCCTTGCGGCTGAGCTCCCAGCCGCCATTCCACTCGTCCTGGTCCTCCCAGCGCTTGGGGTAGCCGACGCCGGGCTTGGTCTCGACGTCGTTGAACCACATGTACTCGGCGCCGTCGCGGTTGGTCCAGACGTTCTTGCAGGTGACGCTGCAGGTGTGGCACCCGATGCACTTGTCGAGGTTCATCACCATGCCCACCTGGGCTCGGACACGCATCAGTACGCGACCTCCGACTGGCGGCGACGGATGACCGTGAGCTCGTCGCGCTGGGACCCCGTGGGCCCGTAGTAGTTGAAGCCCCACGAGAGCTGCGCGTAGCCGCCGATCATGTGGGTCGGCTTCACCGTGATCTTGGTGAGCGAGTTGTGGGTGCCCCCTCGTGTGCCCGACACCTCCGAGAGCGGCACGTTGATGTGCCGGTCCTGGGCGTGGTACATGACCGACGTCCCCTCGGGGATGCGGTGCGAGACCACGGCCCGGCAGGCCACGACGCCGTTGCGGTTGTAGGCCTCCACCCAGTCGTTGTCTCGCACGCCGATGCGGTCGGCGTCGAGCGGGCTCATCCAGATCACCGGCCCGCCGCGAAAGAGCGTGAGCATGTGCTCGTTGTCCTGGTAGGTCGAGTGGATCGACCACTTGGAGTGCGGGGTGAGGTAGCGCAGCGTCACCTCGGCGACGCCGTCGTCGATGCCCTGCGGACCGAGATGGCGGGCCAGGTTGAGCGGCGGCCGGTAGGCCGGCAGGCCCTCGCCGTACTCGATCATCCACGGGTGGTCCACGTAGAAGTGCTGGCGCCCGGTGAGGGTGCGGAAGGGCACCTCGCGCTCGATGTTGATCGTGAAGGGCGAGTAGCGGCGCTCGCGGCTCTCCATGCCGGACCACTCGGCCGAGGCGATCACCTTGCGCGGCTGGATCTGGGTGTCCTCGTAGGTGATGCGGAAGTCGGCGTGCTCCTCGGCGAGGTCGGCGAGGGCGTTGCCAGTGCGCTTCTCCAGCGCCTTGAAGCTCTCGATCGCGAGGCGCCCGTTGGTCGTCCCCGACAGGGCGAGGATCGTCTCGCAGGCCTGGTCGGCGCGCTCCATCCGGGGCCGGCCGTCGGCGGGGCCGCCGCGCACGCGGCCGTGGCGCACCCCGAGCTCCTGCACCTCGGCGTCCGGCGTCCAGGAGACGCCCTTCCAGGCGGTGCCGGCCGTCTCGACCAGCGGCCCGAGGGCGGTCATCTTCGCGTGCAACGCCGGGTAGTCGCGCACCACCGGGATCAGCTTCGGCATCGTCACGCCCGGGATCGGCTCGCACTCGCCGAGCTTCCAGTCGCCCACCGGGGCGCCGATCTGGGCGAGTTCGTCGGGGCTGTCGTGCAGCAGCGGCGCGGCGACGAGGTCGGTGCGCACGCCGAGGTGGCGCTCGGCCAGGCGGGAGAACGACTCGGCCAGGCGCACGAAGATGTCCCAGTCGGTGCGGGTCTCCCAGGGCGGTCCGATCGCCGGGGAGAAGGCGTGCACGAACGGGTGCAGGTCGGTGCTCGAGATGTCGTGCTTCTCGTACCAGGTGGCCGCGGGGAGGACGACGTCCGAGTGCAGGCACGACCCGTTCATGCGGAAGTCGAGCGTCACCAGCAGGTCGAGCTTGGCCTCGGCCGCCTCGTCGCGCCAGACGACGTCCTTGGGCCGCAGCTCCGGGGGCGACTCGTCGCCGCGGATCGCCGAGGTGGTGACGCCGAGCAGATGCTTGAGGAAGTGCTCGTGCCCCTTGCTCGACGAGCCGAACAGGTTGGATCGCCAGAGCGTCAGCACGCGGGGGAAGTTCTCGGGCGCCCCGGGGTCCTCGGCGGCGAAGCGCAGCGTGCCGGCCTTCAGCTCGCGCACCACGTAGTCGGCGGCGGGGATGCCCTCCGCCTCGGCGGCCGCGGTGATGTCGAGCGGGTTGCGGTCGAAGCTCGGGTAGGCGGGCAGCCAGCCCATCCGCGCCGCCTTTGCGTAGAGGTCTGCGAAGTGCGCGCCCTCAAGGATCCCGTCGCCGAGCGGCGAGGCCAGCTCGTCGGCGGCGAAGGCCTCGTAGCGGTACTGCTCGGTGGCGAGGTACCAGAAGGGGGTGGCGGCCTGGTGGCGGGGGGGCCGGTTCCAGTCGAGGGCGAAGGCCACCTGCGAGAAGCCGGTGATCGGCCGCACCTTCTCCTGGCCGACGTAGTGCGCCCAGCCCCCGCCGTTGACGCCCTGGCAGCCGCAGAGCACCACCATGCTGAGCATCGCCCGGTAGATCTGGTCGGAGTGGAACCAGTGGTTGGTCCCCGCCCCCATCACGATCATCGAGCGGCCGTTGGTGCGCTCGGCGTTGCGAGCGAACTCGCGGGCGATACGGGTGACCAGCTCGGCGTCGACGCCGGTGATCTCCTCCTGCCAGGCCGGGGTGTAGGGCTCGGGGTCGTCGTAGTCGGCGGGCCAGTCGCCGGGAAGGCCGTCACGGCCCACGCCGAGCTGGGCCGAAAGCAGGTCGAAGACCGTGGTCACCAGGTGCCCGCCGACGCGCCGCACCGGCACGCCCCGGCGCATCACCGCGCCCCCCTCGGTGTCGCCGACGTCGAAGCGCGGGAGGTCGACCGCCACAGACTCGCCGGCGTCGATGAGGCTGATCTCCGGGACGACCCCCTCGAGGTCGAGGTTCCAGCGCCCCGCTCCCTCGTCGCCCCAGCGGAACCCGATCGAGCCGTTCGGAACGGCCGGTCCGGCGGCGACCGTGTCCCAGACGACCGTCTTCGCCTCGGCGTTCTCGCTCGTCTCACCGAGGTCGGCGGCGGTGAGGAACGCGCCCGCGACATGCGCCCCGTCGCGCTCCTTCAGTCGCACCAGGAACGGCAGGTCCGTGAAGCGGCGGGCGTAGTCGGCGAAGTACGGGGTCTCGCGCTCCACGTAGAACTCGCGGAGGATCACGTGGGTCATCGCGAGCGCCAGAGCGCCGTCGGTGCCCGGCTGGGCGGCCAGCCAGTGGTCGGCGAACTTGGTGTGGTCCGAGTAGTCGGGCGACACCACGACGGTCTTCTGGCCCTTGTAGCGGGCCTCGGTCATGAAGTGCGCGTCGGGCGTGCGCGTCATGGGGATGTTGGAGCCCCACATCATCAGGTAGGTGGCGTTCCACCAGTCGGCCGACTCGGGCACGTCGGTCTGGTCCCCCCAGACCTGCGGCGAGGCCGGCGGCAGGTCGGCGTACCAGTCGTAGAAGCTCGTGAGCACCCCGCCCATCAGGGAGAAGAACCGGGTGCCCGCCGCGTACGAGGCCATCGACATCGCCGGGATCGGCGAGAACCCGACGACCCGGTCGGGCCCCCACTTCCGGATGGCGTGCACGTGGGCCGCGGCCACCATGTCGGCCACCTCGTCCCAGGATGCGCGCGCCAGCCCGCCCTTGCCCCGCTGTGAGGTGTAGGCGCGGCGCGCCTCCGGGTCGTCCACGATCGCGGCCCACGCATCGACCGGGTCGCCGGTCGTCGCGAGCGCCGCCCGATACCGCTCGAGCAGCGCGCCGCGGACGTAGGGGTGGCGGATCCGCAGCGGCGAGTAGACGTACCAGGAGAACGACGCGCCCCGCGGGCAGCCACGCGGCTCGTAGTCGGGGACGTCGGCCCCGTTCTCGGGGTAGTCGGTCTGCTGGGTCTCCCATGTGACGATCCCCTGCTTGACGTGCACCTGCCACGAGCACGAGCCGGTGCAGTTGACCCCGTGGGTCGAGCGCACGATGCGGTCGTGCTGCCACCGCTCGCGGTACGTCGACTCCCAGTCGCGCGAGCGCCGGCCGTCGAGGGCGCTCCAGGCACCGTCGGGCCTCGATGTCGCACGGCGGAAGAAGCGCGGGCTCGGCAGGGTCATCGCGGCCGTACCTCCGGGTGTCTGCGGGGTGCCGATCGTCGGCGTGCCGCCGGGGGCCGCCACCGGGGCCGCCCCCGAGCCGGGCGGTGCGGACCACGCCGCCCGCCGTGCGGCGAACCCGCAAGCGTCGCGGGCCTGAGAGATGACCGGGGGCGACGCGGCGGCAGGGGAGAGGGCACATGTCTGTTCTATAGTCGAGCCCTACCTCTAATAAATGCCGCGACGTCCCGACCTGGGCCGCCGACCCACCGGGATCGGCTCTCCGGGGGCGACGGGCCTCGGGGACAGGGGGATACTCGCCCGGGACCGCGATGGGAGGTGCACCGATGACCGACCGCGAGTGGATCGACGCCTTCGCGGCCGCGCTGGGGACCGAGCCGCCCACCGACGCCGAGGTGGAGGCGCTTCTGGCGCTGGCGGGCGAGGCCGCGCACGCGTCGCAGAGGACCGCCGCCCCGGTCGCCTGCTGGCTGGCCGCGGCGGCGGGGCGCGCCCCCGATGACGCCCTGGCGGTGGCCCGGACGATCGCGCGTGAGGACGGGTAGGCCCATGGGCACCGCCCACCCACCCGGCGCCGTGGACGCGCTGGCGCCCGCGCGCCACACACGCGCGGCGAGCCTCGCCCGCCCCGCCGCCCGCCGCATCGCCGCGGTCCTCGAGACATCTCGACGACCGATGACGGCCCAGGAGCTGGCCGACGCGCTCGGCCAGCACCACACAGGGGTCCGCGTCCAGCTGCGCGCGCTGGAGCGCGCCGGCGTCGTGGAGGGCGCCATCGACCCGCCCCACGGGCGCGGTCGTCCCACCCGTCGCTACACCCTCACCCCGGATCCCGGCGAACGCGAGTCCGTGGGGCACCGCGAGCTCGTGCGCCTGCTGATGGGGCTCGTCCGCCAGACGGGCCTCGGCCCCGAGGACGTGGAGCGCTTCGGGGAGCGCCAGGGCTGGGCGGTCCCGGAGCCCGAGGGCGGTGTCGGGGAGCTGTGGCGGGCCTTCGAGCGCATGGGCTTCGCCCCCCGCTGGGCGGCCGCCGGGCCGCCGTCCGATCTCGTGCTCGAGCGGTGCCCCTTCGCCGACGGCGTCGAGGCCCCGGGGGGCGAGGTCATCTGCCTCCTGCATCGGGGCCTCGCCCGCGGCATCGCGCGGCGCGCCTCCCCCGACCTCGCCATCACCGAGCTCGTCATCGAGGATCCGCGACGCGCCGGCTGTCGCCTGCGCGTGGGCCCCGCCCACGAGCCGTCCATCCACAACGAGAGGGAGTCCCCGTGACGTCGAGCCCCTTCCACGTCGAGCTCGATCCTGCGGGCGCCATCGACGTCCCCGCCGCGGGCACGCTGAGCCGCACCCTCCATGCGGACGACGACCTCCGAGTGGTCGTCTTCGGCTTCTCGGAGGGGGAGGAGCTGACCGAGCACACCTCGTCCCGCACGGCGATCGTCCAGGTGCTGCGGGGCGAGCTCGAGCTGACCCTCGACGGCGAGACCATCACCGCTCGCGAGGGCGCCTGGGTGCACATGGACGTCGGCCTCCGCCACGCCGTGAGGGCGCGCACGACGGCGGTCATGCTGCTCACGCTTGTGGGGCCGGCTCGAAGCCGCCCGGCCGCCGGATAGCGCCGCCCGGCCCGGGGCTCAGGGCACCAGCGAGACCGCCAGCCAGAGGGTGGCCAGCGCCGCGACGAGCAGGAACCCATCGAAGGCCGCGCCCAGCAGACGCCAGCGCCGGGCCGCGGCCGGGTCGCCGGCCTCGTCGGCGCGCCGCGCGCGCGGGCCCTGCCAGAGTGCGTGTAGCAGAGTCACGACGCCCATCGCCGCCAGCAGGCCGATCTTCGCCAGGATGCGACGGCCGTAATCGCTCTCGGCGAGGTTGCCCACGGCGATGCCGCGATGATCGATCAGCGCGAAGCCCGTGGCGATGAGCAGAGCGAAGGCGACGGCTCCGACCACGCCGAACCGGCGCGCTGCCGAAGTGACGACCCGCCGGCCGGCCGCGCGGTCGCCCGCGCGCCGGGCCGCCGGCACGGCCACGGCGCCGAGGACGATCATCCCGCCGACCCAGCACGCCGCTCCCAGGACGTGCAGGAAGCGCACGAGCGTCCAGACATCGTCGCTCACGTGGTCACCGCTTGCCGATGCGCACGCGCCAGACCTCCGGGCCCTCCTCCAGGTACTCCCATGTGAAGCTGCCGGGGAGCTCCGCCTCGAACTGGTAGCGCAGCGGCTTGGGGTCGTGGTCGTTCACCAGTTCCATCGCCTGCCCCCCGGCGAGCGCGTCGAAGGTGGCGAGGATGGTCGGGTGACGGTCGCGCGGGAGCATTTCCCGCACATCGACGACGGTCGTGGGCGATACGGTCATGTCATGCCTCCGGTGAGTGGGCGGAACGGTGACGTGGCGGGCGCCGTGAGCGGGGGGCCGCCGCGGCGTCGCAGCACGACGACGGCCACCGCGGACGCAACCGCGGCGGCGGCGACGACCAGCAGCAACGCGCCGGCGCGGGCGACGAGCGGCGCCCCGGCGGCGACGCCGCCGGTGAGCAGGGCGAGCCCCGCGGCGAAGGCCGCCGCCTCGACGGCGGCCAGCGGAGCGGGGTAGAGGTCCGACAGGCGCGGGGCGCCCGGAGTTCCGGCCAGATGGGCGTAGCGGCCCGTCCACACGAGCATGGGCACCACCTTGAACATGTGCCCCGAGGTGACGCCCGCGCCGAGCCCGACGACGGCCAGGATGGTGGCGGGGATCGCCGCGCGGCGGGGATCGCCGGGGCCGGCCCACGCCGTGAGCATGAGGGCGACCGCCGAACCGGCCGCCGTCAGCCCGAGCCCCAAGTGGACGAGTGGCGCCTCGGGCCGGCGGCGGCGGTGGCGCGCCACGTCGACGACGAACCAGCAGGCCGCCAGGCATGCGCCAAGCAGCAGCGCGCCGCCGGCGGCGGCGAGTTCGGGCCTCCCCAGGCCGAGGCCGATCGCGATCGGTGCCACCGAGGCATGCCAGAGCACGAGGGCGACGACGCCGGGCCCGCGCCGGTAGCCGTGTGAGAGGGCGAACATCGGGGCGAGGCGCAGCGCGATCGCGATGATCGTGCCACCGATCCAGCCCACTATGGCGATCGCGGCGTGCGCCGCCATCAGGCGAAGCCGGTCGACCTCAAGGAACGGATCGATCCGGTTCGCCGCCATCAGGCCGCCGAGGCCGAGGACGAGCGCGAGCCAGACGGTGGAGGCGGCCAGGCCGGCTCCGGAGGCGCTGAGCGTGCCCGCGCGGCCCGCGCGCGCGAGGGCCGCCGTCAGGTCGCCCACGATCACCGCGCCGCCCAGCACTAGGAGCGTGCCGCCGGTCGCGATGAGGCCGTCGCGTGCGAGCCAGAGGCCGATTGCGAGTCCCCACGAGCCGGCGGCGAGGGCGCCGGCGGCGATCCCGGTCCGCACCGGTCGCCCCACGGGCGTGCGCAGCAGCACCGGCACCAGCTGGAGCAGCGCAGCCACGATCGCCACGGTCAGGAAGGCCACGCCGACGAGGTGGACGGCCCCGAGCTGAGCGGGTCCGTAGTAGACGCCGCGCGCGAGGTCGGGGGCGGCGACGACGAGGGCTGACGCTCCCGCGATCTGTGCGACCGCGGCCGTCGCGAGCAGGGACACCGGCAGCGGCCATGGGGGGCCGCCCACCGTCGCCTGCCGCTCGGTGGTGCGGCGACCGGGCGTCCCGCAGCGCGGCCGTCCGCTCACGCGGCCGTATCCGGCGCGCCCAGGTCCCGCAGACCCGCGGTGCCGATGAGCCCCGGATCCCACGGTGGGTCGAACACCACGTCCACATCGACCCGCGGACCCCCCGGCCGCGTCAGCGCGCGCTCGACGCCTTCCACGATGACGTCGTGCAGGGGGCAGCCCGGTGTCGTGAGGGTCATTCTCACGGCCACGACGCGTTCGTTGACCGCCACGCCATAGACCAGGCCGAGCTCGACGATGTCGACGCCGAGCTCGGGATCGACGACGCCCGCAAGAGCCTCCCAGGCTTCGCGTTCGGTCACGACGACGCCTCCTCGCGCCAGATCGTCACGAGCGTCCCGCGTTCGTCCTCGCCGATCCGATACCGGTAGCCGCGGTCCTCGAGGAGGGGCAGCAGGAAGGCGGGGACGCGTTCGTTGACCTGCAGCAGCGCCCGCCCGTCCGGCATCTGCTCCAGCGTCGCGAGGGTGCGCTCGAGGGGCTCCGGTGGACGGCCGCCGCGCACGTCCAGCACCAGCGGCGCAGGATCGCCGGGGCGCCAGTACTCTGTCTCCCAGTCGCCGGGTCCGCGCTCGCGCGTGACGCGGAAGAAGCCTCGGACCCCGAGGACCCGGTGCAGCGGAGTCGGGTCGAAGGGGCTGCGGAGGCGCAGCACCTCGCCGGGAGCGAGGCCGTCGACGGCCTCCATGATCAGGCTGAACGGTTCTCCGCCCTGTGCGATCACCGGCCTGACGTCCAGATCGACCCGGGGCGCGTTCTGCGCCGGGATCTCGTCGTCTGCCTGTGTCGACACCACGCCGTCCATCTCGGCTCCTCGCTCGGTGGGGCGTCGCCCCGAATTGTTCCTTCGATGGTCAGAGAAAACACCGTCGGGTGGGTTTTGTCCAGCAACAAGCAGAGATATATGACCGGTGGGCGCGGCGTGTCCCGCGGATGGCGTGACCGGCGGACAGTCGGCCAGGACCCAGGAGACCTGTGGCGAGGCGGCCCGCAGATCTCACGTGCCGCGCGCCGCAGATCCGAGCTCTCGCGCCTGATCAGCGAGACGGAGTCGCTGCGTGCCGAGCTCCAGGTGCTCTGCACGCGCGCGACAACTGGAACCCGATCCCGAGGATTGCTCCGACGATGACGTGTGCCACATCGTCGGAGGACGACGGCAAGGCCCAACGCCGGCTCCTTGGCCAAGCGGATCCGTCCCGCGTGCTCGCTACCGGGCCGAGGGGAACGCGCCGGGGGCTCCGGAGGAGCAGTCCCGGCCGCCCTTACGCGGACCTCTTCATCCACTCCCGGGGCTCTCGTGACGCGCCCCTCGGGGGGACCGGACGACGTAGTCTCGGGGGGCGGTGCTGAGGGTGCCGTTCACGGCGATGGCCACGAAGTGGTCGCCGATCCGTTCGATCGTGCCGAGGTCCCCGGGGGCCAGGCGGCGCGCCCTCGGGGCCCGTAGCGATCGACGTGAGCAGCACCACCTGATCGCCCAGCGCCAAGCCCGTCACGATTCGCGGCGATTTGTCGGCGAGGTCCCGGGATCCCACTCGTCGACCTTCTCAGGACCCACGTCCGCTGCTGGTGCGTGAGCCGGTCGAGGCGTCTCCACGCCTCGTCGGCGTCGATGGTGAGCAGGTCGGCGAGCAGGCGGGTGAGAGCGTCCATCGCGCCTTCGAGCTCCCAGTCCTCGAGTGGGGTTCTTCGCTCCTGCTCACGCGGGGACGCTACGCGCGTCCCGCGGTGCGTTCCGTCAGCTGTCATTCGCCCGGGGGCGGGGCATCCGTGCGGTGCCTGGACGGTGCGAGCAGGTCATCGCCGGGTCCGTGCGCGCGCGGCGTGCGCCTCCGGTGGACGCGCCGCCGCCGCCGCCGCTCAGCGCGAGGGCGCCCTCGGCCCCGCCCGCGCGACAGAGGCGCGGACCTGGTCGTTCACGTCGCCGTCGTCCACGGCGAACACGACGACGACCCAGACGAAGTTGATGCCGAGCGCGATCGCCAGGCCGCTACCGATGCCGATCGCCAGACCGAACCCGAAGATGATGCTCGCCGCGGCGCCGAGCACGACGGCGAGCGGCCACGGCGCGATCAGCACCGTCCAGAACCGCCGGCCGCGTGCGTGGGTCCGCACGGGCTCGCGACCGGGTGGCGCCTGCTGGCTGGTCTCCATCGCCGTCTCCACTCTCTCGACTCCACGTGGGGGGACCATAGGTCGCCGAGGGCTATTTTGCAAACACAAGAGCAGAAAAAATAGCCCGGGGCCATGGCCGACCCGGGGTCATCGATGCGAGGATGACCGGGCCGCGTCCCGCCCGAGGAGGAGCCGATGGCCCCGCGTCCACCCGTCCCGCCGTTCACCGAGGAGACCGCCCGCCAGAAGGTCCAGGCCGCCGAGGACGCCTGGAACACCCGCGACGCCGAGAGGGTGGCCCAGGCGTACACGCCGGACTCCGAGTGGCGCAACCGCGACGAGTTCTTCAGCGGCCGAGAAGCCATCGAGGGCTTCCTACGGCGCAAGTGGGCGCGTGAGCTCGACTACCGGCTGATGAAGGAGCTCTGGGCCTTCAGCGGCAACAGGATCTCCGTGCGCTTCGAGTACGAGTCCCGCGACGCCGACGGCCAGTGGTGGCGCTCGCACGGCAACGAGCACTGGGAGTTCGACGACGAGGGCTACATGCGCCGCCGCGACGCGTCGATCAACGACGTGCCGATCGACGAGTCGGAGCGGCGCATCGGTCGATGACCACGTGCCGCCGGGGTATGGCCGGAACGCGCATGCGGGCACGCACGAAACGGCGGCCCCCGGGACGCCGCGACCAGGCGCCGGGCTCCGGCCAGGGGCTTTCCCGCGCGTCAGATCCGTGCGCCCCGGCTGCCGGGGCCGGGGTCTCCAGGCGAGGATGGCCGCTCGAGGGACGGCGAAAAGGAGGGGGCGGTGCCGGGTGAGGGCTTCTACATCGACCATGTCATCTACGGATGCCTCGACGTCGACGCGACCGCGGCGCGCCTGCGGCGTGACCACGGTCTCGGCTCGGTTCCCGGCGGTGTGCACCTCGGCGGCACGACGAACCGGCTGGTGCCGCTCGCCCCGCCCACCTTCCTCGAGCTGCTGGGGGTCGGAGACGCGGGAAAGGCTGACGGCGCCTGGCTCGCCGCGGCCCTGTCAGACGGTGACCGGCCTCTGTGGTGGGCGATCGGCGTGGACGACCTCGACGATACGGCGCGTCGACGCGGCCTCGCGGTGCAGAGCGGCGCGATGGAGATGGCCGACGGCTCCGAGGCCCTGTTCCGCACCGCCGGGATGCCGCGCTATCCGCTCCCCTTCTTCATCGAATACGCCGGTACCCCGGCGGTCCGCATGCGGACATGGCAGGACCGCTATCGAGCGGCCGACCACGACTGTGAGCCCGGGGAGTTCACATTCGTCGAGGTCGGCGGCCCGCCGGAACTGATCGAGGGCTGGCTCGGCGAGCACGACATGCCCGTGCGCCATGGCGGGCATACGCTGGGGATCCGGAGAGCCGGCATCGCGACCGACGGCGCCGAGGTGAGGATCGGCTGAACGCGCCGGACGTGCGCCGCTGTGGCGGAGCGGGCTCGATCGCGCGTGCCTCGACGCCCGGAGGCAGCCGAGCAGTCGGTGTCCGCTCGCCGCGAGCTGCTCGTGGCGTCACTCCCACCACAATCGTCGCTCGATGAGGGCCCCGAGGGCCACGCGTTCGAGATGGCACGGTTCCTCGTGGACGGGGCGGCGATGATTCTCCGGTCGTGCGGCCCATTCGCGCAGCAGCGCGTGGCAGTCCTCGAGGCGCTTCTCCAGCTCGTCGAGGCCGAGATGGTCGAATCGGGTCAGCATCGCGGCGAGGCGCGGCGATACGGGTGCCGACACCGACAGCCGTTGCCAGACGTCCGCGTTCACAGGCGCGGCGGCCGCCTCCATCCGGCGGGGGTGCGAGGTCGCGGGACACCGCGATCGGCGAGGGCGCTCGCGATGACCATCCCCGTGAGGCTGATGTCCAGCGCGAGCGCGAGGCCAAATCCCATAGTGATCGCCATCCCTGGTCCGAAGGCCGCGTCAAGGGCTGCTGCGACCGCCACGGCAGCGGGCCACGGCGCGAGGAGCACAATCCAGAGCCGGCGCCGGCGAGCGCCGGCGCAGACCACCGTCTCCAGCCGGCTCGGTCGAGCTCCCGCCGTCGTCATCGACGCCTCAGGCCGTGGCCCCGGGACCGAGGGTGCCATCCGATTCCGAGCATTGGCACCTGTTCATGCGGTGCCAGAGGCCCGGCCACGGCGGCGTCCTGCGGGGCGAACGCGTCCCTGCTCTGGCGGGCGGTGACGGCCATCTGATCGATCCTCCGGGTGGATGCCCCCGACACGAGGATCGTGCGCTTCGCCCGGGATGGCGGCAACGTCGACGAAGGGACCATTCGTCCGGGCCGCGTGGGCCGAATGCCTCAGTGGCTCATCGTGCCCGTGGCGTGCTCGGTGCTGACCCAACCCGCGGTGCGCGTTGGCAGCGGTCGCCGAACCGATCCGGCCGCCGCGCGGTGTCCGGTGGACGCGTGCTCACGGCGCCTGCGCGGGCGTCCGCTCGTGTCTCCACAGGACCGCGACGTGCAATGCCGAATCGGTGAAGGCGATGTTCAGCCGCGGCTGCGCCGAGAACTGGCCCTCGTCGTCTCCGGCGTGCCACTGGCCCTCCACGAACTCCTCCTCCTTGACCGCCAGGAAGCCACCGTTGTCGAGCATGAAGGCTTCGAGGGCGTCGCCGTCGGCTCGGCGCCCGGTCAGTTCGGCCTGACCCGTGGGGGGGCCGACCAGTACCCCCCTGGCGGCGAGGCGGAAGGGCCCGTGGAGGTCGCCGACCCGCAGCTCCACGAGAACCTCGCGCCCGACGAGATCGCGCAGCCTGGCGAGCGTCGCCGCGTAGTCCAGCCGCTCGTAGCGGATGTCATCGCTTCCATCGGTCATCCTGGAATCCCCCGCGCGCTCGGCCGTACGCTCGTCCGTGTCGTCACGTGCCCTCACCGTTGGTGGTGAAGAGCCCGAAGGCACCCTTGGCGCTGTCGTGGAAGTCGTGGGAGACGAACGGGTAGCTGCCGTCCTCCTCGACCGTGAACTCGACCACGGCACCCTGGCTGGGCGCCAGGTTGAGCGTCTGGCTGCCGCGGGTCAGGTTCTCGGGGTAGATCCCCTCCTGGAAGACCCGATCGAAGAGCGCCCCGATCACATGGAAGGCCGACCAGCGGCTCGGCCCGGCGTTCTGCACGAACACGCGTACCCGCTCGCCCTTCTCGATCTTCAGTGCGTTGTCCCCGGTGTACTGGTTGGCGTAGCCGTTGAACACCACGTACTCGGGGGTGGCGGTCCCCAACAGGGCGTAGTCGGAGATCGCGCCGTTCTTGCCCGGATAGAGGTCGGTCTGCACGAGCACGAACTCGCGTGCCGGCGGCAGAAGCGATTCGTCGGCCGGGTCGACGATGATCACGCCATGCTGGCCCTGGCCGACGTGCAGCAGCACCGGCGGGACGCCGCAGTGGTACATGAACACGCCGGGGATCTTGGCCGTCCAGGAGAAGCTCGTCTTCTTGCCGGGGTCCACCGGCCCGTAGTGGCGCGACCACGAGATCTTTGCCGCGTGGAAGTCCATCGAGTGCTGGAGCGAGCCGGTGTTGTGGAGGGTGAAGTCCATCCGATCGCCCTCGGTGACCCTCAGCACCGGACCGGGGATTCGCCCCGGCTCACCGGCCCGGTTGAAGGTCCAAGCCAGCATGGTCCGCTCGGGCGCGATCTCGAGCAGATGCTCGTCGACCTCGAACTCGACGGTCTGCACGCGCCTGGTCGAGCGGGGCGGTGCCTGCGCCGGGAACGTCGCGTGCGGATCGCGCGGCGCCACGACGGGCCCGGGATCGACGGCCGCCACAGCGCCACCGCCATGGCCGTCGGTGCCGTGGGTCGCGGTCGTGGCGACGGCGGTGTCACCTCCACCACCCCCGCACCCGGCGAGACCGAGCGCGGTGAGGGGGCCGGCGACGGCCAGGCCGCCGATCATCTGACGCCGGGTGAGGCGATCGATCATGTGAACTCCATCCGTCGGTGTCGTCGGCCCTCGCCCGGGCGGCCGAGCGGATACCCCTCGTTCTCGGCGCGGGCGGCGGCCTGAGCGTCCTCGCGGGACGCCGGCGATCCGTCCGTAGGCTGCCGCCGCCGGGTGGCGACGCGTGGCGTGATCTGACTCGGTCCGCCGATCCGGACCCGTCCGTCAGCCCGAAGCACCGGCTCCGCAGCCCGGTCGTCGTGTGGTGCCACCATCGCGCCCGTCCCGTCACTCGCGTCCTCGCAGGACGCCGCCGGGGTCTCGGGCGACGCAGTCACCACGGCCGAGGCCATGCTGATCGCACGCAGTCACCACGGCCGAGGCCATGCTGATCGCACGAGGAACGGTACCACCGAACCTAGGCCACGCGATGGGAGATAGCTTTCTCCGCCGATGTGGCCTTTGGAGGGCGTCTCGCCGAACACCACTTCGGCTGAGGGCTCAGCAATAGCCGAGTCAGTGGGTCGGTGCGGCGATTCGTCAGGCGGTTTGCATCGCGCTCCAGCGCCCACGCGTCCAGCGAGACGCGGCTAGAACACCAAGCCTCGTCGCGGACGCGCGCGACCACGTGCCAATCGAGGCCAGGCCGTCGCGCCGCTGGCGGCGAGTAGATCCACCAGGCGGCCCGGCGTGTCGGGCCGCCCGGGGTACACCTGCAGAAGGGGCAGGTAACCCTCGCGCTCCGCTGCGAGGTGAAGAAAGCGGAGGGGGATCTGAACCCCCGGCCGGAGCCTGGACCCCGAAACGGTTTTCGAGACGAGCGAATCAGTGCTCGAACGCCCTGCTCAGGGCGATTTCCATCGACGCGTGGGGAGTTCGGTGGGAGAGTCCGACGCTTCTGGACGCTGCCGGTGCGGGCGCGGCCCCCACCGCGGGGCGCAGTCGTGGTCCGCCGATCCGCAGTGTCTGTCGCGTGGATCCGGTCCAGAAACGACGCGACCCGGGGTGCCTGCCCCGGGTCGGTTCCTACGGACGAGCGAACTGTGCAGCCAGCGTACTCCGAGCCCCGGCCGCCCTCCAGCGGCCCGGTCGGCTCCACCCACAACCCGCGCCCGTGACCGACGCCGGCTACGCCGCCGAGGTCGAGGTCCTCGCGAACGAGCGCTTCGCTGCGGTCGGTGGCGCGCTCCTCGCCGCGCTCGCCGAGTCGGGCCTCAGCGCGCGACGGGCCGCCAATGTGCTGAGCTGGTTCGTCGTCGCGCAACTTGCCCTTGGCCCGTGGCGGTCGCGCGGCGAGGTGCGCCCGGCCGCCCTTGCGGCGAGGATGGGTGTCTCCAGGTGGACCGAGTGGCGCGCGCGCCGCGATGCGGTGGCTGCTGGCGTCATCCGCGACTGGTCACTCCCAGACCCTGAGGCTCGCGGATACGGCCGTGGAGCCGTTCGCGTCGTCGAGCTGGCCTTCGTTCGCACCCGTGCCGTCACGCAGAAAGTCGCGGCCATGAAGGAGGAGCGCGCCAGTCGGGCGGCGCGCCGTCGGCTAGCCCGCCAGCAAGCACGCCAGCACGCCGCAACGAGGTCGGCGGGCCGCAACGCCGATCGTGCCGACACGCAGGCCCTCCCGGTCCGTCCGGCCGACCTCACTTCCCCGGTAGCCGGGCGTCTCTGGGAGCTCCTAGAGCGGGTTCAACCGATCCTCACCGACGCGGCCAGTTCGTCACCATCGCGTCCTCCGCCGGCGTAGCGCGCTTCTGATCCTCCAGTAACGCCAGAACCACCCCGGGGCGGTCGTCGGCTGCCTCAGGCAGCCTCATCACGCCGGGTCCACCGCTCTTGAGGGCGATGTCGGGGGGTAGCAGATGCGCCAAGAGGGCGCTGCGGTGCTGCATGGCCCTAAGACCAGCCCGAGCGGTGCAACAGTCGCTTCCTGACTCTGTACACGGGTGCGCCGAGCTAGGGTTGATCAGGCCGTATGGCTGACGGCACGCCGGATGTCGTCCCTCCTAGAGGCTCCTTCGGAGCCACGAAAAGAGGTTGGCCAGGATGGCTTGTCGGCCCAACGCGGCACCGCGGTGCACTGTGCCCGACTCTGAAGCGCTCCGCCGGCGCTGGCAGCAGGGTGATCCGGGGCGCTTGCAGTGGCGTCCGCGGATTCGGCTGGTCGTCGGCGGTTCGTGCGACGGCTCCGCTTCATCGCGTGTCGAACCGGTTCCGCGCGGTAGCGTGGCCCAGATACTCGCCTCTTCCGCCAGCCGCGAGCCGAGCGCTCGATGGCTTCCTTTCCGCGATCGGCGTCGGCGGCGGCGAGCCACGGAATGCGCAAGGCCATCCGCCGACTGAGGCCGAGCCGCCCATACCCCGCTCACTCCGCTGGCGGTTCTCGATCGATCCAGGCCGCCCAGTGGCCTCCCGCCCTCTCACGAAGCCATCCTTCGAAGGCATCTCGTTCCGGGTGTCCGTCCAACCAACGTGTGAGTTCCACGCGACGCCGGAACCCCTTTGCACGGCACAGGCGACGCGCCTCGAGGAGTGTGTGACGAACAGTCCACCGGAAGGCCTCAACCTGTTTCCACGACAGGTCCGGGGGCACTTCGCCATGCACCGCCGCCGACCGGACCTGGTCGTAATACCACCAGGTCTCATCCGGGTGCCGGAAGGAGTCGTCATCCTCGATGCTGAGCATCGCTTGGCGGAACGCAAGGGCGTGGGCCTTCAGCTTTTCGGACTGGTCTCCGAGGATCGCCTCGAGGGCGAAGAACGAGTAGAGGAGCGAGACGACTTCCTCGGTCGAGAAACTGGAACGCTCAAGCCACCAGAGAGCCGTGTCGAACCGGCGCGACAGGTCGTTCGTCGGTGTGGCAGCGAGGTCGTCCATCGCGGTCTCGGCAACGAAGTCCCTGAGCACCGCCCCGAAACCCAACTCGAAGCCGTCGTCGCGTCGGCGCTTCCAGCCCTCAAGACCTTCGTCGTTGAACGCATACGCAATTCCGAGCCGGAACAGCAGTTGTTCATCAGCGACCGACCGGTGTTCCCTCAGTGCGAAGCGCAGCGCACGTAGGACCCGCCGCCCCGTCGCCTGCGCCCGCTGCGCCATCCGGGCCGGACTCGTACCGCATACCTCGATGGCCAAGACCGAAACGGTCCCCTGTCTCGGCCGATACCGTCGCAGCCGGCGAGGTACCTGCGGATGCTCCAGCGGCAAGAGGGTGTAGCCGAGAACCGACAGCTCGTGGGCGACATTCAACCTCTCGACCGGCAGGTAGCAATTCGTCACCTCCGGTGCTCGGCAGTGCCCGCCCTCCCAGCCCGCGATCTGGTCGGTGCGCCGGTCGAGATATGAACGCGAGGCGAGGAGCCAAGCCGCGTCGTCCGGTTCGCGGATCCACTCGTACCGGAGATCCGCAAGAAGTTCATTTGCGGCGTCCCTCAGAGCGGCCGCGAGGTCCCGTGTCAGGAAGACCTGAACATGGCCACCCCCCGACACGTCGTGCAGGACGCGGGAGCCGACCCAACCGTCCGCCGGAGGCCCCGGCTGAAGCTCGCGCGCCGCCCGCTGGACGTTGCGAAGCGCCTTCAGGGTGCGCTTCTCCTGCACTCGGTCACGCTTCATCAGTTGCCCCCTCCGGTCCACCGGGCCGATACGGCCACCGGATGTAGACCCGTTGGAACGGAATCTCGCCAGAGGGGCACGGTGCGTCCACGTCGCGCCCAAAGAGTCGTCCCGCCCCGAAAGCCATTGAGCCACCCTGGGAATCTTGGAGGCTCCCGCACCAAGCATGCTCGGGCCTCGCCCGAAAGGGTCGCGGTCTCAACGAGCCCAGGTCAACTCCAACTCCAGGGGGCTCCATCGCCGGAACTGCTCGCCGTTCCTACGGAGCCACGCAGCGTGCTCGTCCCACCCCGGCATGGCGGCTGCTAGCGAGCGCCAGAAGGCCCTGGAGTGGTTCGGCGTTCGGACGTGGAGGAGCTCGTGGATAGCGACATAGCGGGCGATCTCGGGCGGCATCATCACCAGGCGCCAGCTGAGCGACAGATTGCCGGCCGACGAACAGGACCCCCAGCGAGTCCGCTGGTCGCGCACTGCGAGAGAGCGGCAATTGATCCCAAGTCGGCCGGCCTCTTCGGCGACGAGCTTGCCGAAGTCGGCGCGGGCCCTTCGCCGATACCACCTCTCAATCGCCGCGGCGGCTTCGGTCTCGGCGCCGGTCAGCGGCACGCAGAGCACATTCTCGACGACGCCAGCGGCGCGGATGTTCCAGACCAAGCGCACGGGGATCGGCTTCCCATGAAGCCACACGAGGTTCGGACGGTCGAGGTCTAGCTGGTCCGCGCTCGCCCGCAGCTCCTGAATTCCGTCGAGCTTGGAGGCGATCCAGGAGGCCTTCTCGTTGAGGGCACCTCCGATCTCGTCCAGACCCATTGCCGCGGGAACGACGATGTGTAGCGGCGCCGAGGCGCCGACGCGGATCCGTGGCACGGTCGCCCGGGCTGAGCGACGAACCTCGGCCGCGACGATACGACCGTCGGGTAGAACGACGTTCAGCCCCTCAGCCATGCCTAGGTGGCACGGGCGGAGAGGCCGGCGAGGAGCTCCTCCACGACGGACCCCTGGGTTGCGAGCGGGCGAGTCCGCGGATCGGCGACGAGCTCACGAAGAATGCCCTGGCGCAACCCCTGGAGCACGTCGGTTCGCTCCGTCCAGCCGTCGAAGCCGGCCAACTCTCTGAACCGCTCGGAGATGCCCTGGGCGACCGCGGCGAGGGACGCGGGCTCTTCCTCGGGGAGCGCGCGCTGGAGTGCCTGCCAGGCAACCTCGCCTGGCTCGTCCAGGCCGACAGATCCGGCCTGCTGCCGCGTGTCTAGGTACTCGCGCACGATCTGCTCGCGGGCCCGCAGATCCTCGATGGTGAGCTGAACCTCTCTGTCGCGCCGGCTTCGCAGGTTGGCCAGACGCTCGGAGAGGGTCTTGGCGAGGGGGTCGTCCTCCCCCCGACCCTTGATCTCATGGACGATCGCCGCCTCGATGTCGGTCGCCTTCTCCTCGGCCGACAGTTCCGCGGCCTCCTCGAGCTCGCGCAGGTAGTCGGCGTCGATCGTGAGGGCGGGGATGTCGTCGCGAATGCGCTCGTGCTCGATCGCCGCCTGGACCAGGGCGATCGTCTTCACCCGAAGCTCCCCGATCTCGCCGGGGCCGCGGCGGACCCCGCGCTGGTAGGAGAGCCATACGTCTAGCAGCGCCCCGTAGGCGGCCAGATGAGCGGCGAGCCGGGGATCGGGCGACAGGGTCTCGAAGATGGACTGGGCCTCGCGGACGAGTTTCTCGAACCGCTCGGCCAGCTCGGGTTGGTCCTCGAAGCGCCGCACGAGCCAGAGCATGCGGCGGCGGGCCGCGCTGGCGGCCGGAGCCCCCTCGACGAGCTGAAGCGCCTTGGCGAGCACGTCCGGGAAGCGCGCGTAGAGCGCCTTGGTGTCCTCGGCGAGCCCCTGGAGGTCCTCGGAGGCGAACTCCGACAGCGCGTCCTGGAGCTCGTCGAAGACGCCCCAGTAGTCGAGGACGATGCCGCGGTCCTTCTCGGCGAAGCGACGGTTGGTGCGGGCGATCGCCTGGATGAGGGTGTGCCCGTGGAGGCCGCGGTCGAGAAAGAGGGCCTGCTCGATCGGCGCGTCGAACCCTGTGATGAGCATCCCGTTGACGATGAGCAGCTTCAGGGGGTCGTCCGGGTCCTTGAAGCGGGCGATCAGGTCCCGAATCGCGGCCCGGTCCGAGGCGGTCGAGAACTCCACCCCCTGATCGTCGCCGCCGCCGCTCCCTTCAGGCTGCGGGCCGTGGACACGCTGCCACTGGACCGCCGGGTACCACCTTCGCAGGTCGGGCCCGCCCTCATTCCTGTCGGCGTCGTCCTTGTGGCGGGACATGATCACCGCGACCTCATCCGGCTGCAGACGCTGGGACAACGCCTCCGCATAGAGCGCGCACGCCTCGCGATCGGTGGCCACGAGCTGGGCCCCGAAGCCGCCCGGGGCGATCCTCACGCGGAGCTGCTCGGCGATGTCGGCGGCGATCGCCTCCACTCGGGCGGGCGCCTTGGCGATGACGTTCTCTCGCGTTGCCTCGCGGCGGAGCCGCTCGCGCTCGTCCTCGTCCAGGTGGCCAGCGACGTGCTCGAACATGGCGTCGAGATCGGCGCCGGCGACCCGCCACTGGGACAGGCGCGCCTCATAGACGATGGGAACCGTGGCGCCGTCGGCGATCGCCTGGTCGAAGCCGTAGCGATCCAGATAGGCCTCGAGCTCGCCGCCATCGAGAGTGGGACTGAAGGCAGCGCGGGTCGAGCGGCCTTCGAGCTCGATCGGGGTGCCCGAGAAGCCGAACAGCGAGGCATTCGGCAGGGCATCGCGCATCCAGATGCCAAACTGCCGGAACTGCGTGCGATGGCACTCGTCGACGAAAGCGATCACGTTGTCGGGTGCGATGGCACTCGTCGACGAAAGCGATCACGTTGTCGGCCGGAAGTGCATCCGCCAGACCCTCGTCGAACTTTTGGACCGTGCTCACGATCACACCACCCCCGCCAGCTCTCAGTAGCCGGCCGAGCTGCTCGCGGCTCGTGGCCCGGGCCACCCCGTCGAACTCGCAGGCGAGCAGGGTGTCGGAGATCTGCTCATCGAGCTCGGTGCGGTCGATCACGATCAGGACCGTCGGGTTGCCGAGGCCGGCACGAAGGAGCTTGCGTGCCGCGAACACCATCGTGAGGCTCTTCCCCGAGCCCGTGGCGTGCCAGACGATGCCGCGGTCGTAGATGCCCTCGCGGACACGCGCGACGATCTTGTTGGCGGCGCGGAACTGGTGCGCGCGCGCCAGCTTCTTGGTCGTAGCGCCGCTGCGCGTCTCGAAGACGACGAAGTTCGCCGCCAGGTCGAGCAACGTTTGGGGTGCGTATGCGCCGGCGAGACCAACCAACATCGGATCGCCCAAATCCGCGGCGGTGTGGGGCCACGCGTCCGTCCAGTCAATGTAGCCAGGGAGGGACCGAAGACCCGAGGGCCCGACCTCGAACTCGAGCCCGTTGCAGCACCCGACGACGCTCGTCTGGGCGATCAACTGCGGCACGTCGGCCCAGTAGCCGCTCCAGTCGCCCGCCGCCTCGTCCAGACCGTGTGTGGTTCCCTTGTTCTCGATGACGCCGAGGGGAAGGCCGTTGACTAGGCACACGACGTCGAGTCGCGGATCCCGCACGCCCCCCGTCCGGATAACGAACTCCTCGGTGGCGACGAACGAGTTCCGGCTCGGCTCCTCCAGATCGACGATGACCACGTCGCGCGTGGGCACATCAGGCGCTGGCTTGTAGGGAATACCTGAGCGCAGGACTGCGAGCATCTCCCGGTCCGAGCTGATGCGGCGAACCTGGGCGGCGATCTGTTGCGCCTCCTCGTCCTCGAGTCCCGGGTTCAGCTTCAGGATGGCCTCGACCAAGAAGGGTTCGACGATCCCCTCGTTCATCCGCGCTCGGCCCCGAAGGTCGTTCAACTCCGCGCGCGAGCGGACCGACCAGCCGAGGTCGGCTAGCACCCCCAGCATCTCCCGCTGGATCTCCGCCTCGGAGGCCTGGAACGGTCCGCTCGCCATGGGCCTCAGGCGGCTGACCTCAGCGGTGGGGCGGGACGGAGGCCGGAGACGAGCTCCTCGACGAGTGCTGATCGGAGACCTCCTAACCGTCCGAGTTCGTCGTCGAGCAGCTGGGTCGCGGTTCGCATCGCAGAGAGTTCACGCGAGATTCGGTGCTGCTCTCCCACTGGCGGGAGCGAGATCTCGACATCGAGAAACGCAGGTTGGGAGATGTTCTTCATGGACTCACTGGTCCCACCCGCGGCGATCTCAACTTGCTCACGGACACTCAGCACTCCCGTTGCATGAACGAGGTAGTCCGCCGACACAGACTCCTCATCCAGCGTCACCCGCATCGTCTTGTCGCAGAGGAGCAGCCTCGGGAAGTCGCGCTCTATTCGACACATGGCACCAACGAGCTGTGCCGTGTTCGCCCGGCTGTAGAGGAGATCGCCTCGACGGACCGCAAACCTAGGGGTCGGCTGAATCTCAGCTGGCAGAGCCTTCGCTTCGGCAGGCCTGAACTCACCGTCCCTGATCGCGCTGACCTTCAGCACGCCCCACTCCCCTTCCGCCGGCGGCCGGTCGTGACACTTGGGGCTTCTCCCTCCAGCGATGGAGGTGATCACGTCCGATAGCAGCGCGCGATCCCAGTCAGGTTCTTCGATCCGTTCTTCGCGCGCCGCGCGGTAGAGCTGCGCGCAAGCGGCACGTAGTCGCGTAGTGGCAGAAGCCTGCCGGCGCAGCACATCGACGGCCCCCACGATCCGGGCCTGCTCAGTGAGTGGCGGCACATCAACCTCGAGATCAAGGAACTGCTCAGGGACAAGACGGACCCGGTTCGTGCTGCCTTCGCTGACCCCAAGGCACTCGTCCCAGAACTCCGTTCGGCTCACTACTAGTTCGAGGTATTCGGGCTGACACACGGCTCCGTCGATATCGAAGACCGGAAAGTCGCCGGAGACGATGCCTCCATCGAGCTCCGGCGGCACAAGGCCAAGCCCGCCGTTACGCGCATCGATCTTCGAGACGAGCAGCTGTCCCGTCCGGGCGAGGAACTGACGCTTCGTCGCGATCTCGGAGCCTTTCGCTCGGCGCCGGAGCGCGAGTCCGCGACCCTTGATCCGGACGGTGATCTGCGTGTACTCGTGGCCATCCACGATCGAGATGGGATCGCGCACGGGAGCAAGGAAGTCGCCGAGTCGGACGGTCTGCCAGCCGCTCACGCGCCGCCATTTCCGTCGAGTTTGGCGAGCACTTCATCGAGGTCCGCCTCGACGGCTTCCCGCTCAGTCCGCGCGACTCGGAACTCAGCTAGCGCCTCGGCGACCGTCAGCGGAGTCTCGTCGTCCGCCCCAGGGGCGCTCACGTATCGGCGGACGGTCAGGTTGAAGCGGCGCTCTGCCACCTGCTGGTTGCTCACCCAGGCGGAGAAGCCCTCTCGGTCCTGGTCGTCGCGGTAGGCCTCGACGATCCGGTCGATGTCCTCGTCGCGCAGGACGTTCTTCGTGTCGGTGCGATGGAAGCCTTGCGAGCCATCGACGAAGAGGATCCGGCCGCGCCGGGTCTCGGACTTGGCGCAGTTGATGACCAGAAAGCACGCGGGGATGCCAGCCCCGTAGAACATGTCCTTCGGCAGCTGGATTACCGCCTCCACAAGGTCGGCCTCAACCAGGTCCCGCCGCACCGCCGCCTCGGTCCGTGCCCGGAAGAGCGCGCCATTCGGGAGCACGACCGCCATACGCCCGCCCTCGGCAAGAGAGGCCACCATGTGCTGGACGAACGCCATCTCGCCGTGGCGCTTGGGCGGCAGGTGGCGGATGCGCCCGAACGGGTCGGCGGCTGCCTTCAGCTTCTCGTGACCCCAGTTCTTGGACGAGAACGGCGGGTTGGCGATCACGACGTCGAAGCGTCGCACCGAGCCGCCCTCGAGGAAGGCCGGCGCGAAGAGGGTGTCGCCCTGCTCGACCGTCGCCGCGCCGCCGGCGCCGTGGAGGAGCATGTTCATGCGGCCGATGGCCCAAGTCGTCGGTTTGAGCTCCTGACCGTAGAGGCTCATCGCTTGGGCCGCGGGCCCATGGAGCCGGAAGGCCTCGTCCCGGAGCTGGAGCAGAAGACCACCGGAGCCGCAGGTGGGGTCGTAGCCGCGCGCGTTCGCCGCCGGACCGAGGATCCGCGCGCCGAGCTTACCGACGGGTGCCGGCGTGTAGAACTCGCCGCCGGCCTTGCCGGCCGCGGCGGCGAACTTGGCAATCAGCCACTCGTAGGCCTGGCCGAGCATGTCGGGCGGCACACGATTCTTCGTGAGCGGGCCGAGCGCGTTGAAGTGGCGGACGACCTCGGCGAGGTTCTCCGGCGGAAGCGCCTTGCGGTTGTTGAAGTCCGTGTAGTCGAACACCGTCGCCATCTGCTGCGGGTTCGCGGTCGCGATCGCCCGCAGGGCGTCGTTGAGGGCGGTCCCGAGATCGTCCCGGTCGACCTGAAGCACGTCCTCCCAGAAGACGCCCTCCGGGATGAGGATCGGGTGGTAGGCAGTCGGGTTCGCGTCGACGATCGCGCGCGCCTCCGGAATGTCGCCGAGATCAGAGAGAGCCGCCTCGGCCTCCTCCGCATACAGATCGCACGCCCTCTTGAAGAAGAGCAGCGCGAGGACGTAGTCGCGCTGGACCTCGACGTCGGTCAGGCCACGGAAGAGGTCCGCGGACGCCCACAGGTGATCCTCGAGCTGGCGGAGCGTGAGCGGGGCCGTCGGTGAAATCGCCACGTCCCGATGCTACGCAGTGCTCCGGACCATTCGACTGCTTTTCGCCTCGAACGCGACGTCTGCCTCCGAGGGCGGGTGGGATCCCGCGGCAAGCGCGGCGTCTCCCTCCCCGCTACCCCGTCGTTCCGCACTCCCCGTGTAGACGTCCGGGGCGGCTCGGAGCCAGGTGCCTCCCATCCGGCCGACAGCGCAGCGTCCGCAACCAACTTTTGGGCACGTGCGAAAGAGGACGACGTCTGGTCAGGCCTTGATCTGTTGGTCGATCTCGGCGATGAACTCCGCCGCCTTCGAACGCGCCGCGTCCTCCTCGATCAACTGCACGGCGCCGCGACGCAACGCCGTGATCCGAGTCTCGCCGCCGAGGACCTGCCTCAACCGCTTGTCGGGGGCATCGATGACCTGTTCGGGCGAGGTGATTCCGGCTGCGGCGAGGGCGAGGTAGTCGCCCCGGGCAAGCGCACGGCCGCCAGCCCTCGCCAGACGCGCAAGCTCGAGCGGTAGCCCGATCTCGAGGCAAACGAGGAGGTTCGCCGTCGTCGCCCCGAGGTCGACGCCGTGAATGACCTCGGCGGCGCCAGCGACCGCGGGGAGTAGGTCGCAGGTGCGCGAGGCGGTCGCCTGGATCGCGCCGCTGACGGCACGCCCGCGGCTGAACTGCTGGAGCGTCTGCTCGATGTCGCTGCGCGGCCGAGCCGTCATCCACATCAGGCAGGCGACAGCCCGCTTGGCACGGATCGTCGGGGTCCAGCGGTCAGTTACCCGCATCCGGAGTGCGGCGCGCAGCGGGTACGGCACCCAGCGGCCGATCACGGCGGGCCAGTGGGGCAGCTCCTTCTTGGTCGCCTTGCGGTTGACGGGGAAGAACAGCGCGTCGAGCTCGACCGTGACCTGGGCGACGGCCACGAGGGCGGCCTCGTCCAGCTGGGCGGGGCCGAGGGGGCGCAGTGCCGCCACCAGCCGGACCATGCTCTCCACCTCCACGCCGCCCTCGCCCGCCAACCTGCCGAGCTCACTGGCGTGGTAGACACCCTCGGCGGTGGTGGTGACCAGGTCGTGCCCGGCGAGTTCATCGAGGGCCCCTCGGACCGCGCCATCGTCCCAGCGCCAGCTCGGGTTGCGCGTCATCTCCTGGTAGGCGCCAAAGCTCTCGTGGAGGAAAGCCACGATGTCGTCTCGTGAGAGGCCCGCCGCGCCCGCAGAGGCGAGCACGCGCAGGATGAGGGAGCGCGGGTCTGTACCCGCCGTCAGAACCTGGGAGCGCAGGCCCTCAGGCCGACCGAGGACGTAGTGGTCCCACGCGAATGCCTCGGGCGGGTTCGGCGGCACGAGGTACGCCTCACCCTCCTCGTTGAACCCCAGGCGCCCGGCACGGCCGACCATGTTCTTGTACTCCGCGACGCTGTACGGCGTGGGCCCTGGGTGCTCGAGGCCGGCGATCACGACCGCCGACGTCGGTGTGTTGACGCCCATGGCGAGGGTGGTCGTGGCGACGATCACACGCAACGGCGAGGCGGGATCCCGGAAGTGGTGCTCGATGACCAGCTTCTCGTCGCGATCGAGATCGGCGTTGTGGAACGCAACGCCCCCGCCGAGCACGCGACGCAGGGAGTCTGAGGACACCGAGCGGTCGCCGTCGGGGAGCTCGTTGATCGCTTCGGTGGCGGCGGGAAGCCCCAGCGCCGTGGCGAGGTAGGTGGCGCATCCGATCGTCTGCCCCTTCTGCTCGCGGAAGACAATGACTTTCTTGCCCTCCGACGCCAAGCGCCCGACCAAGGGGATCAGCCAGTCCTGAGAGGTCCCCCGACCCCATCCGATCGAGACCCTCGGCTCGATGACCTCCTCGCCCGACGGGTCGAGATGGCGGAACTGGCCGGAGGCGGTGAGGACGCCTTCGCGCAGCGGGACCGGCCGGTCGGTTCGGCGGAGCAGGCGCGCGCCCAGCCACCGCTCGAGCCCATTGGTATCGCCGATCACCGCCGACAAGGCGATTAGCTGTGGTGCGATCCCTTGGGTGCGGCGAACCTTCAGCAGAGTCAGCAGGAATTCGAGGTTCATGCCGCGGCTCGGGTCGACGACCATCTGGGCCTCGTCGATCACAATCGTGCCGACCTGGGCGAGCAGGTGCGGGTTTGCAAGAAGGAGAGCCGTCGCCTTCTCGTAGGTCATCAGGCAGAGGTCGTAGTGCCCCTGCATGAGGGCCGAGATGTCGTCGTTGAACTCGCCGGTCGCGCGGATCGTGCGCAGCCCCAGCGAGCCGTAGCGACGCTCGAACTCCTGATGTTTGTCGTTCACCAGGGCCTTCAGCGGCAGCAGGAAGAGGGCGCGGCGGTGCTCGGCGACGCCACGCAGCGCCGCGAGCTCACCCACCATCGTCTTGCCCGAGGAGGTCGGCGCGCTCACGACAAGATCCGCGCCGTCGAGGACGCCGAACTGGTTGATGGCGTCTAGCTGCAGGGGGTTGAGGCCGGGGATCGAGGCCGCCCACGCATCAAGGAGCGGCGCCGGCAGACCAAACGCGGCGAGGCTGGCCAGGTCCGCGGTCGCCGGCGGATGCACCTTCTCAGGGAAGGCCGCGAGGAACCGCTCACCGAGGCCAAACACCGGCCACACGAACTCGCCGTCGATCGTGCCGCGCACCGTCGGGTTCTGCGCCTCACCCAGCCCTCGGGCGGCGTCGATGACGCTGCGCGTCACGTGGCCGAGGAGCTCGAGGACGGGTATCCGGCCGTCGGCGATGACTTCTTCGGCACCGGTGAGGGCCTCGATCAGGTGGTGGGTGAGCAACCCATGACCGACTTGTCCGCTCTCCCAGGCAGGCTCGCTCGCTCCGGAGGCCGTGATGATCACTCGGCCCTCACCCGCCAACTGATCGAGCAGGACCCCGGCCGACGCGAGGACCTTAGGTTTGGCGTCGACCCGCAGGACCTTCGCGCCCATGCCGCCGGAGAAGCAGCAGTCGAGGATGCAGACCAGGCGGCGTGCCGGGATCTTCGCGAAGAGTTCGGTCAGCGCCTCGAGGGGGATCGTCGAACCGGGCAGGTCGGCGAGGTCGGCGTCGAAGGTCACCAGCTGATGCATCTCGCTGCCGTGCCCGGAGAAGGCGAGCACGACGAAGTCTTCCGGCGCGCAGAAGGCGAGTCCCTCCAGTGCGCCACTGATCCGCTCGCGGGTCACCTCGTCGCCCCGCAGCAGCGTGCCGCCAGGGCCGAAATTGTCCTCGAAGAGAGCGTGCAGGGCGGTGGCGTCGCGCTCGGCGCAGCTCAACCAGCTGATCGCGCTCGACTGATAGCGGTCGATGCCGACGAAGAGCCCGCGGAAGCGCCCCGTGACCGATGAACCCATACCCCCGAGGGTAAGCCATCGCCAGGACGACGCCCCGGGCCGTCAAAGCGTCGCGTAGGCGAGTCCGCGGTTCCTTCGTTTGGCACTCACTCGACAGGAAACCGACGTGCGAGCCGACGCCCGTCCACGCGAGCAGCGTCGTTGCATGCCTGAATTCCTGGAAGAGTTCCTGGAACTTACGCGTAGAGGGGGTCGAGGCGTAGGTACTTGGCCATCTCCGCTCAACCGGTCGCCGAGGTCGCGCGCCGAGGTCGCGGCAGCGCGCAGCTCCGAGAGGATCCCCTCGATTGTCTGGCCCAAACGTCCGGCCTGTCTCGGCACGTCACCAGGGGTGCGGCACGTGGCGTGATCGGGTCTGCAGGCTACCTCCGCCTCCGGACACTTCGGTGGGCGGCATCCGCTCACCGCGGTTGGGCGTGCCGGCCACATGCCTCTGGTCGTCACCGCGGGACTCTGCGCCCAAGGTGCGCAAGATGCGTCGAGCGTGGGCCGGACTCGTCACCATGGAAGGACGGAGGTTCCCTCGCGGCACCGGGCGGCGATACGTTCCCTGCGTGCTAGGCGACAAGACCAACGAACGGCAGCAACTCGGAAAGCTCTCGTGGGCCGTAGACGCCACCGAGATGCACCGCGACGCACGCCGGCGTGAGCGCGAGAGTCTTGATGCCCGCGATCGGTCGATTGTCACTGCCGTCCGCGCAGGTGCGCTCCTGTCAGAGATCGCAGAGGTCGCAGGGATTACTCGCGCGGCCGCATCGCTCGCCGCACGACGAGAACTTCCTCCGCGCACGGGAAGAGGTGGACCCTACGCGCGTCGTAGGGGTACGGCCGCGGCTCTCGAATCAGTCGCTGAAGCCGCGCGGAATCTCGCCGAGGCGAAGGAGGAGAGCCTCGCAGCCAAGAGGCGCCGCGACCGCGCCATCGCCGCCGCAGTGGCAGGCGGCACGGGTGTAGGAGCGACCGCGCGGGCCCTCGGGATGACTGCCCCCGCTGTGTCGCTGATCGCTCGCACCGGCGCACAAGACGCTACCGCGACGAGCCCCGACGGCGCAGTTGCATCGCCGTAGAGATAGGCGTCAAGATATAAACGCCGCTTGACGAAATCTCTCCTTCCCGTGTAGCGTCCGGGCACAACCAAAGAGGCCCGGCGGCGCTGGAACGCCCCGGGCCGTGGCAACCGAAAGGACACTTCGGATGCTCATCGACCGTACCAACGGGCGACCGGCTGCGCTCGCGCGCGCCGCCACGCCCGCATCAGGAAGCGGGGCCGCCCATGCCCGCTGACCTCAACACCGTCGGCCTTGTCGGCCGGCTGACGCGCGACCCCGAGCTGCGCTACACGGCCGCCGGGGAGGCCGTCTGCTCGTTGCGCCTGGCCGTCGCCACCCGCACCCGCGCGGGCGAGGGCTGGGAGGATCGGCCGAACTTCTTCGACGTCGCGGTCTTCGGCCGCAACGGCGAGGCCGCCGCCGAGCACCTCGCGAAGGGGCGGAGGATCGGCGTCGCCGGTCGCATCGCCTGGCGCGAGTGGCGCACCGACGACGGCGGCCGCCGTGAGGCTGTCGAGATCCTCGCCGCCTCGGTCCAGTACCTGGACGCCCCGCGCACCGGCGACGCCGAGCGGGTGTCGGTCGGCGCGGCCAACGGGAAGGGGGCCACAGGTGGCGACGACCTCCCCGCCTGAGCGCCGGCCGCTCTTTCTCGCCCCGACGCCGCCTGCCGCGGACGATGCCGTTCGCGTCGATGAGGCCGAGGCCGACCGCCTCTACGCCGAGTCGATGGCGGCCGCCCGCCGGGCAGCGCGCCTCGCCGCAGACCTGGAACGACTCGCGGGCACCGCACCGCAGCCCGGCTGGCAGCTGGCGGCGACCTCCGCCCGGCGCGCCGAGGGCGCCCTTCGCACCGCCGCAGAGGCCGTGCCGGAGCTGCCACTCGATGCATCCCCGGCGGACCGTCACCGGGCGATCGTGCTCGGGCCGCTGTCGATCGATCGCCTCCGGCGGATCGCCTTCTGGGCAGACTCGGCGCTCGCCCTCACCCGACTGGAGTTCGACTTGCTGGTGGCGCTCGCCGAGCGCCCCGGTGAGGTCGTCTCCAAAGAGGACCTGATGCGCCGGGTGTGGGGTTACTCGGGGCGGGTGACCCGCACCCGCACCGTCGACTCCCACGCCTCCCGCCTTCGCCGCGCCCTCCTCGACGCGGGGTCGGGGGCCACCACGATCGTGAACGTGTGGGGCGTCGGCTACCGCCTGATGGTCGCCGAGTCTGAGGGTGCGGCATGAACGGGCCCGGAGGCGACGCGGCCGCCCTGCGGGCCCAGGTGCGCGCCGCCCTCGAGGCCGACGGCCTCGAGCCGACCGTGCGCGCCCTGCTCGAGCTGCGCTTCCCGACAGAGGGGCCGGGGGCGAGCCTGGATGAGGCGGGTGCGGCCCTGTCGATGAGCCCGGCGATGGCCGCCCACATCGAGTTCGCCGCGCTCTGTGCGATCGCCGCCGCCGAGCGGCCGCAACCGAGCGCCGCCACCACCACCGCGAGCGGCCCGGCCCAGTGGGCCGGCCGCTCGCCCGCAGAGAGGAAGAGGGCATGACGACAACAGACACCCCCGTGACGGAGGCGACGCTCGCGGTGCTCGCCGTCGCGACGATCACGGTGCGCGACGGCTGGAACCCGCGCACCGGCGACGACGAGGCCGAGCACCAGGCCCTCACCGACTCGGTGCGCGCCCAGGGGATCCTGCAGCCACTGCTGGTCGAGCGTACCGACGCCGGCCCGGTGCTGATCGACGGCCACCGCCGCCTCGCCGCCGCCAAGGCGGCGGGGCTCGCCACGGTGCCGGTGATCGAGCGAGGCGGCGAGGCGGGCGAGGCGGCACAGCTCGCCGCCGCTCTGGCGGCGAACCTGCGCCGCCGTGGCCTCGACCCGGTCGAGGAGGCACGCGCCTACCAGCGCGCCACCGAGGCCGGGTGGACCCAACGCCGGATCGCCGAGGCGGTCGGCTGCTCACGCCGCCACGTCTCCGAGCGCCTGCGGCTGCTGCGCCTCCCCGAGTCGGTCACACAGGCGATCAGCGACGGCATCCTCAGCCTCGCCGCCGTGCCGCGCGTCGAGGTGGTCGCCGCCGTCTCGGTGCCGGTCGCCGACGCCGTGGTGGTGGCTGTGCGCGAGGGGCGGGCGACCGCCGCCGAGCTCACCGACCGTCCCGACGCGGTCGTCGGGGAGCTCGCCGTGCGGCAGGGGGAAGGGCCGCTGCTGGCGTCCCTCCCCGGCCACCTGGATCTCGCCGACCTCCTCGACCCCGAGGCCGACGCCGACCTGATCGCCCGCGCGGAGGCGGCGGGGGTACGGGGCGTCCACCTGGGCGCCGACGACATGGATGCCGCGCGGGCCTACCGCTGCCTGATCGAGTTCCCCGAACGGGAGGACAGCTACTGGCGGCGCGGCTGGGTCGCCGACCGGGCGTGGATCACCGACCGGGTGCGCCTCCACGTCGAGAGGGTCGAGGAGCGCACCGCAGAACGCCGCGCCGCCGACGAGACGGCACGCGCCGAACGGGCGGCCGCCAACGGCGAGGCCTGCGGCGACGACCCCGAGGCGGCCGCCGTCGTTGCGCCTGAGTCTGAGGATGCGCGCCGGGCGCGGGAGCGGGCCGAGGCCGCAGAGGACCGGCGGAGCGCGCGCCTGGCGAACCTCGACCTCGGCCGCCGGGCACTCCTCGCCTACGACGAGCCCGAGGCGATCACGATCGAGATGGCCCGCGCCATCGCCCTGACCGCCCTGCACCACCACCAGGCCGAGGCCGCCCGCGGCCTCGCCCTCTGCCACGAACGCCTCCACCACGTCGAGACACGCACGACCAAGGCGGGGGTGACCCGCCAGAAGGTGAGCTATGCGACACCCGAGGAGGCCGAGCGGGCGCTCATCGAGTGGATCGAGGCCGCGCGCACCCCCGAGCAGCTGATCGGGCGGACCCTCCAGGGGCTGGCGCTCGCGTGGTTCGCCGACCAGGCAGCCCTGCCGCGCAGCGACCGGCGCCCGGCGGTCGTGCCGGGCCGGTACGGCGGCGGCATCGCCGCCGGCCTCGACGCCCTGGTCACCGATCTGGTGCGGCCGGTGCTGCCCGAGCGGATCGGCGCGAGCCTGCGCGAGTCGTCCCAGAACGAGGCGCGCGCGGCGTAGTCCGACACCGGCCGGGACGGGCGCGGCGCGGGCCACAGGTCACGCGCGGCGGGCACCCCGTCCCGGCCTTCGCTCCGCTGCGCGCTGACCGGAACGCCCGGCGGGCTTATCGGTGGCCCGCCGGGCTGCGCCCGTCACCGGCCCAACGGACGCACCGCACGACGAGTCAGCGCACAGCCGCCAGGACAGACCGAGCAGGCAAGCTCCGACCACGGCGACGCCCGAGCGCCGCTCCAGCCGAACCGCTCCGCGCCAGTTCGCGACGTGGTCTCAACAGACCCGCAAAGATGGCGGGCGCAATTGCATCATGTGATGCTCGGCCCCAGAGATGCTTACGATCCGTGCCGCCAAGGGACCTGACTACTACGAGCGCGCCGAGTTCGCCCGCGACGACTACTACGAGGAGCGTGGGCAGGTGCGGGGCAGCTGGGAGGGGCGGGCCGCCACCTCGCTGGGCCTCGTCGGCGGCCTCGAGGATGGGGCCCTCGGTGAGCTGCTCGACGGGCGGGACCCCGCGTCGGGTGAGGAGCTTGCGGGTGCCGCGCGCCGGCGTGGCGGCAACGTCGCATTCGACCTCACCTTCACCGCTCCCAAGAGCGTCAGCGTCCTGGCCGCGGTCGGCGATGAGGGCATCCGCCGGGCGATCCTCGCCGCCCAGGCCGCCGGGGCACGGGCCGGCCTCGACTACCTCGAGCGCCGCGCCTGCTTCGTCCGCCGCGGCCGCAACGGAGTCACAGTACTGCCCGGTGAGGGGTTCGCCGGGGCGATGTACCTGCACGAGATGGCCCGCTCGGGCGATCCGCACCTGCACGCCCACCTGGTGATCGCCAACCGGGTGAAGGGCCCCGACGGCCGATGGAGCGCACCCGACATGCGCCCCGTCTACGCCGAGGCCAAGACCGCCGGCACCATCGCCGAAGCCGTCATGCGCGACGCGCTCACCCACTCACTCGGGGTGGAGTGGGGGCCGGTACGCAACGGCATTGGAGAGCTCGTCGGAGTGCCGACCCAGGTGTGCGAGCACTTCTCGACGCGGCACGCCGAGATCGTGGCGGAGGCGACCGCCCGCGGCTACCTGAGCGCCCGCGGGATGGCCGTCGTCCAGCGCGAGACGCGCGACCGCAAGCGGGTCGCCTCCCGCGAGCGGACGGTGGGGGAATGGCGGGCGCGCGCGGCCGAGCACGGCTTCGGCGGTCGCGAGCTCGCCGCCCTCATCCGACGCAGCCGTCGTGCGAGCGCACGGGACGGCGACGTTGATCTCGACGCCTGCCGGGCGCGCATGCTCGGACCGGCGGGCCTCACCCAACGCCGCGCCCACTTCACCCGCCGCGAGGTGATCCAGGCACTCGCCGACGCCCACCCCGACGGCGCCGCCGCGGGTGTCCTGGAGGACCTCGGCGACGACTTCCTCGCGACCTCGTGCGTCCCGCTGATCGGCGCCCGGATCGAGGAAGGGCGCGGTCACCAGGAGGCGCTCTACTCGACACCGGACATGCTCCGTGCCGAGGTGCGACTGCTCGAGACGGCGAGCGGAGTCGACCCGGGCGGCGGACCGATCGCCACGCTAGAGGCGATCCAGATTGCCATCGACGCCCGCCCGACGCTCGGCACCGACCAGGCGGCCGCGGTGCGCCACCTCTGCTCCGGTGAGGAGCGGGTGCGGGTGCTGGAGGCACGAGCGGGTACCGGCAAGACCTTCGCCCTCGAGGCGGTCCGCGAGGCGTACGAGGCCTCCCACGTCCCGGTGGTCGGCGTCGCCTGGCAGGGCCAGGCCGCCGATGTCCTGCAGCGCGACGCCGGCATCGCCTCCCAGACCGCCGCCCTGCTGCTCGACCGGATCGCCCGCGGCGACGAGGAGGCGATCCCTGTCGGCGCGGTGATCGTCTGCGACGAGGCGTCGATGATGCCGACGCGCGCCCTCGAGCGGCTCGCCGCCGAGGCCGCCCAGCGGTGCGCGCGGCTGATCCTCGTCGGCGACCGCGCCCAGCTGCCGGCGATCGACGCGGCCGGCGGCTTCGCCGCGCTCGCGGACCGGCTCGGCGCGGCCGAGCTGACGGAGAACCGCCGCCAGCGCACCGCCTTACAACGTCAGGTTGCCGACCGACTGGCGACCGGCAACCCCGGCGACGCGCTCGCGCTGCTCGCCGAACACGGTCGCCTCCACGGGTTCGATGACGCCCGCGATGCGCGCGGCGCCCTCATCGCCGCGTGGGCCGAGACGTCACTGTCCGATCCCGGGAGCGGGTTGATCCTCGCCCACGACCGTCATGAGGTAGCGACCCTCAACCGGATGGCCCGCGCCACTCTCGACGAGGAGGGGCTGCTCGGACCGTCGCGCATCGTCGCCTCAGGAAGAGAGTGGGCGGCCGGTGATCGGCTGGTGTGCCGGCGCAACGACTACCGCCTCGGCGTTCGTAACGGCACGCGGGGGACCGTGGTCGAGATCGATACCGCGCGGCGGATGCTCGTCATACGGACGGATGAAGGAGTCGTCGTGCCTCTGCCGGAGGGCTACCTCGGGGACGTTCAGCACGGTTACGCCCTTACCGGCCACATCAGCCAGGGGACGACCGTCGAGCGCACCTACCTCCTCGCGACGCCGGAGAGGGGAGGACGGGAATGGGCGTATGTCGCCGCCAGCCGCCAGCGCGTCGACCTGTCCCTGTTCGCCGTCCACCACGACTCGGAGCGCCTGGAGTCCGCGCTGACCCGGTCGTGGGGTCGCTCGGACGCGCAGCGCCTGGCGTTCGATCTGGCCGATGTCGACCACCGCGCAACGGCGAGCGCCGCTCGCCATGGAGACCTCGATCGGATGCTCCCCGAGCGCACCTACGCCGCGATCGCCGATCTCCGGCAACGAAGGGAATCCGCCCGCCGGGTCACGCTGGTCGGGACCGGAGAAGACGCGGCCCGGGCCCGCCTGGAAGCGCAACTGCTGACCGACGAGATTCGAGCGCTTCAGGCCCTGAGCGAGCAACGTCCTGCGCCTTCGGCCAGGGAGCGCGGCGACGCAGACGGCTACCCGCTCACGCGCGATCGCCGGCTCGGCTCACACCGAGTCCGGTGATCGCCCAGCCGATACGACTGACCCCACAGGGTGCTCGGGAATGCACGCTTCTCCTCGGTCGGGGGAGTGGGCGGTCGCCGTCCGGACCGTCTATCCGTTTGAGCGTCGCCAGCCGAGCGCCGCGGTCAGGCCGCAGCGCTCGGCTGCTCTCTGGAGGGATCCTCGCGGGTGTGGCGAGTCACTCGTTCCAGACGTACACGAGCTTGCCGTCCTCGACGATCGTCGAGAAGCGCATCAGCCGGGAGTCGCGTGGGGCGGGCCCGTCGAGGCGGACGCCGCTGTCGTGGTCGAATCGCGCCTGGTGCCACTGACACTCGAACACGCCGTCCTCGCCGCACACCAGAGGGCCCCCGAAGTGCAGGCAGGCGTTGGCGAAGGCGACCGGGCGGCCCTGGCCGGTCATCACGACGTGCAGGGGACGGCCGAAGAACTCGACCTCGAGGCTGCCGGTCGCCGGGATGTCGGCGAGGGCGCAGATCTCGGCCTTCATCGGGCGGCCGGCGCGCCCGCGCCCTCGAGAGCCAGCCCGGCCTCCTGCCAGTCCTGCTTCCCTTCGGCGTACTTGCGCACGTTCGTGTAGCCCATGCGGATCAGCTGAGCCTGCACGAGGCTCGAGTTCTGGCAGGCCGTGTTGGAGCAGTAGGTCACGACTGCGGCGTCCTTGTCGGGCAGCCGGGCGGGGGCGAGCGCCTCCACGTCGGTGTGGGGGATGTTGATGGCGCCCGGCAGGTGGGCGTCGTCGTAGTGGGACGGCCCGAGGGTCTCGACGACGACGACCTCGCCGCCCTCGATCGCCCTTCGCAGCTCGTCGCGGGTGATGGTCCGCGTCATGTCCAGCTCTCCTCGTTCGCGTTCACAGGGACGCGATCAGGCTCCGCCCGGGCGCGCTCGAAGTCCAAGACCGGTCGGCTCTGGCTCGATACCCCGGCGTAGAGTCCCGGCCATGCTCCAGCCGGAACTGCGCCTGGTCCGCTACTTCGTCGCGGTGGCCGAGGAGCGGAACTTCACCCGTGCCGCCGAGCGCCTCGGCATGGCGCAGCCCCCGCTCAGCGCAGCCATCGCCCAGCTCGAGGCCCAGCTCGGCACCCGCTTGCTCGAACGCACCTCGCGCGACGTGCGCCCGACCGCCGCCGGTGAGCTGCTGCTGGCCTCGGGACGAGACCTGCTGGCCAGGGCGGATGAGGCCTTCGCGGCTGTGCGGGCCGTCGAGCACGAGCCCCGCGGGCTGCTCAGGGTCGGGTTCAGCCCCGCCGGCCGCTTCCGACTCGCCCCGCGACTGCTCGCGTGCTGGGCCGAGGAGGTGCCGGGCGTGATGGTTCACACCCGCGAGGACACCACCGGCGCGCTCCTCCGCGATGTGGCGCAGGGTCGCCTCGACCTCGCCCTCGCCTTCTGCCTCCCGCCTGTGAGCGGCGTCGAGACCGAGCTCCTGCGGGCGGAACCTGCCGTGCTGCACGTTCGCGAGGACCACCCGCTGATCGGCCGGGGGCTGGTCGCCGTCGACGACCTCGCCGACCAGGTCCTGCTCATCGCCGGAGGGAGGGACAGCCCCGGTTACACCGCGACCGTCCTGGAGCTCTGTCGCGAGGCGGGCATCGCGCCGGCCACCCGCCCGGACCCCTACCCCGACCTCGGGGTCCAGGCCGTCCGCGAGGGGCTCGGCGTCGTGATCTACGTCGCGACCGCGTTCCCCACCGATCTGCCCGGGTCGCGCCTGCTGCCGATGGAGGCCGGGGTGACGCTGCCGTTCCACCTGGCCTGGCGCACGGGGGCCCGCAGCGCCGCCCTCCAGGCGCTCGTCGCCGCCGCCCGAGCGGCGTTTGCGGATGAGTCGCATCCGGTCCGGGCGGACTCCCCACGACGATGACGCCTCCCCTCCAGGCGAAAGACCACGCCGCGTCGCCGCGCCGCCTACCCGCCACGGGGAGAGCGCGAAGCGTCGCACTGGTCTCTGAGATGCGACGCCAGTCGTTGAGCGTTACTCCAGCGCCTCGATGCCCTTGAGGACGGCCTCGCTGAAGGTGGGGAACTGGGCGACGGTGTCGGCCAGCACGTCGAGGCCGATGCGGGCCTTGACCGCCAGGGACACCTGGTGGATCCACTCGCCCGCCAGGGGCGCCACCGCCCAGGCGCCGATGAGCACCCGCTCGCGCGCGTCGGCGACCAGGCCGAGCGTCCCGCGCGGCTCGCGCTCATAGGTCCACGGCCGGGCGATCGCCTCGGGGATTTCGATTCTGGAGGTGAGGATCTCGCGGCCGCGCTCGCGCGCCTGGTCGGCGCGGAGCCCGACCGCCGCGATCTCGGGATCGCTGAAGACGACCCGCGGGATGGCCGAGTAGTCCGCCCGTGCCGGCCGTCCGGCGATGTCAGCGCACGCCACCCGCGCCTGGTACATGCCGACGTGGGTGAACAGCATCACGCCGGTCACGTCGCCGACGGCCCAGACCCCTTCGGCCGCGCGGCAGCGCTCGTCGATTGTGACGCCGCGCTCACCCACCTCGACCCCGAGCGTCTCGAGGTCGAGGCCAGAGACCCGGGGCCGGCGGCCGGTCGCCACCAGCAGCTCGCGCCCGCGTGCCTCGCCGCCGTCGTCGAGGTGGACGACGCGGTCGGGCCCCTCGCGGGAGACGCGCACCGCCCGCGCGCCGAGGCGGACGTCGATGCCCTCCTCGCGGAGCACCGCGGCCATGATCTCGCCGACTGCGGCGTCCTCGCGGGGCACCAGGGTCTCGCCGGCCTGGACGATGGTCACCTCGGCCCCGAGGCGCCGGTAGAGCTGGCCGAGCTCGACCCCCACGGGGCCGCCGCCGAGCACGACCAGGCTCTCGGGAACCGCGCCGGCGGTCGTGGCCTGGCGGTTGGTCCAGTAGCCGGCCTCGGCGAGACCCTCGACCGGCGGGATCGACTGCTCGCTGCCGGTCGCCACGATGATCCGCTCGGCCTGGATGACCTGGCCGTCCACCTCCAGCCGCCCCGGGGCGAGGGCGCGCGCGGTGCCCTTGTGCACGGCGACGCCCATCTCCCGGTAGCCGTCCACCTGGGCCGAGTCGTCGAGGTGCCGGATCATCTGGTCGCGGTAGGCGGCGATCTCCTCAAACGACAGCGACGGCTCGGCGACGCCCGCCACTCGTCGTGCCTCGGCGCGCGCCTCGGGAGGCCGCAGCAGGGTCTTGCTGGGGATGCACGCCCAGTAGGCGCACTCGCCGCCGACCAGCTCGCGCTCGATCAGGGCCACGCGCATTCCCTCCTCAGCCAGGCGCGCCACGACGACCTCGCCCGCCGGTCCGGCGCCGATCACCGCGGCGTCGTAGGTGTCGCTCATCGGTCTCCTTCGGTTGGCGTGACCGGCGGGCAGGGCGTGCAGGTAATCCCGGCTCGGCGGCGTCGGTGCGGCGCGCCGAGGGCGCTCGCTCCTGCGACGAGGATGCCCGCGCCGACCATCGTCCAGACACCGAGGCCAAGGCCGCCCAGCTCGATCGCGAGCCCCGCCACGATCGCTGTGGGACCAAGGGCGCAGCAGATGACCAGCAACCCGGAGGCGGCGAGGCCCGCGGCACGGCGGTCCGCAGCTCTCACGCGTCGAGCGCTGCGCGCAGCTGGTCGAGGGTCGGTGCGCCCTGAGACCCATCCGGGGTGGCGTACACGCGGCAGGCGAGACCGACGTCGGCGCGCTCGTCGGCGAAGGGGTCACGCCCGTCGATGAGGACGGTGGGTGATCCCTGGAACCCGAGGCGCACCGCCTCCTCGTGGGTCTCCACCCGCTCCAGCGCGACCTCGGCGTCCAGGGCGCCGGCATCGGCGAGCACAGCGTGCAGGCGTTCTTCGGCGATGCGCCAGTTGGGGCAGCCGTCGAAGTAGCGCAGGGTGATCTGCATCGTGTCAGCTCCTCGGGGATCGCTCATGCCCCACCGTAGACCTTGTCCCATACGTCAAGGTCAAGGGCTACGATGGGGGCCATGAGGATCGGAGAGCTGGCCCGGCGCGCGGACGTCACCCCGAGGGCCATCCGCCACTACGAGCGGATCGGCGTCCTGCCGGGTGCCGAGCGCACGCAGGGCGGCTATCGCGACTACGGCGAGGACGCGCTGATGCGTCTGGCATTCGTCCGCTCGGCACAGGCGGTCGGCCTCACCCTCGGTGAGATCCGGGAGGTCGTCGCCTTCCGGGATCGCGGGGAGTCGCCGTGCGCCCATGTCGTGGCCCTGCTCGAGAGGCGACGCTCCGAGCTCTCTCGTCGGATCATCGAGATGCAGTCGCTCCGCACCGAGCTCGAGGCCCTCGTCGCTCGGGCGCGGACTCTGGATCCGGCCGACTGTCGCGAGGACGACGTCTGTCACGTCGTCAGCCGACCAGCACGGGTTCCGGCATCCTCGCAGGTGCTCGACGGTCTCAGCCGCGAGGCGCCCCGGGCGAGCCCTCGAGGTGCTCGGGAAGCTCTGTGAGCCCGTTGACGATGACATCCGGAGCGACGAAGTACCCGGGGTACGGTCGGGCGTCACGATCGATCCACGCGGTACGCAGACCTGCGCGGCTTGCGCCGTCGATGTCCCACGGGTGGACCGCCGCCATCAGCATCCGCCTGGGCTCGACCTCACATACCGCTGCCGCGTAGAGGTAGGCGTTCCGCGCCGGCTTCCAGGCGCCCGCGTCCTCGACGGACAGGCAGGCCTCGACGTGACGACGCATCCCGCATGCCGCGAGCAGCCGCTCAGCGACCTCCGCCGACCCGTTCGAGAGGGTGACCATGCGGTGACCTGCCGCCGCCAGTGCCTCGATTCCCTCCGGGACGTCCGGATGGACATCCAGGGTCGCGAGTCCGTCCAAGACGTGTGCCACCGCCGCCTCCAGTCCGCCATCGGGGATCGTTCGGGCCAGCATCACCCTCAGGAGTCCCTCCGCGACGGTCGCGAACGGCTGGGATGCGCCCGCCGCGGTGAGGGCGAAGCCGTCGCGCAGCAGCGCCGCGAACCACGCGTCGGCCGAATGGCGGCCGGCGCCAAGATCGGCGAAGCGCTCCGCGATGGGTGCCATGTCTGACAGCGTCTCGTTGACGTCGAAGACGATGAGCGATGGCGCTGGATTGAGGGGGGTCATGCCTCACCTCCGGTCGAGAGCTTCGGAACCGACGAGCTCGTCGCCGCGTGCGGCCCGCGTGCGTGGAGGCGAAGACGCGCGACCGACGACGACGAACGACAGCGCGACCGCGAGGATCGCAGGGGCCAGGAAGATGAGCGCCAGCACCGCAGCGACCTGCGGGTCGGAGCCGATGAAGGGGACCAGCTCCAGGGGCAGCATCGGCGTGCCCCCGCCGACCGCCAGGCTGAGCCCGTACTGGCTCCACGAGACCAGGAACCCGAGCAGCGCGGCCACGGCGACCACGGGAGCGAGCGCGGGCAGCGTCACCAGCGCCAAGCGGCGCACCGGGCCGGCCCCGTGCACGGCCGCCGCCTCCTCCAGGTCGCGCACCTCCGGCCCGAAGCCGGTCGCCAGGATCAGCACGACGTAGGGCAGCACCGGCACCAGGTGCGCCACCACCAGCCCGGCCAGCGTGTCGGCCAGGCCGAGGCGGATGAACCACTCGGTCAGGCCCGAGCCGGTCGCGAAGGGCGGCACCAGCAGCGGCAGCCCCAGAAGGACCCAGACGACGGCCGGCCGCCGCAGCCGCCGCTCGCCGATCACCCGGGCCGCCGGCCACGCCAGCAGGAGGGCGATCGCCGTCGCCGCGAGGGCCACGGTCAGCGAGTTGGCGATCGCCTCCACGGCGCCCGAGGCGTCCGCGAAGGCCTCCTCCACGCCCCGTGTGCCGTAGCGCTGGGGCAGAACGGATGGCGCGCGCCACTCGTCGGCGGCCGCGCGGACCACCAGGGTGAGCACGGGCACCAGGGCGCCCAGGGCCACGGTGCCCACCAGCGCGGCCGACCCGAGGCGGCCGGCGGGCCGCATGCGCGGCTCACCCACGGCGCCGCCAGAGCGTCGCGGCCGCGGCGGCCGCGACCAGCAGGGCGAGCAGGGAGGCCACCAGCAGGGCGGCGCTGGCCACCGGCCGTCCGTCGAGGCCGCCGGTGCGGGTGGCCGCCAGCGCGAGCTCGGACAGGGTCTGCGGCGAGGTCGGGCCGATCGCCAGGGGCACCTCGAAGGCGCCGATCACGAAGGCGGCCACCACGGCGGCCCCGGTCACGAGGGGCCCCCGGATCGCCGGCCAGACGACCCATCGCATGCGCTGCAGCGGCCGCGCCCCCAGCACGGCCGCCGCCTCCTCGCGAGCTGCGACGGCGGGACCCCAGGCGGCGAGGACGAGGAGCGCGAGGAACGGCGTCTCCTTGTAGATGTAGACCAGGACGATCCCGAGTCCGGCCGGGTCGCGCACGAGGTCCACCGGCAGCCCGCCCAGCAGCCGGTCGGCGATGCCGCCGGGGCCGAGCCACAGGACGCCCAGCACGGCGGCCACCAGGTGAGGCATGGGCACCGGCACCGCCGACAGCGCCCGCACCGTGGGACCGTGCCGGCGCAGCGCCGCGGCCACCGCCAAGGCGAGCGCCGCCGAGGTCGCCGTCGCGAGGGCGGCGATCCGCAGGGTGAACCACAGCGACTCCCAGAAGAGCGGGTCGTCGAGCAGCGCGCGGTAGGCGTCGAGGTCGGCCGCCGACCAGCCGTTCAGGCGGCTCACGCCGAGGCTCGAGCGCACCGCGCCCACCATGCCCGCCCCCCAGAGCGCCAGCACCACGACGAGCGCCGGGGCCAGCGCCCCGACGGTGCGGACGCGGGTCACCGCTCGGGCTGGAGGGACCGGTCGGCGCTCGCGCGCACGGCGCCCTCGGGGAACCGCCAGACGGCCTCGGCGGGCACGCCGACGCCGATCTCCTCGCCCAGCTCGGGGGCGGGATCGGGCGCGACGTGCGCCTCCAGGCGCATGTCGCCGCGCGCCAGGCGCACCCGCAGCCCGGAGCCGACGAAGGTCGCCTCGCGAACGGTCATCCGCAGCGGACCGTCCGGGCCGAGCGCGATCGACTCGGCGCGCACCGACACGCGTGCCGGCCCGTCCGGCCCCGGCACCGGAAGCGGTCCGGCCTCGGTGTTCAGAGCCCCCGCGCGGACGTCCCCGGCCAGGATGTTGCGGGCGCCGAAGAAGCGGGCGACCGCCGGTGACGACGGGCGCAGGAAGAGCGCGCGCGGGGTGTCGCGCTGCACGATGCGCCCCTCGATCATCAGGGCGATCTGCTCCCCCATCTCGGCCGCCTCGTCGCGGTCGTGGGTGACGATCACCGTCGTGACGCGGCGCTCGGCCTGCAGCCTCAGGATCAGCCGGCGCAGGGCGGCGCGGCGGTCCGGGTCGACCGAGGCCATCGGCTCGTCGAGCAGCAGGAGCCCGGGGTCGGGGCAGAGCGCCCGTGCGAGCGCCACCCGCTGCTGCTCGCCGCCGGACATGCCCCGCACCCCACGGCGGCCGAGCCCGTCGAGGCCGACCTCGGCCAGCAGGGCGTCGGCGCGCGCGCGGCGCTCGCGGCGCCCCACCCCGGCGGCGCGCAGCGCGAGGGCGACGTTCTCGGCGGCGTCCATGCTCGGCAGCAGGCGGGCGTCCTGGAAGACCATCGCGATCGGCCGCCGGTGCGGCGGCAGGCCGTCGAGGAGCCGGCCGCCGGCCTCGACCCGGCCGGCGCTCGCCGGTTCCAGGCCCGCGATCACCCGCAGCAGGGTCGTCTTGCCGGCGCCCGACGGGCCCACCAGGGCCAGGCGGCCACCCGCGGGCACCTCCAGGTCGACCCCCGCGAGCACCCGCGCCCCGCCGGGGCGTGCCTCGATCCCGGTGAGCCGCAGCCCGCTCACCCGAGCACCTCGCGGCGCCAGCGCTCCTCCAGGGGCCCCACCTCGGAGGCCGGTAGCTCGGTGAGCGGCGCACCGAACTCGCCCGGGCCCAGCAGGTACGGGGTCGCCCCCGCGGGCGCGAACGCGGCCCGGTCGGCCGGGTCGAGGCGATCGGGGTCGAGCACCGTCGGCACCCCGAGCACGTCGGGGTCGGCCTTCACGGCCTGCAACGCGGGGGACAGCAGCAGGTCGGCGACCACCGCGGCCCCCTCCCGGTGGGCGGCGTTGGCGGGGATCGTGACGTAGCTCGTGTTCACGAGGGTCCGGTCCAGGGCGAAGGGACGGATGCGCTCCGGCAGGATGCCCGCGCGCACCCCGGAGAGGACGAAGCCGGGGTCGTAGCTCATCGCGACGTCCACCTGTCCGTCGCCGAGCAGCCGGTTCAGCTCCGCCTCCGACTTCGGCAGGCTGCGGCCCTCGCCGTGCAGGAAGGGCCGGATCTCCCGGAGCGCCTCGATCGCCGCGTCCTCACCCAGCTCCTGGGCGGCGAGGCGCACGAAGGCCGAGCCCGTGAAGTCCGGTGGCGCCGGATAGGTGAACCGGCCGGGGTTGGCGCGGGCGTACGCCAGCAGGCCCGCCACGGTGCGCGGCGGCCGCTCCATCCGCTCCGGGTCGTGGGCGAACACGAAGGCCGCCCGGCTCCACGGGGACTCCTGACCCTCGACGGGCACACCGAAGTCGTTCGCGATCGAGGGGTCGGCCGGGTCCACGAAGCGGGCGTTGGGCAGCCCGCCGGCCCAGTCGTCCAGCCACAGGCCCGCCTCCCTGCCGAGCGCGAAGTTCTCGCCGTTGATCCAGATCAGGTCGACGGCGCCACCGGAGTCGCGCCCCGCCTCGCGCTCGGCGAGCACGCGCTGCACGACCTCGGCGGTGTCCTCCACGGGGATCTGCTCCAGCGTCACGCCACGTTCGGCGGCGGCCGGGATCACGTGGTCGCGCAGGTACGCGTTCACGCGGGCGTCGCCGCCGTACATCCACCACCGCACGGTCTGGCCCCGGGCGCCCGCCTCCACCTCCGACCACTCGGCTGGAAGGCCCGCGGGCGGGTCGGCGGCCGCGTCGTCGCCACAGCCGGCCGCGCCGAGCGCGAGGGCCGCGATCGCGAAGGCCGCACCGAGCGCCATCGTCAGCCGCCGGGTCATGTCATCTCCAGGACGTCGTCGTGACGGACATCGGGCGACCTCCATCCATCCACCGCGCCATGCACGCGCGGGAGGAACTTGACGCCTCGAGCTTCATCGAGCGGCAGTCTGCGGGTTCGGTCCGCCGGGTGGCCGGGCATCGGTTCGCGCGTGAACAGGCCCCGTGGCTTCATCCGCGCCGCCGGTACGGTCGTCAACGGCTCACATCGGCCCCGACGAGGAGCAGCATCCGCCGTTTCGTCCCATCCGGGAATCGCCGCCTCCTGCGCCCGGTGCTCCGGGCTCTGCGAAGGCTCGAGGTCGCCACCCGGCCGATGGAGCCCGAGCGCGCCGCGGCGCTCGCACGCCGCTGGGACGAGCTGCCGGCGACGGTGCGCACCCCCGGGCAGATGCTCGGACGCGGATCGCCGGGTGCGAGGGCACGCACGGTGTGTCCCCCGCTGCAACCGCCTGCTCGCCCTGCTACCACCTGGGCCGAGTCGTCGAGGTGCCGGATCATCTGGTCGCGGTAGGCGGCGATCTCCTCGAACGACAGCGACGGCCCGGCGGACTGGTGCACTTTTCGGTGGCCGATCCTGGCGCACTTTTCGGTGGCCGTTGACAAGCGCAGGGTGATCTGCATCGTGTCAGCTCCTGCGTTCAGAGTGCCCCCCAAGCCGGAGATCGCTCGCCGGAGGCCTGAGGAGGACCCCAGCCGCGAGTGCAGGCCGCCGCCAGCCCTCGGAGGCAGCGATGCGGGCGGCGTGCCGGTCACGAGCACAGTGCTTGTTCGGTACGACACTGCCCAGGCTGTGCAGGAGGCCAGCGGTCGGCCACCTCGGGTGAACTCTCCAGACCGCCCATCACAACCTCGACGCAAGAGGTCGGCCCCTCACGAGGGCGGCGGCGCCCCTGCCTTTCGCTCGGAATCCACAGCCTGGGACTTCGAGGCTGGGTGGCCGCCTCCCGCACGGTGGAAGAAGTCGTCCGCCGCCTCGTCCTCCGGGTAGATGAGCTCGACGCGCATCTCGTCGAGGGTGACGTCGGCCGCAGACTCGAAGCGTGCCGCCACCGTGATGGTCCGGACCAGCTGATCGCCGATGAGAAAGCGCGGGCAGATGACGCGCCCCCACGGCCGGCCCTCCTGCGTGGCGGCTGCACCGAGCGCCGCGCGGATCTCGTCGAGCAGGGCCTGCAGGTCCGGGTCGTCGGGGTAGCGCATCAAGTCGGCCGACACGCGGTCTCGAAGCGCCATGGTGACCTCGCGCCAGTTGTCGATCCGGGGCCGCCAGGCCGCCAGCGCGAGACGCACGATGTTGCGCTCGGCGACGCCAGCCACGAAGGCCTCCAAGCCGCGGTTCCCTCCGATGATGTTCCATCCGCGATCAAGCACGAGCCCGGGGTACGGCTCGTGCGAGGCCAGGAGCCTGTCGATCGCGCGACGAAAGGGAGCGAGGTCGTCGGCCGCGAGATCGCCTTGGGGATACGAACGCGCGAGCCCGGCCATCTCGAGGAGATTGTTGCGCTCGCGGAGCGGCACGCGAAGGGCCTCTCCCAGTCGCTCGACCATCATCCGGCTCGGCCGTGACCTGCCGGTTTCGAGGAAGGACAGGTGGCGGGTCGTGGTACCGGCCACGGCGGCGAGCTCGAGCTGACTCACGCCGCGGACCCGTCGCCAGTGCCGGAGGCCGCGACCGAAGGGCGTCGTCTCGACCGTCGTCATCCTTCCCTCCTCGCAGTGTCACACCGCTGACAGCATGGCATCGGCGCGCGCGCGCTCCATTCCCTCCTCGGGTATCGCCAGGCCGCCCCACGTCCGCTTCGCTTGCTGCCAAGGCCAAACGCCGGGTCCACCGGCCGGCAGAGGGGAATGGGATGTACAAGGAAGCGGCCACTACGATCGAAAAGCGCCCCGGGTCGGAGGGCGCACGGACCCGCGCCGCGCGTCATGGAGACGGCGGACGGCTCCTGATGACGGCGGTCAGCTGGAACTTGGTGCTGTCCGGGCTGAGCGGTCTGACGCTCCTCGTGGGCGGCCTCTTCCTCGGGCCGCCGCTGGGCGTGCCCGCCGGTCTGCTGATCGCCATCGGCGTCGGTCTGCTCGCGTTCGCCGGTGGGCTGTTCTGGCTCCTGCAGGAGATTCGCCACCTGCTGCGAGGCGCCCGGATGGCCCTGGCCGCCGATCTCGCCTGGGTGGCCGGGGCGATCGCCCTTCTCGCTACCGCCCCCGGTGCGCTGTCGCCCGCGGGGCGCGTCGTCCTGGGCGTCGTCACCGCCGCCGTGGCCGCGATCGCCGCCGGGCAGGCTGTCGGTCTGCATCGCGCCCGTTCTGGTCCCGTGGCGGTTGGGTCGCCGTTCTGCCTGGTCGCGCGCCGGGACATCCCGGTTGCGCCCGCCGAGGCGTGGCGGGCGGTCTCGAACGCGGGCGACTATGCCCGGTTCGCCCGGGGGATCGCCTCCACTGAGGTCGTCTCGGGCGCCGGTCGGGGGATGGTGCGCTCGTGTGCAGACGCCCGAGGCTCCTCCTGGAGGGAGGTGTGCACCTCCTGGGTGGAGGGCAGCCGCTACCGGATGTCGGTCGACATCGACACCTACCCGCTTCGCTATCGCATGCTGTTCGCGCAGATGGCCCAGACCTGGATCGTCGAGCCTGCGGACCTCGGCAGCCGCGTGACGCTCAGCTTCGAGGGGATCGTCCGCATGGGGGTGCTCGGCCGCGTGACCGTTCACGTACTCGGGCGCCCGCGCCGCCTCGGGTCGATCCTGGAGGCGTACGCGCGCGATCTCACGACGGGGTGAGTCATGGTCGCCTTCGGTTGGGACAGCCGGTCTCGTCGCACAGCCTCCTCCTCCCTATTTGGCTGAAAGAGCCGTCCGCCCGGCGCAGTGGGGCAGACCCACCGACCCGGGGGGTCGGCGGCACCGGCCCTGACGCGACGCATCGTGCTGCCGGTCCCGCGAAGGCCACAGGCCGCCTTCGGTAGTCGCCGAGTCAGCCGGCTTCCTGGGGTGTCGTCACGAGGGGCACGGCCGCGCTGTGCACGGGCTCCGGTGACCTGATCCGTCGAGGTCGCCAGCCTGGAATCTGGGCCCCGTGGGCGGACGGTTCGAGCGTGAACCGGCCTCGTTGGCTCAGCAGCGCCGGCGGGTACCTTCCAGACCGGTTTGCATCGGTCGCGAGGAGAGCAACATCCGCTCCAAGGTTCTCTCTGAGAATCTCTGCAGGCCGCGTGCGGTCCTCCGGGCTCTCCGCCGCCTTGAGCTCGCGACGCGGCCGATGGAGCCCGCCCGGGCGGAGGCCCTCGCGCGGCGCTGGGACGAGCTACCCGTGGCCGTGCGGACGCCCACCCAGATGCTCGGCCGGCGCATCGCCGGGTGCGAGGGCACGCACGGCGTGTTCCCCCGCTGCAACCTCGCCTGCTCGCCCTGCTACCACTCCCGCGACGCCAACCGGGTGCCGGTGGACGGCGCCCACACCCTGCGCGAGGTGCGATCGCAGATGGCGCTGCTGGCCGAGCTGCGGGGTCCCGGCCAGCCGGCCCAGCTGATCGGGGGAGAGGTGAGCCTGCTGGCCCCCGACGACCACGCCGCCGCCCTGCAGGCGATGCTCGACGCCGGCCGCAAACCCATGTCGATGACCCACGGCGACTTCGACTACGAGTACCTCGAGGCCCTCGCGCTCGACCCGGCGACGGGCCGGCCACGTCTCCGGCACCTGAGCTTCGCGGGGCACTTCGACTCGACGATGCGGGGGCGGCGGGGGGCTGAGCGGCCGGCTGGCGAGGCCGAGCTCGACCCGTTCCGGCGCCGGTTCTGCGCCATGTTCGAGCGCCTGCGGGCCGAGCATGGCGTGACGAGCTTCCTCGCCCACAACATGACCGTGACCCCGGGCAACCTCGACGAGGTCGCCGGCGTGGTGCGGCGCAACCGCGACGCGGGCTTCCGCCTCTTCAGCTTCCAGCCGGCGGCCTACGTCGGCAACGCCGCCCGCTGGGCCGACGGCTACCGCGGGATCGACCCCGACGAGGTCTGGCGCCGGATCGAGGAGGGCGCGGGTGGGCGCCTGCACCACGGCGCCCTCCAGTACGGCGACCCGCGCTGCAACCGCACCGCCTACGGCGGCTTCGCGGGCGATCGCTACTGGGCGATGCTCGACGAGGACGACCCGCGCGACGCGCACACCCTCGCGGCGTTCCTCGACGCCTACGGCGGGATGGACTTCGGCGCGCCGGTCCATCTCCTCGCGCCGCGCCTGGCGCGTGGGGCGCTGGCGCATCCGACGGTCGTGACGCGGGTGGCCGGTGCGGCGCTCCGCGCGCTCCGGCGCATCGGCGGGCCGTTCACACTCGTGCGAAACCGGCCGCGGCCGGTCACCTTCGTGATGCACAGCTTCATGGACGCGGCGCTCGTGACCCCGGCCTGGGAGGCGCTCGAGCGCGGCGAGGCCAGCGACGACCCCGAGGTCCGCGCCGCCCAGGAGCGCCTCTCCGCGTGCTCGTACGCCATGGCCCACCCCGAGGACGGGCGCATCGTGCCCGCCTGCGCCCAGCACGCCGTCTACGATCCGGCCGAGAACCGGCGGCTGGTGCACCTGTTGCGGACCCCGCCGCTGGCCTGAGCCCCGAGCGCTCGTGAGGGGCGTCAACCGCCTGGGCGGGGCTGGCCCTCGGCGGACCCGGCCACCGCACGACCGATCGGAAACAGCTGCGAGGCGGCCTGCTGGACGCCCATGCCGACGGTCGGGTAGGCGTGGATCGCCTGGGCCATCCGACCTGCGAAGACGCGCGCCTGCATGGCCAGCACGACCTCGCCGAGCAGCTCCCCGGCGCTCGGGCCCACGATATGCGCCCCGACCAGCTCGCCCCCGCCGAGCCTGCCTACGACGCGCCGGCCGGCGACGACCAGCTTGACGAAGCCGGCAGGCTCGCCGAGCACCCGCGCCCGGTCGATCCGGCTCATGGGGAAGCGGATGACCTCCACGTCGCCGCGCTCCGCGCGCGCTTGGTCCTCGGTCAGCCCGACCCGGGCCACCTCGGGGTCGAGAAAGGTCACCCACGGGACGACCCGGTAGTCGGCCTTCTGGCGCTTGCCGGCCGCGTTCTGTCCCGCGATCCGCCCCTCGTAGCCGGCGACGTGGGTGAACAGGTGGCCGCCGGTGACGTCCCCCGCGGCGAAGACGTGGCCGGCCGAGGTGCGCATGCGCGCATCCACCGCCACACCGCGCCCGTCGTGGTCCACGCCGACGGCGTCGAGGCCCATGTCCTCCACCCGAGGCCGTCGCCCGGTCGCCACCAGGACGGCGTCGGCGGCGACCGTCGCCTCCCCGTCGTCGTCCGCGTACCGCGCGGCGATCCCGGCCTCGTGACGCAGGAAGGTGACCTCGCGCACATCGAGACGGATCGACATGCCCTCGCCCACGAGCAGCCGCTCCACGAGGTCGCCCACCTCCGGGTCCTCCTTGGCGAGCAGGCGTTCCCCCCGATGGAGGACGGTCACCTCGCTGCCGAGCCGGGCGAACGCCTGCCCCAGCTCGAGCCCGATCGGCCCGCCGCCCAGCACGATCAGGCGGCGCGGCAGCTCGGTCAGGGAGAAGACCGTCTCGTTGGTGAGGTGGGGGACGCCCTCCAGGCCGATGCCGTTCGGCACGGCGGGGGCGCTGCCGGTGGCGACCACCGCACGCTCGAATCGGTGGCGGACGCCACCGACCATCGCCTCGTGCGGGCCCGTGAAGCGCAGGGGGCCGTGGCGGACCGCGATCCCCGCGTCGGTGAACTCCTCGTCGCTCTCGTCGCGGGCGATCTCGGCGACGACAGCGTCCTTGTGCGCCATCAGCGCGGCGAAGTCGATCGTCAGGCCCTCGGAGCGGATGCCCCACCGCTCGCCGCGGCGCGCGGCCCAGAACAGGCGCGAGACCTCGATCAGGGTCTTGCTCGGGACGCAGCCGACCCACGCGCACTCGCCGCCGAGCGCAGGCGACCGCTCGACGATGACGGTCCGGGCGCCCTCGGCCGTCGCGGCACGGGCGGCCGTCATCCCGGCGGTCCCGCCGCCGACGACCAGCACGTCCCAGCTCTCGTCGCTCACGCACCCCCTCCCGGGCGAACCCTACGTGGAGGCCCGCGGCGCCCGACGATGGTCACGCGCCGGTCACGATGCGGGCGTCGGGGCGGAACGCGGCGACCGCGAACCAGAACGGCGCGTCGTGTGCGACGGGCGTCAGCCGCCGACCGGCCAGCGGCCCGCTGACGGCTCTCCCGTCGCGTCCCCAGGAGCTTCCGGTCTGGGCGTCGCGCACCCGGCCGTCGCGCGCGCCGAAGCTCAGCAGGCGGCCGTCGAGCCGCCGGTCGTAGACGACGGCGCTGCCCACGTCGCGCCCGTCGACGATCGCGTCGGCGTCGAGCGCCGAGGCGGTCCCCGGTGACCACCACACGGTGAACGGCGTCGTCCCCACGGTCGCGTCGATGACCCTCCGGCGCTCCAGCGCGGGGAAGGGCACCGCCGCGAGCGCGGTGCCGTCCTCGACGCTGACCACGCGCTCCTTCGGAGGCAGGCGGCCGTCGGGGTCGCGGCCCCTCAGCAGGAAGGCCGGCGAGTCGACGTCGTCGTAGCCGGTGTACGGGTTGCGGCCGTAGGGCCGGTCGTGGCCGGTCTCCTCGGTGAGGACGACGCCGTCGGGGTGGCGCTCGCGGAACTCGGCGAGGGAGATGAGCTGCGAGGGGATGCGCTCCAGCCGCTCGCCGGTCAGCTCGCCGACCACGGCCTCGCCGCTGAACTGCTGCCACCACGACTCGGTGGCGTCATCCCACATCACCAGGTCGCTGAGGCGCAGGTTGCCCGTGGTGCCGAACCGGAGGGTCCGCCCGTCCAGCTCGCGGTCGAAGACGATCGAGGTGTTGCACAGCGGGCAGAAGGTGACGGCGACCGCCCGCCCGCCGACGGTGTCGTTGACGATCTCGTGCCAGATCAGCACGCGGATCGGGTAGGCCCGCGCCTCGCCCCCGACCTCGAGGGCGATGACGGGCTCCCGGTCCTCGCCATCGGACTCGGCCACCGGCGCGAAGCGCGGGTCGTCGATCGGGGGTATGCCGTCCCGCGGTGGACCGCCGGAGATGAACTCGTCGAGCGGAACGCTGTGGCGGGTGAAGTCGGTCTTCCACCCCGCCGTCGAGACGGACAGGCCGGCGCCGTCGGCGGGGCCGGATGCGCCCGGCGCCGGCTCGTCGTCGCCGCCCCGCGTGGCCGCGAAGGCGCCGCCCATCACGAGCGCCGCCGCCACCAGTACGAGGGCGAGGACCGTCGACCGGCTCACAGGGGCGTCCCGAACGAGCCGAGCCTGGTGGTCAGCTCGGTCATCTCCCCGGTCGCCAGCAGCACCCCGAAGACCACGAGCACGGCGGCGCCCGCCATCGAGATCGCGGGCAGCCGCGGACGGACGAACGCGAGCGCTGTGGTGGCCTGCTGGAGGAACAGGCCCGTCAGCAGGAAGGGCAGCCCCAGCCCGAGCGCGTAGACCACCAGCAGCGAGGCGCCGAGCACGGGGTCACCCCCGTTGGCGGCGATCGTCAGGGCCGCCGCGAGCGTCGGCCCGATGCACGGCGTCCAGCCGGTCGCGAACGCGACCCCGGCCAGCCCCGAGCCCACCAGGGTCGCCGGACGGCGGGCGAGGTGGAAACGCCGCTCGCGCATGAGGATCATGGGCACGCCGCGGCCCAGCAGGACCAGGCCCATCGCCACCACCAGGATCCCCCCGGCGATCTCGAGCGCGCGCCGCTGTTCCAGCAGGGCGCTGCCGGCCAGGCCGACGCTCGCCCCCAGCGCCGCGAACATCAGGCTGAAGCCGGCCACGAAGGCCGCGGTCGGCAGGGCCACGTCCCGGCGCCGGGGCGCCTCCTCGTCCGAGAGGCCGACGCCCGAGACGAAGCCGATGTAGGCCGGCACCAGGGGGAGGACGCAGGGTGAGGCGAAGCTCACGACCCCGGCCGCGAAGACGACCGCGAACGAGATGGGGTCCCCGCCGAGCACGCTCAGGACCTCAGGCTCGAGGCGGCATCGACGATCTGCTCGTAGCTGACCTCGCCGAGCGCCTCGCCCGCGATCGTCCCGTCGGCATGCACGAAGACGGTCGTGGGGAGCCCCCGCAGGTTGAGCTTGGCCGCGAGCTCGCCGCGGGCGTCGAAGATCGAGGGGTGGGTCCAGTCGTAGCGATCGACGAACCGGCGCGAGCCGTCGGCGGTGTCGGTCACCGCGATGCCGAGGAAGCCGATGTCCGGGTGGTCCTCGGTGAAGCGCCGGATGTCGGGCGCCTCGGCGATGCACCCCGTGCACCACGAGGCCCACATGTTGATGACCAGTGGCCGTCCGGCGAAGTCGGCCACGCTCACGGTCTCGCCGGAGACGGGATCCGTTCCCGACAGCGCCGGCACAGGCGGGCCGTCGGCGATCGCCACCGGCGCGGCCTCCTGTCGAGAGGCGGCGACCAGCCCCACGACGACCACCCCCACGATCAGGGCGGCGAGGGCGATGAAGCCGCCGGGACGGCGGCGGGAGGGCGTGGGCATGGTGGTGCTCCCGGTCGAGGGCTCTACCGGAGCTACACGAGCGATGGTGCGATCGGATGCCCGTGAATCCGATCGGCTCCCCCGCGGTGTAGAACCGGTACATGGACGCCCCACGCCCGCTGAGCGCGATCCGGCGTCGTCGCCGACCGGTCTCCGATCTGGACGACGCCGAGCTCTTCCGGCTGATCGCCGGTGGCAGCGAGACGGCCTTCGACGCTCTCTGGCGGCGTTACGGGGAGGCGGTGCTGGGGCTCTGCCGGGCGATCCTTCGCGACCCCCAGGCCGCAGAGGATGCCGCTCAGGAGGCCTTCGCCCGGGTCTGGCGGTTCGCCGCGACGGTCGATCCTCGCCGGGGCGAGCCGGCGGGCTGGCTGATGACCGTCGCGCGCAACAGCGCCCTGAACGTCGCCCGGGTGACCCTTCCGGAGCCGGTCCCCGAGCCGTTCGAGCGCCCCGTGCCCTCCCGTGAGCAGGAGATGATCGACGCCCTCTGGCTGCGAGGGGCGCTGACGCGCCTCCCCGATCGCGAGCGGGAGGTGATCCGCCTCGCGTACTTCGCCGGTCTCAGCCACACGCAGATCGCCGCGCGCGTCGATGAGCCCCTCGGGACGGTGAAGTCGCGCATCCGGCGGGGCCTCGCCCGGCTGGCAGAGCTCGCGGAGGGGCGATGAGGCACGAGGATGCCGTCCTGCGGCTGCCCGAGCTCGTCGGGCTGCGCCCGGCGGCCGCCGACGACCCCGAGCTGAGCGCCCATCTCGAGGGCTGCGAACGGTGCCGGGCGCGTCTGGGCAGCCTGAGGGAGATCGACGCGGGGCTGCGCGCCCTGGACGACGTCTCGCTACCCTCGGCCCGGCTGGAGCGGCGGATCCTGGCCATTCCCGGCGCGGGCGGGCAGGAGGTGCGGCCCGCCGCGAGGTGGCGCTGGGTCGCCGCCGCCTGCGCGATCCTCGTGCTCGGTGCCCTCGTCGGGGTGCTCGCGACCCGCGACGACGGAGGGAGCCCGGCCGGCTTCACGGCCGAGCGGGTGGTGCGGATGGCGACGTCCGGCTCCGAGGCGGTCACCGCGCAGGTGGAGGTGGGGCTCGCCGAGGGCGGTCGCGTGCCGGTCCGTATCGTCGCGAGCGGCCTCCCCCACGGCGGCGGGCTCTACTACGGGCTGTGGCTGACCGGCGCCGACGGGGCGGTGTCGGGGGGCACGTTTACGCCCGACGGCGAGGGCCGCTGCGTCGTGATGCTGCAGATCCCCGCCGGGGAATGGACAGGGGTCGACATCACGACCGGCGACCGTCCACCCTCCCCGCGGACCACGGTGGCGAGTGGCGACCTCTGAGGCGCCCCGGCCGAGCGTGGTCAGGTCGTGCGTCGAGCACTGCGGGGACGCGGCGGCCATGCGGCGCACGATCACCGTGGCGCTCGTCGTTGGGACGCTGCTGACGATCATCAACCAGGGCGACCGGATCGCGTCGGGGGACATCGACGCGCTCCTGATGCTGAAGATCGCAGCCAACTACCTGATCCCCTGGTGCGTCTCGAGCATCGGCTACATCTCGGCGCGCCGGGTGGGGGCTTCGGAGCGGGACATGGGATGACCGCGTGCCGTCGCTCACCCCGGGTGAACCTCCGCCCCGGGCGAAGACAACCGACCGCGGCGGCGGGATCATCCCCTCACGGGTAGACCAGACGGAGGGAGGGGCGATGGGAGTCGGGACGGGAGTCCTGACCGTCCTGCTCCTGGCGAGCGGACGGATGAGGGAGGCGCTGTCGGCCTCCAGGCCTTCGGATGAGGTGGGGAAGGCCTTACGCGACGAGGCGTCTCCGGGACTGGTGGGCAACGCGATCGACCAGGAGCACGGGCTCCGGTACGAATGCGGCACATGCACCGGCCTGTTCGGCGAGAGGACGGCGGATGCGGTGATCAGACGCGCGGCTGCCAACCGGCACGGGTCGGCCATCACGCCCGACCTGGAGGTCCTGAACGGGGCGGCGTAGACGGCGGGCAGTTCGCGGGGCTGGTCCGCCCGCGAACCCCGCCGCGGTCGCGCCGGCGCAGCGGGTGCCACCGTCCACCCAGGAAGCGGTGCGTGACGGGGGGTCGGCGATGCGGGTCGGTGTGACGGCGTCGGGGCCGCGGGACGGCCCCGTGCTGCTGGACGTCAAGCTCCAGCCCCCACCCGACCGCCCGGGCCAGATCGCGCGGAACGGAGCGGCCGCCCGCATCGACGCGGCGCTCGGAGCGCGCCTGATCCTGTTGGCGGCCCCCGCCGGCTGGGGCAAGACCACGGCGCTCGCCGACTGGCAGCGGCGCGCTCAGCCGGGCATGGACGTCGCCTGGGTCGCACTCGACGCCCTCGACGACGACCCGGTGCAGTTCTGGTCCTACGTCGCCGAGGCCCTCGCGCGGGTCTCGGCGCCGATTCCCTTGCGGACCCCCGTGGCGGCCGGTGTGGTGCCCGAGGAGTCGATCTCGCGCCTGCTCAACGGCCTCGCGGCGCGGCGCCGCCCGCTCACCCTGGTGCTCGACGATTTCCAGGTGATCACCAACTCTCGGATTCACGCCCAGATGACCTGGTTCCTGGAGCATGCGCCCGCGGGGGTGCGCGTGGTGATCGCGACCCGGACCGAGCCTCCGCTGCCGCTCGCACGTCTTCGTGCGCGCGGCGAGCTCGTCGAGCTCCGGTCGGCCGATCTGGGCTTCGCTCGGGACGAGGCTGGGGCGCTCCTCAACGGGCGTCTCGCGCTCGGCCTCGGACATGAGGCGCTCGACCGCCTCTGGCGCCGCACCGAGGGCTGGGCCGCCGCCCTCTACCTCGCCGGCCTTTCGCTCGCGTCGCGCGACGACCGCGAGGGATTCGTGGATGACTTCTCCGGCGACGACCGGAACCTGGTCGACTACCTCGGCGGCGAGGTGATCGCCGCCCTCCGCCCCGAGCTCAGGACGTTCCTGCGGCGCACGTCGATCCTCGCCCGGCTGAGCGCCCCGCTGTGCGATGCGGTGCTCGACGTGAGCGGGTCCCGGGGGGCCCTCGCGGAGCTGGAGCGCTCGAACCTCTTCATCACCCCGCTCGACTCCCACCGGGGTGCCTACCGGTACCACCAGCTCTTCCGGGAGACGCTGGCCCGTGAGCTGCGCGAGACCGAGCCGCACCTCGAGCCCGGACTGCACCGGCGCGCGAGCGCCTGGTACCGGCAGGCGGGAGACGTGCCGTCGGCGGTGACCCACGCACTTGCCGCGGGGGACGACGCGGACGCGGCCGCCCTCGTCGCCACCGCGTGGCTGCACCACTCGAACCACGGGCGCGTGCACACCGTGGCGACCTGGCTCGACGCGCTTCCCGAGCAGCTCCTGCACGGCGACCCGCGCCTCGGCCTGGCGGCCGCCTGGACCGCTCTCACGCTCGGCCGGCTGGGCTCCGTGGAGGGATGGCTTCGGTCGGCCGAGCGCAGCCCGGGCCCGGCGCCCGCGCTACCTGGGGCCACCTCGATCGCGGGCTCGGCTGCTATCGCGCGATCGCACCTGCACCGATTGCGCGGTGATCTCGGAGCCGCGGTGCGTTGGGGCCGGCGGGCGGCGTCCATCGAGCACGCCGACGGACCGGGGCGGGCCCGCGCCCACGACGCGCTCGGCGCCGCCCTCTACTGGAGTGGGAGCCCCGACGCCGCGGTCCATCTCGACGAGGCGATGCAGGTGGCCGGCGCCCACGACCAGCAGCTCGTGCTGTTCCATGCACGGTCGCATCTGGCCGCATGGCGTGCCGACCGCGCCGATCCCGCGGCGCCGCAGGAGGCGGCGGACGCGCTCGCCGACGCCACTACCCACTGCCTCGCCGACATGCCCCCGGCCGCCCTGGCGCGGATGGTCCTGGGCGACGCCGCCGCCGCGGGCGGTCGCACCGCTGACGCGGAGGACGAGCTCACGTGCGCGGTCCGACTCGCCCGGGGCGGCGGACCGATCCTCATCGGCGCCGCGTCGGTCGCGCTGGCGCGCTTTCGCCGAGAGAGGGGGGAGGAGCGCGATGCCCGGGCGCTGCTGCGCGAGGCCAGGGCGGTCCTCGGGCCCTGCGTCGATGCGGGGTCCGCCATCCGGCGGCTGCTTGAGGAGGAGGACCGCCTGCGGCCCGAACGGAACGCCCGCACCGCGGCGGGCCTTCCGCTGCGCGAGCCGCTGACCAGCCGGGAACAGGACGTCCTCGATCTGTTACCCAGCCTGCTGACGGTGCGGGAGATCGGCGAGCGCCTCCACCTCTCCCGCAACACGGTCAAGACGCACCTGCGGGGCCTCTACCGCAAGCTCGGCGTGTCTGGCCGGCCGGACGCCGTGCGCCGCGCCGCTGAGCTGGACCTCCGGCCGACCGGCGACCATCCGCGTCCCCGCCCCACCCCGGGCGCGCCCACTAGGAGTCCGGCTGGCTCGCCTCCACCGCCGACTTGACGACCTCGCCGAGGGTCGGGTGGACGTGGAACGCGCGGCGGATCGGCTCCCCGGTGCCGTTCCCGGCCTGCATGGCGACGGCGACCGGGTGGATCAGGTCGGCCCCGTGGTAGGCGAGGACATGCGCGCCCAGCAGACGCCCGGTGCCCTCTTCGGCGATCACCTTGACCATTCCACGCTCCTCGCCCCAGGCGCGCGCCTTGCCGCCGGAGAAGCGCCCGGAGCCGATCCGCACCTCATGCCCCGCGGCACGGGCGGCGTCCTCGGTCAATCCGATCGAGACGAGCTCGGGGTCGGTAAAGATCGCCCGAGGCCCGACGTCCCGAGGCACGTCGTGCGGATCGAGCCCGAGTGCGTTCTCGGCGACGTCCACGCCCTGGCGCCGGGCGACGTGGGTGAACTGCCCCCACGACGGCCCGAGGACGTCGCCCGCCGCCCATACGCTCCCCGCGCTCGTGCGCAACCGTCCGTCGACGGGGATGCCCCTCCGGTCCCCTTCGACGCCTGCGGCGGCCAGCGCTAGGGCCTCGGTGCTGGCGGACCGTCCCGCGGCCACGAGGAGCGCGTCGGCTTCGAGCGCGTGGTCCTGTCCAGCGTGCCCGACGCGCATGACGACCCCGCCGGCGGGCCCGGGCGCCACCTCGTCGATGCGGGCTCCCACGAGGATCTCGAGACCCTCCTCCTCGAGGTGGCCGCGCAGGGCGCCTGCGAGCTCCGTCTCCGCCGCCGGCAGGAAGGCCGGCGCCACCTCGACCATCGTCACCCGCGAGCCCAGGCGCCCCAGCGCCTGCCCGAGTTCCAGCGCGATCGGGCCGGCGCCCACGATCAGCAGCCGCCGGGGCAGTTCGTCGAGGGCGAGCAGGTCGTCGCTCGTCATGTGCGGTGTGTCGGCGAGCCCGGGGATCGGGACCACGCTGGGTTCCGCGCCGCTGGCCACGATGACGCGCGGCGCGGTGAGCACCCGGTCGTCGACCCGCACGGCCTCCGGGCCCTCGAAGGTCGCCTCGCCGGCGATCAGCTCCACGCCCGGCAGCGACTCGAGCCACCCCTGCGCGCCCCGCGACCCGCGGTCGATGATCCCGCGCACGCGCCCCATGACGGCGGCGAAGTCGATCTCCACCGAGCCGACGCGGATGCCGAACTCCTCGGCCCGCCGGATCTCGTGCGCGACCTCCGCGCTGCGGATGAGGGCCTTGGTTGGGATGCAGCCGCGGGTGGGGCAGGTGCCGCCGACCCGTCCCCGCTCGATGATCGCGACGCTGGCGCCGGCGCCCACCGCCCGCGCTGCGGCGTTCATCCCCGCCATGCCCGCCCCGACGATGATCAGGTCCACCGCGTCGTTCATGACTTCAGCACCCGTGCGAGGGCCGGCGGAACGGTGGCGGCGCGCCGGCAACTGGCAGGGGGGACGCTGGCGCCGAGGAGGAGGATCGAGCCGTCCTCCTCGCGAGACAGCCGCCCCTCCCGCTCGAGCCGGGCGAGCGCCTGGGTCGCGCCCGGCCGGGTGACGCTGGCGACGCGCGCCAGGTCGCGGTGCAGGACCGGAGCGATCCGCACCCCGTCCGCGGTGACCCGGCCGTCGCGCGCGGCGAGCGCGCGCAGGGCCAACAACACGCGATCCTCCACCCGCCGGTGGGCGAGCCTCAGTGCGGCGGCCTGGGCCTCCTCGACGCGCTGCACGGTCTGCTCGAGCAGGCCCATGAGCACGCTCGGGTACGGCGTCAGGTCGCGCAGGTGGCCGTGGTCGAGCGGGCAGACCCAGCTGTCGGCCAGAGCCCGCATGACCACCTCGCCGTCGGCGAGGCCGACGGGAGGGCACGTGAGGACCTCGCCGTCGCCCGCCTCGGCGAGCACCAGGTCGCGGCCGTCCTCGGTGGTCGCCACGACCTCGACCAGACCCGACTTGACGATCGAGAGCCCGGCTGATCCGGTGTGGAGCGGTCCGGAGGTCCCCTCGGCCCAACGGGCCATCGGCCCCCGCATCAGGATCGACATGGCCGCCTGGCGCTGCATGAGCGCGAGGCCCGCAAGGACGTCGGTCACCGCGAGGCGTCGCGCGACGCTCCCCCGCCCGCTCATGCGGCCTCCCCCGCCGGTCCGCCGAAAGCCTCACGAGCGCCGGGCAGCCGATTGAGGGGGCCCGCGCAGTACGGGCACACCGTCCCCGCCTCGGCGCCGCGCCCGAAGACGTTGCCGCAGTCACGGCAGACGACCGGATCGGTCGTCTCGGCGGGGAGCGGGGCCGCCGGCCCGTCCGCCCCCCGCGAGGAGGGCGTCCGGGCGCACCCGTCGGCCGGCCCGGTCACCCGGTCTGGGTGATCGCGCCGCGCAGCTGGGCCTCCAGCTCGGGCGTGATCGCCTCCGGCCCGCCGTGGTGCTCGTGGTTGTGGGCGGCGGCGCGCTTCAGGACCCCATCGACGGTGTCCTCGCGGAAGGTCTCGTTGCAGGACTGGCAGTGATATTCGGCGATCATGGTCCCCCCTCGTCCCGATGTCGACGACGGCGTCGTCGTGATGCGACGCTACGCCCGACCGGATCAGCCGCACCGGCCCGGCGTTCACGCATGAACACGGCGGACCGGAACCCCGTGGTGGCCCTGCTTCCGTGAGGGAGAACCCGAGACGAGGAGCCGATCATGGTGAGGGCGATCTGGAACGGTGCGGTGCTGGCCGAGAGCGACGAGACCAAGGTGGTCGAGGGCAACCACTACTTCCCCGAGGCCTCCGTGGCCGAAGCCTCCTTGGCGCCGAGCGCGAAGACGTCGGTCTGCCCGTGGAAGGGCACGGCGAGCTACTACGACGTGCGCGTCGGCGATGACGTCAACGCCGGGGCGGCGTGGTCCTACCCGCAGCCCAAGCCGGCCGCGCAGGAGATCACCGGGCACGTCGCCTTCTGGAAGGGCGTACAGGTCATCGACGACGCCGCGCCGGCGCGCCGGGGCTTGTTCGGCCTCAGGCGCTGAGCGGCACGCTCCGCGAGGCCGGGCTGTCCGCGGTCCGGGGAGGTGTCGCCAGCGCGACGATCGGCCCGCGATCGAACAGCCCGGCGCCCGCGGGCGGGCCGGCTCCGACCCGTGGCCAGAGGGCGGGGGGCACGGAGATGTCGGCGATGAGCAACCGGCCGACAGCGCGCGCGGCGCGCGGCGCGCCCAGTCCGTGGGTCGGCGCCGCAAGCGTCATCGTGACCTCGGCGCGCACGCCGGGCTGGTGCATCGCGCCCGAGTCGGGGTCGAGACCACTCGGCACGTCGAGCGCCAGCACGCGACGGCCCGCCGTGGCCTCGATGAGTGCGGCGGCGAGGCCACGGGGGGCGCCCCTCTGGCCGTACCCGAGGACCGCGTCGATCACCAGGTCGGTGGGGCCGGCGGTGGCTGGGGTGGGCCGGTCGGTGACCTCCACGCCCATCAGGCGCAAGATCGCGAGCTGCTCCGCGGGGACACCCGCCACCGCGGCCTCTCGGAGCGAGAGGTCGACGCGAACCTCGGCCCCGGCGTTCGCGAGGTGACGCGCGGCGACGAGCCCTCCGCCCCCGTTGCCACCGGGACCGGCGAGCACGGTGACGTGCCGTCCGGCAACGCCTCCCCCCAGCATCGACCGGGCGACCACTGCCAGCGACCGGCCGGCGTTCTCCATCATGCGGACGAGCGAGACCCCGAGCTCGTCGACCATCAGCCGGTCGACCTCGCGCATCTGGTCGACCGACACCCACGGGACGGCGTCGGCGGAGGGCGTGGGGAACGCGTCGAGCACCCGGCGAGACTAGCCCCCACGTCGATGCCGGTCGGTCCGTGGGTGAACCCGGCGGACGGTGGCGGCACCGGGCGCGAGGCATGGTGAGAGGGTGTCTCCGGTCACGCAAACGATCCTTGCCGGGCCGGGTGCGCCGATGATCGACCGCGCGCTGCGCCGTCGCAAGGAGGTGGTGCTCGCGCCGGTCGTGCGGCTCGTCCCGCGCAGCCTCCACCCCACCGCGCTCACCGTGGCGGCGGTCATCCCCGGCCTCGGCGCGGCAGTCGCCGCGGCGGTCGGTGAACCGGGGCTCGCGCTTGCGCTCTGGCTCGCGAACCGGATCCTGGACGGCCTCGACGGGGCGGTGGCGCGCCGGACCGACCGTCAGTCGGACCTTGGGGCCTACGCCGACATGCTCCTCGACGCCGTCGTCTACGCCGCAGTGCCGCTCGGGATAGCCGTCGGCCAGGACAGCCACGCCGCGTGGATCGCCGCCGCCGCCCTGCTTGCCTCCTTCTACGTGAACGCCATCTCGTGGTCGTACCTCGCGGCGCTGCTCGAGCGTCGCGGAGAGGGCGCGGCCGCCCGCGGGCACCTCACCGCGGTGACGATGCCGCCCGGCCTCGTCGAGGGCGCCGAGACGGTGGTCCTCTTCGCGTTTGCTCTGGCGGTGCCGGCGTGGTCCGTCCCTGTCATGTGGGTCATGGCCGCGGGGGTGGCCGTGGGGGTGGGCCAGCGCGCCGTCGCGGCCGCTCACGCCCTGCGGTCGCCGTGACCGCGACCCGCACCCGGCTGGCCGCCGCCGCCATCTGGGTGGGCGCCGTGGGAGGCGTGATCCTCTGGGCCCTGTCGGAAGGGATCGGCGCCGGCGAGGCGGCGACCCGACTGGTGGACGCCATCCAGGGGAGTGCGTGGGGGCCCGTGGCGTTCGTGGCCGTCTACCTGCTGCGACCGCTTCTGTTCTTCTCCGCCGCCGTTCTCACTGTCGCGGGTGGTTTCCTGTTCGGCGCGGCCGGAGGCGTCGCCCTCGTCGTGCTCGCCGCGAACGGCTCGGCGATGGTGGCGTACGGCCTGGCCCGGTGGTTCGGGGCCGGGGTCGGGGACGAGGCCGATCCGACCGGTCGCCTCGCCCGCTGGACCGCACGGCTGCGCCACCGCAGCTTCGAGAGCGTCATCTCGATGCGCCTGCTTCACCTCCCGTACGACCTCGTGAGCTACCTGGCGGGCGCCGTCCGTATCCACCCGGGCGCGTTCCTGCTCGGGACGGCCGTCGGGAGCCTTCCGGCGACCGTGGCGTTTGTGTTGTTCGGCGCCTCGCTGGAGAGCTTCGATGGTGGCGTGCCGGCCATCGACGGCCCGGTCCTCATCGCCTCGGGCATCCTGCTCGCGACCGGCCTGGCCCTGTCCCAGATCATGCGACGCCGGGAGCGCCGACGCCATGCGGATGCCTGAGTCTCATCACGACGCCATCGTCATCGGGGCCGGCTCCGGCGGCCTGACCGTGGCCGTCGGGCTGGCCGCGCTCGGCCGCCGCGTCGCCGTGGTCGAGGTCGCCGCCGTGGGCGGCGACTGCACCAACGTGGGCTGCGTGCCGTCCAAGCGGCTCATCCACCTCTCCCGCGACCCCGCGCTCCACCCCGATCCCGCGGCCCTGCTGGCGGAGGTGCGGACCACCCGCGACAGCCTCGCGGCCCGCGAGGCCCGGGAGATCGCGGGTACGGACGGCATCGACCTGATCCGCGGTCGCGCCACCGTGGCGCCGGGCCGTCGCGTCACTGTGGAGGGTGCGGGGGAGACGCGCCGGCTGACCGCCCCACACGTCGTGATCGCGACCGGGTCGCGCCCGCGGCCGCTCGCCATCCCCGGTCTGCCGCCCGAGCGGCTGCTCACCAACGAGACGCTCTTCGAGCTCGAGCGGGCGCCGGGGCACCTCGCGATCGTCGGCGCCGGCCCGATCGGGGTGGAGATGGCCTGTGCCTTCTCGCGCCTGGGCACGCGGGTGACGCTCATCGACCTCGCCGAGCGGGTGCTCCCGACCGCTGACCCCGCCGCGTCGCAGGCCCTCGAGGCCGCGCTCGTCGACCAGGGGATCGGTGTGCGCCTGGAGGCGCGCATCCTCGGTCACGACGCCGCCGACGACGCCCTGCTGCTCGACGGACCGACGGGGCACGAGCGGCTTGCGGGCGTGGACGCCGTGCTCGTCGCCATCGGACGCATCCCGAACGTCGAGACCGTCTCGGCGGCGGTCGCCACCGACCCTGGCGGCATCGCGGTCGATGCGTGGGGGCGCACGTCCGCGCCCGGCGTCTGGGCCGTCGGCGACGTCACGCCGCACGCCCACCAGACCCACGCCGCCAACGCCCACGGCCGCCGGATCGTCCAGGCGATCGCCCTGCCGTGGCTCCCGCGGCTCAATCGGGTGCCGGCCATCCCCTCGGCCGTCTTCAGCGATCCCGAGGTCGCGTGGGTGGGGCCGACCGCCGCCGAGCGCACCGAGCGCTGCCACCCGGGGGCGCTCGTCGAGCTCCGTGTCGATCTCGCGGACACCGACCGCGGGCTCACCGACGGCGTCCGGCACGGCTTCGTCGCGATCAGCGCCGTGCGGCTCACCGGACGCGTCGTGGCGGCGACCGTCGTGGGCCCCCACGCGTCCGACCTGCTGCCGCTGCTCACCTACGCCGTCGACCGCCGCATCTCACTGCTGCGGATCCAGCGGATGGTGCACGCCTACCCGACCTTCGCCGGGGCGATCGGCGCCGTGGCGGACGAGTTCGCCCGCCGCACGCTGCCCAACCTACGCGGGGAGGCCATGGCCTACGGTCGCTATCGGTGGGCCCGGCCGCTGTCGGGGAGGCGCGCCCGGACCACCTGACTCCAGTACACGCCGGCCACCCGCCGGGAGGCCTCCACCTCGAGGCCCGTGGCGCCTATCTCCGGGGCGAGGTCGCGCATCGGTCCCTCCCCGATCACCGCGCCGGGGAGCGCGCGGCCGACCAGTCTCCATGCCGAGTGGTAGGCGCGTCCCGCCGTTCCGCGCGGCGATCCGTGCACCACCGCCACGAGCAGCCCTCCGGGCGTGAGCAGCCGACGGGCCTCCGCGAGCACCGCCCGGCGCGCCCCGGGGGCGAGCAGGTGCAGCAGGTAGCCGACCGTCACGACGTCGGCTGAGCCGTCGGGCAGGGGCACGGCACGGGCGTCGGCGACCAGGATGGTCGCCCCGGGGCCGAGCCGAACGCGGGCGCGCTCCAGCATGCGCGGCGCGGCGTCGACCGCGGTCAGCGTGGCCGGGGGCGGGCCGTGCGCCAGAAGGGCCGCGGCGAGCGCGCCGGTGCCCGCCGCCAGGTCGATCACGCGCAGCCCGCCGACCGGATGTGCGAACGCGGCGGCCGTGCGCAGCGCCCGCCGCTCCAGCAGGAGCTGGCGGTCGTAGGCCCGTGGTCGGCGGTCGAAGAATGCGGCGACAGGATCGGTCGCCGCGGTGGGCACCCGGGTGGCGCTCACCCCGCGCCGGGGCGCCCGAGGATCTCCTCCGCCCCCTCGCGGATCCGGCCGCGCGCGCGATCGATCTCCCAGGCGGCTGTGATCAGCCCGATGTGGCTGAAGGCCTGCGGGAAGTTGCCGAGCAGCTCCCCGGTGGCCGCGTCGATCTGCTCCGCCAGCAGGCCCAGGTCGTTGGCGTGGGCGATCAGGCGATCGAACATCTCCTCGGCGCGCTCCACGTCGCCCATCTGTGCCAGGCATTGGACGAGCCAGAACGAGCGGATGACGAAGCTGCCCTCCTCGCCGCGAAGCCCGTCGGCGTTCAGGCCCCCCTCGTTGCGGTAGCGGAGCACGAGGCCGTCGTCGGTCAGCTCGCGGGCGATCGCCTCGATCGTGGACCGCATGCGCTCGTCGTCGGCCGGCAGGAAACCCACGATCGGCATGAGCAGGGCCGCGGCGTCGAGGTCGTCGCTGTCGAACGCCTGGGCGAACGCCCCCCGGCTCCGGCTCCACCCGCGCTCGAGGATCGCCTCGCGTACCTGGTCGCGCTCGGCGGCCCACGACGCGGCCCGCGCGAACTCCCCGAGCCTCGGGGCCAGCCGGACGGCGCGGTCGAGCGCCACCCAGCACTGCACCTTGGAGGACAGGTGGTGACGCGGCGGCCCGCGCATCTCCCACATTCCGGCGTCGGTCTCGCGCCAGCGCGCCGCGGCGGCGTCGGCCAGGCCGGCGGCGAACCGCTGGATCTCGGGATGGAGGTCGCCGAGGCGCTCGCGGTAGAGGTGGATCGCGTCGAGCAGCTGGCCGTAGACGTCGAGCTGGGTCTGATCCCAGGCGCCGTTGCCCACGCGCACCGGGTGCGAGTCCCGCCAGCCGCGCAGGTGCGGCAGCGCCCGCTCAGTGAGGTCGTGCTCCCCGCCGATCCCGTACATGATCTGCAGCGCGTCGAGGCCGCCGCCGGCGGCGCTGGTCATGAACGAGACGAAGTCCGTCACCTCGTCGGGGCACGCGCCCACGAAGAGCGCCTGCATCGTGAGGCTCGCGTCGCGGATCCAGGCGAACCGGTAGTCCCAGTTGCGCTCCCCCCCGACCTGCTCCGGCAGCGACGTCGTGGGCGCCGCCACGATCGCCCCCGTTGGGCGGTAGCTGAGGCCCTTGAGTACGCGCGACGAGAGGCGGATCAGCTCGCGATGGGGTCCGCGGTGGATGTCGTGGTCCGCCTCCCAGGAGCGCCAGGCCTCCACGGCGTCGGCGATCCTGGCGGGGACGGTCGTCGGCGCGCACGTCTCCGGCGGGCGGCTCTCGGCCGCCGCCCAGGCCATGCAGAACCCCTCGCTCTCACCCTCGCGGAGCGTGAAAGCGCTCCGCAGGGCTGCATCTTCGACGGCCAGGGGCACCTGCGCGCTGAGGGCGAACTGGTTGGGCCCGCCGAAGGTCCGCGCCCCCGAGTCCGTGACCCGCAACAGCGGGCGCACCAGCCCATACTCGGGGCGCGGCGCCATCTCCATCTCCAGCCGGACCTCGCCCGCCAGTCCCTCCACCGAGCGCAGCAGCTCATGAGGGGCGCCGGCACCGAGATCGTGGCCCCGCTGCCCCTGTGCGAACCCGAGTGCGTCGGTGAGGCGGATCCTGCCGGTGGCCGTCTCGAAGGTCGTCTCGAGCACGAGGCTCCCGGGCAGGTAGCGTCGCCGCACCTCGAACCGGCCGGCGGGGCGGATCGACCAATGGCCGCCGCGTGGGTCGAGCAGGCGGCAGAACACCGCCGGGGAGTCGAAGCGCGGCAGGCACAGCCAATCGATGGAGCCCGCGCGGCTCACGAGCGCCGCCGAGTTGCAGTCCGAGATCATCCCGTAGGAGGCGATCGGCTCGAAATCCGCCTCCGCGTCGGTCACGGGCCGCCCGATGCGCGTCGGCGGCGACGGTGCCCCTCGCCCGCGTCCCCCTCGGCCTCGTGCCCGTCGGGATCCCCGAGGCGCGCGAGGCCGTCGATCGTCGCACGCAGGTTGCCGAGGACGCGCCGGCAGCGGCGGCAGAAGCGGACGTGCCGATCGACGCGCCGGCGTGTCCGCGGGTCGAGGTCACCGTCGAGGCGGTCGCTCATGAGCGCGCGCACGCGCTCGCAGGAGCGACCGCGCATGAAGGGGATCCGGGTCTCGTCGGCCATGGCACCCCCATCGACCCGGGCGGCGTGCGCCGAGATTCACATGTCGCTGGGGGAGGGCGGCCACTCCGACCCCGCCGCGGGGTCTCACGACTCCCGCGCGAGCTCCTCGAGGCCCCGCCGCAGGGCCATCCGGCCCCGGTGCAGGCGGCTCTTGAAGTTGCGGAGGTCCACGCCGAGCATGTCGGCCGCCTCCGCATTGGTCATCCCCTCGACGTCGCGCAGGACCACGGCCGCGCGGTAGTTCCCGGGCAGTCCAGCGAGGAGCGCCTCGAGCCTGCGGCGGGTCTCGTTCGACTCCGCGCGCCCCGGCACGTCAGCGGCGAGATCGGGGACCTGCGCCATCACGTCCTCATAGGGCACGAACTCGCGCCGACTCTCGCGGGCAAGGTAGCGGTTGGCCTCGTTGACCGCGATCCGATGGAGCCAGGTCGGGAAGGCGGCGTCGCCGCGGAACGTCGGCAGCGCGCGCCAGGCGCGGACGAGCGCCTCCTGCACCACGTCGTCGGCCGCGGTCGGATCGGCGAGCATCCTCGCGACCAGACGGTGGACGCGCCGGCTGTGGCGCGAGACGAGCTCGTCGAAGGCGCGCTCGTCGCCCGCTCGCGCGGATGCGACCAGGGCCTCGTCGGATTCCGTGCTACCCACGTCGGCGCGTCACCCGGCGACACCCTCCTCCGGCCTGTGCGATCCGAGCCTAGTCGGGCGGCCGATGCCGCGCCGTCGCCGCCGGGAGGGTGCCGGCGCGCCGCCGCGAATCGCCTGCGGGCCGAGCGGGGTCTGTTGGGGCAATGACCGGCCCACCCTCTCCACGGCGTCGTCGTGATCTCCGCTTCGTCGCGTTGGAGACGGCCGTCTGGGCCGGGCTCTACGGCGTGTACCTCATGATCCGCAGCCTCGCGATCGACGATTCTGGTGCCGCCTTCGCCCACGCGGCATGGCTGATCGACCTCGAGCGGAACGCAGGCCTCCTCCATGAGGTCCGGCTGCAGGCCGTCGTCGGTTCGCTCGGCGCCTCGAGTGGCTTCTTCGACCTCTACTACATGATCGGGTTCGGTCCGCTGCTCGTCGTCTCGCTCACCTGGCTCGGGTTACGGCGGCGCGCGGCGTATCGCGAGCTGCGCACGGCCCTGCTCGCCTCACTCGCGCTCGCCTCGTTCTTCTTCGTCCTCTATCCGACGGCGCCACCCCGCCTGGTGAGCGACCTCGGGATCGCCGACACCGTCGGGCTCTCCGGTCACGACACCGGCTCCATCGCCGGCATCGACTTCAACCCGTACGCGGCGATGCCGAGCATGCACGTCGGCTGGAGCCTGCTGCTGGCCATGGTGGCATGGCGAGTCGTCGACCGGGCGCTCCCCCGGGTGCTGATCGCGCTCCACCCGGTGCTGATGACGTTGACCGTGGTCGTGACGGGCAACCATTTCTTCGTCGATGCGGTGGCCGGTGCGGCCGTGGCTCTTGCCGGGTACGCGCTCGTCAGCTGTCGTTCGGCTCGGATCTTCCTCCGGGTCCGACCCGCACGCGCGCGCGGCCGCGGCTCGGGGCGCTGCCTTGCGGCTCCCGGCGCGTGACGTGTGCCCGGTGCCACGCATGGGCCCGCGACGCGAGCTCGGCATGCGAGTGAATCCCCCCGAGGCGTCCGCGGGTCGGACCGTCATGGCGGTCGAGCCCACTCATCAGGACGCGCCGGGAGACGCCGGTGGGGGGACGGGCGCCCGGCGGAGTCCCGCCGTCGCTCTCTACACGCTTTCGGGGTGCGGTCACTGCGAGCGCGCCCGCGATCTGCTGAGGCGCCGCGGCGTCGCGTTCACCGAGATCCGCGGAGACGGACGCCCGCACTTCCGGCGCGAGCTCGAGGAGCTCACCGGGCGTTCGACCGTGCCGCAGATCCTGGTGGACGGCGAGGGCATCGGCGGGGCGTCGGACCTCGCCCGGCTCGATCGCCGGGGCGTGCTCGGGCCGCTTCTGAAGGGGGCTTACTTCCCGCACGCGGTCGTCCGCCGGCGGCTCTCGCCGGTAGGGCTCCTCTCCGTCGTCGTCGGCGGGGGCTGTGGGCCGTGGCGGTTCGCAGTGGAGCTCGTCGAGCGCGACGGCACGGTGTCCCGGCGCCTTCCCGCCCCGGAAGCGATGGCACACGAGCTGGCCAGCGCCTTCAACTCGGGTGATGAACCCGTCTCGCCCGCCTCGGACGATCCGCCGGACCACCCGACCCGCGCGGGGGGATGACCCGATGAACGCCACCCGCACGATCCACGGCGCCGGCCAGAGCCTCTGGCTCGACAACATCACGCGCGGCCTGCTCGACGACGGAACGCTGCGGCGCTACATCGACGAACTGGCCGTGACGGGGCTGACATCGAACCCGACCATCTTCGCCAACGCCATCAGGGACGCCGAGGAATACGGCGATGCCATCGCCGCCAAGCTGGCCGCGGGCCTGCGGGGCGACGACCTCTTCTTCGAGATCGCGATCGAGGACCTGCGGCGCGCGGCGGCGCTGTTCGGCCCCGCCCACGAGCGTACGGCCGGCGTCGACGGCTGGGTGTCTCTCGAGGTGTCGCCGCTGCTCGCACACGACCCGGCGGCCACGCTGCGCGCCGCCGTCGATCTGCACCGGCGGGCTCAGATCCCCAACCTCCTCGTCAAGATCCCGGGCACCCCGGAGGGCCTCCCGGCGATCGAGGAGGCGATCGCCGCCGGCGTTCCGGTCAACGTCACGCTCCTCTTCTCCGCCGATCAGTACCGCGCCGCCGCCGAGGCATACCTCCGGGGGATCGAGCGTCGCGTGGCGGGCGGGCTCGACCCGGTGGTGGGATCGGTCGCATCGGTCTTCGTCTCCCGCTGGGACGGCGCGGTGGCAGGGGCGGTGCCCCCCGATCTTCGTAACCGGCTCGGCATCGCTCTCGCGCGCGAGACCCACCGGGAATACCGGGACATGCTCTCGTCCGCGCGCTGGCTGCGCCTCCAGAACGCCGGCGCCCGCCCGCAGCGACTCCTTTGGGCGAGCACAGGGACGAAGGATCCCGAGGCGCCCGACACGCTGTACGTCGACGCGCTCGTGGCTCCTCTCACCGTGAACACGATCCCCGAGAAGACCCTCCTCGCCGTCGCCGACCACGGCGCCCCAGGCGCGCCGCTGAGCGCGGACGTCGACGAAGCCGATGGGGTGCTGGCCGGGTTCTCCGCCGCGGGCGTCGACGTGCGGGCGCTGGCCGCCACGCTGCAGTCGGACGGCGCCGACGCCTTCGTCGCGTCGTGGCGGGAGCTGATGGCCTGCGTCGCGGGCAGGTGCGCGGCCGTGGCCGGTACGGGCGGGTCCCTCTCGCGATGACCGCCCCGCGGCACCCCGGGGGCGCGGCGTGACCCCGCCAGAGGCGAACCTGTTCAGTGCTCCCTCCAGGGCTCCGGAGGTCGGGCCGACCACGATCGTGGTGTTCGGCGCGACCGGCGACCTCGCCCGCCGCAAGCTCCTGCCCGGCCTCTACCACCTGTACGTCGCCGGCCTCCTCCCGCGACGCTGGCGGCTCATCGGCTCGTCCGCGGAGGAGCTCTCGGACGAGGACTTTCGACGTCACGTCCGAGCGGCGATCGACGAGTTCGGCCGCGTGCCGCCGGAGGGCGGCGCATGGGACGCCTTCGCCGCAGCGTCGGGGTACGTCGGGGGGTTGTTCGGGCCGGGCCGGACGGGCCCCCTGCGCGCGGCCGTGGATGCCGCGGCCGCCACCATCGGCGGTCACGGCAAGCTCTTCTTCGGCGCGGTCCCGCCGGGTGCGTTCGAGTCGATCGCCCGCGGGCTCGGCGAGGCGCGCCTGACCGACGGCGCCCGCGTCATCATGGAGAAGCCCTTCGGCACCGACCTCGCGAGCGCCCGCGCGCTCAACGGGCTGCTCCACTCGGTGATGGACGAGGACCAGGTCTTCCGCATCGACCACTTCCTCGGCAAGGAGGCGGTGCAGAACCTGCTCGCGTTCCGCTTCGCCAACGGGCTGTTCGAGCCGGTCTGGAACCGCGCCTTCATCGACCACGTCCAGCTCGACGTGCCCGAGACGCTCGGGATAGGGACGCGCGGCTCCTTCTACGAGGCGACCGGCGCGTTTCGCGACATGGTCGTCACCCACCTGCTCCAGGTGCTCGCCTTCGTCGCCATGGAGCCGCCGTCCGCCCTCACCTCCAAGGCGCTGATCGACGAGAAGGTGAAGGTCTTCGAGTCCATGCGACCGCTGGAGCCGCGGGACGTCGTGCGCGGTCAGTACGAAGGGTATCGCGACGAGGACGGCGTCTCCGGCGACTCGCGAACCGAGACCTTCGTCGCGGGCCGGGTGATGTTCGACAGCTGGCGCTGGTCGGGCGTTCCGTTCTACTTCCGCACGGGCAAGCGCCTCGCCGAGGGTCGGCGCGTCCTGACGGTCGTCTTCAGGGCCCCGCCGCTCGCGCTGTTCGAGCGCGCGGCCATGCCCACCGACGACATCGAGGCGAACCACCTCACCTTCGACCTCGCGGACGGCGGTGGCGTGTCGGCCTCCTTCCTGGCCAAGGCACCCGGGCCCGATCTGCGGATCTCCGAGGCGCACATGGAGTTCCGGCCCGGCGACGGGGGAGGCAGGACGCTCCTGGAGGCGTACGAGCGCCTGATCCACGACGCGCTCATCGGCGACCGCACCCTCTTCACGCGGGCCGACGGCATCGAGACGCTCTGGCGGACGTCGGCGCCCGTGCTCGCGCAGCCGCCGCCGCTGCACGTCTACCCGGCCGGCTCCTGGGGCCCGGAGGCCGCCGCCGAGCTCATCGCCCCGCATCGCTGGCACCTCCCCGCGAGCCACTAGTAGTAGCGTCCTGTCGCCGGGCCCGCGCGCGGTCACGTCACCCGGCGTCCCCCGCGGCCGCGCTCCGGCGGCTCCGGCCGAGCGCGAACCAGAAGGGCAGGACGACGAGCAGCGATCCGCCGATGATGTTGCCGATCCCGACGGGTAGCACGTTCCAGACGAGAGCGGGCACCCAGCCCGGGCCGTCGCCGCTGGGCATGATCAGCGAGAAGTAGCCCATGTTGGCGGGGCTGTGCTGGAAGTTGGCGGACACGAAGAGCGTCACCGCGAGGAAGACGGGGATGTACTTGCCGATGAGCGTCCGGCCCATGACCGCGAAGAAGGCCGCCATGCCGACGAGCCAGTTCGCGAGGGCGCCGCTCAGGATGAGCTCGCCCCAGGAGGACGCCCCGCCCTCCTCGCGGTAGGCCATCTTGCGATCGACCAGCTCGCCCAGGAGGCCCGTCACGTCGCCCGGGTAGTCCTGTGCGAGGTGGACCAGGAATCCGATCGCGATCGCCCCGATCAGGTTGCCCACCCAGGCCAGGGCCCAGAAGCGCGCCACCAGGACGCAGGTGGCCAGCCGCTCCCGACGCACGAGCGTCGCGGGCAGGGTGACGTTGGCCTCCGTGAACAGGACGGCCCCGCTCAGGATCACGAAGAAGAACCCGGCCGAGAAGCCGAGCCCCTCGAGGAGGCGCTGGGGTCCGGTGGCCTCGACGCCGGCGCCGAGCAGCACCGAGAACAGCGCGCCCATCGTGATGAAGCCGCCGGCCACCGCGCCGAGGACGATCACCTGGACGGCGCTCAGCGTCCGGATGCGCCCGTCGCCCTCGCGCCCCATGACGTCGAGTACGCGGCGGGCGTCCACGTACTGGGCCGGGGGTGTGTCGTCGGCTGGTTCCATCCGGGCATCCTCGCGCTCGCCGGCCGCGTCCGCGAGCCGAGACCGGAGGCTCTCAGCCGGTCCGCCGGACGACGGGGGGCGGTGTTCGCCTATGAACGCGCCGTGCGGACGCACCGCGCGCCCCGACGTAGCCTGACGGCCCGGCCTCCGATCCCGAAGGGTCGCAGCATGAGCGAGGAACGATGAGCGGACTGGAGCCTCTGCCGGATTCATTCGCCGGGAGCCGCGATGCCCTTCAGCGCGTGGCGGCGCACGTCCTCGCCCGGCGACGGTCCGACCTGACCGGTCGCATCGGGCTGCGAGCATCTCCGGGCGGCGTCGCGACCCCGGCGTTCGGCGGCGGTGCGGAGGTCGTGCGGACAGATGGCAATGCCCTGATCGTCGAGCGCGACGGCGGGACGACCGCCACCCGCCTCACGTCGCTGCGCGCGGCTGCCGAGTCAGCCGGTGTCGATCTCGCGGGCCCGCTCTCTCTCGGCGGCGATGCGCCGGGCACCGGAGACCCCGACGCCGCGCTCGGCATCGATGAACGGTCGGCACGGGTGCTCGCGGACTGGTTCACGTTCGCGACGACGGTCCTCGACGAGACCGTGATGAACTGCGGCCCCGCCGCCTCCCCGTCCCTGATCCAGATCTGGCCGGAGCACTTCGACGTCGCATGCGACGTGGCCTGGGGCAGCGTCGATGGGCAGAGGGTCAATCTCGGAGGGTCGCCCGGCGACGCCCACCATCCGGAGCCCTACCTCTACGTCGGACCCTGGGGGCCGGAGCGCCCGGGGGACGCGAGCTTCTGGAACGCGCCCTTCGGGGCGGTGCTCGGCTATGAGGCCGTCCGCGCCGCCGGGGGCGGGGACGCTCCGCGCAGGGCCGCGGTGCGCTTCCTCGGACACGGGCTGGACCTTCTCGCCGCCGGGTGAGGGCGCGGCTCCCGCAGGGTGACGGATCGCGTCCGACCGGTAGATGATCGTTCCACGCAGAGCCGATAAGGAGCCCGCGCCCGTGCCCAGCAGCAGAGACATCACCTGGCACCGCGTCGCCGAGGCCGACGAGATCGAGGACGGCAGGGTGCGGACCGTGCAGGCCGGGCACCGCTCGGTCGCGATCACCCGCGTCGGCGACCGTTTCGGGGCGCTGGACAACCGCTGCCCCCACCAGGGCGGCCCGCTCGGGGAGGGCTCGATCGAGGGGGGGCTGCTGCGATGCCCCTGGCACGGCTACGACTACGACCCCCTGACCGGCGCCCCACCGCCCCCGTTCACGGACGCCCCCGCGTGCTTCCCCGTCGAGGTGCGCGACGGCGGCATCTACGTCGGCGTCGCGGCCGAGCCCGAGCACGTGGGCACCGTGTCGGACCTGATGGTCGAGACGATGGTCGCGTGGGGGGTGACCCACGTCTTCGGCATGGTCGGCCACTCCAACCTGGGCTTCGCCGACGCCATGCGGCGTCAGGAGCAGGCGGGCCGGCTGACGTACATCGGCATCCGCCACGAGGGCGCGGCGGCGTTCGCGGCGGGGGCCTACGGCAAGCTCACCGGCCGCCCCGCGGCCTGCTTCGCGATCGCCGGTCCCGGGTCGACCAACCTGCTGACCGGCCTCTACGACGCGAAGGCCGACCGCGCGCCGGTGCTCGCGATCTCCGGCCAGGTGCCCTCGAAGGTCGTCGGCCGGGGGGCCTTCCAGGACCTCGACCTTATGGCCGCCTTCGCCGACGTCGCGACCTTCAGCCGCACGCTGAACGCCGCCTCCGACGCCGCGGAGATGATGACGCTCGCCCTCAAGCACGCGCTCCTCGAGCGGGGCGTCGGTCACCTGGTCCTGCCCGACGAGGTGCAGGTGCAGCCCGCCCGCGAGGGCGCCTCGCCGTCGGGGCCCGCGGGCCGCCTGCCCGACCTTGCGACAGCGCCGCCTCAGGAGGCGCTCGACGAGGCGCTCGCCCTGGTCGCCGGGGCCCGCCGACCGGTGATCGTGGTCGGCCACGGGGCGCGCTTCCACATGGACGCGGTCGTCGCGCTCGCCCGCGAGTTGTCGGCGCCGGTCATCACGACCTTCAAGGGCAAGGGCCTGATCGGCGACGACGACCCGCTGGCGGGCGGCGTGCTCGGGCGCAGCGGGACGCCGGTGGCGAGCTGGCTGATGAACGAGTCGGACCTGCTCCTGGTCTTCGGCGCGTCGTTCTCGGACCACACGGGCATCGCCCCCTACAAGCCGATCGTGCAGGTCGACCGCGACCCGGTGGCCCTTGGCCGCTTCCACCCGGTGACCGTGCCGGTGCTCGGCGACGTCGCCGTGACCGCCGAGCGGATGCGATCGGCCCTGGCGGGCCGTGCGCGCGCGGCCGTCGACCAGCGCCCCGACGTCGCCGCGCGCTGGGCGATCTGGCGGGCGGAGAAGCGCCGGCGCGGCGACGACGATGCGGGGCGCGGCGTCGCGTCGGCCCGGGTGTTCGATGCTCTTTCGCGCATCGCGCCGGCCGACGCCGTACTGGCCGTCGACGTCGGCAACAACACCTACAGCTTCGGGCGCTACTTCGAGTGCCGTCGCCAGTCGGTGCTGATGTCGGGGTACCTGGGCTCGATCGGCTTCGGGCTGCCCGCCGCCATGGGCGCCTGGGCGGCCGTCCAGGCCGACGGGTCCGGGCGCAGGGTGATCGCCGTCGCCGGCGACGGGGGCCTCGGCCAGTACCTCGGCGAGCTGACGACGGCGGTGAAGTACGGCATGGACATCGTGGTCGTGGTGCTCGACAACTCGCAGCTCGGCAAGATCAGCAAGGAGCAGCGCTCGGCCGGTCTCGATGTGTGGCAGACCTCGCTCCACAACCCGGGCTTCGCCGACTTCGCCCGCCTCTGCGGGGCATGGGGGCGGCGGGTCGAGCGGCCAGAGGACCTGGAGGACGCATTCCGGGAGGCCCTGGGCCAGACCGGGCCGGCCCTCGTGGAGATCGTCTCCGACCCCGACCTCGTCTGAGCCCGGCTCGGCTCCCGCATTAGGCGGCGGGCCGGGTGCGGTCGATTCGCGTCGAGACCGTCGCCGCGCTCGCCTCGCCCCCGCAGCACGAGCAGACGGTGCGTGGCGACAGGTCCCCTCCGCAGGGGTCGTGTCGCAGCACCACCGGCGGGCCATCGACCGGGTCGGCGTAGTAGCGGTCGCCCCAGGCGAGCAGCGCGAGCGTCACCGGCAGCAGCTCCTCGCCCTTGCGCGTCGGGAGGTACTCGAAGCGGGCCGGGTGCTCCTGGTAGGGCCGGCGCTCCAGGATCCCCTCCTCCACCAGCCGCTGGAGCCGCGCGGTCAGAACGTTGCGGGCGATGCCGAGCCGCGACTGGAACTCGTCGAAGCGCCGGGTGCCGTTGAGCGCCTCGCGCACGATCAGGAGCGTCCAGCGCTCGCCGACGGCCTCGAGGGCACGGGCGATCGAGCAGTCCTGGTTCTCGTAGACGCGCGGGAGCATGTCCGCAGACTGACACACCGGGTTGCATCACGCAACGGACCGGTGCTAGCGTCGCCGCCAGTAAGTTGTTTCACGCTACTGACGGAGGACGTCATGAACGCCACAGCACCCGCCATCGCGTACGTGCGCAGCTCGAACGGTCGCCGCGAGGTCCGGCTCACCCCCCAGGTCGACGACCGGCTCGCCCGCCGCTGACCCCCGCCGGCCGCCGGCGCGCGTCGCCGGCGGCCGCGCATCCTTCCGCTTCCGACAAGGAGATCCGCATGCCGTCATTCCCCGTCCACACCCCCGAGTCCGCCCCCGAGGGCTCGCGGCCGCATCTGGATGCCGCGCGCAAGAAGTTCGGGATGGTCCCCAACCTGATCGGCGTCCTGGCGACGTCTCCCGTGGCGGTCGGCAGCTACCTGACCGTGACCGCCGAGTTCGAGGGGTCGTCCCTGAGCCCGGTGGAGCAGCAGACGGTGATCATCGCGGCCTCGGCCGAGAACCGCTGCGAGTACTGCGTGTCCGTCCACAGCGCGGTCGCCGGGATGGTGAAGATGCCGGCCGAGGCGCTCGAGGCGCTGCGGGCCGGGCGCGACCCCGAGGACCCGCGTCTCGGCGCGCTGGCGCGCTTCACCCGCCACGTGGTCGAGGAGCGCGGCTGGGTCGAAGACGCCGAGCTCGAGGCCTTCCTCGCGGCGGGCTTCGGCGAGCAGCAGGTGCTCGAGGTCGTCACGGGCGTCGCCCTCAAGACGATCAGCAACTACACCAACCACATCGCCGGCACCCCGCTCGACGACGCGTTCGCGTCGCAGCGCTGGACGGCCGACGCCCTGGCCTGAGCCTGCGCCCCGGCGCCCGCCCGCCGCGGGCGCCGGGGTCAGCGGGCCCCGCCGGCCAGGCGGGTCGCGCGCGGCTCGGCGCGCAGCCTCCACATGGCGAGGATCCCGACGGCGGGGCCGAGTGCCAGCACGGGGAAGGCCCACTGCCAGCCCCACCCGGAGCCGAGCCCTCCGATCAGGCGGATCGAGGCGACGGTCAGCAGGAACCCGGCGGCCGTCTGCAGCGTGAGCGCCGTGCCGACGTAGCGGGCGTCGGTCAGCTCGCTCACCGCGACCGAGAACTGGGCCGAGTCGGCGATCACGCTCGCTCCCCAGACGACGACGAGCACCGCCACCACGACCGCCGGCGCCCCGAACAGCGGGGCCGACAGCAACGCGCACGTGCCGCTGACCGCCATCGCGGCGATGGTGGTCGCCGTGCGGCCCACGCGGTCCGCGATCAGGCCCGCCGTGATCGCGCCGGCCAGCCCCGCCACCCCGATGGCGGCGAAGGCCAGCGCCGACGTTCCCGCCCCCGCGCCGAGGCTCGCCACCAGGTAGGCCGGCAGCCACGTCCAGACGGCGTATAGCTCCCACATGTGGCCGAGATAGCCGATGTTCGCGAGGCGCACCGGGCGGTCCCTGACCGCGTTGGCCGCCCAGCGCAGGTCGAGCGGCGGGCTCGCGGCGGCGTGGGGCCCGTCGTCCACGAGCAGGATCACCGCGCCGCCCGCGACGGCGAGCGCGCTCCCGACGAGCAACACGGCCTGCCACGGGGGGTCGCCGATCGCCGCGATCAGGTGGGGCGATCCGGAGCCGAGGGTGAGGGCGCCGACGAGCACGCCGATCGCCAGCCCCCGTCCGTGCAGGAACCACGACGCCATCAGCTTCATGCCGACCGGGTAGACGCCCGCCAGGAAGGCGCCGGTCAGGAACCGCAGGGGGACGGCCACCTCGATGCCGTCGGCCGCGACCGCCACGGCGGCGTTCGTCGCACCGGCCCCGAGCGCGCTCACGGCGATCAGCACTCGCGCCGAGAGCCGGTCGGCGAGGTTGAACAGCGCCGAGCCGAGGGCCCCGGCCACGAACCCGACCTGCACCGCGCCCGTCAGCCAGGCGGCCTCGCCCGAGGAGATCCCCCACTCGACCCGCAGCGCCGGGACGACCGCCGACGCGCTGAACCAGACGCTCATCGCCAGCACCTGTACCGCCGCGATGAGGCCGAGCGCGCGCCAGCGGCCCGCCGGCACCGACGCATCATCCCGAACCATCCCGCTCGCCGTCGTCAACGTCGCGCCTCGCCAGTCGCCACCGCCGCGCCAGCACACCACGGCGCACCCTGACCCACGCGGACCCGGTACGCACGTGAACGCGCATGACCGAGTGCCCCGCCGCTCCCGGCGACGGGGCACTCTGGGCGGCCGCCCGCGATCAGCGTCCGCGACCGGCGATCTCGCCGAGGCGGTCGGACTGGAAGCCGATCGCCTTCACGATGGTCAGCAGGGCCAACGCGATCCCGGTGAAGACGAGCGCCACGCCCGCGAAGCGCAGGGGCGAGACCCAGGCTCCGATGTCGGCGGCGAGCGCGGGGTCCGAGGTGACCTCGCCGGCCTGCACGAAGCCGATCACCGCCGCCCCCACGAGCACCATCAGGCCCATCATCATCGCGGCGGGGAAGGCGTAGCCGGTCCAGGGGCGGCGCAGGATGAGGGGGCTCACGCCCAGGGCCTCCTGGACTCGCGTGCCGCTGTCGCGCAGCTCGCCGAGGATCCGGGCGAGCAGGAAGGTGATCGCAGAGAGCAGGAAGCCGATCCCGAGGAAGGCGACCCCCGGCTTCCACGCGGCGATCTCGGCCACCGTCGCGGCGTCATCGCTGAGCGCCTCGGCGACCCCCGCCGCGACCGCCGCTCCCACGGCCATGATCCCCATCGCCAGCATCGGCCCCCACATCCTGCGCGCGAGGGCGGGCATGTCGAAGCCCTCCTGCCCCCGGGGGATCGCCCGCTGCCCGCCGACCTTCGTCGGCCCTGCCGTCATGGTGCTCATGCTCGGTCCTTTCCGATGTCGAGCAGACGCGGGAGTGCGTCGCTCATCACGGCCGCCCTGCGCCGGACGCCCGCCGCGACGGCGGTCAGCGCGACGGCGATCGAGACGATCGCCAGCGTCAGCACGCCCTGCAGCGCGGGCGTCAGCCAGGCGCCGATGTCCGCGGCGGTCCCTGCGTCGGCGGCCCTGGACTGCCAAACCCCGAGGGCGATGCCGGTCATCCATCCGCCGGTGACGAGCACCAGCAGCGCGAACACCGCTTCCATTCGGCGGTGGGCGGACACTCCAGCCCCGCCCGTGCCCTTCACGGTTGCCATCTGATCCTCCGATCATCGACTCGGTCGGGCCGCTCGGCGCGGCCTCGAGGCGAGTGTCCGCCGGGGCGCGGGCCCCGTCTTCGCCCAGGGCCGACGTTCACCCGGGGTGAGGAAGGACGGCCATCGGCGGGCCCTGCCCGCCCCCCTCCGATCAGAGCAACTCGTGCGCGGTGCCTGGAACGGAGGACGATGGGTGCCACCTGGCGACGCCTCCGGCGCGCTTCACATCGCGCGATCCGGGTGGCGAGCCCGCCCGGACGTGCTTCGCCGCGCTGACTGGTCGACGCCGCGTCCCAGGGTGATGCTCTGCCGACGGCCCGGCTCGTCGAGTCCCAACCCGCACTCCAGGACACGGGAGATGCGGTGGACGGCTTCGGCGTAGCCGGAGATCTCCTTCGGTGCGGCCTCGGCCCATCCGGACACGTAGGGGATCGCCTGGCCGCTGGTATCGAGTCGGGCGGCTGACAGCGCGACGAAGGCGGCTGTCTCGGCGACGACCTCGGCGCCGGCCCGGCCGTATTCGGCGTAGCGGGCGCCGTGGACGTGGGCCAGCTCATGGACGAGCACCGCCACCTGGCCGTTCGGTGCGAGGCCGGCGGAGAGCGCGATCACCCTGCGGCGGTGATCGACGTATCCCTCGGCCCCGCCGGGCATCGCCTCGTGGCGTTCGACGGCGTACCCGGCGTCTGCTGCCTGTCGCTCGAGCCCGGGGAGCAGGTGGGCGTGCGAGTCACCCGTGAGCGGCCGCACGGGCGGCGGCTCGGGGAGCGGTGGCCCGTCGGTCTGGGAGATGTCGAAGACCGGAACCAACACGAAGGCCCGTACGGCGGCCGTCTCCTCCCCGGTCGCCTTGTCGAGTTCGCGTCGAACCGAGGGCGCCCAGATCCGGAGGGCCCGTTCGCCGCGGCGCACTTGGCGGCCGAGCTCGGTCCAGTGGCGGAAGCTCGTGACGGTGGTCGCATCGGGGCGCTGGTTGAGGATCAGGAGGGTGTTGTTGAGGGAGTAGCCGCGCAGCAGCGCCCGGGCCTTGGCGAAGCGCTGCCAGCCCTCGGAGCTTCGTAGCTCCTCGCATGCCGCCTCGAGGTGGGCCCGAGCCTGTTCGCGGCGGGCCTCGGCCTGGCGGGCGGCCGCCTCGGCGCTCGCCCGGCTCCGCCGGCCACCGAGCGTCACGGGGCTTTCTCCTGACCGGCGGCCAACCGGCGCAGCCCGCGTTCGCGGTACCAGGGCCGCAACGACAGCCGCGCCGGGGGCAGGTGGCCGTAGACGAGGATCGCCTCACCCGGGGGGACGCCGCGGACGGCGTCGGCGGGTGCGAGGCGCCGGGTGCGGGTGCCGCGGGTGCGGCTGGCGCTGCCGCGCTCGCCCTGGGTGCGGCTTTCGTAGCCGACCTCCTCGTCGCCGAGGGCCCGGCTGAGGTAGTCGAGGGTCCGTCCGTCGGAGATGCCGGAGAGGAAGAGCTTGGCGCGGTGGTTGGCGAGGATCGTGTCGGCGGCCTCGCCGTAGCGCGAGCGCGCCTGGGCGAGATCCTGGAATACGCTCACCACCTGAATCCCCTGCCCGGCGGCGGTGGCGGCGATCTGGGGGAGGTTTCTGATGGGGGCGGTGTTGGCGGCCTCGTCGAGCACCAGCAGCAGCGACGGGTCACAGGGGTGCCCCGACGCGGCGCGGGCGTAGGCGGCGTCGACGACGTGCTCGACCAACCCGGCGAACAGGGGTGCGAGGCGCTCCTGGTCCTTGGCGGGCGCGATCACGTAGAGGGTGTTGCGGCCGGTGAAGAGCTGGTCCGGGTCGATGCCGTGGGCGTCGGTGCTCGCGAGCACCGCCGGGTCGGCGAAGGGCGCGAGCACCGCCTCGGCCGTCGCGTAGACCGACGACAACGTCCGCTCCTCACGCCGGCAGGTGGCTTGGAAGGCGGCGTGGGCGTCGGGTTCGCCGAGGTCGAGCAGGAGCTCCGCGACCGCGGTCTGCTCGCCGGAGTCGACCCAGGCGACGACGTCGCGCATCGAGCCGTCGATCTTCCCGGCGGCGCCGAGCAGCAGCGGCGCGAGGAGCTTCTGGGCCATCTGGAGCCAGAACTCGGCGTCGCGGCCACCCGCGGCACCCTGGGCGCTCGTCAGGTTGTGGGCCATCCGCCGCGCATCGGCCCACGTCTCGCAGGAGCGCACCGGGTCCCAGCCGACGACGCGGGCGTCGTCCAGCCGCGCCGCTCCGGTCGGGTCGTAGATCCGGACGTCACCCACCGCGCTGCGGGCGTGCAGGGTGTGGTCGAGGAGGTCGCGTTTGACCGACACCGCTACGACCGGCCCAGCGGCTTCGAGGATCGCCGGGATCGCGAGGCCCGCCGTCTTTCCCGACTGGCTCGGGCCGACGACGATCGTGCTCGCCCGCGGCTCGGTCGCCACCAGACGCCGCCCGAGCCGCCCGAGCGTGAGGCGCCCCGGCTCGGGCTTCCGCACGACGAGTGCCCGCAGGTCCCCCGCCCGCGCCCAGCGGGCGCCCGCGTCCTTCGACACTCGTGCCCCGAGCCGTCGCCGGGCGAGCGTCGCGGCTCCGAGGCCGACCGACACGACGGCTCCGACGACGATGCCCGCCACCGCGTAGAAGCCCACCGGCCCTGGCAGGCGGCCCCGGTCGGGCGCCGGCCAGGCGGCGGCGGGGTCCGACCAGGCTCCGGGCAGCCGTGCGAGGACCCCTGGCATCTGACCGATCCCCGTTGACAGGGCCCCGCCGCCGACGGCCAGGGCCGCCAGCTGCCCGATCCCCCAGACGACAACCCCCACGCCGAGGACGCCGGCGAGGATCACGAGGCCGGCGCTCACCCAGGGGTCCTCGGGCGCGCCGACCTGCCCCGGGCGCGGCATCGGCCCCTACTTGGCGGCCGCGGCCCGCGGCCTGCGGGCCCGACGCGTCGGCGCGCGGGCGGTCTCGGCCTCGCGCAGCTCGGCCTGCAGCTCGGGCGCCGCGTCATCGAGGGCCCGCTCGACGGCGTCGAGCACGTCGGCGAGCTGCGGCAGCGCCTGGTCGGCGACCGCGGGCGCGAGGCCACAGGCCCGCATGCCCTCCAGGCCGACGACCGCCCGCCCGAGGTCGCCGACCGCGAGGCGGAAGCGCCCGTCGAGGCGCGCCGAGGCCCCGTAGCCGGCGACCCGGTCGGCGAGGGCGGTCGCCCTTCGGGCGAGCTCGGAGTCCGTCGCCCTGGGCAGCAGGGCGCTCGGGATCTGCGGATCCGCCGCCGGCTCCGAGCCGAACAGGCCCTCGCCCATCGGTGTCTGCCTCTCCATCTGCTCCTCCTTCGGTAATCGTTCAGGGACTTGCCGCGGTGCTTCGCATGCGGGCGTCGGTGTCGACGAGGGCGCGCTCGGCCCGCGAGAGTCGGTGTTCGACCACGAATGAGCGCTCGCCGACCTTCCAGAGGGCCACCCCGCGGGGCAGGGTGGCGACGTGGTCGACCTCGGTGCCGGTGAGTCCGACCAGCTCGCGGGTGGCGGCGAGGTCGGCCGGGCTCTGGGCGAGGATGATCCGGGTCTCGGAATCCGACAGGAGGCCGGCGGCGATCGTCGCCTCGCGCGATCCCGCCTCCCCCGCGGCCGCGAGGTCCGACAGGCGGTGGATCACGAGCATGTTGGCGACCCCGTAGGAGCGGGCGAGCTTCCAGGAGCGCTGCAGGAAGGTGGCGGCCGCCGGGTCGGCTAGCACCGCCCAGCCCTCGTCGAGCACCACCAGGCGCTTGATCCCGTCGTCGGCGACGAGGCGCCCCGACAGCCAGGCACTGACGCAGACCATCAGCACCCCGAGCGCGGGCGAGCCGTGCAGGGCCGACAGGTCGAGCACAACGATCGGCGCATCGAGCTCGACGCCGTCGCTCGTCGGGCCGTCGAACATGCCGTGGAGGTCGCCCTCGCAGAGTCGCCGTAGCTCGAGGGCGCAGCCGCGTCCGTAGCGAGCGAGGTCCTCGGCGCCGACGGCGATCGAGGTCGCGGCCTCGTGGGTCGGGTGCAGGAGGTGGTGCTGGACCGCCGGCAGCGTCGGCTCACCGCCAGCTGCGGCGGCCCGGTAGGCGAGGTCGAGGGCGGTGTGCTCCTGGGGCTCCAAGCCCCGCCGCAAGGATCCTGCGACAAGCGCCCCGAGCAGGGCGACGCGCTCCTCACGTCCGCCGGCGGCGTCGAGGGGGTTGAGCCGCACCTGGCCTCCCGGCACGAGCCGGATCGACCGGCTGCCGAACCACTCAGCCAGTGGGCCGTACTCGCCTTTGGGGTCGATGACGACGGCGCGGCGGCCGAAGAGGGCCTGGCGGGCGAGGTAGGTCTTGATCAGCGCCGACTTCCCGCGGCCGACCTGCCCGGCGACAAGCGCCGACGGCCCCGTCAACGCACCTTGCTCGTAGAGGACCCAGGGGTCGAAGCAGAAGCTGGCGCCTGAGTAGACGTCGCGGCCGATGTAGACGCCCCGGCCCCCGAGGCCGCCTTCACCCATGAAGGGGTAGGCGGCCTGGAGGTGGGCACTCGTCAGCTGATGGGCCGGGTGGCGGGGCCGGACCCTCACCGCAAACCCCGGCACAAGGGGAGGGTGTAGGTGAACCCGCTCGCCTGCTCGCCGTAGAGGGGTCGCAGCTCGAGGCGCGCCATCTGGGCCGACTGCTCGAGCTCGGCCATCGCCGCCTGGAGCTCCTGCGCCCCATCGGCGGAGACCGTGACGTAGCCGGAGAAGCGGACCCCCGAGTGGCCCTCGGCGAGCTCCTGCTCGCGCTCAACCAGGGCCTGCTGTTGGCGGCGCCGGCGGGCGGTCGCGAGGAAGCCCATCCGGGCCCGCAGCTCGTCATCTGAGATCTCGTTGGTGCGCGCGTTCTCGGCGGCCCGCAGGGCACGGGCGGGGTCGAGTGGCTCCATCACCACCGCGACGCTGCGGCGGGTCGTGCCGCCAAGCAGGAACGGCAGCAGGAAGTCCGCCCCGACCTCGACCCTGGGCCACTCAGCGATCCAGTAGCTGCAGTGGAGGGCGTCGTCGCTTCTGTACGTCCGCCACGACTCGGCGGCAGCCATCGGCCCGGCGTTCGCCGGGTCGGTGCCCGCCACCTCGTGGTCGCCGGCGCCGAGGCGATCAAGGCGGGGCCGGTCGCTGGGGCAGAAGCCGAGGCGGATCGCGCGGGCGAGCAGGCGCGGGCTGAGCGCCCCACGCACCACCACCTCCGCACGCAGCAGGTGCTCCGAGAGGCTGGTCAGTTCGCGGAGGAGCACCGCCGTCGCACCCGCCTGGCCGCCGCCGGCGCGGCGGATCGCCCCCGAGGCGCGGCGGGCGTCGATCTGGAGGGCGAGGAAGGTCTCGTGGCGGCGGGCGGCGGGCCCCGCCTCATCGAGCAGCTCCAGGTAGGAGCGCACGCCAGGATGCATTGAGGGGAGGGTGAGGCCGTCGGCGAGGTAGCGGCCGAGCTCGTCCGCGCCTTGAGTCACGGTGCGGTCGATCCACGCGAGACGGCTCACAGGGCTACCCGGCCGGGCGAAGCCCGAGAGCACCGCCCCCCAGCGCGCCAGGCGCCGCTCCTTGTCGGCGAGCTCCAGGAGGGCGAAGGCGCCGCCCTCGACCGCCAGCACCGCCGTCCAGGTCGATCCCTCACACGCGATGCCGACCTCGCCGCGACCCCAACGGGCTCCGAGGATCCGGAGCCCGGTGAGGGTGTCGGGGAGGTCGAGGCCCTCGACCTCCCCGAGCCCGTGCCCCCGTCCGGGAGACCTTGAGAGGTAGCGGTGGCGGCCGCGGGCTCGGCGGCCTGCGAAGCCGGCGGCGATCGCCGCCCAGGCGACCGGCGGCCGACCCCCGAGGCGCAGGAACGCGCCGCCGAGCCCTGCGCCTGCGACCGCGAGGCCCGACAGCGCCCCGCCGGTGCCCGGGGCGACGTTCAGGCAGGTGACGAGGCCGACCAGGCCGAGGGCGACGCAGGCGACCTGACTCCAGCCGAGGCCACCGACGGCGCCTCCCGGCTCGAGCGGGCCGAAGCGGTAGCGCGAGGGCTCAGGCGCCATCGGTGCCACGCAGGGGGAGCTGGCCGGGCGGCGGGCCCGCCGGTGCCGGGCGCGGTGCGGGCGAGGGGGGAGGAGCCGGGCGACGCTCGGGGGAGGCGGGATCGCGCGGTGGTGATGCCGCGGCACTCACGGCGCGCGTTGCCGATGCGGCCGCGGCGCGCGGCACCGAGGCGACCACTCCGGCGGCCGTGGGGGCGGCTCCGCCGGGGCTTGGTCCGCCGCCACCCCCATGACCGCCCGAGGGGCCGGCCGGACCCTGCGGGCCCCCGGGTCCGAGCCCGCCCGCGCCGGCCGCGCCGATCGCGCCGCCGGCGAGCCCCATCGCCCCGCCGGCCGCCCCGACGGCGCCGAAGGTCATGCGGGTGCGGGCGACGTTCCAGGCAAGCGACGCCCCGGTGGCGGCGGCGAGGGCGTGGCGGCCCTCGCGTTGCGGCTGGGCGACCTCGGCCGCCAGCGGGATCAACGCGAACAGCACGAACGGCGAGAAGGCCGCCAGCAGGAACATCCCCGCCCCCGCCAGCAGCGCCGAGGGGCCGTCGCCGGAGGTGAAGGCCGACAGGCCGAGCGACAGCGTCGCCACGATCACGAGCTTGGAGAGGATCGCCGCCACGATCAGCTGCGTGAGCCGGCGCACCCAGCCCGAGAGGACCGGCCAGATCATCGTCGCCAGGAACAAGGGCAGGAACATCACCGCCACGTAGACCACCCCGGCACGCAGGATCAGCTCGAACCAGACAAAGAGAGCCGCCAGCGCCATCACCAGGGCGAGCAGGAAGGAGGCGAACAGGGGGATCGGCCCCCCGACGGCGCTCGCGGTGGTGAGCGTCGTCGCCAGGGTGTCGGTGTCTGCCGCCACCCCGCGGGTGAGCTCGGCCGACAGGGCGTCGGTGACCGCCAGCGCCGTCTGGGTGACCGTGACCGCGATCCCCGTGAGAAGCATCGCCGCCGGCAGGTGCAGGAAGGTCGCTCGTACCATCAGCCCGGCGTCCTGGCGGACCAGGGCCTGCAGGACGGTGAGCAGGAGCAGCGGCAGCAGCAGGATCGCCCCCGCCTGGAACATGAATGCGTAGTGGCGCTCGAACCAGGGGGCCGACAGGTCGACGGTGGTGGTCGCGTCGATCGCCTCAGCAACCTGGCGGAGCAGCCAGGCCGCCCCATCACCGACCCAGCCGGTCAGCTGGCCAAGGACCGCGTCGCCGGCCGCCCCGGCGGCGGCACTCGCCGCATCGCCGGCGGCGTCACAGACGAGGCTCACCCCCGGCACGTCGCAGGGCCCCGGGACATCGATCGCCTCCGCCCGGGTCGGCGTGAGTAGCGCCAGGGCGGTAGCCACGAGCAGCGCCAGCAGGCACCCGGTCGCCGAGGCGGATCTCTGGGCGCTCACGGCGGGAAGGGGGAGAAGCCCTGAGCCGAGGCGACGAACTCACTTGCTGCGACTGGAGCGTCGGGCGCGGTGACGGCAGGCACCGGCCCCGGCGTGTCGGTCCCGAAGCGCTCGACCCTCCAGCGCCCACCCGACCAGACCAGCTCCGCGCGGCTGGTGGACCAGGCGGCGATCGGCGCCCGCTCGGGCGTCGCGAGCAGCGTCACCTGCCAGACCGCCACGCTGGCTCTCGTGGACGAGAAGGCCTCGACCCGGTAGCCGAGCGGGGTCATCCGCAAGACGACCTCCCCACGGTCAGCCGCCGCGCCGAGCAGCTCATCGAGGTAGCCGTAGGTACGCTCGAAGAGAGGAGCGAGCTCAGCGCGGTAGCCGGGCGGCGCGATCCGGGCGACTACGGCGCGCCGTGCCTCCGGGCTCGAGAGCAGCTGTGGATCAGCGAGCGCCGAGAGGGCCCGGGCCACCGTCCGTGCCGCTCCCGCCCTGGTGCGCGAGGCGGCCGGTCCGGGGTCCTCGACGGACAGGCGCGCCGGGTCGGCGGAGGCCTCGGGCAGAGGAGCGACCGGGATCGGGTCTGGGCCGTCGCCGGGAGCGCTGAGGCGACCCAGAGCGAGGCCGAGCGCGAACACCAGCATGACGCCGCCGAGCATCGGAAGGCGACGGCGCACGGGGCGCTCGCTGCGCTGGATCAGGAGGTCGGTGCCGGAGCGGGACGGCACGGCCTACTGGCGCCCGACGCCGTAAAAGAAGTTGACGATCTGGGGCGCCATGCCGACGAGCAGGCCGGCTGCGGCGGCGATCAGAACGCCGCGCCGGCCGCCCGAGGTCGCGCCATGGTGGTTTGACTGCGCACCCCACGCCCAGGCGATCGCCGCGACCACCATCGCCGCGAGGATCAGGATCAGCGACCAGGAGTAAAGGCCATCGACGAGCTTCTGCAGCTTGGCCTGACCGGGCAGGCCGGAGGGGTCTGGTGTGGCGCCGACCTGAAGGACGATGTGCAAACCCCACCCACGCATGCCCGTCTCACTATCTGTTGACTGTTTATAGTGAACCGAAATGGAACGGGAGCGTCAACCTGTTTCGGTGAGGCAGTGGACCACCAGGTCTTCATCATCAGCCGGATGCAGGAGGCGTACGACCGCATCGGCTCGACCGAGGCGGCGGTGGTCGAGGGGATCGGACGCACCGGGCGCCTCGTCACGAGCGCGGCGCTGATCCTCGGCCTCGCGTTCGTCGCCTTCGGCGCCCAGCCGGGCACCGAGGCCAAGATCTTCGCCCTCGGGCTCGGCGGGGGGATCCTGATCGACGCCACCATCATCCGCGGCGTCCTCGCCCCCGCGGCGGTGGCCATCCTCGGCCGCTGGAACTGGTGGCTCCCCGGCTGGGCCGCGCGCATCCTCCGCGTCGAGCCGTCGCACGTGCGGCCGAAGGTGACCCCCGACCCCGCCCCGCAGCCGGCATAGACCTGTCCCCGGTCCGCCGAGGGGGCGAGGTCCCCCTCGGCCGGCCGCAGATCGATCGCTCCTGCGGCGCGGCGAGGGAATCGGCCGAAAGGTCCGCATGGGGATCGCCCGTCCGGCCGGGCGCGATCGAGCCGGAGGTCCGATGTGCGACGGGCCCCCGGCGAGGAGCATCGGCGCCAGACGATCCCCGCCTCCCTGAGGAGACCCCGCATGTCCCGCACCACATGCGTCGCTCTCGATCCACTCGAAGCAAGGAGCACCAGACCATGACAACCCCGCAGACCGCCTCTCCGGTGCGCCTCACCGGTGAGCTCGATCCCAACGTCGGGCGCTGGCAGTGGCTCGTCAAGTGGCTGCTCGCCATCCCGCACTTCGTCGTGCTCGTCTTCCTGTGGATCGGCGTCGTGGTCTCGACCGTCGTCGCGGGCGTCGCGATCCTCTTCACCGGCCGCTACCCCCGCCGGATCTTCGACTTCAACGTCGGCGTCCTGCGCTGGTCGTGGCGCGTCGCCTTCTACTCCTACAGCGCCCTCGCGACCGACCGGTATCCGCCCTTCTCGCTCGCCGACGACCCGGACTACCCGGCCCGGCTTGAGGTCGCGTACCCCGAGCGGCTCTCGCGCGGGCTCGTCCTCGTGAAGTGGTGGCTGCTCGCCATCCCGCAGTACCTGATCGTCGCGATCTTCACCGGCGGAGCCTGGTCGGCATGGTCAGACGGCGGCGACGACTTCCTCTACGCCACATGTGGAGGCCTGATCGGGATGCTCACGTTTTTCGCCGGGCTCGCCCTGCTCTTCACGAGTCGGTACCCGAGGGGGCTCTACGACCTCGTCCTCGGCCTGAACCGTTGGGTCTTCCGCGTCGTCGCCTACGCAGCTCTCATGACCGACGCCTACCCGCCCTTCCGGCTCGACGCCGGGAGCACCGAGCCCCCCGCAGCGCCCCGCACGGCCACGACCCCGACGGATCCGGTCCCGACCACGTGAGGTGACTCCGGCGGGCATGAGATGAGACAGACCCTCCGGGCTCCCAAGGTCCTTGATCCGGAGGGTCCGTCATCAGTCATGCTCGGCATGTGCGCCCCCCCCCCCGGGCGGTGGAGTCCTCGCGCTGAGGGAGCGGGAACAGCGACTCGAGACGGGGCCCGGCCACGTTTGAGCCGGCCACCGACGCCACCCGGACATCCGGGCGCCGACGGGCGATCGAACTCGAAGCCAGCCCCCAGCGATGGTGCTCCACCAGTGCACGAGGTCCGGGTGACCGATGACACGCTCCCGACTCGGCTCACCGCTGATGATCCGAGACGCCCTGGGCGGGCCGGAGCGCGCGAGGCCCGGCGGCAATCCGTGACAACGCCTCAACGCCCGCAACGGCAGCCACGAGCGCCAGACTCCGACTGCTTCACCGGCCGACACGAATGGCGAGTCGTCGGGCGACTACGGGAAGGGATGGCGAGCCTTTCTCGCGCGGCACTACCACCCTCACCGGGACCGTGAACGCGCCGGGCGCAGAGCTGAACCGGTAGCGCAGCGTGAAGCGTCCCCGCCGGTCGGCGGTGGTCAGGGCGAGCGGTCGCCAGGCCCGGCCCTGCCGCCATTCGAGCTTGACCAGCTTTGCCCGGCCGACACCGAGCGGCGAGATCCTCCCAGTGATGACGAGCCGGCCACCGGCCCGGATCGTCCGTGCGTTGATCCGGGTCGTGACGCGTGGCCGGAGCTGGATCACCGCCGGCGCGACGACAAGCGGCCGGCCGAGGGCGATGGCGCGCCATGTCCCCGCCAGGCGCGGGCGCACCCGGAAGGCGAAGCGCCCGCGTCGATCGGTCAGGGTCGTCGCGCGCGTGAACCCCTTGGGGTCCACGAGGTAGACGGTCGCTCCTCGGAGGCCGGTGCCGCGCGGGTGCAGGAACCGGCCGCTGACCTTCACCGGCCGGGAGTGGGTCGCGACGACCAGCGGCACGAGCAGCCGGCCGTTGCGGCTGTAGCTGCGGGCGTGGCTCGTGCGAACCCCGCGCGTCTCGATGCGAGAGAAGTTCGGGAGTGGTGCCCCGCTTGACTCGATCCGCCCGGGCTCTCCAAGCGGGCCATCGCCTCCGATCACCGTCTTCGATGGTCCGCTTCCGCTCGGGGCCGCCCGCGTCACCGGCGCGGAGGTGACCTGGCGGGACAGACCGGCGTTGTCGGTGGCCTCGAGCACGAAGCGGATCGTCTCGCCCGGTGCGGCGTAGGCCGTGAGGTCGATGTCCGCCACGTTAGCGGCGGCGCTCGAGCTGGCCACCGCGGGCCCGTCGGCGCTGCGGGCGCGCAGCGTCCAGTCGCGCACCCCACTGGTGGCATCGCCGACGCTGATTGTCGCCCGAACCGCGTCGTTCGGCAGGCCCGCGAGCGCGACCGAAGCAACCGGCGGCGTGCGGTCGATGCGGAGGATCGCCTCCTGAGCCGCCGCCCCCGCCGTCCCGTCTCCGTCGGCGTCGAGGCGGAGGGCGTGGACTCCGTCGGGCACGCCCGCGAGCGCGAGGCTCGTCACGTGCGCTCCGTCTCCCGGAGCGCTCGCGTAGAGGGTGCGACCGGCGGCGGAGATGCGCTGCTGGGCGATCCCGTCGGCACCGAAGTTGTCGGACACCTGCCAGCGCGCCTCGGCCTGGTCGCCGGTGACCCAGCCGCCCGGAACGCTCACCCAGCGCGCCGTGGGTGGCTGCACGTCGCGGACGAAGATCGTCGGCTCGAGGAAGGTCCAGACCCGGTTCGGCTGCTGTCGCGCCTCGGTCTGCCAGAGCCGAAGCGAGGCCGTTTGGGCGCGCATTCCGACCCGATAGGCCTTCGGTTGGGCGGGGCTGCGGGGGATGTCGGACTCGGCGACCTGCCAGGCGAGGGCACCGTCGGCGAGCACCTGCTGGGCGATCGACGTCGGGGTCTGGTGGAAGCGCACGGCCCGCCAGTCGAACGCCTCGATCACCGACCCGGGGACGGGGGTGCGCAGGTCGATCTGCCACTTGGTGCCGGTGAAGGAGGTCCCGATCGGTGGGCAGGTCACTCCGAAGCTCGCGCCGGTCTGGGCGACCGAGCACTGGCCGTCGGGGACGGCCTGGGCGGCGAGCGCCTCGACCCCGAACCGATAGAGGCTCCCCTCGGTCGCCGCAGCCGGCACCGCCGTCACCGTGAGCAGGGCCGCTCCACCGGTCGCGAGCAGTCCCTTCGTGCGGCGCATCAGCTGAGGTTCCAGGGCCCGGGGGTGAACTCACGCTCGGCCGGCGACACCGACGGCGCGGGAGCGGGAGCGGGAACCGGTGCGGGGCTCGGGGTTGGCGGTGGGGTGACCGCGACCTGGGTCGTTCCTGCCGACGCTGCGGGTGCCTGGCGCTCCGGGGTGCGGTCGCGCTGCCTGGCGCGCCGCGCCGCCCTCTCGGCCGCCCGCCGCTCCACGACCTTGTCGTTCGCCGAGGCGCGAGGTATCGGCGGAGCCGCGGTCGGTCCCTGATCGGTCCTCACCTGCGCTACTGCTGCCACGCCATCACCTCTGTCATCAGGCACGGGGGCGGGGATCCCGCCCCCGAAGAAGATCACCGCCACCAGCAACCCGGCAAGCCCGGCGAGGCCCACCGCACCCCCGGCGGCCACGACGGTGTTGAGGCTCGGCATACCTGTAGAGGCACGCCGGCGACGAGAATCACCCCCCCGCGCGTCGGATCGCGATCGGCGCGGTGCCCGCCGCTGACCGGAGCGGGTGCTCGCCGGTTCCTCGGGGGGCCGATCGGCACCGCGGTCGGTCAGCGGCACGAGCTCGGTCGGGTCGGCGATGACCTCGCCGCCCGCCCCGAGGGTCGCCCCCCAGCTGACCGGCCCCGGCCAGTCGCTGGGGAGCTCGGCCGGCTCGGCGCCGTGACCCGGTCGTGCGTTCACCGGCTCGGGGCCCCCGGGCGGCGTCGCCTCATCTCGGGTGGGTGTGCCATCGTCGGTTGCCATCGCGCGGCCGTCTCCCTACGATCGGTTGACTGTACGCGGCAAACTGATGGTGCCATCCGGAGGCGCTACGTGCAACCTATGAAATCCTGCAACGCCGTCTCATCGCAAGGGGGCGTGGTTGGTCACAATGGCGCCGATGGCGCGTACCCCGGCCCACGAGATCCTGACCGCCGCCGAGGTGGCCGACTGGCTCGGCCAGAACCTCGAGACGATCCAACGCGGCGCCAAGGCCGGGCGGATCCCGGCCCGGCGGATCGGCAAGGAGTGGCGCTTCCTGCGCGACCAGGTCGCAGACGCCCGGGGGATCGCGATCCGCGCGCGGCCCGCCGTCGATCCCGACGAGGACCTGTTCCCGCGCTCGCCCTTTGCTTCCGAGGACGGGACGGGCGGCGAGGCGGGGATGGACGCCGCCGAGGCGGCGGCGCTCCTTCGGGTGAAGGAGTGGACCGTTCGCAGCGAAGCCAATCAGGGGCGCCTGCCCGGCTGGCGCGAGGGTCAGCGCTGGCGCTTCTCGCGCCAGGAGCTGATCGAGCACATGCGCGCCGACGAGCCGCAGGACCGGGTCCGCTACGACCGGCGGGCCCGCAGCTCCTCCTAGCCCACGACCCCGCCGGCAGAGGGCTCGTCGATGGCTGAGGGACGCTTCCCGCGCGCCAACCGGGTGCGCCAGCTCGAGCACGCCCTGTCGGTGCTCGACCTGTTCGCCCCGCCCGAGCGGACCGAGCTCCCGCTGTCGCAAGTCGCCGAGGAACTCGGCCTGTCTGAGGAGTACGCCTTCAAACTCCTCCGCCACCTCGAGGCCGCCGGCGTCGTCGAGCGCGGCCCGGTGTCGGGGGCGTGGCGTCTCGGGATCCGCCTCGCCACCCTCGGTGGGTACGCCATCCGTTCCCTCAACCCCTGGGACGAGTTCCGCCCGCCGCTCGCGGCCCTCCAAGAAGCCACCGGCCTGGGCGGGCTGATCGCCGTCCTCTCAGGGGGCCGCGCCGTCTACGTGGACCACTTCCGCGGACCCGAGCGCGCCCTCGGCCGCGCCTTCCCCGCTCACGCCACCGCGCTCGGCAAGGCGATCCTCGCCGGGCTCTCTGACACCGAACGGCAGGCGGCGTTCGCCGAGCTGGTGCTCGCGCCCTGGACCGCGCACACGATCACTGACCCGACCCGCCTCGCCGAGGATCTCGATGCGGCCCGCCACCGCGGCTACGCGATCGAGGACGCCGAGTTCCACCTCGCCCGCCGCTCGGTCGGCGCGGCGGTGCATGACCACTCGGGACGGGTGGTGGCGGCCGTCGGCGTCGGCGCCCCGGTGAGCCGGCTCGCTGACGCGGTGATCGACGAGGTGGCCGGCGCGGTCGCCGAGGCCGCGCAGGCGGTGTCGGCGCGCCTCGGCGCCGGCGCGCTTGAGCACCTGCCCTCCTGGCAGCCGGTGGTCGAGGTGCAGGGAGTGCTCGAACCGCCGCTCGAGGTGCAGCCGGCCGGTGCGACCGAAACGACTCCCACGAAGCCCGTCCGCCGCCGGCCCCGTGCCAAGAAGGGGACGGCGCGGTGAGCGCCGCCGGGCACGTACTGCAGCGGCCCCTTGCGATCGCCGGGGTCGGCCTCGCCGCGCTGGTGTCGCTGGCGGTCGGGCTGCCGGTGATCGCGCTCATCGGCCTCGCGGGCCCGGGGGGATCGGCGACCGCCTCACCTGCTGATGCCACCGCGCTCGATGCTTGGATGGCAGACCGGGTGCCGGGCTCGCCGCTCGTCGGCCTCGGGCCGGTGTTCGTCGCAGAAGGCGAGCGCAACGGCATCGACCCCCGCGCCCTGGTGGCGATCGCGATGCACGAGTCGGTGCTCGGCACCGCCGGCTCGGGCGCCGGGATCCACAATGCCTTCGGCTGGGGCCCCGCGATCCCATTCGCCAGCTGGCAGCAGAACATCGCCACCGTCGCGCGCGGACTCCGTCAGGGGTACCTCGCTCGCGGACGCGACACGTTGGCCGAGATCCAGCCGGTGTGGGCGCCGGTCGGGGCGGCCAACGACCCGACCGGCCTGAACTCCGCCTGGACCGGTGCCGTCGGACGCTACTACCAGGACCTCGGCGGCAACCCATCCGGTTCCATCGCCTACGTGGGGCCGACTGCCGGAGAGGTCGACCTCTGCCCGGTCGGACCCTGGGGAGGGACCAGGCGACCGGTCGAGGCACTGGCGCGGATCGCCGGGCTGCCGGTAACGAGCGTTAAGCGCGGCCGCCAGGCGACCGCAAGCGGCGGCACCTCAGATCACTGGGTGGGATGTGCGCAGTGCTACGCGATCGACCTCGGCGCGACGCCGCCGACAGGTGATGCGCCCGCCTCACGGATCGCGAGCGCCATCGCCGGCCCCGGCCACGCCGACTGGGGTAGCACCGGGGGCGTCCTCAACGTCGAGCGCTGCGGCATCCGCTACCAGCTGCTCTGGCGCACGAACGTCGGCGGCAACCACTGGGACCACATCCACATCGGCGCCCGCCGGGTCGGATACGCGCCATGAGCTCGATGCCGCCTCACGGTCGCCCGGACCAGGGAGTGGTCAAGATCGCCGTTGAGTTGAGCGAGCTCGATGTGCGCCGCATCGCCGAGCGGACTGCTGCGATCCTTCGCGGCGAAGGTCACGCCGCCCCTCCTCCGTCGCCGTACATGACGGTCGAGGAGGCAGCTCTCTACCTCCGGTGCCGGCGCCAGCGCATCGACGATCTGCTGTCCCAGCGCCGCATCAGCAGGATCAAGGACGGCGCCCGCACGCTGGTCTCTCGGGCCGAACTCGAGGCCTACCTCCGGCGCGGCGCTGAAGATGCCTCGGCCGTGAGGTGGGGCTCCGCGGCGTGAGCCGCGACCGGCTCGTCATGGAGGAACATCGGTTCGGGCAGGTCGTCTGGGATGAGGTGGACGTAGGTGGCGAGGGTGAATGCAGGAGAGTGGTGACCGAGGACGACCTGAACCTGCTTGGCGTTCCAGCCCGAGCGGAAGAGGATCGACGCGCAGGTGTGCCGCAGCGTGTGCACACCCGCCCACGGGACTCCTGCCGCCGCCGCGGCCGGCTTCACGATGGAACGAAGCACGAACTCCGAGCGCAGGGGCCGCCCTTCCGGTCCTGCGAAAACGGGGTCCTCGTCAGAGGCACCGTCCCGATGCAGCGCGAGATCGGCTGCGAGCCGCTTGGAGATCGGGATCTGCCGCACGCCGTAGTCGCTCTTGGGTGCATCGAGCCGGCCCCGATAGAGGCGTCGGTGCACGCTCACCCGACGACCTTCGAGGTCCAGGTCCTCCCAGCGGAGCGCGATCAGCTCGCCCACCCGGAGGCCTGTCTGGGCGAGGAACCGGATCAGCAGGCGCCAGCGCTCGGGGGTCTTGGAGATCAGCTTCGCGAGCTGGTCCTCATCGAGGGCGCGTCGCTTCGCGGCAGGGTCCGCAGTGCGCCCGCCGCCGAGCCGCAGCCCGGCGGCCGGGTTGGTCCGGAGGAGGCCCTCTTCAACCGCCGTGGCAAACAGCGCTCTCAGCGGTGCCATCACGATGCGGACTGTCGCCGCCGAGAGACCCTTGTCGGCAAGATCACGCGCCAGCGCCTTGAGCTCGCGCTGCTCGATCTCGGAGAGTCTGCGCCGCCCGAGTGCCGGGAGGACGTGCAGCTCGAGGTCGCGCTCGTATTCGTGGATGGTCTCCGCTCGGATGCCTCGACTGGTTCGCCCCTGGTACGTGCGCACCCAGTCGCGCGCGTAGTCCTCGAGCCGGGCCCGGGAGGACTCTCGAAACTCGCCGCGCGCGACGTCGGCGAGCAGGGAGCTCCTCAGGAGCCGAGCCTCCGCGAAGGTCGCGGCGGAGCGCCTCCGCTGCCGCCCCGACGGATCGCGGAAGACGACCACGTACCGACCTCCCCGCCGGTAGACGCCGGGGGTCGAGGTGCGTTCGAGCGGGGCGGCCATGGTCGGCCGATGTTGTCACTTTCGTTGTCACCCGGCAACTTGTCGGGCCCCTACGAAGAGGAGGAAGTAGCGCAGATGCCAGTCGATAAGAGCTATATGGCCGATGGGCCGTCTGGGATTCGAACCCAGGACCTTGGGATTAAAAGTCCCCTGCTCTACCAGCTGAGCTAACGGCCCCCGGGGCGGATTGTGCCGGGTGGGGACGGATGGGGCCAGCGCGCGGCCGCCGCCCGGGTTCACGGCGCTGCCCCCGGGCGCGGCGCCGGCTGCGCCACAATGAGGGGGTGGCGATCCTCCGCGATTCTCCGGACGACGGGCACCGGCTGGCCGAGTCGTCACGGGCGCGCGACCACATGGCGAACGAGCGCACCTACCTCGCGTGGGTGCGCACCGGACTGACCGTGATGGTGGTGGGCCTGGCGATCGCGAAGTTCGTCGACGACGGCGCCGCCCACGCCCTCGCCGCGGGCCTGGTGCTGATCGGCGCGGGTGCCCTGTCGGTGGTGGAGGGGTCGCGCCGCTACCGGCGCATCAACCGCGAGATCGAGGGCGGTCGCTACGTCACCGGGACGCTCTGGGCCGCGCCGGTGATCGCCACCGCCGGCCTGATGGTCGCGGTTGCCGTGGCCCTGGTGCTGCTGCTCGTCTGAGGCCCGCCGCCGCGGCGGCATGTCGGTTGCAGACCTGTTTCGCCGCGCGGCCGACGAGGGAGCCGCCGGGCGCGCCATAGTGTCGTGCGGTGCCTGCCGACGAACCCCCCGACGCAAGGGCGGCGGTCCACCCCGAGATCGACCCGCACGTGGTGGTCCTCTTCGGGGCGACCGGCGACCTCGCCCGCCGCAAGCTCATCCCGGGGCTGCTGCACCTCACCCGCCTCGGCCTGCTGCGCGAGTGCCGCATCGTGGGGGTCGCCGTCGAGGTGATGGACGACGCCGAGTTCCGCGCCCACGCCCTCGAGGCCTGCACCGAGTTCGGCCACGCGCCGCCGGCGCCCGCCGAGTGGGCAGACTTCGGCGAGCGGCTCACCTACGTCGACCTGCGCCGGGGCCCGGAGGGCCTCGCCCACGCCGTCACCGAGGCCGAGCGGGCGATCGGCGGCCGCCCGCGCCGCCTGCACTACCTCAGCGTGCCGCCCGCGGCGGCCCCGTCGGTGGTGCGCACCCTGAAGCAGGCCGACCTGGTCGAGGGCTCCCGGGTGATCATGGAGAAGCCCTTCGGCACCGACCTCGCCTCCGCCCGGCGCCTCAACCAGACGGTGGAGCGCGTCTTCGACGACGACCAGGTGTTCCGCATCGACCACTTCCTGGGCAAGGAGGCGGCGCAGAACATCCTCGCCCTGCGGTTCGCGAACGGGCTCTTCGAGCCGATCTGGAACCGGCAGCACATCGACCACATCCAGATCGACGTGCCCGAGACGCTCTCGGTCGGCGACCGCGTCGGCTTCTACGAGGGCACCGGCGCCTACCGCGACATGGTCGTGACCCACCTGCTCCAGATCCTCGGCTTCACGGCGATGGAGCCGCCCACGGCCCTCGAGCCCGAGGCCATCCGCGAGGAGAAGGACAAGGTCTTCCGCTCGCTGCGCCCGATCGACCCGGCGAACGTGGTGCGCGGCCAGTACGACGGCTACCGGCAACTGCCGGGGGTGTCGGAGCAGTCGGACACCGAGACCTTCGTCGCGCTGCGCTGCGAGCTCGACAACTGGCGCTGGTCGGGGGTGCCCTTCTTCCTGCGCACCGGCAAGCGCATGGCCGAGGGCGCGCGCATCATCTCGATCGCCTTCAAGGAGCCGCCGCGCAGCATGTTCCCGCCCGGCTCGGGGGTGGGCCAGTTCGGGCCGGACCACCTCACCTTCGACCTCGCCGACCTGTCGCGCCTGTCGCTGTCGTTCTACGGCAAGCGCCCCGGCCCCGGCATGCGCCTGGTGAAGCAGAGCCTGCAGTTCTCGCTGCAGGAGGACACCCACCACACCGAGGTGATGGAGGCCTACGAGCGCCTGATCCTCGACGCGATGGTCGGCGACCACACGCTGTTCGCCAGCACCAAGGGCATCGAGCGCCTCTGGGAGATCTCGGAGGGTCTCCTCGCCGACCCGCCCGCCGTGCAGCCCTACTTCCAGGGATCGTGGGGCCCCGCGGCGATGCACTCGCTCATCGCCCCGCACACCTGGCGCCTGCCCTTCGAGCGTAAGTGGAGGGACAAGGCCTCTTCCTGAGCGCGTCAGCCCGGCGCGCGGCGGGCCCGGCCGCCGAGCCACGCCGCGAGGGCGTCGTGCCCCTGCCGGGCGGCGGCCTCCGCCGGGGTGAGGTCGTCGTAGCCCGTCCAGGCGGGGTCGGCGTCGCGGTCGAGCAGCAGCTCGGCCGCGGCGCGGTGGCCCCCGTGCGCGGCGGCCCACAGCGCCGCGGTGACCTCGTCGTGCGAGGGGGTGGGGGCGGCGGCCAGGAGCTGCGCCACCCGGGAGTCCATGCCGAGCGCGGCGCCGGTCCAGAGATCGACGGCGGCGCCCCGCTCCACCAGCCGCCGCGCCGCCCGCCACTGGGCGAACGCGCAGGCGTCGAGCAGGGGCGTGCCGTCGCCGAAGGGGCTGCCCGGCGGGTCGACGCGCGCCCCGGCGTCGAGCAGCGCATCGATCGCGGCGACGTCGTCGTTGCTCGCGGCCCAGTGCAGGGGGCGCTCGCGGTGCTCCGGCCCCGCGTAGGGGGCGTCGAGGTCGGCGCCGGCGGCGGCGAGCGCCGCGACGGTGCGGGCGATGCCGGCGCGGTGGCCCGGCCAGTCGACCGCCATGTGCAGCAGGGTGCGCGCCCCGTCGGGGCGGGCGGTCGCCAGGTCGGGGCGACGGGCGAGCACGGCGTCCAGCGCGTCCGGGTCGCCCTCGCGGGCGGCGCGCGCCGCCGCGGCCAGGTCGGCGTCAGGCACGGCCCACGCCGTCGAGGAGGGCGTCGATCACGCCCTCCTCCCAGCCGTCCTCGACGGGCTCGCCCGACAGGTAGCGCGAATGGTAGGCGCCCATCAGCAGATCGACGGCGGGCTCGATCGCCGCGTCGGCGGGCACCTCGCCGCGCTCCCTCGCCTCCTCGAGCATCCGCCGGATGATCTCGCGGCGCGGCCTCATGGTGCGGGCGCGGAACAGCTCCATCAGCTCCGGGGTCTGCTCCTCCTCGGTGAGGCAGGTGCCCACCAGGCGCATGGCGCGCGAGCGCTCGGTGTTGATGCGCATCTGGCGCAGCTCCGCGACCAGGTCGGCGCGCAGGTGCCCGGTGGGCGGGCGGGCCGCCGTCTGGCGCAGGTGCTGCAGGGCGGCGGTGGCCAGGTCGGCCTTGCCGGGGTGGCGCAGGTAGATCGTCGCCTTGCTGACGCCGGCCTCGGCGGCCACGGCGTCCATGGTCATCCGGGAGTACCCCTCGGTCGACAGCAGCCGCAGGGCGGCGTCGAGGATGGCGGCGTCGCGCTCGGGCGAACGCGGCCGGCCGGCCCGGCGGGCGGAGTGCGAGGGCGCGTCTGCGGCGTGCGCGGACACGGGACGAGGTTATCGCGCCGGGCCAATATCTGAACTAATCGGTCTGGTATTTTTCTCCTCGTGAACGAGACGATCGACACGAAGCGCGAGCCGCGGGTGACGCGGGGATCCTGGATGGCCCTCATCGGGATGCTCGTGCTGACGATGGGCACCAGCACGCTGACGCCGCTGCTGCCCCTCTACCAGGAGCACTTCGACCTCTCCACGGGGACGGCGACGCTCCTGTTCGTCACCTACACCGTGACGGTGTGCCCGACGATGCTGATCGCGGGCAACCTGAGCGATCGCCTGGGCCGCAAGCGGCTGATGCTGCCGGCGATGGCGGTGATGACGCTGGCCTCGCTGGTGTTCGCGCTGGCCGAGTCGGTGCCGATGCTGTTCGCGGGCCGCGTGCTCCAGGGCCTCGCCATCGGCGGCTTCCTGGGTGTGGGCGCGGCCTTCGTCGTCGATCACGCGCGCTCCCAGCACAAGGCCCTCGCCGCCGCGCTCGCCGGCGTCTTCTTCCGGGTGGGCTTCGGCCTGGGCCCCGGGCTGGCCGGCCTCGCCGCCCAGTACGGGCCGGCGCCGCGCCACACGCCGTTCTGGGGTCACATCGTGCTGATGCTGATCGGCATCCTCGCGGTGAGCACGGCCGCAGAGACCCTGCTGCGCCGCGAGGCGCCCGGGCCGTTCCGCATCCGCATCGGCGTGCCCGCCGGCCAGGCGCGCGGCTTCCTCACCTTCGTCGCCCCGGCCACCTTCCTGATGAGCTTCATCGAGGGGACGGCCCTCTCGGTCGTGCCGATCTTCGTGTTCGACACGCTCGGCGAGCGCAACCTGGCGATCATCGGCGCCATCGGCTTCCTGGTGCTGACCCTCGGCGCGGCCGCGCCCTTCATCGCCCGTGGCCTCGACCCGCGGCGCTCGATCATGTTCGGCGTGTCGGCGTCGTCGCTGCTGTCCTTCCTGATCGCCCTGTCGTCGCAGTTCGACGCGGTGATCCTGGTGGTGCTGGCCGTCGCCGTGATCGGCGTCACCAACGGCTTCATCCTCTACGGCGGCACGGTGATCTGCGGCACCATCGTGCCGCTGGAGGAGCGCGGCAAGCTGATGTCGGTGCTCTACATGTGCGCCTACGCGGGCACCGTGCCGACCGTGGCGCTGGGCTACATGGGCGACGCGATCGGCCTGACCGCCACCCTGGTCATCTTCTCCTGCGTCGCGGTGGGGATCGCCGCCTTCGTGCTGGCGGTGGGGTCGCGGCTGTTCCGGGAGGTCGTGCCCTACGACGCCCCGCCGCCGGCGCCCGCGGGAGCCGGTAGCCCGGGGGCCGCCACCGCCTGAGGGCCGCGCGGACGCGGGATGCGCAGGGCGCTCAGCGCCCCGACCAGCGCGACCGCGCCGGCGACCAGGAAGGTGAGGGTGAACGCGCTCTCGTCGGGAACGCCGTCGAGGCCCTCGATGGTGATGGAGCTGAGCAGGGCCGCGCCCACCTGGCCGCCGATCACCCCGCCGAGGGTGCGCATCACGGTGTTCATGCCCATCGCGACGCCCGTCACCTCGCGGGCGACCGAATCGACGATCAGCTTGGCCAGCATCGAGTAGACCAGCCCGACGCCCACCCCGATCAGGGCCATCGCCACGACGATCTGGATCTCCTCGGCGTGGAACGCGCCGAGCATCAGCCCGCCCAGCCCGAGCACGGCGCAGCCGACCATCGTCAGCGTCCTCGCGCCCACCCGCGCCTCGAGCATGCCCGCCAGCGGCCCGACCACGAGCATGATCGCCGAGGCGGGCAGCAGGAACAGCCCCGCGGCGATGACGCTCGCCGAGAAGCCGTAGCCGATCTGGGACGAGACCGCCGCCGGCAGGCCGGCGCCCATCTCGACGAAGGTCGGCACCAGCAGGAAGGTCCCGAACATCGCGAAGCCGGCGATCAGGGCGAGGATGTTGGTCCAGTAGACGGCCGGATCGCGCATCATCCCGATCTCGACCATGGGCTCAGGCACGCGCAGCTCGATCGCCACCCAGCCGCACAGCACGAGCAGCCCGGCCGCGCCGGTGCCGAGCGTGGCGGCGCTCAGCCAGCCCCAGCTGGAGCCCTCGCTGAGCGCGACGAGCACCGCGACCAGGCCGGCCGACAGGGCGAGCGCCCCCTGCCAGTCGACGCGCGAGCGCGTGCGCACGGGCGACTCGGGCACCATCCGCCACACCAGGATCAGGGCGACGACCACCGGCGCCGCGCCGATCCAGAACAGCCAGCTCCAGTGCAGGTCCTCGAGGATGAGGCCGCTCAGCACGAGGCCCGCGCCCCCGCCGACGCCGAAGGTGGCCGACAGCAGGCCCAGGCCCACGCCGACGCGCTCGGGCGGCAGCTCGTCGCGGATGATCCCGAACGAGAGTGGGAAGATCGCGCCCGCCGCGCCCTGCAGGCCGCGGAAGAGGATCAGCGTGGCGATGCTCTCCGCCATCGCGGCGCCCACCGTGCCGACCGCGAAGACGACCATCGCGATCACCAGCAGCCGCTTCTTGCCGTAGGTGTCGCCCAGCTTCCCGAGCAGAGGGGTGGCGACCGCCGAGGTGAGCAGGAAGCCCGTGAACACCCAGGCCGACCAGGTGGTCGAGGTGTTCAGATCGCGCTGGATCGCGGGCAGCGCCGGCACGACCAGCGTCTGCTGCAGCACGTAGGAGACGGCGGCGATCGAGAGGATCGTCAGGGTCATGGCCGGTCGCGTCCGGCCGGGGGCATCGGTCATGATCGTCCTGCGGGTCGCGGTGCGGAGGGTGCGGCGAGTAACGTTGCAGAATACAAGCATCTGGGAGAGGAATGTCCGCGGACGACGTCGATGCACTGGTCGAGGCCCTCGCCGAGCTGCGCGCGCGGGTGGTGCCCACCCTCCTCGCCCGGCAGGAGCGGCGCCGCGACGGAGCCACCCCCGGCGAGCGCCTGAGCATCCCGCAGCACCTCACCCTGCTCGCCCTGAGCGACGGCCCGCGCGCGGTGACCGACGTCGCCGAGTCGTCCGGCGTCGCCGTCAGCAGCGCCACGCGGATGCTGCAGTCGCTCGAGGCCTGCGGCTGGGTGGAGCGTGCCGAGACCGAGCCGGGCGACGACCGCCGCCGCCGGCCGGTCACCCTGACCGCCGAGGGGCGCGAGGTGCTGGCACAGGCCGACGCCGTGCTGCGCCGGCGCCTGCGCGCGTTCGTGTCGCGCGTCGACGCGGACGGCAGGCGGGCCCTGCTGGAGGGCCTGCGCGCGTTCGACGAGGCCCTCCATGCCGACGGACCTCAGTCCCCGCAGGATGCCTCGAAGATCGCTTCCACGTCGGCGAGCGTGGGCGGCGGCGGCGCGAGCTGAGTCGCGCTCTCGGGCCTCATGCCGTCGATCACCACGCCGAGGTAGCGCCGCCACAGCTCGCCGAACGGGAAGTGGCAGGGTTGCGCCTGCCCCACGGCCGACGTGAGGAACAGCACGTCGACCGGCTGGAGGTCCGGCCGCACCACGCCCGCCTTCTGGGCGCGTCGCAGCACGGCGGCGAAGGGCTCCATCAGCCGCGCCCGGGCGTCGCGCAGGCGCGGCGAGCCGATCGTCTCCTTGCCGACCACCTCGAAGAAGCCCCGGTCGATCGTGTGACGGCGGGCGAGGGCGCTCATCGCCTCGCGCAGCGCCTCGATCGGATCCTCGATCTCGGAGGCCTCCCACACCGCCGCGGCGACGGCGTCGAGGCGCTCCTCGACCATCGCGAGGATCAGGTCCTCCTTGGTGGGGAAGCGACGGAAGACCGTCGCGTGGCCCACGCCGGCGCGGCGCGCGATCTCGTCGACGTTGAGATCGGCGCCGCGCTCGGCGAACAGCTCCGACGCGGCCGCCAGGATCTTCTCCCGATTGCGGCGCGCGTCGGAGCGCAGTTGCTGGGTCTCAGCCGACATGGACCGGGGCCGTGGCCTCCGCGTTGATCGCCGGCACGTCTCTGCGCCGGACGTAGAGCAGCATGATCAGCAGTCCCACGATCATCAACCCCGCGGCGCCGGTGAACGCGTACTGGAAGCCGTCCACGGTCGCCTGCACGCGGGAGGCTCCGTCGGTCGCGGCGTTCTCGGTGCGCGTCGTGGCGATGGTCGAGAGGATCGCCAGGCCCAGCGCGCCGCCGATCTGCTGCGAGCTGTTGAACAGGCCCGACGCGAGGCCGGCGTCCTCGTCGCCGACGCCGGTCGTCGCGATCAGCGTGATCGGCACGAACAGCAGCCCGAGGCCGGCGGACATCACGAGCAGGCCCGGCAGCAGGCCCGCGGCGTAGCTGTCGTCGACGCCGGCCTGGGCCAGCAGCATCAGACCGACCGCCGCGACCACGAGCCCGGCCATCGCCACGTTGCGGGTGCCGATGCGGCCCACCAGCTGCTGGGCGATCGCCGAGAACAGGATGATCCCGGCCGTCAGCGGCAGGAAGGCGAGCCCGGCCTGCACGGGGGTGAAGGCGAGGATCTCGGGGTCCTGCACGTAGAGCGACGCGAAGTAGAAGACCGCGAACATGCCCCCGAACGCGACCAGCATCGCCAGGTTCGACCCGGCGAGCGAGCGGATCTTGAAGATGCCGAGCCGCACGAGCGGCGCCTTGGAGCGCATCTCGGTCACGACGAACGCCACGAGCAGGGCCGCGGAGATCGCGAAGAAGCCGATGGTGCGCGCCGACGCCCAGCCGAACTCCTGCGCCCTGACGATCGTGAACACCAGCAGGGTGAGGCCGGCCGTGACCGTGACCGCGCCGAGCACATCGACGCCCTTGGTCTCGACCTTCGACTCGGGCACCAGGCGCATGGCCAGCGGCACCAGTGCGATGCCGATCGGCACGTTGATGTAGAAGGCCCACTCCCACGAGGCGTACTCGGTGAGCACGCCGCCGAGCAGGAGGCCCACGGCGGAGCCGCCGACGGCGATGGCGGCCCACGCGGCGAGCGCCTTGGCGCGCTCGGCGCCCTCCTGGAAGGTGGTGGTCACGATGGAGAGCGCGGCGGGGGACACCATGGCGCCGCCCAGGCCCTGCAGGGCGCGGGTGATGATGAGCCACTCGGATGACGTCGCCAGGCCGTTCATCAGCGAGGCGACGGAGAAGACGATGACGCCCGCCACGAACAGGCGGCGGCGGCCCAGGAAGTCGGCCGCCCGCCCGCCCAGCAGCAGGAAGCCGCCGAAGGCCAGCGTGTACGCGTTCACGACCCATTGAAGGGACGAGTCGCTGAAGTCGAGGTCGGTCCGGATCGCCGGCAACGCCACGTTCACCACGGTCGCGTCGAGGACGACCATGAACTGCGCGATGCACACGATCACGAGGACGAGCCACTTGTTGATCGATGCCGTCGGGGTACTCACAGGGCGGCTCCCACGGGTCGAAACACAAAACGGACCGTCAGGTCCGGTTGGCCACGCTAGCACCGAAACGGACCGGCAAGTCCGGTTCGCGGCGGATTTAACCGGCCCGTTACCCTGCGCCTGACGAACGCCGAGCCGAGGAGGCCGCAGTGGCCGTTCTGAGCGACGACGAGATCGACTCCGCCCTCGCCGGCCTGCCGGGATGGCGGCGCGAGGGGAGCGCGATCACGAAGGATTACAGATTCGACGGCGGCTTCGCCTCGTCGATCGACTTCGTCGACCGGCTGGCCGCGGCCGCCGAGGCGGCGAACCATCACCCCGACCTCGCGATCCGCTGGGACACCGTCACCGTGGAGCTCTCCACCCACAGCCAGGGCGGCGTGACCGAGCGCGACCTCGCGCTCGCCGCCGAGGCGGACGGCCTCGCCGCAGGGGGGGCGTGAGCCTCTACGCCGCGCTCGCGCGGCCCCTTCTCTTCCGGCTCGACCCCGAGCGCGCCCACGAGGCCGCGATGGCGGCGCTCGCCGCCGCCGCGCCGCTGGTGGCGCGCATGCCGGGGCCGCCCGACGGCGGCGGCCGCCTGGCCCAGACGCTGATGGGCCTCAGGTTCCCCAACCCGGTGGGGCTGGCCGCCGGCTTCGACAAGCGCGCCCTCGCGGCCGCCGCCTGGCCGTCGCTCGGCTTCGGCTTCGCCGAGGTGGGCACGATCACCGCGCTTGCCCAGCCGGGCAACCCGCGCCCCCGCATCCACCGGCTGTCCGAGGACCGCGCGCTCATCAACCGCCTGGGCTTCAACAACGACGGCGCCGAGGCCACCGCCGCCCGCCTGGCCCGCCGGCCCGGCCGCACCGCCGTCGCGCCGCTCGGCATCAACCTGGGCAAGTCGAAGGTCACCCCGCCCGAGGGGGCCGCCGCCGACTACGCCGCCTCGCTCGAGCGGCTGTGGCCGTTCGCCTCGTACGTCACCGTCAACGTCAGCTCGCCGAACACCCCGGGCCTGCGCGACCTGCAGGCCACCGGCCCGCTGGGCGAGATCCTCGACGCCCTCGACGAGGTGAATCGCCGCCGCGCCGCGGCCGCGGGGGCGGCGCCGCGGCCTGTGCTGGTGAAGATCGCCCCCGACCTGGAGCCGGTCCAGGTCGACGCCGCCGTGGACCTGGCGGCCGAGCGCGCCCTGGCCGGCGTGATCGTCTCCAATACCACCCTGTCGCGCGACGGCCTGCGGTCGCCGGCGGCGCTCGCCGCGGAACAGGGCGGGCTGTCCGGCGCCCCGCTGCGCGAGCGCTCGACCCGGCTGGTCGAGCGGGTGGCCCGGCGCGCCGCCGGGCGCCTGGTGGTGGTGGGCGTCGGCGGCGTGTTCACCGCGGCGGACGCCTGGGAGAAGCTCGCCGCCGGCGCCTCCCTGGTCCAGATCTACACCGGTCTCGTCTACGGCGGACCCGGCACCGCGCGGACGATCGCCTCGGGGCTGCTGCGGCTGATGGACCGGGCGGGCGTCGCCGATCTGTCTCAGGTGATCGGCAGCGGGGAGCCCGCCGCCCGGTAGGCTCCGTGCCACTCTCCGCCGCCATCCGCCGCAGACCAGAGGGCGCCACTGCTCCACCTCAGCGATCTCGCCGTCGTCCTCCTGACGCTCGTGGCGGCGAGCGTCCTCGCGGGACGACTGCGCCTGTCGGCCATCCCGGTGTTCATCGTGGCCGGCATCCTGCTCGGCCCGTCGCCCGGATTCCCGACGGTCATCGAGCCCTCCGAGGGCACGGACCTGCTCGCGCGGCTCGGGATCGTGCTGCTGCTGTTCTTTCTGGGGCTGGAGTTCTCGTTCGACCGCATCACGGCGGCCCGCCGCATCGTGATCATCGGCGGCGCGGTCGACCTGGTGGTGAGCGCCGGCCTGGGGCTGGTGGCCGCCCTCATCCTGCTGGGGCCCGGCCCCGAGGCGGTGCTCCTGGCCGGCCTGATCTACGTGTCGAGCAGCGGCATCGTCACCCGCGCCCTCTTCGACCTCAGGAGGCTGGGCGATGACGAGACCGACCTGGTGCTCGGCGTGCTCGTGTTCGAGGACCTGGCTATCGCGCTGTTTCTCGGCATCGCGGCGGCCCTCGCCACCGGCGAGGCGGTCGGGGGGCTGGCCATCGCCGGCACGGCCGGCCTGGCGCTGGGCTTCGTGGTGGTGTTCCTCCTGCTCAGCCGCTGGGCGCATCACTTCGTCGACCGGGTCGCGCCCCGGCTCGACCGGGAGCAGCTGCTGCTCGCCGCGCTGGCGGTGGCGCTGGGGGGCGCGGCGCTCGGCGAGTACGCCAACCTGTCCGAGGCGGTGGGCGCCCTGCTCGCCGGGGTGCTCCTGTCCGGCAGCGCGGTCCGCGACCAGATCGAGCAGCAGCTCATCGGCCTGCGCGACTTCGCCGCCGCCATCTTCTTCTTCGCCTTCGGCCTCCAGATCGACCTGGACCGCGTCGACGGCGAGGTGCTCCTGTGGCTCGCCATCGCGGTGCCGGTGGCCGTGACGGCGAAGCTCGCGGCCGGCTTCGTCGGTGGGCGCCTGACGGGCTTCACCAAGCGTCAGAGCGTCAACGTGGGGGCGGCCCTGGTCGCCCGCGGGGAGTTCACGATCATCCTCGCGAACCTGGCCGCGGCGGGGGCCGCGCTCGATGCGGGCTTCCGCGAGCAGGTCGGCCCGTTCTCGGGCCTCTTCGTCCTGGCGACCGCGGTGGCCGGGGTGGTATTGATGAGGGAATCGCGTCGCATCGGGCGGGTCGTCTTCCCGGCCCGGGTGTCACGCGCAGAGACGAGGAGATAAACCCGATGCTCGAGGTCCGCGAGACCCGGCTTCCCGGCGTGGGCACGAAGTTCACGATGCGCACCGCGCGGGGCGAGAAGGTGTCCGCCGTCGTGCATCTGGACGGGATGCGCGAGATCTACCACTACGAGGATCCCGACGAGGAGCCCCACGTCATCACCCTGAACGATGAGGAGGCCCGACAGATGGGCGCCATCATCGGCGGGGTGGTCTACCGACCCCAGCTCGTGAAGGACCTCGAGCTGGCGCTCAAGGACCTGGTGATGGAGTGGATCGAGCTGCCGCCCGAGTCGCCGATGGTGGGCCTGACCGTGGCGACGTGCCGCATCCGGTCCACGACCGGGTCCACGATCGTCGCGATCCTCCGCGAGAAGGGGTCGCTCGCGACGCCTCACCCGGACGAGGTGCTGCGCGCCAACGACACCCTGGTGGTCATCGGCCGGCCGGAGAGCTTCGAGGAGATCCGCAGGATGGTGATGGAGGGCCCGCCCCAGGAGTGACCCGGGCCGCCGGGAGCGGGCGCGCTCGCCCGTGCCCGGCGAGGGGGGTAACCTGGACGATGACCGCGGCGGTGCGCGGCCGTGCGGGCACCCGGCGCCCGGCGGCGGAGCACGCCGATGACTTCCACGCGGCCGGAGGCTCGGCCCCCGTGTCCCATGTGTCCCTCCGTGCGTCGGTCCGCCGCACGCAGCCCGATCCCTTGACGTCCCTTCACGCACTCGCCGCCGGCGCGCGCCGGCCGTGGGCGCCCGTGTGAGCGGCATGGCGCGGCGCAACAGGCGATCGCTGCGCGGCCTGCTGGCGGGCCTGGTGGCCGGCCTCGCCGTCGTGCTGGGCGTGCTGATCGCCGTCGCGATCATCGGCATCGTCAGCACGGCGGGCGACTACCGCACCGGCGCCCAGCGGGCGCTCGAGCGCCAGAGCGCCGCCAACGAGGTGCTCACCGACATGCTCAGCGCGCAGAGCGCCGAGCGCGCCTACGTGCTCTTCGGCGCCGGCGACTACCTGGCCGAGTACTCGCGGGCCCGCGATCGGTACGCCGGCGACATGGAGCGCCTGCGGACGGTGCTGAGCGGGGAGCAGCGGCTGGAGGCGTCGGTGGCCGGCGTCTCGCGCACGGCGGACCTCTGGTTCGACGAGGCGGTGGAGCTGAACCGCCTGGTGCGCAACCAGCGGCGCAGCGACGCCCTCAGCCGCATGAACGGCGGTCGCAGCGACGGGTTCTTCGTCGACTTCCGCACCGAGCACAACCACCTGCTCGAGGGGATCGAGGCGGAGCGGCAGGAGGCGCTCGCCAGCAGCGACCGGCGCGGTGAGCTCACCTTCGCCGCGATCGTCCTCGCCGCCCTCCTCACCCTCCTGGTGGTGGTGGTCGTGAGCCGCCAGCTGTGGCGGCGCGTCGGCGGGCCGGTGGGCCTGCTGTCGGCGGGTGTCGGCCGCGTCACGCGCGGGCGCCTGTCCGACCCCATCCCGCTCAACCGCGACGCGGTCACCGAGCTCGCGGAGCTGATCGAGGGCTTCAACCTGATGCAACGCGAGGTGCGCGACGAGCGCGACGCGGTCGCGGCGGCCGCGCGCCGCGAGGCGGCCCAGAAGACCGAGCGGCAGCTGTGGGAGACCGTGCAGCACGGGCTGCTGCCCGCGCGGCTCCCCGGGGTCGCCGGGCTCCGCATCGCGGCCCGCTACCAGCCGGCCGAGCGGGCGCTGCTGGTGGGCGGCGACTTCTACGACGCGATGAGCCTGCCCGACGGGCGCCTCGCGGTGATGGTGGGCGACATGGCGGGACACGGCGCGCCCGCCGCGGCCCAGGCCGCCGGCCTGCGGTTCGGCTGGCGCACCCTGGTGGCGGTCGATCCCGACCCGGGCGCGGTGCTCGCGGCCCTGAACGCCCAGATGGGCGGCCCCGACCAGCGCGCCGAGGGCCTCTTCGCCTCGATCATCTACATGCTCATCGAGCCGAGCGGCGCCATCGGCTTCGCCCTCGCCGGGCATCCGCCGCCCTTCCTGCTCACCGCCCGCGACTGCGTGACGATCGAGCCCGGCATCACCGGTCCGCTGCTGGGCGTCTTCGACGAGGCCGAATGGCCGGTGACGCACAGCGCCCTGCCGCTGGGCGCGACCATCGTGCTCTACACGGACGGCCTGGTCGAGGCCCGCCAGGGCGCCGACACCTTCGGGGTGGAGCGCGCCTGCGACGTGCTGGAGAGCGAGCGCCGCGTCGCCGTCGAGCTGCGCGTCGAGCGCCTCATCGACGCCGCCCGCCGCCACGAGGACGAGAGCCTGCGCGACGACGTCGTCGTCGTCGCGGTCGAGCGGCCCGCCCCGCTCCCCTTCGCCCCCTCGACCCCGCCGGCCGACCGGACCCGCATCGGCGAGCCGGCCTGATCGCGCGGGTGCACCGGCGGCGCGCCGCCGCTCCGGCCGGCGCTCGCCGGGCGCTCGCCGGGTAGCGGCTTCGCCGCGTTCGAGAGGCCTCTCGGCGGGGGTTGGCCAATTGGCCGCGTCGGTCACGGCCAATTGGCCAACCGCGCACGGAGCGGGATAACCCCTGCAAACCGGCCCGACGCGCACCACGCGCCCGCCGACGTCGACGACCTGCCGTCAACGTTGACGACATTGACGACACTGACGCCCGCGACCCGATCCGATCCGAGGACCGCCCGAGCTAGCGGATGAAGGTGACCTCGTGGGCGCGGGCGTTGGCGGCGCGGGCGCCCTCGACGGTCAGGGCGCCGCGGCGCACGAGCATCGAGTACTCGGCGCGCAGGCGGGTGCCGATCATCTCGGGGCCGTCGGTGGCCACGACGAGCGGGACGCCGGCCGCATCGAGGCCGAAGACGATCTCGGCCATCTGCTCCTCGTCGCGCACGGCGCCGGTGCGCACGTTCGAGGTGGGGCAGATCTCGAGCACGACGCCCGCCTCGAGCACCCGCTCCAGCAGGCGCGGGTCCATCGCCGTGATGATCCCGTGCCCCACCCGGTCGATGCCGAGGTCGATCGCCTGGCGCATCTCCTCGATGAAGGGCGCCGGGTCTGGGGCGTTCACGCCCTCCTCGCCGGCGTGCAGCGTCACCCCCAAGCCGGCGTCCCGCGCGCGCTCGACGAGCGGGGCGAGGTCGCGGTACGGGTAGGGCGCCGCCGAGCCGCGCGGCCGGGGACCGCCGATGTCGATGGCGACGACGCCGCGGTCGCGGAACCGGATCGCCCGCTCCACCACGGCGGCGTTCAGCTCCGGCGGGAACCCGCGATCCATCATCAGCGTGAGCCCGGCGCGCACCGGGTACTCCAGCGTCGCGCGGTCCACGCCGTGCACGGCCGCCATCACGATCGCGTCCAGGTCGCGCTCGCCGCCGCGGTTGCGCTTGGCCGGGTTGAAGCGGATCTCGTGCGTCGTGATCCGCTGCGACCGGTAGCCGCCGGAGATCATCCCGTGCACGGCCCGAAACACCCCCTCCGGGCTGCTCTGGATCAGCTCCGTGAGGTGGTAGATCCGGTCGAGCCCGTCGAGCCCGTCCGTGCCGCGCCCGACGTTCGTCGCGGCGGCGAAGTGGAAGTAGTCCGGGTAGGGCACCTTGATGCCCTGCTCGTGGGCCAGCTCCCACATGGTGGCGGCGTCGACCCCGCCGCCGAGGTGCGCGTGCAGCTCGGCGAGGGGGTCGTCGTCCGCGAAGACGACCGTCATGCCGCGGGCGGGCGCGGCGGGCGGCGCGCGGCCCGCCTCAGGCGGCCAGCAGCTCCTGGAGCTCGCCCTCCTGGAAGAGCTCGGTGACGATGTCGCAGCCGCCCACCAGCTTCCCGTCCACGAACAGCTGCGGGATGGTGGGCCAGTCGGACCAGGCCGACAGCACCTGGCGGATGCGCGGGTCGGCCAGGATGTCGCGGGCGCCGTACTCCGCGCCGAGGTGGTTGAGGATCTGCACCACCTGGTTGGAGAAGCCGCAGCGCGGCAGCTCGGGCGTCCCCTTCATGTAGAGGAAGATCCGGTTGTCCGTCACCTCGCTCTTGATCTGGTCGAGGATCTCCTGCTCGGACAGGGTGAGGGTGTCGCTCATGTCGCCTCCGGTGGGCGGGTCCTCAGGGCAAGGGCGTGGATGCTTCCGTCGTCGAAGCGGGCCTGCACCGCGGCGTAGACGAGCCGGTGCTGCTCGATGCGGCTCAGGCCGGCGAACTGGGGCGCCACGACCGTCGCGGCCAGGTGATCGCCGCCCCCCTGGTCGACGATCTGCGCCGTCGAGCCCGGCAGGGCCGTCTCGATGAGGGACGTGAGCTCCGTGAGGTCCGCCATGGGCGCAGGATAGCGTGAGGGCGCGGGCCTCAGCCCGTCGCGGCGGGCTCGGCCAGGGCGGCGGTGAGGGCGTCGGGCGCCGTCACCGGGGCGAGGCAGGTGAAGCCGCGGCAGACGTAGGCGGCGGGCGCGTCGTCCACGAGCCCGCGACCCTCCAGCAGCGGGGCGGCCGCAGCCGCCGCGGCGTCCTGCGGATCGCCGACCGCGAGCGCGTCGACCGACCCGGCCCCGGCGCGGGCGGCGTCGACGAGGGCCGACGTGCGCGCGTCGTGGGGCGGCCCCGCCACCGCGATCTCCCGGCGCGGGGAGAGGTGGTGGTCGAGGGCGACGAGGGCGGTGCCGAAGCCCTGGGGGAAGCGGGCCAGGTCGGCGCCCACCAAGCGCAGCGCGCCCACGGCGCGATCCTCGAGCGACCGGTCGCCGGTGAGGTCGGCGAGGCGGAGCAGGACGTGCGCGGCCTGCGAGTTGCCCGCCGGGGTGGGGTGGTCCTCCAGGTCGCGGGTGCGCGCCACCAGGTCCTCGCCGTCGCTGCCCGAGTACCAGAAGCCACCGTTCTCCTCGTCGGCGAACAGCTCGATCATCCGCCCGGCCAGCTCGCGGGCGGCGGCGAGCCAGCGCGGGTGGAAGGTGGCGCGGTACAGGCACAGCAGGCCGTGGCACAGGTCGGCGTGGTCGTCGAGCTGTCCCAGGCGCCGCGCGGCGCCGCCCATGTGGGTGCGGTGCAGGCGACCGTCGATCACCAGCGCGTCGAGCACGAACGCGGCCGTGGCCGCCGCGGCGTCCACGAACTCCGGGCGGCCGAGGATGACGCCCGCGTCGGCGAGCGCGGCGATCGCCAGCCCGTTCCAGGCCGTGACGACCTTGTCGTCGCGCGCCGGCGCCGGCCGCTGCGCGCGGGCGCGGTAGAGCTGCGCGCGGGCGCCGGCGATGAGCGGCGCGGCGTCCTGGCCGATCTCCCGGGTGATGTCGTCGACCGCGGCCGACACGCTCATGATCGTGCGCCCCTCGAAGTTGCCCTCGGGCCGCACCCCGTAGCGAAGCTCGACGGCGCGGGCCTGGTCGGGGGGCAGGAGGGCGCGGATCTCGTCCGGCGTCCACACGAAGAAGGCGCCCTCGCCGCCCGGCGAGTCGGCGTCCTGGGCCGCCGCGAAGCCGCCGCCCGGGAGCCTCAGCTCGCGCAGCATGTAGTCGATCGTGTCGGCCGCGACCGCCGCGTGCTCGGCCAGGCCCGTCACCCGGTGGGCGAGCGCGTACACGCGCGCCAGCAGGGCGTTGTCGTAGAGCATCTTCTCGAAGTGCGGCACCAGCCAGACGGCGTCGACGCTGTAGCGGTGGAACCCGCCTCCCACCTGGTCGTAGATGCCGCCGGCCGCCATGCGGCCCAGCGTGAGGTCGACGATCTGACGCGAGTGCCGGTCGTCCGGGCGGCGCTCCAGGCGGCGCACCAGGAACTCGAGCGCGAGGGAGGGGGGGAACTTGGGCGCGCCGCCGAACCCGCCGTGCGCCGGGTCGAACATGCGGGCGAGGCCGAGCACGGCGTCGTCCAGCACCCGCTGCCCGAGCTCGGCGTCGGACGCGCTGCGGCGCGCGACGCCGGCGAGCCGCTCCGCCACCTGGCCGGCGGTGCGGTCGACCTCGTCGCGCCGGGTGGCGTAGGTCTGGGCCAGGGCGCGGCAGAGGTCGGCGAAGCCGGGCAGGCCGCCGCGGGCCTCGCGCGGGAAGTAGGTGCCGGCGTAGAAGGGGCGCCCGTCCGGCGTGAGGAAGACGGTCATCGGCCAGCCGCCCTGCCCGGTGAGGGCGAGGGTCGCCTGCATGTAGAGCGCGTCCACCTCGGGGCGCTCCTCGCGGTCGACCTTCACGTTGACGAACAGCTCGTTCATCACGGCGGCGGTCGCCGGGTCCTCGAACGACTCGTGCGCCATGACGTGGCACCAGTGGCAGGACGAGTAGCCCACCGACAGCAGCACCGGCCGGTCCTCGGCGCGCGCCCGCGCGAAGGCCTCGTCGCCCCACGGATACCAGTCGACCGGGTTCTCCGCGTGCTGGCGCAGGTACAGGCTTGCCTCCTGCGCGAGCCGGTTCATGCCCTCGACCATATCCCCCGCGCCGCCCACCCGCCCGGCGGCGCGGGGGCCGTGACGCCTCCGCTACGGTGTCGGTGATGCCCGATCCCTTCATCGTCGCCGCGGGCCCCGCCCCGGCGCGCGGCACCGAGAGCCGCTGGCGCCAGGTGGCGCTGCTGGCCGCCTCGTCGGCGATGGGCGACGGCCCGGCCGCGGCCACCGGTCTCGCGGCCACGCTGCTCGCCCTCGACCACCCCGCCGCCGCCGAGCTCGCGCTGGAGCGGGCCGACGCGGCGGATCCCTGGACCCGCTGGTGGCGCGTGCTCGCCGCCGGCCAGGGGCGCGGGCCGGCGTCCCTCGCCGCGGCGCTCGCGGAGGCGCGCGCGGCGGTCGGCGCGATGGAGGGCCCCGACGCCCGCGAGGTGACCCGCCGCCTCGACGACCTGGCCGAGGAGATCGCCGCCCTCGACGGCGGCGACGCCGAGCGCCCGCGGTTCGCGCTGCTCGGCCACCGGGCCCGTCCGCGCCGGCGGGTGCTGGTGGGCGGCCGCTCGTCGGCCGCGTTCGTCGTCGAGCCGGGCTGGGAGTCGCTGCGACTGGTCCGGCTGGGCCCGTCGGAGGGGCCCTCGCTGGGCAACCGCGCCCACCTCGCCCTGGCCGACGTGATCGCGTCGATCCGTCGCGGCGAGGCCGGCCCCGGCTGGGACGTCCCCGCCGACGAGGCCGAGGACCTCGACCCCGAGAGGATGCTGGGCGCGCTGCGCGAGGACCCGGCCGACCGCGACCGGCGCCTCGTGCGCCTGGCGACCGAGGTGGCCGAGGAGCGCGAGCGGCTGGTGGCCGAGCGGGCCGCCTTGGCCGACGAGCGGGCGATGATGGCCGCCGAGCGGGCGCACATGCGCCGCGTCTCCCCCCGCCCCGCTCCCGCGCCCACCGCGAGCGGCGGCGGCGACGTGCCCGTGCCCCGCACCGCGGCGGAGGCGTCCGCACTGCTCGGGATCCACCCCGGCGCCCCGCCGTCGGAGGTGGAGCGCGCCTACCGCGATCAGATCACCCGCTGCCACCCCGACCGCGTGTCCGACCTGCACCCGGCGATCCGCGGTCAGGCCGAGGGGCTCACCGTCGCCCTCAACGCGGCGCGCGACTTGCTCGTCTCGGCCCGCCGTGCCCAGCGCGCCCGGGGGTAGCTCAGGGGCCGAGGCAGCCGAGCGGGATCACCGCGACGCCGTCGTCGCGGGTGTAGGCGTACGCGCCGGCGGTGACGACGGCGAGCGCGGCCGGCGGTCGGAAGACCCGTTCGGCGAGTCGCAGGAGGCTTCGGGCGGCATCGTCCACCGCCGCGGCGCCGAGCTTGACCTCGAAGGCCGCCCAGTCACCGGCCGGCGTCTCGATCACGTAGTCCACTTCGAGGCGCCCCTCCCGTTCCCGGTAGTGGTAGCAGCGGCCTCCGGCGGCTTCGGCGTGGATGCGAAGGTCGTGAGCCACGAGCGCCTCGAACAGGAACCCGAGGGTGTGCAGGTCACGTGCAAGCCGACCGGTCGAGGCATCGAGAAGGGCGGCGGCCAGCGACGGGTCGGCGAGCATTCGCTTGGGCGTGGCGGTCAGCCGGGAGGAGGAGCGCAGGGACGGATCCCAGGCCGGGATCTCGTCGACGATCATCATCCGTCGCAGCGCGTCCAGATAGGGCTCGGCTGCGGAGCGAGAGGGCGCGCCGCCCGGATCCCCGGCGGTGTCGTCCGCGCGCGCCAGGATGGTCGACAGATGCGCCGGGTGAGCCGTCAGCTGCGCATAGGCGTGGAGGAATCGGCGCACCAGCCGTGGGTTGCGCCTCCCCCCCGAGATCTCGGCGATGTCGTGGTCGACGATGATGTCCAGGTAGCCCTCCAGAAAGGTCCGCGCTGCGTCTGTGGAAGCCCCGATCAACTGCGGCCATCCGCCGGTCACGATGTGGTCGAGGTAGTCGGCGAATGCGAGATCCGATCGCGAGGGCTCGATGGGATCGCCTCGCAGGAGATCCCCGACCGAGACGGTGGAGACGGTCGCTCCCTTCTCCGGCAGGGTCATCGTGCGCATCGTCAGGACGCTGAACCGTCCCGCACCGGAATGGCGGGCCGCGGTGTCGGTCGGGGTTGCGGAGCCGGTCAGGATGAATTGGCCGGGACGTCCGCGATCGTCGACCGCGCGCCGCACGGCGTCCCAGATCGCGGGTGCCCTCTGCCACTCGTCGATGAGACGCGGGGTGGCTCCGTCGAGGATCAGTCGGGGATCGATCCCGACCGCCTGGAGCGCCTGGGGGTCGACGTCGAGGAGGACCTCGCTCGCCGCCACCCTGCGTGCCGTCGCGGTTTTGCCGCACCCCTTGACCCCCTCGATGGCGACGGCGCCGATCGCCGCGAGCCGCGCGGTCAGCAGGCCGTCCGCCAGGCGGGGCAGGTAGCCGGTTCCGTTCAGTTCCATCGGGTGTGCCGGTGAGTGGCGATCGGCATTTCGCACTGAATATAAACTAAAAAACGCACACAATCCAGAAGGAATAACGCCCACCAAAGAGCATGAAAAACGCACATCGCCCCAAGGCGGTCGTCGTCGCCATCGTCCTCGCCGCCGGCCGCGGCACCCGCATGGGCGGGCCCGCCAAGCAGCTCCTGCCGCTCGGCGGCAGGCCGCTGGTGCAGCACGCGGTGGACGCCGCCGCGGCGGGCGGCATCGACGATGTGATCGTGGTGCTGGGACACGCCGCCGAGCAGGTCTCGGCCGCTCTCGCGCTTCCCGAGGGCGGGCGCGTCGTCGTCAACCCGGACCACGACCGGGGCCTCTCCACCTCCCTGCGCGCGGGGATCGCCGCGGCGCCGCACGAGGCCACGGCGGCGATCGTCCTGCTGGGCGACCAGCCCGGCGTCCCGCCGGAGGCGGTGCGGGCCCTGGTCGCCGCGCACCGGCGGGGTCGCGGCCCGCTGCTGCGCGCCGCGTACGGCGGCCGGCCGGGGCACCCGGCGCTCATCGCCCGGGAGGTCTGGCGGCGTCTCGGCGCGCTCGCCGGCGACGTGGGCGCGCGGGACCTGATGGGGGAGGCCGAGCCGGTGGAGACCGGCCGGCCGTGGCCGGAGGACGTCGACACGCCCGCCGACTACGCGCGCGCCGCGCGCCGGGCGGGCGCGTCCCCGCGAGGGGACGGCCCGCCCGGGGACCCGGCTAGCGGATGACCTGCAGCTGACCGATCGGCAGCGACTGGGTGGCGGAGCCGCCCAGCGCCTGGACCAGGGCCAGCAGCGTGCCCAGCTCCCCGACGGGGGTCAGGGCGAGCACGTTCGGCGCCACCTCGGTCACCTGCAGCAGAGAGCCGAGGTCGCCGCCGGCGAGCAGCGCCACGACCTGGTCGGCCAGCGGCTGCAGGACCGGTCCGACCAGCGGGATGGAGCCGACCAGGCGGCCGAGCGCCGTGCTCAGGGCGTCCACGTCGATGCCCACGCAGGCGGTGCCCGGGGTGGTGCACAGCGGGCCGAGCAGCTGGTCGAGCGCGACGATCCGGATGTTGCCGAGCGGCGTGCCGTTGAGCAGCCCGCCGAGGTCGAGGTGGAGGCCGTTCAGCAGGGTGCCGATGGGCAGCGTCACGGTGACCCGCGTCGTGCCGTCGGGCCCCGCGAAGCTCTGCGCCGGACCGGTGGGGCTGCCGGCGCCGCCGGCCTCCACCACCCTCACCTCGCCCGGGGTCGTGACGACCCGCAGATTGCAGGTTCCGGCGGCCCGCGTGATCTTCAGCAGGGCGGTGCGGATCCGCACGTTCTTCGCGCGGAGTTTGACCAGGGACGCCTGGCGCGGGTTGCGCACCGCGGCGGCCTGCACGCGGTCGGCGGCCAGCACCTGCGAACGGGCCGCGGGGCAGGTCACGAGCCGCGCGATCGTCCCGTACCTCTTGTTGAGCGTGTCGAACTTCTTCAGCAGCTTGACCTTCGCGGGTCCCGCCTTGGTGCCGGCCGCCGACGCGGTCGTCGTGCCGGCGATCAGGGCCCCGGCGATGGTGAAGGCGGCAAACAGCGCGCACATTCGCTTCACGAAACTCTCCCTTTCCGACCGTTTGGCTGACGGAGTCCGTTCCGCGAGCGGAAAACTGCGAAAGCGTAAATGGCGTTTCTGGCGGTTCGCGCCACCCAAAAGGCAAGGCCCGCGAGCCCCGGTGGTCGGGGATCGCGAGTCTCGGGGTCGCCGTGCCCGCCCCCCGCGCGGGGGGCGGGCCGGTCCCGGGCGGGGCTACGGCATGTCCGGTCATGGGCCGCGCGCTTCGTGCGGTTGTTGACGATCGTCGGGGGCCTTCATAGGGTCGGGCACCTGAGGAGGGTGAGTTCGTGAGAGACGTCCTGCCGACGCTCGAGCGGTGGATCTCCGACGGGCGCCGGGCCGCGCTCGCGACGGTGGTCGCGGTGGAGCGATCGGCCCCGCGCGCGCCGGGCAGCGTGATGGCGGTCAGCGAGACCGGCGAGGTCGCCGGGTCGGTCACCGGCGGCTGCGTCGAGGGGGCCGTGTACGAGCAGACCGGCGAGGTGCTCGCCGGCGGGGCGCCGCGCATGGCGAGCTTCGGCATCGTCGACGAGGACGCGTTCGACGTCGGCCTGCCGTGCGGCGGCACCGTGCACATCTTCGTCGAGGAGATGGACCCGGCGGTCGTGGGCGAGATCGCCCGGGCGGTGTGCGAGGAGCGGCCCGTGGCCTACGTCACCGCGCTCGGCGGCGGCGCCGCCGGCGGCGCGCGGGTGGTGGGCCGCGCCCCGGACCCGATCGACCCCGTGGCGGAGGCGGCGCAGCCCCTCCTGGCCGCCGGCGAGACCGGCACGGTGGCGGTCGACGGCGTCGACCACCTCGTGTCGGTGTTCGTGCCGCGCCCGGCGATGTACATCTTCGGCGCCATCGACTTCGCGTCGGCGCTCGCCGGCGTCGGCCGGCTGCTCGGCTACCGGGTGACGGTGTGCGACCCGCGGGCGATCTTCCTGACGCCGGAGCGCTTCCCGGAGGCCGACGAGCTGGTCGCCGAGTGGCCGCACGAGTTCCTGGCCCACGCGCCGGTGGACGAGCGCACGGCCATCTGCGTGCTCACCCACGACCAGAAGTTCGACGTGCCGGCCCTGCGGGTGGCGCTCGAGACCCCGGCCCGCTTCATCGGCGCGATGGGCAGCCGCCGCACCACCGCCCGCCGCCGGGCGCGCCTGTCCGAGCTGGGCATCGACGAGGCCCGGCTCGACCGCATCCACGCGCCCATCGGCCTCGACATCGGCTCGCGGACGCCCGAGGAGGTGGCGGTGGCCATCGCCGCCCAGATCGTCGCGGTGGCCAACCGCGCCGGCGTGCCGGCGCGGGCCTGACCCGCAGGTGGGACGCGGGAGGGGCGGGGCGGTGACTGGCGGCGGGCTCTACGCTTCGACGATGGAGGCCACCGACGCTCTCGTCGACGGGTTCGGCCGGGTCCACCGGTCGCTGCGGCTGTCCGTCACCGACCGCTGCAACCTGCGCTGCCGCTACTGCATGCCGGCGGAGGGCATGAGGTGGCTGCCGCGCGAGGAGCTCCTGAGCGACGAGGAGCTGGAGCGCGTCGTGCGCCTGGTCGCCGGGATGGGCGTCACGGACGTCCGCGTGACCGGCGGCGAGCCGCTGGTGCGCGCGGGGCTGCCGGATCTCATCGCGCGGATACGGCGGACGCCGGGCATCCGCGAGGTGTCGATCACCACCAACGGGGTGCTGCTGGCCGGCGCTGTCGACGACCTCGTGGCGGCGGGGCTGTCGCGGGTCAACGTGAGCATCGACTCGCTCGACCCGGACCGCTTCGCGCACGTCACCCGCCGCCGGGACCTCGACCGGGCCCTCGCCGGGCTGGCCGCCTGCGAGCGGCATCCGCAACTGCGCCCCATCAAGGTGAACGCCGTGGCCCTGCGGGGGATCAGCGAGCCGGACGTGCTGCCGCTCGCCGAGCTGGCCCGGCGCACGCCCTACGTGGTGCGCTTCATCGAGGTGATGCCGCTCGACGCGCCGCGCAGCTGGACGCGCGACGCGGTGCTGTCGGGGGCGGAGCTGCGGGAGATGGTCGCCGCGCGCTGGCCGCTGGTCGAGGCGGCCCGCGAGCGGCCCTCCGCGCCGGCCACCCGCTGGCGCTTCGCGGACGGGGCCGGCGAGCTGCAGTTCGTCGCCTCGGTCACCGAGCCGTTCTGCGCGGCCTGCGACCGGCTGCGCCTCACGGCGGACGGCCAGCTGCGCACCTGCCTCTTTGCCGAGGACGAGACCGATCTGCGCGGGCCCCTGCGGGCGGGCGCCACCGACGAGGATCTCGCGGCGATCCTGCGCGTCGCGGTGCTCGGCAAGGGGCCCGGCCACGGCATGGCCGACCCGTCGTGGACCTACTCGGGCCGGCCGATGAGCCGGATCGGCGGATGAGCCGTCCCCGGCCGGCGACCGGCACGAGCGGAGCGCCGGGCTACGACGCGGCGGTCGAGGCGGTGCCCGGGCCGGCGTAGCCGGCGGCGGCGACGTTCTCCTCCAGGTGGGCGAGGGTGCTCGTCCCCGGGATGGGCGCGATCACCGGCGAGCGGCGCAGCAGCCACACCAGGGCGGCCTGGGCGGGCGTCATGCCGTCCGCCGCCTCGCCCTCCGCCAGGCTGCCGCGGCCGAGCGGGTACCAGGGCATGAAGGCGATGCCGTCGCGCTCGCAGGCCTCCAGCACCTCCTCCGATTCGCGGTCACCCGCGCTGTAGCGGTTCTGGACCGAGGCGATCGGCGCGACCGCCCGGGCCCGCGCCAGCTGGTCGACGCTCACGTTGGAGAGCCCGATCGCCGCGACCTTGCCCTCGTCGCGCAGGCGCGCCAGCTCGCCGACCGACTCCTCGACCGGCACCTCGGGATCCACCCGGTGCAGCTGCAGCAGGTCGAGCCGCTCGACCCGCAGCAGCTGCAGGCTGCGCTCGCACTCGCGCCGCAGGGTGGCCGGGCGCGCGTCGGCGCGGGGCGGGCCCAGGCCCGCCTTGGTGGCGATCAGCAGGCCCGGCGGGTAGGGGTGCAGCGCCTCCGCGATGAGCCGCTCGCTGGTCTCCGGCCCGTAGCTGTGGGCGGTGTCGATGAGCTCCACGCCCAGCTCCACCGCGCGCCGCAGCACCGCGCGGGCGACGGCGGGGTCGGGCACCCGGCCGTGCACCCGGTCGGTGGCGATGCGCAGGGCGCCGAAGCCCATGCGGTTCACCTCGCGGTCGCCGATCCGCACGCGCCCCGCCGCCGCCGCCGCTCCGGTCGCCATGCTCCGAGGATACGATCGGCGGGACCCCGTCGCGACCAATCCCGGAGGTGTCCCGTGCCCGTCGAGCTCATCCACACCATGATCCGCGTGCTCGACGAGCGGCGCTCGCTGGACTTCTACGGCGCCCTCGGGTTCGAGGAGCGCGGCCGCGCCCGGGTGGGCGGCGACACCGCCACCGTGATCTTCCTGGGCCTTCCCGGCGACGGGGCGCGCCTCGAGCTGACCCTCAACGACGGCCGCACCGAGCCCTACGAGCAGGGCGAGGCCTACGGCCACATCGCCCTCACCGTGAGCGGCGACATGGACTCGGAGCTGGCGCGCTTCGCCGCGCACGGCATCGGGCCCGAGAAGCCGCCGTACGCCGCCTACCCCGGCGGGCCGAAGATCTGCTTCCTGCGCGACCCCGACGGCTACCGCATCGAGCTGCTGGAGCGGAACCCCGCCCCCTGAGCGCTCGAGGCGGGAGATGCGGGAGCTGTGCAACGACATCGCCCGGATCCTCCGTGAGACGGAGGCGGGCGAGACCTTCACCGTGACGGTCCGGGGCCGGCCGGTGGCACGAATCGTCCCCGCCTGTCTTGCGGACCGGCCGCGCGTGGACGTCGACCGGGCCACGCTTCGCCGCATCCTGGCCCAGCCGGTCGACGACGGCTTGGCCGCCGACCTCGACGCCGCCGAGGCTCCCCTCGACGAGGTCGCTTCCGCGCCGTGAGCGGTGCGCTGCTCGACACCAGCGTCCTCATCGCGAGCGACGAGGACGGTCGCATCGATCTGCCCGAGACGGCGGCGATCTCGGTCGTCACGCTCGGCGAGCTGCGGGCGGGCGTCCTCATGGCCGCTGACGACGGGATCGCGGATCTCCGCCGCTGTCGCCTTGCCGCGGTGAGACGGCCGTGACCGCGATGTGAGGATCGTCCCGCACCCTTCGCTCGCACACATCGCGAGCGAGGAGCGGGCATGACGACGACCATCACCCCGGCGGAGCACCCCGGGGAGGAGACCGGGCGGTGCCGCGCGGTCATCAGCCCGTACGCCCTGGCCGAGCTGGTGGCCGGCCGGCGCATCGACTGGCGCCGGGTGGGCGACGTCCCGGGAACCCTCGAGGACATCCTCCAGACGCCCTACGGGGAGCTGTTCGACCCGGTCCACGCCGGCCCGCTCTACACCGGGCTGCGCCTCGACGCCGACCTGTCGCTGCGGCCGGAGCGCTCGCCCCTGCTGGACGTCCCGCCCGGGCCCGATGCGAGCGACCTCGAGGCGCTGCCCGGCGAGCGCGTGGAGCGCCTCGCCGACCTGGCCGGGCGCTTCGCGACCGACGACCTCGGCGCGATCCCGGTGACCGCGATGCGCCGGGCGTCGGCGGGGCACCTCGAGCTGACGCTGCGCCTGCCCGACGAGGAGCGGCTGCGCCGCCTGGCCCGGGTGCTCACACCCGACCTGGTGCGCACCGTCTGCGCCGACCCGGGGAGGCGGCTGCGCGCCGTCGACTGGACGCCCCCGGGCGCCGCCTGGAGCGACCCCGGGCGCTTCTTCGACGAGGCCGCCGAGTTCGTCGACCCCGTCCAGGGCGCGGTCGGCAACTGCCACTTCGTCGCGGCCCTGTCGGCCGTGGCTTGGGCGCGGCCGTACCGCATCGCCCACGCGACCCGCGCCGAGGGCCTGCTCGACGACGCCTTCACCGGCGTCATCCGCTTCTACCGCCCCGACTCGGACGGCGAGGTCGACCGCGACGTGGCCGTCACCGACCGGGTGCCGCAGCTCCCCTCGGGGGCGTTCGTGTACTGCCGGTCGTCCGAGTTCGGCGAGGTGTGGCCCGCGGTGTACGAGAAGGCGTACGCCAAGCTGCTGACCGGGGTCGACGGCGACCGGCCGGACATCACCGCCACCGCCTGGGGCGACTGCGTGCTGGCCACGGCGCGGCTCACCGGCGGACGGCGCTCCCACTGGGAGACGGCCGGCCTCACCGGCGAGGGGCTGTGGGACCTGGTGCGCGCCAACTCCCTGGGCGGCCGCACCTTCAACCCGATGACCGCCTGGACGCACGTCTCGGCCGGGGCGGCGGAGGCCCGGGTGGTGTACGGCGACGCCAACCTGGTGGCGGCCCACTGCTACACGGTGCTGGGCTGGGCCTTCCGGCACGGCCGCCGCTACCTGGTGCTGCGCAACCCGTGGGGCGCGACCGAGACGGAGGCCGCCATCCTGGGCGGCACCCTCTGGACCGGCGACGTGAGCTGGTGGCGGCCGATGGCGCCGGCCGACGCGGGAGGGGTGTTCGCGATCGAGGCGGACGCCTTCCGCGACCACTTCGCCGGGCTCGGGGCGGTGAGCTGACCCGGCGCGTGGGGGCCCGCGGCGCGGACCCCCACGCGCCGGGCGCTACGACGAGACCGTCTCCTTGTGCTCCTCCAGCGCGCGCAGCATCTCCTCGATGCGGCTGAACTTCTGGCGCGGGCGGCCGCCGTCGGCGCCGCGCCGGGTCTCGATGCCGTCCAGCACCCGCCAGTCGTCGTACGACACGTGGTCGCCGCGGCGCTCGGCGACCAGCGTCTCCAGCACCTGGCGCGGCGGCACGGGGCGCTCCAGCGCGCCGGCGCGCCAGTCCTCCAGCAGCGAGCCCACGGTCTCGACGGAGTCCGGCTTGTTGGTGCCGATGATCCCCTGGGGGCCGCGCTTGATCCAGCCCGTGACGTACTCGCCGGCCAGCGGCGCGCCGTCCGCCGCCGGGTCGATGACCCGGCCGGCCCGGTTCGGGATGCAGGCCGAGCGGCCGTCGAAGGGCAGCCCCGGGATGGCGGTGCCGCGGTAGCCGATCGCCCGGAACACCAGGTCGCACTCCAGGGTCTCGCGCGGCGCGCCCTCGGCGGCGCGGGCGCGCGGCGAGCCGCCGTCCGGGTCGGCCACCAGCGTGTTCCGCTCGAGCACGACGCCGGTGACGCGCTCGTCGCCCAGCACCTCCACCGGGGAGACCAGGAAGCGCAGCACGATGCGGACGGGCGCGCCGGTGGGCTCGCGCTCGGCCATCTCGCGCAGCACCTTCAGGTTGCTGTCGCGGTTGCGGTCCTCGCCGGCGTCGATGTGCGCCCGGGTGGCCTCGTCCAGCTCGAGGTCGGCGGGGTCGACGATCACGTCGACGCCCGGGATCTCCAGCAGCTCCTTGAGCTCCTTGGTGGTGAAGGCGGCCTGGGCCGGCCCGCGGCGGCCCAGCATCACGATCTCGGTGACGTTGCGGCCGGCGAGCGTCTCGAGGGCGTGGTCGGCGATGTCCGTCTGGGCCAGCTCGTCGTCGGGCAGCGCCAGGATGCGCGTGACGTCCATCGCGACGTTGCCGTTGCCCACCACGACGGCGCGGGAGCCCTCCATGCGGAAGCCCAGGCTGCGGAAGTCGGGGTGGGCGTTGTACCAGCCCACGAACTCGGTGGCCGAGTGGCTGCCCGGCAGGTGCTCGCCCGGGATGCCGAGGCGCCGGTCCGACGGCGCGCCGACCGCATAGATGATCGCGTGGTAGTAGTGGCGGATGTCGTGGAGGGAGATGTCCCGGCCCACCTCGACGTTGCCGAAGAAGCGGAACTCCGGGTGCTCGGCGATCTTGTCGTAGACGCGGGTCACCGACTTGATCTTGGGGTGGTCGGGCGCCACGCCCAGGCGCACCAGGCCGAACGGCGTGGGCAGGCGGTCGAACATGTCGACCTGCACCGTCACGTCCTCGGCCTTGTGCAGGGCCTCGGCGGCGTAGAAGCCCGAGGGCCCCGAGCCGACGATGGCCACGCGCAGCGGCCGGGCCGCCGTCCCCAGATCAGACATCCAGATCCCCTTCGACGTTGTGTAGGCGGGCCGTCCCGGCGGGCGCGCTCCACCCGCCGCGCCATCCGCGCTCCAGCGGACCGAGCTCGACGGAGGCGCTCACGGTGGCCCCAACGATCGACTCGATCGAGCGCAGTACCGTATCGATCATCAGCCATCCGCCGAGCCGGGCGTCGATCTCGACACGCGAATCGGGGTCGTCGGCGGGCCGGCATTCGACCCGGCAGCGCTCCAGCGACGGCGACTCGACCGCGGTCACGAGCCGCTCCAGCGCGTCGGCCAGCGCGGCGGCGCGCGCGGCGTCGCGTGATTTGACGATGATGCAGCCCGCACAGGCGGACGCCGCCTCGGTCGTGGTCGCGCGGGGCGTGGTGGCGACGGATCGCGGCATGCCCTTTCCACCCTTAGTCGAGATATTCGGTGACCCTAAGTTAGCGATCGCGGGCCCCGATTGCGACGCCCCGATGGTCACGGATGCGGGGACCGTATGACCGTGGCCCTGCGGCTAAAACGGCCGCGGCGCGCTACGACAGGGCGGTCTCGAGCACCTGCTCGATGCGGTCGGCGAGGGTGATCCGCATCTCGTCGGCCAGCCCGGGTGGCAGGTCGGCGAGCTGGTCCTCGTTCAGCCTGGGCAGGATCACCCCGCCGATGCCGGCGCGCTGCGCGGCCAGCACCTTCTCCTTGACCCCGCCGATCGGCAGCACCTGGCCGGTGAGGGTGATCTCGCCGGTCATGGCCACGTCGCGGCTCACCGGGCGGCCCGACAGGGCCGACACCAGCGCGGTGGTCATCGTGACCCCGGCCGAGGGGCCGTCCTTCGGCACCGCGCCCGCGGGCACGTGGATGTGGACGTCGTGGGTGGCGAAGAAGTCGTCGGGCAGGTCGAGCCCCAGCGCCTTCTGGCGGGCGCGCACGAACGACATCGCCGCCTGGGCCGACTCCTTCATCACGTCGCCCAGCTGGCCGGTGACCGTGAGCCGGCCGGAGCCGGGCATCACCTGCGCCTCGACGAACAGGATCTCGCCGCCGGCGCCGGTCACGGCCAGGCCGGTGGCGACGCCCGCCTCGCGGGTGCGGCGCCGCACCTCGTTGTGGATGCGCTCGGGCCCCAGGATCGCGCGCACCGCGTCGCGGCCGGCCGACATCCGCGACCGGTCGCCCTCCGCCACCCGCCGCGCCACGCGCCGGGCGATCGCCCCCAGGCGCCGCTCCAGCTGGCGCACGCCGGCCTCGCGGGTGTACTCGGCGATCACCGTCCGCAGCCCCGCGTCGGTCATCCGCAGCAGGCCCTTCGGCAGGCCGGCCGCCGCGATCTGGCGCGGCAGCAGGTAGCGCCGGGCGATGTGCAGCTTCTCGTCCTCGGTGTAGCCCGCCAGCCGGATGACCTCCATCCGGTCGAGCAGCGGCCCGGGGATCGTCTCCAGCACGTTCGCGGTGCACAGGAACAGCGCCCGCGACAGGTCGAGCGGCAGGTCGAGGTAGTGGTCGCGGAAGGTGGAGTTCTGCGCCGGGTCGAGCACCTCGAGCATCGCCGACGAGGGGTCGCCGCGGACGTCGGAGCCCATCTTGTCGATCTCGTCCACCATGATCACCGGGTTCATGGCGCCGGCGTCGCGGATGGCCCGCACGATCGTGCCGGGCAGGGCGCCGACGTACGTGCGCCGGTGCCCGCGGATCTCGCTCTCGTCGCGCACGCCGCCCACCGAGATGCGCGCGAAGCGCCGCCCCAGCGCGCGGGCGATCGACTGGCCCAGCGACGTCTTGCCCACGCCGGGCGGCCCCACGAAGCACAGGATCGGCCCGGGCGCGTCGGGCCGCAGCCGCGTGACGGCCAGGTGCTCGATGATCCGGTCCTTCACCTTCTCGATGTCGTAGTGGTCCTCGTCGAGGATCCGGCGGGCGCGGTCGAGGTCGAGGTCGTCCTCGGTGGTGACGCTCCACGGGATCTGGATGATCCAGTCGAGGTAGGTGCGCACCACGTTGTGCTCGGCCGACTCCTGCGGCAGGCGCTCCAGCCGCTTCAGCTCGCGCTCGGCGGCCGTCCGGATCTCCTGCGGCGGGTCGGCGGCGGCGAGCTGCTCGCGCAGCTGGTCGATCTCGGCGCCCTGGTCGTCGCCCTCGCCCAGCTCCTCCCGGATCGCCTTCAGCTGCTGGCGCAGGAAGAACTCGCGCTGGTTCTTCTCCATGTCGGTCTGGACGTCGCTCTGGATCTTGGCGCCCAGCTCCAGCAGCTCCAGCTCGCGGTTGCACAGCGTGGTGAGGCGGCGCAGGCGGGCGTCGAGGTCGATCTCCTCCAGCAGCTCCTGGCGCTCGCCGGTGGAGAGGCGCATCGACGACGCGACCAGGTACGACAGGGTCGTCGGGTCCTCGATGTTGGCGACCGCCACCTGGAGCTCGTCCGGCAGGTGGGGCACCAGGGCGATGACCCGGCTGAACAGGCCCTGCAGGTTGCGGGCCAGCGCCTCGACCTCGTCGGTGCGCTCGGCGTGGTCGGGCATCTCCGCGACGCGCGCCTCCAGGAACGGGTCGGCGCTCTCGTAGGGGCCCACGCGCACGCGGCGCAGGCCCTGCACGAGCACGCGCACGGTGCCGTCCGGCACCCGCACCATGCGCTGCACCACCGCGGCGGTGCCCACCTCGTGCAGCAGCTCCGGCGGCGGCTCCTCGCGGTCGGGGTCGCGGCTCACCACCAGCGCCAGCAGGCGCTCCGGGCGGTTGAGGACCTCGTCGATGAGGCGCACCGAGCGCGGCTCGCCGATCGCGAGCGGCGCGACCGCGTCGGGGAAGACCACCGTCTCCTTCAAGGGCAGCACCGGCAGGGTCGCCGGCAGCTCCACCCCGTCGTCGGCGACGACGGCCTCCGCGCCCTCGACCGCCATCAGCCCGTGCCGCGCACCGTTATGCCCACGCGCCGCAGCGGCGGCTTCGGAGCGAGGGGCAGGGCGATGCGCAGGATGCCGTTCTCGTACTCGGCGCTGGAGCGCTCGGCGTCGACCGCCATGCCCAGCCGCAGGCGGCGCTCGAAGGGGCCCCAGCCGATCTCGGCGATGCGGTAGGCCCGGCGTCCGGGCACCCCGCCCCGGCGCCGCTCGCCGCGGATCACCAGCACGTCCTCGACCAGCTCCACCCTCACCCTGGAGGGGTCGACGCCGGCGACGTCGAGCTCCACCGTGAGGGTGGGAGGGTCGCCGTCGGTGAGGTACGCGTCGACCGGGGCGCGGGCCTCGCTGGAGGCCCCGTGCCGCCCGCCCGGGAAGAGGTCGGCGAAGATCCGGTCCACGTCGTCGCTGAACACCGCGGCCATCGTAGCGAGTGCCCGGCCGGGGCACCCGGCCGGGCACCGTCGCTCAGTCGATCGCGTCGTCCCAGTCGTCGGCGGCCGCCAGGCGGGCGTAGGCCCGCCACTCGGCGATGACGCGCTTGGCGTCGCGCCGCCGCACCTCCGGTCGGGTCCGGGCCAGCAGCTGCAGCGCCAGCCCGTCGGAGCCCTCGGCCGGCGGGGAGCCGAGCTCGTTGAGCACCGCCCAGACCACGTCCTCGCCCAGCCCCGGGCGCTCGCCGAGGATGTAGTCGGCGGCCTCGCCGAGGTCGATGTCGTCGTACACGGGGCCAGTAGAGCACACCCGCGCGCCGCCCTCGGCGACCGCTGCTACCGTCGCCTGCCGTGGGCGGCACGCTGCGCATCCCCGGGCGCTGGTGGCTCATCCTGGCGGTGGTCGCCGGCCTGGCGGCGCTCGCGCCCGCGGTCGCCTCCGCCGCCACCCCGGCGCCGGCCGCGGCGCGGACGGTGGACCTGGGCCCGGTCGCCGCGCGGGGCGGGTGGGCGCCGCAGGTGGCGCTCGACCCCCGCGGCCGCGGGGGCGTGGTGTGGCTCGCCCGCTCCGGGCACCTGCGCGCGGCGCGCGTCGCGCCCGCGGGGATCGGCGAGCTGCCGGCGTCGCTGCGTCCCCGCGGCGCCCTCACCGCGCTCCGCGCCGGCGTGGGCGCCCGCGGCGCGCCGTTCGCGGTGTGGGTGCGCTCCCGCGGCGGCTCCCAGCTGTGGACCGCGACCCTGGGCCCCGGGGGCGGCTGGGACGCCCTCACGCGGCTCGACGCGCCCCCCGGCGGGGTGGGCGGCCTCGACCTCTCCACCGGCCCCGACGGGCTCACTCGGATCGTCTGGACCGAGCACGCCGCGCCCGACGGCCCGCCCGTGGTGCTGACGCGCCTGCGCGAGCCGGCCGGCGGGTGGGGTCCTCCCGCCCTGGTGCACCGAGCCGGGGCGTCCGCCGTCGCGATCGGCCGGCCGGCCGTGCTGGCGGGTGCCGACGGGCGCGCCGTCGTCGCCTGGCGGGAGCAGGACCTCGTCGCGCCGGCGACGAGCCGCGTGATGGGCGCGACGCTGGGCCCCGGCGACGCCGTCGGGCCGGCGGAGGTGCTGCACGAGACGGCCGCGCGGCCCTGGGGCCCGGTGCTGGCGGGGGGCTTCCCGGACGCGGTGGCGGCATGGACCGACGTCGACCTCGCCGGATCCGGCCGGTCGCTGATGGCGACGCGCCTGGTGGCCGGTGAGTGGGCGCCCGCAGGCCGGCTGGCCTCCGGCGCGGTCGGCGCGCCGCTGCTGTCCCGGGAGCCGTCCCCGTCGCCGCTGATCGCCTGGATCGAGGGCGCGTCGCCGCTCCGCCAGGTGCTGGCCGTCGCCACGGTGGACATCGCGACCGGGGCGGTGCGCCGGGTGCAGAGGTCGCGGCTGTCGGGCTCCGGCGCGTTCGCCCTGTCCAAGCCCGGCCACGAGGCGGCGACGGCCTGGATGGGCCCGGCTGGCGGCGAGCCGGTCGTCCACGTGCGCGTGGGGTCGGCGGCCGGCGCCCGCACCCTGCCGCCGCCCGGCGGAGGGGCGGCATCGGCGGTGCCGTTCGCCCACGTCGCGCTCGCCGCGGCCGCCCCGGGGCGGGTGGCGGTGGCCTGGGTCGCCGGCGCCGCGGACGGCGTCCCCGCGCTCAGGGCCGCAATCCGCGGATGAGCCCGGTCCGCCCGCGGCGGGCGACTCAAGAACGCGGCGCGGCGCGCCGATCTCCGGGACATGACGAACCCGCCATCACCGGAGGCGGCGCTCGGGCCCGAGGCCCGGGAGAGCCTCGCCCGCGGACTGGACCTGGTGGAGGCCCACACCGACGCCCCCGTGCGCCTGCGCGGCCATTCCTCGGCCCGCGGGCACCGCGTGTTCGACCTGCAGGAGGAGTTCGAGGTGGGCCCGCTGGGCCGCCGCTTCCTCGTGTCGGTGGGCGGGGCCGGCGACGCCGTGCTGCTCACGATGACGGCCGCGGCGTGAGACGCCGCACCGTCCGCACCTCGCCGCCGACGGTGGCCGACGTGCAGCGGCTGTGCCAGCGCGTGCGCTCCGCCGGGTCGCCCAACGCCAAGGCGCGGCCGCCGCTGGCCACCGAGTACCGGCGCCTGGCCGACGGCCTGGGCGTCGAGGCCCAGGCCGTCGAGACCGGGCTCGACCTGCAGCGCGCCGCCGCCGGCCTGCTGCGCGCCGCGGCCCACGCCGAGGCCGTCGCGGCGCGGTCGCCCGCCGAGCGCCTGCGCCGGGCCGGCGGCCGGCCGGCCTGAGCGTCGCGGCGCCGCCCGCGGCCGCCTGCGGGAGCGCGGGGGGCGTGGTACCCTTCGGCCGCCCGTCCCCGGACCGGAGACTTTGACCTGTGGCGACCGGCCAGCGCATAGCGGTCACGATGGCTTGCGAAGAGTGCAAGCGTCGGAACTACCAGAGCAACAAGAGCAGGCGGAACACTCCGGACCGGATCGAGCTCCGGAAGTACTGCCGATGGTGCGGCAGGCACACGCCGCACAAGGAGACGCGCTAGCCCGGATCACGGGGGCTCGCGCTCCGCGTAGGGTCGTAGCTCAACTGGTAGAGCACCGGTCTCCAAAACCGGGGGTTGGGGGTTCGAGTCCCTCCGGCCCTGTAGTCCACGCAAGGTGATGAACGACTGATGGCCCGCATCCGACCCGCACGAGGGCAGGGATCATCGGGGGACGGCAACGCGCCGGCTCCCGGTGGCGCCCGTGCGCCCAAGCCGCAGCAGCGGCGGCGCCAGCCGCCCAACCCGCGGCCCAACCAGCCGGGGCGGGGCCGCAAGCCGGAGAAGGCCGGGTCGGTCACCAAGGCGGTGGTCCAGCAGCGGCGCGGCTCGCGCTTCATCACCGAGGTGGTGGCCGAGCTCCGCAAGGTCAGCTGGCCCACCCGCACGCAGCTCATGCAGTCGACCGCCGTCGTGCTGGTGGTGGTCGCTATCGTCTCCCTCTATCTCTGGGCGCTGGACTCCGTCTTCAGCCGCCTCGTCGACGCGATCTTCTAGGGGTTCCGTGTTCCGCTGGTACGTCATCAACACCTATTCCGGCCACGAGAAGAAGGTGAAGGCCAACCTCGAGCACCGGCTCGTCTCGCTCGGTCAGCGCGAGCGCGTGCGCCAGGTGGTCATCCCCACCGAGCAGGTGGTCGAGACCAAGGACGGCCAGAAGGTCCAGGCCGAGAAGCGCCGCCTGCCGGGCTACGTGCTCGTGAACATGGACATGACGCCCGACGCGCTCTGGCTGGTGAAGAACACCCCGGGCGTCACGGGGTTCGTCGGCGGCGGCCGCGACAGCGAGCCGGTGCCGCTCACCCAGGGCGAGGTCGACCGGCTGCTCAACGTCGCGAGCGTCGAGCGCCCGAAGGTGCGCGCCGACTTCACGGTGGGCGAGAGCGTCAAGGTGATCGCCGGTCCGCTGTCGGACTTCACCGGCGAGATCGCCGAGATCAACGCCGAGCAGGGCCGCCTGAAGGTGCTGGTCAGCATCTTCGGCCGCGAGACCCCTGCCGAGCTCTCGTTCGACCAGGTCAAGAAGCTCACCTGATCCAGATCCAGTAGTCGGTACCGCAACCGGGGCGACGCCCCGCGATCGAGGACGTCATGGCGAAGAAGGTCCTGCAGGTCATCAAGCTCCAGATCCCGGCCGGCGCGGCGTCGCCCGCCCCTCCCGTGGGTCCGGCGCTCGGTGGCGCGAGCATAAACATCATGGAGTTCTGCAAGGCGTTCAACGCGCAGACCCAGGCCGGCAACGGCACCATCACCCCGGTCGAGGTGACGGTCTACGAGGATCGCTCCTTCACCTTCATCACGAAGGTGCCGCCGGCGGCGGTGCTGATCCGACAGGCCCTCGGCATCGACAAGGGCAGCTCGGAGCCGCACAAGGACAAGGTGGCGAACCTGACGCGCGACCAGCTGCGCCAGATCGCCGAGACGAAGATGCCCGATCTCAACGCGAACAGCGTGGAGTCGGCGATGACGATCATCGCGGGGACGGCGCGTAGTATGGGCGTGACCGTCGACGCGGAGTAAGAAGGAGCACGCGGTGGGCAAGCGCGGACGGCGCTATCAGCAGGCGAAGTCGGAGATCGACGTCGAGAGGGTCTACCACCCGCTCCACGCCGTCCGGCTGATCAAGTCCCAGGAGATCACCCGCTTCGACCCGACGGTCGAGGTGCACCTGCGCCTGGGCGTCAACGTGCGTCACGCCGATCAGCAGCTCCGCGGCACCATCAGCCTGCCGCACGGCACCGGCAAGGAGGTCAAGGTCGCGGTCTTCGCCGAGGGCGACAAGGCCCGCGAGGCCGAGGCCGCCGGAGCCGACGTGGTGGGCGGCGAGGACCTGGCCAAGCGCATCCAGGAGGGCTTCGACGAGTTCGACGTGGCCATCGCCACGCCCGACATGATGGGCACCGTCGGCAAGCTCGGCCGCATCCTCGGCCCCTCCGGCAAGATGCCGAACCCGAAGAGCGGCACCGTCACGTTCGACATCGGCAAGGCCGTGACCGACGTGAAGGCGGGCAAGGTGGAGTACCGCACCGACCGCGCCGGGATCATCCACCTGGGCATCGGCAAGCGCTCCTTCGGCGAGGCCCAGCTGATCGAGAACTACCAGGCCGTGGTGGAGGAGATCGTGCGGGTCAAGCCCGCCGCCGCCAAGGGCAAGTACCTGAAGTCGATCACCATCGCCCAGACCATGGGCCCGGGCATCCCGATCGACACCACCCGCACCGCCGGCAGCGACATCACCGAGGAGCCGGCCGCCTAGGCAGCCGACCGAGACACACCCGACCGAAGACCCACGGGGGCGGCCCGGCCGCCTCAAAACGCCCACCCGGGCGGCCCGTGCGAGGTTGGCGAGGAGCATCCGGGGTCCCCGCAGGCGCGGGGCGCCTCCCGGTCCCCGCCCGCCCGCGGCGGACCAGACGGAGGTGACACCCTGAGACGAGAAGAGAAGAGCGAGGTGGTGGAGGCGCTGACCGAGCGCCTGGCGGGAGCCGACACCATCCTCGCCGCCGACTACCGCGGCCTGACCGTGAAGCAGCTCGCGGAGCTGCGCGGCCGGCTGCGCGAGGCGGACACCGAGTTCACGGTGGTGAAGAACACCCTGGCGCGCCGCGCGGCGGCCGCCACGGGACGCGACGCGCTGATCCCGTACCTGTCGGGGCCCACCGCCCTGGCGTGGGTCTCGGGCGACGCGGCCGTCGCCGCCAAGGCGCTCAACGGCTTCGCCGGCGAGCACCCGGACGCGCTCACCATCAAGGGCGGCCTGCTGGAGGGCGCGGACCTGCCGAGCCAGGACGTGGCCCGGCTGGCGAAGCTGCCGTCCCGCGAGCAGCTGCTGGGCCGGCTGGCCGGCGGCATCGCCGGGCCGCTGACCGGCCTGGCCGGCACCCTCAACGGCCTGGTCGGCGGGCTCGCCCGCACGCTGGCGCAGGTCCAGGAGCAGAAGGCCGCCGCCGAGGGCTGAGCCCTCCGCCACCCCTTACACCGAACGCAGGAGACAAGGAGAACACGCATGGCCACCACCGAGGAGTGGATCGAGGAGCTCAAGGGCATCTCCGTGCTGGAGCTGTCCGAGCGCATCAAGGCTCTGGAGGAGACCTTCGGCGTCACCGCCGCCGCGCCGGTCGCGGTCGCGGCCGCCCCGGCCGGTGACGGCGGCGGCGCCGCCGCCGCCGAGGAGCAGACGGCCTTCACGGTCAGCCTGGACGGCGCCGGCGACAAGAAGATCCAGGTGATCAAGGTCGTCCGCGCGGTCACCGGCCTGGGCCTGAAGGAGGCCAAGGACCTGGTCGACAACGCCCCGAACGCCGTCAAGGAGGGCGTGGCGAAGGAGGAGGCCGACCAGATCAAGGCGCAGCTCGAGGAGGCGGGCGCACGGGTGTCGGTCTCGTAGCCCGGGGGGGGGGGCGCGGGGCCGGGGCCCCGCCGCCCCGCCGCCGTGGTTCCCCGACACCTGGCCCGTGGACGGGAGCCCCTCTTTCTGCGAGCTTCCCCCGCCAATGAGGCGCGCCGGGATGCTCGTGGCGGTGCTCGTCGCGGGTGCCGCGCTGGCGCCGGCGGCGCAGGCCGCCCTCATCAGCCAGGGAGGGGTGAGGATGGGGGCCGACGCCCTCTGGAGCCGGGGCTTCCTCGGCCAGGGGCAGACGGTCGCCGTCGTCGACGAGGGCTTCCTCGGCCTCGACCGCTCGATCGCGCTGGGCGAGCTGCCGCCGCGCGACCGGATGACGATCCACGTGGTCGATCCGATCGACCCGGGCCTCGACGGGTTCACCGACGTCGGCGTGCCCACCGGGCACGGCGTCCGGATGGCCGAGCTGGTGCACGACATCGCCCCCGAGGCGCACCTGGTGCTGGTGCGGTATCGGGGCATCGACGACTTCCCGGCGGCCGCCGCCTGGGTCGCGTCGCAGGGCATCCCGATCGCCAGTCACTCCCACTCGTTCCTGGAGCCCCCCTACGACGGCACCGGCCCGGCGGCGCGGGCGGTCGACGCCGCCGCGGCGGCGGGGGTGCTGTGGGTGAACTCGTCCGGCAACTTCGCCCAGCGCCACTGGCGGGGAGCCGCAGCGCCGGGCGGCACGGTGCTGCCGCTGCCGCCGACCGGCGGCCAGCCCCTGGTGCTGTCGCTCTCGTGGAGCGCCCCCGGCGTCACCGCGAGCGTCGCCGTGGAGCGACTGGACCCGTCGGGCGCCTGGACGGAGGTCGCCCGCGGAGCGCCCTACGGCGCGCGGGGCGCCCTCACCGGGCCGGTGCCCACCGACGGCGGGTCGTGGCGCGTGGTGGTGCGCCAGGAGTCCGGCGGGCCCGCCGCCTTCGACCTCTACTCGCGCACCATCGGGTTCGGCCCCGCGGCCGTGCCCGCGGGCAGCGTGCCCACGCCGGGCGACGCGGCGGGATCGCTGACGGTCGGCGCGGTGAGGTGGAACCAGGACACCCTGGAGGCCTACTCGTCCTACGGCCCCACGATCGACGGCCGGGCCAAGCCCGACCTGATCGCCCCGACGTACGTCACCTCCAACCCGGAGTGGCCGTCGGCGGCCGGCACCTCGGCGGCGACGGCGCACGTGGCGGGGGCGGCGGCGATCCTGCGCCAGAGCCGCATCGCCCAGGGGCTCCCCGCGACGGCGGCCGATCTGCGCGGCGTGCTGCTGTCCACCGCCCTCGACCTCGGCCCGCGCGGGGTCGACCCGATGTACGGGGCCGGCATGGCCCGCCTCGACGCCACCGCGCCCGCCGTGCGCCTGCGCCTGGGCACCGGTCGCACGCCGGCGCTGCGGGTCGGGGCGCGCGACGCCGGCACCATCCGGCGCATCGAGATCCGGCTCAACCGGAAGATCCTGCTCAGCGTGCGCCGCCCCACCGCCGGCGTGCGGCTCACCCGCCTCGCGCGCGGGCGGAACACCCTGGAGGTCACCGTGGAGGACATGGCCGGCAACCGCACCGTCCGCACCAAGGTCGTGCGGGGGCGCCGGTGAGGCGCCCGGCGCTCGCCGTCGGCGCCGCCGCGGCGCTGCTCGGCGCCGCCGCCGTCGCGCAGGCGCGGCCGCAGGCGCTGACCGTCCAGGCCGAGCCCGGCCGCATCGACCGCGCGGTCGATGCGCTCGGGGCCGGCGGGCTGCGCGTCCAGCGGCGGGTGGGGAACCAACTCCAGGTGGTCGCCGACCCCGCCCGCGCGGCGGCCCTCTCCCGGCTGCCCGGCATCGCCGGGGCCCGTCCCGCCACGACCGCCTTCGCCGACGAGGTGGTCCCGCCCGCCCCCGGCGCGGCGCTGAGCCAGGGGCTGGAGCGCACCGGCGCGAACGTGCTCGGGAGGGTCGCGGACGGTGGCCAGGGCCTCGTGATCGCGGTGCTCGACCTGGGCTTCGGGGCGAACATCGCGACGATGCAGGCCAAGCACGAGCTGCCCCCGCCCTCCCGGCTCGAGACCGCCGCCTTCGACACGGTCAACGGCCTCAACGGCGTCAACGCCTACGGCAACCGCACCAATCACGGCGAGATCGTGGCCCAGACGGTCTACGACTTCGCGCCGAAGGCCCACTACCTGTTCGTGAACTACCACTCCCAGGCCGACTTCGAGGCGGCCGTCGATTACCTCATCGCGCGCCGCCCGGACATCGTCGTCCACTCGAACAGCTTCATCGAGGGCCCCTTCGACGGCACCGGGTGGGCCGCCCGGGCGGTGGACCGCGCCGCCGCCGCGGGGATCCTGTGGTTCAACTCGGCCGGCAACTACGCCCTCACCCACTGGGCCGGCCCGTGGCGCGACGAGGACGGCGACCTGACCCTCGACTGGCCCAACGGCAACGGCTGGCGCTTCTATCGCGGCGCCGGCGCGCCGATCACCTTCGCCCTCTCCTGGAGCTCGCCGCCCGGCGGGCCGCCGACCGACATCGACCTGTTCCTCGACCGGCTGCAGCCGGACGGGTCGTGGCTGCCGGTGATCGGCTCCCAGGACCGCCAGTCGGAGGGCGCCCCCACCGCCGAGCGGTTCACCGGCTACGCGCCGCCCTCGGACGGCTACTACCGGCTGAGGGCCGTCCACGTCTCGGGCCCGCCGCCGGCAGGCGACCTCTCGCTGCTCTCGCGCGAGATCCCCCTGGCCGACATCGGCGGATCGGCGGTCGGGAGCATCATGACGCCGAGCGACGCCGCCGGGGCGATCGCCGTCGGGGCGACGGACTGGCGCGGCGATCGGCTGAAGGTCTACTCCAGCCAGGGCCCCACGGCGGACGGGCGGCTCAAGCCCGACCTGGTCGCGCCCACCAACACGCGCGTCATGGGGCCGGCGGGCCTGCGCGGCGTCGGGGGCACCTCGAACGCCGCCCCGAACGCGGCGGGCGCCGCCGCGGTGATGCTGGCCGCGGCCCGGCGCGCGGGCGAGGACCCCACCCCGGAGCAGATCCGGGCCAACCTGATCTCGTCCGCCGTCGACCTCGGGGCCCCGGGGCCGGATCAGCTCTACGGCGCCGGGCGCGTCCGCGTCAACCTCGAGGCCCCGCGCCTCACCGGCCTGAAGCCGGGCGTGAACGGCGCGGTGCGCGCCCGGGCGACGGTGAGGTTCCAGGCGGTCGCGCGCTCCCGGGTCACCGAGTGGTCGCTCAGCGTCGACGGCGTCCGCGTCGCGCGACCCCAGACCTACCCGCGCGGCATCACCTTCGACACCCGCCGCCTCGTCGACGGCTGGCACCTGGTGCGGGTCGACGCGCGCGACTTCTCCGGCAACGTGGCCACGCGCGAGTGGAGCGTCCAGGTCGACAACGCCCGGCCCGTGCTGCGGCCCCGGCGCCTTGTGGCGGGCCCGCGCCTGCGCCCCGGCGGGGCCGCGCCCCGCCGCCGGGCCGGGATGATCGTCGACCTGGACGACGCCGGCACCGTCTCGGCGCTGGCGGTCACCGCCGTCGTGCGCCCCGCGCGGGGCCGGGCGCGCGCGCCGCTCACGACGCGCGTGCCCGTCGGCGCGAACCGCCGCGTCCCGTTCGGCACCCTGCCCACCGGGCGCTACACCGTCCGGCTCGACGTCCGCGACCGGGCCGGCAACCTGACGTCCGCCACGCGCAGGATCATCATCCGCTGAACTTGTCATCCGGTCGTGCTATCGCGCACAATGCCGAACGCCGCCCCGGCGAGATCGCTCGGGGTGCCGACGATCGTCACCCCCCGGGAGGATGAAGATGCCGCTGGACCGCGACCTGAAGAGCGCCCTTCGCGACAAGGTCTCGACCGCCAACAAGGGCAACGTCGACGCCGTCGCCGACGAGGTGAACGCGGCCCTCGCCGGGCTCGACGCCGAGGACCGCGACTACGCCCGCCTGCAGGGCTGGCTCGAGGACCTGTCCGTCGTCAAGGGCGGCGGGGTTCCCGGCAAGTTCAGCTGAGAGCGAGGGGCACGGGCCGCCGTCCGGCGGCCCGTGCCCCCGATGCGCCCCCGGCCTCGGCGCTCGCCGCTCCGCATCGCGGTCCGAGGTGTTCGGCATACTTAGCGAATGAACGCGCTGCCGTCGTACGCCGATGGGGAGACCGGACCCGGTGTCGACGACCGCCTGCGCGGACTGCTCGACACGGCGCACCGGCAGTGGACGTCCCCCGACGAGCGCCGCCGCATGCGCGCCTTCGGCTTCCGCCCCGCCGTCGAGCCCGGCGTCCTGAAGCGGGAGTGGCACGGCCTCGCCGTCCGCATCTCCGCCACAGGCATCCGCGCCGCCCGCCCCGGTGAGGGCGAGCTGGTCTGGGCCGCCGCCGACCGGGCCCTGCTGCTCAACGGCGAGCCCTACTCCGGCGAGCCGGGGGGCCTCGGCCTGGTCGAGAGCCTGCTCGACCTGATCGGCGGCTACGAGCGCTGGGTCGAGGCCCGCGAGGGGCGCGAGGAGCGCATTCAGCGCGGCCGCAGCACCGGCCCCGCCGACCGCCGCCCGGTCAACGCCCTCGCCGAGACCCGGCGCCTGCAGCGCCTCCTCAACACCGGCCCGCCCGCGCGGGGCCGCTAGGGGGAGCGGCCCGCCGGCGGCGCTGGACGGAGCCGATCTCCGAGGATCGCCGGCGCGGCGTTGGGCATCCGCCCGTCCGTGGTGATAGCATCGCCCGTCTTGGCCGACGGGTCCGATTGACGGCTGCGCGCGCTCCGCAGCCTACAGTGCCACGCCCGCATGACGCGGGGTGCTCTGTTGAAAAAGTGCCACTGAACGTGGTAACGTTTGCGGTTGCGCCTTCGCCGGACCCCCGGTCATCCGCCGCCACCCGCCCGCTCTCGTCAGGAGGCCTCGCGACTTGAGCACCCGCCCCGCTGCCCGCGCCCGCTATTCCTTCTCGAAGCTCGCCAAGGTCTTCGATGACCTGAAGGACGTCCAGATGCTGGAGGTCCCCCACCTCATCGACATCCAGCGATCGTCGTTCGAGTGGTTCCTCAACGACGGCCTTCGGGAGACCATCGACGACATCTCGCCGATCGAGGACTTCACCGGCACCCTCGCCGTCCAGTTCGGCAAGTACACGCTGGGCGGTTGGGAGCCCGGCATGCCGTTCGACGAGATCATCCCCAACGACTCCATCAAGGACTGCCGCGAGAAGGACCTCACCTACGCGGCGCCCCTCACGATGGAGGTCGCCTTCGTCAACCGCGAGACCGGTGAGATCCGCGAGCAGAAGGTGTTCATGGGCGATCTGCCGCTCATGACCGAGTGGGGCACCTACATCATCAACGGCACCGAGCGGGTCGTCGTGACCCAGCTCGTGCGCTCGCCCGGCGCCTACGTGATGGAGCCCAAGGACCGCGAGAAGCAGGTCTTCATCGCGAACCTGATGCCGTCCCGCGGCTCGTGGGTCGAGCTCGAGATCGACAAGAAGGGCCTCGTCCACGTGCGCATCGACCGCAAGCGCAAGCTTCCGGTGACCACGCTGCTGTTCGCCCTGGGGTACACCCGCGACGACGTCGCGAACCTCTTCCGGCACCCGGACGACCCCGACCGGGTCAACCCCTTCATCCAGATGACCCTGGACAAGGACGCCACCGAGGGCGCCCCGCAGACGGGCAACCGCAAGAGCCTCGACGAGATCGCCGCCGTGGTGGCGGAGATCCAGGAGGTCGCGAAGGGCCTGGACGACGCCTCCACCGACGAGAAGGCCGCGATCGAGGCCGAGATCGAGAAGCTCGAGAAGAAGCTCGAGGCGCGCTCCGGCGACATCATGCAGCACGCCCTGATCGAGGTCTTCAAGAAGCAGCGCCCGGGCGAGCCGCCGACGGTCGACAACTCGCGCGCCCTGGTGCGGTCGCTGTTCTTCGACCCGAAGCGCTACGACCTCACCAAGGTGGGCCGCTACAAGCTCGACGCGCGCCTCGGCCTGAACGTGGGCTCCGGCGTCCGCACCCTCACCAACCCGCGCTTCACCGGCCGGCTGTCGGGCATGACCGACGACCTGGTGGAGCTGATCCGCCGCCTGGTGGCGCTGCCGATCCGCATCGGCCTGCCCGAGGAGAGCAAGGACTTCGCCGCCGACGCGGCGACGATGCCGCGCGACGAGATCGTCGGGGAGCTCGACGAGTACGAGCACTTCGGCAACCGCCGCCTGCGCACCGTCGGCGAGCTGGTGCAGGAGGCCTTCCGCATCGGCCTCTACCGCATGGAGCGCGTGGTGCGCGAGCGGATGAGCACCGAGGACGTCGACACCATCACGCCGCAGACGATCATCAACATCCGGCCGGTGGTGGCCGCGTTGAAGGAGTTCTTCGGCTCCTCCCAGCTCTCGCAGTTCATGGACCAGACCAACTCGCTGTCGGGGCTCACCCACCGGCGCCGCCTGTCGGCGCTCGGCGCGGGCGGCCTCACCCGCGAGCGCGCCCCCATCGAGGTGCGCGACGTCCACGAGACCCACTACGGCCGCATGTGCCCGATCGAGACGCCGGAGGGCCCGAACATCGGCCTGATGGGCTCGCTGGCCAGCCACGCCACGGTCAACGAGTTCGGCTTCATCCAGACGCCGTACCGCCGCGTCGTGGACGGGCACGTGACCGCGGTGGTCGAGCCGCTCGACGCCACCCAGGAGGAGCACAAGACGATCGCCCAGGCGAACGCCGAGATCGACGCCACCGGCGCCCTCGTGGGCCCGGTGCTGTGCCGCCGCGGCGGCGAGCCGATCCTGGCCGACCCGGCCGACGTCGAGTACATGGACGTGTCGCCCGAGCAGATCGTCTCGGTGGCGACCGCCCTGATCCCCTTCCTCGAGCACAACGACGCCAACCGCGCGCTGATGGGCGCGAACATGCAGCGTCAGGCCGTGCCGCTCATGATCACCGAGGCCCCCCTGGTGGGCACCGGCATCGAGCGCCGCGCGGCGGTGGACACCGGCGACGTGGTCGTGAGCCGCACCGACGGCACCGTCGCCGCCGTGGACGCCGACCACATCATCGTGGAGGACCCCCAGGGCGAGCTGGAGCACTACGAGCTGCACAAGTTCACCCGCTCCAACCAGGGCACCCTCATCCACCAAAAGCCGATCATCCGCAAGGGCGACCCGGTCGGGTCCGGCCAGGTGCTCGCGGACGGCAGCTCCACCGACCAGGGCGAGCTGGCGCTGGGCAGCAACATGCTCGTCGCCTTCATGTCCTGGGAGGGCTACAACTTCGAGGACGCCATCATCATCTCGGAGCGCCTGGTGAAGGACGACGTGCTGTCGTCCATCCACATCGAGGCCTACGAGATCGACGCCCGCACCACCAAGCTGGGCGCCGAGGAGATCACCCGCGACATCCCGAACCGCTCGGAGGAGTCCCTCAAGGACCTCGACGAGCGCGGCATCGTGCGCATCGGCGCCGAGGTCGGCTCGGGCGACCTGCTGGTGGGCAAGGTCACGCCGAAGGGCGAGACCGAGCTCACCGCCGAGGAGAAGCTGATCCGCGCCATCTTCAAGGAGAAGGCCGGCGAGGTGCGCGACACCTCCCTCAAGGTGCCGCACGGCGAGGGCGGCAAGGTCATCGACGTCAAGGTGTTCAACCGCGACCGGGGCGACGACCTGCCCCCGGGCGTCAACGAGCTGGTGCGCGTGTACGTGGCCAAGCGCCGCAAGATCGCCGAGGGCGACAAGCTGGCCGGCCGTCACGGCAACAAGGGCGTCATCTCGAAGATCGTCCCCGAGCAGGACATGCCGTTCCTCGAGGACGGCACGCCGATCGACATGATCCTCAACCCGCTGGGCGTGCCGTCGCGCATGAACATCGGGCAGATCCTGGAGACCCACCTCGGCTGGGCGGCCAACCACGGCTGGGTCGACGGCGCCTACGACGAGACCGGCGGGAAGGCCGCCGGCAACGGCGACGCGAGGCACCCGAACCGCACCTTCGTGGCGACGCCGGTGTTCGACGGCGCGACCCCCGAGGACGTGGACCGCGTGCTGATGGACTGGTCGGCGAGCCACCCGGAGAACCCGATCGAGCTCTCCATCGACGAGAACGACCGCCCCGGCCGCCGCTGCTCGGGCCGCATGAAGCTCTACAACGGCCGCACCGGCGAGCCCTACGAGGGCAAGGTGACCGTCGGCTACATGTACATGCTGAAGCTGCTCCACCTGGTGGACGACAAGATCCACGCCCGCTCGACGGGCCCCTACTCGCTCGTCACCCAGCAGCCGCTGGGCGGCAAGGCGCAGTTCGGCGGGCAGCGCTTCGGCGAGATGGAGGTGTGGGCGCTGGAGGCGTACGGCGCCGCGTACACCCTCCAGGAGATGCTCACCATCAAGAGCGACGACACGGTCGGCCGCGTGAAGGCCTACGAGGCGATCGTGAAGGGCGAGAACATCCAGGAGCCGTCCATCCCGGAGAGCTTCAAGGTGCTGCTGAAGGAGATGCAGAGCCTCGGGCTCGACGTGAAGGTGGAGGGCGAGGTCGGGCCGCAGTTCACGCCGGGCGAGGAGGACGACGACCTCCTCCGCGCGGCCGAGGAGCTGGGCATCGACCTCTCCGGCGGCATCGGGACCGGCGAGGCCGGGGGCGACGGCGAGACGCCGGCGGCCGACGGCGACGGCGGCGGCGAGGGGGCCGAGGTGCTGACCCCCTCCGGCGACGCCGGCACGGAGGGCTGACGGAGGCCCGGCGGGCCGGCGCGACCTCAGGGGCGCGCGGGCCCGCCGCGATCGGACGGAGTCTTCGCCCGCCCGCGTCCCACGAGGCGCGGAGCGGGCACACGAGAAAGGCGCGGGGACGTGATCGACATCAACAACTTCGACTCCATCACCATCGGGCTGGCCTCCTCGAAGCAGATCCGGCAGTGGAGCTCGGGCGAGGTGACCAAGCCCGAGACCATCAACTACCGCACGCTGAAGCCGGAGAAGGACGGCCTCTTCTGCGAGAAGATCTTCGGTCCCACCAAGGACTGGGAGTGCTACTGCGGCAAGTACAAGCGCGTCCGCTACAAGGGGATCATCTGCGAGCGCTGCGGCGTCGAGGTGACGCGGGCCAAGGTGCGCCGTGAGCGCATGGGCCACATCGACCTGGCCGCGCCGGTCAGCCACATCTGGTTCTTCAAGGGCGTCCCGAGCCGCATCGGCTACATGCTGGACATCGCCCCGAAGGAGCTGGAGAAGGTCCTCTACTTCGCGGCCTCCATCGTCACCTCGGTGGACCAGGAGGGGCGCGCCGGCGAGCTGGACCGGCTGCAGGACGACGTCAACGCCACCATCGAGCAGTACGGGCAGGACAAGGAGGAGCGCCTGCTCGAGCTCGGCGAGCGCCTGGAGCGCCGCGTCGAGTGGCTGCGCGAGGGCTCGGCCGACGGCCTCACCGACGAGGACGAGTACTGGATCGACGACCTGCAGCGCGACCGCACCTCGGAGGACCCGGAGGCGCGCCGCGAGCTGACCGACGCCGACCGCAAGCAGGCCGAGACCGACCTGCGCAAGGAGACGGACGTCGCCCAGAAGGACATCGAGCGCTACACCGAGGAGTCGATCGAGCGCCTCACGCGCGCCTGGCTCACCTTCAAGGACCTCAAGCCGCGCCAGATCGAGTCGGACGAGCAGCTCTTCCGCGAGATGAAGGACCGCTTCGGCTCGCCGCACGGCTTCTGCGACCTGTTCACCGGCGGCATGGGCGCCGCGGCGATCCGCGACCTGCTGGCCGAGATCGACCTCGACGCCGAGGCCGAGTCGCTGCGCGAGACCATCCAGACCAGTAAGGGCCAGCGCCAGGCGCGCGCCCTGAAGCGCCTCAAGGTCGTGTCCGCCTTCCGCCGCAGCTCGAACCGGCCGGAGTGGATGATCCTGGAGGCCGTGCCGGTGATCCCGCCGGAGCTGCGCCCGATGGTGCAGCTCGACGGCGGCCGCTTCGCCACCAGCGACCTCAACGACCTGTACCGCCGGGTCATCAACCGCAACAACCGCCTCAAGCGCCTGCTCGACCTCGGCGCGCCCGAGATCATCGTGAACAACGAGAAGCGGATGCTGCAGGAGGCGGTCGACGCCCTCTTCGACAACGGCCGCCGCGGCCGCGCCGTGACCGGCCCCGGCAACCGGCCGCTGAAGTCGCTCTCGGACATGCTCAAGGGCAAGCAGGGCCGCTTCCGCCAGAACCTGCTCGGCAAGCGCGTCGACTACTCGGGCCGCTCGGTGATCGTGGCCGGCCCGGAGCTGCGCCTGCACCAGTGCGGGCTGCCCAAGCTGATGGCGCTCGAGCTCTTCAAGCCGTTCATCATGAGCCGGCTGGTCGAGCGCAAGCAGGTGCAGAACATCAAGGCCGCCAAGAAGCTGGTGGACGCGATGGTCCCCGAGGTGTGGGACGTGCTCGAGGAGGTCATCGGCGAGCACCCGGTGCTGCTCAACCGCGCGCCCACCCTGCACCGCCTCGGCATCCAGGCCTTCGAGCCGGTGCTGGTGGAGGGCAAGGCCATCCAGATCCACCCGCTGGTCTGCACCGCCTTCAACGCCGACTTCGACGGCGACCAGATGGCCGTGCACCTGCCGCTGTCGGTCGAGGCCCAGGCCGAGGCCCGCATCCTGATGCTCTCGGCCAACAACATCCTGTCGCCGGCCCACGGCCGCCCGATCGCCGTGCCCAGCCAGGACATGATCCTCGGCCTCTACTACCTCACCTACGCGCCGACCATCTCGGTGCGCAAGAAGGGCGACGAGGGCGAGGGCACCGACACCGAGCTGGCGGAGCTCTGGAACCGCGAGAGCCGCAAGTGGGAGCTGCCGCGGGGCACCGAGGGCCGCGTCGAGGGCAAGGACTGGACGACCAAGCCCTTCGACGCGCTCGGGCTGGGCACCCCGCGCGTGTTCGGCGGGGTGGAGAGCGTGCTGGCCGCGCTCGACCAGAACGCGGTGCACCTGCAGGAGATCATCGAGCTGCGCGGCGGCCCCGAGGGCGGCGTGCGCATCACCACGCCCGGCCGGGCCGTCCTCAACCACGAGGTGCGCGAGGCGCTCGAGCAGGTGGTGGGCGCCGAGGAGCTCGACGACACGCCCTTCCCGGAGCGCCACCGCACCCTCACCAAGCGCGAGACGACCGATTTCATCGAGCGTCTCGTCAACACCTACGGCGCGACCGCCGTCTCGCAGGTGCTCGACGCCTTCAAGGCGCTCGGCTTCCGCTACGCGAGCCGCTCGGGCATCACGATCTCGAAGAACGACATCGTCGTTCCTCCCACCAAGGAGGAGATCATCGCGAAGTACGACGCCCGAGTGGAGGAGATCGAGGGCTACTTCGCCTTCGGCGAGATGAGCCCCGAGGAGCGCCACGAGGAGATCATCAAGCTCTGGGAGCAGGCCACCGACGAGGTCGCGGACGCGATGCAGAAGCACCTCTACCGCCTGAACCCGATCTACATGATGGCCAACTCGGGCGCGCGCGGCTCGTTCAAGCAGATCCGCCAGCTGGCCGGCATGCGCGGCCTGATGAGCACGCCGAAGGGCGACACCTTCGAGCGGCCCATCCGCAGCAACTTCATGGAGGGCCTGTCGGTGCTGGAGTACTTCATCTCCACCCACGGCGCCCGCAAGGGCCTCGCCGACACCGCCCTCAAGACCGCCGACTCGGGGTACCTCACCCGGCGCCTGGTGGACGTCTCGCAGGACGTGATCGTGCGCGAGCTGGACTGCGGCACGACCGAGGGCATCGAGGTGCCGGTCTTCCGCGACGACAACATCCTCAACCCCAGCCTCACCGGCCGCGTGCTGCTGGGCCCGGTGGTCGACCGCATCACGGGCGAGATCCTGCTGGACCTGCGGCCCGAGGTGGCCGACGACGCCGACGAGGAGGAGATCGCGGCGGCCCGCCGCGGCTACCTCATCACCACCTCCGACGGCGAGCGGCTCGACGCCGAGCTGCGCGACGACGGCCGGCCGCTCGACGCGATCGTCAGCGTCCGCTCGCCCGTGAAGTGCCGCAGCGAGGTGGGCATCTGCGCCCGCTGCTACGGCCGCAACCCGGCCTCCGGCCGGCTCACCGAGCCGGGCGACGCGGTGGGCATCATCGCCGCCCAGTCGATCGGCGAGCCGGGCACCCAGCTCACCATGCGCACCTTCCACACCGGCGGCGTCGCCGGCGCCGACATCACGCACGGCCTGCCGCGCGTCGTGGAGCTGTTCGAGGCGCGCAAGCCGAAGGCCCTGGCCTCGATCGCGCCGGTGGACGGCTGGATCCGCATCACCGACGACGAGACGCGGCCGGGGTCGGCGATCCTGACCGTCGTCGAGCCGGAGTACGTCGAGCAGGACGACGCCGGCACGGGGGCGACCCGCGCGCCGGTGCGCGAGCACTCCTTCCCGGTCACGCGCCGCACCCAGATCCGGGTGGACGACGGCCAGTGGGTGGAGGCCGGCGACCTGCTCACCACCGGGTCGGCATTCCCCGCCGAGATCCTCAGCTCCAAGCCGGGCGTCGCCCTGGGCGTCACCGGCACCGTCACCGCCGTCAAGGACGAGGGCAAGGGCTGGGTGCGCGTGGACGTCGAGACGGAGGCCGGCAAGTCGCAGCGCTGGCTGCGCCTGCCGGACGACCGCCCGCGTCCGCAGATCGCCAAGGGCGACCAGGTCCAGGCGGGGCAGCGCTTCTACGCGCAGGACGCCTCCCGCGACCGCTCCACCAAGACCGAGCTGTACCTCGTCCGCGGGGTGCAGGACGTGTACCGGTCGCAGGGCGTGGACATCAACGACAAGCACATCGAGCTGATCGTGCGCCAGATGCTGCGCAAGGTGCGGGTGGAGGATCCGGGCGGCACGCACTTCCTCCACGGCCAGCTGGTGGACAAGCCGGTGCTGTACCGGGAGAACGCCCGGGCGGCCGAGCGCATCCGCGAGCAGCTGCTGGAGCTGCGCGAGAAGGGCGAGTTCACCGGCGACGACACCGAGATCGAGCGCGCCGTGGAGGGCGTCCAGGCCTCCTTCGAGCCGCTGATCCTGGGGATCACCAAGGCGTCGCTGGCGACCGAGTCGTTCCTGTCGGCGGCCTCGTTCCAGGAGACCACCAAGGTGCTCACGGACGCGGCCCTGGAGGGCAAGGTCGACCGCCTGCGCGGCCTGAAGGAGAACGTGATCATCGGCAAGCTGATCCCGGCCGCCACCGGGCTGAAGCGCTACCGGCAGCTCGAGATCGAGGCGGTCCGGCGTCAGCCGGCCCTGCTGGAGTTCGACCTCGACGAGCCCTTCTCGGAGGTCGACGACGACCTGCTGGCCCTCCCGGAGGTGGACGGCGGCACCTACTCGTTCGGCCCCGACCTGGACATCGACGACCTGTAGGCCGGGTCGCGATCGGTTGGACCCGAGGGGCCGGCATCCGCCGGCCCCTCGTCGTTCCGGGGTCCCGGCGCGGCGGGGCGGCCAGGTCGAGCATCTTTGCATCATTACCTGATGCTAAGATGATCGCCGATGAGAACGACGATCCGCATCGACGATGACCTGTACCGGGAGGTCAAGGAGCGCGCCGCGCGGTCCGGCCGGACGATCGCGGCCGTGCTGGAGGATGCGGTGAGGACGGGTCTGGAGCCTTCCGGAGGCCGATCGCCGGACCGCTTCGAGGTCAGGCCCTTCGGTTCCGGGGGGCTCATGCCCGGAGTGGACCTCAACTCGAACGACTCGGTGCAGGAGGCGCTCGACGCCGGCCTGCCGCTCGATGCGCTGCGTTGACGTCAACGTGCTGGTGTACGCCCACCGGATGGACTCCGTCGAGCACCAGCCGTATCGCGGCCTGCTCGACGACATCGCCAACGACGACGAACCGCTCGGACTGCCGGACGCCACGCTCTCGAGCTTTCTGCGCATCGTCACCGACAGGCGCATCTTCCGCGAGCCGACCCCGCCGGCCGACGCCTGGGCGGCGGTCGCCGCGCTGGTCGCCGCTCCCGCGTCGCGCGTGATCCGCGCCGGCGATCGTCACTGGGCGTGCTTCCAGCGCCTGGCGGCCGCCATCGACGCCCGCGGGCGCGACATCGCCGACGCCTACCTCGCCGCGTACGCGGTGGAGAACGGCGCCACCTGGCTCAGCGCCGATCGCGGCTTCGCCCGCTTCCCCGGCCTGCGCTGGCGCCATCCGCTCGACTGACCTCCGTCCGCCGGCCCGGGCGATGTTATCCTTATTCTCGATCATAAAACTTGAGATAAGGACGGGGCATGAGCACTGCTGACACGATCGCCGCGCCGGTGCGCCCGGGGTCGCCCGAGCTCGCGGCCCTGCTCGCCCGCATCGCCGAGGGGGCCGAGGAGCGCGAGCGCGAGGTGCGCCCGCCGTTCGAGGTGATCGGCTGGATCAGGGAGGCCGGCCTCGGCCGCCTGCGGGTGCCGGTCACCGAGGGCGGCGCGGGCGCCTCGGTGCGCGAGTTCTTCGAGGTGCTCATCGCCCTGGCGGAGGCCGACTCGAACGCGGCCCACATCCTGCGCACCCACTACTGGTTCGTGGAGCAGCAGCTGCAGAGCGCCGACCCCGAGGCCCGGGCGCGCGGCATCGCGCTCGTCAACTCCGGCGCCATCGTCGGCAACGGGTTCAGCGAGAAGAGCGACCGGCCGGTGGGCCTGTACTTCGACACCGCCCTCACGCCCGACCCCTCGGGCGACGGCTGGCGGCTCAACGGCACGAAGTTCTACTCCACCGGCAGCCTCTACTCCGACTACACCCAGATCTGGGCGTCGGCTCCGGAGGGCCGCATCGCCGGCGCGGTGATCCCGGTCGACCGCGAGGGCCTGACGCTGGAGGACGACTGGGACGGCTTCGGCCAGCGCCTCACGGGCACGGGCACGACGCGCCTCGACGACGTGCACGTCGCCGCCGACGAGTTCTTCGACCTGGGCGAGCCCGACGGCCCCCAGCCACCCGGCTACCAGGGCGCCTTCCTGCAGCTCTACCTGCAGGCGGTCACGGCCGGGATCCTGCGCAGCGTCCGCAACGACGCGATCGCGCTGGTGAGGCGGCGGGCGCGCAACTTCAGCCACGCCAGCGCGCCCCAGAGCCCGTCCGATGACCCCCAGGTGCTGCAGGTGGTGGGCGAGATCAGCGCCGACGCCTTCGCCGCCGAGGCGATCGTGCTGCGCGCCGCCGAGCGCATCCAGGAGGCCGTGGACTCGGTCAGCGAGGGCTTCCCCACGGTCGAGGCCGCCGAGGCGGCCCAGCTCGCGGCGGCGCAGGCGAAGGTGGCGGTGGACCGGTTCTCGTACGCGACGGCGGCGCGCCTGTTCGACGCGGGCGGGGCCTCGGCCACCCAGTCGGTGCACAACCTCGACCGCCACTGGCGCAACGTGCGCACCATCTCGACGCACAACCCGACCTTCCTGAAGGCGTCGGGCATCGGCGACAACGAGGTCAACGGCACCGCCTTCCCGGCGAACGCCTACTTCTAGTTCCAGCGCTCTCGGGCGAAGGACCCGGTGTTGACCCTCGGTAGCCTCATGGCTAATAATATTAGCCATGAGGCTACCGAGGGAAGGCAACGCGATGTCGACCATGATCCTCGACCGGCCGGCCGGCTGGCTCAGCTACGACGTGACCGGCACCGGGCGGCTCGTGCTCTGCTCGCCCGGCTTCGGCGACCTGCGCAGCACCTTCCGTGAGCTCGCCGACCGGCTGGCCGGCGCCGGGCTGCGGGCGGCCACCACGGACCTTCGGGGGCACGGCGAGACGAGCGTCGGCTGGCCCCGCTACACCGGGGCCGACGTCGCGGAGGACATGCTGGCGGTGGCCGCGCACCTCAGCGACGAGCCGGTCGTGCTGGTCGGCAACAGCTTCAGCGCCGACGCCGCGATCCTCGCCGCGGCCCGGCACCCGGAGAGGGTGGCGGCGCTCGTCGTCACCGGGCCGTTCGTGCGGGATCCGCAGCCCAACCTCGTCAAGCGGATCCTCTCCTGGCTCGCGAGCAGGCCGGGGATCGGGCGGGTGCTGTGGCGGTTCGCGTGGCCCAGCTTCTTCGGCCCGCACAGGCCCGACACGTTCGCCGCCCGGAGGGCCGAGCTGATGGCCAACCTCGCCGAACCCGGCCGGTTCGACGCCGTGCGCGGGATGATGGCCTCGACGCACGCTCCCGCCGACATCGCGCTGCCGGACGTCACATGCCCCGTGCTCGTCGTGATGGGCGAGGTCGACCCCGACTTCCCCGACCCGGCGGCCGAGGCGCGGTACATCGCCGAACGCGCCGGCGGCGAGACGACGGTGCTGATGGTGCCGGAGGCCGGCCACTACCCGCACTACGAGCGCGTCGACGTCGTCGCCCCCGCGGTGATCGACTTCGTGCGCGGGCTGGGCTGACGTGCCGCGCGCCGGGCTCACCGCCGACCGCGTGGTCGCCGAGGCCGCCGACCTGGCCGACCGCTCCGGCCTGGATTCGCTGACCCTGGCCGCGCTCGCCGATCGGCTCGGGATCCGCGTCCCGTCGCTGTACAAGCACGTCGACGGTCTCGGCGGCGTCCAGCGGGAGCTGGCCGTGCTCGGCGTGCGCGGCCTGATCGACGCGGTCTCGGCCGCCACCGTCGGCCGCTCGGGGCCGGACGCGCTGCGGGAGTGCTGCCGGGCCGTGCGCGGCTACGCCCACCGCCACCCCGGCCGGTACGCGGCCATCCAGCGCGCCCCCGACCGCGCCGATCCCGCCGAGCGCGAGTTCGCCGAGCTCGGCGACCGGCTCGTCGGCCTTCTGCTGGACGTCCTGCGCGGCTACGACCTCACCGGCGACGACTGCATCCACGCCGCCCGGACCCTCCGCAGCGCCGTGCACGGGTTCGTCGCGATCGAGCGGCTGGGCGGGTTCGGCCTGCCTGCCGATGTGGACGCCAGCTTCGAGGTCGTGCTCGACATGCTCGACGCCGGCCTCCGCTCCCTCGCCGCGGGAGGAGATCCACGATGACGAGCGGCGCTGCCGCGCCCGGTGTCACCGCCGTCCGGCCCCGGACGGCGCGCGGGCCCGGGCCCGCGCGCCCAGCACGACCCGCCGATCGCGCTCCTCCTCCAGCAGGCGGACGCGCGCCCCCATCAGGGCGGCTTCGGTCAGCAGCCCGCGCAGCATCCCGTCGCGGCGCCCCACGACGGGCACCGCGCCCACGCCGCCGGCCACCATGCGGTCCGCGACGGCCCGCAGCGGCTCGTCCGCCAGGGCCGCCACCGCGGGTCGGGCGACCTCGCCGACCGGCGCGCCGGCGTCGGCGCCGGACAGGTCCCCCCAGGTCACGACGCCGCGGAGCCGGCCCGCGTCGTCCACGACCGGGTAGAGCCGCTGCCGCCGCGCGTCCGGCGCGCCGAGGCGATCGAGCGCGTCCGCGACCGGGCTCCCGGCCCGCAGCGCGATCGGCCGGGCGAGCATCACCTCCTCGGCGTGCAGCGCCTCGAGGGGGTCGACGGCGTACTCGCGCGACACGTGCACGCCCCGGCGCGCGACCTTCTCGGTGAGGATCGAGCGCCGCAGCACCAGGACGCTGACCGCGTGCGCCGCCGTCGCCGCGACGAGCAGGGGCAGCAGCGCGTCCAGGTCGCGCGTCAGCTCCAGCGCGAACAGGACGGAGGTGAACGGCGAGCGCATCACCCCGGCCATCGTCGCCGTCATCCCGAGCAGCGCCCACTGGGAGGGGCCGCCCCCGGGCAGGGCGGTGCCGACGACCCCGCCCAGGGCGGCGCCCATGATGAGGAGCGGCGCCAGGATGCCGCCGCTCGTGCCCGAGCCCAGGGCCACCGACCAGACGACGAGCTTCACCAACAGCAGGGAGAGCAGGGCCCCGATCGCCAGCCCGCCCACCAGCTCGGCGTGCAGGCTGGCGTAGCCCACGCCCAGCGCCCGCGGCTCGATCAGGCCGCCCAGGCCGACGACGGCGCCGCCGATCGCCGGCCACCACGCCCAGTGGAGCGGCAGGCGGCGGAACAGGTCCTCGGCCCCGTACACCGCCGCGGTCAGCAGCCAGGCCAGCAGCCCGCCCGCGACGCCGATGACGAGGGCCGAGAGCAGCGCCCGCTCGTCCGGTGCCCCGTGGGCGGGCACGGGGAAGAGCGGCGCCGCGCCGATCAGGTCGGCGTCGGCGAGCCTCATCCGGACCGCGGCCGCCACGGCGGCGGCTACCGCGACCGGCACCATCGAGCGCGGCTTCCACTCGAACAGCAGCAGCTCGACCCCCAGCATCACCGCCGCCGCCGGCGTGCCGAAGACGCCGCTCATCCCGGCGGCGGCGCCGGCGACGAGCAGCGTCTTGCGCTCCGCGGCGCTGAGGGTGAGGAACTGCCCGACCAGCGAGCCCAGCGCCCCGCCGGTGAGGATGATCGGGCCCTCCGCGCCGAAGGGGCCGCCGGTGCCGATGCTCACGGCGCTCGAGATCGGCTTGAGCACCGCCAGGCGCGGCTGCACGCGGCTGCCGCGCACCAGGATGTTCTCCATCGCCTCCGGTATCCCGTGGCCGCGGATCTGCTCCGACCCGAAGCGGGCCATCGCGCCGATCACGAGGCCCCCGGCGACCGGCAGCAGCGCGGCCGCGCCCCAGAGCGCCCGGCCGTCGGGGGCGCTGAGGGAGGTGCCGAGGCGGCCGTGGTAGAGGGCGTTGGTGATCAGCCCGATCAGGTCGAGCAGGGCGACGGCGACGAGGGCTCCCACGCAGCCGATCGGCACCGCCAGCGCCACCAGCCGCAGCATCGCGGGGGTGGCGGTGAAGTCACCCTGGACGCGCGATTCCACAGGTCAGTCTGTGCAGGCGGGGGAGGGGGCCGCGGCCGGAGGTTGCATCGGAACGGCCGTCTCGCCTGGGGGCGCCGGGAGGTGGGGGCGACCCCGGCGGCGACGCCCGCCTGGCCAGGCGCCGCCCCGAAGGGACATGATCACCGGAACGAGGTGCCGGAGACGAGGCGTGGCACATGAGCGACGTGATCGAGGCGGGCGCGCTGCCGGCGCTGGTGCCGGGGCTGATACGGCTGAGCCGGGTGAACGTCTTCGCCGGCCTGCCCGACGATGCGCTGGCCGTGCTCGACCGGCGCCTGCCGGTGGTGCGATGGACCTACGGGTTCCCGCCGCCCCCGGAGCTAAGGCGGCGGGACCACCTGTTCGTGGTGCGGGAGGGCCGGCTCGCCGTGTTCGAGCGGACCCTCTCGGGCCACGACGTGATCATCGCCCTGCTGGAGGCGGGGGCGGTCTACTCCAGCCTGGGCGACTGCCTGCCGCCGCGCGTCGACGCCATCGAGGACGCCGCGGTGTCCCCGGTCGCCGCGTCGGCCCTCGAAGCGCTCATCGCCCGCCACCCGCGGCTGGGCCGCAACCTGGCGGAGGTGTTCACCGAACGCATCGGGATGCTCCGCGAGGTGTCGGTGGTGCTGGGCGAGATGCGCGTGGAGGACCGCCTGCGCGCGCGCCTGCGCCAGCTGGCCGGGCGCATCGGGCGCACGCGCCGCGAGGGCGTCGTCATCCCGGTCGAGCTCACCCACTCCCAGTGGGCGCTGCTGGTGGGGGCCTCGCGCGAGGCCGTCACCATCGCGTTCGGCAGGATGCGCGGGCGCGGCGAGGTCACGGTCGAGGGGCGCCAGGTGACGGTGGCGTGGAGCCTGCTGGAGGAGCCGGCCGGCGCCGAGCGGCCCGTGCCCGCGGAACCGGCCGCGGGTCCCTGAGCCGGGCGGCGGCCGCTCAGTACCCCGGCTCGCTGCGCAGCAGGCGGGCCATCTCGGCCTCGAACCGCTCCAGCGTGATCTCCTCGCGCGCGTACCGCTCGCGCAGCACCGACTCGGGCGACAGCTCCGCGTAGCGCTCGCTCACCAGCGGGGCCACCAGGTGGCGGCCGCCCTCGCCCTCGGCCTCGACGTCGGCCAGCAGCCAGGCGCCGCCGCCGCGGGTGAACACCCAGTACTCGACCCGCTCCAGCTTCTCGAGCGGCCGGCCGGCGACGAGCGCGCCGTCGCGCGAGTCGCGGATGGTCTCGACCATGCTGATCCGCAGCCGCGCCGTGACGCGCGGCTCGGGCGCCTCGGCGGCGTCGACGAAGTCGAGGTCCTCGATGAGCGGGTTCTCCAGCATGTGCACGCGGTGCTGACGCACCAGGCCCTCGATGCGCAGCCGCTGGCGGGCCAGCAGCTGCGCCGTCATGGCGTCGGCGGCGAGCTCCGGGTCGCGCTCGATCCACGAGCGCTGCACGGCGAAGAACACGTCGCGCACCCTGCGCCGCAGGGCCTCCGACGACCACCAGGGCTCCATCCCGGCGAGGGCGTCGAGCGTCGCGGCGACGTCGCCGCCGCGCTCCTGCGCCGCGGCCTCGTCGCCGCCGAAGAGACGGCGGATCAACCCCATGGCTGCAGCTTACGGGCGCGCGGCGTACGCTCGTCCCCCTCACCGCCGAACCCGGAGGAGGCGCACACCATGCGCACACGCACCCTCGTCGCCTGCGCCGCCGCCGGCGCGCTCGCCCTGCCGGCGCTCGCCCAGGCCCAGCCGTCGAAGTTCACGCTCACCACGCAGGTCCCGGCCAACTCCGCCACCTCCCTGACGGTGGGGACGGTGCCGAAGGGGGAGTTCGCCTTCAACGTCCGCGTCGCGAGCGACGGGGACAAGAACTTCGTGCTCACCCAGAAGCGCTCCGGGGGCTCGGCCTTCACGGTGCTGCGGGCGCCGGGGCCGATGGTCGAGGACGCCTGCCAGGGCGCCGCCGGCTCGCTCATCTGCAGCGGCATCACGACGCCCGCCACCCCGGCGGGCCGCGCCTGGACGTTCCGGTTCGCCAACCGCAGCGACCGGCCGATGAGCCTGACGCTGAAGATCTCCTGGCGGAAGGTCGCGAGCGCCGGCTGATCGGCGGTCGCGCGGCACCGCCCCGGAGGGAGCGCCACGACCGCGCATGAGCGAGCCGCACCGGCCACCGCGGCCGGGGCGGTTCGCTGACGTTCCCGCGGCGGAGCGTCCCGCCCCGTCCGCGGCGTGTGGCCGTCGTCACACGCCCATGCCGGTTCCGCCGGCTGCACGGCTAACGTGCTCTGGCCGCGTCCGGTCACGGCTCGTCCCCCGCAGCCCGCCAGGAGATCCCCGCATGCCATCCCCATCCCCGGCGGTGCTGAGGCGCTTCGGCGCCCTCGCCGCCGTCGCCGCGCTCGCGTTCCCCGCGATCGCCGCCGCGAGCGTCCAGAGCGGGACCGTCACGGACCCGGCCGGCGAGAGCCCCGCCTCCGCCGACATCCGGGGCGTCTCGGTCGGCCACGACACCGGTGGCGCCACCACGGTCACCGTGACGCTCGGGGCGGCGCCGCCCGCCGGCGGGACGAACGCGATCGGCTTCGTGCTGCGCGCCCGCGACCGCTTCGACGACTGCGTCGACCCCCGCATGGTGGCGACCGCGCCGCTCGCCTCCGGCTCCGCGCCCCTCACCGCGGAGCTGACGCGGGCGGACGGCTCGACCGCGCCGATCGCGGGCACCCGCTCGAACGCCGGGGCGGTGGTCACCATGAGCATCTCCGGCAACCTCGGCGACCAGGCCGGCTGCCTGTTCGTCGCGACCCTCGACGGCGACGGCGACGCGATCGACTCGGCCGAGATCGACCCCCTCGACGGCTGGGTCAGGCCGGAGCCGCCGCCGCCCCCGCCGCCGCCTCCGCCGGCTCCGGAGCCTCCGCCCGTGGCGGAGACCTTCACCAACAAGGTGGGGCGCTTCGGGCCGGCCTTCCGCGCGATCCGCAACGTGCCGAAGCTGAACCGGCCGGGGCGCTCCTACATCTACGGCATGTGCCGCTACTCGGTGTGCCGCATCGATCCGGTGAGCCGGCGCAGCGTGCGGGTGCTGAAGAGCGCCAAGAAGGACCAGGCCTTCGAGGACCCGACGGTCTCGCAGGCCGGCGGCGTGATGGCCTTCTACCGGACCGTCGACAAGAAGGGGATCGTGTACCGCGCGGCCCGCGACGGGCGCATCCAGCGCGTGTGGGAGGAGGGCGAGCACTCCCCGGTGGTGCGGGCCGACGGGCGGTCGATCACGACCGCTTACACCTACACCCGTCCGATCTGCACCACCTACCCGTACTACAACTGCATCTACGTCAACGGCCCCGCGATCAGCCTGCGCTCCACCGGCGAGGCGAAGTCGAAGGGCATCGCCCAGGACGTGGCCGACATCGCCTGGTGGCGCGACGAGATCCTCTACGCCAAGGGCACCGAGGACTCGCGCAACCAGGATCAGTACATCTGCGCGCTCGACCCGGACGGCGAGTGCTCGCGCGCGATCGCAAAGGTCGACGGCAGGGTCCTGTCCCAGCCGGCCACGTCGCCCGACGGCCGCTACCTGGCCGTCATCGCCGAGCCGTCGCCGCCGCACGACGACACCTACGCCAAGTACAAGGGGCAGATCCTGCTCTTCGCGCCTGCCACCGGCCGCCTCATACGCGCGGTGACGAAGGGCACGGCCGACACCAACCCGACCTTCTCCCCGGACGGGAAGCAGATCGCCTTCAACCGCAACGAAAACCTCCTGGTCGTCCCGATCACGGGCGGCAAGCCGCGCCTGATCAAGCAGAAGGTGACGATCTCGACCAACTCCTGGGGGCTCGCCCGATGAGGATGCGCGCGATCCTGTGCGCCGCTGCCTGCGGCCTGTTCGCCCTGCCCGCCGTCGCCGCCGCCCAGGCGGGCATCTGGGGAGGCAAGGGGGATGACCCGGGGAGGTTCGGCGAGATCATCGACGTCGCCACCGACGCCCGCGGCTACGTGTACGTGCTCGACGAGCCGGACGGGACGTACGGCGAGGGGCGGGTGCAGAAGTTCCTGCCCAACGGCAAGCTGGTGCGCCAGTGGGGCGGCTCCTCCGACGACGACGTCCGGCCGCTCGACCGGCCGAACCTGATCTCCGAGCCGCTGGCGCTCGCGATCTCCCCCCAGGGGCTGGTCTACGTGGCCGAGGGCGGCGAGCGCACCCGCATCAGCATCTGGACCGGCAAGGGCAAGTTCCAGGGCGCCTTCGCGAGCGGCGGCTCCGGCCCGGGCCAGATCAGCGCGTCGATCGGCGGCATGGTCGTCGACGGGCGCGGCCTGCTGGTGGTGGCCGACGGCGGCAACGACCGGCTCGGGCTGTTCACCCTCGGCGGCCAGCCGGCCGGCGAGACGGTGGTCTCCTTCCCCGCCGACGCCGACGGCTACACCCAGACCCTGTCGCCCACCGGCGACATCGCGGCGGGGGGCGACGGCCGGCTCTACCTCGCCGCGAGCTACGGCGTCGCGATCGTCGACCCGTCCGGGGCGATCGTCGGCGCCTTCGGCGGCGACGGCACAGGGCCGGGCGCGTTCTCGTCGGTGTCCGGGGTGGCGGTCGCGGGCGACACGCTCTACGCCACCGACGCGCGCCTCTCCCGCGTGCAGCAGTTCACCGCCGCGGGGGCGTTCGTCGCGCCCGTGGGCGGCGCGCCCGGCGGGCAGCCCGGCCAGTTCACCTCGCCCGGCGCGGTGGCCGCCGACTGCCGCGGCGCCGCCTACGTCGCCGACACCGGCAACTTCCGCATCCAGCGGTTCGGCCCCACGGCGCCGCCCTGCAGCAACTTCGCCAAGGATCCGGGCGAGTCGCTCACCATCCGCCTGGCGGGCCCGAAGATCCAGGACTTCCGCGAGGAGTTCGCGGTCCAGCCGAGGATCAGCTGCGACCGGCCCTGCGCGGTGACCCTCACCGGGACCATCACCACCGGCGGCCGCAAGATCCGGCTGGTGACCGAGCGCTTCCGGCTGAACTACCCGGACCTCTTCACGGCCAATATCGCGCCCACCGAGCGCGGCACCGACGTCGTCGTCGCCGCCCTGCGGCGCGACCGGCGGGCCACCGCCCGGATCAGGATGACGGTCAAGGACCTGACCGGCACGAAGAAGGTGAGGTCGGCCGCCTACCGGCTGCGGTAGGCGGCGGGCCCCGCCGCCGCTAGTTCCCGGTGCCGTCCGGGTCGGCGATGCGGATGTGCAGGTGGTCGTCGTGGGCCGGCCAGCGGACCACCTTGCCCGACGACATGTCGAGATCGAGGCTCGGTCCGATCAGCACCAGCGTCACCGCCGCGCGGTTCGCGATGTGGTCGAGCAGCGACTGGGTGAGCCCGCGGTCGTAGTTGGAGGGGTTCGCGGCGCCCTCGACGCCGTCGGCGCGGGGCAGCCGGATATCGACGTCCAGGCCGTTCTGGTGGGAGGCGTGCCCCACCACCGGGCCGCCGAAGGCCCCGCCGTGCTCCTGCGACAGGTCGCCGATCCCCAGCCGCGGCTGCTTCGGGTGGGTGAGCGCCCACCACTGCGCCCACTGGCGCACCTCGCGCACGAGCGCGGCGGTGCCCCACTGGCGGTCCGCGCCCCCGGGGGGCTCCTGCGTGGCCGGGTTGTACGTGTAGTAGCCCTCGCCCTCCGCCGGCAGCCGCACGCCTCCCGACAGCGAGCCGCCGTTCGGGCCGCCGTGGGCGGTGCTGTCGTGCCACTCCACCCTCAGCTTGTTCTCGCGCTGCGCCGGCGGGGCCGGCCTGGGCGCCGGGTCCGGCGCCGGCGGCGGGGTGGGCGGCGGGGCGGGGTCCGGGGACGGCTCGACGGCGGCGTCGGCCGCCTGGGCCACGATCGGCTCGTCCGACACGCCCTGCGCCGCGATCGGCACCAGGCCCGCCACGAGCGCCAGCAGGGTCACCCATGCCCACGGCGGGCGTCCGCCGCTCCGGCGCCGGCGGGCGGGCCGGCGCGCCGAGGCCGCGCAGGCCGGGCAGCAGTGCACCGCCTGCCGGCGGCGGGCCCGTGCGGCGCGGTGGTCGGAGAGCGGCGACATCTCGGTCGTCCGACGGTACCAACGCGGTCGTCGGCGCCGTGAAATCCGCGTTGTGGATCGCATCGCGGCGGCGCGCTCCCTACCCTGGCGGGAATGTTCCCGAACGCGTTCCGGCGTCCCGGGCGGGTCGCCGCGCTGCTCGTGCTCCTGGCGCTCGTCGGGGCCGGCGTCTGGCTCTACCAGCGCGCCGGGAACAGCACCCCGGCCAGCGAGGAGGAGGCGGTGCGCGAGTTCCGCGCGCAGGCCGGCGACGTCCCGCGCGAGCGCGGCGTGCCCGAGCCCGGCGTCTACTCCTTCCGCCAGGAGGGCCGCGAGTCGGGCGGCATCGGCCCGGCGAGCGTGTCGCGCGACCTGCCCGGCCGGGCGGTCTACGTCGTGCGGCTGGTGCCCGGCGGCTACGAGGAGGACCTGGAGATCAGCGAGCAGCACATCGAGTCGGTGCGCTTCCTGATGCGGCCCGCGGGCGCGCGGGCGGTGTCGCGGCGGACCAAGGTCACCTTCCTCGGGATCGGCCGCGACCAGACCGACCGCCAGCGGCCGCCGCCGCTCGTCACACCACGCAGCCTGCCGGTGGGGCGCGCCTGGAGGCAGGACTACCGCGCCGGCGACCTCCCCGTCTCGGTTCTGTCGCGGGTGACCGAGGCGCAGACGATGGAGCTGGGCGGCCGGCGCTACGCCGTGCGGGTGATCCGCACCGTGGCCCGCACGGGCGGCAGCCACCCCGGCACCCGCACCGACACCCTCTGGTGGTCCCCGGCGCTCGCCATGCCGCTGCGCTGGGACATCGACATGAGGATCACCGGCGTGGCGCGGCTCGACACCCGCGCCAGCCTGCGCCTCGAGAGCGCCGCTCCGCGGGTGTGAGGCCGGGCCGGCCGGCGTGTGGAGGCGGGGGCCCTCTTTTGCTACCGTTCCACGGCCGCCCGCCAGGGCGTTCCTGTTCTGCTCGAAAAAAGGCGCACGTGCCCACGATCAACCAACTGGTCCGCAAGGGCCGAAAGCCCAAGTCAGCGAAGGTCTCGACGCCCGCTCTGCGCGGCGCTCCGCAGAAGCGCGGCGTCTGCACGCGCGTCTACACGACCACGCCCAAGAAGCCGAACTCGGCTCTGCGCAAGGTCGCCCGCGTGCGGCTCACGAACGGCATGGAGATCACGTCCTACATCCCGGGCGAGGGGCACAACCTGCAGGAGCACTCGGTGGTGCTCGTCCGCGGCGGTCGCGTGAAGGACCTCCCGGGCGTGCGGTACAAGGTCATCCGCGCCGCGCTCGACGCGGCCGGGGTCGCGGACCGTCGCAAGGCGCGGTCGAAGTACGGCGCGAAGACGCCTAAGTAATGCCGCGCCGCGCCGTCATCACACGCCGTCCGCTCGACCCGGACCCCGTCTACAACAGCGCCATCGTCACGCAGCTCGTGAACAAGGTGCTCAAGGACGGGAAGAAGTCGACCTCCGAGTCCGTGGTCTACGGGGCGCTGGAGCGCATCCGCGACCGCACCGGCCGCGACCCCGTCGCGGTCATGGAGGAGGCCGTTCGCAACGTCACGCCCGCGCTCGAGGTCAAGTCGAGGCGCGTCGGCGGTGCCACCTACCAGGTCCCGATCGAGGTCCCGGCACGGCGTGGCCGCACGCTGGCCATCCGCTGGATCGTCCGCTTCGCACGCGAGCGGCGCGAGAAGCAGATGAGCGAGCGGCTCGCCAACGAGCTCCTGGACGCCCTCGGCTCGCAGGGAGGCGCCTTCAAGCGGAAGGACGACCTCTACCGCATGGCCCAGGCGAACAAGGCGTTCGCGCACTACCGCTGGTAGGAGGTGCCCGCGCCCTCGGGGGCCGGGCGGGCTGGTCGGATCGAGAAGTGGTTGAGGACTGGGATGCGCGCGACCGGGCGTCGGTCGCCGACGTGATACGGACGAGGTGAAGCGGTGACGACGACGGCGAAGAAGGTCTCCCTCGAGAAGACCCGGAACATCGGGATCATGGCGCACATCGACGCCGGGAAGACCACCACCACCGAGCGGATCCTCTACTACACCGGCCGCACCCACCGCATCGGCGAGGTGCACGACGGCGCGGCGACGATGGACTGGATGGCGCAGGAGCAGGAGCGCGGCATCACCATCACGAGCGCCGCGACCACCTGCTTCTGGCGGGACCACCGCATCAACATCATCGACACGCCGGGCCACGTCGACTTCACCATCGAGGTGGAGCGCAGCCTGCGCGTGCTCGACGGCGCGGTCGCCGTGTTCGACTCGGTGGCCGGCGTCGAGCCGCAGAGCGAGACCGTGTGGCGCCAGGCCGACCGCTACGGCGTGCCGCGCATCGCCTACGTGAACAAGATGGACCGCATCGGCGCCGACTTCGGCAAGGCCGTCCAGACGATGATCGACCGGCTCGGCGCCCGCGCCGTGCCGATCCAGCTGCCCATCGGCGAGGAGGCCGGGTTCAACGGGATCATCGACCTCGTCTCGATGACGGCGACGATCTACAAGGACGACCTCGGCACCGAGCTGGACGTCACCGAGATCCCGGCCGACCACGTCGAGGCCGCCGAGGCCGCCCGCGAGACCCTCATCGAGGCGCTCGCCGACAACGACGACGATCTGGCCGAGGCCTACCTTGAGGGCGAGGAGCTCGACCGCGATCGCATCATCGCGGCGCTGCGCACCGCCGTGCTCGACATCGCCATCACCCCCGTGCTGTGCGGCTCGTCCTTCAAGAACAAGGGCGTGCAGCCGCTGCTCGACGCCGTCATCGACCTGCTGCCGTCGCCGCTCGACGTGCGCCCGGCCCAGGGCGTCGTCCCCGGCACGGACGAGGAGATCACCCGCGAGGCCGATCCGAACGCCCCCTTCTCGGCGCTCGCCTTCAAGGTGATGAGCGACCCGTACGTGGGCCGCCTCACCTACATGCGGGTGTACTCCGGCACGCTCGCCAGCGGCTCGGGCGTCGTGAACGCCACCAAGGACCGCAAGGAGCGCATCGGCCGCCTGCTGATGATGCACGCGAACCACCGCGAGGACGTCGAGGCGGTCTCGGCGGGCGACATCGTCGCCGCCGTCGGCCTCAAGTCCACCACCACGGGCGACACGCTCACCGACGCCGCCGACCCGGTGGTGCTGGAGCGCATGACCTTCCCGGAGCCGGTCATCGAGCTCGCCATCGAGCCGAAGACCAAGCAGGACCAGGAGAAGCTCACCGCGGCGCTGGTGCGGCTGTCCGACGAGGACCCCACCTTCCGCGTCCACACCGACGAGGAGACGGCCCAGACCGTCATCGCCGGCATGGGCGAGCTGCACCTCGAGATCATCGTCGACCGCCTCATGCGCGAGTTCAGCGTGGACGCCAACGTCGGCAAGCCGCAGGTTGCCTACCGCGAGACGATCCGCAAGCGCGTCGAGAAGGTGGAGGGCCGCTTCGTCCGCCAGACCGGCGGTCGCGGCCAGTTCGGCCACGTCTACATCTCGGTCGAGCCGAACGAGCAGGGCGCCGGCTTCAGCTTCGAGAGCAAGATCGTCGGCGGCGCGATCCCGAAGGAGTACATCGGCCCGGTCGAGCAGGGCATCAAGGAGGCGCTCGAGGGCGGCGTGATCGCCGGCTACCCGATGGTCGACGTGAAGGTGGAGCTGATCGACGGCTCCTACCACGAGGTCGACTCGTCGGAGGTCGCGTTCAAGATCGCCGGCTCGATGGCCCTCAAGGAGGCCGCCCGCCGCGCCTCCCCGGTGCTGCTCGAGCCCGTCATGGCCGTCGAGGTGGTCGTCCCCAAGGACTTCGTCGGCACGGTCGTCGGCGACCTCACCTCGCGCCGCGGGCGCATCGGCGGCATGGAGTCGCGCGGCTCCACCGCCGACGTCGTCAACGCTCAGGTGCCGCTGTCGGAGATGTTCGGCTACGCCACCTCGGTCCGCTCGGCCACCCAGGGCCGCGCCACCTTCACGATGCAGTTCCACTCCTACCAGGAAGTGCCGAACAGCATCGCCGAGGAGATCAAGGCGAAGGCGGGCGCCTCCTAGGGACGAGTCGGCGCGGTCAGTCGCGGCCGCGGGCGGCGCGGACCAGCGAGAGCGCCGTCCAGCGCATCTGCTCCACCGCCTCCTCGCGGGTGAGCCCGGCGACGTCGGTGAGCCAGACGAGCGACTCGATACCGACGGCGGTCCGGATCGCGAGCGTCAGGCGATCGAGCTCGTCCGCGTCGAGCGCGTCGCGCAGCGGGCTGAGGGCCTCGGCGATCCATGCCCTCGCCCGGCCGGCGCGCAGCGGGAGATCGGTGGGCCGCCGCGCCGACGGGTGGAGAGCGACGTGCAGGGAGGCTCGCAGCTGCCCCTCATGGGCCAGGATCTCCCGTGCGAGCGCATCGACCAGCGCCTCGACGCGCCCCTCCACGTCCTGCGGCGCATCGGCCGGCAGGAGCGAGGCCTCGTCCGAGATCGGATAGACCGCGGCCCACAGGGCGCGCTGGTTCGGGAAGTACCGGTACGCGGTGGTCCGCGAGACGCCCGCGGCGTCGGCCGCCGCCTCGACGGTGGGGGTCACGCCGTCGTCGAGCAGGGTGCGCGTCGCCTCCACCAGGGCGGCGCGCGTACGCGCCTTCTGGCGGGTACGGCCGGTCTGCTCATACGGCGCGTCGATGCTCACGATGATACGAGTACCCCATGGCCGCGGGGGATACCCACCGGCACGCCCGCCGAGAGGACGCCGAGGCCGTCTTCCTCAACGGCGCGCTGGTGACCATCCTGACGCCCGGGGCGTGGAGCGGGGGCGGCTTCTCGCTCGTCGAGGTGCTGATGCCGGCGGGACGGGCGACGCCGCTCCACACCGACGAGAGCGACGAGACGCTCCACGTGATCGAGGGCGCGATCCGGGTCCACGTCGACGGCGACGAGGTGCGCGCGGGCCCCGGCGACCAGATTGCGGTGCGCCGCCTCGTGCCGCACGCCTTCCTGGCCGACGGGGGGCGGGCACGCGTCCTGTGCCTCAACTTCCCGCGTGCCCACGACGGCTTCTTCCGCGAGGCGGGGACCCCGGCCGTCGTCCGCGATCTGGCCGCCGCCCCGCCGCCGGACCCCGTCCGAATGCGCGCCGCCGCGGCCCGCCACGGGGTGACCATCCTGGGTCCGCCGCCGTTTCGCTGAGGTGACGCCGCTCCGCTCCGGTCTTTGTTTGTGGTACTTGAATCCTATTACGGAACATGAGTACCATGATACCGCCGGAATGGCCGGCCGGCGAGCGCGGCCACGAGAGCCGAGATGAGGAGAGGCGCGTGATGTCGACCACCGACGCGACGACCACCCCCGAGGGCGTGGGCACGAGACGCACGGCGTCCTCGGGCATCGCCGCCGCGGCCGCCGCGCTGCTCGCGGTACCGGGTACCACCTGGGCCTGGGAGCTGCCGCTCGGCGGCCTCTGGATCGGGGCGCCGCTGTGCCTGGCCGCCATCGTCCTCGGTCTGCGGGCCCGGCGCGACGGCGACACCGCGGGGGCCCGGATCGGGACCGCGGCGATCGCGCTCGCGTCGGCGCTGATCGTGATGATGATCGTCTGGTCGATCGTCGAGGCCGCGACCGCCTGACGGCTCCGTGCGGGCCTACCGCAGGTCGCGCGGGGGCCGATCGGGCCCGCCGGCGCCCTCGCACCTGACGCCCACGCGCCGCGCGTAGTCGTTCCAGCGCTTCGCGACGGCGCCGAAGCCGAAGCTCGGCGACACGCGCTGCAGCTGCTCCAGCAGCTTGACGTGGTAGCAGTGGTAGCCGTCGCTGGCGAGATAGGTGCGCCAGGTGCTGCTGGGGGACAGCAGCGAGTAGAGGCTCCATCTGCCGGTGTCGTGCAGGGGCAGGTAGCGGGCGAGGGTGGTCTCGCCGTCGCGCAGGAGATCGCGCGCCAGCTCGCCGGCCTCCTCCGCCCCGGGCGCCTTCGGCCGCGCGCGCTCCTCGGCGGGGCCCGTCGTGAGGGCCCGCGGCGCCGAGCGCAGGTAGCGGCCGGCGGTCTCGAGGTTCAGCAGCGTCACCATGAAGCCGTTGAGCGCGGCGCCCTTCCAGGGGCTCGCGCCGGGGTAGGCGCGCTCCACGTACCAGTAGCCCGGGGCGCGCCCGCCGGTGGTGACCCGGCTGCGCACGCCGCCCTGCGCGACGGGCACGGTGAAGGCCATCAGGGCGAGCCGGGCGGCGTCGGCGAAGCGGGCATCCGCCGTGCTCTGGTAGGCGTTGCTCATGATCTGGGCGATCCGCCCCTGGGCCATGCCCGACGCTCCGGGCGCGATGCGGCCGGGCCGGTCCGGGACGTCGTAGTACTCCCACAGCATGAACGGCCGGGCCGCGCCGCCGCGCTCGACGCCGAAGGGGATGAGGGCCTCGGCGAGCTGCTCGGAGGTGAAGTCGGCGTTCACGCCCTGCCAGCGCCCGGTGGTCGCGACCGGGTTGACCGCGTAGCCGCGCCCCTCCCAGTAGGTCGAGACGATGCCCTCCCAGTCGGCCACGATGTTCCGGTACCGCGGCGCCCCGCGGGTGCGGTACCACCAGGCGTTGACGCGCAGGGTGCGCGACACGGTGGTGCGCCGCCCGGCGGGCTGGCCGGGCCTGAGGTACCGGTACCCCAGCCGCAGCACGTAGTCGATGTCCTGGCGCGTGCGCGAGCCGGGTGCTGCGCGCCGCGCCGCGTCGCGCAGGATCACGATGGCGCGGTACGGATCGGGCGGCACCGCGTTCTCGGGGATCTCGTAGGTCGGGCGCGCCGCGGCGGCGGGCCCGGGGCTCACCGCCGCCAGCGCGAGCAGCGCGGCGATCGCCGCGAGCACGACGGCGCGCGTCACGGCAGGCGCTCGGCCAGCAGCTGGGCGGGGTGGACGGCCCGTCGGCCCGTGACCCGGCGGATCTGCTCGCGGCACGACGCGCCCGCGGCGACGGCGGCGCCCCCGTGCCGTCGCACCGCGGGGGCCAGGCGGTCCTCGGCGATCCGCCGCGAGAGGTCCTCGTGGCGGTAGCCGAACGCGCCGGCCATGCCGCAGCAGCCGGCCCCCGAATCGGCGGTGCGCAGGCCCGCCACCCGCGCCAGGGCCGCGGCGCCCTGCCCGCCGTCGCCGAGCGCCCGGGCGTGGCAGTGCTCGTGCACCAGGTCCGGCTCCTCCGGTGGCGGGCGCAGGGGCAGGGGGCCCAGGTCGAGCACGGCCCGCTCGAAGGTGACGGCCGCCTCGGCCACCCGGCCGGCCCGCGGATCGCCGGGCACCAGGCGGGGCAGGTCGTCGACGAGCATCGACCAGCAGGACGGCTCGAGCACCACGATCGGCGCGCCGGCGTCGGCGTGGGGGGCGAGGCGGTCGAGGGCCCGCCGGGCCCGGCGGCGGGCCGCGTCGATCAGTCCCTGTGAGAGGAGCGGGCGGCCGCAGCAGCCCGGGTCGACCACCGTCACCCGCGCTCCGGCGGCGGCCAGGACGCGCAGCGCCGCGTCCCCCACGCGGGGCTCCAGGTAGCGGGTGAAGGTGTCGGCCATGAGCGCCAGGCGCGGTCCGCCCGCGCCCGCGTCCGCGTCCGTTGCGGGGCGGGGGCGCCAGGCGCGCACCGGCGCGGGAGGGCGAGCGCCGAGGACGCGGCCGGCGGCGCGAGACCCCAGTCGGGCGAGGGCCGGAGCAGCCGCGCCCAGGGCGAGCAGCTCGTGAGCGCGGCCGGCAGCGCGCGCGGCGAGGGGCGTCCCGCGGGCCCGGTGGCGGTGCGCCAGGGCCTCGGCCTTGAGGCGCGCCATGTCGACCTGGGCGGGGCACTCCGACGCGCACGCCTTGCAGGCCAGGCAGAGATCGAGGGCCTCATGGAGACCATCATCGGCAAGGCCGCCCCCGAGTCGACCTTCGAGGGCGGCCCGGAACAGGACCGCGCGCCCGCGGGTGGAGTGGCGCTCGTCGCGCAGCGCCTGATAGCTGGGGCACATCGCCCCGGTGCGGGCCCGGCAGGCCGCGTTGCCGTTGCAGGCCTCGCCGGCCCGGGCCAGGCCGCCCTCGGCCGCGAACGACAGGGCGGTGCTCCGCGGCCGCCGCGGCGGCGACTCGATCAGCCGCAGCCCGCGGTCGAGCGGTTCCGGGTCGACGCCGATGCCGGGGTTGAGGATCCGCCCCGGGTCGAGGGCGTCCTTGAGCCGGCGGAAGGCGGCGATCGTCTGCGGCGGGTACATGCGGGGCAAGAGCTCCCCGCGCAGGCGCCCGTCGCCGTGCTCGCCGGAGAGCGATCCGCCGTTCGCCGCCACCAGGTCGGCCACCTCCTCGGCGATGCGCCTCAGGGCCGCGACGCCGCCGGGCAGGCGCAGGTCCATCAGGGGGCGGATGTGCAGGCAGCCCACCGAGGCGTGGCCGTACCACACGGCCGGCACCCCCTCGCGCGCCAGCAGCGCGCGCACGTCGCGGGCGAAGCCGGCGAGCCGCTCCGGCGGCACGGCGGGATCCTCGATGAAGGGCAGGGGGCGGGGGTCGCCGGCGGCCGCCGCCCCGTCTCCGCGCAGCGCCCGGGCGATGCCCGAGCGGCGCACCGCCCACACCGCGGCCTGGCGGTCGGGCTCGAGGATCGCGCGGCCGCCCGCGGTCGCCGCCACCCGCGCGGCCACCTCGTCGCGCTCCCCGGAGTGCTCGACCACGAGCAGCGCCTCGGCGCCGGCGGCGAAGCCCAGCAGGGCGCGCACCGCCGGCGGCCGGTTCGCCGGGTCGAGCAGCGCGCGGTCCATCAGCTCGATCGCCGAGGGGCCCTCCTCCAGCAGCGCCGGCACCGCATCGAGGGCGGCGTCGACCGACGGGTAGGCCACGAGCGCCAGGCCGCGCGCGGCCGGTCGCTCCACCAGCCGCAGCTCGGCAGAGAGCGTCACGGCCAGCGTCCCCTCGGAGCCGCACAGAAGGCGCGGCCAGTCCGGCCGCTCGCCGGCGAGCGCGTCGATGGCGTAGCCGGACACGCGCCGCACCAGCGCGGGCGGCCGGGCGGCGGCGGCGAGCGGCCGCGCCGCCTCGAGCGCGGCGGGCGCGGGCACGCCCCGGCGCAGCTCGGCGCGGGTGCCGTCGGCCAGCACCACGTCGAGGGCGGTGACGTGGTCGGCGGTGAGCCCGTGCACCACCGAGCGCGCCCCCGCGGAGTTGTTCGCGATCATGCCGCCGAGGGTGGCCCGCGAGGCCGTGGCCACGTCCGGCCCGAAGGCCAGGCCGTGCGCGCCGGCGGCGCGGTTCAGGTCGTCCAGGACGGCGCCGGGCCCCACCCGCGCGCGACGCGCGCCCGGGTCGATGTCGATCGCGGCCAGCGCGGAGCAGTCGACCACCAGGCCGGTGCCCACCGCCTGCCCGGCGAGGCTGGTGCCGGCGCCGCGCATCGTGAGCGGGACGCCCTCCTCGCGGCAGGCGGCGACGGCCGCCTCGAGGTCGTCCGCCGAGGCCGCCCGCAGGGTCGCTCCGGGCAGCCGCCGGTACAGGCTGGCGTCCGTCGCGTACAGCTCCCGGGAGGCCTCGTCGTCGCGTACCTCCCCCGAGGCGTCCCGGCGCAGCCGATCAACGACTTTCCGCATGTCCACGGCGCCGATGGTATGCCTCGCGGCGGGCGTCGTCACAGCCGCCGGATCGCCTCGCCGAACGCCTTGCGGGCACGTGCGCCTCTGCTAATCTACCCGGGCTCTACGGAGCGCCCGGTTTCTCGCGCGCGGCCTTCGGGCCGCGCGTTTTGCGCCGGGGGGAGTTTTTCCAGTCGGGGAAGCGCCCGGCCATTCCGGCCGTAACGCAGAGTGCCCAGAGGGAGTGATCGATGGCGAAAGAGAAGTTCGACAGGTCGAAGCCGCACGTCAACGTGGGCACCATCGGCCACGTCGACCACGGCAAGACGACCCTGACGGCCGCCATCACGAAGGTGCTTGCCGAGCGCGTCGGCGGGGGTACCACGGCGGTCGCGTTCGACTCGATCGACAAGGCCCCGGAGGAGCGCGAGCGCGGCATCACGATCGCGACCGCTCACGTGGAGTACGAGACGGAGAACCGTCACTACGCCCACGTGGACTGCCCCGGCCACGCCGACTACATCAAGAACATGATCACCGGCGCGGCGCAGATGGACGGCGCCATCCTGGTGGTGTCGGCGGCCGACGGCCCCATGCCGCAGACCCGCGAGCACATCCTGCTCGCCCGTCAGGTGGGCGTGCCGTCGATCGTGGTGTTCCTCAACAAGGCCGACATGGTCGACGACGAGGAGCTCCTGGAGCTGGTCGAGCTCGAGGTGCGCGAGCTGCTGTCCGCGTACGAGTTCCCCGGCGACGACATCCCGATCATCAAGGGCTCGGCCCTCAACGCCCTCAACGGCGACGACGCGGCGGCCGAGGACATCCTCGCCCTGATGGCCGCGGTCGACGAGTACGTCGAGGTCCCCCAGCGCGACGTGGACAAGCCGTTCCTGATGCCGGTGGAGGACGTCTTCACCATCACCGGCCGCGGCACGGTGGCCACCGGCCGCGTCGAGCGCGGCATCATCAAGGTCGGCGAGACCGTCGAGATCGTGGGCATCACGCCCGAGATCTCGTCCACCACGGTCACCGGCGTCGAGATGTTCCGCAAGCTGCTCGACGAGGGCCGCGCCGGCGACAACATCGGCGCGCTGCTGCGCGGCGTGAAGCGCGAGGAGATCCAGCGCGGCCAGGTGCTCGCGGCTCCCAAGTCGATCACCCCGCACACCAAGTTCAAGGCCCAGGTGTACGTCCTCAGCAAGGACGAGGGCGGTCGCCACACGCCGTTCTTCCAGGGCTACCGCCCGCAGTTCTACTTCCGCACGACCGACGTGACCGGCGTCGTCACCCTCGCCGAGGGCGTCGAGATGGTCATGCCGGGCGACAACGCCACCATGGACGTCGAGCTGATCCAGCCGATCGCCATGGAGGAGGGCCTCCGCTTCGCCATCCGCGAGGGTGGCCGAACGGTCGGCGCGGGCGTCGTGGAGAGCATCACCGAGTAGCAGGCCCGTGTCCCATGCCCCGTCGTCTCCGCGGAATCGGAGGCGGCGGGGTTTTCTTTCCCCGGAAGGCGTTCGCGAGAGTGCAGCAGAACAAGATCAGGATCCGGCTCAAGGCCTACGACCACGAGCAGCTCGACAAGAGCGCCGCTCAGATCGTGGAGACCGCGCAGCGCAGCGGTGCCACGATCTCGGGTCCCGTGCCGCTCCCCACCGAGCGGAACGTGTACTGCGTGATCCGCGGCCCCTTCAAGGACAAGGACTCGCGCGAGCACTTCGAGATCCGCACGCACAAGCGGCTGATCGACATCTACTCGCCGACGCCGAAGACGGTCGACTCGCTGATGCGGCTCGACCTCCCCGCCGGCGTGGACATCGAGATCAAGGCGTAGCCGTGGCCGCGATCATCGGACGCAAGGTCGGCATGACCCAGATCTTCGGCGAGGACGGCGTGCGCATCCCGCTCACCGTCATCGAGGCGGGCCCCTGCCCGGTCACCCAGGTGAAGACCGAGGAGACCGACGGCTACTCGGCCGTGCAGCTCGCCTTCGGGGCGGTCAAGCCGAAGAACATCAGCAAGCCGGAGCTGGGCCACCTGAAGAAGGCCGGCGCGGCGCCGCTGCGGCACCTGCACGAGTTCTCGCCCGAGGAGCTCGGCGCCGACGTCGCCGTGGGCGACGTGGTGACCGTCGAGCCCTTCGAGCCCGGCCAGATCGTGCGCGTCACCGGCACGAGCAAGGGCAAGGGCTACGCGGGAACGATCAAGCGCCACAACTTCAAGCGCGGCCCGAAGAGCCACGGCTCGCACAACATCCGCCAGCCCGGCTCGATCGGCGCGGCCGCCTACCCGGCGCGCGTGTTCAAGGGCCTGCGCATGAGCGGCCACATGGGCGACCGGCAGGTCACCCAGCGCGGCCTCCAGGTCGTCGATCGCGACCCGCAGCGCAACCTGCTGCTGGTGCGCGGCGCGGTTCCCGGGGGCATCAACGGCATCGTGATCGTGAGGCCCGAGTGACCCCGCTTCCCGTTCTGAACGGCGAGGGCGCGACGGTCGGCAGGGCTCCGCTCGCCGACGAGATCGCGGCCACGCCCATCAAGCAGCACCTCATCCACGAGACGGTGGTGGCCGAGCTGGCCGCGCGCCGCGCCGGCACGCACTCGACCCGCACCCGCGGGCAGGTGAGCGGCGGCGGCTCGAAGCCGTGGCGCCAGAAGGGCACCGGCCGCGCCCGCCAGGGCTCGACCCGCGCGCCCCAGTGGGCCGGCGGCGGCATCGTCTTCGGCCCGACGCCGCGCAGCTACGGCGGCAAGGTGAACCGCAAGGTGCGCCGGCAGGCGCTGCGCGCCACCCTGCGCGCCCACGCCGACCGCGGCTCCCTGGCCGTGGCCGACCCGATCGGCTGGGAGACGCCGTCCACCAGGGCGGCCGTCGAGTACCTGCGCCAGGCCCCCGAGGGCCTGCAGGTCCGCCCGCTGCTGCTGGTGGTGGAGGACGTCCAGTCCGTCGAGGCGCGGGCCTTCCGGAACATCGCCGGCGTCTACATCCTCGCCGCCTCGGAGATCGAGGTCGCCGACCTGGTCGCCGCCCGGGCGCTGCTGGTCGAGCGCGCCGTGTGGGAGCGCCTCGCCGGCGAGCTCTCCGGCGTCGAGGCGGTCGAGCCCGAGCTGAAGCCGGCGCCGGCGAAGAAGAGGGCCGCCAAGGTGGAGCGCACGCCCGTGCCGCCGGCCGAGGAGCAGGCGCCGCCGGCCGAGGCCGCCGCGGAGGAGCCCGAGGCCGCGGAGGAGCCGGTTGCCGACATCGAGGCCGCGGAGGAGCCGGTCGCCGACATCGAGGCGGCGGAGGAGCCGGTCGCCGAGGAGCCCGAGGCCGAGATCAGCGACGAGGAGCTGGAGGCCGAGGCGCTCGCCGCGGCGTCCGAGCCCGAGGGCGGCGACGACGACCAGGACGACGAGGAGACGAAGGCGTGAGTTCGCTGCGTGAGGACATCCGCCGCGTCATCCTGCGCCCGGTGATCTCGGAGAAGAGCTTCCAGCTCGTCCAGGCGCACAACCAGTACACCTTCCGCGTGCTCGACGGGGCGCACAAGACCGAGATCCGCCAGGCGGTCGAGGACCTCTTCGACGTCACGGTCACGGACGTGCGCACGGTGAGCGTGCGCAGCAAGCCCAAGCGGCGCGGGCTCACCCGCGGTCGCCGCCCGGGCTGGAAGAAGGCCATCGTCGAGCTGCGGCCCGGCGACAAGATCGAGCTCTTCGAAGGAGCCTGAGCATGGGCATCAAGAAGTACAAGCCCACCTCGCCGGGCCGGCGCTTCATCACCGGCTCGGACTTCGAGGAGGTCACGAAGACCACGCCGGAGAAGTCGCTGCTCGACAAGGTCTCCAAGACCGGCGGGCGCAACAACAACGGCCGGGTCACCAGCCGCCACATCGGCGGCGGCCACAAGCGCCGCTACCGCATCATCGACTTCAAGCGCCGCAAGGACGGGGTTCCCGCCAAGGTCGCCTCGATCGAGTACGACCCCAACCGGTCGGCCCGCATCGCGCTGCTCCACTACGCCGACGGCGAGAAGCGCTACATCCTGGCGCCGCTGCGCCTGAAGGTGGGCGACACGGTGCAGAGCGGCCCCAGCGCCGACATCAAGCCGGGCAACTCGCTGGCGCTGCGCGACATCCCCACCGGCACGATCGTCCACAACATCGAGCTGCAGATCGGCCGCGGCGGCCAGCTCGTCCGCTCCGCCGGCGTCGGCGCCCAGCTGATGGCGAAGGACGGCGACTACGCCACCCTGCGACTGCCCTCCAGCGAGATGCGCATGGTGCACCTCGACTGCCGGGCCACCGTCGGCCAGATCGGCAACGTCACCCACGAGAACATCACGGGCGGCAAGGCCGGGCGCAGCCGCTGGAAGGGCAGGCGGCCGAAGGTCCGCGGGTCGGCCATGAACCCGGTCGACCATCCGCACGGCGGCGGCGAGGGCAAGAGCAACTCGGGCCGTCACCCCGTGACGCCGTGGGGCAAGCCCACCAACGGCCACCGCACGCGGCAGGCCAGCAAGCCGAGCAGCAAGTACATCGTCCGCGGCCGTAAGCGCGGCAAGCACACCGAGGGGCGTTAGACGATGGGTCGTTCCGTCAAGAAGGGCCCCTTCGTGGACCCGAAGCTGCTGAAGCGCGTCGAGGATCTCAACGCGGCCAACGAGAAGCGCATCCTGCGCACCTGGTCGCGCGCGTCCACCATCTTCCCCGAGATGGTCGGCCACACGATCGCGATCCACGACGGCCGCAAGCACGTGCCCGTGTTCATCAGCGAGAGCATGGTCGGCCACAAGCTGGGCGAGTTCGCGCCCACGCGGACCTACCGCGGCCACGCCGGCTCCGACCGCACGTCCACGATGAGGCGATAGTGGGCACCGGAACGACACCCGCCCCCGCCGTCGTGCTCGCCACCGCGAAGCACGTGCGCACCTCCGCCCGCAAGGCGCGGCTGGTCGCCGACCTGATCCGCGGCAAGTCCGTCGACGAGGCCCTCGCGATCCTCGCCTACAGCACCCGCGCCGCCGCGGTGCCGGTGCGCAAGGTGCTGCAGTCGGCCGTCGCCAACGCGGACCACAACCACGGCCTCGACGCCCGCGAGCTGGTCCTGGCGCGGGTCACGGTCGACGAGGGCCCCACCATCCGCCGCTTCCGGCCGCGGGCGCAGGGCCGGGCGACGCGCATCAACAAGCGCACCTGCCACATCACCATCGGCGTCGCAGAGACGGAGCGCTAGACACATGGGTCAGAAGATCAACCCGACGGGCTTCCGCCTCGGCGTGCTGAACGGGTGGCGCAGCAACTGGTTCTCGCAGCGCGACTTCGCGAAGTACCTCGACGAGGACCGCCTCGTCCGCGACCACATCACGGGCAAGCTCAGCCACGCGGGCCTGTCCTCCATCCACCTGAAGAAGGACCAGACCAAGCTCACGGTCGACATCTTCACGGCCCGCCCGGGCATCGTGATCGGCAAGAGCGGGTCCGAGGTCGACGCCCTGCGCCGCGAGCTGAACCGGCTCACCGGCAAGCAGATCCAGGTGAACATCAACGAGATCAAGCGCCCCGAGCTCGACGCCAAGCTGGTCGCCCAGTCGATCGCCGAGCAGCTCGAGAACCGGGTCAGCTTCCGCCGGGCGATGAAGCGCGCGCTCACCTCCGCCATGCGCTCCGGCGCCCAGGGCGTCAAGGTGCAGTGCGGCGGCCGCCTGGGCGGCACCGAGATGTCCCGCTCCGAGCACTACTCGGACGGTCGCGTCCCGCTGCACACGCTGCGCGCCGACATCGACTACGGCTTCCACGAGGCCAAGACGACCTTCGGCCGGATCGGCGTGAAGGTGTGGATCAACAAGGGCGAGGTGCTGCCGGAGGGCGTCACCGACAGCCGCGGCCGCACCGACCTCGAGATGGCTCCGCCCCCGCGCCGCCCGCGGCGCGACCGGCGCGGCGGTGACAACCGCGGCGGCGGCCGGCGTGACAACCGCGGCGGCGGTGGCGGTGGCGGCGGCAACGCCGGTGGCGGCAACGCCGGGTCGCAGGGGGGGAACGCCTGATGCTGATGCCCAAGCGCACCAAGTACCGCAAGAGCCATCGCGGTCGCCGTCAGGGCCTCTCGAAGGGCAACCACGAGGTCGCGTTCGGCGAGTACGGGCTGAAGGCCCTCGAGCCGGCGTCGATCACCAACCGCCAGATCGAGGCGGCCCGTATCGCGATGACCCGCCGCATCAAGCGTGGCGGCAAGGTGTGGATCAACATCTTCCCCCACATGCCCGTCACCCGGAAGCCGGCCGAGACCCGCATGGGCTCGGGCAAGGGCTCCCCGGAGGGCTGGGTGGCCGTCGTCAAGCCGGGGCGGATCATGTTCGAGCTCTCCGGCGTGCCGGAGCCGCTGGCCCGCGACGCGATGCGCCTGGCGGCCAACAAGCTGCCGATCCGCTGCAAGTTCGTCACCCGCGAGGACGGCTGACGTGAAGGCCAAGGAGATCAGGGACCTGTCTGACGACGAGCTCGCCCGCACCCTCGCCGAGGCGCGCGAGGCGCACTTCAACCTGCGATTCCAGCACGCCTCCGGCGCGCTGGAGCGCACCTCCGAGCTGGGCGAGCGCCGGCGCGAGATCGCGCGCCTGCTCACGGTCGCCCGTGAGAGGGGACTGAGCTCATGAGCACCGCCACCCCGCAGGAGGTCATCGCCCGGCGCAAGTCGCGCGTGGGCCTCGTGGTGTCCGCCGCCCGCGACAAGACCATCACGGTCCTGCTCGAGACGGCGCGCCCCCACCCGGTGTACGGCAAGACCGTCAGGCGGTCGTCGAAGCTGCACGCCCACGACGAGCGCAACGAGGCCGCCGAGGGCGACCTGGTGCGCGTGGTCGAGACCCGCCCGCTGTCGCGTCAGAAGCGCTGGCGGCTGGTCGAGATCATCGAGAAGGCGAGGTAGGTCGCACCCGTGATCCAGACCGAGACACGTCTGCGGGTCGCCGACAACACCGGCGCGCGTGAGCTGCTGTGCATCCGCATCATGGGCGGGTCGCGTCGGCGCACCGCCACGGTGGGCGACATCATCATCGGCACGGTCAAGCAGGCCGTCCCGAACGGCGCGATCAAGAAGGGCGACGTGGTCCGCGCCGTGGTGGTGCGCACCCGCAAGGAGCACGGCCGCGACGACGGCACCTTCATCGCCTTCGACGAGAACGCCGCCGTCATCATCGACAACGCCCAGAACCCGCGCGGCACCCGCATCTTCGGGCCCGTCGCCCGCGAGCTGCGCGAGAAGAACTTCATGAAGATCATCTCCCTCGCGCCGGAGGTCCTGTAGGCATGCCCGCCCGCATCCGCAAGGGCGACCGGGTCGTCTGCATCTCCGGCAAGGACAAGGGCAAGGCGGGCATCGTGCTCGAGGTCCTGCCCAAGGACGAGCGCGTCCTGGTCGAGGGTGTCAACATCGTCAAGCGGCACACCAAGCCGCGCCCGCCCAACGAGCCGGGCGGGGTGATCGAGAAGCCCGCGCCGATCCACTGGTCGAACGTGGCGCACATCGATCCGAAGGACAACCTGCCCACCCGCGTGCGGGTGCAGGAGATCGACGGCAAGCGGGTGCGCGTGGCCGCGCGCTCGGGGGAGAAGCTGGACTGATGGCGGACGAGAGCACCCAGACGGCGACGCCGGCCGCGCCCGCGCGGCTCAAGCTGACCTATCAGAACGAGATCCGGCCGAAGCTCCAGGAGGAGTTCGGCTACTCGTCGCCGATGCAGCACCCCAAGGTCGAGAAGATCACCCTCTCGATGGGCGTCGGCGAGGCCAAGAGCAACAGCAAGGCGCTCGACGACGCCGTGGCCCAGCTGGCCGTCATCGCCGGCCAGAAGCCGCAGATCACGCGGGCGCGCAAGTCGATCGCCCAGTTCAAGCTGCGCGAGGGCATGGCCATCGGGGCCAAGGTCACGCTGCGCGGCAACCGGATGTGGGAGTTCCTCGACCGGCTCACGTCGGTCGCGCTGCCGCGCATCAGGGACTTCCGCGGCATCAACCCGGACGGCTTCGACGGCCGCGGCAACTACAACCTGGGCCTGCGCGAGCAGACGATCTTCCCCGAGATCGACTACGACCGCATCGACCAGGCGCGGGGCCTGAACGTCACCATCACGACCACGGCGACGAACGACGAGGAGGGGCGCGCGCTTCTGCGGCACCTCGGCCTCCCGTTCCGCGCCGAGGGCTACACGGCCGAGGAGCGGGCGGCGCGCCGCCGGCGGAAGCAACGGAAGTACGGGACCCGCGGCCGCGGGCGCCGGTAGAGGAGGAGCGTGGCCAAGACCAGCCTTCGGGTGAAGGCGTCACGGACGCCGAAGTACCCCACCCAGCAGTACACCCGCTGCCACAACTGCGGCCGCCCCCGGGCGGTGTTCCGCAAGTTCGGCCTGTGCCGGATCTGCCTGCGCGAGCACGCCCACGCGGGCGTCGTCCCGGGCATGACGAAGAGCAGCTGGTAGCCCATGCTCACCGATCCGATCGCCGACATGCTGACCCGCATCCGCAACGCCAACCTGGCGCTGCACGACTCCGTCGAGATGCCCGGCAGCAAGGTCAAGGCCGAGGTCGCGCGCGTCCTGCGCGACGAGGGCTACATCACCGACTTCGAGCTGCGCGACGCGCGCGTCGGCACGGAGCTGGTCGTACGGCTGAAGTACAGCCGCGACCGGCGCCGCGTCATCAGCGGGCTGCAGCGCGTGTCGAAGCCCGGCAAGCGCGTGTACGCGGACCACACCACCATCCCGCGCGTTCTCGGCGGCATGGGCATCGCGGTCCTGTCCACCTCCCAGGGGATCATCACCGGCCACGAGGCCCGTCGCCGAGGCATCGGCGGCGAGGTCCTGTGCTCGGTGTGGTGAGGGGGGTCCTGTGAGCCGCATCGGACGCGCACCGATCGCCATCCCGGACGGGGTGGCCGTCGACATCTCCGGCCAGAAGGTCACCGTCAAGGGGCCGAAGGGCGAGCTGCGCCACACCGTGGTGGAGCCCATCCGCATCGCCGAGCAGGACGGCCGGCTGGTCGTGACCCGGCCGACCGACCGGGGCCCGCACCGCGCGCTGCACGGCCTCTCGCGCAGCCTCGTGGCCAACATGGTCCAGGGCGTCAGCGAGGGCTTCGAGCGCCGGCTCGAGATCCAGGGCGTCGGTTACCGCGCGCAGCTGAAGGGCCGCGCGCTGGAGCTGGCGGTGGGCTTCTCGCACCCTGTTACCATCGAGCCCCCCGAGGGGATCTCGTTCGAGGTCCCGTCTCCCACGCAGGTCACGGTGCGCGGCATCGACAAGCAGGCGGTCGGCGAGATCGCCGCCCAGATCCGCGCCGTGCGCCCGCCGGAGCCGTACAAGGGCAAGGGGATCCGTTACGCCGGCGAGGCCGTCCGGCGCAAGGTTGGTAAGCGAGCATGAGCCTGAGCACCATCGAGGCGCGCAAGCGCCGCCACAGGAGGATCCGCGGGCGGGTGACCGGCTCGGCCGACCGTCCGCGCCTCGCCGTGGCTCGATCCAACAAGCGCATCTACGCCCAGATCATCGACGACGACCGGGGCCACACGCTGGCCGCGGCCGGGTCGCACGAGGCCGCCCTGCGCGGGCTCGCGAAGGGCGAGGCGGCGGCCGAGGTCGGCAAGCTGCTGGCCGAGCGGGCGAAGCAGGCCGGTGTCGAGCAGGTCGTCTTCGACCGCGGCGGCTACCGGTACCACGGGCGTGTCAAGGCGCTCGCCGACGGGGCCCGCGAGGGCGGGCTCGAGTTCTAGGCCCTCAAGGGGAGCGACGTAGTGGCTGAAGTCCGCCGTGGAGGCAAGATCAACCCCGAGGGGCTCGAGCTCAACGAGCGCGTGGTCCAGGTGAACCGGGTCGCGAAGGTCGTGAAGGGCGGCCGGCGCTTCTCGTTCTCGGCGCTGGTCGTGGTCGGCAACGAGGTCGACACCGTCGGCGTGGGGCACGGGAAGGCGAAGGAGGTCCCGGTCGCGATCCAGAAGGCCGTGGAGGACGCCAAGAAGAACCTCTTCCGCGTGCCGAAGTATCGGACGACGATCACCCACCAGACCCTGGGCCGCTCCGGCGCGGGCAAGGTGTTCATGAAGCCGGCCTCCGAGGGCACCGGCGTGATCGCCGGCGGCGGCGTCCGCGCGGTGCTGGAGCTCGCGGGCATCCGCGACATCCTCACCAAGTCGCTCGGCACCTCGAACCCGGTGAACCTGGTGGCCGCGACCGTGGCCGGCCTCAAGGACCTGCGCCGGCCCGAGGAGGTCGCCGCCCTGCGCGACAAGACCGTGGCCGAGGTGCTCGGCATCCCGGCCGGCTCGGGCGCCCGAGCCACCGAGGCCGTCGGCGGCGGGGAGTCCGCGGAGGACGGCCGGTGAGCCGCCTCCGCATCACGCAGGTGCGCTCGAGGATCGGCACCCAGGCGCGCCACCGCGGCGCGCTGCGGTCGCTGGGCCTGCGCCGCATCGGCCAGAGCGTCGAGCACGAGGACTCGCCGCAGCTGCAGGGCCAGCTCCGCCTGGTCGCCCACCTCGTGACCGTGGAGCCCGCTTCGAATGACTGACGAGACCAACCAGATCCCCGAGACCGACGCCGAGGACATCCGCCTCGACCGGCTCGCCCCGCGCCCCGGCGCGAAGCGGGCCCGCAAGCGGATCGGCCGCGGCATCGGCTCCGGCACCGGCAAGACCTCCGGTCGCGGCCAGAAGGGCCTCGGCGCCCGTGCGGGCGGCGGCGTCCGCGACGGCTACCAGGGCGGTCAGATGCCGGTCTACATGCAGCAGGGCAAGCTGCGCGGCTCGAACCGCAAGATGTCGATGCCGATGGGCCCCTTCCGCACCCACTCGGTGCCGGTGAACGTCGGCAGCCTGTCGGTGTTCGACCCGGGCGCCACGGTCGACATCGAGGCGCTCACCGCGAAGGGCCTCGTCAAGAACAACGCCAACCGCGGCTGGCCGGTGAAGATCCTCGCCGGCGGCGAGATCGACCGGCCGCTCACGGTGCGGGTCGACGCGATCTCCGAGGCGGCGCGCACCAAGATCGAGGCCGCCGGCGGCACCGTGGAGCTGATCGGCTCCGCCGACTCCGCGTAGCGACCCCGAGCCCGCTCGGTAACGGGAGGCTGCCCGCGTGCTGAAGACGATCCTCACGTCGCTCCGCTCGGCGGATCTTCGCAAGAAGCTCCTCTTCACGGCGTTCATCCTGCTCGTCTACCGCTTCGGCTCGTTCGTGCCGACGCCGGGCGTCGACCTCGAGGCCCTCCAGGCCGCGATCGACCAGCGTGGCAGCCGCCTGCTGGACTTCCTCAACCTGTTCGCGGGCGGCGCGCTCACGCGCTTCGCCGTCTTCGCGCTGGGCATCATGCCGTACATCACGGCGAGCATCATCATCCAGCTGATGACCGTCGTGATCCCCTCCCTGGAGAAGCTCCAGAAGGAGGGCGAGAGCGGCCAGCAGAAGATCACCCAGTACACGCGCTACTTCACCGTGGTGCTGGCGCTGCTGCAGTCGATCGCCTACGTCCTGTACTTCAAGTCGCAGGACGCGCTGCCCAACTTCAGCGTCGGCCGCCTCTACCTGATCGTCATCTCGGTGACGGCGGGCACCACCCTGCTCATGTGGCTGGGCGAGCTGATCACCCAGCGCGGCGTGGGCAACGGCATCTCGCTGCTGATCTTCGCGAGCATCGTCGCCTCCGTCCCCGACGCGGTCGAGGGCTGGTGGTCGCTGCCGCCGGTCTCGCAGGTGCTGATCGCGGCCATCGCCCTGGCGGTCGTCGTGGGCGTGGTGTTCATCAACGAGGGCCAGCGGCGCATCCCCATCCAGTACGCGAAGCGGGTGGTGGGCAGACGCATGACCTCGGGCGGCACCACCTACATGCCGTTGCGCGTGAACATGGCCGGCGTCATCCCGGTGATCTTCGCCTCGTCGGTGGTGATCCTGCCGCCGACCCTGGCCGAGCTGGCCGGCCGCGGCTCGGTGCTCCAGGACATCTCCGACTGGCTGGCCCCGGGGTCCTGGTACTACATCGTCTTCGAGGCGATCCTGATCGTGCTGTTCACCTACTTCTACACCGCGGTGCAGTTCAACCCGGTGGAGCAGGCGGACAACCTCAAGAAGTACGGCGGGTTCATCCCCGGCGTGCGTCCCGGGCGGCCGACGGCGATGTACCTCGACCGGGTGCTCACCCGCCTGACGCTGCCGGGCGCGATCTATCTGGCGGTGATCGCCGAGCTACCGAACATCGTGTTCCGCTACCTGCCGGAGTCGAACGTCTTCTTCGGCGTCCTGGGCGGTACGTCAATCCTCATCGTGGTCGGTGTCGCCCTCGACACGATGCGCCAGATGGAGGCGCAGCTCATGATGAGATCCTACGAAGGGTTCCTCCGATAGCACGCCTCATCATCCTCGGCCCCCCCGGGGCCGGCAAAGGCACGCAGGCGGAGCGCCTGCGCGACGAGTACGACCTGCTCCACCTCTCGACCGGCGACCTGCTGCGCGCCGCCGTCGCCGAGGGCACCCCGCTGGGCGTCGAGGCGAAGCGCTACATGGACGCCGGCGAGCTGGTCCCGGACGCCGTGGTCATCGGGATGATCCGCGAGCGCCTCGCCGGCTCCGGCGGCGAGGGCCCGCAGGAGCGGTTCCTGCTCGACGGCTTCCCCCGCTCGACGCCGCAGGCCGACGCGCTGGGCGAGCTGCTCGACGAGCTCGGGCTGCCCCTCGACGCCGTGCTGCTGCTGAAGGTCGACCGCGAGGAGCTCATCTCCCGCCTGCTGGGCCGCGGCCGCAGCGACGACAACCGCGAGACGATCGAGAACCGGCTGGCGGTCTACGAGCAGCAGACCGAGCCGCTCATCCAGTACTACGCCTCGCGGGGCCTGCTGCGCGAGATCGACGGCCAGCGCACGCCGGACGAGGTCTATGGCCAGATCGTCGCGCACCTCCCGGCGTCGGCGTAGGGCGGGGGGCGGTACGGCCGGGGCGGGCCGCCACCGCGGGCCGGTGCTGAAGACGCCCGGCGAGATCGAGGCCATGGCCGCGGCCGGGGCGCTGCTGGCCGCCTGCCACGACGCCGTCGCGGCCGAGGTCGGCGTGGGCGTCACCACCCAGCGCCTCGACGAGCTGGTGGAGGGGATGATCCGCGAGGCCGGCGGGGTGCCGGCCTTCCTCGGCTACCCGGGACCGACGCCCTTCCCGGCCTCGATCTGCGCCTCGATCAACGACGAGGTGGTGCACGGCTTCCCGCGGCCGACGCCGCTGCGCGACGGGGACGTCTTCTCGTGCGACATCGGGGTGGTGCTCGACGGCTGGGTCGCCGACGGCGCGCGCACCCACGGCATCGGCGCGGTCTCGCCCATCGCCGCCCGCCTCATCGAGACCACCCGCGTCGCCCTGGAGCGCGGCGTCGCCGCCGCCCGGCCGGGCAACCGCCTGGGCGACATCGGCCACGCGGTGCAGCGCGAGGTCGAGGCGCAGGGCTTCTCGGTGGTGCAGAGCCTGGTCGGCCACGGCGTGGGCCGGTCGATGCACGAGGACCCGCAGGTGCCGAACCTGGGCCGGCCCGGCACCGGGCTGGAGCTCGAGGAGGGCCTGGTGATCGCCATCGAGCCGATGGTGAACATCGGCGCGCACGACGTGATCCTGGGCGACGACGGCTGGACGATCGCCACCCGCGACGGCAGCCTCTCGGCCCACTGGGAGCACACGGTGGCCGTCACCGCCGACGGCCCGCGCATCCTGACGCAGGCCGCGGCGTAGCCGTGCCCTGGCGCGCCCGGTTCGCAGTGCTAACATACGCGGCCGCTCACGGACCGTCCGTGGGCGCGCCCGCGCTCAATCGCCGTCCAGGACATGGCCGGCAGGCTCCAGGGGAAGAGACGTGAAGGTCCGTGCATCGGTGAAGCCGATTTGCGAGAAGTGCCGTGTGATCAAGCGTCACGGCAAGCTCCTCGTGATCTGCCCGAACGCCCGCCACAAGCAGACGCAGGGCTAGGAGGACTGATGGCACGCATCGCCGGCGTCAACGTTCCCCGCGAGAAGCGGGTCGAGATCGGCCTCACCTACATCTTCGGCATCGGTCGCCCCACGGCGAACAGGGTGCTGGAGCAGACGGGGATCAATCGCGACACCTACGTTCGCGACCTCACCGAGGAGGAGGTCGGGCGGCTGCGCGACGTCATCGAGAAGGAGCTCGTCGTCGAGGGCGACCTCCGCCGCGAGCGCTCGAACGACATCAAGCGCCTGATGGAGATCGGCTGCTACCGCGGCCTCCGTCACCGCCGTGGTCTTCCCGTGCGCGGCCAGCGCACCAAGACCAACGCCCGCACCCGCAAGGGCCCCAAGCGCACCGTGGGCAAGCAGCGCAAGGGCTGAGGGCGACCACCACCACAAAGGACCGAGGAGCGCGTTGGCACGCCAGAAGGTGACGCGCGGCCGCACCCGTCGGCGCGCGCGCAAGAACATCCCCGTGGGCAACGCCCACATCAAGACGTCGTTCAACAACACGATCGTCACCCTCACCGACAAGCAGGGGAACGTGATCGCCTGGGAGACCGCCGGCTCCGCCGGGTTCAAGGGCTCCCGCAAGAGCACCCCCTACGCGGCCCAGGTGACCGCCGACTCCGCCGCCCGCAAGGGCATGGAGCACGGTCTCCAGAAGGTCGACGTCTACGTGAAGGGTCCCGGCTCCGGCCGCGAGACGGCCATCCGGTCGCTCCAGGCCGCCGGCATCGAGGTCGCATCGGTCACCGACGTCACCCCGGTCCCGCACAACGGCTGCCGCCCCCGCAAGCGGCGGAGGGTCTAGACGTGGCGCGCTACCTCGGCCCCGAGATCAAGCTGTCCCGCCGGGAGGGCATCGCCCTCACCGACAAGGCCCAGAAGTACCTGGACAGGCGCCCGTACCCGCCCGGCGAGCACGGCCGCGGCCGCATCCGCCAGAGCGAGTACCTGCTGCAGCTGCGCGAGAAGCAGAAGACGCGCCGCTTCTACGGCGTGCTCGAGAAGCAGTTCCGCCGCTACTACGAGAAGGCCAGCCGCCAGCCCGGCATCACGGGCGAGAACCTGCTGCGCATGCTCGAGCAGCGCCTCGACAACGTCGTCTACCGGCTCGGCTTCGCGGCGACCCGCCGCCAGGCGCGCCAGCTGGTGAACCACGGGCACTTCCGGGTCAACGGCAAGAAGGTCGACATCCCGAGCTACCAGGTGCGCGCCGACGACGTGATCACGGTGAAGGAGGGCTCGAACGCCGAGCCGGTGATCCGCGCCGCGACCGAGCTGGTGGCGAACGTCGCCCCCTGGCTGCAGGCCGACTACGACGCCCTCAACGGCAAGGTCCTGAAGGCGCCCGACCGCACCGAGATCGACACGCCGGTGAGCGAGCAGCTCATCGTGGAGTTCTACTCGAAGTAAGGCCCGGCGCAGGGCCGCACGCGATGGCCCGTCCCCGTGACGCGCGGGGGCGGCGCCGATGCAGCGACCCCGGCGCCTCCGCGTCCGCGACATCCGGCACGACGCCGGAGAAGAAGGAGTCACGTGCTCGACATCCAGTCACCCCGCATGACCTACGAGGCCGTCAGCGACACCCTCGGCCGCTTCGAGGTGGAGCCGCTCGACAGGGGCTTCGGCCACACGTTCGGCAACAGCCTGCGACGCGTGCTGCTGTCCTCCCTCGAGGGCGCGGCCATCACCTCGGTCCGCATCGAGGGCGTGCAGCACGAGTTCACGACCATCCCGGGGATGCGGGAGGACGTCACCGACGTCATCCTCAACCTCCGCGGCCTGGTCGCCCGCCTGCACGGCGAGATCGGCGAGATCGAGGTCGAGCTGTCGAAGGTCGGCCCCGGCGAGGTCACCGCGGGCGACATCTCGGCGCCCGCCGACCTGGAGATCCTGAACCCGGACCTCCACATCGCCGACCTCGAGGCCGGCCACCGCCTCGACATGATCCTGATGATCGCCCGCGGCCGCGGCTACGTCCCGGCCGAGCTCAACAAGGGCCCGGGCACCACGATCGGCGTGATCCCGGTCGACTCGAACTTCTCGCCGGTGCTGCGGGTGCGCTACGAGGTGAGCCCGGCCCGCGTGGGCCAGCGCACCGACTACGACAAGCTCGTCCTGGAGATCCAGACCGACGGCAGCGTCGACCCGCGCAGCGCGCTCTCGGAGGCCGCCGGCACGCTCATCGGCCGCCTCGCCATCTTCGCCGACCCGGAGAGCACAAAGCTGCTGGGCGAGCCAGTGGTGGAGGAGCCGCCGCCCGGCGGCGGCATGCACGACATCATGATCGAGGAGCTGGAGCTCGGCGTCCGGTCCTACAACTGCCTCAAGCGGGTGGGCGTCGAGACCATCGGCGATCTCATCTCGAAGACCGAGGCCGAGCTGTCGGCCATCCCGAACTTCGGTAAGAAGAGCATCGAAGAGGTCAAGGAGAACCTCGCCGCGCACGGGCTCGCCCTGCGCAGCGACGACGACTGACCGGCACCGGAACACGCGAGACAGGACACTGACGTGCGTCACCGCAACCACGGCCCCAAGCTCAACCGCAGCCCGGCCCATCGCAAGTCGCTCGGCGCCAACCTGGCGACCGCGCTGCTGACGCACGGCCGCATCCAGACGACGGCGCCGAAGGCCAAGCTCGCGCGCGGCATCGCCGAGCAGGCGATCACGCTGGCCAAGGAGAACACCCTGCACTCGCGTCGCCAGGCGATCGCGCTGCTGCACAACAAGGAGATCTCCTACCGCCTGTTCGACGTGATCGGCCCGGCCTTCAGCGACGTGCAGGGCGGCTACACGCGCACCCTCAAGCTGGGCCCCCGCCAGGGGGACGCGGCCGAGATGGTGCTGCTGGAGCTGACCCGCGAGATCGAGCCGGCGCCCGCCCGGTAGCGCCCGTGTCGCGCCGCGTGCTCCGGCTCGACCTGGAGTACGACGGCGCGGGCTTCTCCGGCTGGGCGGCCCAGCCCGGCCTGCGCACCGTGGAGGGGGTCCTCACCGAGGCCCTCTCCACGCTGCTGCGCGAGCCCGTGCGGCTCACGGTGGCCGGCCGTACCGACGCCGGCGTCCACGCCAGCGGGCAGGTGGCGAGCCTCGCCACGACCGCCGGGCTGCCGGCGCGGCGCATCCTGCGCGGCCTGGCGGGCCTGCTGCCGCCCGACGTCGCGGCCCGCGCGGTCGCCGACGCTCCTGAGGGCTTCGACGCCCGCCGCGACGCCGTCGCGCGCCGCTACGAATACCGGGTGCTCACCGGGCCGCCCGCCCCGCTGAGGCGCGCCCGCGTGCTCCACCACCCGGCACCGCTCGACCCGGCGGCGATGAACGCCGCCGCCGCCCGGGTCGTGGGGCGGCACGACTTCCGCGCGTTCACGCCCACGCGCACGGAGCACGTCTTCTTCGACCGCACCGTGTCGCGGTGCGAGTGGGAGCCGCGCGGCGACGAGCTGGTGCTGACGATCGAGGCCGACGCCTTCCTGCGCCACATGGTGAGGGTGCTGGCGGGGACGATGCTGCTCATCGGCCGCGGCGCCTGGGAGCCGGAGCGGATGGACGCCCTCCTGGCGGGCGCCCCGCGCGGCGCCGCCGGGCGCACCGCGCCGGCGCATCCCCTCACCCTGGTGGGCGTGACCTACGCGTCCGGGCCGGGTCCGGACCGGTGACCGTGCCCTCGGCCACCGGCCGCGCGATGGTGACGGCCGCGCCCTGGCCGCGGAGCCGATCCACATGGCGGTGACACGGGCCATCGGCCCGGCCCGCTACCCTTGGACGAGGTGACCACGCACATCCTCGTCACGAACGACGACGGCGTCGACTCGCCCGGCCTCCTGGCGCTGAAGAGGGCGCTCGAGCCGTACGGCGAGGTCGCCGTCATCGCCCCCGACTCGAACCGCAGCGCCATCGGCCGCGGCATCACCATCCACGACCCGCTGCACGTGGAGGAGGTGACGCTCGCCGACGGCTCGCCCGCCCTCGCCACCGACGGCACGCCGGTCGACTGCGTGCGCCTCGCGGCGCTGGGGCTGGCCGGGCCGCCCCCCGACATGGTCGTGAGCGGCATCAACATGGGCTTCAACCTGGGCGACGACGTCACCTACTCGGGGACGGTGGCGGCGGCGCTCGAGGGGCTCCTGCTGGGCCTGCCGGCCATCGCCGTGTCGTGCCAGTCGAGCGACCCGCAGGCGGGGCAGTGGTACGGCGACGCCTACGACTTCCGGGCGTCCGCCGCCTTCGCGGCGCGCCTGGTGCCGATCGTCCGCCGCGAGCGCTTCCCCCGCGACGTGGTGCTGAACGTCAACGCCCCCGGCCTGGCCCCGGACGCCATCGCGGGCGCGCGGGTCACGCGCCTGGGCCGGCGGCTCTACAGCGACGCCCTCGTGCTGCGCTCGCGCGACGGCGCCCGGCGCAGCTACACGATCTACGGCGAGCCGCTGGCCCACCCCGACGAGGACGGAACCGACATCGCCGCCGTCGCGGCGGGCGAGATCTCGGTGACGCCGCTGCACTTCGACCTCACCGACATGGACGGTATGGGCGTGCTGGAACGTCTCTCCCTGAACGAGCTGCTCGACGTCGACCCCGCGGTGCGTCGCACGTGAGCGGGTTCGATCCCGTGCTGCTCGACCTCGACGGCACGGTCATCGACTCGGTGGCCCTCATCCGCGAGTCGCACCGTCACGCCGTCGCCACGGTGCTGGGCCGGGACCTCCCCGACGAGGCGTTGGTCGCGAACGTGGGGCGCCCCCTGATCGAGCAGATGCGCGTGTTCTCGCCGGAGCGCGCCGACGAGCTCTACGACGTCTACCGGACCTGGAACCACGCCAACACCGCCGACCTGCTCGTGGCCTACGACGGCCTGGGCGAGGCGCTGCGCGAGCTGCGCTCCGCGGGCCGGCGGCTGGGGATCATCACCTCCAAGAGCCGCGACGCGGTCGACCTGGCCTGGGCCGTGCTCCCCGACCTGGAGGAGCTGTTCGACGTGGTCATCACCGCCGACGACACCGAGCGGCACAAGCCCGACCCCACGCCCATCCGCGAGGCGCTCACGCGGTTGGGCGCCGACCCGGCGCGCGCCTGCTACGTCGGCGACGCGCCCTTCGACATCGCCGCCGGCCGCGCCGCCGGCGTCGCGACCATCGCCGTCACCTGGGGCTTCTTCCCCCTCGCGGACCTGCGGCCCGAGGGCCCGGACGCGGTGGTCGACACGCCCGCGGAGCTCGTGGCGGCCTGCCTGGCGGGCATCTGACGGCGATGCCGGCGCCCGCCGAGCGGGCGGCCGAGCTGCGCGAGCTGCTCGACCGCGCCAACCACGCCTACTACGTGCTCGACCAGCCCGAGGTCGAGGACATCGTCTACGACGACTGGCTGCGCGAGCTCGAGCGGATCGAGGCCGCGCACCCCGAGCTGAGGACCCCCGAGTCGCCCACCCAGCGGGTGGGCGCGGCGCCGTCGGAGCGCTTCGCGCCGGTCACCCACCCCCGTCCCATGCTGAGCCTGGCCAACGCCCGCGGGCCCGAGGAGCTGCTGGCCTGGCATCGCCGGGCGCGGGCGGTGATGGAGCAGGAGGGCCTCGGCTCGCGCCCCGACCGCTTCGTGGTCGAACCGAAGATCGACGGCCTGGCCATCTCGCTCGTCTACGAGGACGGCCGCTTCGTGCGGGGCGCGACCCGCGGCGACGGGGTGGTGGGCGAGGACGTCACCGCCAACCTGCGCACCATCCGCGCCATCCCCACCCGCCTGCGGCTGCCCGACGGCGAGGCGCCGGCCGTGGTGGAGGTGCGCGGCGAGGTGTACCTGCCGCTGGCGGCGTTCGCCGAGCTCAACGCGACCCGCGCCGAGGCCGGCCTGCCCACCTTCGCGAACCCGCGCAACTCGGCCGCCGGCAGCCTGCGCCAGCTCGATCCGAGGGCGACCGCCGAGCGGCCCCTGTCGCTGTGGGTGTACGCCGTCGGCCACGCCGAGGGGCTCGACCTGCCCACCCAGTCGGCCACGCTCGAATGGCTGCGGCGGGCCGGCTTCCGGGTGAACCCGGACATCCGGGTGGTGGATACCATCGAGGAGGTCCAGGCCGAGTGCGCCGCCTGGGAGGAGCGCCGCGGCGGCGTCGACTTCGACATCGACGGGGCCGTGGTGAAGATCGACGACGTCGCCGTGCAGGATCGGCTGGGCTCCGTGGGCCGCGCCCCGCGGTGGGCGATCGCGTACAAGTTCGCGCCCACCACGGCCGTGACCACGCTGCGCGACATCCAGGTCAGCGTGGGCCGCACCGGGGCGCTGGTGCCCTTCGCCGTGCTCGATCCGGTGGTCGTGGGCGGGGTCACGGTCGAGCGCTCGACGCTGCACAACCAGGAGGACGTGGCCCGCAAGGGCCTGATGATCGGCGACAGGGTCATCGTGCAGCGCGCCGGGGACGTCATCCCCCAGGTGGTCGGTCCCCTCACCCAGGAGCGCACCGGTGACGAGACCCCGTTCGCCATGCCCGAGCGCTGCCCCGCCTGCGACACCCCGGTGGTGCAGCCGCCGGGGGAGGTGCAGATGCGGTGCCCGAACCGCTCGTGCCCCGCCCAGATCCAGCAGGCCCTCTTCCACTTCGCCTCGCGCGGCGCGATGGACATCGAGGGGCTCGGCGAGAAGACGATCGCCCGCTTCTACGACGAGGGGCTCGTGCGCGGCTTCGCCGACATCTACGGCCTGCACGGCCACCGCGAGCGCCTGGTGGCGATGGAGGGCTTTAAGGACCTCTCGGTGGACAACCTGCTCGCCGCCGTCGAGGCGTCGAAGCGTCAGCCCTGGCCGCGGCTGCTGTACGCCCTCGGCATCCGGCACGTCGGCGACGTCACCGCGGCCGCCGTCGCGGCCGTGTGCCCGTCGCTGGACGCCCTGCTCGGCGCCGACGTCGAGACCCTCGCCGGCGCCGAGGGGGTCGGCCCGGTGGTGGCCGAGTCGATCCGCGAGTTCCTCGACTCCGAGGCCAACCGCGAGCAGCTGGAGCGCCTGCGTGCCGCGGGCCTCACCATCGAGCAGGAGGTGGCCGCGGCGCCGGCCGACGGGCCCCTCACGGGCCGCGCCGTCGTCATCACCGGCGGGCTGGCGGCCCTCTCGCGCGACGAGGCGCGCCGGGCGGTGGTCGCGGCCGGCGGCAAGGTCACCGGGTCGGTCAGCAAGAAGACGTCGTTCGTGGCCGCCGGCGTGGACCCCGGCTCGAAGCTCGAGAAGGCCGAGCAGCTGGGCGTGCCTGTGGTGGACGAGGAGGTCTTCCTCGCGATCCTCGACGGCCGGGCCCCTCCGCCGGAGTGCGCGGAGCCGTCGTGAGATCGGGCCTCGGCGGGCTGCTCGCCGGCATCGGCGTGCTGCTGGCGCTCATCGCGGCGCTCCTGTGGACCGGCGGGCGGGACGCCCTCGACGAGGGCCGCTTCGCCGACCGCGGCGTCGAGGCGCTCTCCACCCCCGAGGGCGAGGCCGCGATCGTCGCGCGGCTGCGCGCCATGGCGCAGGCGCGCCTGCCGGCGAGCGTCGTCGCGGCCGCGCCGCGGCTGATCGATCGCGCCGTCGCCGAGATCGTGAGGCGGCCGGGCTTCGCCCCGGCCATGCGCCCCGCGCTGCGGGCCGCCCACCGCGTGATGATCACCGAGGCCGGCGAGCCGGTCGTGATCGACCTCGGCGGGCTCCGGCCGCTGCTCGCCCGCGAGCTCGCGGCGCTCGACCCGCGCCTGCCGCGGCTGCTGCCGCCCTCCTCGTCGTTCGAGGGCGTCGAGGTCGCCACCGGCCTGCGTCCCACCGGGCTCCCGATCGACCGCCTCGAGGGCGAGGTGCCGGTGATCGCGCTGGTGCTGGCGCTCGCGGCCGCCGGCTTCCTGGCGATCGGCATCGCGATCTCCCGCAGGCCTCCCCGCGCCGCCGCCGCGGCGGGGATCGCGCTGGTGCTGCTGGCCGCCCTGCCGGGCCTGGTGCGCTACGGCCTGCCGGCGGCGGCGCGCGACCTCATCGACCCGCCGAACGACGCCCTCGCCGGGCGGCTGGCGGAGGCGCTGCTGGGCGGCTGGGTGGTCGCGACGATCGCGATGGCCCTCGCCGGCGCCGCCCTCGTGGCCGGGGCGGCGCTCACCTCCCGCCGCCGCGCCTGACCCCCGCCGGGGGGATCAGCGGGTGGCGGGGTCCTCGCGGCCGGCGGCGAGCATCTCCACCACCCGGTTCTGCAGGGCCTGGGCGCCCGAGATGTCCCAGGAGTTCATGACGAGCGCGAAGGCGTAGCGCGTGCCGTTCACGCTGGTCACCCGGCCGGCGAGGGCGGTGGCGCCGTCGATGTAGCCGGTCTTCGCCCTCACGCGGGTGCGGGCCGGCCCACGGAGGAAGCGGCGGATGAGGGTGCCCTCGCCTCCGCGGGCGAGCGAGCCGATGAGGGCGGCGCCCCAGGTCGGGTCGCGGTCGGCCGCGGCGATAATCCGCACCAGCGTGTTGGCGCTCAGGCGGTTCGCGCGCGACAGGCCGGAGCCGTCGACCAGCCGGTCGCCTGCTCCCGGCGGCACGCCCTGCCCCGCCAGGAGCTCGGCGGCCTTCGCGGTGCCCGCCGCGGTGGTGCCCCGGGCGCCCCCGTAGGCGCCCACGTCCTTGGCCAGCGTCTCGGCGATGAAGTTGTCGCTGGCCAGGTTCATGGCGCGCACGATGCGCGACAGGGGCGGCGAGACGGCCATCGCCAGCGCCCGCGCGCCGCTCGGCGTCCGGCCGGTCCCGAGCCGTCCGCGCTGACGGATGCCCACGCCGCGCAGGGCCGCGCGCAGGCGCTGCGCGGCGGCGATCGGCGGGTTGGCGAGGTACTGCGCCTGGGCGTCGCCGGCGTAGTTGTGGTTGGTGACGAGCGCCGAGAGGGGGGCCGAGTAGGCCGAGTAGCGGGCCGGCCAGCCCGGGCCCGTGCGCCGGGCGTCGAAGAGGCCCTCGTCGGCCACGATGGGCCCGTCGACGCGGCGGATGCCGGCCCTTCGCAGCGGCACGACCAGCGTCGCGAGATCGGTCGCCGTGCCGCCGAGGTAGCGGCGCGCGTACGCGCGGGTGGCGAGCAGGGGGTCGCCCGCGCCGCGCAGGTACAGCGGGCCGGTGATCGCCGTGGCGGTCACCTGCGTGGCGGGCCCCGCCAGGAGCGGCGTGGTGAAGCGGTAGTCGGGACCGAGCTCGATGAGGGCGGCGGCGGTCGTCACGAGCTTCATCGTCGACGCCGGGATGCGCGCCGCCTCCGGCTTGAAGGAGGCGATCTGGGTGGTCGCGGGGCCGTCGAGCCGCACCACCAGCGCGGTCGTCTGGGGATTGGCCCGTCCCCATTTCGCGAGCGCGGATTGCACCTGCCCCGCGGCCTGGGCGAGGGCCGCCGGGACGAGGAGGGCGCCGACCGCCGCGCCGACGGCCATCGCCCTCCCCGCCCGGGGCGCCGCTAGGCGGTCGAGAGGAGAAGCTCCTCCGCCTCCTCGGGCAACCGGATACCGGCCGCCGTCACCGACCTCACGAACAGGGTCTTGTCGATGCGGCCCTGATAGATCGGTACCGACGTCTCGTGGCAGAGGCGCACGACCTGCTTCCGGGCGAGTCCCGTCGCCTCGGACAACTCGTCCGGGGTGAGGTGATTGGCCATGAGGACCTCCTCGATGGTTTCTCGACCCGCTCACTCGCCAGCCGGGAGAGCACGGGTGGCTGGGGCGGGGTCACGGCGAACCGTCCGTTCAGTCGGCCCGGGGGCCGGTGGTGGCTCGCTCATCCATGTAACGGTGGTTATCGACCCACGGCCACGCATTGTCAACCACGCTAGCCGCTCGGTGCGGACGACTCGTGCGGACGGGGACGGCGGAACCCCGCGGCGGCGCCGCGGGGGGCTCTAGCGGCGCTCGGCGGGGATGCGCGCCGGGACGGGTCGCGGCAGCCCGCCGTGGGTCGCCATCCAGGCCCACACCACGATGAAGCTCACGGCCACCACGAGGCCGCCGGCGAGCGCGTCGAGCACGAAGTGGTTCCCGGTGCCGGTGATGGTGAGGAAGACGACGGCGGGGTAGGCGAGCGCCAGCAGCCGCAGCGGCCACGACCGCAGCAGCACCAGGCCCACCATGCCGATCATCAGCGCGTAGCCGAAGTGCATGGACGGGACGGCGGCGTGCGGGTTGAACCAGCCGGCCAGGACGCCGCCGTGCAGGTCGATGTCGCTGATGTTGTTGAGCGTGTCCACGAAGCCCTGGGAGCTGAGCAGCCGCGGCGGGGCGACGGGGAAGACCATGAAGCAGACGAGGGCGATGCCGTTCGCCGCCAGGAAGGCGTTGCGGACGTACGGGTACAGCCGGGCGCGCCGCCGGTAGAGCCAGATGAAGAACAGCGGCGTGATCGTCCAGTGGCCGTACATGTAGAAGTAGTTGAGGACCTCGACCAGCCGGATGTGGTTGAGCACCCACTGCTGGATGCTGGTCTCCACGAACAGGCCGGAGCCCTTCTCCCAGCGCACGATCTCGGCGGCGTTGCGGAAGGCGGTGGACGGCTCGCCCACGACCAGCGCCCGCGAGCCCTGGTAGACGAGCAACGCGAACGCGAACAGCGCCACCTCGAAGGTCCACGGGCGCTTGCGGAACGGCCGGTGGACGGCCGCGTCGACCGCCCTCGCGGCGCGCGCCAGGCGCCCGGGCGCCGCCGGGGCGTCCGGGGCGACCGCGTCCGTCTCGCGCAGCTCGGCCATCTCGTCTCCGGAATCCGCGTCGGTCCGAGACGGACCGCTTCACGACGGTAGCGGCTTCGACACCCGTGCAACAAGCGCGTAACGGGACCCTTACCGGGAATTTCCGAACAGTGAGACGGCGCGGGAGAAAACGCCCGCAAAGAGCGACGGGGCCCCGCCGTGGGGCCCCGCGTGCAAATCGGGGTGCCCGGATTTGAACCGGGGACCTCTCCGACCCGAACGGAGCGCGCTACCAAGCTGCGCCACACCCCGTCGCCATGCGACCCGCGAAGGGTACCTGATACCGCCGCCCTCGGCGGACGCCGTCGCCGTGCCCCGGCGGCGCCGGGGCGCCCGGTCAGACGGTGATGACCCCCTCCACCTCGGGGATCGCGCGCCGCAGCTCGGCCTCGATGCCCAGCGTCAGGGTGGCGGTGGACATGGGGCAGCCCCCGCACGCGCCCTGCATGTTGAGGTAGACGAAGCCCTCCTCGTCGAAGTCGACGAGCTCGACGTCGCCGCCGTCTTGATGGAGGGCCGGGCGGATCTGGTCGAGGACGTCCTCGATTTGCGACAGAATCTCTGCTGACATGCCGCCTCCGGAGGTTCCGACGAACACGAGCAATCGTAGCGCCCTGAGGGTGGCCGCCGTCCAGATGACGAGCGGCGCCGATCGCGAGGCCAACCTGCGCTCGGCCGACCGCCTCGTGCGCCGGGCGGCCGCCGAGGGGGCCGAGCTGGTGGTGCTGCCCGAGAAGTGGCCGCACCTGCACGGCGACCGGCTGATGGAGGGCGCCGAGCCGCTCGACGGGCCGTCGCTGGGGGTCGCCTCCCGATGGGCCAGGGATCTGGGCATCGCGGTGCTGGCGGGCAGCGTGGTCGAGGAGGTCGACGGCGACGACCGGGCGCGCAACACGAGCGTGCTGTTCGCGCCGGACGGCGAGCCGGTCGGCGTCTACCGCAAGATGCACATGTTCGACGTGGACGTCGGCGGCATCCGCTACCGCGAGTCGGACGGGACGGCCGCGGGCGACGAGATCGTGGTGGGGGAGGTGCTGGGCCGCCGGATCGGCATGTCGATCTGCTACGACCTGCGCTTCCCCGAGCTCTACCGCTCGCTCAGCGCGCGCGGCGCGGACCTCATCGTGGTGCCCGCGGCGTTCACCTCGACCACCGGTCCGGCGCACTGGGAGACCCTGCTGCGGGCCCGTGCGATCGAGAACCAGGCGTTCGTCGTCGCGTCCGGCCAGTGGGGCGAGCACGGCGACGGCACCTCCTCGCACGGCCACAGCATGGTCATCGACCCCTGGGGCGTCATCCTGGCCGAGGCGCCCGACGGCGAGGGCCTCGCGATCGCCGACATCGACTTCTCGGTGATGGAGGACGTGCGCACGCGCCTGCCGGCGCTGCGCCACCGCCGCTCCGACATCCGCTGAGGGCGGCGCGGGCGGGCCGCGGGCGGGCCATACTCTCCCGATGAGCAGCGCGTCCGTGGCCGAGCGCCCCCGGCGGGGCGACGTGGTGGAGGTCGACATCGACGACCTCGCCTTCGGCGGGGCCGGGGTGGGGCGCCGCGACCGCTTCGTGGTGTTCTGCCGCGACGCCGCGCCGGGCGACCGCGTGCGCGCCCGCATCACGAAGGCGCGGCGGCGCTTCGCCGAGGCCGACCTGGTGGAGGTGCTGCGGCCGGGCGCCGTGCGCGCCGATCCGCCGTGCCCGAAGGTGCCGCGCTGCGGCGGCTGCCGCCTCCAGCACGTCGCCTACGACGCGGCGCTCGCGGCCAAGCGCGACCAGGTGGCGGAGCACCTCGTCCGCATCGGCCATCTCGAGGGCGTCCCGGTGCTCGACCCCGACCCGGCGGTCGAGCGGTACGGCTACCGCAACAAGATGGAGTACTCGGCGGCCCCCGGGCCGGACGGCGCCCTGTCGCTGGGCTTCCACGAGCGCGGCCGCTGGGACTCGGTGATCGACGTCGACGCCTGCCTGCTCGCCGCGCCGCTGGGCGACGCCGTGCGCGAGACCGTGCGCGGCTGGGCCGTCGCCGAGGGCCTGCCGCCCTACGACCAGCGCGCCCAGCGGGGCGTGCTGCGCCACGTCGTGGTGCGCGAGGGGATCGCCACCGGGCAGGTGCTGGTGACCGTGGTCACCTCGCCGGGCCCGGACGAGCAGATCGAGCGGCTGGGCGCGCTGCTGGCGGAGCGCCATCCCGAGGTGGTGGGCCTGCTGCATGCGGAGAACGCCGGGGTGGCCGAGTCGACCGCCGGCTTGCCCACCCGCGTCGTGCGCGGGCGCGACTGGCTGGAGGAGCGGGTGCGCGGGGTCACGCTGCGCCTGTCGGCCGGCGCCTTCTTCCAGACCAACACCCGCATGACCGAGGTGCTCTACGGGCGCATCGCGGAGGCGGCGGGCCTGGACGCCGGGACCGTCGTGTACGACCTCTTCGCCGGCGTCGGCAGCATCGGCGTCGCGCTGGCCCGCGGCGCCCGCGAGGTGGTGGCGATCGAGATCGTGCCGGAGGCGGTGGAGGACGCGCGCGCCAACGCGGCCGCCAACGGGATGACCAACCACACCGCGCTGGCGGGCGACGTGGGCGTGGTGCTGCGCGAGCACCGCGGCGCGCTGCCCGCGCCCGACGTGGCGATCGTCGACCCTCCCCGGGCGGGCCTGTCGGGCCGCGCGGTGCGCCGGGTGCTCGAGCTGGCGCCGCCGGTGCTGGTGTACGTCTCGTGCCAGCCGGCGACGTTCGCCGACAACGCCGCCCGCTTCGTCGCGGGGGGCTACCGCCTGGAGTGGGTGCGCCCGGTCGACATGTTCCCCCAGACGCCGCACATCGAGGCGGTCGCCCGCTTCACGCGGTAGGGGCCGCGTCCCGCGTCGCCGCCCCCGCCGGGGGGCGCGTGACCGCCCGGCGGTCGTCCGCCGGGTCGACGGCGCAGACGCCGCCGGCGCACGGTCCGCCATCGGGCGCGTCCGGATCATCCGGCGGGGTGAGGGCGACGAGCGCGGGGGGCTCCCGGTCGGGCCGCGGGTCCGCGCTCATGCCGGCCCCCCGGCGCGCTCGGCCGCGACGGTGCGCAGCGCCTGCACGAAGGTGGCCGGCTCCTGGGCGCCCGACACCCCGTAGCGGCCGTCGATGACGTAGAAGGGGACGCCCCGGATGCCGTACGCCGCGGCCTGGCGCTGGTCGGCGCGCACCGCGTCGAGGTAGCGGTCCCGCTCGAGCGCGGCGATCGCCTCGTCGCGGTCGATGCCGACCTCCTCGGCCAGGTCGGCCAGCTCGTCGACGCGGCCCAGGTGGCGGCCCTCGACGAAGTAGGCGGCCAGCAGGCGCTCCTTCATCGGCTCCTGCAGCCCGTGCTCGGCGGCCAGGTGGATGAGCTGATGCGCCCTCACGGTGTTGGTCATGCGCACCGACGACATGTCGTAGTCGAGGCCCACCGACCGCGCGACGTCCGCGACGCCGTCGATCGCCCGCCGCGCCCGCTCCGCGTCCAGGCCGTACTTCTCGGCGAGGTGGGTCACCTGATCGACCTCCGCCTCGCCGGTGAGCTCGGGCTGCAGCTCGAAGCTGTGGTACGTCACCGACACCGGCGGGACGCCGGCGTCGCCCGACAGCTCCTCGATGGCGGTCTCCAGGCGGCGCTTGCCGATGTAGCACCACGGGCAGGCGATGTCCGACCAGACATCGACGTGGATCCCCTCGGTCTCGCTCACCGGCGTCGCCCCCTCACGTGGTTGAGAACGCAACCAACCCTATCCCACCGCGGGCCGCGGCGCCCGGGCGGCGGCGCCCCGGCCCGGCAGAGCCACGCCCCACAGGGTGCGGGCAGGAGATTTCATCCCGTGGCCGTCCGTTTGAGATATGTACGTCGTACGGTATGCGGTGTACGGATTGATGAGTACACCATACGTTATACGGTGTATATGGAAATGCCCTGCAAAACGGCGCAAAAGTACCCTCGACGACGCTTGTCGCGCGCCCCGATCCGCCATATCCTGGCTCTGGGCCGAGAGAAGAGATAACGCCCTGAACGAGCCTCTCCTCTCGGTGAAGTTAACGTAGAAATGGGGGTAACTTATGCCGAAGTCGAACTTCGAGTTCAAGGCCGTCACCTACACCTACGGCGAGTCCGGCGGGTCGCCGACCGTGTCGATCAACCTGGAGGGCGAGTCCAGCGTCCTCGGGACGGTACTCGGCACCTTCACGGCGCCGGCGGGTCAGGACTCCGGCCCGTGGAGCTGGGTCGGCGCGTCCTTCGCCAAGGACGGGACCAATCTCCAGGGCAGGGGATCCGGCGTCGCGAAGAAGCAGGCCGGCGGGAAGTGGACCACCAGCGGGTCGATCTCCGGATCCGACGGTAGCGTCGGCAAGCTCGAGGGCCAGTTCGACCTCGCGAACCGGACGTGGTCGGGCACCACGGACTGGTCGTAGGTCCCCGGCTCCGGGATACGTCCGGCCCGCCTCGGTCGGCCGGCGCCCTCCTGGATGAGAGGACGGAGAGGGCGGTCGGCGGCGCGGTCGAGTTGCACCGGCCCGCCACGCCGACGAGTTGATCCGAGGGCCGCCGTGCCTCGCGACCCGGAGGGGCGCGCGAGGCACGGCGGGCGGGCCCGAGGGTCCGCGACGCGCCGGTGCCGGGGCCCTCCGCTAGGCGCGCCGGAAGCCGTCGACGAGCGCCGTCAGGCCCGCCTCGAACTGCTCGTCGCTGGCGTAGCCCGCCGCGATCTCGGCGAGCTCGACGATGTTCGGGAAGCGCTCCTCGGGGAGCCCCGCGAGGGCCTCTAGGCGCGACTGAGGGGTGTCGCGCGCCTTCCGCGGCACCTCCTGCGCGACGAACCCGATCGCGTATGCGGTCACCGCGTAGACGGCGCGCACGGCGGTGTCGGGGGGAACCCCCTGAGCCCTCAGGCGCCCGATCATCGCCTCGACCACCTGCATCGCGCGTCCCCCGAGCGCCGGCGCGGTCACGAAGAGCTGCGCGAGCCCGGGGTGCTCGAGGATGGTGGCGCGCATGCGACGCCCCATGTCCATGAGCAGCTCGGGCCACTCGGCGTCGCCGCCGCTCTCGGAGGGATCGAGGCCTCGCGACACGACGTCGAGCATCGCGCGCACGAGATCGTTCTTCGCCTCGAAGTAGCTGTAGAGCGCCATCGGCGAGACGTCGAGCTCGCGGGCGAGGCGACGCATCGACACCGCCGCCAGCCCCTCGTCGTCGGCGAGCGCCAGGGCGGTCTCCACGATCTGCTCGCTCGAGAGCCGAGCAGGGCGACCGCGTCGCGCCGGGGGCGCGTGGCGGGTCTCGGTAGACATTTCCGTACGCCATATACATTACGCTGCACGAAAAAGCAACCCCCGTCGTCCGACGGGCACGGGACCGAGGGGCGGCGCGTTCTGCGCCGCCGGCGCCGGAGGGGACGCGGGCACCGGGGAGAGCCGGCCGACGACCGGCGAGGGCGATCGACGCCCGATGACCCGAGAACTAGTAGGGCGGCTGCGCCTGGTACCAGTCGCCGATTGCCCGGAACGCCTCCCAGAAGCTGCGCTTGGCGCTCTGCTCGTCGAGCGACGAGTCGATGTCGGGCACGTACAGGGCCTCCGAGGCGGGCGTCCATCGCTGGACGACGCCGGCCTCCGCGCGCAGGGGCTCCGAGAGCGGGTGGCCCAGGGCGTTGAGGGCGTCCACCACGCGGGGGCCCATCGGCACCACCAGCTTCGGCTGCACGATCTGCAGCTCCCGCGACAGCCACTCGGCGCAGGCGCAGGCTCCGTCGTCGGCGCCCTCGTGGGTGCACTTCACGTAGAGCGTCCCGTACAGCATCAGCGGGTCGATGCCGAGGCGTTGCACGCTCTTCAGGATCGCCGTGCCGGCGCGGCCGAAGAAGGCGACGCCCTCCTGGCGCTCGGCGAGGCCGGCGCTCCATTTCACGAGCATGATCTCGGCCTGCGGCGAGCCGGAACTCATGACCGGCATCTCCATGCCGTCGCGGGCGCTCTCGCAGTCGGCGATCTCGTCGCTCAGCGTCGCCATCTCGGCGATCGCGCGGCGCAGGTACGCGTCCTGGATGTCCTCGGCGCCGCCGACGGAGGTGATGGGCGGGCCGGGAGTCCGCGTCCCGCGCGATCGGCGGGTGGGGCGCGGCGTGGGGGGGTCAGGGGTCATCGGCGACGGTCATATTTCCCGGTGCGCCTGCGACTCCTGCCACGGTCTGTTTCACGACCCCGGCCCGCGCGGGTCGCGCTCCCGCGGCCGGGCGTCGCGCGCGCGACGCCGCCGTTGCGGCCGCAGCGTGCGACCGCCGGCCAGCGCCGCGAGGAAGCCGGCGGGGTCGTGGAAGGCGGCCATCTCGGTGAGGGCCGATCCGACGGCGGCCGGCTCGCAGGCGCCGCTGCCGGCGCACACCAGCATGCCGAGGCGGCGGGCCAGCTCGCCCTCGCCGTCGCTCCGGGCGCGCGCGCCGCACAGCACCTCGCAGCAGTCGACGTCACCGGCCAGCCGGCGCAGCCACTCGGCGGAGGGCGGGGCGGGCTCCCCGTCTGGGTGCGGCACCATCACCAGGCCGCCCTGGTCGTGGACGGCGGCCGCGGTCTCGGCCGGGCTCAGGCCCTCGGGCACGTCGTGGCTCAGGAACAGGCCCACCAGCGAGCCGTCGGAGGTGGCGATCTCCTGGCCCACGATGACGGTGATGTCGTCGGGAGCCGAACGGGCCGCGGCGATGGCGGGGGCGATGCCGAGCGGCGATGCGACCGCGATCACGTCGATGCCGCGCTCGCGGCAGGCGGCGAGCGCGGCCGACGGGGTGAGCGCGGCGCCGCAGCGCACCCGCAGGTCGGCGACCACCCGGTCGGCGGCGTCGGCCGCCTCGCCGGGCGCGCCCGCGAGGGCGTCGCGGTACGCGGCCTCGAGGTCGCGCGCGGCCTCGGCCCAGCCCCGCCGGGAGCCGCGCCGCCGCGCGCGCCGCGCCAGGGTCCGCCGCCGCTCCCCGTCGGGCGCCAGCTCGCTCACCGCCGCCGACCAGGCGTTGCGGGTGAAGGGGGGCAGGATGACCGCCTCCGAGCCGTGACGCACCACCTCCTCGATGGTGGGGCAGCGCGGCGCGATGATCACCCGGCCCATCGCCATCGCCTCGCGCAGCACGGGGCCGGACGCGTCCTCGGGGGTGGCGAGCAGCACGATCGATCCGCGGGCGAGGGCGCCGGCGCGTGCGGCGGGGCCCTCGTCGGGCACCACCGTCACGGCGTCGCGGAACGCCTTGGGAACCGCCGCACGCGTGCGCCAGGGGGCGTCCTGGGGGCCCAGCAGGGCGACCGGTCCGACCGCGTCGAGGTCGAGGGTGCGCAGCACCCCCATCGCGAAGCGCACCCCGGCCCGGTCGCGCCCGCGCGCCACGAGCACCAGCCCCGATGGCCCGTCGGGCGACCCGCCGGCGTCGGCGAACAGGTCGAGGTCGACCCCTGGCGGGATGACCGAGTAGGCGCCGGGCAGCATCTGCGACAGCGCCCGGCGGCCCACCTCGGTGGTGGCGATGCGCAGGTTGATGCGTCCGAGGGAGCGGTCGACGAGGGGGCGCAGGAAGGCGACCCCCACCAGCGGCTCGGGCCGGTGGAAGGTGGCGACGGTCACCCCTCCGGCGTGCCGCACCGCCGCGAGCGCGGGGCTGGAGGCGAGCGGCTCGTGCAGGTGCACCACGTCGAAGGGGGTGCGCGACAGCACGGTCTCGAAGGCCCCGGCGAGGTCGAAGGGGTCGCCCACCCGGCGGCCCGCGCCGGCCGGCAGGCCGCGCCCGATGGCCACCGTGCGCATCCGCCCGTACGGGGTCAGCAGGGCGTCGCCCTCACCCCGCTCCACCCGGCGCAGCACCGCCCGCCCGTCCGTCACCGCGGCCCTGTCGGTCGAGGGCGCGACCAGGGTCACCCCGTGGCCGCGGGCGGCGAGCGCCGCGGCCTCGGCCTCGACGTGATGCGCCACGTCGTCGCGCGGCGGCATCGAGTGGGGCGAGACGACGGCGATGTGGAGTGGGTGCGACATGGGCTCCCGCGTCGCGCGGTCGGGCGTCAGCTCCCGCGGCCGTCCGACGCGCGCCACACCAGCGCGATCCGGTGCAGCGCGGTCATCAGGCTGAGGGCGGCGAGCACGACCATCATCACGGCGAGCACGTCCCCGACGCTCCCCACGAAGAGGCCGGCGCCGACGATCACGAGGCGCTCGGGGCGTCCCATCAGGCCGCCGCTCGATCCGGGGATGCCGAGGCCCTCGGCGCGGGCGCGCGCGTAGGACACCAGGAACGAGGCGGTGAGGGCGACGAAGCAGGCGGCGAGCGCCCAGTCGACGCCGTCCTCGGCGAAGGTGATGCCGATCGCCCCGAGGATGACGCCCTCCGCCAGGCGGTCGAGCGTCGAGTCGAGGAAGGCGCCGAAGTCGGTGACGCGGTTCTGGTGGCGGGCGAGGAGCCCGTCGAGCGAGTCCACCAGCCCGGAGACGATGAACAGCAGGGAGGCGAGCACCCACTGGCGCTCGATGGTGAGCGCGGCGGCACCGCAGATGCCGAGGAAGCCGATGATCGTCACGCCGTTCGGCGTGATGCGGCTCAGCTCGACGAGGCGCATGAACGCCCCGGCGAGGCCGGATCGGCTCCTCGGGCGTCCTGCGTCGAGCTCCTGAAGCTGCGTTCCCATCGGCGGGTCGCCCTCCGGTCGCGGCGCGGGGCCCGTGCCCCAGTCCCCACTAGGATAGCGGTACATGCGTCTTTGCACCTTTCGCGACGACGGCGGCACGCGCCTGGGCGCCGTCGACGGCGATCGCGTCACCCCTCTGGCCGGCCGCGACGTGCGCGACGCGATCGGCGCCGGCCCGCCCGCCGCCGCCGGCCCGGCGGTGGCGCTGGGCGAGGTGGAGCTGCTGCCGCCGCTCGTGCCCGGCAAGATCGTCGGGATCGGCTGGAACTACCTGGAGCACATCGCCGAGATGGGCGGCGAGCGGCCGCTCGAGCACCCGCGCGTGTTCGCCAAGCTCACCACGGCCGTCACGGGCCCGTCCGGCCCCGTCGTGAAGCCGCGCTACACGGACCAGCTCGACTACGAGGGCGAGCTGGCGGTGGTGATCGGGCGCCGCGCCCGCGACGTGCCGGTGGAGCGCGCCCTGGAGCACGTGTTCGGCTACGCCGTCATGAACGACGTGAGCGCCCGCGACCGCCAGCAGGACGAGGTGCAGTGGATCCGGGCGAAGGGCGGCGACACCTTCGCGCCCTGGGGCCCCTGGGTGACCACGGCCGACGAGGTGCCCGACCCGCAGGCCCTCGCCCTGCGCACGTGGGTGAACGGCGAGCTGCGCCAGGACGCGACCACCGCCTGGATGATCTTCCCGGTGGCGGAGCTGATCGCCTGGTGCGCGGCGAGCTTCACCCTGGAGCCGGGCGACGTGATCGCCACCGGCACCCCGCCGGGCGTGGGGGCCGGCAGGACGCCGCCCGCGTTCCTGGAGCCCGGCGACCGGGTGCGCATCGAGATCGACGGGCTGGGCGCACTGGAGCACGCGGTCGCATGACGCCTCAGGAGGCCCTCAAGCGCGTGCTCGACCTCACCGGCGCGAGCTTCCCGCGCGGCGTGCTGGGGCCCGAGACGCGCGCCCTGGGGGCGGCGCTGCAGGGCGTCACCACCCAGGACGTCGCCGAGCTGGCCGGCCGCGCCGCGGCCGTCCACTGGCCCGAGCTGCGGGCGCCGATCGAGGCGGCCCTCCTGCGCGGGCGGGCGGTGGCCGGCCCGGAGGACCAGGAGGCGTTCGCGATCGTGCTGCGGTGGGCGGCGGACGAGGATCCCGACAACCCGCTGGCGCGCTCCCTGGCGGTGCGCGGCGCCGCCGCGCTGTGGTTCGCCGAGGACCGGGCCCGGGAGGTGCTGCGGGCGGCCGAGAGCTCGATCGCCGAGGGGGGCGCGCCGGCGGCCGTCGCCGCGGCGACCGCGGCGGGCGCGATGGCGCTGGGGCTGCTGGATCTCGACCCCGAGGACTTCGAGCCGGAGATCACCGCCTACGTCGGCGCCGGCCGGCGGGACGAGGACATCGCCGAGCTGGCCCGCTCCACCGGCGACGCGGAGATCCGCGCCTGGGCGCGCGCGGCGGTCGCCGGGATCGACGAGCCGGAGGCCCCGGAGGCCGCTGCGGGGGTGCGCCACCTCGCCGCCGGCCCGCCGCCCGCCGATCCGGCGGAGGACCTGGTGTGGGTGCCCGCCATCCTGGCCCTGGTGGAGGCGGCGATCGAGCGCGCCCTGGTGGACGAGGCCGCGGAGGGCGGCGACGGGTGACTCCGCACGGGGGCACCTCGGCAACGATCTCCGTGCGCGGGTGAGGTCCGACTCGACGCAGCCGGCGTAGAGGTCGCGGATCTCCTGCGAGCCCGCGGCGCTGGAGGTGGATGGGCCCCCCACCCGGGGGCTTGGGCGACGGCGTGGCGTCGCGGCGCGTCGCCGCGACAGAGAATCTAAGTGATCATCGCTCAGATCTACTTGACATGAGCAGACTTAGATCTATCCTGGTCTCAGGCATTCGTTCACACCTGCGTCGGCCGGACCACCGGCCCGAGGAGGCAGCACCACATGGGTAAGACGATCGGCATCGATCTGGGCACCACGAACTCGGCGGTGGCCGTCCTCACGGGCGGCGAGCCCGAGGTCCTGCCCAACGCGGAGGGTGGGCGCACGACCCCGTCGGTCGTCGGCTTCTCCAAGTCGGGCGAGCGCCTCGTGGGCGCCGTCGCGAAGCGGCAGGCGGTCACCAATCCGGAGAACACGATCTTCAGCGTCAAGCGCTTCATGGGGCGCAAGTACGCCGAGGTGGACGAGGAGATGAAGATCGTCCCCTACGAGGTCGTGCGCGGGCAGAACGGCGACGCGCGCATCCGGGCCGAGGGCAAGGAGTACAGCCCGCCGGAGATCAGCGCGATGATCCTGCAGAAGCTGAAGACCGACGCCGAGGCCTTCCTCGGCGAGACGATCACCGACGCGGTCATCACGGTGCCCGCGTACTTCAACGACGCCCAGCGCCAGGCGACCAAGGACGCCGGCAAGATCGCCGGCCTCGACGTCAAGCGCATCATCAACGAGCCCACCGCGGCCGCGCTGGCCTACGGGCTCGACAAGGAGACCGACCAGACGATCCTGGTCTTCGACCTCGGCGGCGGCACCTTCGACGTGTCCGTGCTCGAGATCGGCGACGGCGTCTTCGAGGTCAAGTCGACCGCCGGCGACAACCACCTCGGCGGCGACAACTTCGACAAGGCGATCGTCGACTGGATGGCGGCCGAGTTCAAGAAGAGCCAGGGCATCGACCTGTCCAACGACAAGATGGCCCTGCAGCGGCTCTACGAGGCGGCGGAGAAGGCCAAGATCGAGCTCTCCACCACCACCTCCACGCAGATCAACCTGCCCTTCATCACGGCGGACCAGTCGGGCCCGAAGCACCTCGACCTGCAGCTCACGCGGGCGACGCTCGAGGAGCTGACGCGCCCGCTGCTCGACCGGCTGGTGGAGCCCACCAAGAACGCCCTGAAGGACTCGGGCGTGAGCGACAAGATCGACCACGTCGTGCTGGTGGGCGGCATGACCCGCATGCCGGCCGTGCAGGACCGCGTGAAGGAGCTGACCGGCAAGGAGCCCCACAAGGGCGTCAACCCGGACGAGGTCGTGGCCGTCGGCGCCGCGATCCAGGGCGGCGTGCTCTCGGGCGACGTGAAGGACGTGCTGCTGCTCGACGTGACCCCGCTGTCGCTGGGCATCGAGACCAAGGGCGGCGTCTTCACGCGGCTCATCGACCGCAACACGACCATCCCCACCAAGAAGAGCCAGACCTTCTCGACGGCCGACGACAACCAGAACCAGGTCGAGATCCACGTGCTCCAGGGCGAGCGCGAGATGGCGGCCTACAACCGGTCGCTGGGCAAGTTCAACCTGGTCGGCATCCCGCCGGCGCCCCGCGGCGTGCCGCAGATCGAGGTCACCTTCGACATCGACGCGAACGGCATCGTCCACGTGGCGGCGAAGGACCTGGGCACCGGCAACGAGCACCAGATCCAGATCAAGGCCGACAGCGGCCTGTCGGACGACGAGATCGACAAGATGGTGCGTGACGCCGAGTCGAACGCCGAGGACGACCGCCGCCAGCGGCGCCTGGCCGACGCCCGCAACGGGGCCGAGGCGCGGGTGCACGAGGCCGAGCGGCAGCTGAAGGACAACGGCGACAAGGTGGACGAGTCGGTGCGGCGCGACCTCGAGGGCGCGATCGCGGCCGCCAGGTCGGCGGCCGAGGGCGAGGACGCCGACGACATCGAGGCCAAGACCGGCGCGCTGACCGACGTGCTGCACCGCCTCTCGGAGGAGGTCTACCGGAAGGCCTCGCAGCAGCAGCAGCAGGAGACCTCGGGCAACGGCGACGGGGCGGCGGACGAGGAGACCGTCGAGGACGCCGAGTACGAGGTCATCGACGAGGACGCCCCCAAGGCGTCCTAGCCGAGCCCCCGACGACGCGAGACGAAAGGAGACCGAACATGCCCGCCGTCGTGAGATTCGACCCGTTCCGCGACATCACGTCGCTGCGCGACGAGATGAACCGCCTCTTCAGCCGGACCCTGGGCGACAGCCCGGCCGGCGCCGGCAGCGCCTGGACCCCCGCCGTGGACATCTTCGACACCGCCGACGCCATCGTGCTGCGGGCCGAGCTGCCCGGCCTCGGGTCCGACGACATTGACATCGAGCTCGACGACAACGTCCTCACCCTCAAGGGCGAGCGGCGCTTCGAGGAGACGGTGGAGGAGGGGCGCTACTACCGCCTGGAGCGCGCGTACGGGAGCTTCCAGCGCAGCCTGACCCTCCCCCAGAACGTCAAGTCGGACGAGATCGCGGCGACCTTCGAGAGCGGCGTCCTCAGCATCACCGTGCCGAAGGCCGACGAGGTCCGGCCGCGCAAGATCTCGGTCAGCGCCGCCGACGGCGCGATCGAGGCGAACGGGCCGGCGTGACCCACGATCCGGCCCACACCGGCCCGGATCCGCTGAGCGAGGCCCCGCCCGAGCAGGGCGGGGCCGCTCCCGCGCCCGGCGACGTGCCCCCCGCCCGCGAGGCCCCCGCGGCCGAGGCGGGGGACGGGCTCGCGGCGGTCGCGGAGGAGAGGGACCGGTACCTCGACCAGCTGCTCCGCCTGAAGGCGGAGTTCGACAACTACCGCAAGCGCACGGAGCGCGACCGTCAGGCCCAGGCGCTGGGCGCGACGCGCGACGTGGTGAAGGGACTGCTGCCCGTGATGGACAACCTCGAGCGCGCCGTCGCGGCCCTGGGCGACCAGGGCGAGGGCATCGTGGCGGGCCTCGAGATGGTGCGCGGCCAGCTGGCCGGGCTCCTGGAGGGTCACGGGGTGCGGGAGATCGAGGCGGCCGGACGCGAGTTCGACCCCTCGGTGCACGAGGCGATCGCCCAGGTGCCGGCGCCGGGGACTCCGGGCGGCACGGTGATCGAGGTGGTGGAGAAGGGCTACCGGCACGTGGATCACGTGCTGCGGCCCACGCGGGTGGTGGTGTCGGCGGAGCCGGCGACCGCTCCGGGGCCGGACGGGCCCCGGACGGGCGGATCACCCCAGGACGAATAGGACGGTCGGCGTGGAGGACCTCTACGCGGAGCTGGGCGTGTCGCAGACCGCGACCGTCGACGAGATCAAGAAGGCGTACCGCGCGCTGGCCCGGCAGTACCACCCGGACCACAACGCGGGCGACGCGGCGGCGGAGGAGCGCTTCAAGCGCGTCTCGCACGCCCACGACGTGCTGTCCGATCCCGACAAGCGCCGGCAGTACGACGCCGAGCGCGCCTTCGGGGGGCGCGGGGCCGGCAACGGCGCCCGTCCGTCCGGCGGCGGCTTCGCGGGCGACGCGGCCGAGGGCTTCGGCGACTTCGCCGACATCTTCTCGTCGATCTTCCGCGGCGGTCAGGCCGGCGCGCGGCGGGGGGACGGCACGGCCGAGCCCGCTCCGCGGCGCGGCGGCGACGTCGAGGTGGAGGTCAACCTGTCGTTCGACCAGGCGATGCGCGGCGTCCACGTGCCGGTCTTCGTCGAGACGCCGGTGGCGTGCGCCGACTGCAACGGCAGCGGGGCCAAGCCGGGCACCAGCCCGCGCCTGTGCCCCGAGTGCAAGGGGCGCGGGGTGCGCGGCCGCGACGGCGGCGCCTTCGCCTTCAGCGAGCCCTGCCCGCGCTGCCACGGCAACGGCACGGTCATCGACGACCCCTGCCCCACCTGCGGCGGCTCGGGCAGCACGTCCACGCGCTCGCAGATCCGGGTCAAGATCCCGGCGGGGGTGAAGGACGGCACCCGCATCCGCGTCAAGGGGCGGGGGCAGGCCGGAACGCGTGGCGGTCCCGCGGGAGACCTGCAGGTCGTCACGCGGGTCGCCCCGAGCGGCCTGTACACGCGCCAGGGCGACAACCTGTCGGTCACCGTGCCGGTCACGTTCGCCGAGGCGGCCCTCGGCGCGCGGGTGGAGGTGCCCACGCTCGACGGCCGCGTGAAGCTGCGGGTCCCCGCGGGCAGCGCGGAGGGCCGGGCGCTGCGCATTCCCGGCAAGGGCGCCCCGAAGCTGAAGGGCGAGGGCCGCGGCGACCTGATCGCGCGCCTGCACGTGGTCGTGCCGGACGCGCTCACCGGCGAGCAGCGCGAGGCCCTCGAGCGCTTCGCCGAGCTCGACGACTCCGACCCGAGGAAGGCCCTGTTCACATGAGCACGCGTGCGGGAAGGGACCACTTCCTGATCGGCGTCGCCGCCGCGCGGGCGGGGATGCACCCCCAGACCCTGCGCGTCTACGAGCGCCGCGGCCTGATCACCCCGGTCCGCACCAAGAAGAACACCCGCATGTACTCCGAGGACGACGTCGCGCTGCTGCGCCGCATCCAGCAGCTGTCGGAGGAGGGCATCGGCCTGGCCGGCATCGAGCGCATCCTGGGGCTCGAGCGGCGACTCGCCCGCGCCGAGCGGCGCATCGCCGACCTCGCCGCCGAGCTGGCGGCCACCCGTCAGCGCCACGCGGACGAGATCGCGGCGGTGCACGCGGCCCAGGGGCAGATCGTCCCGATCCCGCGCGGCACCGCGGCGCTGGTGCCCCGCTACAGGCCGGTCATCCGGTACACGCGCCCCATCTGGACGGGAAGGAGCCTCTAGTGGCCATCGACACGCCCACCGAGCGCGCCCAGGAGGCGATCGCGGCATCCGCCCGCATCGCGGAGGAGCGCGGCAACCAGATCATCGAGCCCGAGCACCTGCTGGCGGCCCTGCTCGACGCCCGCGAGGGCATCGTGGAGCCCGTGCTGCAGCGGGCGGGCGCCGACACGGCGGCGCTGCGCGCCGCCGCGCGTGCGGCCGTCGAGCGCCGTCCGCAGGTGACCGGCGCGAACAGCGCCCCTCAGCTGTCGCCGGCGTACCGCGCGGTGCTGCGCCGCGCCGGCCAGGAGGCGGAGCGGCTCAACGACCAGTACATCTCCACCGAGCACCTGCTGCTGGGCCTGCTGGAGGAGCGCTCCCCCGCCGCGGACGCCATGAAGGGCGCCGGCGTGACCCGCGACTCGCTGCTGGCCGCGCTGCAGTCGGTGCGCGGCTCGGCCCGGGTGACCGACGTGAACCCCGAGGACAAGTACCAGGCCCTGGAGCAGTACGGGCGCGACCTCACCGAGGCCGCCGAGCGGGGCAAGCTCGACCCGGTCATCGGGCGCGACGAGGAGATCCGCCGCGTCATCCAGGTGCTGTCGCGGCGCACCAAGAACAACCCGGTCCTGATCGGCGAGCCGGGCACCGGCAAGACGGCCATCGTCGAGGGCCTGGCGCAGCGCATCGTCGCGGGCGACATCCCCGAGGGGCTGGCGGGCAAGCGCGTCATCGCCCTTGACGTCGGGGCCCTCCTGGCCGGGGCGAAGTACCGGGGCGAGTTCGAGGACCGGCTGAAGGCGGTGCTGAAGGAGATCGAGGACGCCGCCGGCGAGGTGATCCTGTTCATCGACGAGCTGCACACGATCGTCGGCGCGGGCGCGGCCGAGGGCGCGGTGGACGCCGCCAACCTGCTGAAGCCGATGCTGGCCCGCGGCACGCTGCGCGCCGTGGGCGCGACCACCCTCGACGAGTACCGCAGGTACGTCGAGAAGGACGCCGCCCTGGAGCGGCGCTTCCAGCCGGTGATGGTGGGCGAGCCGTCGGTCGAGGCGACCGTCGCGATCCTGCGCGGCCTGAAGGAGCGCTACGAGGTGCACCACGGGGTGCGCATCCAGGACGGCGCGCTGGTCGCCGCCGCCCGGCTGTCGGACCGCTACATCACCTCGCGCTTCCTGCCGGACAAGGCCATCGACCTGATCGACGAGGCCGCCAGCCGGCTGCGCATCGAGATCGACTCGGTGCCGGCCGAGCTCGACGTGGTCCAGCGCCGCATCATGCAGCTCGAGATCGAGCAGCAGGCCCTCGAGGCCGAGAGCGACCCCGCCTCCGCGGCGCGCCGCGACGCGATCGGCGAGGAGCTGGCCGAGCTGCGCGAGGAGGCCGACACGATGCGGGCCCACTGGGACCGCGAGAAGGAGACCATCGCCCGCATACGCGACATCAAGGGGCAGATCGAGACGGCGCGCACCGAGCTGGAGCGGGCCGAGCGCGAGGCCGACCTCGAGGGCGCCGCGCGCCTCAAGTTCGGCACCCTGCCCGAGCTGGAGCGGGCCCTGGTCACCGCCAACGATGAGCTGGCGGAGCAGCAGCAGAGCCGCCGCATGCTCAAGGAGGAGGTCGACGAGGAGGACGTCGCCGAGGTCGTGGCGAGCTGGACGGGCGTGCCGGTGAGCCGCCTGATGGAGGGCGAGGTCGAGAAGCTCCTGCACATGGAGGAGCGCCTGCACGAGCGGGTGGTGGGGCAGGACGACGCGGTGAGCGCCGTCGCGAACGCCCTGCGCCGCGCGCGCGCCGGCCTGTCCGACCCCGGACGGCCGATCGGCTCCTTCATCTTCCTCGGCCCCACCGGCGTCGGCAAGACCGAGCTGGCCCGCGCCCTGGCCGAGTTCATGTTCGACGACGAGCGCGCGATGGTCCGCATCGACATGAGCGAGTACATGGAGCGGCACGCCGTCGCCCGTCTCATCGGGGCGCCGCCCGGCTACGTCGGGTTCGAGGAGGGCGGCCAGCTCACCGAGGCCGTCCGCCGCCGCCCGTACGCGGTGCTGCTGCTCGACGAGATCGAGAAGGCCCACCCCGACGTCTTCAACGTGCTGCTGCAGTTGCTCGACGACGGCCGCCTCACCGACGGCCAGGGGCGCGTCGTGGACTTCACGAACAGCGTCGTGATCATGACCAGCAACATCGGCAGCCACTTCCTGGTCGAGGGCATCGCCCCGGAGATCGCCGAGGAGCGGGTGCTGGGCGAGCTGCGCGACCACTTCCGGCCGGAGTTCCTGAACCGGGTGGACGAGATCGTGGTGTTCGGCCGGCTCGATCGGGAGCAGCTGGGCGCGATCGTGGAGCTGCAGGTCGCCCGGCTGGCCGAGCGCCTCGCCGACCGCGGCGTGGAGCTGGACCTCACGGAGGCCGCCCGCGACCTGCTGGGCCGCGAGGGGTACGATCCGGCGTACGGCGCGCGGCCGCTGAAGCGGCTGGTGCAGCGGCGGGTCGAGAACCCGCTGGCGCAGCGGATGCTGGGAGGCGAGATCACGGACGGTGACCGGGTGGTGGTGGACGCGCAGGGCGACGAGCTGACCTTCGACGTCGCCGGCCGGGCGGTGGGCGTATGAGCGCGCACGAGGCCGGCGGCGGGCGCGAGCGCGAGGGCACCCCGCACGCGCGCGAGGCGGCCATCGGGACGATCGCCGCCCTCGCCGCAGCGATCGTCGCGGGGTTCTCGTCGATCGTGGTCCAGGCGCAGAGCGTCACCGGCTGGGTCACCTTCGCGGTGATGCTGGTCGTCGCGGCCGCCCTGCTGGCCGTCTCCGTGACCTACATCGGGAAGGCCCGCCGCCACTCGTAGCGGCCGGGCCGCCCGGCGACGGTCTCGCCGACGCCGTCGTCGTCGTGACGACGGGCTCCCATGCCTACCGCCGCCAGGACGGCATCGGGGTGGTGCCGGCCGCGCTGCTGGGGCCGTAGGCTCAGCGCCGCGTCGCCACGAGGGCGAGGCCGCCGAGCACGCCGCCGACCGCCGCCGCCATCGCCAGGTAGAGGCCGATCTGGCGTGACAGGAACTCGGCGGGCCCGGGCATCACCAGCACGCGGTAGCCCACCAGCACCGCCGCCGCCGCGGCCGCGATCACCACGATCCAGCCGAGGGCGTCGCCCGCGCGGTCGGACAGCGGCAGCACCTCGCGCTCGTCGAGCACGGCGGCGAGCGCCGCCCCCGCCACGACCACGCCCAGCGCCAGCGCCACCCGCGCGATGACCGTGGCCTTCCAGCCGCTGCTGTCGCCGGGGGTGAAGGGCGGGGCGACGTTGGCCGTGTACCAGGGCAGGAAGGCGGCGACGACCAGCACGATGCCCGAGGCGATGCTCACCAGCGGCGGCGCGCCGACCGGGGAGCCCGACAGGCCGGGGATGAGCCGCCGCGCGCTCACGACTCGGTGATCACCGTGGCGACGGCCACCGGGATCCACAGGCTCAGGGCGACGATGCCGCACACCAGGCCGCCCGTCGCCGCGCCCCTGCGCGAGGCGTCGATCTCGCCGGCGTCGATGCGCTGGAAGTGCACCGAGGCCATCACGATCGCGACCACCGCGGCCAGCAGCCCCACCACCGTGAAGCCGGTCACCAGGCCCGCCACCCCGAGGGAGAGGACGAGGCCGCCGCGGCCGCCGCCGCGCTCGGCCGGGGGGATGGCTGCCAGGGCGGGTCCCATGAGGTTCGGATGTTAGAGCCTGGTTCGGGATGACGCGTGGGGCGCCGGGCGGCCCGGAAGGTCTCACCGCGGTCGTCCGCCGGCGGAGCGCCGCTGATAGGGTCGCCCGCCGGTGAGGCATCCCCCGAACTTCTTCATCGTCGGTGCCCCGAAGTGCGGCACCACCGCGCTGAGCGAGTACCTGCGCGATCACCCCCGGGTGTTCATGTCGCAGCCGAAGGAGCCCCACTTCTTCTGCTCCGACTTCGACTACTACTACGCGCCCGGCAGGCGCGGCGAGGACCACTACCTGGCCCTGTTCGACGGCGCCGACGAGCGGCACCTCGCCGTGGGCGAGGCCTCGGTCTGGTACCTGTTCTCCGAGGACGCGGCCCGCAACATCGCCGCCTTCGACCCGGCGGCGCGCATCGTGGTGATGGTGCGCAACCCGGTCGACCTGGTGCCGTCGCTGCACTCGCAGCTGCTCTACACCCTCGACGAGGACGAGCCGGACCTCGCCCGCGCCTGGGAGCTGCAGCGGGCGCGCGCCCGTGGCGAGCACGTGCCCGCCACGGCCCGGGTGCCGTGGTTCCTGCAGTACGGCGACGCGGCCCGCCTGGGCGCCCAGCTGCGGCGGGTGTACGCGTCGTTCCCGCGCGAGCAGGTGAAGGTGATCGTCTTCGACGACCTGCGCGCCGACACGGGCGGCGTGTACCGTCAGACCCTGGCCTTCCTGGGGGTGCCGGACGACGGGCGCACGGACTTCCCCCGGGTCAACGAGAACAAGGTGCACCAGAGCGGGGCGGTGGCGCGGTTCACCCAGCGGCCGCCGGGCGTGCTGGTCGCGGCCGCCCGGGGCGTCAAGCGGGCGACCGGCATCCGCCGCCTCGGCGTGATGACGCGCCTGCGCCGGCGCAACCGCCAGGTGGTGCAGCGCGACGGCCTCTCGCCCGAGCTGCGCCGGGCGCTGGCCGACCATTTCCGCGACGACGTCGCCGAGCTGGGCGAGCTGATCGGGCGCGACCTCTCGGCCTGGACGCGCTAGCGTCCGTCCCGCCCGCGGGTGGTACGCTCGGCAGGACCGAGCGAGGCGTCGAAGGGAGCCCGACACAGTGCCGACGTACATCCTGCTCAGCACCCTCAGCCCCCACGGGGTCGGGACGCTCAAGGCCAACCCGGAGCGGCTTCTGGAGGTCAACGCCGAGGTCGAGCAGATGGGCGCCAAGGTCCTGCAGCAGTGGGCGGTGCTCGGGCCCTACGACTTCGTCAACATCCTCGAGGCGCCGGACGAGAAGGTGATCGCCCGGGTGTCGGTGGAGCTGGCGGCCCGCGGCACGGCGCACTTCCAGACGCTGACCGCGATACCGGTCGACGAGTTCCTGTCGCTCCTGAAGTGACCGAGCTGCGCCGCCGCGGGCGCTGGCTGCTGGCCGGCGGCATCGTGGGGCTGGCCCTCGCGCCCGGCGCCCGCAGGGCCGGGCGCGACCTGCGCGACCGGGTCGCGCGCCTGGGGCATCCGGGGGTGGACCCCGTGGAGCGCTTCCTCGATGCGCCCTGCTACCGGCGCGAGGACGTCGGGGCGGCGGCGGGCAGCGGCCGCACGGAGGCGGCGGGCACGTAGTGCGCTGGCGGGCGGAGATCCTGGTGCCCGCGCATCGCATCGTCCTGGCGCTCACCGGAGGGGAGGTGGTGGACCTGCGGGCGCCGTCCGGCGTCGGCACCTTCCGCACCTACCGCGCGCTGCCCGGCGCGGTCCACGGGATGATCGCCTGGCCCAACACGGTGCTCCTCACCGGCGAGGCCGGGCCGGTCGTGGTGGACCCCGGGTACCAGACCCAGGGCGACATCCTGGTCCAGGCGCTTGAGATGAGGGGCCTCTCGGTCGATGAGGTCCGCATCGTGCTGGCCACGCACCTCCACTCGGATCACGTGTCGGCGCTGCCCCAGCTGGGGGACGTCGAGCTGTACGTGCACGAGATCGAGCTCGCGACGCCCCACGCCCGCGCGGGGCGCGGCTGGCGCGACCGGGCCGACGTGAGGGCGCTGGCGGGCGAGGCGGGCGAGGTGCTGCCGGGGATCCGCTGGATCCTCACCCCCGGCCACACCGACGGCCACGTCGCGTACCTGGTCGACACGGACGAGGGGGTCACGGCGATCGTCGGCGACACCCTCGGGCCCGATCCGGCCTGGTTCGCGTCGATGGATCTGCCGGCCGAGCATCCGCGGCGCGACGAGCATCTCGCGTCGTTCCGCGCGATCCGGGAGGCGGGATCGTCCGTCGTGATCCCGGGGCACAACCCGCCGGAGCCGCCGGCCGTCCGATGAGGACGGCTACGCTGCCCCGCGAGGTGCCAAACGGCGCGGTTCCGCCACGCCGAATCCCTCATACCGACCGAGGAGCACGCGCATGAGCGCTTCGAATCCGCTGTCCGGCCTCACGCGGGAGCACAAGATCTACATCGCGGCCGGCGCGAACGTCCTCTTCTTCATCATGCTCTTCCTGAACTGGTTCGGCCGGTCCGAAGGCGGCTTCAGCGTGGACGCCAGCGGCCAGGACGTCGTTCCTTCATGGTGGATCCTGCTGATCACGTCATTGCTCGCCGCCGGCCTCCTGATCGCCGAGGTGTTCAACTTCGAGCTGCCGGGGTTCATCAACCCGGCGGCGTGGGCGGCCTACCTCACCAGCATCGGCACCTTCTTCACGGTGGCGATCTTCTTCGAGGGCGGGCACGGGCTCGACCGCAAGTTCGGCCTGTGGCTGGCACTGCTCTTCTCGATCGTCGCGATCGTGTTCGCGGTGATCCATTGGAGGGAGGAGAGGTAAGCTTCACCATCGCCCCGCGTTGAAAGGGATGGTCGATGGGACTTCTCGACAAGGCTCGTGACGCCGCCAAGGCCGCTGCCGAGGCCGCCCAGAAGGGCGCGGAGGAGGCGCGTGACAAGGCGCAGGAGCTGAGCCTGAAGCGCAAGCAGAACTCGCTCGCCGAGGATCTCGGCCACGTCGTCTTCCGTCAGCACGAGGGAGAGACGGGCCTCGACGCCGAGGTCGAGCGGCTCGTCTCCGAGATCCGGGGCGTGCGCGCCGAGATCGACGCCCTCGACGAATGATCTGAGGGAGAAGGGGTCCCCGGGCCGGGACGCGCGCCTCAGGGGCGGGGCGTGGCCGGCTTCGGGGGCGCCTTCACGCTGAAGGTGCGGACCAGACCCGTGGTGCCGTACCTGCTGCGCACCTCGACCGTCACCTGCAGCGTGCCGGACACGGTCTTGCCGCCGGCCGTGCGATCCCACACCACTCCGCCCCGTCCCGGGCGCTGGAGCGCGTTGGCCCGCAGGGTGCGCAGCACGCTGCCCGAGGTGCTGCGGATGCGCACCGTGACCCGGGCGGCGCGGGCGAGCCGGTAGGTCACCACCACCCGCGGGGACGGCTTCGCCGAGGGGCGCGTGGCGAGGGAGCTGAGGGTGCGGTCGATGACGATCCGCCTCTTCTGCTCGCTGGGCGCGCCGCCGTCGGCCGGTTCGCTCTTGGCGACCACGTAGTAGATGCCGTCGCCGAGGCCCAGCTTGCGCGGGTCGACGCCCACCGGCACCGCTCCGGGGCCGAGCCGGCCCTCCCACAGCCGCTTCGCGGGCCGCCCGGTGCGGCCGGCGATGGTGACGCGCACGTTGCCGGGCTGGGTGGAGTGCACCACCGCCACGGCCCGGTCGTCGACCCGGTCCGCGTTGGGCGAGAGGCGGAACGGCAGCGGCTGCATGGTGACGCCCTGGTAGGTCACGAGCAGCACGTCGGCCAGGGTGCGGGGCGCCGACCACGGGGTCTGCAGCCGATTCCAGAGGGCGAGCTGGGCGCTGCCGCCCGCGTCCATGGCGATCGCGGTGGACGCGCCGAGGTCCCGCATCAGCTGGGCCAGCTCGACGGTGGTGACGCCGCGGGTGCCCTGCTGCGGCCCCTCGACGGTGACCAGCAGGGCCGTGCCGTCGGCCCGCTGGCCCACCGCGGTGCGGGCGGTGCGGGAACCGAGCTGGCCGCTGGTGAAGCCCTCGCCGAAGCTCGTGAGCGCGGTGCCGTCGCGCACCAGCAGCGGCCCGCCGCCGATGGCGCTGAGCGCGTCGGCCGGCAGGCCCAGCACGCCCGGCGTGATCGTCACCTTCTGCCCCATCGGCAGGTCGGAGACGAGGTTCGGCCCGGCCGAGCCCACCGCGGTGAGCACGGCGCCGTCCGACGGGATGGCCATGCCGCCGCCGGACTGGGCGCCCACGACGGTGCCGGTGCGGGCGACGTTCGGCGCGAGCGGTCCGGGCTGGTCCCACCGTACCTTCACCTCGTAGCGGGAGCCGGCCGTGGGCGTCGCGGCCTGCCCGTAGGAGGGGGTGTAGAGGATCGTCTCGGACGAGCGCTTGGCCGGGCGGTTGACGCCGCCGAAGGTGCGCGTGGTGTACCGCACCGCGCCGCTCGGGTCGACCGCCTGGTAGCGGCCCTGCAGGGTCATCACCGCCGCGGCCAGGCCGGCGGGCGTGATGGCGAGGGCCGAGCGGCTCGCCTCGGGCTCGTGGATGAGGTCGCCGTCGATCACGAGCACGCCGCTCGGATCGTTGGTCGAGGCGGTGAAGAAGTCGCCGTTCACGCCGGCGACGGCCCCCGCGTCGGCGCCGCGCGCGACGGCGTCGGTGAGCAGGCCGCGGGCGCTGGGCGAGCCGCCCGGCATCGCCGGCCGCAGGCCCACCCGCTGCGTCGCGGCGGCGCGGATCACGTGCACCACCTCGCCGCCCGGGCGCACCATCCGCTGGTAGCCGATGCCGGGCGCGATCTCGGTCACGGCCGGCGGCTTGGCCGGCGGCAGGGCCTGCACGGGCCCGGTCTGGGCGAGCGCCGCCGCGGGCGCGGCCAGGGCCAGCGAGCAGGCGGCCACGAGGGCGCGGCGGACGGGGGTGGGCATGGCCGGGAACCCAATCACGCCCCGCGGACGCCCCAAAGGCGACCGGGCCCGCGCCGACACGGGGGGTCTGAGACACTCCCGGCGTGATCGTCCTGCTCGCGATCCTGCTGGGGCTCGCCGTGCTCGCGGCCGCCGCGGCGGTGCTCGACGCGCGCCGCGCCCGGGCGTCGGTCGGCGATGCGCGCGCCGCCGCCGCCGACTCCCGCCAGTCGGGCGAGGTGGCCGATCGGCGCGCCGCCGCCACCCTCGACGAGCTGCCCTTCATCGCCCTGCGCGTCGATCGCGACGGGCGCCTGGCCCAGGCGAACCGGGTGGCCCGCGAGCGCTTCGCCTTCCTCGAGCCGGGCATGCGGGTGCTCGAGGCCTTCGGGGAGCACGAGCTGGCGAACCGGGTGGCGGTGAGCCTGCGCGACCTGGAGGGGCAGCGCTTCGAGGTGCGCCTGTTCGAGGACGGCCGCCGCACGTACAACGCGGTGGTGGCGCCGTACGAGACGGGGGTCTCCCGCGAGGCGCTGGTCTTCCTGACCGACGCGAGCGAGGCCGTCGCCTACCAGGAGCTGCGCTCCCAGTTCGTCGCGAACGTCAGTCACGAGCTGCGCACCCCGCTCACCGGCCTGCGCGGGCTGCTGGAGGCGCTGGACGACCCGCGGATGGACGTCGCGACCCGCAACGACTTCACCGCGCGGGCCGCCAACGAGACGCTGCGCCTCGAGGCGCTGATCTCGGACATCCTGTTCCTGTCGGAGCTGGAGTCGACGCACGGCCTGCCGTCGCGCGACCGCTCCGACCTGGTGCATGCGGTGCGCGTCACGCTGCGCGAGCTGGAGGCCCAGGCCCACGACAACGGCGTGCGCCTGGAGGTCGACCTCCCCGAGAGGGCGATGACGCCCCTCAGTGAGGTGATGAGCGGCACCGTGGTCCGCAACCTGGTGGAGAACGCCGTGAAGTACGCGGGCCACGGCGCCGTCGCCCGCACCACCGTCGCGCGCGCCGGCGACACGGTCACGCTCACCGTCAGCGACGACGGCGCCGGCATCCCCGAGCGCCACCTCGGGCACGTGTTCGAGCGCTTCTACCGCGCCGACCCCTCGCGCTCGAAGCGCCTGGGCGGCACGGGCCTGGGCCTGTCGATCGTGAAGCACATCGCCGAGCGCTTCGGCGGCCACGTGGGGGCGTCGTCGCGCGAGGGGTTCGGCACCACCATCACGGTCACGCTGCCGGCGGCCGGCGGCGACGACCTCGACGACGCGGACGACGTCCCGGCCCGGGTCACCCGTCCGGAGGGCCCGTGATAGCGTCCCGCGCCGGCCGCGCGGCGTGTCGTTCCAAGGAGGTGTGCGCGTGGGCGTACCGCTGATGGACATCCGGGCCCAGTACGGCCCTCTGCGCTCCGAGATCGACGCCGCCGTCGCCGGCGTGCTCGACACGGGGCGCTTCATCCTGGGCCCCGAGGGCGCGGCGCTGGAGGCCGCCGTCTCCCAGCGGCTCGCCGGCCGCCCCGCCGTGGGCGTCGCGAACGGCACCGACGCGCTGGTCATCGCCCTGGACGCCCTGGGCATCGGCCCCGGCGACGAGGTCATCACCACGCCGTACACCTTCTACGCCACGGCCGAGTCGATCGCCCGCGTCGGGGCGACGCCGGTGTTCGTCGACATCGACCCGGACACCTTCTGCCTCGACCCCGCGCTGATCGAGGCGAGGATCACCGCGGCGACGAAGGCCGTGCTGCCGGTGCACATCTTCGGCCACCCGGCCGACATGCCGGCCATCTGCGACGTCGCGGGCGCCAACGGGCTCCTGGTGGTGGAGGACTGCGCCCAGGCGTTCGGCGCCTCCCTGGCCGACGGCGAGATCGCCACCTACGGCGACGCCGCCACCTTCAGCTTCTTCCCGACCAAGAACTTCCCCGGGATGGGCGACGGCGGCATGGTCGTGTGCCGCGACGAGGAGCTCGCCGAGCACGTGCGGCGCCTCCGCTTCCACGGCTCGAAGGACAAGGTTGTGTTCGACGAGGTGGGCTACAACTCGCGCCTCGACGAGCTGCAGGCGGCGATCATCCGGGTCTTCTACCCGCACCTCGACGACTGGAACGCCCGTCGCGCCCAGGCCGCGGCCTGGTACGCGGAGGAGGGCCTGGGCGAGCACATGGCGCTGCCCGCCGTCGCCCCCGGCGCCCGCCACATCTACCACCTGTTCATGGCCCGCCACCCGCGCCGCGACGACGTGCGCGCCGCCCTGGCCGACGCGGGGATCGGGTCGGCCGTGTACTACGGCATCCCGATGCACCTGCAGCCGGTGTTCGCGCGCCTGGGCTACGGCGAGGGCGACCTGCCGGTGGCCGAGGAGGCCGCCCGCACGGCGCTGGCCCTGCCGATGCACCCCAACCTCACCCGCGAGGACGTCGCCCAGGTGGTCGCGGCGGTCGCCTCCGTGAGGGCCCCGGCTTAGGGGGTCATGGCCGCGGAGAGGCGGTCGGCGACGGCGGTGAGGTCGAGGCCGCCGGTGGCGACCTCGATGACGAGAGCAAATGCGTCGTCGTCCGACATCTCCACCGGATGGCCGTTCATGTGCAGGAAGGTCGTCGTCGCCAGCCACGCGAGGCGCTTGTTGCCATCGACCAGCGCGTGGTTTCGACAGATCGACTCGAGAAGCGCCGCCGCCTTCAGGGCGAGCGTCGGGTAGGCCTCCTCGCCGAACAGGCTTGCGCGGGGTCGGGAGACCGCGGAATCCAGCAAGCCGAGGTCCCGGACGGGCCCCGCGCCAAGGTGTCCGGTGAGGGACAGGAGGTCCTCGATGCCGAGGAACTCGACGTCGCTCACGACTGCCCGAGGCGCTCCAGCACGTCACCCCACCGAGCGATCATCCGATCGGCGCTCTCACTGACGCGTCGGTCGTGAATGGTGCTCGCGTGTCGGTCGAGCACCGCACGGCGGATCACCTCCTGACGCGACAGCCCCTCGGCTTCGGCCAGGTCGGTGAGGGCGCGGTCCAACTCCTCGTCGGTCCGGAGGGTGAAAGCCATGCGGTGACGGTATCACAGCGATACCGCTAAGCCGAGCTTCTCTGGCTTCTAGACTCCCGCCCCGTGCGCATCTGGGTCGACATCACCAACTCCCCGCACGTGGTGATCTTCGCGCCGCTCATCGAGCGGATGAGGGCCGCGGGCCACGAGGTGACGGTCACGGCGCGCGAGTTCGCCCAGACGATCGGGATGCTGGAGCGCTTCGGCATCGCGCACCGGAGCGTGGGCGCCCACGGCGGCGGCGGCCTGCGCGGCAAGGCGCGGGCGATGGCCGGCCGCTCGTCCGCCCTGGTGCGGCTCGCCCGCCGCGAGCGCTTCGACCTGGCGGTCGCCCACGGCAGCACCGACCAGCCGCTCGCGGCGCGCGCGGCCGGCACTCCCCAGGTCACGATGTTCGACTACGAGTACGCCCGGGTGATGCACCACTGGAACGGCCGGCTCGCCACCCGCGTGCTGGTGCCGCGGGCGATCCCCGAGTCGGCGCTCGCCCCCTACGGCATCCGCCCGCCCAAGCTGGTGCGCTATCCGGGGCTGAAGGAGGAGTACTACCTCGCCGACCACCGCATCGACGACGGCGTGCTCGGCGAGCTGGGGCTCGACCCGGCCCGGGTGATCGCCGTGCTGCGGCCGCCGCCGGAGGTGACCCTGTACCACCGCGGCGCCTCGTCCGATCTGTTCGCCGCCACGCTCGAGCGGCTGCTCGACGCCGCCCCCGCGGTGCAGACCGTGGTGCTGCCCCGCACCGACGCCCAGCGCGCGGCGCTCGCCGGTCGCGCGGCGGCGATCGTGCCGCCGCGGCCGGTGGACGGGCCCAGCCTGGTGGCCGCCGCCGACCTGGTGGTGAGCGCCGGCGGCACCATGAACCGCGAGGCCGCCGCGCTCGGCGTGCCGGCCTACACCCCCTTCGCTGCGCGCCTCGGCGCGGTCGACCGCGGCCTGATCGCCGAGGGCCGCCTGCGCCGTCTCGAGGCGCCCGGCGACGTCCTGCTGGAGCGGCGCGCGCGCGGAGCGCGGCCGCCCCTGCGCGACCCCGGGACACTCGTCGAGCTGATTCTGGAGGCGGGGCGCAGTAGTATCGACGCCCCGTGAGTCGCGCTCTCACCTGGAGTCCGCGGGCGCTCATCCACCGTGCGGGTCAGGTGGGCGTCGACGCGGGCCTGGTCGCGGCCGCCTACTGGCTGGCCTTCTACCTCCGCTTCGACGGCGATCTGCCCGGGCGGTACGAGCGCCTGTTCGGCGCCACCGTCTTCATCGTCCTGGGGCTGAAGCTCGCCGTGTTCCTGGCGATGCGCTTCTACACCAAGTGGTGGCGCTTCACGAGCATCCGCGACCTCCAGGCGATCATCGTGGCGGTGCTGGCATCGAGCCTGCTGGTCACCGCGGTGCTGTCCCAGTGGCAGCCCGGCAACGACCGCTGGTACCCGATCCCGCGCGGGGTGCTGGTGATCGACCTGGTGCTCACGCTCACCCTGATCGGCGGCGCGCGCTTCGTGGTGCGCAGCGTGATCGAGCGCCCGCCGCGCGCCGAGCTCATGAACAGCGCCCGCGAGGTGCTGATCTGCGGCGCCGGCGAGGCGGGGGTGCTGCTGCTGCGCGAGATGCAGCGCAACCGCTCCCTCGGCTACACGCCGATCGGCCTGATCGACGACGACCCGCGCAAGCGCCGCATGCGCGTGCAGGGCACCCGGGTGCGCGGCTCGCGCGCCGACCTGCCGAGGCTGCTGCGCGACGTCCACGTCGACGAGGTCATCATCGCGATGCCGTCGGCGCCGGGCCGCGTGCGCCAGGAGATCGTCGAGGCCTGCCGCCGCGCGGGCGTGCCGTGCAAGACCCTTCCGGGGCTGCCGGAGCTGATCACGGGCGAGGTCACGGTGCGGCGCCTGCGCGAGGTGCGGGTGGAGGACGTGCTGGGCCGCGCGCCCGTCGAGATCGACTTCGCCCGGGTGGCGCGCTACCTCAACGGCCGCTCCGTGCTGGTCACGGGGGCGGGCGGCTCGATCGGGCGGGAGCTGTGCCGCCAGGTCGCGGCGATCGGGGCCCGGCGCCTGGTGATGGTGGACCACGCCGAGAACAACCTCTTCGAGATCGACCTGGAGCTGCGCGAGCGCGGCCACACGGGGCTGCTCGTGCCGGTGATCGCCGACTGCAAGGACCGCACCGCCATGGAGCGGGTGTTCCGCGACGAGCGGCCCGAGATCGTCTTCCACGCCGCGGCGTACAAGCACGTGCCGATGATGGAGATGAACCCGCTGCAGGCGGTGAGCAACAACGCCCTCGGCACCGCCCTGCTGGCCGACATGGCCGAGCGCTTCGGCGTCGCGCGCTTCTGCCTCATCTCCACCGACAAGGCCGTCGAGCCCAGCACCGTGATGGGGGCGACGAAGGCCTTCGCCGAGCGCGTCATCGAGTCGCGCGGCGTCGATTCGCCCACCCGCTTCGCGGCGGTCCGGTTCGGCAACGTGCTGGGCAGCTCCGGCTCGGTGCTGCCCATCTTCCGCCGCCAGATCGTCGAGGGCGGCCCGGTCACGGTCACCCACGCCGAGATGACCCGCTTCTTCATGACCATCCCCGAGGCGGTGCAGCTGGTGATCCAGGCCACCGGCATCGCCGAGGGCGGCGACATCTTCGTGCTCGACATGGGCGAGCCGGTCCGCATCCTGGACCTCGCCAGCCGCATGATCGAGCTCTCGGGCAAGGAGCCCGGCCGCGACGTGAAGATCGAGATCGTCGGCATCCGGCCGGGGGAGAAGCTCCACGAGGAGCTCTTCAACGTGGACGAGGAGGTGCGGCCCACGCGGTATGGCAAGATCATGCGCGCCACCCGCCCCGCCCTCGACGGCGCCGCCCTGCGCGCCGGCATCGCCGAGCTGCGCAGGAGCGTCGAGCAGGGACGATCGGACGAGGTGTTCGGCGTCCTCTGGTCCACGCTCCGGAGCGGCGCAAGGACCCCGAGCCACGACGGCGAATCGTCGGATGTGGCACCCACGCCAACGACCCCCCGGGAGCACGAATGACCGTCATCGCGAAGATCGCACGGGATCATCTGCCGGCGGGCACCGCTCCTGTCGAGCCCTGGGGTCTGCTCTCGCGCGTACATCGCCCCTGCCCGGATCACGCCGGCGACTGCGCCTGCGTGGGCCGCGACGAGGGGGAGGGCCGGCTCGTGTTCTGGTGCGAGACCGGTCAGCACCACATCACGCGGCGCCAGACCGCGTAGGGCCGGGCCTGGCGCCCCCGTCCGGAGCCTGACGCTCTCCGCACGCTCACCCGGCGCAGGAGGGCAGCCCCAGGCGACCGGCGGCCTCGTTCGCGGCCGCGAACGGGTCGGCGTCGTCGCTGAAGAGCGCCTGCGGGCCCTGCGCCTTCAGGGTGGCGATCCCCTTCCGGGCCGCCGCCAGGAGCGCGTCGACCTCCGCGCGGATCTCGTCGGGCGGGTCGAGGGCGGCGATCTCGTCGGCCTGGCGGCCGATGTCCGCCGCGATGGTGTCGGCGAGCGCCTTCGCCCGGGCGCCGGTGGGCGGTCCGCCGCCGCCGACGTCGGCCGCGGCGGCCGCGATGCGGCTGTTGCCCGCCGCGCAGATCGCGTCGGCCTTCGCGATGAACTCCTGACGCGTGAGGGAGGCGTCGCCGGCGTCGTCATCGCCGCCGCACCCGGAGGTGACGCCCAGGCCGAGGGCGACGGCGACGAGGACGGCCGCGGCGGGGCGGCGTGGGCGGAGGAGGGGGTTCATGGCGGGCTCCGTTCGTCGGGGGCCGCCCGCTCCGATGGCGGCGGCGATGGCGCGACGATCGCCCGTGCCGCCGCCGCCGTCGTCACCCCGCCGGATGAACCTCCGCCGCCCCCGTCGTCACCGCGGGTGACGGCGCGCCTACGGGCTGACGACCCTCAGACCGGGGATCCGGCCGAAGTCGCGCACGTTGTGGGTCGCGACGCCGAGGTCCCGGGAGAGTGCCGTCGCCGCGATCCAGAGGTCGTGGGTGCCGATGCTCAGGCCGTCGGCGGCGAGTTGGGCGCCGACGGCCGCGTGGACACGTGCCGTCTGCTCGTCGATGGGGACCGGGCGCATCGCACCGAGGAGATTCTCGGCGAAGGACAGCAGACGCATACGGTCGGCCTCCGAGGCCCGCAGGACTCCGTGCAGCAGTTCGCTGACCGAGATGACGCTGATCGCTCGCTCCTCGTCGCCGATGACCGCATCGAGATCCCGTCCGCGCGCCGATCCGCGCTCGATCTCGATGAGCTGATCGGTGTCTACGAGGACTGCCACGGGTTCCGAGGGGCGTCGGCGGACGCGCGGAGCGCGCGCATCGCGTCGGCGAACGCCTCGTCGGCTCGTCCGCGTCCCACGACCTCGTGGAACCGCTCGGCCGAGATGAGCATGGGGCGCGTTCCCATGAGGCGCGCGATGGGGATCCCGTTGCGAACGACCTCGAACTCCTCGCCGGCGGCGACGCGATTGAGGATCTCGGAGAAGTTCCGTGACGCCTCGGTGGCCGTGATCCGCGTCATGGGATCACGGTATCAGAGAGATCTGATCTGGCCGTCCTCGGGATCGTCGTCCCAGGCCGCGACCCAGGCCTCGATCTCCCGCACGACGCGCGAGAGGGCCTCGCCCTTGGGCGTGAGGCGGTACTCCACGGCGGCGCCGCGCTCGCGGCGCTCCATCAGGCCGGCGGCCTCCAGTTCGCGCAGGCGCTCGGCGAGCAGGCGCGCCGAGATGCCGTCGACGGAGCCGCGGATCTCGGTGAAGCGGCGCGGCCCGTCCAGGGTCGCCCGGATCACCGCGGCGCTCCAGCGGCGGCCGAGCAGCTCGGCCGCGCGCTGGTAGCGCCCGCAGACGGGGGGATGGGCCTGGCAGCGGCGCGAATCCACGTCCCGACCCTATCCCCGCGCCCCGTCTCCCTCTACGCCGCGATCGCCCCGTTGGCGTGCCCGGCCGGCTCCAGGGCGACCCCGAGGGCCTCCTGGACGGTCAGCACCGGGTGGATCGTGACCTTGGCCAGCACCTCGGCCGGCACGTCGTCCAGGTCGCGGCGGTTGCGCTCCGGGATGATCACGTCGGTGAGCCCGGCCCGGTGGGCGGCCAGCACCTTCTGCTTGAGCCCGCCGATCGGGAGCACCCGGCCCTGCAGCGTCACCTCGCCGGTCATGCCCACGTTCGGCTTCACGGCGCGGCCGCCGGCCAGCGACGCGAGCGCCGTGACCATGGTGACGCCCGCGGACGGGCCGTCCTTCGGCACCGCCCCCGCGGGGACGTGCAGGTGCACCTCGCGGCCGCCGAGGGCGGCCGGGTCGATGCCCAGCTCGTCGGCGTGGGCCCGCGTCCAGGACAGGGCGATCCGCGCCGACTCGCGCATCACGTCGCCCAGCTGGCCGGTGAGCACCAGGCGCTCGCCCGGGCCGTCGGCCTCGGTGGAGCTGGCCTCGACGAACAGGACGTCGCCGCCCGTGCCGGTCACGGCCAGGCCGGTCGCCACCCCCGGCGTCGCGGTGCGCTCGGCCGCCTCGTGGTGGAAGCGCGGCTTGCCCAGGGCCTCGGACAGGTCGTCGGGGCCGATGGTGATCGGGCCGCCGTCGCCGTTCTCGGCCACTCCGCGGGCCGCCCTGCGCAGCACCTTGCCCAGCTCGCGCTCGAGGCCGCGCACGCCGGCCTCGCGGGTGTAGTCGCCGATCACCGAGCGGATCGCGTCGTCGGTCAGCCGCACCTCGCCCTCGCGCAGGCCGTTGCGCTCCACCTGCCGGGGCAGGAGGAAGCCCTTCGCGATGGCCAGCTTCTCGTGCTCGGTGTAGCCGTCGAGCGCGATCACCTCCATCCGGTCGAGCAGCGGCCCGGGGATGGTGTCGGCCACGTTCGCGGTCGCGATGAACAGCACCTGGGAGAGGTCGAGCTCCACGTCGAGGTAGTGGTCGCGGAAGCTGTGGTTCTGCGCCGGGTCGAGCACCTCGAGCAGGGCGGACGACGGGTCGCCGCGCCAGTCGGCGCCGACCTTGTCCACCTCGTCCAGCAGGATCACCGGGTTCATCGTCCCGGCCTCGCGTAGGGCGCGCACCAGGCGGCCCGGCAGGGCGCCGACGTAGGTGCGGCGGTGGCCGCGGATCTCGGCCTCGTCGCGGATGCCGCCCAGGCTGATGCGGGCGAACTCGCGGCCCAGCGCCTTCGCGACGGACTGGCCGAGGGAGGTCTTGCCGGTGCCGGGCGGCCCGACCAGGGTGAGGATGACGCCGCTGTGGCTGCCCTCGTCCATGCCGCGCTCGCGGCGCAGGCGGCGCACGGCCAGGTACTCGAGGATGCGCTCCTTCACCTCGTCGAGGCCGGCGTGGTCGGCGTCGAGCACCTCGCGCGCCTCGGCGACGTCCAGGCGCTCGTCCGAGCGGGTGTCCCACGGCAGGGAGACCATCCACTCCAGGTAGGTGCGGATCATGCCGGCCTCGGGGCCCTCGGGCTGGCGCTCCAGGCGCCCCAGCTCGCGCTCGGCCTCCTTGCGGGCGGCCTCCGGCATGCCGGCCTCGGCGATGCGGACGGACCAGTCGTCGCCGTCCTCGCCGTCCTCGCCCAGCTCGGCGCGGATCGCGGCCAGCTGGCGGCGCAGCAGCATCTCCCGCTGGGTCTGGTCGAGGTCCTCGGCGACGTTCTCGCGGATCTTGCGGCGCAGGCTCATGTCGGCCAGCCGCTCGCGCTGGGCCTCGATGGCGACGCGCAGGCGGGCGACCACGTCGGTGGTCTCCAGCAGCTCGAGCTTGCGGTCGAGCGTGATCTCGGGGGCGTACCCGGCCGTGTCGGCCAGGCGGCCCGGGTGGGTGATGCTGGCCAGGAAGTGGGCCACGCGGCCCCGGTCGCCGCGCAGCTCGGCGACCTCCTCGACCACCGCGCGGTACTCGCGCGCCAGGGCGGCCGCCTGGGGACCGGAGTCGACCGGATCGGGCAGCTCGCGCGCGGCGATGCGCAGGCCGGCCCCGCCGCTCGCGGCCGGACCGAGCTCGGCGCGGTGCTGCGCCTCGACGGCGACGCCGCGCGTGCCGTCCGGAAGGGTCACCTCGCCGACGACCGCGGCCACCACCCCGTAGGAGGCGTAGCGGCCCTCGATGCGCGGGACCAGCAGGATGCGGCCCTCCACCGCGCCGGCAAGCGCCTCGGCCTGCTCGTCGGTGGCGACCGGGAACGTGACGCTGGTCCCGGGCAGGACGACGGCGTCGTCCAGCGGGAGGACCGGAAGGGTCACGCGCTCGGTGGTGGCCTCGTTCATGTCGTCTCTCCCATCGTCGGGCAGAAGCATGTGAGGTTACGTCGAGTAACCACACAGAGAAGGTTACCGAACGTAACCGGAGCACGCCCGATCGCCCCGCCGAGGCCGGGCGGGGAGAGGGTTGCCGCGCCGGCGGCGTTCGATATAACCGGCGGCATTGTGCTGATCGGAGATCCGGCCACCCACGACTGGTCCCGCCCCACGGTCGACCACGTGCACCTGCGCGTCGCCGACCTCGCCGCGTCGCGGGCCTTCTACGGCGAGCTGCTCGAGCCGCTCGGCATCCCGCTGCTGCTGGACACGCCCGGCCTGGTCGCGTTCGGCAACCTCGCGCTCTCGGCCGACGGGGAGCCCAGCACGGGCGTCCACATCGCCTTCGTCGCGCCCACCCGCCGGGCGGTGGAGGCCTTCCACCGCGTCGGCCTCGCCGCCGGCGGCACCGACAACGGCGCCCCCGGGCCGCGCCCGCACGGCGCCTACTGCGCCTACGTGCTCGACCCGGACGGCAACAACATCGAGGCCGCCCACCGGGAGTGGGGCTCCGCGTGAGCCCGGCCGGCCTCACCCGCGACGCCGGCTGGCAGATCGGGGTGCGCCGCACCGTCGCCGCCGACCCGCGGGACGTCTGGCGCGTGCTGCGCTCGGCCGAGGGGCTCCGCGTCTGGCTGGGCGGGGAGATCGAGCTGAGCGCGGGAACGGCCTACCGGCTGGCTGACGGCACCGAGGGGGAGGTCCGCGTCGACGAGCCGGGGTCGCACCTCCGCGTCACCTGGCGGCCGCCGGGGTGGGGGCGCGCCTCGCTGATCCAGGTGCGCGTGCTGCCGGCGGCGCGGGGCGCGACGCTCGCGTTCCACCAGGAGCATCTCCCCGACGAGGCGGCCCGCGGCGCGATGCGCGAGCGCTGGCTGGGCGTGATCGAGCGGCTGCGCCCGCTGCTCGATCGGCCCCCCGAGGGGTCCTAGACGCCGGTCTCGACCGGGACGCGCCCCGCCCGCACGGCGGCCGCCAGGGCATCGTGGTCGCGCTCCACCAGGTCCGCGTACGCGATGCTCCAGTCGGCGACCGCCTCGTCGAAGCGGGTCGAGCGGCCCAGGTAGGCGGCGATCACGCCGGGGGCGGAGCTCTGGGAGTGGGCGCGGGCGAGCAGCGCCCCGCACAGGGCGCCGTACCGGGCGAACTGGGACGGGCTCAGCCCGGAGATCTCGAACGAGCCCTTCATGTCGCGGAACTGGCGCACGTAGTAGTCGCGGCCGTCGTGCTGCACCCAGCCGAGGAAGGGGTCGGAGGCGGCCTGGAGGATGCGCTGGCAGGAGACGACCCGGAAGCCCTCGCGCCCGCGGCGCGGGCGAGCGCCGCCGGGCGGCCTCCAGCGTGAGCCCCCGTGGCTCTCGAGGACGCTCGTGCCGGCCTCCTTCGCCTGCAGCACCAGCGGCTCGTCGGCCGGGCCGAGGAACAGCAGGATGTGGCAGCGCGTGCCCACGCTCCCCACCCCGACGACGCGCAGCGCCTGGTCGACGAGGCGGAACTTGGACAGCAGCTGGGCGACGTCGGAGCGGACGGTGCGCAGGTAGGCGGCGACGATGCGCTCCATGGCGCCCTCGGCGGGCGGCGCGATGTGCCGCAGGATGGGCGGCTCGTCGGCGATCCGCCGCTCGCCGCCCGCCCCCTCCACCGTGATCTTCCGGAGCACCTTCTCGGAGGTGCGCGAGCGCGCCTTGCGCAGGGTGCGCTCGACCTCGGCGCGGTCTGAGCCGCGGGCGAGCTGCGCGATCGCGTCGGCGTCCACCTGGAAGTAGAAGCGGTCGAGGGCCGTCGCCTCCACGAGCCGCGCGAGCCGGAGCCGGTACGAGCCCACCGCCTCGACGGCCGCGTCGCGGGCCGCGGAGTCGTCCATGCCGAGGTCGCGGGCACCGATCACGACGCTCGCGGCGAGCCGCTTGACGTCCCATTCCCAGGGGGCGTCGCCGGCCTCGTCGAAGTCGTTGAGGTCGAACAGGAGGGCGCGCTCCGGCGAGGCGAACAGCCCGAAGTTCGCGATGTGCGCGTCGCCGCAGGCCACCACCTGCGGACCGGTCGCCGGCCCCCGCGCCAGGTCGCCCGCCATGACCGCCGCCGAACCCCGGTAGAGCGCGAACGGCGACTGGAGCATCCTGCCCATCCGCACGGGGACCAGCTCGGGAAGCCGGGTGGCGTTCTGCTCCTCTAGGATCGCCACCGCGTCCCGGTCGCCGGAGGGGGGCGCCGCGTGGTCGCGCCGCGGCAGGACCTTGCGCAGGGCGCGCCCGGCGGACACCTGGTCGGCGGCGGACAACGGCGCGGAGATCGGGACGGCGGCCCTCCGGGGGCGGATGGGCCGCCAGCGTAGCGCCGGCGGGACCCTCTAGGATCCCCCCGTGGATCTGCGCCATCTCACGACGCTGCGCATGGTGGCCGACAAGGGCTCGTTCTCCCAGGCGGCCGAGGAGCTCGAGGTCTCGCAGCCGGCGGTCTCGTTCCAGATCAGGGCGCTGGAGCAGCGCCTGGGCCACCGCCTGCTCGACCGCAGCGGGCGGCGGGTCGCGCTGACCGAGGCGGGGGAGGTGGTCTACCGCTACGCGAAGCGGATGACCGGGATGGAGGCCGAGCTGGAGCGGGAGATGGACGGCCTCGGCACCGAGATCGCGGGCCGCCTGCTGCTGGGGTCGTCCGCGGGCCCGGGGGAGCTGCTGCTGCCGCGCCTGCTGGGCACCTTCCACGCGCTCCACCCGGACGTGCGCGTGAGCCTGATCGTGAGCGACACCCAGAGCGTCGTGGAGCGCGTTCTCGACGACGAGCTGGAGCTGGGAGTGGTGGGCGCGGACCGTCCGCTGCGAGGAGTGGTCTACGAGCCGTTCGTGCGCGACGAGCTGGTGGCGATCGTGCTGCCCGACCACCGGTTGGCCGATCGCGGCTCGGTCACGCTCGCCGACCTGGCCGACGAGCCGATGCTGCTGCAGCAGGAGGGCTCGGGCGTCCGCGCGGTGCTGGAGGCGGGGCTGCGCGAGGCCGGCATGCGCGACCGCGACCTGCAGATCGTCATGGAGCTGGGGATGCAGCAGTCGGTGAAGGCCGCCGTGCTCGACGGCTTCGGCATCACCGTGATCTCGCGCCTGGCGGTGGAGCGCGAGGTCGCCGACGGCTCGCTCGTCGCCCTCACCCTCGACAGCCCCGGCTTCGAGCGGCACTTCTTCGCCGTCCGCCACGCCGGCCGCACCCCCAAGCGGGTGACCGAGGCGTTCCTCGAGTTCGTCCGCCGGGAACTGGGCGAGCCGGCGCAGGCCGCCGCCTCCTGAGTAAGAAGGTCTTTCGGGATGACGGTCGCGGCCGCCGGCTCGCTGCAAACTCATCGCATATCTGCGTCGTCGGTCGGGGCGATACCACTGTGGGTATCGCACCCTCCCTGCCTCCTTGATCTGCTTGGTTTTCGCGGCCGGACGACCACATCCCACCCGAAAGACCTTCTAAAGACATCATTTTCTCCGTCATTCCGGTACTTTGCGCGTGCCCCCACGCCCCGAACCCCGACCGATGAGGTGATCCCTCTGAGCACCGACGCCACGCCCGGACCCATCGCCCCCCACGGGGGCACGCTCGTCGAGCGCTTCGACGCGAACCTCGACGAGGGGGGCGCCCGGCCACGGGTGACCCTCAGCGCCCGCCAGCAGGCGGACCTCGATCTGATCGCCGTCGGCGCCCTCTCGCCGCTCGACGGGTTCATGGACCGCGCCACCTACGAGAGCGTGGTCAACGACCTGCGCCTGCCGTCCGGGCTGGCGTGGTCGATCCCGGTGACGCTCGGCGTCCCGGCCGAGCAGGCCGCCGCGGTCGGCTCCGCGGGCGAGGTGGAGCTGGCCGACGAGAACGGCCGCTTCCTGGGCGTGCTGGAGGTGACCGACCGCTTCGAGATCGACGCCGCCCGCGAGGCGAAGCTCGTCTACGGCACCGACGAGGAGGCCCACCCGGGCGTCGCGTCGCTCTACGCCCACGGCACCACCGCCCTCGCCGGGCCGGTGCGGGTGGCGGCCCGGATGCCGCTCGACCCGGGCGCGGCGCCGTACCTGCTCGACCCGCGCGCCTCGCGCGCCGAGTTCGACGCCCGCGGCTGGAAGAGCGTCGTCGGCTTCCAGACCCGCAACCCGATCCACCGGGCGCACGAGTACATCACCAAGGTCGCCCTCGAGACCGTCGACGGCCTCTTCCTGCACCCGCTGGTCGGCGAGACCAAGAGCGACGACATCCCCGCCGCCGTGCGGATGCGCTGCTACGAGGCGCTGATCGACGGCTACTACCCCAAGGAGCGGGTGGTGCTGGGCGTGCTGCCCGCGGCGATGCGCTACGCCGGGCCGCGCGAGGCGATCCTCCACGCCATCCTGCGCCAGAACTACGGCTGCACCCACTTCATCGTGGGCCGCGACCACGCCGGGGTGGGCAACTACTACGGCACCTACGACGCGCACCGCATCTTCGACGGCATCACGCGCGACGAGCTGGCGATCCAGCCCCAGTTCTTCGAGCACTCGTTCTGGTGCAACCTGACCGGCGGCATGGCGACCACCAAGACCTCGCCGTCGGCTCCGGAGCAGCGCGTCTTCCTCTCGGGCACCAAGGTGCGCGAGATGCTCGACCGCGGCGAGATCCCGCCTGTCGAGTTCACCCGCCCCGAGGTGGCCGAGATCCTCATCGAGGCCTACCAGGGCGTGTCCGCGTAGCGCTTCGGTCGCGCGGCGCGGGGCCCGCCCCCCGCGCCGCGCGACGCCCGCCGCCCGGGACCGGCCCGGTTTGAGCACGTCCGCGGGCCCCGGCATGATGGCGGCCCGTGCGCGCCCGACGCCCCCCCATCGCGGCCGCCGCCGCAGCGCTGATCCTGGTCGCCGCCGCGCCCGCCGCGCCCGCCGACCGCCCCGCCGGCTCGGTCTCGGACTGGAGCCACGAGCTCAACCAGAGCGAGCTGCCGACCTGGCGATCGGCCGGCTCGGCCATCCCGATCCCGCGGTCGCGCTGGTACCGCACCATCGACGGCATCCTCGCCGAGGCGGGCCGCAACGGCCTCTGGTTCAGCGGGGTGAGCGCCCTTCCCTTCCCGCCGCTGCCGCTGCCGCCCAAGGAGCCGGTGCAGTGGCGCACGCCGAGCCGGTTCCGGGCGGCCTTCGCCGCCACCGGCCTGCGGTGGGACCTGAACGTCGAGGTGTGGGCGGCCCGGCGGGCCCTCAACAGCAGGCGGGCGGTGGTCTCGGATCCGAAGACCGAGGTGTGGACCCGCCGCCTGTCCCTGCTCGACCCGGCCTACCGGGCCCAGGCGCTGCGCGATATCCGCCGGCTCGTCACCCCGATGCGCGCCGCCCCCTACGTGAACATGTACACCGGCAGCGACGAGCCGGTCCTCGTGATCCCGCGCGGCAGGGCCCTGCGCACCCCCTTCGGGCGGTCGCTGGCGCGCGACTTCCGCCGCGCCAGCGGGTACGCGCTGCCCGACCCCCTAGCGAAGGCCGGCCGCAGCCAGGCCGAGCGGCTGCGCTACCTGGCGTGGAACCGCTTCTCGTCGGACCGCTTCTTCCGCATGAAGGCCGAGCAGGCGGCGCTCATCCGCCGCATCGACCCGGACGCCGTCGTCAACCCGAACGACTACGGCTTCATCGACGGGTTCATGCCCTGGGACTACACGCGCCTGGCCGCCTTCGCCGACGTCGTCGAGGCCGACCCCTACGTCAGCTACGCGGAGCGCGACCGCGCCGGACGCGGCCGCTACAACCCGGGCTTCGGGGCGAAGCTGCTCTCGGACCTGACGGGCAGGCGCACCCGCATCGTGGTGCAGGCCTTCACCTACTCGCGCTACTCGCCGCAGCCGGCCGACCTGTGGACCTGGAGCGCCCAGGCGCTGCGGGCCGGCGCCACGGATCTCAGCTTCTTCGCCTCCGGCAACCCGCGCTTCCGCAACCGGCCCCTGTACGACGCGATGCTCGCGATCGCCCGCAACCTGCGCGGCGGCCGCCTGCCCGAGGCGCCCACCGACCCCGCGCAGCTCGTCGTCTACGCCACGGCCAGCGAGGGGCAGGGGCAGCCCGAGCGCACCGGCGGCGTCCGGCCGCGCACCAGCGGCGACGCGCTCTACACCGCCTACGCGCTGCTGGGCGAGCTGAACGGCGCCCGCTTCAGCTTCGACGCCGACACCCGCCTCACCAGCGACCCGGCGCGGCTCGCGACCGCCCGCACGCTGTGGCTGCCGAACGCCGACACGCTCGACCCGGCCTTCGCCCAGGCGGTCGCGGCCTGGGTGCGCGCGGGCGGCACCCTGGTGGTGACCGATCCGGACGCCTTCACGCGGACCCCCGCCGGGGCGTCGCTCTCGGCGGTGCGCGACGAGCTGATCGGGGCGCCGCTGGGCCCCGCGCGCACCGGCTCGATCCTCCAGGTGGAGCCGGGCGCCCTCGGCGCGGGCGCGCCCGACGACCTCCTGACCGTGCCCGTCGCCTCGCCCGGCGCCCGGGCCTTCGCGGACGTGCCGGCCGGCGCGGGCGTCGTCGCCCGCTTCATCGACGGCGCGCCCGCCGCGATCCTGCGCACGGTGGGCGCGGGCAGGGTGCTGGCCTTCGCGGCCGACCCGATGGATCCGGGGTCGCTCGACGACCCGCTCGACCTGGCGCGGTTCGTGCGCGACATCCATCGTTGGGCGGGGGGCGTCACGGACGATCCTGCCTGGAGCTACCGAATCCCGGGCGATCCCGCGCCGGACCGGTTGCCGTGGGAGACCGCGGTGACGCCGGCCCAGGCGCGCGCCGGGGCCTGAGAGGAGGGACATGGGACGACGTGGACGGGTGATCGCGGGGCTCGTCGTGGTGGCCGTCGCCATCGCGGCGGTGGTCGGCACGGTGCTGATGTCGGGCGACGACGACGTCGCCCCGATCGGCGCCGTCGCGGCCATCCAGGACGACTTCCTGCCGGTGGTGCCGATCAAGGACCTGCCGGGCCGGATCGACCTGATCGCCGCGACCGGCGTCACCACCACCCGCGTCGACGTCTTCTGGGCCGACACGGCGCGGCAGGCCCCGGCCGACCCCGCCGACCCCGCCGACGCCGCCTACGACTGGAGCCGCACCGACCGGATCTTCCGCGGCCTGGCCGAGAACGGCATCGACGCGATCGTCTCGGTCTACAACACGCCGCCCTGGGCCGGCCTGTACCCCGCGACCGATGGCTACCCCCTCACTTTCCCGATCAACGCGGCGATCCCCGATCCGGCCGCCTTCGGCGCCTTCATGACCGCCCTCGCCACCCGCTACAGCGGCACCTACGTGCCGCCGGGCGCCGCCGAGCCGCTGCCCGAGGTGAAGCGCTTCGAGATCTGGAACGAGCCGAACCTGAGCCGCTTCCTCGCCCCGCAGACCACCGAGGACGGGGCGCGGGTCGCGCTCGACCGGTACGCGGAGATGGCCCGGGCGGCCTACACCGGCATCAAGTCGGCCAACCCGGCCGCCACGGTGATCGCCGGCGTGGCCGGCCCGCGCGGCAGCAGCAGCCGCACCACCACCGGGGTGAAGGACTGGATGAGCGGCCTCGCCGAGCGCGACATCCCGCTCGACGCCTACTCGCAGCACATCTACCCGAACGCCGGGCCGCGTCAGGACACCCAGGCGTTCCCCAGCTGGAGCAGCGTGGGCGAGCTGCTCGCCGACCTGGACGCCTTCCGGGACCATCCCGGGCTGCCGCTCTACATCACGGAGGCCGGCTACACCACGCAGGTGACCGCGTACCGCGACGAGAGCGCCACCGTCACCGACGCGCAGCAGGCCCAGTACCTCACCCAGATCTTCCAGCTGCCGCAGCTGCGCACCGACCGCATCAGGACGGTGGTCTGGTTCAACCTCCAGGACAACGCCGACTGGCCGGCCGGCCTCTATCGCGCCGACGGCTCGAAGAAGCCGAGCTACCAGGCCTTCCTCAGGGTGGTCGAGGACCAGCACGGGTCGCGCCTGGGCGACTAGCCGCACCGGCCTCCGCGGCCCCGGGGGGAGGCTCCCCCGGGGCCGCGGGCCGGGGGATCAGGCGGAGCGGGACTCCACCGAGAAGCTGACGCCGTCGTCGCGGGCCGTGGCGTCGAGCACGCTCTCATCGAGCAGCGGCGCCGCCTCGGCCTCCACGAAGACCGGCACCGACACGTCCTCGACGATGCGGTCCGCCGGCTCCGGTCGCTCGACCAGCGAGAGGCGCAGGCCGTGTCCGTCGCCGTTGTCGGGGTCCGACGCGATGCGGACCCCCGCCCCGTCGGGCAGCGGGGAGGCGTCGAGGAGGTCGCGGATGACGGTCTCGGCGTTCGGCGTGAGTGTGAGCACGGGATCCTTTCCGTGGCGGTCAGGTCCGGCGCGGCGGGGGTCGTTCGCCGCGCCCCCACCAGGAGTAGCAGGAGCCCGGCGCGCGGCCGAGGCCGCCGGGTCAGCCGGGGGCGGTCCGCCGCTCGATCTCGGCCTCGACGTAGCCGCCCAGCAGCACCGCGATCGAGGCGAGCCAGAGCCAGGTGAGCATCACGATCACCGCCGACAGCGATCCCCAGGCGGCACCGTAGTCGCTGAAGCCGGAGACGTAGACGGCGAACAACCCGGACGCGGCGACGAACAGGACCGTCGCCACCAGGGCCCCCCACAGCACCGCCCGCCGATCGTGGCGGGGGCCCGCCGGGCCGATGCGCAGGATGCCCGCGAAGGCCACCAGCAGGGCCGCGATCAGCACCGGCCACTGCGCCGCCCACCACAGCGAGGCGACCGTCGTCTCGGCGTCGACGGCCTCGCCCAGGGCGCGCGAGAGCGGCGCGCCCAGCACCAGCAGGCCGAACGAGACGGCCAGGGCGAGCAGCGTCCAGCCCAGCAGCGCCGCCGCGATGAGGCGCTGGCGCGCGAAGCCGCGGTCCTCCTCCACGCCGTGCACGCGGTTGAGGCCCCGGATCAGCGCCGACATCGCCCCGCTCGCCGTCCACAGCGCCAGCAGGAGGCCGATGAGGGCGAGCGAGAGGCCGCCGCCCGAGTTGCGCGTCACCCGGGTGAGGGTGTCCCGGATCAGGTCGAGGGCGCTCTGCGGCACGACGCCGTCCATCTTCTCCACGATCGAGTCGACCGCCCCCTCGCCGGCGACCAGGCCGAAGACGCCGACCGCGATCAGCAGCGTCGCCGGGATGGCGAGGAAGGCGTAGTAGGCCAGCGCGGCCCCGGTGTCGGTGACGTTGCCCTTGAGCGCGGTGCGGAAGGCGGTGACCACGACGTCGACGCCGCCGCGCAGCCCCCGGCGCGCGACGACCGGGGCGGGGGCGGGGACGGAGGCGGGGACGAGGGCGGGGGGCGCTCCGGCCAGCCCGCGGGGAACGGCCGTCGCGGCGACCGAGACGGGGCCGGCCCCCTCGGACTCCGGGCGGGCATCGGGCGCGACCGATCGCCGCGTGCGCCGGTCCGGCAGCAGCGTCAGGGCGGCGAGGGCGCCCACGCCCAGCAGCAGCTTGCGCTTCATCCTGCGCGGACTGTAGCCGGTGGCCGCCCGCCGCCCGGCGGTCAGCTGATGACGCCGGCCGCCGTGAGGGCGATGACGACGATGCCCAGCACCACGCGATAGACCACGAAGATCCCGGTGGAGTGGTTGGCCAGGAAGCGCAGCAGGAAGGCGATCGAGGCGTAGCCCAGGATGAACGCGAAGACCACCGAGACGGTCAGCGCGCCCATGCTCACGTCGCTGTCGCCGGTCACGATGTCGACCAGCCCGTAGAGGCCGCTCAGCACCACGGCCGGGATGGAGAGCAGGAACGAGAAGCGGGCCGCGGCCTCGCGCTCCATCCCCAGGAACAGCCCGGCCGTGATCGTGGCGCCCGACCGCGACGTTCCGGGCACCAGGGCCAGCGCCTGGGCGAGGCCCACCCAGATCGCGTCGCGGCGGGTGACCTCCTCCAGCGTGCGCACCCGCTTCCCCACGATCTCGGCGGCGAGCAGGATCAGGCCCAGCACGATCAGCACGACCCCGATCAGGTACAGGTTGCGCGCGCCGCTCTCGATCTGGTTGTGGAAGGCGAGGCCGAAGACGCCGATCGGGATGGTCGCCAGGATCACGTACCAGCCCATCCGCGCGTCCATGTCCGAGCGCATGGCCGGATCGCGCAGGCTGAGGAACCAGGCGCGCACGATGCGCACCAGATCGCGCCAGAAGTAGATCACCACCGCGAGCATCGTCCCGAGCTGGACGACGGCGGTGAACAGGGCTCCCGGATCCTCCCAGCCGGCGAACGCCGGCACGATGCGGAGGTGCCCCGTGCTCGATATCGGCAGGAACTCCGTGAGCCCCTGGACGATCCCGAGGATGGCGGCTTCGAACCAGGACACGACGCGGCAGCCTAGACGCCCCCGCGCCTATCCGTGCGGGGGGTTTGTGTTAACGAGCGGTTGAGCGACGGCCTGCGCCGGATCGGCTTCAGCGGATGACCACGGTGCGCACCGCCGCGGGCCCGCGGGTGCGGCCCTCCGGGGCGGTGACCTCCAGCCGGTAGGTGCCCGGCGAGAGGCGGCCGATCGGCAGCGTGAGCCGCACGACGCCCGCGGTCCGTCGCGTCACGACCGCCTGCGCCCGCGGCCGCCCCAGCCGCGGTGCGGCGAACGCGGCGGCCAGGCCGCGCTGCTGGGTCGCGGCGACCGGGGAGACCGGCCTCAGCAGCGCCCGCAGGCCGGCGGGGCGCGCCAGGCGGGCGGTCACCGCCAGCCGGCCGCCGTGGCGCGAGGCGCGGTTCGGCGTGCGGAGCGCCCGCAGCGCGGTGGCGGCCGGCGGCCGCACGGTGCGGCCGACGAAGGTCTCGTTGCCGGCGGCGTCGCGGGCCCGCAGCACCACCCGCCGCGCGCGGCTCTCGGCGAAGCGCCGCACCACGCGCGCCCCGCCGGCGGTGTCGCCGTCGCCGAAGCTCCACCGGGCCGCCGACGCCGACGCGCCGCTCAGCGGGTCGCTGACCTTCGCGGTGAAGACGAGCGCGGTGCCGCTGCGCCGCACGGTCAGCGTCGCGCGCGGGCGGGTCCGGTCGACAGTCACCTGCCGGCGGGCCGGCGAGGGGTCGACCGCGCCCGCGGCGTCCACCGCCTGGGCCTCGACCAGGTGGCGTCCCTCGGCGACGGTGACCTCGAACCCGGGCTCCTCCTGCACCGCGCTCCAGGCGCCGCCGTCGACGCGGGTGCGGAAGCCCACGCCGCCGCCCGACGTCTCCACGGCGAAGCGCAGGGTGCGCTCGCGCGTCGCGGCCCCCGGGGAGGCGGTGAAGCGGGTGTCGGGCACCGGCCCCTGCGCGATCGTGAGGGCGTTCACCGCGTCGACGCGGCCGGCGCCGGTGGCGGGGTCGGGGCCGGGGGCGCCCAGGTCCACCGCGCTCTGGCGCAGGACGTCGGCCAGCGCGGCGCCGGCCAGGGCGGGGCGCAGCTGCTTCACCAGGGCCGCCACGCCCGCCACGTGGGGGGCGGCCATCGAGGTGCCCGAGTAGCCCAGGTAGCCGGTGCCGACGGTCGAGGTGATGCCCTCGCCGGGCGCCGAGAGATCGGGCTTGGTCAGCACCGTGCCCGCGGCGGGGCCGGTGCCGTCGATGTCCTGCCACATGATCGGGCCGCGGCCCGAGAAGGACGCCGCCGAGCCGTTCTCCGACAGCGCGCCCACCGCCAGCGCCTCGGGATATCCCGCGGGGCTGCCGATCGTGGACGCCCCGGGGCCGGTGTTGCCGGCGGCGAACACGGGCACGATCCCCAGCTCCAGCCAGCGGCGGATCATGGACCGGAACCACGGGTCGTTGGCGTCCGGCGCCGACCACGAGTTGTTGACGATGGCCGGCTGGTCGGCGGTGGCCGGATCGCCGTCGGGGTCGGTCATCCACTGGGCGGCCGCCAGCAGCGCGCTGCCGGGCCCCCGTCCGTCGGCTCCCATCGCGCGCGCCACCAGCACCCGCGCGCCGGGGGCCACGCCGACCGGGGCGCCGCGCGCGCTGCCGCCCACCATGATCCCGATGGTGTGCGTGCCGTGGCCGTTGTCGTCGAAGGGCTGCGCGGAGCCGGTGGCGAAGTCGCGCCAGCCGGCGATCTTGCCGGCCAGATCGGGGTTCGCCGGGTCGACGCCGGTGTCGATGGAGCCGATCAGCACCCCCTGGCCGCGGACGCCGAACTCGCTCCAGGCCTGAGGGGCGCGGATGGCGCCGAGGCCCCAGTTGCCGGGGCCCGGGTCGGGGAAGGGGGTCCCGATCGTCGGCGGGGCGTCGGCGTCGGTGGTCTCGACCTGCACGTCCAGGTCCACCCGCTCGACCGCGGGGTCGGCCGCGACGGCGCGGATCTCGTCGGGGGTGCCGCGGAAGGCCATGGCGTTGACCAGCCAGAACGAGTCGACCGGCGCGTCGACGTGGTCGGCGACGTCGTCCTGGGTCCGGGCCGCGGTGCGTCGCAGGGCGCGCAGCAGGCCGGCCCGGCCGCCGGCGACGTCGTCGCCGTCGACCTGGGCGCGCATCGTCGCGATCACGGGGATGCGCGCGTCCGGCGCCGCCGTCGCGAGACGCGCGGCGAGCTCGGCCGACGGCGCCGCCGCGCCCCGCGAGGGGACGGCGGCCGCGAGCGCGGCGACGATGAGGAGGGTGGCGAACCCGCCCAGGCGGCGGCATCCATGCCGATCCCTCGGGCGAGTCCTGCCCGAGAACAAGCGCAATCCAATCCGTTGGATCGTCCGTGCGACACAGGCATCGGCACCGGCCCGTGCGGTCTTGACCGGCCGGGGGCGGCCGGCCCCGCCGCCGCTACAATCGGCGGGTGCCCGTGTTCCTGTGCCCGCGCTGCGCGTACCGCGAGAGCGGCAGCGAGCGGAGGGTCCGCCATCAGCCCCGGGGCTGCTCGCGATGCGGCTTCGGCTTCGCCTTCGAGCTGCTCGAGGACTACTACGCCAGCCCCAAGACGGCGCTGATCGTCTGCGACCAGCAGCGCCGCATCCTGGTGGCCGGCCACGCGGCGTTCGCGGTCACCGGCTTCGAGGAGGGGCAGCTCATCGGCGAGGAGGTGGCCGAGCGGCTCGGGCTCGGCGGCTTCGCCGAGGACGACCCGGTGGCGATGAGCCTGGAGTGGGGCGTCCGCAAGCTCAACATGGCGTGCGTCTTCCGGCCGAGGGGCGCGGAGGGGGACGTGCCGGCGACGGCCGATCTGTTCCCGGCTTACGACGACGACGGCGGGCTGCTGGTGGCGCTCACCCCCCGGTAGGGCGCCTCGATCACGCGAAGGGGGAGCGGGACATGGAGCGGCGACGGCTGGGCGGGACCGATCTCGAGCTGAGCGTGATCGGGCTGGGGACGTGGGTGTTCGGCGGCCGCTGGGGCGGCGCCGAGGACGCCGACTCGGAGGCCGCCCTCCACGCCGGACTCGACGCTGGCATCAACTGGATCGACACGGCCGATATCTACGGCCAGGGGCGCGCCGAGCGCATCGTCGGGAAGGTGGTGCGCGAGCGTCGCGACGAGGTGATCGTGGCGACCAAGGGCGGCGTCGCGTGGACCGTCGAGAACGGGCTGCGGATCTGGCGGGAGGCGTCGGCCGAGTACCTGCGCCGCGCCTGCGACCGCAGCCTCCGCGAGCTGGGGCTCGACGCGATCGACCTGTACCAGGTGCACTGGCCGGTGGACGGGGTGCCCGCCGAGGAGACCATCGGCGCGCTGGTCGACCTGCGTGAGGCGGGCAAGATCCGGGCGATCGGGGTGTCGAACTACCACCTGGCCGACCTCGAGGCGGCCGGGGCGGTGGCGCGGATCGACTCGTACCAGCCGGGGTACCACCTGATGCGCCGGGCGATCGAGGACGGCGAGCTGCCCTGGTGCGCCGCCAACGGGGTGGGCGTGATCGCCTACGGGCCGCTCGCCCACGGCCTGCTGACCGGCAAGATGACCGCCGAGACGCGCTTCGGCGCCGACGACTGGCGCTCGCAGAGCGAGCTGTTCGCCGACGACGCCTTCCCCGAGCGGATCGCGGTGGTCGGCGAGCTGGCCGAGGTGGCCCGCCAGGCCGGGCGACCCGGCGGCGTCGCCGAGCTGGCCGTGGCCTGGGTGCTGCGCCGGCCGGAGGTGGCCTCGGCGATCGTCGGGGCGCGCGACGCCGACCAGGCGCGGCGCGACGCGGCCCTGGCGGGCGCTCCGCTCTCGGACGACGAGGCCGCCGCCGTCGAGGAGATCCTCGCCCGCCACCCGGCGGCGTCGCGCGAGTACGGCCACGGGGAGCCGCCGAACCGCTCGTAGCGGCGTCCGCGCCGCCGGACGCGTTCCAATCGCCGCGACGGTCTGCGAATGTGGGCCATGCCCGACGGCGAGCCACGACGCAGGCGCAGCGACGCGCGCCGCTCCGGCCCCGTCGCCTTCGGGCCCACGCCCGGGCCGATCGGCCCGCCCGATCCGGAGGGCGCGATGCGCGCCGTGGGCGAGGCCCTGTCGGCGCTGCGACGGGCCCGCCGGCCGATGACCCTGGCGTCGCTGGAGCTGGAGCCCCCCGCCGACGAGGGCGACCTGGTGCAGCTGGCCGAGCTGGTGCGGGCGCAGGTGCGCGACTCGGACGGGCTGTGGCGCGACGGCCCGCTGGCGCTGCTGATCCTGCTCACCGACGCCGACGGCCCGAGCGCCGACGTGCCGCTGGGTCGCATCCGGCGCAGCCTCCGGGGCGAGGGCTACGACGAGGCGCTGCTCGGGCGCGCCTCGCCGCCCCCCGGCATCGATTTGATCGGCCTGATGGAGCTGCTGCGCGACGACGCGCGGCCGCTCGGCCCGGAGGGCGCGTGAACGTCGCGATCGTCGGGGCGACCGGCCTCATCGGCCGGCGCGTCGTCGCAGCCCTGCTGAGGCGCGGCGACGCGGTGGTCGCGCTGTCGCGCTCGGGCGCCTCGGGCATCGGCGGGGCCCGCGAGGTGCGCTGGGATCCGGCCGCCGGGCCGGTCCCGGCCGGCGCCCTCGCGGGCGCCGACGCGATCGTGAACCTGGCGGGCGCGTCGATCGGCACGCGCCGCTGGACCGCCCGCCGCAAGCGCGAGCTGATCGAGAGCCGGGTCGCGACGACCCGCGGGGTGGTCGACGCGATGGCGGTCGCGGACGTGCCGGTGCTGGTGAACGGCAGCGGCATCGACCTCTACGGGCCGCGCGGCGACGAGGTCGTCGACGAGTCGTCCGCCCCCGGCGCGGGCTTCCTGGCCGAGATGGCGCTGGCCTGGGAGGGCGAGGCGGCGCGGGCGCGCGAGGCGGGCGCCCGGGTGGTGGCGGTGCGCACGGCGATGGTCCTGGCCGGCGAGGGCGGCGCGCTGGGCCGCCTGGCGCTCGCCACCAGGCTCTTCGCCGGCGGGCCGATCGGCGGGGGGCGCCAGTGGCTGCCGTGGATCCACATCGAGGACGAGGTGGGCCTGATCCTGCTGGCCCTCGACCGCCCCGACATCGACGGTCCGCTCAACGCCTGCGCGCCCGGTCAGGTGCGCCAGCGCGACGCCGCCGCCGTGCTCGGACGGGTGCTGCGCCGGCCGAGCGCCCTGCCCGTCCCGGCGTCGGCGGCGAGGCTGGCCATGGGCGAGATGGCGGCGCTCGTCCTCGACGGCCAGCGCGCCGTGCCCCGCGTCGCCCGCGACGCCGGCTACGAGTTCGCGTACCCCGACCTGGAGCCGGCCCTGCGGGAGGCCCTGGGGCGGCCCCGCACCGCCGGGCGGGAGCGCTAGTCCCGCTCCTGCGGGAACAGCACCGACAGCTCGGCCTCCAGCTTCAGCCAGGCCTCGCGCACGTAGGTCGTGGCGACGTGGTACCGCGCCCCGGGCAGGGTGCGCGCCAGCCTCAGCTTCTCCGGGTCGGGGCGCTCCTCGAGCTGCTCGATCAGCTCGCCGTAGCCGGCGACCATCCCCGCCATCTCGGCATGCGCCCGCTGGATCTCGCTGAGCAGGTGGTAGACGGGGGCGAACGGGTCGCCGGACGCTGTGCTCACGGGACGCCTCGGTGGTCGGGAGCCGGGCGCGCCGATGCTACCGTGTGCCGACCGCGGGGGATTAGCTCAGCTGGGAGAGCGCCGCCTTTGCAAGGCGGAGGTCGTCGGTTCGATCCCGTCATCCTCCACTGTCCCGGGCGCGCGAGATCGAGGGTCGCCTGCCCCGGTCACCTCGACCGGACCGGCTCCTCGGTGGCGCCGACGTACGCGGCGAGCCATTCCCGGAGGGGCCGCGCCCCGCGCCAGACGTCGCGGATCCTGTCGAGCGCCTCGGCGGTGTGCATCCAGCCGGCCCTCGCCTGCTCCCGGACGACGGCGGCCCCCTTCCAGCGGAGGAGCTCCGCGCGCGGGTGCGCGGTCGGGTACCCCGGCGGCACCCGCTTCAGCGGCGGATCGATGCCGCAGGTCACGGGCAGAGACCGGCGTGCCAGCGTGGCGAGCAGATCCTCGAACTCACGCCCGCTGCCCTCGTCGTCGAGCGCGACCCGGAAGCGCCGGAGCTGGTCGCGGGCCAGCGCCATCGCCCCGTAGCCGACGGCCAGGCCGGCGGCCGACACCCGCAGGTGGTGGCCGATGCCGCCGACCGCGCGGGACTCGCTGGTCGCCCCCGCCCAGAGCCTGTACGGCGACCTGTCCCGGGAGAAGCGCAGGTCCCGGTTCGGCCGGAACATCCGCAGCGGTCCGAACTCGTCGTCGAGCTCGGCCAGCAGCGCCAGCATCGGGCCCCGCACCTGCTCCTCCCAGACGGTCCTGTTGGCGCTCCAGTAGTCCCGTGAGTTGTCGGCCTCGAGGTCCTCGAAGAAGGCGAACGCCGTCGGGGGAAAGCCGCCGAACCCGTTCATCGCCGCCCCGCGCCCGCCCGGGCGTACTCCCTCGCGACGCCGATCCAGAACGACAGGGCGTCGTCGCTCGCGAGCGCGTCCGCGGCGACGTCGATCCAGCCCGGTCCCATGGTGCGGCCGGCGCCCATCTGCGCCGGCGCGGCGCCGGGGAGGGCGAGGAGCTCCCGGCTCCGCGCGGGGTCGACGCGGACCAGCAGGCGGCCGTCGCCCCGCACGGCCACGAGCATCCTGTCGTCGACCATGAACGACAGGCCGCCGAACATCGACACCTCGCGGGTCGACCGCTCGCCCGCCAGGGCCGTCCGGACGCGGTCCGCCGTCACGGCGCGCCCGCCGCCGGGTCGGCGGCGGCGAAGGACAGGCGGTCGAAGACCAGCAGGCTCTCGACGATCATCCCGTCGCGGACCGTGAGGCACTCGGCGGCGGGCGCCGTGCGGGTGACGGCGGTGTGCGGAAGGTAGAACAGCGCCACGCGGTCGCCGGCGGCGAAGCTCGCCACGTCGGTCAGGCCGGTCAGGCTCGGGGCGAAGCCGGCCAGGTACGCGCGGTAGGCCTCCTTGCCGGACAGGTCCTGCCCCGGGGCGCGGCACACGATGTCGTCGGACACGCGCGTCATGGCCCGGTCGATGTCGCCGCTCGTCCAGGCGCGGTGGTACTCCAGCACGGCGTCGAGCGCCGCGGAGCGGGTCGTCCCCGTCATGGGCGCGTCCTCATGCGGCCGGCTCCGGACGCCGATCGGTGATCGGCACCCAGTCGTCCTCATCGGCGTCGCCCCCGGACGCGGCGACGCGCAGCCGCTCCATGAAGTGCGTCCAGCCGTCGGCGTGACCCTCCAGGCGGGTCTCCGGCAGGCCCGAGTGGGTCAGGTCGACGCGGGTGCCTCCGGCGGTCGGGGTGAGCGTGAACGTCACCGTGGAGGCCCCGGGCGGCAGGTCCGGGCTGCCGGCGACGCCCCACGAGACGACCACCCTGCGCGGCCGCTCGACCTCCAGGTAGCGGCCGCGGATCGCGTGGCCGGCGATGTCGACCGCGAACCCGCCGCCGACGCGCGCATCGAGCGCGGCGCTCCGGCCCATCCACGCCGTCATCCCGGCGTCCGTCACCAGGTGGTCGAAGACCTCGTCGGGCGGGGCGTCGATCTCGATCGAGGTCGCGTACTCAGCCATCGCCGCCGTCCCTCCGCGACTCGACGGCGACCTTGAGCGCGGCCAGCGCCGCCGGCCAGAACCCGTCCAGGTAGGAGCGGACGGCGGCCAGGCCGTCGGTGTCGACGGCGAACAGGTGGCGCGTGCCCGCCCGCCTGCCGCTGACCAGCCCGGCCGAGCGGAGCACCCCCAGGTGGTGCGACGTCGTCTGCTGGGAGAGCCCTACCTGCTCGGCGATCCCGCCGACCGGGCGGGGCCCGCCGCGGATCGCGGCCAGGATGGCCCGGCGGTTCGGGTCGGCGAGGGCCCTGAGGGCGCGGTCGAGATCGGGGGCGGGATCGGCGGTCACGGCGGAACGACCATAGCACAAACGAATGTTTGTACTTATGAAGGCTTGTTCAATTCGGTCGAGGCTCGTCGGCGATACCTGCGAACGCCCTGAGGGCGGAGCGGGAGCGGGTCGCCGCGGCGTGACGTCCGGGCGCAACGCCGCGTGATCCGGATGCCTAACGTTGCCCCCGTCCGGGCCCGCGGCCTGTCTCGGCGGCGGTCGCTCGTCATATCGTCGTGACGATTGATGCGAAGTCGTGACACCGGACGCACGGCGGACCCGGACCCGCTGCTGCGCGCTCCCACCATGGGGGAGCTCCGGGCGTTCCTCGCCGTGGCCGAGGAGCTGCACTTCGCCCGTGCCGCGCGCCGCCTCGGCGTCAGCCCGCCGTCGCTGTCCCAGACCATTCGGCGGATGGAGGACAAGCTCGGCGCGGTGGTGCTGGTGCGGACCCCGCGCGCGGTGGCCCTGACCGACGCGGGGCAGGCGCTCGTGCCGCGGGCCCGCGACATCCTGACCCGGCTCGACGAGGCGCAGGCCGCCATCGACGGCGAGGGGACGCCGCACGCCGGGCCGTTGGTCGTGGGCATCGCGTCCAACGGCTTCGCCGAGCTGACCGCGCCGATCATCTCCGCCTTCCGCCGCGCCCGCCCCGGCGTGGGCGTGACCCTGCGCGATGTGACCGCCGAGCCCTCTCCGCTGCTGTCGGGGGCGGTCGACGTGGCGCTGGTGCGACCGCCCTTCCCGGAGCAGTGGCGGCCGGGGGTGGTGCTCACGGAGGTGGTCGCCGAGCCGCGCGTCGCCCTGCTGCCCGCCGACCACCGCCTGGCCGCGGCGCCCTCCATCTCGATCGCCGACCTCGCCGACGAGCGGTTCGTGGAGGTCGGCCCGGGCATGGACCCGATCGTCGACTACTGGGCCGCCACGGACGCCATGGGCGGACGCCCGGCGCTCGGCGCGGGCGCCACCACCGTCGCGGGGGTGCTGTTCGCCGTCGCCTACCTCGGCAACGTGATCACCTCGATCCCGTCGGTGCTGCGCTTCTTCGGCATACCCGGCGTCGTGGCCGTGCCCCTCGACGACGTCGAGGGGGCGACCATGGGCGTCGTCACCCGGGCGGAGCCGCACAGCGCCGTGGTCGCCGACTTCGTCGCCTCCGTATCGCGCGTCGCGTCCGGCGGCCTCGACCTCGTGCCCGGCGCCCGGATGCTCGTCCCCGGGCCCTCCCGACAGGAGACCGCCCTGACCGTCTGACGCCGCCCGCGCGGCGCGTCCGCCGCGTCGCGGTAGCCGTTCCCTAACGGCCGTTCCGCCCCCGATTACTGTTGGCCCGAGGGGTCCTCCCGGCGCCGGCGGCGACCTAGGGTCGTGACGATTGAAGCAAGGGGATCCCCCACCGGGATCCGACTCCAGCCTCCCGGAGGAACCTGTGTCAGACACGCACGACGCATCGACGACGGACACCGCCGCGGACGGTCCCGTCGAGGCGGGTACGGCGCGCCGCGACTTCCTGAGGAACGCGGCCGTCGCCGGCCTCGGCGCCACCACCGCGGGCTCGCTGCTGGTGAGCCAGGCCACCGCCACATCCCGGCGCGGCCACCGCCACGACTCCGCCCTGCCGGGCGAGGACACCCTCGGCGGCAACATCGGCGGGGCGCTCTTCCTCACGATCAACGTCTCCGACCTCGACCGCGCGGTCGAGTTCTACGAGGCGACCTACCCGGTGAAGCGGGCGGAGGTCATCGACGCCCCGTCGCAGGCCTTCCTCGGCATGGGCATCCGCCGCGGCAGCTTCCGCGCGCGCATGATGCGCGACACCCAGCAGTTCCAGGGCGCCGGCCTGCTGCTGGTGCAGTGGCTCGACCCGAAGCCGGTCGGAAAGCCGTACGCCGAGGCGAACCACGTGGGCTGGTACCGCGAGCACGCCAGCGCCACTCGCACCGGCCAGACCGCGCGCTACGCGCAGGCCGAGGCGGCGGGCGGCCGGCCGTACGGCGAGCCGAGCCTCATCTACATCCGGCCCGACTACCAGATCTACTCGTTCGCCTTCCGCGACCCGGACGGCACCACCCTGGAGTGGACCGGCCCGCTCGACCCGACCCCGGACGGTCCGGACGACACGGTCACCGGGCCGAACACGAACTGCCGCAACATCCACGAGTCGTACAAGTTCTACCGCAACGTGCTGGGCTTCGACATGTCGACCCGCCTCAACCCGACGGAGCTGCAGCCGCCGACGAACGGCTCGCTGGGCGACACGCTGCGCAACCCCGACGGCTCGCTGTTCACCGGCGACGGCATCGACTACGACGCCGCGATCATGGTGCCCCGCACCGACGGCCGGAACTCGGTCGACCTGCTCGAGTGGCAGGTTCCGAAGACCTACGGCGTGGCGTACAAGCACGCCAACAACCTGGGGATGATGACCCTCACCTACCAGGTGAACAGCGTCGACGTCGTCTACAGGAAGCTGCACCGGCTGCTGCGCAACCCGCGCAAGTACATCGTCGCGCCGCCGGAGACCTGGGACCTCGGCGAGTACGGCGTGCGCAAGACGCTGAACATCGTCGACCCCGACGGCACCCGGTTCGCCTTCTTCGAGAAGGTCTACACCACCGACCCCACCCCCTAGGAGGCGGGACACCCGATGTTCGACTTCTCACCCGTCCAGATCATCATCGTGCTGGTGATCGCCCTGCTGATCTTCGGGCCGAAGCGGCTCCCGGAGCTCGGACGCAACCTCGGCAAGGGGATGCGCGACTTCAAGGGCGGCCTCACCGGAGAGCCGGAGCCCGAGCCCGCGGTGCGCACCGCCCCGGTCGCGGCGCCGACGGTCGAGGCCCCCGCCCCGGCGGCGGCGACGGCCGCCGAGCCGGCCGTGGAGGCGACGACGGTCGGAGGAGGCGAGCGGCACTAGGGCCTCTCGCGCCGGACGGGGGCGGGCACCCGTCCCCGTCCGGCGCAGTGGGACCATCGCATCCCCGCCCAGGGCGGGCGCGTCCGCGCGGATGTGAGGCCACCCCGGGCTCCGGACGCCCCGGCGAGCTACCGTCCCGACGTGGAGAACGCCGAATCTGCCGATCGGCGCCGCGCCAACATCTGGCGGGCGCTCGCCCTGTTCCGCCCCTACCGGCTGCGGCTGGCGTCGGTGCTGGGCCTCATCATGCTCGCGGCGGGGCTCGACATCATCCAGCCCTTCCTGCTGCGGGCGGTGCTCGACACCGCCATCCCGGAGCGCGACAACGCGCTGCTCACCTGGCTGGCCGGCGGGATGATCCTGATCGCCGTCGCCACCGGCATCCTCAGCGTCTACCAGACGCTGCTGTCGACCCAGGTGGGGCAGCGCGTGATGCACGATCTGCGCTCCGCGGTGTACCGCCACCTGCAGCGGCTGTCGCTGGCCTTCTTCACTCGCACGCGCACCGGCGAGGTCCAGGCGCGCATCGCCAGCGACATCGGCGGCGTGCAGAACGTGGTCACCTCCACGGCCACGTCGATCGTCTCGAACGTGACCACGGTGCTCGCCAGCATCGTCGCGATGTTCGTGCTCGACTGGCGGCTGGCGGTGTTCTCGATGGGCCTGCTGCCCTTCTTCGTACTGCTCACCCGCCGGGTGGGCAACGAGCGCCGGCGCATCACCACGACGCGGCAGGAGACGATCGCCGACATGTCGAGCATCGTCCAGGAGTCGCTGTCGGTGTCCGGCATCCTGCTGGGCAAGACGATGGGGCGCTCCGACGACCTGGCGCGGCGCTTCCGGGGCGAGTCCGAGCGCCTGGCCGAGCTGGAGGTACGCCAGCGCATGGCGGGCCGCTGGGTGATGGCCTCCATCCAGACCTCGTTCGCGGTGATGCCGGCGGCGGTCTACTGGTTCGCCGGTCAGACCTGGACCGGCGCGGCCGTCACGATCGGCACGGTGGTCGCCTTCACCACCCTGCAGACGCGCCTGTTCCGGCCGATCATGTCGCTGCTGTCGGTGCAGCTCGACGTGCAGACGTCGTTCGCGCTGTTCGACCGCATCTTCGAGTACCAGGATCTGCCGGTGGAGATCCGCGAGCGCGACGACCCGGTCGTGCTCGACCCGGCCCGGTTGCGCGGCGAGGTGCGCTTCGAGGACGTCTCGTTCCGCTACGACGAGGAGCGCTGGACCCTGCTCGACGTGAGCCTCGACGTCCCCGCCGGGTCGACCACCGCGCTGATCGGGGAGACGGGGTCCGGCAAGACCACCCTGGGCTACCTGGTCGCGCGGCTCTACGACGTCGACGACGGCCGGGTCACCATCGACGGGGTGGACGTGCGCGACCTCTCGTTCGCCTCGCTGGCGAGCGTGGTGGGGGTGGTGTCGCAGGAGACCTACCTGCTGCACGCGACGGTGCGCGAGAACATCCGCTTCGCCCGGCCCGAGGCGACCGACGCCGAGGTGGAGCAGGCCGCCGCGGCGGCCCAGATCCACCACGTCATCGCCGCCCTGCCGGACGGCTACGAAACCGTGGTGGGGGAGCGCGGCTACCGCTTCTCGGGCGGCGAGAAGCAGCGCATCGCGATCGCCCGCACGGTGCTGCGCAACCCTCCCATCCTGATCCTCGACGAGGCGACCAGCGCCCTCGACAACGAGACCGAGCGGGCGGTGCAGGAGGCGCTCGAGCGGCTCAGCGAGGGGCGCACGGTGATCGAGATCGCCCACCGCCTCTCCACCGTCCGCGAGGCCGATCAGATCGTGGTGCTCGACCACGGCCTGGTGGTGGAGCGCGGCACCCACGCGGAGCTGCTGGCGCTGGGCGGTCAGTACGCGGCGCTGCTCCACACCGGCGAGCTGGAGGCCGACCCGGCCTGACCCGGAGGAGGTCCGGCCCGGGCGCCGAGGATCGCCCGCGCGCCGCTCGCCGGGGCCGGGTCGCGGCCGGGCGAGCGACGCGGGGCGAGGGGCGGTCGTCTCAGGTGGCGGTGTCCGAGGGCGCCGCCGAGCCGCTGCCCTCGGGCGAGCCCTCCGAGGGGGCGGTGCCGGAGGGGGCGTCCGGGCAGTCGCCCCGGTCGCCGGGCGTGGCGGACGGCGTCGCCGCCGGGTCGGCGCTCGGCGCGGTGGCCGCGGGCGTGTCGCCCGACGGCGTCGCCGTGGTGCCGCCGTCCCCCTGGGCGAGGGCGCCGGACGCGAGGGCGCCGATCCCTCCCAGTCCCAGGGCGGCGGTGGCCGCGAGGGCGGCGATCCGGCCGCCGCGGCGGCGCGGAGCGGTGGGCGTCTCGTCGGGGGTGGGGGTCGTCTGATCGTCCATCGTCCCTCCTGTGCGGTGTCTCGGCGGGTGCCGCGCCGGCGGCGTCCCCGCCCGTACCGCGAAGGTAGGCGAGCCCCCTGGGCGTTCCCGCACGGCCGCATAGGAGTCGGCTGAGCCCGGCCGGGGCGCCGCCGGCCGCGCGCGGCCGGACGGGCCCTCAGTCCACCTTCTGGAACTGGATGATCGCCGCGACCAGCATCGCGATCCCGGCGACGGCGACGATGCCGAGCTCCAGCCCGGTGGGCACCTGCCAACCGCCCCAGGTGACGCCGGGATCGAGGGTCTGGCGCGTCCGCTCCGACACGTCGAGGTGGTCGAAGACCGCCCGCCGCAGCGGGTCGACCGCGTAGGTCAGCGGGTCGAGCCGCGTGAGGGTGTGCAGCCAGGTCGGCAGCCCCGTGAGCGGGAACATGGCCCCGGACAGGAACAGCAGCGGGAACATGATCATCTGCACGACGGCCATGAACGACTGGAACTGGGTGATCCGGGCGGCGCACATCACGCCGAAGGCCACGAGCAGGAAGCTCAGCAGGATCAGCTCGCCGATGAGGGTGAGCAGCAGCAGCGGGTCGTACGGCACGTCCACGAGCCCGGCGAGGCACAGGATCAGCGCCCCCTGGATGGCGGCGACGGTGGCGCCTCCGAGGCACTTCCCGACCACGATCGAGCCGCGGCGGATGGGGGCGACGAGCATCTCGCGCAGGAAGCCGAACTCGCGGTCGAACACCACCGACCCGGCGGAGAAGAACGCCGGCATCAGCACCGCCAGCGCCAGCACGCCGGGGAACATGAAGGTGCGGAAGCTGATGTCGCCCGCCGCCGCCTGGGTGAGCCCGGACAATCCCGTGCCGAGCACGAAGAGGAACAGCACCGGCTGCACCAGCGCCACGCCGATGCGGATGCGGTTGCGGAAGAAGGCGATGATCTCGCGGTGCCACACCACCCGCACGGCCTGCGCGTCGTGCCGCAGCCCGCCGGCGGGAAGCGCCGCGCCGCCGCCCCACGGGTCGTCCGGCAGGCGGGCCGGTGCCGTGGCCGTCGCCATCACCTGCCCCCCGGCCTCATGCGCGCCATCGCGGCGCGGTTGCCGAAGGCGGAGCTCTCCGCGTCGCGGATGGTGCGGCCGGTCCAGCTCATGAAGACGTCGTCCAGCGTCGGGCGCGCCACGCCGACGGTGTCGATCGGGACGCCCAGCTCGGCGAACAGGCGCGGCACGAAGCGCTCGCCCCTCTCGACCCGGAAGGTCACCAGGCCGTCGTGCACCCCCGCGTCGATGCCGAAGCGCTCGCGCAGCGCCGCGATGGCCGCGTCGTCGTCGGCGGTGCCGATGCTCACCCGGTCGGCGCCGACGCCGGCCTTCAGCGCATCCGGGGAGTCCATCACCACGATCCGCCCCTGATCCATGATCGCGATGCGGTCGCAGTTCTCCGCCTCGTCCATGTAGTGGGTGGTGAGGAAGATGGTGAGGTCCTCGCGGGCGCGCAGGTCCGCGATGTACTCCCAGATCGAGGCCCGCGTCTGGGGGTCGAGGCCGATGGTGGGCTCGTCCAGGAACAGCACCCGCGGGGCGTGCAGCAGGCCGCGGGCGATCTCGAGGCGCCGCTTCATGCCGCCGGAGAAGGTGCCCACCAGGCTCCTGCGGCGCTCGGACAGGCCCACCACCTCGAGCACCGAGTCCATGCGCGTGCCGATGAGCCCGCGCGGCACGCCGTACAGCTGAGCGTGGAAGCGCAGGTTCTCCTCGGCGGTGAGGTACATGTCGAGGGTCGGGTCCTGGAAGACCAGCCCGATGTGGCGCCGCACCTGGAGGCGCCGGCGCTGCACGTCGTGCCCCGCCACCAGGGCCACGCCGCCGCTCGGCTCGAGCAGGGTGCACAGCATCTTGATGGTGGTGGACTTGCCCGCGCCGTTGGGCCCGAGGAAGCCGAACGTCTCGCCGCGCGCGACGTCGAGGTCGATGCCGCGGACCGCGTCGACGTCGCCGAAGCGCTTCAGCAGGCCCCGGGTGGAGACCGCGGCGCGCGGATCCGGCTTGGGCGACGCGACGGCGGGCGCGATCGCGGCCGGCACCGCCCCCCGGTGATTCGTTTGCATGGAACAACAGTAGGTATTAACCTACGATTATGCAAACGGACGGCGGGGACCTCCCCCTCCCCGAGAGCCTGCTGCGCGTCGCGCCCTTCGTGATGCTGCAGCTGGTGCGCGCCGGGCGGCGGCTGGCCGAGCGGATGCCCGCCGGGGCGCGGCTGCCGCAGGTCGCGGTGCTGGCCTGCCTGGAGGAGTTCGGGCCGCAGTCCCAGCGCGAGGTGGGCCGGCGGCTGCGCTTCGATCCCAGCGACATGGTGAGGATCGTCGACCTCCTGGAGCGCGACGGCCATGTCGCGCGCCGCCGCGACCCGGACGACCGGCGCCGCTACGCCCTGGCGCCCACCGCCGCGGGCCGGCGCTGGCTGGGGGAGCGGCTCGATGCGATCGAGAGCAGGCCCGTGCTCCTGGCGGGTCTCGACGAGGCCGAGCGCGAGCGGCTGCTGCAGCTGCTGGTGAAGGCCCTGGCCCACGTCGATGGGCGGGTGCCGCAGGAGTCGCGCGCCGTCTGAGAGCCGCCCTTCTCGTAATCACGAGAAATACAATAGGAATACTTGACTTTGTGCCATCGGCGACTTAGCGTCGGGTCGAGGAGCAGGGCATCCCGTGTGTGCCTGCCCTCCACGAGACCCAGGAGGACACAAGGCAGATGGCCGACCACTTCGCCGTGACCCAGATCCCGGGCGTGGAGACGGGCGAGATCCCGCCCTCTCCCGTCGACCGCGACGAGAAGACCGCGATCATCTATCCGCTCGTCGACCCGCTGTGGGACATCGACACGCTCCCGCTGACCTACACCAACTCGCGCTGGTCGGCGTTCTTCTACCGCGCCGACGAGAAGGCCCTGCGGCGCGTGATCCCCGACTTCCTCGATCTCGAGGACGACGTGGTCGAGTACTGGTACGTCGACCACAACAACACCGGCCTCGGCCCCTACGGCGAGTTCGGCGTCACCGTCTCGGCGTCCCACCGCGGCGGCGACGGGAAGGTGACCTACGCGGGCTACTACCCGTACATGTACCTCACCCAGGACTCGGCGATCGACGCCGGTCGCGTGCTGGGCTTCCCGAAGAAGGAGGCCTTCATCCGGGTGCTGGAGCACGGCGGCGCCCCGGACGACGGCTACGGGGTGCTGGACGGCAAGAACTACCACTTCGACCACTTCTCGTTCCTGCTCATCCGGAACGGGTACGTGCTCCACTCGGCGACGGGCAAGTACGACGACGCCGACCTCTCCGCGAAGCCGAAGTTCTACGGCAACACCGACTACGGCCGCTTCAACGTCAAGGTCGTCACCGCGCCGGACCTGTCTCGGTCGGAGTGGCAGCTCGTGCACCTCGGCTCGCTGGTCGACAAGGAGCTCGCCACGGCCATCGGCCGGCCCGACGCCGAGGGCTCGCACCGCTTCCAGATCAAGCCGGAGTCGATCCGCACCGCCGGACCGGACAGCATCAACTGGTTCTCGCAGGCCACCCCCTACGACAACCTGAACCACGAGCTGCCGGTGCAGGAGCTGATCGGCCTCACGACCTTCAGCTTCGACCTGATCATCCCGGCCGGCGAGGTGCTGCACACCGAGTCGTACGAGCGCGACGCCACCTGGGCGGGCGCGGCCAAGCCGTACCGCTACGGCCTGCGCCACCGCTTCCCGAAGCCCGTCGGCCTCGGCGCCTGAGAGCCCGGCCGCGCCGGGCTCCACCATCCCGACCCAAGAAGGAGACAGCCAGATGGCGAATCTCGTCAACGTCGGCAGCGTGCCGTGGATCGACTCGGGCGACGCCCCGCCGCTCGCCCTCGACCGGGACAAGCGCGACATCATCTCGCAGGGCATCGCGGACCCGCTGGTCGACTACGACATCGTCCCGCTCACCTACACCAACTCGCGCTGGTCGGCGTTCTTCTACCGCGCCGACGAGAAGGACCTGCGGCACGTGCTGCCCAAGGCCCTGGAGCTCGAGGACGACGTGGTCGAGTTCTGGTACGTGGACCACCTGCACACCGGCCTCGGCCCCTACGGCGAGTTCGGTGTCACCATCAGCACCTCGCACAAGGCGGGCGACGGCACGACGTACTACGCCGGGTACTACCCCTACATGTACCTGACGCAGGACGCCGCCGTGTTCGCCGGTCGCGAGCCCTTCGGCTTCCCGAAGAAGATCGCCTACATCGTCACCCAGGAGCACGGCGGCAAGGAGGACGACGGCTACGGCGGCTTCGGCAACGACTACTTCAACTTCACCCTGGAGCGCCGCGGCTACCTGATCCACACCGCCACCGGCCGCTACGACGACGCCGAGCTCCCCGCCAAGCCGAAGTTCTACGGCGACCCGGCCTACGGCCGCGCCAACCTGAGGCTGGTCACCGACCCGAGCCTGAAGACCACCAAGTGGGACCTGACCTACCTGCCCTCGGAGATCACCAAGGCCACGGCCGCGGCGATCGGCCGCCCGGAGACCGAGGGTCAGCACCGCTTCCAGCTCAAGCCCGAGTCGATCCGCACCGCCTCGGCGGGGGCGGTGCGGTCGTGGGCGCTGCAGGCGACGCCCTTCGACAACCTCGGCGCCTTCCTGCCGGTGAAGGAGCTGATCGGCCTGTTCAGCTTCAACTTCGACCTGATCATCCCCGGCGCCGACACCATCTGGACGCAGACGATCGAGCGCTCGGCCGAGGACATCGGCGACCTGCTCTTCGCGACGCCGTACCAGTACACCCTGCGGCACCGCTTCCCCAAGCCCCCGGGCGTCTAGCGGTCGCAGCGGTCGCGGCCACGGGCCCGGTCATCCCCCGCGGGGTGGCCGGGCCCGCGCGCGCCGCGGGCCGTTCGGCCCGCCGGATCGTGACGGCGCGACCACCGTCCCCGGCTACCATCGTCACGTGGCCGACGAATCCCGAGGGCGCCGACCGCGCCGCCTGCTGGTGGCCGGGGCGCTGTTCCTCGCCGCGGCCGCCGCGCTGCTCGTGGTGGCGCTGGCGGTGGGCTTCGGCGGCGACGACGGCCCGGCGCTGAACGCCGAGAAGCTCACCCTGCCGGACGACTCGGCCCCCCTCACGACGGGGACGAACTACGACGGGACGACCGTGTCGCTGCCGGCGAAGGGGCGGCCCGCGATCGTGACCTTCCTGTTCACCCACTGCCCCGACATCTGCCCCTTCTCGGCGAACGAGATCGCGAAGGCCCTCGACGAGGTGGGCGACCGCGCCGACGACATCGATGTGGTGGCGGTGAGCGTCGACCCGAGCGGCGACACCCCCCGGGCCGTGCGCGCCTTCCTGCGCGACCACGGCCTGCTGGGGCGGATGAAGTACATCGTCGGCACCGCGGCGCAGCTACGGCCGTTGTGGAAGGACTGGCTCATCGCCGCCCAGCCGGGGGGCGACACGACGAGCTCGGTCCACACGGCGCGCATCGTCCTGGTCGACAGGAACGGGAAGCAGGTGGGCGACTACAGCGGCGGGCTGCCGATCCCCGACGGCGACCTCGCCGCCGACATCCGCACCCTCACGGACTGATCGCCGCGCGGGGCGGCCGAGGGGTCAGGCCGCGCGCGCAGCGCCGCACAGCTCGGCGTGGGCGCGGAGGTGGGCGATGAGATCCGCCACCGCCGGTGACGTGGGGACCGGCGCCGGTGCAGCGCGACCATGGTCACGGTGGACAGCTCGCCCTGAACCGGGCGGGGGCGCGGTTCTCCGCCGCGCCGGCCCCGCGACCGGTCGCCGCGCGGACTACCTGGGCCCGGCGACCGCCATCAGCGCGTCGGCTGCGATCTCGGCGGCCTGGGACGTCGTGAGCTCCTCGCGCGCGATCGCGTCGAGGGACGCGCGCGTCGTGGCCTCGATCATCGCGACCAGCCAGGCGACCGACACGTCGCCGCGCAGCCCGCCGGCGTGCTGGGCGGATTCGACCCAGCGGGTGAAGCCGAGGTCCGGCTCCGCCGCCGTGCGACGGTCGCCGTCCGGCGCGGACATGAAGCGGAAGCGATGGCCCAGCAGCACCTGGCGCCGCGCCATGAGGCCGATGCAGCGGACCGGGTCGGTCTCCTCGGCGACGGATTCGCGGAACACCCGCTCGCGCTCCGCCGACACCCGGTCGCACACGGCGCGCAGCAGGTCGCCGCGGCCGGCGAAGCGCCGGTAGAGGGTCGCGCGGGCGAGCCCGGCGGCGTCGGCGATGGTCTCCATGCTCGCCTCGGGCGTCTCGGAGAGGACGCGGATCGCCGCGTCCAGCATCGCGTCTCGGTTGCGCCGAGAATCGGCACGACGCGGCTCGAGCGTGTCCGAAACCCTGAACACAGATGTACCGTACCCTAAACGCTGCGCGAGGGGGAACGGGCGGGGAGATGCGAAACGTCTCACCGTGAGCTTTTGCGCCGGAGGTCCCCGCTGCGGGGGCTCACGATCCGCCCGGCGGCGTCGTAGGCGACGGGCGCCACGTCCACCTGCCCCGCCGGCACCGCGAAGGCGAACACTCCCTTCGCCCGCGTCGGTGACGTGGCCCCGCTGAGGCGATCGACGACGCGGACCGCCTCGGCGGCGTGCTCTCGCGTCACGATGCCGTAGACGATCTGCCCCACGGGGTCGGAGCCGCGGTAGATGGTCTCCTGGCGGTAGTCGAAGCCCGTCTGGGCGAGGTTCTCCCGCTCGCCGGGGTCGTCGCGACGCGGCCAGCAGCCGGCCAGCGGCAGCCATTCTCCGCTCGGCAGGCGGGCGGCGAGGCAGAGGCCGTCCCGGGTGCCGTCGGCCATGTAGATCCGCACGCGTCCCACGTCGGGCACCGGGACGCCCGTCACCAGGCGCGACGTGCCGGGGATGGCCGTGCGCTCCTGCCGGGAGGGCACGCCCCCGACCTGGATCGGGTTGTCCCGGAAGACGTCGTCGGCCGTCGTGTAGCGCTGCGCGACGGCCGCGCCGCCCGCCGTGACCGCCACCGCGATCACACCCGCCACGATCCGCCTCCTGGTGCGTCGCCGGCGACGCGGCGGCGGGGAGGCGAGACGTCCGTCGGCCGGACCAGCCGTCACGCGGGCGAGGATCCGGGCGCGGTCGGTGACGGGAGGGGGATCCGGGACGGGGTCGGCGGCACGCAGCCGGTGCATCAGGTCACGAGTCATGACGGCGCTCCGCGATCGGGGAGAGGAGGGTAGGACGGCGCGGCGAGGAGGGCGGAGCAGCGCCGCCGGGCGCGGTGCAGTCGCACGCGGAAGGCGGTCGCGCTGATGCCGAGGGCGCGGGCCGCCTGGCCGGGGGTGAGACCCTCCCAGGCGATGAGCAGGAGAGCCTCGCGGTCGAGCGGCCCCAGGGCCGCGAGGGCGGCGGCCAGTTCGGGGTCGAGGTCCCAGACGGGTTCGTCCGTGGGGGCGGCGGGCTCCGGGACCGTGTCGAGCCCGACCGTGGCCCGGGCCGCCGCGCGGCGCTGGGACCTCACGACGTTGCGCGCCGTCGCCAGGAGCCAGGGAAGGGGGTCGTCGAGCGGTACGTCGGCCAGCCTCCGCCAGGCGATCGCCATCGTCTCGGCGGCCGCCTCGGCGGCGTCCGTTGCTCCGCGCCGACGTGCGTACGCCGCCACCCGATCGAGGTGCGAGAAGACGGCGGTGAAGCGCTGCTCCGGGGTGCGATCACCGTTCATGCCCACTACTGCCGCATCATCCGCCCGGCGTTACCGGGACGGGGCCGGCGTCCCCCTGGCGCCGAGTCCGTCGCGGGTCATAGGCTGGCCGGGTGGACCTCGACGACTGGCTCCTGGCGCTCCATCTCGTCACGGCCGCGGCCCTGCTCGGCGGGCTGGTGCTGCTCGCGTCGGTCGCCGTGTCCATCCGCTCCGCCGACGCGCCCGCGCCGACCCTCGCGCTGGGGCGGCTCGCGAACGTGGGCACCGCCTCCGTGATCGTCGGCACCACCGGCACCCTGATCTTCGGCGTGTGGCTGGCCGTCTCGTTGGACGGGGTGGAGATCTGGGACGGCTGGGTCATCGCCGGCATCGTCCTGTGGGCGCTCGCGACCGGGGCCGGGCAGAGGGCCGGGGCCGAGTACGACAAGGCGCTGGACCGGGCGAAGCAGCTCGACGCCGACGGCCGCGACGGTCCGGACGCCGGGCTGCTCGCGCTGAACCGCACCTCGCTCGGCGCCGCCGCCATGACCGTCTCGCTGATCCTCGCGATCCTGGTGCTCGCCGTGATGATCTGGAAGCCCGGCGCATGAACGGCCTCGGGACGCTCGCGCTGGCGATCCGGCCGGACGACTGGAACTTCCCGCTGTTCGTGCACGTGCTCGGCGCGATGGTGCTGATGGGCGCGATGCTCGCCGGCGGCGGTGCCCTCGCCCTGGCGCACGGCGAGGTCAGGCTCCAGCGCGTCGGCTACCGCTCGCTGCTGCTGGTCGCGCTGCCCGCCTGGATCGTCATGCGGGTGGGAGCCGAGTGGATCTACAGCAAGGAGGGCTGGGACGCGGCGGCGAGCGAACCCGACTGGATCGGCATCGGCTACATCGTCGCCGACGGCACCGGCCTGTTCCTGGTCGTCTCGCTGATCGTGGGCGGCATCGGCCTGCGCAGGCGGCGCGACGGCGGCGGCAACGGCCTCCTGAGGACCGCCGCGGTGCTCTCGATCGTCGCCCTGGCGGCCCTGGTCGTCGCGACCTGGGCGATGGGGGGCAAGCCCGGCTAGCGTCCCCCGTCGCGGTCGCGCGGGGCGATCACGCGGCCCGGTAGGGCTCGAAGCGGCTGCGGTTCTCGTCGACCACCAGCGCGCGGCCGATGGGCGGGAAGGCGCGCTGCGGGCAGGCGGGGCGCTCGCAGATCTTGCAGCCGCCGCCGATCGGGGTGGCGGCCGCCGGATCGTCCAGCTGCAGACCCGTGGCGTACACCAGCCGGTGCGCGTGGCGCACGTCGCAGCCCAGGCCCACCGCGAAGGTCTTGTCGGGCGCCCCGTATCCGCCGCTGCGCCGGCTGACGGTGCGGGCGATCCACAGGTAGGTGCGCCCGTCCGGCATCTGCGCCAGCTGGCGCAGGATGCGCCCCGGCGACGAGAAGGCGTCGTGCACGTTCCACAGCGGGCAGCTGCCGCCGACGCGCGAGAAGTGGAAGTCGGTCGCCGACTGGCGCTTGCTGATGTTGCCCGCGCGGTCGACCCGCACGAAGAAGAAGGGCACGCCGCGGGCCGAGGGGCGTTGCAGCGTGCTGAGCCGGTGGCACACCGTCTCGAAGCCCACCCCGAAGCGCCGGGCGAGCACGTCGATGTCGTAGCGCTCGTCCTCGGCGGCGGCCAGGAAGGTCCCGTACGGCAGGATCGTGGCGCCGGCGAAGTAGTTCGCCAGGCCGATGCGCGCCAGGGCGCGCGACTCGTCGCCGGTGAGGGCCGGGTCGTCGGCGACCAGGCGCGACAGCAGGTCGCCGTGCTCGAGGAAGGCGATCTGGGTGGCCATCTGGAAGGCGCGCTGCCCCGGCTGCAGGGCCCGCGAGAGCGACAGGACCCGCCAGCGCGGATCGAAGCGCCGGTGCTCGCCCCCGGTGGCGCCGTCCTCGGCCGCGATGACCCGCACCCCGTGGCGGTCGGCGAGGGCCCGGGCGAGCCCGGCCTCGGTGGCGCCCGGGCGCAGGCCGGCGTCGGCGTGCAGGGCCTCGGCGGCCTCGTCGAGGGGCGGGAAGTGGTTGCGGTTGTCGTAGAAGAAGTCGCGCACCTCCTCGTGGGGGGTGATCGCCGCGTCGGCCGCGCTCTCGATGACCGCCCCCACCGTGGCCGACAGCTGGTCGAGCCGCTCGTTGGCGGCGCGCAGACGGCGGTGCAGCGAGATCATCGCCCGGGCCGCGTCGGGCATCGCCGCGGCCAGCTCCTTGAGCTCCTCGACGCTCATCCGCTCGCCCGAGCCGGGGTCGGAGACCACGTCGTGCAGGCCCGCCACGAGCCGCGCCTCCTCGTCGTCCGAGACCATGCGGACGTCCACCTCGAGGGCCTCGTTGAGCCGCAGCAGCACCGGCACGGTCAGGGGCCGCTGGTTGCGCTCGATCTGGTTGAGGTAGCTCGGCGAGATGCCCAGCAGGCGCGCCAGCGCCGCCTGCGTCAGGCCGCGCTCCTCGCGCAGGCGCCGCAGCCGCATGCCCACGTAGCTCTTGGTCCGCATCGCGCATCCGACATTCGCAAACTTCGCAATGGCGCGCCAGTGCTTCGCAAACCAGCACTAGGCAGCGGATCGTGACGATGGAACCGTTGCGCATGATGCGAACTGCGGGGGAGCACAGATGAGGGAGCACATCGTCCGGAGCCACCGCTCGGCCGACGGTCCGCCGCGCGAGGAGCAGCTCGCCTGGCGCATCGCCGCCGTGGCGGTCGATCCGGTCGAGGTCGGGGACGACGTCGCCGAGATGATCGTCAACCGCGTGATCGACGACGCCGCGGTCGCGGCCGCGTCGGTCGGCCGGCACGCTCCGGCCGGCGCCCGGGCCCAGGCCGTGGCCCACCGGGCGTCCCCCGGGGCCACGGTCGCGGGCCTCGCGCCGCAGGTCCGGGTGTCGCCCGAGTGGGCCGCCTGGGCGAACGGCACGGCGGTGCGCGAGCTCGACTTCCACGACACCTTCCTGGCGGCCGACTACTCGCACCCCGGCGACAACATCCCGCCCGTCGTGGCGGTGGCCCAGCACGCCGGACTGACCGGGCGCGACCTCGTGCGCGGCATCGCCACCGGCTACGAGATCCAGATCGACCTCACCCGGGGCATCTGCCTGCACGAGCACAGGATCGACCACATCGCCCACCTCGGCCCGTCGGCCGCGGCCGGCATCGGCACGGCCCTCGGCCTGCCGGCCGAGACGATCTACCAGGCGGTGCAGCAGGCCCTGCACGTCACCACCACCACGCGCCAGTCGCGCAAGGGCGAGATCTCGTCGTGGAAGGCGTTCGCCCCCGCCTTCGCCGGCAAGATGGCCGTCGAGGCGGTCGACCGCGCGATGCGGGGGGAGGGCGCGCCGTCGCCGATCTACGAGGGCGAGGACGGCGTCATCGCCCGGATCCTGGGCGGGCCGGACGCGCGCTACGCCGTGCCGCTGCCGGAGCCGGGCGAGCCGAAGCGCGCCATCCTCGACAGCTACACCAAGGAGCACTCGGCCGAGTACCAGAGCCAGGCGCTGATCGACCTGGCCCGCCGCATGGGGCCGCGCATCGGCGACCTGTCGCGGGTGCGCGACATCGTCATCCACACCAGCCACCACACGCACTTCGTGATCGGCACCGGCTCGGGGGATCCCCAGAAGATGGACCCGGCCGCGAGCCGCGAGACGCTCGACCACTCGATCATGTACATCGTCGCCGTGGCGCTGCAGGACGGCGGCTGGCACCACGTGCGCTCGTACCTGCCGGAGCGCGCCGCGCGACCGGACACGGTCGAGCTGTGGCACCGGATCCGCACGGTCGAGGACCCCGCCTGGACCGCGCGCTACCACGACCCCGACCCCGCGCGGCGCGCCTTCGGCGGGCGGATGGTCGTCACGCTCGACGACGGCACCGTCGTCGAGGACGAGCTGGCCGTGGCCGACGCCCACCCCCAGGGCGCCCGCCCCTTCACCCGCGCCGACTACCTCGCCAAGTTCCGCGCCCTCGCCGAGGGGGTCGTCGACGACGCCGAGCAGGAGCGCTTCCTCGACCTGGCGCAGCGGCTGCCCGAGCTGCGCCCCGACGAGCTGGGCGGCCTCTGGTTCGCCGCCCGCGCCGACGCGCTCGGGCCGGCTCCGGCGCGGGGGATCTTCTGATGGGCGTGCTCACCGACCGCCGCGCGACGGCGCACGAGCGGCGCCGGACGCTGCGCGCCGGGTTGGCGTCGGGGCGCATCCAGCGGCTGCCGGGGGCGTTCTCGCCGCTCGTCGCGATGCTCGTGGCCGAGCTCGGCTTCGAGGGCGTCTACGTCTCGGGCGCCGCCCTGTCGGCCGATCTCGGCCTGCCGGACATCGGCCTCACCACCCTCGACGAGGTCGCCGACCGCGGCGGCCGCATCGCCTCGGTCACCGACCTGCCGGTGCTGATCGACGCCGACACCGGCTTCGGCGAGCCCATGAACGCCGCCCGCACCGTGCAGGCGCTGGAGGATCGCGGCATCGCCGGATGCCACATCGAGGACCAGGTCAACCCCAAGCGCTGCGGCCACCTCGACGACAAGGCGGTGGTGCCCGCCGCGGAGATGGCGCGGCGCATCGCCGCCGCGGTCGGCGCGCGCCGCGACCCGGACTTCGTGGTCTGCGCGCGCACCGACGCGCGCGCCGTCGAGGGGCTGGACGCGGCCGTCGAGCGCGCCCGCGCCTACGCCGCGGCCGGCGCCGACATGATCTTCCCCGAGGCGCTGGCCGACGAGCGCGAGTTCGCGGCCTTCCGGGCGGCGGTCGACGTGCCGTTGCTCGCGAACATGACCGAGTTCGGCCGCTCCGCGCTGCTGGACGCCGCGACCCTCGAGTCGCTGGGCTACCAGGCCGTCATCTACCCCGTCACCACGCTGCGGCTGGCGATGGGCGCCGTGGAGGAGGGCCTGCGCGAGATCGCCTCCTCCGGCACCCAGCGCGCCGTGGTCGACCGCATGCAGACGCGTGCCCGCCTCTACGAGCTCCTCGGCTACGAGGACTACAACGCCTTCGACGAGCGGATCTTCACCTACCGTGAATCCGCGGAAAGGACGCCCCGATGAGCGCCCCCGCCGCCGAGATCCACAAGGGCCTGGCCGGAGTGGTGGTCGACACGACCGCGATCTCCGACGTGGTGCCCGAGACCAACTCGCTCACCTATCGCGGCTACCCGGTGCAGGAGCTCGCCGCCGGCTGCGCCTTCGAGGAGGTCGCCTACCTGATCTGGCACGGCGAGCTGCCCGACGCCGCCCAGCTGCGGGCCTTCCGGGAGCAGGAGCGGGCGCAGCGCGAGCTGTCGCGCACCCAGCTGTCGCTGCTCGAGCGCCTGCCCGACACCTGCCATCCGATGGACGTGCTGCGCACCGCGGTGAGCGCCATCGGCGCCGATGACCCCCGCGAGGACGACAACGGCCCCGAGGCGAACCTCGCCAAGGCGATCGCGATGATGGCGAAGCTGCCCACCGTCCTCGCGTTCGACATCCGCCGGCGCCGCGGCGAGGACCGCATCGCGCCCGACCCGTCCCTCGGCTTCGCCGAGAACTTCCTGCGCATGTCGTTCGGCGCGGTGCCCGAGCCGGAGATCGTGAGGGCCTTCGAGGTCTCCCTGATCCTCTACGCCGAGCACAGCTTCAACGCCTCGACCTTCACGGCGCGCGTGGTCACCTCGACGCTGTCGGACATCTACAGCGCCGTCACCGCCGGCATCGGGGCGCTCAAGGGGCCGTTGCACGGCGGCGCCAACGAGGCCGTGATGCACATGATGCTGGAGATCGGCGACCCGGCGGCCGCGGGCGACTGGCTGCGCGACGCCCTCGCCGAGAAGCGCAAGATCATGGGCTTCGGCCACCGCGTCTACAAGGACGGCGACTCGCGCGTGCCCACCATGCGGGCGGCCTTCGAGCGCGTGGCGGCGGTGCGCGACGGCGCCCGCTGGGTGGAGATGTACGACGCGCTGGAGCGGGCGATGTACGACGCCAAGGGCATCCGCCCGAACCTCGACTTCCCCGCCGGCCCGGCCTACTACCTGATGGGCTTCGACATCCCCATGTTCACGCCGATCTTCGTCATCAGCCGCATCACCGGCTGGACCGCCCACGTCATCGAGCAGCTGCAGGCGAACTCGCTCATCCGCCCCCTGAGCCGCTACGCCGGGCCGCGGCAGCGGGTCGTCCCCGCCGCCACGGCCCGCCTCCTGGCCTAAGGATCCCATCCGCTCGGGCGGTCACCCGCGCAGCACCGCCGGGGGCAGCTGGGTGGGCCGGGCGTCGCGCAGCACGCCGGCCCACCAGGCGAGGTCGTCGAGCACGACGGCGAGGGCCGCCTCGCTGCCCGGATCGAGCGGGGCGCCGTCCTCGCCGAAGCCCTCGTGCGCCTTGGCCAGGATCACCGAGTTGCGCAGCGGCACCGCCTCGACCTCGATCATGATCTGGGCGAGGTGCTCGATGGCCCGCGTCCCGGCGGCGACGCCGACGCTGTAGCCCACGGCGGCGACCGGCTTGTTGCGGAACCCCCAGCTCACGAACACGCTGTCGATGGCGTTCTTGAGCGCGCCGGGGATGCTGTGGCTGTACTCCGGCGTCACGACCAGGAACGCGTCTCCCTCGACGATCGTGCGGTTCCAGCGCGCGACGACCGGCTCGGTGTAGGTCGGATCCGCGAGGTCGCCGATGGTCTCGACCGTCTCCTGGAAGAAGGGCAGCGGCCAGTCGCGGAGGTCGAGCACCTCGACGTCGAATGCACCGTGCTCCCCGGCGCGGCGGGCGACCCAGGGGGCGACGGCGTCGGCCAGGCGGGAGGGGCGGGTGCTGGCGACGATGATCTTGAGGGAGAGGGGCTCCGGCATGGCGTGCACGCTCCGATGGGATGATTGACGACTCAACTGATCAGCCACCGTAGCGCTAGAACTCTCTGTTGGGAAGTACGTACCTGTTGGTGCGTTGCAGACGCGCTAGGATGCGGCCATGTCCCCCGCGCATACGAGCGCCGCGTGCGATGCGCGCGACGTGTTCGCCGCGATCAGCAACAAGTGGATCGGCCTGATCCTGGTCACGCTGGGCGACGGGCCGATGCGCTACAGCGGGATCCATGCGAGCGTCGAGGGCATCAGCCAGAAGATGCTCACCCAGAGCCTGCGCGAGCTGGAGCGCCACGGCCTGGTCACCCGCACGGTCACGCCGACGGTGCCGGTGCGCGTCGACTACGAGATCACCCCGCTCGGCGCGTCGCTCGAGCCCGTGATGTCGGCGATGAAGACGTGGGCCGAGAGCCACGTGGACGAGGTGCGGGCGGCGCAGGCCGCGTTCGCCGATCGCCCCGCCCCGGCCGCCGTCCCGCGCTGATCCTCCCCCGGTGAGCGGCGACGAGGTCCTGGACCGGCGGGCGCTGAACCGCGCCCTGCTCGCGCGGCAGATGCTGCTGCGGCGGGTCGCGATGGAGCCGGTCGAGGCGATCGAGCGGCTCGCCGGCCTCCAGGCCCAGGACCCGGCGCCGCCCTTCGTGGCCCTGTGGAGCCGCCTCGACGGGTTCCGGCGCGAGGCGCTGGTCGAGGCCGCGGAGGGGCGGCGGGTGGTGCGCGCGCCGGCGATGCGGGCGACGCTGCACCTCGTGACCGCCCGCGACCTGGTCGCGCTGCGCGCGCCGCTCCAGCCCGCGCTCGACCGCGCCTTCGCCGCCGTCGGCGACACCGGCGCCGGGATCGACGTGCCGGCCGTCGTCGCGGCCGCCCGGGAGATCCTGGCCGAGGGCCCGCGCCCCTTCGCCGAGCTGCGCGCGCTGCTCTCCGAGCGCTTCCCCGACGCGAACCACCGCGGCCTGGGCTACTGCGTCCGCACCCACCTGCCGCTGGTCGCCGTGCCGGCGCCGACGCGCTGGGGGTGGCGGCCGAACCCCGAGTTCGCCGACGCCGAGGCGTGGCTCGGCGAGCCCGTCGACCCCGACCCCGACCCGCGCGTGCTGGTGCTGCGCTACCTCGCCGCCTTCGGCCCGGCGACGGCCGCCGACGTCGCGGCCTGGAGCGGCCTGCCGGCCCTGCGCGGCGTGCTCGACGACCTGCGCGACCGCCTCGCCGTGTTCCGCGACGAGGCGGGCCGGGAGCTGCTCGACCTGTACGACGCCCCGCGGCCCGACGCCGGCGAGCGGGCCCCGGCGCGCCTCTTGGCCGCGTTCGACAGCGCCATCCTCGGCCATGCCGACCGCTCGCGGATCGTGCCTGACGAGCACCGCCCGCGCCTCGTCACCCGCAACCTGCGCGTGCCGGCCACCGTCCTGGTCGACGGCTTCGTGGCCGGCACGTGGACGCTCGACGTCGCGCGCCGCGCGGCGACCCTCACCATCACCCCCTTCGGGCGCCTGCCGCGCGGGGCCCGGCCCGCCCTGCGCGCCGAGGCCGAGCGGCTGCTGCGGTTCGCCGCCGAGGGCTCCGGGACGCGCACGGTGGAGTTCGCGTGATCCGGGCGGTCGTCTTCGACATGGACGGGGTGATGATCTCCTCGGAGGAGATCTGGGACGAGGTGCGCGAGGAGCTGGTGCGCGAGCGCGGCGGCGCGTGGCGCCACGAGGCGCACGCCACCATGATGGGCATGAGCACGCCCGAGTGGACCGGCTACATGCACGGCGAGCTGGGCCTGCCGATGGACCCGGACGAGATCGCCGCCGAGGTCACGCGGCGCCTCGCCGCCCGCTACCGCGAGCGCCTGCCGCTGCTCGCCGGCGTGCCGGAGGCGGTGCGCGCGCTGGCCGCGAGGTGGCCGCTCGGCGTGGCGAGCTCGTCGCCGCAGGAGCTGATCGAGCTGGTGCTGGACCTCGCCGGCCTGAGGCGGCTGTTCGCGGTGGTGGTCTCGTCCGAGCGCGTCGCCCGCGGCAAGCCCGCGCCCGACGTCTACCTCGCCGCGCTCGATCGCCTCGGCGTGCCGCCCGCCGAGGCGGCGGCCGTCGAGGACTCGTCCGGCGGCCTGCGCGCCGCCCGCGCCGCCGGCATGCGGGTCGTCGCCATCCCCAACCCGATCTATCCGCCGTCGCCCGAGGCGCTGGGCGTGGCCGACGTCGTGCTGCCCGACGCCCGGGCGCTCACCCCGGAGGCGATCGAGCCCGCCTGAGCCGGGGCGCTCCCTCTCAGCGGATGTCGCGGCGCGCGAAGGCGATCGGGCACAGCGCCGCCAGCGCGAGCGCCATCCCCGCCAGCACGAGCGTGTTCACCGGATCGAGGCCGTGGCGAACCACGTCGGGGTCGGCGTAGTGGAAGAAGGGCGAGATCACCCGCCACGGCTCGAGGGAATCGGCCAGGGTGCCGAGCGCGTTCAGGAGGTAGCCGAGCACCGCGGCGCCGGAGGAGACCGCGATCGCTACCCCGCGCCGGCCGGTCGCGCACCCCGCGAGGAGGGCGAGCGAGCCGTAGACGAGGGTGAGGAGCACCAGCGCCAGCACCGCGGCGGCCAGGCGGCCGGCGGCGATCGACATGCCGACCGCCGCCGCCAGCGCGACCAGGCCGGCCCACAGCGTCAGGCCGAGCGCGGCGGTGAGCGCGACCAGCGCCCCCAGCTTCTCGACCACCACCCGGGTGCGCGAGATCGGCGCCGCGAGGAGCAGGTCGAGGATGCCCCGGTCCTCCTCGCCGGCGACGGCCGACGCGCCGTGGCCGATGGCGAATATCGCCAGGGCGATCGGGGCGACGAACGACAGGATCTCCTGGTTGAGGTAGCCGGCGGCCGAGCTGTAGTCGAGCGACTCGGCGCCGCCCATCAGGGCCCGCAGCGCCTCGGGGTAGCTCTCGACCAGATCGTCCAGCGACGGGTCGTCGCGCACGGTGGGGTAGAAGGCCATGACGAGGGCGGCCAGGGCGAGCAGCCCGGCGATCCACCAGATGGTGGAGCGGCGCTGGTCGCGCAGGGAGCGGACGAGGACGGTCACGCGGCCTGCGCCGCGTCGGGGCCGTCGTGGTAGAGCCCGAGGAAGATCGCCTCGAGGTCGGCCTCGTGGCTCACGACGTCGAGGGTCTCGAAGGCCGCCGCGGCCTTCACCACCGGGTCGATGGGTCCGTCGACCGTGAGCCGCACGGCGTCGCCCTCGACCTCGACGGCGCGCACGCCGGGCAGGTCGCGGAAGGCCGCGGCCGGCGCCGGGGCGGCGAAGCGCAGCTCGATGCGCCGCGTGGCGCGCGTCTTGAGGGCGCCGATGTCCTCGACCAGCAGCAGCCGCCCCTCGCGCAGGATCGCGACGCGGTCGGCGATCCGCTCGACCTCCGAGAGGGTGTGGGACGACAGCAGCACGGTGCGCCCCTCGTCGGCCGCCTCCCGCACGATGCGATGGAACTCGCGCTGGACGAGCGGGTCGAGGCCCGACGTCGGCTCGTCGAGCACCAGCAGGTCGGGCCGGTGCATCAGGGCCTGGATCAGGCCCGCCTTCTGCTTGTTGCCGCGCGACAGCTCGTGGATCGGGCGGGAGAGGTCGAGGCCCAGGCGCTCGGCGAGCCGCCGGCTCTCCTCGCGGCCGGCGCCGCGCAGGTCGGCGAAGTAGTCGAGCAGGGCGGCGCCGGTCATCGACTCGTAGAGCGCGAGCTCGCCGGGCAGGTAGCCCACGCGCCGCCGTGCGGCGACGCCCTCGCGGCGTGGATCGAGCCCGAACAGCTCGACGCGCCCCGCGGTGGGCCGCAGCAGGTCGAGGAGCATCCTGATCGTGGTGGTCTTGCCCGCGCCGTTCGGCCCCAGGTAGCCGAGCACCTCCCCGGGGCGCAGCTCCAGGTCGAGGCCGAAGACGCCGCGCCCGCCGCCGAAGTCCTTGGTCAGGCCGACCGTCCGGAGGGGCGGGGACGGGGGCGTGTGCATGTCGCGAGCCTGCCGCAGGGGCGGGCGAGCGGTATCGGCGAGCACGCCGATCGGCGCTGCGGTCGACTACGGAGCGGGCGGGGCCGCCCCGGGTCAGCGCAGCGGGAAGTCCACCCCGTGCTGGTCGGCGGGCCGGGGGCCGAAGATCCAGCGCTCGGACGCGTCGATGCGCACGTCGTTGATGCTCGCCTCGCGGCGGCGCATCAGGCCGTGCTCGTCGAACTCCCACAGCTCGTTGCCGTAGCTGCGCCACCACTGGCCGTCGGCGTCGTGCGACTCGTACTGGTAGCGCACGGCGATGCGGTTCCCCTCGAAGGCCCACATCGACTTGCGCAGGGCGTAGTCGAGCTCGCGGGCCCACTTGGAGGCCAGCAGCTCGGCGATCTCGGCCCGCCCCTCTACGAAGCTGTCGCGGTTGCGCCACCGCGAGTCCTCGCTGTAGGCGAGGCTGACCCGCTCGGGGTCGCGGGTGTTCCAGGCGTCCTCGGCGCCCTGCACCTTCTGCATCGCGGTCTCGCGGGTGAAGGGCGGCAGCGGCGGTCGGTCGGTCATGGCGTCCCCCGGCGGCGGGAATGGTGAGAGAACGACCGTTCTCTCGGGAGCCGCTACGCTAGAGAACGATCGTTCTCCGGTCAAGGGGGCGCGATGGACGACGACAGGGCGCGCAGCGGCATCCTCGACGCCGCCGAGGAGCTCTACTACGGGCGCGGCATCCGGGCGGTGGGCATGGACGAGCTGCGCGCCCGGGCGGGCGTGTCGCTGAAGCTGCTGTACCGGCTCTACCCCTCCAAGGAGGAGCTGGTGGTCGCCGTGCTCGATCGCCGCGACCGGGCCTGGCGGGGGCGCCTCGCCGCCCACGTCGCCGGCGCGTCCGACCCGCGCGAGCGCCTGCTGGCGGTCTTCGACTGGCTGGGGCTGTGGTTCGCCGAGCCCGGCTTCCGGGGCTGCGCCTGGATCAACTCGTACGGCGAGATGGGCGCCACCTCGCCGGCCATCGCCGCCCGGGCCCGCGACCACAAGAGCCGCTTCCGCGCCGACCTCGGCGGCTGGGTCGCCGACGCGGGCCTGCCGCCCGGGCTGGCCGAGGAGCTGCTGCTGCTGGCCGAGGGCGCGATGGTGACCGCGGCGATCTTCGGCACCCCCGAGCCGGCGGCGCGGGCGCGGGCTGCCGCCGCCCGGCTGATCGACTACGAGTCGGCCCAGCCGGGGCGCACCAGCCCGGACTCGTAGGCGATCACCACGAGCTGGGCGCGGTCGCGGGCGCCGAGCTTGACCATCGCCCGGCTCACGTGGGTCTTCGCCGTCGCGGGGCTCACCACGAGGCGCTCGGCGATCTCGTCGTTCGACAGCCCCTCCGCCGCGAGGGCCATCACCTCCCGCTCGCGCGCGGTGAGCCGCTCGAGCTCCGAGGAGGGCGGCGGCCGCTTGGCCCGGCTCGCGAACTCCTCGATCAGGCGGCGGGTGACGCGCGGCGACAGCAGCGCCTCGCCCCGCGCGACGGCCCGCACCCCGCGCAGCAGCTCGGCCGGCTCGGTGTCCTTCAGCAGGAAGCCGGAGGCCCCGATGCGGAGGGCCTCGTAGAGGTACTCGTCGAGCTCGAAGGTGGTGAGGATCACGATGCGCACGCCGGCCATCCGCGGCTCGGCGGCGATCGCCCGGGTCGCGGCCAGCCCGTCCCGCCGCGGCATGCGGATGTCCATCAGCACCAGGTCGGGCACCAGGCGCCGGGCCAGGGTGACGGCCTCCTCGCCGTCGGCCGCCTCGCCCACCACCTCCACGTCGTCCTGGGCGTCGAGCAGCGCCCGGAAGCCGGCGCGCACCAGCGCCTGATCGTCGGCCAGCAGCACCCGGATCACGTCGCGCCCCCGATCGGCAGCCGCGCCTCCACCCGGAACCCGCCGTCGGGCCCCGGCCCGGCCTCCAGGCGGCCGCCCAGGGCGGCCGCCCGCTCGCGCATCCCCACGATGCCGCTGCCGCCCGTCGCCCCGGGCGCCGGGCCGGGGCCGTCGTCGTCGATCCTCACCGTCAGCTCCTCATCCTCGTAGGAGATCGATACCGCGGCGGCGGCGCCGCCGCCGTGGCGGCGCACGTTGGTGAGCGCCTCCTGCACGATGCGGAAGGCGGCCTGGTCGACGCCGGCCGGCAGCGGCCGCTGCCGGCCCTGCGTGCGGGCGCTCACCCGCAGGCCGGCGGCGCGCACCCGCTCGAGCATCTCGTCCAGGCCGGCGAGGCCCGGCCCGGGCGCGCGCGGCGCGTCGTCGCCGGGGTTGCGCAGCGCCGCGAGGGTGCCGCGCACCTCGCCCAGCGCCTCGCGGCTGACCCGGGTGATGTCGGCCAGGGCGGTGCGGGCCTGCTCGGGCCGCTCGTCGATCAGGTGCAGGGCGACGCCCGCCTGCACGTTGATGAGGGAGAGGCTGTGGGCGAGCACGTCGTGCAGGTCGCGGGCGATCCTCAGGCGCTCCTCGCCGGCCCGCCGGCGGGCCTCCTCGGCGCGGGCCTGCTCGGCCTCGCGGCGGCGCTCCAGGCGCGTGCGCACCAGCTCGCCGACGCCCAGCACGATCAGCAGCCAGGCGGCGACGGCCACGATCGCGGGCAGGGTGGGCCCGTCGTCGTCGGCGAGCATCGCGACGGCGTAGAGGACGAGTGCGGCCGCGACGGCCGGCGCGCGGTGGCCGCGCACCACCGCGCCCACCACCGCCAGCGCGAAGGCCACCACGAACGGCCCGTAGGCGTAGTCGAGGGCGACGTAGGCGCTCGTGATGCCGGTGATCGCGGCCAGCGTCGGCACTGTGGCGGCGCGCCACAGCACGAGCAGCAGCGGCCCCGCGATCAGCAGCGCGTAGGCCAGGGCGTCAAGGCCGCGCCGGTCGCCCTGGCCGTGGGAGGCCGCCGTCGTGGCGCCGGCCTGGAAGGCGGCGACGGCGACGGCCGCGACGACCTCTCGCGGGCGGATGTCGAGCCGGGCGATCCTCACGACGAGACCGTAGGACACCGCGCGCCGATCGGCACCGGCCGGCGGGCGCAGCGCGGCGTACGCCCGGGGGAGTAGCGGCGCCGGGCCGGATGGGCCGGGCGGCGCAGCGGCGGTGCCGCCGGCCGGGCGACGACGCGCCTCCGGCCGCGCGGGAGCGTGGCGGCGGACGAACCACCACCGAAGGGACGGTCATGTCACCGGATACACGCACCGGGCCGCTGGCCCGCCTCGCGCGGCTCGCCCACCGTCGCCGCGGCCGCATGATCCTCGCCTGGATCGCCCTGCTCGCCGCGGTCATCGCGATCGCCCCGCGCGTCGCCGGCAGCTCGGACGCCGACTTCGGCACGCCCGGATCGGAGTCGAAGGCCGCGGCGGACCTGATCGCCGAGCGCTTCCCCGGCCAGACCGACCAGGCGGTCACCGTGGTGTGGCAGGACCCGGCCGGGGTGACGACGCCCCGGGCGCAGCGCCGCATCGCGCAGTTCCTCGACCGCGCCGCCGCCCTGCCGGGCATCGACGACCCCGAGCCGGCCCGCTACTCGGACGACGGCACCGTCGGCATGGCGCGGCTGCGCATGTCCGTGCCCGCCGACGACGCGCCGAGCGGCCTGGGCCGCGATCTGCTCGACATGGCCGAGGCGGCCGGGGGCGACGGGCTGCGCGTCGAGCTGGGCGGCTTCGTGATCCGCAACGCCGAGGACTCGGGCAGCCCGGAGATGGTCGGCATCGTCGCGGCGGCGATCATCCTGCTGCTCGCCTTCGGGTCGGTCGTCGCGGCCGGCCTGCCCCTGCTCACCGCCCTCGTCGGCCTCGGCGTCTCGGCCCCGCTGGTCGGCGTCGTGGCCCTGGCGCTGGACGTGCCCGAGTTCGCGCCCGCCATCGCGGCCCTGCTGGGCATCGGGGTGGGCATCGACTACGCCCTGCTCATCCTCACCCGCTACCGCGCCGAGCTGGCGGCGGGCCGCACCGCCGAGCAGGCGATCGTCGAGTCGGTCGCCACCGCCGGCCGCAGCGTGCTCATCGCCGGCTGCACCGTCGTGATCGGCGTGATGGGGCTGATGCTCGTGGGCATCGGCTTCCTCAACGGCATCGCCGTCGCCGCCGCCATGTCCGTGCTGGTGGTGATGGCCGCGTCGGTGAGCCTGCTGCCGGCCCTGATCGCGCTGGCCGGCCGCCGCGTCGACCGCCTGCGCATCCCGGGCATCGCCCGCGCGCCGCGCGTCGACCGGCAGGCCCCCGCGGCCCGCTGGAGCCGGGTGGTGCGGCGCCGCCCCTGGACCGCCGCGATCGCCGCGACCGCCGTGCTGGTGGCCCTGGCGTCGCCCGTGCTGGGGCTGCGGCTCGGCTTCCCCGACGAGGGCAACGACGCGGCCGGCAGCTCCACCCGCGAGGCGTACGAGCTGGTGGCGCGGGGCTTCGGCCCGGGCGCCAACGGGCCGCTGCTGGTGGCCGCCGACCTGGCCGGCGCCGGCGACCCGGCCGCCCTCGATCGCGCCGTCGCGGCGATGCGCCGCGACCCCGGCGTGGCCGCCGTGAGCCCGGCGATCCCGAATCGCTCCGGCGACGCCGCGATCGTGCAGGTGGTGCCGCGCGCCGCCCCGCAGGACGAGGCCACCACGGAGCTGGTGCACCGGCTGCGCGACGACGTGCTGCCGTCCGCCCTCGCCGGCAGCGGCGTCAGGGCCGAGGTCGGCGGCGTCACCGCCACCCTCGTCGATCAGAGCGACCTGATCTCCGGGCGCCTGCCGCTGTTCGTGGCGGGGGTCATCGGGGTGTCGTTCCTCCTGCTGCTGGCGGCGTTCCGCTCGCCGCTGATCGCGCTCAAGGCCGGGGTGATGAACCTGCTGTCGGTGGGCGCCGCCTACGGGGCGGTCGCCCTGGTGGCCGACGGCGGCCGGGCGGGGAGCCTGGTGGGCATCGACGCCCCGACGCCGGTGCCGCCGTTCATCCCCGTGATGATGTTCGCGATCCTGTTCGGGCTCTCCATGGACTACGAGGTGTTCCTGCTCTCGCGCGTCCGGGAGGAGTACCTGCGCCGGCGCGACAACGGCGAGGCGGTCACCGCCGGCCTGGCCGCGACGGCCCGCGTTATCACCGCGGCGGCGGCGATCATGGTCGCCGTGTTCCTCGCCTTCGTGGTGAGCGGCGACGTCTTCCTGATCCTGGTCGGCGTGGGGATGGCGACGGCGATCTTCGTCGACGCCACCGTCATCCGGATGGTGCTCGTGCCCGCGGTCATGCAGCTGATGGGCCGGGCCAACTGGTGGATCCCCGCCTGGCTCGACCGGGCGCTGCCGCGCCTCGACGCCGAGCCCTCGCGACGCTGAGGCCGCCCGGCCGATGCCCCGCGCCCGAACGGCGCGGGGCATCGGAGGGGCGCTACTCGGTGATCGCCATGCGGCTCACCCGCGGGCCGCTGAGCGTGAAGGTGAAGGTGCCGGACCCGAGGCCGTCGCCGCCGACCGTGGCGACCACGGCCACGCGGTTGCCCTCGACGGTCGCGGCCGTGGGCGCGAGGGTCGCCCCCCTGCCGATCAGCTCGGCGTCGCTCCACTCCCGGATCGCCATCCTCCCCGGGAACTCGCGCCCCCGGTCGTTGACGGCCCCGATCTCGGTGAAGGCGGCGACGAAGGCGTCGCCGTCGCCGGCGTTGACGGCGTCGATGACGCGCTGGACGGGCTCGGGGAGGGATGTGGGCACGGGGACCTCTCGCGTCGCGGGCGGAACGGGCCCACGGTAGCCGACGCCCGCGACGCGAGAGGCCGGCCGGGCACTACACGAGGCCCAGGGCGAGCATGCCCTCCGCGACCTGGATGAACCCGGCGATGTTCGCGCCCGCGACGTAGTTGCCCGGCGATCCGTACTCGTCGGCCGTCTCGGCGCAGCGCCGGTGGATGTCGCGCATCACCTCGGTGAGGCGCTCCTCGCTGTACTCGAAGGTCCACGAGTCGCGCGACGCGTTCTGCTGCATCTCGAGCGCGGACGTGGCGACGCCGCCGGCGTTGGCGGCCTTGCCCGGCGCGAACAGCACTCCGGCGTCGATGAACAGCCGCACCGCGTCCGGCGTGGTGGGCATGTTCGCGCCCTCGGCGACCGCGATGCAGCCGTTGCCGACGAGCGTCGCCGCGTCGCGCTGCACCAGCTCGTTCTGCGTCGCGCAGGGCATCGCGACGTCGCACGGCACGTCCCAGACGTTGCCGCCGGGCACGTGGCGGGCGCCGTCGCGGCGCAGCGCGTACTGGGACAGGCGGGCGCGCTCGACCTCCTTCACCTGGCGCAGCAGCTCCACGTCGATCCCGCGCTCGTCGATCACCATGCCGTCCGAGTCGGAGCAGGCGACCGAGACGCCTCCGAGCGCCGCCACCTTCTCGATGGCGTAGATGGCGACGTTGCCGGAGCCCGACACCACGACGCGGCGGCCCTCCAGCGACATCCCGCGCGTGCGCAGCATCTCCTCGACGAACACGGCGGTGCCGTAGCCGGTGGCCTCGCGCCTCACCCGGGCGCCCCCGATGCCGAGGCCCTTGCCGGTCAGGACGCCCGACTCGTAGCGGTTCGTGATCCGCTTGTACTGGCCGAAGAGGTATCCGATCTCGCGCTCGCCCACGCCGATGTCGCCGGCGGGGACGTCGGTGTACTCGCCCACGTGATGGTGCAGGCCGGTCATGAACGACTGGCAGAAGCGCATGATCTCGTCCTCGGAGCGACCCTTCGGGTCGAAGTCGGCGCCGCCCTTGCCGCCGCCGATCGGCATGCCCGTCAGCGCGTTCTTGAAGATCTGCTCGAAGCCGAGGAACTTGATGATCCCGAGGTTGACGGAGGGGTGGAAGCGCAGCCCGCCCTTGTAGGGGCCGAGCGCGCTGTTGAACCCCACCCGGAACCCGCGGTTGATGTGCACGCGCCCGGCGTCGTCCTGCCACGGGACGCGGAACGCGACCTGGCGTTCCGGCTCGCACAGCCGCTCGATGATGGCCGCCTCGGCGTACTGCGGGTGCTTGGCGATGACCGGCCCGAGACACTCGAGCACCTCGCGCACGGCCTGGTGGAACTCGGCCTCGGCGGGGTTGCGCCGCAGCACGTCCTGGTAGGCGACCTCCAGGTCCTCGACGAGCGGTACATGGGCGGTGGTCGGGCGTGCGATCGAGTTGGGCACGGGTCCTCCATGGGTGGGCGGGATTGGGACGGGCCGCCTCGCGGCACCCGCCATGCGGTCGGGAGGGCGGCGCGGTGCGCCGCCGGGCGGGGTCAGTTCCGGGTGTGCCGCGAGGCGGCGCGCCAGGCCGTCGGGGGGCGGGCGCGGGCGAGGCGCACGTGGCGCCGGCGCACGGTGCGGGCTCCGCTCGAGCGCCGCAGCGTCGCCATCTCGGAGAGGGCGAGCTCGGCGCCGCGGGCCACGCAGCCCAGCGGGTCGTCCGGCCGGTGCACCGGGACGCCCAGCCGCGCCATCACCAGGGCGTCGAGCCCGTGCAGGCACGAGCCCCCTCCGATCAGGGTGACGCCCCGGTCGAGCACGTCGCCCGCGAGGTCCGCGGGCGTCCGCTCGAGGGTGCGGCCGATCGCCGCGACGATCTCCTCGACCGGCTCGGCCAGCGCGGCGGCGATCTCCTCGGCGTCGACGCGCACCATGCGCGGCAGCCCGGTGTCGAGGTCCCGCCCGCCGACCTCCGCGGCGCCGGAGCCCCCGCCGGCCGATCCGACGGCCAGCTTGAGCGCCTCGGCGGACGACGGGCCCACGGCCAGCCGCCGCGCCCGGGCGAGGTGCGCGGCGATGGCCTCGTCCATATGGCGGCCGCCGATGCGCACCGATTCGCGCACCACGATGCCGCCCAGCGACAGCACCACGACCTCGGTCGTGCCGCCCCCGATGTCGGCCACCACGCCGGCGCCGGCGTCGGACACGGGCAGGCCCGCCCCGATCGCGCCCGCCAGCGGCTCCTCCATGACGACCGTGCAGCGCGCCCCCGCCGAGGCGACCGCCTGCTCCAGCGCCCGCCGCTCCACCGCCGTGATGCCGGCCGGGGCGCAGACGACCACGTCGGGGCGGATGCGCCCGGCCATGCCGTGGCAGGCGAGCGCGTGGCGCACCAGCGCCCCCGCCGCCTCGGCGTCGAAGATGACGCCCTCGTGCAGCGGCTCGATGACACGCACCCGGTCCGGGGCGCGGCCCAGCATCCGGTGCGCGTCGGCGCCCACGGCCAGCAGCGCGCCGTCGGCGTCGTCGACGGCCACCACGGACGGCGCCGCGAAGACGAGGCCGCGGCCCCTGATACGGACGAGCGTGTTGGAGGTCCCCAGGTCCATGGCGACCTCGCGTGGGCGAACGCGCAACGGGCCTCCAGACGCCGGCCTACCCCGGCCGGTCACCGCCCAGCGTATGGCGGACGGCCGCGGCGGGTGACGTTCTTTACGTCCTCTTTATGCCGGGCGTCGCGGCGCCACGCGCGATCGGGTCGCCGCCGCCTAGATTTCGTGGATGGCACGGGAACGTCCCTGCGGCACGCTGCTGGCCGACCGCGACCTCACGGTCGTGCGGGTCGACGAGGCGTGCGCGGGGCTGGTGCATCCGCGGCGGCCCGCGGCCTGCCGCGGCGCGGCGCTGGGGACCGTCCTGCCGGGGGCCGAGGCGGCCGCCCGCAGGGCGCTCGACGGCGCCCCCGCGGCCGTCGAGCTGGACGCCGGCGACGGCGGCGGTCCGTGGCTGCTGGTCGCGACCGCCGTCCCCGACGGGGTCCTGCTCACGGCGGTGGACCGCAGCGCCGAGTGGCGGCGGGCCGTCGCGGCCGAGACCTGGCGCGCCGTGTCGGCGGCCCTCGATGCGCCCGGCGACCTGCCGTCGCGCCTGGCCGGGGCCGCACGGGTCGCGGGCGAGGCGCTGGGCGGCGCCTGCGGCATCGAGGGCCCGGAGGGCGGACGCGCCTGCCACGACGCGTCGCTCGACGGGGTGCGGGCCGTCGCCCGCCGGGCCGCCGTGCTGGTGGCGTCGTCCGCCGGCGCCGACGTGACGGTGCGCGAGAACGGCCTGTCGGCCCTGGTCGCGCCGCTGGGGGGCACGGCGGGCTGGATCTGGTTCGCGCGCCGCCGCCCCTGGGACGCCCACGGCCGGGACGTCGCGCGCGGCGTCGGCCGCCTGGTGCTGCGGGCCGTGGAGGCCGAGCGGCGGGCCAGGGTGCAGCGCCGCGAGTCGGAGCAGCTCGCCCGCAGCGACGCCCTCAAGACGGCGCTGCTGAGCGGCGTGACCCACGAGTTCCGGAACCCCCTCACCGGCATCGCGAACGCGGCCGACGCCCTGTCCCTGGTCACCGAGGGCGCCGAGCGCGACGGGCTGCTCGAGGCGATCCAGGGCGAGACGCGGCGGCTCGAGCGGCTGGTCACCAACCTGCTCGACCTGTCGCGGCTCGAAGGGGGCGTGCTGGCGGCCCGCCCCGACTGGTGCTCGCCCGAGGAGCTGGCGGCGGGCGCCGTCGCGGCCTGCGAGCCCTTCATGCGCCCCGGCGACGTGCGCGTGGAGATCGACGACGACGTCCCCCTGGTGCATGCCGACGCGGTGCTGGTCGAGCGGGTCCTCGTCAACCTGCTGCACAACGCCGTGCGCCACGGCCGGCCGCCGGTCACCCTGGGCGGCGCCGTGCGCGACGGCGCGCTCGAGCTGAGCGTCGAGGACCGCGGACCGGGCGTCGACGCCGAGGTGCTGCCCTCGGTGTTCGAGCCCTTCGTCCACCGCGAGGGGGTGGGGCTCGGCCTGGGCCTGCCGCTGTGCCGGCGCCTGGCCGAGGCCCAGGGGGGACGGCTCGAGCACCGGGTCGTCCCGCGGGGGGCGCGGTTCGTGCTGGTGCTGCCGCTGCCGTCGCCGCCGAAGGTGCACACGTGACGCGCGGCGCGCTGATCCTCGTGGTCGACGACGAGCCGCTCATCCTCCGCGGCCTCGGCGCCCGCCTGCGCGCCGCCGGCTTCGAGGTGCGCACGGCGGTGAGCGCGGCCGCCGCGTTCGACGCGATCGCGCTGGACGCCCCCGACGCGATCGTCCTCGACCTGCGCCTGCCCGACCTGGACGGCGTGGAGGTGTGCCGCCGGCTGCGCGAATGGAGCCGGGTGCCGGTGATCGTGGTCTCGGCGATGCACGAGGAGGCCCAGAAGATCGCCGCCCTCGACGCGGGGGCCGACGACTACGTCACCAAGCCGTACGCGGCCGGCGAGCTGCTGGCGCGCATCCGCGCCGCCCTGCGGCGGGCGGCGGGCGCCGGAGCCGACGACCCGCTGGTCGAGTTCGGCGATGTGCACGTGAACCTGGCGCTGCGCGAGGTGCGGCGCGAGGGCGCCAGGGTGCACCTGACGCCGCTCGAGTACGACCTGCTCGCCGAGCTCGCCCGCAACCCCGGGCGGGTGATGACCCACGAGACGCTGCTGCAGGCGGTGTGGGGCCTGTCGCACTGCGGGCAGACGCACTACCTGCGGGTCTACATGGCGAACCTGCGCCGCAAGCTCGAGCGCGATCCGTCGCGGCCCGAGCACCTGCTCACCCAGACCGGCGTGGGCTACCGGCTCGACCTCGGGGAGCCCGCCTGACCGGAGGGGCGCGACCCTTGACGCCGCCTTGATGTCGCTCGCCCATGATGCTCGGACGCCCGATCCCCCGACGCCGGAGAGGACATGTCCCAGCTCGCCCCCATCGAGATCCGCCTCACGGAGGAGGGGCACCGCCGACTCACCGACGAGCTCGAGCGGCTGCGCTTCGTGGAGCATCCGCGAATCGCCGAGCGCCTGCGCGACGCGTACGACTCCGGCGACGCGGCCGAGACGGGGCTGGTCTCCCTCATCCGGCACGAGGAGGACTCGATCAACCGGCGCATCGCCCGGCTCGAGGCGCAGCTCGCGACCGCGACGATCGTGCGCGAGGGCGACCTCGACCCCGACGTCGTGCAGGTGGGGTCGCGGGTGGTGGTGAGCCGCCGCGGCGAATCGACGCGCCGCTCCTACTGCGTCGTCTCGCCCGCCGAGAGCGATCCGCGCAGCGGATACCTCTCGTCGCAGAGCCCCCTGGGGCGCGCGCTGCTCGGCCGCCGCCGCGGCGACGTGGTGCGCTTCGAGGGGCCCGAGCGCGTCGAGCAGGTGCGCGTGGAGAGCGTCTCGGCCGGCTGACCCGGCGACCGCGCGGCCCGGCGACTCCCTCCGCCGGGCCGCGCATCCCGTCGCGCCGGATCGCCCCGATGGGTTGTGACATCCGGCGGACGGACCCAAAATAGGCGCGGGCCGACGGGGCCCCGCGCCCGGACGACGTTCCCGGCGTCACGACAGACGAGGTACGGCACCCGCGACGAGGCGCCGAGGAGGGAGAAGAGAGATGACGGTGCCGGGTACGCCCGGTCAGGTCGGTGCGACCCGCCAGGCCATCCTGGACGCCCTGGGCAGATCGCCCGACGGGCTCACCGCCGTGGAGCTGGCCGCCGACCTGGGGATCCATCCCAACGCGGTGCGCAAGCAGCTGCGCGCGCTCGCCGCGGCCGGCGAGGTGGGCGCCAGCCGCGAGGCGCCGTCGGGGCGCGGCCGGCCGGCCGCCCGCTTCCGCGTGTCGGACACGCGCCGCGGCGCGCTGGGCGCCAAGTGGCTGTCGGACATGCTCGTCGCCCTCGTCAACCAGGCGCAGCCGGCGCCCGGGCTGGTGGAGGAGTTCGGCCGCATCCAGGCGCCGGCCCTCGCGGGCGGTCGCAGCGGGCGCCGCGCGCTGCTCGACGTGCTGATGGGGGCGGGCTTCGCGCCGCAGGACGTCACGCCGGCCCGCGCCGCCGGCGTCGGATCGGTGGAGATCGTGCTGCGCCGCTGCCCCTTTCGCGAGGCCGTCGCCGCGCCCGGCGGCGACCTCATCTGCGAGCTGCACCGCGGCCTCAGCCGCGGCCTGGTGGAGTGCAACCGCGGCGCCAGCCTCACCGCCTTCGAGGTGCACCCCCCCGAGAGCGGCGCCTGCCGCCTGGTCGCGGAGGGCGTCGCCGACTGACCCGCCGCCCCGGCGGCGCGCGGCTACCGCCCCGCCGGACCGTCCAGGGCCCGGGCGAGATCGACCACCAGGTCGGCGGCGTCCTCCAGCCCGATCGACAGGCGCACCAGCCCGTCGGAGATGCCGCGCGCGCGGCGCTCGCCCGGGTCCATCCCGCGGTGGCTGGTGTTGAGCGGCTGGCTCACCAGGCTCTCGGCGCCGCCGAGGCTCGGCGCGAGGGCGAAGAGGCGCAGGCGGTCGACCATCGCCGACGTCTGCTCCGCCGATCCGTCGTAGGTGAAGCTCACCATCCCGCCGCCGCCGCGCATCTGCCGCGCCACCACCTCGCCCGCGGCGCCGCCGTGGCGGCCCGGGTAGCGCACGTCGACGACGCGCGGATGCCCGGCCAGGAAGTCGGCGACGGCGGAGGCGCCGGCGTTGTGGGCCGCGACGCGCACCGCCAGCGTCCGCAGGCTGCGCTGCAGGCGGTGGGCGATGTCGGGCGCCAGGATCGTGCCGACGTCGGTGCGCCAGGCCGCGATCTCGGCGATCAGGTCGGCGCGCCCCATCGCCGCGCCGGCGGTGAGGTCGGAGTGGCCGCCGAGGTACTTGGTCGCGCTGTGCACGACCAGGTCGGCTCCGTGGGCCAGGGGGTTCTGGTTGATCGGCGAGGCGAAGGTGCCGTCCACGACCAGCAGCGCGCCCGCGCCGTGCGCGCGCCGCGCGGCCGCGGCGATGTCGATCACCTCCAGCAGCGGGTTGCTGGGCGTCTCCAGGAAGACGACGCGGGTGTCGCCGGCGGCGAGCACCTCGTCCAGGGCGGCGGGGTCGGAGCCCTCGACGAAGGCGGTGGCGAGGCCCAGCGCGGGCAGCCGGTGGCGGGCCAGCTCGATCGTCCCGCCGTAGACGTCGCCCAGCAGCGCGACGCGGCCGCCGGGCGAGCCGGTCGCGAGCAGCGTCGTGGCGATGGCGGCCATGCCCGACGAGAAGGCGAGGGCGGCGGGAGCGTCCTCCAGCGCCGCGAGCTTGGCCTCGAGCGCCCGCAGGGTCGGGTTCATCCCGTAGCGGGTGTAGAAGAAGCCCTCGGCGCGGCCCTCGACCACCGCCTCGAGGTCGGCGCTGCTGGCGAAGCCGAAGTTGGCCTGGGGGTAGAGGGGGGTGTTGAGGGCCCCGTTCGGGTCGCGCGCGTCGCCTGCGTGGACGCTGCGGGTCGAGATCCCCTGCCCGGAGTCCTCGCTCATGGTCGCTCCTTCCGCGGTCGGATGACCCAGCACTACCAGGCGCGGACCAAGCAGGCCCGTTAAGAGCCTGGTTCGCAATGAGCTCGCGGCCGCCGGCGCGCTGCAAACTCATCGCTATCGGCGTCGTCGGTCGGGGCGATACCGCTGTGGGTATCGCACCCGCCCTGCCTCCTTGATCCGCTCGGTTTTCGCGGCCGAACGACCACGCGTCATTCCGGAACAGGCCCTGAGAAGTAATCTCAATAAATACAACTCAGTTAGTAGTGTTAGATTGCCCGGCGCGCCCCTCACCCAGCGACGATCGGAGACCCGGGATGTCCGTTCTGAACGAGGTCCTGTCGGCCAACGAGGCCTACGCGGCGGGCTTCGGCGACAAGGGCGATCTCGCCCTTCCGCCCGCCCGCCGCTTCGCGATCCTCACCTGCATGGACGCGCGCCTCGACCCGGCCAAGTACGCCGGGCTCGCCGAGGGCGACGCCCACGTCATCCGCAACGCCGGCGGCCGGGCCAGCGACGACGCCATCCGCTCGCTGGTGATCTCGTACAAGCTGCTCGGCACGAGGGAGTGGTTCGTGATCCACCACTCCGACTGCGGCATGGAGTTCTTCACCGACGAGGTCATCCGTGGGCTGCTGGCCAACAGCCTGGAGACCGCCGCGCTCGGCCCCGAGGGCTTCCACGACGTCGGCGCCGGCCCGGGATCGCCGGAGGCGAACTACATCGACTGGCTCACCATCGCCGACCGCGAGGGGAGCGTGGTCGAGGACGTCGCCCGCATCCGCAACCATCCGCTCGTGCCGGGGGAGATCCCGATCTACGGCTACGTCTACGACGTGCGGAGCGGGCGCCTGATCGAGGTGCCCGACGCCACGGCGGCCGGCGCCGCGCGGTAGCGCCCGGCCGCGTGTCCCCGCCCGCGGACCGGGCGGGGACACGATCGGCTCCTACTGGCAGGCCTCGCAGTCGGGGCCGGCGCGAGGCCGCGCGACACCCGCCTCGGGCCTGGCCCGTCTTGACGCGGCATCGCGCCGCGCCGTAGCGTGGCAACCAGTGTTCGATGGTTCGAACATGGGTGAAGTCCTCGCCCGCTGTCCGTGGGGCAGGAGATCGGCTCGGCGAGGAGCGATGCGCTGAGGCTGATGCGGAGAACGCCCATGCGCCGGCGAGCGTCAGTCGGATGCCTCCTCGCCATCGCCGTGGCGAGCGCGGGATGCGGTGGCGATCACGGCAGAGCCGCCGATGGCATTCGGCCAAACGGTGCCTCGGTGAGGTACGCGCTGACCGCCGGCGAGCCGACGTTCAGCTATCGCGCGTCCGCGCCGCAGGCCGGCTCGGTACCTCGATCGTTCCGCCTCACGTTCACGGGGTCGTCGGGTCCCGATGTGCGGGTCGTGGTCCGGCGAGAGCCGCGGTGGGTGGTGCCCGTGGCCCGGACCCGGGACCTCGGTGGTCGTGGCTCGGCATGCAGCCGCCGGGGAGGTGTCACCACGTGCAGCTGGCGGTTCGCCGAGGTTGGCGAGGGGGTGGACGAGGACTACTGGACGGTTGTCCTTGCGCGCCATGGCAAGGCGACCCCCTCCGGTGCGGCGGAGCTCCGATTCTTCCCACGATAGGTGGGTGCTGTCCCAGCCGTGCGCTGCGCCCATAGGGCGTCAACGCGACGGCTGAGACCTTGTCGGCCGGCCCCTACTGGCAGGCCTCGCAGTCGGGGCCGTTCTCGATGGAGCAGGCCTGCGGGTCGACCGCGGGCGGCGGCTCCGCCTCGCGCCGGGCGACGGTCGACTTCTCGATCGTCGACGCCCCCAGGGTGCGCAGGTAGTAGGTGGTCTTGAGCCCGGCCCGCCAGGCGCGGCGGTACATGTGGCTCATCGACCTCATGTCCGGCTGGCCCAGGAAGAGGTTGAGCGACTGGCTCTGGTCGATCCACTTCTGGCGCCGCGCGGCGGCGTCGACGAGGTAGGCCGGATCGATGTCGAAGGCGGTGGGGTAGCGCTCGCGGATCTCGGTCGGGATCGCGTCGATCTCGCTCAGGTCGCCGTCGAAGTACTTGATCTCGTCGGCCACCTGCGGGCTCCAGGCCCCGGCCGCCTTCAGGTCGCGCACCAGGAACGGGTTGAGCACCGTGAAGTCCCCGGACAGGTTCGACTTGGCGAAGATGTTCTTGTAGAGCGGCTCGATGCAGGGCGAGGTGCCCATGATGTTCGCGATCGTCGCGGTGGGCGCGATGGCCAGCACGTTCGAGTTGCGCATCCCCTGGGCGGCGATCTTGGCCCGCACCGGCGCCCAGTCGAGGCGGCCGCCGCGCGGCACCTCCACGGGCACGCCGCGCTCGGCCTCCAGCAGGTCCAGGGTGTCCTGCGGCAGCAGGCCCCGGTCCCACTTCGAGCCGGCGTAGCTGGGGTAGCGGCCGCGCTCGGCCGCCAGGTCGGACGACGCCTCGTAGGCGTAGAGGGCGATCGCCTCCATCATCTCGTCGCTGAACTCGACCGCCTCGGCCGACGCGAAGGGCGTGCCGCGGCGGTAGAGCGCGAACTGCAGCCCCATCACGCCCAGGCCCACCGGCCGGTGGCGGGCGTTCGAGCGCGCCGCGGCCTCGGTGGGGTAGAAGTTCACGTCGATCACGTTGTCGAGCGCGCGCACCGCCACGCGCACGGTCTCGCGCAGGCGGGCGTGGTCGATCCCGCCCTCGGGCGTGAGGTGGCGGTCGATGACGATCGAGCCGAGATTGCACACGGCGGTCTCGTCGGCGCTCGTGTTGAGGGTGATCTCGGTGCACAGGTTGCTGCTGTGCACCACGCCCGCGTGGTCCTGCGGGCTGCGCAGGTTGCACGGGTCCTTGAAGGTGATCCAGGGGTGCCCGGTCTCGAACAGCATCCGCAGCATCAGCTTCCACAGCTCGATCGCCGGGATCGTCTCGCCGTGGATCAGGCCGTCGGCGGCCATCCGCTCGTACTCGGCGTAGCGCGCCTCGAAGGCGGCGCCGTAGAGGTCGTGGAGGTCGGGGGTCTCGGACGAGCGGAACAGGGTCCAGTCGGCGCGCGCCTCGACCCGCTTCATGAACAGGTCCGGCACCCAGTTGGCCGTGTTCATGTCGTGGGTGCGGCGGCGCTCGTCGCCGGTGTTGCGGCGCAGCTCCAGGAAGTCGCGGATGTCGTTGTGCCACACCTCGAGGTAGGCGCACCCCGAGCCCGCGCGCTTGCCGCCCTGGTTCACGGCGACCAGCTGGTCGTTGTGGAGCTTGAGGAACGGCACCAGGCCCTGGCTCTCGCCGTTGGTGCCCTTGATGTGGGAGCCGGTGCCGCGCACCGCGGTCCACGAGCCGCCCAGGCCGCCGGCCCACTTGCTGCACATCGCGTTCTCGGCGATGCCGCGCTGCATGATCGACTCGAGCGAGTCGTCGACCACGTAGAGGTAGCAGGACGACAGCTGCGAGTGGGGCGTGCCCGCGTTGAAAAGCGTGGGCGTGGACGAGCAGAAGCGGCGGTCCTTGTACATGCCGTAGAGGGCCAGCACCCGCTCCTCGCGGTCGCCGTCCTCGGGCAGGCAGACGCCCATCGCGACCCGCATCCAGAAGATCTGCGGCGCCTCGATGCGCGCCGGGGCGCCGCCGGTCTTGTCGACCGTGAGGTAGCGGTCGTAGAGCGTCTGGATGCCCAGGAAGTCGAAGTCGAGGTCGGCGGTCGGGTCGAGGGCCGCCGCCAGCCGGTCGAGGTCGTAGTCGAGCAGGGAGGGGGCGATGCGCTCGGCCCGGACGCCGCGCTCCAGGGCCGGCCGCAGGGCGCGGCGATGGGCGGCGGCGAGGCCCGCGACCCCGTCGCGGGCGATCTCCCAGCCGAGGGTCTCCTCGTAGACGTAGGTGAGCAGGATGCGCCCCGCGAAGAGCGAGAAGTCGGCGTCGCGCTCGACCAGCGACTTGGCGTTCAGCACGACGGTGCTGCGCCGCTCGGCCGGCGCCATGCCGTCGCGCAGCGAGCGCCGCAGCTCGGCCTCGATGCGGTCGGCGTCGAGCGCGAGGTCCAGGCCGATCGAGGCGAAGCGGATGCGGGCGCGCAGGTCCTCGTCGCCGGCCGCGATGTCGCCGTCGCGCCGGGCGGCCTCCTGGGCGCGCATCAGGGCGCGCTCGGCGCGGTACACGATGTAGCGCTCGGCCACCCTCATGTGGCCGCCCAGCACCAGCTCCTCCTGCACGATGTCCTGGACCGTCTCGATCGGGACGTAGGCGAGGCCCAGCGACGCGGCGCGCTCGGTGACGCGCCGGGCCACGGCCTCGGCGGGGGCCGGATCGGCGGCCATCGACAGGAAGGCCTTCGCCACGGCGGCCTCGATCTTGCGCGCGTTCCAGCGCACCACGTGGCCCGAGCGGCGGATGAGGCGCAGGTCGTCGGTCGCCGCCGCGGAGGGCGCGGCCGGCGCCATGGCGCGCAGCATCACGAGCGCCTTCGCGACGTCGTACTCGGACGAGGCGATCAGGCCCGCCTCCACGAGGGTGGAGAGGTCGTGGGCGGTGACGGTCGACACGCCCTCGACCTCGCGCAGGCGGTCGACCACCCGGCCGGTGACCGTCCGCACCAGCGCCCGCTCGTCGGCGCCGTCGACCTCCCCGGAGCCGCGGGCGACCGCGAGGGTGGCGATCGCGTCGGCGACCAGGCGCCCCGCGGCCTCGGGCACGAAGGGCGTGTCGTCGCCGCCGGGGCCGCGCACCGTGAGGGCGAGGTCGCCGGCGTCGAGGTCGCCCACCGCGGCGGAGACGTCGATGAAGGGGCGCTCCTCCGGCGGCAGCGCGGCGGCGCGCTTCAGCTCCAGGTCGTGGAGGATCTCCGCGAAGTCGATCAGCACGAGTCCGTTCCTTGTCCGTGGGTGTCCGGGTGCGCTCTCACAGCTCGTCGTCGCTGACGACGGCCAGGGAGGAGGCCTTCTGGTACTCGGTGACGCGGCCCTCGAAGAAGTTCTGCTCCTTGCGCACGTCCATCAGCTCGGCGAGCCAGGGCAGGGGGTTCTCGACGCCGCCGGTGAGCGGGGCGAGGCCGACCCCGTCGAGGCGCCGGTCGGCGATGTGGTCGATGTAGCGGGAGAACTCGTCGCCCGAGAGGCCGACCGCCTCGACCGGCAGGCAGTCGTCGATGAAGCGCTTCTCGAGGGCGACCGCCTCGCGCATCAGCTCGCGCAGCTCCTCGCGCAGGTCGGCGGTCCAGATCGCGGGGTTCTCGGCGACCAGCTCGCGCAGCAGGCGCCGGAACAGCTCGATGTGGTTCGACTCGTCCCGCAGCGTGTAGCGGAACATCGTGCCGATGCCGGGCAGCTTCCCCTGGCGGTACAGCGACAGGATCATCCCGAACAGGCCGTAGAACTGGGTGCCCTCCATGCACTGGCCGAACACGAAGACGTTGGTCGCCAGCAGGCGCAGCGCCTCGGGGTCGGTCATGTCGAGGTCGCGCCGCAGGGCGTGCGACACCCGGGTGACGAAGGCGTTCTTCTCGACGATGGTGGGGATGTCGTCGAACATCGCCTCGCACTCGTGCGGGTCGATGCCGAGCGACGCGATCATGTAGAGCAGCGAGTCGGCGTGGATGTTCTCCTCGTGGGCGTGCCGGCCCAGCACGAGCTTCAGCTCGGAGGCCGTGACCAGCTCGCGCACCACGTGGATCACGTTGTCGCCGACGATGCCCTCGGCCGCCGAGAAGTAGCCGATGCCCATGCGCACGATCCAGCGGTCGATGTCGCTGAGGGCCGACGCGCTGCGCCACTGCTCGACGTCGCGCTGCATCGGGACGTCCTCGGGCTCCCAGTGGTTCGCCTTCATGGTGCGGTACAGCTCGTACGCCCAGGTGTAGCGCAGGGGCAGGAGGTTGAAGCACATGGTCTCGCGCCCGCCGACGACCCGTTTCGCCGCCAGAGCCGCCTCCGCCTTGTCGCGGTCGAGCACGAACGTCCGGGGGCCGATCTCGTAGGTCGTCTGCACCGTTTTCCTCCCGCTCGACGGGCGAGGGGAGGGCGACCCGGAGCCGGAGGGCGACGGTTCGGCCGGTCCCTCGCTCGAGGACTCAACCAACGACGTGGAGCAGGCGACCGGGCTCATCCCCGAGGGGCATCACCGTTGCGGCACAGCGCCGGATTCCCACCGGACTTCGCTGACATCCACGCCCCCCGTTAAAGGGGCACCGTCGACTGTAGGCCAAGTGCCGGACGACCTCACGGTGGACCGAGCGGCCCCCTGCCGCGGATCATCCGCATCGAGCGCTCACAGCTCCCTCAGGGCCGCCCCCGCCACGAGGTGGACCGTCGTGGCGACGGCGAAGGCGACCGCCACGGAGCGGTGGCCGGCGCTCCAGATCGCGGCCGCGGCCGCGGCGAACAGGACCGCCTTCACGATCAGCAGCCACGGCATCTCCAGCCGGCCGCGCCCGCGGCGCGCCGGCGCCAGGAAGCGGGCCCAGACGAGGGCCGCGAGGGCCGGCGCTCCGAGGCCCGCCGCGATCCGCGCCGCGACCGGCGCGTCGAGGGCGAAGCCCCACCAGGCCAGCAGCACGAGCATCGCCGCCTCGACCAGGAAGGCGAGGGCGGCGTTGGCGACCGAGAGCGGGCTCACGACACCCGGATGATGGCGCGCGGGTGGGGAAAACCCCACCCCGAAGATGCCCGGTGGCGTCATCGAACCTCCGGACGGCCCCTCGTAGCGTGGCCTGCGTCGCCCGGCCACCCGGGCATCCCGATCACGACACGAGGAGAGAGCCATGAGCGTCGCTCAGGAGCACCCGTTCCGGACGGGCGTCGCCGCGCCGCCGCGGCCGGCGGCGCGCGCGGAGGCCGCCGTGAAGGTGTACGGCGCCGGCGAGACGCGGGTGCGCGCCCTGGACGGGGTCGACATCGACATTCCGGCGGGACGCTTCACCGCCATCATGGGCAGCTCCGGATCGGGGAAGTCGACGCTGATGCACTGCCTCGCCGGCCTCGACTCGCTCAGCGAGGGGCGCGCCTACCTCGGCGACGTCGAGCTGGGATCGCTCTCCGATCGCGAGCTCACGCTGCTGCGGCGCGATCGGGTGGGCTTCGTGTTCCAGTCGTTCAACCTCATCCCCACCCTGTCGGCGGCCGAGAACATCACGCTGCCGATGGACCTGGCGGGACGCCGGCCCGACCGCCGCTGGCTCGACGAGATCGTCCGCGTGGTGGGGCTGGGCGACCGTCTCAAGCACCGGCCGTCCGAGCTGTCGGGCGGCCAGCAGCAGCGGGTCGCCGTCGCGCGGGCCCTCGCCGGGCGGCCCGAGGTGATCTTCGCCGACGAGCCCACCGGCAACCTCGACTCGCGCAGCGGCACCGAGATCCTGGAGTTCATGGGGCGGGCCGTCCGGGATCTGGGCCAGACCATCGTGATGGTCACCCACGATCCGGCCGCGGCCGCCCACAGCGACGCGGTGCTGTTCCTCGCCGACGGCCGGATCATCGACCGCATGGACCAGCCGACCGCCCCGCGCGTGCTCGACCGCATGGCGCGGCTGGGGGACTGAGCGATGGGGCGCATCCTCGTCGCCTCGCTGAGGGGCGGTCGCCGCCGCCTGGTGGGCACCTCGTTCGCGATCGTGCTCGGCGTGGCCTTCCTGGCCGCGACCCTCGTCCTGGCGGACACCCTGAAGGCCGGGTTCGGCGATGCCTTCGAGCGCGCCAACGCCGGTACCGACGTCGTCGTGCGCAGCGACACCCGGATCGGGAACGACGAGGCCGCCGAGCAGCGCGGCCTGCTGGACGCGGGCCTCGTCTCCCGCGTGGCGGACGTCCCCGGCGTCGCGGCCGCCGTCCCGCAGGTCGAGGGGCGCGGCCAGATCGTGGGGTCCGACGGCGACCCGATCGGCGGCGGCGGTCCCCCCGTCACGGCCGGAGGCTGGATCGCCGACCCGGCCCTCAACCCGTACCGGCTGGTGGAGGGACGGGCGCCGCGCGCCGCCGACGAGGTCGTCATTGACCGCGGCTCCGCCCGCGCCGGCGACCTGTCGGTGGGCGCGCGCACCACGGTGCTGCTGCCCCGGCCGGTGCCCGTCACCGTCGTCGGCGTCGCCACCTTCGGCGCCCGCGACGGCCTGGGCGGCAGCACCTACGCCGCGTTCACGACCGAGCGGGCCCAGCAGCTCCTGCTGGGGCGCACCGACCGGATCACGGACATCCTCGTGCGCGCCGGGCCCGACGTGAGCCAGGACGATCTGGCCGGCCGCGTCCGCGAGATCCTGCCGCCGGGCGCGGAGGCGATCACCGGCCGCGAGCTCACCGCCGAGCAGATCCGCGACGTGCAGGGCGACTTCCTCGACATGTTCGAGACCCTGCTGCTCGTCTTCGCCGGCGTCGCCCTGCTGGTCACCGTCTTCAGCATCCACAACACCTTCGCCATCATGGTGGCCCAGCGGTCACGCCAGGCCGCCCTGATGCGGGCGATCGGCGCCACCCGGCGCCAGGTGCTCGGCGCCGTCGCGGCGGAGGCCCTGGTGGCGGGCGTCGTCGCGTCCGCCGTCGGCCTCGCGGTCGGCGTGGGCCTCGCCACCGCCCTCGCGGCGCTCCTCGACGCCACCATGGGCCTACCGGCCGGCTCGGCCGTGCTGCGGGCGGACGCGGCCGCGATCTCGCTGTCCGTCGGCATCCTGGTGACCCTGTTCGCCAGCCTCGGCCCGGCCCTGCGCGCCTCGCGCGTCGCCCCGCTCGCCGCGATGCGCGAGGTGGCGGTCGACCGCGAGGGCTCCCGCATGGTGCGCGCTCTGCTGGGCGTCCTCCTGGCGGGCGGGGGCGCGGCCCTCGTGCTGGCCGGAGCGTCGGGGGACGGCTCCATCGCCCTGGCGGGCGCCGGCGCCGCCCTCACGCTCGCGGGCTTCGTGACCCTCGGCCCGGTGGTGGCCCGCGTCGCCACGGCGGCCATCGGCGGTCCCGTCGCGGCGCTGCGCGGCCGCACCGGGTCGCTTGCCCGGCGCAACGCGATGCGCGCGCCGCGCCGCGCCGCCGGCGCGGCGTCGGCGCTCATGATCGGCATCGCCGTCGTCACCCTCTTCACCGTGATGGCCGCCTCGATCACCGCGTCGGTCGACCGCTCGGTGGATCGCGCCTTCGCCGGCGATCTGGTCATCGCGGGGCAGGACTTCAGCGGCCCGGGCCTCGACCCGGCCCTCGCGGCGGACGTCGCCGCGCTGCACGAGGTCGCCGCCGCCGCCGGCCTCGGCGACGCCGTCGTCACCATCGACGGCGCGACCGTGTACCCCGTCGTCACCGACCCGCGGCAGCTGGGGGCGGTGCTGGACATCGGGGTCACCGACGGCTCGCTCGACCGCCTGGGGTCACGCGGCCTCGCGGTCGAGGGCGACTACGCCCGCGACCGCGGGTGGACCGTGGGCAGCGACGTCCCGGTGCGCTTCGCGGACGGCTCCACCGAGACGATGCGGGTGGCCGCGATCTACGACGACGCTGACCTGGTGGGCGACCTCGTGATGCCCGCCGGGGCCTACACCCCCCACGCGACCCAGCCGTCGGACGACGCCGTGCTGGTGAAGCTCGCCGACGGCGTCTCGCCGGAGCGCGGTCGCGCCGCCGTGGAGGCGGTCGCCGAGCGCCACATGGCGCCGTCGCCGCAGGACCGCGAGGAGTTCATCGACACCGTCGCGGGTCAGGTCGACCAGATGCTGGCGGTCGTCTACGGCCTCCTGGGGCTCGCGATCCTCATCGCCCTGATGGGCATCGCGAACACCCTGTCCCTCTCGATCCACGAGCGCACCCGCGAGCTGGGCGTGCTGCGGGCGGTGGGCCAGACCCGCGGTCAGATGCGCGCCATGGTGCGCTGGGAGTCCGTGATCGTCGCCGTCTTCGGCGCGATCGGCGGGTTGGCTCTGGGCGCGTTCCTCGGCTGGGGGCTGGTGAAGGCGGCCGGCGGCGACGAGCTGTCGGTGGTGTCGGTCCCGGGCGGCCAGCTCGCCGTGATCCTGCTCATCGCGGCCGGCGCCGGGGTGCTCGCGGCCGCCCGCCCCGCCCACCGGGCGGCCCGGCTCGATGTGCTGCGCGCCGTGGCCGCGGAGTAGGGGGGATAACGTGGACGGCATGTGGGGAGGAGCGCTCGCGCCGTGGCGCGAACCCGGGCGGCTGGCGCGGGCGCTGTTCCACGTGTCGCTCACCCCCGTCCTCGGGCTGCCGGTCTTCGCGGGCCTCGCGGCCGGCGTCACGACCACGGGGGCGTTGCTCATCACCTTCCTCCTCGCCCTGCCGGTGATCTGGCTGATGCTGGTGCTGGCGCGCGGCGCGGCGCGGCTGGAGCGCACCCGGGTCACGGCCCTGCTCGACGTCGACCTGCCCGACCCCGTGCCGCCGCTGCTCGCGCCCACCTGGTTCGGCCGGCTCGGCGAGCGGCTGCGCAGCGGCCCGCGACGACGCGAGCTGGCCTATCTGGCGCTGATGCTCCCCGTGGGGCTCCCCGCGGTGATCATCGTCGGGGCGGCCTGGTGCGCCTCGCTCGCGGCGGCGCTGTTTCCCGGCTACGTGTGGGCGCTCCCGGGCGACACCGCGGTCGGCGTGACGGACGCGGGCGGCGTCGACGCCGCCCTCGTCGCGGGCTACTGCGTCGCCGGAACCGCCGGGCTCGCGTTCCTGGCGCCATGGCTCACCCTCGGAGCCGCGCGGCTGGAGGGGGCGATGGCCCGCGCGCTGCTGGGCCGCGATCGCGGTGCCGAGGCGGAGGTGCGCGCGGTGCGCGCCGAGACCGGCCGGCGGGCGGCCGTGGACGCCGCCGAGGCCGAGCGGCGGCGCATCGAGCGCGACCTCCACGACGGAGCGCAGCAGCGCCTCGTGGCGCTGGCGGTGGGCCTGGGCGACGCGCGGCGGCGCATGGAGTCCGATCCGGCCGCCGCGCGAGGGATGGTGGCCGACGCCCACGAGGAGGCGAAGGCCGCCCTCGCCGAGCTGCGGGACCTGGTACGCGGCATCCATCCGGTGGTGCTGCACGACCGGGGCCTCGACGCCGCCCTCTCGGCCGTGGTCGCGCGCTCGCCGGTGCCCGTCGACCTGGACGTCCAGGTCCCGGACCGGCTGCCGCCGGCGGTGGAGAGCGCCGCGTACTACATCGTCTCGGAGGCTCTCACCAACATCGCCGTCCACTCCGGCGCCCGCCGCGCCGCGGTCGCCCTGGCCCGCGCCGGCGAGCGGCTGGTGGTGGAGGTGCGCGACGACGGCCGCGGCGGCGCCGACCCCGCCCGCGGCACCGGGCTGCGGGGGCTGCGCAACCGGGTGGAGGGCCTCGGCGGCGTCACGTACGTGATCAGCCCGGAGGGCGGCCCCACGACGATCCTCGCGGAGATCCCGTGCGGATCGTGATCGCCGAGGACTCGGTGTTGCTGCGGGCCGGGCTCACGCGCATCCTCGCCGCCGCCGGCGAGGAGGTCGTCGCGACCGTCGGCGACGCGGAGGCCCTGATCGCCGTGGTGGAGCGGCATGTCCCCGACCTCGCCGTCGTCGATGTGCGGATGCCTCCCACCGACACCGACGACGGCCTGCGCGCGGCGATCGACATCCGGGCGCGCTGGCCGCGCATCGGCATCCTGGTGCTGTCGCAGTACGTCGAGGAGCGCTACGCCACCGAGCTTCTGGCGGGGGGCGCCGAGCGCACGGGCTACCTCCTGAAGGACCGGGTCGCCGACGTCGACGAGTTCCTCGACGCGGTGCGCCGCGTCGGCGGGGGCGGCACCAGCCTCGACCCGGAGGTCGTGGCCCAGCTCTTCGCCCGCGCCCGCCGGCGCGATCCCCTCGATGACCTGTCCCCGCGCGAGCGGCGGGTGCTGGAGCTGATGGCCGAGGGGCGCACCAACGCCGGGATCGGGGCGACCCTGGTGATCAGCCAGGGCGCCGTCGAGAAGCACGTCCGCAGCATCTTCGGGAAGCTGGGGCTGGCGCAGGACGGGCACGACCACCGGCGCGTGCTCGCCGTCCTGCGCTGGCTGGAGGGCTGACGGATGCCGGCCTCCCTCGCCCGGCGCGCGTGGCTCCTGGTCGGGGCCGTCTCCGCTGCGGCCCTGATCGCCGGGGGCACCTATCTCGTGGTCGGGCTCGCCGCCCACGACGTGGAGCACGTCGCCTCGGAGTACCCGGCCCGGGGCGTCCGCGTGGTGGAGGTCGTCTCGGACGACGGCTCGGTCACCGTGACGCGCTCCCGCCGGCCCCGGCTCGCGGTGGCCGCCCGGCTCTCGATCGGCCTGCGCGCACCCCGCCACGACGTGCGTCGCCGGGGCGACCGGCTGGTGGTGCGCGGCGGATGCCCCGGCTTCGCGGGGCGCTGCGGCGTCGGCTACGCCGTCGAGGTCACGCCCGGGGTGGACGTCGTCGTCCGCGCCTCCGAGGGGAGCGTGAGCGTGCAGGACGTCACGGGCTCGGTCGACATCCGGGCGGACAACGGACGGGTCGTCGCGAACCGCATCGGCGGCGCGCTGACGGTCCACGCGAGGAACGGCGGCGTCCGGCTGGCCGACATCGACGGCGCGCTGCGGGCGGAGAGCCGCAACGGCCGCATCGCCGCCGGCGGGCTGCGCTCGCCCTCGGTGCGGGCGGCCACGCGCAACGGACGGGTGACCCTGGACTTCGACCGCGCTCCCCGCTCCGTCAGCGCCGGCACCCGCAACGGAGATGTCCAGGTGGTGGTGCCCGACGGTCCCGCCGCCTACGCGGTGTCGCTCGATTCGGCGAACGGGCGCGAGCGGCTCGGCGTCCGCGCCGACCCCGACAGCCCCCGGCGCATCGACCTGGGCACGCGCAACGGCGACGCGGTGGTGCGCTACCCCTGAGGACGGCCGTAGGGTTGCGCGAGGGCGCCGGGGAGAGGCGGTGCGGGGGATGGCGTTCGAGGGGGACGGGATGAGGCTTGACGGCAAGGTGATCGTCGTGACCGGGGGGTCGCAGGGGATCGGCGAGGCGCTGGCGCGGCGCTACGCGCGCGAGGGCGCGGCGGTGGCGATCCTGAACCGCGACCATGCGGCGGGCGCGGCGGTCGCCGACTCGATCGTGGCCGACGGCGGGCGGGCGGTCGCCGTGCCGTGCGACGTCTCGGTCGTCGACCGGCTGGGCGAGGCGGTCGCCCGGGTGCACGAGGCGCTCGGCCCGATCGACGTGCTCGTGAACAACGCCGGCGCCTTCGTGATGTCGCCGCTCGGCGGCACCGACGAGGCCGCCTTCGACCTGATGATCGGCGCCAACCTGAAGGGCGTCTTCTTCCTCAGCCAGGAGGTGCTGCCCGACTTCGAGGCCGCCGGCCGCGGCAAGATCATCAACATCGGGTCGATCTTCGGCAACGACGGCTTCCCCGAGTCGACGATCTACTGCGCGACCAAGTCAGCGATCCACATGCTCACCAAGGTGCTGGCCCTCGACCTGCGCGAGCGCAACATCCAGGTGAACGCGATCGCGCCGGGCTTCATCGAGACGCCGCTCAACGCCGGCTTCCGGGCCCACAACGCCGACTACCGGCGCCGCGCCGACGAGCGCTTCGGCGGTCCCGGCGTGTGGATGCAGCCCGAGGAGCTCACCGGCGCGGCCGTCTTCCTGGCCTCCGAGGACTCCGACTCGGTGACCGGCGCCACCCTCTACGTCGACCGGGGCTGGTCGGCCTACTGAGGGCTCACACATTTCTCAGGAAGCGTGAACGATCCTTCGAAATCCCACAGTTCGAGGTCATCGGCGGTCGATAGGTTCAGCGTCATGAAAACCTCTCGGATCGTCTCCATCGCCGCCGCCGGGGCCTCGCTCGTCGCCGTCCCGGCGGCGTCGGCCGCCACGGCCGCTCCACCGCTCGCGTTCGGCCCGCCCGTGTCCGTCCCCGTCCCCGCCGGGGGCTACCGCGGCGTGGACGTCGCCACCGGCCCGGACGGCGACGCGCTGGTCGCCTTCTCCCGCTCCGGCGACGGCAGGATCGTCGTGCGCGACATCGACGGGCCCCGAGGCCCGATCGGTGCGGCGCAGGTCCTCCCGATCGCCGGCGCCGCGACGCCGCTCCTCAACGCCCGGGGCGACGCCGCCGTCGTCGTGCGCTCCGGTGACGCGCTCGCCCTTCGGGTGAGGCGGGCCGGCAGCCGGCGATGGGCGGAGGTCGCCCCGCCGCCGCCGGGGGCGCGCGCGTTCGCCCTCGCGCCGTCGGGCTCTCTCGACGCGGTCGTGGTGGCGACCGAGCCGGCCGGCGGCCAGAGCGTGAGCGTCGCGCGCCTCGTGGGCCGGTCGTGGGTCGTGACGCCCGCGCTGACGGTCCCCGGGACGGATGTGAACGTCACGGTCGCGATCGCGCCGGGCGGTGGCGCCGTGGCGGCGTGGGTCGGCCATCGGGAGGGGACGGTCACGGCCGCCGTCCGTCCCGCGGGCGCGGCCGCCTTCGAGCCGCCGGTCGAGCTGACCCCGGCGGTGCCGGGCGGCCACTTCTTCCCCGACCTCGACGCCCGCATCGCCGCCGACGGCGGGGCGTCGGTGGCGTGGCGGGGCGTGAGCGCGGCCGTTCCCACCGGTTTCGCGATACGTCCGCCCGGCGCGGCGGCCTTCGCGGCGCCGGTCGCCGTGGCCGACGTGGGGGACCAGCCGACCACTCCGCGGGTCGCCTTCGCCCCCGGCGGAGCCGCGACGGCCGCCTGGGCGGACTCGTCGGGCACGCTCCGCGGGCTCGATCGCCCGGCGCAGGGCGGCGATTGGACCGCGGCGCCGTTCGCCGGGCAGGGCGGTGTGCGCTGGGCGCGCGATGCCTGGATCGATCGCGCCGGGGGTGCGGTGGTGCTCGCCGGGACCGACGAGGTCTCTCGCGGCTCCTCGCGCGCGATCGTCTCGAACGGCACATCCGCGCCCGTCCGGTCGCTCGCGCTCGGCTCGTACTCCGGCGTCCCGGCCCTGCGGCCGCTCCCCGGCGGGGTCCTGCTCGTGGAGCCCGCCGACGACATCGCCGGCCTCCGCACCACCCTGCGACTGATCGGCGTCGATCGGCTCGGTCCCGTGGGCCTCTCGGCGCCGGCGACGGCTCGCCGGGCGCGGACCGTGGCGATCCGGGTGAACCTCTGGCGGCCCTCCCGCGTCACGGTGGGCCTCGGGGCGCGCCGGGTGACGCGCAACCTGCCGGCCGGCAGGTCGTCGGTGCGGCTCACGGCGCCGCCGCGGGCGGGTTCGTACCGCGTCACCGCCGTCGCCCGCGAGAGGATCGGCGGGAAGCGGCTGCTCCGCCAGCAGTCGCCCATCCGCGTGATCCGCTGAGCGCGGGGCGTCGCGCCGGATCCGTCCGGCGCGTCGCCCCCGACCCGGGCTACGCGGCCACGCCCGTCGCCGCCCACCTGCGGCGGGCCGCGGCGACCAGGTTCTCGAGCGCCGGCACCACCTAGGCCCAGCCGCGGGTCTAGAGCCCGCAGTCCGGGTTCGCCCACAGCCGGTCGCGGCCGATCCGCTCCTCGGCCAGCTCCAGCAGCCGCTCGATCTCCTCCTGCGAGGGGATGCGCGGCGAGTGGATGTCGTAGACGCCGGGGCCGACGTCGCCCGGGTAGTCGATCCCGGCGAAGGCGTCGAGCAACTCCATGCCGGACCGCGACGCCTCGATCGAGATCACGTCGGCGTCGAGGCGGGCGATGTGCCCGATGATCTCGTTGAACTCCGAGTAGCACATGTGCGTGTGCACCTGGGTGTCGTCCCTCACGGCGGCGACCGCCAGGCGGAAGCAGTCGACCGCCCACCTCACGTAGTCGTCCTGCTCGTCGCGCCTCAGGGGCAGGCCCTCGCGCAGGGCCGCCTCGTCGACCTGGATCGCGAACGCGCCGGCCGCCTCCAGGTCGAGCACCTCGTCCCGGATCGCCAGCGCGATCTGGGTGCAGGTGTCGCGCCGCGGCTGATCGTCGCGCACGAACGACCACTGCAGGATCGTGACCGGCCCGGTGAGCATGCCCTTGACCGGCCTCTCGGTGAGCGACTGGGCGTGCTGCCACCAGCGCACCGTCATCGGCGCCGGCCGCGACACGTCCCCGTAGAGGATCGGCGGCTTCACGCACCGGCTGCCGTAGCTCTGCACCCATCCGTTCGCCGAGAAGGCGAACCCGCGGAGCTGCTGGCCGAAGTACTCGACCATGTCGTTGCGCTCGGGCTCGCCGTGCACCAGCACGTCCAGGCCGATGCGCTCCTGGGCGGCGATCACCTCGGCCACCTGGCCCTCGAGGAAGCGCTGGTAGTCGGCCGGCGCGAGCGCCCCGGTGCGCAGGTCCCTGCGGGCCGTGCGGATCGCGTCGGTCTGGGGGAACGACCCGATCGTGGTGGTCGGCAGCTCCGGCAGCGGAACCCGCTCGCGCTGCAGCGCCCGGCGCTCGTCGGTGGCGCCCGATCGGTCGTAGTCGCCGGGGCGCAGGGCGCCGGCCCGCTCGCGCACCGCCGGGTCGTTCGTGAGCACCGAGGCGCGCCGGCCGTCGACGATCGCCCGCGAGGGGGCGAGCAGCGCATCGCGCTCGGAGGCCGGAGCCGCCGCCGCGGCGGCGAGCGTGCCCAGCTCGGCGAGGCGCTCGTCGGCGAAGGCCAGCCAGCCGCGCACCTCGGGCGCGATGCCGGTCTCGCGCGCCGCCGAGTGCGGCACGTGCAGCAGGGAGCAGGAGGGCGCGATCGTCACCCTGTCCGTGCCGAGGGCCTCCACGGCGAGGTCGACGGCGGCGAGGGCGGCGTCCAGGTCGGCGGCCCAGACGTTGCGGCCGTCCAGCACGCCGAGCGACAGCCGTGGGCCGCCGCCGCGCAGCGCGGCGAGGGCGGGCGCGAGCTGCTCGGGCGCGCGCACCAGGTCGAGGTGGACCTCGGCCACCGGCAGCCGCAGCACCCGCTCCAGGGCCTCGCCGGAGCGCATGCCGGCGAAGTAGGTGGTGAGGCAGATGTCCGGGCCGGGCGCGGCGGCCAGCGCCGCGAGGCCGTCGAGGGCGGCGTCCAGCTCGGCCGGGGTGCGGTCGAGCGCGAGGGTCGGCTCGTCGATCTGCACCTCGGCCGCGCCCGCCGCCGCCAGCGCGCCGAGGATCTCGGCGTACGCGGCGACCAGGTCGGGCAGGGCGTCGAGCGGCCGCTCCAGCCCCTTCGTGAGCAGCAGCAGCGTCACCGGGCCGACCAGCACCGGGCGGGTGGCGATCCCCAGCTCGCGCGCCTCGGCCAGCTGCTCCAGCCAGTGGTCCGGGCGGGCGCGGAAGCGCCGGTCGGGCGGCGGCTCCGGCACCAGGTAGTGGTAGTTCGTGTCGAACCACTTGGTCATCTCGAGCGGCCGCGCCTCGGAGCTCCCGCGCGCCAGGGTGAAGTAGGCGTCGAGACCCTCGGCGTCCGGCCCCCCGGCCCGCTCGGGGATCGCCCCGACGGCCCAGGCGGCGTCGAGCACCTGGTCGTACAGGCTGAAGTCGCCCGACGGGATCACGTCGATGCCGGCGTCGCGCGCGCGGGTCCAGTTGGCCGCGCGCAGCGTGCGGGCGGTCTCCCGCAGCTCGGCCTCGGACGTGCGCCCGGCCCAGTACGACTCCAACGCGAACTTCAGCTCGCGGTCGGGGCCCATGCGGGGCAGCCCGAGAACGGCGGTTCGTGCCATCTCACCTTCTCTCATTCCGTGCGGTCCGGAACGCGGGACCGACTCTGTACGGGGCGCCGGATCAGCGACGCGGAATCGACAGGTCTTCGGGCTCGGACACGGTCGAGGCGGCGGCCTTCCCAGACGGGTCCAGTGGCCGTGATGCCGTCCCGCGTGCCCCTACCGCTGCGCGTCAGCCCCGGATTTCGAACCGGGTTCCCTGGCCACGGATGGGCGCGATCGACTCCACCGCCGACCATAGCGCTCCTGCGACCATGCGGTCATGGCCGTCGAGGTGCCCGCCGCGCTCGCGGCCTCCCACGCCCTCCATCACGGGGCCGCCGGACGCGCCTGGACGGCGCGCCTGCCGGGCTTGGCAGCCGAGACCCTGGAGCGCTGGGCGCTGCGCCCCGACGGCCCGCCGCGCCACGGCGCCGTCGCCCTGGTGCTGCCCGTGGTGCGCGGCGACGGCTCGCCCGCGGCGCTGAAGCTCCAGATCGACGATCCGGAGCATCCCGGGGAGGCCGCGGCGCTGCGCGCCTGGGACGGCGACGGAGCGGTGCGGCTGCTGGACGAGGCGACCGGCGACGGCGGGTCGATCCTGCTGCTGGAGCGCCTCGACGCCCGCCGCGACCTGCTGGCGTGCGGCGAGCGGAGGGGCCTCGAGGTACTGGCCGGGCTGCTGCGACGCCTCAACGCCCGGCCGGCCCCGGCCGGCGTGCCCCGCCTCTCGGCCGTGGCCGGCGCCATGGTGGCCGCCACGTCCGCCGCCGCGAAGCGCCTGGCCGACCCCGCCGAGCGGCGGACGCTGCGGGCATGGGCCGCCCGGGTGGCCGAGGTCGCCGCCGACGCCGGCGATCGCCTGCTGCACTGGGATCTCCACCACGAGAACGTGCTCGCCTCCGCCCGCGAGCCGTGGCTGGCGATCGACCCCAAGCCGCTGGCGGGCGATCCCGGCTTCGAGCTGCACCCCGCCCTGCGGGGCCGGTGGGCCGACGTTGCGGGCGCGGCCGACCCGGGCGCCGTGATCCGCCGCCGCTTCGACCTGCTGAGCGAGGGGCTCGACCGCCCGCGGGCGGTCGCCTGGACCCTGGCGCGCTGCCTGCAGGACGGTCTCTGGGAGGTGGAGGACGGAGCCACCCGGATCGACGCGGTGCACCTCGCCATCGCGGAGGCCCTTGACCTAAAGCGCGCTTCATGTCCGATGCTCCCCTCCGGTGTCGACGAACGGAAGGGGGAGGCGTGCGCGCGATCGTGGTGAGGGAGTTCGGGCCGCCCGGGGTGCTGCGGGTCGAGGAGGTCGAGGATCCGCGGCCGGGCGAGGGGGAGGTGGTCGTCCGCGCGACGGCGATCCCGCTGCTGTGGGTGGAGACGATGATCCGCCGGGGCCTCGCCCCGCCCGGCCTGGAGCTGCGTCCGCCGTTCGTGCCGGGCGGCGCGGTCGTCGGCGAGGTGGTCGCCGCCGGATCCGGGGCGGGGGACGGGATGGTCGGCCGCGAGGTGCTGGCGCGCACCGCCGGCGGGGGCGGCTACGCCGAGCTCGTGGTGGCGCCCGCCGCGACGGTGACGCCCCTGCCGGACGGACTGGGCCGCCGCGAGGCCGCCGCCCTCGCCTACGACGGGGCCACGGCGACGGCGCTGTTCGAGCGCCTCGCCATCGGCCCCGGCGACCGCCTGCTGGTGGTGGGCGCGAGCGGCGGCCTGGGCATCGTGTCGGTGCAGCTCGGGCTGTCGCGCGGCGCCCGCGTCGTCGCGACGGCCCGCGACGACGCCAAGCTGGCGCGCGTGCGGGAGCTGGGCGCCCACGCGGTGATCGACTCCGACGCGGCCGGCTGGGTCGCCCGGGCGCGCGCCGCCCTCGGCGGGGACGGCGCGACGGTCGTGCTCGACAACGTGGGCGGCGAGGCGGGGGAGGCGTCCTTCGCGGCGATCGCGCCCGGCGGGCGCTTCTCGGCCCACGGGACGCCGTCCGGGCGCTTCGCGGCCATCGACCCGGTCGAGATCGAGCGGCGCGGCGTGACCCTGACGGGCATCGCCGACCTGCAGCTGCCGCCCGCGGAGAGGTTTCGGCTCGGCGCGCGGGCCCTCTCGGAGGCCGCCGCCGGCCGCATCGCGCCGATCGTCGGCCAGACGTTCCCGCTTGAGGGAGCCGCCGACGCCCACGCCGCCATCGAGGCGCGCACGGTGTTCGGCACGACGCTGCTGGAGCCGTGAGAGGGCGGCCGATGAGTTTCGCGACCCGCGGCCGTCGTGCATGAATGAGACGACACCACTCGAGGAGAGGAGAGCGGTGAGCATCGACACGCTCGCGATCGAGGCGACGGGCCTCGTCAAGGAGTTCGGCGCGACCCGCGCCGTGGCCGGGGTGGACCTCGCGGTCCGCCGCGGCTCCGTGTACGGGGTGCTGGGGCCGAACGGCGCCGGCAAGACCACCACCATCCGCATGCTGGCGACCCTGCTGCGGCCCGACGAGGGCACGGCGCGGGTGCTGGGGCACGACATCGTCGGCGAGGCCGCCGAGGTGCGCCGGCGCGTGTCGCTCACCGGCCAGCTGGCCTCGGTCGACGAGGAGCTCACGGGCCGGGAGAACCTGATCCTGATCGCCCTGCTGGTGGGGCTGTCGCGCCGCGCCGCGAAGGAGCGGGCGGCCGCCCTGCTGGAGGCCTTCGGGCTCACCGAGGCCGGCGGCCGCCTCACCAAGACCTACTCCGGCGGCATGCGCCGCCGGCTCGACATCGCGGCGAGCCTCGTCGTGACGCCGCAGCTGATGTTCCTCGACGAGCCCACCACCGGCCTCGATCCGCGGTCGCGCAACCAGGTGTGGGACATCGTGCGGGCGCTCGCCGCGGCCGGCACCACGATCCTGCTCTGCACCCAGTACCTCGACGAGGCCGACCAGCTGGCCGACCGCATCGCGGTCATCGACCACGGCACCGTCATCGCCGAGGGCACCCCCGGGCAGCTGAAGGCGTCGGTGGGCGGCGGCACCCTGCACGTGCGGCTGCTCGACCCCGACGACCGCCCGCGGGCCGAGGAGCTGCTGGCCGAGCGCGTCGGCCAGGTCCACCGCGAGGCCGACCCGGCGGCCCTGTCGGCGCCCTGCCCCGAGCCCGAGCGCGGCGCGGCGGCGGTGACCGCCCTGTCGGAGGCCGGCATCGGCATCGCCGACTTCGCGATGGGCCAGCCGAGCCTGGACGAGGTGTTCCTGGCGCTCACCGGCCGGCCCGCCGAGGCGGCCGGCGAGGAGGAGGACGAGATGGTGGAGGAGACGGTATGAACGGCGACGCGACGACCACCCCCGAGGCCGTGGCGGCGATCGTCTCGCGGGAGCCCCATCCCGGCGGGGCCGGCCCGCTGGCCGCCGTGCTCGCCTTCGGCTGGCGCGGGATGCTCAAGATCAAGCACGTCCCGGAGCAGCTCATCGACGTGACGATCACGCCGGTGCTCTTCACCCTGCTCTTCACCTACATGTACGGCGGGGCGATCTCCGGGTCGACCGGCGACTACCTCCAGTTCCTGCTGCCCGGCACGATGGTGATGTCGGTGCTGTTCACGACGGTCTACTCGGGCGTGTCGCTCAACACGGACGTCACCAAGGGCGTCGTCGACCGCTTCCGCTCGCTGCCCGCCTGGCGGCCCGCCCCGCTGGCCGGGGCGGTGCTGGGCGACGTGCTGCGGTACCTGCTGGCGGGCGTCGTGGTCCTCTGCGTCGGCCTGGCGCTCGGCTACCGGCCCGAGTCGTGGATCGGGATGGTGTGGGCGCTGCTGCTGGTGATCGTGTTCTCGTTCGCCCTGTCGTGGGTGTTCACGACCGTGGGCCTCGTGATGCGGGCGCCGAGCGCGGTGATGAACACCGGCTTCATGGCCCTGTTCCCGCTGATCTTCGTCTCGAACGGCTTCGTGCCGAAGGAGACGCTGCCCGGCTGGCTCGAGACGGTGGTCGACGTCAACCCCATCTCCCACGTCGTGACCGCGGCCCGGGGGCTGATGGACGGCGACGCGGCCGGCGGCGACATCGGCCTGGTGCTGATCGAGGCCGCCGTGCTGGCGGCGATCTTCGCCCCGCTGACGACCCGCCTCTACCGCACGCGGGCGTGATCTGAGGACGGAGGCGCCCGGGCGGCCTCGCGCGGCCGCCCGGGCGCGGGCTGCGGGGGCGTAGCCTTGTCCGCGTGCCCGCCCCGTACACCTCACCCCTGGCCGAGGCGCTCGCGCCCGGGCTGCTGGAGCGGTTCGTGCGCTACGCGCGCATCGCGACCCAGTCGGACCCCGAGAGCGAGACGACGCCCAGCAGCGAGCGTCAGCTCGACCTGGGCCGGCTGCTGGAGGCCGAGCTGCGCGCGATCGGCCTCGACGACGCCGAGATCGACGACGCCGGCTACGTCTTCGCCACCCTGCCGGCGACCGTCCCGGACACCCCGGTGGTGGGCCTCATCGCCCACGTCGACACCAGCCCGGACGCGCCCGGCGACGGCGTCGAGCCGCTGGTGCACCGCGACTACGACGGCGGCGTCATCGCGCTGCCGCGTGGCGGCACCGTGCTCGACCCGCAGCGCATGCCCGAGCTGCGCGGCAGGGCCGGCCACGACATCGTGACCTCGAGCGGCGACACGCTGCTGGGAGCCGACGACAAGGCCGGGATCGCGGCGATCATGGCGGCGGTCGAGTACCTGGCGGCCCATCCCGAGCTGCCGCGCCCGGCGCTGCGCGTGGGCTTCACGGTGGACGAGGAGGTCGGCCGCGGCGCGCTGAGCTTCGACGTCGCGCGCTTCGGCGCCCGGTGCGCCTACACCATCGACGGCTCCACCCTGGGCGAGCTGCAGGACGAGAGCTTCAACGGCTCCGAGGCCCGCGTCGTGGTGCACGGGGTGGAGGTCCACCCGGGCTTCGCGAAGGGGAAGATGGTGAACGCCCTGAAGCTGGCCGCGGCCATCGTGGCCGCGCTCCCCGCCGATCGGCTCTCGCCGGAGACGACCGACGGCCGCGAGGGGTACGTGCACCCCCACGAGCTGCGCGGCGACGTCACCCGGGCCGAGATCCGCTTCATCCTGCGCGACTTCGACGAGGACGGGCTGGCCGCCCACGAGGCGCTGGTGCGGGAGGTCGCCGAGCGGGTGGTGGGCGCCGAGCCGCGGGCGCGCCTGGAGATCGCGGTGAGGGCCCAGTACCCGAACATGCGCGCGCACCTGGCCTGCGACCCGGAGGTCATGGCCGCCGCCGAGCGGGCGATCCGGGCCGAGGGCGTCGAGCCCCTGCGCGTCCCCATCCGCGGCGGCACCGACGGGTCGCTGCTCAGCGCGATGGGCCTGCCGACGCCCAACATCTTCGACGGCGGCCACGAGTACCACTCGGTGCGCGAGTGGGCGTCGCTGCAGGACATGGCCGCCGCGGCGGCGGTGATCGTGCGCCTGGCGGCCGAATGGAGCGCCGGGTCCGGGCCGGGCGGCTGATGCGGCGCTAGTACTTCGCGTTGTTCGCCGTGGCGTCGCCGCGCCCCAGGCGGCGGCCGGCGGTGCTGCCCCGGGCGATGGTGGGGAACATGACGTTGTCGCGCGCGCCGACGTGCCCGAAGCCCAGGGTGTGGCCGCTCTCGTGCACCAGCACGCTCTCGACGTCGAAGCGCCCGGCGCGGCGCCGGATGGAGTAGCCCGCCGGGTTGTCGCGGTCGATCCTCACGTCGCTCTCGACGGCCCGGTTGCCCGACAGCCAGGTGATCGTGCAGGCGACGGTGCCGGCGCAGAGCCCTCCCAGGCCGTCGACCTCGCCGAACTCGACCAGGTTCACGCCGTCGCGGCCGGAGACGCGGGGCGTGCGGGCCACGTAGGTGAAGCGGGCCGACGAGGCGTCCCGGATGCCGCGGCAGTGGGAGCGGTTGGCGTTCCAGGTGCCGCGGGCGCGCCGCATCGCCGTCAGGGTCGCCGCCCGCGACAGGCCGCGGGCGAGCGGGCGCGAGCTCATGTGCCAGCGGATCGGGAAGGCCGTCCAGCGGTAGCCGGCGTCCTTGCGGGAGGCCGACCCGCAGCGCACGCGGGCGCCCCCGCCCCCTCCGGCCGGTCCGGTGGCGACGCCGGGGTGCAGGCCGTCGACCACCACGGTGAGCCGGCCCTCGCGGTCGTAGAAGCGGGCGTCGGTGTAGCCGCCGGACGGATCCACCGAGGCGCGCGCCAGCACCGAGCCGTCGGCCCGCCGCAGCGTGAGCTCGTCGCCCGCGGGGAGCGGGGCGACGGCGGCCGAGCCGCCGGGCGGCGTGGCGAGGTCGGGCGGCGCGCCGGCGAAGTCCCCCCAGGGCGGGGGCGGCGCGCCGGGCAGGTCGTCGGCGGGCACGGGGACCGGTGCCGTGCCCGGCGGCGCGGTGACCGCGGGAACGGAGGCGGCGGGCGGAGCGGTGGCCGTGCCCGGGCTCGGGCCCCCGCCGCCGTCGCGCGCCAGCACCACCGCGAGGGCGATCGCTCCGGCGACGACCGCGGCCGCGGCGGTGCCCGCCGCGGCCCGGCGGTTCACGTGTCGCCCGGCAGGGAGGCGGCGAGGGCCTCCACCACCTGCCGCACGTGGCCCTGCACCACGGCGGCCTGGTTGATCTCGTCCTGGATCGCGAGGTCCGCGCCGGCCTGACCGCCCACCGCCGCCTTGGCCCGCTGCTCGAGCGCCAGGATGAGGCGCGAGAGGTCGCGCTGGCGCGCGCCGGTCCAGGCGAACACCTCCTCGGCGAGCCCGTCGGCCCGCGGCCCGAGCCGCAGCTCCAGCGCCAGCAGGAACAGCCGCGTCCAGCCGTTGATGCGCACCCGCCGCATCAGGCCCTCGTCGAGCGAGGGGTCGTGGCCGGGCAGCACGCCGAACTGTAGGTGCTCCTCCAGGGCGATCGCCCCCTCGCCGGTGGCGAGGTGGCGCTCGTACAGCTCCCGCTGCTCCTCGAACCACTCCGGCAGGTCGTCGTCGAGGCCCTCGGTCGCCTCGGCCAGCTCCGGGTCGCCGGTCTCGTGCAGGGCCCGGGCCACGAAGCGCAGGTGGGCGCGGATGGCCGCGTCGTCGGCGGGGGCCTGCTCCCCGGGCGCCCCGGCCTGCTCGCCGGCCACCAGATCGCGCAGCAGGTCGCCGCTCGCGGTCATCCAGGCGAGGGTGCGCGCCGGGTCGATGTTCACAGCGACGCCCCCTTGGCCCGGTTGCAGTCTGCGCACAGCAGCTGCAGGTTGTCCGGCGACGAGTTGCCGCCCAGGGCCACCGGGATGACGTGGTCGAACTGCAGCAGCTCCGCGCTGCCGCAGCCGGTGCAGCGCCCGCCGTCGCGGCGGAACACCTCGCGGCGCACGTCCTCGGGGATCGGCTCGCGCCGCGGCTGTCCCTCGATCTCGGCCGCCATCAGGTCGCGGGCGCGGTCGAGCCGGCGCCGGCGGCGCCGCTCGCGCTCCAGCACCAGGGCCATCACGTCCTCGGCCTCGAGGCCCTCGTCCTCCCAGAAGACGCGCTCGTGGAACATCCACCAGGTCCGCGGCGCGTCGGCGGCCACCGGGACCGGCGCCTCGCGCTGGTCGCGCAGGATCGCCCGGTGCTCGCCCCGCCCGATCGGGCGGAAGGCGGCCCTGCCGGCGACGAAGCGGCAACGGAGCAGGCCCACCTCGAAGCGGGCGTTGGGGTCCTCGCGCAGCATGGTCGGCATCGGAGGGTAGTGGCGCCCTCGGCCGCGTTCGCTAGGAGGAGCCGGACCCCGCGTCCGGCGGGGACTTCTCCAGGAGCTCCGGCCTCATGCCCCTCACGGCCAGCCACAGCGCCACCACGATGCCCGTGCCGAGCAGCAGCCCGCCGCCCACCAGCAGGCCGACGAGGGTGTAGCCGAGCGCCATCACGCCGGTCACTCTACGCTTCTCGGATGCCCTCTCCCGTCATCGGCATCTGCACCGCCATGGAGCGGGCGCGCTGGAGCGTGTGGGACATGCCCGCCGCGCTCGTGCCGATGAACTACGTCGAGCACGTGCAGCGCGCCGGCGGCATCGCCCTGCTGGTGCCGCCCGACCCGGCGCTGGTCGAGGATCCGGGCCCCGCGCTCGACCGGGTCGACGGGCTGCTGCTGGTGGGCGGAGCGGACCTCGACGCGGCCCTCTACGGCGCGGTCGCGCACCCCACCAACGACCCGCCCATCCCGCTGCGCGACGCCGGCGAGATCGCGCTGGTGCGCGCCGCCCGCGGCCGCGGGATGCCCGTGCTGGGCATCTGCCGGGGCATCCAGATCATCAACGTCGCGGCCGGCGGCGACCTGGTGCAGCACCTGCCGGAGACCGCCGCCGGCGAGGAGCACCGCCGCGCGATCGGCCGCTTCGCCGGCAACGAGCACGACGTCGTGCTCGATCCGGGCTCGCGGGCGCGCGACGCGGCGGGGGAGCCGGTGCACCGGGTGTTCTCGCACCACCACCAGGCGCTCGGCCGGCTGGGCGAGGGGCTGCGGGTCACCGGCCGCGCGCCCGACGGCATCACCGAGGCCGTCGAGGACGACGGCGCGGCCTGGCTCCTGGGCGTGCAGTGGCACCCCGAGGCGGATCCCGGCAGCGGGATCATCGCCGGGCTCGTCGCCGCGGCGCGCGATTCGATGATGATGAGGGCTGGGACCGAGGAGAAGGGGGCGGACTCCTCGATCCCCGCCGCTCGCCGTGACGAACGGAGCTGACCCGGTAGGCAGTGCACTCCACCCCGCTCGCACCCGCAGTCTCGACACCGGGGGTGCGGGGTTCCTTGGCCCTCTGTCCAGGGTGCCGGGGCGGAGGTTGGGACCGGGGGCGGGTACGGGCGCGCCGGGGAAGGCGCCGCGACCTCCCGGCGGGGCGCCGCCCCGTGCTTGACTGGCGCCACGGACGCACGACCGGGAGAGGACATGCAGATCGAGATCCGGCACAGCCCGAGCTTCGCGGTGGGACGGTGCCTGCTCGCCGAGGGCGAGAGCATGCGCGGCGAGTCCGGCGCGATGCTGGCCACCTCCGACGGGGTGGAGATCCAGGCGAGCATGCAGGGCGGGCTGATGAAGTCGCTGCGCCGCGGGGTGCTCGGCGGCGAGTCGTTCTTCATCACCACCTACACGGCGCCGCGCGGCGGCGGATGGGTCGACGTGGCGCCGAACCTGCCGGGTGACGTCACCGAGGTCGAGGTGGGCGCCCAGCCGCTGTTCATCCAGCGCGGCTCGTACCTCGCCTCCGAGGACGGCGTCGAGATCGACACCAAGTGGGGCGGCTTCAAGAACCTGTTCGGCGGCGAGGGCGGCTTCCTGATCCGCGCGACCGGCCGGGGCAGCGTGCTGCTGTCGTGCTACGGCGCCCTCGACCGGGTGCGCCTCGCCGACGGCGAGACCCTGGTGGTCGACTCCGGCCACATGGTCGCCTTCGACGAGAGCGTCGAGTTCCGGCTGCGCCGCGCCGTGGCCGGCAGGTCGATCCAGTCGCTGAAGAGCGGCGAGGGCTTCGTCTTCGACTTCCGCGGTCCGGGCGAGGTGATGATCCAGAGCCGCAACCCGGGCGCCCTGATCTCGTGGATCTCGACGATGCTGCCGGGGTCGCGGGCGTAGGCCGGGGCGCGCGGTCGGGGCGGGCCGCGGTCGTCGAGGGCGGCGTCCCCCGCATGAGGAGAGTCTCATGCGGGGCTCACGGAGGTCTCACCCGCCGCTCATAGCGTCCCCTCCATCGTCAACCACGCGAAAGGAGAGGGACCGTGGCAGCGAAGTTCACCGCCATCTTCCCGGCCTCGAGCGGCTACGGGACGCTGAGCGACTCCAGCGACACCCGTCCGAAGCGCCGCCGGCGCAGGCGCAAGCCCCGTCGGCGCCGGCGTCGCCGGAGCGACACCTGATCGACCGGACGCCGGGCCGTCTCCGCGGGGACGCGCCCGGCGTCCGCGTGCCATGACCCGACTCCGCTCATTCCTGCGCCGCATCGTGGCCCCCGGGCGCGGCGACACGGCCCTCGTGGCCGCGGCCCCCGCCGTGCGGGTGCGCGAGATCGTGCGCCGCTTCTGGCCGGACGTGCGCCCCTACCGGGGATGGATCGTCCTCAGCCTGGTGTTCGCCGTGATCGTGCCCGCGATCGAGACGGCGGAGATCTGGCTGTTCAAGCTGGTGATCGACGACGTCGTCGTGCCCGGCGACCTCGGCCCCCTGGCGTGGATCGCGCTGCTCTACGCCGGGCTGATGCTGCTGGGGGCGGCGATCTCGTTCGCCGACGACTACCTCGCCACCTGGATCGGCGAGCGCTTCGTGCTGAACATGCGCACGCGCGTGTTCGCCCACGTGCAGCGGCTGTCGGCGGGCGACATCGACCGCCGCCGCGCCGGTGACCTGGTGAGCCGCATGACGGGCGACGTCGCCGCCGTCGAGACGCTCGCGGTGGCGGGCGTGGCGCAGGCCCTGTCCGCCGTGTTCCGCGTCCTCTTCTTCGCCGGGGCGCTCTTCTACCTGGAGTGGAGCCTCGCGGCCGTCGCCCTCGTGATCGCGCCGCTGTTCTTCCTGACGGCGCGGTCGTTCGGCCGGCTCATCAAGGGCGCCGCGCGCGAGAAGCGGCGCCGCAGCGGCTCGCTGAGCGCGGTCACGGAGGAGAGCCTGGCCAACGCCGCCCTGGTGCAGGCGTACAACCGCCAGGACGCCGAGGTGGAGCGGTTCCGCCGCGAGGGGGAGGGGATCATGCACGCCGAGCTCGCGTCGACGCGCATCAAGGCCCTGTTCCACCCCATCGTGGACATGCTGGAGATGGGGGCCGCCCTGCTCGTCATCGCCCTGGGGACCTGGGCGGTGTCGGAGGGCCGGCTGTCGATCGGCGGCCTGCTGGTGTTCCTGGCCTACCTCAGCCAGCTGCTGGGCCCGGTGAGGGAGCTGAGCTCGCTCAGCAACTCCGTCTTCGCCGCGGCCGCCGGGGCGGAGCGGGTGATCGAGCTGCTCGACGAGCGCCCCCGCGTGGCCGACCGGCCGGGCGCCCGCGCCGCCGGCCGGGCCCGGGGGGTCGTCGAGCTGGACGGCGTGTCGTTCACCTACCCGGGCGCCGAGGCGCCGGCCCTCGACGGGGCGGGCCTGGTGGCGCGCCCCGGGGAGACCATCGCCCTGGTGGGGCCGAGCGGCGCGGGCAAGTCGACCCTCGCGCGCATGATCCTGAGGCTGCACGACCCGGACGCGGGCGCCGTGCGCCTGGACGGCGACGACGTGCGCGACCTCACCCTCGACTCGCTGCGTGGCAACATCGCGGTGCTCATGCAGGAGACCCTCGTCCTCCAGGCCTCGGCGCGCGAGAACATCGCCGTCGGCCGGCCGGATGCGAGCGCGGCCGACATCGAGTCGGCGGCGCGGGCGGCGGGCGCCCACGGGTTCATCGCCGCCCTGCCGCAGGGCTACGACACCCCCCTCGACGCCCGCGGCCGGCGCCTGTCCGGGGGTCAGCGCCAGCGGGTGGCGATCGCCCGCGCCCTGGTGCGCGACGCCCCGGTCCTGATCCTGGACGAGCCGTCCACCGGGCTCGACGAGGAGGCGCGCCGGGCGCTGGCGGAGCCACTGCGGCGGCTGGTGGAGGGCCGCACGGCCATCGTCATCTCCCACGACCTGCTGATGGTGCGCGACGCCGACCGCATCGCGGTGATGGAGGACGGGCGCATCGTGGAGCAGGGCGACCACGACGAGCTGCTCGCGGTCGGCGGCGCGTACGCGCGGCTGTTCGAGGAGCGCGCGGGGGCGGCCGCGTGAGCGAGGACGGTCCCCCGCCCCTGCCGCCGGGCGCGGAGCCGCTGCCGGGCTACCGCGTCCTGGGGCACATCGGCCGCGGCAGGACGCTCGACGTGCACGACGCGTGGAGCGACGAGCGGGCCACGCGCTGCATCCTCAAGCTGCTGCGCCCCGACCGCGCCGGCGACCGCACGGCGGCGCGCCGCCTGGTGGCGGAGGGGCGCCTGCTGCTGCGGCTGTCGCACCCACACATCGTGCGCGGCTACGCCGTCGCCGCGGAGCCGCGGCCCGCGGTCGTGATGGAGACGCTCAGCGGCCGGACGCTCGCCCACCTCATCGACGAGTCCCCCCGGCGGCTGGCCCGGGGGGAGGTCGTCCACCTGGGCCTGCACCTCGCCTCGGCGCTGCGCTACCTGCACGGCCGGGGATGGCTGCACCTGGACCTGAAGCCGACCAACGTGGTGGCGGAGGCGGGCCGGGCGAAGCTGATCGACATGAGCATCGCGCGCCGTCCCGGCCGCGGGCGGCCCGGCGTGGGGACGCGCTGCTACATGGCGCCCGAGCAGGCGCTGGGGGGCGACCTCGGCCCCGCCGCCGACGTGTGGGGCCTGGGCGCGGTGCTGTTCGAGGCCGCCGCGGGCGAGCCGGCGTTCGACTCGGACCTCGGCACCCGGGCCCCCTCCGACCTGGACACCGAGGAGCGCCATCCGCAGCTCGCGGGCCCGGCCCGCCCGGTGAGGAGGCTGCGCCGCGGCCTGCCCGGCCCCCTCGCGGAGATCATCGACGCGAGCCTGCGCCAGGACCCGGCCCGGCGCCCCGCCACGGACGAGGTGATCGCCGCCCTCGCCGGCCTGGTGCCGGGTTACCCCTCGTCCACGTAGCGGTAGCCGACGCCGCGGACGGTGTCGATGCGGCCGTCGCCCACCTTGCGGCGCAGGTAGCCCACGTACACGTCGACCACGTTCGAGCCGGGGTCCCAGTCGAGCTCCCACACCTGGGACAGGATCTGCTCGCGCGTGAAGACCTGCCCGGGGCGGCGCAGGAACACCTGCAGCAGCGCGAACTCGCGGGCGGTCAGGTCGTGCGCCCGCGATCCCACCGTGACGCGCCGGCGCGGGATGTCCAGCTCGACGTCGCCCACCCGCAGGGTCGTCGCGGGGCCCTCGCCGCGGTCGCGCAGGCGCGCGCGGACGCGGGCGAGCAGCTCGTCGAAGGCGAACGGCTTGGTGAGGTAGTCGTCGGCGCCGAGGTCGAGGCCCTCGACCCGGTCGCTCACGTCGCCGCGCGCCGTCAGCACGACGATCGGCACCTGGGCCCCGCCGGCGCGCAGGGCGCGCAGGACCTCGGTGCCGTCGATGTCGGGCAGCCCGAGGTCGAGGATCACCAGGTCGATCTGCGGATCCGCGCCCCGCCGCACCGCCTCGCGGCCCGTGGACACGTGGTCCACCGCGTAGCCCTCGGCCCGCAGGCCCCTCATCAGGAACGAGGCGATGCGGGCCTCGTCCTCCACCAGCAGCAGCCTCACTCCGGTACCTCGATCCAGAAGGTCGCCCCGTCCCCCGGGCGGTTGTCGAGTCCCGCGGCGCCTCCGTGCGCCTCGGCGATCCCCCGCGCGATCGCGAGTCCCAGCCCCGATCCCGGCGCACGCGAGCCCGCGCGGGCGAAGGGCCGGAACAGCGTGTCCACCGCGGCGGCGGGTACCCCGCCGCCGCGGTCCACCACCTCGAACCGCCACGCCCCCGGCCGCCGCGCGACGCGCAGGTCCACGGGCGCGTCGCCCGGCGCGTGGACCGCGGCGTTCTGCAGCAGGTTGAGCAGCGCCTGGGTGAGGCGCTGGGCGTCGCCGCGCACCGTGACCCCCGCCGGGACGGACTCCACCGTCAGGCGGTCGCCCAGGAGGGGCTCCGCCGCCCGGGCGACGTCGCGCACGAACCGGTCGAGCTCGATGCGGCCGCTGCGCAGGAACCCGGGGTCCTCGACCCGCGCGAGCGTGGCCATGTCCTCGACGATGCGGCCCATGCGGCCCAGCTCGTCGACGACGACGGCGATCGCCTCGCGCACCTCGCCGGGGTCCGGGTCGTCGCCGAGCACCTCCAGGTGGCCGCGGCAGATGGTGATCGGCGTGCGCAGCTCGTGGGACGCCTCGCGGATGAAGCGCTGCTCCCGCTTGAAGGCGCCGTCGATGCGGTCGAGCATGCGGTTGAAGGTCTCCCCCAGCAGGCCGACCTCGTCGCTCGATCCGACCACCTCGATGCGGCGGGTCAGGTCGCCGCCCACGGCGATCGCGTCGGCGCCGGCGGCCATCTCCTTGATCGGCCGCAGCAGCCGGCCCAGCGTGAACCAGGCGATCCCGGACGCGAGCAGGAACGCCAGGGCCGTCGCGGCGAGCACCGCCAGGCGCCGCTCCAGCAGCGCGTCGCGGTCCGCCTGCGTCAGGCGCCCGGCGCCGAGCCCGCCGACGCGCTCGCCGCCGAGCAGGATCGGCGTGTACAGGAGCCGCGCCTCGCCCAGGTGGGTGTCGACCGACTCCAGGCGCGGCTCGGCGACCTCCTCGACGGCCGGGACGACGGCCGGGTCGACGCCGATCGGCCCGGCCGACCGCACCTCGTCGTCGCGGAACGCCACCACCAGCGAGTCGCGGTCGGTCTGCCACGCCTCGAGGTACGACTCGATCGCCTCCCGCGGGGTGAGGCCGTCGTTGGTCCCGGCGAGTATCCCCGCCTGGAAGTCCCGCACCTCCTCCTGGAGCTCGTCGTCCACCACCCGGCGCTGGCTCTGCGCGCTCTGCTGGAAGGTGACGAGGGACGTCAGGAGCAGGGCCAGGCCCACGAGCAGCGCGTACCAGCCCAGCACGCGCCCGCGCAGGCCCAGCAGGGGACGCCGCGGCGGCGGCCTCGACGCGACGCGCTCAGTCGTCATCGTCGTCACCGCCGTCATCGTCGCCGTCGTCATCATCATCATCGTCGTCATCCGACGGCGGTGACGGAGCGGGGGCCGGGGCGGGCGGCGGCGCCGCCGGGGCGGGGGCCGCGGGAGGGGACGGCCGCCGGGGCGGCGCGGTCTGGCGCGGCGCCGCGGGGTTCTGCGGCCGCGGCCGCGGGGCGGGCGCGGCCGGCCGGGCGGGGGTGCTCGGACGGGCCGGGGTCCGCGGCGGCGCGGGGGCGGTCTGGCGCGGGGCGGTCGTCCGCGGCCGGGCGGGCTCGGGATCCGGGGCGGGCTCGGGCTCGGCGGTCGCAGACGCGGGGATCTCGACCACCGGGAGCCGCTCCGGCGGGGTGGCGCCCTCCGACAGCCAGCGCCCCACCAGCAGGCTCGCAACGACGCCCGCGAGGATCGCCAGTGCCAGGAGCACCGATCGGCGGCGGGCGAGGGCGCGCAGGGCGTCCACCCCGCCGATGCTGTCAGACGCCCGGCGGGCGGGGCACCCTCATGAGGAAAGTCTCACGGGCGGGCGCCGCCGCGGCGCCGCGCCGTGGCCGGCGGCCGAGGGCGGTGGGGGCTCCGCGGCCGTCGTGCGCCAATTGGCCGCGGCCGACACGGCCAATTGGCACTACGGCGTAAGGGGCCCCCGGGATCGCCCTGCGCACGGCGCCGGCCCGGCGTCCCCGGCGATGCGCTCGTCCGCTGCGCCGGGGGCCTATCCTGGGCGCCGGTGCTGGCGCTGGTGGACATCGACGGGACCCTGCTGCGCGGCACCCCGCGGGCGCACACCGCGGCCCTCGTGAGCGGCATGCGCGAGGTGTTCGGCGTGTGGGCCGAGTTCGACGACGTGGTGGCGGTCGGCCCGGCGGGACGCACCGACCGGGAGATCGCCCGCCTGGTGCTGCGCCGCCACGGGGTGGCGGACGCCGAGATCACCGAGGGCATGGATCGCTGGATGGAGCGGGCGGTCGCCGCCTACCCCGCCCTCGACGCCGCCCTGCCCGGCCCCGAGGTGCTGCCGGGCGCCGCCGCGGGCCTCGCCCGGATGGCCGATGCGGGGGTCGCGCTGGCGCTGCTCACCGGCAACCTCGAGCCGATCGCCCGGGCCAAGATGGCCCGCGCCGGCCTGGGGGAGCGGTTCCCGCCGGGCGGCGGCGGCTACGGCTCCGACCACGAGCGGCGCGGCGCCCTGGTGGCGCTGGCGGTGGACCGCGCCTGCGGCGACCCGCGCGCGCGGCGGCCGGTCGTGGTGGGCGACACCCCGCGCGACATCGCCTGCGCGCGCGAGGGCGGCGCCCGCTGCATCGCGGTCACCACCGGCGTCCACGGGGCCGACGCGCTGGCCGGCGCCGACGCCGTCGTGGACGGCCTGGAGGGGGCCGCCGCGGTGATCGAGGGGTGGCTCGCGGGCGGATGAGGACCCTCCCACCGCCCGGCGGGCGGGCCGCGGCCTCAGGGGCGCAGCGCCGCCGCGATCGCGTCGTAGGTCCGCGCCTCGCAGACGGTGCGCCGCGGCACGACCTGGTCGATCCCCTGCCCGTCGATCTGGCCGTGCACGCGGATCACCTCGCCGGCGTCGGCGATCGGCGGGCAGTCGCCCTCCGGGACGGCGGCGAGCGCCTCGATGACCTCGGCGCACGGATCCCGGTCGCTGATGTCGCAGTCGAGATCGACCGAGAAGCGCGCCCCGTCGGCGCCGATGGTCGTGACGACCAGCGCGTTGCGCGGCGGCCGCTCGGTGCGCGTCTCGCCGCCCCCTCCGCCGCAGCCGGCGGCCAGGGCGACGGCGCAGGCGACGGCGACCAGGGCCGCGCGGGCGGGCGGGCGCATCAGCGCGGCGCGGTCGCGCGGATCGGGGTGCGGCGGAACTCCATCAGCGGCGGACATTCACACCCCGCCCGCGCGCTGTCCACCGCGCGGCGGCCTGCGACGGCGTGACCGCGCCGTCGCGGCGGTTCGAGGTGCGGATGCACGCGCGCCCTCCCCGGGTCGAGAAGACCGGCGACGCCGCGGCGCTCGGCCGGGAGGCCGCGGCCCTGGCCCTGGTGGCGGGCCGGCCGTGGGCGCCGCGGCTGATCGAGGCGGCTCCGGGGCGGCTGGTGACGGCGCCGGTCGCCGGCGGGCCGCGGCCGGGCGCCGCGGTGGGGGAGGCCGACGCCGGGCGGCTGGGCGCCGTGCTGCGCGAGGTGCACGAGACCCGTCGCGCGCCGGCGGGGGGCATGTGGTGGCGGGCGCTCCCCGACCGCTCGCTGGCGCAGTACCGCGCCGGGCGGGTGGCGGACGCCGAGGCGCGGCTCGCGGGCACGGCCTGGGCCGGCGTGGCGCGGGCGGCCGCCGCCGCGATCCCCGGGCGTCGGCCCGGGCGCGACGGCGCGCCCTTCCGGCTGCTGCACGGCGACCTCGTGGCGCCGAACCTGCTGTGGCCCCCGGACGGCCCGGTGCTGATCGACTGGGAGTTCTGGCGCATGGGCGACCCCGCCGAGGACCTCGCCTACCTCGCGGAGGTCGGCGGCCTGCCGGCGGCCTCCGCGGCGACGGCGGTCGAGGCCTACGGGGTGCCGGGGATGGCCCGCCGCGTCGACCGGTGGCGCGGGCTGGTGTGCGCCGACGCCGGGGGGTGGTACCTGCGGGAGGGGATGGCCGCCGAGGCGGCGCCCCTGCTCGCACGGGCGCGCTCCCATGCGAGCGGGGCGTCCTCCGCCCCGGGATGAACCCGGTCGCCTACCGGGCGGCGTTCCCGAACAGGCTGCGGGCGATCACCAGGCGCTGGATCTCGCTGGTGCCCTCGTAGATCTGGGTGATCTTGGCGTCGCGGTAGAGGCGCTCGGCGGCGAACTCGGCCGAGTAGCCGTAGCCGCCCAGGGTCTGGACGCAGGTGTTGGCCGCGTCCACCGCCACCTGGCTGGCCACGAGCTTCGCCTTGGCGCCCTCGGCCGTGTGCGGCAGTCCGCCGTCGCGCAGCCGGGCGGCGTGGAGGGTCAGCAGCCGGGCGGCGTCGAGGCGGGCGGCGATCTCGGCGATGGGGAACTGCACCCCCTGCAGGCGGGCGATGGGCGCGCCGAAGGCCTCGCGCTCGGTCGCGTAGGAGACGGCCAGCTCCAGCGCGGCGCGCGCGATGCCGACCGCCTGGGCGGCGATCACGATGCGCCCGGAGTCGAGCGTGGCCAGCGCGAGCGACAGGCCCGTCCCCTCCTCGCCCATCCTCCGCTCCACCGGGATGCGGTGGTCCGAGAAGGACAGCTCGACGGTCGAGGACGAGTGCAGGCCGAGCTTCGGGATGGACTTCCCCACCACGAAGCCGTCGCCCGGCTCGGCCAGCATCGCCGAGATGCCCTTGGCGCCCGGGCCCCCCGTGCGGGCGAACAGGATGAACACGTCGGCGAAGCCGCCGCTGCTGATCCAGGTCTTGGAGCCGTTCACGACGTAGTGGTCGCCGTCGAGGGCGGCCGTGGTGCGCAGGTTCGCCGTGTCCGACCCGTGGCCGGGCTCGGTGAGCGCATAGGCGGCGAACCGCTCGCCGCTGGCGAGTTTGGGCAGCAGATCGCGCTTCTGCTCCTCGCTGCCCCCACGCAGGATGGGCGCGGCGCCCAGTGAATTCTGAACCGCCAGGCCCGTCGACGTGCCGGCGTCGGCCGCCGCGATCTCCTCCATCACCAGGGCCAGGCAGGTGTAGTCCAGCCCGGCGCCGCCGTACTCCTCGGGGACGATCGTGCCGAGGAAGCCCAGGTCGGCCATCGCGCGCAGCACCTCGACCGGTACGTGGTGCTCGCGGTCCCAGTCGGCCGCGTGCGGGGCGATCTCGGCCTGGGCGAACTCGCGCGCCAGGGCCTGGATCTCGAGATGGGTGTCGCTGAGATCCGGCGGGGTGGTGGTCATTCAGGTGGCTCCAGGGGTCGGGATGAGGCGCGCTACCAGCGCGCCGGGTCACGGTAGCGGCCCCACACGTCGCGGATGACGGCGCACATCTCACCGAGGGTGGCGCCGGCGCGGGCCGCCTCGACGAGGCGGGGCATGACGTTCGCGGTACCCTCGCACGCGGTGCGCAGGTCGGCGAGGGCGGCGCCGTGGCGGGCGGCGTCGCGCCGCGCCCGCCACTCGGCGAGGGCGGCGATCTGGCGCGTCTCGGCGGAGGGGTCGGCGCGGTGGATCTCGGGCTCCGGCTCGTCCTCGGCGCGGTGCGCGTTGACGCCCACCACCAGCCGCTCGCCGCGCTCGACGGCGAGCTGGAAGCGATACGCCGCATCGGCGATCTCGGCCTGGGGGAAGCCCTGCTCGACGGCCGCGACCATGCCGCCCATCTCGTCGATGCGGGCGATGTAGTCGCGCGCCTCCGCCTCGAGCTCGTCCGTGAGCCGCTCCACCAGCCACGAGCCGCCCAGCGGGTCCGCGACGGCGGCGGCGCCCGTCTCGGCGGCGATCATCTGCTGGGTGCGGAGGGCCAGCGTGGCCGACCCGGCGGTGGGGAGGGAGAGGGTCTCGTCGTAGGCGTTCGTGTGCAGCGACTGGGTGCCGGCGAGCACGGCGCCGAGCGCCTCGACGGCGGTGCGCGCCACGTTCAGCAGCGGCTGCTGGGCGGTGAGCGACACGCCCGCGGTCTGGACGTGGGTGCGCAGCTTCAGCGACCGGGGGTCGCGGGCTCCGTAGCGATCGCGCATCAGCGTGGCCCAGAGGCGGCGCGCGGCGCGGATCTTCGCGACCTCCTCGAACAGGTCGATGTGGAAGTCGAAGAAGAAGGAGAAGCGCGGCAGGACGGCGTCGGGGTGCACGCCCCGCGCGACCATCTCGTCCACGTAGGCCATCCCGTCGGCGATCGTGAAGGCCAGCTCCTGCCCGGCCGTGGCCCCGGCCTCGCGGATGTGGTAGCCCGAGACGGAGATGGGGTGCCACAGCGGCATCTCCTCGGCGCAGAAGGCGATCAGGTCGCCGACCAGCCGCATCGACGGCCGCTCCGGGACGATCCACTCCTTCTGGGCGATGAACTCCTTGAGGATGTCGGTCTGCAGGGTGCCGCGCAGGCGGGCGCGCGGCACGCCGGCCTCCTCGGCCGCGGCCACGAAGATGGCGAGGGCCGCCGGCGCGGGGCCCGAGATCGTCATCGAGGTCGAGACGGCGGCCAGGTCGATGCCCTCGAACAGGCGGGCCATGTCGCCCAGGTGCGCCATCGAGACGCCCTCGCGGCCCACCTCACCCTGCGACAGCGGATCGTCGGGGTCGAGGCCCATCAGGGTGGGCATGTCGAACGCCGTCGACAGGCCGGTCTGGCCCTCCGACAGCAGGTGGCGGAAGCGGGCGTTCGTGTCCTGCGGCGTGCCGAAGCCGGCGAACATGCGCATCGTCCACAGCCGGTCGCGGTACATGCCGGGGTGGATGCCCCGGGTGTAGGGGTACTCGCCGGGCGCGGGGATGCGTCCCGCCGGGTCGCCGACCACGCCGTCGAGCGCGCGGCCCGACAGCGTCCGCCCCCCGGCCCGCGCCGGTCCCTCGATCACCGCCACCGGTCTCCCTCCATGATGCGCGGGGCTCTCCGGTTATTATTCGGAATTCCGACTATCTCGTCAACGGGGAGGCGGCGGGTGGATGCGGCGGCGGCGACTGACGGCAGGGATCCGGTGGAGGAGGCGGCGGCCCGCTGGGCCGAGCGCTTCCCGGGCGCGGCCGGGTTCCGCGCCCTCACCTCGCTGGTGCGCGGCTACGGCGCGACCGTCCGCGAGGCCGACGAGGCGCTGCGCCCCCACGGGCTCACCCTCTCCCGCTTCGAGGTGCTGCTGATGCTCGTGTTCAGCCGCGCCGGCGCGCTGCCGATCATGCGCATCCGCGACCTGCTGATGGTCCACGGCTCCAGCGTGACCTACCTCGTCAACCGGTTGCAGGAGGAGGGCATGGTGGAGCGGCGCGAGGACCCGCGCGACCGCCGGGTGTCGCTCGTCGGCATCACCGCCGAGGGCCGCCGGCGCGTGGAGGTCGCGGCCGGGGATCTGGCCGCGGGCGGCTTCGGCGCCCTCGCCGGCCTCGACGAGGGGCGCCTCGACGAGCTCTCCGGGCTGCTGCGCGAGCTGCGCCGCGACCGGCGTCCGACCGCCGACCGCGGACCCGCTCCGGGCGCCGGTTGAAAGGCCTTCTCGGGGCGCGCCGGGCGGCCGGGCCGCCGCGGGGCGTTTGGACACGCGGAGAAGGCCCGGCGGTGACCTCTCCGCCCTGTGGCTAAAGCCCCCCCGCGGGGACGGCACCTAGCCTGATCGCGCACTCGGGACCCCTCGCGGGCCCCGTCATCTCGCGCAAGGAGAGTTAATGCGTCTGAGGCCATTCCGCCTGGTGCCGGCGTTGGTGGCGGTGATGCTGCTGATCGTCCCGGCGTTCGCTTTCGCTCAGGACGCACCGAGCGACAGCGACATCGCGGTCAACACGATCTGGGTGATCGTCGCCGCGATCCTCGTGCTGTTCATGCAGGCCGGTTTTGCCATGCTCGAGGTCGGCCTTTCCCGGATGAAGAATGCCGGGGCCGTGATGGGGAAGATCCTGATCAACCTCTCGGTCAGCTTCATCGTGTTCTGGGCCGTCGGGTTCGCCTTCGCCTTCGGAAACGGCAACGGGTTCCTCGGTCACGACGGCTGGTTCCTGGAGGACGGCTTCGGGAGCTTCAGCTCCCTGTCGTTCGCGGCCGTGAACTTCGAGGTCACCTTCTTCTTCCAGTGCGTGTTCGCGGCGGTCTCGCTGGCGATCGTGTTCGGCACGATGCTCGACCGCACCAAGTTCGCCGCCTACATCGCGTTCGGCATCATCTACATCGGGCTCATCTACCCGATCGTCGCCCACTGGACGTGGGGCGGCGGCTGGCTCTACGAGGACGGGTTCCTCGACTTCGCCGGCTCCTCCATCGTCCACCTGCAGGGCGCCCTGGCCGCGCTCGCCGGAACCATCGTCCTCGGCCCCCGCATCGGGAAGTTCAAGGACGGCAAGGCCACCCCGATCCCCGGTCACTCGATCCCGCTGGCCGTGCTGGGCGTGATCATCCTGTGGGTCGGCTGGATGGGCTTCAACCCCGGCTCGTTCCTCGGCGCCATCGGCGCGAACTTCGCCGACGTGGCCGTGAACACCAACCTGGCGGCCGCCGCGGGCGTCATCGGCGCCACCATCGCCTCGCTGCTGGTCTTCAAGACGCTGGACGTCTCGCAGATGGGCAACGGCGCCATCGCCGGCCTGGTCGCGATCACCGCCCCCTGCGCCTTCATCGACGCCTGGGCCTGCGTCATCGTCGGCCTGGTGGCCGGCCTGATCGTCCCGCCGATCGTGGTGGCCGTGGACAAGCTCAAGGTGGACGACCCGATCGGCGCCCTGCCGGCGCACGGCGTGTCGGGCATCTGGGGCACCCTGGCGATCGGCCTGTTCTGCGTGCCCGAGCGCGCGGCCGGCGCCGAGGGCCTGCTCGTCGGTGGCGACGGCCACCAGCTCTGGGTCCAGTTCTACGGGATGGCCGCGACCGTCGGCTTCACGCTGACGGCCTGCTTCATCGCCTTCTACCTGATCAAGTACACCATCGGGCTGCGCGTCAGCGAGTCGCACGAGCTGGCCGGACTCGACATCACCGAGCACGGGATGTTCGGCTACCCTGAGCGCTTCATCGACGTCATCGGCGCCGAGTCGGAGGACGGCTCCCCGTCGGCCCCGACGTCCGCGGCCCCCGCGGGCACGGCGACGGCGACCAGCCCCGCCACCGCGTCGTAAGGGAGAGACCAACCGTGAAGAAGATCGAGGCGTTCATCCGCCACGAGGCCCTCGAGGCCATTCACGACCGGCTGGCGAACCTCGGCCTCCCCTCCATGAGCGTCACGGAGGCGAAGGGCTCGGGCCGCCAGAAGGGATTCACCGAGAGCTACCGAGGTGCGAAGACCACGATCTTCCTGCGACCCAAGGTCAAGCTGGAGATCGTGCTCGACGACGCCGACGTGGACCGGGCCGTGGACACCATCCTCGAGCTCGCCCACACGGGCGAGCCGGGCGACGGCAAGATCTTCATCCTCCCGGTGGAGGAGTCGATCCGGGTCCGCACCGGCGAGCGCGGCGACGTGGTCCTCGCGCCCCACCCGGAGGAGACGCCGGCCTAGGCCGCCCGTCTCATGCGGTGGGAGTCACGGAGCCGGCGACCCCTCGGGGCGCCGGCTCCGGGCGTCTCCAGGGCCCGGGCAGGGGCAGGGCGACGTCGACGATGCCGAAGCTGCGCCGCAGCTCCTCGGTCGCGGCGCGGGCGTCCAGCTCGCGCGTGGAGCGCCGTCCGTCGGGGCCGGTGGTCGTGCGGCGGTAGGGGCCCCGCGGCGGACCGGAGAGGGTGTGGCGTCCGGCGCCGTCGACGATCGAGCAGACGAGCGAGCCGGTGAAGCGCGACCGCGGCGACGTGCTGTGCCACCAGGCCATCGCCTCGAAGTCGGAGAGGGGGCGCGGGCCGCGCTCGGTGACGTAGCGACCCCCGCCGAGCCGCACCTCGTGTCCGTCCGCCGGCGGGGAGGCCGGCAGCGGCCGGACGAGGATCTCCCCACCGAACCCGGCGTCCACGAGGTGGTCCCGCGGGCCCGCGGCGGTCGGCACGCCGGCGACGAGCACGGCCATGTGGCCGAGGGGCGGCCCCCAGCGCTCCCCGTCGGCGACCCGCGCGCCGATCGGCGCGGCGCGGAAGCCGAGCGCGGCGAGCGCCGCGGCGAGGAGCCCGTTGAGCTGGTAGCAGATGCCGCCCCGGCCCCCGGCGACGAGCGATCGGTAGGCGTCGTCGGGGTCGGCCGACGCGGGCCGGCCGCGCTGGATGTCGAGGTTCTCGAAGGGGATGGCGGCGGCCTGGCGGGCGACGACCTCGGCGAGCAGCGCCGCGTCGGCGACGTCGCCCCGGCGCGGCGGCAGGCCGATGCGCTCCCGGTAGCGGTCGAGCCTGTCGGGCGCCATCGGCGGGGGATCGTTCACCTCGCCCTGTCCGCCAGGTAAGTTTCGACTAACCTAAGCATTATTATTTGGTCAGCCTAACGCAGGACCCTCGCCACGGACGGCCCGCCTACGGGAGATCCGCCATACGCAACTCGGCCATCGCCTCCGCGTTCCGTGTCCCGCGCTCCCCCCGTCCCGGCGCCCCGGGACGGACCTTCGGGCGGGTCGGCGGCAGCTACGGCAAGCAGCTGCGCCTGATCCGTCTCTCGACGGGCCCGGGCACCTTCATCGTACCGCTCGACCACGCGGTCACCGTCGGCCCGATCGGCGACGTGGGCGGGCTCGTCTCCCTGCTCGCCCGCGCCGGGGTGGACGCCGTGGTGCTCCACAAGGGCGCAGCCCGGCGCATCGACCCGGTGGCCTTCGCCGGCACCTCGCTGGTCGTGCACCTCTCGGCGGGCACCGGGCCCGCCCTCGACCCGTACAGCAAGGTGCTCGTCGCGAGCGTCGAGGAGGCCCTCGCGCTCGGCGCCGACGCCGTCAGCGTGCACGTCAACATCGGGGCCCCCACCGAGCCCGACCAGCTCCGCGACCTGGGGGAGGTGGCGCGCGAGTGCGAGACGCTGGGCGTCCCGCTGCTGGCGATGATGTACGCCCGCGGCCCGGCGGTGCCCGAGAGCGCGCCGAGCGCCGCGACCCTGGCCCATCTCGCGGCGATCGCCGCCGACCTGGGCGCCGACATGGTGAAGCTCGCGGTCTGCGACCCGGTCGAGGACCTGCGCGAGGTCGTCGCCTCGTGCGACCTCCCGATCGTGATCGCGGGGGGCGCCCCGGAGGGGGGCCCCGCCGCCGCGGTCGCGCTCGCCTCGGCCGTGATGGACGCCGGCGCCGCCGGCCTCAGCTTCGGCCGGCAGATCTTCACCGCCCCCGACCCCTACGCCACCGCGCGCCGGCTCGCCGATCTCGCGCACGGCGAGGGCGGGCAGGACCTCGACCACGACCTCGACCGCCGACTCGGCGCCGCGCGCGCCGAGTCGGCCTGACACCGGACGGAGACGCGACGCGCATGGCAGCGACCACCAAGACCGACGCCACCCCCCGCACCCCCGCCAAGCGCTCCGGCGCCCCGGCGCCCCCCGCCGAGGAGAGGGCGGTGGTCACCGACAACATCGTCCCCCTCGCGGCCGCCGGCGACGCCGGCCGCGTCCGGCCCGACCGGGGCGAGCACTTCGCCTGGCTCGACCTGCGGCGCGTCCCGCGGTCCGCGCTGCCCGGGATCGTCGAGGCGGCGCTGCACCAGCGCGTCGACGGCCTGGTGGCGTCGTCGCCGGAGGTCCTGGCCGGGCTGCCGCCGACCGTGCGGCGCATCCTCGCCGTCGGCCGCGCGATGCCGGCCGACCTGGACCCGTCGGCGATCGACCTCGTGCTGGTCGAGGGGGACGCCGAGGAGCCGGGCGACGGGGGCGAGGGCGCCGACATCGCGCGCGGCGTGCACGTGGTGGTCCGCGACGCCCCCACCCTCGACGAGGCGTGCCGGATGGTGCGGCGGGTGCCCTGGACCGTCCTCACCTTCACCGATCCCACCAAGATCCCGCTGGAGATCGTGATCGCCGCCGCCGAGGGCACGGGCGGCAGGACCGTGACCGTGGTCGACGACGTCGAGGACGCCGAGATCGTCGCCCTGGTGCTGGAGCACGGCTCCGACGGGCTGCTGCTCACGCCGCGCTCGGCGGACGACGTCGTGCGCATCGCCGAGGTGGTGCGCCGCTCCGCCGGCCGGGTCGAGCTGTCGGAGCTGGTCGTGGCGTCCGTGGAGCACATCGGCATGGGCGAGCGGGCCTGCATCGACACCTGCTCGCTGCTCGAGCTGGACGAGGGCTGCCTGATCGGCTCGTTCTCGACGGGGATGTTCCTGTCCTGCAGCGAGACCCACCCGCTGCCGTACATGCCCACCCGGCCGTTCCGCTGGAACGCCGGCGCCGTCCACTCCTACGTCCTGACCCCGGACAACCGCACCCGCTACGTCAGCGAGCTGCGCGCCGGGCAGCCGATCCTGGCGGTGCGCTCCGACGGCACGGCCCGCGAGGTCCGCATCGGCCGGGTCAAGATCGAGCGGCGCCCGCTCATCTCGATCACGGCCACGACCCCGGGCGGCGCGACGGTCAACGTGATCGCGCAGGACGACTGGCACGTGCGCCTGCTGGGGCCCGGCGGCTCGGTCAACAACGTCACCGAGCTCGCGCCCGGCGACCGCCTGCTGGGCTACGTGCCCACCGAGTCGCGCCACGTGGGGCTGCCGATCACCGAGTTCTGCGACGAGCGCTGACGCGCCCGGGCGGCGCCCCCGGGGAGGGGGGCGCCGCCCGGGTGCGCCGCTCTACTCCCGGGTCGCGCCGTAGGCGTCGTCGTGCACCAGCGAGCGCCAGGTGCGGAAATTGCGCTTCAGCGCCGGGGCCAGGCCGGTGGGCCACTCCGGCGGGGCGCCGATGGGCGACACGATCGCCGGGTCCACGTCGGCGGGGATGCCGAGGATCTCCCGCAGGCGATCCTTCTCGAAGCGCTGGAAGGCCGTGATCGGAACGCTGCCCAGGCCGGCCTCGCGCGCCGCCAGCATCAGGTTCTGGAAGGCGAAGGCGAGCGAGATGAGGTCGTCCTCGTACCCGCCGGGGAAGGCCTCCGGGTAGCCGCGCGGCACGAGCAGGCCCACCACCCAGACCGGCACGTCACGGTAGGTGCTCATCACGGTCTCGGCGTAGTCCCTGGCCCAGGCGGCGTGCTCCTCGTCGGTGGCGTCCCGCTTCGGGCGCATGATCCCGAAGTAGGTCGCGCCGCCGGCGATGATCAGCTCGGCGATCGCCCGCCGCTTCTCGTCGTCGCGTACCACCAGCAGGCCCCACGCCTGCTGGCCGCCTCCACTCGGCGCCCGCAGGGCCAGGCGCAGCAGCCGGTCGAGCGTCTCGTCGTCGACCGGCGCGTCGGTGTAGGTGCGCACCGCGCGCCGCTTGCGAATCGCGTCCTTCAGCTCCATGGGTCCCCCTTCGTGCCTCCGGTCCGACGCAGAGTCTGCCCCACCGGGGGCGATCGGGGCTACGCCGCGCGGCCCGGCAGCTCCAGGATGAACCGCGATCCGGCGCCGCGGCGGCTCTCCACGCGCAGGTCGCCGCCCAGGGTCCGGGCCAGCTGCCGCGAGATCGCGAGGCCCAGCCCGCTGCCGCGCCGGCCGTCGGGCGTCTCCTCCGACTGGAAGGGGTCGAAGATGCGCTCCTGGTCGGACTCCTCGATGCCCGGGCCGGTGTCGGACACCGTCGCGGCGAAGCCGCCGTCGGGCAGGGGGCGGCCCTCCAGCCGCACCGTGCCGCCGGGCGGCGTCCAGTGGATGGCGTTGTCGATCAGGTTCCCGACGATCTGCTGCACCCGGCCCTCGTCGATGAGCACCGGGCCCAGCGGCTCGATGGCCCGCTCGTAGGCGAGGCCCCGGGCGGTGGCCTCGGCCCGCATGGCGTCGAACGCGCGGTCGAGCGCCCCGCCGGGGCGCACCCTGGCCAGGTCGAGCTTGAAGCGGCGCGCGTCGAGGCGGGCCAGGTCGAGCAGGTCGGCGACCAGCGTCTCGAGGCGCGCCGCTTCGCCCTCGATGGCGGCCAGCGAGCGGGGGCGCTCGTGCTCGGGCACGATGCCGTCGGCGAGGGCGGCGGAGTGGCCGCGGATGGCGGTGAGCGGCGTGCGCAGGTCGTGGGTGACGCGCATCAGGAACTCGCGGGTCTCGCCGTCGCGCTCGGCGAGGCGCCGCACCATCACGTTGAAGTCCGAGGCGAGCTGATCGAGCTCGCGCGTCCCGGTCGAGCCGAGCGCCGTGCGCAGGTCGCCCTCGGCGACGCGGTGCACCGCGCGCTGCATCGCGTTGAGGGGCCGGGTGATGCGGGCGGTGAGCAGCAGCGCCAGGAGCAGGGCCACGCCCAGGCCGATGCCCGCGGCCATCAGCACCCGCGGCGCCACGTCGGGCCAGGCCGCCGGCTGATCGCCGCGGGGGCGCGACAGCAGGATCGCCCCGAACACCTCCTGGCCCAGCGTCACCGGCGCCGCCGACCCCTCGCGCTGCCCGTCCGCGCCGGGCGCGGTGAAGTCGATGCGCTGCACGCCGTCGCGCTCCAGCACGCCGTAGTCGAGCGAGCGCGCCGCCACGGCGGGGAAGTCGAGCCCGGTCTGCTCGCTGCCCGGCGTGAGCGAGGCGCCCGAGTAGAAGAACTCGGTGCCCGGCCCCACCAGCGCGGCGAGGTTCGCGGGCTGCACGAAGCGCGGCTCGCGCCCCTCCGTGTAGGCCTGCCAGGCCTGGTTGCTGATGATCTTCGCGACCGCGACGGCCTGGCGGTCGAGCTCCTTGCGCGCCTGGGCGCGCGACTGCGACTGGATCAGCCCGCCCGCGACCACCACGAAGATCACGGCCGCCGTGATCAGGCCCGCGGCGGCCGCCAGCAGCAGCCGACCGCGCAGCGAACGCCACGGGCGCGGCAGGCGCGGCCGCTGCGGGGCGGCCGTCACCGGCCCCGGGTCATCTCTTGGCGGGCACCTTGTAGCCGGTGCCCCACACGGTCTGGATCGGGCATGCGTCGCCCAGCTTGCGGCGCAGCTGGCGCACGTGCACGTCGATCGTGCGGCTGTCGCCGAGGAAGGTGAAGCCCCACACCCGCTCCAGCAGCTGCTCGCGGGTCAGCACCAGGCCGCGGTTCTCCAGCAGCGTCACCAGCAGGTCGAACTCCTTCGGCGTGAGCTGCACGCCCCGGCCGTCGACGAACACCTCGCGGCCGCCCACCTCGATGCGCAGGGGGCCGGCCTCGATCGTGGTCGACGTCGGCTGGCCGGTCGCCGCGGGCCGGGCCTCGGCGCGGCGCAGCACCGCGCGCACCCGCGCCACCAGCTCGCGCGGGTTGAAGGGCTTGGTGATGTAGTCGTCGGCGCCGAGCTCGAGGCCCACCACCTTGTCGACCGCGTCGTCGCGGGCGGTGAGCATGATGATCGGCGTCTGCCCGTCGCGGCGCAGCCGCTTCGTGATCTCGTAGCCGTCCATGCCGGGCAGCATCAGGTCGAGGATCACCAGGTGGGGCGACTCGCGCTCGGCCATCGCCAGGCCGTCGTCGCCGCGCTCGGCCACCATCACCTCGAAGCCGGCGGCCTCCAGGTACATGCGGGCGAAGGAGGCGATGTTCTGCTCGTCCTCGACGATCAGGACCCGCTGCCGGTCATCGGGGGGCGCCATCGGCGACCTAGCGTAGTCGCGGCGCCTGGCGAGGTCCACCGCCCGCCGCGCGGCGCCGGGTACCGGCGCCGCCGGGCGGAGGGGCGCCGGTACCCGGGTCGCGGTCACGAACCGGGCTGCAGCAGCACGCGCACGCCGCCGACGCGGCCCGGCGTCACGCTGCCGTCCGCGGTGGCGTAGGTGCCCTTCCCGCGCACGAAGCCGCGGGCCAGGCTGCCGGGCGCCGGGGTGAACGTCCCCTTCACCTGGTAGGCGCGCACCTTCATCCGGAAGGCCGATCCGGTGACGCTCACCGGCGCGCCCCGCAGGCGGGAGTAGAGCACCGAGCCGTCGGCCAGCGTGCGGGTGGTGGTGCCGGCGGGCACGACCACGGCCAGGTCCTTGCCGGCCGACCTGTCCCACACCCGGATGCGGCCCGTGAGGGTGCTCAGCTGCACGGTCCCGGCGGCCGGCCCGTTGAGGCGCCAGGTCGCGCCCGGGGCGCGGCTGTCCCAGCCCCACCAGCGGCGGATGAGGCGGGTGGTGGTGGTCCTGGTGTGCGTCTGCGTGCCGCGGCGGGTGACCACGGTGCGGGTGGTGGTGACGGTCTTCACGCCGCGCACGCCGCGCGGCTTCGAGTTCCACCACCGCGGGCCGCCCGAGCCCGAGAGGTCGACCGTCAGCGGGCCGCGCGTCAGCTGGATGCGCTGCGCCGCCCAGAACGGCACCGGCACGCCGCCCTTCAGGATGGTCTCGCCGCTGCCGGCGACCCGCGCGGAGCCGGTGGCCGGGTGCAGCGCGCTGGGATCGACGTCGGCGGTGAACTTCCCGAGCGCCGTGATGCGGTACGACGAGCCGTCCACGGTGACGGTGCCCCTGCCCGCGTAGCGCCCCACGGGCGCGCCGTCGCCGTTCGCGCCCTTGGCGGTCCTCCCGTACCCGGCGGGCGTGACGACCAGGTCCTTGCCCTGGGAGAGGTCGACCACCCTCACCAGCCCGCCGCCGCTGACCACGGTGGCGCCGGAGCCCTCGTAGCGGAAGCTGCCGCGGCCGTCGGCGTGGAGGGCCTTGTCGGTCGTCGGGCCGGCGACGGCCTCGGCCGTCGGATCGGTCTCGACCGCCTGCTCGGGATCATCGGCCAGCGCGACGGCCGGCGCGGCGATCAGGCTCGCGACACCGGCGACGACGAGCAATCTGCGCATCTGGAGACCTTCCTTCCGTGGGCGGGAGGAGGCGGTGAGATGCGGATCCAGGACCGGCCCCAGGCGAGGGGCGAGCCGCCGTTGAGGCGGTAGCTGCCCTTTCCGATGAGGCGTCCGCGGCCGTTGCCGGCCACCGAGAAGTTCAGGTTCTTGCCGTTGATCGTGACCTGGAAGTTCGATCCGGTCACGATCAGGATCCCCTGGGCCCGGCGGACCTTGGCGCGGCCGCGGCGGTCGAGCGCGATCGGGACGCCGCCCAGCACCGCCTTCGCGTCACGCGCCCGATCGACGATGTCGATCGTGCTGCGCTCCGCGAGCGTGCCGTTGACGGTGAACCGCCCCGTGATCGTGATCGTGCCGCTGCCGTCGGCCTGGAGCTGCGCCGAGGGCACGCGCGGGGTCGGCTCGGTCGCCGCGGCCGCGCAGAGCGCGGGCAACGCGAGGATCACCAGCACCACCAGCGCCACGGCGCGACGCACCATTCCACCTCCGACGATGTGCCGGGACGCCATCGCCCCGTTCGAGTCGGCTGGATGCTCCATCCGCGGAATGTGGTGGCCCGAAGGCGCCGGTAAGGGCTTTGGGTGGCTGTGTTCGAGAACTGTGAGGGTGGGCGCGGCCGCCGGGGGCTACGGCTCCAGCTTCACGTTCTCCTGGACGGACACGGGGGCATCGAGCTTCACGCCCTCCTGCACGACCGGCTGGGCGGGCTGGGAGGCGGCCTGGGGCGCGGCGCCGGGCTCCTCGCCCTCCGGCACCGGGCGCGGGCCCTGCTCGAGGTAGCCCCACAGGATCTCGCCGCACTGCGGGCAAGTGGGCAGCGGGCCGCGGTTGCGGATCTGGAACTGGCAGGCGACGCAGCCGAAGAGGCCCTGGACGCGCTGGCCGACGTGGAACACGGGGATGCCCAGCCGGCGCTCGGCCTCCTCGGCGCCCTCGCGCGGGCTGAGGTTGCGCCCCGCGCGGCCGCCCGCGCTCGGCCCCCGTGACGGCGCGCCCTGACGGCGCTGAGGTGGCAGGCTGTCGCGCATCGATCCTCTCCCCCCGTCGGCGCCGCTCGCGGCTCATCTGCGCCGCTGCACGTCGCGTATCGTGTCCGCTCCACAGCCTACCGCGCCGGCTCCGTGCGACCGAGTTGCGCAGGGGCGCCGGAACAGCACCGGAGGAGGGCGCGTGAGGGTCGCGCTGGCTCAGCTCGACACCGTGGTCGGGGACATCGACGGCAACGCCGGCCGGATCGCCGACGCGCTGGCGCGCGCCGCCGCGGCCGGGGCCGCGGTCACCCTGGTCCCGGAGCTCGCGATCTCCGGCTACCCGCCGGAGGATCTGCTGCTGCGCCCGGCCTTCGCCGGCGCGGCGCGCGAGGCGCTCGACCGGCTGGCCGCGGCCGTCACCGCGGGCATCGCGATCATCGGCTTCCCGGAGTGGGACGGCGAGTGCCACAACGCCGCCGCCGTCGTCGCCGACGGCCGGGTGCAGGCGGTCTATCGCAAGCGCTTCCTGCCGAACTACGGGGTCTTCGACGAGGCCCGCTACTTCCGCGCCGGGGACGCGCCGCTGGTGGTGGAGGCGCTCGGCGCCCGCATCGGCGTCACCGTGTGCGAGGACATCTGGTACCCCACGCCGATCAGCTCCGAGATGGCCGCCGCCCGGGTGGACCTGATCTGCAACCTCTCCGCCTCCCCGTACCACCGCGGCAAGGGCGATCGCCGCGAGGGCATGCTCGCCACCCGCGCCGACGACTGCGCCGCCGCGCTCGCCTTCTGCAACCAGGTGGGGGGTCAGGACGAGCTCGTCTTCGACGGCCGCTCCGTGGTGCTCGACGCGGCCGGCGGGGTGGTGGGGCGCGCCGCCCAGTTCGAGCAGGAGCTGCTGGTCGTCGACGTCGACCTCGCCCTCTCGGCCAGGCGGCGGCTGAGCGAGCCGCTCGCGCGGCGCCTCCCGGCCCACCCGCCGCAGGACGTGGTGCGCGTGGACGCCCGGCCCCCGGTCGCCGCCGCGACGCCCGCGCCCCGCGTCGCGACGCCCGCGCGCGACGAGGCCGAGGTGTGGGGCGCCCTGTGCTGCGGCCTCGCCGACTACGTCGGCAAGAACGGCTTCCCGGGGGTGATCCTGGGGCTCTCCGGCGGCATCGACTCGGCGCTCACGGCGGCGATCGCGGCCGACGCGCTGGGCCCGGAGAGGGTCACGGGCGTCGCGCTGCCGTCGGTGCACTCCTCGCACGAGAGCCTCGCCGGGGCGCGGGCCCTCGGCGAGTCGCTCGGCGTGCGCCTGCTGGTGCTCCCCATCGCCGGGGTGGTGGAGGGCTTCGAGGAGGCCCTCGCCGAGACCTTCGCCGGCAGGGACCGCGACATCACGGAGGAGAACCTCCAGGCCCGCGCCCGCGGCACCCTCCTGATGGCCCTGTCCAACAAGCTGGGCGCCCTGGTGCTCGCCACCGGCAACAAGAGCGAGATGTCGGTGGGCTACAGCACCCTCTACGGCGACATGGTCGGCGGCTTCGCGCCGCTGCGCGACATCTCCAAGACCTGGGTGTACCGCCTGTCGCGCTGGCGCAACGCGTCGGCCGGCCGCGAGGTCATCCCCGAGGTCACGATCGCGCGGCCGCCGACGGCCGAGCTGCGACCCGGGCAGCTCGACACCGACAGCCTTCCCCCGTATGACGTGCTCGACTCGATCCTCGAGGGGTACGTGGAGCTGGGGCTGGAGCCCGCCGAGCTCGTCCGCCGCGGCCACGACGAGTCCGTCGTGAAGGATGTCGTGAGGATGGTGGACCGTGCCGAGTACAAGAGGCGTCAGGGGCCGGTGGGCATCAAGATCACCCCGCGGGCCTTCGGCCGCGACCGGCGCATGCCCATCACCACCCGCCATGTGTAGCGCGGCGCCGGCCGGCCGGGCCGTCCCGGCCGCCCTGCTCGCCGCCCTGGCCGCGGCCGCGCTCTGCGGCCCGGCGGCCGCCGCGCCGCTGAAGGCCGGCGAGCCCGCCGCGCCGGCCGCGGCGGCCGCCGTCGAGCTGAGCGGCGACTTCGGCCGCACCCCGGCGGGGCCGCGGTCCCTGCTGGTCACCTTCGACGACCGCCCGCCCGCGGCCGGCGCGCGCGCCCGCCTCGCCCGCTACGGCGCGGTGTCGCCGGCCGTGCCCGAGGCGGGCGTGTGGAGCGTCGTGCCGCGCCGGCCGGCGACCGCCCGCGAGGCGGTGCTGCGCCGCGGCGACGTCTCCGGCGCCGAGTGGTCGCTGGTGCGCACCACCGACGATCGCCCGGCCCCGCCCCCGCCGGCGCCGCTCGGCGCGGCGCCCACCTTCACCGACCTCTACTTCCAGGCCGGCGCCCAGTGGCATCTGCGGGGCGACCCGTCGTGGGGGCCCGACCTCACGACGGCCGGCCCGCGGGGGCGCATCGCGATCCTCGACAGCGGCGTCGACTTCACCCAGCCCGACTGGGCCGCCACCCCGGGCGCCCTGGTGGCGGGCCGCAGCACCCTGCGCGGCGACGACAACACCAACGACATCGGGCGCACCGGCCACGGCACCCACGTCGCGGGCATCGCCGCCGCCCCGGCCAACGGGGTGGGCGTCGTGGGCGTCGCCCCCGCGGCGCCCGGCAGCGCCGAGGTGATCCCGGTCCAGATCGCCAACCAGGAGGGGGAGAGCAACGACGAGACGATGATCAAGGGCATCCGCCACGCCGTGAACAACGGCGCCAAGGTCATCAACATCTCGTCGGGCGGCCCCGGCTACTCGCGCTCGTTCCAGGACACCGTCAACTGGGCCACCCAGAAGGGCGTCACGATCGTCGCGTCGGTCGGCAACGACGGGCGCCCGCGGACGAACTTCCCGGCCGGCTACCAGCACGTCGTCGGCGTGGGGGCGCAGTGCGACGCCGTCGTGAGCGGCGAGTGCCCCGTCCCCTTCCGGGCGGCCGCCTTCTCGAACCGCAACCGCTCGGTGGACCTGATCGCGCCGGGGGTGGACATCCTCTCGACGGTGCCCCTCAGGGTCGCGGAGGGGCGGGTCGACCCGGGGTACGCGCTGAAGGACGGCACCTCGATGGCCGCGCCCTTCGTGACGGGCGTGGTCGCCCTGGTGCAGGGCGCGAACGGCAACGCCCTCAGCCCGTACCAGGTGCTGCGCCAGCTCAAGAACACCGCCACCGACCTGCCGCCCAGCGGGCGCGACGACCGCTCCGGGGCCGGCGTGGTCAACCCGCGGGCGGCGGTCACGCTGCAGGCGCCGCGCGACGACACCGGCGAGGTCAACGACGACGTGAAGTGGGTGGGCGCCGGCGCCCGCCTCGCCAAGGGCCGGGCCACGACCATCGAGGCGAACGCCGATCAGGATGACGACTCGGACGACGTCTACCCGGTGCTGCTGCGGCGCGGCGACACGCTGCGCGCGGTGCTCGCGGCGCGCAGCGGGCGGCTCGACCTGTTCATGTGGGGCACCGGCACCCGCACGGTCAGCACCGGCAGCGCCGCCAACGTGCGCCGCAACCTCCTCGCGGTGCGGCTCGGCCCCGCCAAGCGGAAGGTGCGGGTGATCCGCGCGAAGCGCACCGGCCGCTACTTCGTGAACGTCTACGCCCGCCGCGGCGCCACCGACTACACGCTCACCCTCACGCGCCGGTAGGGTCCGACGCCGTGCCCACCGGACCCCACCTCGTCCTCCTCTACGACTACGTCGAGGACATCGTCGAGCGGCGCCCGGCCCACCGCGAGGCGCACCTCGCCCGGATCGGGGAGTGGGTCGCGGACGGGAGGATGCTGACGGCCGGAGCCCTGGGCGACCCGCCCGCCGGGGCGCTGTTCGTGTTCCCGGGCGACGATCCCGGCGCTCCGGAGCGCTACGCCGAGGGCGACCCCTACGTCCACGCCGGGCTCGTGACCGCCCACCGCGTGCTCCCCTGGACGGTGGTGGCCGCCGCCGGCTGAGCGGCGCCGGGCCGCACGTCCGCGCGCGGAGTACGGTTTCGCCGTGACCCGGACCGCGTTCGTGCCCACCGACGGCGGGCCGTCGTACGACCTCGGCGACGACCACCCGATGCAGCCGCTGCGGCGCAGGCTGGCCGTGGACCTCATCCGCGCGTACGGCCTCGACACGCGCCCGGGGGTCGAGACGATCCTCCCGGAGCCGGCGACGACGGCCCGGATCGAGCGCGTGCACGCGCCCGCCTACGTCGGCGCCGTGCGGCGCTACAGCGCCCAGCCCGCGCTCGCGTCGGCGTGGGAGGCCGGCCAGTGGGGGCTCGCCGCCGGCGGCGACACGCCCGCCTTCGCCGGCATGCACGAGGCGGCGGCGGCCATCTGCGGCGCCGCGGTCACCGGCGCGCTCGCGGTGTGGGAGGGGCGCGCCGACCAGGCCTTCGTGGCCGGCGGCGGGCTGCACCACGCGATGGCGAACCGCGCCGCCGGCTTCTGCGTCTACAACGACACGGCCGTCGCGATCGCGGCCCTGCTCGACGCGGGCGCCGAGCGGGTGGCCTACATCGACATCGACGTCCACCACGGCGACGGCACCCAGTGGATCTTCTTCGAGGAGCCGCGGGTGCTGACGTGCTCGGTGCACGAGAGCGGCCGCTACCTGTTCCCCGGCACCGGCTCGATCGGCGAGCGGGGCATGGGCGCCGCCGTCGGCACCTCCCTCAACGTCCCGCTGCCGCCGTACGCCGGCGACCGGCCCTACCTGCGGGCCATCGAGGAGGTCATCGCCCCGGCGGTGGCCGCCTTCCGGCCGGACGTGATCGTCACGCAGGACGGCGCCGACCCGCACCACGCCGATCCGCTCGCGCACCTCCAGGTCCGCCTCGAGGCCTTCCCGCGCGCCTACCGGGCCCTCCACGATCTGGCCCGCGACGTCGCCGGCGGCCGCTGGGTCGCCCTCGGCGGCGGCGGCTACACCTTCGAGGTCGTGCCGCGGGCCTGGACGATGCTGTTCGCCGAGATGCTCGGGGTGGAGCTCGACGACGAGATCCCCGAGAGCTGGTGGCGCGCCTCCGAGGAACTGGTCGGCGCGCCGCTGCCGCACCGCCTCTCGCAGGACCCCGAGCCCGAGGTGGCCGCCGACGAGCGCGCCAGGGCCGACGTCGAGGGCGATCGCGCGGTCGACGAGGCGCGCGCCTTCTTCCTGGCGCACTGAGCTGAGCGCGGAGGCCGGCAGCCCCGCCGCCATCGAGATGGCGGGCATGCGCGTGTGGCGGGCGCGGCCCGGCGGCGGTCGCGCGGTGCTGCTGGAGGGGGTCGACTGGCGGGTCGGGGTGGGCGAGCGCTGGGCAGTGGTCGGCCCGAACGGCGCCGGCAAGACGACCCTGATGGACATCGCGAGCGCGGTCGGCCATCCCAGCGAGGGCGCCGCCAGCGTGCTGGGGCACCGCCTCGGCGCGGTCGACAAGCGGGCCCTGCGGGCGCTCATCGGCCACGTCGACACCGGCCTGCCGGGCCGGTTCCGGCCGCGCATCACGGCGCTCGACGTGACGCTCACCGGCGCGGCGGGCTCCATCGCCCTGCTCGACGGGATGGCCGGCGACGACGATCGCGCCCGCGCGCGGCGGCTGCTCGACGCCATGGGCTGCGCGGCGCTGGTCGAGCGGCGCTTCGACCAGCTCTCGCGCGGAGAGCAGCAGCGCGTCCTGCTCGCCCGGGCGCTGATGCCGGCGCCGCGGCTGCTGCTGCTGGACGAGTGCACCACCGGCCTCGACCTGCCCGGCCGCGAGGCCTTCCTCGACCGCCTCGACGCCCTCGCGCGGGACGAGCCCGAGCTGACCACCGTCCAGGTGAGCCACCACCTGGAGGAGCTCGCCGCCTCCACCACCCACGCCCTGCTGCTGCGCGGCGGGGCGGTGGTGGCCGCCGGGCCGGTCGGCGAGGTGCTCACCGACGAGCACCTGTCGCGCTGCTTCGACGCACCGGTCACCCTCGTCCGGGTCCGCGGCCGCGCGTTCGCGGTCGTCGATCGCGGCGGGTGAGGCCGCGCGCGGACGGCCCGGGCACTAGTGTGAGGCCGTGGACTCCTGCAGCGCACTGTGGCGGCGGGCGGGGGAGCCCGCTGCCGCGCACGACATCGCCGAGGCCAGGCTCGATCAGCGGGCCTACGCGCGCACGCGCGGCGTGGCGCAGCAGGCCGCCCGGCTGGCCCGGGCGGAGCGGTTCGCGCGCGACGACCGCCGCCGTCTGCTCTCGGCCGCCTGGCTGCACGACGCCGGCGGCGACGGCCCCGCCGTCCCGCCGGTGCTGGGCGTCGCGCGGTCGCTGCGCGCCGCCGGCCACGAGCGCCTGGCCCGCGTCGTGGCGCACTCGCGCAACGCGGCCCTCGCCGCCGCGCTCGCCGGCCTGCCGCCGCTCGCGCGCGAGTTCCCCGTTCCCGCCCCGCCCGACGACCGCGTGCTGCTGATGCTCGACATCGCCGTCGTCACGACCTCGGCGAGCGGCGCCCGCGCCACCCCGGCCGAGGCCCTCCGCGACCTGGTCGCCCGCAGCGACCCCCGCGCCACCGACGTGCGCGTGATGGTCGCCCTGGTCGCCCGGCTCGCCGACTCGGCGGCGGCCCGGGGCCTCGTGGAGCGCGTCGCGGTGCCCACCCGATGACCGGGCGGACGGCGGGCGTCCCGCAGGTCGCCGTCTTCGGCAGCGCCCGCATCCGCCCCGGGGAGCGGGAGTACGAGCAGACCCGCGCCCTCGGCGCCGCGATCGCCCGGGAGGGGTGGGCGGTGTGCACCGGCGGCTACCACGGCGCGATGGAGGCGGCCTCGGCCGGGGCGGCGGGAGACGGCGGCCGCGTCGTGGGCGTCACGGTGGCCGGCTGGGCCGCGCGCCTGAGCGCCAACCGGTTCGTGGGCGAGGAGCGGACCGCCGACGGCCTGCTGGCCCGGCTCCAGGAGCTGCTCACCTCGGATGCGTGGGTCGCCGTCGCCGGCGGCATGGGCACGCTCGCCGAGGTCGCCCTGGCCTGGAACATGCTCCAGATGGGCGAGGTCGGCGCCCGCCCCCTGGTGCTGATGGGCCCGCGCTGGCGCGCCCTGCTGCCCGCGCTGCGCGAGCACCTCGTGATCGACGACCGGGACGTCGGCCTGGTGCACCTGGCCGACGGTCCGGACGACGTCGTCGCGCGGCTGCGCGGCGCGCTCGGCGACGGCGACCGGGACCGGGACCGGACCCCCCTTTAGCGTTCGGCGCGTCCTGCCGATCGAACGGCAGATGGCGCGTCCGCTCCCAGCATCGTCAGCCCGGCGCCGCACGTCGGCGCGGGCCGCGGTCCTCGCGGCCGCCGTCCTGTGCGCGGCGCCGGCCGCCGTGCCGGTCGCCCATGCGGCCGCCCCGGGCGCCGCGCCGTCGGCGCCGCCGCTGCTCGGGCTGCGGGTGGCCGGCATCGAGGTGGGGGTCGGCCTGGGACTCCCCTCCGGGGGCGACGACGCGGCGCTCGGGGTGAGCGCCCACGTGGGCGTGGGGGAGTCGGTGGCGGCCGACCTCTCGGCCGGCGTCGGCGGGTCGCAGGGCCCCGCGCCCCTGTCGCTGGGCGCCGGCGTGACCACGCCGGCGGGGGACCTCGGCGTGGCCGTGGGCGCGCCGCCCGCGACGGCCGCCGCTCCCGCCTCCGCCTCCACCACCGCTCCCGCCGCGCCCGCGTCGCCGGCCGCCGATCGCCCCGCCGAGGGGGGCGCGCCCGCGCCGGCCCCGGTCCCGCCGGCGCCCGCGGCCTCGCCCGCCGTCTCCTCACCGGCCGCCCCGCCCCCGCGCGCCGCCGGCCCCGCCCGGGCGGCGCCGGCCGCCGGCGCCGACCGCCGCGCCGCCCCGGCCGCGCCCACCCGCCGCGCCGCCGCGCGGGCGGCCGGTGCCGCGCGGACCCGGTCGCCGGCGCCCCTCCCGGCGCCGCCGGCCGCCGCCCCCGGACCGGCCGCGCGCGTGGCCGGGGCGATCGCCGGCGTCACCCGCTCGCCCTGGTTCCCGCTGGCGGTGCTGCTGGCGGCCGTCGCCTACCTGCTGGGCCAGCGCCTGGTGGACGGCGGCGCCAAGCTCGCCCATCTCGGCCGGGCCGGCGACCCCGACGACGAGATGATCGAGCTCTGACGACGGGCGCGCGCCGTGTATCAGGCGGCGCGCGGGTGCCTCGTACCGGGCGAGGGGGCGGCGCCTCCGGTCCGCCGGTCCCGACGAGTGGAGGTCGAGATGAGCCCGCGTCGCATGAACGCCGGTGCGATGAGCGTCTGGGTGGCCTGGTCGCCGTGCGACTGCGCGGACGACCTCGCGAGGGCCGGCGCGGAGGGGTTCTTCTGCCTCGAGTGCGGCGGCTCCGGCGAGCGCGCCGCCGTGCGGGGCCGCCTCACCGCGGCGGGCGACGACGGGACGTCCGACCGCTGCGTGCTGGACGACGCGGTCGACTGATTCAGGCTGAGCTCCGGGGGACCCTAGAGGTCCATCCAGGGGGTCTCGAACGCGCCGCCGCCGGCCGGCTCGCAGCGCAGGCTCGCCCGCCCCGGGTGCACGCCCTCGGCCCGGAAGCGCCCCAGCGCGTCGCTGGTGACCGAGGTGGTGCCGCCGGGATGCCGCACCCGCACCTCGAGCTCCTGCGGCGGCACCACCTGGCCCACCAGCAGGCGCCGCCCGGCGCGCTCGTGCACCTCGATCTCGACGCCCCCGCCCGAGTCGGTCTGGAAGGTGAGGGTGCGCACGCCGGCCGCCGACCGCACCCCGGCGGCGGCGGTCAGGGCCGTGTCGTCGAGCAGCTCGGCCAGCTCGGCGTCGATGCGCCGCCAGGCGAGCGCCGAGCGGGCGGCGAGGGTGACGTCCGGCGGCACCGGGTCGGCGCGCTCCAGCAGGTCGCCCAGCCGTCGCACGAGCGGGTCGTCCTCCGGGGCGGGACGAGGGCTCATCGCGCGCGCCTCCCGCGGCCCGGCCTCACCGGTACCCCTCGGCGGCCATCTCCGTGCGCAGCCGCTTGAGGCAGCGGGCGCGGGTGGGGCCGATGCTGCCCACGGGCATGTCCATGGCCGCGCCGATCTCCGCGTACGGCCGCGGCGGCTCGAGCGACAGCAGGCTCAGCAGGCGCCGGCAGCGCTCCGAGATGCGCTCGAAGGCCCGCCACAGCGCCGCGTCCCGCTCCCCGGCGAGGAGCGGGCCGTCGATCGCCGGGGGGGTCGTCGTCCCGGGAGCGCTCGAACAGCGCCTCGTCGTCGCTCGGCAGCTGCCGTCCCGCCAGGCGCAGGTGGCGCAGGCACTCGTTGCGCGCCGTCACCGCCAGCCAGCCGCCCAGCCGATCGGGATCGCGGATCGAGGGCAGGTGCTCCACCAGGCGCAGCCAGGTGGTCTGCACGACGTCCGCCGCGGCGTCCGGCGCCAGCCGATGGCCGCGGGCGATGCGCCACAGGAAGGCGCCGAAGCGCTCCACGATCTCGTCCCAGGCGGCCTGCTCGCCGTCGCGCGCCGCGTCGAGCAGGACCGCGAGCGTCCGCGCCGTCACGGGGTGACCCTACCAACGACGGATCGCGCGCTCCGGCCCGCCCCATCAGAGGATGGCCGTGCCGTAGTCGCGGATGTCCGTGCCGGTGGCGAGGAGCGCGCCGTACGAGGCCCGCGCGCCGACGCCGGGGTCCATCCCGGCCGCGATCAGGCCGGCGATGCGCGGCGCGGCGAAGGAGGTGCCGACCCACGTGGCCAGGGGCTCGGTGCCGGTGAAGGTCTCGTTGGCCGGGTCGAGCTCGGGGTTCTCGACGCCCGCCACGAAGGTGCTCACGACGGCCTCGCCGTAGGTGGAGACGGCCACCCAGTCGCCGTGGGTCGACCACTTGGCGCCCTGCCCGTCCCATGAGAGTCCGGCGACCGAGACGACGCCTCCGATCGCCGCCGGGAACATCTTGACCGTGTCGCCCTCGTTGCCCGCCGCCGCGACGACCACGACCTGCGACGGGAGCGCGGCGATCGCCGCCTCGAGCATGGGCGGCGCCGCGCCGTCGTCGCTCGGCCCGCCCAGCGACAGGTTGAGGACGTCGGCGCCGAGCGAGCCGGCCGCCGTGATGGCGGCGGCGAGGACGTCGGTGGCGCAGATGCCGTCCGAGTCCAACGCGCGCAGCATCGTCACCCGCGCGCCGGGGGCCTGCTGCCGCACCACGCCCGCGACGAACGTGCCGTGGCCGGCGCCGTCGTCGAGGTAGGGCGCACCGCCGGGCGCCCGGTGGTTCTCGCCGGCGTTGATCGTGTTCAGGGGGTCGACGTTGGCGGGGTCCACGGCGATGCGGTCGAGCAGGCGGTCCCCCCGGCCGCCGATGGCCGCGTCGACGCCGGTGTCGACGACCACGACGTGGGCGCTCGCGCCCGTGTCCGGCGGGGGCTGCGGGGCGAGCCGCTTCGCCGCCTCCGGCGTCGTCTCGCCCTTGGCGCGGATGCCCATCGCCATCACGAGGTTCGGCCCGGCGGTCACGCCGCGCCGCCGGAGATCGGCGACCGTCGCCAGCAGTGCGGTGCCGGGCTCGTTCCCGATGAAGCGCACGAACCCGGGCGCCGTCACCCGGCGACGGCGGCGCGTCCGCGAGGGCGCCGCCGCCCGCCGCTTCTCGCGCGGCTGCTCCTGCGGGTCCTCCGGCAGGTCGATCCCGCGCGGCCGCGCGGGCCGGTAGCGGCTCTCGAGCAGACGTCCCGCCTTCTCCGCATCCGCAGCGGCCACCAGGATCTCGCCGGGCACGATCAGCAGGGAGCCCTCGGGGCGCTCGACGCGCTCCACCGCGATGCGCGGCGCGCCCGCCCGGGGACGGTCCACCGGCCGTCGATGGCGCCACACGATGCGGCGCTCGGTGACCTCCGCGGCGCACGGCGCGCTCATGCGGCGCCGCTGCTCGGCGATGATGGCCGCATCGGGCTCGGGCCTGTCTCGTCTGCCAGTGCTCAACGCTCGACCTCCGTTCTGCGGTTTTCCGCAAGCAGACGGGACACCGCCCCGCCGATGCAAGTGCTCTCACCCCTATGGATCGCGATCCAGGACTCCTGATACGTGCGCGCGCGGCCTGGCGGCTGGTGCGCGATGCCCCGCGCGAGGGGCGCGCCCGCGCCGACGCGCTGGCGGCCGAGGCGCGGGCGGCCGGCGATGCGCCGGCGCTGGCGGCGGCGCTGCGGGCGCGGGGGTGGGCCGAGCGCGAGCTGCTCGATCTGCGCGCCGCGCGCGCGACCCTGGGCGAGGCGGCCCGGGCGGCGCGCCGCGCCGGGGGCGGGCCGCCGCTCGCGGCCATCCTCGCGGCCCGGGCGGCGGTGCAGCTGGAGCTCGGCCGGGCGGGGGAGGCGCGGCGCGACATCGGCCGGGCGCGGGCGGCGCTCGGCGGGGAGGCCTCAGCCGACGTCGATCTGCAGGCGGCGATCATCGAGGACGCCGCCGGGCACCTCCTCACCGCGGCCGACCTCTACCGGGCGGTGATCGCGTCGCGGGAGGATCTGGAGCCGGACGCCGCCTTCATCGCCACGAACAACCTGGGCATGATCCTCGGCCAGGTCGGCGACCTGGCGGCGGGGCAGGAGATGCTCGAGCGGGCGGAGCGGGTGGCCGAGGGGCTGGGCCGCAGCACCGTCGGCGTGGCGGTGCACAACCGGGCGATGCTCGCGGCGCGGGCGGGGCGGCTGGCCGCGGCGCTGGCGGCCTTCGACCGCGCGGAGGCGATCTTCCGCGAGATCGACCAGCCCTTGGCGGAGCACCTGATGGAGCGGGTCGAGGCCCTGGCGGCGCTCCACCTGCTGGACGAGGCGCGCGAGGCGGCCGACCGCGCGGTGGAGGAGCTGCGCTCGGCGGGCGGCGGGCTGCTGCTGGGCGAGGCGGAGCTCGCCCGGGCGCGGGTGCTGCTGGCCGCGGGCGCCCACGACGACGCGGAGGAGGCGGCTGCCGCCGCGCGGTCGCTGCTGCGGGCGGCGCGCGGGCCGCTGTGGCGGGCCCAGGCCGATCTGGTGGCGGCCGAGGCGCGGCTGCGGGCGGGCCGGCCGGCGGCCGGTGACGCGACGGCCGTGGCCGGGGCGGCGGCGCGCCTGGAGCGGGCCGGCTTCGCGGTGGAGGCCACCGACGCGCGGCTGCTGGCGGGGCGGCTCTCGCTGCGGCGGGGGCGCCGGCGGGCGGCCGCCGCGCAGCTGTCGCCCGTCGCGGCGCGGGGGCGGGATCCGATCGCCCTGGTGCGGCTGAGGGCGCGCCTGGCGCAGGCGCTGCTGGCCGAGGCGGCCGGCGACGCCGCGGGCGTGCGGCGGGCGGCCCGCCGCGGGCTGGACGACCTGGAGGGGCTGCGGCGGGCGCTGCCGTCGGCCGAGCTGCGGGCGCTGGCGTCGGGGCACGGGGTGGAGCTGGCCTCGATGGGGCTGGCGTCGGCGCTGCGCGGCGGCCGGGCGGCGGCGGTGCTGTCGTGGATGGAGCGCGGCAGGCAGGCCTCGGCGCTGACGGCCGGGCCGGAGCCCCGCGGCGGCGAGGTGGGGGAGGCTCTCGCGCGCCTGCGTCAGATCACGGCGCCGCATCCCGACGGCGACGGCGCCGCCGAGGCCGGCCCGGGCGCCCGCGAGCGGGCGGCCCTCGAGGCGCTGGTGGCGCGGCGGGTGCGGGCGGCGGCCTCCGGCGCGGCGCCGGCCGCGCGCCGCGCCGATGCGCGGCGGCTCGCGGCGGCGCTCGGCTCACGCGTGCTGGTGGAGCTGGCGGCCTGCGACGGGCGGCTGAGGGCGGTGGCGGTGGGGGGCGGCCGGGCGGCGTCGATCCACCGGCTGGGGGATGCCGTGGAGGTGCGCGGCGAGGCGGAGGCGCTGCTGTTCGGCCTGCGACGCCTGGCGACGGCACGGCCGGGTCCCTTCCGGGAGGCCGCCGCCGCCGCGGTGGCCCATGCGCTCGGGCGGTTGGACGCCGCGCTGCTGGAGCCGGTCGCGGACCGCCTGGGCGCCGCCGCAGGGGTGGTCGTCGTCCCGACGGCCGATCTGCTGGTGGTTCCCTGGCACGCCCTCGCGACGCTGGAGGGGCGGGCGGTCACCGTGGCGCCGTCGGCGACCGGCTGGTGGCGGGCGCAGGCGGCGGCGTCGCCGGACGGGGCGCCGATCGTGGCGGCGGGTCCCGGGCTGGACGGGGCGGCGGAGGAGGCGACCAGGGTCGGGGCCCGTCACCCGGGGGCCCGGGTCCTGCTGCCGCCGCGGTCGACGGTGGCGGAGGTGGCCGCCGCGATGGCCGGCTCCCGCCTGGTCCACCTGGCCTGCCACGGGCGGCTGCGCGCGGACAACCCGAGCTTCTCGAGCCTCGTCCTGAGTGACGGGCCGCTCACCGTGCTCGACCTGGAGGGCATCGGCAGGCCGCCGGGCGTGGTGGTGCTGGCCGCCTGCGATTCCGGCGTGGGGCGCGTGTACGCGGGGGAGGAGCTGCGGGGATTCGTGAGCGCCCTCTTCGGCCTCGGCGCCCGGTCGGTGATCGCGAGCGCCATCCCGATCCCGGACCTCGACTCCGTCGAGCTGATGTCGGAGCTCCACGAGGGCCTCGCGGAGGGCCTTCCCCCGGTCACCGCCCTGAGCCGCGCCCGGCGGGAGGTCGGCACCGACACCCCCGGCCGCCGCGTCGCCGGGATCGCCTTCGCCCACTACGGAGCGTTCTGAGCCTGAGTCCGGGCGTTGCGATGGGTGGGTGAGGGGCCTCGTCGGTGGTGTGCCAATTGGCCGTGCGCGCCGCGGCCAATTGGCACCGCTCAGCCGCGGCCGCCCGGCCCGATGTCGCGCCGGAGCCTCCGAGTCGGATGCCGGTCGGCATGCCACACGGGGTCGAGCACGCGGACGGTTCGGGCTCGGGGTCGTGGCCCGGTGCGGGGCGTGTGCCATTTGGCCGTGCGCGACGCGGCCAAATGGCACTCGGGATTCACGATGGGTGGATGGGGGCCCGAGAGGTGGTCGGGGACGATGTCAGGGAAGGGGGCAACACCGGGGATGGCGATCCCTACGCGGTTGACGCCTCGATCGAAGTCCCGTCAGGCGTCGAGCCCGCCGGCCGTGGATCGCGTCTCAACAGGCCACTGGCGACATCTGTTCCCTGCCGCGGTTTCGTGAGCGGATGGCAGGCCAGGGAGCCGGTGGATCACCCACGATGGATCCGAGAGCGCCATTTGGCCGTGACCGACGCAGCCAATTGACACCGATCAGCGCGGCCGCCCCGGCCCAGAGATGACTCCGACGACGCCGGTCCTTTGCTGCACTCCGCGCCGGGCTGAGGGCAGGGACGGTCCTGCTCGGGGACGCGATCCCGGTATCCCGGGTGTCAAGCGCGTTCCGTGTGTCGTGCCAATTGGCCGCGTCGGTCACGGCCAATTGGCACGACACACGGAACCGTCCCGGACGTCTTTCGTGCGAGAAGAGCGGTGATCGGTTCCTCCTCGTGGGGCAGTATCGGTGCATGGCGCGCAGTCTTTACAAGGGGCCCCGACGGGGATTCCGGCCCCCGTGCGCCCTGTGCGTCGGGGTGGGGACGGGCGAGCGGGCTCAGCTGCACCTCGGCTACGGCGTCTCCGTGTGGCTGTGCGAGGCGCACCGGTCGCCGGAGTTCCAGAGGCGCCGTGCCGGCCGCGACCTCGTGGCGAGCCTGGATGCGATGTGGCGCGCGGCCGGGTGCCGCACCGCCCGGCGGGCGCGGGCGCTGACGGCGTACCGGGAGCGGCTGATCGCCGGCGGGGACCGGCCGCGATCTCGACCCGGGTCCTACGCCTGGCCCGACCTGCGGCGCGAGGCGCTGCGCCGGTTCGCGGCCGGCGAGTCGGCGCGCGACATCATCGGCGACGTTCGGCGCCGTGCCGGAGCCGGGGAGACCCGTGCGCCCTCGATCCGCACGGTCCGCCGCTGGCTCACCGAGAACAGACCGGCCGGACCGACTTCGCCATCGCGCGGCTCCGCTCCGCCCCCTCCGGAGGGCGACCCGCCGCCGCCGCCCGTGGCTCCGGACCGCCCCTGCGCGGCCCGACCCGCCGGCCCCTCAGAGATCGGCGGCGGCGTCCTCGGTCAGGATCCAGGTCATCTCGCCGTTCTTCGGCGCTACGCGTCCGGCGGGGATCGAGCGGTCGCGGGCGACGCCGCGCTTCACCATGGCCGCCTTGTCGGCGTCTCCCACCACCATGAGGATGCGCTTCGCCGAGTTGAGGACGGGGAGGGTCATCGACACCCGCCACGGCTGCGGCATCTCCGGCCGGTGGACGGGCACCATCGCCCGGCGCGCCTCCTCCAGCTCGGGGGCGCCGGGGAACAGGGACGCCGTGTGCCCGTCGGGGCCCATGCCCAGGATGATCAGGTCGAACACCGGCCACGGCGAGCCCGGGACGCCCTCCCGCAGCTCGGCCTCGGCCCGGTCGGCCGCCTCCTGGGGCGGCAGCTCGCCCAGGATCCGGTGCACCTGGGTCGGCATCAGCGGCACCCGGTCGAGCAGGGCCCCCTTCGCCATCCGATAGTTCGAGCCCTCGTCGTCGGGCGGCACGCAGCGCTCGTCGCCGAACCACACCTCGATCCGCCCCCACGGGGGGCACCGGGCCGCGAGGTGCTGGTACGTCCACCGCGGCGTGGAGCCTCCGGCCAGCGCGATTCGCGCCTTCTCGCCCGGGACGGTCTTCAGGGCGACGCGCTCGACGCGCTCGGCCGCCTCGTCCGCCAGGCTGGCCATATCCGGAACGATCACGATCTCGGGGCCGCTCATCGCCGGTACCGTACGCTGCGCGCGCGCCGCGTGCGCCCTCGCCGGGCATCCGTCACAGCCGCCTCCACGTGCGCCCGTCCCGGGCCATCAGGACCTCCGCCTCCTGGGGCCCCCAGCTGCCGGCCTCGTAGTTCGGGTACGGCCCCGGCTCGGCCTCCCAGGCCGAGATCAGCGGGTCCAGGATCTCCCAGGCGCGCTCCACCTCGTCCCAGCGGGCGAACAGTGTGGAGTCGCCCAGCAGGGCGTCCAGCAGCAGCCGCTCGTACGCCTCCGGCGAGCTCTTCGCGAACGAGCTGCCGTAGGCGAAGTCCATGCTCACCTGGCGCAGGTCGATCTGCGGCCCCGGTGCCTTGGCCTGCACCTGCAGCGAGGCGCCCTCGTCCGGCTGGATCCGCAGCACCAGCAGGTTCGGCTGCACGCTCGACACGGCCGTGGACGCGAAGGGCAGGTGCGGCGCCGGCTTGAACCGGATCGCCACCTCGGTCGCCCGCTTCGGCAGCCGCTTCCCCGTGCGGAGGTAGAAGGGCGTGCCGGACCAGCGCCAGTTGTCGACCTCCACGCGCAGGGCGGCGAACGTGTCCGTGTCGGACTCCGGGTCGACGCCCTCCTCCTCGCGGTACCCGGGCACCCGCTCGCCCGCGATCCACCCGGCCCCGTACTGGCCGCGCGCGGCGTCGCGCGCCGCGGACACTCGGTCGAAGGGGGCGATGGCGCGCAGCACCTTCACCTTCTCGTCGCGCACCTCGCGGCTCTCGAACCGCGCCGGCGGCTCCATCGCGATGATCGACAGCACCTGGAGCATGTGGTTCTGGACGATGTCGCGCAGCGCGCCGGAGCGGTCGTAGTAGCCGCCGCGGGTGCCCACCCCCAGCTCCTCGGCCACCGTGATCTGCACGTGGTCGACGTAGCGGCGGTTCCAGATGGGCTCGAAGATCGCGTTGCCGAACCGCAGCACCAGCAGGTTCTGGACCGTCTCCTTCCCCAGGTAGTGGTCGATGCGGTAGATCTGCCGCTCCCGGAAGACGGCGGTGAGGCGGTCGTTCAGCTCGCGCGCCGAGCCGAGGTCGGAGCCGAAGGGCTTCTCGATGATGAGGCGCGCGAAGCGGTCGCCGTCGCCCTCGTCGCACAGCCCGGCGGCGCCCAGGTTCTCGGCGATGACGGGGAAGAACTCGGGCGCCGTGGCCAGGTAGAAGAGCCGGTTGCCGCTCGTGCCCCCGGTGCGGTCGAGGTCGCCGAGCAGCTCCCGCAGGCGGCCGTACCCCTCGGGGTCGTCGGCGGCGAACGAGACGTAGCGCAGGCCCGCGGCGAAGCGCTCCCAGGCGGCGTCGTCCAGCGGCAGGCGGCCGTGGCTCTCGACCCCGGCGCGCATGCGCTCGCGGAACTCGTCGTCGCCGAGGGGCGATCGGGCGGCGCCGACGATGGCCGTCTCCGGCGGCAGCAGCCCCTGGCTCGCCAGGCTGTAGAGCCCGGGGAGCAGCTTGCGCTGGGTCAGGTCGCCCGTGGCGCCGAAGATGACGATCACGGCCGGAGGGGCGGCACGGCCCGCGTCCGGGGAGGACCTCATCGCGTAAGGCTCAGTCTCGAGTCGAGGTTGAGTGGGCGCATCTCACCCGCGCACCAGCGCCGTGACGGCGGCCGCGACGGCGTCGGCGATGATGCCCAGCGCCGCGAGGGCCTCCGGCCCGGGCGCCGAGACGCCGAAGCGGTCGATGCCGATCGCCGTGCCGTCCAGGCCGATCCACTCGGCCCAGCCGAAGGGGCTCGCCGCCTCCACCGAGACGCGCGCCGTGATGCCGGCGGGCAGCACCTGCTCGCGGTACGCGGCGTCCTGGGCGCGGAAGAGCTCGAACGACGGGATGCTCACCACCCGGGCGGCGATGCCCGCCGCCGCCAGCGCCTCGCGGGCCTCGAGCGCCGTCGCGACCTCGGAGCCGGTGGCGAGGATCGCGGCGTCGTCGCCGTCGGCCACGACGTAGGCGCCCCGCTCCACCGGCGGCGCCGCCGCCAGGGTGGGCAGACCCTGCCGCGACAGCACGAGCGCCGTGGGGCCGTACGTGCGCGACAGCGCCACCCGCCAGGCGGCGGCGGCCTCGTTGGCGTCGGCCGGGCGCAGGGTCACCAGGCCGGGGATGGCCCGCAGGGCGGCCAGGTGCTCGATGGGCTGGTGGGTGGGTCCGTCCTCGCCCAGGCCCACCGAGTCGTGGGTGTAGACGAACACCGACGGCAGCCGCATCAGCGCGGCGAGCCGGATCGTGTTCTTCATGTAGTCCGAGAAGGTGAAGAAGGTGGAGCACACCGGCCGCAGGCCGCCGTGGGCGGCGAGGCCGTTCGTGATGGCGCCCATCGCGTGCTCGCGGACGCCGTAGTAGATGTTGCGGCCGGCGAACTCGCCGGGGCCGACGACGCCCATCTCCTTCAGGTCGGTGCTGGTGGAGGTGGACAGGTCGGCCGCCCCCTGCACGATCTCCGGCACCGCGGCGGCGAGCGCGTTGAGCACCTTGCCGGCCGACGCGCGGGTCGCGAGCCGCTCGCCCTCGGGGAAGGTCGGCAGCGCCGACCGCCATCCCTCCGGCAGGTCGCCGCTCGTCACCCGGGCCAGCTCGGCCGCCTCCGCCGGGTACTCCGCGGCGTAGGCGTCGAACCGCTCGCGCCATTCGGCGGCCAGCGCCTCGCCGCGGCCCACCAGCTCCGACGACCAGGCCGCGACCTCGTCGGGGATCAGGAACCGGGCGTCCTCGGGCCAGCCGTAGAAGCGCTTCGCGGCCTTCGTCTCCTCGGGGCCGAGGGGCGAGCCGTGGGCGGCCGAGGTGTCCTGCTTGTGGGGCGCGCCGTAGCCGATGTGCGTGCGGCAGACGACCAGCGTCGGCCGGCCGTCGCTCTGCGACGCCTGCCCCAGCACCCGATCGATCTCGTCGACGTCGTTGCCGTCCGCGATGTGCAGCACCCGCCAGCCGTAGGCGGCGAAGCGCGCCGGCGTGTCCTCGCCGAACGAGAGCGTAGTCGGGCCGTCCAGGCTGATGCGGTTGTCGTCGTAGATCCCGACGAGCCCGCCCAGGCGGAGGAACCCGGCGATCGAGGCCGCCTCGTGGGAGATGCCCTCCATCAGGTCGCCGTCGGAGCAGATGAACCAGGTGCGGTGCGACACCACCTCGTGGCCCGGCCGGTTGTAGCGGGCGGCCAGCATCGCCTCGGCCAGCGCGAAGCCGACGGCGTTCGCGGTGCCCTGACCGAGCGGGCCGGTGGTGATCTCGACGCCCGGGGTGTCGCCCCGCTCGGGGTGCCCGGGGGTCTCGGATCCCAGCTGGCGGAAGCGCCTGATCTGGTCGAGCGGCAGGTCGTAGCCGCTGAGGTGCAGCAGGGCGTAGAGCAGGGCGGACGCGTGACCGGCCGACAGCACGAAGCGGTCGCGGTCCGGCCAGCCGGGGTCGCCCGGGGCGTGGCGCAGGTGGTTGGAGAAGAGCGTCCAGGCGACCGGCGCGAGGCCCATCGGCGCGCCGGGATGGCCGCTGTCGGCCTTCTCCACCGCGTCGATGGCGAGGGTCCGCACCGTCGTGATGCACAGCTCGGGAGGGGCGAGGGTCGTTGCCACGGGGCTCCTTATGACCTCAGTAGCTGACGTCGTGGGGGTAACTCTCGCGCAGACCTCCCGGGGTGATCCGCACGAAGCGGGCGTTGCGGTGGAACTCGGGGATGGTGCTCGCGTTGGAGTAACTCATGCCGGACCGCAGCCCGCCCACCAGGCCGTGCAACACGTCCGCGACGGCGTCGCGCAGCGGCACCACGGCCTCCACCCCCTCGGCGACGACGGGGGTGAACTCGGTGTCGTCGTCCTCGAGCGCCCGCCGGGCGGTCGCGGCCGCCTCGGAGGCCATCCCGCGGAACACCTTCACCAGGGTGCCGTTGCGGGTCACGGCCACGCCCGGGCTCTCCGGGGTGCCGGCCAGGAGGTTGCCGACCATCACGGTCTCGGCGCCGGCGGCGATGGCCTTGGCGACGTCGCCGCCGGCGCGGATGCCGCCGTCGGCGATCACCGGCACGCCGAGCGGCGCGCAGGCCTCGGCGCACTCCATCACGGCCGACAGCTGCGGGACGCCCACCCCGGCGACGACCCGCGTCGTGCACACCGAGCCGGGTCCGACGCCCACCTTCACCGCGTCGGCGCCCGCCTCGGCCAGGTCCCGCGCGCCCTCGGCGGTCGCCACGTTCCCCGCGATCAGGCCGGCGCGGTCCCCGATGGCCTCGCGCACGTCGCCGAGCGCGGCGAGCGCGCTCTCGGTGTGGCCGTGGGCGATGTCGAGCACCAGCACGTCCGCCCCGGCGTCCACCAGGGCCTGGGCGCGCTCGATGAAGTCGCCGCGCACGCCGATGGCGGCGCCCACCGCGAGGCGGCCGCGCTCGTCCTTGGTCGCGTACGGCCGCTCCGAGCGGGTGATCAGGTCGCGCAGGGTGATCAGGCCGGCGAGCCGGCCCTGCGCGTCGACCAGCGGCAGCTTCTCCACCCGCGCCTGGCGCAGCATGGCGGTGGCCTGCTCGCTGGAGGTCGCGGGCCCGCCGGTGACGAGCCGGTCACGGGGGGTCATCACGTCCCGCACCGCGACGGCCCCGTCCGGCCAGGGGCCCACGTCGCGGCGGGTGAGCATGCCCTCGAGGCGCCCGTCGTCGTCGGTCACGACGAGGGTCGTGACCCCGTTGCGGGCCATCGCCTCCAGGGCCTCGGCGAGGGGCACGTCGGGCCCGATGGTGTGGGGGTCCGCGATGACGAGGGCCTCCGCGCGCTTCACCCGCGCGACCTCGGTCACCTGGTCCTCCACCGACAGGAAGCGGTGGATGATGCCGATGCCGCCCGCCCGGGCCATGGCGACCGCCATCTCCGACTCGGTCACCGTGTCCATGTTCGCGGAGACGATGGGCACGGCGAGGCGCAGCCCCCGCGTCAGGCGCGTCGCGACGTCGACGTCGGAGCGCGAGCGGATCGCGCTGCGGCGGGGAGCCAGCAGCACGTCGTCGTAGGAGAGGGCGAGCGGGATGCCGGCCGCGGACACTCGACGCAGGATAGCCCAACCCCCGGTCGCGCCGACCCGGCCGGGCGGTGAGGTAGCATCGCGCGATGGTGCCTCGGTGGACCGCCGCGATCGCCATCGGAGCCGTCGCGTGCCTGACGGCGTCGGCCTGCTCCGACGAGCCCTCCGTCACGACGGCCGCGAGCCCGACCCCGACCGGATACGTCGACGCGGTGCAGCAGCTGGTGGGGCCGCCGGCGCGGCTCGCCTCGGTCATCTCCGACCGGCACACGCACCCGGACGAGGACCCGCCCTCGCGCGCGACCCTCGACGGCATCGTGGCCGACGCGCGGCGGCACCTGTCGATGTTCCGCTCCCTGCGGATCGACGACGCCGTCATCCGCACCCAGCGCGACCGGCTCGCCGGCGCCTACGCCCGCCTCATCCCGCGGATGCGCCAGGCCGTGACCGCCGTCCTGCGCGACGAGCCCGACGAGCTCGTGCGCACCACCGCCCCCTTCCTCAGCGCCCTGCGCTCGCTGTCATCCGCCGCCTCCTCGTCCTCCTAGCCGCGCTGGCGGTCGTCGCGGCGGCCGGCTGCGGCGGCGACTCGCTGGGCACCGTCACGGCGCCGGTCCCGGACGGCACGACGGTGTCGCCGCAGCGCTACCTGGCCGACACCCGCGGGGCGGCCGAGGCGGTCACCCAGTTCTCCGCGGCCCTCGCGCGGGTGGGCGACGCGCCCACCCGCGAGGGCGTGCGCCGTGCCGCGCCCGCGATGAGGGCGCCGCTGCGCAAGGCGCAGGCGATGGCCGCGCGCCTGCGGGCGGAGCGCCTGGACGATCGGCGCCTGGAGGACCAGCGCGAGCGCGCCAGCGCCCAGCTCGACCGGGTGGTGGCGGCGATGGAGGACGCCGTGCAGGCCGCGCAGGCGGGGCGCCCGGTGGTGCTGCGCACCGCCGTGAGCGCCTTCGCGGGCGCGGTGAACGAGCTCCGGGGGCTGCAGGGCACCCCGTAGCCGCGCGCCGCCCGGCGTCGCCCGGCGCGAATTCGTGGCGCGGACGTCATGCCGGGACGGGGGCGTGCCGATAGGGGAGCGCGACGGCCGGATGCCGTCGCATGAGATTCCCCACCAAGGATGGTGACGAGTGGCGAGGGCGCCCCTGCGGGTGCTGGTGGCGAGCCACAGCCCGGCGTGGTCCGCCGGGATCGCCGCGTTCCTGAGCACCCCGGCCCTGGCCCCCGAGGTCGCGTTCACGGTCGACGCGGCGCTGGCCGTGCTGGACGGCGGTCCCGTCGGGCTGGCCGTCGTCGACCGGGTGGTCGCCGACGCGGCGGGCGCGGAGCTCGCGGCCGAGATGCGGCGCCGCCACCCCGACGTGCCGATCCTGTTCGCCGTCCGCGACGACTCGCCGCCCTCGCGCCTCGAGGCCCTCGCCGCGGGGGCGGCCGGCACGCTGCTGCCCACCTGGACCCGCGAGGCGGTGCTCGACGCGGCCGAGGAGGCGATACGGCGCGGCCCGGGCCCCGAGCTCGACCTGCGCACGGTGAGCCCCCTGGCGGACCTCACCCGTCGCACCGGCCCGCGCGAGGTGCTGCTCACCGACCAGGAGCGCGCCGTGCTGCGGCTGATGCGCCAGCACCTCACCTACAAGGAGATCGCCCAGCGCCTGGGCGTGTCGTGGCACACCGTGCGCACGCACGCCCAGGCGATCCTGCGCAAGTTCGGCGTCCATTCGCGCCGCGACCTGGACGCATGGGACGCCCGCATGGGAACGTCGGCGCCGCCGCCCGTCAGACGTTGACGGCGGGATCCCCCGATATCGCCCCTCGCCCACGAGGGGCCGCAAAGCCCTCACCCAAGCTGCCGCGCGGGTGACGGGACCCGCGTCGGCGGGGGTCATCGGGAGGCTGACCCCCGCCGCCGCGGCGAATCGACCGGCGAGCGCCCGCGCCATCGGCGCGGGCGGCGCTCGCACGCCGTCGTCGCGGGCGCGTCGCGCGGCGCCTCGGGAGGGTCGTCGTGACCCCGTGGTGCCCCAGTCGTAAGGAATCGGATCTGGGCACCGATAGAGGGGCCAAGCCGGGCTCCAACCGGATTGTCCCCTCCACGAAAGGCATACCACACATGCGTCGTCACCTCATCGCCCTGTACGTCGCCGGTGCCACCGTCGCCTCGCTCGTTGCCGCCAACGGCGCCCTCGCCGCGACCTGGATCCGTCGCTAAGCGATCCGCACGCCACGCCCTCCCACCGGCCGGTCCTCGCTGAGGCCGGCCGGGGCGGGGTCTCTCGCGAAGGGCGGGGGCGGGCCTAGAAGGTCGAGTCGGAGGAGGGCGTCATGGCCTCCTCGCGGGTGCGCACCACGTCCCACGGGATCGTGATGGCGCGGCCCTCCATCTCCACCGAGCCGCTCGCGCGGAGCTTGCTGAAGGCGGTGGTGACGGCCTCGCGCGAGGCGCCGACGAGCGAGGCCCACTGGGCGTGGGTGAGCTCGAGGCGCAGCTCGATGCCGGCGCGGGTGGCGACGCCGAAGTGGTCGGCGAGCTGGTGCAGCCGGGCGCGCAGGCGGTCCTCGACGCGCATCTCGCTGACGAGGGCCACCGTCTCGCGCAGCATCGCCACGCGATCCGACAGCATCTCCGCCAGGTTGCGGCCCAGGCGCGGGTAGCGGGCGATGAGCCCCTCGATGGCGCGGCCCGACAGCGGCGAGACGGCCGAGTCCTCGAGCGCCGAGACGCTCGCGGCGGGCGCCGAGCCGAGGGTGGAGTAGATGGCGCCCGAGTCGAGCAGCGAGATCATGATCTCGTGGCCGGGCGCGGTCGACTCGAAGAGCGCCAGGCGCCCCTCGCGCACGACGTACAGGTGGTCGGCCCGGCACAGCGGCTCCGGCATGGACGCCCCGCGCGGCCACCGCACCAGGGGCAGGCGGCTGTCGAGGAGGGCGAGGTCGCGCTCCGGCAGCCCGGCGAAGAGGTCCATCTGCGTGAGTCCCACGCGGCCCGGGCCCGTGACGCCCGAGCCCCGGAAGCCGTTCTCGCGAAGCTCGGAGAGGGCCGTTGCCATGCGGGGCACTCTGGCACCCGTTTGTTATGGCGGCATAAGAACCAGCGCAAGAGTTCCGCCCCGCGCGTTTCAGCCTGAAACACCGATCCGGCTCGCGGGGGCGGCCGTCCGGCGGCCGCAGGATACGATCTTGGCCCCGCACCGGCGAGGAGACTGACAGTGGCGCGTCCGAGCCCCGCGGTTCAGGACTATCTGAAGGCGATCTACCAACTCGGCGAGTATGCCCCGCCGGAGGGCCCGATCACCACGTCGCAGGTCGCCGAGGCACTCGGCGTCACGACGGCGTCCGCGAGCAACATGCTGAAGAAGCTGGACGGCATGGGGCTGCTCGACATGGTGAAGCGCCAGGGCGTCGTGCTCACCGAGGCCGGCGTGCAGTCGGCCCTCGACGTGATCCGCCTGCACCGGCTGCTCGAGACCTACCTCTACACGCGGCTCGGCATGTCGTGGGACGAGGTGCACCGCGAGGCGGAGGTGCTGGAGCACCACGTCTCGGACGCGCTCGCCGACCGGATGGCCGAAGTGCTGGGCCACCCGGAGCGCGACCCGCACGGTCACCCCATCCCCACCAGCGGCGGCCAGCTCATCACCACCCCGTCGCGGCGGCTCACCGAGCTGGCGGACGGATCGGAGGCCGTGGTGGGGCGGGTGGACGATCACGACGACGCCCTCCTCCGCTTCCTGGCCGAGCGCGGCCTGGTGCCGGAGGCGCGCATCGAGGTGCTGGAGCACGCGCCCTTCGGCGGGCCCATCTCGGTGCGGGTCGACGGCGAGCGGGTGGTCGACGTGCCGCCCGCGGCGGCGGCCGCGGTGCACGTCGAGTGAGGGCCGCGACCCGGCGGACACCGGTGGCCGGCCTGGTCGCCCTCGTCGTGGCCCTGATGCTGGTCGCCGCGTCCTGCGACTCGGACGGCGGCGACGCGACGACCGCGGCCACGGCGCCGGCGGTGGAGCCGGGGGCGGTGCTGATCCAGGCCGACCCCGCCGGCCAGCCGGCCTTCGTGCAGCAGACGGTGGGCGTCGGGGCGGGGCCGGTCACCGTCGTCTTCCGCAACGACTCGGTGGTCGCGACCGCGCTGGAGGTGGTCGACCCGCAGGGGGCGGTCGAGGCCGGGCCCACGCCGTCCATCTCCGACGGCGACGAGGCGCGGCTGGAGGCGCGGCTCACGGCCGGCCTCACCTACGAGGTGCGCGGCCTGCGCGGAGGACGGGCGGTGGACGGCATGACCGCGACCCTCGTGGTGCGCGAAGTCGGGCCCTAGCCTCGAGGAGGCGGGCTCAGGCTCAGTCCACGAAGGGCTGGGCCGAGTCGATCATGTCCTCCAGCTCCAACCCCAGGCTCTGCATGAAGAAGGGCGTGACCATGTTGAGGGTGTGGCGGCAGGCGGGGCAGATGGGCAGCGGGGGAGGGTCCGGCAGGCCCTCGGTGGCGCCGGTCAGCGAGTAGGCGCTGCCGCAGTACTTGGCGCACACGCCGCACGCGCCGGACCGGCAGTCGAGCCGCACCATGTCGAGACCCGCCCCCGCGAGCTGGGCGGTCATCGCCTCGTGGGCGCGCAGGTACTCCTCGGCCTCGGCCGCCAGGCGCGCCCGGGCCTCCTCGGTCCAGCCGTCGCGCAGGGCCGTGGCGAAGGGCTCGGGCGGGTCGTCGACCGAGCGGAAGCGCTCCGTCCAGCGGTCGATCTCGGCCTGCCAGTCGCGGGGCGTCAGTCCTCCACGAAGTCGACCGCGGGGGCCTGGGGCAGCAGGCCGGCCTCGTGGCCGCGGCGCAGCAGCTCCGCCACGGCGGCGCGACCGTCCTCGCCGTAGTCGAGGGTGCGGTCGTTGACGTACATGCCCACGAAGCGGTCGGCGAGGGCGGTGTCGAGGCCGCGGCCGAACCGCTCGGCGTGGGCCAGGGCGCCGGCGCGGTGCTCGAGGCCGTAGGCGATGCTCGCGCGCAGCAGCCGCGAGAGGCGGGGCAGGGTGTCGCCCTCGTCGAGGTCGCGGCGCACCGCGTTCGCCCCGAGCGGCAGCGGCAGGCCGCCGGTGAGCTCGTGCCACCACTCGCCCAGGTCGATGATCGAGCGCAGCCCCTGGGTCTGGTAGGTGAGCTGTCCCTCGTGGATCACGAGGCCGGCGTCGACCTCGCCGCGCTCCACCACGTCGAGGATCTGGTCGAAGGGCACGATCACCGGGTTCTCGATGCGCCCCACGGCGAGCTGCAGCTCGAGGAAGGCGCTGGTGAGCAGGCCCGGGATCGCCACCCGCCGCGCGGGCAGGGTCGCGGGGTCGATGTCCTCCCGCGCCACCACCATCGGGCCGTACTGCTCGCCCATCGACGCGCCGTGAGGCAGCAGGCGGTAGCGATCCGACAGGTAGGCGTACGCGTGCACGGAGAGGGCCGTGACCTCCAGCCGCCCCTCGCGCGCCCAGTCGTTGAGCGTCTCGATGTCGCGCAGGATGTGCTCGAACCGGAAGCCGTCCGTCGGAATCAGCTCCTCGGCGAGCGCGTAGAACATGAAGGCGTCGTCGGGGTCGGGGCTGTGCCCCAGGCGGATCAGTCGGTCGGACACGCGGGCTCCTTCGCGGGTGTGTGCCCCACCAGACTAGACGGGTCGCGCGGTTTCCCCCGGCCCCGCGCGGTGGGATCATCGTCCCCGCAGGGGGAAGCGGCATGCGGGGTCCGCCCGGGCGGACCCGAGGAGGCGTCGATGGGCTGGCGGTCGCTGGGCGGGGGCTTCACGACGGGGCCGGCCGCGGTGTCGTGGGGTCCGGGCCGGGTGGACGTGCTCGGCCGCGGCGAGGACTTCGCGATGTGGCACGCCTGGCTGGAGGAGGGCCGCTGGAGCGGCTGGGAGACGCTGGGCGGCGGGCTGACCACGCGGCCGGCGATCGCGTCCTGGGGGGCGGGCCGCCTCGACGCGTTCGCCCGCGGCACCGACAACGCGCTCTGGCACCGCTGGTTCACCGGCGGCCGCTGGCACGGCTGGGAGTCGCTCGGCGGGGACCTCATCTCCGGGCCGGGGGTCTGCTCGTGGGGCGACCGCCACATCGACGTGCTCGCGCTCGGCCGCGACGGGCGCATGATGCGCCGCACGTTCGACGACGGCTGGGGCGAGTGGGCGGAGGTGTGGCCGCCGCCGATGACCGGCCGGCCGATCTGGGATCCCGCGGTGGCCGGCCGGCGTCCCGGGCATCTGGAGCTGGCGTACCGCGACGACCTGGGCCAGCTCATCCGCCGCACCTTCGACGGCGGCCGCTGGGTGGGCACGTGGTCGTTCGGCGGGGCCATGACGATCACCACCTCGCCCGCGATGGTGTCGCCCGGGCCCGACCGCCTAGACGTCTTCGGCCGCGGCGACGGCGACGGGCTGTACCGCGCGACCTGGGACGGCGCGACCTGGAGCCTGTGGGAGCCGCTCGGCGGCATCGTCACGGCGGGGCCGGCCGCGGCCACGGCGGGCGGGCGGATCGACGTGATCGTGCGGGGCACCGACGGCGCCTTCTGGCACCGCTTCGACGAGGGCGGCGGGTGGAGCTGACGGAGGCGCGCGGCCGTCAGAGGTACGGCCGGGCGATCAGCTCGATGCAGTGGCCGGAGGGGTCGAGCAGGTACACGCCGCGGCCTCCGCGCCCGTCGTTCGCCGCCGTCACTCGAACAGCGTGTCCTCGGCGCTCCACGGGGGAGAGCAGGAGCACAGCAGCCGCAGCGGCCCGGAGCCGGTCGCCCGGATCTGGTGCCACGCGCCCGGCGGGATCAGGACCGCGTCGCCCACGCCCACCTCGCGGCGCTCGCCGTCGATCTCCATCAGGCCGCTGCCCTCCACCAAGTAGTAGATCTCCTCGCTCACCCGGTGGTAGTGGCGCTCGGTCGCCTCGCCCGCCTCGATCGTCGCCTCGGCGAGGCTGTGGTTCGCCACCGGGGCGTTCGAGCGGTCGAGCAGGGACCGGATGGTGCTCCCGTCTGTCGTGACGAACGGCGTGGCCTGGTCGCGGGCGCGGATCTCCACGGCCCGAGCCTACCGGGCCGCCGCGGGATCGGGACTGCGCGATCCCCGGGGCCGTCTGCCGAGGGTGCGCCAATTGGCCGCGGCGGACACGGCCAATTGGCACTACGGCGTAAGGGGCCTTCTCGGAGCCCGACGTCCGGGGATGTCGCGGCCGCCCGCCCGGAGCGCTGAGCCCGGCTACCCCGTCCGCGGGGCCTGGCGGATGACGCACATGCCCTCGCCCTCGGCGGCGAGGACGTCGCCCGGCAGGTGGATGGCGACGGTGGCGCGGAAGCCGCGCTCGCTCCGCTGCACCAGGCGGCTGCGCAGCGCCAGCTCGACCCCGACCGGGATGGGGCGTCGCAGCCAGTAGCGCACCTTCGCGGTCATCCCCCACAGGCCGTGCGGGGCGCCCGCGTACACCAGCATCTCGTCCACCAGCATCCCGATGAGCCCGCCGTGCACGCGCTCCGGGTACCCGATCTGCGTGGCCCGCGGCGTGTACCGGGCGACGGCGTCGGTGCCGTCGCGGCGGATCACGAGGTGGAGCCCCTCCGGGTTGTCCGGCCCGCACACCAGGCACTCCGGGAACTCCGGCGGGTTGAGGATCGGGAGATCGTCCACGGAGGGTCGCCATGCTAGCGTGCCGTCCGTGACCGCCGTACTCGTCGTCGTGCACTCGATCATCTCGGTGCTCCTGATCTTCCTCGTCCTGCTCCACAGCGGGAAGGACGCGGGACTCTCGGGCGCCTTCGGCGTCGGCGGGAGCAGCAGCGCCTACGGCGGCTCGACGGCGATCGTCGAGAAGAACCTCGATCGCATCACGGTCGCGGCGGCGATCATCTTCTTCGTCACCACCTTCTTCCTGGCCCGCCAGCTTTAAGGCGGGAGCGCCCGGCGGCCGATGCGGGTCGCGGGGTGGTGGGGACGGTCCCATGGACGTGGGGCCGGCGGGACGGCTCGGAGGCCAGTGGGGACCACGCGCAGGGGAGCACGTGTGGCAGCGGCCGGCATCGCGGCGGCCGTGGCGCTCGCGCTGCTCGCCGCGGGGTGCGGCGGCGGCGCCACCGGGCCCCAGAGCGGCGGCACCCTCGTGGTGGCGGAGGACCAGGCCCCGCCGATCCTGAACACGCTGCTGGCGGACGGCGCCACAGTGGCGGGGCAGCACGTCGTCTCGAACATCCTGCAGAACCTGCTGACGGTGGACCAGGACGGCCGCTACGTGCCGCAGCTGGCCACCCGCGTCCCGGCGGGCGACGACGTGCGCGAGGGCCCGCTGCGCGTGACCTTCAACCTCGATCCGGCCGCCCGCTGGTCGGACGGGCGCCGGGTCACGAGCGCCGACGTGATCTTCACCTGGCGCACGATGACGGCGTCGAAGAACCAGATCGCCAGCCGCACCGGATGGAGCCGGATCCGGTCGATCGAGGCGGGCGAGACCGCCGCCGGCGGCCGCTGCGCGCCCGCCACCTGCTTCACCGTCGCGTTCCGGGGCGACTACGCGCCCTGGCGCGACGTCTTCAGCGTCTCGGGCGGCTACTACGTGCTGCCGCGCCACGTGCTGCGGGGCAGGGACTTCAACACCGTCTGGAACGAGGGCGGCATCGTGGGCTCCGGGCCGTTCACCCTGCAGAGCGTCCGCCCCGGCGTGCGCGCGGTGCTCGTGCGCGACCCCGACTGGTGGGGCGCGTCCCGCTTCGGCGGCGGCCCTCACCTCGACCGCATCGTCGTGAACTTCCTCGACTCCCCCGGCGCCGCGCTCGCCGCGCTGCGCCAGCGCGAGGCCCAGCTCATCACCCCGCCGCCCGACCCCGACCTGCTGCGCCGCGCGCGCGCGACCGACGGGGTGACGGTGAGATCCGTGCCCTCGGTCTTCCTGGAGCACATCATCCTCAACACGCAGGCGGCGCCCCTCGACGACCCGTCGGTGCGCCGGGCCCTGGCCTACGCCATTGACCGCGATCAGGTGGTGAAGGTGCTGCTCGACGGCGCCGTGCCGGTCGCCGAGAGCGTGCTGGGCCCCATCCAGGTGGGCTACGAGCCGGCCTTCGAGCGCTACTCGTACCGCCCGGACGAGGCCGCGGCGCTGCTCGAGCGCGCCGGCTGGACGCGCGAGGGCGACGGGATCTTCCAGAAGGACGGCCGGCCGCTGCGCATCACCCTGCTCACCAACTCGGAGAGCGATCTTCGGGGCACCACCGCGCGGCTGCTGTCGCAGCAGGCGCGCGCCGCCGGCATCGACCTGGTCCCGCGCTCCGCGCCCGCCGACCGCATCTTCGGAGGCATCATCACCCAGGGCGACTTCCAGGCGCTGATGACCGCGGCCGGGAGCGGCGTCGACCCCAGCGTCACGGCGATCCTCGCGTCGGATCAGATCCCCTCGGAGGGGAACGGCTTCGTGGGCCAGAACGTGTACCGGTGGAGCGACGCCGCCGCGGATCGCCTGATGCGCCTCTCCGACCGCCAGGTCGACGCCGCCGCGCGGGCGCGGACGCTGGGCCGGCTGCAGGACATCGTCGCGGCGCAGGTGCCGCTCATCCCGCTCTACCTGCAGCCGAACACCGCCGCCTTCGACGACTCCCTCACCGGGGTGGAGGTCAACCCCACCCAGGCCGAGGTGTTCTGGAACAGCGCCACGTGGTCGCTGCGCGGGGGCGGCGGGTAGTCGACCCGGCGGGCGCCGCGTGAGGCCGGCGCTCGCCTACGCCGGGCGGCGGCTCGCCGTCTCGGTGCCGATGCTGTTCGTGGTGAGCCTGGTGAGCTACCTGCTGCTCTACCGCGCCGCCGACCCGGTGGCGCGGCTGCGCCAGATACCCACCGTGCGGGCCGCCGACCTGCGGCGGCTGATCGAGCAGCAGGGCCTCGACGATCCCTGGTACGAGGGGTATTGGCACTGGCTGAGCGGGTTCGTGCGCGGCGATTGGGGCGTCTCGGCGATGAACCGGGGCGTCGACGCCAGCCGGCCGATCCTCGACGCCCTGCCGGCCACCCTGGAGCTGATGCTGCTCTCGCTCGTGGCGGCCGCCGTCCTCGGCACGGCGCTGGGCGTGTTCTCGGCCACCCGCGCCGGCACCCCCACCGACCATCTGGTCGGCGGCCTCACCTACCTCGGCTTCGCGACGCCCACCTTCCTGGCCGGGGTGCTGCTGCAGCTGGGCGCGATCTGGATGCGCGACCACGGCTGGGCGGTGCTGCCCTTCGCCCTCGGCACCGTCCTGGCGCTGATCGGGATCGCCCGGCTGCGGCGCCTCGGGGCCGGCACCGTCGCGGTGCTCGCCACCGGCATCGGGCTGATCGTCGCCTCCCTCGTGCTGTGGGGGCGTCTGGGCGGCGACGGCGAGGTGGTGCTCTACACCGGCCAGCGGTTCTCGTTCGACCACGAGGGCCGGCTGTTCTCGCTCGACCACCTGCAGCACCTGGTGCTGCCGGTGCTGACCCTCGGCCTGGTGAACGTGGCGGCCTGGAGCCGCTTCCAGCGCGCCGCCCTCATCGAGGTGCTGCGCTCCGACCACGTGCGCGCGGCCCGCGGGCGCGGGCTCTCCGAGCGGCGGGTGGTGCTGGCCCACGGGTTGCGCAACGCCCTGGCGCCGATCGTGACCCTGGTCGCCCTCGACCTGGGGGCCCTGTTCAGCGGCGCGGTCGTCACCGAGAGCGTCTTCTCGTGGCCGGGCATGGGCAGCCTGTTCCGCGACGCGGCGCTGGCGCGGGACATCAACGTGGCGATGGGCATCGTGATGATCGGCGCGGTGGCGGTCGTCGTGGCGAACCTCGTCGCGGATCTGCTCTACGCCGCCCTCGACCCGCGGGTGGACCTGCGCGGGGGCGGGCGGTGAGGCGCGCCCGGGACCTCGTCCGGCGGCATCCGGCCGGGGCGCTCGGCGCCCTCATCCTGCTGCTCGTCGCCCTCGCGGCGCTGCTCGGGCCGCTGCTGTCGCCGTACGGCTTCGACCAGCAGGACATCACCGTCCGCAACCAGGGGCCGAGCTGGGCGCACCCCTTCGGCACCGCCGACCTGGGCGAGGACGTTCTGACCCGCGTGATGGCGGCCGGCCGCATCTCCCTGCTGGTGGGCCTCGCCACCGCGCTGGTCGCCACGGTGGCGGGGGCGTCGCTGGGCCTTCTGGCGGGCTGGCGGGGCGGCTGGGTCGACGCGCTGCTGTCGCGGCTCACCGACATGGTGCTGATCGTCCCCGGCTTCGCCCTGCTGGTCGTGCTGAGCGTCGCGTTCGAGCGGGTCGGCCCGGCCGAGGTGATCCTGATCCTGTCGCTCGTGTCGTGGCCGCCGCTCTTCCGCCTCACGCGCGCGTCGGCGCTGCGCACCCGCGACCTGCCGTACGTCCAGGCCGCCCGGGCGGCGGGCGCCCGCTCCGGGCGGGTGGTGCTGCGGCACCTGCTGCCCGCCGCGATCCCCGAGATCGCCCCCTTCGCGGCGCTCGCCACCGGGTTGGCGATCCTGGCCGAGAGCTCGCTCTCGTTCCTGTCGCTCGGCATCGACCCGGCCACCGACCCCACCTGGGGCAACCTCATGATCGGCGCGCAGGACACCATCGAGGAGCGGCCCTGGCTGACGCTCTTCCCGGGCGCCGCGATCGTGCTCACCGTCGTGGCGGTGAGCCTCCTGGGCGACGCCGTCCGCGAGGCCCTCGACCCGTCTCCGGGGCGCCGCCTGCGGGCCCTGCGGGGGCCGGCGCGATGAGCGCCCTGCTCGAGGCGCGGCGGGTCGTGGTGGAGGTGCCCGGCGAGGCGGGCGCGCGGGCGGCGGTGGACGGCGTCGACCTCGACCTGCATCCGGGCGAGTGCCTCGGCCTGGTGGGCGAGAGTGGGGCGGGCAAGACCCTGCTGGCGTTGTCGCTCCTACGGCTGGTGCCGCCGCCCGCCCGGGCGCGGGCCGAGCGGCTGGCGCTGGGCGGCGCCGACCTGCGCGCCCTCGACCCGCGCGGGCTGCGGGCGGTGCGCGGGGCGCGCATCGGCCTGGTGCCCCAGGATCCGGCCGCGTCGCTCGACCCGGTGCGGCGGGTGGGGTGGCAGGTGGCCGAGACGCTGAGGGCGCACGCCCGCATGAGCCGCCGCGAGGCCGCGGCCCGCGCCGCCGAGCTGCTGGGCGAGATGGGCGTCGATCGCGACGATCACCCCCACCGGCTGTCGGGCGGCCAGCGCCAGCGGGCGCTCATCGCCATGGCGCTCGCCCCCGATCCGGCGGTGCTGGTGGCCGACGAGCCCACCTCCGGCCTCGACTCGGTCGTGCGGGCCCGGATCCTCGACCTGATCGACCGCCATCGCCGCGAGCGCGGCCTGGCGGTGCTGCTGATCTCCCACGACATGGGCGTGATCGCCCGCCTGGCCGACCGGGTGGCGGTGATGGAGCGCGGACGGATCGTCGAGCAGGGGCGCACCGGGCGCCTGCTGCGCTCCCCGGTGCACCCGCTCACGGCCCGGCTGATCGACGCCGCCCCCCGCATGGCCGGCCCCGCCGCCGCGCCGCGGCCAATTGGCCGCGCACGCCACGGCCAATTGGCGCACGAGCGATCGCGCGTCCCCGAGCCGGCTCCCGCCCCGCCCGCCGCCGCCTCCGGAGCGCCGCCGCCGGCCCTCGAGCTGGAGGGCGTCGTGCGCACCCTGGGGGCGCCCGGCCGCGAGCCGGTGCGGGCCGTGGACGGGGTGAGCCTGAGCGTGGCGCCGGGCGAGGTCGTCGCCCTGGTGGGCGGCTCGGGCAGCGGCAAGACTACCTTGGCGCGCCTCGTGGTGGGCCTGCTCGCCCCCGAGGCGGGCGCGATCCGCCTGGGCGGCCGGCCGGTGGGGTCCGGCGCCGCCCGCGATCGCGACGGCGCCCGCCGCCTGGTGCAGATCGTGTTCCAGGATCCCTTCCTCAGCCTGGACCCGCGCATGACCGTGGGCGCCGTCGTGGCCGAGCCGCTCGTGGTGCACGGCCTGCCGCAGCCCGGCCGACGAGGCCGGGCCGGCCGGGCGGAGATCGTCGCCGGCCTGCTCGAGGCCGTGGGGCTGCCGGCGGCGATGGCGGGCCGCCGCCCGGCCCAGCTGTCCGGCGGGGAGCGCCAGCGCGTGGCGATCGCCCGCGCCCTCGCCCTCGATCCGCCCCTGCTGGTGCTCGACGAGCCGGTGTCGTCGCTCGACGCCCCGGTCGGCGTGCAGGTGCTCGACCTGCTCGCCGGCCTGCGCGAGCGTCGCGGGGTGGCCCAGCTGCTGATCTCCCACGACCTGGGGGCGGTCGGCGCCGCGGCCGACCGGGTGGCCGTGATGGAGGAGGGGCGGATCGTGGAGGAGGGCCCGCCGGCCGAGGTGCTCACCCGCCCGCGCCACCCCGCGACGCGCGAGCTGGTCGAGGCGGCGCGCGCCCTCACCCTCCCCGCGTTCGGCTGGAGGGTCTAGGCGCGGCTCCCGCGGGCGCCGGCGATCAGTTGTCGCCGCCCCCGCCGTGGGCCTGGCCGGGCTGGACCACCCAGGCGTAGGCCTCGGCCAGGCGCAGCAGCGTGCTGGCGTTGGGGGCGCGCTCGGCCTGGGCGGCGATCGCGGCGATCAGGGCCTCGCGGGCCTGCTCGGCGGTGGCGTCGTCGGCGCTCATGGCGGTCGGGTCCTTCCCTCGTGGGACGGTGCAGCGCCACCCTAGTGCCGTGTCCGGTGACGTTGGTCCGTTATGGCCGCGAAAACCCGGCGGGGCAAGGACGCAGCGTCATCCGCATGGTCGTCGCCATGTGGATGATCGAGGACGCCGCATCCGCCGAGGTTTGCAGCGAGCAAGAACGGGGCGAACGTTGCCTGACGCGGCACGAGGTGCCGTGTCAGGGGGCGTTGGCCAGGGACCTCGCGCCCACGCGAGCGGGTCAGGTGCCCCTGCGCCGCCGCGCTCCCTTTCCGCCGGCCGATCCGGTGGGTAGGGTTCCGTGCGATGAATCCCGCCGCCGCAACCAGCGCGAAGTGGATCGGGGCCGCCGTCGCGGTCTTCGTCCTCGCGATCGGCATCTACCTGGGCGCGGTGCTGAACGTCTACATCATCGCGTGGATCGTTCAGCTCATCGGGATCATCTTCGGCTAGGGGCGGTGCGCTCCCCGAGGATCGCGGGCGGGCTGCTGCTGGCCGCCGCGGCGTGGACCGTCTTCGTGTGGGTCAACCGCCTGGTGAACCTGGCGCGCGACGACCGCTCAGCGGCCTTCATCGCCGTGCACGCCGTGCTGGCGCTGGTGTCGCTGGGCCTCGCCGTCCCGGTCGGGATCATCGGCTGGCGCCTGCGCCGCCGGGGCTCGCTGGAGGGCTGACGGCGGGACGGGCGGTCGGGCGGCGATCCGCCCGGGTCAGGCGGACGCGAGGAACGCGCCCGGCACCAGGTCGATCATCTGGGCGCTCACCGTCCGCGCGATCGACGTGAAGTCCGTCACCGCCGGCCGGTCGTCGCCGGGGCGGGTGGCGATCGACATCGGCGCCGGCGGCACGTCTGGCATCGGCACGGCCACCACGCCGGGGATGCGGAAGAAGCGCGTGATCGATGCGAACGACGTGATCACGTTCTGCTGGTAGCCGACGCCACGTATCACGTCCGGCACCGTCCACGCCTCGACGTCGTAGCGCACCGGCTCGCCGTCGCGCTGGTCGGCGACGGCCCAGAAGTCGCGCACCGCGGGCAGGGTGGGACCGGTCGCCACCCACCTCTCGTCGGCGAGGTCGGCCACCGACACGCGGTCGGCCTCGGCCAGGCGGTGGCGGCGCGTGAGGAGGGCGGCCCGCGGCTCCATCACCACGTCCTCGATCCTCACCCGCGGGTCGTCCTGCTCGGGCACCGGCGGGCGCAGCAGGCAGACGTCGGCCTCGCCGTGGATGACGCCGGCGCCGGGCTCGCTGGTGATGTCCACCAGGTCGATGCGCACCCGCGGGTGGGCCCGGCGGAAGACGTCGAGGATGGGACCGGTGAGCTCGGCGAACCCGTTCGACATGATCCCCACCCGCAGCGCGCGGGCGTGGTGGTCGGCCGCCTGGCCCACCGCGAGCTGGGCCTCGGCCATGCGGATGAGGATGTCCCGCGCCCGCGGCAGGAGCTCGGAGCCGGCTTCGGTCAGCACGACCGATCGCGGCGTGCGCTCGAGGAGCACGGCGCCGACCTTGCGCTCGAGCCGGCGGATCATCTGCGACAGCGGCGGCGGCGCCATGCCCAGACGCGACGCGGCGCGGCGGAAGTGCAGCTCCTCGGCCACGGCCACGAACGCGCGCAGCTCGGCGATGCTCGGCTCGCGCCCCGCCCCGTCGTCGTGCGTTCCGCCGGTCGCCATGCGCCCCCTCCTCGCGTACCGGGTCAGTATCGTCACAGCTCGCGCGGGCGGGCAACCGATCCCGGCGACCGGCTCCTCTGACACGATCGGCCCATGCGATTCATCGATGCCGCCGAGCGGCGGGCCCGTCTGGCGCGCCGCCACCATCTCGCGCCCGGCCGGCGGGCGCCCGATGCGGTGGCCGCCGCCCGCAGGCTGGTGGGGCTGCACGCCACGTCGCCGGCGACCGTGTACCTGTCGGCGCGGGCGCGGGTGGACGACCTGGCGGCCGCGGACGTCACCGGGGCGCTCTACGACGACCGCACGCTGGTGAAGCACCTGGCGATGCGGCGGACGCTGTGGGTGATCCCCGCCGACACGTTCGGCGATGTGCGCGACGTCGCGGGCGGGAGGGTGGCGGCCTCCGAGCGGGCCCGCCTGATCAAGGACGTCGAGGGGTCGGGTCTCGTGGCGGACGGCGCGGCGTGGCTGGAGGCCGCCGGCGAGGCGGTGATGGCCCACCTGGCGGAGAACGGCGAGGCGACCTCGGCCCAGCTGCGGGCGGCCCTCCCCCTGCTGGAGGGGTCGACGACCTATGCGCCCCACAAGAGCTGGGGCGGGCAGGTGCCCGTCGCCCCGCGGGTGCTCACCGTGCTCTCGGCCGAGGGGCGCATCGTGCGCGGCACGAACGACGGCGGCTGGCACGTGTCGCGCCCGCGCTGGACGACCACCGCCGCCTGGCTGGGGGCCGAGCCCGCGCCCGGTCCGCCGCACGACGCCCTGGTCCGCCTCGTGCGCCGCTGGCTGTTCGCGTTCGGCCCGGCGACGGTCGCGGATCTGCGCTGGTGGCTGGGCGGCACGCTCACCGCCACCCGCGCCGCGCTCGCCGCGGTCGGCGCGGTGGAGGTGGAGACAGACGCGGGCGCCGCGGTGGTGCTGCCCGATGACGTCGACCCGGTGGAGCCGGTCGCGCCCTGGGCGGCGCTGCTGCCCGAGCTCGATCCCTCCACGATGGGCTGGGCGGCCCGCGACTGGTACCTCGGCCCCCACCGCGAGCGCATCTTCGACAGCGCGGGCAACGGCGGCCCGACCGCGTGGTGGGACGGGCGGATCGTGGGCGGATGGCGCCAGGACGGCCCCGGCGAGGTCGCGCTGCAGCTGCTCGAGGACGTGGGCGCCGACGCCCGCGCGGCGCTCGAGGCTGAGGCCGAGCGCCTGGCCGGCTGGCTGGCCGCGGTGAAGACCGTCCTCCGCTTCCCCTCCCCGCTGTCGAAGGAGGCCCCGGCGGGCGACGCCGCCTAGCCCGGGGGCGCGGTCGGGGCCCGGCCCGGGTCAGGCCTGGAACTGCTCCCGCAGCGAGGGGGCGACCAGCTCGGCGTAGTCCGGGTGCTTGGCGATCCAGCCGGCGATGAAGGGGCACGCCGGCACCACCGCGAGGCCCCGCTCGCGAGCGCCGTCGAGGGCGCCGCGGGCCAGCGCCCCGCCGATCCCCTTGCCCCCGAACGCCGGGTCCACCTCGGTGTGGGTGAAGACGATGAAGTCGTCCTTGACCACGTACTCCGCGAAGCCGGCGAGGTCGCCGTCGAGGCGGGCCTCGTAGCGCGACGCCTCCGGCGCGTCGGTGATCACCGTGTCGGACATCGGTGGAACCCTATCGGTCGCCGGCGTGGGTCGTCCGTCCCGGCTTGGAGCGCGACGCGTCGGCTTGTCCGGAACCTCAACGAGGTTTGGCAATGCATTCTTCGGACATTTCGCGCCGGTGCCACCGAAGTTGCCGGGAGGATCCGGCCCACAGGCGGATTCGCACAACAATAGAAGATACCCTGGAGTTGCCTACCGCTGCTCTTCTCTCAGGCGTCGACTCGAAGAACGGCGCGTCAAAGGGCAACATCGCCCGAGTGCTCTCGGTTATGCCTCCCCTCATGGGAGGGTAGAGACTCCAGATCCTTCAGCGCACCAACGAGCACCTGCTGGGCGATGCGTGCCGTCTCGATGCGGGGGGAAAAGTTCTCCTTGAGTTGCTGTCGAGGATGGATGTAGTTGCGGAAGTTGCGCACTTGGTCTGCATGCTCGGCGACGTCGGTGCTGAGGATACCGATGTTCTTGGCCACCGTGATGAGCTCAGAGAGCGTCCAGTCCTGTGGTGGTTTCACCTTTCCGTTCCTGCCTTGCGGGGCAGCACGGCTGGCCACGAAGGTTGCTGCCTGCGCGGTTGCTAGCTCAGCTAACAGCCCTTCAAGGGTGCTGCCGACAAGGAAGATCACGGCGAGGGGTGCGTCGGCCTTCATCGCCCTGTCGATCTCGATCAGCCTCGCCTGGACGACGTCGGTGGCGGTGAGCGTACTCGGAAGCGCGGTAAGGTCCACCGTGCCGAAGTTCTTGTTTAAGAAGGTCATATCGATCGTAGCGTCGCTTTTCTGAGCGGTACTGAATTCAGCGAGAAGCTCGTTGTACATGCGTTGCTCTGATTCGGTGATCGGCTCGCCGGATATCGACTTTCCATCCTTCCAATACTCAAGCAGCTCGAGGTTGAGTTGGGCGACAGTGATCTCTGGGAGGTCCTGCCATAAACGGCGCAGAAGGTTAGCTTTGGACTCGTACTCTCCCGCGTAAGGGTCGACGCCGATGGCTGTCATGACGAAGTCCTTGAAGGCCGCATTCGTGAAGTTCAGTACATAGCCTGCGCCCATATCCAGCAGAGTCTCGAGCTTGCGCTTGGTGCCGTTGCTCAGAGTCATGGTGGCCTATCCTCCGGTTTGCACTGGGGTGTGCGTCTCGTAGACTTGGCGTTTTGGTGAAGCTCTACTCTGGAGAGTCCGCTCAGCTCCGGACGATATGTCGCGTCGTCGACGAGATGCTTACACACATTCGCGCCGTATGCGTCGCTATTCATGCCGGAGAGGTCGAGAGTCGCAGCAACCCGTTCCGAACATGTGTCGAGTGCTGGCGGCGTGACTTGGCCGCGAACGACGACGCGCTGGTTCGGCACACACCGCCAGCGCGCCGTACGGGCCGGGTCCATGCGAGGCTGGAACGATCCGGCTGGAGGGAGAGCGCGTAATCCCGGGTGCGGTAACGGCTGTCCCGCTCGGTCCCGGTTGCTGTCCCGCCGCCGTGGGGCACCCAGAGGACCAGAACGACAGAGCCCCCACGAAGGCGGACCTTCGTGGGGGCTCCGTCGAACAACCAGTGCGCCCGAGAGGACTTGAACCTCCACGACCCTAGGGGTCACAAGGCCCTCAACCTTGCGCGTCTACCAATTCCGCCACAGGCGCGTGGTGCGGGCGGGGATTATAGCCGTCGCGAGACGTGGGTGGGCGGACGCCCCGGTGGCTGGACCGCGCCGGGCGCGCTTGCTAGCGTGACCGGAACACCTGTTCGCGTCCCAGAGACGGGGTACCGGCATGGACGAGCTCACCGATCGACAGACGGCCATCCTGACGTTCATCTCCCGGCACTGCCGGGACAGCGGCTATCCGCCCACGGTGCGCGAGATCGGGCTGGCCGTCGGGCTGGCATCCCCGTCGACGGTGCACGCCCACCTGGCCAAGCTGGAGGCGGCGGGGCACATCCGGCGCGACCCCACCAAGCCCCGCGCGATGTTCGTCTGTCGCGACCATGCCGAGGGCGCGGTGCCCGCGCCCGCTCCGTCGCCGCCCAGCGCGGAGGCGCTCCCGCTGATCGGCTCCGTCGCCGCCGGCGCGCCGCGGCTGGCCGACCAGGATGTCGAGGACTGGGTCGCGACCCCGTTCCCGGGAGACTTCATGTTGCGCGTCGCCGGTGACTCGATGACCAAGGCCGGCATCCTCGACGGCGACCTCGTGGTGGTGAAGCAGCAGAAGACGGCGGACGACGGCGAGATCGTCGTGGCGCTGATCGAGGACGAGGCGACGGTGAAGCGCCTGAAGCGCGCCGACGGCAGGGTCTGCCTGATGCCGGAGAACGACGCCTACGAGCCGATCGTGCCCGAGTCGGTGGAGATCGCGGGCATCGTCGTCGGGGTGCTGCGCAGGCTCTGATCGCGGCGCGCGGGCCCGCGGCCCGCGTCGAAACCGCTGCTACCCTTGCGCGGCAGGCCAGGCAGCCGCGGGTCGCCTCGGCGGCTCGAGGAAAGTCCGGACACCGCAGAGCAGGGTGCTGGTTAACGGCCAGCGGGGGAAACCCCAGGGAAAGTGCCACAGAAACGACACAGCCTCGGCGCTCGCGTCGGCGGCAACGGTGAAAAGGTGCGGTAAGAGCGCACCAGCGGTCTGGTGACAGGCCGGCTGGGTAAACCCCACCCGGTGCAAGGCCAAAACGGGACGCCACGGGTTGCTCGCCCAGTCCCAGGTCGGCCGCACGAGGCATCCGGCGACGGATGTCCCAGATGGATGGCTGCCCACGACAGAATCCGGCTTACGGCCTGCTAAGGAAAGAGCCCCGGCGACGGGGCTCTTTCTATGCGGACGGCGAGGGCGCCGGCCGGTCAGCGCCCGCCGAGGGGGGAGCCCGCGCCGGAGCCCGGGCGGGGCGAGCGGAGCCCCTGCGCCTGCTCGAAGCCGCGCGCCACAGCGGCCTGGGCGTGGTCGATCACCGAGTGCAGCGACGCCATCGCGAGCGGCTCCACCTCGACGCCGTCGCCGATGATCGTCTCGGCCTCGGCGACCACGGCGATCGCCACCCGGGTGTGCTCCACCAGCACGCGCGGCCCGGACGGGCCCTGCAGGCCGCCGCGCAGGCCGGCCACCTCGGCCCGTCCCATCGTCGCGCCGGGGCGGCCGCTGTCGAGGGCGGTGGCGAGGATGCGCAGGAACCGGACCGTGAGCCTCTGCATGGCCGCGTCGCTGGGCCGGGGCAGGGGCGTCGGCACGTCGTCGTCGTAGCCGGCGAGCACGCGGTCGACCACCGACTCGGTGCGGGCGTTGAGCTCCCGGGCCAGCAGGGGGCAGGCCGGGACGTCCTGCGGCTGGCGCCTCAGGCGGCGCGGTTCGGGGGCCGGGGCGCCCCGGCGCGCGAGCCACTCCCGCAACTCGTCCAGCTCGAACCTCCGGTGCCCGCCGACGGTGCGATGGGAGGGCAGTCGTCCCTGGTCGGCCCATCCCCGCACGGTGGCGACGCTCACGCCGATGAGCGCTGCGGCCTCACTCGCGGTCAGCGTCCGAGGGCCGCGGTCCGCGCGCGTCGCGCGCCCCCGTGGCCATCCGTCGTCGTCACTCATCGCGGTTTCCGAGCATCGATTCTCCCGTGTACATCATGCGTCATCCACACGCTTACGAAAATGCCACGGGGGAGGTTTTCGCGCGGGGTGCGCGAAGCCCTCCCCACCGATGCACCCGGACTCCCGCCCACGCAGGCCATGGAAGGTCGCGCTCGCCGTGACGGCCGCGACCGCCGTCGCGCTGCTGCTCGCCCTGGTGCTCACGGCGGCCTGGGGGACCAGGGAGGACATCGCCGCCGCCGGTGACCGCGTCGCCCGCGCCGCCGACGCCGCGGCGCCCCGCATCGACCTGTCCCGACCGGCCGACGCGCGGGCGGCCGTCGCCGCGGTCGGCGCGTCCGCCCGGGTGCTGGGCCCGGCGGGCCGGGTGCGCCTGCAGGCCGGCGACGAGGCCGTGTGGTCGGCCGGCGCGCCCGGATGGCCCGAGCGCCTCGCGACGACCGGGACCTCGGGATGGTCGCTGCGCGACGGCGCCGTCGAGGCCTCGCGCGACCTGACCGGCGGCGGCACGCTGGTGGTGCGCCAGGCGCTCGGCCCGGGGGTCGGATCGATCGGCGTCCCGCTGCCCGCGCTGGCGCTCGCCGGCCTCCTGGCGCTGGTGGCCGGCGCCCTCGCCTGGCTGCTCGCCGCCCGCTCCCGCGCCCGGCTGCGGCGCATGTCCGACGCCGCGCGCGCCGCCGCGTCCGGGCGGCCGGTGGCCGTCGCCGCCGAGGGGCGCGGCGAGTGGCGCCGCCTCAGCGAGTCGGTGGGGGACGCCGCCGTGCGCGTGGCCGACCTGCAGGACGCCGTCGAGGCCCGCGTCGAGCCCCTCGTGGCCGCGCTCACCCCGCTGGCGCACCCCGTCGCCGCCCGCACGCCCGCCGGCGGCCTCGTCCGCAACGCGGCCCTCGAGCTGCTGATCGCGTCGCTGGCGCCCGGCGACGCCGGGGCGGTCGAGGACGCCGTCCGGCTGGCGCTGTCCTCGTCCGGGGCCACCAGCCGCCGGCTGGTGCTGGACGACGGCCGCGCCCTCGAGGTCGAGGCCTGGTCGGTGCCCGGCGGGCGGCTGGTGTCGGTGGGCGAGCGCACCGAGCAGGAGCGCCTCGCCGCGCTGCGCCGCCAGGTGACCGGCGCCGCCGCGCGCCACCTCCAGGCCCCCGTCTACGAGGTGCAGGCCCTGGCGGGCGAGCTGCTGAACCAGCTGCCCGGCTCGGCCGCCCCGGTGGTGCGGCGCATCGAGGGCGCCGCCGGGCGCATGGAGCGCCTGGTCGGGCGCCTGCTGCGGGGCACCGAGAACGACCCCCACGGCCGTCCGCTGCGGGTGCGCGCCGTCGGCGCCGCGGGCATCGCCTACGGCCTCGGCCGCGAGTTCGACCGCAAGCTGCGCGACCGCGGGCTGCGGCTCGAGACGAGCCTGCCCGACGACCTGCCGGCCCTGCGCGCCGACCCCGCCCTGGTGCACGAGATCCTCACCGAGCTGGTCGCGAACGCGGCCACCTTCACGCCCCGCGGCGGCACCATCACCCTGGCCGGCCGCCTGCTGCCCGGGGGCTCGGTCGAGCTGTCGATCACCGACACCGGTCCCGGCCTGCGCGGGCACGAGCTGCCGATCGTGGGCGAGCGCTTCGCGCGCGGCGTCGCCGCCATGGGGTTCCCGGGCGCCGGCCTCGGCCTCGGGGTCGCGCGGGCGCTGGCCGAGCGGATGGGCGGCCGGCTCGTCCTGGAGGCGGGACCCGGCGGCCGCGCCCGGCTGGAGCTGCCCGCCGCGCCGGCGGACGGGGCGCAGGCGCCCCGCACGCGGCCCGAGAGCGAGAGCGAGCGGGAGCCGGTCGCGGCCCGCTGACGGGCCCGCCGCGACGCGGCGGGCCCGTCCGTCGGGTCAGGCCTTCTTCTTCGCCGCCTCCGCGAGCTGAGGGACGATCTCGTCCAGCACGAACGGGATGCTGAGCACGCTCGAGGCGCTCCAGGCGCCGCCGAGGTCGCTGTCGGGGTCGATGACCACGGCGCGGCCGTCTTTCACCACGTCGAGCGACTGGAGCAGCTTGTCGTTCTCGACGTCGGCGACCGTGAAGCCGATCGGCAGGATCACCGCCACGTCGGCGTCCAGCACCGAGACCTTCTCGCCCGGCACGGTGGCGAAGAAGCCGTTCGCGTCGAGGTCGGCGATGCCCGGGTTGTTGACCAGCCCCAGGTCGGTGAGGACGTCCAGGCGCCCGTCGCCGGGGAGGTAGGCCCCGTAGGCATCCCCGAACTTCGCCGCCGAGGCGACCGTCATGCCCTTCAGGTCGGGGTTCTCCTCGGCGGTCTCGGCGATCCGGTCCTTCAGCTCCGCGGCCAGCGTCTCGCCCTCCTCGCTCTTGCCCAGGGCGGCGGCCACCGACGCCAGCTGGACGTCCCAGGTGGTCGCGAAGGCGCCGGTCCCGGTCGGGGCGTACACCGTCGGCGCGATCTCCGAGAGGCGGTTGAACTCCTTCTCGTCGTTGCCGCTGCGCGTGTTGAGGATCAGGTCCGGCTCCAGGAGCTGGATCTGCTCGTAGTTCACCGAGCCGTCGGTCTGGGTGAGGATCTCCGGCTGGACGTCGCCGAAGAGATCGGTCGCCCAGGGGCCGACGCCCTTGTCCTCCTCGCCGAAGCCCTGCCAGTCGAGCACGGCGACGGGCTTCACGCCGAGGGCCAGGGCCATCTCGGCGTCCGACCAGCCCAGGGCGACCACCGTCAGCTCGCCGTCGTCCGGCTCGGGGACGGTGATCGTGCCGAACATCGTCTCGACCGTCCCGACGACGCCCTCGCCGCCTGAGGTCGCGCCTGAATCGCCGTCCGAGCCGCAGCCGGCCAGCAGGAGGACGACGAGAAGCGCCGCGGCGAGCGCGGCGGCTCCCCGGGTCCACAGCGTGATCCGTTGCATCGGTTCCTTTCGCTTGTCGTTCGGGATGTGGGGCGCGGTCAGCCGACCGCGCCGGCCGCCAGCGGGACCACCAGCGGGGTGCCGGTCTCGGGGTCGTCGATGATCCGGGTGCGGACACCGAAGATCCGCTCGACCAGCTCGGCGGTCACCACGTCCGCCGGCGATCCCTGGGCGATGATCGATCCGCTCCGCATGGCGATGATGTGCGAGGCGTAGCGGGCGGCCTGGTTGAGGTCGTGGAGCACCGCGACCAGGGTGCGGCCGGCCCGGTTGAGGCGCCGGCACAGCTCGAGGACCTCGATCTGGTACGCGATGTCGAGGTAGGTGGTGGGCTCGTCCAGCAGCAGCAGGGGCGTCTCCTGGGCCAGCGCCATCGCGATCCAGACGCGCTGGCGCTGGCCGCCCGACAGATGGTCGACCGGGCGGGTGGAGAACTCGGCCACGCCGGTCGAGTCCATGGCCGAGCGCACGGCCCGCTCGTCCTCGTCCGACCAGCGGCGCAGCAGGCCCTGGTGGGGGAAGCGTCCGCGCGAGACCAGGTCGACGACGGTGATGCCGTCCGGGGCGATCGAGGACTGGGGCAGCAGCCCCAGCCGCTGGGCGACCGATTTGGCGGGCAGCGAGTGGATGTCGTCGCCGTCGAGCACGATCGAGCCGTCGGAGGGCTTGAGCAGCCGCGCGAGGCTGCGCAGGAGGGTCGACTTGCCGCAGGCGTTCGGCCCCACGATCACCGTGAAGGACCCGTCGGGGACGGCCGCGTTGAGGCCGTCGATGATGCGGCGGTCCTCGTAGCCGACGCAGAGGTCCCGGGCCGCGAGGCGCCAGCCGGCGGCGGCGGCCTGCTCCGTGGTCATCTCGGTCACGCCCTCCTCGATTGGGACAGGAGCAGCCAGAGCAGGTAGCCGCCGCCCACGCAGACGGTGACCACGCCGACCGGCAGCGGGTGATCGGGGATCGCGATGCGCGCCAGGACGTCGCTCACCACGAGCACGACCGCCCCCATCGCGGCCGCCGACGGCAGCGTCACGCCCGCCGTGCGCACGATCCGCTGGGCGATCTGGGGCGCGGCCAGGGCGACGAAGGCGATCGGACCGGCGACCGCGGTCACGGAGGCGGTGAGGCCGATCCCCACCAGGACCATCAGCCGCCGCACCGGCTCGGCCCTCACGCCGAGGGCCACCGCGGAGTCGTCGCCCATCTCGAGCAGGCGCAGGCTGCGCGCCATCAGCATCGACAGCGGCAGCAGCACCGCCACCACGCAGATCATCGGGACCGTCTCGGTCCAGGTGATGTCGGCCAGCGACCCCGCCCCCCACGCGGCCGCGGTGATCGCCTCCTCCAGGCGCGCGTTGACGATCAGGTAGCCGTTGAAGGAGCTCAGGAGGGCGCTCATGCCGATCCCGACCACGATCAGTCGGTGCCCCTGCACGCCGCGCGAGTAGGCGAGCGCGTAGACCGCGACGGCGGTGAGGATCCCCCCGATCAGCGCGCCGATCGCGGTGACCACGTAGCTGCCGCCGATCACCAGCAGGCCGATCAGGGCGCCCGTGTAGGCCCCGGTGTTGAAGCCGATGATGTCCGGGCTGCCAAGCGGGTTGCGGGTGAGCGACTGGAAGATCGCCCCGCTCGCCCCGAGGGCGGCGCCGGCCACCAGGGCGGTCACCACCCGCGGCATGCGCCACTCGAGGACCACCCGGCGGACGCTCTCGCCGCCCCCGCCGGTGAGGACGCTCCAGACGTCGCCGAGGCCGGTGGGCGTGTCCCCCAGGGTGGTCGCCCAGACGGAGACGAGCACCGCCGCGACGACGAGGGCGCAGATCACGATCGCCGCCCGCACGTCGACCATCGCGTCGAGGGCGCCGACCCGCACGCGGCGGAAGCGCCTCGGCCAGACGGCGTCCGGCGCGCCGGCGCGCGTGGTCATCGGGCGCCCGCCCTGTCCCTGCGCACCAGCCAGATCAGGAGCGGGGCGCCGAGGAAGGAGGTGACCATCCCCACCGGCAGCTCGGAGGACACCGCGACCCGGCCGATCATGTCCGAGACGAGGAAGAGCAGGGGGCCGACCAGCAGGCAGGTGGGCAGCAGCCAGCGCTGGTCGGCCCCCATGAAGGCCCTGGCCGCGTGGGGGACCATCAGGCCGACGAACAGGATCGGCCCGACCGCCGCGGTGCAGGCGCCGCACAGCAGGGTGATGGCGATGAAGCTCAGCATGCGGGTGGTGCCGATCCTGGTGCCGAGGCTGCGGGCCAGGTCGTCGCCGAGGGCCAGCGCGTTGAGCGGGCGGGCGAGGGCGAGCGCCAGCAGCAGGCCCACCACGATGAAGGGGAGCACCCCGATCACCGAGTCGATCTCGCGCCCCTGCACGGATCCCACCTGCCAGAAGCGGACCTTGTCGAACACGCTCGGCAGCAGCAGCGAGATGCCGAAGCTGACCCCGCTCAGCATCGAGCCGAGGGCCACCCCGGCGAGGACCATCCTGGCGGGCGTGCCCCCGCTGCGGCCGGAGGAGCCGATCGCGTACACGACGGTGGCCGCCAGCATCGCCCCGGCGAGGCCCCAGAGCACGTTGGTGACGATCCCGGTCGCGCCGAAGAAGGCGGCGCCCACGACGACCATGAAGTAGGCGCCGCCGTTGACGCCGAGGATGCCCGGGTCGGCGAGCGGGTTGCGGGTGAGCGCCTGGATCACCGCGCCGGCGACGCCCAGGGCGATGCCCGCCAGCACGGCGAGCAGGGTGCGGGGCACCCGGTAGTCGCGCACGATCACGTCGGTCGTCGACCCGGAGGGGTGCCACAGCGAGTTCCAGGTGTCGCCGACGCCGATGCCGCCGGAGCCGACGAAGACGCTCGCGACCATCAGCAGCACGAGCAGCGCGCCGACGCCGATCAGCACCTGCGCGCGCCGGGCGTTCGAGCCGGCGGCGCCGGTGGCGACGGGGGCGTCGGGGTCGACCCGCAGGCTGTCCATGCTGGCGGCGGCCGCGACCTGTGGCGCTCCGGCCGGCGGGCGGGTGACGACGACGTTCCTGTCGCTGATTGAGGTTCTCCTGTCAAAAAAACTTAGGGTGACCGAAGAACCTTAAGAACACCTGCAACTGGCGCGCAATCGCGCGTTTACGACAGCCGCTGTCGCCGTTCAGACAGCGGGCGGCCGCGTGCGCGGCCGCCCGCTCAGCGCAGCGATCCGGGCGTCGAGCCCGTGGCGCGGCGGAACGCCGCGATGAAGGCGCTGCTGGTCTCGTAGCCCATCAGCTCGGCGACCTCGGCGACGTTCATCCCCTCGGCGAGCAGCGCCATCGAGCAGTGGACGCGCACCGCCGAGCGCCACTGGGTGAACGAGAGGCCGGTCGACTCGACGAACGCGCGCGCGATGGTGCGCTCGGAGAGGCCCGCGTCGCGCGCCCACTGGGCGAGCGGCGTGCGGTCGCCCGGGTTCGCCACGATCCCCGCCGCGATCGCCCGGATGCGCGCGTCCTGGGGCACGCGCAGCCCGGCTCCGGGCGCGGCGTCGCGGGCGCAGCGCGTCAGCAGGTGCACCCCGAGCCGCTCGGCCCAGTCGCGGGCCTCCGCGGGCGCGTCGTCGCCGTCGAGGTAGGAGAGGATCTCCCGCAGCAGCGGGCTGACGGTGATGCCGAGGGGCGCGTCGGGGAGGTCGGGCGAGGCCCGCGGCGAGACGTACACCGCGCGGTAGCCGGTTCCCGCCGCCGCGTTCGCGTGATGCTCGGTCCCGGCGGGGATCCAGACGCCCGAGCCGGCCGGCAGGGCCCAGACCCGCGCGCCCACGCGCACGCTGAGCGCTCCCCGCGTGCTCCACAGGAGCTCGTGCACCTCGTGGACGTGGGGCTCCCAGGCGACGCCGGCGACCACGGTCTCGGCCTCGCTGCGGATCACGAAGTCGACCTCGCTGAGGGGGATCGTGATGACGCGCCGGACGTCGTCGAACAGGGACGCCGCCCAAGGGTGCGGCACCGCTCGCCGCTCGGTCATCGCGGCGCCCTCATCTCGCCTCGAGCGGCATCTCCATCAGTATCGCCCCCGGTGCGCGGAAGACCAGCCGGCCGATCCACCAGCGCCGCCGCCGGGCCTCGCGGAAGCCCAGGCCCTCGTAGAGCGACCGCGCCGCGCGGTTGTTGATCGTGACCCACAGGGTCACGCGCCGCTTGCCCTCGTCGCGCGCGGCCCCCTCGCAGGCGGCCAGCAGCGCCCGCGCCACCCCGCGGCGCCGGGCCCACTCGGCGACCCCCAGCTCGTCGATGTAGCCCTCGTCGCGCTGCAGGCGGCCGTGCCCCAGCAGGCTGAAGACGAGGATCGCCCTGATCGCCCGCGGCCAGCCGACGTCGCGCGCCAGGGCGCGCAGGAAGCCCGCCGTCGCCCCGTCGGCGAGGGAGAGGTGGACGCCGCCGGCGACCCGGCCGTCGATCTCCGCAACCCAGTAGCGCGCCGAGGGCACCTCCGCGATGTCGCGCCGCACGAGCCCCGCCAGGCCGCGCGCGGCCGACCGGCCCAGGGCCGGCCGGTACTTGTCGGCGAGGGCCTGGGCGATGACGGCGGCGACGCCGGGCGCGTCGGCCTCCCGCGCCGGGCGCACGACGATCTTCCCCTCCCATGCAGCCATCCCGCGGCGATCGTATCCGGCGGCCGGTAGCCTCGTGGGCGTCCAGCGACGGAGGTGATGATGGCGCGACTCGAGGCGGGTCAGCGGGCTCCGGGGTTCTCCCTCGAAGCCGACGACGGATCGACGGTCGACCTCGCCGACCTGGCCGGTTCGACCGTCGTCCTCTACTTCTACCCCAAGGACGACACGTCGGGCTGCACCGCCCAGGCGTGCGAGTTCCGCGATCTGGCGCCCGACTACGACGCGGCGGGCCTGCGGGTGATCGGCGTCAGCCCCGATCCGCTGAAGAGCCACGTGAAGTTCCGCGACAAGCACGGGCTGCCGTTCACGCTGCTCAGCGACCCCGACCACGCGGCCGCCGAGGCCTACGGGGTCTGGGTCCAGAGGTCGATGTACGGCCGCACCTTCATGGGCGTCGAGCGCAGCACCTTCGTCATCGGCCCCGACGGCGTGCTGCGGCAGGCGCTCTACAGGGTGAAGCCCAAGGGGCACGCGGCGAGCGTCCTGGAGCTGGTGGCCGGCGCGACGTGAGCCGCCGCGGCCAGCCGGTGCCGCAGCGGCCCATCGCGATCCTCGCGTACGGGTCGCTGCTGTATCGCCCCGGCGGCGGGCTGCGCCCCCTGATCGTGGGCTCCCAGCCGTGCCCCACCCCGTTCCCGGTGGAGTACGGCCGGGCCTCGGGGAGGTGGGGCGGGGGCCCGGTGCTGGTCCCCCACCCGCGCGGCGCGCCGGTGGAGGGCGCGCTGCTGCTCCTGGCCGCCGGGGTCGGCCTCGGCACCGCGGTCGACCTGCTGGCCGAGCGCGAGGGCCTCGCCGGCGCCCGCGGGGTGCTCCAGGTGGAGGTGCCCGGCCAGGAGCGCCTCGTCATCACGGCGTGCCTGCCGCGCAACCTGCCGGCGCCCGACATGCGCGCCGACGCCCTCGCCCGGCGCGCCGTCGCCAGCGTCCGGCACGGCCCCCGGAACGGGGTCGCCTACCTGCGCGGAGCGATCGAGGCCGGCGTCCGGACCCCGCTCACCGACGCCTACGCCGCGAGGATCATGGATCTCGCCGGCGCGGGCAGCCTGGAGGAGGCGGAGCGGCTGGTAGCGTTGCCGTGACGCCGATCTTGGAGGAGTGCTGATGGCGTGGGACGACGTCTCGCGATGGCAGCCGGTCGACCTCGCCGCGGCCTTCCGCATGGGCGACGCGGTGCAGCCGGTGGATGTGCGCGACCTCGGCTACCGTGACTCGGACGAGCAGGTCAAGAGGGCCATCCGCATCGACCCGATGGAGTTCGAGTCGCAGATCGCCGGGCTCCCCGCGGAGGGGGAGCTCATCTTCTACTGCGACCGCCCGGACGAGGCGACGAGCCTCAAGATCGCGATGTGGGCCTTCGACAACGGCCGCTCGCGCGTGGGCGTGCTGGTCGGCGGGTGGGACGCGTGGAAGGCCGCCGGCTACCCCGTCGAGCCGAAGGCCGGCTAGGCGCCTCTCAGGCGCCGCCCTTGGGGGTGAGGCCGTAGGTCTCCTCCAGCCACTTCGGCAGCACCGCCGCGATGGCGCGGCACACCAGCTCGCGCTCCGAGATCGCCACGCGGGCGGCGACCTGCAGGGCCAGGCGGGCGTCGTCGTTGCGGATGCCCGGCACGCCCTCGACGGTCTTGTCGGCCTCGGAGCGGTTGTAGACCATCGACCGCGCCGCCATCGGCCAGTGCTCCTTGGTCCACTCGATGAGAGCGGTCTCGAGGGTGGTGGCCTCGTACTCGAGCAGCGCCTTCTGGAGGTCGTTGGGGGTCGCGTCGTCGTCGCGGAACATGGTCACCTCGGGCTCGTTGCAGGGCGCGCGAAGTGTAGCCCCCGCCGTCGGGCAGGGCCCGTATGAGGATCGTCTCGCTGCTGCCGGCCGCCACCGAGATCGTGGCGGCCATCGGCCTGGGCGACCGCCTGGTGGGCCGCACCCACGAGTGCGACTGGCCGCCGGCCGCCGGCGCCGTGCCGGCCGTGACGCGGAACCTCCTCGCGTGCGATCCCGCCGACGGCGCCGCCATCGACCGGGCCGTCGCGCGGGCGGCCGGAGGGGGCGAGCCGCTGTACCGCCTCGACGAGCGCGCGCTGGCGACGGCGCGGCCGGACCTGGTGATCGCCCAGGAGCTGTGCGGCGTCTGCGCCGTCGGCGGCGAGGAGGCGGAGGCCGCCGCCCGCGCCCTGCCGGGGAGCCCCGCGGTCGTGTCGCTCGATCCGCGCTCGCTGGACGGGGTGCTCGAGGCGATGCTCGCGGTGGGCGAGGCGGCGGGAGCCCCGTCGACGGCGCGCCGGGTCGTCGCCGGGCTGCGCGGGCGCATCGACCGGGTGCGCGATCTGGTCGCCGGGCGGCCGGTGCGGCGCGTCGTGTGCCTGGAGTGGCTCGACCCGCCGTTCGCGGCGGGCCACTGGGTGCCCGATCAGGTCGCGGCGGCCGGCGGCGTCGATCTCCTGGGCCGGCCCGGCGGCCGCTCCGAGCGCCTGCGCGACGAGGACGTGGTGGCGGCCGATCCGCGGGCGCTGCTGCTGATGCCGTGCGGCTGGGACGTCGGCCGGGCGGTCGCGGCGGCCCGGGACGCCGGCGTGGCGCGCCGCTACGCGGGAACCCGCGCCGTCGCGCGGGGCCGGGTGGTCGCCCTCGACGGCGGGGCGCACTTCAGCCGCCCCGGCCCGCGCCTGGTCGAGGGGGTCGAGGCGCTCGCGCGGGTGCTCCATCCGGACGTCGCCGGACCGCCGCGCGCGGGCGAGGCGATGACGGTGACGGCGGCCGTGTTGGCGCCGGCGATGTCCGCGCGGGGCCGGGCGGGCTAGACTCGTTCCCGTGGCGACCTACCTGCTCCTCTCCAACCTCAGCCCGCAGGGCCTGCAGACGCTGGCCGCGACGCCCGAGCGGCTGTTCGAGGTGAACCGCGAGATCGAGTCGCTCGGCGGGCGGGTGGTCAAGCAGTGGGCCCTGCTCGGCGCCTACGACTTCCTGAGCGTCGTCGAGGCCCCCGATTCGCGGACGATCGCGCGCATCTCCACCGAGCTCGCCTCCCGCGGCAGCGCCGGCTTCGAGACCATGGTCGCCCTCGAGGCGCAGGAGTACAGAGAGGCCCTGGAGGGGAGTGGCGAACCCTCCACTTGAGGGTTGGATAAGCCGGCGTCAGCCGGCGCGGCGCCACTCCTCGCCGTGGCACAGCGGGCACGGCGGCAGCACCAGGATCCCGTCGTTCTCGCGGGGGGACGTGATCAGCAGGTCGCACGAGGCGCATCGGAACGAGCCGATCACCTCGTCGCCCACCTGGTACAGCTCCTTGTCGGAAACGCTCGGCACGGTCGTGTGACCTCCGTCGCAGGGTGATGGCTCCGGCTCCTCGCGGATCCGGGCCGTGGGGCCGCCTCGTGTGCGAGAGGCGGCGCTAGGCGGTTACGGCGGCGACGATGCTCGCCGCGGCGACCAGCGTGAAGAACGTGAGCCCGAGTACGAGCAGCACCCGCTCGGACAGACCGGCGATCCTGCGGGCGGGCGCGCGATCGCGCCGCCGGATCAGCAGCCGGGGCAGCCCGCCCTCGTCGAGCCAGCGCTCGCAGTACGGGCAGAACCGGGCCTCCGCGAGGAGCGGGAGACCGCAGCGATGGCAGGCCGGCGTCTCCGACCGGTGGTGCCCCTGCAGATCATGTTCGGCTCTCACGCCGACCCGTCCCCTTCACCTCAACGGGCGCACGGCAGCGCCCGCGGAACCGTCCGCCGAGCATACACCCGCTCCGCGCGGGCGCAACACGCGCCGCCTCCCCGCGCGGGCGGTGTTGCGTCGCGCGGGAAGGCGGGCGGCTCAGGTGGCGGCGGGCGGCTCCTCGGCCGGCTCGGGCTCGGCGTCGTCGACCATGGGGAAGGCGGTGCGCGACGGATCGTCCGGGGGCGTCGCCGCGGCCTCGGGCTCCTCGTCGTCACCGCGCAGCGCGTCGATCTCGGCGACCTTCGCCTCGATCTCCATCAGCTTCGACTCGACCGCGGCGACCTCGGCCGACAGCGGGTCCTCCGGCAGGGCACCGGATCGGACGAGCTCGTACGCCTTCTCGCCCAGCTCCTCGAGGGCCGCGCGGTGCTGGCGCTGCAGCAGGCGCCGCTCGCCCTCGACGCGCGCCCTCTTGAGCGACACCTGGACGTCGGCGGCAAGCCTGTTGGCCTGCTTGGCCAGGCTGTCCAGCACGGACATGTCGCGCCTCCTCGCTGCTCGCGTCCGGTTCGGCGTCGATCATAGCCGCGCCCGGTGCGCGCGCCAGCCCGCGCGCGGATCGGCCGCGGTACGCGCGTCTTCCGCGCGTGTCGGGCGGCGCGCCGTGACGGGGGCCGCTCCTACCGTCGCCGCATGGATCGCACCCGTCAGCGCGGCCAGGCGACGGTCGAGGCCGTCGGCATCGTCGTGGTCGTCGCGCTGCTGATGGCGGCGCTCGGCCCGTGGATGGCGCGCGAGCTCAGGCCGCCCGACCGGCCCCCCGACCCGGTCACCCCGGTCGCCGGGCTGCTGGAGCCGTCGCCGATCGAGATGTCCCTGTCGCCCCTGGCCGCCCGTCCGCTGCCGGACTTCCTGCTGGACACCGACGGCGCCGGCCCGATCGGCAGGTTCCTCCGATCGGTACCCGATCGCGTCGCCCGCGTCGCGCGGATCGGCTTCCGCTGCCACCAGGAGCTGCAGAGGACCTTCCAGGGGCGGCTGCGAGAGCACGGCCGCGCCATGCTCGACGACCCGCTGTCGCTGCTCGACGCGCCGGACGTCGTGGCGCTGCTCGAGAGCGACCGCGGCCTCGACCGGATCGTCTCCGGCACCCGGGACCTGTGGCGCTACGGGCGGACGCTGCCCGGGCTCGGCGCGGAGGGGGCGTGCATGAAGGTGGCCGCCGACGCCGGCCCGCTGCTGGCCGACGGCGCCGTCGAGGCGCTCAAGATCGCCGTCCGCAAGGGCCTGTCGGCCGGCGCCGACCGGGTCCTGCGCCGCACGCCGCCCCCGCCGGCCCCGCGCCGCGACGTCCCCCCTTCGTCACGGCGCCCGTGACGAATCCGCCCGCCCCGCGTCACAGCCGCGCGTGGAGTCGTGCCGGCGCCGCGGCGGACGATCGCCGCATCGGATCACCCGACACGAGGAGACGGAGCGATGGGGTACGCGATGGCGGCGTGGATGCACGCCGCGGCGGTCAGCCTGGTCGAGCGCGCCCGGCGGGAGGGGCAGCGCGGTCAGGGCACGGTGGAGTACGTCGGCGTGGTGGTGATGGTCACGCTGCTCATCGGGGCGGTCGCGGTCGCGGCCAAGGGCTGGGCGCCGGCGGTCGGCGACTCCCTGAAGAAGGCCATCTCGGAGGCCATCAAGAAGGCGTCCGGCGGTCTCTGAGGCGAGCGGGCGGGGCGGCCGCGGCCCGCTCACATGGTGAGCACGGCCGCCCCGTGCACCTCCCCGGCGGCGAGACGCGCCAGGGCGAGGTTGGCGTCCTCCAGTGGATGGGCCTCGACGTCGGTGCGCACGGGGATCGCGGCGGCGAGGGGCAGGAACTCGGCCGCGTCGGCGCGGGTCACGTTCGCGACGCTCTGGACGGCCCGCTCCCACCACAGCAGCTCGTAGGGCATCTCGGGGATGCGGTCGAGGTGGATCGCGTTCACCACCACGCGGCCGCCGCGGTCCACCGCCCGGAGGGCCTCCACCACCACGTCGCCGGAGGGCGCGAAGGTGATGGCCGCGTCGAGGGGCTCGGGCGGCGCGTCGCCGGGCCCGCCCGCCCACGCCGCGCCCATCTGCAGGGCGCGGGAGCGGTCCTCGGGGTCGCGCGTCACGACGTGGACCTCGCAGCCCAGGTGGACGGCCACCTGGATCGCGCAGCGCGCCGACGCGCCGAAGCCGAACAGCCCCAGCCGCCCGCCGGGCGGCACCGCCGCCAGGCGCAGCGCCCGATGGCCGATGACGCCGCCGCACAGGAGCGGCGCCAGCGCCAGATCGTCCGGGCCCTCCGGCAGCCGGGCCGCGACGTCGGCGCGCACCACCAAGCGGTCGGCGAAGCCGCCGTCCACGTCCCAGCCGGTGAAGCGCGCCCGCTCGCACAGGTTCTCGCGGCCGGCCCGGCAGCGGGCGCAGACGCCGCAGGCGCCGGCGAGCCAGTACGCGCCGGCGCGGTCGCCCTCCCGCCAGCCGGTCGCGCCGGCCCCCACCGCCGCCACCCGGCCCACCGCCTGGTGGCCCGGCACCACCGGCAGCGTCCGCGCCGCCAGGTCCCCCTCGGCGATCTGCAGGTCGGTGCGGCACACGGCGCAGGCGGCCACCGCCAGCACCAGCTCGCCGTCGCCCGGCTCGGGGTCGGGGCGCTCCACCGGCTCCAGCGGGCCGCTCGCCGCCGGGCCGGGTCGGCGCAGCATCATCGCGCGCACGCCCCGCACGGTAGCGTGACCCGGTGCCCGGCAGCGCATCCCCTCCGCAGGTGGTCCCGGCGCCGCTCGCCCCGGCGGGGTCGTCCGACGTCACCCGCCGCTGGGGCCTCCGCTTCGCCGACGGCGTGGTGCGCTTCGCCGGCGTCACGCGGCCCGAGGGGGATGCCGCGGCGGCCGAGCTGGCGGCCGCCTCACCGGAGTCCGCCGACGCCGCGCTGGTCGAGATCGTGCTGCCGGTGGTGCTGGCCGAGGGCGCCGGTCCGTACCTGCTCGACGCCGAGGGCCGCATCACGCTCGTGCTCGCCGCCCACCCCCGCATCGCCGGGGCGTCGGTCGCGATGGGCGAGCCGCGCCCCGCCCACCGCGTCGGCCTGGTGCGGCGCCGCGCGGGTACGGGCCTGTGGGAGTGGCTGGTGGACGCCGAGGTCGACGCGGCGCGCCGGGTCGCGGCGCTGGACGGGCTCGACGCGCTCACCGACCCGGCCGACGGCCCCGCCTGGCGGGCGCTCCAGTAGGGTCCGGGACGCCGCGGGAGGAGACGATGCACGACTACCGGGTGACGTTCAGCGCGGTCTCGGGGACACCCCTCTCGCAGGACGCGACCGAGCGCCTGTGGGAGGCGCTCACGGCGATTCCCGGCGCCGAGGGGGTGGACGACACCGGCCAGGACCCCGGCACCGACACGATCACCGCGACCTTCTGGATCAAGGTGCGGCTGGGGATGGCGGACGCGGCCCGCGACGGCAGCCGTCTCGCCAAGGAGGCCCTGAAGGTGGCCGGCATGGGCGAGGCCCAGCTCACGGAGCTGGCCGTCTCGCTGCGCCCCCGTCCCGAGTAGCCACCCGGCCGGGCGGGGCGATTCCGGGTCGTTCCCCTACACTTCGCGGACCGTCCGCCGATGGATGCGACATCCCCCGGCAACGGCCCGACGAAGGGACACGACCATTCCAGGCGGCACCCCAGGAGAGGCGATCGAGACCGTCGGCGGCAGCGCCCTCCCCGGCGGCGTGATGATGAGGACCCGCTCCCGCGTGGGGGTCGCGGTCCGGCGCGAGGACGACGGCGAGGTGGTCACGGAGGGCTTCGACCTGGAGCCGCCCACCGGCCGCTGGGCCAAGTGGCCCCTGATGCGCGGCGTGGTCGCGATCCGCCAGGCGGTCACCACCGGCCAGAAGGCGATGGCCATCGGCGAGCGCCTGCGCTGGGAGGAGATCCGCGAGGACGACGGGGACGGCGAGGAGGAGCCCGAGGGCATCGGCTTCTGGGGCAAGGTCGCCATCGGGCTCGGGGCGCTGCTCGGGGCGGGCATCCAGATCGCCGCCTTCCGGGTGGGGCCCATCGTGATCGCCAAGGAGGCGGGCCTCACCGGCGCCGCCTTCATCGTCGCGGACGCCGCCATCCGGCTGGCCCTGCTGCTGGGCACGCTGCTGGTGCTCAGCTGGTTCAGGCCCTTCCGCAAGATCCTCAAGTACCACGGGGCCGAGCATCAGGCGATCGCCGCCCACGAGAGCCGCTCCCCGCTGACGGCCGCGGCCGCGGCGGGCTTCACCAGGTTCCATCCGCGGTGCGGCACGTCGTTCCTGGTCGTCTCCGCCCTCGTGTCGATCGCCGTCTACGGCGCGGTGCTCGCCATCACCGGCGTGTTCACCTACCCCGCCCTGATCGCGACCCGCCTGCTGGGCGCGCCGATCGTGACCGCCATCGCGTTCGAGATCCAGCGCCAGGCGGCGCTGCACCCGGACGGGCCGATGCGCTTCCTGTCGCTCCCCGGCCTGTGGGCGCAGCGGCTCACCACCAAGGAGCCGACCCACGAGGAGCTCGAGGTGGCGTGCGCCGCCCTCGCCGAGGCGCTGGCGACCGACCGGGCCGAGGCGGCCGAGGGCGTCGCGACGGCGCCGGACGCCCCGCGCGAGTCGGGCCGGACGGTGGGGGAGCCCCAACCGAGCGTCTAGTTCTGCGTGGCGACCGTCGCGTTTCGCCCCCGGGCCAAGGGACGCGGGGGGTCCGCGGCACTACGATGCGCCCCATGAGCGCCCTGGACGATCTGGGCAGCGCAGGCGCCGGGTACCTGGAGCACCTCACCGCCGACGACGTCGCGCTGGTGGCGCGGCTGGCGGGGCTGGCGGTGCCCGACGGAGCCACCGCGCTCGTCGAGCTGCGCCGCGCGCCCCACCTGGTGGAGCGGGCGCTCGCCTCCGACGCGGCCCTCGATCTGCTGCGCGGGCCCGTCCCGGACGATCCGGATCGCGAGCCCCTGGTCCACGCCTCGCCCTTCCTCGCCTTCGCGGTCGCCGTCGAGCGGATCCGCGGGGAGCTGCGCGACGCCACCTACGTGCAGGAGTGGGCGGGGGCGGGGCAGCGCCTGCCCGTGCTCGGCGGCGACGACCTGCGCGAGCTGCTCGCCGACGGGCAGAGGAGGGTGTTCCTGGCGGCGCTGCTCGCGTCGTTCACCCGGGTCGCGAGCGGGTCGGTGTGGCGCGAGACGCCGCGCGGCTGGCGGCGCCAGCGCTTCAGCGAGCTCGACCCGGTGCGGCTCGCCGCGCTGCTCGACACGCTGCCCGAGGCCCGCCGGCCCCAGGTGCACCGCCGGCTGGGCGACGTGTCGCTCTTCCTGGCCGGGGTCTTCCCCGACCACACCGCCGCCCGGGTGTTCCGGCCCATCGACCTCCACCGCCTCGGCCGCGCCGCCGCCATCGAGGGCGGCCCCGGCGAGGCGCTGGGCGAGGCCCTCGAGACCCGTGGCGGCGTGGGCCTGCTCGACCAGCTCGGCGAGCGCTGGTACCGCCTGGCCGTGCGCGGCGCCGCCGCCCCGGCCGCGGCGTCCACCCGCCTGCTCGAGGCCATCGCGAGCCGGTTCGTGGAGGCGCGCCGGGCGCTCAACCTGCTCGCCGACCGGCACCTCTTCCCGGTGCAGCGCTCCTGGTTCCCCCGCCCGTGACGGCCGATCTCGGCACGGAACCCGCATCGGTGCTGGGGATCCCCGAGGGAACGCGCGCCCTCCTCTTCGACCTCGACGGCGTCATCACCAAGACGGCGGTGATCCACGCCGCGGCCTGGAAGGAGATGTTCGACGCCTTCCTGCGCGACCGGGCGGCCGCGTCCGGCGAGCCCTTCGTCCCCTTCGACGACGGCGCCGACTACGACGCCTACGTCGACGGCCGGCCCCGCGCGGACGGCGTGCGCACCTTCCTCGCCTCGCGCGGCATCACCCTTCCGGAGGGCGAGCCCGACGACGCCCCCGACGCCGCGACCGTGAACGGGCTCGGCAACCGCAAGAACGCCATCGTGCTCGACCTCATCGAGCGGCGCGGCGTCGAGCCCTACGCGGGATCGGTGCGCTACCTGCACGCGGCGCGGGCGGCGGGGCTGCGCATCGCCGTGGTGTCGTCGAGCGCCAACTGCCTGGCTGTGCTGAGGTCGGCGGGGATCGAGGACCTCTTCGACGCGCGGGTCGACGGCGTGGTCGCCCGCGAGCGCAGCCTGCCGGGCAAGCCCGCCCCCGACACCTTCCTGGAGGGCGCCCGCGAGCTCGGCGCGACCCCCGCCGACGCGGTGGTCTACGAGGACGCCCTCGCCGGCGTCGAGGCGGGGCGCGCCGGCGGCTTCTCCCTCGTCGTCGGCCTCGACCGCGTGGGCCAGGCCGACGCCCTGCGCGCCCACGGCGCCGACATCGTCGTCTCCGACCTCGACCAGCTCCTGGAGAGTCCATGACCGCACCGCCCGTGTTCACCGTCGAGCCCTGGGCCCTGCGGGAGACCCGCTTCGATCCCGCCCTGCTGCCGCGCAGCGAGTCGCTGTTCGCGCTCTCCAACGGCCACATCGGCCTGCGCGGCAACCTGGACGAGGGCGAGCCCCACGGCCTGCCCGGCACCTACCTCAACGCCTTCTACGAGATCCGGCCGCTGCCGTACGCCGAGGGCGGCTACGGCTACCCGGACTCGGGCCAGACGGTCATCAACGTGACCAACGGCAAGATCATCCGGCTGATGGTGGACGACGAGCCGTTCGACATCCGCTACGGCACCGTCCACCGGCACGAGCGCGAGCTCGACTTCCGGGCCGGCACGTTGGGGCGGGTCGTGGAGTGGACCTCGCCGGCCGGCACGGGCGCGCGCGTGCGCTCGGAGCGCCTGGTGTCGTTCACCCAGCGGTCGGTGGCGGCGGTGCTGTGGGAGGTGGAGCCGCTCGATCGCGCCATCGACGTGGTGGTGCAGTCGGAGCTGGTCGCGAACGAGGCGCTGCCGCAGGCGGGCGAGTCGGATCCGCGCGCGGCGGCCGAGCTGGCGAGCGCCCTGCGCTCCGACTACGTCGGCCGGCGCGACGAGCGGGTGGTGCTGGTGCACTCCACGGCGCACAGCAACCTGCGCATGGGCGCCGCGATGGATCACGAGATCACCACCCCGGACGGCGCGCGCATCACGACCATCGCCGAGGAGGACCTGGGGCGCGTGACGGTGACGGCGACGCTCGAGCCGGGCCAGCGGCTGCGCATCGCGAAGTTCATCGCCTACGGCTGGTCGAGCCGGCGCTCCGAGCCGGCCATCCGCGCGCAGGTGGAGGGCGCCCTCGACGAGGCCCGTCGCTCCGGCTGGGCCGGCCTGGCGGCGGATCAGCGGGCCTTCCTCGATGAGTACTGGGAGTGCGCCGACGTCGAGGTGGAGGGCGACGACGAGCTGCAGCAGGCGGTCCGCTTCGCGATGTTCCACGTCCTGCAGGCGGGGGCGCGGGTCGAGCAGCGGGCGATCGCCGCCAAGGGCCTCACCGGACCGGGATACGACGGGCACTCCTTCTGGGACAGCGAGGCGTACGTGCTGGTGCCGCTGACCTACACCTTCCCCGAGGCGGCCGGGGACGCCCTGCGGTGGCGCCACCTCGCCCTCGACCTCGCGCGCGAGCGGGCGACGACGCTGAAGCTGAAGGGGGCGGCCTTCCCGTGGCGCACGATCCGGGGCAGCGAGTGCTCGGGCTACTGGCCGGCGGGCACCGCCGCCTTCCACGTGAACGCCGACATCGCGATGGCGGTCTCCCGCTACGTGGCGGCGACCGGCGACGTCGAGTTCGAGCGCGAGGTGGGGGTGGACCTGATGGTCGAGACCGCCCGCCTGTGGATGTCGCTGGGCCACCACGACGACGACCACGGCTTCCGCATCGACGGCGTGACCGGGCCCGACGAGTACACGGCGATCGTCGACAACAACGTCTTCACCAACCTGATGGCGGCGCGGAACCTGCGCAACGCCGCCGCCGTGGCGGAGCGCCATCCGGCCGTGGCCGGCGGGCTGGGGGTCGGGGCGGCCGAGATCGCGGCCTGGCGCGACGCGGCCGCGTGCATGTCGATCCCCTGGGACGAGGAGCTCGGGGTCCATCCCCAGTCCGAGGGCTTCACCCGGCACGCCGTCTGGGACTTCGCGAACACGACGCCCGACCAGTACCCGCTGCTGCTGCACATGCCGTACTTCCAGCTGTACCGGACGCAGGTGGTCAAGCAGGCCGACCTGGTGATGGCGCTCTTCCTGTGCGGCGACAGCTTCACCGCCGAGCAGAAGCGCGCCGACTTCGACTACTACGAGCCGCTCACCGTGCGCGACTCGTCGCTGTCGGCGGCGATCCAGGCCGTCGTCGCTGCCGAGGTGGGCTACACCGACCTCGCCTTCGACCTGACCGGCGAGGCGGTCTTGCTCGACCTCCACGACCTGGCGGGCAACACCCGCGACGGTCTGCACATCGCCTCGCTGGCGGGCTCGTGGATCGCCCTCGTCTGCGGCTTCGGCGGCATGCGCGACCACGACGGGGCGCTCACCTTCGCCCCGCGCCTGCCGGACGGGATCGACAGGCTCGCCTTCCGGGTCAGGTTCCGCGACAGCGTGCTGCGCGTCGACGTCGGGCCGGATGAGGCCACGTACACCCTCATCTCGGGCGACGCGATCGAGACCTCTCACCACGGCGAGCCGATCAGGGTCGCGCCGGGCGATCCCCTCCGGCGGGTCATCGCGCCGGTCCCCGATCTCGTCCCGCCCCCCGAGCCCCCCGGCCGCGAACCCCGCCGCCGCGGTCGTATCGCCCAGGCCCAGAACGGCCGGGGCAACCGGATGGGCATCCGCTACCGCCAGGGAGTGCCCGGCAACGCCTGACCTGCGCCGGACGCGCCCGCCCGGCACAATCCCCGGGCGGGCGCGTAGCTCAGCTGGTTAGAGCAGGGGACTCATAATCCCTGGGTCGCAGGTTCGAGTCCTGCCGCGCCCACTCATCAAGAACGGCTTATTGAAGGCGGTTCTCGGTTCGTCCAGTCTGTCCGGACGCTCGGTATTGCCAGGGTGGCAAACGTCACCCCCTTCTTTGGCCGGATGCGCCTCGCCGAGATCCAGCCGCGCCACATCAAGTCGCTCGCCAAGGCGATCGCCGACCGCGGCGTCGCCCCGCGACCGTCCGGACGGTGATGGCGCCCGTCCGGGCGCTGTTCGCACAAGATCCGAAACGGAATAGAAGTGGAACACGTGTCGTGCGCAACCTTCGTCGGGCGACATCGCCAGGCGAGCTCGAGGCCGCTCGCGAGCAAGAAACACCGATCTTTCGAGCAGCACGCAGCGCCGTCGGAATCGTCGCCGCGTCGCGAGGAGGCCCGACCGCATCCTTGCGTGACCCGGCCACGTTTCCAAGCTTATTGCCCTAAACTTGGAATCGTCCGCCGGTCGTCCAAGGAAATCAGACGTGCCCGAAGAGCCTCCCGGCATCCGCCTCGACCGATCAGATGCCCCTCCTGAGCCGGCAGAGAACTCGGGGCGCTACACGGAGGTCGTCGAGACCTGGGACCCGGATCCCCGGCTGCTGGGTTCGCGCCGGTCCAGAACCGGCTTCCGGTTCACCGCCTATGTCCCCGACGAGATCGGGGAGTGGGAGCCCCGGATCGGGGCGTCGCTGGCAGCGCTCATCGCCGAGGCCGAGCGGCTCTGTGCGGCTCTGAACCACGATCCGCCGACGCTCGGCTCGATGGACGCGCTCGCGCGGCAGTTGCTTCGCGCCGAGGCGGTCGCGTCCTCGCGGATCGAGGGGCTGATCATGTCCCACCGCCGGCTTGCCCTTGCGCAGGCGGCGGCCGGGGTTGACAGCCTCGCCGATCAGATCGTCGGGAACATCGCCGCGATGGAGGAAGCGGTCACGACCGCCGGCACCCTGGAGCGCATCACGACTGCCGACATCCTCGAAATTCACCGGACCCTGCTGAAGGATACCCGCGACGCCCACATCGCCGGAGTCGTGCGTGAGCGCCAGAACTGGATCGGTGGGGAGGCGTCCTCTCCGGCAAGTGCCGATTTCGTGCCGCCGCCCGCGCGGGAGGTGTGCCGGCTGCTCGATGACCTTTGTCGGTTCCTGAACCGCACCGATCTCACGCCCGCTACCCAAGCGGCGATCGCCCACGCTCAGTTCGAGACGATCCATCCTTTCGCCGACGGCAACGGCCGTGTCGGGCGGGCCCTGATCCAACTCGTGCTGCGCCGTCGCGGCCTGGCGCCCGAGTTCGTCCCACCGATCAGCCTCGCCTTCGCTGCCGACGCTCAGCGCTATGTGAAGGGGCTCACCGTCTATCGCTACGGGGACCTGGAGGACTGGCTGGAGGTGTTCGCTGATGCCCTCGGACGAGCCGCCGAACGCTCCCGATCCTTTGCCGCCGATGTCGTCGAGCTCCAGCACGACTGGATTCAGAAGGCCGGGCGGCCGCGGCGCGGGTCGTCTGCGCAGCGGCTCATCGAGATGCTGCCCGGTCGACCGGTGCTGGGCACCGACACCGCAGCGCAGATGCTCGAGGTGTCCCACGAAGCGGCGCGCCAGGCGATGAACTCCCTGGAGGCCGCCGGGGTGGTGCGCAATCGTGCGGCCGGCAAGGGGCGGCGCATCTGGGAGGCGATCGGGCTGTTCGATCTCCTGGATCGCTTCGAGCGCGAACTCGGTGATGGCGAGCGAACCCCGCGGCCGAGCCATTGACGAGCCTCTGAGTCTGACTTGCACGTGGGTTCCTCATCGGGTTGAGGTGCCCCACTCGGCGGGGGCCCCGTCACGGCCCTCAGGGTGTGAACAAGGTGACCATCATGAACCGATCTAGGCCGAAACGTCCGCTTGTAGTCTGGTTACGAAAGTGTTGATTTACAGCGGAAAGATGCCCTAAGCCGAGGTCCGCCGAACCCGGGGCCGCCTCTCATAATCCCTGGGTCGCAGGTTCGAGTCCTGCCGGCCCACCCCACGCACAAGGCTCGAACCCTTGCCAACGTCAATGTTGGTAGAGGTTCGGGCCTTGTCAGCATCTGCGGCCCAGGTCAGCGCGTTGGCGTTGATGGAGTTGGAGTTGACCCGCCCTCGATGACACCGCCACCCTTTCGGGCCGAGGCCCGAGGAAGGAGCGGTGATGGGCAAGACACGCGACCCCCGTACCCGGCCGAGTTCCGGCGCGAGGCGCTCAGCCTGTTGCGCTCGGGCGCGCGGACCCCGGCCGAGCTGGCCCGCGAGCTCGGCTGCACCGAGCAGACGCTTCGCAACTGGGTCCGCCGGGACGAGGCCGACCGCGGTGAGCGCACCGACGTCCTGAGCGGAGACGAGCGGGCCCGCCTGCGCGAGCTCGAGCGCGAGGTGAAGGTGCTGCGCCAGGAGCGCGAGATCCTTAAGCGCGCTGCGGCGTTCTTCATGAGGGAGAGCGATCGACCGTGATGCGCTTCCGGTTCATCGCCGAGGAGGCTGCACAGTTCCCCGTCTCCCTGCTGTGCAAGGTGATGGGCGTCAGCCGCGGCGGCTTCTACGCCTGGCGCACCCGCCCGCCATCGACCCGAGCCCTCGCCGATGCCGAGCTGTCTGAGCGGATCGGCCAGATCCACGATGAGGTCCAAGGGATCTACGGCGCCCCGCGCATCCACGCCGAGCTGCGCCTCGCCCACGGCATCCGCGTCGGCCGAAAGCGCGTCGCCCGCCTGATGCGCGAGCGGGGCATCTCCGGCGCGGGCCGCCGCGGCGGGCCGAAGACGACGACCCGCGACCCGGCGCGCCCGTCGGCGCCGGACCTGGTCGACCGCTCCTTCGCCCGCGCGGAGCCCAATCGCCTGTGGGTCTGCGACATCAAGTACGTCGGCACGGGCCAGGGTTTCCTCTTCCTTGCCGCCGTGCAGGACGTCTTCAGCCGCCGGATCGTCGGCTGGTCGATGCGCGACGACCTGCGGGCGGAACTCGTGCTCGACGCCCTCGGGATGGCCGTGGCCCAGCGCCGCCCCGGCGCCGAGGTGATCGCCCACTCCGACCACGGCTCCCAATACGTCAGCCTGGCCTACGGCGCCTACGCCAAGACCTCGGGCATCGACCTGTCGATGGGCTCTGTCGGCGACCCCTGGGACAACGCGGTCACCGAGACCTTCTTCGCCAGCCTCGAGAAGGAGCTCCTTCGCCGCGAGCGATTCGCGACCCTGGAGGCCGCCCGGATCAGGTTGTTCTGGTACATCGAGTGCTTCTATAACACGCGCCGCCGGCACTCGGGCCTCGGCTACCTCAGCCCTGCCGAGTTCGAAGACCGACACCTCAACCCCTCCGGGCCCTTCGGGCCCGCCGACCTCGACCAGCCAGCCTTCACGGGGGCGCTGACCGAGGTCGGGACCCCCTCCATGACGACTACGATCCCCTAGCGATCAGGTGTCATCCGGACCGGGCCAACTCCAAGCCCTCATCCTCGACGCGTCGGCACAACAACCGCCGCGAAGCGGGGCACGTCCTGGCGTTCTGATGAACTCTCACCGCCGGGTCTCCTTGGACAGGTTGCATGGCTCGCAACCCGCAGCCTCCAAGGAGGCCCGGACGGAAGAACGCTCCTGCCGCCTACACCTAGAGACCTTCGACGCCGACCACACGCTTGCCTGGAACTCCGACCCTGAGCGTTGGCGGGCTGTCGGGAGTGGCTGGCTCGCCTCGCAGCCAATGAGCTGACCAGCGCCGGCGGCGTACCGGCTTGGATCGGCCACGCCCGGACAAACCCAACTCAAGCCGGACCTCCGCCGGTATCATCGGGAGTATTGGCCTACATGGCCATAGAGCGAGGGAGAACCAACGTGGCTGAGCCGTGGCTGTCCGCAGACGACATCGCCGCCCACCTCGGGATCACCAAAGACACCGTCTACACCTGGATCGCCGAGAAGGCCATGCCCGCCCACAAGGTCGGACGCCTCTGGAAATTCCAGGCCAGCGAGATCGACGCATGGGTGCGCGCCGGTAGTGCCTCCAGCGACTCCCAAACTCCCGCGCCGCAGCCGACTGTCGGTGGTCACTCATACGCTCACAGCAACGAAGAGAGGGAGGGGCAAGGATGACGCTGAGCGAGGCCCAGCGCTTGGTGAAGTCCAAGCAGCGCGTCGCCGACCACGGCGAGGTGTTCACACCCGCGTGGATGGTCGACGCCATGCTCGACCTCGTCAAGCACGAGTCCGAAAGGATCGACTCGCGAGTTCTCGAACCAGCCTGCGGCTCAGGCAACTTCCTCGTCCCTGTCCTAGCTCGCAAGCTCGTCACAGTCCAGGCTCGCCACGGCAGGAGCGAGTTCGAGAAGCGCCACTATGCACTGTTCGCGCTCATGTGCACCTACGGCATCGAGCTGCTGAGCGACAACGCAGAAGAGTGCCGCGACAACCTCGCCGAGGTGTTCAACGCCTTCCTGGGAGTCCATGAAGACGACGAGTGGGGCAAGGCGGCACGCGCAGTCCTCGCGGTGAACATCGTGCAAGGTGATGCTCTCACTATGACCGTGCCGAGCGGGAAGCCGATTACCTTCCCCGAGTGGGCGTACCTCGGCAAGGGCAAGTTCCAGCGCCGTGACTTCCGCTATGACGACCTCACTCAGCGCGCCTCATACGAAGGGACCCTCTTCGGTGAGCTTGCGGAGGACGAGTTGTTCGTACCCGCGAAGACGTACCCGACGATGACGGCCAGTCAGATCGCGGAGATTCGCGCATGAGCCTTGCCCCGTTTTCCCTCCGCGGGCACAACCCGGATGTCCTCACGTGCATCGCGAACCTCTCCAACGACGAGGTGTTCACGCCACCCGAATTTGCGAACCGGATGCTCGATAGCCTGTCGGCTGCATGGGCAGATGCGCATGATGGTGCTGACATCTGGGCCGACCCCGATGTAACGTTCCTCGACCCGTTCACAAAGTCGGGGGTGTTCCTCCGCGAGATCGTTCGCCGCCTCACCGGCGGCCTTGTTGTTGTGATTCCCGACCTTGCCGAACGCGTCGACCACATCCTCACCCGTCAAGTCTTCGGCATCGGGATCACGGAGTTGACGGCGTTGCTGGCTCGCCGAAGCGTGTACTGCTCGAAGCTCGCAAACGGTCCACACTCGATCGGCAGGTCGTTCACGACCGAGGACGGCAACATCTGGTTCGAGCGCACGGAACACACCTGGGGCGGCGGCAAACGCGAGTTCCGCGTCGATCCGCTGACGAATGAAGAGGTCGTCCTCTACACCAACCGCAAATGCACCTACTGCGGCGCGAACGAGCGTGACTATGAGCGTGGGGGCGAACTCGAGTCTCACGCCTATGCACTGATCCACACCGATGACCCGAATGAGTTCATCAGCCAAGTCTTCGGAGAGAATATGCGTTTCGATGTCGTGATCGGGAACCCGCCTTACCAGCTCGGCCAGAGTGGCGGCGAGTCGGTTGGAAGCTTCGCCATGCCGATCTATCAGAAGTTCGTTGACGCCGCCAAGGGCCTCGACCCGCGCTTCGTCACCATGGTCATCCCCTCTCGGTGGTTCGCTGGCGGCCGCGGCCTAGACGAGTTCCGCCAAGACATGCTCACCGACCGGAGGCTCCGAGTCCTAGTCGATCACCCGGACTCAAGAGAAGTCTTCGACGGTGTAGATATCGCCGGCGGCATCTCCTACTTCCTGTGGGACGCCTCATGGAGCGGCACCTGCGAAGTGACGACCGTCAAGGCGGGTGAGAAGCACCCAAGCATGCATCGATACCTCGACGAGTACGACATTCTCGTGCGGTACAACGAGGCAGTCTCGATCCTGCACCGCGTCCTGCAGAAACCAGACGGCGAACCGTTCGTGAGCCTTGCGTCCCGAGTAGCACCGATACAACCCTTTAGCATTCGGACCAACTTCCGCGGCGCCGAGACGGCCGCTGGGATGGAAGCGCCAGTCAAGCTATACCAGAACGGCGGGAGCGGATGGATCGAACGCGACGCGGTACCTCGCAACGTCGCCTGGGTAAACCAGTGGAAGGTGTTTCTCTCGGGAACTGCCAGCGAACACGGGGGCCAGACGGACAAGAGCGGTACCCGGCGCGTGTTCTCACGCATCATCATCGGTGAACCGGGCACAGCGTGCACCGAGACGTATCTCGTCGCTAACCGGTTCGATACGGAGCTCGAAGCATCAAACTTCGCCGCCTACCTGCGGACAAGATTCGTCAGGTTCCTCGTGTCGCTCCGCACAAATACCCAGCACCTCTACAGCGAGCGGTTCTCCTTCGTTCCTGACTTGCCTATGGACCGCCCGTGGACAGATCATGACCTCTACGAGCGGTACGGCCTACAGGCTGACGAGATTGCGTACATCGAGGCAAACATCAAAGCGATGGAGCCCAGCGACTAATGACCCCAAGAACCCTCGACGACCTTCTCCCCGACAAGCCTGAGACGCGGCTACGTATCTACGCTTGGTCCCTGAACGAGCCCCCATCCGGGTACGCAGGACTGCTGAAGGTGGGGCAGACAACGAAGGCGGATGTCAACGCGCGCATCCGTGAGTCTCAGGGGCAGATGCAGCAGGCCTACACGTTGCACGTGGATGAACTGGCGGAGAGGAACGACGGGTCGGTCTTCCGGGACTCGGACGTGCGGCAGCGACTGATCGACAAGGGCTTCGAGAATCCGACCTTTGGTTCGGCTCGGGAGTGGATGCGTTGTACCCCTCCAGACGTGCTCACCGCGATCACCGAGCTGCGTGAGGGCGTGAAGCTCAGCGGTACTCATCATGAGACGTTCCCGATGCGCCCGGAGCAAGCGAGCGCGGTCGAGAAGGCTGAGGGGTACTTCGAGTCGATCTGGGCCGAGGACTCCGCGGCAGTGCCGAGGTTCTTGTGGAACGCGAAGATGCGGTTCGGCAAGACCTTCGCTTCCTACCAGCTCGCCAAGCGCTTGGGCGCGAAGCGTGTGCTTGTGGTGACGTTCAAGCCCGCTGTCGAGGACGCGTGGCAGACCGATCTGGAGGCGCACGCCGACTTCGACGGCTGGCAGTATCTCTCGTCAGCGACAGGTGGGAACCCTGACGATGCAGACAAGACGCGCCCACTGGTGTACTTCGGTTCGTTCCAGGACCTGCTCGGGCGTGACCGCAAGACGGGGCTTATCAAGGCGAAGAACGAGTGGGTCCACACGACCAACTGGGACTTGGTGATCTTCGACGAGTACCACTTCGGTGCCTGGCGGGAGTCGGCCAAGGAGCTGTTTGAGGGAGAGGACGAGCGAGTCAAGCAGAAGGAGATCGCCGCCGAGTACAACGACGGCCTCATCGCTTTCGACGAGGAACTCGACGAGCTCGGCAACGACGAGGACGACTTCCTGCCGATCACGACTCGCGCGTACCTGTACTTGTCGGGCACACCGTTCAAGGCGTTGGCCACGGGTGAGTTCATCGAGGAGCAGATCTTCAACTGGACCTATACCGACGAGCAGCGTGCGAAGGCCGAGTACGCCACCGCGCATCCCGACGCGTGGAACCCATACGGCGCGTTGCCGGAGATGCGGCTGTTCACCTACCAGATGCCGGACGAGCTCATCGCCGTCGCGAACCAGGGCGAGTTCGATGAGTTCGACCTCAACGCCTTCTTCGAGGCCAAGGGCACCGGTGCCGTTGCGGAGTTCGTTCACAAGACCGATGTGCAGAAGTGGCTCGACATCATCCGTGGCGCGCACCTGCCGACCCAGGTCGACTCGATGCGGATGGGTACTCGCCCGCCCTTCCCGTACTCCGATGTGCGACTGCTGCCCTACTTGCAGCACTCGTTCTGGTTCTTGCCCAACGTCGCCGCGTGCGAGGCGATGGCGAACCTGCTTGGGGAGAAGCAGAACGTGTTCTGGCACGACTACAAGGTTCTGGTCGTCGCCGGGACCCGCGCGGGGATCGGCCTCGACGCGCTCCCCCCGGTGCGAGCGGCCATCGGGGACGGCCACGACACCAAGACGATCACGCTGTCGTGCGGCAAGCTCACCACGGGAGTCACGGTCAAGCAGTGGTCATCGATCCTGATGCTGCGCAACCTGAACTCACCCGAGACGTACTTCCAGGCGGCGTTCCGGGTCCAGTCGCCGTGGTCGATCAAGAACCCCGACGGCGACGACCCGAGCGCGGAGGCCGTCCTGAAGCCCGTGTGCTTCGTGTTCGACTTCGCTCCCACACGGGCGCTACGGCAGATCGCCGACTACGGGGCTGGGCTCTCGCCAGAGACCCCGAACCCCGAACAGGCCGTCGAAGAACTGGTGAAGTTCCTGCCCGTCCTTGCCTACTACGGATCGAACATGACCCAGGTGGACGCCGGTGGCATTCTCGACATCGCTATGTCGGGCACCTCGGCGACCCTGCTGGCGCGCAAGTGGGAGTCGGCGATCCTCGTCAACGTCGACAACGACACCCTCCGCAAGATCATGAACAACCCCGACGCGCTCAACGCCGTGATGAACATCGAAGGCTTCCGGGCGCTCGGCAACGACATCTTCGAGACCGTCGTCAACAAGAGTGACGCGGTGAAGAAGGCCAAGAAGGAGAAGGGCGAAGACGCCACGCCGGCTGAGAAGAAGGAGCTGACCGCCGAGGAGAAGGAGTACAAGTCCAAGCGCAAGCAGATTCAGGACAAGCTCGTGAAGTTCGCGACCCGCATCCCGGCCTTCATGTACCTGACCGATTTCCGCGAGAACACTCTCCAAGACGTCATCACGAAGCTCGAACCCGGCCTCTTCCGCACCGTCACCGGCCTGACCGTCGAGGACTTCCACCTCCTCGTGAACCTCGGCGTCTTCAACGCCACCCACATGAACCAGGCCGTCTTCGCGTTCCGCCGCTACGAAGACTCCTCCCTGTCCTACACCGGCATCGAGTCCCACAAGGGACTCCGCCGCTACGGCCTCTACGACACCGTGGTCGCCGTTGACGAGACAACCACCTGACCAGAGCCGCCCCAACCCGCGCCGTCACGAGAGGCACTCATCTATGTCGTTCCAGACTCGCGTATGCCCTCGCCCAGGGAAACACGGCGGGTCAGGAGGCAGCGGCCATCCGGCTGCGTCGTCCACCGCCCTCGCGAATCGGAACGCCATGCTCGGCCAGCGCGCGGCGAACTGCCTGAGGCCCCGCACCGACCTTCAAGCCGACCTCTACCAGCGTCAACCCGCTGTCGTAGAGGTCGGCTGCTTCATGAATACGGGAAGGGTCGAAGCGACCGCGGCGGATCGGGACCTCCCGGCGCGTCAGATGCTCCGCGACCGTCCGACGGTGGACGCCGAAGCGTGAGGCCAGCTCAACGAGCGTCGCGCCGTCGCGGTACCTCGCCGCCAGCTCGTCGATCTGCTCGGCGCCCGTAGAAGGGTTTGAGCCATCCCAAGTGAACGCACCATCCGGCCCCTGGAGTCCACCACGGAAGGGCGAGACGAGCGTCGGTCCTGCTTGTAGAACCCGCGCGACCTGCGCAAAGATAGGGTTTTAAGGTGTGGGCAGGGGTTCTCAAACTCTCTACGGAGGTCCACTTCCCGATCGAGCGGACCAGCGGCCGCATGAGCACGAACGGGAGTGAGCGTGGTGCGGTCACACGAGCGCGGCGACCCTCTCGGCCGTCTCCTTCGCGGATCTCGGGTTCTGGCCGGTGACCAGGTTGCCATCGACCACGGTGTAGGAGGCGAAGGGCAGCCGGGCCTTCTCATAGAGCGCACCGCGCTCCTTCATCTTTTCCTCGGCGTTGTAGGGCACGAGCTTGTCCACCCTGGCGAGCACCTCTTCGCGCCAGGCGAAGCCGGTGAGCTTGCGCCCGGCGACGAGGTGGGAGCCGTCGGACAGCTCGGTGTTGAGCAGGCCGCAGTAGCCGTGGCAGACCGACGAGACGATGCCGCCGCGTTCGAAGATCTCTCGGGTGATCCGTTGCAGGCCGTCGCTGTCGGGGAAGTCGTACATCACGGCGTGGCCACCGGTGAAGTAGATGGCGTCGAAGCCGGCGGAGTCGATCTCGTCCGGACGGGCGGTGTTCTCCAGCAGCGCCATCCGGGCGGGGTCGGCACGCCACGCCTTGGCGGTCCGGTCGTCGTTGGGGAACCTCAGCGACCGCGGCTCGATCGGTGACGGACCGCCCTTCGGGCTGACGATGACCTGCTCGAAGCCGCGCTCCTCGAAGACGCGCCAGGCGTGAGTCAGCTCCGACAGCCACAGGCCGGTGGGGTGGGAGGGGTCGTCGTAGTGTCCGACGTTGGTGACGACGTTCAGGATGCGCGTGGTCATCGTGGTGTCTCCTACGGTGGCGAGCGCGCGCGAGAGCCCCGGCGCCATCCCCGCCGTCCAGACGATGGCGATGAGGAGCGGGAGGACGAGCCACGGTCCCTGCGCCGGGTAGATGCCGACGGTGCCGCCCGTCATCATCGCTGCGACGATCAGCGTGCGCCACGTCGGCGTCCGCGCCCAGGCGATCACGGCGGCGATGCACGCCGGCCGGCCGGCGGGTGCGCCGCGGTCGCGCACGGCGATCCGGTCCGCGCCCGCGGCGAACATGCCCACGCGCATCAGCTTCCGATCGTCGACCCGACCCGACCTCCGGGCCGCGTCGTGTGTCACCTTCCAGGTCGAGCCCGGCGCCTGTCGCGCCACGTCACCACCGAGGGAGTGCCCGATGCGAGCCACCGTGTTCCACGGCACGCGCGACGTGCGCGTCGAGGAGGTCCCCGACGCGACGCTGCGGGAGCCGACCGACGCCCTCGTGCGCGTCACCCACGCGTGTATCTGCGGCAGCGACCTGTGGCCGTACCGCGGCGAGCTCCTGATCTACGGTCCCCACGGCCGGATGGGCCACGAGTTCATGGGCGTCGTCGAGGCCGTGGGGTCGGAGGTGCGGACGCTGCGGCCGGGCGACCGGGTGATCGCCCCCTTCGCGTTCTCCGACGGCGTCTGCGAATACTGCGCCGCCGGCCTGCACACGTCCTGCGTGCAGGGCGGGTACTGGGGCGCGGCGAACGACGGCGGCCAGGGCGAGGCGGTGCGCGCCCCGCTCGCCGACGGCACGCTGGTGCGGCTGCCGGACGAGGCGGACCTGACCGACGCGCGCCTCGCGACGGCGCTCGCCACCCTCACCGACGTCTGCGGCACCGGCCACCATGCCGCGGTCAGCGCCGGCGTCGGCCCGGGATCGACCGCGGTCGTGGTGGGCGACGGCGCCGTCGGCCTCTGCGGCGTGCTCGCCGCCTCGCGGCTCGGCGCGGAGCGGATCATCGTGATGGGCCGCCACGATCGCCGCCTCGACATCGCCCGCCGCTTCGGCGCCACCGACGAGGTGCGCGAGCGCGGGGAGGAGGGCATCGCCCGCGTCCGCGAGCTCACAGGCGGCGGCGCGCCCCACGTGCTCGAGTGCGTCGGCACCGGCCTCGCCACCTCGACGGCGATCGCGGTGTGCCGCCCCGGCGGGACGGTGGGGCACATCGGCGTCCCGGCCGAGTCGGTGAGCCTGATGGACGTGTACAACCGCAACATCGCCCTGCGCGGCGGCGTCGCGCCGGTGCGGGCCTACATCCCCGAGCTGCTGGAGGACGTCCTCGCCGGCCGCATCGACCCGTCGCCCGTCCTCGACCTGACCGTCACGCTCGACGAGGTGCCCGAGGGCTACGCCGCCATGGACGAGCGCCGCGCCGTCAAGGCGCTCGTCGCCGTCTCCTGATCGGAGGACCGGAATCGTGGAGATCACCCGCAGCTCGCTGCCCACCGGCACCGGCCCCGCCGACTGGTTCACCGGCGCCGTCCACATCGACCCGGTCGCCGCGCCGACCGGCGGGTCGCGGATCAGCGCGGCCAACGTCCACTTCGCCCCCGGCGCGCGCACCCACTGGCACACCCATCCCCACGGGCAGACGATCTGGGTGACCGAGGGGGTGTGCCTCGCCCAGCGCCGCGGCGGCCCGGTGGAGGTGCTCCGCCCCGGCGATCGCGCCTTCTTCGCGCCGGGCGAGGATCACTGGCACGGCGCGGCCCCCGACCGCTTCACGGTCCACGTCGCGATGATGGAGGTGGACGACGCCGGGAACGCCGCCGACTGGGGCGACCCGGTCACCGACGAGGAGTACTCCGCCTAGGCGCGTCCGCGCGTCCGGGCGCCCCCTCGCGGGAGGGGACGCCCGGACGTGCGTCGATGCGTCCGGGCCCTACCTGCGGCGGGGCAGGGACTTCACCGCGACGTTGCGGAAGGCGCTGGAGGCGGCCTTCGCGGTCGCCGTCGAGCCGATCGTGGCGCGCACCGAGATGCGCTTCAGGCCGCGCACGCCCAGCGCGCCGGAGCGGCTGCCGGCCTTCAGCAGGACCTGCCGGTTGACGCGCCCGTTGGCGGGCACCTTGAACGACGAGACCTTCAGCGTCCGGGCGCCCACCTTGCGCTGCACCACGAACGTGCGGCCCGCCAGGGAGCGTGCCAGGGTGGCCCGCACCTGCAGGTACACCTTGCCGCCGCGGACCACCGTGGTGAAGGTGGGCTTCGGCGCTGCGGTCGCCGCCTTGCCGGGCGCCGTGGGCTGCGTGGGCGTCGGGGAGACCGGTGCCGCCGCCGGCGGCGTGGGGAGGTTCACCCGCACCAGGGCCGACTCGTCGCCCGCGGCGGTGGCGCCGCCGCGGTAGCCCGCGGCCACCACCTGGGTGCCGTTGGTGACCGTCGCGGCGCCGAAGAAGGCGTCGTTCGGGCCGCCCAGGTCGACCACGATCGCGCCGCCGTCGCCGATGCTGGTGTCGAGCTTGCCGTCGGGAAGCACCACCAGGATCAGCCCGTCGAGGTCCGGGGTCGCGGCGGCGGTGGCGCTGCTGCCGGTGATGACGAGCCGGCCGTCGGCCAGCACGGTCATGTCGCGGCCGCGGTCGGCGCCGTTGACCCGGTTGTAGGTCGTGAGCCCGCCGTCGCCGAAGCTGGTGTCCCAGGTGCCGTTCGCCGTGAAGCGGTAGACGACGGCGTCGATGCCGTTCTCCGGCGTGGTGGAGCGGCTGCCGTAGCCGGTGAACACGTAGCCGTCGCCCTGCTTGACGATCTCGTACGACTCGGCGAAGCCGGGAGCCGGTCCGCCGACGTCGCCCGTGGCGACCCCGCCGTTGCCGAAGCTCGCGTCGGGCTGGCCGTTCGGGAGGAAGCGGGAGATCCAGGGGCGCACCGGGTTGCTGCCGAGCGCTCCGTACGAGGTGGCGGTCACCTTGCCGTCGGCCTCCACGATCGCCTGGCGCGGGTTCTCGTTCACGCCGGGCGTGTTCGCCGTCGCGACGCCGGCGGTGCCGAAGGCCGCGTCGATGGCGCCGTCCTGGCTCAGCTGGACCACGACCAGGTCGCGGTCGGCCTTGGCCGGAGCGCCGCTGTCGGTGCCCTTGGCGCCCACCACGATGATCTCGCCGGTGGGGCGCTGGGTGAGGCCGTAGGACTGGTCGGTGTTCACGCCGGTGCCCGCGACGCCGTCGCTGAGGTCGATGCGCACGATGCCGGTGCCACCGGGGCCGAAGGTGGTGTCGACCGTGCCGTCCGGGTTGAGCCGGACGAGGTAGATGTCGAGGTCGCGGCTGTCGGGCTTCACCTCGGCGGGGGGCGTCTCGGCCTGGCCGGACACGACGATCTTGCCGTCCTTCTGCACGATGACGCCGCGGGCCAGCTCGGCGGTGCCGTTGGGAGCCGTGCCCGTGGGCGGCGGATTGAACGGACCGGTGACGACGTTCACCACGGCGACGCCGTCGGTGCCGAACGACGGGACGAGGTCGCCCGACGCGCTCACCCGGCTGATCGCGAAGGCGCGGTCGGTGCCGGAGACCGTGGTGTAGCCCACGTTGTAGGTGCCGCCGCCGGGCCCGGGCGCGGTCGCCAGGTAGCGGTCGCTGTCGGGCGACAGGGGCGTGAACGCCACCCCGCCGAGCCCGAAGGTGTCATCGAGGCCGCCGGCGGCCTGGGCGCCGGACACCATCGCGAGACCTCCGCCGAATGCGAGCGCGCCGGCGATCAGCCGGGCACTGAGAGGAGAACGCATCATCACCTTTCTGTGGGCGATCCGAAAAGACTTAATAAGGTGCGCCGAAGCACACATGCGGTACGCTACCCGACCTGAACGGAACCTGAAAAGTCCCTGTTTACGGCCATATCGCGCGACCGGGCCGAGAACTTCGGTAAGTGAGGACTCACATGCATAAAAGGCGTCGGCTGATACGCCATCGATCGGGGCTGTTGCGTCGAGCGCGCGCGCTCGCGGCGGCCGTCGTGGGCGGAGCGCTCTGCGCGCTCGCCGCGCCCGCGGCGCCCGCCGCCGCGGCGACGGCCGCGTCGGCCAATGCCTGCCAGTACTCGATCAACGGCAACTACGCGCAGATGCCGATCTCGGTGACGACCACCGCGTCGGTGGTGCCCGATGCGCTCTATCCCTCGCCGACCCGCGTCGTGCCGGGGCAGACGGTGCGCACCGCCGCCGGCACCTTCGACATCCAGCTGCCCGACTACCTGGCGCGCTTCGGCTACGGCCTCGGGCTGCTGAAGCCCGGCCCGAACACGATCAACGCCAAGGTGTGGATCGCGATCCGGGCCACCAACACCGCCGAGCGGGTGAGGGTGGTCGGGCCGATCGACGTGGCGGCCACCACGGTCATCGAGGCGGACACGATCGAGGGCGCCTTCATCAGCGCCACGCCCTTCAGCTACACGGCGCCGGCCCTGCCCGAGCTGGACTGGACGGCGGTGGGCGGCGACGTGGCGGTGAGCCAGGCGGGCGAGGGGGCCCTCGGCACCCTCCCGGTCGGACCGGGCGGCGCCGCGCGGGCGACCGGCGGCAGCGCCGTGATCCAGCTGACCTTCCCGCAGGTGCCGCAGGCCTCCCTCGTGCTCGACTGCCGCCCCGGCACCGTCACGGAGATCGCCTACGACTTCATGGGCCCGCGCTACAACCCGGGCGCCGCCGCCGTGGCCGACGTCGTCGCCGGCCCCCAGAACCTGGTCTGCCTCGACGAGCTCGGGCGGCTCCGCAGCGGGGCCGACGTCAACTTCCCGGCCGGGCAGACCCGCGAGCTCGACCCGATCGCGGCGTCGCTGGCCGGTTCGGCGCCCGCCGCCTTCACGCCCGGGGTGCCGTTCGCCCTGACCGGCGCCCGCGCCGCGGTCACGATCTCGGGCGACACCATCGCCACGCTCGGGCGCGAGCCGGGCCTGGTGGCGCCCGACGCGACCTACCCCCTGACGGCGTGGGTCACGATCGCCGCCTCGAACACGGCCGAGGGCGCGCGGACGGTGAGGGTGGAGGGCAGCTACCGGCCCACCGGCCCGAACGGCGCGCCCGCTCCGTGGAGCCCCGCCGACGTCGTGCTCGCCCTGCCGGACACCACCTGGACGCCCACCGGCGCCGGGCCGGTGAGCTTCACGATCGGCCCGCCCGGGTCGATGGGGCCGATCGAGGTGACCGGATCCGCGACCGGCGAGCCCGGCGACCCGGTCGTCGCGACGACCTACGCCGCGAGCCCCTACGGCGGACTGGTGCTGCGCCTCGGCACGGAACGCAACGGCGTGACGCTCGACTGCATCGGCGGCGCGACCCGGATCGCGAACGCGGCCGTCCCCTGGTCGAACCTCGGCCGCGGCGCTCCCCCCGGCGGCTCCGCGGGCCGCTACGCGATCGTCGCCCACCCCGACCCGGCGCCGTTCGCCGTCGTCGCCCCGCCGGCGCCCGCCGGGCCGCCGGTCGGGCCCCCCACCGAGCAGCCGATCGCCAAGCCCGCCCCGCGGGTGCGCCCGGGCAAGGTGGTGTCGTCGGTGCTGCGCGTGAAGAAGGGCAGGCGGCTGGCGGTGACGCTGACCTGCGCGGGGCAGACGGTGACCTGCCGCGGCACCCTGAGCATCAGGACCGCCGCGAAGGTGAGGATCGGCCGCCGCGCGCGCGTGGTCGCGCTGACCAAGAAGCTCCGCTACGCGATCCCGGCGCGCAAGCGCAAGACGGTCTCGATCGCCCTCAACGCGAACGCCCGCACCCTGCTGCGCACCCGCGCCCGGCTCGCCGCCCGCGTCGTGCTGACCCCCGCCCGGGGCGCCGCCGTGACCAGGAAGGTGACCATCCGTCGCTAGTGTCCCGAGTCGCAAATTGCGTGGCAGTTCCCGGCTGCATCGCGGCGCGATGCGGCGTCCTCGACTTCCCCGATATTCGCGATATCGGGGAAGATCTGCGTCCTTGCCTCCCTTGCGATTCGCTCGGGTACTGCGTACGAACTTACGACTCAGGACACTAGCCCGCACGGCAACCGACCGGGGTTTCGGACGGCCGAACAGCCGGTGTTCGGCCGGCGTTAGCATGGGGCGGTGGCATCAACGGCCTCCGCCCATGCTGTGACGCGCCTGCCGCGGCCGGGCGCGTCGCCCTCGCGATCCACCGGCATCGTCCTCGGCCTGGGGCCGCCCGCGCTGGCGGCGCCGGCCGGGGTGCGGCGCGCCGGCCGGCCGGGGCGAGCGCCATGAACGGGGGGCTGCGCGCCGACGGGCTCACCCTGGCCTACGACGGCCGCGCCGTCGTACACGAGCTGTCGCTGTCGGTGCCGGAGGGGAAGATCACGGCGCTCGTGGGCCCCAACGCCTGCGGCAAGTCGACCCTGCTGCGCGGCCTCGCCCGCCTGCTGAAGCCGCGCGGCGGGGCGGTGTACCTGGACGCCGACCCGATCCTGCGGCTCTCGACCAAGGAGATCGCGCGCCGGCTGGGGCTGCTGCCGCAGTCGCCGATCGCGCCGGACGGGATCACCGTGGCCGACCTGGTCGGTCGCGGCCGCTACCCGCACCAGACCTGGCTGCGCCAGTGGAGCGTCGACGACGAGCGGGCGGTGGAGGAGGCGCTCGCGGCGACCGGGGTCACCGACCTGCGCGACCGGCCGGTCGACGAGCTCTCGGGCGGCCAGCGCCAGCGGGTGTGGATCGCGCTCGCCCTGGCTCAGGAGACGCGGATCCTGCTGCTCGACGAGCCCACCACCTACCTCGACCTGGCCCACCAGTGCGAGGTGCTGGAGCTGCTGGCGGACCTGAACGCCGCCGACGGCCGCACGATCGTGCTGGTGCTGCACGACCTGAACCAGGCCTGCCGCTACGCGGACCACCTGGTGGCGGTGAGGGAGGGGCGCATCCACGCCCAGGGCCCGCCCGCCGAGATCGTCGACGCCGCGCTCGTGCGCGACGTCTTCGGGCTGGAGTGCCGGGTGATCGACGACCCGGTCTCCGGTACGCCGCTGTGCCTGCCGCTGATGGGCGCGCGCGCCCGGCGCGCAACCTCGTCGGGGGGATGACCGGCCACCGGCCTGCTCGGCCACCTCGACGGCCACGCCCGCCGCGTCCGAATGGCGCTAGCGTGTGAGCCACGGCGTCGCCGCTCCGGCACGGCGCGGCGGCCTGACGTCTCGTCCCCTGGAGGCCGCAGTGAGCCCGAACGACCGCGCCGCGGACCCGATCGCCGCCGACGGCGGGCCCGCCGACCTCGACGCCGAGGAGACGCGCGAGTGGATCGAGGCGGTGGAGGACGTGCTGCGCCGCGACGGCCCCGAGCGGGCCGCCCAGATCCTCGGCAGGGTGATCGTGGAGGCCCGGCTGGCCGGCGCCCCGGTGCCGGTCACCGACACGACGCCGTACGTCAACACGATCCATCCCGAGGACGAGGAGCCCATCCCCGGCGACCCCGAGGTCGAGCGCCGCCTGCGCTCGCTCATCCGCTGGAACGCCGCCGCCCTGGTGCTGCAGGCCAACAGGGAGTCGTCGGAGCTGGGCGGCCACATCGCCAGCTACCAGTCGGCCGCGACGCTCTACGAGGTGGGCTTCAACCACTTCTGGCACGCGCCCGCCGAGGACCACGGCGGCGACCTGGTCTACATCCAGGGCCACTCGTCGCCGGGCATCTACGCCCGCGCCTTCCTGGAGGGGCGCATCGACGAGGAGCGGATGCGCAACTTCCGCCAGGAGGTGGACGGCAACGGGCTGTCGTCGTACCCGCACCCGTGGCTGATGCCGTCGTTCTGGCAGTTCCCGACCGTCTCGATGGGCCTCGGCCCGATCATGGCGATCTACCAGGCGCGGTTCCTGAAGTACCTGCAGGGCCGGGAGATCGCCGACACGTCGCGCCGCAAGGTGTGGGCCTTCATGGGCGACGGCGAGATGGACGAGCCGGAGTCGATGGGCGCCATCTCGCTGGCCGCGCGCGAGCGGCTCGACAACCTGGTCTTCGTCGTCAACTGCAACCTGCAGCGGCTCGACGGGCCGGTGCGGGGCAACGGCAAGATCATCCAGGAGCTCGAGACGAACTTCCGCGGCGCCGGCTGGAACGTGATCAAGGTGATCTGGGGCGAGAACTGGGATCCGCTGCTGGAGGCCGACCACGACGGCCTGCTGAAGCGCCTGATGGAGGAGACGGTCGACGGCGAGTACCAGACCATCCGCTCGCGCGACGCCGACTACCTGCGCAACAGCTTCTTCGGGCGCTACCCCGAGCTGAAGGAGCGCGTCGCCGGGATGAGCGACCCCGAGCTGTGGGCCCTCAACCGCGGCGGGCACAGCCCGCGCAAGGTGTACGCGGCCTACCACGCGGCGGTGCACCACGAGGGGCAGCCCACCGTGATCCTCGCGAAGACGATCAAGGGCTACGGCATGGGCCGCGCCGGCGAGGCCCAGAACATCACCCACCAGCAGAAGAAGATGAACGAGGAGAGCCTGCTCGCCTTCCGCGACCGGTTCGGCGTGCCGCTCGACGACGACGAGGCCCGGGCCGCCGTCTTCTACCGGCCGCCGGAGGACGCTCCGGAGATGGCGTACCTGCGCGAGCATCGCGCCGCGCTCGGCGGCAGCCTGCCGGCCCGCGCGCCGACGGCGCCGGCCCTTGAGGTACCGCCGCTCGAGGCCTTCGCCGCCCAGCTCGAGGGCACCGGCGAGCGCGCGGCCTCGACCACGATGTCCTTCGTGCGGATCCTCGGCACGCTGCTGCGCGACAAGCGCATCGGCAAGAACATCGTGCCGATCGTGCCCGACGAGTCGCGCACCTTCGGCATGGAGGGGATGTTCCGCCAGCTCGGCATCTTCAGCCAGGTCGGCCAGCTCTACAGGCCGGAGGACGCCGACCAGCTCATGTTCTACCGGGAGGACCGCAAGGGCCAGATGCTGCAGGAGGGCATCAACGAGGCGGGGGCGATGTCGTCGTGGATCGCCGCCGCCACCTCCTACGCCAACAGCGGCGTGCAGATGATCCCCTTCTTCGCCTTCTACTCGATGTTCGGCTTCCAGCGGGTCGGCGACCTCGCCTGGGCGGCCGGCGACAGCCGCGCCCGCGGGTTCCTGATCGGCGGCACGTCCGGCCGCACCACCCTGAACGGCGAGGGCCTGCAGCACGAGGACGGCCACAGCCACCTGATCGCGACGACGATCCCGAACTGCCGGGCCTTCGACCCCACCTTCGCCTACGAGCTGGCGGTGATCGTGCAGGACGGGCTGCGGCGCATGATCACCGACGGCGAGGACGCCTTCTACTACCTCACGGTGATGAACGAGAACTGGCGGCACCCGCCGATGCCGAAGGGCGCCCAGGAGGGCATCCTGCGCGGCATGCACCTGGTGGCCGAGACGCCCGGCACAGGTCCCCGGGTGCAGCTGATGGGCTCCGGCGCGATCCTGCGCGAGGTGCTCGCCGCCGCCGACCTGCTGGCCGAGGACTACGGCGTCGGCGCCGACGTGTGGAGCGCCACCAGCTTCACCGAGCTGCGCCGCGAGGGGCTCGCCGCCGAGCGCTGGAACCGCCTGCACCCCACCGAGGAGCCGCGCGCCTCCTACGTCGAGTCGCGGCTCGCGGGGCGCGCCGGGCCGGTGGTGGCGGCCAGCGACTACGTCCGCTCGTTCGCCGACCAGATCCGCCCGTGGGTGCGCGCGCCCTTCCACGTGCTCGGCACCGACGGCTTCGGGCGCAGCGACTACCGCGCCAAGCTGCGCCGCTTCTTCGAGGTCGACCGCCACCACGTGACGGTGACGGCGCTCGGGGCGCTGGCGGCCGAGGGGGCCATCGATCCCGCCGTCGCGGCCGGGGCGATCACCCGTTACGACATCGATCCGGAGGCCCTCGCACCGTGGCAGCGCTGACCGAGGTACGCGTACCGGACATCGGCGACTTCGCCGACGTGCCGGTCATCGAGGTGCTGGTCGCCGTCGGCGACGAGGTCTCGCCGGAGGACCCGCTGATCGTCCTGGAGTCGGAGAAGGCGACGCTGGAGGTGCCGTCGCCGGCCGGGGGGACGGTGGCGGAGATCACGGTCGCGGTGGGCGACGAGGTGTCGCAGGGCGATCTCATCCTCACCCTCTCGGCGGACGCGGCGGGCCCGGCCGACGGCGACCAGGACCCCGGGCAGGAGCACGAGGCCGGGCAGGAGCAGGAGGGGGAGCCGGAGGCCGCGGCGGAGCCGGTCGCCGAGGCCCCCGCCCGGGACGAGGACCGGGGCGAGGGGCTCGCCCAGCCCCGGCAGGAGGGCCTCGGCGAGCGGGATCCGCTCTACGCCGGCCCCGGCGCGCGGCGCCTCGCCCGCGAGCTGGGCGTCGACCTGGCCGCCGTCAGCGGCTCCGGCCGGCGGGGGCGCATCACGCGCGAGGACGTGCGGGCCGTCGCCGACGGCGGCGCGCAGGCGCCCGCCACGGCGCCGGAGCAGGGGACCGCGCCGGCGGGTCCCAGCGCGCCCGCGGCCGCCCCGGTCGTGGAGGGGCTGCCGCCCTGGCCGCAGGTCGACTTCGCCGAGTACGGGCCGGTGGAACGGGTGGAGCTGTCGCGCATCAGGCGCATCGCGGGACCCAATCTGGCGCGCAACTGGGTCGCGATCCCGCACGTCACCCAGCACGACGAGGCCGACATCACGCGCCTCGAGCAGTTCCGGGTGGAGGTGAACGCGGAGCACGCCGGCGAGGGCGTGAAGGTGACGATGGTGGCGCTGCTGCTGAAGGCCGTCGTCTCCTCCCTGCGCGCCTTCCCCGAGTTCAACTCGTCGCTCGACGGGGACGCGCTGGTGCTGAAGCGCTACCACCACCTGGGCTTCGCCGCCGACACGCCGCAGGGGCTGATGGTGCCGGTGATCCGCGACGTCGACCGCAAGGGGCTGCTCGAGATCGCCCGCGAGCTGGCCGAGCTGTCCGGCAGGGCGCGCGAGGGCACGATCCAGCCGTCCGAGATGCGCGGCGGCACCTTCACCATCTCGAGCCTGGGCGGCATCGGCGGCTCGTTCTTCACGCCGATCATCAACGCGCCCGAGGTGGCGATCCTCGGCGTCTCGCGCGCGCAGACCAGGCCGGTGTGGATCGACGGCGAGTTCCTGCCGCGCCTCGTGCTGCCGCTGTCGCTGTCGTACGACCACCGCGTCATCGACGGGGCCGCCGCGGCCCGCTTCACCACCCACCTCGCCGGGGTGCTGAGCGACCCGCTGAAGATGCTGCTGTGAGCGGATCCGGGCGCGACGTCGACGTCGCGGTGATCGGGGCGGGGCCCGGCGGGTACACGGCCGCCTTCCGGGCCGCCGACCTCGGCCTGAGCGTCGCGCTCGTCGAGCGCCACGCGCGGCTCGGGGGGGTGTGCACGAACGTCGGGTGCATCCCCTCCAAGGCGCTCCTGCACGCGGCCGCCATCCTGGCCGAGGCCGAGCGCGCCGGGGAGATCGGCCTCGACTTCGGCGCCCCGCGCGTCGACCTCGACCGGCTGCGCGCGTCCACCGAGGCCGTCGTCGCACGGCTCACCGGCGGCCTCGCGGCCCTGGCGAAGCAGCGCAAGGTGCGGGTCGTCCACGGCGACGCCCGCTTCACGTCGCCCAACGAGCTGGCCGTCACCGGGCCCGAAGGCGACGTCGCGCTGTCATTCTCCGCCGCGATCATCGCGGTGGGGTCGGAGCCCTCCCGCCTGCCCGGCATCCCCTACGACGACGAGCGGGTGATCGACTCGACCGGGGCGCTGGCCCTGCCCGACGTGCCGGAGCGCCTGCTGGTGGTGGGCGGCGGCATCATCGGCCTGGAGATGGCGACCGTGTACGACGCCCTCGGCTCGCGCATCACCGTGGTCGAGCTGCTCGACCAGCTCATCCCGGGGTGCGACCCCGACCTGGTGAAGCCGCTGCAGGCGCGCATCGCCGAGCGCTACGAGGGCATCCACCTCGAGACGCGGCTGGCCGCGCTCACGGCCGGCGACGACGGCCTGCACGCCACCTTCGAGGGGCCCTCCGCGCCGGCGGACGAGCAGGTCTACGACCGGGTGCTGGTCGCGGTGGGGCGCCGCGCCAACGGCGACCGGGTCGGCGCCGACGCCGCCGGCGTCGAGGTCGACGACCGCGGCGTGATCGCGGTCGATGCGCAGCTGCGCACCAACGTCCGCCACATCCACGCGATCGGCGACGTCACCGGCAACCCGATGCTCGCCCACCGGGCCACCCACCAGGGCGTCGTCGCGGCCGAGGCCATCGCCGGATCGCCGTCCCGGTTCGACCCGGCGAGCATCCCGTCGGTCGCCTTCACGGACCCGGAGGTGGCCTGGACCGGCCTCACCGAGACCGAGGCGACCGAGCGCGGGATCGCGCACGAGGTCGCCCACTTCCCCTGGGCCGCCTCGGGTCGCGCGCTCACGCTCGGCCGCGGCGAGGGGCGCACCAAGCTGATCGTCGAGCCGGGCACGCGCCGGCTGCTGGGCGCGGGGATCGTGGGGGTGGACGCCGGCGACCTCATCTCCGAGGCCGCCCACGCCATCGAGATGGGCTCCGACGCGGCGGACGTCGCGCTCACCATCCACCCGCACCCGACCCTCTCGGAGACGATCGCCTTCGCCGCCGAGGCCGCCGAGGGCACGATCACCGACCTCTACCTCGGGAGGCGCCGCACCCGGTCCTGAGCGCGGGCGCGCCGAGCCGCCCGGCGACGCGATCCATGAGAAGGCGACCGCCTCGGCCCTGGCAGGGCCGCGTCGATACGCTCCCGCCATGAGGGTCGTGATCGCGGGGGGAGGGCTGGTCGGCCTGACGCTCGCCGCGCTCCTGCGCCGGCGCGGGGTCGCGCCCGCCGTGGTCGAGCGGATGCCGGCCGGGGCGTACGTGAGGCGCGGCTTCATGCTCGGCCACCAGGCCTACGACGCCATGGCCGAGCTGGGGGCGCTCGACGCCATCCGCGCCGCGGGCCGGCCGATCGGCGCGACCCCCGACGGCGGCTCGGCGGCGACGGCGGTCGAGGTGGGCCGGGTGCTGGCGGCGGTGGGGGAGGGCGTGCCGGTGCTGCACGAGCACTCGGTCGTGGGCCTCGAGCGGGACGCCGACGGCCGGGTGACCGGCGCGGCGGTGGAGGGGCCGGAGGGGGCGCGCGTGATCGCGAGCGACCTGGTCGTCGCCTGCGACGGCGTCCGCTCGCGGGTGCGCGACATGGCGGGCCTGGCGGCCGAGTTCGCCCCCATGGAGGAGGGCAAGATCGAGTGGATGAGCCCGGTGCCGACCGGCGACTCGTTCGCGATGGCCTACCTCTCGAACGGGGCGCACATCGGCCTGCTGAGCTGGCCGGAGGGATCCTTCGGCTGGCGCACCATGGAGCGCTGCGGCCGCGAGGCGGCGGTCGCCCCGGGCATCTCCGCCTTCGCCGAGGCCTGGAGCGCGCTGCTGCCGCCGGCCGCCGCCGGCGTCCGGGGGCTCACGTCCGCCGACGAGCTGCTCTACACCGAGCCCGAGCTGCTCTCCTGCCCGCGCTGGTGGGCCCCCGGCGTGGTGCTGATCGGCGACGCGGCCCACTTCTTCGGCCCCGAGACGGGCGCGAGCGCGGGCATCGGGGCGGGGGACGCGCTGGCCCTGGCGCAGGCGATCGCGGCCAACCGCGCCGACGCCGACGCCGCCTGCGCCGCCTACGAGGCGTGGCGCGCGCCGGCCGTGCGCCCCTACGAGGCCGGCGACCCGAGCCGGCGCCGCCTGCGCGGCGCGCGGCTGGCGCCGCCGCTGCCCGAGGAGCGCTGGCCCCCGGCCTGAGGGGGCGGGGCGGGCTTCATCCGGGCTTCATGGGCGCCGCGCGAGCATCGCCCCATCGATCGCCCCATCACTCCCCGGAGGCCCCCCATGACCCGCACCCGAGCCCTCACCCGCGTCGCCCTCCTCGCCCTCGCCGCCGCGTCCCTCGGCACCGCCGTCGGCCTGCCGACCGCTGCAGCGGCTCCGCCCAACGCCGACAAGATCCGCCCGACGCAGGTTCCGCGCCGGGCCATCACCGAGGGCGGCAAGGCCACCTTCCCCGTGACGCTCACCTGCGAGTACCAGGACTGCCGGTTCACCGTCAGCGGATATCCCCTGTCCGCGAAGCGCGGATCCGACTTCACCGTGACCAGGAGCCCCGCGAAGTCCGTCTACAAGCTCCGCCGCGGCGACTCGACGGTGGTGAGCGTGACGGTCAAGGCCGTCGACGACGCGGTCTGCGAGGGCCTCGAGACCGGCAGCGTGCGGGTGACCAAGAAGGTGCGCTTCCCCGTCGGGGCACGCAGAGACAGCGGCTACATCACGATCAAGGACAACGACTGCGCGCCGAAGCCGCCGCCGCCCAGCCGGGTGACGCCGTCCCCGGCCAAGCCCGCTCCCCCGGCGCCGGCCCCCGCCCCGGCCCCGATCCCCGACCCCGCCTTCCCGCCCGACTCGGGCACGCCGACGATCACCACCACCCAGCTCGCCAACGGGACGCTCACCGAGTGCACCGCGCCCTACTGGATCGGCGTGGAGTACGAGCCGAACCTCTGGTTCAACGCGGGCTGCTCGTTCACGGTGAAGTGCCCTCCGGAGGCGCAGGTCTGCAGCGCGCGCTACGAGGCGCGCCACAGCCTGGAGAAGGCGGCCGGCGAGGACCGCGTGTCCCTGAACTCGCGCATCACCGCGCTCAGCGCGAGCGGCGCGTCCTACTGGTTCCGCGACCAGTCGTCCGCGGGCCAGGGCTTCACCCGCAACGAGGATCCCGGCGTGATGATCCGCGGCGGCGAGTCCGTCCGGGTGGAGGCCAACGGCGTCCGCATCACGCCGAGCGCCCCGAACCGCTCGCGTGTCGGCGCCTCCCTCACCCTGGAGCGCGTCAGCTGAGCGGCGACGCGGCCGCGCCGTCGAGCCCGCCCGGCTCCCGCTCGACGGCGTAGCCCGCGTCGCGCATCGCGGCGAGCAGCCCCTGCGCGTGCTGCTCGCCGCGCGTCTCGATCACGAGGCGCACCCCGGTCTCGCGCACGTGCAGCGAGATCCCCTCCCGCACGTGGTCGACCTCCAGGATGTTGCCCCCGCCGTCGCCCACCAGCCGCAGCAGCGCGACGAGGGTGCCGGGGCGGTCGCCGACCCGGGTGGCGACGACCAGGCGCCGCCCGGCGAGCGTCTCGTGGCGCCGGGTGAGGGCCTCCACCAGGCCCACGTCGATGTTGCCGCCGCTCAGCACGACCACCGTCGGGCCCGCCGCGAGCGGCGGGAGCCTGCCGGCGAGGGCGGCCGCGACGCCCACCGCCCCGGCGCCCTCCACCAGGAGCTTGCTGCGCTCGAGCAGCATCACGACCGCGGCGGCGATCTCCTCCTCGCCCACCGTGACGACGTCGTCGAGGTGGCGCTCCAGGATCGGCAGGGTCAGCGCCCCGGGGCGCTTCACCGCGATGCCGTCGGCGATCGACGGGAAGGGCCGGTCGGCGGCCGCCGTCGACCCGGACAGCGCCGCCGCCACCGGGGCGCAGCCCTCCGCCTGCACCCCGACGACGGCGGCCCCCGGCTTCAGCGCGGCCAGGGCGACGGCGATGCCGGCGGCCAGCCCGCCGCCGCCCACCGGCACGACCACCCGGGCGACGTCGGGCACCTGCTCGGCGATCTCGATCCCCAGCGTGCCCTGGCCGGCGATCACGTCCGGGTCGTCGAAGGGATGGACGACGACGGCGCCGGTCGCGGCCGCCCGGTCGCGGGCGCGGGCGATGGCGTCGTCCACCGGTCCCGGCACCAGGGTCACCGTCGCCCCGAACGAGGCCGCGGCGTCGACCTTGGCGATCGCGGCGTCGCCGGGCATCACGACCTCGCACGGCACCCCGCGGGTGCGGGCGGCCAGCGCCAGCGACTGGGCGTGGTTGCCGGCGCTGCCCGCGATGACGCCGGGCGTGCCCGGCGGGAGGGTCGCGAGCTTCGCCAGCGCGCCGCGCAGCTTGAAGGAGCCGGTGCGCTGGAGGTTCTCGGCCTTCAGCGTCACCTGCGAGCCGCAGCGCTCGCCGATCGAGCGCGACCGCAGGACCGGCGTGGGGCGGATGTGACCGGCGACGGCCTCCCGGGCGCGCAGGATGCGCGCGAGATCCGGGGCGCCGTCGCCGCTCATGCCGGGCCGGCTACGCGACCGGGGCGCGCACGCTGCCGCGCTTGACGCGGTTGCGGCGCGCGGGCGCGGCGTCGTCCGCCGCGGCTCCCGGGCGGGGGCGCGGCGGGCGGCTGGGCGCGAAGGCCGACCGGCGGCCCCGCTGCCCGTACACCACGCGCGGCGCGGCCAGCGCGAAGCCGTCCTCCTGCCACATCTCGGTGAGGCCGAGGATCACGGCCAGGCGGGCCATGTCGTCGGCCTGGTCGGGCAGCACGAAGGTGACGGCCCGGCCGGTGCGCCCGGCGCGGGCGGTGCGGCCCACGCGGTGGGTGTACGAGTCCTGGTCCTCGGGCGGGTCGAAGTTCACGACCAGGCCGATGTCGTCGAGGTCGATGCCGCGCGCGGCGACGTCGGTGGCGACGAGCACCCGGCAGCGTCCGTCGGTGAACTTCTTGAGGGCGCGCTCGCGCTGGCTCTGGCTGAGGTCGCCGTGCATCGCCGCCGCCGCGACGCCGGCCTGCTTCAGGCGCACCGCGAGGCGGTCGGCGCCGCGCTTGGTGCGGCAGAACACCAGCACCAGGTCGTCCTCGCCGCCGATCAGGCCGAGCAGCTTCTCGGTGCGGTCGGCGGTGGTGCAGGCCACGAAGCCGTGGTCCAGGCGGTCCGCCAGCGGCTCGGTGGCGCCGGCGCTCTCGCGCACCCGCAGGCGCTGGGCGTCGCGGGTGAACTCGTCGGCGATCGAGCCGACGGCGCCGTCGAGCGTGGCCGAGAAGAACATCGTCTGGCGCTCGCGCGGCAGCTGGCGCACGATCGAGCGCACCTGGGGCAGGAAGCCCATGTCGAGCATGCGGTCCGCCTCGTCCAGCACCAGCATCCGGATCTCGCCCAGGCTCAGCCGCTTGCGCCGGCTCAGGTCGAGGAGGCGGCCGGGCGTGGCGACCAGGATGTCGGCCGTCGCGGCCCGCTCGCCCTGGGCGTCCATGCCGACGCCGCCGTAGCAGACGGCGACGCGCAGGCCGGCGCCCGCCGCCAGCGGCGTGAGCTCCTCGTCGATCTGCACGGCCAGCTCGCGCGTCGGCGCCAGCACCAGCGCGGCGGGGCGGCCGCGGCCGCGGCCGAGGCGCTCGATCAGGGGCAGCCCGAAGGCCAGCGTCTTCCCGGACCCGGTGGGCGAGCTCACCAGGACGTCGCGTCCGGTGGTCGCCACGGGCAGGACCATCTCCTGCACCGGGAAGGGGGAGACGATGCCGCGCTCGTCGAGTGCGGCGCGCACGCGGTCGCTCACGCCGAGATCGGCGAAGGACGGTGATGTCATGTAGCGCTCCTTGCGGCCCTATGCCGCGGTTATCGGACGGGAGACCAGGCTCTGACCGTCGCGACCGCGTCGGGTGGAGACGCTCTCCCACGTGGGCGACCGTGGTGTCGCCCCTCTTCCTTCCAGAATCCGCCGGGCAGTGTAGCCGGTTTCCCCCCTGCGGGTTTTCGGGCCGTTCCGGACCCGGTCCCGGCGACCGGCTGTACGCTGGCCACAGATCGTCGTCCGTCCGGGAGGGGAGCGTGGCCGAGGGCAGCGAGGTGGGCCTGGCCGGGGTGCCGCAGGCGGAGTTCCGCGACGCCCTCGCGCGCTGGGCGAGCGGGGTCACCGTGGTGACGGCCCGCAACGGCGGCGAGCCCGTCGGCATGACCGCCGCGTCGTTCTCGTCGCTCTCGCTCGACCCGCCGCTGGTGCTGGTGTGCATCGCCCACGCGGCCCGCTCGCACGACAGCCTGGTGGCCGCGCCCGGCTTCGGCGTGCACCTGCTGGGCGCCGGCCAGGACGAGATGTCGCGCCGCTTCTCCCAGCCCGGGGCCGACAAGTTCGGCGATTACCCGGAGATCACCGGCCCGTACGGCGTGCCGCTGCTCCCCGCCGGCGTGGCGCGCCTGGTGTGCGAGCACCACGCCGCGCTCGACGGCGGCGACCACACCATCCTGGTGGGCCGGGTGGTCTCCACCGAGCTGCTGGGAGACGATCCGCTGCTGTACTTCGGCCGCGCCTACGGGCGGTTCAGCGCGTCACCGTGAAGGGTGCTGAAGGGTCCCGCCGCGTCTCTAAAGGATCGGCGGATCGGCTTTTAGGGTCGGCGGCGGTTCAGCGCGACCACTTGATCGTGCAGCCCACGGCGGGGGTCTCGGCCACCGCGGGGGCCGCGCCGGCCAGCACCGCGTCGAGGGCGGCGCGCAGGTGGTGCTCCCTGACGGCGGCCGGGTCGGAGTACTCGTCGTCGATCGCCCCGTGGTACGCCAGCCGCCCGGCGGCGTCGATGACGAAGACCTCGGGGGTGCGCTCGGCGCCGTAGGCGCGGGCGACCGCCTGGTCGTCGTCGCGGGCGTACGCGAAGGCGTACCCCCTCTCGGCGGCGCGCTCCACCATCGCCTCGAACGAGTCGCCGGGGTGGCTGGTCGCGTCGTTGGCGCAGATCGCGACCGTCGCGACGCCGCGGTCGGCGTACTCGCGGGCGATGTCGTCGAAGCGGTCCTCCCAGGCGCGCACGTAGGGGCAGTGGTTGCACCAGAAGGCCACGATCGTGGCGGGCGCGCCGGCCGACTCGGCGAGCGACGACTCGCCGCCGTCGGTGTTGGACAGGCGGAACGCGGGGGCGGCGTCGCCGATGGCGAGGCTCACGCGGGCACCTCCGAGGCGGCGGCCGCGGCCGTCCGCAGCGCGGCGGCCAGGTCGTCGGGGTGGGGCAGAGGGCCCATCCGCCCGTCGGGCAGCGCGTAGATGCGGCAGGCGCCGGCCTCCGCGGCGTGCGCCGGGCCCACGACCGGGAACAGATCGCGGCCCGCCACCAGGTAGGTGGGCGAGCCCGCGAACCCCAGCTCGCGCGCCTGCTCGTCGCCGGCGACCTCCACCGGCTCCACCGTGAGCTCGACCGCGGCGGCCTCGGCGGCCTGGGCCAGCTCGGCGAGCCCGCGCTCGTGGGAGGGGCACTCCCTGCTGAACTGGAAGGTCACGGTCAGGGCACCCGGCACGGGGGCTATCGTACCGCCGTGCCATCTCCGGCCGCCCAGCGCTCATCCGCGATCGGGGTCTTCGACTCGGGGGTCGGGGGCCTCACGGTCCTCGACGAGTGCCTCGCCACCCTCCCCGCCGAGGATTTCGTCTACTTCGGCGACACCGCCCTGTTCCCGTACGGCGAGCGCGGGGTGCAGGAGCTGCGCCGGCGCGCCCTCGCCATCGCCCGGTGGTTGCTGGCGCAGGACGTGAAGCTGCTGGTGGTGGCCTGCAACACCCTCACCGCGGCGGTGATGCCCTGGCTGCAGCGCCAGATCGCGACGCCGATCATCGGCGTGATGGGCCCCGAGTCGCACGCGGCGGTGCAGGCCACGCGGGTGCGCCGGGTGGGCCTGCTGGCGACGGTGGCGACGGTGCGCTCCCAGTCGTACACGCGCCTCATCCACGCCTACGACGCCGGCATCGAGGTCACCAGCGTGGCCTGCCCGCGCCTCGCGCCGGCCATCCAGAGCGCCGAGCCGTTCGGCGACGAGATCGTGGAGATGGTGCGCGAGTACACGGCCCCGCTCAACGCCGCCGGCGTCGACACGGTGATCCTGGGCTGCACCCACTACCCCATGGCGGAGCGGCTGCTGCGGCGCTCCCTGCCGGGGGTGACGCTGATCAAGAGCGGCGAGGAGCTGGCCCGCGAGGTGGCCGAGACCCTCGAGCGCAAGGACCTGCGCCGGCCCCCGGGGCCCGAGGGCGCGTACCGCTTCGCGTGCAGCGGCGACGCGGCGGCCTTCCGGGAGATCGGCGGCCGGTTCCTGCAGATGCCGCTGGGCGACGTGGCCGTCGTCGACCCCGAGAACGTCCCCACGGCCGCGTAGGCCCGGGTGCCGGTCGATCGGCGGCTGGTGACGCTGACCGCCTCGGACGGTCAGGTGCACGACGCCCTCTTCGAGATCGACGAGCGCGCGGCGCGCAACCGCACCCGCTCGACGGGCCGCCGCACCGCCGTGGTGCACGTGCACGGGATCATGGGCAACTTCCTGGTCGGAACGCTGCGCTTCTTCCCCGCGCCGCTGGCCCGGGCCGGCTTCCCGGTGCTGGTGCTGGAGACGCGGATGGCGAACGTGGGCCAGCTCTTCGGCCAGGCGATCTTCGAGGAGGCGGTCCGCGACGTGGACGCGGCCGTCCGCTGGCTGCGCGGGGAGGGCTTCGACAACATCGTGCTCTCGGGCTACTCGAGCGGAGCCACGCTCGCCACCCGCTACGCCGCCCTGCGCCACCTGCCCGACCTGAGGGCGCTCGTGTGCCTGGGCAACCCGTGGGGGCTGCCGCAGTCGATGCAGCACCGCGCCGAGCGGTTCGGGTCGGATCCGGCCTACATCGACCTGGTGCGGATGGTCCGCGCCCGGATCGGCGCCAACCCCGACGCCCCCGAGGGCGATCGCCTCTTCGTGGTGGAGCGCAGCCGCGGGCCGACGACGATGCCCTCCGACTCGGAGGTCTACACCTACCGCACCTGGTGGCACTCGCGCGGCCCGGCGGCGACCTCGGCGATGGCCTTCCGCCAGATCGGCCAGGTGTGGGCGCCGATCCTGCTGGTGCAGGGGACCGCGGACGAGGTGGTGCTCTTCGAGGAGGCCCCGGCCCTCGCCGGGGTGGCCGAGGCGGCCGGCAACCGCGACGTGACCGTGATCCCGATCGAGGGCGCCGACCACTCCTTCGCGGGGCACGAGATCACCACCCTCGACGCCGTGCTGCCGTGGCTGAAGAGGCGCGCCTGATGGCGATCCCCGGGCGCGCCGTCCACCGGCGCCCTCGGTTCGGCCGCGACGACCGCGGCCTCGCGATCGACCTGGTCGTCACCCGGACCGAGGACGGCCAGAAGTGGGACGGCATGGTGCTGCGCCCCGGGCCCGGCAGCGGCGGGCGGCGGCGCCTGGCGGTGCTGGTGGTGCACGGCTCGGTGGGCAACTACATCAGCGGCGTGCCGCGGCGCATCTCCTTCGGCCTCGCCAACGCGGGCTTCACGGTCCTGTCGGTGAACACGCGGATGGCGAACTACGGCGTCATCTTCGGCGGCGGGCTCATGCACCGCGTGCCGCTCGACCTCGACGCGGCGCTCGCGCTGCTGCGCCGTCGCGGCTTCAGCCGCATCGTGCTGCTGGGGTTCAGCATGGGGGCGACGATGGTGACCCACTACCAGGCCCTGCGTCAGCCGCCGGACGTGACGGGGGTGCTCACGGTCGCCCACCCGGCCTCCCTGCCCGCTGCGCTGCGGCTGCGCTGGGACCACTTCGGCGCCGACCCCGGCTACGAGGAGGTGGTCGAGCGCGCCCGCCTGCGCCTCGCCCCCGACTTCGAGTCGCGCACGCGCGACCGCATCTTCATCGTGCGGCGGGCGCGCGGCTTCGGCGACCGGCCGCTCGACGGCGAGATCTGGACCTACCGCACCTGGTGGTTCTCGCGCGGGCCCGAGGCGCGGCACGCCGAGTCGCGGCTACGGGTGGGCCATGTGAACGTGCCGCTCGGGATCATCCAGGCGGGCGAGGACGAGCTGGTGCGCCAGTCGGAGGGCGCCGAGCTGGAGGCCCTCGCCCGCCAGGGCGACTGCCCCAGCGTCTTCCGCCACACCGTCCCCGACGCCGACCACGTTTTCACCGGCTGCGACGGCGAGCTGATCGAGGCCGCGGTGAGCTGGCTGGAGGCCCGCCTCTGACCCGGCGCTACCGGCGCGCGGCGGGGGTCGCCGGGTGGTCGGAGTCGAGGTCGCAGGCCGCCACGACGCGGGTGACGTGGGTCCACGATCCGGCGGTCCGGCCCGGCCGGATGCGCTCCCCGCACACGGCGCAGCGCAGCTCCCCGGAGGCCGTCGGCCCAGGGGCGTATGCATCATCGTCACTCATTCGTATGCATCTGTTCTCACCTGAGGCGCCATATGCGAGCATCGTATCCGTACGATCGGGAGGTGGCCACGATGGCTCCGGACGGGGTGAAGCGGGTGACGTTCAACGCGGATGCGCGGTTGCTGGAGGAGGCCCGTGAGGTGCTCGGCACGACGTCGACGACGGACACGCTGAACGGCGCGCTGAGCGAGGTGGTGCGTCAGGCGCGCCTGCGCTCGCTGTCGGAGAGGACCTTCCCGGACCTGACCCCGGAGGCGCTCGCCGAGATCAGGCGCGGTCGCTCCGGCCGGTGGTGACGCTGGTCGACACCTCGGTCTTCGCGCGGCGCGCGAACCCCGCGATCTTCGAGGACGTCCGCGTGCTCATCGCCTCGGGCCGGGCCGCGACCTGCCCGCCCGTGATGTTCGAGGTGCTTCACAGCGCCCGGAACGCGGTCGAGTTCGCCGCCGTGCGGGCGGAGCTCGAGGAGCTGGTGCTGCTGCCGATCGGGCCGGCCGAGTGGAGGCGCGCCCTCGACGTGTATCAGCGCCTCGCCGAGTCGGGCGGCGCCCACCAGCGATCCGTCCCTCACCCGGACCTGCTCGCCGCTGTCGCCGCCGAGGCCGCCGGCGCCGAGGTGCTCCACTACGACGAGGACTTCGACCGCATCGCCGCGATCACCGGACAGCCGACCCGGTGGATCGCCCCGCGGGGCTCGCTGGACTGACCCCCGCTTGACATGTGACTATATGGTCACCTATTGTCGGGCCCATGGACGACGTGTTCAAGGCGCTCGCCGATCCCACGCGCAGGGAGCTGCTGGACCGGCTCCACGCCCGTGACGGCCAGAGCCTCGGCGAGCTCGAGAGCGGCCTGCCGATGACCCGCTTCGGCGTGATGAAGCACCTGAAGGTGCTGGAGCAGGCGAACCTCGTCGTCACGCGGCGGCGGGGCCGGGAGAAGCTCCACTTCCTGAACCCGGTCCCGATCCGCCTGATCCACGACCGCTGGGTCAGCAAGTACGCCGAGCCGTGGGCCGCCGCGCTCACGGGCCTGAAGAGAGAGCTCGAGAAGGAGACGGACGATGCCTGAGCCGATCGGCCTCGCGCACAACCTGCGACTGGTCCCGGACGACGCCGGGACGGGCGCCATGGCGATCTTCGAGATCTACATCAAGGCCACGCCGGAGCGGATCTGGGACGCGATCACCGACCCGGTGATGCGCGCCCGCTACAACTTCGGCGTCGGCATCGACTCGACCTGGACCCCCGGCTCGCCCTACCTCGCGGCCGTGCCCGACGTCGTCGACATCGCGTCCGGCGAGAACGTGGAGGTCGATCCGCCGCGGCGCCTGGTGCAGACCTTCACCGCCCTCTGGAGCGACGAGGTCAGGGCCGAGGGGCCGTCGCGGGTGACCTGGGAGATCGAGCCGGTCGGCACCTCCTGCCGGCTCACGGTGATCCACGACCGCCTGTCGCGCGACGCGAACTCCGAGCTCTACGGCGGCTGGATGATGATCCTCTCGGGCCTCAAGACCCTGATCGAGACCGGCGAGCAGCTCGACACGCCCGGGTCGCTGATGCACGGCGCGTCCGCCGGGGGATGACCCGCGCGGCGCCCGGGCGCCGGCGCCCAGGCGCAGCCGGGCCGTGCACGGCCCACGCGGCGTCGATCGTCTCGTGGGCCCGCGCGTCGGCCCGGTGCGCGGGGCGTCAGCCGGGCGAGAGAAACTCGTCGGCTACGCGCCGGCCGCGTTCACGCTCGGTGCGGTGATAGACCTCGACCCCCATCGGGGCTCGTTCGCCCGGTCCTCCAGCTCATTCGCCGGGGGATGACGGTGACGCACCGATGAGCATGACCACGAGGCCATAGCGCCTCAGCCGATGGCGCGGACGGTGCCTCCGTCGACGCTCATGGCCGCGCCCGTCGTGGCCGAGGCCAGGTCGGAGGCGAGGTAGAGCACCAGGTTCGCGATCTCCCGCGGCTGCGCCAGGCGACCGAGCAGCTGGGTGGGGCGGTGCTCGGCGAGGAAGGCGCGGCCCGCCGCGGCCACCTCCTCGTCGCTGCCGCCGCCGAGCATCTCGCGCACCCCGGGGGTGAGGGTGGGCCCGGGCAGGACGCAGTTGACGGTCACGCCGCTCGCCGGGACCGACTCGGCCATGCCGCGGCTCACGGCGAGCTGGGCGGTCTTGGTCATCCCGTAGTGGACCATCTCGGCGGGGATCTGGAGCGCCGATTCGCTCGACACGAAGATCACCCGGCCCCATCCGCGCCCCACCATCCGCGGCACGTGGTGGCGCGCGAGGCGCACGCCCGACATCACGTTCACCTCGAAGTGGCGCGTCCACTCGGCGTCGGGGATCTCGAACACCGGCCGCGGGGCGAAGATCCCGGCGTTGTTCACCAGGACGTCGACCTCGGGGACGGCCTCGACCAGCGCGGCGCAGCCCTCGGCGGTGCCGACGTCCGCGGCGGCGGAGGCGACCCGGTCCGCGGCGCCCGACGCCTCGCCCACGCGCGCGGCCGCCTCGGCGGTTCGGCCGGGGTCGCGGCCGTTCACGACCACCGACGCCCCGGCCGTCGCCAGGCTCACGGCGATCGCCTCGCCGATCCCCGACGTCGATCCGGTGACCAGGGCGGTGCGCCCGGTGAGGTCGATGGCGACGCTCATGCGCTCAGCGCGTCCAGCGCCTCGAGCGTCTGCTGCATCTGCAGGCCCGCCCGTCCGTCGAGGCGGATGTGGGCGACGTCGTCGTAGGGGGTCTCGCTCTCGGTGAGGATCGCCAGCGTGCCGCCCGCCGAGAGCGTCGCCTGGGGCAGGCCGGCGACCGGATGCACCAGCAGGGAGCTGCCGATCACGAGCATCAGGTCGGCCCGCTCGGCGTGGTCGAAGGCCGCCGCGATGGCGGGGGCGGGCAGCGGCTCGCCGAAGAGGATCACGCCGCTCTTGAGCTGGAACCCGCAGGCCGTGCACAGCGGCACGCCGTTGCCGGCGGCGTCGGCGCGGGCCATCAGCTCGTCGCGGCTCACCCGCGCGTCGCAGCGCAGGCACACGCCGAAGTCGAGCGAGCCGTGCACCTCGATCAGCTCCCTCGTGCCGGCGCGGGCGTGCAGGCGGTCGATGTTCTGGGTGATCACGGCCTTCACGATGCCGCGGCGCTCCAGCTCGGCCACCGCGAGGTGCGCCGGGTTCGGGTCGAGGCCCGACGCCATGTCCATCCGCGGGCGGTGGAACTCCCAGAAGCGCTCCGGCTCGGTCATGAAGGTCGCGAGCGAGCCGACCACCATCGGGTCGTGCTTCTCCCACACGCCGCCCGCCGAGCGGAAGTCGGGGATGCCGCTCTCGGTCGAGATCCCCGCCCCGGTCAGGACGACCGCGTGCTCGGCGCGGGCGAGCGCCGCGGCGAGATCCTCGGGGCTGTCGGACATGCCCGGATCGTACCGGGGGCGACGCTACGGCTGCCTGATCCTGCGCGTGCCCGCGGGCCCCGTGATCGTGACGACGATGCCGGAACGCCCGGCGCCGTCGATGACGAACGCGTTGTGCTCGATGGGCACCGTGATGCCGTCGACCGTCGCGGAGGTGTAGCCGTCGGCGGTGATCCCGGCGATGAAGTGGGGATGTGACGGCGGGCCGCCGTACTCGAGGTGCGCTCCGCGGGTGAGGAAGGTGGCGCGGAGGTCCCCGCAGGCGCTGACGCTGCGCGGCGCGCCGTTCACGAGGACGAACACCCAGTGGCCGCGATCGACGCCGTCGGCGACGTAGAGCCGCACCCCCGCGGCGCTGGATGCGACCAGCCGGACCGAGGCGAGGTCGAGGCCGCAGTTGCGGAACTCGGCCGGCGCGGTGTTGTCGACGTCCGCCTCGCGGACGATGAACGGCGGGATCTCCTCGCGCGGAAGGGGCGGCGCGCCGGCGAAGGAGGGGGTCAGCGGCCCGAGCTCGGCCTCGGTGGGGGCGACCGGGGTGGGCGCTATCGGCACGTCGACCCAGTCGCCGGTCGACCGCTCGACGATCCGGGGCGGATGCCGGACGGCGGTCGGGCAGGGGGCGACCGGATCGTCCGCCCCGAGCAGCACCTGGCAGCGCGGCAGGCTCAGGTCGCCCTTCGGGGGAGCGTTGCCGATGGCGGTGCCGGCCACCCGTCCGTACAACGTGTCGTAGCCCTCGGGCGCCGCCGAGTCGAGCGTCACGCGGCCATCGGCCACCAGCACGACGCGACCGGCCGGCAGGGGAGGGACGATCTCCGCCCCCGGTGGCACGGCGCGGCCCGCGTTGCGCGCGCGCCACATCCGCCGCACGGCGTCGCTGTAGCTCACCCCGGCGGGGAAGCGGATGGCGGGGTGCGGCGGGAGGTCGCGGTAGCGCGGGCCGAGCTCGTACGTCTCGCTCCCGTGCCTCTCGCGCACCGCGTTGACGAAGGGGTAGACGTCGCCCCAGGGCAGGAGGTCGGCCTCGGTCCACACCCGCCCCTCGCCGCTCGTCCCCGGCCCAGGGCCGGTCAGGGCCAGCACGCTCAGCGTCACGCCGACGGCGACGACGGCGGTGCCCGCCGCGGCGGCGCCCGCGATCCGCGCGACGCGGCGACGCCGCCGGCGCGTGCCGGCGCGCGCGACGGCCGCGGCGATCCGCTCGTCCGGCAGGCCGCCGGCGCGGTCGTCCTCCGTCGCCTCGCGGATCAGGTCGTCGAGGTCGATCACAGCCGGGCCTCCTGCTCGGTGTCGGCGCCCACGAGGGCGCGCAGGCCGGGATCGGCGCGCAGCGCCTCGCGGCCCCGCGACAGCAACGAGGCCGCGGTGCCGGGGCGGCAGCCGAGGGCGTCGGCGATCTCGGCGTCGGTCAGGTCGTGGGCGTAGCGCAGCGACAGCGCCACCCGCTGGCGCGCCGGCAGGCGGCGCAGGGCGTCGGCCACGCTCATCCGCACGAGCACCCGGCTCTCGCCGCCGCCGTCGGCGAGGTCGTCGGCGATCGGCAGCTCGCGGCTGCGGCGAAGCCGCTCGGTCCGCGCGGCGCGCACCACGCGGCGGGACGCGATGCGCCGCACCCAGGCGTCGAAGGCGAGCGGGTCGCGCAGGCCCCGGAGGTCGCGGAGCACGTCCACGACGACGTCCTGCACCACGTCGGCGGCGGCGTCGCGCCCGCCCAGGGCGATCGACGCGATCGGCATCGCCACCCGTCCCGCGCGGCGGGCCAGGGCGGTGGCGGCGTCGCGATGGCCGGCGAGCGCGCGGGGGACGCACGAGGCGGGGTCGTCGTTCATGTCGTGGAATAGGGGGCGACCGGCGCGGCCATCCTTGCACCCCACTAATCTGTGTCGCGATGGGGGCCCGAGCAGACGGACGTGACGACGATCAGCTGCGCCCGGTGGAGATCCTGCCGGGGTTCGTGGAGACTGCCGACGGCAGCGCGCTCATCACGGTCGGGACGACCCGGGTGATCTGCACCGCGTCGGTCGACGACGGCGTGCCGCCGTGGATGCGCGGCCGCGGGCGCGGCTGGGTGACCGCCGAGTACTCGATGCTGCCGGCGTCGACGGGCCAGCGGAAGGCGCGCGACATCTCCAAGGGTCGTCTCGACGGGCGCACCACCGAGATTCAGCGGCTGATCGGCCGCTCGCTGCGCGCGGTGGTCGACATGGACGCGCTGGGCGAGCGCACCGTGTGGCTCGACTGCGACGTGCTGCAGGCCGACGGCGGCACCCGCTGCGCCTCGATATGCGGCGCCTGGGTCGCTCTGCACCTCTCCCTCGCCGCGCTGGTGGAGAAGGGCGAGCTGCCGGCGGTGCCTCTGCACGACTCGATCGCGGCGGTGAGCGTCGGCATGGTCGACGGCCGGCCGCTGCTCGACCTCGCCTACGTCGAGGACTCGCGCGCCGAGTCGGACATGAACGTCGTGATGACCGGCGCCGGCCTGCTGGTGGAGGTGCAGGCGACCGCCGAGGGCGCGACCTTCTCGCGCGCCGAGCTGAACGCGTTGCTCGACCTCGCCGAGGCCGGCGCCGGCCGCTTGCGGGCGATGCAGCGCGTGGCCGTGGGGCTCGATCCGGGGTGAGCGTGCGCATCGCCCTCGCGACCGGCAACCTCGACAAGGTCGCCGAGCTGGAGCGGTTGTTCCCCGGCGCGGAGATCACCGGCGCTCCCGACGGGTTCGATCCGGAGGAGACCGGCACCACCCTGCTGCAGAACGCCTGGATCAAGGCGGCGGCCCTGCGCTCGTTGACGGGCGACGACGAGGCGATCGTGGTGGCCGACGACTCCGGCCTGGTCGTCCACGCGCTGGGCGGGCGCCCCGGCGTGTTCAGCGCGCGCTACGCCGGTCCGGGCGCGACCTACGAGGACAACTGCCGCCGGCTGCTGGATGAGATGGACGGCGTCGAGGACCGCCGCGCCGTGTTCGCCTGCGTCCTGCTGGGCCTCGCGCCGGGCGACCGGGTGCTGGTCGGCGCCGGCATGTGCTCCGGGTCGATCGCGCCGGCGATGCGCGGCTCCGGCGGCTTCGGCTACGACCCCCTGTTCCTGCCCGAGGGCGAGGACCGTTCGATGGCGGAGATGACGCGCGACGAGAAGGCGGCCATCTCGCACCGCGGCCGCGCCGCCCGGCGCATGGCGTCGCTGCTCGGGATCGGGACGCCGCCGGGATGACGTCGCCGCTCGCGGGGCGGCGGGCGCTGGTCACCGGCGGGGCGATCCGGGTGGGCCGGGCGCTCGCGCTCGAGCTGACCGACATGGGGCTCGACGTCGCGGTCCACTACCGCTCGTCGGAGGCGGCCGCGATCGAGACCTGCGAGGAGTGCCGGGCGCGCGGCGTCCGGGCGGCGCCGGTCCGGGCCGATCTGGCGACCGCCGCCGGGTGCCGCGCCGCGGTGGCCGACGCGGAGGCGGCCGTCGGCCCCCTGGACGTGCTGGTCCTCTCGGCGGCCAACTTCGTGGCGGCCGCCTTCGATGACATGAGCGAGGAGCAGGTCGACCGGGCCATCGCGGTGAACCTGAAGGCCCCCTTCTTCTGCGCCCAGGCCGCGGCGCGCGGCATGCGCGCGCGCGGCTTCGGCCGCATCGTGATGATGGCCGACGTCGCCGGGCTCGAGCCGTGGCCGCGCTTCGTCATCCACTCGGCCGCGAAGGCCGGCGTCGTGATGCTGGTCAGGTCGCTCGCCCAGGAGCTCGCCCCGGAGATCACCGTCAACGCCATCGCCCCCGGCACGGTGCTGATGCCGGACGGCGCCGACGAGGCGGCCGTCGCCCGGGCGAAGGAGAAGTCGGTGCTGAAGCGGGTAGGGTCTCCGGCGGACGTCGGTGGGGCACTTCGCTACCTGCTGGAGGCGGATTACGTGACGGGGCACACGCTCGTTGTCGATGGCGGCCGGCTGGTGAGGCCCTGAGCGCCGAGCGGCAGACCGCTCCGGCGGCCTTCCCGGGGGTCTCGTGGCTCGTCGGGTCGGTGCTGGTGGGGTGGCTCATCGTCTACAACGCCCTGCGGCTCGCGGGGCGCAGCCCGTCCGGCGCGGCCTGGATCTCGCTCGCCATCGGGGGCGTCGCCGGCCTCGCCTTCTTCGCGGGGCTCGCCCTGGTGCGGCGGCGGATGGCGGCCAACGGGCGCCTGGTCGCCCGCCAGGCGGTGGAGATCCCCTCGCCGTCGGAGCTCACCCGCTCCCAGCGCACCGTGCTGTCGCTGGTCTGGCCCGCCCTGCTGGCGCTCGCCGCGGTGGCGATCGTCGTGGGCGCCTACCTCGTGGTCGACTGGCTGCAGACCGACTCGGCCGATCGGGCGACCACCACGATCATCCTCGGGGCGTGGAACGTGCTGGTGGGGCTGTGGCTGGGCGACGAGGCGTGGCGCCTGCGCCGCGGCGAGGCCGACGGCATCGACTCGATCGTGCTGGGATGCGCCCTCACCGCGGTGCTCGCCGGCGTGGGCTTCTCGCGAGACCTGGTCGAGGCCGCCCAGGTGGTGCTGATCGTCCTGGCCGGCGTGGCGGGCACGCTCACCGCCGTGGGGGTGTGGTTCCTGCGCGGCGGGCGCGGCCTGCCGGTGGCGGCGGTCGTGGTCGCCGTCGTGGCGGCCCTCTCGCTGATACTGCCGCTCACCGTCTGAGGCTGACGTGGCCGACGACGGGGTCGTCCTGACGTGCCCGCTGTGCGGCACCGTCGTCTCGGCCGGGCCGGAGCCCCGGCCGGGGCTCTGTCCGGGGTGCGGCGCGACCTACGCCGGCGGCGGCCAGAGCGTGCACGAGGGCGTGGCCGCGGCGCTGACGCGGTGGGGCGGAGACCCGTCGCGCGCCGCCGACGTCGCCGGCCGGCTGTTTGCGGCGGAGCCCGCCCCGGCGCCGGAGCCGACCGCCGCCATCACCTCGGACCGGCGCGACGCCTTCTACCTCTGGTGGGTGTTCGTGCGTCCCGGGCCCGCCGGTCCGGCGGCCGTGCTGGAGTCGCTCGTCACACCCTGAGACGTCCGTGGCGGGGCCGCGGCGGGTGAGGTATGGTGCCGACGTGGCACTCTTGGAGTGAGAGTGCCAAAGTGTGGTGCCCGAGGAGCCGTTCCGGACTCCGGGCGAAGAACCGCATCAGCCGACCCGGGAGGGCCGATGAGTCTGAAGCCCCTGGGCGATCGCGTGATCGTCAAGGCCGTGGAGCAGGAGGAGGTGACCGCCAGCGGGATCGTGCTGCCGGACACCGCGAAGGAGAAGCCGCAGCGCGGCGTCGTGGTGGCCGTCGGCGACGGCCGCTGGGTGGACGGCGAGCGCCAGGCGCTCGAGGTCGCCGCGGGCGACGAGGTCATCTACTCGAAGTACGGCGGCACCGAGGTGAAGCTCGACGGCGAGGACGTGCTCATCCTGAGCGAGCACGACATCCTCGCCCGCGTCGCCGCGGCCCCCAAGAAGGCCGCCAAGAAGAAGGCCGCGGCCGCCAAGTAGAGCGCCTGCGCATCGACCACTTTCCCAGGCAAGGAGAACGCGCCGGTAATGGCTAAGTTGATTAAGTTTGATGAGGATGCGCGTCGGGCGTTGGAGCGTGGGGTGAACACGCTGGCGGACGCGGTGAAGGTGACGTTGGGTCCGAAGGGTCGGTATGTGGTGTTGGATAAGAAGT
>JBFXCS010000002.1:0-804328 GCA_050181915.1 Thermoleophilia bacterium | reverse complement strand
GCGGGGTATCGGGTGGCGTTGTCGGTGTGCCAGGCGCTGCGGCGCAGCGCGCTGGCGCGTGGGCCGGTGGCGGCCCGGAACGGTCACTCGGTGAAGGTCGCGGCCCTGTGAGCCCCCACACACACCACCAGGATGCGCGAGCCGCGACGGGGGTACCGGGTGACCCCGGGGTGACGTCGCGGCCCGCCGGGCCGCACGCCACCCCCGGCGAGGTCAGTCCGCGAGGGTGGCGTAGCGGAGGAAGGTCGCGACCGCGTCATCGAACTCGACGCTGCAGTCGCTGCCTCCCTCGGTCACGCAGGAGCGCAGGCGGTCCGAGATCAGCTGGAGGCCGACCTGATCGACCGCCGCCTTGACGGCGGCGAGCTGGGTGAGCACGCGGCGGCACTCGGCTCCCTCGTCGATCATGCGCTGCACGCCGCGCAGCTGACCCTCGGCGCGCCGTAGGCGCACGAGGAGCTGATCGCGGTCCGGGCGGGCGGGGGCGGTGGCCATCGGCCCGGCCCTAGTGCCCGCAGCCGCAGGAGCCGCCGCAGCAGCCCCCGCCGCCGCCGCCGAAGCCGACCACCGACGGGGCGCCGTCGCCCCGGGCGGGGCGGGCGGTCACGAAACCGGTGAAGAGCTGCCGCACCTCCGCGGCGCCGCAGCGGGGGCACGACCGGTCCTCGTCGCGCAGGAAGCCCTGCCGGAACACCTCGAACGAGTGCCCGCAGCCGTCGCAGGCGAGGTCGTAGCTCGGCATCGGCTACTCGAGCCCCAGGGCGCGCTCGAGCTGCGCCTTCGGCATCGCGCCGACGGCGTGGCGGGCCAGCTTGCCGTGCTCGAACAGGCCGATGAAGGGGATGCCCTGCACGTTGTACTGCTGGGCGATCGCGGCGTGGTGGTCGACGTTCAGCTTGCCCACCACGAGGCTGTCGGCGCGCTCCTTGGCGATCTGCTCGATCACCGGCGCGATCATGCGGCACGGCCCGCACCACTCGGCCCAGAAGTCCACCAGCACCGGCTTCTCGTTCTCGAGAACGGTGCCCTGGAAGTTGTCCTCCGTGAACTCCAGCAGATCGGCCATCAGTCGTCCTTTCCTCGTGCGAGGGCGCCGGCGGGCTCCTCGCTGTGATCGTCACCCTGCGCCTCGAGCCAGCGCTCCGCGTCGATCGCCGCCATCGAGCCGGAGCCCGCCGCGGTGATCGCCTGCTTGTAGACCGTGTCCTGCACGTCGCCGGCGGCGAAGACCCCCTCGACGTTCGTGCGGGTTCCGTCCGTGACGATGTAGCCCTCGTCGTCGAGATCGATCTGGCCCTCGAAGAGGCCCGTGTTGGGGTCGTGGCCGATGGCCACGAACATCGCCGCCGCGGGGATGTCCTCGAGCTCGCCGGTGACCGTGTCGCGCACGCGCACCGACTCGACCTTGCCGTCGCCGAGCACCTCCTCGACGACCGCGTTCCAGCGCACCTGGATCTTCTCGTTGGCGAGCGCCCGGTCGACCATGATGCGCGAGGCGCGGAACTCGTCGCGCCGGTGCACGATGGTCACCGACTCGGCCATGCGGGCCAGGAACAGCGCCTCCTCCATCGCGGAGTCGCCGCCGCCCACCACCACCATGCGCTTGCCGCGGAAGAAGAAGCCGTCGCAGGTCGCGCAGGTGGAGACGCCGAAGCCGCGCAGCCGCGACTCGCTGGGCAGCCCCAGCCAGCGCGCCTGGGCGCCGGTCGCGATGATCAGCGCGCGGGCGCGGTACTCGTCGCCGTCGATCCAGACCCCGAACGGCCGCGACGAGAGGTCGACCCGGTCGACGTCGGCCTGGATGAGCGTGGCGCCGAAGCGCTCGGCCTGCGCCCGCATCGCCTGCATCAGCTCGGGCCCCGTGACCCCCTCGGCGAAGCCGGGGTAGTTCTCCACGTCGGTGGTGGCCATCAGCTGGCCGCCGGCGCCGAAGCCCTCGGCCACCACGGGGGCGAGGTTCGCGCGCGCCGCGTAGACGGCGGCGGTGTACCCTGCGGGTCCTCCTCCGATGACGATCACGTCCTGGACGTCCGTCAACGAGACCTCCGTTCGATCATGTCCGGGATACCCATGGGGGTATTCTACACCGTGCCGACGAAATGCTCCTCATGTGGTGGCCGGGTCGAGCCGACCGTGGTCTCCGGCGTCGTCTCCCTCAAGCGCCGCCGCGCCGTGATGGCCTCCGGCCGGGTGAGCGCCCTGCGGGCCGAGACCTGCGTCGACTGCGGGCGCACCGAGCTGTTCGCCGAGAAGCCGGACCGCCTCTTCAGCGATATCCGCCGCGAGCGCGGGTAGCCGCGTCGCGGGGCCGCTCGCCCTGGGCGGGCCGGCCGGGCATCCACACGAGCTTGCCGCCGACCCCGGTGGGACGCCGGCAGGCGGCGTAGTAGAGGCGCCCCTCCTCCCGCTCGACCGCCCGGATGCGGCGGGAGTCCTCGAGCGTCGCGAAGCCCCAGGCGGCGAGGATGCCCACCACGACGCCCTCCGCCGTGCCGCCGCGGCCCAGCACGCCGACCAGGAACAGCAGCATCGCCGAGCTGCCCGCCAGCAGGATGAGGACCGTCACGGCCGCCCAGCGGCGCCAGTCACGCGGGCTCGCCTCCAGCCGGCGGGGCCCGGTCGCCCGCACCGCCTGCGGCAGGCGCACCGACGGCAGCGCCGTCGGGCGCAGCCACACCCGGAAGGCGGGGTACAGCAGCACCCCGGTCCCGGCCGACATGCCGAGCATGGTCAGGAACCAGCGCCCGCTCAGCCCCTGGTCCGAGCCGCCCTGCACCAGGATCGCGAAGGGCAGCTCGATCGCGGCCACGGCGACGAGCGCCCAGGACCAGAGCCGCGCCAGGCCGGCGTAGTGCCACAGCTTCTCGCCGTTCACAGACTGCAGGGTACCGTCCCGCGGTGAGGGCCCGCGCCGCCGCGCTGCGGGCGCGGACGATCGCCCATCCCCGCTGGCGCTGGATGGCCCTCCTCGTCGTCGCCGGCGGCATGATGCTCTCGGTCGTCAACGTCAGCATCGTCAACGTCGCGCTGCCCGAGATGGCCCACGACCTGGGCGTCGACGTGCCCTCCATCTCGTGGGTCGTCACCGGCTTCCTCGTCACCCAGGCCACGCTGCTGGCCCTGGCCGGCCGCGCCGGGGACCTCTACGGGCGCCGGCGGGTGTTCGTGGCGGGGGTCGTGGTGCTGTGCGTCGGGTCGGTGCTGTGCGCCCTCTCGTGGGACGTGCCGTCGCTGGTCGCCTTCCGCATCCTCCAGGCGTGCGGCGCGTGCGCCATGGCGCCCACGGCCTACTCCTACGCCGCGGAGCTGTTCGGGCCGGCCGAGCGCGGCACGGCCCTCGGCGTGATGGGCGGAGTGCTGGGGCTCGCGCCGGTGGTCGCCCTGAGCCTGGCCGGCGGCCTGGTGGGCGCCTTCGGCTGGCGCAGCGTCTTCTGGATCAGCCCGATCGTGGGCGGCGTGGTGCTGCTCGGCGCCGCCCTGGTGCTGGTGGAGCTGCGCCCCGGCGCCTCCGGCCGCGACTTCGACCTGCCCGGCGCCGGCCTGGCGGCCGTCGGGCTGTTCTCGCTGCTCGTCGCCCTGTCGCGCGGCGAGGCCTGGGGCTGGACGACTCCCGCGACCGTCGGCGCCGCCCTGCTCGGGGCCCTCGCCCTGGCCGGCCTGATCGTCCGCGAGTCGCGCACCCCCGACCCGATGATCGACGTGCGCCTGCTGCGCAGCCGCGCGCCGGCGACGGCGAACCTCACCGCCATGACCTCGTCGGCCGCGCTCTTCGGGGTGCTGGTGCTGCTGCCCTTCTACCTCACGGCGGTCCTCGGCTACGGGCCCGTGCGCCTCGCCTTCGGCACCGCGCCGATCGCCGCCTGCTACGTGGTCGTGGCGCCCCTGGCCGGGCGGTCGATGGCGGCCGTCGGCTCCGAGCGCCTCGCCGGCTGTGGCCTGCTGGTGTCGGCCGCGGGCGCGGTCGAGATGGCGCTCGCCGCGCCGCACCAGCGGTACGCGCTCGTGCTCCCGGGCATCCTCGCCTTCGGCGCCGGCCTGGCCGCCTCCACCGCGGCCATCACGGCGACCGCCATCCACGAGGTGCCGGCGGGCCGGCTGGGCGTCGCCGCGTCGCTGCCCAACATCTCCCGTTACGTCGGCGGCGCGCTCGGCACCGCCGTGCTGGGCGTCGTGCTCCACGCCAACCTGCCCGCCGGCCTCGACCGCGCCCTCGGCCGCCTCGATCCCGGAGGCCGCGCGCTCGTGGCGGGCGGCTTCCGGGCGGCGCTGCTGGTCGCCGCCGCCCTGCTGGCCGCCGCCGCCGTCGCCGCGCTGCGAATGCCCCGCCTCGGCGGCCGGACGGCCACCCCGTGAGCGCCGGGCCGCGGACGGCGGACATGGCCGCCGTCCCGACCGGCCGAGAAACGTCTAACCTCGTCCGGTGGATCGCGCGCGGCTCCAGACCCTGCTCGCCGAATGGGGCGAGCCCGCCTACCGGGCGCGCCAGGCCGCCGAGGCCCAGCGCCGCGGCGCGCGCGGCTGGCACGAGGTCACCTCCCTGCCCGCGGCGCTGCGCGCGCGCCTCGACGCGGAGCTGCCCTTCTGGGCCCTGAGCCCCGACCAGCGGGTCGTCTCGCGCGACGGCACGGTGAAGTGGGGTCTGCGCGCCGCCGACGGCGCCGTGGTCGAGGCGGTGCTCATCGCCCACGCCGCCGGCCGCCGCACCGTGTGCGTGTCGAGCCAGGCCGGCTGCGCCCTCGCCTGCCGCTTCTGCGCCACCGGGGCGATGGGCGCGGGCCGCAACCTCACCGCGGCCGAGATCGTCGACCAGGCCCTCCTGGCGGCGGCCGAGGCCGCCTCGCAGGACGCGCGCCTCACGAACGTCGTCTTCATGGGCATGGGCGAGCCGATGCAGAACCTGGAGCCCGTGCTCGCCGCCTGCGAGGCCGTCAACGCGCCCGAGGGCCTGGGCCTGTCGGCCCGGCGCATCGCCATCTCGACCGTGGGCTGGGTGCCCGGCATCGCCCGGATGGCCGAGCACCGCCTGCCGCTGCGGCTGGCCATCTCGCTGCACGCGGCCGACGACGCCACCCGCGACGAGCTCATGCCCATCAACGCCCGCTACCCCATCGCGAACCTGCTGGGCGCCGCCCGGCGCTACTGCGACATCACCGGCCGGCGCGTGTTCATCGAGTACCTGCTGCTCGACGGGGTCAACGACGGGCCCGGCGACGCCAGGCGCCTCGCCCGCCTGCTGCGCGACGGCCGCTTCCACGTCAACGTGATCGAGTACAACCCCACCGCCGGCCCGTACCGCGCCAGCCCGCAGGCGCGCCGGGAGGTCTTCCTGCGCACCCTGGCCGACAACGGCCTCGAGGCGTCGGTGCGCCGCTCCCGCGGGGCGGACGTGGCGGCGGCCTGCGGCCAGCTCGCGGGCGCCGGCCGCACGGCCCCGCCCGCGAGCTGACGGCGCGGCTCAGGCGTTGCAGACCGAGAGCGCCCGGAAGTACTCGTCCTCGTCGGGCTGGTCGGCCGGCGTGCTCGTCACCTGGGCGCTGCGCACAATGCCGTTCGTGTCGATGACGAAGGTCGCGCGGCCGGCGAAGCCGAAGTCGTCGCGGTAGACGCCGTAGGCCTTCGCCACGGCGCCCTTGGGCTCGAAGTCCGACAGCAGCAGCACGCCGTCGCCCAGGCCGAGCGACTCGCCCCACGCCCTCAGCGAGTGGCGGTTGTCCACCGACACCCCGATGATCTGGGCGCCCTCGCCCGCGTAGCGGGCCTCCTCCTCGCCGAAGCGCGTGAACTGGCTGGTGCACACGCCGCTGAAGGCGGCGGGGAAGAAGGCGAGCACCACGTTCCGCTCGCCCCGGAAGGACGAGAGCGAGACGTCCTCGTTGTCGGGATCCTTCAGGGTGAAGTCGGGGGCCTCCCGGCCCACGTCGATCGCCATCTGCGCGCCTCCGCGTCGGCTGTGCCGGACGCCCGCCAGGTTACCGGCGTCGCGGCTCGCGCGACCGGGGCGGCGGCGATAACGTGCGCGGCTGTGAGCGCCGATCAGAAGCCATCGCAGCGCCGCCCGCCCGAGAAGGGCTGGGAGCTGGGCGCGAGCGGCCTGGGCCGCGCGTCGTGGATCACCCTCACCCTGCTGCTCGCCGCGCTCGGCGTGCTGCTGCTGGCGAGCGGCTACATCGGCTACGGGGGCATCATCCTCATCCTGGCCGTGGCCGCCGCGGTGAACCTGCTCTGAGCCTGGATCCGCCGCGAGACACGCCGGATCCAGGCTGAGCGCGGCCGAGTCGCTGGCCGGGCGCCTGCGCGAGGCGATGCCGGAGGCCGAGCCCTTCGAGCTCCATCCCGACGAGGTGGCCGCGGCCGTCGCCGCCGCCGGGGCGGACCCCGCGGACGAGGCCCTGGTGGCGGCCGCCCTGGTGGCCTGGGAGGCCCTCCTCTCCTGAGCCCCGACTAGACGGTCGGTCGGTGGACCCCCGCCGCCGCGGCCCATAGGGTCGTGCGGTGCGACGGCGGATCCTGACGCTCGCGATCGCGCTCGCGGCCTGCGCGATGCTCTCAGGATGCGGCGGCGGCGGATCGCCCACCACCCGCACCCCCACCGACGCCACGCCCGGCAACCCGCTGGGCCTGATCCGGCCCGGCACCCTCACCGTGATCAGCGCGACCGGCTACCCGCCGTTCGAGTTCGATCGCGCGGGCAACCGCTCGCCGGTCGGCTTTGACATCGACCTGGCGCGGGCCGTCGCCCGCGCCGCCGGCATCGACAGGGTGGTCTTCGTGGCCGCCCCGTTCGAGGAGATCCTCGACCGGATCGCCGACGGCGGCACCGCCGACGTGGCCCTCTCGGCCATCTCGATCACCACGGAGCGCGCCGAGCGGGTCGACTTCAGCGACCCGTACTTCACCGTCAACCAGTCGATCGCGGTGCGGCGCGGCACCCGCGGCATCGCCGACCTCGACGATCTGCGCGGCGCGCGCATCGGCGCCCAGCGCGGCACCACCGGCGCCGACCTCGCGGCCTCGATCCCGGACGGGCACGTCACCCGCTACCCGACCATCGACGCCGCCTTCGACGCGCTCGGCCGCGGCGAGGTGCAGGCGGTCGTCAACGACCTCGCGATCTCGGCCCACCGCGCCGCGCGCAGCGGCGGCGCCATCCGGGTGGTGGGGCAGGTGCCCACCCAGGAGCAGTACGGCGTCGCCGTCTCGAGGGACAACCCGGCCCTGCGCGACGCCGTCAACGCCGCCCTCGCCCGCCTGCGTGCCGACGGCGGCTACGAGCGCATCTACCGCCGCTGGCTCAGGGTGCCGCCGCCCCGGTAGGGGCCAGCACCGATTCCAGGGGCGCCGGGGAGAGGTCGAGGCCCAGGCGGCGCCCGAGGCTCGCCGCCAGCGCGGCCTCCACCCGCTCGCGGTCCGGGTCGCCGCCCTCGGCGGCGATCGACGTGGCCTCCACGTCCGGCGCGCCGCAGGCGGTGATGAGGCGGAACCAGTCGAGGTCGGGGTCGCGGTTCAGGGCGAGCCCGTGGGTCGTGACCCCCTCCGACACCCTGATGCCGACGCTCCCGAGCTTGCGCCCGCCGGCGTAGAGGCCCATCGCGTCGGCCCCCGGGGCCGCGTCCGCAAGCCCCGTTGCATCCCGCATGGCGGCGACCAGCGCCTCCACGAAGGCGCGGACCCGCCGGCCGGGGCGCAGGTCGGCGATCACGTAGCCCACCGTCTGGCCCGGGCCGTGCCAGGTCATGCGGCCGCCGCGGTCGACCGGCACGAACTCGGCGCCCGCCGCCGCCAGGGCCTCGTCGGCGAGGAACAGGTCCTCGCGGCCCCCGTGGCGGCCGGTGGTGAAGGTGGGCGGGTGCTCCAGCAGCCACACCACGTCGGGGATCGCCCCGGCGCGGCGGGCGGCCGCCATCGCCCGCTGGGCGTCCCACGCCGCGCGGTGGCCGATGCGGGGGGTGCGCACCAGCAGGCCGGGGCGCGTCACCGGCCGTCCCCGTCGTCGTCCAGCTCGAGATGCCGCTCCACGACCGTCACATCGCGCCATGCGCCATCGCGGCGGGCGTGGGCGCGATGGGTGCCCACCACCCGGAAGCCGGCCCCCCGCGCCAGCGCCAGGCCGGCGGCGTTCTCGGGCAGGATCATCCCGACCAGCTTCCAGTAGCCGAAGGAGGGCGCCTCCTCGACGAGCCGGGAGAGCATCGTCCGGCCGACGCCGGCGCCGTGGTGCTCGGCGCCCACGTACACCGTGTACTCGGCGACGCCCGAGTACCAGGCGCGGTGCGAGAAGGGCGCGAGCGCCGACCAGGCGACGACGCCGGCGTCGCCCTCGGCGCACCAGACGGGCGCGCGCGCGCCGCGCGCCGCGAGCCAGCGCCGGCGCTCGTCCGCCGGGTGCGGCCCGGTGGCGAAGGTGGCGAGGCCGCCGGTGGCCGCTTCGTCGTAGATCGCTCCGATCGCCCCCGCGTCCCGCGGCTCCGCGCGGCGAATCACGAACGGCTTCGGCACGTTTGAGAGTCTAGTTGCACCGAGATGCTGACGGCCCCCGCGGCGCTGTGGTACGAACCCCTACGTAGTCATGACCACATTTGCCGTCCGATGGATTCCGGCGTTCGCGATCCTCGCGTTCGTCGTCGTCCTCTGCATGCTCCTGGTTCCGCGCGCCTCGGGGGAGAGCGCGTCGTCGTCGACCCGCGCCGCCCAGGCCGGCCTCATCGACGCCGGCGAGCAGCACACCTGCGCGATCCTCGGCGACCGCACCCTGCGCTGCTGGGGCATGGGGCTGTCCGGCCGGCTCGGCTACGGCGACGGCAGCGACGTCCTGAGCCCCGCCTCGGCGGGGCCCGTGAACCTCGGCGGCCGCGGTGCGCTCGCCGTGGCCGCGGGCGACTTCCACACCTGCGCGATCCTCGACGACGGCACGGTGCACTGCTGGGGCTACGGACCGAACGGCCGGCTGGGGTACGGCGCCGGTGACGCCAACGTCTACTCGGCCGCCGCGGCCCCGGCCCTCGACCTGGGAGGGCGACGGGCGACGGCCATCACCGCCGGCGCCTCTCACACCTGCGCGATCCTCGACGACGGCTCGGTGCGCTGCTGGGGCAACGGCAACGACGGGCGGCTCGGCTACGGCAACACCCGGACCATCGGCGACGACGAGACCACCGCCGGGCTGCCGGCCGTCGACCTCGGCGGCCACCGGGCCGTCGCCATCTCGGCCGGCGAGTGGGACACCTGCGCGATCCTCGACGACGGCACGGTGCGCTGCTGGGGCTTCAACGGCAACGGCCAGCTCGGCTACGGCACCACCGCCTCGATCGGCGACGACGAGACGCCAAACCAGGCGGGGCCGGTGCCGCTGCCCCGCCCGGCGCGGGCGATCGCGGCGGGCACGGCCCACACCTGCGCCGTGCTCGACGACGGCACGGTGCGCTGCTGGGGCTACGGCGCGGACGGCCGGCTCGGCTACGGCAACCTGGCCGACATCCCCAACGCGGCCTCCGCCCCGCCCGTGTCGCTGGGGCGCCCCGCGGTGGGCGTGTCGGCGAGCGAGGCCCACACCTGCGCCGTGCTCGACGACGGCGCGGTGCGCTGCTGGGGCTACGGCGGCAACGGCCGCCTGGGCTACGGCAACACGGCGCTGGTCGGCGACGACGAGGTGCCCACCGCCGTCGCCCCGGTGAACGTCGGCGGCCCGGCCGTCGCGGTCACGGCCGGCACCTCCCACACCTGCGCGTCGCTCGGCGACGGCACGATGCGCTGCTGGGGCCTCGGCGCGAACGGCCGCCTGGGCTACGGCAACGAGACCAACTACGGCGACAACGAGGCGCCCGCGACGGCGGGACCGGTGCTGCTGGGCGGAGGCCTCAGCACGGCGTTCGCCGACCTCCGGGTCGCCGTCTCGCAGAGCGCGTCCGCGCTGCCGCTCAACGGCACCGCCCAGGTCGCCGTCACGGTCACCAACCTCGGCCCCGACGCCACCGGCGGAGTGGTGGTCTCGCTGCCGCCGCCCGCCGGGCTGGCCTACGTCGGCGCCTCGGCCACCCAGGGCTCCTTCGGCGGCGGCACCTGGACGGTCGGCGGCCTCGGCCCCGGCGCGAGCGCGACGCTCACCGTGACCGTGCGCGCCACGGCGCCCGGCGGCCCGGTGCTGGTGGCCGAGGTGGCGGCGTCGAGCGTCGCCGATCCCACCTCCACGCCGGGCAACGGCGCGGCCGAGGACGACCGCGGCGCGGCGGCCTTCACGGTGGCGGCGCCGGCGCCGCCGGATCCGCGGACGGACGGCGCGAAGCGCTCGCCGCGCGGCGTGAGCGTGAAGGTCACGCGGACGCCCAAGAGGGGCGTCGCCAAGCGGCTCAGCGTCACCGGCACGCTGCTGCTGCCCACCGGCCGTCCCGTGCCCAGCTGCACCGGCAAGGTGCAGGTGCGCGCCATGGTCGGCAAGAAGGTGGCCGCCGCGAGCACGCCCAAGGTGAAGCGGGTCAAGGGCGTCTGCCGCTACACCGCGACGCTGAAGCCCAAGGCCAAGGTCGTGAAGAGGGCCAAGGTGGTCACGGTGACCGCCCGCTACCTCGGCTCCGCCCAGCTGCTGGCGCGCGCCGCGAAGGCGAAGAAGGTGCGCATCCGCTAGGGCTGCCCGGCCGCGATCAGGGGGCGGTGGCCACCCCGACGTCGGCGGGCCGGTCGGCCAGCGTCATCCGGAGGGTCTCGCGCGACCCGTCCGCGCGCAGGACGGTCAGCGCGATGCGGTCGCCGACGCTGCGCGAGGAGACGGCGCTGCTCACGTCGGCCATGTCGCGCGTCTGCTCGCCGTCGACCGCCACGATCACGTCGCCGCCCCGCGGCACGTCCGCCGTGCGGCCGGAGGTGGCCGGCGCGATGCCCGCCCGCTTCGCCGGGCCGCGGTCGTCGACCTCGACCACGGCCACCCCGCGCAGCTCGGGCCGTCCCAGCTCGCGGGCCACGTCGGGCGTCACCGGGCGCCCCGTGACGCCCAGCCAGGCGTGCCGCGCCCTGCCCGTCGCGATGATCGAGTCGGCGACGGGGCGGATCGTGTCGATCGGGACGGCGAAGCCGACGCCGTCGTTGCCGCCGGCCTGGCTGGCGATCTGGGTGTTGATGCCCACCACGCGGCCGCGTGAGTCGAGCAGCGGCCCGCCGGAGTTGCCCTGGTTGATGGCCGCGTCGGTCTGGATGACGTTCTGGATGGCGAAGCCGTCGGGGGCCTCGATCACCCGCTTCACCGCCGACACGATGCCGGTGGTCGCCGAGCCGTCCAGCCCGAAGGGGTTGCCGATGGCGATCACCGGGTCGCCCACCACCAGGGCGTCGCTGGCGCCGAGCGGCAGCGGCCGCAGGCCGCGCGGGACGTCCTCGACCTGCAGCACCGCGAGGTCGGTGCTCTCGTCGTCGCCGAGCACCTCGGCGTCGCGCTCGCTGCCGTCCTCGAACGCCACCGAGACGTCGCGGTCGTCGCCCACGACGTGCGCGTTGGTGAGGATGCGGCCGCGGTCGTCCACCAGGAAGCCCGTGCCCAGCCGGCCCTGGCCGTCGCCGCCGGTGGTCACGGTGACCACGGCGGGCGTGCTCGCGGCCACCACGGCGGGCACCCCCGCCGCCGGCGCGTCGCCGCGCGCGTCGACCGCGGCCGCGGCCGCGGACCGCTGGGGCGCCGGCAGGGGGGTGCCGTCGCGCACCACGGTGGTGGAGCCGCCGCCCAGGCCCACGGTGAGCGCCGCGCCGCCCAGGGCCACGCCGCCCCCCGCGGCGGCCACGGCCAGGGTCGTGAGCCACGTCGGCACCCGCCGCCGTCGCGGCGCCCGGAAGGGATTCGTGCGCGGGGGGCCGTACGGGGGCACCCGGCCAGGCTATCGCCCCGGCGCGGCCGACCGTTAAGGGCCCGCGAAGGGCGACGGGATCGGCGGCGACCGCCGCTACCATCGACCCGGAATCCCCGGGAGGTGCCGAGTGTCCGACCGCATCCTCGTGGTCGAGGACGAGCAGTCGATCCGAACCATCGTCGAGTACGCGCTCCGCGACGGCGGCTTCCAGGTGCTCAGCGCGGCCCGCGGCGACGACGCCCTCGATCTCATCGAGCGGGAGCCGGTCGACCTGGTGATCCTCGACATCATGCTGCCCGGGCTCGACGGGCTCGAGGTGTGCAAGCGCATCCGGGCGGAGCGCAGCATCCCGATCATCATGCTGTCGGCGCGCGGCGAGGAGCTCGACAAGGTCCTGGGCCTGGAGCTCGGCGCCGACGACTACGTCACCAAGCCCTTCTCGCCCCGCGAGCTGGTGTCGCGGGTGAAGGCCAACCTGCGCCGCGCCCGCCTGGAGCCCGACCGGTCGGCCCCGGTGCGCGCCGGCGGCCTCGAGATCGACTCGGTCTCGCGCACCGTCCGCCGCGACGGCGAGGAGGTGCCGCTCACCTACTCCGAGTTCGAGATCCTCCACAAGCTCGCCGGCTCCCCCCGCCGCGTCTTCACGCGCGAGGAGCTGATGAACCACCTCTGGAAGGGCAACTTCTTCGGCGACCTGCGCAGCGTCGACGTGCACGTCCGCCACCTGCGCCAGAAGGTGGAGCGCGAACCGTCGGAGCCCACCCTCATCCGCACCGTGCGCGGGGTGGGGTACGCCTTCGGCGGGGAGGACGCGGCGGGGTGAGCCGGCGTCGCGCCCTGGGCCTCCAGGGCTGGCTGGTCGCGGCGTTCCTGGCGGTCGGCATCGTCGCCAGCCTCGCGGTGCTGCTGGTGGTGCTCCCCACGCTCGAGTCGAACGTCCAGGCCGACCGCGCCAAGCGCGAGGCGTCCGCCCTCCACGGCCGCCTGGTCGACGGCGTCCGCGCGACGTCCCCCACCGCCTCGGCCGACCAGCTCGCCGGGAGCCTCAACCGCCGCCTCGACGCCGACGTCAAGGTGATCGTCAACCACCAGTCGGGCGGCATCCCGACCTACGACGAGACGGCCCAGGAGCCGACGGACTCCGAGCTGGTGACGATGCGGGGACTGCCCTACGACGGCTCCGCGGCGCTCGACGGGGACCGGGCGGTGGCCGCCACCGTCCGCTACGGCTCCCGGACCACCGGCGACACCTACACGGTGATCGCCGTACGGGAGCTGTCGGGGGTCGACCCCGAGCTCGCCATCGTCCGCCGGCGGGTGATCGTCGCGATGGCGGTGGTGCTGGCCCTGGCGGCGCTGGCCGGCGTGGTGCTGGCGCGCATCATCGGCGGGCGCACCTCGCGGCTCGCCTCGACCGCCGCGACGCTCGCGCGCGGCGATCTCGCGGCGCGGGCCCCCGACCCCGGCGTGGCGCCGCTCGAGATCGTGACCCTGGGCGACAGCCTCAACGGGATGGCCGGGCGGCTCGAGTCGCTGGTCGCCGAGATCACCAGCGAGCGCGACCGCGATCGCGCGATGATCGGCTCGCTGGCGGAGGGGGTCCTGGCCGTCGGCCCCGACGGCAGCGTGACCCTCGCCAACGACGCGGCCGTGCGCTACCTGCGCCTGCCGGAGGACCTCTCCCGGACGCGGCTCGAGACGCTGCCGCACGCCGTGATGGACGCCGTGCTCGACGCGCGCAGGGTCACCGAGCCGGGGCCGGTGCGCCGCGAGGTCGCGCTGCCGTGGGGCCTCGAGCTCGAGCTGTCGGTGGCGCGCATCGGCGACGAGCCCGCCGGGGGCACCGTCATCGCCCTGCGCGACGTGACCGAGGAGCGGCGCCTCGACCGGGCGCGCCGCGACCTGGTGGCCAACGTCTCCCACGAGCTGAAGACGCCGATCGCCGCGCTCAAGGGATTCCTGGAGCTGCTGGAGGGCGACCGGGTCGACGAGCGCCACCGGCGCGAGTTCCTGGCCAGCATGTCGCAGGAGACCGACCGGCTGGAGCGGCTGGTCGAGGAGCAGCTGCAGCTCGCCCGCCTCGACGCCGGGGCGCTGCCACTCGAGCGCGAGGAGCTCGATCTGGGCGAGCTGGCCGCGCAGGTGGTGCGCCCGCGCCGGCCCCTGGCGGAGCGCGACGGCATCGCCCTGACCGCCCCCCCGCCCGCCGCCGAGGTGGTGGTGCAGGCCGACCCGGCGCGCATCGAGCAGATCCTGCTCATCCTGATCGACAACGCCCTGAAGCACACCGCGGCGGGCGGCGCGATCGAGGTGGTGGTGGGCCGCGAGGACGGCGACGCCACCGTCGCGGTGCGCGACACCGGCGAGGGCATCGCCCCCGACGCGCAGCCCTTCGTGTTCGACCGCTTCTACCGGGGCGACCCGTCGCGCGAGGGGCGCAGCGCGGGCCTGGGCCTCGCGATCGCGCGCGGGCTGGCGCGGGCGCACGGGGGCACGATCGATCTGCGCTCGCGCCTCGGCGAGGGGAGCACCTTCACCCTGCGGCTGCCCGGCACCGGCTCCGCGGCGATCACCGAGGAGAGCCCGGTTCCCGACGCCCTGCGCCCCGGCGCGCCGGGGACGCCGGGGCGGTAGGTTCCCCCGCGATGGGCGTTCCCCCCACGGTGCTGGTGACCGGGGCGGGCCGAGGCATCGGCCGCTCCACCGCCGAGGCCTTCAGCGATGCCGGCTGGCGGGTGGTGGCCGGCGTGCGCGACGTCGACGCCGGCCGCGAGGCGTACGCCGGGCGCGACGTGCTGGTGACCCGCCTCGACGTGACGGACGCCGACAGCGTCGACGCCGGGGTCGCCGCGGCCGAGGCCCACGCCGGCGGTGCCCTCTCCTGCCTGGTCAGCAACGCCGGCTACGCCGTGCTGGGGGCGGTGGAGGACGTCGACCTGGCCGAGGTGCGGGCGATGTTCGAGACGAACTTCTTCGGCGCGGCGGCCGTGGTGCAACGGGCCCTGCCGGCGATGCGCGAGGCGGGCTCCGGCACGGTGATCTTCGTCTCGTCCGTCGGCGCGCGCTTCGCGAACCCGCTCGTCGGGATGTACCACGCGTCCAAGTACGCGCTGTCGGCGATGGCCGAGGCCCTCGCCGTGGAGTGCCGCCCCTTCGGCGTGCGGGTGGTGACGCTCGAGCCGGGGATGGTCGACACCGACTTCCCCCGGATGACGCGGCCCGCCGGAGCCGGCATCGGCGAGGGACGCGCCTACGCTCCGCTGCTGGGCGACCTGCGGCGCGGCTTCGGCGCCTGGCGGCAGCGCTTCCCCACCGGCCCCGAGGAGGTCGCGCGGCTCGCCCTGGCCGCGGCCCTCGACCGGTCCCCGGCCTTCCGGGTGGCGGTGGGCGACGACGCCCGCCACCTCGCGGGCCTGCGCGCGGCCGCCGCCGACGACGAGGCCTGGCAGGACGACCTGGTGGACTTCCTGGGCCTCGACTGGCCGCGCCGGGAGCCGTGAAGCCGGTCGTCGTCGCCCCCGCCGCGTTCAAGGGGGCGCTGTCGGCGTCGGCGTCGGCGCGGGCGATCGCGGCGGGCCTGCGCCTGGCGGTGACGGGCCTCGAGACGCGTGAGGTTCCGATGGCCGACGGCGGCGAGGGCACCCTCGACGCGCTGGTGGCCGCCGCGGGGGGCCGCCGCCGCGCGGTCGAGGTGGCCGACCCCCTCGGCCGGCCGGTCGCGGCCGGGCTGGGCGAGCTGCCCGGCGGGGTCGCGGTGGTCGAGCTGGCCCAGGCCTCGGGCTACGAGCGGCTCACGGACGACGAGCGCGATCCGGAGGCGACCTCCACCTTCGGCACCGGCCAGCTCGTCCGGGCCGCCCTCGACCTGGGGGCGCGCCGGATCATCGTGGGGCTCGGCGGCAGCGCCACCACCGACGGCGGCCTGGGCCTGGCGCGGGCGCTCGGCATCCGCGCCCTCGACGCCGACGGGCGGGAGCTGGAGGGCAGGGGCGCCGACCTGGGCCGGGTCGCGCGCCTCGACCTCTCGGGCCGCGACCCGCGGCTGGCCGACACGGCGATCCAGGTGGCCTGCGACGTCGACAGCCCCTTCCACGGCCCGCGCGGCGCGGCGCGGGTGTTCGGGCCGCAGAAGGGCGCCTCGCGCGAGGCGGTGGAGCGCCTCGACGCGGGCCTCGCCCGCCTCGCGGCGGTGATCGCGCGCGAGACCGGGGTCGATCTCCAGCTGCTGCCCGGCGCGGGCGCGGCGGGCGGGGCGGGCGGGGCGCTCGCGGCGCTGCTCGGCGCCGAGCTCACGCCGGGGGCCTCCCTGATGCTCGACGCCGTCCGCTTCGAGCGGCGCCTGGAGGGGGCGGGGCTGTGCGTCACCGGCGAGGGGCGCCTCGACGACACCAGCCTGACGGGCAAGGCCCCGGCGATGGTGGCGGCCGCCTGCGCCCGCGCGGGCGTGCCCTGCGTGGCGGTGTGCGGGTCGCTGGCCCTCGGCCCGGGGGCGATCCGCCGCGCGGGCCTGGCCGGCGCCTTCGCCATCGGGCGCGGGGTGCGGCCGCTGGCCGACGCCCTCGCGGCCACGGAGGAGGACCTCGCGGCGATCGCGGCGTCCCTGGGCGGCCTCTGGGCGGCCGCGGCCGCCTGAGCGCGCCGGGTCGTACCGTCCCGACGGGTGGGTCGGAACTGGCCGCCGGTCGGGTGCCGGGGCGGGCCGCGGGCGCGAGGCTGCGGGCGTCACGGATGACACGGCCCGGAAGGACTCCCCGATGCGCGCACCACTGATCGCCACCGCCGTCGCCGCCCTCGCCATCGCACTGCCGACGGGGGCGTCGGCGGCGCCCGGCGACGCCGCGATCGCCCGCGCCGACGCGCTCGCCCAGACCTGGGCGCGCTGCCCCACCTCGCGCCCGGCGCACCGCGCGCTGAGCGCGGCGAAGCGGACCACCCGCCCCAGGGCCCGCGCGGCCCGCGCCCGGGCGGCCCTGCGCGCCTGGAACGAGGTCGCCCGCGCCTGCTCGCAGCCCGTCCCCCAGCCCACGGCGGTCCCGGGAAGCTGACGGCCGGACCCCACGATCTCCGACGGATCCAGGCTCAGCGCCCCGCCAGCCACCCCTCGACCGCTTCGAGGACGCCCGCTCCGTAGGCGCCGTCGGTGACCCAGGGGGCGCGCTCGGCGACGGACGGGTCGGCGCGGGCGCCGTTGGCGACGATGGCGACGGTGCCCACGACGCGCGCGATGTCGAGGTCCTGGCCGCTGTCGCCCACCGCGAGGCAGGCCGCCGGGTCGACGCCGCGGCGCGCCAGGTCGCGGGTCACCGACGCCGCCTTGCTGGCGGCCGCGGGAAGCAGGTGGTACACGTGGACGCCCGGCGCGATGCAGCCGTTGTCGGCGAGGCGCAGCGTCCCGGCGCTGAGGTCCTCGACGAGGTCCGCGGCGGCGGCGCTGGCGCGGCCTCTCAGCACGTGGCTGCCCTCGCGGCCCGCCACCGCCAGGGGGTGCGGCTCGAGGTGCGGCTCGCGCGCGAGCAGGGTCGCGGGCACGCCGCTCTCGGCGATCGCCGCGTGCACCGTCTGGCCCTCCCGCGTGGGGTAGCCGGCGTCGAGCGCGCCCAGCTCGGGCAGCACGCCGTCCGCGCCGATCACGCCCGCCACGGCCTCGAGCCGCGCGCGGCTGCGGCCGCTCACCAGCACCACCGGGACGGCCGCCGCGCGCAGCAGCGCCAGCGCCCTCACCCCGGCGTCCGAGAAGCGGCCGTCCGCGCCGGTCAGCATCGAGCCGCCCGGGCCGAGCAGGGTGCCGTCCAGGTCGAGGTAGGCGACCCTCACGGAGCGGCCGTCGCCGTGACGGCGGCCATCGGGGGGCGCTGACCGGGGCGCGCGTCCCGCGCCCGGAGCCGGAAGCCGTCGCCGTCGCGCAGCGGGCGGGCGTAGTCGCCGGCGGCCGTCAGCCCGCGCGGCGCCCGGCCGGCGTCGGCCAGGCGCGTCAGCACCGCCTGGGTGATCGTCGACGCCATCGCGCCGAGCGCCGCCGTCGGCTGGTTCAGGTGGCGCCGCTGGCCCAGGTCGACCTGGGCCAGCGCCCCGAGCCCGGCGCGGGCGTGGAGGTCGATGAGCAGTCCCAGCTCGACGGCGTAGCCGGTGAAGAAGGGCACGGACCGCAGCAGCTCGCGCCGTCCCGCCGCCTCGCCCGACAGGGGCTGGACGAAGCCGGCCAGCTCGGGGTGGAACAGGTTGATCAGCGGCCGCGCGCAGATCTCGGTCACCCTCCCGCCGCCGTCGTCGTCGTCGCCCAGGCCGCGCCGGTACAGGGCCTTCACGTACCCGACCTCGGGCTCGGCCAGCAGCGGGCCGAGCAGGCCGGTGACGAACGCCGGATCGAAGTCGACGACGTCGGCGTCGAGCCAGACGACCAGGTCGCCGTCGAGCGCGGCGAGGCTCTTCCACATCGCCTCGCCCTTCCCCCGGCCCGGCCCGAGGTGGGGGAGGATCTCGTCGTCCTGCACGACGCGGGCGCCGGCCTGCGCCGCGACCCGGGCGGTCGCGTCGGCGCTGCGGCTGTCGACCACCACGATCTCGTCGATCAGCGCGACGCGCTCGACCAGCTCGGCGCGCAGCCGCTCGACGATCTCGCCGACCGTGTCCTCCACCTCGAGGGCGGGCAGGCACACCGACACCCGGGCGGTCTGTTCCCGCGCCGCCCGGGCCAGGCGCTCGGCATCGAAATCGGCGCCGCGGTAGGTGCGGCGGCGCAACCACTCGTCGCGATCCACGACCGCTGATGGTAGCTGCCGCGCGACCCCTCCCCCGGGGGCGGCCGGGATCGATCCGCTAGGCTGCCGCGCGTGACGCCCCCCCTGAAGGGCCTGGTGCTCTCGGGCGGTGCCGGGACGCGTCTGCGGCCCATCACCCACACCAGCGCGAAGCAACTCGTCCCGGTCGCGAACAAGCCCGTGCTCTTCTACGGGCTGGAGGCGCTGCGCGACGCCGGGGTGACCGACATCGGCATCATCGTGGGCGATACGCAGGCCGAGATCGAGGCGGCGGTCGGCGACGGCTCGGCGCTGGGCATCCGGCCCACCTTCATCCGCCAGGAGGCGCCCCTCGGGCTGGCCCACGCCGTGCTCACGGCCGCCGACTTCCTCGGCGACTCGCCCTTCGTCATGTACCTCGGCGACAACCTGCTGCGCGACGGCATCCTGCAGCTGGTGGAGCGGTTCCGCGAGGGCAGGCCGGACGCCCTGATCCTGCTGCAGCGGGTGCCGGACCCCGAGTCGTACGGCGTCGCCGAGCTGGAGGACGGCCGCGTGGTGCGGCTGGTCGAGAAGCCGCCGCAGCCGCGCTCGGACCTCGCCCTGGTGGGCGTCTACATGTTCACGCCGGCCATCCTCGAGTCGGCGCGGGCGATCGAGCCCTCCGGCCGCGGCGAGCTGGAGATCACCGACGCCATCCAGCACCTCATCGACCGGGGCCTCACCGTGGAGCCGCACGAGGTCACCGGCTGGTGGAAGGACACGGGCCGGCTGGACGACATGCTCGAGGCGAACCGGCTGATCCTCGACGTGATGGAGCCCCGCCTCGACGGGGAGATGATCGACAGCACGGTCGAGGGCAGGGTGGTGGTGGAGGCCGGCGCGCGCATCGTGCGCTCGGCGATCCGCGGCCCGGCGGTCATCGGGGCGGGCGCCCAGGTGGAGGACGCCTACATCGGCCCCTACTCGGCCATCTCCTCGGGCGTGGTGGTGCGCCGCGCCGAGGTCGAGCACAGCATCCTGCTGGACGACAGCAGGGTGGAGGACCTCGACGCGCGGGTCGAGAGCAGCCTGATCGGCCGCGGCGTCACCATCGCCCGCACCGACGAGAAGCCGCGCGCCTACCGCTTCATGGTCGGCGACTCCTCGTCGATCGGCCTGCTCTAGAGGGATGCGGGTCTTCGTGACGGGCGCCGCCGGCATGCTCGGACGTGATCTGGTGGACCTGCTCGCCGGGCGCCACGAGGTGACCGCGGTCGACCTCGACGTGGACGTCACCGACGCCGCGGCGGTGCGCGCCGCCGTGGCCCGGGCGCGCCCGCAGGCGATCTTCCACCTGGCGGCCTGGACGGACGTGGACGGCGCCGAGGAGCACGAGGAGAGGGCGCGCGCGGTGAACGCGACCGGCACGGCGAACGTGGCCGACGCCGCGCGCGAGGCGGGGGCCGCGCTGGTGGTCCCCTCGACCGACTACGTCTTCGACGGCGCGTCGGGCGCCGCCTACGCGGAGGACGATCCCACCGGTCCGCTCGGCGCCTACGGACGCACGAAGCTGGAGGGCGAGCGCGAGGCGCTGGCCCGCCACCCGGCCGGCACCCGCATCGCGCGCACGGCCTGGCTCTACGGCGGCGGCGGCCGCAACTTCGTCGACACGATGCGCGCCCTCGGCGCCGAGCGCGACGAGGTGACGGTGGTCGACGACCAGGAGGGGTCGCCCACCTGGACCCGCGACCTGGCGCCCGCCCTCGAGGCCCTCGTCGACCTGCCGGCGGGCGTCTACCACACCGCCGGGGGCGGATCGGTCACCTGGGCCGGCTTCGCGCGCGCCGTGTTCGAGGAGGCCGGCCTCGACTGCCGGGTGGTGCCCGTCACCACCGCTCAGCTCGGGCGCCCGGCCCCCCGCCCCGCCCACTCGCCGCTGGCGGTCACCCGCCCCGGCGCCCCCCGTCTGCGGCCGTGGCGCGAGGCGCTGCGCGACTACCTGAAGGAGGCCGAGTGAGGATCCTGGTCACCGGCGGATGCGGTTTCATCGGCTCCGCCTTCGTCCGCCTCGCGATCTCGCGCGGGGCCGAGGTGGTGAACCTCGACAAGCTCACCTACGCCGGCAACCCGCAGAACGTCGCCGACGTCGCCGACGACCCGCGCTACTCGTTCGTGCACGCGGACATCGCCGACGGCGCGACGGTGGCGGGCGCCGTCGAGGGCTGCGACGTGATCGTGAACTTCGCCGCCGAGAGCCACGTCGACCGCAGCATCCTCGACCCGGCCGACTTCATCCGGACGGACGTGGTGGGGACCGCGGTGCTCCTGGACGCCGCCCGCACGGCCGGGGTGCGCCGCTTCGTGCAGGTCTCGACCGACGAGGTCTACGGCTCCATCCAGGAGGGGGCCTTCCGCGAGACCGACCCCATCAGCCCGTCCAGCCCCTACTCGGCGAGCAAGGCGGGCGGCGACCTGCAGGTGCTCGCGTGGCACCGCACCTTCGGGCTGGACGCCGTGATCACCCGCGGCTCCAACACCTTCGGCCCGCGCCAGTATCCCGAAAAGATAATTCCCCTCTTCGTTACAAACGCGCTGGATGGCCTCACCCTGCCGGTTTACGGTGACGGCCTGCAGGTGCGCGACTGGATCCACGTCGAGGACCACTGCGAGGGGATCTGGACCGCGATGGAGCGGGGCGAACCGGGAGAGGTCTACAACGTGGGCGGCGGCAACGAGGTCCCGAACATCGAGATCACGCGCCGCATCCTCGAACTCACGGGCAGGGATGCCTCACTCATCCGGCACGTGACCGACAGACCCGGGCACGACCGGCGCTATGCCCTCGACACCACGAAGCTGCGGGGACTGGGCTGGAGCCCGTCCCGCGCGTTCGGCGACGCCATCGAGGCGACGGTGACGTGGTACCGCGAGCAGCGCGCCTGGTGGGAGCCCATCAGGAACGGGGAGTACCGACGCTACTACGAGCAGCAGTACGGAGCCCGCTGAGCGAACGCCGGCGGTTGATCGGCGCGGCCCTGGCGGCCGCCGCCGCGGGGGGCGCCCTGGCGCTCGCCCACGCCGACCCGGCCTCCGCCAAGGTCGGCGACGGCTACGCGGAGGGCATCACGCTGGGGCCGGACGGGAACATGTGGTTCTCGGAGTTCGGCAGCCGCCGCATCGGCCGCATCACCCCGGCCGGAGCGATACGCCGCTTCGCCGACCCGGAGCCCCTGCCGGCCGAGATCGCCACCGGCCCGGACGGGGCCATCTGGTTCAGCGAGTACGGGACCCGCATCGGCCGCATCACCACCGCCGGCAAGATCAGCACGATCGACGTGCCCGCGGGCAACTACCGCGGCCTCACCGCCGGCCCGGACGGTCGCATGTGGCTGGCCGACCGCGACGGCGATGCGCTGCTGGCGGTCACGGCGGCGGGCGAGATCGCCCGCTATCCGCTGGGCGGCGGGTCGCCGGAGGACGTCGCGGCGGGGCCCGACGGGAACCTGTGGGTCACCCTCGGGGGCACGCACGGCATCCTGCGCATCACCCCCGCCGGAGAGACGGCGGTGTTCCCCCTGCCCGGGGGCGCCGGCAACCCCTCCGGCATCACCGCGGGACCGGACGGCGCGATGTGGTTCGCCGAGCCCGGCACCGGGCGCATCGGCCGCATCGCGATGGACGGGACCATCACCGAGCTGCAGCTCTCGGACCCGCTCTCGAGGCCCACCGGCATCGCCGCGGGACCGGACGGGGCGATCTGGTTCACCGAGACGGACGGCGCCCGGATCGGCCGCGTCACGGTCGACGGCGCCTACTCGGCCGTCGGGCTGCGACCCGGGGCGAAGCCCCTCGGCATCGCCGCCGGCCCGGACGGCGCGGTGTGGTTCACCATGAGCGGCAGCGACCGCATCGGGCGCATCGCCGCCCCCGCGGGCGCCCCCGCCGCGGCCGGGCCGGCGCGGGAGTTCGCGATCGACACCATCCCGCCGAAGGCTCGCGTCACCGTGTCGGCCGCGCAGCGGGCGTCGGCGACGCGGACGATCTCGCGCGGCCGGGGCACGCTGTCGGCGACGGTGCGCTGCGACGTCACCTGCACGGCGCGCGGCGAGGTGTCCGTCGGTCGCGCGGTGGCCCGCAAGCTGGGGCTGAAGGCCACCGGCGCGCGGGTGGTGATCGGCACCGGCACCCGCAAGGCCGCCAAGAGCCGGGCGATCGCGGTGAAGCTCACCGCCGCCGCCTCGCGCGCCCTGCGGCGCAACCCGGGCACCCGGGTCACCCTCCGGGTGGCCGCCCGCGACGCCCAGACGAACGAGCGGGTCGTGAACGTCACGGTGCGCCTCTGACGCCGGCTCGCTGAGGGATCGCTCCCGACCTGACCGCGGAGATTCCCTCTCCGGGGTCAGGTCGGCTTGCGATCCTGCCGATAGCGATTGTGCACACGGACCGCGGAGCTGCGCCGCCGACGGCCGGCCACGCGAGCGACTCCCCCGGCGCCGACCCCTCCCTTCGGCGCCGGCCGGGAGTTCCCCGGCTCCCGGACCGGTTAACAGCGTCGAGGAGGCGCGGCGAGAGCGGGCGAGCGCCGCGACGCCCACGGCGACGTTGCTGTCGATGGCATGCGCCGCAGACCAGCGGCGTCCGGGCGGCGGCTGAGCGAGCGCCTGGACCCGGCATCCACGCGCACCGCGATCGGCAGGGAGCCCCGCCACCTGTATAAATACGACAATGACGATCAGCAATAGAACCAATGGGATCGCTGCCCGCGTGCCGCGCGCGGTCGGCGCGCTGCGGCTCCGGCCGCCGCGCGGCCTCGGCGGCCTCGCCCGGCGGTTCGGGGTCGGCACGCTCTCGTTCGGGATCCTGCTCGGCGCCTGGTGGCTGGTGGCCGAGCTGGAGATCTGGCCCGAGCTGTTCGTGCCCCGCCCAGCGGCGGTGTGGGACCGGTTCGTCGAGTCGATCACCGTCCACGACGGCCGGAAGGGCCTCAGCGGCTACTACCTCTGGGAGCACGTGTGGGCCAGCCTGTGGCGCCTGCTGCGCGGCGTGGGCCTCGCCATCGTCGCCGGCGTCGCGATCGGCGTGTTGCTCGCCTCCCTGCGACCCGTGCGGATGATCGTCGAGCCGTGGGTCACCTTCGTGCGCTCGCTGCCGCCGCTCGCCTACTTCAGCCTGCTCATCATCTGGTTCGGCATCGAGGACGCCTCGAAGGTGTGGCTGCTGTTCCTGGCCGCCTTCCCCCCGATCGCCCTGTCGGTGCTGGGCGCGATCGAGACGATCCCGGCCGACCGCATCAACGGCGCCCGCGCCCTCGGCGCCGGCCGGTGGCGAGTGATCCGCCACGTGGTGCTGCCCTCCGCCCTTCCCGAGCTGTTCACCGGGATCCGCCTGGCCCTCGGCTTCGCCTGGACCACGATCGTGGCCGCCGAGACGGTCGACGGCATCCCGGGCATCGGCGGCCTCGCCTGGTCCACCAAGAAGTTCCAGCAGACCGACGTGGCGGTGCTCTCGATCGTCGTCATCGGCCTCACCGCGATCGCCACCGACCTCGTGGTCACGGCGGTCGAGCGACGGGTCGTGCCCTGGAAGGGCAGGGCCTGACCCCCCGGCGCGTCCCGCGCCGTCCCGACACCCCAAGGAGGACCCGTGCCCCGCCCCATCGCCTCGACCGCGCGCCGCCTCGCCGCCCGCGCGCTGCTGGCCGCGCTCGCCGCGGCCCTCACCCTCGGCCTCGCCGCCTGCGGCGACGACTCCGACGACTCCGGTGCAGCCGCGACCGGGGCGGGCACGGAGGCGGCGGCCGCCGCGCCCGACAGGATCACGATCGGCTACCAGCTGATCCCCAACGGCGACCTCGTGGTGAAGAACAAGAAGTGGATCGAGGAGGCCCTGCCGGGCACCGCGATCGAGTGGAAGCAGTTCGACTCGGGCGGCTCGGTGAACGAGGCCTTCGCCGCCGGCAGCCTCGACATCGGGCTGGCCGGCTCCAGTCCGGTCTCCCGCGGCCTGTCGCAGGGCATCTCGTACCGGGTGCCGTGGATCCACGACGTCATCGGCACCGCCGAGGCCCTGGTGGTGAAGGAGGGCATCACCTCCATCGCCGACCTGGCCGGCAAGAAGGTCGCCGTGCCCCTGGCCTCCACGACGCACTACTCGCTGCTGGCTGCCCTGCGCGACGCCGGCGTCGATCCCGGCGACGTGGACATCATCGACGCCGAGCCGCCGGACATCGTCGCGGCATGGACCCGCGGCGACATCGACGCCGCCTACGTCTGGAACCCTTCGCTGGCGGAGCTGAAGGCCGACGGAGGCACCGTCATCACCGACAGCGCCGAGCAGGCGAAGGCCGGTCACACCACCTACGACCTGGCGGTCGTCTCGACCGATTTCGCCGCGAAGTATCCGGCCGCGGTCACGACCTGGGTCGCCCAGCAGGACCGCGCAGTGAAGCTGTTCCGCAGCGACCCGGCCGACGCGGCCGCCGCGATCGCCGCCGAGCTCAACCTGACGCCCGACGAGGCCCTCGCCCAGGCGAAGGACCTGGTGTTCCTCACCGCGGCCGAGCAGGCCGGCGCCGACTATCTGGGCGGCACGCTCGGTGCGGACCTCTTCAGCACCGCGACCTTCAACAAGGAGGTCGGCGAGCTGACCGGGGTGAAGGCCGAGGGCGACTACGTCGCGGCGGTGGTGCCCACCTTCGCCGCCGCGGTCTCGGGGGGCGACGCCGAGTAGTGGCGAGCCCGTTCGCACGCGCGCCCTCCGCCTCCGCGGCGGAGGGCGGCCGGCCCCAGGGGGGCGGTCACCACATCTCGATCGGCGCCGTCCGTCAGCGGTTCGCGTCGCGCGGCGGGCAGGTGGTCGAGGCCCTCGACCGCGTCGACCTCGAGATCGCGCCGGGCGAGTTCGTCGCCATCGTCGGACCGTCCGGCTGCGGCAAGACCACCCTGCTGCGACTGGTGGCGGGGTTCATGAGCCCCACCGAGGGCGAGGTGGCCGTCGGCGGCGCCCCGGTGAGCGGGCCCTCGCCCCAGCGCGGCGTGGTCTTCCAGCGGCCGAACCTCTACCCCTGGATGTCGGTGCGCGCGAACGTCGCCTTCGGCCCGCGGGTGCGCGGGGTCGGCCGCGTCGAGCGGCGGGAGATCGCCGACCGGCATCTGGCGATGGTGGGCCTGTCCGAGTTCGCGGACGCGGCGCCCTACGAGCTGTCGGGCGGCATGCGGCAGCGGTGCCAGATCGCCGCGGTGCTCGCGAACGCGCCGCCCATCCTGCTGCTCGACGAGCCCTTCGGCGCCCTCGACGCGCTCACCCGAGACCGCCTGCAGGACGAGCTGCACGCGATCTGGCGCGCCTCGCCCGGCACCACCGCGCTGTTCGTGACCCACAACGTGGAGGAGGCGGTCTACCTCGGCACCCGGGTGCTGGTGATGAGCCCGAGACCCGGCCGCGTCGTGCTCGACGAGCCCGTCCCCTTCGACCCCGCGGCGCGTCGTTCGTCTCTGCGCGCCACCCCCGAGTTCATCGCGGCGCGCGAGCGCATCGCCGCCGCCATCCGAGCCAGCTGACCGGGAGGTTCGCCGTGTCCGTCGTTCTCCACTGGTTCCTCCCCACCGCCGGCGACTCGGGGCTCAACGTCGGCCTCGGCGGGGCGACCGGCATCACCGGCCTGCGCGCCGACGAGTCGCGCGGCGAGCGGCGTCCCGAGATCGCCTACCTGGCCGAGATCGCCGGGGCGGCGGAGCGCCTGGGCTTCGCCGGGGCGCTCACCCCGGCGAGCTCCTGGTGCGAGGACGCCTGGGTGGTGGCGTCGGCGCTGGCGCCGCTCACCCGGCGCTTCCGCTTCCTGGTCGCCTTCCGCCCGGGGCTGATGTCGCCCACCCTGGCCGCCCAGATGGCCGCGACCTTCCAGCGCGTCTCGGGGGGCCGCCTGATGCTGAACGTGGTGGTCGGCGGGGAGGACGAGGAGCAGGCCCGCTTCGGCGACTTCCTCGCCAAGGCCGACCGCTACGCCCGCGCCGACGAGTTCCTCTCCATCGTCCGCGGCACCTGGGACGGCGGGCCCTTCGACTTCGCGGGCGACCACATCTCGGTGGAGGGCGCCCAGGTGGTGCCGGCGCAGCCGTGGCCGCGGGTGTACCTGGGAGGATCGTCGCGCGCGGCGATGGAGGTCGCCGCCCGCCACGCGGACGTCTACCTCACCTGGGGCGAGCCGCCGGCCCAGGTGGCGGAGAAGATCGCCCGGGCCCGCGCGGCGGCCGACCGCCAGGGGCGCGAGCTCGCCTTCGGCATCCGCCTGCACATCATCGCGCGCGACACCTCCGAGGAGGCCTGGGCCGAGACCGAGCGGATCCTGGCCGGCCTCGATCCGGCGCTCGTCGCCGCGCGCCAGGCGGAGATGCGCGCCTCGCAGTCGGAGGGGCAGCGGCGGATGACCGACCTGCACGGCGGCGACCCGTCGCGGCTGGTGGTGGCGCCGGGCCTGTGGGCCGGCATCGGCCTGGTGCGCGCCGGGGCCGGTACCGCGATCGTCGGCAGCCACGAGGAGGTCGCCGACCGCATCGCCGAGTACCGCGAGCTCGGCATCGACGAGTTCATCCTCTCCGGCTACCCGCACCTGGAGGAGGTGTACCGGGTCGGCGAGGGGGTGGTCCCGATCCTGCGGGCGCGAGGCCTCGTCGAGGGCGACGGCGCCCCCGTGCCGGTCGCCGTTCGCGGGGGGTGAGAACACCCCCTTCGACGGGGGCGAGACGCGACAGGGCTGTCGTATGGTCGCGCGGGCTCACGGAGGAGAGAGGGCATGGAGGATCTCGAGCGGTCGGCCTGGAACGCCTGGAACACGAGCGCCGGCGCGCGGCAGGATGACGGCGGCGTCGGGATCGTCGCCGAGGACGAGGCGCGCCATGTGATGGCGTGGCTGGGCGGCCGCCGCGGGCTGCGCATCCTCGATGCGGGGTGCGGCACCGGCTGGATGTCGGCCCGGCTCGCCACCGCCGGCGACGTGGTCGGCACGGATCTGGCGGACGAGGTCATCGAGCAGGCCCGGCGGCGCCTGCCGCAGGCGCGGTTCGTCGCGGGGGACATCATGGACGTCGACGTCGGCGGCGACTTCGACGTGGTGGTCTCGCTCGAGGTGCTGTCGCACGTCGCCGATCAGCAGGCCTTCATCCAGCGCCTGCACGACGTGCTGCGACCGGGCGGCGAGCTGATGCTCGCGACCCAGAACCGCCCGGTGCTGGCGCGCCTCAACCGCCTGCCCGAGCCCCCGGCCGGCATGAGGCGCCGCTGGGTGAACCGCCGCGAGCTGCGCGCGTTCCTCGCGTCGGCGGGCTTCGGCAGCATCGAGATCCGCACGATCACCCCGCTCTCGGATCACGGTCCCGCCCGCATCGCCGCCGCCGTCGCGCGGCGGGTCGGCGCGACCCCGCTGCTCGAGAGGGCCGGCTTCGGCTGGACGCTGATGGTCCGGGCGGTCCGGCCGATCTGAGCGCGGGCAGCGGGCCCCTCACGAGGGCCGGCGCGCCTCCAGGTTGAGCCGCACGTAGTCGAGCGGCACGCGCCGCTTGCCGCCGCGCAGGCGGCGGGCGACGTCGCGGGCGTACGGCTCGCGCAGGTTCTCCGGAAGCTCCTCCAGGTGGCGGCGCAGCACCACGGTGGCGAGGAACTCGGTGCCCGTGGCGAGGTCCTGCAGATGCACCGGGGCCGGCTCGAGCCACGCCCGCGCGTCGGCGAAGCCCGCGGCCTCGAGGCGGAGCACGGTGGTGGGGCCGTCGGCGAACAGGATCCGGTTCTCGAAGCCCGCCAGATGCGGGCTGTAGGCCGGCAGGCGCCCGATCGCCGCGGCGGCCTGGAGCACCCGCTCGATGTTGCCGTGGCCGCCGCACTGGGCGACCAGCCGGCCGCCCGGGGCGAGGGCGTCGTGCAGCCGGGCGAAGAGGGCCGGATGGTCGACGATCCAGTGGAAGGTGGCGGTCGAGAGGATCGCGTCGACCGGCTCCGGCACCGTGAGCGCCAGCAGGTCGGAGTGCCGCACCTCCACCCGCGGCGCGAGGTCGGCCAGCCGGCGGCGGGCCTCCTCGACCATGCTCAGCGACCCGTCCACGGCGATCACCCGGCCGCGCGGCAGGCGCTCGGCCAGCATCCGCGTCACGCGGCCGGTGCCGCAGCCCGCGTCGACGACGGTCTCGTCGCCGCGCAGCGGCAGCCGGTCGAGCACCGGCGCGGCCCAGCCGACCTGGGGGTCCGAGACGCGCTCGTAGCTCTCGGCGTTCCACTCGGACACGCCCGGGATGCTACTCCCGGCGCTACGCCGGGTCGGGCAGCGCGGTCACCAGGGCGTGGAGGGCGTCGCGGATCGGCTCGATGGGGGTGCGGGCGATGCCGGCGCCGATCTGGCCGCCGTCAACCCGGTGCAGGATCCCCGTGTTGATGAGGGGGGTGGAGCCCAGGTCGAGGCAGGCGCGGGCGTCGACGCCGAGCGGGGTGCCCTCGCCGTCGAGGCCCGGGATGCGGAAGCGCTCGCTCTCGCCGACGCAGATGTCGCCCATCTGGCGGGTGCGCTCCAGCGCGTCGGCGACCCCGCCGCCGAGGAAGGCGGCCACGCCGGGGCTGGCCGCGCTGGCCGCGGCGCCCAGGCCGCAGCACTCGACCAGGGCCGAGTCGCCGATGTCGGGGGCCGCGTCGTCGTCGGACATGCCGGGGCGGTAGAGGGGGTCGCCCACCGGCGGCGCCGGGGCGGTGAACCAGTGCCCGGGCAGGCCGGCGATCTGGACCGCGGCGTCGGTGCCGTTGCGGCTGATGAACACCACCAGCGAGCTGGCCTCTACGCCGCGGATCGCGCAGAGGGCGGCGCGCGCCGAGGCGATGGTGAGCGTGAGGGCGAAGTGGCCGTTCTCCCCGAGCAGCCGGGCGATGGGCAGCACCGCCGCCGGCGCGCGCTCGGCGATGGCCGGCAGCGTCTGGCGCAGCAGCAGCATGGTGGTGGCCTGGTGGCGCATGTGGCAGTCGTCGCCCATCGCGATGCCCTGCGCGCACAGGGCGAAGGCGTCGATGGGCCCGTCCGCGGCGATCGCGGCCGCGAAGCCGGGGGCGACCTGCTCGGCCATCACCCGCTGGCGGCGGATCGCCTCCGGCGACCCCACCCCCAGCCAGAAGGCCTCGCCCGGCCCGTCGTTCATCGGGCTGTAGCCCACTCCCCCGAACACCTCGTCGCGGGCCGCCCAGCAGCCCATCGAGGGGGAGATGACGCCGGTCATCGCCCCCGCGGCCTCCAGCGAGTGGGCGGGCGCGATCCTCACCTCGCCGCGCGTCACCAGGTCGGTGGCGGCGGCCGGGGTCGCGGCCCAGCCCTCGAGCACGACGGCGCCGCAGAGGGCGTGGCGCTGGGGCGCGCACATCCGCTCCCATTCCACCGGCGGCCCGGCGTGCAGCACCATCCGCCCCTCGAGGCCGGGGATGAGGTCGCCGGCGCGGCCGGCCGCGACGATCACGGGCCGGGCCTCCTGCAGCCTGCGCAGGGCCTCCGCGTTGGCCTCCTCGATGCGCTGGTCGCCGTAGGCCGCCGTGAGCAGCGCGACGCCGTCGGGATCGCCGCCCGCCGGCGGCCGCCAGTCGAGCCGGCGGACGTCCTGACCCTGGTCGTCGAGGGCGTCCGCCATCAGGTCGAGGCCGGCGGTGACGATGCGTAGGCTGCTCACGTGGCGTTCTCCTTAGCGGCGCTGGCGCAACTGGTGCGCGACCATCCCGGGCTGCGCGGCAAGGCCGACCTCGCCGCGGTGGCGGCGACCGTGGGCGGCGACGGCGACGACGCCGCCGTGGTGCCCGACGGCGACGGCTTCCTGGTGCTGGCGGCCGAGGCGATCCAGCCGGCCTTCGTGGCCGGCGCGCCGCGGGTGGCGGGCATCGCCGGCGTGGTGACGGTGCTGAACGACCTGGCCGCGACCGGGGCCCGGCCGATCGCCCTGCTCGACTGCGTGGTGGCCGGCGAGCGCCCGCTGGCCGCCGAGGTGCTGGAGGGCCTGCGCGCCGGGTCGGCCCTCTACGGCGTGCCCGTGCTGGGAGGCCACACCACGGTGGAGGACGCCGCCGCGCCGGCGCTGTCCACCTTCGCCGTCGGCCGCGCCGCGGCGCCGCTGCGCGCCGCGAACGCCCGCCCCGGCGACGCGGTCACCCTGGTGGCCTGCCTGGAGGGCGAGCTGGTGGACGGCCCGGGCGGCGCCTTCTTCACCCACCTGCGCGGCCCGCGCCGGGGGCGGGCCGCCGCCGACCTGCTGCTGCCCGCCGAGGCCGCCGAGGCGGGCGAGGCCTGGGCGGCCCGCGACGTCTCCCAGCCGGGCGTCGCCGGCTCGCTGCTGCAGCTGTGCGAGAGCGCCGGCGGCCTGGGCTGCGCCCTCGACCTCGACGCGCTGCCGGTGCCGGACGGCGCGGATATCGAGTCCTGGCTGCCGGCCTTCCCGTCCTACGGCTTCCTCCTGGTGGGCGACCCCGTCGCGCTCGCCGCCCGCGCCGCCGCGGCGGGGCTCGCCGCCGCCCGCGTCGCCACCCTCGACGACGGCGGCGTGGTGCGCCTGCGGGCGGGCGGCGCCGAGGAGCCCGTGTGGGACCTCGGCGCCGAGCCGCTCACCGGGTTGCGCCCCTAGGGCCGACCGCTCAGCCACCCGCGCCGAGGGCCCAGTCGAGCGAGTGCGCCGCCGGCCGGGGCGCGCCCGACAGCGGGATGGTCATCTCCTGGTGGGTGGTGCCGTGGTACTCCGACTCGGCGCCCAGCGGGCTCCAGCCGAGGTGGGCGAAGAAGGGCACGTTCGGCTTCTGGATCAGGGCGATCATGCGGGCGCCGCCGCGCTCGCCGGCCGTCCTCACCGCGAACCTCACCAGCGGCGCGCCCACCCGCAGGCGCCGCGCGTCGGCCAGCACGGCGAGCCGGTCGCCCTTCCACAGCCCGGCCTCGTCGAGCGGGTAGAGGCGCACCGCCCCCACCACCAGCCCGCCGGCCGTGGCCACCACCTTCACGGCCGAGTCGTCCCACTCGTCGCGGTCGTGCTCGTCGAAGATCCGCTGCTCGCGCACGAACACGTCGTGGCGGATGCGGTGGTGCGCGGCGAGGTCCTCCCCCGTCACCGCCACGCGCACGTCGAGATCGGAGAGGCGGGTCACCGCTTAGGCGGCCTTGGCCGGGCCCGCGGCGGGCACGCCGTCGCGGCCGCCGCCGAAGGCGCGCTCGAAGGTGCTGAGCGCCGAGCAGGCCTGGCAGCGCACGCAGCCGGCGCGGGCGTTCTGGCTCATCATCCCCGCCTCCGCCAGCAGCGGCGCCACGCGCTCGTACACGTCGCGCACGTACTCGGCCGACGGCGGCGTGCCGTCGGCGACGATGCTGCCCGGGGCGGGCCGCAGCGGCACCACGAACGGGTAGACGCCGCGGTCGATGGCGACGCGGCAGCCCTCCATCACCGACTCGGGCGTCTCCCCCAGGCCGAGGATGAAGTAGGTGGAGACCTGGCCCGGCCCGAACACCTCGACCGCCGCCTCCCAGGCCGCCACGTAGTGGTCGCGACCCTGGGCGTGCTTGCCGGGCGCGACGCGGGCCAGCACCTGCTCGTCCCACACCTCCAGGTGCATCCCGAGCGCCTCCACGCCGCTGTCCTTCAGGGTGCGGAACCAGGAGAAGTCGAGCGGCGGCTCGATCTGCACCTGCACCGGCAGGTCGCTCGACTCGCGGATCGCCTCGGCGCAGCGCGCCATGTAGGGCGCCCCGCGGTCGTGCCGGTTGGGCGAGCCGGTCGTGAGGGTGACGTCCTTCGCCCCGTCCAGGCGCGCCGCGGCCTCGGCCACCTCGGCGAGCAGCTCCGGCGTCTTGGTGGCGATCGTGCGGCCCTTCGACAGGGTCGTGCCGATCGCGCAGAAGTGGCACTGCTCGGCGGTGTTCCAGTAGACGCAGCGCTGCATCACCGTCGAGGCGAGGCTGTCGAGGTGCATCAGCGCGATCTTCCAGTACGGCACCCCGTCGGCCGTCTCGAGGTCGTAGATCTTCGGCCGCGGGTGCATGCGCACCGGGCCCACCTCGACGCCGTCGCGCATCAGCGTGCCGGCGCGTCCGGAGGCGTTCAGCACCAGCTCGTAGGGCGAGCTCGCCACGTAGTCGCCGTGCACGGGCACCGTGAGCGGGGCGCCGTCCATCCACATGAAGCCGGCGTCCGACGGCCCGGCGCCCCCGGCGCGGGTGGCGCCGGGGCCGGAGTCGCCGCCGGTGGTGCGGACGCCGAGCGACTGGAGCTCGACGGCCAGCGTCCGCAGATCCGGAGCGGGGTCCGCGCTCACCAGTGCTTGTCGTGCAGGTTGTGGAAGTTCTCGAACAGCACCATGCGCTTCAGCTCCTCCGACACGGGGGCGCCCTCGATCTTCCAGTACTCGCCCATGAAGTCCGACCAGGGCTCGTCCGACCCGAAGATCACCCGGTCGCCGCCGATGCCCTGCTTCTCGATCTCGACCAGCAGCCAGCGGGCGCCGAAGCCGATCGCCCACGAGGTGTCGGTGTACACCTTGTAGCCGTCCCTCACCCACTGGAGGAACTTCGGCACCAGCTTGATGTGGCCGCTGACGCCGCCGCCGAAGTGGACCAGGTGGATCTTCACCCGCTTGCCGTACGCCTCGACCATCGGGATGAAGTTGTTGATGTCGCTGTTCCCGCCGGCCGAGGTGTGGAAGTGGAAGACGTAGTCGTGCTTCTCGGCCGCGTCGAAGCAGAGGTCGGCGATCTCGCGGGTCTCGTCGTCCCACTCGTCCGGGTTGGGGTTGCCGCCCAGCAGGAAGGTGGTCTTGAGGCCGATGATCCCCGACTCGCCGCAGTGCTTCAGGCTCTCGATGGTGTGCTCGCGATCGCGCGGCAGGAACGACACCCACAGCAGGCCGCGGATCCGGTCGGAGGTCGACGCGGCCTCCATCACCAGCGGGTTGAGGGAGAAGGGCTGCTCCGGCTTCGGGATCCCGTAGTTGGACATCACCAGGCTGCGCTCGATGCCGTGGCCGTCCATGAACTTGATGAAGTCCTTCGTCTTCGGGAAGTCGTAGACGATCGGTTTGACCGGGTAGTCGATCCCGTAGAAGGGCCAGGCCTCGATCTCGCCGATGTGGCTGTGTCCGTCGATGACATTGCGCTTCATTCCGTCGGGCAGAGGCACGGTGCTCCCTTCGCTCAGGTCGTGAGGAGGCGGTCCCGCAGGTCCTTCGCGGCGGCGCGCCACTGGTCGGGGTCGGTGAAGTCGCGCCGGGCGGCGAGCGGCTCGCTCCCGGTGGCCTCCCCGGTGTCGGGGTCCAGCTCGAAGGCCTCCAGCGCGAAGCGCGGGGTCATGGTCTCCGGGTCGAGGTGGGTCGACACCGACACGGCGTAGCCGGTGCGCATGGACATCTCCACCCGCCGGTAGGGCGGCCACTGCTCCCGGTCGCCCTCGCTCCAGATGACGGCGGTGCGGTCGCCGGCCGCGCGGGCCCGGTCGATCGCCCGCCGGGTGCCCTCGGACGCCTCGCGCACGGCCAGCTCGCGCGAGCGCAGCTTGTAGGCCGCGTCGCGCACCATGCCGAGGTCGACCTCGGGGGGCACGGAGCCGCGCTCGATGCCGGCCGCCGCCGCCTCGGCGTCGATCGTCGTGGCGCGGTAGGTCGCGACCAGCGCGTCCGTGTCCGGCACCGACTCGAGGTGATCGGCGAGCGAGCGCACCAGGCCGATGACGGCCTGGTAGAGGTCGGGCCGCACGGTGGCCACCGGGTAGAGGCGATCCTCGCCCTCCCGCCACCGCCGCTCGATCTCGGAGCGCTCGCTCACCGTGGTCGCCGTTTCGCCTAGACCGTCCAGGTGTTGAGCTGGAAGGCCTTGGCGCGCCAGGCGTGCAGAGCGGAGTCGAGCACGTCGAGCGGGTTGAACGGGGTGACGCCCTCGATGAGGTCGTCCTCGCGGAAGCCGTAGAGCGCGCCCATGGCGAAGCGACAGGCGTAGATCGTCGCCCCCTCGGCGAGAAGCGTCTTCAGCTGGTTGTTGATGGCCATGTGGCCGGGGAAGGCCTCCTGACCCACCGCGGGGTAGCCGCGGGTGGCGGACGCCATCAGGACCCCGGGTCCGTAGAGCACGAGGCTGACCTTGAAACCCTTGCGTCCGAGCCGGGTCGCCGTGAGCAGGTTCACCAGGCCCACCGAGCCCTCATAGGGCACGGTGTGCATGAAGATGAACGCCTCTTCGCCCTCCTCGGCCTTCAGGTCGGGGAACAGCTTTTCCGAGACGTCGTAAAGCTCCTGGCCGGGCTCCGGTTTCGGACCGTCGATCTTCGCCACGCCTGCTCCTCCTCCGGTCGATGAGAATCGCCGGCGGAACCGCGGGCCACACACGTCCGCGACGCCGTCGGGTCTGAGGAAGGTAGGATCATTTCCGGTCCGCCCGGACGGATGCAAGTCCGAGATGTACAAAGATGCGGCGACCCGTGCCGGGAGGTGCGTCCATGCCGGAAACCGTGGTGCTTGCGGTAGGGGGCAACGCCCTCGCGCCCGCGGGGCTCGGTTCCTTCGCCGAGCAGGAGGAGCGGGCGCGCGCCGTGGCGCGGACCGCGGCGGCGCTGGTGGAGGGGGGGCACCGCCTGCTGGTGGTGCACGGGAACGGTCCGCAGGTGGGGGCGCTGGCGATGGCCCAGGAGGCCGTGGCGCGCGAGGTCCCGCCCCAGCCGCTGTTCGCGCTGGGGGCCATGACCCAGGGGCAGCTGGGCCTGCTGCTCTCGCAGGCGATCGGCGACGCCCTCGGCGACGCGGGCCGTCCGCGGGCGGTGGCCGCGGTGATGACGCAGGTGGTGGTGCAGCCCGACGACCCGGCTTTCGACGAGCCCACCAAGCCGATCGGCCCCTTCTTCTCCGAGGGCCGGGCGCGCCGCCTGGCCGAGGCCCGCGGCTGGACCGTGGCCGAGGACTCGGGGCGCGGCTGGCGGCGCGTGGTGCCCTCGCCGCGGCCGGTCGAGGTGGTGGAGTCGTCGGAGATACGCCGCCTGCTGGACGCCGGCGACGTGGTGGTGGCCTGCGGCGGGGGAGGCGTGCCGGTGACCCGGTCGGGGCAGGAGCTGGTGGGCGTCGATGCGGTCATCGACAAGGACTTCGCGGCGGCGCTGGCGGGCACGCTGGTGGGCGCGTCGTCGCTGCTGCTGCTCACCGGCGTCGATCGGGTGGCCCTCGACTACGGCACCCCGCGGGAGCGCCACCTCGACCTGGTCGACGTCGACGAGATGCGGGTGCACCTCGCCGACGGCCAGTTCCCCCCGGGCAGCATGGGCCCGAAGGCGGCGGCGGCGATCCAGTTCATCGAGGGCGGAGGCCGCGAGGCGATCATCACGTCGCTGGAGCGGGCCCCCGAGGCCCTCGCCGGCCGGGCCGGCACCCGCATCGTGGCGCGGCGATGAGCAGCCGCTCCGTCCTCACCTGGCGTCCGCCGCGCGGCGCGGACGCCGGCCCCGTGTCGGCCCGCGCCCGGGCGATCCTGGAGGACCCGCAGGGCTTCGGGAACTACATGACCTACCGGGACGCCTACCGCATCCTCGGCTGGGATCCGGCCGACGTCTACCGCGACGGCGCCATCGCCCTCGACCGCTCCGAATGGGCCGACCTGGGCTGGATGGCGAACCACATCGGGCCGTCGCCGCGGGCGCTCGACGCGATGCGGGAGGCGGTCGACGCGGCCCACGTGGGCCCCTACTCTCCCGACCTCGACGCCGGCCTGCGCGACCGGATGGCCACCGCGCTGCTGGGCCGCGCCCGCGACGACCGCTTCGACGTGATCGGCACCGAGGGCGCCCAGGCCGGCGTGGGCTACGCCGCCCTGACCTGCCTCGACCCGGGCGACGAGGTCGTCGTCACCGATCCGGGCTACTTCCACTTCGTCCCCGCGCTGCGGCTGGCCGGGGCCGAGCCGGTGTGGGTGCGGCTGTCGGCCGCCTCGGGCTGGCGCCTCGACCCGGACGAGGTCGCCCGCGCCGTGACGCCCCGCACCCGGATGGTCGTGGTGTGCGATCCGGTCAACCCCTTCGGGACGGTGCAGCGCCGCGAGGAGCTCGAGGCGCTGCTGCGCCTGTCGGCCGAGCGCGGCATCGTCATCCTGGCCGACACCACCCACTCGGCCCATCGCGTCGACCCCGCCGCGCGGCACCACCACATCGCCGCGGTCGCCGCCGATCACCCGGACGCCACGGTGCTGGTGTCGAGCGGACTGGCCCACGGCTACGGCATGGCCGGCGCGCGCATCGGCGCCCTCGGCGGCCCGCCCGCCCTGGTGCGCGCCTGCCTGCAGGTGAAGATCGCGGCGGTGCGGCTCAACACCAACCGCCTGGCCCAGGTGGGCGCCGCGGCCGCCCTGGCCGACGAGCGGTGGCTGCGGCGCGGCGAGGAGGTCATCCGCCGCAACCTCGCCGCGGTGCGCGCCGTCGCCGAGCCGGTGATCTCCCCGGAGTACGGCTTCTCGTGCGTGCTCGATGTCTCGGGCCTGGGGGCCAGCGTCCAGGAGCTCACGGTGGCCCTGTGCAGGCGCCGGGTGGCCGTGTACCCCGGCGACGGCCTGGGCGAGGTGGGCGCCACCACCACCCTGCGGGTCAACCTCAGCGATCCGTCCCCGGCGGCCTACGAGCGCTTCGCGGAGGCCCTTCCCGAGGCGGCCGCCGAGGCGGCCTCGGGCGTCTACCGCGACGCCTGCCGCGACCTCTTCCTCTCGTACGGCACCGAGCGCGGCGGGCGCATCGCCGCGATCATCGCCGGCGACGCGGGGGCGAGCGGGGGGAGGTGACGGCGGGCCGCCCGCCGCGGGGTGGTGCGCGCGGTCGCGCCGGTCTACGGTGCGGCCGTGGCCTACGACGAGGACCTCGCCGAGCGCGTCCGCGCCCTCCTCGCGGGGGAGGACGACCTGCGCGAGCAGCGCATGTTCGGCGGGCTCGCCTTCCTGGTGGCGGGGAGCATGGCCGTCGCGGTCCGCGGCCGCGGCGGGCTGATGGTGCGCGTCGACCCGGACCGGTCGGTCGCCCTGGTGGAGTCGACCGCCGCCGAGCCGATGGAGATGCGCGGCCGCCTGATGAACGGATGGCTGACCGTCGACGCGGCCGGCGTGGAGGCCGACGACGACCTCGCGCGCTGGGTGGGCATCGGCCTGCGCCGCGCCCGCGCGCTGGGCGTCGGGGGCGGCGGTCCCGGCGATCGCGGCGCTAGCCGGTGACGCCTCCCGGCCTGTAGCGGGCGCCGAACACGCGCACCGTCTGCGTCGCCCGGCCCGTCCCGGCGTCGGGCGACGTCGCGACGGCCGTGTTGACCCTGGTGCCGCTCGCGCCCGCGAGGGCGCGGACGGTCAGCCGGTAGGTCCGGCTCCTGCCCGGGCCGAGGGCGGCGATCCTCCAGCAGAGACGGCCGCTCGAGAGGGTGGCGCGGGGCGCCGCCGACACGAACACGAGGCCCGACGGCAGGCGGTCGCAGACCGCCACCCGGCGCAGCGCGACCCGCGACGGGTTCGCCACCCGGATGGCGTAGGTCAGGCGCCCTCCCGCGCGGACGGCCGTCGCGCCGGCCGACTTCGCGACCCTGAGCACCGGCCGGGCGACCGCCGAGGCGACCCGCGCCAGATTGTCGGGCGGGCTCGGGTCGGCGGCGGCGGCGGTCGCGCTGACGGCGTTGACCAGCGTGCCGCCCGCCCGGGGGGCGGCCACGATCGTGACCGTCGCCCGCGCGCCGGGGGCGAGGGTGCCGAGCGAGCAGGTCGCGGATCGGGCGCGCGCGCAGGAGCCGGCGGTCGTGCGGACCGAGATCACCCGCACCGGCCGGCCGAACGTGTCCGTGATCCCGACTCCGGGGGCCGCGTCGGGGCCCCGGTTGGCGACGACGATGGTGTACGTGATCGGCTGCCCGGCCGGCGCCCGCTCGCGGTTCGCGCTCTTGGTGACCTCCAGGTCCGCGACCGGCTGCGGGTCGGGGGACGGGGTGATGGTCGCCGCCGCCCGGTCGTCGCCCGATTCGGGGTCGCGCTGGTCGCCGGTCACCGACGCCGTGTTGGTGATCGGTCCGGCCGCGTCCGGCGCGACCGTCGCGGCCACGAGGATCTGGGTGCCGCCCCCGGCGGGGAGCCTGCCGACGGCGCACGAGAGCGCGCCGTCGGCGACGGCGCAGGTGCCCCGCGCCGTCGCCGCCGAGTCGATCGCGAGGCCGGCGGCGCCGGGGTCGCGGACCGCCACGCCGGTGGCGTCGCTCGGCCCGTCGTTGCGGACGACGAGCGTGTAGAGGACCTGCCCGCCGCGGGCCGGAGCGGTCGTCGACGCGGTCTTGGCGATCCGCAGGTTCGCCACCGCCCTCAGGGGCAGGCGCAGCGTCGCCGCGTTGTCGGAGGGGTCGGGGTCGGGCGTCGGGCTCTCGACGACGGCGGTGTTCTCGATCGCGTGATCCACCGAGCTCGCGACCCTCGCGGCGATCGAGAAGGTCGCGCTCGCCCCAGCCGCCAGCGAGGGCCGCGCGCAGGTGACGTCGGGGCCGTCGTTCAGGCAGCCGTCGCTCGCCGACACGAACGACAGGCCGGCCGGGAGGCGGTCCGAGACCGTCACGCCGGCGGCGGGGCTGGGCCCGGAGTTGGTGACGACCAGTGAGTAGGTGAGGTCCCGACCCGGGGTCACGGCGCCGGAGGTCGCCGTCTTGGCGATCGCGAGGTCCGCCAGCGGCCGGACCGCGACCGTCGCGGTCGACGGCGGCGAGCTCACCGCGGGGCCGGCGGGCGGGCGCGCCGTCGCCACGGCCGAGTTGTTGATCACCCCGGCGTCGACGTCGGCCTGGGTGGCGCGGTAGGGCGGCGCCGCGCAGGTCGTGGAGGCGCCCGCCGCCAGCGTGGTCGCGGCGCAGGTGACCGGCCCGTGCGGGCCGCTCGACGGCGGCGCGAAGGCGTCCGCGACAGAGACGTCCCTGAGGGTGACGTTGCCCGTGTTGGTGACCGTGAAGCCGTAGGCGACGGGATCGCCCACGGCGTGGATCGTCTCCGGCGCCGCGGTCTTGGCGAGGACCAGGCGCGGGTCGGAGGGAACCGCCGGCACGACGAGGGGGAAGGCGTCGCCCGTGTTCCCGGTGCCCTCGTAGCCGAAGTCGAGCGTCAGGGCGGTGATCGCCTCGCCGGGGAGGGACATGGTGTAGGCGCCGCAGCCGAAGCCGCCCTGGGCGGCGGTGGCGCAGCTGGCGGTTCCGTACCGCCCCGTGCGGCGCGCGGCGACGTCGGTGGCGCCGATGACGGCGCCGCCGCCGCGCAGCTCGGCGCCGATCTGCGAGCCGGGGGAGTCCTCCCGGAAGGTGCCGCCGCCCGCGATGCCGAGCGGGTGGGCGTGCCACGAGGTGAAGTTGGTGCCGCCGCCGTTGCCCGTCCCGCCGCCGATGTCGCTGACGTAGAGCGACGGGGCGAGCACCGGCCTCGAGTAGCCGTAGGTGATGCCGCCGCAGGGCGCCGCCGAGCAGCCGGTGATGAGGGGCTGGAGCGCCTCGGCGGTGGTGGGCGGGAAGAAGGGCGGGTAGGGCCCCTCGAAGGTCAGCCCGCCGCTCGACCCGGAGGCCCACCGCGCCTGGCCGGCGGACGGCTGGCGCAGCGTGGCGGTGACCGTGATCCCCAAGGGGGTCGTCCCGGTGGCGGTGGTCGCGCTGGTGAGCGTCCAGCTCGACGGGTACTCGCTGCCGGCGGGGACCGCCGAGGCGATCGCGGGCGCCGCCGTCGCGGCGACGAGCGTCAGGATCGCCGCCGCCCGCCGCGCGAGCCGCCTGCCGCGATCGCCTCCACCGCGCCGCCCCATCATGAGGTTCTCCGCCGCCCGCTCGGGGTATCGTCGCCGATGGCATCGGCCGCGGAGAGGGGGGATCTTAGTCGCGAGGGCATGTGTTTCCGCCGGTCGCCGCGGCGGCGACCCGCCGGACGGGCGTGCCGCCGTCCACGCAATTTGTGCCGATGTACGGCCCCAATAGTCGGGCGATGAGGTAGCGTCTCCGGGGTGCTCGCCCTCGGCTGGTACTGCCCCTCGGAGGGAGATGGGAGCCATCTCGGCGCCCGTCGTCCCGCGCGCCCGCCGGACCTCACCTACCTGGCCGAGGTCGCGCGCGCCGCCGAGCGCGCCGGGGCCACCGAGATCCTCATCCCCACCGGGGTGGTGAACGACTCGTTCGCCCCCGACGCGCCGTTCATGGAGAGCTGGACCACGGCCTCCGCCCTGGCCGCGGTGACGACCCGCATCACCCTGATCGTCGCGGTCAACCCGGCGGGCCTGCGGCCCGAGCTGGCCGCCCACCAGGCAGAGACGCTCGAGCGCATCGCCCCCGGCCGGGTGGCGATCAACCTGGTCGCCGGGGGCGGCCCGGACGCCGGCTACGGCACCCCGGCCCTCGACCACGACGCGCGCTACGCGCGCCTGGGCGAGCTGGCCGGCGCGCTGCGGCCGCGCTTCACCGGCCGCCTGTACCTGGGCGGGGCCAGCGACGCCGCCGTCGAGCTGGCCTGCCGGGTGGCGGACACCTACCTCATGTGGGGCGAGCCGCCCGAGCAGATCGCCCGCCGTATCGACGCCGTGCGGGCGCGCGCCGCCCGGCCGATGCGGTTCGGCCTGCGCATCCACCTGATCGCCCGGCCGGACGAGCTGTCGGCCCGCGTCGCGGCGCGCGAGCTGCTCTCCCAGGCCGAGGTGGCCGGCGAGCGGGCCTCCGAGTACGCCGCCTTCGACAGCGTGGGCCAGGCGCGCATGAACGCCATCCCGGTCGACGACGAGGGCTGGGTGGCGCCGGGCCTGTGGGCCGGCATCCGGGCCGTGCGCGGGGGGGCGGGCACCGCCCTGGTCGGATCCTACGAGCAGGTGGCCCGTCGCCTCGACGAGTACCGCGAGGCCGGCGTCGACCTGGTCATCGGCTCCGGCTACCCGCACCTCGAGGAGGCCGAGCGGGTGGGCCGCCACCTCTGGCCGCGGCTGCGCGGGGCGCCGTCCGACTCCGGCGTGGTGCGCCGCCTGGCGGCGCGGCCCCCCGGGCACGCCGCCGACCTGGCCGAGCGCTTCGGCACCCCGCTCTACGTGTTCGACGGCGCCCGGCTGCAGTCCGAGGCGGAGAGCTTCCGCGAGATCGCCGGCCCCGACGCCGTGATCGCCTACTCGGTGAAGTCGAACCCGCTGATGGGCCTGGTGGCGCGCCTGCACCGGGCCGGCTGCTGGGCCGAGGTGGCCTCGGGATTCGAGTACCGCATCGCCCGCCGCGCCGGCGTCCCCGGCGACCGGATCGTGTTCAACGGCCCGCTCAAGACGACGGCCGAGCTGCGCCGCGCCCTGGCCGAGGGCGCCACGGTGGTCGCCGACGGGGTGGAGCAGGTGCGCGAGATCGCCCGGCTGGCGCGCCACGCCTCGCCCGCCGCGCGGGTGGGCCTGCGCCTCGTGCCGCCCGACCGCGAGGGGCGCGACCGCTTCGGCGTGCCGGCGCGGATGGCCCCGGCGGCGGCCTCCGTCCTGGGGCGGGCGGGCCTGCCCCTCACCGGCCTGCACGTCCACCTGGGCGCCTACCAGCTGGGGCCGCTGCCGCCGACGGGGCCGCCGATCCGCAGCGTCAGCGTGCAGTACCCGGTCGCGATCGAGCGCTTCGTCGCCGCGGCCGCGCGCATCCGCGAGGTGGGCGAGCGCCTGGGGGGCATCGAGTGGGCCGACCTCGGCGGCGGCTGGCCGCCCGCCCCCGGCCTGCGCGAGCACCTGGGCGCCGCGGTCGAGGCGCTGGGCCCCGAGCCGCCGCGCGTGATCCTCGAGCCCGGGCGGGCCCTCGTCCGCGACGCCGGCTGGCTGCTGGCGCGGGTCGTCGCCCGGCGCGGCCCGGGGGACGTGGTGATCGACGCCGGCATCACCCAGGTGCCGTGCGTGCAGTGGAAGCGCTCGCCGGTGCACGCCGCCGACCCGCGGCCCGGCCCGGAGCGGCCCACCGACCTGTTCGGGCCCCTCTGCCTGCAGCACGACGTCATCGCCCGCGAGGTGCCGCTCGGGCCCCTCCGGGCGGGCGACCTGGTGTGGGTCGCCCAGACCGGCGCCTACGCGTACGCCCAGGCGTCGCCGTTCATCCATCTGCGGCCCGGCGCCGTGCTCGTCGAGGGAGGTCAGGTGTCGATCCTGCGTGCCGCGGAGACGGACGACGAGGCGATGGGGGCCCAGGCCGAGCCGCTGCTCGCGGGCCCCGAGTCGCGGGTCGTCCCCGCCTGATGGCGGTCCGGGTCCGCGCCGGGCGCTGGGCCGACAGCGCCAAGATGATGGCCGCCGCGCGGGCGGCAGAGGCGATCGACGGCGTCGAGCGAGCCTTCTGCTTCATGGGCACGCCGGCCAACCGGCAGGAGGCCGCGGGCCTCGGGCTGGGCGACCCGGCGCTCGACTCGGCCGGACCGGACGACCTCGTGATCGCGGCCTCGGGCCCGGCGGCCGAGGCCGGCATCGCCGCCGCCGAGGAGGTGCTGGACCGCGCCCCCGCCGCCGCCGCGGGCGACGGGGCCGGTCCGCGCCGGGCGCGCGGCATGCGGCGCGCCGAGGGCGACGTCGCCGTCGTGTCGGTGCCCGGCGAGTACGCGGCGCTCGAGGCCCACAAGGCGCTGGGCGCGGGGATGGACGTGCTGCTGTTCAGCGACGGCGTGCCGCTCGACGAGGAGCTGGCCCTGAAGCGGCGCGCCCACGAGCTGGGGCTGCTGGTGATGGGGCCGGGCGCGGGCACCGCGATCATCGACGGCGTCGCGCTCGGGTTCGCGAACGTCGTGGCGCGGGGCTCGGTGGGTGTGGTCGCCGCGGCCGGCACCGGCGCCCAGGAGGTCACCGTGCTGCTCGACCGCGCCGGGGCGGGGGTGAGCCGCTGCTACGGCACCGGCGGCCGCGACCTGAAGGACGACATCGGGGCGATCACCGCCCTCGACGCCATCGCCCGCCTGGCCGCCGACGACGCGACCGAGGTGATCCTGTGCGTGTCGAAGCCCCCGTCGCGCGAGGTCGCCGCCCGCGTGCTGCGCGCCCTCGCCGACTGCGGCACGCCGGCGGTGGCGTGCATGGTCGGCGGAGGGGTGGAGCCGGTGGACGGCGTCGTCCTGGCGCCCACGCTGGAGCGCGCCGCGGCCGAGGCCGCCCGCCTGGCCGGGCACCCCGTCGCCGACCCGCCCCGCGCCCAGGCCGAGTGGATCTCGGGCGGCGCCGTGCGCGGGCTGTTCTCCGGCGGCACGCTGTGCAGCGAGGCCGCCGCCATCCTGGCCGAGCGCCTGGGCCGCGTGGCGACCAACGCCCCCGCCGGGCGGGCCTGCCGCCTCGACGGCGAGCCCGAGGGCCATGCCTGCCTCGACCTGGGCGAGGAGGAGTACACCCGCGGCCGGCCCCACCCGATGATCGATCCGGCGGCCCGCGCCGAGCGCCTGGCGGTCGACGCCGCCGACCCCGAGGTGGGCGTGCTGCTGCTCGACGTGGTGCTGGGCTACGCCAGCCACCCGGACCCGGTGTCGGTGCTCGGCCCCGCGATCCGCGCCGCCGTCGGCCGGCGCACCAACCTGGCCGTGGTCGCCTACGTGCTGGGCACCGAGGCCGACCCGCAGGTGCGCAGCCGGCAGGAGGCGGCCCTGCGCGACCTGGGCGTGCGCCTGGCGCCCACCAACGCCGCCGCCGCCCGCCTCGCCGCGGCGCTCGTCGCGTGAGGATCCGCATCGTCACCTACTCCACCAAGGCCCGCGGCGGGGTGGTGCACGCCCTCTGCCTGGCCGAGGCGCTCGGCGACCGCGGCCACGACGTGGAACTGTGGGCGCTGTCGGCCGACGGCGCCCGCTTCTTCCGCGAGCCCCGCGTGCCGGCGCGCCTGGTGCCGGTCGACCGGCGGCCGGGCGAGGAGGTCGAGCCGCGCATCCTGCGCTACGCCGCCGTCCTCGCCGAGGGCCTGCGCCGGGCGGGGCCGGCCGACGTGCACCACTCCGAGGACTGCCTCTCGGCGCGCGCCCTGCTGGCGCTGCGCGCCGAGGGGGCCGTGCCCCACGTCGTGCGCACCATCCACCACGTCGACGACTTCCGCAGCCCCGTGCTGATCGAGTGCCAGCGCGCCTCGATCGAGGACGTCGACCACCGGATCTGCGTCAGCCGCCACTGGGCCGACCGCGTCCGCGCCGAGAACGGCGTCGAGGCCGAGGTGATCCCCAACGGCATCGACGGCGCCCGCTTCGCCGGGGCCGCCCTCGACCGCGTCGCGGCCGGCGAGCTGCTGGGCTGGGGCGCGCGGCCCGCGGTGCTGGCGGTGGGGGGGATCGAGCCGCGCAAGGGCAGCCGCACCCTGCTCGCCGCCTTCGCCGCGGCCCGCGAGCGGCTCGGCCGGGGCGCGTTGCTCGCCATCGCCGGCGGCGAGACCCTGTTCGACTACGCCGACTACCGCGCCGCCTGGGAGGAGGACGCCCGCCGCCTCGGGCTCGCGGTGTCCCGCGGGGCCGAGGTGCCGCCGACCGCCGACGTCGCGGTGCTGGGCCCGGTGCCCGACCCGCGCATGCCCGCCCTGTACCGCGCCGCCGACGTCGTGGCCTTCCCGTCCGAGCGCGAGGGCTTCGGGCTGGTCGTGCTGGAGGCCCAGGCCTCGGGGCGTCCGGTGGTCGCGAGCGACCTGCCCGTGCTGCGCGAGTTCCTGGCCGACGGCCGCGACTGCCTGATGGTCCCGGTGGGCGACGCGGCCGCCCTGGCCGGCGCCCTCGCCCGGGCGATGGGCGACGCGGCGCTGCGATCGCGGCTGGTCGACGGGGGCCGCGCCACGGCGGCCCGCTTCACCTGGGCGGCGGCGGCCGAGGCGCACGAGCGCTTCTACGAGCGGACGGGGGTGCTCGATCTCGCGCGATGACCCCGAGGGCGCGGTGTGGACCGCCACCTGGCGCGGCGGCCTCGCCACCGACGTCGAGGCCCGCGGCCACTCGATCCGCGTCGACGAGCCGCACGAGGTGGGCGGCGGCGACACCGGCCCCATGCCCACCGAGCTGCTGACCGCGGCGCTGGCCTCGTGCATGTGCCTCGCCGTGGCGTGGGCCGCGGCCAAGAGGCGCGTCGAGCTGCCCGACCTGCGGGTGAGCGCCAGGGCCACCCGGGTCCCCGGGGAGCCGCGCTACGGGCGCTACGACGTCTGGATCGTCAGCTCGCTGCCGGACGAGGCGATGGCGCCGGTGGCCGAGCTGGCCGAGCGCTACTGCTGGGTGACCAACACCCTGAGGAACCCACCCGACATGAAGTTCCATCTGGGCGAGGCCGGCGCGGACGCGCCCGCCGGCGCCCCCGAATCGTGAGGTGACGGAGTGAGCGACGGGAACGGCGGACCCCGGATCTGCGTCATCGGGGGTGGCGCGGCGGGCATCAGCGCCGCCTCGATGGCCAAGCGCACCAACCCGGCCGCGACGGTCACGATCTGTACCGAGTTCGAGGACGTCGCCTACTCTCCGTGCGGGATCCCGTACGTGCTGGGCCGGGAGATCCCCGACTTCGAGCGCCTCTTCCTGGCGGGCCCCGAGAACTACGCCGAGGCCGGCATCGACCTGCGCCGCGAGACCGAGGTCACCGCCATCGACGCGGCCGCCCGGACGATGACCGCCGGCGGCGAGGTGCTGCCGTGGGACACGCTGATCGTGTGCACCGGCTGGAACTACGCGCTGCCGGACGTGCCGGGCAACGACCTCGAGGGCCTCGTCTTCGTCAAGAACATCCGCCGCGGCATCGAGCTCAACGAGACCCTCAACGACGTGAAGAAGGCGGTCGTGCTGGAGGCCGGCCCGCTGGGGGTGGAGATGCTCACCGCCCTGGCGCACCGCGGCATCGAGACCCACCTGGTCGACGAGAACGCCTGGCTGCTGGCGCAGGTGGCCGACCCGGAGATCGCCCAGCCGGTGCAGGAGAGCCTCGAGGCGCTGGGCTGCCGGCTGCACTTCGGCACCGAGCTCACCGGCTTCGTCGGCGAGAACGGCCGCCTCACCGGCGTATCGACCTCGGAGGGGCAGATCGACGCCGACATCTGCGTCGTCGCCACCCACAAGGAGCCCGAGACGACGCTGGCCCGCTCCATCGGCCTGAAGCTCGGCTCCACCGGCGCGCTGGTGGTCGACGAGCGCATGCGCACCTCGATGGAGGGCGTCTACGCCGCCGGCGACGTGGTGGAGGTGCCGCAGAACCTGACCGGGGTCGCCGTGCAGGGGCTCACCGGCTCGCACGCGATGCAGCAGGGCCGGGTGGCCGGCGCCAACGCGGGCGGCGGCGACCGCCGCTACGACCCGGTCAACATCCCGTGGGGCATGGTGGGCGGCCAGGTGCAGATCGGCGGCGCCAGCTTCGGCGAGCACCTCGCCACCTCGCTCGGGATCCCCTACGTGGTGGGCGCGGCGAACGGCATCAGCCGGGCGCGCTACTTCCCGGGGGTCCAGCAGGTGCGGGTCAAGCTGCTCGCCGAGCCCGGCACGGGCCGGCTCATCGGCGGCCAGTTCGTGGGCGGCGAGGGCATCAAGGAGCGCGCCGACTTCCTGGCCTTCGCGCTGAAGCGCGGCGCCACCCTCGAGGACCTCGCCTGGATGGAGAACGTCTACTCCCCGCCGATCGGGGCCCTCTACGAGCCGCTGTCGGTGGCGGCGCAGAACGGGATGGCCCTGCTGTGAGCCACCGCGACGAGATCCCCGAGAGCGTGCGGGAGTACTTCGGGCACGACAAGGTGGCGCTGCACGGCAGCGGCGGGCTGCCCGCCGCGCCGCCGGCCCCGCCCGGCTCCACCGCCCGCCGGGCCGGTGAGCACGCCCGCGACGACGCCCTGTCGAAGGTCGGCACGCCCGGCGTGCGACCGGGCCAGCGGCCGGCGGCCATCCCGCCCAAGGCGAGGCTGCCGCGGGCGATGCGCTCCTCCGGCGAGCGCGCCCTGATGGAGCGCTCGCAGGCGCGCCTGGGGCCGTCGGCGGGGGCGCCGCCGCCGCACGGCGGGGCCGGGTGGTTCTGGCGCTCGCTCTTCGCGCCCGTCTACTCGGCGATCCCCTGGGCCGTCAAGAAGCGGATGGTCTCGATCACCTCGGGGGTCAAGGGTTGGCGATCGTGAAGGCGTCGGGCGGCAGCCCGGGTCCGCAGATGCCCGTGTCCACGACGTAGTCGCACCCGTCGGCCTCGTCGCGGACGTGGACGATCTGGCAGCACATCCCCATCTCGCTGCGCTCGGAGAAGCCGGTGACCGTGAACACGGTGCGGTGGGCGCCGCGATGACGGGTGAGCCGGCACGACCCCATGCCCAGATCCTCGCGCAGCTGGATCACGAAGGGTCCGTGCTCGACGGTCTGCCGGATGCGCGCGCCCACCTCGGGCACCGGCCAGTCGAGCCCGCTCATCGGGTGTCCGCCGCCGTGGCGGCCCGCGTCGGCGCCGCGCCGGTCGTCGCGCGGGTGCTGGGGGTGCACCGCGGCGCCGTCCACGTCGACCTGGGCGACGGGTTCGTCGCGACGCTGCTCACGCCCGGCGCGCCGATGCTGGCCAACGGCGTGTCGGCGGCGCGGGTGGAGCCCCCGGTGGCGGTGGGGTGGGATCCGGCGGCGCCGCACCACTGGGAGCCGGTGCCGGTGCCGTTCGCGGGCGCGCCCGGCGACGTCGCCAACCTCGGCGACTGGCTGCGGGCGCGGGTGCCGGTGCCGCGGGTCGCGGCCGCCGATGCGGCGGAGCGCCTCGTGGGGCGCGGGCCGGGCCTCACGCCGGAGGGCGACGACGTCCTGGCCGGGGCGATGATCGCGGCCCGGGCCCTCGGCCCCGCGGTCGGCGCCGGCCGCGCCGAGGTCGCCGCCTTGGTGCGGCTGCTGTCGCCGGCCGATCTGCGCCGGCGCACCGGCGCCCTCTCGGCCACCCTGGTCGAGCTGGCGGCGGACGGAGCCGCCCCCGAGGCGGTGCACCGCCTGCTCTCGCCGGTGCCGTCGCAGCGCGAGGCCGGGTTCGCCGAGCTGGGGCGGCTGGGCGCCTCGACCGGGCGCGCCCTGGCGGCCGGGATCGCGCTGTGCGCCGGGTACCTGGTCGGGGACACGACGGTACGTTAGATCCTCGATCCCCGGCCCTGCGCACCGGGTATCGTCGCCACGCCCGGTCTCTGCCGCTAACGTGCGCCGGCCAAGGATGTCCCGGACCGTCCCGACCATCATCGCCGTCACCGTCGCCGCCGCGGGCCTCGCCGCGGGCGTGACCCTGGCCGGCGGCCAGGCGCCGCCTCCGGCGACCACCGCGCCGCAGGGCAACGCCGCCGCGACCTTCACCTTCACCGGCCGCGGCTGGGGCCACGGGGTCGGCATGTCGCAGTACGGCGCGCGCGGCCGGGCGCGGGCGGGGTGGAGCACCGCCCGCATCCTGGCCGCCTACTACCCGGGCACGCGGCTCTCGACGGCGCGGCAGCGCACGGTGAGGATCCTGCTCGCCTCGGGCCGCCGCGCGGTCGCCGTGCGCGGCGCGGGCGCCTGGCGGGCGGTCGGCGGCGGCCGCACCGTCGCCCTGCGACCGGGGGCGACCTACCGTATGGTCTCCGCCGGCGCCGCGGTGGAGCTGCGCCGGGGCGCCCGGCGCGTGATGCGGGTGGCCGGGCCGATCGGCGTGCGCGCCGTCGCGTCCGGCGGCGTCGTCTCGTGGGGCGGCGGCGCGGGGCGGGCCTACCGCGGGGTGGTGAGCGCGGTGCCGCGGGGCGGCTCCCTCGACGTGGTCAACTCGGTGCGGCTCGACGACTACCTGCTCGGCGTGGTGCCCCGCGAGATGCCGGCCGACTGGGGCGACGACGCGCCCGCGGCGCTCAGGGCCCAGGCGATCGCGGCCCGCAGCTACGCCATCGCCACCATGACGCCCGGAGCCGCCTACGACGTCTTCGACGACGACCGCTCCCAGGTGTACGGCGGGCGCTCCGCGGAGGATCCCCGCACCACGCGGGCGGTGCGCTCCACCCGCGGAACGGTGCTGACGTACGATGGCGCGGTCATCACGGCCTTCTTCTTCTCCACGTCGGGCGGTCGCACCGAGGACGTCCAGAACGTCTTCCCGGGCGCGGCTCCCCGGCCCTACCTGGTGAGCGTCCCCGATCCCTTCGACCACATCTCGCCCTACCACGTCTGGACGCCTCCGCCCTCCTTCACCGGCGCGCGCCTGGGCCGGCTGCTGGGCCTGGGCGGCCCCGTCGCGGAGGTCCGCATCCTCAGCAGGGGCCGCTCCCCGCGGGTGCGCGAGGCGCTCGTGATCACCGACTCGGGCCGCCAGGTCCGCTTCACCGGCGCGCGGCTGCGATCGGCGCTCGGCCTGCGCGACACCTGGTTCTCCGTGACCAAGACGGGCGGCACGCCCGTGGCGCCCGCGCCGGTGGCCGAGTGAGATTCCGCTCGCGCGCCCTCGCGGTGCTGCTCGCCGCGGGCGCGCTGTCGTGCATCGCGGCGGGCGGCGCCGCGGCCGCCGACCCCGTCCTGCCGCTGTCCCAGGTGACCGCGGGCATGACCGGCGAGGCGCGCACCGTGGTGCGCGGCACCGAGATCACGACCTTCCCGGTGAGCATCATCGACGTGCAGTCGTCGTTCGACGGCCCCGGCGGGTCGATCATCCTGGCCCGCGGCGAGGGCCCGCTGATGCAGCAGACCGGCGGCATCGCCGAGGGCATGAGCGGCAGCCCGGTGTACGTGACCGGGGCGGACGGGGTGCCCCGGGTGATCGGCGCCGTCGCCTACGGCACCGGCGACCAGGACAACGTGATCATGGGCATCACGCCCATCGAGCAGATGATCGACTCGTCCGGCGGCCGGCGCGCGATGGAGCTGGCGCCCGCCGCCCCGCGCACCCGCGCCGCGCGCCCCGTCGTCCGGGTCGCCGACCGCGCCGCCGCGCTGCGCCGCGAGGCCCGCGACCCGGACCGCATCGCGCTCTATCCGCTGGGCCGCTGGACCCTGGCGGGCGCCACGGCGCGCGCCGCCGGCCCGCTGCGCAGCGAGCTGGCGCGCTCGGGCATCCAGCTCACCTCCATCGGCCCGCGCACGATCCGGCCCCCCGTGGACATGGTGCCGGGGGCGTCGATGTCGGTGCTGCTGGCGGGCGGCGACCTCGTGCTGGGCGCGCTCGGCACCGTCACCTACGTCGACGGCGCCACGGTGCTCGGCTTCGGCCACCCCTTCCTCTCGGCCGGCGCCAGCCGCTTCCTGCTGGGGGACGGATACGTCTACCAGGTGATCCCCGCGCCGATCGCCGGCGCCAGCTACAAGCTGGGCGAGCCGGGGACGCTGCGCGGCATGGTCACCGGCGACCGCGCCGACGGCATGACGGCCACGCTCGGGCCGGTGCAGGGCGTCGACGTGGTGAGCAGCGCCACCGACACCGGGCGGGGGACCCACAGCACGGTGCGCGCCACCCTCGCGCCCGACGAGCGCCTGCTGCCCCTGCTGGCCGGGCTGGCGCAGGACGAGCCCGCCATCCGCGTGCGCGACGGCATCGCCGGCGGCACCGTCACCCTCACCGTCCGCCTCACCAGCCCGGCGCTGCCGCGGCCCATCACCTACCGCAACGTGTACGCCGCCGCCGGCGACGCGATCTCGCAGTCGAGCGGCGCGGTCACCTCCCTCATGTCGGTGCTCACCGACAACCCGCTCGTCTCTCTGCCGGTGACCCGCATCGAGATGGACCAGGTCATCGAGCGCAGGGTGCGGGCGGCGCGCATCGTGCGGGCGCGGGTCACGCCGGCGCGCGTGCGGCCGGGGCGGATGGCGACCCTGCGCCTCACCCTGCAGCCCTGGCGGGCGGACGCCACGACGGTGCGGGTGCGCTTTAGGGTGCCGTCCGGCCTGGGCCGCGGGCGGGTGGCGCTGCGGGTGCTGCCGAAGGGCCGCGACGGCTTCTTCGCCGCCCCCGCCGACCTCACCCAGCAGCTCGGCGGCGAGGACGCGGCGCTCACCCGCGCGCGCCTGGCGCGCTTCGCCCGGCAGGCCCAGCGCACCCTCGGGCCGCGCCCCACCAAGGTGATGACGGCTTTCGCCCGCACCTTCGACGACCGCAACGACGCCGTCAGGCTGCTGGCGCCGGGCGAGGACGCGGACGACCCCACGGCCGGCGTCACGGTGCCGGTGCCCGCGGTCATCTACGGCGGCCGGGCCAACGCGGCGGTGCGCGTCGGCCGCTGAGCGGCCGCGGGTGCCTAGCCGGTGACCATCTCCTCGGCCGGCACGTCGCGCCACACCTGGGCGGGGACGCCGGCCACCAGCTTGGCGGCGGGCACGTCCTTGGTCACCAGGGCGCCGGCGGCGACGAAGGCCTCGACGCCGATCTCGATGCCCGGCAGGATCACCGCCGCCCCGCCCACGCGGGCGCCGCGGCGGATGATCGCGCCCTTGATGAGGGCGTGGCGGGCCTCGGTGCGGCCCATGAAGTTGTCGTTGGTGGTCGCCACGCAGGGCGCGATGAAGACGTGCTCCTCGAGCTCCGAGTACGCCGTGATGTAGGCGTTGGCCTGGATCTTGGTGAACGACCCGATCGGCACGTCGTTCTCGATGCAGACCCCGCGGCCCACCACGACCTCGTCGCCGATCGCGCAGCGCTCCCGGATCGAGGCCAGGTCGCCGACGATGCAGCGCTCGCCCAGCCGGGTGCCGGCGAAGATCACCGCGCCGCTGCACACGGCCGAGCCCGCGCCCAGCCGCAGCGGGGGCAGGGGCTCGCGCTTGGCGGTCGAGCGCGACCCGAGCTTGGGCTGCTTGCCCAGCACCACGTTGTCCTGGATGACGACGCCGTCGCCGATCACGGTGCCGGCGTGGATCACCACGTTGGCGCCGATCTCGACGTCCGCGCCCAGCTCGACGCCCTCGCCCAGCACCAGGTTCTCACGTGCCATCAGCCTTCTCCTCCCCGCTGGGCCAGGCGCACGGGGCGACCCGAGTCGGCCAGCGACTCGGTCATCGCCTCCAGCACCTCGACCACGGTGGCCCCTGCCGCGCCGTCCGACGCGGTGGGCAGGCGATCGCGCACGGCCTGCGCGAAGCGCTCGCACACCAGCCGCAGGGGCTCGGCGCCCGGGACCTTCGGGATGTGGATGTCGCCCGACCGCACCTGGATGTACTCGCCGTACGTCTCGGTGCGGGGGATCGGGCCCTTGTCGTAGAGCGTGACCTTGCGCTCGGTCTCCATGTCGTCGAACACGACCATCCGCTCCGAGCCGATCACGGTCAGCCTGCGCATCTTGTGCGGGTCGAGCCAGCTCAGGTGCAGGTGCCCGAGCACGCCGGAGGGGAAGCGGATGCGGCCGAACACCACGTCCTCGACGCCCGGCTGCAGGTAGCTCTCGCCGGTGGCCGACACCTCCGAGGGGCGCTCGCCCGCCAGCCACAGCATCACCGAGATGTCGTGGGGGCCCAGGCTCCAGAGGGCGTTCTCGTCGGGGCGCACGATGCCCAGGTTCTGCCGGTTGCCGTACATGTAGAACACCCGGCCCAGGCGCCCCTCGTCGACGATGTCCTTCACCATCTGGACCGCCGGGTGGTGCACGAGCAGGTGGTCGACCATCAGCACCCGGCCGCCGGCGTCCGCCAGCGCGACCAGCTCGTTGGCATCGGCCGCCCGCAGCGCGAGGGGCTTCTCCACGAAGACGTCCTTGCCGGCCAGGATCGCCTGCCTGGCCAGCGCGGCGTGGGTCGGCACCGGCGTGGCGACGGCGACCGCGTCGAGCGAGTCGTCCTCCAGCAGGTCCTCGAGGCGCTCGGTGAAGCGCGCCTCGGGGTAGGTGGCGCGGTGGCGGTCGAGCGTCGCCGGGTCCTTGTCGCACACCCAGGCGAGCGTCGCGCCGTCGAGGCGGGCGAAGTTGCGGGCGAGGTTCGGGCCCCAGTAGTTCATCCCCACCACGCCCACGGTGACCGGCCGCCCTCCGTCGCCCATCAGAGCCTCCACACCTTGCCGGCGGCGTCGGGCACCGCGTTGCGCAGGTCCACCACCAGCTGCGACTCGCGCGCCACCATCTCCCAGTCGACGCCGTCGTGGGCGGTGACGACCACCACCACGTCGTGCGCGGCGAGCTCCCCGGGGGTCAGCTCCACGCTGCGCAGGCCGTGCTTGACCAGCTCCGGCACGTGGTGGTCGTGGTAGCTCACGTCGGCGCCGTCGGCGCGCAGCAGCTCCAGGATCTCGAAGGCCGGGCTCTCGCGGGTGTCGTTCACGTTCGCCTTGTAGGCGATGCCCAGCATCAGCACCCGGCTGCCGTTCATCGCCTTGCGCCGGCTGTTGAGCGCCCGGGCGACCTTGCGCACGCAGAACTCGGGCATCTGCGAGTTGATCTTCCCCGCGAGCTCGATGAACTCAGTGTGCATGTCGAACTCGCGCGCCTTCCAGGTGAGGTAGAAGGGGTCGATCGGGATGCAGTGGCCGCCGAGGCCGGGCCCCGGCCGGAAGGGCATGTAGCCGAACGGCTTGGTGGCGGCGGCGTCGATCACGTCCCAGACGTCGATGTTCATGCGGTCGCAGAGGATCGCCAGCTCGTTGACCAGGGCAATGTTCACCGAGCGGAAGATGTTCTCGAGCAGCTTGGTGAGCTCCGCCACCTCCGGGCTCCCCACCGGCACAAGGGTCTCGCAGGCGGCGCCGTAGACGTCCATCGCGCGCTTCGTGCACTCGGGGGTGAGGCCGCCGATCACCTTCGGGGTGGTGGCGGTGGTCCAGTCGGTGCGGCCCGGGTCGACCCGCTCCGGCGAGAAGGCGAGGTGGAAGTCGCGGCCGGCCCGCAGGCCCGAGCGCTCCAGCACCGGGGCGACCTCCTCCCGGGTGGTGCCCGGGTAGGTGGTGCTCTCCAGCACCACCAGGTGGCCGGGGCGCAGGCGCGGGGCGAGGCTCTCGGCGGCGCCGAGCACGGCCGAGAGGTCGGGCTCGCGGTGCTCGGTGAGCGGCGTGGGCAGGCAGATGATCACCGCGTCCACCGCGCGCAGGGCGTCCCACGAGGTGGTGGCCCGGATCGTCCCGTTCTCGACCAGCGGCGCGAGGCGCTCGGAGGGGATGTCCTCGATGTACGAGCGGCCGCCGTTGACGTCGTCGACCTTCGCCTGGATGGCGTCGAGGCCGAGGACGGTCACCCCGGCCTCCGCGAAGGTCACGGCCAGGGGGAGTCCGACGTAGCCGAGACCGACCACGCCGACGCGGGGGGCGCCGGCGCTCAGAAGGCGGCGGGCGGCGTGGTGCTCGCCGGGTCGAGGAGGGTCGTGCGGGACAACGGCTGGTTATCGTAACCACTGGGAACCCGGACCGAAAGGAGACCCCGCTGCGCCCCGAGACGGTCCTCGCGGGCCTGCCCCGGCTGGTCCGGATGTCGGACGAGGTGCGGTGGCGGGGCCAGTCGGCCCTCGCCGCCGCGATCGTGATCGCCCTCTACTGGGTCGCGACCTGGCTTCTCGGCGAGGACGTGCAGGTGGAGCGGACGGCCCTCGCGGTGGTCGTCGCGGCCGTTCCGACGATCGTCGTCACGGCGATGTCGGCGGGGCGGCGGGTGCGCGAGGGGGTGTCGCGCGCGGCCCCGCCGCCGAGCGCCTCGGTGCGCGAGACCGCCGCGAGCTCCCGCGACCGGCGCATGCGCTTCGCCGGCATCGTGCTCAGCGGCATCGTCGCGCTGCTGATCGTCGACCACTTCACCGGCGGCGGCGGGATCATGGCTGGCCTGATGGTGGGCCTGCTCGGCGGGCTCGGCTCGGCGGAGTGGGCCGAGGCCGGCCGCTGGGAGGACGCCGAGCGCGAGCGCGAGACCCGCCTCTACGCCCTGGTGCGCCCCGATGCCCTCACCCCGCGCATCGGCGCCGTCGACGTCTTCGAGACCCCCCGCCCCGGCGAGCCCTCGAACGGGCGCCACGGGCCGGGCCCCTTCGACCTGGACGTGTGAGCATGAAGCGCCTGGATGATGCGTCGGGTCAGCTGGACTGGCTACCCGATCCCGAGGGCGAGGGACCGGTGACCGGTTACGACGCGGTCGGCTGGCCCGCGTCGACGTGGATCCTCCACGCGATGTACGAGGCTCCCGGCAGGGTCGGTCTCGGGACCCACGACGACGTCCATCGGAACGCCATCGCCGCCGGTGAGATCGCGCCGACGATCATCGAGGGAGTCGATCTGGATGGGCTCGGCACCCTTACGGGGATCCCGCTCGGCTTCGTCCTCCGACCCGACCCACCGTGGGTGAGGGTGCGGTGGGCCGACTACCTGCGTCGCTTTCCCTATCGCTTCTCGCCGAGCAACATCTGGCCCGTGAGCCGCGAATGGTTCGTGTCGACCAACGCCGACCTCTCCGCCACCAACGTCGGTGGCGAGCCGACCCTCGTCGACGCGCTCCGCGCCGACCCGCGCCTGGAATGCATCGACTGGCAGAGGCCCGTCAGCTAGCCGCGATCGCCTCCGCGATACGCTCGGCGGCGCGTCCGTCGCCGTAGTAGGGCGGTCGCTCGGCCGGCATCGCGAGGTCGGCGAGCGCCGCGCGAGCGGCGGTCGCGTCCATCCCCACCAGCCGGTTGAAGCCGCCCTGCACCGTCTCGACCCACTCGGTCGTGTCGCGCAGGGTCACGCACGGCACGCCGTGGAAGTAGGCCTCCTTCTGCACGCCGCCCGAGTCGGTGACCACCGCGCGCGCCGGGATCAGCAGCGACGTGAAGTCGAGGTAGCCGACCGGCGGCGACAGGCGCAGCGGCGCGTGCGCCTCGAGCCTCCCCCACAGGCCGGCCTCGGTGAGCTTGTGGCGGGTGCGCGGATGCACGGGGAAGATCATCGGCTCGTCGATCGAGGTGAGCAGGGCGACGAGGGCGGCGAGCGCCTCGGGGGTGTCGGTCGCCGCGGCCCGGTGCACCGTGACGAGCAGGTAGCCGCCCGGCTCCAGGCCGTGGGCGGCGGGCCCCGGACGGGCCGCGGCGGCGGGGGCGAACATCTCGCTGGCGTCGAGCATCACGTCGCCCACCTGGTGCACGCCCTCGGTGACGGCCTCGCGGGCGAGGTTGCCGACCGCCGCGTCGGTGGGGCAGAACAGCAGGTGCGAGAGGTGGTCGGTGACCACCCGGTTCTGCTCCTCGGGCATCGTCATGTCGAACGAGCGCAGGCCGGCCTCCACGTGGCCGATCGGCAGCCCGAGCTTCGCGGCGGCCAGCGCCCCGGCCAGGGTGGTCGTCGTGTCGCCGTACACCAGCACCAGATCGGGGCGCTCGTCGCGCAGCAGGGGCTCCAGCCGCCGCAGCATGGTGGCGAGCTGGGCGATCGGGCTGCCCGCCCCCACCTCCAGGGCGTGGTCCGGCCGCGGTACGCCCAGCTCGTCGAAGAACAGGTCGGCCAGCTCCGGGTCGTAGTGCTGCCCCGAGTGCACCAGCACCTCGTCGGCCCGCCGGCGCAGCGCGCGGCTGAGCGGCGCCGCCTTCACGAACTGCGGCCGGTTGCCCACCACCGAGACGATCCTCACCCGGCTCAGATCCCCTGGAAGCCGACGCCGGAGAGCTGCTGCGTGATCACCTCGAAGCGCCCGGTCGCGACCAGCACGCCCACCGCCACCACCATGGCGGCGGCGACGCCGTTGACCACGGCCCAGCGGTCGCGCACCCGGCGGAACATCGCGAGCATCCGCGTCGTGTACAGCCCGGCCAGCAGGAAGGGGACGCCCAGTCCCAGCGCGTAGGTGAACAGCAGGGCCGCCCCGACGCCCGGCGACCCGCTGGGCAGGGCGACGTTCAGGATGCTCGCCAGGATCGGCCCGATACAGGGCGTCCAGCCGATCGCGAAGGCCGCGCCCACCAGCCCCGCTCCGACCAGCGTGGTGGGGCGGCGCGCCATCTGGATGCGCCGGTCCACCTGCAGCAGGCCCAGGCGCGGCAGGGCGATCATCGCCACGCCCATCGCGATCAGCGCGACGCCGGCGATCAGGTTGAGCGTGTCCTGGCGGCTGCGCAGGCTGTAGCCCACCAGGCCCGCGCCCGCGCCGTAGAGCGTGAACAGGATCGCGAAGCCGGCGACGAAGGCCACCGTCGGCCCGACCACGTCGCGTGTGCGCGTGCCCAGCTCGTCGAACGAGACCCCGGAGATGAACGAGAGGTACCCCGGGACGAGGGCGAGCACGCAGGGCGAGACGAAGGACACGAAGCCCCCGGCGAAGGCGATCGCCAGGTTGACGAACGTGAGATCCTCCATCGCCCGCCGATGGTACCCGTCCGGGGCCCGCCGTCTGTCAGGATTCCGCGGCCCGACCGTCCAGGAGCCCCGCGTGCCAGATCCCGGTCCCGACGCCACCATGCTCGAGAGCGTGGCGGCGGCCTTCGCCGACGCCGCCGGCGCCCTGGGCATCGATCCCGCCCTGCGTCGCGTGATGTCCACGTCGTACCGCGAGACCACGGTGCAGGTGCCGCTGCGGATGGACGACGGGGACCTGGTGGTCCACACCGCCCACCGGGTGCAGCACAACGGTGCCCGCGGCCCCTACAAGGGCGGCCTGCGCTACCACCCCGACGTCGACCTGGACGAGGTGCGCGCCCTCGCGGCCTCGATGACCTGGAAGAACGCGCTGGTGGACCTGCCCTTCGGCGGCGCGAAGGGCGGCGTCGACGTCGACGCCCGCAGCCTGTCGCCGGCGGAGCGCCAGCGCCTCACCCGCGCGGTGATGGATCGCCTCGACAAGGTGCTGGGCCCGATGCGCGACATCATGGCCCCGGACATGGGCACCGGTCCCGCCGAGATGGCCTGGCTCATGGACCAGTACGGCCACAGCCACGGCCACACGCCCGCGATCGTCACCGGCAAGCCGCCGCAGCTGGGCGGCACCGCCGGCAGGGTTGAGGCCACCGGGACGGGCATCGCCGTCGTCACCCGCCAGGCGGCGCGCCACATCGGCCTGCCGCTCGAGGGCGCCCGCGTCGCGATCCAGGGCTTCGGCAACGTCGGCAGCCACGCGGCGGAGGCGCTGCACCGCATGGGCTGCCGCATCGTCGCGGTGAGCGACGTGGAGGGCGCCGTCTGGCATCCGGAGGGGCTCGACGTCGCCGAGCTGCTGCGCCGCGCCCGCGGCGGCGTCGTGGGCCACGAGGGGATGGACGTCCGGCGCATCACCAACGAGGAGCTGTTGGCCGTTGAGTGCGATGTGCTCATCCCGGCGGCGGTGGGCACGGTGCTGCACTCCGGCAACGCCGCCGCGGTGCGGGCGCGCATGATCGTGGAGGGCGCCAACACCCCGCTCACCCCGGGAGCCGACCGCATCCTCGCCGGGCGCGGCGTCGACGTGGTGCCGGACGTGCTCGCCAACGCCGGCGGCGTGATCGTGAGCTACCTGGAGTGGGTGCAGAACATCCAGGAGGTCCGCTGGATGCGCGATCAGATCGACGCCGAGCTGGAGCGGCGGCTCGTCACCGCCCACCGCGAGGTGCGCGAGCGCGCCGCGGCCGACGGCTGCGCGCCGCGCCAGGCGGCCTACCGCATCGCCATCGCCCGGGTCGCCGAGGCCGTGCGGCTGCGGGGCTACGTCTAGGCACGCGTGCCCGCCCGGTACCACCGTGGTCGTTGCGCGCCCTCGCGCTGTGGTCGGCCGCCCACCTGACCACCGGCGCCGTGGCGGTCTGGCTCGGCGGGAGGCCCGTGGATCTCGAGCGCTGCGGTGACGACTGCCACCCCGGCCACTTCCCCTTCCGGGTCAGCACGATGGTGTCCGGCTCGATCGAGGAGCGCGGCGACGCGTGGCTGTGGGCCGCGCCGGCCGCGCCGATCGGGTTCTGCATGCTCATGGCGAGCTCGCCAGGGTCACCTGATCCGAACTCCCCTGACGGGGAGGGCCCCCCTGGGTATCGTGTGGCCCCAGGGGCGACAACCAGCAGCCGGAGGGAACATCGATGGCGACGACCGTGTCCACGTCCGTGGAGCAGATCCTCGGTGACGAGGCGGAGGGCCTCCTCACCCATCAGGCCGTCATCCCGGCGGAGCGCATCACCGTCCCCGGCCCCACCTGGGTCGACGACGTCGTGGCGCTCTCGGACCGCCCGGCCCCGGTGCTGCGCTCGCTGCAGTCGATGTTCGACCACGGCCGCCTCGGCGGCACCGGCTACCTGTCGATCCTGCCGGTCGACCAGGGCATCGAGCACTCGGCCGGCGCGTCGTTCGCGCCGAACCCCGACTACTTCGACCCGCTGAAGATCATCGAGCTGGCGATCGAGGGCGGCTGCAACGCCGTGGCCACCACCCTCGGCGCGCTGGGGCTCGCCTCGCGCAGGTACGCCCACCGCATCCCGTTCATGCTCAAGATCAACCACAACGAGTTCCTCACCTACCCCAACGGCTTCGACCAGATCATGTTCGCCTCGGTGAGGCAGGCGCGCGAGCTGGGGGCCGTGGCGGTCGGCGCGACCATCTACTTCGGCTCGGACGGCGCGAAGCGGCAGATCCAGGAGGTCTCGGCGGCCTTCGCGGCGGCCCACGAGCTGGGCCTCGCGACCGTGCTGTGGTGCTACCTGCGCAACTCGGCCTTCTCGCCCAAGGACGGCGGCCCCGACTACCACGTCGCCGCCGACCTCACGGGCCAGGCGAACCACCTCGGGGTGACCATCGAGGCCGACATCATCAAGCAGAAGCTGCCCGAGACCGCCGCCCCCGGCTTCCTCGACCTCAGCTTCGGCAAGACCAGCGCGAAGGTCTACTCCGACCTGATGAGCGACCACCCGATCGACATGACGCGGTACCAGGTGGCCAACTGCTACATGGGCCGCATCCCGCTGATCAACTCGGGCGGCGCCTCCTCGGGGGCGAGCGACCTGCGCGAGGCGGTGCGCACCGCCGTCATCAACAAGCGCGCGGGCGGCGCCGGCCTGATCTCGGGCCGCAAGGCCTTCCAGCGCCCGATGGCCGAGGGCGTGGAGCTGCTCAACGCGATCCAGGACGTCTACCTGGACGAGGGCATCACCATCGCGTAGCCGCGCGGGCCCGGCGCGGGGGAAGTCGCGCCGGGCCCGCCGCTCCGCTACCGCCCGCCGCCCAGCACGGCGAGCGAGCGCGGCACGCCCCCGACGGCGATCGTGCGGGTCACCCGGAGGGGGTTCGTCGCGACCTCGGTCACCCGGCCGGACGCCGGGTCCGACACGTAGGCCCTGCGCTCGGGGCCCAGCGCGATCTGGGGCCGGGGGATCGAGAAGGCGCCGGCGAGGCTGTACGGCTGGGCCACCGGCACGCGCGCCGTCACGGCGCCGCTGACCGGGTCGATCTGGGTGAGCTGGCCGTCGACCGTCACGGTGAGCAGGGAGCGGCTCGCGCCGTCGAGCGCGAACGCCCCGTGGTCGACGTCGAGCTCGATCACGTTGGCGGGCCCGCCCGCCGGCGTCACGCGCACGAAGGCCCGGTTGCCCAGGTTCCCGATCGCGTAGGGCAGCCCGTCGGCGGACGACAGCGTGGAGCTGCGGCGCAGCCCCGCCCCGTCCGACACCGCCGCGGTCTTCGCGGCGGTGATGCGGGAGCCGCGCAGCGTGACGGCGAGGTACCCGTCGGCGCAGGCGAACAGCACCGTGTTGCGTCCCACGGCGGCCTCCCCGTGCAGCCCGGGGCACTGCTCGAAGCGCTGCACGATCGCGCCGCGCGGGCCGGCCACCCCCACGCCGATCGGCGAGCCGCCGGCCGGATCCGGCAGCGACACGAGGGTGCGGGTGCCGAACGGCACCGCCACCCCGTGGTGCGGGGCGCCGCTCGCGACCCTCCGCGCGCCCTTCGCTCCGCGCCCGACGTTCGCGTGGGTCTGGACGGTGCCCACGCCGTCGCCGTCCGTGAAGACCGCGAAGCGGTCGCCGTGCTCCACGAGGTGGATCGGGGTGGGGCCGAGGATGGGGGCGCGCTTGCGCGGCGGGCGGATGTAGTGGTGCTGGTGGTCGCCGTGCTCGACCGACCACGAGCCGGCGTCGATCACGTCCACGCGGTTCGCGTTGCTCTGCCCGGCCAGCACGTGGCGCCCGTCGCCGACCGGCCACAGGCTCGCGGGCTCGGCGATCCGCAGGCGCGTCAGGACCTTGCGCCGGGCGAGGTCGACGACGGCGACCTTGCCCACGACGCCGTCCGCCACCACGAGCCTCGGCGCCGGGTCGTGCACGGCGCGGGCGCCGCGCTCGGTGGGCAGATCGTCGTGATGCGGTGCCGCCAGGGCGAGGGACGCCGTGGCGGCGGCCGCTCCGACGGCGATGCAGCTGGTGAGGGCGCGTCGCATGCCTCTCCTTCTGTACACAGGGGAATGAGAATGATTACTATATAGAGATGAGAACCATTCTTGCCGTGGCGGCGCGCGTGGCCGTGGCGCTCCTGCTGGCCCTCCCCGTGGCGGACGCGGTCGCCGCCCCCCTGCGCGTCGTCGCCACCACCACGATCCTAGGCGACGTCACGCGCGCCGTGGCCGGGCCCGACGCGACCGTCGTCACCCTCATGCCGCCGGGCGCCGACCCGCACCAGTTCGCCCCCTCGGCCCGCCAGGCGGCGGAGCTGCGCCGCGCCGACCTCGTGGTGGCCAACGGCTCCGGGCTCGAGTCGGGGCTCGCCTCCGTGCTCTCGTCGGCGCGCGACGACGGGGCGCGGATCGTCGAGGTGGCTCCGGCCGCGGCGCCGCGCCGCGCGCCGGGCGGCGCCGTCGACCCGCACTTCTGGACCGATCCGCGGCGCATGGAGCTGGGTGTGAGGGCGATCGCCTCGGCGCTGGTGGAGCGCCTGCCGGCGGACCCCGCGGCCGCCGTGGCGCGGCGCTCACGCGCCTATCGCGCGCGCCTCATCGCCGAGGATGCGGCCATCGTGCGGCGCCTGCGGTCCATTCCCCGCGCGCGCAGGGTCCTGGTCACCAACCACCACGTGCTGGGCTACTTCGCGCACCGCTACCGGTTCCGGGTGGTCGGGGCGATCATCCCCAGCACCAGCACGCTGGCCACCGCCAGCGCGGCCGACCTGGCCGAGCTGACCGCGGTGATCCGCCGCCACCGCGTGCCGGCGATCTTCGTCGACTCCTCCAGCCCCCGCGCCCTGGCCGATTCCCTGGCCCGCGAGGCCGGCGTGCACGTGCGCGTGGTGACCCTGTGGAGCGAGTCGCTGGGCCCGCGCGGCTCGGGCGCCGACACCTACCTGCGCATGCTGCGGGTCAACGCCGCGCGCATCGCCGCGGCGCTGCGGCCGGGCTGACCGATCAGGGGTGGGCGTGCCCGTGGGCGGCGTCGCCCACCTCGTCGGGCGCCATGCGGGAGGCGAGCAGGGCGGCGAGGCCGGTGGTGATCGGCACCGCCGCGACCAGCCCCATCGACCCGACGAGGGTGGCGACGATCTGCGACGCCACGACCTCGCTGTTGACGGCGGCCGAGAACGAGGTGTCGCCCAGGCTGAAGATCAGCAGCACGGGCAGCGACGCCCCGGCGTAGGCCAGCACCAGCGTGTTCACCGTCGCGACGATGTGGTCGTGCCCCACCGACATGCCGCGGCGGAACAGCTGCATCGCCCCGAGGGCCGGGTTCGCGGCGCGCAGGGCCATCACGGTGGACGCCTGGGTCACGGTCAGGTCGTCGAGGACGCCCAGGGCGGCGATGACGATGCCCGCCAGCAGCAGGCCGCGGATCGAGATGTCCCCCGCCGTGGCCTGCAGGAAGGTGGCGTCCTCCGAGGCCAGGCCGGTGATGTGCGTCAGGTCGACGGCGATCGTCGCCAGCAGCAGCGTGAGCAGCAGCGCGGCGGCCGTCCCCAGGATCGCGGCGACGGCCTTCGGCCCGATGCCGTGCCCCAGCACGATGGTCACCAGCATCACGGCCAGGCTGCCGAAGGTGGCGACGGCCACCGGCGAGCTGCCCTCGAGGATGGCCGGGACCACGAACAGGGTGACCACGGCGAGGCTGGCGCCGAGGCCGAGCAGGGCCCGCAGGCCCCGCCAGCGGGCCGAGACCAGCACCAGGGCGGCGAAGGCGATCGACAGCCACAGCAGGGGCGCGCGGCGCTCGAAGTCGGAGAAGGCGTACGGGTCGGCGGGCACGCCGCCCACGGTCGCCCCCGGCGGCAGGCCGAGGGGCGCCACCCGGACGCCGTCGCCGGGGCCGATCGAGAAGTCGCCGCCCAGGTCGAAGGCGCTCTCGCGGCCCCGGTCCGGCCCTCCGTCGAGGCGCACCGTCACCCGCCGGCAGGGGCCGGTGGTGCCCGGCACCGCGCCCATCGTGGCGATGCACCCGTCCGGCGCCACCTCGGTCACTGTCGCCGGCAGCGTGCCCGACACGCCGTCGGCCGCGTCCGAGGCGATGCGGCGGCCGTCGGGCCACAGCCCGGCCAGGCCGAGGGCGGTGAAGGCCGTCACCGCGGCCAGTGCCACGAGCAGAGCGATGTGCAGCCGCGACCGCGGTACGGGAATGCGGGGTCTCATCGCGGGCGGTAGCCAAGCAGAGGGCCCGGACGGCCTTGACTGCATATGATAATCATTATCGTCTGGCCTCCACCAAGGAACGGACCCTGCCGTGACCCGCCTGCCCGTGACCGTCCTCTCCGGCTTCCTCGGCGCCGGGAAGACCACCCTGCTGAACCGCGTCCTCGCCAACCGCGAGGGCCGCCGCGTGGCCGTGATCGTCAACGACATGAGCGAGGTGAACATCGACGCCCAGCTCGTGCGCGGCGGCGACGCGGCCCTCAATCGGGTGGACGAGCGGCTCGTCGAGATGACCAACGGCTGCATCTGCTGCACCCTGCGCGAGGACCTGCTGCAGGAGGTCTCGCGCCTCGCCCGCGAGGGCCGCTTCGACTACCTGCTCATCGAGTCGACCGGCATCTCCGAGCCCCTGCCGGTGGCCCAGACCTTCACCTTCGAGGACGAGGAGGGGCGCAGCCTGGGCGAGCTGGCCCGGCTCGACACCATGGTCACGGTCGTCGACGCCCTGAACTTCCCCCGCGACCTGGCCGCGGCGCAGTCGCTGGCCGATCGCGGGGCGGCGCTCGGCGAGGACGACGAGCGCACCGTCTCGGATCTGCTGGTCGACCAGGTCGAGTTCGCCGACGTCGTCGTGCTCACCAAGACCGACCTGGTCGACGAGGACGGCGCCGACGAGGTCGAGGCGGTCGTGCGCGGCCTCAACCCGCGCGCCCGCGTGCTGCGCGCCCCCTTCGGCGACGTGCCGCTGGCCGAGGTGCTCGACACCGGCCTCTTCGACATGGACGAGGCCCAGACCTCGGCCGCCTGGATCGCGGAGCTCACCGGCACCCACGTGCCGGAGACCGAGGAGTACGGCATCACGAGCTTCGTCTACGAGGCGCGGGCGCCCTTCCACCCCGCGCGCTTCATGCGCCACATCCGCGAGGGCGACTGGGGCGGGGTGGTGCGCTCGAAGGGCTTCTTCTGGATCGCGACGCGCCCCGGGCGGGTGTACCTGTGGTCGCAGGCCGGCGGGGCGTGCAGCTTCGAGGTCACCGGCACCTGGTGGGCGGCCGTGCCGCACGCCGAGTGGCCGGAGGATCCGGACGACCGCCGCCGCATCCTCGACGGCTGGGACGCGACCTTCGGCGACCGGCGCCAGCAGATCGTGATCATCGGCCGGGACATCGACCGGCGGGCGCTGTGCGACGCGCTGGACGACTGCCTGCTCACCGACGAGGAGATCGCGGCCGGTCCCGCGGGGTGGGCCTCGTACGACGACCCCTTCCCGCGCGGCGACGGGCCGGGCATCCCCCACGCCCACCCCCACGACGGCGGGGGGCACGGCTGATGGCGCGCGTCTGCCAGGTCACCGGGGCGCGACCGGCGGCGGGGAACAACGTGTCGCACTCCCACCGGCGCACCAAGCGGCGCTTCGCGCCGAACATCCAGACGCGGCGCTACTGGGTGGCGAGCGAGGGCCGGTGGGTCACCCTCACGGTGAGCGCGCGCGGCATCCGCACCATCGACAAGCGCGGCATCGAGCGCGTGCTGGCCGACATCCGGGCCCGCGGGGAGCGGGTCTAGTGTCCCGAGCCGCGAATTACGTGGCGGTTCCCGGCTGCATCGCGGCGCGATGCGGCGTCCTCGACTCCCCCGATATTCGCGATATCGAGGGAGATCTGCGTCCTTGCCTCCCTTGCGATTCGCTCGGGAACCACAGACGAACTCACGGTGCGGGACACTAGTGGCCCGCACCGGCAACCGCATCGCCGTGCGGCTCGTCTCGACGGCCGGCACGGGCCACGTCTACGTCACCACCAAGAGCCGCCGCGCCACGCCCGAGCGCCTCGAGCTGCGCAAGTACGACCCGGTCGTCCGGCGCCACGTGCTCTACCGGGAGTCGCGGTGAGCGCGCGCGCGTCCGTCTACCGCTGCGAGAAGGGCTGCACCGTCTACGCGCTGTGGTCGATGCCCGGCACCTGCCGGGTGAGGCTCGGCCGGCGGCGCGAGTGCGGCCTTCCGCTGTACCGGCTGGGCGACCTGCCGGAGCGGGTCGCGCGCGCCCTCGATCCGCTGAAGGCGTCGAAGCGGGGCGCCGCGGGGTGATACCCGGCCGGCTGCTCGCCCTGATCGAGATCGCGCTCGACGCCCAGATGTGGTGCTGGGGTCGCGACGCGCGCCACGCCGGGGGCAACGCGCTGCCGCGCCTCGGCCTGACGCGGCATCCCGGCCGCGACGCGCCGAGCGCCTACGTCGCGCCGCGGCGCGACGGCGGTCGGGTGGTGCTGTGGAGCTTCGGCATGGTCGTGGAGGAGCCGGGCGGAGGCGGGGTGGCGCTGCGCCGCTACGCGCCGCGGCTGCGGGTGTGCCGCGAGGCGGTGGAGCGTCCCGCCGCGATCGCGACCGGCGCGGCGCTCGATTCCCTCACCCGGCCCGCGGTCGAGGCCGACCGCGATCTGGTGGCGCGCGCCCTCCCGGCCGGCCTCCGCTGGATCGCGCAGTACGAGCGGGCCGCGGTCGCGCTGCTCGGCCCCGCCTGGCGGCGCCGGGTCCAGGCCGGCTGGCCGAGGCGCGTCTGGCCGCCGGGCGACGCGGCCGCCCTGTGGGACCGCCTCGCGGCCGCCGTCGAGCGAGCCGCCGGCCGCTGCCGGGAACGCGTCTGACACCCACCGGCATCTGCTTCGCGAACGGCGCGGGGGCGGGCACACTGGCCCCCATGACCGATCACGCGCACGACATCCACAGCGGCCACGAGCACGCCCACGGCCCCGGCTGCGGCCACACCGCCGTCCTCCACGACGGCCACACGGACTACCTCCACGACGGCCACCTCCACCATCCCCACGGCGACCACGTCGACGCCACGAACCCCGCCGGCTGCACCCCCGGCCACGCCTGCGACGGCCACGAGCCGGGCCACGTGCACGGCGCCGACTGCGGGCACGAGGCGGTGCCCCACGCCGGCCACGTCGACTACCTGGTGGCGGGCCACCTGCACCATCCCCACGGCGACCACTGCGACGATCACGGCCCGCTGACCGTGGTCTGACCCGCCGGCGCCCCCGGCGCCCGAAGCTGAAGATGAGAACCACTCGCGTCCGGACGCTAGTATGGCGCCATGGATCAGCGACTGGCCGACAGGTGGCTCGAGCTGGCCCAGCAGCGCCTGGCCGGCTCCGGCCGCCGCCTCGGCGCGGCCAGGGCGGGGATCCTCGACATCCTGGCCCGCGAGGGGCAGTGCCTCGTCGGCGCCCTCGAGATCTCCGACAAGCTCAGGGCGCGCGGCGAGAAGGGCTCGCAGGCCTCGGTCTACCGCGTGCTCGACGAGCTCCACGGCCTGGGGCTGCTGCACCGCGCCGCCGGCCAGGACGGGGTGGCGCGCTACGAGATCGCCGACCCCCACGAGCACCACCACCACTTCGTGGACGACGAGACCGGCGATGTGAAGGCGTTCACCGATCCCGCGCTCGAGCGGGCGATCGACGAGATCGCCGAGCGCCTCGGGGTCGAGCTCAGCGGCCACGAGGTCGTGCTGCGCGGCCGCCGCTCCGCCGCCCGATCCTGACCGCGATCTGAACACCGCTCGCCGGCGCCGGCCGGAGGGCGACTCGCCCGGATAGTGTGGGAACAATTCTCATTACTATCCTTGGAGGAGCGGTGCGGAGAACGCGAACGGGCGGCGGGATCGCCGCCGCGGCGCTCGTCGTCGCGGTGCTCGCGGCGACGGGGTGCGGGGGGACGGACGACGAGGGCGCGGCGAGCACCGCCGGGACCGGCGCCGCCGCGTCGCCGCTGCGCGTCACCGCCGCGTTCTACCCGCTCGAGGAGGCGGCGCGGCAGGTGGGCGGCGACCGCGTGCGGGTCACCGACCTCACGCCGCCGGGCGCCGAGCCCCACGACCTGGAGCCCACGCCGGAAGCGGTCGCCGCCCTCGAGGACGCCGACGTGGTGCTCTACCTGGGCGACGGGTTCCAGCCGTCGGTGGAGAAGGCGGTCGCGAACCTCGGCGACGGGCACCGCGCGGTCGACCTGCTCGCCGGCCTGCGCCTGCGCAAACCCGACTCCGAGGTGCCCGGGGTGCGCGGCGAGAGCGAGAGCGAGGTGCTCGCGGACGACAGCGACCCCCACGTGTGGGTCGATCCGCGCAACTTCGAGACGATCGTGCGCCGGGTGCGCGACGCCCTGGTGGCCGCCGATCCGGCCGGGCGGGCGGCCTACGACGCCGGCGCCGCGCGGTACCTGCGCACGCTGGGGGAGCTCGACGCGAGCTTCGCCTCCGGCCTGCGGGCCTGCCGCGGCAGGGCGCTGGTCACCAGCCACGCCGCCTTCGGCTACCTCGCCGACCGCTACGGCCTGGTCCAGGCGCCGATCGCGGGCATCGACCCCGAGCAGGAGCCCGACCCGCGGAGCCTCGCCGCCACCGCGGCCTTCGCGAAGGCCCACGGCGTCACCACCGTCTTCTTCGAGTCGCTCGTGCCGAAGGACCTGGCGCGCACCGTCGCCGACGAGATCGGCGCGCGCACCGACGCGCTCGACCCGGTGGAGGGCATCCCGCAGGACCGCCTCGACCGGGGCGCGAGCTACGTGTCGATCCAGCGCGACAACCTGAGGAGGCTGGAGAGGGGGCTCGGCTGCTGAGCCTCGACGGCGTCACGGTGCGGTACGGCCGCACCGTGGCCGTCGAGGGGGCGTCGCTCGAACTGCGCGCCGGCGAGATGGCCGCCCTCGTGGGCCCCAACGGCGCCGGCAAGTCGTCGCTCTTCCACGCGGCCCTCGGGATGGTGCCGCACGAGGGCCGCGTGACCAGCCGGGCCCGCCGCCGCCGGGTCGCGTTCGTGCCGCAGCGCCTCGACGTCGACCGCGACTTCCCCATCACGGTGGCCCAGCTCGTCTCCACCGGCCGCCGGGCGGTCAGCGGGTATCGCGTGCGACCGCGCCGCCCCGACCGCTCCGCCGTCGAGGGCCACATCGCCGCCGCCGGGCTGGCCGGGCTGGGCCGGCGACCGATCGGCGCCCTCTCGGGCGGCCAGCTGCAGCGCGCGCTGCTCGCGCGGGCGCTGGCCCAGGAGCCCGACCTCCTGCTGCTCGACGAGCCGCTCTCGGGCGTCGACGAGGAGGTCGCCGCGACCGTGATGGAGCTGCTGGCGGACCGTGCCGCGGCCGGCGCCGCCGTGCTGCTCGCCACCCACGACCTCGGCCTGGTGCGGCGGCGGTTCACCCGCTGCCTGGCGATCAACCGGGTCGTGGTGGGCGACGGCGACCCGCGCGCGGTGCTCGCCCCGGCCGGGCTGGAGCGCCTCTTCAGCGGCCGCTGACGTGGGCTGGCTCACCGACCCCTACCAGTACGAGTTCATGCAGCGGGCCCTGGTGGCGGCGGTGCTGGTGGGCGTCCTGAGCCCGCTCGCCGGGACCTGGGTGGTGCTGGGGCGGCTGTCCTATCTCGGCGACGCCATGGGCCACGCGTCCCTCGCGGGCGTCGCGCTGGCCTACCTCGCCGGGTGGAGCATCGTGGCCGGCGCCCTCGGGGCGGGCCTGGCGATGGCGCTGCTGATGGCCGTCCTCGCCCGCCATCCGCGGCTCGCCGGCGACGCGATCATCGGCATCGTCGAGGTGACGCTCTTCGCCGCGGGCCTCGTGGTGCTGAGCCGGGCCGACTCGGTCTCGGTCGATCTCTCGCACTACCTGTTCGGCTCGATCACCACCGTCGGCGATGAGGACCTGCGCGTCGACGGCGCCCTCGCCGCGGCGGTGATCGCCGGCGTGGCGCTGCTGCTGCAGGATCTGCGCGCCACGGCCTTCGACCCGCGCCAGGCCGCGCTCGCCGGCGTGCGGGTGGGCGGCCTGCGCCTGGTGCAGCTGGTCGCCCTCGCCGCCGCGGTGGTCGTCTCGCTGCGCTCGGTGGGCCTGCTGATGAGCGTCGCGATGCTGATCGTGCCCGCGGCCGCGGCGCGGCTGTGGGCGCGCACGCTGGTCGCGATGATCCTCGTGGCCTGCGCGATCGGGGTGGTGTCCGCGGTGGCGGGGCTGACCCTCGCCTACCGCCTCGCCACGCCCCCCGGGGCGACGATCGCGCTCACCGCGGTGGGCGCGCTCGCCGTCTCGGCCGCCCTCACCATGCCGGTGAGGGCGTGGGTGCGTTAGCTCAGTTAGCTCAGACCCGGGTGCGCGGCAGGTTCGACTGCGCGAAGCGCCGGCGCGAGCGCTCCCGCGCCTTCTCCCGCTCCAGATCGCGATCCTTCGGCGGCGCCGCGGTCACCAGCTCGTCCATCAGCCGGTCGGTCGCCGCGGCGACCGCCGCGACGGCGCGCTCGAAGGCCTCCCGGTTCGCCTGGGAGGGCTTCGTGAAGCCGCTCACCTTGCGCACGTACTGCAGCGCCGCGGCGTGCACCTCGTCCGGCGTCGCGGGCGGCGCGAAGTTGTAGAGCGGGCGGATGTTGCGGCACATGGTGGCCTCCCCTGTCGTTTCGCCACCCGCCGAGGGTAGGCCCGCCGCCGCCCGCCGGTCCAGCGCCCCGGGGATCGTCGCGCCGGTCAGTCGGGCGCGGCGACGGCGAGGCGCAGGTGGCGCCAGAGGGCGTCCAGGGCGGGCGGCGCGAACCCGGCGCGGCGGACCGCGCGGAACGCGCGCCACACCGACCGGCGGTCGTGGGCGAGGATCGCCGCGCGCCCCGCGACCACCTCGGCGGCGGCGACGGTGCGCGGCAGCACGGCGTATCCCAGCCCCGCGGCGACGCCGGTGCGCACCGCCTCCAGGTGGCCCAGCTCGAGCACCGGCCCCCCGCGGTAGGCCGGGCCCACCAGCTCGCGCGCGAGCTCCTCGGTGCCGGAGCCGTCCTCGCGCGCCAGGTAGCGGTGCCGGCGCAGGTCCGCCGAGGTCACCCGCCGGGCCGCCGCCAGCGGATGGCCGCTCCCCGCGGCCAGCACCAGCTCGTCGCGCTCCAGCACCAGGGTCTCGATCGGCCCCGGGCGCACGTCGCCCTCGACCAGGGCCAGGTCGACCTCGCCGGCGCGCAGGGCGGCCAGCGCGCCGGCGGTGTTGTCGAGCCTCAGGTTCACCTCGATCGCGGGATGCCGGTCGAGGAAGCCGGCGATCCACACCGGCGCGCGGTGGATGCCCACCGTGTTGCTCGCGGCGATGGTGACGGCGCCGGCGCCGAGCTCGCGGAAGCTCGCGGCGGTCGCCTCGACCGCCCGTATCGCCGCCACGGCCGTGCCCGCTGCCGCGGCGACCGCGCGGCCCGCCTCGGTGAGCCGCACGCCCCGGCCCGCCCGCTCCAGCAGCGCCACGCCCAGGGCGGCCTCGAGGCGCTGCACCTGCTGGCTCACCGATCCCTGGGAGACGTGGATCGCGGCGGCGGCCCGGGTGATGTGCCCGTGCCGGGCCACGGCCGCGAAGGTGTGGAGCTGCTCGACGCTCACGGTGGGCCGCAGGTCATTCATCTCATGCAGAGATTAGACCGTTCATCAGATGGCCTTGGACGCGATGAGTCACCGGACCTAGTGTCGCGCCGTGACCACGTCGGCCCTCCGCGACTCGACCACCCTCGCGTACCGCATCCCTCCGCTGCTGCGCGACATCGCGCCGGGGCTCGCCCTGGTCGCGGCCATCAGCGCCGGGGCCTACGGCCTGGCCGCCCTGGTGCCGGTGCTCTCGCCGCTCATCTGGGGGGTCTTCCTGGGCATGGCGGTCGTCGTCGCCCGTCCGCTGCCCCAGGCGCTGCGGCCGGGGGTGAGGGTCGCCGCCCGGCATGTCCTGCGGCTCGGCGTCGCGCTGCTGGGCCTGCGGCTCGCGGTCGATCAGCTCGCGGCGGTGGGCCTCCCCGCCCTGGGCGTGCTGCTGGTCAGCATCCCCGTGACGCTCGCGGGGACGCTGTGGCTGGGGCGACGGCTGGGGCTGTCGCCCGACCTGTCCCTGCTGGTGGGGACGGGCAGTGCGATCTGCGGCGCCTCGGCGATCGCGGCGATGGACGCCGCCACCGACTCCGACGAGGACGAGACGACGCTCGCCGTGGCCACCGTCACGCTGTTCGGCACGGCGGCGATCGCCCTCCTGCCGCTGCTCGACGGCGTCCTGCTGCACCTCTCGCCGGAGGCCTTCGGCACCTGGGTCGGCGCCAGCGTCCACGAGGTGGCCGGGGTGGTCGCCACCGCCACCCCGGGAGGCCACTCGGCGGTCGAGACCGCCACCGTCGTGAAGCTGACCCGGGTGATGATGCTCGCGCCGCTGGTGCTCGCGGTGGTGCTGTGGCGCCGCCGCCGCGCACCCGCCGCGGTCGCGGCCCCCGGCCGGCGCACGAGCCCGGTGCCGCTGTTCGTGCTGGGCTTCCTCGCCTGCGTCGCGATCGCCAGCTCGGGCGCCGTGCCGGCGCCGGTGCTGGCCGGCGCCCAGACGCTCGACGTCGCCCTGCTCACCGCGGCCCTCGTCGCCCTGGGCCTCGGGGCGAGCGCCCGTCAGATCGTCCGGCTGGGCTGGCGCCCGATGGCGCTCGGCCTCGGCGCCTGGATGGCGGCGGCGATCCCGTCCCTCGCCGCCGTCCTGCTGCTGGTGCGCTAGAGGCCTTAGATGCGCTCTCCCAGCGCGGCCCACACATCGAGCTTGCGCTGCACCCGGCGGATCACCTCGTCGGTGAACTCGGTGGTGCCGACCTCGCCGCCCATGTCGGCGGTGCGCAGGTCGTCGGCCACCGCCTCGAGCGCCGCCTCGTAGATCGCCCGCGACACGGTGCTCGCCGTCTCGTCGCGCATGTAGGCCAGCACCGAGGCCGCCGCCAGGATCATGGCGAGGGGGTTCGCCACGTTCTTGCCCTGCAGGGTGGGGGCGGTGCCGTGGGGCGCCTCGGCCATCACCGCCGAGGCCTGGAAATCCTCGTCGAAGGCAAGCAGCATCGACTCGGCGCCGGCGATCGAGCCGAAGAGCTGCAGCACCATGTCCGAGAGCAGGTCGCCGTCGCGGTTCAGCGCGGGCACGACGAGCGCGTCCCCGGTGTGGCTCACCAGGGCGGCCAGGGTGGCGTCGATCAGCATGGGCTGGTAGCGCACGTCCGGGTTGCGCGCCGCGGCGGCGTCGAGCTCCTCCTTGAGCAACCCCTCGTACACCGGCGACACGGTCCACTTGGGGCCTCCCAGCACGTGGGCGCGCATCCGCCGCGCCTGCGCGAAGGCGAACTCCGCCACCGCCCGGCAGGTGCGCCGCGAGATGTGCTCCACCCGCCAGGCGACCTCGTCGTCGCCCTCGCCCTCGCGGTACTCGTGGGCGCCGTAGGCGTCGTCGATCGCCATCCTCACGATCGAGATGGGCGCGTGGAAGCCGCCGATCGGGCGCACGCCGGAGAGCCGCCGGCCGGTGCGGATGATGACCCGGCCGCCGATCGCCTCGCGCAGCAGGGCGTTCGGGCTGCCCACGTCGCCGGCCGCCTCCGGGGTGATGGTCGCGGCCTTCAGGCCGAAGCCGTGGCGCACGATGGCCTCGGCCGCCTCGAAGACCACCCGGTTCCCGGTGGCGCGGCGGTTCTCGAGCGAGAGGTCGTACGGCTCGATCGCGATCGGCAGCCCGGTCACCGCCGGGTCGATCACGCGGAGCGCCTCCTCCAGCAGCTCCTGGCCGGTCTCATCCCCCTGCATCACGACGAGGGTGCGCGGTTCGTCCATGCGGCGATGGTACGCGACCCGGCCCGCGGCGCGGGCCGGGTTCTCCCGCGCGTAACGGTCAGGCGGGCGCCAGGCCCACCTTGATCGACCCCTCCTCGCGATCGTCCATCACGGCGTAGCCGCGGGCGGCGTCGTCGAGGGGCAGCTCGTGCGTCATCACCACGCCCGGGTCGATGCGCCCCTGCGCCAGCACGTTCAGCAGCTGAGGGATGTACGCCCGCGACGGGCACACGCCGGGGTGGATGTGCACGTTGCGCATGAACGCCGGCGAGTACGGCTGGTCGACCGGCTCGAAGAAGTGGCTCATGCCGAGCACCGCCACCGAGCCGCCGTCGCGCACGCTGGCGAGCGCCCGGGCGAGCGAGTCGTTGCTGGAGATCGTCTCGATCACCGCGTCGGCGCCGCGCCCGTCGGTCAGGTCCTTCACCGCGCTCTCGGCGTCCGCCGCCTTCGCGTTGACCGTGTGGGTGGCGCCGTTCGCCGCGGCGATCGCGAGCCGGTCGTCGTGATGGCCGACGGCCACGATCGAGCCCGCGCCGAACAGCGTGGCGGCCTGCACCGCGCACTGGCCCACGGCCCCGTCGCCCAGCACGACGACGGTGTCGCCGGGCCGGATGCCGGCGTTCACGGCGCCGTGGTAGCCGGTGGCGAACACGTCGCCCAGCGGCAGCACCTTGGCGTCGTTCTCGCGGGTGGCGAGCGGCTCGGGGATCGCCACCAGGGTGCCGTCGGCATGCGGCACGCGCACGAGCTCCGACTGGGCGCCCTCGACCTCGCCGCCGGCGTGGGGCCCCCAGAAGGGGCTGCCGAAGATCCCGCCGTGCTCGCACGAGCTGTGCAGGCCGCGCCGGCAGAAGAAGCAGTCGCCGTCGGAGAACACGAACGGGGCGACCACCCGGTCGCCCGGCGCGAGGGTGCGGACGTCGGCGCCCACCTCCTCCACCACCCCGACGAACTCGTGGCCCAGCCGCGTGCCGGGCTGCAGCCCGAGGTCGGCGCCGTTGTTGAAGAAGTGCAGGTCGGAACCGCAGATGCCGGCCAAGGTCACCCGGACGATCGCGTCCGTGTCCTTCAGCAGAGAGGGATCGGGCACGGTCTCGACGCGGACGTCGCGGGGGCCGTTGTAGCGTGTCGCCTTCATCACTCCTCTTTCACTCTCTGGTGAGTAATTAGCGGCATCGTACACTGACGGCCGGTGCGGGACGGCAACGACGAGGACGACTACGTGCAGCTCGCGGCGCTCGGCGCCGAGCTGCACGTGCTGTTCGACCGCCTCACCCGCCGCCGGGCCGGCCTCACGCTCTTCCAGTTCCGGCTGCTCGACGTCCTCGCCCGGAGCCGGCCGCACGCGCTCGAGCCGCGCGATCTGGGCCGCGCGCTCGACATCGGCTCGAACCACGTCACGAAGCTCCTCGATCAGCTCGAGGGCGGCAGCCCGCGCCTGGTCCTGCGCAGCGCCCACGAGAGCGACCGCCGCCGCCGCCTCGTGAGCATCACGCAGGCGGGCGTCGAGTACGCCGAGCGCTGCGCGCCCCAGGTGCACGCGCTGCAGGAGCGGCTCCTCGGGGGCGCCTTCACCCCCGAGGAGCGGACTCAGCTGGTCGAGATGGCCGGGCGGCTGCGGGAGGCCATCGAGGCGAGCCTGGTGCCCTCGCTGCCCCCCCGCCCCGGGCCGTAGGGCCGTCGCGCGGTCACGATCGCCGTCCGTCCACCGCGCGCCGCAGCTGCTCCTTGTTCATCGTGGACCGCCCCGGCACCCCGAGCCTGCGCGCCTCGGCGTAGAGCTGGTCGCGGGTGCGGCCCCTGGGCCGCCGGGTGCCCGATCGGAGCCCGCCGCGCCGACCGGACGACATGTCGTCCGTCGAGGTGCGCGAGCCGGTGGCGGCCTCCCCCGCCCGCGCCCGCTCCTTGTTCACCGTCCGGGCGGCGATCTCCTCGGCGCGCTCCTCGGACGCTCCGCGCCGCCGCGCGCCGTCGCGGATGTGCTCGTACTGCCGCTCCCGCTTGGGGCTGCTTCCTCGTGGCATCGATCCTCCTCGCTCTCTCGCCGGCAGAGGCGCGAGGTGTACCCCGCCGGCGCGCACCGGCAAACATCGGCGCGCGGCGCGCGTCGTCGCGGGCGCCCGCGACTGGCGGCCGCCGGCGGGGAGCCGCTAGCCTCGATCGGACCGGGAGCGGGACGGCCGGCGGCGACGATCGCCACAGGGACGGTGGCTCACGCAGCCCGACGGGACACATGGCGAGCAGGGACTGCGGGAGCGCGAGGAGCGCTTCCGCGCCGTCACCGAGTCGGCGCCGGTGCCGATCTGGATGACCGACACCGGCGGCGCGCGCACCTACGTCAACCCCGCCTGGCTGCGCTACACCGGGCGCCGCCTCGACGAGGAGATCGGCCTCGGCTGGGTCGACGCGGTGCACCCCGACGACCGCCGGCAGGTGCTGTCCACCATCCGGTCCGGCATCGCGCGGCGCACGGCCTTCGAGATGGAGTACCGGCTCCGCCGCGCCGACGGCGAGTACCGCTGGCTCTTCGACCAGGGCGCCCCGCGGTGGGGTCGGGACGGCGAGCTCGACGGGTACACCGGCTCGTGCGTCGACATCCACGACCGGAGGCGCTCCGAGCGGGACGACCGCCTGCTGGCCCGGATCGGCCTGCTCCTCGACGCGCCGCTGTCGCTGGAGGAGCGCCTCGAGGAGACGGTCCGGGCGCTCCTGCCCGAGGTCGCCGACGCCTCGGTGGTCGAGCTGATCGGCGACGACGGCGCGCTGCGGCGGGCGGCGGCCGCGCAGGTCGACGCCGGCCGGGCCACCGTGGTCGGCTCGTTGCCGCCCGCCCATCCCGAGGGGCCGATCGGGCTGGTCGCCCGCGGCGGCGAGGCGCGGCTGGTCGGGGACGCGTCGGAGGACCTCCACGACGCCGCGCTGCACCGCCGCATCGAGGCGCGGTCGGCGGTGGTCGTCCCCCTGGTGGCCCGCGGCCGGCGGATCGGCGTGTTCGCCCTCTTCACCAGCCGCGCCCACTCGAACCGCCTGCTCGGGCAGGCCGACCTGCGGCTGGCCGGCCGGGTGGCCGTCCGCGCGGCGCTGGCGATCGACAACGCGCGGCTCTACCGGGCGCAGCGGTCGATCGCCGACACGCTGCAGCGCGCCCTGCTGCCCGCCCGGCTGCCGGACCTGCCGTGGGCGACGCTCGCCTGCACCTACGTCGCGGCCGGCGAGGGCGTCGAGGCGGGGGGCGACTTCTACGACGCGTTCCGCGCCGACGGCGACGACGCCTGGGCGCTGGTCGTCGGCGACGTCTGCGGCAAGGGCCCGGAGGCCGCCGCGCTCACGGCGATGGCCCGCTACACCCTGCGGGCCCTCGCGCCGGACGCCCCCGGGCCCGGACGGCTGATCGAGCGCCTCAACGCCGCGATCGCGCGGCAGGATGCGGGCAACACGCGCTTCCTCACCGCGTGCGTCGCGCGCATCGAGCGGGCGGCGGACGGGATCGCGGTGACGCTGGCGTCGGCCGGCCATCCGCCGCCGGTGATCGCGCGCGCGGACGGCCGCATCGAGTGGACGACGGCCCGGGGGACGCTCGTGGGCGTCTTCCCGGACATCCGGCTCGAGGAGGCCGAGCTGCGGCTCGCGCCCGGCGACCGGCTGGTGCTCTACACGGACGGCATCACCGAGGCCCGCCGCGGCACGCGGCTGCTCGGCGACGACGGGCTCGACCGGGCGATCGCGTCGCTCGCCGGGAGCCCGGTCGAGGAGATGCCCGCCGCGCTGGCGGAGGTCGCCGTCGGGGCGTCCGGCGGGGTGCTGCGCGACGACATCGCGGTGCTCGTCGTCGAGGCGGCCGCCCCGCCGCGTGTTTGACCTCCTCCGTCACCGGGCATCCCGTCCGCGTGTGCGGCTCCCCCGCAGGACAGGCGCGCCGCGCGGCGGGCGCGCGCCGGCGAAACGTCAGACGGAATCCGTGATCGTGAAGGCGCCTGCCAGGGCCACCAGGTCGAGCACCCGCGTGACGGCCGCCGACGGCCGCACCAGGCTGCAGGGCCGGCCGGCCTCGTCGCATCGCTTCTGCACCTCGAGAAGCGACCGGAGACCCGTCGAGTCGAGGAAGGTGATCCCCGACAGATCGACGGCGACGGGCCGCGACAGGTCGGCCGGAACGAGCGCGGTGAGCTGGGCCGCCCCGTCCACGTCGAGCTCTCCCCGCGCGACCAGCACGAGCACGCCGTCGACGTCACTCGCGCGGACCGTGAACGAGCCGGGCGGTTCGGTGGACACGGCCGCGAGCCTAACAGGGACGGTCGCGCCGACGTGCGCGCGCGATCGTCCGGTCGCATGCGCCCGGTGAACGATGCCGAGCGCGAGAGACTCATCGTCGAGCACCTGCCTCTGGTCCGGGCGCTGGCGTCCCGCTACGCGCATCGCGGGGAGTCCTTCGAGGACCTCGTCCAGGTGGCCACCATCGGGCTCATCAAGGCGATCGACCGCTTCGACGCGCGCCGCGGCCCGTCGCTGGTCGCCTTCGCGACCCCGACCATCCTGGGCGAGATCCGGCGCCATTTCCGCGACACCTCCTGGGCGGTGCACGTGCCGCGCAGCATCACGGAGAACCGGACCCGCGTGGCCCGGGTGATCGACGAGCTCACCGCCGCCCGGGGGCGCAGCCCGTCGGTGCGCGAGATCGCGGCGGCGGCCGACCTGTCGGAGGAGGAGGTGCTCGACGCGCTCGCCGCCGAGTCGGCGCGCAGCGCGATGCCGATCGCGGGCCCCGGCCCGGACGCCGAGGACGACCCGGCCGCGCAGGTCGGCGCCGACGACGCCGGCTTCGGCCTGGCGGAGACGCGGGCGGACCTGGCCGACGGGCTCGCCCGGCTGCCGGCGCGCGAGCGCGCCATCGTCCACCTGCGCTTCACGGAGGACCTGACGCAGAGCGAGATCGCCGCCCGCCTCGGCATCTCCCAGATGCACGTCTCGCGCCTGCTGCGGCGCGCCCTCGACGTGCTCCGCGAGGCCGCGGAGGAGGGGGGCTCGCCGTAGTGTGTCCGGGTGCCGCTCAGATGAGTGACCAGCCGCCGGACATCGAGATGGTCATCTCGGCGACGCCCGACGGCGTCGCGCTGGTGCGGCAGATGATCCGCGGCATCCTCGACGTGCTCGGATGGAGCGAGGAGCGGCGCTCGGACGTCGCGATCGCCGTCACCGAGGCGTGCACGAACGTGGTCCTGCACGCCTATCCGGAGGGCGACGGCGACTACGAGGTGCGCGCGTGGGCCGCGCCCGGGTGGCTGAGGGTCGCCGTGCGCGACTTCGGGCAGGGCATCGACTCGCGCATGACCTCGGCCTCGGCGGGGCTGGGGCTCGGCCTGCCGCTCATGCTCACGCTCGGAGACGAGGTCGTGTTCGCCTCCACCGAGGCGGGCGTCGCGACGGAGGTGCGCCTGCTGTTCAACGAGAGGGCGACCCACGGTGTCGCCTGACGCGGCCATCACCCTGAGGATCCGCCGCACCCCCTACGGCGCGCCGGCGGTGGAGCGCCTCGTGGTGGCCGTCGGCGCCCGCGCCGACCTGCCGGTGGAGCGGCTCGACGAGGCGCGCCTGCTCGCGGCCGTCGCCGTGCGCGAGGCGTGGGGGGTGCTCGCCGCCGACGTCATGGAGCTGCGGATCGGATCGACCGGGGGGCGGGTCGTGGTCGACATCGGCCCCTTCCAGGACGGCGGCGCCGAGCGGGTGGCGCAGAGCGCGCCCGTGCCGGGCGCGGGCGGCGTGGTGGACCGCCTGGCGAGCGGCTGGAGCGCGCGCAGCGGCGAGGACGGCAGCCGCCGGCTGGAGATCCTCATCGGTTAGCGACCGCCGCCGGGTTTGCCGGCCGCCGGGCGGGGGTAGGGCCCCGGCCAAGGCTATCGAGGAGGAGCGATGAACGGGACCGAGGGATCGATGGCGCCGCAGCCGCCGGCCGGCCGGCGCCGGCGCGCGTGGCTCGCGGTCGCGGCCGGCGCGGTCGCGGTCGTGGGCGCGAGGCTCGCGGCGGGCCGCCGCCGCCTCCGCCGAGAGGAGGGCGACGACCCGCCCCCCGCGGCGGAGGGCGGGGAGGGCGGTATCCGGCAGGCGGTGGGGGCCGTCGAGGAGTACGCCTCCCAGGCCCGCGACGCCGTCCGGCGCAGGGTGGGTTAGCTCCGGGCGAGGCGCCCCGCGGGCACCGGCCGTCGGGCCGCGGCGCGACGGAGGGCCGGGCGGATCCGCGGGGCGGCGAGGGCGACCGCGAACCCCATGCCGGTGAGCACGACGCCGGCGGCGACATCGACGACGAAGTGGTTCGCGGTCGCCAGCGTCGCGAGCATGACGAGCGGGCCCCAGGCGACGCCGACGGCGCGGACGATCCACGAGCGCGTGCTCAGGGCGAGCGCGACGCCCAGCGCCAGGGCGAACCCCGCGTGCAGGCTGGGCACGGCGGCGTACGGGTTGTAGATGGTGGTGGAGCCGCCGGACAGGTCGACCGGGGTGGTGGCGCTGACCGTGTCGACCAGGCCGAGGGCGGCGAGGCGCGGCGGCGCGGTGGGGAACAGGGCGTAGACGGGCAGCGCGAGCAGCCAGGTGACCAGGACGGTCGTCCGCAGCACGCGGTACACCCGGCGGCTGAGCGCGTAGATCGCCAGCAGGCCCGCCGCCAGGATCACCTGCTGGGCGAGCAGGTAGACCCAGTCGAGGGCGTCCAGCCACACCGTGCCGACGAGGTGCCGCTGCAGGCCGGCCTCGACGTCGATCCCGAGGGCCCGCTCGAGCCCCAGCACGCGGTGCGCGTTGTCGACGGCCAGGTCGGCGCCGCCGCGGGTGAACACCCGCCCGCCCTGGTAGGCCAGCACGGCGAGCGCGAAGACCAGGGCCTCCCCGCGCCATCCGCGCAGCCGGCTCCGCACGGCCCCGGCGGCCGAGCGGAGCGCCGCGCCGCTGCTCTGGGCGCTGTGCGTCGGGTGGGCGTACATGTGGAGGTCCTGGGCAAGTCGTTTGCCTATGGCAAAGCTAGCGCGCGACGCGAAGGATCGGCCCTGATATCGCTATTCTTGGTCGAGAGATGGCCATCCCGCCCCTTCCCGGCGTCCACCGCGATCGCGCGGCGCCCCCGCTGCACCACCTGTGGCGCCTCATGCGCTTGCGCGCGGAGGCGGCCATCGCCCCCATGGATCTGAGGCTGAGGCATGTGGTGGCGCTGTCCGTGCTGCGCAGGAGCGGCGGCGCCACCCAGCAGGCGCTGGCCGAGATGCTGCGCATCGACCGCACCAATCTGGTGGGCCTGCTGAACGAGCTCGAGGCCCGCGGCCTCGTCCTGCGCATGCGCGACGCCGGCGACCGCCGCCGCCACAACGTCGAGCTCACGCCGGCGGGCGCCGTCCGGCTCGACGAGGCCGAGGCGCTGCTCGCCGGGGTGGAGGACGACGTGCTGGGCGCCCTCGACGCGGATGAGCGCCGGACGCTCTGCGCCCTCCTCCAGAAGGCCACCGGCGGCTGCGCGCCCGCCCTGGTGGCGGCCTCCGGCGACGAGGAGCTGGTCGCCGCCTCCTAGCTCCGGTCCGGGGCCGCCGGTGGGGTCACGGATCCCCGGTCGTGCGCCGGGCGCCCGGCAGGAGGTCGCGCTCCTCGGGATGGCGCGCCAGGTACGCGCCGACGAACGAGCACAGCGGCAGCACGCTCAGGCCGCGGGCGCGGATGTCGCGCAGCGCCCCGGCCACGAGCGCCCGGCCCAGGGCGCCGCCGCGCCGCCGCGGGTCGATCTCGGTGTGGGTGATCGCGCGCGTGCCGTCCCGGTCGCGGTAGTCGGCGAAGCCGACCACCTCCCCGTCGACGGAGATCTCGTAGCGCGTGCGCTGCGGCGCGTCGACCACCTCGATCGGCACGGGAGCCGGGGCCTACCCGGCCCCGCCGGCGACCGGCTGCCGGTCGTAGTCGTCGCGCGCGGCGGCGATCTCGTCCATGTGGGCGTACGCCCAGCGGCGGACCACGGCGATCGCGTCCTCCAGGCTGCGGCCGAGCGGGGTGAGCGTGTACTCGACCCTGGGCGGGATCGTCGGGTAGACGCGGCGGTGGACGAGGCCGTCCCGCTCGAGCGCCCGGAGGGTCTGGGTGAGCATCTTCTGGCTGATGCCCTCGACCTCGGCGCGCAGTCGAGAGAAGCGCTTGGTGCCGGTGGAGAGCGCGTACATGACGAGCAGCGACCACTTGCCCCCCACCCGTCCGATCACCTGGCGGGTCGGGCAGGCGGCGGCCATCACGTCGAAGCGGCCGTCCTCGGACCCCAGGCCCTCGCACTCAGTCACCATAAGGTATGTATAGCACTTGAAGCTGCCTTCTTCCCATGAGAGCCCGATGCTGCCACGCTTGACCGGTGCGCGAACGGAACCACGGGAAGGAGCATCGTGAGCGACGCCACCGAACCCAGGCAGGTCCTCCGCCGCTACCTCGACGCGCTCGTCGCCGGAGACATCGACACGGTCCGCGACAGCTTCGCCGAGGACGCCACCTGGACCGTCAAGGCCGACCTGCCGATCTCCGGCCCCTGGGAGGGCCGCGACCGGATCGTCGACGACTTCTTCTCCGCCGCCATGGGCGGGCGGTTCGAGGCCGGCAGCCACGTCTTCTCCTTCCCGACGATGATCGCCGACGGAGACACGGTCGCCCTCGAGTGGCACGTCTCGGCCCGCACCGCCGCCGGCGAGCCGTACGAGAACGACTACTGCGGCGTCTTCGTCATCCGCGACGGCAGGATCGCCGCGGTGCGCGAGTACCTCGACAGCCGCCGGGCCGCCGCGACCCTCTTTCCCGAGCTCGGCTCGGGCGCATCGAAGTGGGCCGTGTAGGGATCGAACCTACGACCTTGGGATTAAGAGTCCCCTGCTCTACCAGCTGAGCTAACGGCCCGCGGCCCGGGAATCTAGCAGGAGCCGGGCGGGCTACCCGGTGGTGGCGCCGGTCGCATCGAGCTCGGTGATGCGCTGGCGGATGGCCTCGGCGTTCGGATCGTCCGGCGCGAGGCGCAGGAAGGTGAGGTAGGACAGTCGCGCCAGCGGCGTCCGCCCGGCCGCCTCGGCCTGCTGCGCCAGCAGCAGGAAGGCGTCGGCGTTCTTCGGGTTGCGCTTGGTGAAGTTCTGGAGGGTGGTGAGCACCCCCTCCGTGTTGCCCTGATCGACCTGCAGCGTCACCAGCGTCTGCACCCTGCCGAGGTCGTTCGGGTCGAGCGACACGGCCTTGCGGGCGGCGATGATCGCGTTCGGCAGGTCGTCCTTGCCGCGGTACGCCGAGGCGAGGTCCTCGTACGCGTCCGCGCTCGTGGGCGACTGCTCGACGGCCTTCTTGGCGTCGCTGAGGATGTCGTCGGCGGCCGTGTTCCCCCCGCCTCCGAACAGGATGAGGCCGAGGACGACGAAGATCACACCGGCGAAGGCGAGGGAGGTGAGGATGGCGACGATCTGCACCATCCGGCGGGTTCGCTTCTGATCGAGCAGCACGGCGGCTGACGCTAGCAGAGGCGGGCGCGCGCCTCGCGGGCGCGGGCACGCACCCGCGCGGCGTCCAGACGGAGCGCCACGCCCTCCTCGACCAGGGCCTCGCCGTCGAGGGCCACCATCGCCACCTCGGCGCGCGCGTCGAGCGCGGCGGCGGCCACGTCCTCCACCGGCCGGGCCGGTCGCAGCGCCAGCAGGTCGGCGCGCGCGCCGGGCGACAGCTCGCCCACCTCCCCGGCCATCCCCAGGGCCCGCGCGCCGTCGATCGTCGCCATCCTCAGCAGGTCGTCCGCCGCGGGCGCCCCCGCGACCCCCGCGTGGGCGGCGGCGGCCGCCCGGGCCTCGGCCCGCAGGTCGTAGTCGCCGCCGCTCGCCGGCGAGTCGGTGCCCAGGGCGACCAGCGCCCCCGCGGCGCGCAGGCGCTCCAGGGGGGCCCGCCCGCAGCGCAGGTACCCGTTCGATCGGGGGCAGTGGGCCACGGGCACGCGCGCGTCGCGCAGGGTCGCGGGGTCGCCGGCGGCGAGGCGCACGCAGTGGGCGGCGATCGTGCCGGCCCGCAGGGCGCCGCCGCGCGCCAGGCGGCCGACCGGGCCCTCGTCGCCGGCGCCCCCCCAGCGGCCCGGCTCCAGGCCGCCGGCGGCGAACACGTCGGCCAGGGGGCCCTCGCCGCGCGCGATGCACCGCTCCTCGTCCTCGGACTCGGCGACGTGGGTGGCCCAGGGGCGCGCGGCGAGGCCGGGGTGCTCGGCCAGCGCGCGCCACAGGTCGGGGCCGACCGTGTACGGCGCGTGCGGTGACACCCCCACCCGCACCCGCGGCCCGGCGCCCCCGTCGAGCGCGGCGACGCGGTCGGCGTGGGCGGCGGCCGCCCGGCGCGCGGCGGCGCCCTGCTCGCGGCCGAAGGCCTCCAGGTGCACGGTCCCGCGCAGCCCGGCCTCGGTCATGGCGTCGACGCCCGCGCCGGTGGGGCCCGAGTCGGCGAGCGTCGTGGTGCCGGCGAGGAGGGCCGCCAGGGCCCCCGCGCGCGCGGCGGCGAGGTGGTCCTCCGGCAGCATCCGCAGGCGCAGCGGCAGGAAGCGCCCCAGCCAGCGCCCGAAGGTCGCGCGCGGCAGCAGGTCGCCCAGCAGGCTCCACTCCAGATGGCAGTGGGCGTCGACCAGGCCCGGCAGCAGCAGGACGTCGCCCAGGTCGCGCACCGGCGCGGACGGGTGGCGGCCCTCCACCTGCGCGGCCGGCCCCACGTCGACGATGCGGCCGTCCGCGCATGCCACCGCGCCGCCCGCGACGGGCGGCGCGCTGACGGGTACGACCCAGGCGGCCCGCCAGAGGCGGACGGCCGGCGGCTCAGGAGCTCGGCTTGTCCTCGCTGGACGCCTCGTTCTCCGTGGAGGAGCTCTTGCCCGTGATGCCGTCCTTGAACTCGCGGGCTCCGGAGCCGAGGTTGCGGCCGATCTCCGGCAGGCGCTTGGCCCCGAAGACGAGCAGCACGATGACAAGGACGATTATGAGCTGTACCGGGGAGAAATCGAACGGCACGACGACGTCCTCGCTCTAGTGTGGGAAGAGGGCCCTTCCGAGGGGGAGGGTAGCATGGGCTCGTGGCGCCGCTGATACCTCGAAGGTCGCCGGGCGAGGCGCGTCTCGATCCGATCGCGACGACCTGGGGCGGCCTGGTGGCCTCGATCGGGTTGATGATCGGCGCCGGCAGGGACTGGCCCGCCCGGCTGGCGCTCGCCGCGGTCTCGTTCGGCCTGGCCGGGTTCCTGGCCGGCGTCCGGGCCGAGGGGCGCCGCATCGCGCACGCGGCCGGCGCCTGGTTCATGGGCTACGTGATCCATGCGGCCTTCCTGGCGCTGGCCACGATCATCGACGTGGCCGGCGGGCCCGACGCGCCCGAGCTCTCCCGCGGGGGCGGGCGCGACTGGCTGGTCGCGGCGGTCTGGGCCCTCGCCTTCGCGCTGGCGGGCGGGGCGGTCGCCAACCGGTGGCTGCGCCCCGCCGGCCGGCACCGCTGACCGCTCCCGTCAGGCCTCGCGGTCCTCGAAGTTCAGGTGGTACGCGCTGGCCGTGGGGCCGCTCTGGCCCTGGTACTTGCCCCGGTAGGGCCGCTCGACCGGCGTGGTCATCTGCAGGAACGAGATCTGGCCGATCGGCATGTCCGGCACGATCGAGATGGGCAGGCGCGCGACGTTCGACAGCTCGAGGGTGATGGTGCCGTCGAAGCCGGGGTCGATGAAGCCCGCCGTGGAGTGGATCAGGAGGCCCAGGCGGCCGAGGCTCGACTTGCCCTCCAGGCGGCCCACCAGATCGTCGGGCAGCGCCACCCGCTCCCGGGTGGAGGCCAGCACGAACTCGCCGGGGTGGAGGATGAACGCCTCGCCGGCGGCGATGGCGACCTCCTCGGTGAGGTCGTCCGTGGGCCGTTGCACGTCGATGAAGGGCCGGCGGCTGTTGTGGAACACCCGGAAGCGGTCGGCCACGCGGAGGTCCACCGACGACGGCTGCAGCAGCGACTCGTCGAACGGGTCGATGACCAGCCGCCCCGATGCGAGCTCGGCGCGGATCGTTCGGTCGGACAGGACCACGGTCGGCGAGCATACATCCGGACATGCGGCCGGGTCGGGGACGGGGCCTCTTCCGCTACGGTGCAGGACGTGATCGGCGAGCGCGCCTTCCGAGTGCAGCAGGGGCCGGACCTCCCGGCCGTCGAGGCCATCGCCGAGGCCCACGCCGCGGGGTACCTGCCGCCGGTGGTCCTGGACGACCGCCTGATCGGCGCCGACGGCATCGACGGCCTGGCGCCGGTCGACGTCGACGCGGCCCACATCGCCCAGCTGTGCGACCGCCGCCGCCTGCCCCGCTGGGTGGCGGCGAAGAACCCGCTCGGCGGCGGCTTCGTGAAGACCAAGGCGCTGATGCGCCAGGAGCGCCTGGTGACGGTGTGCGAGGAGGCGGCCTGCCCGAACATCGGGCGCTGCTGGCAGCGCGGCACCGCCACCTTCATGATCGCCGGCAGCCGCTGCACCCGCGGCTGCCGCTTCTGCAACGTGGCGACCGGCCGGCCGTTCGGCCCGCCCGACCCGGACGAGCCGGAGCGCGTCGCCGACGCGGCCGCGGCCATGGGCCTGCGCTTCGTGGTGGTCACCGCGGTCGCCCGCGACGACCTGCCGGACGGGGGCGCGGCCCACTTCGCCGACACGATCGCGGCGCTGCGGCGGCGGCTGCCCGAGGCGAAGGTCGAGGTGCTGATCCCCGACCTGCGGGGCAGCTGGGACTCGCTGGACGCCGTCATCGAGGCCGCCCCCGACGTGCTCAACCACAACACCGAGACCGTGCCCCGGCTCTACTCGCGGGTGCGCCCCGGCGCGCGCTACGAGCGCACGCTGGAGCTGCTGGCGCGCTCGGCCGCGGCGGGGCTCACCACCAAGAGCGGCATCATGGTCGGCCTGGGCGAGACGCTCCCCGAGGTGGCCTCGGTGCTCGGCGACCTGGCCTCGGCGGGCTGCGGCCTGGTCACCATCGGGCAGTACCTGCGGCCCTCGCCGGCCCACCTGCCGGTGGCGCGCTACTACGCGCCGGCCGAGTACCCGGCCCTCTCCGAGCTCGGCCGCGACCTGGGCCTGGCCCACGTCGAGGCGGGCCCCCTGGTGCGCTCCTCGTTCGAGGCCGACCGGGTCGCCGAGGCGGCGCTGGCCCCGGTCTGAGCGCCCCCGGGCGCGCCGCCGCCGGGGGTTACGCGGCCCGTCGGCGGATCCCTCAAGTTCACCCGGGAGCGGCCGATACCCCGGGTCATGAAGGGCTACCACACCAAGAAGATCTCGCTCCCCGGCGGGCGGGTGATCGAGATCGTCTACTTCTCCGACGAGGCGCCCGCCGACGGCACCCCGGCCGTCACCGTCCACGCCGACGACCAGCCGGCGGCGCCGCACGATGCGCACATCGGCGCGGGGGGGCACGAGTCGGACATGCACATCTGCCCGAGCTGCGACGGCGAGCTGGTCTATCCGCTGTCGTGGGAGGAGCGCCAGGGCGACCTGTGGCGCATCGAGCGGCGCTGCCCCAACTGCGAGTGGCGGCACGCCGGCGACTTCACCCAGGAGGACGTCGAGCGGTTCGACGACTCCCTGAACGACGGCACCGAGGAGCTCCTGGTCACCCTGCGCGAGTTCTCCCGGGCGAACATGGAGCAGGACGTGGAGCGGCTCATCACCGCCCTGCAGCTCGACCTGATCGAGCCGATCGACTTCTGAGCCCGATCCGCCCGCGCCGCGGGCGCGGCGGCTACGAGAGGATCGCGGCCAGCAGCCCGGCGGCGAGGGCGGCCAGCAGCGCCCCGTCCAGGCGGCGGGCGTGGGCGAGCAGCCGGGGGCGCTCGATCATCGTCCTCAGCATGCGGCCGCCGGCGCCGGACATGCCCATCGCGATCACCGCCACCGGGACGGCGCGGCCGGCGCCGAATGCCAGGCCCATGGCCACGCCGGTCGCGACCGAGCCGAGCGCCACGGCGATGAAGGCGAGCACCCAGACGGCGAAGGTCATCACGAAGGTGGTGAAGCCCAGCCCCAGCAGCAGCCCGTAGAGCCCGCTCGCCAGCGGCAGCGGCAGGGTGCGGCGCCACGGCTCCGGCACCTGGCGGCGGATCTGGGGCAGCACCCGCACGCCGGCCAGCTCGCCCGCCGCGGCGAGGGCCGCGACCAAGGCGGCGGCGACCAGGGCGGCGGTGCCGCCCGCGCCGAGGGCGGAGCCCAGCAGGGAGAGCAGGCCGAAGGTGACGACCCCGCCCGCCAGGGCGCCCACCGCGAAGGCGGCCGACGCGGCGCCGGCGACGCTGCGGCCGCGGCGCGCGCAGGGCGCCGCGAGGCTCTCGACCATCGAGAAGCCGCAGGGGGACCAGGTCCCCGTGATGCCCGCCGCCACCGCCACGACCACGGCGAGGGCCGTGGTCACGTGGGCGGAGCCCCCTCGTAGGGAAGGCGCTCGGCGGCCCAGGCGATGATGCCGCCCGCGACGTTCGCGACGTCGCCGTGCTCGCCGTTGGCCGTGAGGTAGTCGGCCACCTGCGCACTGCGCGAGCCGGAGCGGCAGATGATGGCGAGGGGGCCGTCGTCGGGCACCTCGTCGATGCGCGCCAGCAGCTCGCTCATGGGAAGCAGCGCGACGCCGTCGATGCGCGTCTGGGCGTGCTCGTGCTCCTCGCGCACGTCGATGATCGTGAGGTCGCCGGCCTGCCAGGCGTCGTACGCCTCGCGGGCGGTCAGATCGGTCACGGGAAGGCCTTCACGGCGCGGTAGAGGGTGTCGCGCTGCACCGCCCGTCGCCCGGTGGCCTCGATGGCGCGCACCATGCGCTCGGTGTCCAGCCGGAAGGCCGTCCCGGCGGCGCGCACCACGTTCTCCTCGATCATGATCGAGCCCATGTCGTCGCAGCCGAACTCCAGCGCCAGCTGCCCCACCCGCAGGCCCTGGGTGACCCACGACGACTGGAAGTGGGGGAAGTTATCGAGGTAGAGGCGGCTCACCGCGAGCATCATCAGGTAGTCGGCGGCGGTCGTGTGGGCGTGGTCGTCGCCGCGGGCGCTGCCCCCGCCGGACTGGTAGCTCCAGCACACGAAGGCGCGGAAGCCGGGGTCCTCGTCCTGCACCTCGCGCAGCCGGCGCAGGTGCTCGATGCGGTCCTCCTCGGTGTCGACCGTGCCGTACATCATCGTGGCGGTGGTCGACATGCCGGCGCGGTGGGCGGCCCGCATCACCGACAGCCACTCGTCGCTGGTGGTCTTGCGCGGGGCGATCACCCGCCGTACCCGGTCGACCAGGATCTCGGCGCCGCCGCCGGGCAGCGAGTCGTGGCCGGCGTCGCGCAGCCGGACCATCGTCTCGTCCAGCGACAGCTTCGAGATCTTCGCGACGTGGAGGATCTCGGAGGGCGACAGCGCGTGCAGGTGGATCGGGTAGCGCGCCTTGATGTCGCGGAAGAGGTCCTCGTACCACTCGATCCGCAGGTTCGGGTGGTGGCCTCCCTGCAGCAGCAGCGCCGTGCCGCCCAGGTCGAGGGTCTCCTCGATCTTGCGGAAGATCACCGACTTCGGCAGCACGTAGCCCTCGGGGTCCATCGGGCGCCGGTAGAAGGCGCAGAAGTCGCAGTCGGTGATGCAGAAGTTGGTGTAGTTGACGTTCCGGTCGATCGAGAAGGTCACGACGCCGGGGTCGGTGGCCGCGTCGCGCACCCGGTCGGCGGCCTCTCCCACCGCCACCAGGTCGCGCGAGCGCAGCAGGGTGAGGGCGTCCTCGTCGCCGAGGCGCTCGCCGCCCACGACCCGCTCGAGGATGTCGCCGACCCGGTTCGGTGCGAGGGTGCTCACGGAGGCGAATCTTAGCTACGCGGCCAGGCTCGGGACGTCGTCGAGCTCGCCGCCGGCGCGCGCCGCCGCGAGGAAGGCCGCCAGACCGGCGCGCTCGGCGTCGCCGAACTCGTAGCGCAGCCTGCGCAGGTAGTCGCGGATGAAGTCGGCCGGGAAGGGGAAGCGCCGGGCCGCCGCCGCGACGACCGCCTCGGGGTCGTCGAGGTAGGCCGCGCGCGCCTCGCGCAGCAGGGCGGCGAGCGCGGCGAGCGCCTCGGGGCGCTCGCGCGCGCTGTCGGCGCGGGCGGCCCACACCGCGAACACCATCGGGTGCCCGGTGCGGGCGTTCCACAGCTCGGCCAGGTCGGCGTGGTGGGCGGCGAACGGCTCGCGCAGGCCGCGCAGCGCCTCGTCGGCGATCAGCAGCACGCCGTCGTGGCGGCGCAGGGCCCGCTCGGGCGGCTCGTCGAGGATCGTGAACGGCGGCACCGACGGGCCCAGCAGGATGCGCAGCAGGGCGACCGAGGTCGCGCTGTGGGGGGTGACCGCCACGCTGCGCACCCGCTCGATGGGCACCCGCGAGAAGAGCTGGATCGAGTCGACCGCGCCCTGCGCGGTGATCGACGCCACCGGCACCAGGCGCAGGTCGCGTGCGTTGCGGGCGAAGGCGATGCTGGACATGGCCGAGACGTCCAGGTCGCCCGCCAGCAGCGCCCGGTTGAGCGTGGTGGGCAGGCCGTCGGTGAAGACCAGGTGCGGGTCGGCCGCGCGCTCCAGCCCGTGGTAGATGGGGTACATGTTGAGGGCCGAGATGCGGCCCACGCGCAGCAGCCTCATGCGGCGCCCCCGCGTCCCAGGGCGGCGACCAGCCGCTCGGTGTCGGCGCCGTCGTCGTGCGGCACGCGCCACGCGGTGGCGCCGAAGGCCGCGGCGATCTGGCTGGCGCCCGGGCCCAGGCGCCGCCAGTGGGGCCGCACCGCCACCCCGGCGGGCAGGGCCAGGCGGCACACGGCGACCACGGTCAGGTCCTCGACGCCCCACGAGCCGGGCCGGTCGGCCGTGCCGTCGGCGGGGACGGGGCAGACGGCGCGCAGCAGGCCGGTCTCGCGCGCGAGCTCGGCGAGCTCGGCGAGCCGGCGGGCGATGTCCTCGGCCGGGTGGCCGGCGCCGTAGGCGAGGGCGGCCTCGCTGGGGGTGCCCGCCAGGTGGGCGGCGCGGTGCTCGTCGACCGGCCGCTCGACGTCGCCGTCCACCAGCCAGCCGGCGGGCGGATCGCCCCGCTCGACGGTGACGGGCTCGTCGCCCGTCACGCCCGCGGCGCGCGCGGCGGCGATCGGGTCCCGGGCGCGGAGCAGCTCCGCGAGCTCGGCGGCCGCGCTCATCCGTACCGGTCCACGACGCCGTCGGCGATCTCGAGCAGGGCGCCCACGTCGGCGCCGTCCGCCGGGCCCTCCTGGATCGCCGCCCGGGCGGCCGCCACGAAGGCGAGGGCGCGGTCGCGCGCCAGCGCGAGGCCGCGGTGCGCGGCGAGGCGGTCGCACAGCGCCTCCAGGTCGGGGCCGTCGCAGGCCGCCGCGACGACGGGCCGCAGCCCGGGCTCGAGCTGCATGGCCAGGATCACCGGCAGGGTCACGGTGCCGTCGCACAGGTCGGTGCCGCGGCGCTTGCCCGTGCTGGCCGGCGCCCCCGCCAGGTCGAGGATGTCGTCGAAGATCTGGAAGGCCATGCCCACGTTCTCGCCGAAGGCGGCGAGGCGCTCCTCGCAGTCGCGGCCGATGCCGCCGACCTGGGCGCCCAGGCGGCAGGCCACCGAGAAGAGCGCGGCGGTCTTGCGGCGGCAGCGCGAGAGGTAGGCCTGCTCGGCCAGGTCGAGGTCGTAGGCGGCCCGCTGCTGGTCCATCTCGCCCTGGGAGAGGTCGAGGGCGGCGCCGGCGAGGGCCTGCACCGCCCGCGGCGAGCCGGTGCGGGTGAGCTCGCCGAAGGCGCGGGCGAAGAGGAAGTCGCCGGTGCTCACGGCCCGCTCGGCGCCGAGGGCCCGCGCCACGGTGGGGCGGCCGCGGCGCATCGTGGCGCCGTCGAGCAGGTCGTCGTGCACGAGCGTCGCCATGTGCACCAGCTCCACCGCGGCGGCCGCGGAGAGCAGGTCGGCGCGCTGCGACGGATCGGCCAGGGCGGAGCGGGGGGCGGAGCAGAAGACCAGCAGGGGGCGGACGCGCTTGCCGCCCGCCGCGAGGGTGTCGGCGGCCGGCCGGGCGACCTCGTCGGCGAAGCCCGCCACCGACGCGCGCAGGCGCTCCTCGCACAGCGCGAGCAGCGGCGTGAGCGGCGCGACCAGCGCGGGTACGGGAGCGGCGGAGGTCAGGCGACCCGCCCGTGGTGCAGGGCGATGATGCCGGCGGCGAGCGGCCTCCAGCGCACGTCCGTGAGCCCGGCGCGGGCCATGTGCGCGGCGAGCGCCCGGGGCTCGGGGAAGCGCTTCACCGAGGCCGGCAGGTAGGAGTAGGCGGCGCCGTCGCGGCCCAGCACGCGGCCCAGGCGCGGCACGACGCGGTCGAACCAGAGGCCGTAGAAGGCCCGCAGGCGGGGCGGGGTGGTGATCTCGAGGATCACCACGCGGCCGCCGGGGCGCACCACGCGCGCCATCTCGGCGATGCCCCGGTCGAGGTCGTCGACGTTGCGGATGCCGAAGGCCACGGCGGCGGCGTCGAAGGCGTCGTCCGGGAAGGGCAGGTCGAGCGCGTCGCCCACCTGGAAGGAGAGCGGCCCGCCGTGCGCCGCGCCCTTCGCACCCGCCCGCGCCACCATCTCCTCGGAGAAGTCGATGCCCACGACCTCGCCGGAGCCGGTGACCCGGTCGGCGAGGGCGAGGGCCAGGTCGCCGGTGCCGCAGCACACGTCGAGCGCCCGCTCCCCGGCGGCGAGGTCGGCCGCCGCGGCGGCGGCCCGGCGCCAGCGGCCGTCGAGGCCGGCGGTCATCGTCCGGTTGAGCAGGTCGTAGCGCGGCGCGATGCGGTCGAACATCTGCCGCACCTGGGCCGGCTCGAGGCGGCCGGGGGCGCCGGCGGTCATCGGGCGCCCTCCGCGGCGGGGGCTCCCTCGCCCCAGCGGGCCAGCAGGCGGTGCTCCACGCCCAGCTGGTCGAGCGCCTTGCCCACCACGAAGTCGACGAGGTCGTCGATGGTCCGCGGCTCGGAGTAGAAGCCCGGCATCGCCGGCAGCACCACCGCCCCGGCGCGCGTGACGGCCGCCATGTTCTCGATGTGGATCAGGCTGAGCGGGGTCTCGCGCGGCATCAGCACCAGGCGCCGGCGCTCCTTGAGCATCACGTCCGCGCAGCGGTGGATCAGGTTGCGCCCCGTGCCGTGGGCGATGGCGGCGAGCGTCGCGCCCGAGCAGGGCGCGATGAGCGCCGCGGGCGCGAGCGACGAGCCCGACGCGAAGGGCGCGGTGAGGTCGTTGAGCCCGAGCACGGTCACCGACCCCGCCTCCTGCGCGAAGCGCTCGACGAAGCCCTCGACGGCGAGCGCGGGGTCGTCGGGCGGCCGGGTGCCGGCGCGCAGGATCTCGTGGCTGATGACGTGGGCGCCCGCGTCGCTGACGCACAGGCCCACGTCGCAACCCGCCGCGGTGAGGGCGCGCAGCGCCCGTCCGGCGTAGATCGCCCCGCTGCCGCCCGTCACTCCGAGGAAGACTCGCGTCACGCCACGGATGGTAGCGGCGGTCCCCCGGAAATGAGCCGCCCCCGCCCCCGGGGTCTGTCCCGGAGGGCGGGGCCGCTGTTCCCTACTTGTACTTCACTCCCAGGCCCTCGATGAACGTGCCGATCTCCTCGTACTGCTCATCGGTGAAGGTGGCGAAGGGGATCATCCCCGGTGGCGGATTGGTGAGGAACTCCTTGGCGTTCGCCACCTTCAGGGTGTCCTTGGTGCCCTCCACCGTGAGGTTCGGACCCGGGCCGGGCGCGCCCACGTCCTTGATCATATGGCAGGTCGTACAGTTCTCCAGCCAGAGCTGCATGCCCGCCTCGGCCTTCGCGTCGCCCTCGATGCCCGACAGCTGCAGGGTGCTGCCGCCGGCGTCGGCGTGGGCGCCCTTGTTGGTGAGCCAGGCGAGGAAGAAGACCACCACGCCGGCGGTGATCAGGGCGATCGGCCGCCGCTGGATGCGCCGCTCCGGGCCGTTGTCGATGAACGGCACCAGGATGAGCAGCAGCATCAGGATGTTCGGGACGATGAAGGTCGCCATGATGACCGGCATCAGCGCGTTCTGGCCCTTGAAGATCTTCAGCAGCTCGAAGAGGAAGAGGAAGTACCACTCGGGCCGCGGCACGAAGTCGGTGCTGGCGGGGTTGACCGGCTCCCCGATCTCCACCCGCTGCCAGACGGCGAGGACGATGACGAACCCGATCGCCAGGGTGGCGATGAGCAGGTCCTTGTAGATGGCGTACGGGAAGAAGGGCTTGCCGGCCGCCTTCGCTGCCGCGTAGTCCTTCTTGTAGTACTCCCTCTGGCCCTTGTTCACGGGCGACCCTCCGCCTCGACCTCGACCGGGGGCGCCGCGGGAACCTGGCGCCGGCCGTAGGGCCGGTGCTCACGTTCGGCCGCGCGACGCGCGTCGGACTCCGCCCGCTCGATGGCCTGGCGGCGCTTGCTGTGGGGCGGCTCGGCGATGCCCAGCTTCGTGATGAAGTAGAGGTGCAGGCCGATGAAGGTGGCGATGCCGCCGGGTATCACGAGCATATGGATGGAGTAGAACCGGGACAGGGTGTCCGGTCCGAACTCCGGGCCGGCGCGCATGATGTCGGCCACGTATGGACCGAGGATCGGGGCGCTGGCGGTGATGTTCACGGCGACGACGGTGGCCCAGTAGGCCTTCTGGTCCCACACCAGCAGGTAGCCGGTGAGGCCCATGAACATGGTCAGGATCAGCAGCAGGGCGCCGGTGACCCAGGTGAGCTCGCGCGGGTACTTGTACGAGCCGAAGAAGAAGACCCGGCCCATGTGCAGGAACACCACCACGATCATCGCGCTGGCGCCCCACTTGTGCATGCCGCGCACCAGCCAGCCCCAGGTCACGTCGTCGGTGATCGTCTGGATGCTCTGGAAGGCCGAGGCGGGGTCGGGCTTGTAGTACATCGCCAGGATGATCCCGGTGATCGCCTGGAGGCCGAAGAGGGCCATGGCGGTGAAGCCGAGGGTCTGGAACCAGCTGGTCTCGGCCGGGATGTTCCGGAAGAGGAACCAGTTGAAGCCGGTCTTGACCCCGCTGCGCTCGTCGACGTAGTCGACGGCGGCCTCGCCGGCCTTGATGGCCGGGTTCTTCGGGCCGATGTCCTTGGTCGCCATCCGCGTGCCTGCCTAGAAGGGGTAGAGGTTCTTGAGCGGGCCGTCGAGGGGCTCGCCCGGGCCGTGGATGCGGTACGGCTGCAGTTCCTTGTCGAGCGAGAACGGCCGGCCGATGAGCACCCGATCCTCGGGCTTCGCCTTGGCCGTCGAGGGGCCCTTGACGATGTCGTCGGCCACCGCGACGTCCTTGCCGTCCTTGCCGACGATCTTGACGTCGAAGCGGTCGAGCGGCCGCGGCGGCGGACCCGCCGTCACGCGCCCCACCGAATCGTACGAGCCGCCGTGGCAGGGGCACGAGTACGAGTCGGCGCCCGGCGCGTACTTCACGGGGCACCCCAGGTGGGCGCATCGGTTCCAGATGGCGGTCATCGCGCCGTCCGCGTTGCGGACGAAGGCGCGGCGGTCGCTCTCGGGGTTCGGCCCCGAGACGGCGATCGAGGTGACCTGGCCCTCGGGGAAGTCGGAGAAGGCGCCGATGTCGACCCAGCGCCACTCCTCCTCCTGCACCGAGTCGGCCACCGCGAAGCCCACGACGGGCACCAGGATGGCCGCGGTCATCACGCCGCCGGTGACGACGGCGATGCCGGAGAGGAACTTCGTCCGGGTGATGAAGGCGGGGTCGTCATGCGGGTCGTGCTCGGCGACCACGTCGGTGGCGACCGGCCCGCTGTACTGGCCGCCGCGCCCGATCTCGCCCGACTGACCCTGGCTGTCTGCCAACCCCGACCTCCCAACGAACGTCCGAGGCGCCGCGACGGCGACGCCCCGGGATTCAATCCGACGGGGAGGGCAGATTCAACGACGCCACCGTGGGCCACTTGTCCCGCGATCGATGCCGTACTCGACCCATCTCCGATCGACGAGCGCGCGCGTCTCGTCGTCCATCCGGATCGGGTCCGGCCAGGGGCGCACCACGCCCTCCCCCTGCCATTTTCGCGTCGCGTCGAAGCCCACCTTCGCGCCGTAGGCGAAGTAGGGGGCGGCGTGGTCGAGGGCGTCCACGGGGCCCTCGACGACGAGCATGTCGCGGCCGGCGTCGACGTTCGAGAAGGCCTGGAAGGCCACGGCCGAGACGTCCTGCACGTCGACGTCGTCGTCGACCACGACGATGCAGCGCGACAGCGACAGCAGGCCGAGCCCCCAGATCGAGGCCATCAGCTTCTTCGCGTGGCCCGGGTAGCGCTTGCGCACCGACACCAGGGCGCAGTTGTGGAAGACGCCCTCGAGCGGCAGGTTGAGGTCGACGATGTCCGGCACCGAGGTGCGGATCAGGGGCAGGAAGATCCGCTCGGTGGCCTTGCCCAGGAAGAAGTCCTCCTGCGGCGGCACGCCCACGACGGTGGTCGAGTAGATCGCGTCCCTGCGCATCGACATGCCGGTGATGTGGAAGGTGGGGTAGTCGTCGGCGGGCGTGTAGAAGCCCGTGTGGTCGCCGAACGGGCCCTCCGGGCGCAGGTCGGTGGCGTCGACGTAGCCCTCCAGCACGATCTCCGACTCGGCCGGCACCTCGAGGTCGACCGTGCGGCAGCGCACCATCTCGACGCTCCTGCCGCGCAGGAAGCCGGCGAAGATCATCTCGTCGATGCCGGGCGGCAGCGGGGCGGTGGCCGAGTAGGTGGTCGCCGGGTGGGTGCCGATCGCGACCGCCACGGGCACGCGCCCCTGCGAGTCGCGCAGGTGGGCGGCGCCGTCCTTGTGGATCTGCCAGTGCATCATCGCCGTGCGCCGGTCGATCTTCTGGATGCGGTACATGCCGCAGTTGCGCGCCCCGCTCACCGGATCGCGGCTGAACACCAGCGGCAGCGTGATGAAGGGCGCGGCGTCGTCGGGCCAGCAGGTGAGGATGGGCAGCAGGTCGAGGTCGGGCTCGTCCAGCCACACCTCCTGGCAGGGCGCCTCCTTGACCAGCTTCGACGAGAACGACGCCAGCTCGCGCAGCCTGCCGAGCGCCTTCACCTTCTGCACCACGCCCTGGGGCGGCTGCAGGTCGAGCAGGGTCTCGATGCGGCCGGCGACCTCGTCGAGCGAATCGGCGCCGAGGGCGGCGCACATGCGGCGGTCGCTGCCGAACTGGTTGATCAGCAGCGGCAGGTCGCTGCCCAGCACGTCGGTGAACAGCAGCGCCGGCCCGCCGGCCTTCGTCACGCGGTCGGCGATCTCGGTGATCTCGAGGCGCGGGTCGACCGTCGCGCCGATCCGCACCAGCTGCTTGTCGCGCTCGAGGCGCGCGATCCACTCGCGCAGGTCCTTCACCGGTCCTCCGGGGGGGCGAGGGCCCGGGCGAGGCCGGGCGTGGGGGGCAGTCCGGCGGCCAGCGCCTCGAGGCCCGCCGGGTCGCCGGCGGTGCGCAGGCGGGCCTGGGCCGCGATGAACAGGCGCGCCGTCTCGTCGGCGTCGGGGCCGCCGCGGGTGGCGATGGCGGCGGTGGTGCCGCGCCACAGCGGCAGCAGCGCCTCGTGGCGACGGGTGGCGACGAGGCCCGCGCCGAGGGCGATCAGGTCGGCGAGCGCCTCGATGACGAACAGGTCGCCGGCGTCGGCGATGCGCACCAAGCCGTGGGCGTAGCAGTAGTCGCCGGCCAGCACCTCGCGGCCGCGGCCGCTGCGCGCCAGGTGGCGCGGGGTGCCGTGGTGCAGCAGGAAGCCCTCGAGGATGAGGTCGAGGCCGCCGGCCTGGTGCGGCGTGAGCGGCGGCGCCACCAGCGGCGCCAGCAGCGGCTCGGGCGCGGGCTCGATGAGCTCGGCGGCCAGGGCCGGCTCCTCGGCGAGGACCGATCTCACGGGCGCGCGCTCACAGCGACTCGACGGCGCGGGCGAGCGCGGCGCGCGTCTGCAGCAGCTCGTCGGGGCCGTGGGAGAGGCCGGTGAACCAGGCCTCGAACTGCGACGGCGGGGGGTAGACGCCCTGATCGAGCAGGGTGCGGGCGAAGCGCCCGTAGGCGTCGGTGTCCGAGGCGGTGGCGCTCGCGTAGTCGCTCACCGGGCCGGGGGCGAAGAACGGGGTCAGCATCGAGCCCACCCGGTTGATCACCACCGGCGCGCCGCTCTCGCGCAGGGCGTCCTCGAGCGCGGCGCCGCTCTCCTCCAGGCGCCGGTAGACCCCCTCGCGGGCGAGCTCGCCCAGCACGGCCATGCCGGCCGAGGTCGCGAGCGGGTTCCCGGAGAGGGTGCCGGCCTGGTAGCAGGGGCCCTCGGGGGCGAGCTCGCGCATCACCTCGGACCGGCCGCCGAAGGCGCCCACCGGCAGGCCGCCGCCGATGATCTTGCCGAAGCAGGTGATGTCGGCCGCGACCCCGTAGCGCTCCTGGGCGCCGCCGCGGGCGACGCGGAAGCCGGTGATGACCTCGTCCAGGATCAGCAGCGCGCCGGCCCGGTCGCAGGCGGCGCGCAGCGCGGCGAGGTAGCCGTCGGCGGGGGGCACGACCCCCATGTTGCCCGCGACCGGCTCCACGATCAGGGCCGCCGCCCCCCGCAGGGCCTCGTCGGCCGCGGCGGCGTCGTTGAAGGGGACGATGCGCGTCGCCGCCGTCGCCCCCGCGGTGACGCCGGGGCTGCTGGGGATGCCCAGCGTGGTGAGGCCGCTGCCGCCCTGGGCCAGCAGCCCGTCGATGGCGCCGTGGTAGCCGCCCGCCACCTTCACGACGGGCTCGCGGCCGGTGGCCGCGCGGGCCAGGCGCAGCGCGCCCATCACCGCCTCGCTGCCGGACGAGGTCATGCGCAGCATCTCCACCGACGGGACCGCGTCGGCCACCGCCTCGGCGAACAGCACCTCCCGCTCGGTGGGCGCGCCGTAGGAGGTGCCGAGCGGCAGGGCCTCGCGCACCGCGTCGAGCACCGCCGGCGCCGCGTGGCCGAGGATCGCGGGGCCCCAGGTGGAGAGGTAGTCGACGTAGCGGGAGCCGTCGGCGTCCCACACGTGCGGGCCCTCCGCCCGGGCGATGAAGAGCGGGTCGCGGCCGATGCCGCGCATGGCGCGCACCGGCGAGTTGACCCCGCCCACCAGCACCCTGCGCGCGCGGGCGAAGAGGTCCGCGCTCCGCTCCGGCGCTGGGCCTATGCGCGCCACCGGGGCAGCGCCTGCCCGGCGAGCGCGCGGTCCTCCCACTCGCGGTACTCGGGCGTGAAGTACATGAGCCGGATCTTCTTGAACTCGTAGGTCGAGTACAGCACGGCCCGGCGCCCCGGGTCGGTGATGCCGGTCTCCTGCGCGATCGCCTCGATGGCCTCCTCGCAGGCCTCCTTCGAGCGGGCGTGGACCATCGTGAAGATGCTGTACGGCCAGTCGGGGTAGGTCGGCCGCCGGTAGCAGTGGGAGACCGCCTTGAAGGCGGCCATGCGCGGGCCGATCTCCTCGAGCTGCTCCTCGGGCACCCTCCACACGGCCATGCCGTTGGCGCCGAACCCGGCGCGGCGGTGGTTGAGCACGGCGGCGAAGCGGCGCATGTAGTGGCGGTCCACGAACACCTGGGCGGCGGCCAGCAGCTCGTCCGGCGTGACGCCGGCCTGCTCGGCCCAGACGTCGAAGGGCCGGTGCTCGAGCGGCAGGTCGCGCTGCAGCACCAGGATCATGCGCTTGTCGGCCTCGGTGGGCAGCACCCCGTCGCCGCGGACGGGGCCGGGCTTGGGGGCCTCCTCCTTCGCGTCGGTCGCCTGGGTGCCGGTCATGTCGAGCTGGACGTTGATCTTGTAGAGCTTCAGCGTCGGCAGCAGGCGCATCGACAGGGCGCCGGTCGCGGCGGCGAGCCGCTCCATGGTCTGCTCGAGCCCGATGCGCGAGCCGTGCTCCACGGCCAGCGTGTACCAGAGGTTGAAGGCGTGGGTGCGGCGGTAGTTGTGGCTCACGCCCGGGTGCCCGCCCACGATGTCGGCGGCCTCGAAGAGCCGGTCGTCGGGGTAGCGGGCGGCGACCAGGCTGCTCTCGTAGCCCAGCGCCCGCGTGTCGAAGATCGCCGAGAGCTGGCGCACGATCGCCGCCCGCTTCAGCACGCGCAGCCGGCGCAGCACCTCCTCCTCGTCCATCCCGATGCGGGAGCCGATCTCGGCGAAGGGCTCGCGCACCAGCGCGAGGCCGGCCTGCATCTGGTTGAGCAGCTCGCGGTCGGCCTCGTCGGGCGTGTGGTGGATGCGCTCCGGCGTGGCGGCGGTGGTGGTCACGGGCGCTCCTCGGCGATCCAGCGGGCGGCGTCCTCGGCGTAGTAGGTGATGACGAGGTCGGCCCCGGCCCGGGCGATCGCCGTGAGGGTCTCGGCGGCGGCCTGGCGCTCGTCGACCCAGCCGCGCTCGGCGGCGGCCTTCAGCATCGCGTACTCGCCGCTCACGTGGTACGCCGCGAGCGGCAGGTCGGTGGCCGCGCGCACCCCGGCGATCACGTCGAGGTAGGTCGCCGCCGGCTTCACCATCAGGATGTCCGCCCCCTCGGCCGCGTCGAGCAGCGACTCGCGCACCGCCTCGCGGCCGTTGGCCGGATCCATCTGGTAGCCGCGCCGGTCGCCGTGGCCCGGCGCCGAGCCGGCCGCCTCGCGGAAGGGGCCGTAGAAGGCGGACGCGTACTTGGCCGAGTAGGCCATCTGGGCGACCTGCTCGTGCCCCTCGGCGTCGAGCGCCGCGCGGATCGCCGCCACCCGGCCGTCCATCATGTCGCTGGGGGCGACGATGTCGGCGCCGGCGTCGGCGTGGCTCACCGCGGTGCGGGCCAGCAGCTCCAGGCTCTGGTCGTTGTGGACGTCGCCGTCGACCAGCACGCCGCAGTGGCCGTGGTCCGTGTAGCCGCACAGGCACACGTCGGTGATCACCACCATCTCCGGCACCGCGTCCTTCACCGCCGCCACCGCCGCCTGCACCACCCCGTCGCGCTCGTAGGCGGCGCTGGCGACGGCGTCCTTGTGGTCGGTGACGCCGAACAGCAGCACGGCCGGGACGCCCGCGGCGTGGGCGCGGGCGGCGCGGGCGGCCAGCAGGTCGGGCGACAGCCGCGCCTGGCCGGGCAGCGAGGGGATCGGAACCTCGGCGTCGCGGCCGGCGATCGCGAACAGCGGCAGGATGAGCCGGTCGGCGGACAGGCGGGTCTCGCGCACCATGCGGCGCACCGTCGCGGTGCGGCGCAGGCGGCGCATGCGCACCGTGGGGAAGCGCGCGGCCGAGGCGGTCTCGGTGCTGTGGAGCACGCGATGAGTGTACCCCCGCCCGGCGCGGATCCTCGCGTGACGAGCGTCGTCGATCGGCGCCGCGGATGACCGGACCCGGTGCGATCCGGCGGGGCGGCGACCCGGTCGGGCACACTGGGAGGCGTGACCGATCCGCCCGTCGCCCTCGTCTTCGGCGCCCGCAACGTGGGGCGCGCCGTGGCGGCGGAGCGGCTCGCGGCGGGCTGGCGGGTGCTGGCCGTGTCGCGCACCGACGCCACGCTCGAGGCGCTGCGCGCGGCCTGCCCCGGGGTCGAGACGCTGCGCGGTGACGCCGCCGACCACGCCCTGGTGGCCGAGGCGATCGCGCGCTGCGAGCACGGCCTCGGCGGCCTCGACCTGGTCGTCAACGCGACCACGTCGGTGCCCCGCGACCACAGCTTCGGCGGCGGGCCCGTGGCCGAGGCGCCCCCGGAGCGCCTGCAGTCGTGGATGGCCGGCTTCGTGCCGGCGGCCTGGACGGTGCTGCGCGCCGGCGGCGCGGCCCTCGCGCGGCGCGGCGCGGGCACCCTGATCCAGGTGGCCGGCGGGTCCAGCCGACGGGCGATGCCGGGGCGCGGCCCGTGGGGCGCCGCCCAGCACGCGGCGAAGGCGCTCACGGTCGCCCTCGCCCAGGAGCTGCGCGGACGGGGCGTCCACGTCGCCCTGCTGGTCGCCGACGGGATCATCCAGACCGAGCGCGCCCCCATGACCGGCCGTCCCCCCGAGGATTCGCTGTCGGCCGGCGACGTCGCCGCCGCGGTCGCCTACCTCGCCTCGCAGACCCCCCGCGGCTGGAGCCACGAGCTGGTGATCACGCCCGCCGGGGACACCTGGGTGCCCTGAGGCGGGCGTGGACGATCCCTCCCTCGCGCCGCGGGCCCTGGTGTGGGCGTACGAGCGGGGGCTGTTCCCGATGGACCGCGAGGGCGCCCGCGGCCCCATCGCCCTCTACAGCGCCGACCCGCGGGCGCTGATGCCGATCGAGGGCTTCCGCATCCCGGCCTCCGTGCGGCGGGGCCTGCGCCGCCGCGCCTACGACATCCGGGTCGACGCGGCCTTCGACGAGGTGGTCGCGGGCTGCGCCGCGGGCCGGCCGCGCGGCCAGACCTGGCTCACCCCGCGGCTGGCGCGCGCCTACGGCAGGCTGCACCGGGCGGGCCTGGCGCACAGCGTCGAGGCGTGGGACGGGGCGCGCCTGGTGGGCGGCCTGTTCGGCGTCGCGCTGGGCGGGCTCTACAGCTCCGAGAGCATGTTCCACACCGCGCCCGACGCCGGAAGCGCCGCCCTGGTGGGCGCCGCGGCGCTGCTGGCGGCTGCCGGGTTCGAGCTGTGGGACATCCAGATGACCTCGCCCCACACCCTCCGCTTCGGGGCGGTGGAGGTGCCGGCCGCCGAGTACGAGCGGCGGCTGCGCCGCGCCCTGGCGGCCTCGCCGGCGCCGGTGCTCAGCGCGGCGCGGCCTCGAGGAGCCGTTTGAGCCGGGCGAAGTCGTCCCTCGCCTCGCGTCCCGCCATCCGCACCGCCGCGCTGCGCATGAGACGCGGGATGCCCTCCGCGTCGCCGGCCTCCACCACCAGCTCGCAGCCCGCGCCGGCCGGCGCGAGGGCGTGCCGGACGCGCAGCGACACGGGGCCGGATCGGATGCGGATCACGAGCAGGCGGTCCGGCTCGAACCCGATCACCTCGACGTGCGCGTCGTTCTCCTTGCCCATGAACCGCCGCCGCTCCGACCAGCGCGCGCCGAGCGCCGTGGGCGCGGGGGTCTCGCGGCGCACCGAGAGCGCCGACCCCTGCCAGCGCGGAAGCGACTCGACGTCGCACAGCGCCGCGAAGACCTCCGCCGGCGGCCGCGCGATCGTCACCCGGGTGGTGACGTCCGCCACGGTCAGCCGTCCGCGAGCAGATCGCCCAGCGCCACGTCCGGGTCGGCCAGTCGGCCGGCGTCGACGACGGCGCGCGAGCGGATGAGCTCCTGGATCCGGGGCACCACGTCCCAGACGTTGATGTTCATGCCCGCCGTGACCCGCCCGTCCCGGGTCCAGAAGGCGATCAGCTCGCGGCTCGCCGGGTCGCCGCGCAGCACCAGGTCGTCGTCGCGGTCCGCCAGGCCGGAGTACTCCATCCCCAGCTCGTACTGGTCCGAGTAGAAGTACGGCAGGCGGTCGTACGGCTCGTCGGCGCCGAGCATGTTGCGCGCCGCGACCGGACCCTGGTTGAGGGCGTTCGCCCAGTGCTCCACCCGCACCCGGCGACCGTAGAAGGGGTGCAGGGCGCGCGCGACGTCGCCCGCGGCGTACACCCCCGGCGCGCTCGTGCGCAGCGTGGCGTCGACGAGGACGCCGTCGTCCACGTCGAGGCCGGCGGCCTCGGCGAGCGCGGTGCGCGGGGAGGCGCCCACGCCGATCAGCACGGCCGAGCACTCCACGACCCGGCCGCCGCCGAGCCTCACCGCCTCGACCCGCCCGTCGCCCTCGATCGCCTCGACGGCGGTCTCGCCCAGGAACTCCACCCCGTGCTCGCGGTGAACGTCGCGGTAGATGCCCCCGACCACCGGTCCCAGCACGCCCTCGAGCGGCACGGAGGTGCGCTCGACCAGGGTCACCTCGGCGCCCCGCGCGCGCGCCGAGGCGGCGGCCTCGGAGCCGATCCAGCCCGCCCCGATCACCACGATCCGCGCCCCGGAGCCGGCGGCGTCGCGCAGCGCGTCGCCGTCGGCCATGGTCCGCAGCAGGTGGACGCCCGGCAGGTCGGCCCCGGCCAGCGGCAGCCGCCGGGGCTCCGCGCCGGTCGCGATGAGCAGGCGGTCCCACGAGATCTCCTCCCCGTCGCGCAGCGTCACCGCGCCGCGGCCGGGGTCGATGGCGGTGGCGTGGACGCCGGTGCGCAGCTCGATGGCGCGGGCGTCGTAGAAGCCCTCCTCGTGGACGAAGGCCTTCTCGCGCGCGGCCTCGCCGCGCAGGTACTCCTTCGACAGGGGCGGGCGCTCGTACGGGCGCACCGGCTCGTCCCCCAGCAGCACCAGCCGCCCGTCGTAGCCCTCGTCGCGCAGCGTCTCCGCCGCCTTCGCGCCGGCGAGCCCTCCGCCGACGATCACGATGCTCCCGGGTCCGGTCACGTCGCCTCCCTCCAGAGTCCCGCCGGGCCGCGACCGCGGGCCAGGTCGAGGAACTCACGCCGGATGTCACGATCCTCCCTCACCGCGCCGCGCAGCGCCCTCGTCGTGGTCGCCGCGCACGGCTGGCGCACGCCGCGCACGCTCATGCAGCCGTGCCTGGCCTCCACCACCACGCCCACGCCGCGGGGCGACAGCTCCCGCTCGAGCAGGTCGGCGATCTGCGCCGTGAGCCGCTCCTGCACCTGCAGGCGTCGGGCGCACCGCTCCACCACGCGCGGCAGCTTCGAGAGGCCCACGATGCGCTCGCCCGGCAGGTAGCCCACGTGGGCGACGCCGCCGAAGGGCAGCAGGTGGTGCTCGCAGAGGGTCGAGAAGGCGATGTCCGACACCACCACCAGCTCGTCGTAGCCGCCGTCGTTCGGGAAGGTGGTCATGCGCAGCGGCGCCGGGGAGAGCATCTCCGCGAAGGTCGCCGCCACCCGCCGCGGCGTCTCGGCGAGGGCCTCGCCGGCCACGTCGACGCCCAGCGCCTCCAGCAGCTCGCGCACGGCGGCCTCCGCCCGCGGCCGATCGACGCGGCTCACGGCGCGGCCGCCGGCGCCGGGGTCACGGCGTTGAGCGGCGGCCGCCGGCCGAGGTCGGCCCGCCGGCGGGCCAGCACCAGGTCGGCCCCGGCGCGCACCGGCCGCGCGTAGAGGTCGTCGGCGCGGGCGACCCCCCGGCCCTCGCCGGCCAGGCGGTCGAGCAGCGTCGCGGTGATCTCGTGCGCCATCCGTCCCAGAACCGCCGTCGGCTGGTGGCGGTGGCGGCGCTCTCCCAGGTCCACCTGGGCCAGCGCCGCCAGCCCGGCGCGGCGCCAGATCTCGACCAGCAGGTCCAGCTCGACGGCGTATCCGGTGGGGAAGGCCAGCGCGCGCAGCAGGTCGCGGCGGCCCGCCGCCTCGCCCGCGAGCGGCTGGACGAAGCCGGCCAGCTCGGGGTAGAGCAGGTTCACCAGCGGCCGCGCGCAGATCTCGGTGACCCGGCCGCCGTCGTCGCGACGGCCGTGCAGGTTGCGCCGGTAGAAGCCCTTCACGTACGCGATGTCCGGCACCAGCAGCAGCGGGCCCACGAGCCCGGTGACGAAGGCCGGGTCGAAGCCGACGATGTCGGCGTCGACGAAGGCCACGATGTCGCCCTCGGCCACCGCCAGGCCCTTCCACATCGCCTCGCCCTTGCCGCGCGCCGGGCCCAGGTGGGCCAGCACGTCGCGGGCCGCGACCACGCGGGCCCCGGCGCGGGCCGCGACCGCGGCGCTGTCGTCGGCGCTGCCGGAGTCGACCACCACCACCTCGTCGACCAGGTCGAGCGGGCCGCAGAGGGCGTCGCGGATGCGCTCCACGATCGGGCCCACGGTCGCCGCGACGTCGAGGGCGGGGAGCACCACCGACACCGTCGCCCCCAGCGCGCGCTTGCGGGCCCGCAGCGCGCGGACGTCCATCGCCGCGCCGCGGAAGGTGCGCCGCCGCAGCCATCGCTCGCGGTTCACGGAGCCTCCGCGGGGGGCTCGTGCGCGCGCTCTCCCGCCACCAGGTCGCGCAGGCTCTCGTACTCCTCCCGGCAGGCCGGGCAGCCCTCGAGGTGGGCGCGCATCCCGGCCATCTCGGCGCCGCCGTCCCCGCCCGCTACCGTCAGCTCGACGTAGCGGTCGAGCTCGTCGAAGCACTCGTCGCAGCCGATCTCGGGATCGGCGGGCCCGAGCAGCCGCTCGATGAGGCGCGGGTCGGTCATCCCGCGCCTCCGCAGGCGGACGGGTCGAGGCCCTGCGCCGCCAGCTCCGCGCGCAGGCGCCGGCGGGCGTCGTGCAGGGCCTTGTAGACGGCGCCGCGGGTGGCGCCGAGCCGCTCGGCGAGCACGTCGATGGGCTCGCCCCGGATCGTGAGCGCGACCAGCACCTCGCGCTGGCGCGGCGTGAGCGCGCCGTCGACGGCCCGGGCGATCGCCCGCATCAGCTGGGAGCGCGCCACGTCGCCGTGGGGGTCGCCGCCGGCCACGGGGAGCATCTCCCAGCGGGCCGGGTCCATCACCACCTCGCGCTCGCGCCACGCGCGGCGGCGCAGCGCCACCGCCGCCTCCAGCAGGGCGAACTTGTACGCCCAGGTGGTGAAGCGGCTCAGGCCGCGGTAGTCGTCGAGCCGCCGCAGCACGCTCATCACGGCGTCGGCCGCCGCCTCGCGGGCGATGTCGTCGAGCTCGTCGCCCGGCGCGCCGGGCAGGGCGCGCCGCCTGCGGGCCACCTCGAAGCGGGCCGCCCCCACCAGCAGGTCGTGCAGCCGCGCCACGGCGCGCTCGCGCGGCCCGCCCTCGGAGCGCAGGTCGGCCAGCCACTGTCGGGACTCGGCGTCGATGCCGGGGATCGTCGCAGAGGCGGTGGCCATGTCCGGTTGGTGTCGCCCGCCGCGCCGTTCTTACCCCGCGCCCGGGGTGGCCGTTCGTCCCTGGATGGCGCCGGGGGCTCGACCGCGGGGCCGCCGGCGGCAAATATAGGTCGTCATATGGACCGTATTTAGGAGGACCTCATGGCCGCCGACGCCGTCGTCACCCCCTTCCCCCCGGGCACCCGCGTCGTGCGGATCGCCCTGCCCGCGTCCGCCGCGCTGCCCGCGCACGACCACGGAGACCGCGACCTCACCCTGGTCGCCCTGGCGGGCGCCGCGCGCGTCTCCTGGGACGGAGACGAGGCCGAGCTGAGCCCGGGCGTCTCGGTCGCCATTCCGGGTGACCGGCGCGTCTCGGTCACCAACCCCGGATCGGGCGAGGCGCGACTGCTGGCGGTGCTGGTCCCGGCGGGGGACCGGGTGCAGGCCTGCGGGCCGGCCCCCGGCGACGGCGACCTGTCCTCGGAGGCGCTGCTCGACCTGACCGGGCTGCCCCGCCCGCAGCGCCACCGGCTGGTGATCGCCGCCCTCGAGGCGCTCGACGCCGGCTCGCGGCTGGTGATCGTGAACGACCACGAGCCGGTCGGCCTGCGCCGGCAGCTCGAGCGGCGCTACGCCGAGCGGCTCGGCTGGGAGGGCAGGGAGTCCGCCGAGGCGCGGGCCGTGGTCGCGATCTGGCTCACCGACCCGCCGGCCGGTGACGGGGTAGCGGCCGGGCCGGCGGCGGCCGGCGCCGCGGCGCGATGAGCGCGCGGCCCGCCCGGCGCCTCGCCGACGGCCTGGTGACGACCTGGGCCGTCGCGGGCTGCCTGATCGCCGCGGTCTTCGCCGTCGCGCCGCTCGAGAGGGCCGTGCGGGCCGCGCCGTGGCTGATGGGCCCCGGGCTGTGGGTGCTGACCGCGGCGGGCTCCGGCGCGCTGCTGCAGGCGGGGGCGGGATGGCGCCTCGGCGGCCGCGAGCTGGCCGCGGCGACGGTCATCGGCGGCGTCGCCGACGGCCTCGTGGTCGCGGCCGGGCACCCGTGGCCGGGGCTCGTGACCGGCACGGTCGCCTTCAGCGCCGCCGCCGCCGCGATGGGGCGGCCGCCGGACCGGGAGCGCCACCCCGGCCCGGCGGCCGCGGCGGTCAGCCGGGGCCCAGGCCCAGGAAGGTGACCGTGAAGCGCCGGTCGCAGTCGGGGCAGTGCCGCGCCCCCGCCTCCACCGGCCGCAGGTCCTCGCCGGCGCAGTAGGGGCAGACGGCGGGCGCCACCCGGGTCCCCGCCGCCCCGCTCACACGGCCCCGACCGGGGCGAGGGCGGTCCACTCCTCCGGCGCTCGCGCCGCCCAGGAGTGGAAGGGCTCGTCCTCGGTGCGCGTGTCCAGGTAGGTGCGCAGCACGCCCTCCAGGTAGTCATCGAGGTCGGCCGACCTCACGCGCACGCCCTTCACGCGCCGGCCCAGCGCCGGATCGACGCCCAGATGGCCTCCCAGCATCACCTGGAAGCCCTCCTCGCGGGTCCCGTCCGCCCCGGGGACCAGCGATCCCAGCAGGCCGATGTCGGCGATCTGCACCCGCGCGCACGAGTTGGGGCAGCCGTTCACGTGGATGCGCAGCGGCTCGTCGAGCTCGGGCAGCCGCCGCTCGAGCTCCTCGGCCAGGGCCACCGCGCGCGCCTTCGTCTCGACCAGCGCGAGCTTGCAGAACTCGGTGCCGGTGCAGGCCATGGTCGTCGCCCGCAGCGGGCCGGAGCGCACCACCAGGCCCAGCCGCTCGAGCTCGTCGGCCACCCGCTCCGCGCGGGCGGGGTCGATGTCGAGCAGCACGATCTTCTGGCGCGTCGTGAGCCGGATGCGGCCCTCGCCGTGGATGTCGGCGAGGTCGGCCACGCGCTGCAGCTCGGTGCCGGAGGTGCGCCCGGCGCGGGGCGCCGCCCCGATCAGCGACCGCCCGTCCGACTGCGCGAAGATCCCCACGTGGTCGCGCTGGGCCGTCGCCGAGTCGGCGGGCGCCGGGCCGTCCTCCAGCGGCGCGGAGAGGTACTCGCGCTCCAGCACCTCGCGGATGCGCTCCGGGCCCCAGTCGGCCATCAGGAACTTGAGGCGGGCGTAGTTGCGCGCCCGCCGGTAGCCGTGGTCGCGGAAGAGGCCGGTGAGGCCCTTCCACACCTCGCCCACCCGCTCGGGCGGCACGAACGCGCCCAGGCGCCGGGCGAGCTTGGGCGCGGGGCCCAGCCCGCCGCCGACCCAGAGGTCGAAGCCCACCCGCTCGCCGTCGCGCACGGCGACGAAGGCGATGTCGTTGATCTCGTGCTGGGCGCAGTGGTCGGCGCACCCCGAGAGCGACGTCTTGTACTTGCGCGGCAGGTTGCTGAAGGCCGGATCCAGGAGGTTGGCCTCGATCTCCCTCACGAACGGCGTCACGTCGATGAGCTCGTCGGCGTCCACGCCGGCGAGCGGGCAGCCGATGGTGTTGCGCGGCACGTCGCCGCAGGCCTGCGCCGTGTTGAGGCCCACCGCCTCGAGCTCGTCCCAGATCGCGGGCACGTCCTCGATGCGCACCCAGTGCAGCTGCACGTTCTGGCGGTCGGTGACGTCGGCCACGTTGCGCCCGTAGCGCTCGGCCAGCCGGCCGATCGTGCGCAGCTGCGTGCTCGTGAGCCGCCCGGCGGGGATGCGCACCCGCATCATGAAGTGCTCGTCCTCGATCTCGTCGAGGTCGCCCACCGCCCCCTGGCGGCGCTGGGTGTAGAGCCCCCACCAGCGGAACCGGCCGCGCAGGTCGTCGGGCCAGATCGAGCCGAAGCCCTGGCGCGAGTAGTGGTCGACGATCCTCGCCCGGACGTTCAGCCCGTCGTCGTCGCGCTTCCAGCGCTCCGTCCCGTTGAGGGGCTCGCGGTATCCGCGCGCCCACTGCCCGCCGCCTCGTGATCCCATCCCACCCCAAATCACTCGAAAATCTAAGGTGTTCGTGAGAATAGCGGACGGGCGGCCCCCGCGCGGCCGTCAGTCGGATGCGCGCCGGCGCAGCGCCAGGGCGGCGAGGGTGCCCGCGATCGCGGCGATCAGCGCCAGGTGGCCCAGGTCGGGCAGCACGTCGCCGGCGCCGACAGACGGCTCGACCAGCAGCGTCTGGAACAGGTCGAAGGCGGGGCCGAACGGCACGACCTGCGATACGGCGCCGGCCACCCGCGAGCCGGGCAGGAGGCCCAGGGCGAGCAGCGGCACCGCCACCATCAGGGTCACGAGCAGCGCCGTGCGGGTCTCGCGGGCGAGGGCGCCGGCCAGGACGCCGAGGCCCGCGACCGCCAGGCCGCACAGCGCCAGCGCGGGCAGCCACACGGCCCAGCGGCTCACCGCGAGCGAGGTCGTCGCGGCGACGCCGCCGAGCAGGACCAGCCCCACCACCAGGCAGGCGGCGGCGGTGAGCGCCATCTTCTCGGCGGCCAGCCAGCCCGGCGCCACCAGTCCCCGCCCCAGGCGGGACAGCACCCGGTCCTCCCGTTCCGAGGCGGTCAGCGCCGCCGCCAGCAGGGCGCCCGCCAGGCCCAGGCTCACCAGCAGCGCGGCGGCCAGGCCGAAGGCCGACAGCGGCTCGCGGCCGCCCTCGTTCTGCTCGACGTCCAGCTCGATCGGCGCGCGGATCGCCTCGGCCGCCGGGCGCGCCAGGTCGAGGTTGCGGCCCGTCGTGTCGACGAAGGCCAGCAGCGGGTCGAGCCGGTCGGCGAGGGCGTCGTCCCCGCGGGAGCGCAGGTCGCGCTGCAGCGCGGTGACGATCTCCCGGCTGCGCCCCAGCCCCAGCGCCTCGCCGTCGCGGCCGAACACGCCCAGCTGCCCCCCGTTCACCACCAGATCGACCAGCGCCAGCACCTGGTCGACGTAGCCCTCGGCCAGACGCTGGTTGAGGCGGAAGATCGCGGCCTCGAGGCGGCGCGAGATGGCGTCCGCCTCGATCGGCGAGCGCCGGTTGGTCTGCAGCACCAGCCGCGGGCGGCTGACCCCGGCCTGGAGGTCGGCGATGAAGCGCTCGGGGATGGTGAGCACCGCGCTGACGCGCCCCGCGGCGAGGGCGTCGGCCGCCTCGCCCGCCGGCAGCTCGCGCACGTCCACGTCGTCGGCCAGCCGGTCGATGTAGTCGTCGATCGACAGGCGCTGGTCGCCGACCGCGACGGTGCGGCCGGAGGCGTCGAGGTTGACCACGGCGATCACGGGCCGGCGGTCGTCGCCCTGCAGGGCCAGGGCCACGATGAAGGCCACCAGCAGCGGGTACAGCAGCAGGGCGGCGACGACCGCCGGCCCGCGCCGCACCAGGCGCAGGTCCTTGCCCAGCATGAGCAGGGCGCCCCTCAGGGAGACGACTCCACCAGCCGCAGGAAGGCGCGCTCGGCGGCGGCCGCGTCGCCGGCCCCGCCGCCGGTCAGATCGGCGACGGTGCCCGAGAAGCGCAGGCGCCCCCCGGCCAGCACCACCAGGCGGTCGGCGTGGCGGCCGGCCTCCTCCACCGACTGGGTGGAGAAGAGGATCGCGGGGCCGCCGTCGGCGCGCAGGCCGTGCAGCCAGTCCCACATGCGCAGCCGCTGATCCGGGCTGAGGGTGGCGCTGGGCTCGTCGAGCAGCAGCGCGTCCGGGCGGCCCGCGAGCGCTACCGCGAGGTTGAGCCGCTGCAGGGTGCCGGTGGACAGGCGCGACGCGAGCCGGTCGGCGAACGCGCCCAGGTCGGCGCGGGCGAGCAGCTCGGCGGCGGTCGCGTCCGGGTCGGGGGCGCCCTCCAGGGCGGCGAACAGGCGCAGGTTCTCGCGGGTCGTGAGCCGCGCGTAGACCGCCGGCTGCTGGGGCACCCACCCCACCCGGCGGCCGTCGCCCGAGGGCCATTCGACCGTGCCGCCGTCCCGCCGGGTGACCCCGGCCAGCATCCCCAGGAGGGTGGTCTTGCCGGCCCCGTTCGGCCCCAGCAGCGCCACCGACTCGCCGGCGGCGAGGTCGAGGTCGACGCCGTCGAGGGCGGCGACGCCGCGGTAGCGGCGGGTGAGCCCGCGGGCCGCGAGCAGGGGGGCGGCGGTCACTCGGCCCGCGGGTCCGGCGCCTCGACGACCGAGGTCGGCGCGTCGTGCGCCAGCGTCGCCTCGCGGTCGGGCGCCTCCCCGGGGGCCGCCGCGGGGGCGGCCGGCGCGGGGGCGGCCGGCGCGGCGGCGGCCGCCTCGGCCGCGCGCGGGTGGGTGGCCGCGAAGCCGAAGCGCTCGATGCCGAACATCACCGACTCCTTCACCACGACCACCAGCGGGATGGCGATCAGCACGCCCAGCACGCCCGCGAGCTGCTCGCCGATCAGGAGCCCGAAGATCACCACCAGGGGATGCACCCCCACCGCGGTGCCCATGATGCGGGGCACGACGACGTGGCCCTCGATCTGGTGGATCACCAGGAAGGCCACCACCACCCACAGCGCGGCGAAGGGCGAGGTGAACAGCGCCAGCAGGGTGGGCGGCACCGCTCCCAGCAGCGGACCGACGTAGGGCACGAACTCCATCAGGAACACCCAGGCCGTGAAGGCGACGGCGAAGGTCGCCCCCAGCGGGAAGAGGCCCGCCACGCCGTACACCCAGAGCACGATGCCGGCGCTCACCCCGATGATCAGCGACACCAGCAGCTGCGCCTTGACGTACTCGGTGAGCGTCCGCTCGGTCCGCCGCAGGAAGGCGGCGGTGTCGGGCCCGCCGATGCGCTGGGCGAGCCGGGCGATGCGCGGCGCGTCGAGCAGCATGTAGATCGCGGCCACCAGGATCACGATGATCGTGACCAGCACCGCGATGACGTCGAGGCTGTAGTCGAGGACGTTGTCGGCCGCCTCGCTGGCCCGGTCCTGCAGCCCGTTGAGGAAGGCGTTGGCCCGCTCGCGCACGTCCACGTCTATGCCGCGGCGGTCGAAGAACTCCTGCAGCGTCTGGGCCTGGCGCTCGGCCTGGTCGGTGTAGACGGGCAGGTTCTGCTGGATCTCCTCCACCTGGGTGCGCACCGGGGAGATCACCAGGAACACCGCCAGGGCGATGGCCGCGACGAAGCCCACCAGCACCATCAGCACCGCCAGGCCGCGCGGGATGCGCAGGCGCCGCAGCATCCTCACCAGCGGGTTGAGCAGCATGGCCATCAGCACCGAGACGGTGAAGACCAGCAGCACGTGGCCGATCACCTGGCCCAGGATCCAGAAGATGACCAGCACGGACGCGATCGCCACGAGGCTGGCCCACGGTGGCTGGGGGGCGGCGCGCCCGGACATCTCTCGCACTCTAGTCGCGGGGTTGGCCGTCGTCGTAATGGCCCGGCACCTCCGCTAGCCTTCGGCCCCCGATGCCACACCTGACACGGCAGGAGCTCACGGCGCGGCGTGCCAACCGGCGCCGGAGGGAGCTGCGCCGCGACCGACGCGCGCTCATCTGGGCCGCGATCCCGGTGGCGGTGGTCGTCCTGCTCGCGATCATCATGAGCCTCACGAGCGGAGCCGACGACGCACCGGCCCCGCTGGCGGCGCCGGTGCAGGCCGACGCGGCGGGCGGCGCGCGGCCGCCCGAGGTCACCATCGCGCGCGGCGAGGGCGTCGAGGTGAACCTGCCGGTCGACCCCGACCTCGTGACGGCGGCGATGTTCCACCCGGTCAGCGACCCGGGCGGCGTGGAGATGACCGCGGCGGGCGGGCTGTCGATCCGCCAGGCCGACCGGGACGGTCGCTCCGGTCCCGCCGCGGCGGGCCTCGACGTGGGCGCGCCGGCCGGCACGACGGTCTACTCGCCGGTGGACGGCGTCATCGTGAGCGTCAGCGACTACACGGTGCGGGGCCAGATCCAGGGGTACGAGCTCGCGATCGCGCCCGAGACGGCGTCGACCGGGGTGCTGCTGCGCCTGTCGCACCTCGAGGGGACGCCGAACGGGGAGCGGCCGGTCGTGGGCACGGCCGTCCAGGCGGGCGTCACGCCGCTGGGCCGGATCCGCGACTTCTCGAAGGTCGGGCCCCAGGAGCTGTCCGACTACACCTCGGACAGCGGCAACCACGTCCACATGGAGCTGGTCCGCACGGACGCGACGATCCTGCCGTGAGGGCCCTCCTGATCGGGGACATCTTCGCCGGCGTCGGCCTGCGCGCCCTGCTGGAGCACCTGCCGGCGCTGCGCGAGCGGCACCGCCCGGACGTGGTGGTGGCGAACGCCGAGAACGCGGCCGCGGGGCTCGGCACCTCGGCGCGCCAGGCGCGCGACCTGCTCGACGCGGGCATCGACGTGCTCACCGGCGGCAACCACACGCTGCACAAGCCGGAGCTGTTCCCGCTGCTCGAGGCCGAGCCGCGCGTGCTGCGTCCGCACAACATCGCGGTGAAGGCGCCGGGCCGCGGCATCGTGACCGTCGCGACGCCGGCGGGTCCGGTGAGCGTGGTGAACGTGATGGGGGCGGTGTTCCTCACCTCTGCCCACAGCCCGTTCGCCGTCATCGACGAGCTGGTCGAGGAGGCCCGGCGGGCCGCCCCGTACGTGCTGGTCGACGTCCACGCCGAGGCGACCAGCGAGAAGATCGCCCTGGCCCGCCACCTCGACGGGCGGGTGACCGCGGTGGTCGGCACCCACACCCACGTGCAGACCGGCGACGCCCGGGTGCTCGCCGGCGGCACCGCCTACATGACCGACCTGGGCATGACCGGTCCGCACGACTCGGTGATCGGCGTGCGCACCGAGATCGTGGTGCGGCGCTTCATCACCGGCAGCTCCGCCCGCTTCGAGCCCGCCGAGGGCGAGGTGCTGGTGCAGGGCGCCGTCGTCGAGGCGGGCCCGGACGGGCGCGCCGTCTCGATCGAGGCCGTCTCGATCGAGGCCTGACGGGGCCGGCCCGCGCCGGCGGGAGCGGCTACTCCACGAGGTAGCGCGCCGCGACGGCGCGCTCCACGTCCCGCTGCTGGCCGGGCAGGATGCGCCCCTGGGGCCGGCTCGACACGTCCGCCCGCGGCCAGCACGCCGCCAGCAGGGCGATGAGCAGCGTGTCGCGCAGCGCGAGGATCGCGATCTCGGGCGTGTGCAGGGCCACCAGGTCCCAGTACCGATGGGGGAAGTAGGCCAGGGTGGCCAGCATCGCCGCCGCCCCCAGGCCGAAGGCCGCCGGTCCGTACCGTCCGGCGACGATGAACACCAGGGGCACCAGCCACACCAGGAACTGCGGCGACAGCACCTTCCCCGCCACCAGCAGCGCCGCGACCGTCGAGGCCGTGGCGGCCACCAGCAGACGCGCGTCCCCCGGGGCCCGGCTGCGGTGCAGCCCGATCCAGAAGCCGGCGGCGATCGCGACGACCAGCGCGATGAGAAGGGCCGTGGAGAGGCCCGCGATCACCTGGGGACCGGTGCCGTCGAGCCCCTGGCTGCCGTACGAGTTCACCACGGTGATCGGCACGTCCACCATCGCGTGGAGGCCCAGCAGGTAGGCCGAGCCGGTCGCCTCGATCTGCAGGGGGCGGTCGAGGTGGTAGCGGGCGAGGTCCCAGGTGCCCGACGGCGACATGATCGCGAACGGGGCGATCGCGACCACGACCACCGCGAGCGACCAGGCGAGGCCCACGAGGGCGCGTCGCAGGGCGTCGCGGTGGCGCTGCCAGATGAGCAGCACGGGCACCAGTATCAACGGCACCACCTTGAGCAGGGTCGCGGCGGCGAGCAGGGTCCACATCAGCCGCCAGCGCTCGGTGACCGCCGCCCACAGGGTCCAGGTGAGCAGGGCCGCCAGGGCCATGTCGAAGCGGCTCTCCACCAGGTTGCCGATCAGCAGCGGGCTCAGCGCCACGGCGGCGGCGGCGAGGGCCTGGTGGCGCCGGTCCAGGTCGAGGGCGCGGGCGATGGCCAGCACGCCCAGCACCACGGCGACCAGGCACAGGGCCATGAGCACCGAGAAGACCACGGTGTAGTCGCCCGGGATGACGCCGGCCAGCCAGAACAGCGCCGCGGCCAGCGGCGGGTACTCCAGGCTGAAGTCGACGTACGGCACCCCGCCCGCCGCGATGTGCTCGTAGGCGGCGCGGTAGGTGGGGATGTCCGTGATCACCGCGTCCGAGTAGAAGCCGAGCTGCAGCGGCACGGCCCAAACCAGCGCCGCCAGGGCGACCGCCAGCCAGGGGAGGGCGCGCCCGCTCCTCACGCCGTCGCCGGGAGGGGCTCGGGCGGAGTCTCGGCCGCGGCCGGGCCGGCCGCCGGCGCCGGCCGCGCCGTGCGGGCGGGCGCGGGCCAGTCGGGCACGATCGCCAGCAGCGCGAAGGGCAGGAACCACGGGATGTAGAGGTAGAACCAGTGGGTCACTGTGAGCTCGATGCCGATGAGCAGCGCGCCCGAGAGCGCCGCCGTGGTGAGCAGGTCGAGACGTCGCGGCCAGCGCAGCACGGCCAGGGCGGCGATCATCACCGCGACCATCAGGCCGATCTGCACGGGACGCAGCCCAGGGTACTGGCCCCACAGCGAGAAGGGGGAGTCGCGGTCGAGCTGGTAGCCGATGGTGCGCGACCAGAAGGCCCGGATGCCGTCGCCCCCGTCGAGCAGCAGCACCCAGACGGTGAGCGCGACCGACAGGGCGAGGCCCCCGACGAAGGGCAGCAGCTCGCGCCGGGGCGACGGCCGCGGGAAGGGCCGCCTGCTCCACAGCGCCAGCAGGATCGCCGGCGCGAACTTGGTCGCGAGGGCGAGCCCCAGCAGCAGTCCGCGGCCCATCGGCCGGTGGGCCACCACGAGCCCCCAGATCAGCAGGGCCGCCACCAGCGAGTCGTTGGAGTTGGTCTCGAGCGCGTAGGCGGTGAAGGGGAAGGCCGCCCAGGCGACCGCGAGCGCCAGGCCCAGGCGCAGCGACGCCAGGCGCCAGCCCAGGAGCAGCAGGCCGCCGACGCACAGCACGTCGAAGAGGGTCGCGGCGCCGTGGGCGGCCGGCAGGGAGTCCCAGCCGCCGCTCCAGGGCTGCACCAGCTCGAACGGCACGTAGGCGATGTAGTTGAGCGGGCCGTAGGTGTCGCAGCTGCCGCAGTCCTTGGGCATCGTGCCGTAGGGGGTCTCGCCGTGGGTGATGCGGTCGGCGCCGATGACGCCGGCGTAGCCCACGTCGATCACGTTCGAGTCGAAGGCGTTGAGCCCGAAGCGCAGCGCCAGGGCGACGATCAGGATGGTGGCCAGCAGCCAGGTGGGCGCCCAGCCGGACATCGTCGGCCGCCGCGGGCCCTCCCGCCGCTCGGGGGGCGGGTCGTCGCCCTCGGCGGCGGGCAGCGGGCGGGCGGCCCGCACCCGCCGCACCGCGATCCACGTCAGGCGCAGCGCCAGGTACACCAGCGGCGGGTACTGCAACGGCACCGAGGTGAAGATCTCGCCCTCGTTGAACCAGATCAGCGAGACGCTGAACGACAGCAGCACCGCCAGGTCGAGGGTGCGCATCGACAGCAGGCGCCGGAGGTGGCGCAGCGGCAGCAGCGGCAGCAGGAACAGCGCGCACAGGGTGATCCACACGACCGGCTCGTTGACCCCGCGGCCGAAGGCGCCCGAGTAGCCGCGGGCCATCATCCAGGCCACCTGGGGGCCGGTGCGCACCTCGGTGATCTCGCCGGTGTCGTCCGACACCAGCACCTGCGCCTCGACGGTCTCCTTCTTGGCGGCGTCGCGGCTGACGTAGAAGACCGTGTGGACGCGGGTCGCGCTGTCGAAGCTCACCGCCGTGCGGTAGATCTCGCGGCCGTCGATCCAGTCGTGCAGGCGTCCCGAGGTGTCGGCGATCGACGTGACCTCGTCGTCGGTCAGGTGCGCGGGGCGCAGCCGGTCGACGGGATCGCCCAGCGAGTCCTGGATCTCGCCGGCCTTCTCGGCCACCCCGCGCACGATGTCGCCCGCCGCCCGCGCCGCCTCGGCCGGCGAGGGCTGGGCCCCGCCCGGCGCCTGCGCCGACGCCCCTCCCGCCGCCCCCAGCAGGGCGGTCAGCGCCAGGAGGACCGCCACGACGGCCCGCGCCCGGCCGCCGCCCCTCATCGTGCTACCGGAAGGACCAACGGCGGTTCAGGAGGAAATTGACGGGCATGACCGCGGCGATCGCGATGGCCTGGGCCAGCACCTCCGGCGCGCCCGCGCTGACCAGCAGCTCGAGCACCACCAGGTTCAGGCCCAGCGCGACCAGGCTCACGGCCAGGTACCGGGCGCCCTGGTTCAGCGCCGACAGCTCGTGGCGGCGGAAGGTCCAGAACTTGTTGAAGAGGAAGTTGCTGGTCCACGCCACGCAGAAGGCGCCGATCGCGGCGAGGATGTAGTGGGCGCCGGCGCCGTGCAGCAGCAGCGCGAAAACCGCCAGGTTGATGACGTAGCCGCTGGTGCCGACCAGGCAGAAGCGCACCAGCTGGTGCCAGTCCTCGCGGCCGACCCTGCGAAGGTCGGGCAGGCGCAGGACGCGCACGCCGGGGACGCTCACTGGCGGGGAGGGCCGGGTCGGCACGAACCGCGATGGTACCAGAGCACCTGGGCGGGTCCGGCGGGGCCGGGCCGGGGGCGCGGCCACCCGAACCCCCTACAATCGCCGGGATGATCGTCCAGCCGGAGGGAGGGCTCACGACCGAGAGCGCACTGACGCCCGCCGATTCGGCGCGCTACGAGTCGCGGTTCGCGTCGCGCGCCGCGGGCATCGTCTCGTCCGTCATGCGCGACCTGATGTCGCTGGCCGAGCAGCCGGACATCATCTCCCTGGCGGGCGGTTTCCCGAACACCGAGTCGTTCCAGCGCGAGATGTTCGACGACGTGATGGAGGTCGTCGCGCGCGAGCACCTCGCGTCGGCCCTGCAGTACGGCCCCACCGAGGGCCTGCTCGAGCTGCGCGAGCGCATCGTCGAGATGATGCGCTGGGAGGGCGCCCGCGCGCGGGTCGAGGACGTGATGATCACGAGCGGGGGCCAGCAGGCCATCGACCTGTCGATCCGCACCTTCTGCAACCCGGGCGACACCATCCTGGCCGAGGGCCCCACCTACCCGGGCGCGGTGCCGTGCTTCACCACCTACGAGGCCCGCGTCGAGCACGTCCCGCTCGACGACGACGGCCTGCGGGTGGATCTGCTCGAGGAGATGCTCGACCGGCTGGTGGCCGAGGGCCGGCCGCCGAAGCTGCTCTACACGATCCCGAACTTCCACAACCCGGGCGGCGTCACCATGTCGCGGGAGCGGCGCGAGCGGCTGGTGCGGCTGGCGCACGAGCGCGAGCTGCTGATCGTGGAGGACAACCCGTACGGGCAGGTGCGGTTCGACGGTGAGCCGCTGCCGTCGCTGTGGGAGCTCGACGACGGCGCCGGCTGGGTGATCTACCTGTCGACCTTCTCGAAGATCCTCTCGCCCGGCACCCGGGTGGGCTGGGTCGCGGCGCCGGCGCCGGTGCTGCGCAAGATGAACCTGGGCAAGCAGGCCGCCGACCTGTGCACGTCGACGATCTCGCAGCGCTTCATCATCGAGTACATGCGCCGCTACGACTGGCGCGACTACGTGGTGCGGCTCAACGGCATCTACCGCGCGCGGCGCGACGCGATGCTGCGCGCGCTCGAGGAGGAGATGCCGGCCGAGGCGACCTGGACGAGGCCCGACGGCGGCCTGTTCGTGTGGGCCACGATGCCGGACTACGTCGACACCACCGACCTGCTCGTGGCGGCCCGCGAGCGCCACCAGGTCGCCTTCGTGCCGGGGCGCGGGGCCTTCCGCGACGGCCGCGGCGGCAACTCGATGCGGCTCAACTTCTCGGGCGTGCCGGAGGCGGTCATCAGCGAGGGGGTGCGCCGCCTGGGCGCCGCGGTGACCGAGGCGGGCGAGCTGCACCGGGCGCTCGGCGGCGGGGAGCGATGAGGGTCGCGGTGCTGAGGGGCGGCCGCTCGCTCGAGCGGGAGGTCAGCCTGCGCTCGGGCGCCAACGCCGAGGCGGCGCTGCGGCGGCTGGGCCACGACGTGCTGCCGGTCGATCCGGACGAGCACCTGGTGCGCACCCTGCGCGCCGAGCGGCCCGACGCGGCCTTCATCGCCCTCCACGGCCGCGGGGGCGAGGACGGCACCGTGCAGGAGCTGCTCGAGATCCTCGAGATCCCCTACACCGGCCCCGGCGTGCTGGCCTGCGCGCGCAGCTGGGACAAGGTGGTGGCCAAGGCCCACTTCGAGGCCGCCGGCCTGCCCACGCCGGCCGCGTACGCCTTCAGCCAGGCGGCCTTCCGGGAGCTGGGCGCGGGCGAGGCGATCCCCGACATCAGGTCGCGGCTGGGCCTGCCCGTGGTGGTGAAGCCCGCCAAGCAGGGCTCGGCGCTGGGCATCCGGCTGGCCCGTGAGGCGGGCGAGATCCCCGTCGCCCTGATGAGCGCGCTGTCCTACGACGACAAGGTGCTGATGGAGCGCTTCGTCGCGGGCCGCGAGCTGGCGGTCTCGGTGCTGGGCGGCGGCGACGACGCCTGGGCGCTGCCGGTGGTCGAGGCGATCCCCCGCACCCGCGACTTCTACGACTTCGAGGCCCGCTACACGCCCGGCGCCACCGACCTGGAGGCCCCGGCGCACCTGCCCGACCACGTCGCCCAGGAGGTCGGCCGGCTGGCGCTGGCCTGCTTCCGCGCGCTGGGCTGCCGCGGGCTGGGCCGGGTCGACATGATCCTCGACCCCGACGACCGGCTGTGGGTGCTCGAGATCAACGCCATCCCCGGCATGACCGACGTCAGCCTCCTCCCGAAGGCCGCCGAGGCCTCGGGCCTGGGGTGGGACGAGGTGGTGGCGCGGATCCTCGCCGAGGCGGCGCTGGGGGCCTGAGTCCAGAGGGCTACGCCCGATGACCGTCCCCGGTGTCGGAGCCGTCTCCGGGAGGTGGCCCGGGGACGATCACGATCCGGCGGTTCGGCGCGTCGATCGAGAGGCTCCCGGCGCAGGGCCGCGCCTGTGCCTGCTCGGCCGAGCGAGTGGGGAGCGTGACCGTCCAGGCGTCGAAACCGCGGATACGCAGCTCGCGCGTGAAGGCCGACCGGGCGTCGGTGAGTGGCCAGCATCCGCGGTGCGCGACCGACAGGTCGACCAGAGCGCCGCGGAGGGCGTCGATTCGCGTGGCGGTCGTCGCGTAGTCGGACGGGAGCGCCGTGGGCAGGCCTTTGCGCTCGCATACGGCGGGATCGTCCGTCGGCAGGACGATCGTGCCGCAGGCCGTCAGCGGCGGGTCACCGGCGGGCCATCGCACGGGGTCCATCGTCTCCCTCGCCCACGATTCGCGGCAGATCTCCAGAGGACTGCGCCCGTCGGCGGCCTCAGCCGATCCACTGAGACCATCCACGTCGGCGCGACAGTCCACCGGCGCGGCGGCGGTGACGACCGGGTCGTCGTCGAGGAAGGCCGCGTACGCCGTGCCGGCGAGAGCGACCGCGATGGGGACGATCACGAAGATCGCGCGTCGCCGCCGGCGCGGCCGTCGTGTCGGGGCTCGATCGGCGGCCACCCGGGTGAGGACGTGGGAAAGCTCGTCGGTGGAGGGCTCGAGCGCCTGGACGTACCGCCCGGCTTCCTCGGCGAGGCGCTGAAGGTCGGTCATCGGGCGTTCTCCTCACCGGCGACGGACGCTAAGGCTCTGATCGCGGGATTCATGCGCAACGTGGCGCGGCCGCGCGAGATCAGCGCACCCACCGTGCCGGGGCGGCATCCGAGAGCGGAGGCGATCTCGCGCTCGGTGAGGCCGAGCACCAGGCGCAGGGCCAAGGCCACCCGCTGCCGCTCGGGCAGAACCTCGAGGGCCTGAGCCAGAGCCCGCATCGCCTCACGGCCTTCGGCCATCTCATGGGGGCCTGCCTGCTCCCGCTTCGCGGTGTGCATCTCCAACGTCTCGAGCGGTGCTCGCTCGGCAGCGGCGCGCCGCCGCCCGTCGGCGGCGCGCAGCGCACCGCGCACGGCGATCCGCCGAACGTACGCCTCAAAGGCGCGCTCTCGACGCAACCGGGGAAGGCCCAGGATCGCCTCGATGGCCGCCTCCTGCGCAACCTCCGCCGCCGCGTCCCGATCACCGAGGATCGCTGCGGCCACTCGCAATGCCTGAGTCAGCGCGGCGGCGGCGACCGCTTCCGTCGCGACGGCATCGCCCCGCTTGGCCCGCTCGACCTGATGGACGAGCTGCACGGTGCCCCTTCTGGAACCCGACAGGTCACTCACGCCCCTCTGGTGGGCGGTGGAGCATCCTTTCTTGCGGCCGCCCGGCGCGGCCCGCTCGAGACGCCGGCGGGCCCGTCGCAGGGCCCGCCGGCGTCGTCGATCAGCAGAAGACCTGCACCTGGAACGGGGCGTCGGCCGGGGTGTCCGGCTTGTTCGGGTTGTCGGTGCGCACGATCAGCTGCGTCCTGGCGGCGTCCGTCGTGTCGAGCGCCAGGCGGATCGTGAGCGCGCCGGGGATGCCCGCCGCATCGTTGGCGATCGTCCCGGCCCAGCTGCACGCCGAGATGTTCTTCACGAAGCGCACGCGGTAGTTGCCCTCAGCGACGCGCTGGGCGGACACGCCGCCCTGCGAGCGCACCATGTTCGACCCCGGGCCGCCCGTGCTGACGATCCACAGGGGAACCTTCGACTCGAGCACCGCGGCCCGCTTGTTGGCCGTGTTCGCGCGTCCCACGCCCGCCTGGGCGGTTTTCTGGACGTGCTTGAACTGCAGCGACGTGATCGTGAACGAGCGCTGCGCCGCGGCCTCTCCGGTGGAGGCCTCGACCGCGATGACCGATCCCAGGCCGAGCGCCAGACCGGCGGCCACCCCCACCCACCATCGTCCCTTCACGTGTGACCCCTTCCATCCATGCATCACAGGACGGGGTGAACGCTACGCCGCGCGCGATCGGCGCGGCGTAGCGTTCACGGGACCCTTACGTCACTCTCATCCCCAAAGGGGTTCGGCTAACAGAACACCGCGACCTGGAACGGCACGGCGTTGCTGTCGGTCGGGACGCCCTGCTCGGGCGTGCCCTGCGCCCCGTCGACCGCGGTGCGCACCACGACCACCTTCGGGTCGCTGGAGCTGGCCCACGCGCTCACCTGGGCGACCGCCGTCTCGGTCTTGTCGCCCGAGCCGGGGGTGACCTGGTACGAGCAGGCCGTGATGTCGCGGTCGAAGGTGATGTCGTAGCGACCGACGTCCGCCGGCTTGGCCGCCGAGACGGCGCCCTTGCCGCGAACCAGCTTGCCGGTCGTCGCCTCGATCACGGCCCAGCGGGGCTGGCCGTCGCGCACCGACGCGTCCAGCTTGGCGGAGGTGATCGCGCCGTCCTGGATCTGCGCCGTCTTCCAGCCGAGGACCTTGCCCGGCTGCTTCGCGTTCGGGCGGATCGGGTCGAGCAGCGTCAGCGACTCGTTGCTGCGACGCACGGCCGCCGAGGCGATCCGCTGCGTCACCTGGATGTACTGCCGGGTGGTGAGGTTGCCGCCCTGCGCGCCCGCCTCGTCGGTCGCCGCGTTCACGGCGATCACGGCGCCCAAGGCGACGGCGACCCCGATGCCGATCGCGAGCCACCAGTCGCGGCCCAGCCGGGCCTTGAGACGTCCGGTCATTGCTCGTGCACCTCCATCTCGGAGACCTGTCGGCGGCGCACGCTAGAGCGGTCTCGGGGCGCGCCAAAACGGATCCGGGAGATCTTTTCCAGTCTCTTAGAGGGCCGGTGAAAGGGTTCACCGGCCGCTCAGGCGGTGCGGGAGGACTCCTCGCGCAGGGCCAGAAGGCCGTCCAGAACTCGATTCACCGGCACCGGGACGCCCAGTCGCGCGCCCTCGCGGGCGAGGAAGCCGCACAGCGCGTCGCGCTCCAGCCTCTTGCCGGCGTCGAGGTCGCGGGCGGTCGAGGGGCGGTAGTCGCGCAGCTGCGGGTTCGGCGCCGCCATCTCGTCGACGTCCGCCGCGGTGAGGGTGACCCCGTTGCGCGCGGCCACCGCGACCACCTCCTCCATCGCCTCGCGCACCAGCGGCCCGGCGCCGGGGTGGGCGAGGGCCGCGCCGGCGGTGGCGCCGGTGACGGCGCAGATCGCGTTGAAGCCCGCGTTCCAGAGCAGCTTGTGCCACTGGTCCCGCACGATGTCGTCGGAGAGGGCGACGTCCCACGACGGGGCCAGGAGGCGGTGCACGGCGCGCCCCCGCTCGCCGGGCCCGGCGGGGTCGCCGATCCGCACCCATCCCTCGGCCTCGTGGTCGACCACGCCCGGCGCGGCGATGCGCAGGCCCACGAAGGCGATGCCGCCGAGGGTGCGCTCGCCGCCGATCTCGGCCGCGATCCGCCCCACGTTCTCCACCCCGTTCTGCAGCGACAGCACCGGGGTATCGGGCGCCAGGGCGGGGGCCAGCGCCCGCGCCGCCGCTAGGGTGTGGTGCGATTTGGTGGTGACGATCGCGAGGTCGGGCGGCGGACCCTGGGGCGCGGCGAGCGCCCGCACGGACGCCTCCCATGCCGTCCCGTCGGCCTCGCGCACCGTGACCGTCCCGCGAGCGAGGAGGGCGTCGAGATGGGCACCCCGTGCGACCAGCGTCACGTCGTGGCCGTCGCGCGCCAGCAGCGCGCCGTAGTACGAGCCCACGGCGCCCGCGCCGACCACCACCACTGATGCCACCCGGTCCCCCTCCGTCCGGCGGCCGCCTCGACGTCACCGAGGAGGACGCGGCGCTGGTCGTGCGCATCGCCAACCCGGATCGCGCCAACGCCCTCGACGACGCGATCCTCGATGGCCTGGCCAGCCTACTCAACGGGCCGCGGGCGGCGGCGGCGCGGTGCGTGCTGCTGGCCGGGGCCGGGGAGCGCCACTTCTCGGCGGGCCTCGACCTGGGCAGCCGCTCGGCCGACGAGCTGGCCGCCTACCTGCAGCAGGGCGAGCGCCGCATCGGCCGCGCCGCGTCGGCGATCGCGCGCTGCCCGGTTCCGGTGGTGGGCGTGCTGAACGGGGCCGTGTACGGGGGCGCGCTGGAGCTGGCCATCGCGTGCGACTGGCGCATCGCCGCGCGGGGCATCCGCCTGGGGATGCCCGCGGCCCGGATCGGCGTGGTCTACGCGCCGGACGGGCTGCGGCGCTTCGTCGCCGCGCTGGGCCCGTCGCGGGCCCGCCGCCTGTTCCTGACGGCGCGGCCGGTCGACGCCGACGAGGCCCTGGCGCTGGGACTGGTCGAGCAGGTGGTCGAGCCGGCGGAGCTGTGGGACGCCGCCCGCGCGGCGGCCGCCGACATCGCCGCCTCCGCGCCGATCGCGGTCGGCGGCACGCGGGCGATCATCCGCGAGCTGGTCGAGCCGGACCTGCCCACCGAGGTGCAGCGGCGCGCCGCCGAGTGGCGGGGCCGGGCGTTCGCGTCGGGGGACTTCCGCGAGGGCCTCGCCGCCTTCCGCGACCGGCGCCCCCCCGGCTTCAGGGGCGCGTAGGGGCGGCGGCCGCCACCGCCACGCGGGCCCTCCGCCTCCGGGGCAGGTCGATCATCAGCCAGGCGCCGCCGACGGCCACGGCCGCGCAGATCGCCGAGACCAGGGGCTCAGGTGCGCCGAGGCCGCCGGCCACCCCGCCGGCCGCGAACAGCGCCACGAGCAGGTCGAGGCCCGGCCCGCCGTACGAGAGCAGCGCGCTGAGCGCCGACACCATGACGATCAGGGTCAGGAGCGGGGGGCCGTCGAGGCCGATGGAGAAGGTGATGGCGGTTGCGCCGGCCAGCATCGCGCCCCATGCGGGCATGCCGCGCGCGGCGGCGGGCGGCCGACGGCGGGCCCGGGTCACGCCACCCTGTCCCACGCGATCGACAGCCCGTCGCTGCTGGTCCAGCCGGCCTTCATCCCGTCGGACAGTAGCGCCGCCAGCGCCTGTCCGGCGGCGCGCGGCACCAGCACCTGGAGGCCCCCGCGCCCGGCGCCGTCCGGGGCGCCCAGGTCGACCCTCACCCCCGGCGCGCGGCGCCAGTCGGCGCGGCGCACCAGGCGCGCGTGGTCGCCGGAGGCCGAGCACAGCGCCACCACGCGCTCGCAGCCGAGCGCCCGGGCGGCGGCGGGCAGGCACTCCTCCAGCAGCCCGTCCGGCCAGTCCGAGAGGGTGAGCTTGCGGTCGTAGAGCCCGGCGGGCTCCCCCGCCAGCAGCAGCCCGTATGCGCCGGACAGGATCACGACGGGCGCGCGGGGGTCCGGTGCGGCCCCGGCGTCGCGGGCGGCGGCGTAGGCGGTGCCGCGGAAGCGGTCCCAGGCCGGCATCAGCAGCGACTCGTCGAGCCCGGCGCGTCCGGCGAGCCGGGCCCGGGCGCTCCTCAACCGCGTCGCGAGGGCGCGCGGCAGCAGGGCCGGCGCCGACGGGCCGCGCAGCGCCGGGACGCCTCCCGGGTGCTTCCCCTTCGAGCACTGCACCAGGAACAGGATGCGGGGGCCGGCCGGCACCGGCCGACCCTACCCGCGGCGGAGCGCGGAGGAGCGCGATATAATATGCGCGCTTACTATATGCCCAAGAGGAGGAGGCGGCCCATGTGGGTGGCGGAGTACAGCGGTGAGACCACCGCGAGCCCGGCCGAGGTGTTCGCGCTGCTGGCCGACCCGGCGACCTGGCCGCGGTGGAACGAGGGCGTGGCACGTATCGATATGGCGGGGCCGTTCGAGGCGGGGACGCGGGCGGTGATGGTGTTCCCGGACGGGACGGAGTTGCCGTTCGCCATCACCTGGGTCGAGCCCGACCGCGGATATGCGGACGAGACGCCGGTCCCCGATGCGGCCGTGGTGGTCCGGGTGCGGCACGAGCTCACGGCCACCGAGGCCGGGACGCGCATCACCTATCGCGTGGAGGCGGACGGGCCCGACGATGCCGCGGCGGAGGTCGGTGCCGGTGTCAGCGCGGACTTTCCCGCGGTGATCGCGGCCCTGGCGGCTCACGCCGAGCGGCCGGCGGCGGAAGGTGACGCGTGATGCCGCTCGACGATCACGACATCGACGTGATCCGCGCGGCGATGCGCGCATGACGGGGCGGCTCGACACGGCCTACCCGGACGCGAGCAGCAGTCCGGGCCTGTCGCTGTGGCGGGTCACCAACTCGTGGCAGCGCGCGATCAGGGCGGCGCTGGCGCCCTTCGACCTCACCCACGTCCAGTTCGTGCTGCTCGCCTCGCTGACCTGGATGGACCGTCCCGCTCCGGTGACCCAGCGAGACCTGGCACGGCACGCCGGAACCGACCCGATGATGACCTCTCAGGTGCTGCGCGCGCTCGAGCGCAAGGGGCTCATCACGCGCGCTCCCCACCCCGGCGACCGGCGCGCCCGGACGCTCGCGCCGACCCCCGAGGGGGCACGGCTCGCCAGCCGGGCGAACGCCGCGGTGGAGGCCGCCGACGCCGCCTACTTCGCCGCGCTCGGCCCGGGGGCGGCCGCCTTCCTCGCCCATCTCCACACGCTCGACCGCGCCCACCGCGAGTGACGGGCGCGTCGCCCGGCCCTACCTCCCGCGCAACGAGGGCGCGAGGTCGGCCGAGGTGATCGATCCGGGCTGGAAGTCGGCGGTCGACAGGCCCTCCGAGAGCCGGTCGCGCACGCGATCGGCGCGGGCCATCACGGCCTCCGACAGCGCCTGCGAGCTGCGCAGCGAGGCGGCGGTGAGGCGCACGGCGGCCGGCTTCACGGCTCTCGGCGTGCCGGCCGCGGGCGGCGGCGGGGCGGAGGCGGCGGCGGGCGATGCCAGCGCGACGCCGGGGGCGAGCTTCTCCGGCCCGATGGAGCCGTCGGCGATGTCCCCGCCGGTGAGCCCGGCCGCCAGGCGCGCCTCGACGGCGGCCATGCGGCGGGCGGCGGCCTCCGCCAGCCGGCGGGTGGAGACCAGCGCCCGCCGGGTCACCGGCACCCGGGTGGCGAGCGCCGCCTTCGGGATCGTGCCGGAGGAGAAGGGCCGCACGGCCGCGGCCGAGACCCCCGTGCCGGTCGGCGTCCCCGTCGCGGCGAGGGCGGGGGCGAAGACCGCGACGCCCAGCCCCTGGTGGCGGAGGTCGCCGGCGGTGATGCCGTGGTCGAGCCATCTCTCGACCGCCTGCACGCGGAACATGGCGGCCTGGGCGGTGCGGCGGGCGGTGAGCATCTGGCCCGCGTTGACCCGCACCGGCCGCGAGACGTCGAAGAAGCTGATGCCGACGGGGTGCTTCGAGTAGCCGCTGCGCCCGCCGAAGTGGGGCCACACGCGCCAGGCGTAGCGCTCGCCGTACCTGAGGCCCGCCACGCGGCGCTTCGTGCCGCGCGGGAAGGCCGACACCACCTGGATCGCGGTGGTGCCGCGGATGCGGAACACCTGGAGGTTGTAGAAGCGGGCGCCCTTCACCGGCCGCCACGACAGCAGCGGCCGGCTGCTGGTGCTGCGCGCGCCCGCAGCCGGCCGCAGCCGGCGCGGGTTGAGGGTCTGCGGTCGCGTCGGTCCGGCGTCGGCGCGCGCCCCGGGCAGGATGGTGAACGGGTCGGGGGCGCCGTACGGCCCGGTGCGGCCCTCCACCGTCTGGCGCACCTGGAACGCGTACGACCCCGCGGCCAGCGGCCCGATGGTCACCGACGGGGCGAGCGTGTCGCCCTGGGCGATCACGGTGCCCGCCGTGACGACCTGCCAGGTGTACACCGCGCCCGGCTCGCCGCCGTTCCAGCCGAAGGTGGGACGCGCGTTGCGCGCCGGCCCGGCGGGGCGGGTCGCGATCGACAGCAGCCCGGGGCCCACCCGGTAGTCGACCGAGCGGGTCGTGACGTTGCCGGCGTCGTCGGTGGCGACCACGGTGAAGGTGCGGGCGCCGGCCGAGCCGGTGTCGAGCATCTGCCCCGACGGCACCGGACCGACGCAGCTGACCGCTCCGCTGCACGCGTAGTCGGCCACCACGGCCTGCCCCGGCAGGTACCAGGCGTTCGCCGTCGGCGTGCGGATCGTGAGCCCGGGCGCGGCCAGGTCGACGCGGAACTTGCGGGTCGCCGTGGCGGTGCCGGAGGTCGCCTGCAGCGTGTAGCTGCCGCTCTTGAGGCCGGTGAGGCGCACGCTGACGGGCGAGGTGCCCTTGCCCGTGGAGGCCACCGGCCCGGTGACCTTCCAGGTGACCGCGGCGCGCGCCGTGGCCGTCGAGACGGTGTAGGTCGCGACGGGCCGCGCGATGTTCCAGACGTCGCGGTCGGTGCCCGAGATCGACACGGGCGCGACGGCGGCCCCGGCATGCGGGACGCACGAGAGTGCGGTGACGACGAACGACAGCGCGACCGCGCGCGGTATCCAGCGTGGTGAAGGCCTCATGCCAATCGCGATTCTTCCCGCGCGCGAGCGGCCGGGAGGCCCGCATTCGTGAGGATTTCGTCAGGACTGGGAGGAGTCTGTTCCTCCGTCTGCGACGACCGCCGCGCCGGTCCAGCCCAGGGCTGGACCGGCGGGGGTTGACGGGCGGGGCGGGTGTTCAATAAGCGGTACGCCCCGCCCGGGGAGCCGCCCCTACGCCTTCATCGCGTCGGCGTGCTCCCGGATGCGGGCCGCCAGGTCCTTCGCGGCCGCGTCGTAGGCGTCGCCGTCGGCCCAGGTGCCGCGCGGGTCGAGCAGCGCCGAATCGACGTCCGGCACCGCCACCGGCACCTCGAAGCCGAAGTTCGGGTCGGTGCGCGTGGGGGCGGCGTCGAGCGCGCCGGAGAGCGCCGCCTGAACGATCGCGCGGGTCGCCGCGATCGGCATGCGCGAGCCGATGCCGTACGGGCCGCCGGTCCAGCCGGTGTTGATCAGCCACGCCGACACGGAGTGCTCGCGGATGCGGTCGCGCAGCAGCTCGGCGTACACCGCCGGCGGCTGCGGCAGGAAGGCCGCCCCGAAGCAGGCGCTGAAGGTGGCCTCCGGCTCGACGACGCCCACCTCGGTGCCGGCCACCTTCGCGGTGTAGCCGGCCAGGAACATCGTCATGGCCTCCTCGGGGGTGAGCCGGGCGATGGGGGGCAGCACCCCGAAGGCGTCCGCGGTGAGCATCACGATGGCCGACGGGTGGCCGGCCCGCTTGTCGGGCATCGTGTTCGGGATCGACGAGAGCGGGTACGCCGCGCGGGTGTTCTCGGTCTTCGAGCCGTCGTCGAGGTCGAGGCGCCGGGTGACCGGGTCGATCGCCACGTTCTCGAGCACCGTGCCGAAGGTGCGCGTGGTCGCGTAGATCTCCGGCTCGCCGGTGGGCGACAGGTTGATGACCTTCGCGTAGCAGCCGCCCTCGATGTTGAAGACGCCGTCCTCCCCCCAGCCGTGCTCGTCGTCGCCGATCAGCGGACGGCGCGAGTCGGTGGAGAGGGTGGTCTTGCCGGTGCCGGAGAGGCCGAAGAACACGGCGACGCGGCCGTCCTCGCCGACGTTGGCGGAGCAGTGCATCGACAGCACGCCGCGGTTCGGCAGGCGGTCGTTCATCAGGGTGAAGATCGACTTCTTGATCTCGCCGGCGTACTCGGTGCCGCCGATCAGGATCTCCTGGTCGGTGAGGTGCAGGATCACGAAGTTGCCCTGCCGCGTGCCGTCCGTCTGCGGGTCGGCCCGGAAGGTCGGCGCGTGGAGGATCAGGGCCTCGGGCCGGTGGACCGCGATCTCCTCGTCCGAGGGCGGGATGAACAGCGTCTGGGCGAACAGGGCGTGCCAGGCGCTCTCGGTGACGACCCGCACGGAGAGCCGCTGCGCGGGGTCGGCGCCGGCGAACGCGTCGATCACGTAGATCGGCGCGGCGCCCAGGTGGGCCCGCAGGCGGTCGCGGATGGCGTCGCGCTTGTCCTCGCCGATGGGCTGGTTGACCGAGCCCCACCACACCCGGCTCTCGCTGCCGGGCTCCCGCACGACGAACTTGTCCTTCGGCGCCCGGCCGGTGTGGACGCCGGTCGACACCACGAGCGGCCCTCCCTGGGCGAGCACGGCTCCCTCGTTCGCCAGGGCGTGCTCGTAGAGAGCCGCCGCCGGCAGGTTCCAGTGGACCGTGTCGGTCGGCTCTATCCCGTGGGCGTCCAGGCCCACCTCTCCGGCTCTACCCGTCTCGTGGCTCGTCGTGGTCACCGCAGTCCTCCGCTCGCATTGCCGGTTCGATCCCGCCCGGCCGAGCGAAGCAACCAATACGTCACCGTTGGAACGATCGCGGCGGCCGGAAGCGCCATCGCGGAGCCTGCCACGTGCAGGGCCAGTCCGCATCCGAACCCGCCCCCCCATGCGGCCAAACCGGAGGTTCGCCATCCGGGGGGCACCGTGTCGCGCCGCACCACGTGGATCGCGCAGACGGCGACCAGGCCGGGCGCGGCGAGCGCCATGACCGTCAGCCACGACTGCATCAGGTCGGCGAAGCCCACCGCGGCGAGCACGGCGCCCGCGGCCGCGACCCCCACCAGGGCCGCCGGTCGCGGCACGGCCGGCACCGCGTCGCACAGGGACAGGGCGCCGGACCAGATGTTCGTGAGCACCGAGCCGGTGAAGCCCAGGGCCACGAACAGGTAGGCGATCTGGGAGCTGCCCAGGTCGTGCAGCACGTCGGCGAGGTCCCAGTTGCCGGTCGCGGCGTAGAGGGCGGCGCCGGCGAAGCCGAACAGCGCGGTGGGGACGGCCATGCCGACGAGCGCGCAGAGGAGCACCTCGCGCCCCCGTCGCAGGTCGTGGGTGAAGTCGGGCGTGCGCAGGGAGAACGCGGCGCCGTAGCCCAGCACGAGCGCGACCCCCGAGAGGAAGCCGATGGGCTGGCTGCCGGCCTCGCCGCCGGTGAGCGTCACCGCCCGGTCGGTGAAGACGAGGTGCATGCCGTAGGCGGCCAGCGCCGTCGCCGCGACCCCCGCGACCAGCGCCGACCACGACAGCGCGCTGAGGCCGAAGGCGACCACGCCGAGCATGGCGGCGGCGAACAGCGCGATGCCGGCCGGGTCGGGGATGCCCGCGAGGCGTGCGACGGCGACGCCGGCGACGCCGACGTTCACCCCGAACCAGCCGAGCATCATCGCCAGCATCGCCACCGAGGCGGTGCGCCTGCTGCCGCGCGCGCCGAGCGGCCCGGCGGTGATCTGGGCCAGGGTGAGTCCGGTGCGCTGGCCCAGCAGGCCCTGGCCGGCGGCGAGGCCGGTGAGCAGGGCGACCCCCACCAGCAGGGCGGCCGCGAGCTCGCCTCCGCGCAGGCCCTCGCCCACCCCGCCCCCCATCATCAGGGCCGCGGGGCTGGTGCCGATGCCGATCCAGGGGCCCAGTCGGGAGAGCCAGCCGCGTCGCATCCGGCAGACCGTACCGGGGCTCGGGTACCGTGCCGGGGTGCGCCGCTCCGAGCTCGCCGCCCTCGGCATCCAGCTGCCCGTGCTGCCCACCATCGTGCTCGGCCCGCTGCCGGGCGGGGCGGGGTGGTCGGCCCGCCTGGCGCGCCTGGGGCTCGACGTCACCGCCAGCGGCGCGGCCGAGGACACCCCGGCCACGCTCGACGAGGCCCGCGCCGCGGCGCCCCACCTGCCGCTGAAGGCCCGCACGGCCGACCCGTCGTGGCTCGCCGGGCGCGGCCCGCTCGTGCTGGAGGGCCCGCCCGGCGCCCCGGAGGGCGTTCACCCCCTGCTCCCGGGCGACGCGGTCGTCGTCCCCATCGACGCCGGCGACGAGGTCGAGGCCGTCATGGAGGTCGCCCGCCGCGTGCTGGGCCCGGCGCGCGCGCGGCCCGCGTCGGAGCTGTGGGTGGCGACGCCGGGCGACCTGGGGCGGCTGCCCGGGGAGCTGGTCGAGCGCAAGCTGGAGGCCCTTGTCGAGGGCACCCGACAGGCGCGCCTCTACCTGGCGAAGGACCAGTTCGACCACGACGACCCGGGCCCGGCCTGGGGCCCGGGCGGCTACCACCGGGTCGGGTAGCTCTCCGCGGGGCGCCGAAAGATCGGGGTGCCCCCCCGGATGCGGGCGGCGTCTCGGGCGGGGACGATGGCGGTCATGAGGATCCTGTTCTCCTCCCGGCCGGCCTTCGGCCACCTCTACCCGATGCTGCCGCTGGCGGTGGCCGCGCGCGACGCCGGCCACGACGTGCGCTTCGCGACCGCGCCGGCCTTCGCGGCGCGGATCGCGTCGCTGGGCTTCCCCGTCGTCGGGGCCGGCATCTCGTTCGACGAGGCGCGGGCCATCGCGCGCGGCGCGCAGAGCGGCGCCCTGCCCCCGCGCGGGGGAGACGGGCGCCCCGACATCGAGGAGGGCGCCCGCATCTTCTTCGACGTCCTCGCCTCGCGCAGCGCGGCCGACCTGCTGCCGGGGCTGCGCGAGCGGGCGCCCGATCTCGTCGTGTACGAGCAGGGCGAGGTGGGCGCCGCGGTCGCGGCGGGCGTCGCCGGCGTGCCCGCCGTCTGCCACGCCATCTCGCCGCGCGCCGTGGTGGACGCGGTCGCTCCGCTCGCCGACGCCCATCTCGCGCGCCTGTGGGCCGTTCATGGATTGACGTCGCCGCCGTTCGACCCGCTGCTGGGGCGCGTCTACGTCGACATCGTGCCACCCACCCTGCAGACGCCCGCCTTCCTCGGCCACCCCGCGCGGGTGGCGCTGCGGCCCGTGCCGTGGGCCGAGCCGCGCGCCGCCGTGCCGGACGGCCTCGCGGGCCGGCGCCGGCCGCTGATCTACCTCACCCTCGGCACGGTGCTCGGCACCGCGCTCGGGCTCCGGCCCGCGATCGAGGGCCTGGCCCGCCTGGGCGGCGAGGTCGTCGTGGGCCTCGGCTCGGCCGCCGCCGCGGCCCTCGGCGACCTGCCCCCGAACGTCGAGGCCCACGGGTTCCTCGACCAGCCGGCGGTGTTGCGGCACGTCGACCTCGCGGTCCATCACGGCGGCACCGGCACGATCCTCGGGGCGCTGGCCCAGGGCCGGCGGCAGCTGCTGCTGCCGAAGGGCGCCGACCAGTTCTTCAACGCCGACGCGCTGGCCGCCCGCGGCATGGCGACCGTGCTCGAGCCCGCGCTCGCCACGGCCGATCGCATCGAGCGCGCGGCCCGCGAGGCGCTCGCCGCCCCGCTGCCCGCCGCGGCGGGCCGGGCCCGCGACGAGATCGCCGCGATGCCCCCGCCCGAGCGGGTCCTCGACGATCTGCTCGAGCGCGTCGGCGCCTGACGGCGCGGTATGTGACAGCGGATGAGATACGCGCGACGCCCCGCGGGCGCGTGTTCACACCGACTCCACCACCCTGAAACGCGCGCCCCGGTACGGGTTGCGAACCTCGCGGCGGATCCACGCCGACAGGAGGCTGGCACGTGACCGTCCCCCGCGAGTGCCGCATCGACCTGCACCTGCACACGCGCGCGTCGACCGACACCGGGAGCTGGTTCCTCAACCGGGCCGTGATGCCCGAGAGCTTCACCGACCCCGCCCTGGCCTACGCCACCGCCAAGCGGCGCGGCATGGACTTCGTGGCGATCACCGACCACAACACCATCTCGGGCGCCCTCGAGATCGCCCACCACCCGGACGTGGTGGTCGGCGTGGAGATCACCACCTCCTTCCCGGCCGACCGGGTGCCGCTGCACGTGCTGGCGTGGGGCGTCGACGAGGCGGCCTGGGCCGATCTCGACCGCGCCCGCGAGAGCGTCGACGACCTGCTGGGCGTGCTGGCGGCCCGCGGGCTGCCGCACGCGCTGGCCCACCCGCTGCACCGCGTCGGCGGCGACCTCACCGCCGACCACTTGGAGCGGTGCCTGCTGATGTTCCCCGTCTGGGAGGGTCTGAACGGCGCCCGGCCGGCGGCGACCAACGAGATCGCCACCCGCATCGCCCGCTCGGCGGGCCGCGACTACCTCGCCCGCCTGGCCGAGAAGCACGGCATGGAGCCCCGCGGAGACGGCCCGCCCGCCCTCACCGGCGGCAGCGACGACCACGGCTCGTACGACATCGCCTGCGCCTGGACCGCCCTGCCCCCGGCGGCCGACGTGCCGCAGCTGCTGGGGCACCTGCGCGCCGGCCGCACCCGGCCCGAGGGGGCGCACGGCTCGGCCACCGCGCTCGCCCACTCGGTGGGCAGCCTCGGCCTGAAGGCCTGGCTCGACGGCGCCGCCTGCCCGCTGCCCGACGGCCTGCGCAGGCTGGTGGGCGACATCCTGCAGCACCCGGTCGGCGCCCCGGCGCCCACGGCGGCCGCGGCGCCGGCGGGGGAGGGCCTGGGCTCCGAGGCCTGGCGGCGGCTGCGCTCCGACCGCGGCCTGATCATGCGCTACCGGCGCCTGGGCCGCATGCCCGAGGGCCCCGCCCGCTCGCACGCCCGCATCCGCCTGGCCACCGGCTGGGCGCACGAGAGCGCCCTGTCGGCCGCCCTCTCCGGCGGCCTGCGCCTGGAGCGGATGGGCGCGCGCCTGGAGGCGCTGCTCGCCGCCGCGGCGGCCGCGGCGCCCTACCTCATCGCCGCCGGCTACGTCCGCGACGAGGAGCGCTTCGCCGGCGCCGTCGCACGCGAGTTCTTCGGCGAGCCGCTCGATGCCGACCGCTCGGCGCCCGCCCTGATGCTCACCGACACCTTCGACGAGCTCAACGGCGTGGCGGGCACCATGCGCAGGCTGGCGTCCTACTCCACCGCCCACCCGGAGCGCGGCATCACGGTCGTCACCTGCGGCGCGCGCGCCGGGGCCGGCAACGTGGACCTGCGGCCCGCGGCCGGCGTGCCGGTGCCGGCCTACGGCGACCGGGCCTGGAGGATGGGCGTGCCGTCGGTGATCGACCTGGTCGACCTCGTCGAGCGCACCGGCGCCCGGGCCGTCCACTCGGCCACGCCGGGGCCGCTGGGGCTCGCCGGCCTGCTGGTCGCCCGCGCGCTGGGGCTGCCCTTCCTCACCACCCACCACACCGAGATGGGCGCGTACGCGCTCGAGCTCACCGGCGACCGCCTCGCCGCCCAGATCGCGGGGTCGGCGACGGCGTGGTTCCACCGCCAGGCCGACCGGGTGTACGTGCCCACCCGCGCCGCCGGCCGCGGGCTGATGGCGGCGGGCGTCGACCCGCAGCGCATCTACATGTTCGGCCGCGGCGTCGACACCGGCCTCTTCCGGCCGGACCGCCGCGGGCCGCTGTCGCGACGGCGCCTGGGCGCCCCGCGCGGCGCCACCACCGTGCTCTACGTCGGCCGGCTGTCGCGGGAGAAGGGCCTGCCGCTGCTGGCCGACGCCTTCCGCCGCGCGAGCGCCGCCATGCCGGGCCTGCACCTGGCGCTGGTGGGCGAGGGCCCTGCCCGCGCCGAGCTGGCGCGCCTGCTGGCCGGCACGCCGCACCGGCTGGTCGGCGCGCTCACCGGCCGGGCGCTCGCCGCGGCGTACGCCTCGGCCGACCTGTTCGTGCTGCCGTCGGCGACCGAGACCTACGGCCAGGTGGTCCACGAGGCCGCCGCGTCGGGCCTGCCCACGATCGTGCTCGACGAGGGCGCCGCCCACGAGTCGGTGGAGCACGACGTCACCGGCCTGGTGTGCCCGGCGGCCGACCCGAGGGCCCTGGCCGCCGCCATCCTCGCCCTGGCCGGCGATCCGCGGCGGCGCGCCCGCCTGGGCGCCGCGGGACGCGAGCGGGCGCTGGCGCGGGCCGGCTGGGAGGCGGTCTTCGACGAGCTCACCGCCGGCTACGCCGGGGTGCGTCGCGCCCCGGCGCCCGGGGCGGCGCCGCCCCGGGTCGCCGCGGAGGTCGCCCCGTGAGGGTGGTGGACGTCACCCAGTGGTACTCGCCGGTCTCGGGCGGCATCCGCACCTACCTGCGGGCCAAGGCGGCCTGGGCCGAGCGCGCCGGCATGGCGCACGCCGCCGTCGTGACGGGCCCCGCGGCGGGCTCCGACCTGGTCGCCGCCAGCCCGTTCGTGCGGGTGCGCGGCCGCACGCCGGCCGACCGCTGGGGCTATCGCCTGGTGCCCCGTCCGGCGCCGGTGATCGAGGCCCTCGAGCGGCTGCGGCCCGGGGTGCTGGTGCTGCACGACGCCCTCGCCTTCCCGCGCGCGCTGGCGCGATGGGCGCGCGAGCGCGGCATCCCCGTGGCGATGGTGTGCCACTCCGACCTGCGCCTGGCCGCCGCGGGCCTGCCCGGGCCCCTGCCGGGCGCCGCCCGCGCCGTGCTCGATCGGGTGCAGCGGCGCGCGCTGTCGGCGCCCCAGCTGGTGCTGGTGGCCTCGGCCGCCACCCGCGAGCGCGTCGCCGGCGAGGGCGTCGCGCCGGTGGTGGTCGCGCCGCTCGGCGTCGACCTCGACGACTTCGGCGCCGCGCGCCCGGACGCCGCCCTGCGGGCGTCGCTGGCCGATCCGGAGGAGGCGCTGCTGCTGTACGCGGGGCGCCTCTCCAGCGAGAAGCGGGTGATGCTGCTGCCCGACATGATGGTGCGGATGCGCGTGCCCGTGCGCCTGGCCGTGGCGGGCGTCGGCGCGGCCGAGGCCGGCATGCGGCGGCGGGCCCGGCGCCTGGGCGTCGAGGACCGCATCGTGTTCCTGGGCCACCTCGGCGACCGCGGCGCGCTGGCGCGCCTCATGGCCAGCGCCGACTGCTTCGTGCACCCCAACCCCGACGAGCCCTTCGGCCTGGCGCCGCTCGAGGCGCTCGCCGCCGGGTGCCGGGTGGTCGCGCCGTCCGCGCCCGGCCCCCGCGAGGTGCTCGCCCGGCGCGGCGCCCTGCTGGTGGCGCCCGGCGACCCCGCCGCCCTCGCGAACGGGGTGCGGCGCGCCCTGGCGCTGCCGCGCCCGCGGCTCGATCTGGACGACCTCTCGTGGGACCGGGTGTTCGACCGCGAGTGGCGGCTCTACCGCGGCCTCGGCGCGGCGGCGTGAGCGAGCTGATCGTCTCGATCCACGACGTCGCCCCCTCCACGCTGGAGCAGGCGCGCGAATGGCGCGAGCGGGTGGGCGAGATGACGGCGGCGCCGGTGGCGCTGCTGGTGGTGCCCTGCCGCGGCGGCCGCGAGGGCTGGACGGCGGCCACGGCGGGATGGGTGCGCGAGCGGGCGGCCGAGGACGACGAGCTCGTGCTGCACGGCTGGTCGCACGTTCGCCCCGACGGCTCGGACGGCGCCGAGCTGCGCGGCCTGAGCGGACCGGTCATCGCCGCCCGCCTGGGGCTGGGCCTGGACCAGCTCGCCCGCGCCGGGATGCGCGCCGGCGGCCTGATCGCGCCGGCCTACGGCCACCCGGCCGCGGTCGACGCCGTGTGCGCCGGGCTGGGGCTGCGCTGGTGGGCCACCCGCACCCGGCTGCGCTGGAGCGGCGGCGAGGCGCGCCTGCCGAGCCTCGGCGTGGGGGCCTCCACGCGCCTGAAGCGCGCCCTGTCGCCCGCCGCGGCCCACGCCGGCGCGCGGGCGCTGCGCCGCGCCCGCGCGGTGCGCCTCGACCTGCACCCGGCCGATCTGCGCCATCCGCGGCTCGCCGCGGCCGGGCGCGATCTGCTGGACCTGCTGCTCGACCAGGGCCGCGCCCCGGTCACCCACGCGGCCTACGCCGCCGCGGCCTCCCGCGCGCCGCGCTCGTAGGCCAGCACCGGCGAGAGCCACCGCTCGATCTCCTCGAGCGGCATGTCCATGCGCTCGGCGTACGAGGCGGCCTGCTCGCGGTCGATCGCGCCCACCGCGAAGTAGCGGGCGCTGGGGTGCTGGAGGTAGATGCCGCTGACCGAGGCGGCCGGCAGCATCGCGAGCCCCTCGCTGAGCGACATGCCGATACCGGGCGCGTCGAGCAGGTCGAACAGGCGCAGCTTCGGCAGGTGGTCCGGGCAGGCCGGGTAGCCGAAGGCCGGGCGGATGCCGCGGTAGCGCTCGGCGATGAGCTCGTCGTTGGTGAAGGTCTCGGAGGCCCCGTAGCCCCAGTCCGTGCGGGCCCGCTGGTGCGTCATCTCGGCGAAGGCCTCGGCCAGCCGGTCGGCCAGGGCCTTGGCCATGATCGCCGAGTAGTCGTCGTGGGTTGCCTCGTAGGCGGCGGCCAGCTCCTCGGCGCCGATCCCCGCGGTCACGGCGAACGCGCCCACGTGGTCGATGAGCCCCGACTCGCGCGGCGCCACGAAGTCGGCCAGCGAGTACTGCGGCTTGTCGTCGGCCTTCACCCGCTGCTGGCGCAGCATCGGGAAGCGGGCGACCTCGGCCGAGCGGTCGGCGTCGGCGTAGAGGACGATGTCGTCGCCCTCCGAGTTGGCCGGCCAGAAGCCGTAGGCGGCGTTCGCGGTGAGCCGTCGCTCGGCGATGATCCGCTCCAGCATCGCCGTGGCGTTCGCGTAGAGCTCCCGGGCGGCGGCGCCGTGGCGGGGGTGGTTCAGCACCTCCGGGAACTTGCCGCGCACCTCCCAGGCGTGGAACAGGAAGGTCCAGTCGATGTAGCGCGCGACCTCGCTCAGGTCGGCGCCCATGACGTGCCGCGTCCCGGTGAAGGCCGGCACCGGCAGATCCTCGGCGCGCCACTCGATGGACGGCCTGCGGCGCAGGGCCTCGGCGTAGGGGTGTAGCGGGCGCTCGCGGCGCTGGGCGTGCTGGTCGCGCAGCTTCTCCTGGTCGCGGCGCGTCTCCTCCACGAAGCCCGCGCGCTGGGCCGGGTCGAGCAGGCGCGCCACCACGCCCACCGCGCGCGACGCGTCGAGCACGTGGGTGACCGAGTGGTCGTAGGCCGGCGCGATCTTCACCGCCGTGTGCTGGCGGCTGGTGGTGGCGCCGCCGATCAGCAGCGGGATGTCCATGCCGTTGCGGGTCATCTCGGCGGCGACGTTCACCATCTCGTCGAGCGACGGGGTGATGAGCCCGGAGAGGCCGATCATGTCGGCCCGCTCCTCGCGGGCGGCCTCGAGGATGCGCTCGGCCGGCACCATCACGCCCAGGTCCACGACCCGGTAGTTGTTGCAGCCCAGCACCACGCCCACGATGTTCTTGCCGATGTCGTGGACGTCGCCCTTGACGGTGGCCATCACGATCGTGCCCTGGGCCTCGACCGACTGGCCGGCGGCCTCGGCGAGCGCCTTCTCCTCCTCCATGAAGGGCTCGAGGTAGGCCACCGCCCGCTTCATCACGCGCGCGCTCTTCACCACCTGGGGCAGGAACATCTTGCCGGCGCCGAACAGGTCGCCGACCACGCTCATGCCGTCCATCAGCGGGCCCTCGATCACCTTCAGCGGCGAGCCGTAGGCGGCGCGGGCCTCCTCGGTGTCCTCCTCGATGTGCTCCACGATGCCGTTGACCAGGGCGTGCGAGAGCCGCTCCTCGACGGTGCCGTCGCGCCACGCCTGGGTGACCTGCTGCGACTCGCCGTCGTCCTTGACCCGGTCGGCCAGCTCCACCAGGCGCTCGGTGGCGTCCGGGCGGCGGTCGAAGAGCACGTCCTCGACGTGCTCCAGCAGCTCCTCGTCGATCTGCTCGTACACGGCCAGCTGGCCGGCGTTGACGATGCCCATGTCCATGCCGGCGCGGGTGGCCTCGAGCAGGAAGGCGCTGTGCATCGCCTCGCGCACCACGTCGTTGCCGCGGAACGAGAAGGACAGGTTCGAGACCCCGCCGGAGATCTTCGCGCCCGGGCAGCGCTCCTTGATCTGGGCGGTGGCCTCGATGAAGTCCATCGCGTAGCGGTTGTGCTCCTCGATGCCGGTCGCCACGGCGAAGATGTTGGGGTCGAAGATGATGTCCTCGGGCGCGACCCCGGCGCGCCGCACCAGCAGGTTGTAGGCGCGCTCGCAGATCTCGACCTTGCGCTGGGCGGTGTCGGCCTGGCCCCGCTCGTCGAAGGCCATCACCACCATCGCCGCGCCGTAGCGGCGCGCGATGCCGGCCCGCTCGAGGAACTCGGCCTCGCCCTCCTTCAGGCTGATCGAGTTGACGATCGGCTTGCCCTGCACGCAGCGCAGGCCCGCCTCGATGACCGACCACTTGGAGCTGTCGACCATGATCGGCACCTTCGCGATGTCCGGCTCGGTCGCGACCATGTTGAGGAACGTGGTCATGGCGGCCTCGGAGTCGAGCATCGCCTCGTCCATGTTCACGTCGATCACGTTGGCGCCGTTGCGCACCTGCTCGGCGGCGACCTCGAGGGCGGTCGAGTAGTCGCCCGCCAGGATGAGCCGCGCGAAGCGCTTCGAGCCGGTCACGTTGGTGCGCTCGCCGACCATCAGGAAGTTCGCGTCGGGCCGCATCACCAGCGGCTCCAGGCCGGCGAGGCGGGTGAGCGGCTCGATCACCGGGATGCGCCGCGGCGGCAGCCCGGCCACCGACTCGGCGATGTGGCGGATGTGCTCCGGGGTGGTGCCGCAGCAGCCGCCCAGGATGTTCACCAGGTCGTTCTCGGCGAACGAGCACAGCTCGTGGGCGGTCTGCTCGGGGCCCTCCTCGTACTCGCCGAAGGCGTTCGGCAGGCCCGCGTTCGGGTAGCAGCTGGTCCAGCAGTTCGCGACGCGCGACAGCTCGGACAGGTACGGCCGCATGTCGGCGGCGCCGAGGGCGCAGTTGAGGCCGACGCTGAAGGGCCTGGCGTGCGCGACGGTGATCCAGAAGGCCTCGATGGTCTGCCCGGCGAGGGTGCGCCCGCTGCGATCGGTGATCGTCACCGAGATCATCACGGGCGTGCGGACGCCGGTCTCCTCCGCGACGTCCTCGATCGCCGCGATCGCGGCCTTCGCGTTGAGGCCGTCGATGATGGTCTCCACCAGCAGGAGGTCGGCGCCGCCCTCGACGAGGCCCCGCACCTGCTCCACGTAGGCCGCGCGCAGCTGGTCGAAGGTGATGGCGCGCGCCGCCGGGTCCTCCACGTCGGGCGAGATCGACAGCATCCGGTTGGTCGGCCCGATGGCGCCGGCCACGAAGCGCGGCTTGTCGGGCGTGCGCGCGGTCCACTCGGCGGCGGCCTCCACCGCCAGCCGCGTGGCGGCCACGTTGAGGTCGTGGATGACGTCCTCGGTCGCGTAGTCGGCCTGCGCGATGCGGGTCGCGCTGAAGGTGTTGGTCTCGATGATGTCCGCGCCCGCCTCGAGGAAGGCGTGGTGGATGCCCGAGACGACGTCCGGGCGCGTGAGCGCGAGGATGTCGTTGTTGCCCTTCATCGGCACCGGGTGCTCGCGGAAGCGCTCGCCGCGGAAGTCGTCCTCGGTCAGCGGGTGCTGCTGGATCATGGTGCCGGTCGCCCCGTCGAGGATCAGGATCCTCTCGGCGAGCAGGCGGTCGAGGGTCGTTCTGGCGTCGCTCATCCCGGTCACACTAGCGGCGACCGGTGCGCGGGGCCTCCCCCCGGCCGACCAGGAATCGCGAGACGAACGGCCCGGCGATGATGCCCGCGAGCACGATGCCGGCGGCCGCGTAGCCGAACGCCTCGCTGTCGGTCGCCACGGCCACGATGCCGAAGACGGTGGCCAGGACGCACGCCGCCAGCAGGCGCAGGGTCTTCTCGGTGCGCGCGCTCACGCGGGCCTGCCGTCGCCGTCGACGCGCTGCAGCGCGAGGGTCGCGTTGTGGCCGCCGAGCCCGAACGACGTCGACAGCGCGATGCGGGCGTCGGCGCGCCGCGGCGCCCCCCGCACCAGGTCGACGCCGGCGCAGGCCGGGTCGGGGTCGGCGAGGTTGGCGGTGGGGGGCAGCAGGCCCTCCTTCAGCGCGAGCGCCGTGATCGCGGCCTCCAGGGCGCCGGTGGCGCCCATGCAGTGGCCGTGGACGCCCTTGGTGGCGCTGACGGCGGTGCGGGCGGCGGCCTCCTCGCCCAGCGCGAGCTGCAGCGCCCGGATCTCGGTGGGGTCGCCCGGCCTGCTGCCGCCGCCGTGGGCGTTGACGTAGTCGACGTCCGCGCCCTCGATGCCCGCGTCGCGCAGGGCGCCGAGGACGGCGGCGGCCTGCGGCGCGCCCGTCGGGTCGGGGTCGGTGATGTGGTGCGCGTCGGCGCTCGCGCCGTAGCCGGTGATCTCGCAGATGATGTCGGCGCCGCGGGCGCGGGCCGCGTCGAGCGGCTCCAGCACCAGCACCGCGCCGGCCTCGCCCACCAGGAAGCCGTCGCGCTCGCGGTCGAAGGGCCGCGCGGCCCGCGCCGGGTCGTCGTGGCGCTCGGCCAGCACCTTCATGGCGTGGAAGCCGGCCACGAAGTAGCGCGTGATGAGCGAGTCGGCGCCGCCGGCGAGCATCGCCCGGGCGTCGCCGCGGCGCAGCACGTCCACCGCGGTGCCGATGGCGTCGGCGCCCGCCGAGCAGGCCGTGCACACCGCCGTGACCGGGCCGTGCAGGCCCAGCTCCATCGACACCATGCCCGCGCCCATGTTGGCGACCGACATGGGGATGGCGAACGGCGACACGCGGTCCGGGCCGCGCTCCAGCATCACCCGGTGCTGTTCCTCGCGCGAGATCGCGCCGGAGCCGCCGTTGCCGATGATGGCGCCGATCCCCTCGCCGTCGCGATCGATCGGCAGCCCCGCGTCGGCCACGGCGAGCCGGGCCGCGGCGACGCCGAGCTGCGCGTAGCGGTCGACGCGGCGGGAGGTCTTGCGGTCCATGAAGTCGGCCGGGTCGAAGCCGTGGGCCTCGCAGGCCATGCGCACCGGCCAGCCGTCCGTGTCGAACAGGGTGATGTAGCCCGCGCCCGAGCGGCCCTCCTCGATGGAGCGCCACAGCTCTCCGCGGCCGATGCCGAGCGGGGAGACGGCCCCGATGCCGGTGATCACGACGCGCTCGGCGTCGCTGCGCCCGCCGTTCGCGCTCATCGGCCGACCGCCGCGAACGCGATGACGGCGTTGTGGCCGCCGAAGCCGAACGAGTTGGAGATCGCCACCTTCACCGGCGCGCTGCGCGCGGACGTGACGTGGTCGACGCCGCGGCACTCCGGGTCGAGCTCGTCCAGGTTGATCGTGGGCGGCACCCGCCCGTCGCGGATCGCCAGGGCGGTCATCACGGCCTCGAAGCCCCCGGCGGCGCCCATGCCGTGACCGTGCATGGACTTGGTGGACGACACCATCACCTCGTGCGCCCGCTCGCCCGTCAGCTGGCGGATCGCCCCGATCTCGACCGCGTCGCCGGCCGGCGTCGAGGTGCCGTGGGCGTTGACGTAGTCGACCTCGGCGGGGTCGATGCCGCCGCGCTCCAGGGCGGTGCGCATCGCCGCCACCTGCCAGCGGCCGCTCGGGTCGGGGTCGGTGATGTGGTACGCGTCGGCGCTCGCGCCGTAGCCCGCCACCTCGCACACGATCTCGGCGCCGCGCGCGCGGGCGTGCTCCAGGCTCTCCAGCACCAGCACCGCCGAGCCCTCGGCGGCCACGAACCCGTCGCGACCGGTGTCGTAGGGGCGGCTGGCGCGCTGCGGGTCGTCGTTGCGGCGCGACAGGGCGCGGGTGGCGTCGAGGCTGGCCATGCAGAACCGGGTGATGCCCGCCTCGGTGCCGCCGGCGAGCATGACGTCGGCGGCGCCCCTGCGGATGACCGCCGCGGCGTCGCCGATGCCGTGGTTGCCCGAGGCGCACGCGGTCACCACGCACGACACCGGGCCGCGCAGGCCCAGCTCCATCGACACGTGACCGGCGGACATGTTCACGATCATGCTCGGCACCATCAGGGGGGATGCGCGGTCGGGTCCGCGCGCGACGAGCGTCTCGTCGTGCGACTCGAAGGTGTCGCTGCCGCCGTTGCCGGTGGCGATCACCGCCCCGGCCCGGGCGCCGTCGCCGCCGATCTCGAGGCGGGCGTCCTCCAGGGCCATGCGCGCGGCGACCACCGCCATCTGGCCGGCGCGGTCCATCCTGCGCATCGCGCGGCGGTCGAAGTGGTCGGCGCCGTCGAAGCCGGGCACCTCGCAGGCGATCTGGCACCCGAGGTCCGACGGGTCGAAGCGCGTGATGCGGGCCGCCGCCGAGCGCCCGGCGAGCGCGTTGCCCCAGGTCTCGGGCCACCCGATGCCGAGCGGGCTCACCACCCCCAGGCCGGTGACCACGACGCGCGTCCCGTTCGCGCTCACAGATGCAACCCCCCGTCCACCGAGAGCACCGCTCCCGTGATGAAGGCCGCGGCCGGCGAGCAGAGGAAGGCCACCGGGCCCGCCACGTCCTCGGGGCCCCCCAGCCGGCCGAGGCTGGTCGCGGCGAGCAGCCGGTCGCGCTGGTCGTCGGCCAGCACGTCCGTGAGCCGGGTGGTGATGAACCCGGGGGCGACCGCGTTGACGCGCACCCCGCGCGGCCCGGCCTCGCGCGCCAGCGCGCGCACCAGGCCCAGGATGCCCGCCTTCGAGGCCGCGTAGTTCGCCTGCCCGGCGTTGCCCTGCAGTCCGACCACCGATGAGATCGCCACGATGCTTCCCCCCCGTCGCCGCAGCATGCCGCGCAGCGCGGCCCTGCACGAGGCCATCGTGCCGGTCAGGTTCACGTCGATCGGCGCGCGCCACTGCTCGGCGCCCATCCGCACCGCCACCCCGTCGCGGGTGAGGCCGGCGTTCGCGACCAGGGCGTCCAGCGGCCCCAGCGCCCGCTCGACCTCCTCCACCAGCGGCGCGGCGGCGTCCGGCGCGGCGGCCTCGAAGCGGCGCACGTGCGCGCCCCGGCCGGCCGCCTCCACCTCCGCCGCGGTGGCCTCGGCGCCGTCGCGGTCGCTCGCGTAGGTCAGGCCGACGTCGAAGCCTGCCCGGGCAAGGGCGATGGCACTCGCCGCGCCGATCCCCCTGCTTGCCCCGGTGACGAGGGCGACGGGCACTCCTACCCGGCGGGCCGTGCCAGGGCGAGGAGGGCGGGCAGGTCTCCCGGGGCCCCCAGGTGGACCGCCTGCACGTCGCTGCGGATGCGGCGCACCAGGCCCACCAGCACGCGCCGGTGGCCGAACTCGACGAAGGTGTCGACGCCGTGGTCGAGGGCCGCGCGCACCGTCTGGGTGAACCGCACCGGGGCGGTCAGCTGCTGGGCCAGCAGCGACCGCAGCCGCTCGCCGCGCTCGAAGCGCGCGGAGGTGGCCGAGAGGAACGGCATCGACGGCGTGCCGATCTTCATGCTGCCCAGCGCCTCGCGCAGCCGGTCGGCCGCCGGCGCCATCACCGACGAGTGGAAGGCTCCGTCGACGTCGAGCAGCCGCGCCTTGATCCCGCGCGCGTGGGCCAGGTCGAGCAGCCGCTCCACCCCGCGGTGCAGGCCGGACGCCACGATCTGGCCCGGGCAGTTGTAGTTGGCCGGCCACACCTCGCCGGCCTCCAGGCAGAGGGCCTCGACGTCCTCGTCGCTGGCGCCCAGCAGCGCGGCCATGCGGCCGGGGCTGCGGCTGACGACGTCCGTGGTGGCGTCGCCCCGGGCCATCACCATGCGCAGGGCCTCCTCGAACGAGAGGCTGCCGCAGGCCACCAGCGCCGAGTACTCGCCGAGCGAGTGGCCCATGGCGATGTCGCCCTCGAAGCCGTTCTCGCGCGCCACCCGCCACGCGGCGACCGAGTTGGTGAGGATCGCCGGCTGGCAGTTGGCGGTCGACATCAGCAGATCGTGGGGCCCCTCGAAGCACAGCCGGGCCAGGTCGTAGCCCAGGATGTCGTTGGCCTCCTCGAAGGTGCGCCGGGCCGAGGGGAAGGCCCTCGCCATCTCCCGTCCCATCCCGACCTGTTGAGCCCCCTGACCGGGGAACAGGAGGCCGATCAGCGGAGGACTCCGCCGCCGGTGTGGCACCGCGCGCTGTAGCTCATTTCCGGCTCCTCTCGCAGACGCGGGGACACGGCAGGCCGACCGAGAGAACGAGCAATGATAGAGCGCTCGTCGTCCGCCGTACAACCGCCGGCGCCGCGGCGTCCGCCATCCGGCCGGTCAGAGCGTCTCTGAGAGCGCCGCCGCCAGATCCACCGCGGGGTCGCGGTCGGGTCCGATCACCAGCACGGCCACCGACCCGGCGACCAGCGTGACGACGACCGCGCCGCCGGCGCGCTGCACCTGGCCGTCGCCGGCGGCGCCGCCCAGCGGCACGCCGCCCTCGCTCTCGCCGCCGATGCGCGAGCGGAGGTCCTCGACGAAGGCGACGGGGTCGGCGCCGTCCGCCGCCCGCGCCCCGACCACCAGCGCGACGTCGCCGTCCCGGGTCGCCTGGGCGGTCTCGACGGCCGCGCTCCCCCGGAGGTCGATGCCGGCGGGAGGGTCGTCGGTGGCGGCGAGCGTCCAGCGGCCGGCCGCGCCCGGCAGCAGCGCCCCGCCGGGCGGTTCGGGCGGGACCTGCCCGGTGGCGGTGGAGCCCAGCACGAAAGTGGTGACGGTGCGCGGGCCGCCGTCGCCGCCCAGGGTGAGCGCCAGCACCAGCGCCACGATCGCGGCGGCCGCCAGCGCGCCGCCGGCGTACCAGACCCGCGGCGGGCGCAACCAGGGCGAGCGCCCGTCACCGGTCGGTCCGGACGGGGGCGCCGGCGCCGGTGGCGGCGGGGGCGGGTCGGAGGGCGGCGCCGGTGGAGGGGGCGGCGCGGCGGCCGCCGCGCCGCGGTCCCCGGTCACCGTGGCCGCCGGCGCCGGTGGCGGCGGAGCGGGCGTCGCCGCGCCCGGGCGCGCGCCGGCGGCTCCCGGCGTCGCCGCGACGGCCCGCGTCAGGTCGTCGATGAGCTCCACGGCGGACGGGTGGCGCGCCTGCGGGTCCTTCGCCAGCCCGCGCGCGAGCACCGCGTCGACCGGCCCGCCCAGCGCCGGCAGGAGCTCGGCGGCGGAGGGGGGCGGGTCGTTGACGTGCGCGTACAGCGTGGCGGTGCGGTCGGGGCGGGGGAAGACGGTGCGACCGGTGAGCGCCTCGAAGGCCAGCGCGGCCAGGGCGTAGCGGTCGGCGGCAGGCGTGACGTCGACGCCGCGGATCTGCTCGGGGGCGACGTACTCGAAGGTGCCCATCCACATCCCCGTGCCGGTGAGGCGGGACGCCGAGATCGCCTTGATGAGGCCGAAGTCCGAGAGGTAGGCGTGGTCGCCGGGGCCCAGCAGGATGTTGGCCGGCTTCACGTCGCGGTGCACCATGCCGCGCGAGCTGACGTAGTCGAGGGCCTCGGCCACCTGGCGCAGGATCGCCAGGCTGCGGCGCACCTCCACGCCGCCCGGCTCCCGCAGCAGCCCGTCGAGCGACGGGCCGTCGACGTACTTCATGGCCAGGAAGGCGACGCCCTCCGCCTCGCCCGCCTCGAACACCGGGATCACGTGCGGGTGGTCGAGGCTGGCGGCCGCGATGCCCTCGCGCGTGAAGCGCTCCAGGAAGTTGGCGTCCGAGGACAGCGCGCGCGACACCACCTTCAGCGCCACGGTGCGCTGCAGCGACAGCTGGGTGGCCCGGTAGACCACCGCCTGACCGCCGCGGCCGAGTTCGGCCTCGACGCGGTACCCCTCGATGACGCGGCCGACGAGTTCGCTCACGGGTCTCTCGCGGCAGCCTAGCTGCCGGCCCTGCCCGGCGGCGGACGTGGCACGATGCCCCGATGCCGCTGCCGCCCCTCATCCCCCTGCGCCACCTGTTCGACAACCCGGAGCGGGCGGGCGCGCAGCTCTCGCCCGACGGCGCGCGGCTGTCGTGGCTGGCGCCGCGCGACGGGGTGCTCAACGTGTGGGTGCGCGACCGCGCCGGCGGCGAGGCGCGGCCGGTGACCGACGACCGCGACCGCGGCGTCCGCGGCTACCGCTGGACGCGCGACGGCGGCGGGATCCTCTTCACGCGCGACTCCGGCGGCGACGAGAACGATCACCTGCTGCTCGCGCCGGTCGCCGGCGGTGGGCGCACGCGCGACCTCACGCCCTTCCCCGGGGTGCGGGCGCTCCTGCTCGCCACCCCGCGCGCCACCCCGCGCCACGTGCTGGTGTCGATGAACCTGCGCGACCGCGCGCTGTTCGACGTCTACCGGGTCGCCCTGGCGACGGGCAGGCGCGAGCTGGTGGGCCGCAACCCGGGCGACGTCATCGACTGGCTCGCCGACCGGCGCGGCCGGGTGCGCGCGGCGCAGGTCCAGACGCCCTCGGGCGACTACCGGCTGCTGGTGCGCGAGCACGAGGACGGCGAGTTCCGCGTGGTCGCCGAGTTCGCCAACGAGGACGGCGGCCACGCGTACTCGTTCACCCCCGACGGGGCGCGGCTGTGGGTGTCGAGCGCCCGCGACTCGGACCTGCTGCGGCTGGTCGAGCTCGACCCGGCGGACGGATCGGAGCGCGTCATCGACGCCGACGACGAGGCCGACCTCGCCGCGCCGGTCATCAGCGACCGCACCGGTGAGCTGCTGGGGGCGGTCTACCTGCGCGACCGGCTGGTGCTGCACGCCTTCGACGCCGACCTGGCCCGCGACTGGGAGCGCCTGCAGGCGCTCGATCCCGGCGATCCGCGCATCCTCGGCCGGGACGCCGACGAGACGGCGTTCGTCGTCGCATACGACAGCGACGTCGATCCGGGCGCGACCTACCTCTACGACCGCGCCACCGGCGAGGCGGAGCTGCTCTACCGCTCCCGGCCCTGGCTCGACCCGGAGGTGCTGGCGCCCATGACGCCGGTGCGCATCGCGTCGCGCGACGGCTTCGCGCTCCACTCGTACCTCACCCTGCCGCGCGGGATCGAGCCGCGCGACCTGCCGGCCGTGCTGCTGGTGCACGGCGGGCCCTGGACGCGCGATGCGTGGGGCTACGACGCGCAGGCCCAGTTCCTCGCCAATCGCGGCTACGCCGTGCTGCAGGTCAACTACCGCGGCTCGAGCGGCTTCGGCAAGCGCTTCATGCACGCCGCCGAGCACGAGTTCGCCGGGCGGATGCACGACGACCTGATCGACGGGGTCGAGTGGCTGGTGGGCGAGGGCGTCGCCGACCGCGGACGCATCGCCATCGTGGGCGGGTCGTACGGCGGATACGCCGCGCTGGTGGGCGCGACCTTCACGCCCGACGTCTTCGCCGCCGTCGTCAGCATCGTGGGGCCGTCGAGCCTGGTGACGCTGGTGCGCTCCTTCCCGGCCTACTGGCGGCCGCTGCTGGCGAGCACCTGGTTCCGCTACGTCGGCGACCCCGAGGACCCCGAGCAGCTCCCCGATCTCGAGGCCCGCTCGCCGCTCAACCGGGTGGACGACATCGTCGCCCCGCTCCTGGTGATCCAGGGCGCCAACGACCCCCGGGTGACGAAGGCGGAGTCGGACCAGATCGTCGCGGCCCTGCGCGCCCGGGGCGTGGCGGTGGAGTACATGGTCAAGGACGACGAGGGCCACGGCTTCGTGAAGCCCGAGAACCGGCTCGACATGTACGGCGCCATCGAGCGCTTCCTCTCGGTTCATCTCGGGGGACGGTCGGAGAGCTGAGCGCCGCGCCCCCGCCCCGCTACCGGTGGGTGGTGCTGGGGGTGGGGATGACCGCGCAGGCGAGCATCTCCGCCGTGCAGCTCGGCCTGCCCGCCGTGGCGCCCGAGATGCGCGCCGAGCTGGGGCTCTCGCTGGCCGCGACCGGGGCGCTGCTCGCCGCCGCGACGATCGGGATCATCGCGACCCTGCTGGCCTGGGGCGCGCTGGCCGACCGCCTCGGCGAGCGGGCCGTCATCTGCGCCGGCCTGGGCGGGGCCGCCGTGGCCCTGGCCGCGGGATCGCGGGCCGACTCCGCCGGGACGCTGGGGATGGCGCTGGTCGCCGCCGGGGCCCTCGGGTCGAGCGCCAACGCCGCGAGCGGGCGGGCCGTGGTGGCGTGGTTCACGGCCGAGCGGCGCGGCCTGGCGCTGGGCCTGCGCCATATGGCGACGCCCCTCGGCGGGGCGATCGCCGCCGCGCTGCTGCCGCTGGCGGCGGACGCGGGCGGCCTCGGCGCCGCCCTGTTGGCGCTGTCGGCGGCCTGCCTGGTCGGGGCGGCGGCCGCGGCGCTCGGCCTGCGCCGCCCCGACCCGCAGGCCGGGGGCGCCGCCGCCGCGCCCGGCGCGCGCGGACCGCTGCGCGACCGGGCCATCTGGCGGCTGTCGCTGGGCACGGCCGGCGTGGTGCTGGCCCAGATCTCGGTGCTGAGCTTCCTCGCCCTCTACCTGCACGAGCAGCGCGGATGGTCGGTGGGGGCGTCGGCCCTCGCCCTCGCCGGCGTCCAGGTGGGCGGCGGCGCGGCGCGCGTCCTGGCGGGGATGTGGTCGGACCGCGTGCGCGCGCGGCTGCGCCCGCTGCGCCAGCTGGCCCTGGCCGGGGCCGTCGCCCTCGCGTGCGCCGCGGCGCTGCTGCCGGCGCCCGACCCGTTCGCCGTGCCGCTGCTGATGGTCGCGGGCGTGCTGACCATGGCGGGCAACGGGGTGTCGTTCGCCGCCGCCGCCGAGATGGCCGGCGGCGGCCGGGTCGGCACGGCGCTCGGCCTGCAGAACACGATCCTGTTCGTGGCCGTCGCCGTCGCGCCGCCGCTCTTCGGCGCCGCCGTGGGCCTCGTCTCCTGGCCGGGCGCGTTCGCTCTGGCCGCGGCCTGCCCCCTGCTGGGGCGGTGGGCCCTGGGCCCGCTGGCCCGCCGCGAGGCGGGCCTCGGCGCGTAGGCCGGCGCGCGGCCGGCGCCGCGGGCGCTCAGGCGGGGGGTCGCCCCGGCCGCGTCCCGGCGCCGATCGCGTCCAGGAGCAGCTCGAGGTGCCGATGCCGCATACCGGGCGCGAGCGGCTCGAACACGCTGACGGCCATGACGAAGGCGATCATGATCGCGCCCACGTCGCCGGGCGCGACGTCGGCGCGCAGGTCGCCCTGCTCGACCGCGCGCGAGATGAGCGCGCTCCAGGCGGTGTTCCACCGCGCCGAGCCCGGGTAGCCGCGCGCCACCAGGCGCCGCGCGAGCTCGGCGAAGTCCGGCCGGGCGGCGGCCCGGTCTCCGAGCCGGGTGAGCAGCCAGACGAGCCCGTCCCAGGCGCGCTCCCTCCGGGCGGCCTCCGCCAGGAGGGCGTTCCACTCGTCGTTGACCCGCGACTGGACCTCGGCGACGAGGGACTCCCGGTCGGGGAAGTGGCGATACAGGGTCGCGATCGAGACCCCCGCCCCGGCGGCGATCGCCTCGGCGGGCACGGCCAGCCCGCCGGCCGCGAAGGCCTCCTCGGCCGCCTTCAGGAGGCGCTCGCGATTCCGGGCGACGTCCTTGCGGATCCGCGGAGCTGGCGGCTCGGCCATCGTCCCGAACCTACCAGGAGCGCCGGGACGGGCCTGTCTCGGTTGACGGCCCGCCGGCAGAGAAATGATAGTTGCGCTCGCATATTGGAGAGGGCCGGCGGGACGCGGTCCTCCTGTCATGGGGGGGAACATGGGACACGGGGTGACGACGGCCGCCCGGCCGGCGCCGATCACCAGGGCGAGCCTGCTCCGGCGGGCCGCCGTCGGCGGCGCGGGCCTCACCGCGGCGGGATCGTGGTTCGCGTCGGAGGCCCTCGCGACCGGCGCCGGCGCGCCGCCCGCGCGCCGCGGCGGCCTGTACGACCGCGTCAACCGGATCGCCGGCCTGGTCTGCAACGTGTCGGACCTGGAGCGGGCCAAGGAGTTCTGGGAGCGGTGGACGCCGATGCGCGCCTACGCGCGCACGACGACCCCCCGCCAGTCGTTCCGGGGCCTGGGCGTCGGGAGCGGCCGGTTCGACGGCTACCTGATGCGGGACACGTGGGAGCCGGGGGTGCTGGGGAAGGGCCAGTTCTACCTCCACCTGGTGCAGTGGACCGATCCCGCCCCCGTCGGCGCGCCGTACGACAGCTCGCGCAACCCCGGCTGGTACCGGCTCGCCTTCAACATCCCGGACACCCAGGCGATGTACGACCGGCTGGTGGCGGCCGGCGTCACGCCCTACGCGCCGCCCGCCTTCGATCCGCCCGCCGGGCTGACGCCGGTCTCGGGGTTCGGCTACCCCGACCCGGACGGCATCACCCTGCAGGTCATCCGGGGCCGGCCCGACCTCCCCGACCGCGTCGACCATCCCGCATGCCCGACCTTCGACCTGCAGCGCAGCTGGCGCTTCTACCGGGATGTGATCGGCCTCGACATGGCCCTCCGCGCGTCCTCGTGCCCGATCCCGAACCAGTGGGACCGGCACGGCGGCTCGGGCCCCTACGAGGCGACGCTGCTGCGCGCGCGCGGCGCCAGCCCCGTCAACCTCGACATCGTCCAGTGGGGAGGCGACCAGCCCACGGCGGGCCGGCCGTACCGCTCGCCGCTGAACCTCGGCTACGCCCAGGTCGTGTTCGAGGTCGACGACATCCGCGCGTCCTACGACATCCTGCGTCGCCTGGAGCGCCGCCGGCACGCCGACTTCCGCCTGGCGGGGCCGCCGGAGGTGTGGGACCTCGGGCCCGACGTCGGCACCCGCACGAACGTGATCCTCCACGACTGGATGGGCGTCCGGTACCAGCTGGTCGAGGCCGTCCCCAACCCTCCGGAGTGGGACCGGCCGCTGCCCGCGCCGGTCTGCTCGACGACCTGACCCGCGCCGGGCCGTCCCCCGTCATGCTGTGACGGGATGGCCCGGATCGAGATCGACACGCCGAGCGGCGCCGCCCGGGCCGACCTGGATCGGCCGGGCGGCGCCCCGCGCGGGTTGCTGGCCGCCGGCCACGGCGCCGGCGGCGGGGTGGACGCGCCCGACCTGGTCGCCGCGCGCGACGCCGCCCTCGCGGCGGGATGGGCCGTCGCCCGCGTCACGCAGCCGTACCGCGTGGCCGGCGGGAAGGTGCCCGCCCGGGCGCCGCGCCTCGACGAGGCCTGGCTGGCGGTGGTGGAGCGCCTGCGCGACGAGCTGGGGCCGCTGCCCCTCGTGGCCGCCGGGCGCTCCAGCGGCGCCCGGGTCGCCTGTCGCACCGCCGCCGCGGCGGGTGCGGCGGGCGTTGCCTGCCTGGCCTTCCCGCTGCGCCCGCCGTGGCGGCCCGAGCAGACCCGCCTGGCCGAGCTCGACGCCGTCCCGGTGCCCGTCCTGGTGGTGCAGGGCGACCGCGATCCCTTCGGGATGCCCCCGCGGTGCCCCGGACGGCGGATCGTGGCGATCGCGGGCGCCGACCACTCCCTGAGGGCCGATCCGGGGGCCGTCGCCGACGCAGTGACCGCCTTCCTGGCCGAGGTGGCCCCGGCCGGATAGCCGTCGGCCCGGCTCGTGCGATGTCGACGGACAGGGGCGGCCGATGTTCGGCCACCCCGTCCATGCCGGTCGGCGCCCTCCCCTTCCTAGCGTGCCCGGGTCGGCAGCCGACCTGGAGGAGACGCATGAGCACCGAGGCCATCGACCGCCCCGTCGGGCGGACGCGCCGGGCGCGGGCCGGCAACCGGATCGACGACTGGCGTCCCGACGACGAGGACTTCTGGAGGTCCGGCGGCGAGCGGGTGGCCCGGCGCAACCTGATCTTCTCGATCCTCTCCGAGCACGTCGGCTTCGCGGTGTGGAGCCTGTGGTCGGTGTTCGTGCTCTTCCTCGGGCCGCAGTACGGGTTCGACGCGGCGCAGAAGTTCCTGCTCACCGCCCTCCCCGCGGCCGCCGGCGCCCTTCTGAGGCTGCCCTACACCTTCGCCGTCGCCCGCTTCGGGGGCCGCAACTGGACCGTGGTGAGCGCGGCGCTGCTGCTGGTGCCGTGCATCGCGGCGGCGGCGGTGCTGGAGCCGGGCGTGTCGTTCGGGACGCTCCTGGCCGCCGCCGTGCTGGCCGGGGTGGGCGGCGGCAACTTCGCCTCGTCGATGGCCAACATCAACGCCTTCTACCCCCAGCGGCTGAAGGGCTGGGCGCTGGGGCTCAACGCGGGCGGCGGCAACCTGGGCGTCGCCGCCGTGCAGCTCGTGGGCCTCGCGATCCTGGCCACGGCGGGGGCGGGTCACCCGCGCCTCGTGCTGCTCGTCTACATCCCGCTGGTGGTGATCGCGGCGACCTGCGCGGCGCTCTTCATGGACAACCTCGCCTCGGCGCGCAACGAGCGGCGGGCGATGCGCGACGCGCTGCGCGACGGCCACTCGTGGGTCATCTCGCTGCTCTACATCGGCACCTTCGGTTCGTTCATCGGCTTCAGCTTCGCCTTCGGCCAGGTGCTGCTGGTCCAGTTCGGCGACAGCTTCTCGACCCCGGTGAAGGCGGCGTACCTCACCTTCCTGGGCCCGCTGCTCGGCTCGTTCGCGCGCCCCCTCGGCGGCCGCCTGTCCGACCGCCTCGGCGGCTCGCGGGTCACCTTCTGGACCTTCGCCGCCATGGCCGCCGCCGCCGGCCTGGTGCTCACCGCCTCGCTCACCGGCTCCCTGCCGCTCTTCATCGCGGGCTTCCTCGCCCTGTTCGTCCTGAGCGGGATCGGCAACGGCTCGACCTACAAGATGATCCCGGCGATCTTCTCCGCCCGGGCGCGCGCCGCGGCCGACGCGGCCGCCGCCGAGCGGGACGCCCGGCGCCTGTCGGCCGGCCTGATCGGCGTGGCCGGCGCCGTCGGCGCCCTCGGCGGCGTGCTCGTCAACCTCGCCTTCCGCCAGTCGTTCCTCGGCTCGGGCACGGGCGACGCCGCCTACGTCGCGTTCATCTGCTTCTACGCGGTGTGCCTGGTCGTGACCTGGGCGGTGTACCTGCGACCGCGGGCGGGCCGCCTGCCGGGCGTGTAGAAGGTCTTTCGGGATGACGGTCTGCGGCCGCCGGCTCGCTGCAAACTCATCGCATATCTGCGTCGTCGGTCGGGGCGATACCGCTGTGGGTATCGCACCCTCCCTGCCTCCTTGATCTGCTCGGTTTTCGCGGCCGGACGACCACGTCTCACCCCGAAAGACCTTCTTAGCGGGGCCCTCTTGTCGACCCGGTACAACCGAGACCCCCCTCGGCTTGGACCGATGTCCGGCGCGGGCGGGGGCGGTGCGCTCGTACCGTCGAGGGGTGACGGCGGACACCCGCGAGCTGGCCTTCCTCGAGCGGCTGGCCCTGGCGGCGGCCTCGGTGCTCGATCCGGACGAGCTGATGGAGCTCGTCATCTCGGAGACCACCGAGGCGCTGCGGGTCGACGTGTGCTCGATCTTCCTGCTCGACGAGGCCGACCAGAGCCTGCGCTTCGTCGCCACCAACGGCCTGTCGGGCGACGCGGTGGGCAACCTGCGCCTGAGGATGGGCGAGGGCGTCACCGGCTGGGCCGCCCGCGAGCGGCGGCCGGTGGTGGTGGAGGACGTGTCGTCCGACGAGCACTTCCGCTGGGTGCCCGGGGTGGACGAGCGGCGCTTCACGTCGATGTGCTCGGTGCCGATCCTCACCGCCGGCCGGCTGGTGGGGGTCATCAACGTGCAGACCGAGCGCCGCCGGGCCTTCGCCGAGGACGACCTGTCGCTGATCGGCGCGATCGGGGCGCAGGTGGGCGGGGTGATCGAGCGCGCCGAGCTGCAGCGCCGCCTGGAGCGGCGGGTCGAGGAGCTGCAGGTCTCGGACGAGATCCACCGGCGCCTCAGCGAGCTGGCCCTGTCCGGCGCCACCCTCACCGCCATCTGCGGCGTCATCGGGCGCTACGCCCGCGGCCCGGTGGCGGTGTACGACGCCGACGGAGGCCTCCTGGCCGCCGACGCGCCCGCCGCGGTGCCGGAGGTGCTGCGCGGCTTCGTCGATCCCGAGCGGCGCGACGACGGCCTGTCGGTGTTGCCGGTGCGGGCCGGCGGCGACGGCATCGGCTGGCTCGCGGTGGGCCCCGACCCCTCGGGCGCCGCCGGGTCGGCGCGGCGCATGGCGCTCGACCACGGCCTCACCGTCGTCGCCCTCCACCTGGTGCAGGAGCGGGCGGCGGCCGAGACCGAGAGCCGGCTGCGCGGCGGCCTGCTGCAGGAGCTGCTCACCGCGACCCTGCCGGCGGCCGAGGCGCGCCGCCTCGCCCGCCGCGCCGCCCGCCTGGGCTACCGGCTGCGCAGCCCGATCCGGGTGGCGGTGCTCGAGCCGGACGACTCCGACTCGGCCCACGCGATCTCCCAGACGACCGCCCAGCGCCGGGTGCGGCGCGGCCTGGAGTCCCTGCTCGAGCAGGCGCGGCCGGGCGGCCTGGTGGCCGAGCAGGGTCCCGACTTCGTGCTGCTGCTGCCCGACGACGGCCACGGGCTCGACGACGCCGAGGACCTGGCCGAGCGCGCCCGCGCGACCGCCGCGGCGGCGTCGGGCGCGGGCGTCTCGGCGGGGGTGAGCGCGGGCGCCGGCGGGCCCGAGGACCTGAGCCGGCTGGCCCGCGAGGCCCGAGAGGCCATCCGCATCGGCCGGGGCTCCGGCGGGGGCGGGCGGATGCACTCCCACGCCCGCCTGGGGGTGGAGCGCCTGCTGCTGCAGATCGACCGGCGCGAGGAGCTGTCGGGGTTCGTCGACCAGTGGCTCGGGCCGCTGGAGCGCCACCAGCGCGGCGGCCGCGGCGCGGCGCCCCTGCTCGGCACCCTCGAGGCGCTGGCCGCCGAGTCGTGGAACCTGCGCGCCGCGGCCCGTCGCCTGCACGTGCACGTCAACACGCTGATGTACCGGATGGGGCGCATCGAGGAGGTGACCGGGCGGGCCCTCGACGACCCCGACACGCGCATCGCCATGGGCCTCGCGCTGAAGGCGCGGCGCATGGTCGACCTGGATGAACGCACCGAACCGCTCCCGGTGCTGAATCGGACGATGGCTCCATACCCGTTCGGCTGGGAGGGACCTAGCGTCCCGACCGACCCGACGGAGGCGAGACGATGACCCCGACCGACGCGACGGCGGACCCGGCCGCCGTCCAACGCCTGCAGCGCACCGTCGACCGGCTGCCGGTCGTGCACCTGGAGGGCGACGGCGCCCCGCCCGCGCCGGCCTGGATCGACGTCGAGGGCATGGTCGAGCGGCCCGGCCGGTTCACCGTCGAGGACCTGCGCGCCATCGACGACCGGTTCATGATCGCCGACCACCACTGCGTGTGGGGCTGGTCGAAGCGCACCTGCCGCTGGCGCGGCGCGATGCTGGGCGCCCTGCTCGACCACGTCGGCCTGCTGCCCGGCGCGACCCACGTCACCGTGGTCTGCCACCGCTCCGCCTACGCCAGCTGCATGGAGACGGCGGACGCGCGCGACGGCATCCTGGCCTGGGGCCTCGACGGCGCGCCGCTGCCGCCCGAGCACGGCGCGCCGATCCGCTTCCAGAACGCCGAGCGGCTGTGGGGCTACAAGGGCGTCAAGTGGGCCGGCCGGATCGTCGTGGGCGACGAGGCGACGCCGGGCTTCTGGGAGGAGATGGTGGGCGATCCGCGCGGCCACGTACCGGAGCCGGTGCTGCGCCAGTTCGGCTACTGGCGATCGCGGTGGTGGCGGTGACCCCGCCGCCCTCGATCCCCGTCCCGCCGCGCCCCCGCTCGCTCGCCGAGCTGGCCGAGGACCGGCGCCTGAAGCACAACGACTGCCGCACCTGCAAGAACTTCCGCCGGACGGAGGAGGGCATGAACTACGGATGGTGCGAGGCGTTCGACGCCTACGTGAAGCTCTACCACCCGGCCGGCGAGTTCTTCTCCCAGTGCCGGTTCAAGTCGATCATCCGCCCGAAGCGGGAGCCGGGGCTGTGAGGCTGGTGATCGTGGGCGGCGGCATCGCCGCGCAGTCGCTGGCCGAGCGTGTGCGGGGCCGTGACCGGGCCGCGCGCATCACCATCCTGTCGGCCGAGCCGCGCGCCCCCTTCGACCGGGTGCGGCTGTCGCGCCTGCTGGCCGGCGCCGACGAGGACTCGCTGCGCCTGCGGCCCGACACCTGGTACGAGGACAACGCGGTCGACCTGCGCACCTGCGCACCGGTCGTCGCGATCCACCGGCGCGAGCGCGAGGCGGAGGTGGCGGGCGGCGAGCGGGTGCCGTACGATGTCCTCGCCCTCTGCACCGGGTCGAGTGCCCTGGTGCCGCCGATCCCGGGCATCGACAAGGAGCGCTCGTTCGTCTTCCGCTCGCCGGAGGACTGCCGGGCGATCGTGGACGCCGCCGGGCCGGGGACGCGCGCGGCCGTGATCGGCGGCGGCCTGCTGGGCCTCGAGGCGGCGCGCGGCCTGGTCGACCGCGGCGCCGCGGTGACCGTGGTCCACCTGGAGCGGAACCTGATGGAGCGCCAGGTCGACGGGGCCGCCGGGGCCATCCTGGCGCGCCGGATGGGCGAGCTCGACGTGGAGGTGCTGCTGGGCCGGCGCACCGAGGAGGTGCTGGGCAACGGCCGTGTCACCGGCCTGCGCTTCGCCGGCGGCGAGCAGATCGACTGCGACCTGCTGGTCACCTGCGCCGGCATCCGCGCCAACGTGTCGCTGGCCGCCGAGGCGGGACTGGCCGTCGAGCGCGGCGTGCTGGTGGACGACGCCATGCGCACCGACGACCCGGTCGTCTACGCGGTGGGGGAGTGCGCCCAGCACCGCGGCGTCGTCTACGGGCTGGTGGCGCCCATCCACGAGCAGGCCGAGGTGGCCGCCCGGGCGATCTGCGGCGAGCCGTCGGCCTACGAGGGCTCCATCCCGTCCGCGACGCTGAAGGTGATGGGCGTCGACCTGGTCGCCGCCGGCGACCCGCTGGCGCCCGAAGGCTGCACGGTGTGCGACGAGCGGGCCGGCGTGTACCGCAAGATCGCGGTGCGCGACGGCGTCGCCGTGGGCGCCATCCTGATGGGCGACGTGCGCGGGTCGGACTCCCTGGTGTCGATGGTGCGCTCGCGCGCGCCGGTGCCCGATCCCCTGGGGGCGCTCTCCGAGGCGGCCGCGGCCACGGTCGCCGACCTGCCCGACGACGCCCAGATCTGCGGCTGCAACGGGGTCTGCAAGGGGCAGATCGTGCAGGCGATCCGCGACGGCGGGCTCACCGCCACGCGCGAGGTGTGCTCGGTCACCCGCGCCGGCACCGGCTGCGGCGGCTGCCGCGACCTGGTCACCGAGCTGCTCCGGCAGGAGACGGGCGACACGGCCGAGGAGCCCACCTACCTGTGCGCCTGCCGCCGGCTCACCCGCGAGCAGGTGGCGGGGACCGTCCGGGCCGGCGGGCTGCGCTCGGCCAGTGAGGTGATGGCGGCCTGCGGCGCCGGGCGCGACTGCGCGGCCTGCAAGCCGGGCGTGGCCTACCTGGTCGAGATGATCAACCAGAACCGCCACGAGGAGGAGCGGCACGCGCGCTTCATCAACGACCGCGTGCACGCGAACATCCAGAACGACGGCACCTTCTCGGTGGTGCCCCGCATCCGCGGCGGCGTCACGAGCCCGCAGGAGCTGCGCCGCATCGCCGACGTCGCCGAGCGTCACGGCGTGCGGATGGTGAAGATCACCGGCGGTCAGCGCATCGACCTGCTGGGCGTGCCGAAGGAGAGGCTGGTCGACATGTGGCGCGAGCTCGACATGCCGTCGGGCTTCGCCTACTCCAAGGCGATCCGCACCGTGAAGACGTGCGTGGGGGCCGAGTTCTGCCGCTTCGGCATCGGCGACTCGATCGCCCTCGGGGTGGAGATGGAGAGCGTCATGGAGGGGCTGCGGACGCCCCACAAGGTGAAGCTGGGCGTGTCCGGCTGCCCGCGCAACTGCGCCGAGGCGACCGTCAAGGACATCGGCGTGGTGGCCGTGGAGGGCGGCTGGCAGGTGCTGGTGGGAGGCGCCGCCGGCTCCCGGGTGCGCCAGGCGGACGTGCTCGACACCGTGCCGCGGGCCGAGGACGCCCTGCGTCTGGCGATCACCTTCCTGCAGTACTACCGCGAGCAGGCCGAGTATCTGGAGCGCACCTACGACTTCGTGGAGCGGGTGGGCCTCGACGCGATCCGCTCGGTCGTGCTGGACGAGGCGGGCGGCGCGCCGGCCGAGTTGCGCGAGCGCTTCGCCATCGCCCGCGCCGCGGTGAGCGACCCCTGGGCCGACGCGGTGCGCGGCGCCCAGCCGCACGGCGACTTCCGCGACCTCGGGGTCGACCCCGAGCCGGCCCTCGTGGGCCCCCCGCCCGACGCCCTGCTGCCCGAGCCCCTGGAGTGCCCGTGAGAACGATGACCGCCCGGCTCGTCGCCGTCGCCCGGCTGGAGGACATCCCGCGCCTGGAGGGCCGCCCGGTCACCATCGGCGGGCGCCGCGTGGCGATCTTCCGCACCCCGGGCGGGCCGCGCGCCCTGGTCGACGCCTGCCCCCACAGGGGCGGGCCGCTGTCGGACGGCCTGGTCGGCGACGACTGCGTCGTGTGCCCGCTCCACGGGCGCCGGGTCAGCCTCTCGACCGGCGAGGTGGACGGCCGGCCCGACGAGCGGGTGGAGACCGTGCCGGTGACCGAGCGCGACGGCTGGCTCTACGTCGAGGTAGGTTGGTGAGCATGCGCGGCGCGCGAGTGGGCATCACGGCTCATCGCCGGGCGGCCGAGCAGGCCCGCCTGGTCGAGGCGCTGGGCGGCGTGCCCGTGATGGGCCGCACCCTGGAGGCGGACGTCCCCCGCCGGGTCGGCGCGTTCGAGGACGAGGTGCGCGCCGCGCTGGCCGGCCCGATCGACGTCGCCGTCTTCCTCACCGGCGTGGGCGCCGAGCTCACCGTGCAGGCTGCCGACCGGATGGGCCTGGGCGACCTGCTGCGCCGCCGCCTCGACGCCGCCACGGTCATCGCCCGCGGGCCCAAGCCGCGGCGCGAGCTGCGGGGGCTCGGCATCCGCATCGACTGGACGGTCGAGCAGCCGGCCAGCACCCTCCTGATCCGCGACCGGCTCGTGCGCGAGGGGCCGGAGGGGCGGAGGGTGCTGGTGCAGGCCTTCGCCGAGCCCCCCACCGCCCTCACCGCCCCGCTGGAGGCGCGCGGCGCGACCTGCCCGGTGCTGAACCCGTACGTGCTCGGCTGGCCCCAGGATCAGGCGCCGGCCCGCCGGCTGGCGCGGGCGGCCGCGGACGGGGCGATCGACGCGATCACCTTCACCACCGCGCGGGCCGCCCAGCACTTCCTGGCGATCGCCGAGACCGCCGGCATCGACGCGCGCGACCTCCAGCGCGGCGGCGCGCTGATGGCGGCGGTGGGCCCGGTGACCCAGGCGGCGCTGGAGTCGGAGGGCCTGCCCGTGCACCTCGTCGCCGACCCGCCCAAGATGGGCACGATGTACCACATGCTCGCCGTCGCCCTGGCGGCCGGGGCGACGGGCTGGGCGCCGAGCGGCGCCCCGGTGCGCGGCCACTCCGAGCCGGCTACCGTGATCGCCGGGCGGCTCAGGCGCTCCTAGCCTCGCGGCTCGTGATGGCGATCTGTGGAGGGAAGCGCTTGGCCGTTGACTGGGACGACTACCTGCCGTTCGATCCTCCGTATGACAAGCCGCATCGGGAACTGACGGCCGCGGAGGCTCGTGCGGATTTCGATGTGGTGATGGGGACGATGGGGGAGCGCCTCCAGGCGCTTGAGCGTCTGTGCCGGCACAACGGGGTAGCCCTCGATGGGAATCTTGCGGCGCATGATCTGACGGCCATCGAGGCGTGGTACCGAGCGAACGTCGAAGGCGATCCGGTGACCGATCGACTGCGGCCGTACTGGTACGGGGTGTCTCACGATCTGGGCCTGTACTTCGGGCAGAGCGCTATCGCCCGCTACCCCTGGCTGCGGTGGGAGCTGGTGAAGCGACCCCGCAGTGACTTCGCCTTCCAGCAGCCCGTGATCGCGGGGTTTCGGAACGCCGGTCATGCCATGCACCATCCGCCGATCCCGACGGTCCTCGGGATCGGGTTCCGGGTCGCCTTCGGCAATGAACAGGACGGCGAATCGGACTACCTAACCGAGATTCTCACGGGATGGGCAGATATCGCCTGACAGGATCTCAGGTCCCGTGCCGGCGCTCCCGGCGGCAGGCTGACGGGGGCGATAGGGCCAACTCCGAGCCGGGCCCCGCGATCAGCGCGCCTGCGCCTCCGCCAGCGAGCTGACCCCGCTGGCGGGGTCCTTGGTCACGTGGAGGGACGCGCCCAGGCGCTCGGCGACGCCCGGCAGATGGGTGATCACGGCGACCAGGCGACCGTCGCCGGCGAGGCGCTCGATGCCCGCCATCGCCTGCTCCAGCGAATCGGCATCGAGGGTCGAGAAGCCCTCGTCGAGGAACAGGCAGTCGAGGCGCCCGCCCGACTCGGCGGCGATGTCCGAGAGCCCCAGGGCGAGCGCGAGGCTGGCGAGGAAGCGCTCGCCCCCCGACAGGGTCGCCGCCGGCCGCGGGCGCTCGCCGCGGCGGGTGTCGACCACCGCCAGCGCGTCGGTTCCGGTGCCCGCGAAGCGGTAGGCGCCGGCGCTCAGCTCCTGCAGGCGGGTCGAGGCGCCCGCGGCCAGGCGCTCCTGGTAGCGGTTGAGCAGGAAGCGCGGGAAGCGGTTGGCGCGCAGGTCGTTCGCCACCTGGCGGTGCAGCTCGGCCCGTCCGCGGGCCGCGGCGGCCGCGGCGGTCAGCCGGCGGGCCTCGGCGGCGGCGCCCTCGGCCGCGGCGAGCTCCGCCCGGGCCGCGTCGCGGGCACCGGCGGCGCGGCGCGCGGCGCCGTCCACCTGGGAGGCCTCGGTCGCGCCCAGGGGGGCGCCCGCCGCCGCGAGGTCCTCGGCGGCGCGCCGGGCGGCGGTCTCCCGGTCGCGGGCCCGGGCCCGATGGACGGCCGCGGCGTCCCGCGCCGCGCTCCGCAGGGCGATCGCGGCCGCGACCAGCTCGCGCGGGGTCAGGTCGTCCGCGGGCAGCGGCAGCCGGCCCCGCGTCGCCACCCGGGCGGCGGTGCCGCCCAGCGAGCGGATCTCGTCGCGCTCGATCTCCGCCAGGGCGTCGCGCGCCCGCGCCGCCGCCTCGGCCGCCGCGCCCGCGCCCGCCGCCGCGCCCTCGGCGGCCGCGTCGGCGGCGTGCGCCGCGGCCAGGGCCGCGCCGAGCGCCGCCGCCGGGTCGGCCTCGGCCGCCCACGCGCCGAGCCCCGCCCGCGCGTCGGCCAGCTCGGCGTCGCCGCGGGCGAGCTGCGCCGCCTCGGCCTCGACCAGCGCCGCCTCGCGCCCGACGGCGGCCTCCTCCTCGCGCGCCCCCTCCTGCGCCGCCGCGAACGCCGCTCGCGCCGCCTCGGCCCGCTCGGCCGGCGCCGCCGCCGCGGCGCGCAGGCGCTCGTCGTCGTCGAGCGCCTCCTCGACGGCCGTCCCCCGCCCGTCGAGGGCGGCCAGGCGGGCGCGGGCCTCGTCGCGCTCCCGCGCCGCCCGCTCCCATGCCTCCGCCGCGGCGCGCGCCCGCTCGGCGGCCGCCGCCGCGGCCCCGCCTGCCCGGGCATGGTCGTCCCGGGCCGCCGCGAGGGCCACCTCGGCGGCGTGGAGGTCGCCGGTCGCGACGTCGTGGTCGCCCACCGGGGCGCCGCAGACGGGGCAGGCGTCGCCCGCCGACAGCCCGGCGCGCAGGGTCGCGGCCATGTCCCTCACCCGCAGGTCGTCGTGCGTGCGGCGCGCCTCGGCCAGCGCGGCGGCCGCGCCCTCCAGCGCCCGCGCCGCGGCGGCCTCGGCGGCGACGGCGGCCTCCCGCTCGGCGGCGGCCGCGGCGGCGGCGGCGTCGTGCGCCCGCCAGGCGTCGAGGGCGGTCGCCACGGCGACCACGCGGTCCCGCTCCAGGCCCGCCCGCTCCACCTCCTCGGCGAGCCGGGCCAGCGCGGCGCGGCGCTCGGCCAGGGCCCGCTCGCGCTCGGCCAGCGCGGCGCGGCGGGCGGGCAGCTCGGCGGCCAGCGCGGCGGCCCGCCCGGCCCGCTCGCCCAGCGCGGCGAGCTCGGCCGCGCCGCCGCCGTGCCGGGCGCGGAGGGCGTCACGCTCGCGGACGGCGTCCTCGTGGGCGGCGGCGGCCCGCGCGTGCGCCGCGCGGGCGTCGTCGTCGGCGCGGTGGGCCGCCTCCAGGCGCGCCAGCAGCGCCGCCCCGGCGTCCTCGTCGGGCAGCTCGGCGGCGGCGGCCTCGGCGTCGTCGGCCCGCGCTCGGGCCCGCGCGGCCTCCTCGGCGTGGGCCGCCTGCCGGGCGGCCAGCGGCAGCAGGGCCCGCGCCGCCGCCGCCCGCGCCGCCGCCTGCCGCGCGCGCCGCGCCGCCTCGGCTCGGGTCGCCGGCCCGTGGGCGGGCAGCCGCCGCAGCTCGGCCTCATGGGCGCCGGCCTCCCCGTCGGCCTGGGCGGCGTGCGCGAGGGCGGCCGTGCGCGCGCCCTCCATCGACGCGACCCCGAACAGCTCGCGCAGGATGCCGTCGCGGGCGCGCGGCTGGGCGCCGAGGAACTCGGCGAAGCGGCCCTGCGCCAGCAGCACCGCGCTGGTGAAGGCCTGGAAGCTCATCCCAATGAGCTCGCTCAGCCGCGCCGCGCAGGCCTCTTCGCCGGCGAGGGTCTCGACCGGGTCGCCCCCGTCGCCGTCGAGGCGCTCCAGCAGCTGGACCGGGTCGGGGGCGTCCGGGCCGTAGCGGCGCGTGACCCGCCACGCCTCGCCGCGCGCCTGGAAGGTGAGCCGCACCTCCCCGTTCCCGGCCCCCAGGGTGAGCAGGTCGCGCTGGGGCACCCGCTCCGGCGTGGTGCCGAACAGGGCGAACGCGATGGCGTCCAGCAGCGACGTCTTGCCCGCCCCGGTGTCGCCGGTGATGACGACCAGCTCGAACGGGCGCAGGTCGACCGTCGCCCGGTCGTACGAGCGGAAGGCGGTCAGGTCGAGCTGGAGCGGTCTCACGGGGTCCGCCGGCTCAGGCGTCCGGCTCGGCCGCCGCGGCGTCCGCGGCTCCGAGCGCCGCGGCGAAGGCGGCGGCCTGCGCGGCGCCCAGCTCGCGCCCCTGCAGCGCGATCCACTCCTCGTAGAGGGCCGGCAGGCCCCGCGACGGGTCGGCCGCCCCGCCCTCGGCCGGCGCGGCCGCCTCATCGGGCGCGGCGTACACCGGCTGCACGCGCAGCGCGTCCGGCACCGCGTCGCGCACCCGCCGCACCAGGTCCATCAGCGGCGCGTCCAGCTCGACCTCGCAGGCGAACCAGGCGCCGGGGTGGGCGGCGGCCAGGCCGGCCAGGTCCTCGAGCGGGCCGCGCAGCCGCACCAGCGGACGCACGGCGGTGAGCGGCGCCTCGCGCGCCTCGGTGCGGTCGCCGGCGATCTCGGCCACAACCGCGCCCTTGGCGTGGTTGTCCTCGCTGAAGTCGAGCGCCATCGGGCTGCCCGCGTAGCGGCCGGGCGCGGCGAGGCCGGGGATCGGCTGCGGCCGGTGCACGTGGCCCAGGGCGATGTAGTCCAGGTCCACCGGGAGGGCGTGCTGCGAGACCGCGTAGGTGATCGCCATCGTCAGCTCGCGCTCACCGCCGCCCGGCAGGGCCTTCTCCACCATCAGATGGCCCACGAGCACCGCCGCCCCGCCGCCCTCGCGCCGCCGCCGGCGCAGCTCGGCGGCGTAGAGCTCGATGATCCCGGCCACCTTCTCCGCGTAGCTGCCGCGCGCGGTCTGCACGCTCGCGCCCGCGTCGAGGGCCAGGCGCGCCGGCTCGGCCCACGGCAGCAGCGCGGCGTGCAGGGGGCCGGCCGCCGTGTCGACGGTGATCACCGCCTCGGCCGGCGGCCGCACCCGGCCCGCGACGTGGATCCGGCGCGCCGCGAGGTAGGGGGCCAGGTGGGTCCAGAGATCGGGGTCGTCGTGGTTGCCCGCGATCGCGACCACCGGCGCCACCTCGGCCAGCCGCTCCAGCGCGCGCAGGCAGGCGCCGAGGGCCGCCGAGTCGACGAGGCGGCGGTCGAGCAGGTCGCCCGCCACCAGCACGGCGTCCACCCGCTCCCCCTCCGCGACCGCCACCAGCTCGTCGATCGCGGCGGCCGCCTCGGCCGAGCGGTCCGCGCCGTAGAGCCGCTTGCCGAGGTGCCAGTCCGCGGTGTGGAGCAGCCTCACCCGAACCGGGCGATGGCGGCCTCGCCCGCGGCGGTCCGCGACACCTCCCCGTGGGTGGTCGCCCAGGGCGGGAAGGGCACCTCCACCGCGATCGGCGCGGGCACGCTGGGCTGGCTCACCAGCACCCGGCCCTGCATCAGCAGGCGCGCCCGGGCGCGGGCGGCCGTTCCCAGCCAGCCGTACTCGCTGCGCTCGGCCTCGGCCGCGTCGAGGCGGCCGGCGATGCGGATCGCCGCGTTCTGGGTCACCTCCGGCGCCACCAGCGACGCCTGCTGCTGCGCGCCCACCAGGATCACGCCCAGCGACCGGCCGCGCTGGGCGATGTCGACCAGCGTCTCCTTGATCGGCGAGTCGCCCTCGCGCGGCGCGTACTTGTTGAGCTCGTCGAGCACGACGAACTCGATCGGCTCCCGCTTGCCGGCCTCCTTGGCGGCGAAGGTCTGGGCGAGCAGCGTCCCCACCACGAAGCGCTGGGCGAACTCGTGCAGGCGCGCCAGGTGCACGACGGCGACCGGCGGCTCGTTCTGGGCGGCGTCGCCGCGGGGGACCGGGGCGGCGTCGGAGCGGATGAGGCCGCGCAGGCGGGCCGCCGCCGCCTGCAGCCGGCGGATGAAGGCGTTGACCGTGCCGGGCGCGGCGCGGCGCGTCCAGGGGCCCGAGCCGTCCTCGGCGTCGAGCTCGGCCACCAGCCACTCGACGAGGCCGTCGAGGTCGTGGAAGGGCCCCGCCTGCAGCTCGCTCACCGCCCGCGGGCCGCGCCGGTCGGGCGCGCCCTCGACGGGCCCGCCCATCAGGCCCAGGGCGCCGGCGTGGCCCTCCACCGGCACCGCGCGGCGCAGCAGCTCGATCCGGATCTGCTCCTCGAGCATGCTCAGCTGGCCGCGCATGTCCGAGGCGTCCGTGAAGCAGAAGCGCAGCAGGCCCTCGACGGCGAAGCGGTGCGGCGTCCAGCCGAACACCTTCACGCCCTCGTGGCGCGACTCCGAGCTGGGCAGGCGGTGGTCGTCGCCGCGCGGCGGCGCCCAGAAGGCCACGTCGGGGAAGCCCCCGGGCGCGTCGAGCCCCAGGCGGCGCCACCGCTCGTCGAGCTGCGGGCGGTCGTCCCTGGCCGCGTAGGTCGCGTTCGGCTTGTCGAGGAACAGCAGGTCCTCGCCCTTCACGTTGAACAGCAGCACCCGCACCCTGCGGCGCATGTCCGGGTGGGCGAGCAGCAGCCGGATCAGGGCCAGCGCGGTGGATGTCTTGGTGGCGACGCCGCTGATGCCCGAGATCGAGACGTGGCCGCCCTTTGTGCCGTCGAGGAAGTCGAGGTCGATCGAGACCGGCTCGCCGTCGCGCCCCATGCCCACCGCCAGGCGGCGCGCCATCGTGTCCTCGTAGAGGGCCAGCTCGCGCTCGTGCGCGCGGGCCCGGCGCACCGGCTGTCCGGGGTGCGGCGCCACCCAGCGCTCGGGGTCGACGCGCACCACCTGCACCTGGGCGGTGCGCACCAGCTCGCCCGGCATCTGGCCCTCGGCGATGACCATCGAGTCGGAGGGCATGCTGGCGCCCTCGTGGATCGCGTGCGACTCGGTGACGACGCCGTAGGTGACGACCTCGCCCATCGGGTCGGGCGTGGTGACCGCCACCAGGTCGTCGACCTCCAGCGAGCGGCCGTCGAGGATGCCGACCTGGAACTCCTGGCTCGACGCCGCCTGGTGGCCCAGGACGACGCCGACGCCGTCCGCGTCGGGCATCACGCGGGGACGGGCTCGAGGGGCGCGGCCACGTCGACACGGACGGGGGAGGGGGCGTCGATCGTCGCCATCGCGACCGCGCGGCGCACGGCGCGCAGCGCCAGGCGGCGGTCGCCCATGCGGTGGCGCAGCCGGTTCTCGAGGCCGGCGATGGGCGTCATGTTCTGCGGTGCGCGCGGATCGCGATGGGGGCGCCCGGCGTACCGGGGCAGCTCGGCCGCGGCGCGGTCGGCCAGCGCGCGGGCCGCGGCGACGCCCACGGAGGCGGGCAGCTCGCCGCGCAGGATGCCCGCCCAGCCGTCGCTGCCGACGCCCGGCAGGCGCTGGTACCACGACAGGCGGTCGTCGCCGATGGCGAACAGCGGCGTGCGCTGGCCCACCTCGAGCCCCACGACGGCGCGGCTCTCGGCCGGGGGCAGGTACATGCGGTGGTGGCTCTTGACGGCCCCCATCACCGGGCCGGCGCCGTCGCGCAGGTGCGACAGCGGCCCGTCGAGCACCACCAGCCGGCCGCCGTCGGCGAGCTGCTCGGCGAGGGACAGCTCGAGCTGCTGGCGGTACAGCCCCACGAAGCGCGCGATGCCGGTGGCCTCGTTGGCGGCGTCGGCCCGCGACTCCCAGGTGAACCCGCCCGTCGCCGGCATGACGATGCGCTCGCGCCCCACCGTGAGCACGTAGCGCCGCACCAGCAACCGGGCGATCTCGGCCTGCCGCCGCGGCCCGGTCAGGACGGCGCCGGCGGCCACGGCGAAGGCCGCCCCGGGGCGCGCCGCGGGGTCGCCGCCGACGGTGAGGGTGAGCCACGCCTCCACCTGCTGGGCGCCGTCGATGAAGGCCAGCTCGCCCTCGGGAACCGCCTGCGGCGTGATCGGCGCGAACGGGACCCCCTCGACCGTGGCGTCGACCGACGCGGTGTCCGCCTCGGTGGGGTCGAGGCCCGGCCCGTAGGAGGGGTCGGAGACCTGGATCGCGAGGGGCGTGGTGGGATCGGCGCTCACCCGCGTCACTGTAGAGGCGGCGGCGGACGCGTCATCATCCCGCGCACCTTAAGAAGCCCTTAGCCATGCGATCCCGGGCCACGCTATCGTCGCCTGGGTCCCCGGGTGCGCGGGGCGGGATGAACAGGAGAGGTCGTCTGTGAGCAGCAAGCGCTACATCATCGGGGCCATCGTCGCCGCCCTGGTCGTCGTGGGCGTCATCGTGGCGATCAGCGTGGCGGGGGGTGACGACGAGGTCACCGCGCTCTCGGGCGCCGATGCGGTGAAGACGGAGCTGAAGGGCATCCCGCAGAACGGCAACACCCTCGGCGAGCCGGACGCCCCCGTCGAGATCATGGAGTTCGGCGACACGTCCTGCCCGGCGTGCAAGGCCGCGTCCGATTCCGTCACCCCGGAGGTCATCGAGACCTACGTGAAGACGGGGAAGGCGAAGCTGTCGTTCCACCCGATCGCCTTCATCAACGCCAGCTCGGAGCGCGGGGCCCTCGGCGCCTTCGCCGCCGCCGATCAGAACGCGATGTGGTCGTTCGTGACCCTGCTCTACAAGAACCAGGCGCCCGAGAGCCAGCCCGAGTGGCTCACCCAGAAGCTGATGGAGGAGGCCGCGGCCGACCTGGGCCTCGACGCCGTGGCCTTCACCGCCGCGTACGAGGGCAAGGGCGTCGAGGCGGCCTTCCTGAAGACGAAGCAGCTCGCGACGGAGAAGGGCGTCACCCAGACCCCGACGTTCGTGGTCAAGGGCCCCGGCGGCGAGGACAGCTTCGCCGGCGTCGAGAACCTGTCGCGCTTCGAGCAGGCGATGGCCAAGGTCGGCGGCTCCTGAGGGCGGAGGGGCTCATGATCGCCGCCGGCGGCCGGACGGGAGACCGCCCGCCCGGCCGCCCGCGGACGCCGCGGGGCGCCCCGTGATCGCCGAGACGCGCCTGCGCGTGGCCCAGGGCGTCGTCGCCGTGCTGGGCCTCGGCGTGGCCGGCTACCTCGTCTACGAGCGGGCCCGCGGCGACAGCCCCGTCTGCGTGGTGGGCGGCGGCTGCACCACGGTGCAGAAGAGCGAGTACTCCGAGCTCGCCGGCATCCCGGTGGCGGTGCTGGGCCTGCTGGCCTACTTCGCGCTGCTGACGGCGGCGTTCATGCCGGGCCCGCTGGGCCGCGCCGTGGGCCTGTTCACCGCGGTGGTGAGCTTCGGCTTCTCGGCCTGGCTCACCTACGCCGAGCTGTTCATCATCGAGGCGGTCTGCGCGTGGTGCGTGACCAGCGCGATCCTGGTCACCATCTCCCTGGTCATCGCGGTGGCCCGGGCTGTGGCGGGCTCTCGCTCGGAGCGTGGAGGGGCAGGAACTTCGGGTCGGTCAGGGCCAGACCCGCGATCGCCAGACCCGTCCCGATCAGCGACACCAGGATGATCGCCGGGTCGGGTGCGGCGATCTGGAAGAAGCCGCGCCAGGCGGGCAGCGACAGCACCGTCAGGTAGACCGCCAGCAGCCCCACGCAGAGGGCGCCGACGGTGTAGCCGCGCATGCGGCTGGAGATCTCGAGCACCGCGATCAGGTAGAGGCCCATCACCACGAGGATCGTGGTGGCCACGGTCTGGGCGCGGGTCTCGCTCATGTCGATGAGGTTGATGGACATCAGGTATCCGGCGACGATGCCGAGGCCGGTGGCGGTGCCCGCGGGCACGGCGAAGCCGGCCAGCTCCCGTATGAAGCGGCGTGGCTCCCACGGCCCGGCGCTGGGCGCCAGGGCGAGGAAGAAGCCGGGGACGCCGACGGTCACGATCGACGCCAGCGTCAGATGGCGCGGCAGGAACGGGTAGCTGTCGGACGAGATCCCCACGGTGAGCACCAGGAAGGCCGCCAGCACCGACTTGGCGACGAAGAGCTTCGCCACGCGCTGGAGGTTGCGCAGCACCTTGCGGCCCTCGCGGATCATCGGCGGGATCGAGGCGAAGCCGCCCTTCACCAGCACCAGGTCGGCGATGCCGCGGGCCATCTGGGACCCGCTGCCCTGCGCGATGGCCAGGCGCGCCGCCTTCAGCGCCGGGACGTCGTTGACGCCGTCGCCGACCATCGCGACGTAGCGGCCCTCGGCCTCGAGCGCCTCGACGTAGCGCTTCTTGCCCTCCGGCGAGATGCGCCCCACCACGGTGGTATCGACGGCCAGCCGCCGCAGGTCGGTCCCGTCCACCAGCAGCTCGCGTCCGTCGACCGGATCGCCCGTCACCGGGATCCCCGCGTCGGCGGCGATCGCCGCCACGGTCGCCGGGGCGTCGCCCGAGATCACCCGGATGTCGATGCCCTCGGCGAGCAGGTAGGCGACCGTCTCGCGCGCGTCGGCGCGCAGCTCCTCGGCCAGCACGACCAGCCCCATCACCTGCAGCCCGGCGGGCGGCGGGGCGTCGGGGTGGGGCAGCTCCAGGGCGGCGGTGCCGGTCGCCACGGCCAGCACGCGCCGCCCCGCCGCGGTCTCGGCCGCGACCCGCTCGGCGAGCTGGGGCTCCAGGTCGAAGTGCTCGGGCGCGCCCAGCACGAAGGTCTCGCCGGCCATCCGCACGCCGCTCCAGCGGCGCCGCGAGGCGAAGGCCACCGTGTCGCGCACCGGCTCGGGCTCCCCCGGGTACTCGGCGGCGATCGCGTCGAGGGTGCCGTTGCGGCTGGGCGAGCTGGCGCCGTAGCGGCGCAGCACCGCCGCCAGGGACTCCTCGTCGAGGCCGTCGGCGGGGGCGAGGCCCACCACGCGCAGCCGGTCCTCGGTGAGGGTGCCGGTCTTGTCGAGGCACACCACGTCCACCGAGGCGAGCGACTCGACGGCGTTGAGCTGCTGGCTCAGGGCCCCGCGCCGGGTCATGCGCAGCGTCGCCACGGCGTAGGTGAGCCCCACCAGCAGCACCAGCCCCTCGGGCACGATCGTGATCACGCCGGCGACGGCGGTCGAGACCGCCTCGCGGGTCCCCGCGTCCTGCTCGATCAGCGACCAGCACAGGAGCACGCCCAGCGGCACCATCACCACCGTCAGCAGCAGGATGAGGCGGTCGAGGGCCTGCTCCAGCGGCGAGCGCGGGTGGCGGAACTCGCGCGCCTCGCCCACCAGCCGCTCGGCGTAGGTGTCCTCGCCCACGGCCTCCGCCACGAAGGCGCCGGAGCCCTCGGCGGCGTACGAGCCCGCCCGCACCGGGTCCCCCACGGCGCGCACCACCGGGTCGGCCTCCCCGGTGAGGATCGACTCGTCCACGCCCAGGGCCTCGGCGCGCACCAGCCGCCCGTCGGCCACCACCTGGTCGCCCGCGTTCACGACCACCAGGTCGCCCACCACCACCTCGGGGATCGACACCTGCATCGGCCGGCCGTCGCGCACCACGGTGGCCTTCGGCGCGACCAGGGCGGCCAGCCGGTCGAGGCTCTCCTTCGCCCGCCACTCCTGGAGGATCCCGATCCCCGCGTTGCAGATCAGGATCACCAGGAAGAGGGCGTCGCGCCAGTCGCCGAAGATCAGCGTGATGACGCCGAACACCACCAGCACGACGTTGAAGACCGTGAGCAGGTTGGCGCGCAGGATGCTCGCCCACGAGCGGCTGGTGGCCGGCCCCTCGATCTCGCCGCGGGCGGCCAGCCGGCGCGCCGCCTCGGCCTGGCTCAGGCCCTCCGCGCGGCCCGGCATGCGCGCGGTCGCGCCGCTCTGCGGGAGGGTCGGGTCCACCTCCCCGGTCAGGCGCCGAGGGCCTGCGCCACCGCCGCGTTCACCACCTTCCCGTCGCGCACGTTGACGCCGGGGCGCAGATCCTCGTGGTTGCGCAGGGCGCCCGCCAGGCCCTCCTCCGCCAGCCACAGGATGTAGGGCAGGGTGGCGTTGCTCAGGGCGCGGGTGGCGGTCACCGGCACCGCTCCGGGCATGTTCGAGACGCAGTAGTGGATGACGTCGTCGACCGTGAAGACGGGATCGGAGTGGGTGGTGGGCCGCGAGGTCTCGATGCAGCCGCCCTGGTCGACGGCCACGTCGACGATCACCGAGCCGGCCCGCATCAGGCGCAGGTCGACGCGGTCGACCAGGGTCGGGGCGCGCAGCCCCGGCTGCAGCACCGCCCCGATCACCAGGTCCGCGGTGGGCAGCATCTCCTGGATGGCGAGCCGGGTGGAGTGCAGCAGCGTCACCCGCCCGCCCAGCACCAGCTCCAGCTCGCGCAGCCGGGTGAGGCTCGAGTCGAGGATCGTGACGTGCGCCTGCATCCCCGCCGCCACGATCGCCGCGTTGGTGCCCACGATGCCGGCGCCGAGCACCACCACCGACCCCGGCTCGACCCCGGCGACGCCGCCCAGCAGCACGCCCCGGCCGCCCAGGGGACGTTCCAGGTAGCGGGCGCCGGCCTGCACGGAGAGGCGCCCGGCGATCTCGCTCATCGGGGCCAGCAGCGGCAGCCGGCCCTCCCGGTCCTCGACCGTCTCGTAGGCGATGCCGGTGGTGCCGGCGCGGCGCAGCGCGTCGGCGACCCCCGGGTTCGCGGCGAGGTGGAGGTAGGTGAACAGCACCTGGTCGTCGTGGAGGAAGCCGAACTCGGACGGCTGGGGCTCCTTCACCTTCAGCACCAGGTCGCAGCCCCAGGCGGCCTCGGCGTCGCCGACGTTCGCGCCGACGCGCTCGTACGAGTCGTCCGGCAGCCCCGACCCGGCGCCGGCGTCGTGCTCGATCCACACCTCGTGGCCCCGCCGGACCAGCTCGTGGGCTCCCGCGGGGGTCAGGGCCACCCGGTACTCGTCGGTCTTCACCTCGGCCGGAACGCCGACCCTCATCGCTCCCCCCGCTCCCGTCGCGATGCCCGGGACTCTACCGTGCACCCCGGGGCCGGCCTCCCAGCCGCAGCAGGGCGACGCCGCAGGCCGCGGCGGCCGCGATCGCGATCGAGGCCAGCGCCAGCAGCGCGCCCGGGCGGCGCCGGCGCCCCAGCAGCTCGGTCTCGGCGGTGACCAGCTCGTCCACCCGGGCCTGCTCGCGCGTCGCCAGGCGATGGCCGGGGAAGATCCGCAGGGCGGCGTCGAACTGCTCGCGCGCCGCCGCCATCCGCATGGCCCAGAGGTTCCTCATCCCGGCGGCGAAGTGATCGGCGGACGGGCTCGCGCCGGTGGCCACCCGGCGCTGCCTCAGCAGCACCCGCACCTCGGTGGCGAGCTCGGCGGTGCCGCCGTCGCCGCCGCTGCGGATCACGATGCCGCGCAGCGCGCCCCTCGCGTCGACCACGGGCGCGCCGGAGTCGCCCGACTCGATCGGCACCGTGATCAGCATCACCTGCCGGTCCCTGCCCGGGGCGGCGCCGTCGGGATCGTCGAAGCGGGCGGAGCGGCCGATCTCGCCGCGCCGCACCGCGGGCATCACCGGGTTCGCGGGGTCGGTGTCGAAGGCGTCGCCGCCGAAGCCGATGCTCGCCACCGGGGTGCCAAAGGTGTGCGCCTCGTCGAGGGCGAGCGCGGGCGCCTTCTCCAGCGCGGGCACCTTCAGCAGGGCGAGGTCGGCGCCGTCGGCGGCCACGATCGGCTGCCCCGCCGTCAGGCGCGGGTCGGGCGCCTCGGCGGTGTCCGGGTCGGCGTCGACGTCGGCGGGCACGAGCGTGATCCGGGCCGCGTCGGGCCGCGCCCCGACGGCGGTCACCCGCTCCGGGTCGTCCGGCGGCTCCGCGGCGTCCGTGGGCAGCCGCTCCCGCACGGCGGCCAGCGCGAGCCGCGTCAGGTGCTTGGCGGTGGGGCGCGCCACGTGGCGCGCCGTCACCACCCAGCCGCCCGGCGCGACGACCACGGCGGTGCCCATCTCGGCGACGAAGCGGTGGCCGGCGGGCAGCCGCCAGACGCGGTCCCCCAGCCGCACGCCCTCCACCGGGATCTCCGCCTGGATGCGATAGACGCTCGGCGTGGCCAGCAGCACCCCTCGGTCGAGCGGATCGCCGGAGAGGTCGTCGGGGAGGGCCGCGGCCGCCGGCGCGGCGGCCACGGCGGCGACGAGGAGCAGGGCGAGGAGGAGCGTACGGCGCACTCCTCGCAGGGTAGTGAGGTCACGGCGCGCGGGCGGCCCGTGCGGGCCTCCGCGCGCGTCGGCCTCGACCCCGTTCGGAGGGGTGTGCCAATTGGCCGCGGCGGTCACGGCCAAATGGCACTACACCGTAAGGGAGGCGTTCCGTCCCGCCCGGGGCGGCCTCCTGGCGGTCGCGTTCCGGGCGCCGCGCGCCTAGTGGCGGAAGTGCCTCCGGCCGGTGACGACCATGGCCACGTCGGCGGCGTCGGCGGCGGCGAAGACCTCGTCGTCGCGGATCGAGCCGCCCGGCTGGATGATCGCGGTGACCCCCGCCTTCACGGCCTCCTCCGGGCCGTCGGCGAAGGGGAAGAAGGCGTCGCTCGCCAGCACCGAGCCGGTCACCGGAGCCTGGGCCTTCTCGATCGAGAGCCGCACCGAGTCGACCCGGCTCATCTGGCCGGCGCCGATGCCCACCGTGGTGAGGTCGCGGGCCAGCACGATCGCGTTGCTCTTCACGTGCTTCGCCACCCGCCAGGCGAACAGCAGGTCGCCCCACTCGGCCTCGGTGGGCTGGCGCGCCGTGACCGCCCTCATGGTGTCGCGGTCCTCGCTCTCGGCGTCGCGGTCCTGCACCAGCAGGCCGCCCAGCACCCGGCGCAGGTCGCGCTCGCCCGGGTTGGTGCGCCGCCGCTCCTCGGTGAGCATGATGCGCGTGTTCGGCTTGCGGGTGAGCGCGCCGAGCGCCGCCTCGTCGTAGCCGGGCGCGCACAGCACCTCCACGAAGGTGCCGGCCAGCAGCTCGCCCAGCTCCGCGTCGACCGGGCGGTTCACCACGATCACGCCGCCGTAGGCCGACACCGGGTCGCAGTCGCGGGCGCGGGCGTACGCCGTGCCCACGTCGCTCGCCACCGACACCCCGCACGGGTTGTTGTGCTTGATGATCACGCAGGCGGGCAGCTCGAACTCGGCCAGCAGGCCGCGGCCGGCGTCGAGGTCGAAGAGGTTGTTGAACGACAGCGCCTTGCCGTGCAGCTGCTCCACGCGCGACAGCAGGTGGGTGCGGGAGCCGCGCTCGGTGTAGTACGCGGCCCGCTGGTGCGGGTTCTCGCCGTAGCTCAGCTCGGCCCGCTTGTCGAAGCCGAGGATGAAGTGGTCGGGGAAGACGTCCTCGTCGCCGGCCGTGAACCACTCGGCGATGGTCGCGTCGTAGCGGGCGGTGCGCTGGAAGGCGGCCCCCGCCAGGCGGCGCAGCAGCGCGGGCGACAGCTCGCCGTCGCCGGCGCGCAGCTCGCCCAGCACCTCGGCGTACTGGTCGACCGACGTCACGACGCCCACGCGGGAGTGGTTCTTCGCCGCGGCGCGGATCAGGGCGGGGCCGCCGATGTCGATCTGCTCGATGACGTCCTCGTCGCTCACCCCGCGCCGGCGGGACCACTCCTCGAAGGGGTAGAGGCTCACCACCACCAGGTCGATGGCCTCGATGCCGTTCGCGGCCATGTCGGCGGCGTCGCCCTCGTGGCCCGCCCTGCCCAGGATGCCGCCGTGGATGCGCGGGTGCAGCGTCTTCACGCGCCCGCCCATGATCTCCGGATGCCCGGTGACCCTGTCGACCGGCACCACGTCGAGCCCGTAGCCGCGCAGCGCCTCCGCGGTGCCGCCGGTCGAGATGAGCGTGACGCCCAGCTCGGCGAGGCCGCGGGCCAGCTCCTCGAGCCCGGTCTTGTCGGAGACCGAGATCAGCGCGCGCGAGACCTTCACTCTTCACCCCCGGGGACGATCTGGACCCTGCGCCGATCCACTGGGTCGCGTCGCACCCGTCCGGCGGCGAAGAGGCGGACGGCCTGGGGCACCAGGCGGTGCTCCACCTCGCGGATCCGCTCGGTGAGCGTCTCCGCGGTGTCACCGTACATCACGGGCACGGCCTCCTGCAGGATGGGCGGACCGCCGTCGACGAGCTCCTCCACGTAGTGCACCGTGACGCCCGTCAGGCGCACCCCCCACTCCAGCGCCTGCTCGATCGCGTGCAGCCCCGGGAAGGAGGGCAGCAGCGACGGGTGGAGGTTCACGAGCCGGTCGGGGAAGCGGTCGATGAAGGTGCCGGTGACGATGCTCATCCACCCCGCCAGCACCACCAGGTCGGGGCGGGCGGCCTCGACGACGTCGGCGAGCTCGGCGTCGCGCTCGGCGCGCTCGCGGCCGGCGAGGGCGACCACCGCGGTGGGGATGCCGGCCCGCCGCGCGCGCTCCAGGGCCGGGACGCCCTCCTTCGAGCTCACCACCAGGACGATCTCGATGGGCCCGCCGGGCGCGTGGACGGTGTCGATCAGGCTCTGCAGGTTGCTGCCGCTGCCCGACACGAGCACCGCGATCCGGTAGGGCTCAGTCAAGCTCCAGCCCCTCGCCGGCCTCCACCGTCCCGACGCGCCGGGCGTCGGGCACGGCGGCGGTGACGGCGGCGACGTCGCCGGGCGCCACGATCAGGCACATCCCGAGACCCATGTTGAAGGTGCGGTAGGCGTCCTGCTCATCCACCCGGCCGCTCGCGAGCAGGGCGTCGGCGGCGGCGCCGCGCTTCCAGGTCGCGCTGTCGAGGCGGGCGCGCAGGCCGTCGGGCAGGGCGCGCGGCAGGTTCTCGTGCAGGCCGCCGCCGGTGATGTGCGCGGCGGCGCGGACCGCGACGCCGGCGTCGAGCAGCGCCCGCAGCTCGGCGACGTAGAGGCGGGTGGGGGCGAGCAGCAGGTCGGGGTCGGCCGGCAGCGCCCCGTCCTCCACCAGCCGCCGCACCAGGGAGAAGCCGTTCGAGTGCAGCCCCGACGAGGGGATGCCCACCACGGCGTCGCCCGCGCGCACCCGCTGCGGGCCCAGCATCTCCCCGCGCTCCACCACGCCGACGGCGAAGCCCGCCAGGTCGAAGTGGCCGGGGGCGTACAGCCCGGGCATCTCGGCGGTCTCGCCGCCCGCCAGGCGGGCTCCCACGGCGTCGCAGGCGGCGGCGATGCCGCGCACCAGCGCCCCGGCCTCGTCGGGGTCGAGCCGGCCCACCGCCAGGTAGTCGAGGAACACCAGCGGGCGGGCGCCGGTGCAGGCCAGGTCGTTGACGCACATCGCCACCAGGTCCTGCCCCAGCCCCTCCAGGCGCCCCAGCTCCTGGGCCAGCAGCAGCTTGGTGCCGATGCCGTCGGTGCAGGTGACGATCATCGGCTCGCGCATGCCGGGCGGCACCGGGTACGCCGCCGCGAACCCGGTCTGGCCGGCCACGAGGGAGGCGATGCCCTCGGTGTGCCGTCGAGCGGCGTCGAGGTCGACGCCCGCGTCCCGGTACGAGATCCGCTTGCTCACCCCCGCAGCCTAGTGGCCTCGGCGGTCGAGGCTCAGGCCTGGAGCAGCTCGACCTCGCCCGGGCCGGCCATCGCCGCGAGGCCGGCGTCGAAGGTGACCAGGGGAAGGCCGTGGCGGCGCGCGACGCCGAGCAGCAGCGCATCGGTCACCTGGCGATGACCCTTCATCGGGGGTATCTCGTCGTCGACCATCGACACCGCGTTGGCAAGAAACGCATGGCGGCCACTCGAACGGAGCCGCGCGAGCAGGCGCCGCGCCGCTTCGGGAGTCACGGCTCCGTCCGTCGTGCGGCTGTTCGACGACAGCCGGACGAAGCCGGCCTCGGTGATCGGGCACGTGTGCCAGGCGCGATCGAGCTGTCGGGCGAACCACGCTCCCGCGGACGGATGGTGGACATGATTGGGCCAGACCACGGCGACCAGCACGTTGACATCGAGCAGTGCCAGTGTCAGTCCTCTTCGTCGAGCGCCTCGCGCACCATCTCCGGCGTGATCGGCCGTGCTCCCGGCGGCGGCACGAACACGGGCCAGGGCCCCGAGAGGTCGATCTCGGCCGGCTCGAGACCGCGATAAGCCATCTCGGAGATCACGGAGCCGATGGACCGTCGCTCCTCGGCGGCGCGCTTTCGCGCCAGGTCGAGGAGGTTGTCGTCGATCTCAAGGGTGGTGCGCATGTGATGACCTTAGCGCATCACCGGCGCATCAACCGCCGCTACACGGCGGCGGGCTGCCTGGTGCCCGGCTCGAAGCGCATCTTCAGCGACGAGTCGGGGATCTCGATCGGGTACTCGCCGGTGAAGCAGGCGCGGCAGTAGCCCTCGGCGGGGCGGCGCAGGGCGCGCTGCAGCCCGTCGAGGCTGAGGTAGGCGAGCGAGTCGGCGCCCGTGAGGCCGGCGATCTCGTCGATGGCGTGCGTCGCGGCCACCAGCTCGGAGGTGTCGGCCATGTCGATGCCGTAGTAGCAGGGGTGCATGATGGGCGGGCTGGAGATGCGCATGTGCACCTCGGCGGCGCCCGCGTCGAGCAGCATCTGCACGATCTGCCGGGTCGTGTTGCCACGCACGATCGAGTCGTCCACCACCACCAGCCGCTTGCCGCGGATCACGGAGCGCAGCGGGTTGAACTTCAGCCGGATGCCCTGCTGGCGCATCGCCTGGTCGGGCTGGATGAAGCTGCGGCCCACGTAGCGGTTGCGCACCACGGCCTCGGCGTAGGGGATGCCCGACCGCTGGGCGAAGCCGATCGCCGCGGGCGTGCCGCTGTCGGGGAGGCCCACCACCATGTCGGCGTCGGCGGGGCTCTCGCGGGCCAGCTCGACGCCCATCGCATGGCGCGACTCCCACACCGTGTCGCCGTCCATCAGGCTGTCCGGCCGCGCGAAGTAGATGTGCTCGAACACGCACAGCTGCGACCGGCGCGACTCGATCGCCTGGCGGCTCTGGGGGCCGGAGGAGGTGAGGCGCAGGGCCTCGCCGGGGCGCACGTCGCGCTCGAAGGTCGCGCCGATCTGATCGAGCGCGCAGGTCTCGGAGGCCACGCACCAGCCGCCCCCGTCGAGGCGGCCCAGCACCATCGGGCGCACACCGTGCTGGTCGCGGAAGGCGACCAGCTCCGAGCCGGACATCGCCACCACCGAGTAGGCGCCCACCAGGCGCGGCATCACCGCGCACACCGCGGTGAGCAGGCTGCCCTCCTCGGCCGCGATCAGGGCGGCGATCAGCTCCGAGTCGGTGCTGGCCTGCAGATCGGCGCCGGCGGCCTCCATCTCGTCGCGCAGGCGGCCCGTGTTGGTGAGGTTGCCGTTGTGGCCCAGGGCGACGATGTCGTCGAAGCGGGTGTGGGCGACGGGCTGGGCGTTGTCCCACTTGTTCGCGCCGGTCGTGGAGTAGCGCACGTGGCCGATGGCGGTGTCGCCGGTGAGGCCGCGCAGCGAGGGCTCATCGAAGATCGCCGAGACCAGCCCCAGGTCGCGCTGGATCGTGACGTGACCGGCCTCGCGCACCGCGATGCCCGCGCTCTCCTGGCCGCGGTGCTGCAGCGCGTGGAGCGCGTAGAAGGTGAGCCGCGACACGTCGCGCCCGGGGGCGCAGACGCCGAAGACGCCGCACTCCTCCTTCGGCTCGTCGGCCCGCTCGATCGCGGGATGGTCGCTCATGGCAGCGCCTCCGGTATGGCCGACTCGTATGCGGCGCGGGCGTCGTCCAGGCTGATGCGGGCCTCGTCCTCGCCGATCCTCAGCACCACGGCGTCGCCGCCCACGCGGCCGACGGTCTCGATGCGGACGGGCTGCGGCTGCCCGGCGGCGATGGCGCGCAGACGCTCGGCGTCCGCCTGCGACCGCACCGTCAGCACCATCCGACCGCCCCCCTCGCCGAACGCGACCTCGTCGGCGCGCCGCCCCGCCGCCACCCGCACGTCGGCGCCGACGCCGCCGGCCAGGGCGCATTCCACCAGGCTCACGGCCAGCCCGCCCGCCGAGACGTCGTGGGCGCCGGCCAGGATGCCCTCGCCGGCGGCCGCGAGCACGGTCTCTATGGCCGCGACCTCCCGGGCGACGTCGACCGCCGGCGGCGCCCCGGCCGCCTCGCCGACGTACTCGCTCGCGTCGAGGATCCCGTCATCTCCGATCACCAGGACGAGGTCGCCCTCGTCCCGGAAGCCCTGGCCGACACCGGCATCCGCCCGCTCCAGGAGCCCCATCATCCCGACCACCGGCGTGGGGTAGATGGCGCGCGCCGCGCTCTCATTGTAGAGCGAGACGTTGCCCGAGACGACCGGCACCTCCAGGGCGACGAGCGCCTCGGTCATGCCGGCGATCACCTCGGCCAGCCGCCAGCCGGTGGAGCCCTTCTCGGGGTTGGGGAAGTTGAGGCAGTCGGTCGCCGCGACCGGCCGCGCGCCGACGCAGGCCAGGTTGCGCGCCGCCTCGAGCACCGACGCGCGCCCCCCTCCGCGCGGGTCGAGCTCGCAGTGGCGCTCGGCGCAGTCGGTGGTGAGGGCGATGGCCCGCTGCGAGCCGGGCAGCCGCACCACGGCCGCGTCGCCGCCGGGGCGGCGGATGGTGTTGGCGCCCACCAGGTGGTCGTAGCGCTCGTAGATCCAGCGGCGGCTGCCCACGTTGGCGCGGGCGAGCAGCTCGCGCCAGGCCGCCGACAGGTCGGCCGGCGCCGGCACCGCGGCCGGGTCGAGGGGGGCGGGGGCGGGCGCCGGCGTCCGCGGCACCTCGTACACGGGCGCCTCGTCGGCCAGCAGCCGCGCCGGCAGGTCGACCACCACCTCGCCGCCCGATCGCGCCACCAGGTTCTCGCCCTCGGTGACCTCGCCGATGCGGGTGGCGTCGAGGTCCCAGCGGCGGCAGGTGGCGATCACCTCGTCGAGGCGGGCGGGATCCACCACCGCGAGCATCCGCTCCTGGCTCTCCGACACCAGGATCTCGGCCGGGGCGAGGCGCTCGCGCAGCGGCACCAGGTCGAGGTCGATGTCGAGCCCCACCCGCCCCTTGGCGGCCATCTCGCTGGCGGCGCTGGTGAGGCCGGCGGCGCCCAGGTCCTGGAGGGCCACGAAGGCCCCCGCCCCCGCCAGCTCGAGGCAGCAGTCCATGAGCTTGCGCTCGGTGAAGGGGTCGCTGACCTGCACGGACGGCCGCTTGTCCTCGTCGTCGTCCAGCTCGGCGGAGGCGAGGACGCTGGCGCCGCCGATGCCGTCGCGGCCGGTGCGGTTGCCGATCAGCACCAGCGCGTTGCCCGGCCCGGAGGCCGCCGCCCGCAGCTCGGCGCCCGCCTCGAGCACGCCCACGCACATCGCGTTGACGAGGCACGACTCCTCGTAGCGGTCGTCGAAGGACACCTCGCCGCCCACCGTGGGCACGCCGATGCAGTTGCCGTAGTGGCCGATGCCCGCGACCGAGCGGGTGAACAGGTGACGGCTGCGGGCGCTCGACAGCTCGCCGAAGCGCAGCGAGTCGAGCAGGGCGATCGGCCGGGCGCCCATCGCGAGGATGTCGCGCACGATGCCGCCCACGCCGGTCGCCGCGCCCTCGAAGGGCTCGACCGCCGAGGGGTGGTTGTGGCTCTCGATCTTCAGCGCCACGGCGATGCCGTCGCCCACGTCGACGATGCCGGCGTTCTCGCCCGGCCCCTGCAGCACCCGCGGCCCCGAGGTGGGGAAGGCGCGCAGCAGCGGCCTGCTGTGCTTGTACGAGCAGTGCTCGCTCCACATGAGGCTGAACATGACCAGCTCGGGGTCGGTGGGCGCGCGGCCCAGCAGCTCGGGGATGAGCGCGTTCTCGTCGTCGGTGAGCCCCAGCCGGCGGTGCAGCGGGACGTCGGTGGTGCTCACGACAGCAGCCCCCCGATCACCAGGCGGCCGTCGACCGACCCAAGGAGCGGGTCGCAGGCCTCCTCCGGGTGCGGCATCAGGCCCATCACGTTCCCCTCCGCGTTCGCGACGCCGGCCACCGCGTCGGTCGAGCCGAGGGCGTTCTCGCGGTAGCGCAGCACCACGCGGGCGGCGGCCGGGTCGCCGTACCAGGCGCCCTCGTTGTTCTTCACCGGGATGGAGAGGACGTCGCCCGCGCGGCGCCCGCCGGTCCACGGCGTGCCGTCGTCGGCCACCTCCAGCTCCATCTGGCGGCACACGAACGAGAGGGTCGCGTTGCGCCGCAGCGCCCCGGGCAGCAGGCCGGCCTCGCACAGCACCTGGAAGCCGTTGCAGATGCCCACCACCCGCCCGCCGCGCTCGGCGTGGCGGCGCACCGCGGCCATGATCGGCGCGCGGCTGGCCATCGCCCCGCAGCGCAGGTGGTCGCCGTAGCTGAACCCGCCGGGCAGCAGCACCGCGTCGGTGCCCGCCGGCAGCTCCGGGTCGGCGTGCCACGCGTACTCGGCGCGGGCGCCGAGGTCCTCCACCGCCCTCCGGGCGCTGTCGTGGTCGAGGGTGCCGGGGAAGCGGAGCACGGCGACCTGGGTCACGGGGCGGCGACCACCTCGACGGCGTACTCCTCGATGAGCGCGTTGGCGAGCAGCTTCTCGCACATCTCGCGCGCCTGGCCGGCCGGGTCGGCGCCCTCGATCTCCAGCTCGATGCGCTTGCCGATGCGCACGTCGCCCACGCCGTCGAAGCCCAGCTGGGCCAGCGATCCGCGCACCGTCTGGCCCTGGGGGTCGAGCACCCCCGCGCGGGGCATCACCGTCACGACGACCTGGGTCACGCCTCCACCTCCGTGATGCGCTGATGGGCCTCGATGTACCGCTGCCTGGTGCCCTCCACGACCTCCGGCGGCAGCTCGGGCGGCGGCGTCGCCTTGTCCCAGCCGACGTCGTCGAGCCAGTCGCGGAGGTACTGCTTGTCGAAGGATGGCGGGCTCTGCCCCGGTCGCCATCGGTCCGCGGGCCAGAATCGCGACGAGTCGGGCGTCAGCGCCTCGTCGCCGAGGGTGAGGACGCCGTCCTCGTCGACGCCCAGCTCGAACTTGGTGTCGGCCAGGATGATGCCCGCCCCGGCGCAGTGGGCGGCCGCCCGCTCGTAGAGCGCCATCGAGATGCGCTCGGCCTCGGCGAAGGCCTCCTCGCCCACCAGCTCCGCGGCCCGGGCCGCGTCGATGTTCTCGTCGTGGCCCTCGGTGGCCTTCGTCGCCGGCGTGAAGATCGGCGCGGGCAGCCGGTCGGCCTGCCGCAGGCCCTCCGGCAGCCGGTGGCCGGAGGTCTCGCCGGTGCGGAGGTAGTCGCGCCAGCCGGAGCCGATCAGGTAGCCGCGCACGACGCACTCGATGGGCAGCATCCGCAACCGCCTCACCACCATGGTGCGCTCGTCCGCCAGCTCCAGCAGGTGGTTGGGCACGATGTCGGCGGTGCGCGCGAACCACCAGGCGCTGAGAGCCGTGAGCAGCCGTCCCTTGTCGGGGATCTCGGTCGGCATGATCCAGTCGTAGGCGGAGATGCGGTCCGTGGCGACGATGGCGAGGCGGCCCGCGTCGATCTCGTGCACCCGGCGGACCTTGCCCTCCAGGATGAGCGGGTACTCGGACGCCTCCCGGTCGAGGCCGGGGGGCGTCACAGGGCCTCGACCCGCTTCAGCACCTCGGGCACGTGGCGGGTGTACCAGGCCGGGTCGAAGAGGGCGGCGAGGTCGTCGCCCCCGATGCGGGCGCTCACCTCGGGGTCGGCGGCCAGCAGGTCGTGCAGCGGCGCGCCCTCGTCCCAGGCGCGCAGGGCGTTGCGCTGCACCAGCGCGTAGGCCTGCTCGCGGGTGAGGCCGCTCTCCACCAGCCCCAGCAGCACCCGCTGCGAGTAGACCAGGCCGTGCGACGACTCGAGCACCGCCAGCATGCGGTCGGGGCGCACCACCAGGCCCTCCATCAGCGACCGGGTGCGGGCCAGCATGTAGTCGAGGGCCAGGAAGGCGTCGGGCAGGATGATCCGCTCGACCGACGAGTGGCTGATGTCGCGCTCGTGCCACAGGGCCACGTCCTCCAGCGCCGCCACCGCGTGGCCGCGCACCACCCGGGCGATGCCGGAGATGCGCTCCGCCGTGATCGGGTTGCGCTTGTGGGGCATCGCCGAGCTGCCCTTCTGGCCGGCCGTGAAGGCCTCCTCGGCCTCGCGCAGCTCGGTGCGCTGCAGGTGGCGCAGCTCGGTGGCCAGGCGGTCGAGCGAGCTGGCCGCGACGGCCATCGCGCAGACCAGGTGGGCCAGGCGGTCGCGGGCCACGACCTGGGTGGCGACCGGCTCGGTGCCGATCGCGAGGGCGTCGAGCACCTCGGCCTCGATGGCCGGGTCGAGCATCGCGTAGGTGCCCACCGCGCCCGACAGCTTGCCGACGGCCGCGCCGCGCAGGGCCTCGGCCAGGCGCTCCTCGTTGCGGCGGCTCTCCAGCGCGTGGCCGGCCAGCTTGAGGCCGAAGGTGGTGGGCTCGGCGTGGATGCCGTGGGTGCGCCCCACGCAGATCGTGCCCGCGTGGCGCAGCGACAGCTCCTTCAGGGTGGCCGTGAGCCCGGCCTGCTCGGCCAGCAGCAGCTGCCCGGCGCGCGCGATGCCCAGCGCCAGCCCGGTGTCGAGGACGTCCGAGGAGGTCATGCCGTAGTGCACCCAGCGCGACGCCGGGCCGACGCGCTCGGCGACGTCGGTGAGGAAGGCGACCACGTCGTGGTTGATGGTGCGCTCGAGCTCCTGGGTGCGCTCCACCGAGAAGCCGGCGCCGGCCTCGATGGCGGCGAGGTCGTCGGCGGGGATCACCCCGCGGCGGGCCCACGCCCGGCACACCTCCAGCTCCACCTCGAGCCAGCGGGCGAGCTTCGCCTCCTCGGTCCACAGCGCGGCCATCGCCGGGCGCGAGTAGCGGGCGATCACGCGTCCATCCCCGATGCGATGTCGCCCCGCATCTGCCGGCCGTCGAAGCGCACGTGCTCCGCCGCCGCGTAGGCGCGGGCGCGGGCGTCGGCGACGCCGGCGCCCCGGGCGCTGACCGCCAGCACGCGGCCCCCCGCGGTGACGATCGTCCCGTCAGGTCCGGGCGCGGTGCCCGCGTGGTACACGTCGGCGCCGGCGGCCTCGGCCTCGTCGAGGCCGGTGATGACGTCGCCGCCGCGGGGGGCGCCGGGGTAGCCGGCGGCGGCCAGCACCACGGCCACCGCGGCGCCGTCGTTGACGCGCACCGGCCGGTCGTCCAGCTCGCCGTCGGCGGCCGCTGTGAGCAGGGTCAGGGCATCCTCCTCCAGGCGCGGCAGGAGCGCCTGCGTCTCGGGGTCGCCGAAGCGGGTGTTGAACTCCAGCACCCGGGGGCCGGCGGGGGTCATCATCAGCCCGGCGTAGAGGACGCCGGAGAAGGGGGCGCCGCGGCGGGCCATCTCGGCGATGACCGGGCGATGGACCCGGTCGAGCAGCTCGTCGGCCAGGGCGTCCGGGATGTCCGGGACGGGCGAGACCGAGCCCATGCCGCCGGTGTTGGGGCCGGTGTTGCCCTCGCCGATCGGCTTGTAGTCGCGCGCCGCGGGGAAGCGCGCCACCGCGCGGCCGTCCGAGATCGCCAGCAGCGAGACCTCGGGGCCGGTCATGCCCTCCTCCACCACGACGATCCGCCCGGCGTCGCCGAAGGCGGCGTCCACCAGGCAGGCGCGCAGCGCCTCCTCGGCCTCGGCCCGCGTCCGGGCGACCACCACGCCCTTGCCGGCGGCGAGGCCGTCGGCCTTCACCGCGACCGGCAGCCCCAGCTCGTCGACGGCCGCGAGGCCGGCGTCCAGGTCGGTCACGGTGACGGCCCGCGCCGTGGGCACCCCGGCCGCCGCCATCACCTCCTTCGCGAAGGCCTTGCTGCCCTCGAGCCGCGCCGCCGCCGCCGAGGGGCCGAAGGTGCGGACGCCCGCGGCGCGCAGCGCGTCGCACAGGCCGGCCACGAGGGGCGCCTCGGGACCCACCACCACCAGGTCCGCCGCACGGGCGAGCGCGAGGTCGCGCACGGCGGCCAGGTCGTCGCCGCGCACGGCCACCACCTCGGCGTCGCGGGCGATGCCGGCGTTGCCCGGGGCGCACACGATGCGGGGCCGCTCGGGCGAACGGGCGATGGCGCGGACGAGGGCGTGCTCACGCCCCCCGCCTCCGACCACCAGCACCGTGCGAGTCACCCGGGCACTCTCGCATACGGGCGCGCCCCTCGCGCACCCCGTCGTCCCCTCCGGCGCCACGCGATACATTCCTCGCAGATGAGCGAGCCGAGGCCCCCCCTCAGCCCGGCCGACCGCGAGGCGCAGCGGGCCCTCCTCGAGGACGCGCTGGCCGAGCTGGCCACCTCCGGTGACCCGTCGCGGGCCGGCGAGGTGATGCGCGCCCTCGATCAGTACATCGAGGCGAACCGGGTCGCGCCGTCGCGCGAGTCGCCCGTGACCGACTACGAGCACCGCGAGAAGCAGGAGATCCGCTGGGCCTTCTGGTTCGTCATCGGCGGCGCCGTGATCGCCACGATCATCCTCGCGATCCTCATCTCGGGCGGCGGCTGGGCCGTCGCCCTCGCGATCGTCGCCGTCTGGGTGCTGGCGATCTTCGCGCTCCTGAACACCTGAGCGCGCCGCCGCGCGGGCGGTCGTCGGAGGAAGAAATTTTACGCCGTATAGCAGGCGATTTCTCCATGCGAGACGCAAAGTCGCGCAGATAGATCCGACGTTTTTGCCGGTGCAGGGGTCTGTAGCGGTGATGATCGACTGGTTCCCACCCGCACCCGATCGCCACCGCGACGCGACGCGCACGATGCACGGCCTCACGCGCTGGCGGGGGATCTGCAACCTGCGCCGCGTGGCCCGCGCGATCGACGCGAAGGATCCGGCCACCACCGGCCACTCCGACCGCGTCGCCGAGCTCGCCGGCCGCATCGCCCACGAGATCGGCTGGGTCGACCGCCGGGTGCAGGAGCTGCGCGAGGCGGCGCGCCTGCACGACGTCGGCAAGATCTGCGTCCCGGACTCGATCCTGCTCACGCCCGGCCCGCTCAGCCCGGACGAGTACGAGGTCATCAAGCAGCACGCGGCCGCCGGCGCCCGCATCGTCTCGACGGTGCTCGACGACCACCAAGTCGCGTGGGTGAGGCACCACCACGAGCGCTGGGACGGCCGGGGCTACCCCGACCGCCTCGAGGGCGACGAGATCCCCGAGGGAGCCGCGATCCTCAGCGTCGCCGACGCGTGGGACGCCATGACGCACCGCTCCTGGGTGGGCGATGCGCTGAGCGAGGCCGCCGCGGTGCGCGAGTGCCGGCAGGAGGCCGGTCACCAGTTCGCCCCCTGGGCGGTCGAGGCCCTGGAGGCGGCGTTGCGGGACTGCGAGCGGCGCCCTCCGGTGCCGCTGGTGCTCCTCTCCGCCGCCTGAGAGGGCGGCGCCGGGACGGGGCTCGCACCCGCCCGGACGCCGAGCGGCGCTCTGCGCCGTGCGGTCGGGACCCCGTCCGAACGGACGTGTCCGCGGTACCCGCCCGTTCGGGGGGTTTGGGCCCCGCGGGGGCGCGATGAGGTCACGTTTCTGAAATTTCGGGCGCGGTCGGCGGTTCTGGCGCCGCGGCCCGTGCGGTATAAGCCGAGTCCGTACTTTTCTGGAGGCTCCCTCTGGCCACCACCGTCTCCCCCGGCTCTCGCGCGCGGACGCCCCTGCGTCCCGAGCTCGGGTCGATCGCGTTCCTGAGCGCCTCGGCACTCGCGGCTCTCGTCTCCGACGGCGACGAGCGGGCCTTCGAGGTCCTGTTCGAGCGTCACCGCGCGGAGATCTACCGCTACTGCTGCGTCATCACCCGGCACGCGCACGACGCCGAGGAGGCGTTCCAGAACGCCATGCTCAGCGCCTACCGGTCGCTGCGGCGCTCGGGCACGACGCCCCTGTCGGTGAAGCCGTGGCTCTTCCGCATCGCCCACAACGAGTGCATCGACCTGGTGCGCTCGCGTCCCGACGCGGTGGAGCTCTCCGAGGGCGACGACGCGGCGGCCGGCGATCTGCACGAGCGGGTGGAGGCGCGCGAGCAGATCCGCCAGCTCACGGTCGACCTGCGGGCGCTGCCGCTGCGCCAGCGCTCGGCCCTCGTCCTGCACGAGCTCAACGGCCTGTCGCACACCGCGGTGGGCAAGGCGCTCGGCACCAGCTCCAGCGATGCCCGCCACCTGCTGCACGAGGCGCGCGTGTCGCTGGCCGAGTTCAGCGCGGGCCGCGAGCAGGCGTGCGACGACGTGCGCGCGCGCATCGCCAAGGGCGACCGACGCACCCTGCGGGCGCGCGCGATCCGCGCCCACCTGCGCGGCTGCGTCGAGTGCAGCGCCTTCGCCGCGGCCCAGGACGACCGCCGCCGCCGGCTGGGCGCCTTCTTCCCGGTGCTGCCGGCCCTGGCCGCCGCGCAGATCCTGCGGAACGTCCTCGACGGCGGTGCGGCCGCCGCCGGCTCCGGCGCGGTCGCCGCGGCGGGCACCGCCGCCGGCGTCGGCGCGGCGGGCGGATCCGGTGGAACCGGCGGCGGCGCCGGGGCGTCCGGCGGCGCGGGGGGCATGGGCATGGGCACGGTGGGCGGCATCGCCGCCGGCGCCGCCGTGTGCGTCGGGGTGGCCGCGACGGTGGCGGTCAGCGTCGCCGGGGTCGGCCCGTTCGCCGGAGACGGCGGATCGCCGGTGGCCGAGGCCGCCTCGGCTCCGCCGGTCACCCCGTCCGCGTCGCGGACCACCCGCACGGTCGCGACCACGACCCGGAACGAGCCGGGGTCGGGCGCCACGCCCGAGCCGGTGGGCGGTCAGGCGGCCAACGAGCAGCCTCCGCAATCGGCGCCTGCGCAGCCGGCGCCCGCGCCGACCCCGGCGCCCGATCCGAAGCCCGAGCCGAAGCCGAAGCCCGATCCGAAGCCCGATCCGAAGCCGAAGCCCGCGCCGACTCCGACTCCGACCCCGGCGCCCGCGCCGACCCCGGCGCCGACCCCGGCTGCGCCCGCCCCGGTCGTGGTGGGGGAGCCCTCCGCGCCGCCGCCCGCGACGCAGCCCGAGCCGCCCGCCGATCCGCCGGTGGCGGAGCCCCCGGTGGAGGACCCGCCGGTGGACCCGCCCGTGGACCCGCCGGTCGATCCCCCCGTCGAGCCCGAGGAGCCAGAGGAGCCGGCGCCCCCGGACACCGTCGAGCTGCCGATCAACCGGATCGAGGAGTTCTGGACCGCGACCTGCCCCGCCGGCTACGTGCGCAGCCGCTGGGAGGTGCGCTGGGTCGGGGGGCGCGTCCAGGTGGTGGTCGTCTGCCGGCTGGCGCCGCCCACCGACCCGGGCGACGACGGGGAGGGCGAGGGCGATGTGAGCGGCGCGTCGGTCACCGACGTCGCCCGCGCCGGCGTGGGCGCGACGCCCCGGCCGATCCTCACCTCCGCGCCGCGCGCGGCGAAGCGGCGGCCCAGCAAGGCGCCCGTCCCGCCGACGGCCGAGCCGGCTCCGCCGCCGCCCGCGCCGGAGCCGCCCGCGCCGGAGCCGCCCGCGCCGGAGCCGCCCGCTCCGGAGCCCCCCGTCGAGCAGCTGTCGCCCACGCAGCCCGTGACGCCGGCGGTGCCGGAGCTCGTGCCGCAGCCCGAGCCCGCGGCGGCCGCCGCGCCGTCCGTCGCGGCCGCTCCCGCTCCCGCCCCCGAGCCCGTTCCCGCGCCGGCTCCCGCCCCCGCGCCCGAGCCCGAGCCCGTCGCGGTCACCCCCGCGCCGGCGACGGCCGCCGAGCCGGCCGTCGCGGCGCCCTCCGAGACCGCCCCCGCCCCGGCCGCCGAGGCGCCGGCGGCCTGATCCGCCGCCGGGCGACGGCGCGCCGGGGCCACCGCCCCGGGCCGCAGCGTCAGATGCCCACCTGGTCGATCACCTGGTGGCGCCCCTGGCCGGTGCCGATGAGGGTGATCGGCACCTCGACCGCCTCGGCGATCGCCTCGACGTAGGCGCGCGCCTTCGGCGGCAGGTCACTCAGGGTGCGGCACTCCGACAGATCCTCGACCCAGCCGTCCAGCTCCCGGTGCTCCGGGGTGCAGCCGTGGAACACGGTCTGGTGGTAGGGGAAGTCGGTGAGCCGCTCGCCCTCGCGCGAGGTGTAGGCCACGCAGAGGTTCACCGTCGGCAGGCCCGAGAGGACGTCCAGCTTGGTGAGCGCGAGCTGGGTGACGCCCGACAGGCGCACGGCGTAGCGCAGCGCCACCAGGTCGAGCCAGCCGCAGCGCCGCTGGCGCCCCGTGGTGGTGCCGAACTCGTTGCCGCGCTCCATCATGTGACGTCCGGCGGCGTCGTCGAGCTCGGTGGGGAAGGGCCCCTCGCCGACGCGCGTGACGTACGCCTTGCTCACCCCCAGCACCTCGTCGATCGACGTCGGGCCGATGCCGGAGCCGGTGCAGGCCGCCCCCGCCGTGGGGTTCGACGAGGTCACGAAGGGGTACGTGCCGTGGTCGATGTCGAGCATCGTCCCCTGGGCGCCCTCGAACAGCACCCGCCTGCCGTCGCGCAGCGCGTGGCTCAGGAGCAGCGCGGTGTCGGCGATGAAGGGGCGCAGGCGCTCCGCGTGCGCCGACAGCCCGCCGGCGATCTCCTGCGCGTCGAGGCGGGGCAGCTCGTACACCTTCTCGAGGATCTCGTTCTTGTGCTCGAGCGCGACCTGCAGCTTGCGCAGCAGGATCTTCGGGTCGAGGAGGTCCTGGACGCGGATGCCCACCCGCGCCGCCTTGTCCTCGTAGGCGGGCCCGATGCCGCGCCGGGTGGTGCCGATCGAGAACTTGCCGAGGCGGATCTCGGACGCCCCGTCGAGCATCACGTGGTACGGCATGATCAGGTGCGCGTTGCCGCTGATGCGCAGGCCGTCGAGCGCCACGCCGCGCTCCTCCAGCGCGTCGAGCTCGGCGCACAGCGCCCCCGGGTCGATCACCGTCCCGTTGCCGACGACGCAGAGCGTGCCCGGGTAGAGGATCCCCGACGGCACGACGTGGAGCTTGTACACCTGGTCGCCCGCGACGATGGTGTGGCCGGCGTTGTTGCCGCCCTGGTAGCGGGCGACCACGTCGCTGCGCTCGGCGAGCAGGTCCACGACCTTGCCCTTGCCCTCGTCCCCCCACTGGGCTCCGATGACGACGATGGTGGGCATGGTCAGTGGTCCCGGTCGAGGTTGTCGAACTTCGCGTAGCTCCCGCGGAAGGTGAGCTTCACCCGATCCGTCGGCCCGTGGCGGTTCTTCGCCACGTTCACCTCGGCAAGGCCCTTGTCCTCGGAGTCCTCGTTGTAGTAGTCGTCGCGGTAGAGCATGAACACCAGGTCGGCGTCCTGCTCGATGGCGCCGGACTCGCGCAGGTCGGACAGCATCGGCCGCTTGTCCGGCCGCGCGTCGGGGGCGCGGTTGAGCTGCGACACGCAGATGATCGGCACCTCGAGGTCGCGCGCCAGCATCTTCAGGCCGCGCGAGATGCTCGACAGCTCCTGCACGCGGTTCTCGTCGCGGCGGCCGCGGTTGCCCTCCATCAGCTGGATGTAGTCCACGATCAGCAGGTCCAGGCCCACGCGGCTCTTCAGGCGCCGCGTCTTGGTGCGCATCTCACCCAGCGTCACGCCCTCGGAGTCGTCGATGAACAGGCGGGCGTCGGCCAGGCGGTCGGCGGCGCGGCCCAGCCGCGACCAGTCCTCGGGCGCCAGGCGACCCGAGCGGATGCGCCCCGCGTCGACGATCGCCGTCGACGACAGCAGGCGCTGGATCAGCTCGTCGCCGCTCATCTCGAGCGAGAAGATCGCGACCGAGCGTCCGTCCGACAGCGCGGCGTACTCGGCGATGCCGAGGGCGAGGGCGGTCTTGCCCATGCTCGGCCGGGCGGCGACCACCACCACGTTGCCCGGCTGCAGGCCGCCGACGACGCGGTCGAGGTCGATGAAGCCGGTCGGCAGGCCCACCACGCCCCCGCCGCTCTCCTCCGCGGCGGTGAGGCGCTCGATGCCCCTGATGACCAGGTCCTTCGCGGCGGTGAAGTCGCCGCGGACGCCCTTCTGCGACAGGTCGTAGACCAGGGTCTCGGCGTCCTGCAGCATCGCGGTGGTCTCGCCCTCGCGCTGCACCACCATCTTCTGGATCTGCTGGCCCACCTGCAGCAGCCGCCGCTGGGTGGCGGCGTCGCGCACCATCTCGGCGTAGGTCCGGTAGCTCGCCGCGATGAAGGGCGTCTCCATCAGGTCGAGCACGCCCATGCGCCCGCCGGCGGCGTCCAGGTCGCCGTTCTTGGTGAGCTGCTCGATCACGGTGATCGGCTCGATCGGCTCGCCGGTGGCGAACAGGTCCTCGATGGCGCGGTACACCACGCGGTGGCCCTCGCGGTAGAAGTCCTCGTCGCGGACGAGGGCCTGGGTCTCCGCGACGTACGAGCCGACCTCCATCAGGCTGGCCAGGAGCATCGACTCGGCCTCGGCGTTCTGAGGCGGCGGGGCGGTCTCGGCCACTGCCGGTGTCGTCTGCCCCGCGGGGCGAGCCGTTCCTATGGTCGCGTCAGTCGATGAGCGGGCTGACGATCGTCTTGACCTCGGCGGTCAGGCCGGGGCCCAGCTCGACCGGGACGGAGTAGGTGCCGACGGCGCGGATCGGGGGCTCCACGGTGATGTGGCGCCGGTCGACCTTCACCTGGCGGGCCTCCTCGATCGCGGTCGCGACGTCGGCGGCCGTGATCGACCCGAACAGGCGGCCGTCGTCGCCGGCCTTGGCCTTGAGGGTGAGGATGGTGCGGCCCAGCAGGTCCACCAGCTCCTTCGCCTGCTCCGCGGCCTTCACCTCGGCCTCGCGGCGGCGCTCCTCGCGACGCTGCACCTCGGCGATGCGCCCCGGGGTCGCCTCCTCGGCCAGCCCGCGCGGCAGCAGGTAGTTGCGCATGTAGCCGCGGGCCACGTTGACCACGGACCCGGCGTCGCCGAGCCCCTCGACCTCCGTCAGAAGGATCGCCTGCATCGTCTGTCGCCTCGCGCTCTAGAAGGGGATGTCGTCGTCGGCGGCGGGCGCCGCCGGGGGCTGCAGGTCGCTGCGGTCCACGGGGAGGTCGCCGCCGCCCTGCGGCGGGCTGCTCCAGCCGCTGCCGCGCTGATACTCGCCGCCGCCACCACCGCCGTCTCCGCCGCTGTCTGAGCGGCTGTCGAGGAAGAAGATGTCGTTGGCGATTATTTCGACGTTTTGGCGGCGGGTGCCGTCTTGGCTGGTCCATTCGCGCCAGGAGAGGCGGCCGTCGACGCCGATGCGGCGTCCTTTGGTGAGGTAGGTGCTGGTGGTTTCGGCTTGGCGACCGAAGACGGTGATGTCGAAGTAGTTGCTTTTGTCGCCCCAGTTGCCGGTGTCGTCGCGGGCGCGGCTGCTGACGGCGAGGCGGATGCTGCAGATGGGGTCGCCGTTTTGGGTGTGGCGGAGTTCGGGGTCGCGGGTGAGGCGACCGACGAGGGTGACGCGGTTGAGGTCGGCGGGCATGGCCTCTCCCCCTAGCGGGGACGCCTGCCGCCGCCGCGGCCACCGCCGCGGCCGCCGCGCTGCGGCCGGCTCTCGCCCTCGGGGTGCGTGTCGACCGGGGCCGGCGATCCGCTCGCGCGGGCGCGCTCCGCCTCGGCGCGGTTGAGCCGGATGAACAGCGCGCGCAGCACCACGTCGCTGATCGACAGGACCCGCTCGATCTCGGCCAGGGACGAGGGCTCGCCGACGGCCGTGATGACCACGTAGCGCCCGTCGGGGCGCTTCTCCATGGGGAAGGTGATCTTCTTGCGACCCCAGTCGTTGACGTGGTCGATGACGCCGCCACCGTCGCGGATGAGTTGCTGCACCCGCTCCAGGATCTCCTGCTGCTGCTCCTCGTCCGAGTCCGGGTTGAGGATGATCATGATCTCGTACGGGGTGATCCTGGGCCTCCAGATGATCGCGAAACGCGGGCGCTGCGGGGCGACCGGGCCCCGGCAGGCGCGGCAGTATATCAACGGCACCCGCTCCGGTGGCCGGCGCCGGTGCCCCTGGCGGCGGCGGGGGCAGCCACTACGATGGGACGCGGCGGACGACCGGCGCGAGGGGGTCGGCGATGGGCAAGCTGAAGGTGTGGACGGTATCCGCGCTGGGGGCCGTGGGCGCCGGCGCGGGGCTGGCGCTGGCGCGCGGCCGGCGTGCGGCGGCCGATGCGGGCGCGGTGAGCGCCCCGCCCGCCGCGCCCCCCGATCCGCCGCCGTCGCCTTCCCCGTCCCCTCCGCCTCCGGGGGACGATGCGCAGGCCGCCCTCGACGCCGCCCGCGACCGCCTGCGGGCGCGGGCCGAGGAGCTGCGCGAGGAGATGGAGTCGCGCCGGCGGGAGGGCTCGTCCGGCTCCTGACCGCCGCGGCCGCCGGGGCGCTCGGCGCCCTGGCCCTCGCGGCCGCCGCGGCCTCCGCCGCCCCGGACGCGGTGCGCTTCGCCGTGAAGGGCGACTGGGGCGACGGCACGAGCGGCCAGGCGGCGGTCACCCGCCGGATGTGCGCCGAGAGCCGGCGCTCGCCGTTCGCCTTCACCCTCACCACCGGCGACAACTTCTCCCGGCCGGACGGGGTCGCGACGCGGCGGAACTTCTGGAGGCCCGAGCGGTGCCTGCGCGCGGCGGGCATCCCGTACCGGGCCGCGTGGGGCAACCACGACGTCGCCGGTTCCTCGACGGCGACGGTGCTGGGGTCGCCGCGCCGCTTCTACGCCTTCGGCGCCGGCCCGGCGCGGATCGTGGTGCTCGACGCGAACCGTCCCGCCGATCCCGCCCAGCTCGCCTTCCTGCGCGCCGAGATGCAGCGCCGCGACCGGGCGGTGCGCATCGTGGCGATGCACCAGCCCCTGTACACCGCCGGATTCCACGCCGCCGACCCCGAGCAGAGGCGGCTGTGGGAGCCCCTGCTGCGCCGCGGCGGGGTGCGCCTGGTGCTGCAGGGCCACAACCACGCCTACGAGCGCCTCGAGGCCGGCGGCATCACCTACATCACCACCGGCGGGGGCGGCGCCCAGCTCTACCCGTGCGTGCGCCCCTCGCCGCAGCTGCGCGCCTGCGCCTTCCGGCTCCACTTCCTGGCCGTGAACGTCGCCCCGGACGCCATCGCGGTGCGCGCCGTCGCACCGGACGGGCGCACCGTCGAGAGGGTCCGCATCCCCGTCGACTGAGCCGCCGCGCGGAGTTCAGGACTTCGTCACGTGATGAACGTCACGATTGCCGTACGAGCCGGTCACCCCGGCCGGCGCGGAGAGCGGGGAGGCGTCATGGCCATCGCATTCCTCTACATCCTCTGGGTCGCCATCGCGGTCTACATCGCGATCGGGATGTACCTGGCCGGGCACGGTCGCCAGTAGCCGGGCCCGCCCCGGCTCATCCGCCCTCCACGCACCCGCGCGCGCCGCGGGCCGGTCGCGCTACGCCTGGGCGCCGGTCCGCACCCCGCGGCCGGCCACGGCGGCCGCCCACGAGGTCGCCACCCGCACCGTGAGCTGGCTCATGGCGCCCGCGACCTCGCGCCGCTGAGACGGGCTCAGCGCCGGCGGCTCGGCGGCGAGGGCGCGCTCCACGGCCCGTTCCAGGGCGAGGCTGCCGCCCAGGGTGACCTCGGCGGAGGAGCCGGCCAGGCCGTGGCCGCGGCCGTAGGTCTCGCTGCGCTCGAGCGCGTCGGCGAGGGAGCCCACCTGGAAGGCGTCCGCGAGGGCCTCGACCCAGGCGCGCACGACCCCGCGGCGCTCCGCCGGGGGCAGGCGCCGGTAGGCGACCTCGGCGGGCCCGTCGACGAGCGACTCCACCGCCTCCGACACCAGGTCCGCCCGGTCGCGCAGCACCTCGGCCAGCACGGGCGAGACGGGGATGCGGGCCGTGCCCTGGCGCATCGGCCGGCCCTGCCGCGCGGGCTGGCGCGCCAGCCACTGGCGAAGGGCCTCGGGATCGAAGCGGCGGTGCCCGCCCGCGGTGCGGACGTGCGGCACCCTGCCCTCGCTGGCCCACAGGCGCAGCGTGCTGGGGCTCACTCCCAGCGCGCGCGCGGCCGACGAGACCGAGAGCCAGGGGCCCTCCGATCGGCGGGGACGCGTCATGGTCGCTCCGGTGCCGATCGCGGCCTCACTCGAGCGTGGTGCGGAGTCGGCAGCGCACGCCGTCGGCGTACCCGGCGGCGACCCGCACCGCGATCCGGTCGAGGGTGCGCTCCAGCACCCGCCGCGCCTCGTCGCGCCCGGCGAGCGCCGGCGCGAGCACCCGGTCGATGGCGCGGCGCATCGCGAGCGCCTCGATCACCGGGGCGTCGCCCGGCTGACCCGACGCCCCGTGGCGGAAGCCCTCCCACTCGGCGTCGCGGTAGGCCTCCGACAGGTCGCCCGCGGCGAGCGCCGCCGCCAGGACCTCGATCGCGGTCGTCACGCGGCCGCGCCGGGCGGCCGAGGGGCGCATCGTCGCGCCCCGGCCCCGGCCCAGCTCCTCCTCCACCAGGCTCACCACCTCGCCGGTCGCCGCCCGCAGCGCGGCGGCCGGCTCCGGCAGCGCCTCGATGCGCGTCGGCACCAGCTCCTGGGTGCGGTACGTGGGGGCGGGCGGCGCGCCGCCGCGATCGGCCAGCCACCGCACCAGCTCGTCGAGGTCGAAGCGCCGGTGCCCGCCCGGCGTGCGGACGTGGGGCACCCGTCCCGCGGCCGCCCAGGCGCGCAGCGACGAGGGGCTCACGCCCAGCAGGCGGGCCGCCGCGGACACCGACAGCAACTGCGGTCCGTCGACGCCGACGGCACGCGAGCGCAGACGCTCGGCCTCGTGTAGAGCCACCTCGGTCTGGACCACGTCGGCGGCCACGTCAGCGCCCCTGGGGAGGGTTTGTGTCGGGATCCGAGACGGCATGGTCACCGTTCTTCGGCATGGCTGGATTCTGTGCGCGCCCCCTGCTCTCTGCAACCTGGCCCGACGGATAGTGGGAGGGCGGAAGGTCCGAAAAGCTCAACAAACCGCCTCCCCCAACCGTCGGTTTTTCACGCCTCCTCGGGAGGCGGCGGGGCGGATGTCGCGGCATCTGCGGCTTCGCGCTCGCGCCGCACGCGCGTGCGCTCCTGCCATGCGATGACGCCGCCGACGACGGCGGTGACGCCGAAGGCGACCACGAAGGCCACCCACAGCTGGTCGGCGAACGCCTTCCCGGCGAAGAACCCCAGCAGGGCGGCCTGCGTCGACCAGACGGCCGCGCCGAGCCCGTCGAACACCAGGAAGCGGGGGTAGGACATCTGCCCCGCGCCGCACGAGAGGTTGATGGCGATCCGGATGCCGGGCAGGAAGCGGCCCACGAACACCAGCGCCGCGCCCCGCCGCGCCACCATCCGCTCGGCGGCCTGGAGGCGCTCCGCGCCGGCGAGCCGCTCGACGAAGCGGGTGATCGGGCCGTGGCCGGCCCGCCCGATCCAGAAGGCCGCCGAGTCGCCGAGCATCGCGCCGGCCGTCCCGGCGAGGATCACCAGGAACAGGTTGAGGCTGCCGTCGGCGGCGAGCACCGCCGCCGTGACGATCGCGGTCTCGCCCGGCAGCGCCGGGAACACGCCGTCGCCCGCGACCACCAGCAGCACGGCCCAGTAGCCGTACCGCGCGGCGTCGTCGGCGAGGTTCGTGAACGCGTCCACGAGCGAGGCCGGCATCAGCGCCCATGTGGAGAGGAGCGCGGTCACGCGGCGGCGGGGGTTCGGGCCACGGCCCCCGATGATGCCAGCGGGGAAGCCCCCTGGCGACCGCGGTGAGCCCGTCGACGGCGCGGGCTATCCTGGGCGCCATGGGACGCATCGCCGACGCCGTCCTCACGATGCTCGCCGACGGGCCGATCGGGATCGACGATCTCGGCGACCGGCTCGCGCGCACGGGCGTCACCCGCTCGCGCGATCCGGCGGCGGCGGTGCGCAGGGCGGTGCGCGACGACCCGCGCTTCATCCAGATCGCCGACGGGCGCATCGCCAGCGTCGCCCGCGCCCTGTCCGGGGTCGCGCTCACGGCCGTCGTCACGCCCGAGCAGGCCAGCCGCGGGCACATCGAGGTGGAGCCGGACCTCGCCCCCCTCGTCATCCTCGGCGTCGGGCCCATGCTGCCGCTGCCGGACGGGATCGCCGCCGGGGACGCGGTCAGCGTGGTGCTCGAGGACCCGGAGCGGCGCCGCATCTCCATCCGGCCGCTCGATTCGATCAGCCGGCGGGGCGGCGACGAGCGCGCCGTGGTGGACGCGGTGCGCGAGCGCCTCGACCGCTGGAGCCCCGAGCGGCCCTGGGTCGCCCCGCCGGTCACGCACCTCGGCACCGTCGCCACCAGCGCGGCCGCCATCTCGCCCGACGTCCTGCGCGGACCGGGCCGGCCGCTGTCGGAGGTGCTCGCCGACGCGGGCTTCGAGGTGCACCTGGGCTGGGTGGGCCCGGCGGGCACCGAATGGGCGAGCCTGACGGAGGAGGAGATCGACGCCGTCGAGGAGGACGTGCGCGAGCTGCTCGCCGCCGAGCGCCACGGCGAGGCCGCCGTCGCCCAGGAGCGGCTCGTCGCCATCCTCGCCCGTCACCTGCCCGAGCGCGTCCCGCCCGCGCGACGGCTGCTGGCCCGCATCCTGGCGCGCGCGGGCCGCAGCGACGAGGGCCTCGAGTGGCTGCTCGACGCCTTCGACGAGGGCGATCCGGAGGACTGGTACGAGGCGGCGCTGATCGCGTACCGCACGGGCGAGGAGACCAGCGCGCGCCGCTGGGCCGAGGGCGGCCTGGCGCGTTGCGGCGGGGGCTCCCGGGCCGAGGTGGAGGTGTGCCTGGAGGACATCGCCGGCGACCTCGACGCCCAGGCGGCCTTCCTGCGGCTCAGCTCCGAGCTGGGCGTCGTCGCGCCGCGCCCGGGGTCGGCGGCGGCGGTCACCCGGGCGGTCACCGGCCTCTCGCGCTCGTGCCTGGTCGAGGCGATGGTCGAGGAGGTCCTGACGCGGATCCCCCCCGACGACGTGCCGCCGCTGCTCGCGGCGCTCGCGGCGCTGGGCGACGACGGCCGGGAGGCCTGCCTCGCCTTCGCGGCGATCCTGCCCGGCGAGATGTCCCGCCTCGCCCGCGAGGCCGCCGGCCGCGGCGCCCGCGCCCGGCGGCCCGGCATCGCGGGTCTGGTCAACGCCCGCGCCACCGGCGCGTGGGCCACGTCGCTCGCCGACGCGCCCGACCAGCAGCAGATCGTGGTGACGGTGGAGAAGGAGCGGCGCCGGGTGTCGCCCCTGGTGGTGCTGATCGACGTGGAGGAGCTGGGCGGCGGGGTGAAGGACGCCTTCTTCCTGCCGGACATGGCCGAGCCGCGGCTGCGCCGCGAGCTGTTCGCGCCGATGCGCGAGCTGGGGCTGGCCTGCGCGCCGGTCGACCTCGACTGGACCGTCGCCCTGATCCGCAACGGCCTGGCCCGCACGGAGGAGATCGGCTGGCCGATCCCCTCGGCCAGCCACCAGCCGGTGGTCGAGCGCATCGAGCGCTGGCTGCTGCGGCCCCGGCGCGACGGCGTCGACCGCACGCCCGCGCCGTAGGGCGGAGATCCGGGCGGGACGCCCCGCGGGCGTCAGGCGGCGCGGCGCTCGTCGAGGGCGGCCGGCGCGACCGGGGCGTCCGCCGCCCCGGCGGGCAGGGACGCGACGGGCCGCGAGGCCGGCCGGCGGTGGGAGAACAGGCCCATGAGCAGGGGCGCGGCCGCGACGGCGGCCACCAGCGCCGCCTGCGGGGCATCCATCGACAGCGACAACGCGGCCATGGCCAGCAGGCCCAGGCCGCCGACGGCGCGCAGCACGCCCAGCGCGGCGCCGCCGGCGCGGCCCGCCCGTCCGACGTCCCACGCCGACCATGCCGCCAGCCCCGCCAGCGCCAGCCCCGCCATCCACCACTCCATCGGGCCTCCCTTCGGTGGCCCTGTCTTGGCGCCCCGGACGGGATTCCCTACAGGCGTCGCGCAGGATGAGAACGGCATTTCATCCGGCGGCTGTGCGATAATGCCCGGCATGTCTGCAGAGATCCCCGCTCAGTTGGTCGAGTCGATGAAGCTCCTCGACGCCGACATCGCCCAGGGCCTCACCAATGCGCTCGTGCCGGTCGCGGGCGAGCTGGGGCCGCGTGAGGAGGCCGTTCTCGAGCGCCTCGTGCGCGGCATCGCCGAGGGCGCGCCGGCGGCGGAGCTCAACGCCTTCGTGCGTCTCCTGCCGGTCACGGTCAGCCGGGCGGTGCAGCCGGCGATCGAGCCGGTCGTCACGGCCTAGGCCGAGCGCGCCGCGCGGGCGGCGACGCGGCCCGGGGAGCATCTCTCGCGCGGGCCGGTGAGCCCCGTCCGCCTGCCCGTCGACGGGCTCAGCGGCGCACGACGAACCCGACCGAGCGCGTGGTGACGTACCCGAGCGCCCGCAGGCGCACCGTCGCGCGGTAGCGGCCCGGGGCGAGCGCCCCCAGGGCGATCCTGCGGGCGCCCACGGCGAGCGCCGCGGGATGGCGCCGGGCGATCGCGGTCCCGCCGGCCCGCGCCAGGCGCACCGACAGCACCCGCGTCGGATCGAAGGCCCTCACCGACAGCGCGGCCGCGCGGCCGCTGCGGCGCACGGCGACGCGCGGGCGCAGGAGCCTCACGGTGAAGATCGCCTCGGCCCCGGCGACGCGCAGCCGGTGCACCCCGGGGCCCCGGCGGCCGAGCACGAGCGTCGAGCGACCGGCCGGCAGATCGCGGGCGGCCGGCGCGCGCAGGCCGCGGAAGGTCCCGCCGCGGCGCAGCGCCAGCCGCGGCCGGACGCGCTCCGCCGCCGGCAGGTCGAGGGTCACGCGCCACACCCCGTCGGCGCCGCGCGCGGGACGGCCGAGCGCCGCGACGGCGGGGGCGGCGGCCGGCGCGCCCGGGCCGGGGGCCGGCTCCGCCGCCGGCGCCGGAGCGAGCTCCCGGTCGGCCGAGGCGGCGAGGCCGGTGATCCGGGCGGCGACGATGCGCGCGTGCAGGGTCGCTCCCTGCGGGGGCGCCGGCAGCGTCGCCCGCACGGCCACCGGCCCGTCGCCGGCGCCCGCCCGGCGCACGGTGCCCTGCGCGCCGTAGTCGGTCGTGGAGCCGTACTCGACCCACCAGGTGGTGAGGCCGCCGCGCGGATCGACCGAGCCCGTCACCGTGACGGCGTCGCCGGTCCGCGCGATGTCGTCGATCGCGACCGCGGGGGCGGCGCCCTGCGCGGGGACGGCGTCGAGGCCGCGCCGCGCGTTGAGGCGGCCCCCCGTCGCGACCCGCCCCGCCAGCGCGGGGAGCGGGTCGATGCCGGCGAGCAGCGCGCCGCGGACCTGGGAGGTCGACCGCAGCCGGTCCTCGGCCAGGATGAGCGCGGCGGCGCCCGACACGTGCGGGGTGGCCATCGAGGTGCCGCTCATGTACGCGTAGTCCGACGAGCCCCGCGTGCTGAGGATCTCGGTGCCCGGCGCGGCCAGGTCGACCGACGTCGCGCCGGTGTCGGAGAACGAGGCGAGGGCGTCGGAGGGCGTCGTCGCCGCCACGCACACCAGGTTGGGGGCGGGCAGCTCGCAGGGGAAGCCCTGGTCGAGGCGCACCCCGTCCCGGTCGAAGTCGGGCGGGCCGTCCAGGTCCGCGCCGTCGTTGCCCGCGGCCACCACGAACAGGGTCTGCGGCGCCTCCGCGATCGCGTCGGCGATGGCCTGCGAGCGCGCCGGGCCGCCCAGGCTGGCGTTGACCACCCGCGCGCCGCGGGCGCCGGCGTAGGCGAAGGCGGCCGCGATGGTGGCCGTGGTCGCCTCGCCGTCGGCGTCCAGCGCGCGCACCGCCAGCAGCGACGTGCGCGGGGCGACCCCCGCCCCGCCCCGCCCGTTGCCGGACGCGGCGGCGACGGTGCCCGCGACGTGGCTGCCGTGCGCCTCGCCGGCCGGGTCCTCCGACGGGTCGGCGTCGCCGTCGACGAAGTCCCAGCCGCGGACGTCGTCGACCAGGCCGTCCCCGTCGTCGTCGGCGCCGTTGGCCTCGCGGCCGGCGCCGCTCTCGCCCGGGTTCGGCGGCAGGTTCGGGGCGACGTCGGGATGATCGAACGCGACCCCCGTGTCGACCACGGCCACCGTGACCCGCGGGTCGCCCATCGTGCGGTCCCACGCCTCGTCGGCATCGATGTCGGCGTCCGGCGTCGCCGGGTTGCCCTGCACGGCCGTCCCGGCGTTGATCAGCCCCCACTGCGACGGGATCAGCGGATCGTCGGGGATCACCGCCGCCCGCACCCGGAACACCGGCTCGGCCCAGCGCACCCGCGGATCGGCGCGCAGGCGGGCGACGACCGCGTCGACCGACTCGCCCGGCTCCGTCCGGGCCTCGCGCGCGTTCGGAAGGGGCAGGGTCCCCACGGCGTCCGCGCCGCCCCGGCCGAGGATCGCCAGGCGCTCGGCGGCGCCCACCCCCGGATCGAAGCGCACCACCAGGCGGCCCGCCACGCGGTCGGGCGCGTTCAGCGCCCGCGCGGCCGCGGCGTGGGCGCAGGTCAGGGCCAGCGCGAGCAGGGCCGTCGCCGCGACACGGCGAGCGGGGTGCGCGGGCATGGCGTCGCCGTCGGGCACCCGCGGGACGATAACTCTCCGGGACGCCGGTCATCGTTCGGCGGCGCCCCGGGGTGCGGTAGCGTTGCGGCACGTGCGATCCCCACGCGCCCTCATCGTGATGCTCCTCGCCGCGGCCCTCCTCGCGATCGCCGCGGCGTGCGGCTCGGCGTCCCAGTCGTCCGATCCGGTCGGCGGCGCCGCGACGGCGGGGCAGACGGCGGACCAGGCCGGCGGCTTCCGCCTGGCCCGGGTGGCGTCGGGCCTCGACGACGCGCTGTACGTCACCCACGCGCCGGGCCTGCGCAACCGGCTCTTCGTGGTGGAGCAGAGCGGCCGCATCGTGATCCTGCAGAACGGGCGGCGCCTGGGCGGCGCCTTCCTGGACGTGTCCGGGCTGATCAGCCGGGGCGGGGAGCAGGGCCTGCTGGGCCTCGCCTTCCACCCGGGCTACGCGCGCAGCGGCCGCTTCTACGTGAACTACACCGACCGGGACGGCGACACCCAGGTCGTGGAGTACCGGCGGCGCAGCGCCACCCGGGCGAACCCCTCCAGCGCCCGGCGCCTGCTGACCATCGATCAGCCGTACGACAACCACAACGGCGGCGGCCTCGCCTTCGGCCCCGACGGGCTGCTGTACATCGGCACCGGCGACGGGGGCAGCGGCGGCGACCCCGAGGGCAACGGCCAGAACGTGAACACCCTGCTCGGCAAGATCCTGAGGATCGACGTGAACCGGCGCAGCGGCGGGCTCCGGTACGGCATCCCCGCCTCCAACCCGTTCGCGCGCGGCGGCGGCCGCCCGGAGATCTACTCCTACGGCCTGCGCAACCCGTGGCGCTTCTCCTTCGACCGGGTCCGCGGCGACCTGTGGATCGCGGACGTCGGCCAGAACGAGATCGAGGAGATCGACTACGCCGCCCGCGGCCGGGCGCGCGGCGCGAACTTCGGTTGGAGCGCCTTCGAGGGCCGCAGCCGCTTCGACGGCGGCTCGGCGCTGCGCGGCGCCCACACCCCGCCGGTGGCCCAGTACACCCACGCCGACGGCTGCTCCGTGACCGGCGGCTACGTCTACCGCGGCGCGCGCGTACCCGCGCTGCGCGGGCGCTACGTCTTCGGCGACTACTGCAGCGGCAAGGTGTGGAGCATGCGCGCCGGGCCGCGGCCCGGCGCGATGCGCGACGACACCTCCCGGCTGCGCGTGAGCCTGTCCCAGATCACCTCGTTCGGCGAGGGGCCCGACGGCGACCTCTACGTGATCGCGTCCGGCGTGCTCTACCGCTTCGTCAAGGCCTGAGCGGGCGGTGGGCGAGGTCCGTCCGTCGGTCGGCTGGGGCGTGCTGCACCTGATGCTCCGCGCGCGGCGCGGGCAGCCGGGCGGCGAGGCCCTGCTGGCGGCGATCGAGGAGCACGACGCCGGCGACGACACCCAGGCGATCGCCTTCTCGGTGCTCGGCGGCCGGGCCGACCTGGGGCTGATGCTGCTCGGCCCCGACCTCGACGCCCTCGACGCCCTGTCGGCGCGGATCCTCGCCGGGCCGGTGGAGCCGGTCTACTCGTTCGTGTCGCTCACCGAGGAGAGCGAGTACACGAGCACCGAGGCCGAGGAGCGCGGTCGTCTGGAGGCGGCCGGCGAGGCCGACGTCGAGGCGGCGCTCGAGAGCTGGCGCGTCCGGATGGCCGCCTACGTCGACGCCCGCCTGCATCCGCGGCTGCCCCGGCGCGGGATGATCGCCTTCTACCCCATGTCGAAGCGGCGCCAGGGCGACGACAACTGGTACTCGCTGCCCTTCGACCGGCGGCGCCGCCTGATGCAGGGGCACGCCACCGTCGGGCGCCGGTACGCCGGCCGCGTGCTGCAGCTCATCACGGGGGCGACCGGGCTCGACGACTGGGAGTGGGGCGTCACCCTGCTCGCCGACGACCCGGCGGCGATCAAGGAGATCGTCTACGAGATGCGCTTCGACGAGGTCAGCGCGCGCTACGGCGAGTTCGGCCCCTTCTTCGTGGGGCTGCCGATGGCGCCGGGCGACGCCCTGCGGCGGGCGGGCCTGCTGGCCTAGGCCGCGTCAGGGGGCGTCGGCCGCGTTCCCTGTCGACCCGACGGCACCGGACCTACTCGGTGGTCGTCGTGCCCGCGGTCGCGGTCTCGTCGTCGGTCGGCACGAGGGCTCGTTCGGCGTAGGCGATCTCGCCGGCGCGGCCGTCGACGGCCCTCTCGCGCCACTCGGCGAGGGCCTCCTGACGGCGCTCATCGAGCTGCCCGGACATGATCTCCTCGTGCGCCTCGTCGAACGACCGTGTGCGGGCGGCCGTCACCTCGACCAGGATGAGGTGCCATCCGTACTCGGTCTTCACCGGGTCGGAGATCTCGCCGTCGTCGAGCGCCAGGGCGGCGTTCTCGAACTCCTCGACGAAGGCGCCCTCGGTGACCGTCCCCACCTCGCCGCCCGAGGATGCGCTGCCCGTGTCGGTCGAGTAACGCGCGGCCAGGGCCGCGAAGTTCGCCTCGGTGGCCCTTGCCCGGAGACGCGTCGCCTGCGCCTTCGTCTTCACGAGGATGTGGCTCGCCGTGCGCTCCTCCGCGACGCGGAACTCGTCGGGGTGGTCGTCGTAGTAGTCGCGCGCCTCGGCCTCGGTCACGGTGACGTCGCGCGTCACCCATGTGCTCACCTTGCCGCTCTCGGCCTGGGTGCGCAGCGCGGTTCGCGCCTCGGCGACGGTGTAGCCCAGCGAGGCGAGGTACTTCGCGAGGGCCGCGTCCGTGCCGCCCGCACCGCTGCGGATCTCCTCCAGCGACGACTCCACCTCGTCGTCGGTGACCAGGCAGGCCGCCCCGCACGCGGCCGCCTCGTCGGCCACGATCTCGGCCTCGATGAGGCGCTGCAGCGCGTCGGCCCGCTCGGTGGCGTACCCCTCGGTGCCCTTCTCGGGGAAGTCGCCGCCCTGAGAGGTGGTGCTGATCCGCGCCCTGGCGACCTCGCGCGCGAGCTGCTTCGCCGTGATCTCCGAGTCACCCACCCGGGCGACCACGCCGTCGGGCAGCCCTCCCACCGAGGGCCCGGAATCGCCCCCGCATCCGGCCGCGAAGCCCGTGAGCGCGGCGGCCGCGGCGACGACGAGCGCCGTGCGACGGACCCGTCGGCGGCGGGTGGTGGGCGGGGGAGCCATCGGAGGCCCACGCTACGGGCGGGACCTCGGAGTTCCCTGAGAATCCCTCCGGCGAGACCTGGGTGTCAGTCGGGCAGGCGCACCACGCGCTCGACGGGCACCGGACGCGCCAGCGAGTCGAGCACCGGGCAGTGGCGGTCCACCGCCCGGGCCAGCTGCCGGTAGCGCTCCGCGCTCTCCGGGCCCCGCAGGACGACCGACAGGCGCACCCCGGCGAACCCGGCGGCGGCGTCGTCGTCCACGCCCAGGAATCCGCGCAGGTCGAGGGCGCCCTCGGCCGTGACCTCGATCCGGTCGAGGGCGATGCCGAGCTCGGCCGCCCACACCCGGTAGGTCACCGCCTGGCAGGTCGCCAGGCTCGACATGAACAGCTCCACCGGGCTCTGCGCCGCGTCCGAGCCCCCGAGCGACCGCGGCTCGTCGCTCTCGACGGTGTGCCCGCGGACGGTGGTCGAGCACAGCAGCCCGTCCTCCAGGGCGGTCGAGGCGGCGACCGTCACCCGGGCGCGCGCCGGATCGGCGCGGAACCGTTCGGCCAGCGCCGCGTGGGGCGCCTCGTGCGGCGGGAGGCCCTCGTCCATGGAACGCGATGCTATCCCCGCGGCGGGTGCGGGACGCACCCGCATGCGTATCCTGCGCCGAGCGACCGACAAGGGGGACGGGATGCGGGCACTCACCTTCCATGGCAGCGGGGACGTACGGGTGGAGGAGATCCCGGACCCGGCGATCGAGGCGCCGACCGACGCGATCGTGAGCGTCAGCAGCGCGGCGATCTGCGGCTCCGACCTCCACATCTACGGGGCGGGGGAGGCCTTCGGCTTCCCGCCCGGGTCGCGGCTGGGCCACGAGTTCATCGGCACCGTCGAGGCCGTCGGCCCCGAGGTGAGCGGCCTCTCGGTGGGAGATCGCGTGCTGTCGTCGGTGTCGGTGGCCTGCGGCGAGTGCACCTGGTGCCGCGAGGGCCTGTCCTCGTCGTGCCGGCGCTGGTCGCTGTTCGGCTGGGCGCCGCGAGTGTGGCAGCACGGCGGCACCCCGCAGGGCGGGCAGTCCGAGCTCATCCGGGTGCCGCTCGCCTCCACGACCCTGCACCCGATCCCCGAGGCGCTCGCCGCGCCCGAGCGCGAGCTGGGCCTGCTGCCCCTGGTGGACGTCATGTCCACCGGCTGGCACGGCCTCACGTCGGCGCGCTTCGAGGCCGGCCAGTCGGCGGTGGTGATCGGCGACGGCGCCGTCGGCCTGGGGGCGGTCCACTCCGCCAAGGCGAAGGGGGCCGAGGCGATCGTCTGCCTGGGGCACCACCCGGACCGCCTGGCGACCGCCGGCGCGCTCGGCGCGACGCTGGTCGTGTCGTCGCGCGACGACGCCGAGATCGCGGAGGCCGTGATGGCGCACACCGGCGGCGAGGGCGCCCACGTGGTGGTCGACACCATCTCCGGTAAGGCGTCCATGGCCACCGCCCACGCCGTGGTGCGGCCGGGCGGCACCATCGCCTGCCTCGGGATGGACCACTTCAAGGGCAACCTGCCCGAGATGAACTGGTTCGACCAGTTTCTGCGCAACGTGACGGTCACCGGCGGCCTGGTGCCGGGGGCGCGCTACTTCCCCGACCTGCTGGCGCTGGCCGAGCGCGGGGAGATCGACGCGGCGCCCATGATCTCCCACGAGCTGCCGCTGTCCGGCGCGCCGGAGGGCTACGCGATGATGGCCGAGCGCCGCGACGGCGTGACCAAGGTCGCCCTGCGGCCGGGGGCGTGAGCGTGCGGGCGGCGCTGCGCGAGGCCGGCCAGGAGCACCTGGCCGCCGCCCTCGACCGGCTGGACGGGCCCCGGCGCGAGGGCCTGCGCGCCCAGATCGAGGCGCTCGACCTGCCGCTGGTGGGGCGTCTGGTGGAGGGCCTGCGCGCCGGCGACCCGGCTCCGCTGGGCACCGTCGAGCCGCTCGCGGCGGAGGACGTCATCGCACTGCCGAGGGACGACGCCGACCGGGCCCGCGAGGCGGCCGCCCGCGAGGCCGGCGAGGCCCTGCTGGGCGAGGGGCGGGTGGCGGCGGTGCTGCTGGCCGGGGGGCAGGGCACGCGCCTCGGCTTCGACGGCCCGAAGGGCGACTTCCCCTTCGCGCCGCTCACGGGGCGCACCCTCTTCGCCCACCACGCCGCGAAGATCGCGGCGCTGCGCGCCCGCTACGGCGCCCTGCCCTGGTACGTCCTCACCTCGCCGCAGAACGACGCGGCCACCCGCGCGAGCTTCGCCGCGGCCGGCGACTTCGGCCTGGAGCCCGGCTCGGTGCGCTTCGTCGTGCAGGGCACGCTGCCGGCGGTGGACCGCGCCACCGGCCGCATCCTGCTGGAGGCGCCCGACCGGCTGGCCCTGTCGCCGGACGGCCACGGCGGCCTGCTCTCGGCCCTCCGCGGCTCGGGCGCGCTGGCCGAGATGGCGTCGCTCGGCGTCGACACCATCTTCACCTTCCAGGTCGACAACCCGCTGCTGACGGTGTGCCGGCCCGAGTTCCTGGGCCACCACGCCCGGGCCGGCGCCGACATGTCCTCGGTGGCGGTGCGCAAGCTGTCGCCCGAGGAGCGGATGGGGGTCATCGTGCGCCTCGACGGCTCGACCGGGGTGGTCGAGTACAGCGACCTGCCGGACGAGCTCGCGCGGCTGCGCGACGACGACGGGGAGCTGTCGCTGTGGGCGGGCTCGATCGCCGTCCACTGCATCGACCGCGCCTTCGCCGAGCGGCTCACCGAGGGCGGCCTGCGCCTGCCGTACCACCACGCCCTGAAGCGGGTGCCGTTCGTGGACGAGGACGGCGCCGTCGTGGACCCGGCCGACCCGAACGCGGTGAAGTTCGAGACCTTCCTCTTCGACGCGCTGCCCTTCGCCCGTCGCTCGGTCACCGTCGAGGCGGCGCGCGAGGACGAGTTCTCGCCGATCAAGAACGCCGAGGGCACCGACTCGCCCCGGTCGGCGCGCCGCGACCTCAACCGGCTCTACGCGCGCTGGCTGGAGGCCGCCGGGGTCGACGTGCCGCGCGGCGACGACGGCGAGCCGGTCGACATCGAGATCGACCCGCGCCGCGCGCTCGATGCCGCCGACCTGGCGGCTGCGCTGCCGCAGGGCTTCGCGGTCGACGGCCCCCTCGTCATCGGGTAGGGCCCGGCCCGCCCGCGGCCGCCGCGCGAGCCGCTCTCAGGTGCGACCGATGGTGCGGGCCTCGCGCGGCAGCCCGAACACGACGCCCTCGGCGCTCGGCTGCTCCTCGCCGGTGCGGATGTAGCCCGCGGCGATCAGCGCGTCCGCGACCTCCTGCACCAGCACCTCCGGCGCGGACGCGCCGGCCGTGAGGGCGACCCGCCGCTTGCCGTGGAACCACACCGGGTCGAGCTCGGAGGAGTTGTCGAGCAGGTAGGCGTCGGCGCCCTTCGCCCGCGCCACCTCGACCATGCGGTTCGAGTTCGAGGAGTTGCGCGAGCCGACCACCAGGACCAGGTCGGCTCCCTCGCCGACCACCTCGCGCACCGCGTCCTGGCGGTTCTGCGTCGCGTAGCAGATGTCGCTCGACTTCGGGCCCACCAGCGCCGGGAAGCGGCGCTTCAGGATCTCGACGATCTCGGTGGTGTCGTCGATCGACAGCGTCGTCTGGGTGGTGAGCGCCACGTTCTCGGGGTCCGGCACCGTCACCGTCTCGGCGTCGTGGATGTCCTCCACCAGGACCACCGACGCGGGCGCCTCGCCCAGCGTGCCGATCACCTCCTCGTGGTCCCCGTGCCCCACCAGCAGGACGGTCGCGCCCCGGTTCGCGTAGCGGCGCACCTCGGCGTGGACCTTCGAGACCAGCGGGCAGGTGGCGTCGATCACCCGCAGGCGGCGCTCGGCGCAGACCCGGCGCACCTCGGGGGAGACGCCGTGCGCCGAGAGGATGATCGTCTCGCCCTCCGGCACCTCGGCCTCGCTCGCCACGAACACCGCGCCCTTCTCGGCGAGGGTGTGCACGACGTGCTTGTTGTGGACGATCTCGCCGCGCACGTACACGGGCGCGCCCAGTTCCTCCAGCACGCGCTCGACCGTCTCGATCGCTCGATCGACGCCGGCGCAGTACCCGCGGGGGGCGACGAGCTCCAGTTGGCGAGGCACGGTTCCAGGGTACCCGATCGGCGGCGTATCGTCCCTGCGTGCCCCGCGTGCCCCAGCTGGCGTCCACGGAGTGGGGGGCCGGCCCCCCGGTGCTCCTCGTCCACGGCCTGAACGGCTTCAAGGAAGGGTGGGGTGCGCTGCCCGGGGCCCTCGCCGCCGCCGGGCATCGCGTGGTGGCCGTCGACCTGCCGGGGTCGGGGGACAGCCGCCGCCTGCGCGGCGCGCACACGCCCGAGGCGATGGCGCGCGCGGTGGGGGAGGTGCTCGACGGGCTGGGCCCGGCGGCGGTCGTGGCCCACTCGCTGGGCGCGCAGGCGGCCGTGCTCGCCGCGGTGCGGCCCGGCGCCCGGGTGCGCGGCCTGGCGCTGGTGGCGCCGTTCGCGATGCCCCGCCGCCGCCGCATCCCGCCGCACGGCCCCGCCGATCTCATCAACCTGCCGCTGGTGGGCGGCGCGGTCGGCGTGGTCGCGATCGCCCTGGCGCGACGCGACCGGGAGCGCCGCCGGGCGTTCCTGTCGGCGATCGCCGACCCGGGGCGGCTGGCCGCGGACCCGGGCATGAGGGCCCTGCTGGATGACGCGGACGACCGCCTGGCCCACGCGGACCTGGGGGCGCTCGTGAGCTGGGCGCGCGCCGGCATGGCGTTCGACCTGCGCCGGGTCGCGCCCCGCGTGACCGTGCCGGCGCTCGTCGTCGTGGGCGACCGCGACCGGGTGGCGCGCCCGGAGGGCGGCATCCAGATGGTCGCGGCCATGGTGAGGGGCACGCTGCTGCGCGTCCCCGACGCCGCCCACTTCCCGCACCTCGAGCGCGCCGACCTCGTCGTGCCGGCCATCGTCTCGCACATCGGGGGGCTGGGCTGAGCGGCGCCGCCCCCGGCGGCGAGACCCCCGGCGAGGAGCTGCTCGCGGTGGCCCTGCGGGCGGCCCGCGCGGCGGCGGAGCTGCTGCAGGAGCGGTTCCGCCGGCCGGCGACCGGGGTGGTCAGCAAGTCGAGCGGCACCGACCTCGCCACCGACGCCGACCGCGACGCCGAGGCGGTGATCGTGCGGACCATCGCGGCCGCGCGGCCCGACGACGCCATCGTCGCGGAAGAGGGCGGCGGCGCGGACGGCGCGTCGGGCGTCCGCTGGCTGGTGGACCCGCTCGACGGGACGATCAACTTCGTCTGGGGCGTGCCCCAGTGGAGCGTGAGCATCGCGGCGCTCGACGGGCGCGGACCGGTGGCGGCGGTGGTGATCGACCCGTCGCGCGGCGAGCTCTTCACGGCGCGCCGCGGCGCGGGCGCGCACCTGGACGGCGCCCCCCTGCGGATGCCGCCCGCGCCGCCGCTCGGCGAGGCGCTCGTCGCCACGGGCTTCAACTACCGGGCCGACGAGCGCGTCCGCCAGGCCGAGCGTCTCGCCCACGTGCTGCCGAGGGTGCGCGATGTGCGCCGCTTCGGGTCGGCGGCCATCGACCTCGCCTGGCTGGCGGCCGGCAGGCTGGACGGCTACTTCGAGACCGGCGTCAACCCCTGGGACTGGGCCGCGGGCAGCCTGCTGGTGACGGAGGCGGGCGGGGTGGTGCAGGAGCTGCCCGCCCGCGGCGGCAGCCCGGCGGGGGTCCTCGCGGCGGCGCCCGGCCTGGCGGGGACGCTGCGCGCGCTGGTGGACGCCTCGTACCGGTGAGCGCGCGGGCCCGCGACGGGCGCCTGTGGGAGATCGACGCCGCCCGCACCGTGGCGATCGCGATCATGGTCGTCTACCACGCCGGCTACGACGTCGACCGCCTGGGCCCCTCGGTGGACGTCGACTCGCTGTCGGGCGGCTGGCGCGCCCTGCAGATCGCCACCGGCTCGTCGTTCCTCTTCCTGGTGGGCGTGAGCCTCGCCGTCTCGAACGCCCGCGGTCGCGCCCGCGGCCTGTCCGGGTGGGAGCTCTACCGGCGCCACGCGCGCCGCGCCGCGATCGTGCTGGGGGCGGCGCTGCTGGTGACCCTCGCGACCCTCGTCGCCCTGGGGCCGGACGAGTACGTGCGGTTCGGGATCCTCCACTGCATCGGGGCGGCGATGCTCATCGGGCCGCTGCTCGTGCGGCTGGGACCGGTCAACGCCGCGCTGGCCCTGGCCGTTCTGATCGTCGGGATGATGCTGCTCCGCTCCGATCCGTCCGACGCGCCCGGGCTGATGGTGCTGGGCGTGCGCTCCCCCGAGGGGGCGGGCGTCGACTGGTATCCGCTGCTGCCGTGGCTCGCCCCCGTGCTGGCGGGCCTGGCCGCGGGGAAGGGCCTCTACCCGGACGGCTCACGCGGCTCCTGGGGGCGGTGGCTGCCCACGCCGAGGTGGGCCCGCGCGGCCGGGTGGCCGGGTCGTCACGCCCTGCCGATCTACCTCGTGCACCAGCTGGTGCTCATCCCGCTGGTGGCGGCGGGACTGGCCCTGGCCGGCGTGACCGTCGACTGGGGCGGCCTCTGACGAAGAGTACGTCACCTTTGTCACGGAATGTCGATTTTCTCAGATTTGACGTACAATGGGTGGACCGGCGGTCGCCCGAACCGCGTTCCCGTCCCATTCGGCATCGAGGCTGCATGGACACGCCCACGGTCATAGTGGTCACCGATCGGGTCATCCGGGACCTCGCCTCCGGCTACGACCTGCGCGTCTACAACCTGGTTCGTCAGCTCGCGCTGGAATACCGGATCGTGAACGTGGTGGTCGACCTCTCCGGCGAGCCCGACGATCGCGGCGGAGCCCCGCTCATCGAGCCCGCGTGGGTGGCGTCCTTCCCGCGCCGGCGCAGCGCCGCCGCGCTGGCGCGCACCACCGAGCGCTCGTACCTGCGCGCCAGCGCCCCGTCGCGCTTCGCCGCGCTGTCGGCCGCCATCGGGCGGACCTTCGCCGAGGAGGGCGCGCGCTCGATGGTCGTCTTCAACGCCCACATCGCGACCCTGGTGCCGCCCGCCCTGCGCGACCGGACCGTCGTCGACATCTGCGACAGCATGTCCGTGATCCTGCGCCGCCGCGCGAGCCGGGTGCGGGGCGCGCGGCCCGGCCTGCCGCTCCGGCTGGTGCGCTGGCGCCGCCTGGAGCGCTGGATCACCTCCAGCTTCGCGGTGACCCTCGCCGCGAGCGAGGTCGACGCCCGCGCCGCCTCGACGCCCCGCCGCCGGGCATTGGCCGTGCCGAACGGCGTGAGCCTCGCCGCGGCCGTCCCGCCGGACGACGGCGCCGCGCGCGAGCTCGCCTTCTGGGGCAACCTCGACTTTGAGCCCAACCGCGACGCGGTGCTGTCGTTCTCGCGCGACGTGGTGCTGCCCGGTCTGCTGCCGCGCGACGTGTCCTTCCGGGTCATCGGCCGCGGCGCCGGCGAGGACGTGCTCCGGCTGGCCGCGCAGAGCGAGCAGATCCGCCTCGAGGGGTTCCGGGCGGACCTGCCGGGGAGCCTCGGCGGCGTCTCGGCGATGGTGAACTACATGGCGCTCGGCTCGGGGATCAAGAACAAGGTGCTCGAGGCGTTCGCGTGGGGCATCGTGGTCATCTCCACGGGGCGCGGCGTCGAGGCCTTCGAGGGGATCGTGGACGGCGAGCACTACCTGCGCGCCGAGACGCCCCAGGAGTTCGCGGCGGCGATCGACCGCGTGCTGGCCGATCCGTCGCTGCGCGAGCGCATCCGCTCCCGGGCGCGCGACTACCTCGACGGCTACAGCTGGCCGGCGGTCGGCGACCGGCTCATCGAGATCGTGCGGGGGGCGGGCGCCGACGCGCCGCCGGTCGCCGTCGGCGCGGGGAGCGGCGCGACCGGATAGCGCCGGTCCGGCGGATCGAGCGGGTCCCGAACCGGTCCCGGTCGCTCCCGTACCGCGCGTCGGTGGGTGAGGATGGGCCGGTGAGGCCGCTCATCAGCACCTTCGCCGTCGCCTGCCTGGTGATGGTCGCCGCCGGCGTCGCCGGCCTCGTGTGGGCCCTCCGCATGGACGGGCCCGGGCGCCTGGGCCTGCTCATCGGCTGCGCCGCGATCCTCGGCGCCGGCGCGGCCTTCGGCTGGGGGGCCGTCCACCTCGACCGCGTCGACGGGTCGCGGCTGCGAGCCCGCGGCATCGCCGCGCGCGCGACCCTCCTGGAGGTGACCGACACCGGCACCACGATCGCCGGCATCGGCATGGTCGCGAGGGTGCGGGCGCGGATCGACGTCGCCGGGCGCGAGCCGTACGAGGCCACGTCGCGCGTCGCCCTGGGACGGATGAACTGGGGGACGCTGCGTCCCGGGATGACGGTGCCCGTGCGGGTCGATCGGTCGCGTCCCGGCCGCTTCACCATCGACCGCTGATCCCGTGCGCCCGGCTCCCGTTCGGGGGTGGCGGGGCGGCGCGTACTGGCGGAGCGGACCGGCGGATCTAGTCCGAGGTCTAGTACGCCGGGCGGTCCCGTGTGATCCGATGGCGGCCTACCGCCGGCGGTGAGGACGGGCGGCCCGCGCCATCGACGGCGCCGGCGGCGTCGGTGGTAGGCCGCCTCCTTCCCCCACAACGCGTCGAGCGGAGCACCGATGAAGTGGAGACTGGGTCGTGCCGGCATCACCGGCCTGATGTCGCTGATGCTGGTCCTGATCGCCTGGTCGGGCGCGGCGGGCGCCGCGCCCGAGGACGAGCCGGTCACCGGCAGCGGCGACTCGGCGGCGGTCACGTGGACCTGCACCGGCGCGCCCTGTCCGTGGGGTGCGTCCCTCTCGGGCAACGCCGTCGTCTGGCCGGCGAGCGTCTCGCCGGTCGCGGTGCGTCTCGGCTACACGACCTCGCAGCCCATCTACCTGCCGGCCGATCGGGCGAACGGCGCGACGATCACGGTCACGTCCGGCGGCGCGGCGATCTACGCCGGTCGTCCCGAGGACGGATCCCATCGGCAGATCGGGTCGGCCGGTCCCGGCAGCCCGTTCCAGATCGCCGGCCTCGCCGCGGGTGAGGTCGTCAGCGTCCAGAACGACGGCGGCCCGTTCGCCTACGGCTTCGCGATCGGCGACAGCGAGCCGGCGCCGGAGCCTCCGCCGTCTCCGGAACCCCCGGAGGAGCCGACCCCGGAGCCCCCGCCGTCGACTCCGGAGCCGCCTGCGGGCGAGCCGGTCACCGGCAGCGGCGACTCGGCGGCGGTCACGTGGGCCTGCACGGGTGCGCCGTGTCCGTGGGGTGCGTCCCTCTCGGGCAACGCCGTCGTCTGGCCGGCGAGCGTCTCGCCGGTCGCGGTGCGTCTCGGCTACACGACCTCGCAGCCCATCTACCTGCCGGCCGATCGGGCGAACGGCGCGACGATCACGGTCACGTCCGGCGGCGCGGCGATCTACGCCGGTCGTCCCGAGGACGGATCCCATCGGCAGATCGGGTCGGCCGGTCCCGGCAGCCCGTTCCAGATCGCCGGCCTCGCCGCGGGTGAGGTCGTCAGCGTCCAGAACGACGGCGGCCCGTTCGCCTACGGCTTCGCGATCGGCGACAGCGAGACCCCGGCTCCGCCGCCCGCCTCGCAGGGCACCGACTCGCAGGCCGTCACCTGGACCTGCACCGGCGCGCCCTGCCCGTGGGGTTCCTCCACCGGCGGCAACGCGGCGGTGTGGCCGTCGGGCTCGGGAGCCACCGCGGCGCGCCTGGGCTACACGGTGTCGGCCCCCATCTACCTGCCGGCCTCCGCGGCCAACGGCGCGGTCATCACCATCACCGGCGGCTCCGCCAACCTGTTCGCCGGCGCGCCCGACGCCCCGTCCCACAACTTCATCACCACGCTCAACACCGGCCAGAGCTACACCGTGGCGGGCCTCGCGGCCGACCAGGTGCTGAGCCTGCAGAACGACTCCGCCGCCTTCGCGTACGGCGTCACCCTCGGCGACGGCAGCAGCACCCCGACCCCGCCCGCGACGGACTGCACCGACCCGCTGACCTGCGACACGGTCTCGTCCATCTACACCTACTGGAAGTGCAACATCGCCGAGTGCCAGGAGCCGGACTGGGGCGGCGGCGTGATCGCCTGGCCCGCCTGGGCGGCCTACAGCGACAACGCCCGCACGCGCGAGAACTCCCGCACCACCTTCTCGGCCGACACCGGCGCGGAGATCTACCCGTACGCCGGCTCGTGGATCGACGGCTGCAAGATCACCGCCGTGTACGACTACGTGCTGATCGTCGTGTGGAAGCGCGGCACGGACGTCTGGCGGCCCATCTACCTGGCCCCCGGCCAGTCGCATGTCGTGTCGCTGCAGGGAGACGAGGACAACGTGCTGATCGAGACCCCGGACACCTGGACCCGGTTCGGCGTCAAGATCGAGAACTGCACCCCGCAGCCGGTTCCCAAGTGATCCGGTCGCGGGCGGCCCGGATGGCCGTGGCCGCCGTCCTCGGCATATCGGCGCTGGCGGCGGGCGGCTGCGGCGGCGGAGGCGGCGATGACGCCGCCGACGCCGCCTCGACGGCGGCCGTGACGGCCGCCGCGGGGGCGACCTCCGGGCAGGGCGCGTCCACCGCCGCCGCGACGCAGGCGGCACCGCGCACGGACGCGCCGGCCGCCGCGTCCCCCACCGCCGCGTCCCCCGCCCCGGCCGCCCCGACGCCGGAGACCTCCGCGCGGCCGGCGCAGGACACGCCGACGACCACCACCACGCCCCGCGCGCCCGTCACCGCGCGCCCGGCGCCGAAGCGCCCCTCGCCGCGGCACACCCCTCCGCGCGCGACGACCGCGGCGGCCCCCGCGCCCGACGCGCCGGCCCCGGCGGGGCCGGCCACCTACACCGGCAAGAACCTCGACGGACGGCTCGTCGTGATCGCCGAGGAGCGGGGCAACGCCTTCGTCAACGGGGTGCCCGCGGCGATCGACGTGATCCGCCACACGGTCGACTGCACCTCGCTCGCGGGCGTCGAGGCGTACTGGCGAGGCCGCCTCACCGACCCGATCGTCGCCGTGCAGGCGTCGGTGTACGCGGCCGCCGCCGTCGAGCGGGCCACCGGGCTCGGCTGCCCGGCCTGAGGGCGCCCCCGGACCACCCCATCGACCCGGCGCGTCCTACCTGCCCGTCCAGTGTATGGCGTTTACGTGTGTGAATAGATGCCGGAGGCCGGGTCACGCCGGCCGGGGCACGGCGTCGAGCGGGGGCGATCGGATGAGGACGAGACCGGTGCGGGCATGGACGGCCGCCCTCCTGGGACTGGTCGTCGCCCTGATCGGCGGCTCGGGCGTTGCGAACGCCGAGCCCACTCCCTCCCAGCCGGCGCGCGTCACCTGCGTCACCTGCGTGCCGCTCACCGACCAGATCCAGGCCCATGTCTGGGACGCCTCGCTCGATCCGGTCTCCGGCGTCGGCGTGCGGACGGCCCGCGACGGCGGCGGATCGCCCGCCCGGATCTACCTGCCGGCGAGCCGGGCCAACGGCCTCGTCCTCACCGTCACCGCGGGCACCGCGACGGCGCGCGCCGTCAGCGCCACGGGCATGGTGGTGCGGGATGTCGCCACCCTGACCCCGGGCGCGTCGCACACCGTCAGCGGCCTCGCCGCCGGCGAGGCGCTCTTCGTGGCATCGCCCGCGGCCGCGGGCTTCACGATGGCGGCCGACCCGGCCGACCCGCCCGGTCCGGACTGCACCAACCCGCTGACCTGCGATCCGGTCGACTCGATCCTCACCTCCTGGAAGTGCAACATCCCGGCCTGCACGGGGGACGACTGGGGCGGTCAGGTGATCGCCTGGCCGTCGTGGGCGGCCTACAGCGACAACGCCCGCACGGGGGACAACTCGCGCACCACCTTCGAGATGGACACCGGCGAGAAGCTCTATCCGTACGCCGGGCCGTGGATCGACGGCTGCAAGATCACCGCGACATACGAGCACATCCTGATCATCGAGTGGAAGCGCGGCACCGACGTCTGGCGACCCACCTACCTGGCCCCCGGCCAGTCGCACGTGATCTCGCTGCAGGGCGACGAGGACAACGTGCTGATCGAGAGCCCCGACAACTGGGTCCAGTTCGGCGCGAAGATCGAGAACTGCACGCCTCAGCCGATCTGAGATCCGCCGCCGCGCCCCGAGGGCGCGCGGCGAGGCGCGTCAGGCGGTCGCCACCCCGATGGCCCGGTCGAGGTCCCAGAGGATGTCCTCCAGGGTCTCCAGCCCCACCGACACGCGCACCATGTCCTCGGTCACCCCGGCGGCGGCGAGGCCCTGCTCGTCGAGGCGGCGGTGGGTGGTGGAGCCCGGGTGGATGATGAGGGTCTTCGCGTCGCCGACGTTCGCGAGGTGGGAGCACAGCTCGCAGGCCTCGATCAGCCGCCGGCCGGCGTCGCGGCCGCCTCGCACGCCGAAGGTCACGATCGAGCCCGCCCCCCGGGGCAGGTAGCGCTCAACGCGCCCGCGCTCCGGGCTGTCGGGCAGCCCGGGGTAGCCCACCCACTCCACGCCGGGATGGGCGACGAGGAACTCCGCGACGGCGACGGCGTTCTCGATGTGGCGGTCCATCCGCAGCGACAGCGTCTCGAGGCCCTGCAGCATGAGGAAGGCGTTGAACGGCGACAGCACCGGGCCCAGGTCGCGCATCGTCTCGACGCGCGCCTTCATGATGAAGGCGAAGTTCCCGAACGTCTCCGCGTAGCGCAGGCCGCGGTAGCCCGGGCTGGGGTCGACCAGGCCGGGGAACCTCCCCTCCTCCCAGGGGAAGGTGCCCGCGTCCACCAGGACGCCGCCGATGCTGGTGCCGTGGCCGCAGATCCACTTGGTGGCCGAGTGCGACACCAGGTGGGCCCCGTGCTCGATCGGGCGGCACAGGTACGGCGTGGCGAAGGTGTTGTCGACCAGCAGCGGCACCCCGGCGTCGTCGGCCACCTCCGCGACGGCGGCGATGTCCAGCACGTCCAGGCTGGGGTTGCCGATCGTCTCGCCGTAGAGCAGCCTCGTGCGGTCGGTGACGGCGGCCCGCCAGGCACCCGGGTCGGCGGGGTCGACGAAGGTCGTCTCGATGCCGAACCGCGCCAGCGTGATCGACAGCTGGTTGTGGCTGCCGCCGTAGAGGTGGCCGGACGACACGACGTGGTCGCCCGCCTCGAGCAGGGTCGTGATCGCCACGGCCTGGGCGGCGAGGCCGCTGGAGGTGGCGAGCGCCCCGACGCCGCCCTCGAGGCTCGCCATGCGCTCCTCGAACACCGCCGTCGTCGGGTTCTGGATGCGCGTGTAGATGTTGCCGAACCGGTTGAGGTCGAACAGGTCGCCGGCGTGGGCGGAGTCCTCGAAGACGTAGGCCGTCGTCTGGAAGATCGGCTGGGCGCGGGCGCCGGTGACCGGGTCGACGCGCTGCCCCGCGTGCAGGGCGCGCGTGTCGAAGCCGAAGTCGCGGGCCTCCGTCACCGGCGGAACTCGGCCATCCGGCGCGAGCTCACCACACCGGTCGACAGGCCGACCACGTTGAGGCCGCCGAAGAAGCGGCAGTGCTCCATCTTCACGCAGCGGTCCTCCACCACCAGCAGGCCGGCCTCGCGCGCCCGCCGCGCCGCCTCGGGCGCGCTGATGCCCAGCTGCAGCCACACCACCTTCGCCCCCAGCTCGATGGCCTCGTCCACGATCGGCGGCACGTCCTCGGGCCTGCGGAAGATGTCGACGATCTCGAGCGGGCCGCGCTCGGCCGCCTCCCGCAGGGTGGCGACACAGGGGTTGCCGAGCACCTCGGACGCCGTCGGGTTCACCGGCGTGATCTCGTAGCCGTAGGCCTGCATGTGCACCATCGCGCGGTGGCTGGGGCGCTCCGGGCGGGGCGACAGGCCCACCACCGCGAGGCGCCGGAAGCGCTCCAGGATGAGGCGCACCTCGTCCGACGGGGCACCGCTCGACATGCCGGCGTACTGAGGCACGGGGGGAGTATGCCTGGGAGGGCGGTTCACAGGTCGTTCACGACTGCGGTTACGCGCTTCACGCTCACGTCACCTGCGCGCGACGGGCCCGCGGATAGCGTCGGCACGGTGTGTGGGCCGGACTGGCCGTGCCCCTGACGCGGTAGAGAGGAAGCGCTTACATGGCACGTGGACGACGCCTTGCCCTGATCCTGGCGAGCGGTGTGCTGGTCGCGGGGTCCCTGGGCGCCGCCGGTTGCGGCGGCGACGACGACTCCGGCTCGAGCTCGAACGGTTCCTCCACCCCCGCGGGCGCGGGCGTCAGCGGCGAGATCGTCGGCGCCGGCGCGAGCTCGCAGGGCGCGGCCCAGGAGGCCTGGGCGGCGGGCTTCCAGAACGCGAACAGCGGCGCCACCATCGCCTACGACCCCGTCGGCTCCGGCGGCGGTCGCGAGCAGTTCATCGCCGGCGGCGTCGACTTCGCGGGCTCGGACTCCGCGCTGAAGGACGACGAGCTCACCGGCGCGCAGAAGCGCTGCGGCGGCCCGGACAACCTGATCGAGATCCCGGCGTACGTCTCGCCGATCGCGATCGCCTACAACCTGCCGGGCGTGGACGGCCTGCAGCTCGCCCCGGCGACGATCGCCAAGATCTTCAAGGGCGACATCACCAAGTGGAACGACCCGGCCATCGCCGCCGACAACCCCGACGCCGACCTGCCGGACACGAACATCACCACGGTGCACCGCTCGGACGAGTCGGGCACGACCGACAACTTCACCCAGTACCTGGCCGCGGCCGCCCCCGGCGTGTGGAAGGACGAGCCGGACAGCGTCTGGCCGATCTCCGGCGGCGAGGCCGCCCAGGGCACGTCCGGCGTGGTCGGCGCGATCGGCGCCGGTGAGGGCACGATCGGGTACGCCGACGAGAGCCAGGTCGGCGACCTGGGCGTGGTGGCCGTCAAGGTCGGCGCGAACTACGCGACGCCGTCCGCCGAGGCCGCCGCCGCGATCCTCGACGAGTCGCCCGAGAGCGACGACCCCGGCCAGTACGTCTTCACCTACGACCTGAAGCGCGACACGACCGCCGAGGGCACCTACCCCGTCGTGCTCGTCTCCTACATCCTGGCGTGCACCGAGTACGGCTCGGCCCAGAAGGCGGCCGGCGTGAAGGCCTACCTCGGGTACATCACCAGCGCGGCCGGCCAGCAGGCGGCCGCCGAGGCCGCCGGCTCGGCGCCCCTGTCGGACGCCCTGACGGCCAAGATCACCCCGGCGATCGCCGCCATCAGCTGATCGACCGGCGATGGCCCGGCGTCGGTGACGCCGGTGCGAGCGCGGGGAGCCGGATCGGGCTCCCCGCGCTCGCGGTTTCCACAGAACGATCAGGACGGAGGGATCCCATCTCGTGAGCACCAGCCTCCCCCAGACCCCCGCACCGCGGGCGATCACGGGTAACCGCGCCGCGCGCCTCGGCGACCGGATCTTCTCCGGCTCGGCGCTGGGGGCCGGTGTGCTGATCCTGGTCGTCCTCGCGGGCGTCGCCGTCTTCCTGCTCAGCAAGGGCTGGCCGGCGATCACCGCCGACTCGGCCGAGCTGCCGGGCGGCGACACGTGGTACAGCTACATCGGGCCGCTGCTGTTCGGCACCGTCCTCGCCGCGGTGCTGGCGCTGATCATCGCCGTCCCCCTGGCGATCGCGGTGTCGCTGTACATCGTCTTCTACGCGCCGCGCCGCGTCTCGCAGGCGATCGGCTTCATCATCGACCTGCTCGCGGCCGTGCCCAGCATCGTCTTCGGCCTCTGGGGCTTCTACACCCTCGGCCCCGCGGCCGTCGCGCTGCACAAGTGGCTCGCGGAGCACCTCTCCTGGATACCTCTCTTCGAGGGGCCGGCCTCCGTCACCGGCCGCACCATGCTCGTGGTGGGCTTCGTGCTGGCGCTGATGATCCTCCCGGTGATCTGCGCCGTCGCCCGCGAGGTGCTGGCCCGCACGCCGCGCACCCGGATGGAGGGCTCGCTGGCGCTGGGCGCGACGCGCTGGGAGATGATCCGCATGGTCGCGCTGCCCTTCGGCAAGTCGGCGATCGTCGGCGGCTCGATGCTGGGACTGGGGCGCGCGCTCGGCGAGACCATGGCCGTGGCGATCATCCTCTCGCCGGCGTCGGTCGTCACGTTCGACCTGATCAGCTCCACCAACTCCTCGACCATCGCGGGGAACATCGCCCTCCAGTTTCCCGAGTCGTCGGGTGTCGCGGTCAACCTCCTGATCCTGTCGGGCCTGGTGCTGTTCGCCATCACGCTGGTGGTGAACATGGCCGCCCGGGCGGTGATCGGCCGGTCCGAGAGGAAGTGGCGATGAGCGCGGTGGACGGAGAGGGGGACGTCGTCGTGACCCCGGACGCCCCGGGCGAGGAGCCGACGGTCGAGGGCGCCAAGGCGTCTCCGCTGGAGCGGCGCGCCGCCGGCGAGGGCCCGCCCGTCGCGCCGCCGCCGCCCGCGCCGCCCGCCGACCTGCCGAGCGTGCAGCCGAAGGCGCTCACGCACGGGCGGCTGCCCACATGGGGGCCGTGGGCGGTGTACGGCGTCGCGGCCGTGATCGGGATCGTGCTGATCTTCGCCATGGACACGAACATCGTGCTGGCCGCGCTGATGTGCGCGGCGGGCGCCGGCATCGTCACCTACGCCTGGTCGCGCGCCGTCGAGGGTGGTCGCCACGCCACCGACCGCGTGGTCACGCTCGCGGTGGTGTCGGCCTTCGCCGTCGCCGCCGCGCCGCTCGTCTCGGTGCTCTACACCGTGATCGACGAGGGGCGCCACCGCTTCGACGCGGACTTCTTCACCGAGACCATGCGCAGCGTCGTGGGCCCCGGCGGGGGCGCCTACCACGCGATCATCGGCACCCTGGTGATCACGGGCCTGGCGACGCTGTTCTCGGTGCCGGTCGGCATCATGTGCGCCGTCTATCTCAACGAGTACGGCCGCGGGAAGCTGAAGGCGGCGATCATCTTCTTCGTGGACGTGATGACGGGCATCCCGTCGATCGTCGCGGGCCTCTTCGCCTTCGCCCTCTTCTCGATCTTCCTCGGCCCGGGGGTGCGCCTCGGCATCGCCGCCGCGATCGCGCTGTCGGTGCTGATGATCCCCATCGTGGTGAGATCCACCGAGGAGATGCTGAAGGTGGTGCCCAACGGGCTGCGCGAGTCGAGCTACGCGCTCGGCGTGCCCAAGTGGCGCACCATCACCAAGGTGGTGCTGCCCACCTCGATGGCCGGCATCATCACCGGCGTCATGGTCGCCGTGGCCCGCGTCATGGGCGAGACCGCGCCGCTGCTGATCACGAGCGGCACGCTCGACAGCCTCAACTGGAACCCGTTCCACGGCCGCATGGAGAGCCTGCCGGTCTTCGCCTTCGACCAGTACCGCAACCCCGGCGTGCAGCGCGACGCCTACACCGAGCGCGTGTGGGCGGCGGTCCTCGTCCTCGTGACCATCGTCATGGCGCTCAACCTGATCGCCCGTCTCATCTACCGACGCTTCGGAGGAAAGGCAGCAGCCGACCGATGACCACCGCCATCTCCGCTCAGGACTCGTCCGTGGGCACCCTGCCGACGGCCATCGAGATCACCGATCTCAACCTCTTCTACGGCTCCTTCCACGCGGTGAAGGACGTCAACATGACGATCCCGGCGCGCAAGGCGACGGCCTTCATCGGCTCCTCCGGTTGCGGCAAGTCGACCGTGCTGCGGGCCCTCAACCGGATGCACGAGGTGATCCACGGCGCGCGCGCCGAGGGGATGGTGCAGATCGAGGGCCAGGACATATACGCCCCCGACGTCGACCCGGTGCTGGTGCGCCGCAAGGTCGGCATGGTCTTCCAGATGCCGAACCCGTTCCCGACCATGTCGATCTACGACAACGTCGCGGCCGGGATGAAGCTCAACAAGAAGCGCATCCACAAGGACGAGCTCGACGGCATCGTCGAGCGCGCCCTGCGCGGCGCGCACCTGTGGGACGAGGTCAAGGACCGCCTCCACAGGTCGGGCGCCGGCCTCTCCGGCGGCCAGCAGCAGCGCCTGTGCATCGCCCGGGCGGTGGCGGTGGAGCCGGACGTGCTGCTGATGGACGAGCCGGCCTCGGCGCTCGACCCGATCGCCACGCTCGCGATCGAGGACCTGGTGCAGCAGCTCAAGGAGCAGTACACGATCGTGATCGTGACCCACAACATGCAGCAGGCCAGCCGCGCCAGCGACTTCACCGCCTTCTTCAACCTCGAGGCGACCGGCATGCCGGGTCACCTGGTGGAGATGGGCGAGACCGAGCAGATCTTCACCCAGCCCGCCGAGAAGGCGACCGACGACTACGTGCGGGGCCGCTTCGGCTGATCGTCGCGGCGCGCTCTGTCGTCCACGGCCGTCTCGGGGATCGACGACCCCGGACCGAGGTGTCGGGCGGCTCTGCCGTCAGGCGGTGCGGTCGATGGTTCGCATGTCCGCGGAGACGTCCTCGATCTCGAATGAGCCGGCCAGGGCGCGCAGCCGTGACGCGGAGTCCTCGGCGAGATAGGCGCGGAGCGCCTCCTGGATGGCCTCGGTCTTGGTCCGCCCGGGCATCCGGTCCATCAGGGCCGCGAGGAGTCGATCGTCGAGCTCGAGCGTCGTCCTCATGCGGCGGTGTGCCGGATCATCTGCCAGATCACGAGCCGGGGGCCTGCGATACGGTCGCCCCCATGCCCGCCTTCGATCCAGAGACCGCCCTCGTCGTCGTCGATGTGCAGAACGACTTCGCCGATCCGCGGGGCGCCCTCTACGTGCGGGAGGGGGAGCGGACGCTGCCGTCCGTCAACGCCCTGATCCGCGACGCCCGCGCGGCCGGGGCGCCGGTCCTCTACAGCCAGGACTGGCACCCCGAGCGCACGCCCCACTTCGACATCGACGGCGGCGTCTGGCCGGTGCACTGCGTCGCCGGCACCTGGGGGGCGGAGCTGCACCCGGATCTCGTCGTCGCCGGTCCCGTGGTGCGCAAGGGCACCGGCGGCGAGGACGGCTACTCGGCCTTCTCGGTGCGCGACCCCGAGACCGGCGAGGAGGGGTCGACCGAGCTCGGGGCCCTGCTCGCCGCCCGCGGTGTGCGGCGCGTGGTCGTGGTCGGCCTGGCCCGCGACGTCTGCGTCGCGGCGACCGCCCTCGACGCCCGCCGGCTCGGCTACGGGGCCGAGGTGGTGCTCGACGCCACCCGCCCGGTGGAGCTGAACCCCGGCGACGACGCCCGCGCCGCGCGGGAGATGCGCGACGCGGGGGTGACGCTGACCTGACCCGGCCCCCGGCCCGATCGTCGTGGGGGCCGGGCCGGCTCGGAGCGCTAGGAGGCGACGCTCTCCCTGTAGAGGCGGCGCAGCACGGTGGGGAGGATCCCGCCGTTGTGGATGTAGTTCAGCTCGGTGGGCCCGTCGATGCGGGCCAGCGCCGTGAAGCTCCCCGTGGTGCCGTCCTCGCGGGTGTACTCGATGGTGACCTCCTCGCGCGGGGCGAGGTCGGCGAGGCCGGTGAGGGAGAAGGTCTCGCGGCCGGTGAGGCCCAGCTCCTCGTGGCCCTCGCCCTCGCGGAACTGCAGCGGCAGCACGCCCATGCCCACCAGGTTGCCGCGGTGGATGCGCTCGAACGACTTGGCGATCACCGCCCGCACGCCCAGCAGCAGCGTCCCCTTGGCGGCCCAGTCGCGGCTCGATCCGTTGCCGTAGAGGGCGCCGGCCAGCACGATCAGCGGGACGCCGTTGGCCTGGTAGTCCATCGAGGCGTCGTAGATCGAGGTGATCTCGCCGGTGAGGAAGTCCTCGGTCCAGTTGCCCTCCTTGCCCTGGGCCAGGAGGTTGCGCAGGCGGATGTTCCCGAAGGTGCCGCGCATCATCACCTCGTGGTTGCCGCGCCGCGAGCCGAAGCTGTTGAACTCGCGCGGCTCCACGCCGTGCTCGCGCAGGTACACGCCGGCGGGGCTGCTCACCGGGATCACGCCGGCGGGCGAGATGTGGTCGGTGGTGATCGAGTCGCCGAGCACGGCCAGGGCGCGGGCGCCGACGATGTCGGTGACCGGCGGCGGCTCGGGGGTGATGCTGCTGAAGAAGGGCGGCAGCTGCACGTAGGTCGACTCGGGGTCCCAGGCGTAGGTCTGGCCCTCGGGCACCGGCAGGGCGCGCCAGCGCTCGTCGCCCTCGAACACCGTCGCGTAGCTCTCCTCGAAGAGGCGGCGGTCGACCGCGGCGCCCACGGCCTCGGCCACCTCGTCGCGGCTCGGCCAGATCTCCGACAGGTACACGTCGTTGCCGTCGCCGTCCCTGCCGATCGGCTCGGTGGTCAGGTCGATGTCCACCCGCCCGGCGATCGCGTACGCCACCACCAGCGGGGGGGAGGCCAGGTAGCTGGCGCGCACGTTCGGGTGGATGCGGCCCTCGAAGTTGCGGTTGCCGGAGAGGACGGCGGCGGCGACCAGGCCGTTCTTCTCGATCGCCTCGTCGATCGGCGCGGCCAGGGGGCCGGAGTTGCCGATGCAGGTGGTGCAGCCGTAGCCCACGAGGTCGAAGCCCATCTCGTCGAGGTAGGGGGTGAGGCCGGCGCGGTCGAGGTACCCGGTCACGGCGCGGCTGCCCGGCGCGAGGCTGGTCTTCACCCAGGGCGGGGTGGTGAGGCCGCGCTCGGCGGCCTTCTTGGCCACCAGGCCGGCGCCGACCATCACCGACGGGTTCGACGTGTTGGTGCAGCTCGTGATCGCGGCGATCGCGACCGAGCCGGACTGCAGCGGGAAGGTCTCGCCGTCGACGGTCACGTCGACCGGCTCGTAGTGCGGGCCGGCGCCGTTGCTCACCAGCCCGTCGGCGAAGTTCTCGCGGAACTCGTCCGCCACCGACCCGAGCAGCACCCGGTCCTGCGGGCGGCGCGGGCCGGCGAGGCTCGGCACGATCGTGGCCAGGTCGAGCTCCAGCGTCTCGTCGAAGAGGGGGTCCGGGTCGCCGTCCTCGCGCCACAGGCTCTGCGCCTTGGCGTACCTCTCGGTGAGCTCGATGACCTCGGCCGGGCGGCCGGTGGTCTCCATGTAGCGGATCGTCTCGGCGTCGATCGGGAAGAGGGTGCCGGTGGCGCCGAACTCCGGCGACATGTTCGAGATCGTCGCGCGGTCGGCCAGGCTGAGGCCGGACAGGCCGTCGCCGTACAGCTCCACGAACTTGCCCACCACGCCGTGGGTGCGCAGCAACTCGGTGACGGTGAGCACGAGGTCGGTCGCGGTGGTGCCGGGGCCCATCTCGCCCACCAGCTTGAGGCCGATGACGGTGGGGAAGGGCTGCGACAGCGGCTGGCCCAGCAGCACGGCCTCGGCCTCGATGCCGCCGACGCCGAAGCCGAGCACGCCCACGCCGTTGATCATCGTGGTGTGCGAGTCGGTGCCGACGAGGGTGTCGGGGAAGGCCAGCAGCTCGTCGTCGACCTCGCGGGTCTGCACCACCGGCGACAGGTACTCCAGGTTCACCTGGTGGACGATGCCGGTGCCCGGCGGCACGGCGCGGAAGTCGCGGAAGGCCTGCTGCGCCCAGCGCAGCAGCATGTAGCGCTCCTGGTTGCGCTCGTACTCGCGCTCCACGTTCGCCGCGAAGGCCTCGGGGCCGCCGAAGCGGTCGACCTGCACCGAGTGGTCGATGACCAGGTCCGCGGGCACGAGCGGGTTGATCAGGCTCGGGTCACCGCCCAGGGCGCTCATCGCGTCGCGCATCGCCGCCAGGTCGACCACGCAGGGCACGCCGGTGAAGTCCTGCATCACCACGCGGGCCGGCAGGAACGGCACCTCGGCGGTGGAGCCCGAGTTCGGCGTCCAGGCCGCCAGCGCCCTCACGTCGTCCTCGGTGACGAAGCCGCGGCCCACGTTGCGCAGCACGTTCTCGATCAGCACCTTCACCGTGTACGGGGTGCGCTTCAGATCCTCGCGGATCGCGTCGATCCGGAAGATCACGTGGTCCCGGCCCCCGGCCGAGAGTGTGTCGCGGGCGGAGAAGGGATCCGGGACTGGGCTCACTGGTGGCTCCTCGTGCAGCTCGGCAGACGACTGTTAAGCGTACCGCAGGCCGACCGCCGGGAACGCTGAGAGCCCGGGTTTTCTGCCCCGCGGATCACGGCGCGGCGGCGCGCGCCCCGGCCGACCCGGCGAGCTCGGTCAGGAACTCGCTGCACCCCTCCTCCAGGCGGACGGTCGCCAGGTCGTCGCCGCGGGTCGGGCCGCGGTTCACGATCACCACCGGCGTCCCGGCCTTCGCCGCGGCCAGCACGAAGCGGAAGCCGGACATGACCGTGAGCGACGACCCCGCCACCAGCAGCGCGTCGGCGCGCTCCAGCGCCGCGAAGCTGCGGGCCACCCGCTCCCTCGGGACGCTCTCGCCGAAGAACACGACGTCCGGCTTCAGCCGTCCGCCGCAGCTCTCGCAGGCCGGCACCGCAAACCCCTCGGTGGCCTCCAGCTCGACGTCCCCGTCGGGCCGGGCCGCGACCTCGGCGTGCCGGGCCAGCCAGCCGGGGTTGAGGGCGGCCATCCGCGCCTGCATCGCGTCGCGGCCCGTCACGCGCCGGCAGTCGAGGCACACCACGTCGGCGATGCGGCCGTGCAGGGCGATCATGCGCCGGCTGCCCGCCGCCTCGTGCAGCCCGTCGACGTTCTGGGTGACGAGCAACTCCACCCGGCCCTGCTGCTCCAGCCGCGCCAGCGCGCGGTGGCCGGCGTTCGGCCGCGCCCCGCCCATCCGCGCCCAACCCACGTGGGCCCGCGCCCAGTGGCGCCGCCGGTTGGCCTCGCTCGCCGTGAACTCCTGGTAGGTCATCGGCATCCGCGCCGGCGCGCCGGGGCCGCGGTAGTCGGGGATGCCCGAGTCGGTCGACAGCCCCGCCCCGGTCAGCACCATCAGGCGGCCCGAGAGCGGACTGGGGCGCATCAGCCGGCCGCGTGCAACCGCCGGTAGGTGATGCGCTTCGGCCGGGCGGCCTCCTCGCCCAGGGTGCGGCGCCGGTGGTCCTCGTACTCCTGGAAGTTGCCCTCGAACCAGGTCACCTGCGAGTCGCCCTCGAAGGCGAGGATGTGGGTGGCGATGCGGTCGAGGAACCAGCGGTCGTGCGAGGTGACCATGGCCGAGCCCGACCACGAGACCAGGGCCTCCTCGAGCGCGCGCAGGGTGTCGACGTCGAGGTCGTTGGTGGGCTCGTCGAGCAGCAGCAGGTTGCCGCCGCCCGCCAGCAGCTTCGCCAGGTGCACCCGGTTGCGCTCGCCGCCCGAGAGCTGGCCGACCGGCTTCTGCTGGTCGGCGCCCTTGAAGTTGAACGATGCGACGTAGGCGCGCGAGTTGATCTCGTCGCTGCCGCCCAGCCGGATGATGTCCTGGTCGCCGGAGATCTCCTCCCACACCGTCCTGCCGGGGTCGAGCTCGTCGCGCGACTGGTCGACGTACGCCAGCTGCACGGCCTCGGCCAGCCGCAGGGTGCCCGAGTCGGGCGCCTCCTGGCCGGCGATCATGCGGAACAGGGTGGTCTTGCCCGCCCCGTTCGCCCCGATCACGCCGACGATGCCGCCGGGCGGGACCGAGAACGACAGATCGTCGATCAGCAGGCGGTCGCCGAAGCCCTTGGTGAGCCCCGACGCCTCCAGCACCAGGTCGCCCAGCTTCGGCGGCGCCGGGATGCGGATCTCCACCGCGCCCTGGCGCCGTTCGCTCTCCTCCGCCCGCAGCCGCTCGTAGTCGGCGAGGCGCGCCTTGCTCTTGGCCTGCCGCGCCCGCGGGCTGCTGCGCACCCACTCCAGCTCGCGGGCCAGCGCCTTCCGGCGGGCCGACTCGGCCTTCTCCTCCTGCGCCAGCCGCGCCCCCTTCTGCTCCAGCCACGACGAGTAGTTCCCCTTCCAGGGGATGCCCTTGCCGCGGTCGAGCTCCAGGATCCAGCCGGCCACGTTGTCGAGGAAGTAGCGGTCGTGGGTCACGGCGACCACGGTGCCCCGGTACTCCTCCAGGAAGCGCTCGAGCCACGCCACCGACTCGGCGTCCAGGTGGTTGGTGGGCTCGTCGAGCAGCAGCAGGTCGGGGGAGGACAGGAGCAGCCGGCACAGGGCGACGCGGCGGCGCTCGCCGCCGGAGAGGGTGGTGACGTCCTGGTCGCCGGGCGGCACCCGCAGGGCGTCCATGGCCACGTCGAGCGTGCGGTCGAGGTCCCAGGCGCCCCGCGCCTCGATCTGGTCCTGCAGCTCACCGTACTCGGCGAGGGCCGCCTCCATCTCGTCGGGGCCCATCTCCCCCAGCCTCGCGCCGATCTCCTCGAAGCGGCGCACCAGCGCCACCTGCTCGGCGATGCCCTCCTCGATGTTGCCGCGCACGTCCTTGGTGGGGTCGAGGTCGGGCTCCTGGGGCAGCAGCCCCACCGTCGCCCCCGGCGCCAGCGCCGCGTCGCCCGAGAAGTCGCCGTCGAGCCCCGCCATGATCCTCAGCAGGGTGGACTTGCCCGCGCCGTTGGCGCCCAGGACGCCGATCTTCGCGCCGGGCAGGAAGGACAGGGATATCCCGTCGAGCACCACCTTGTCGGGAGGGCGGACCCTCCGCAGGCGGTACATGGAGTAGATGTATTCGTCGGCCATGCGGGCCAGCGTAACGAACGTCCCGCCGCCGTCGAGGGCGGCGCCGCGACGCGCTATCGTCCCTGTGGATAACACGGACGAGGACGCGGCAGGGGCCGCGCGATCCCTCGGAGGAGGGGACATATGAACGACGCACGCGACGGGCTGGCTCCCGTCGGAGAGGCGGGCATCGTGGCCCGCCGCAGCGCCGGCGGTTGGAGCGAGTACCACCGGCCCGAATGCCCGCTGGCGCCCCATCGGGGCGATCCCGGGGTGCGCGGGGTGGTCCGCGGGCCCTGGCGCTACCTGGCGGCCCACTGGGCGCCCTGCCCGGACTGCCGGCCGCCGGTCGAGGCGCTGCGCGAGGCCGCGTAGGCCGTGGAGAGCATCGAGCGGCCCGAGTGGGACGAGATCCGGGAGCAGGACGGCTTCCACGCCCGCCGCTCGCGCATCGGGCGGCGCCTCGGCACCGAGCGGCTCGGCATCTCCCTCTGGGAGCTGCCGCCGGGCCAGGCGGCCTACCCCTACCACCTGCACCTGCACGAGGAGGAGCTGGTCGTCGTGCTCGTGGGCCGGCCGTGGCTGCGCTCGCCCGACGGGTGGCGGCGGCTGGAGCAGGGCGAGGTGGTGAGCTTCCCCCGCGGGCCGCAGGGCGCCCACCAGATCGCGAACCGCGACGAGGAGCCGGTGCGCTTCATCTCGCTCAGCACCAACGGCGAGACCGACGTCGCCCTGTACCCCGACTCGGGGAAGGTGGGCGTCGCCGAGCGGCCGTCGCGCGGCGGCGGGCTGATCTTCATGTTCGATGCGGAGGCCGCGGTCGACTACTGGCGGGGTGAGGCCCCGCCGCCGTACCCGGACGAGGCCCCCTGAGGCCCGCCTCCGCTACGTTGCAGTGAGCGCGGCGGCCGCCGCGCGGCGAACCGAAAGGGCGTACGCGGTGGACGTGACGGAGGCGACCTTCGAGACCGAGGTGATCGAGCGCTCGCGCGAGATCCCCGTCGTCGTGGACTTCTGGGCCGCGTGGTGCGGTCCGTGTCGCCAGCTCGCGCCGATCATCGAGGACGCGGTGGCGCGCCGCGGGGGGACGGTGCTGCTCGCGAAGGTCGACATCGACTCGAACCCGGGGCTCGCCCGCGAGTACCAGGTGATGAGCATCCCGCTCGTCAAGGGCTTCCGCGACGGCGCCGTCGCGGACGAGTTCGTGGGCCTGCAGCCGCCGGCCCAGATCGAGCGCTTCCTCGACCGCCTCGTCCCCAGCGAGACCGATCGCCTGGTGCGGGCCGGCGACGAGGACTCGCTGCGCGCCGCCGTCGCCGCCGAGCCGGGCCACCTCGGCGCGCGGCTCGCCCTGGGCCGCCTGCTGCTGGAGGAGGGCCGCGACGGCGAGGTCGCCGACGTGCTGGAGCCGGTGTCGTACGACCGGTCCGCCGCCGCCCTGCTCGCCCGCCTGCGCCTCGCGACCGTGGACCAGCCGGACGTCGCGGCCGGCCTCGCCGCCCTCGCGCGCGGCCAGACCGAGCAGGGCCTCGGCCACCTCCTCGACGCCGTCCGGGTGGCCGACCCGGCGCTGCGCGACGACCTGCGGGCCGCGATGCTCGGCGTCTTCGAGGAGCTGGGCGAGCACCACCCGCTGTCGGTCCGCTTCCGGCGCCGCCTGGCGAGCGCCCTGTACTGAGCTGAGCGCGCGGCTCCCTCCGGCGACGCCGGAGACGCAGGACCTCTTCGCGGGGCTCGCCGGTCCCCGTTACTCGCGTCGCGCGGCCCTGCTCAGCCTGGGGCAGGAGCCGCGCTGGCACAGGCGGCTGGTCGCCCGGCTGCCGGGCGGCCCCGGCGACCACGTCCTCGACGTCGCCACCGGCACGGGCGCCGTCGCGGCCCTGCTGCTGGGGCGGGGCTTCCGGGTCACCGGGGTCGATCAGAGCGAGCAGATGCTCGCCCCCGCCCGCGCGGCGCTCGGCGACGCCGCCACCCTCGTGCGCGCCCGGGCCGAGGAGCTGCCCTTCGAGGACGCGAGCTTCGACGCGCTCACGGTCACGTACCTGCTGCGCTACGTGGACGACCCGGCCGCCGTGCTGCGCGAGCTGGCCCGCGTGGTGCGCCCCGGCGGCGCCTTCGCGAGCCTCGAATTCGGCGTGCCCCCGCGGGCCCCGGCCCGCGCGGCGTGGCGCCTCTACACCGGTGCGATCCTGCCCGCCGCCGGCCTCGCGGTGGGCGGCGCCGCGTGGTGGAGGGCGGGCCGCTTCCTGAGCGCCAGCATCCCCGACCTGTACCGCCGCCACCCCCTCCCGGACCTCCTGGAGATGCACCGCGCGGCGGGTTTCACGAAGCTGCGGGTCCGTCGACCCAGTTTCGGTGGCGCCGTGCTGATCTGGGGTGAGAGGGTGGCCGCCGGGTCCTGAGCCGCGGTCGCCTCGCGACTGTCCGTCCGAGGGGGGTGGCGAACCATCCTCGCGGGGGGCGTGGAGGCCGCGGGGTCCGACCTACCGTGCCTGCGTCAGCTGTTGGAGAGGGGCCGGGACGGCCCATCGAGGAGGACGACATGGATGGCGTGATCGACATCGAGAGCTGGGCACGCGAGGTCGCCGAGGCCGAGGGGCGCGCCGCCCTGCGGCTGGTGCGGGACGCCGTCCTCACGGGCGCGGGCACCCGTTCGGCGCTCGACGAGATCACCGGCCGCTTCGCCCGCCTCACCCCCGAGCAGCGCGCGATGGCCGTGGCCTCGATCGGCTACGCCGACGACAGGGCCCCGCACGCCGCCTAGCGCGTGAGCGGCGGTGCGCTCCGGGCCCGGTCCTAACATCGACCGGGTGTCCGCGACCGCCGCCCACCCCCCCGCGACCGGCGCCGCGCCGGAGTCCGGCGCGCCGCTGCTGGTGCGCGCCCCGTCCCTCTCGGCCGCCCTCGACCACGGCCGCGCCGCCTGGGCCGCCCGCGGCGGGCTGCTGGTGGTGCCGCGCAGGGCCGTGGCCACCGGGCTGATGCTCGCGGAGGCCGTCGACGGGGTGGTGCTCGACCGCGAGGCGGTCACCTTCGCCGCGCTGCTCGACCGGGTGGCGCAGGCGGCCGGCACGGTCCCGTCCCGGCCGCCGTCGCGGCTGCGCCTGCGCCTCGACCTGCACCAGGTCCTCGAGCGCGCCGACCTCGCCGCCTTCGGCCCGTCGGCCCGGACGCCCGGCTTCCTCACCGCCGTCGAGCGCGCCGTCGGCGAGCTGCGCGCCGCCCGCATCCACCCGGATGCCGTCGATGCCGCCGCCGCGTCGCCCCTCGATCGCGCCGTCGCCGCCGTCCACCGCCTCGCCTGGGAGCGGGTGCGCCATCCGGCGGACACGCTCTGGGAGGTCGCCGAGACGGCCGAGGCGCTCGACCGCTTCGACCCGGTGACCGTCGTCGGCTACGACGATCTGGTGCCGGGCCAGTGGGCGCTGCTGAGGGCCCTGGGGCGGATCGCCGACGTGACCGTCGTGCTGCCCTTCGCGCCGGGGCGAGCGGCCTACGCGGCGCGCCGCGAGCGCTGGGCGGTGTGGAACCGCGCCCTCCGGCGCGCGGAGGCCCCGGCCTCGCCGCCGGCCGGGCCCTCCCGCCTGGCGGCGGCCCTCTTCGACGACGGCCCGCCCGTCGGATCCCGCGATCTGCGGATGGTCGTCGCGGCGGGAACCCGGGGCATGCTGCGGGCCGCGGCGGACGAGGCGATCGACGCCGTCACCTCCGGCACGCCCGCCGAGCGCGTCGCGATCGTCGTGCCGCGCCTCGCCGATTCGCGCGAGGAGCTGGGCCTGCTGCTGGACGATTGGGGTGTCGCCTGGAACGCGACCGGCCGGGCCCGACTCCTGGAGGCGCCGATCGCCCTCGCCCTGATCCACCTCCTGCACCTGGGCGAGATGGGCCTTGAGCCGCCCCAGGCCCTCGGCCACCTCCTCGGATGGCTCCGCACGCCGTACTCGGGCGCCGATCCCTCCGAGGTCGATCGCTTCGAGGCCATGTCGCGTCGCGCGTCGGAGGAGTCCCGGGGCGGGCTCACGGGCCGCTGGTCGAGGGATGTCTCGGAACCGATCGGCATGCTCAGGGACGCGGCCTCGGAAGGCCCCGCCGCCCAGCTCGACGCCCTCGTCGCCGTCGGCCGGGCCGCTCTGGACCGCGCCGAGCGCGGCGACCAGCCCGTCCCGTCACGGGCGGACGTGCGCGACCGGCTGGCCCTCGACGCGCTCTCCGTGGCCGCGGCCTCCTTCGGCGGCGAGGCGGACCATGACGGCGACGCCGACGACATCGCCGGAAGGCCGCGCGGGCCCCTGCCGCCGGGCCGCCTCGGATCCATCCTGGCGGACCTCACGATCACCGTGCGCGACGAGGGCCCCGGCCTCCATCTGCACGACTACGCCTCCATCCGCGGCGCCCGCTACGAGGTGGTGGTGCTGGCGGGTCTCGACAGCGCCGGCTTTCCCGCCGGCCCGACGGCCGACCCCCTCATCGCCGGCCTGCGGCCCGGGCTCGGCGACGCGTTGCCCGCGCGCGCGTCCGGCACCTCCGAGAGCCGCCTCCGCTTCGTCCATGCCGTCGACGCCGCCCGCGACCGCGTGGTGCTGGTGCGCAGGGCGGTGGACGACGAGGGACGCGAGCTCGCGCCGTCGCCCTACTGGGTGGAGGTCGCACGCCTCGCCGGGAGGCGCGCCGACGCCTGCGACCGCCGCACCGGTGCGCGCGGCGACCTGGCCGAGACGCCGGACGGGGCGCGCACCCTCCGCGAGGGGCTGCGCGCCGTGGCCGCCGCCGCCGGAACCGTCCCCGGCGATCTGGCGGCGGCGGTGGCGCGTCGCAGCCGCGAGTTGGGTGTGCCGGCCGAGGCCTTCCGGGGGCGCATGCGCTTCCGGGTGACGGAGCTGGAGCACTACCTCCGCTGTCCGTACGGGTGGTTTCGTGATCGCTTCCTCAACCCGGCCGAGCTGGACGGCCGCATCGATCCGCGCTTCGAGGGCACCCTCGCCCACGAGATCCTGCACCGTCTGTATGCGCGCATGCGGGACGAGGGCGTGGGGCGCTGCGCGCAGGGCACCCTCGACCGCTACCGGGCGGCGTTGCGCGAGATCGCTCCGGGCGTCGCCGAGCCGATGAGACCCGGCGGCGTCAGCGGTCCGGCGTACGCCGCGGTCGTGGAGCGCCTCGTGCGCCACATCGACGTGATGCTCGATCGTGAGGCCGGGTTCGGCTCAGGGCTCGTCCCGACCGTCCTCGAGCGGAGGATGGAGGATGCGAGGCTGCTCGAGCACGTCGCTCCCGGGGTGATCGTCTCGGGTCAGGTCGATCGTCTCGACATCGATCCGGACACGGGCGACGCCCTGGTCATCGACTACAAGCGGCGCGGCGGGACCTTCCGGCTGAAGGATGCCGACGTCACCAAGCGGCTCCAGCTGCCCCTCTACGGGGTGCTGGCCGCCAACGCCCTCGACGGCCCCGTCTGGCCGATCGGCGGTCTCTACATGGGCATCCTGGTCGACAGCGTCGAGGGCGCGGTGCGCGCCGACGTCGCCGCCGCCCCGGCGGTGAAGAACCGCATGGTCGATGCGGAGAGCTGGGAACGGGTCACGCGGGAGGCGGTGGATGCCGCGCGCGGCGCCGTCGTCGACATCCGCGAGGGACGCCTCGCGCCCCCCTCGATCGACGGCTGCGACAACTGGTGCATGTGCGGTGACCTGTGGCGGTGACGCCCCCCACCCCGGAGCAGCAGAAGGCCCTCGACGCCATGGCGGCGGCACCGCGCACCGCCATCGCCGCCGGAGCCGGGGCGGGCAAGACGACCTTGATGGTCGAGGCGATCTGGCGGGATGTCGAGAACGACGAGGTGCCGCTCGACGGGATCATGGCGATGGCCTACAACCGCGCCGCCGCGGCCCACCTCATCGGCCGTCTGCAGGACCGGTTCGCGGACGCGGACGACGGCCGCGGTCCGGACCGCGTGGGCCTCGACGTGTCGGATGCATGGGTGGGGACCTTCCACCAGATCGCCGCGCGGCTCGTGCGCGCGCACCCCTTCGCCGCGGGCGTCGACCCGGAGTTCGGCGAGCTCGACGAGACCGAGGCCACCGCCCTCGCCGAGGAGGCCCTCGACCACGCCTTCGATGCGGCGATGGTCGACCAGGGCTTCGTCGACCTGGTGGCCGACGCGCCGTCGCGAGAGCCCGTCCGCGTGGCCACGCGCCAGGCGCACGATCGGCTGCGGGCCGCGGGACAGGAGCGTCCGCGCCTGGTGCTGCCGGCGCCCCTGCCCCCCGCCGGCGAGCTGATCGACGCGGCGACGGAGGCCGCCGAGGCGGTGGCGGCGCACGCCAGGGCGCGCGACGACCACGGGGCGGTGGCGGAGATCGTCCTGGCCATGGCGCGGAGCCTGGTCGCCCCGCGCGACCGTCCGCGGTTCTCGCTGAACTGCGCCGCGGCGCTCAAGGACGTCTGCACGGAGGCCAACGAGGTCGTCGCTCGGCTCTTCCAGCAGCTGGTGGATCTCGAGGCGCTGCCGCTGCTGCGCGGTTTCGCGCTGCACCTGGAGCTGTTCTCCGCCCGCTACGCCGAGCTCAAGGCCGAGCGCGGCGCGCTCGACTACGAGGACCTGCTGCTCGCGGCCCGCCGGGTGCTGCGCGGCGGCCACGGTCCGCGACCCGCGCGCGTCTACGTCGACGAGTTCCAGGACGCCAACGCGCTCCAGGCCGAGATCGTCGACCTCCTCGGCGCCGAGCGCACCGTGGTCGTGGGCGACGGCGCGCAGGCGATCTACGGATTCCGTCACGCCGACTCGGAGCACTTCACCCGCCGCGTCGGCGAGCGGTCCTCCGTGCGGTTGCGCGACAACCACCGCAGCCAGACGCCGTTGATGGACTCCCTGAACGGCCTTCTGGGTGTCGCCCTCCACGACGAGCCCGCCTTCAGCCCGCTCCGGGCGGTGGCCGACCCGAAGGCACCGGGCCCCGCGGTGGAGGACGTGCCGGTGAGGGTGATCGACGTCGCGGCCGAGGAGGGCGAGGCCGTCACCCGTGAGCAGGAGGCCGAGGTCGTGGCGGCGCGGGTCGATCGGCTGGTCGAGCGCGGGTACGAGCCGCGTGACATCGCCGTCCTGTTCCGCGCCCTCACCCAGGTCGAGCCGTACCGCGCGGCCATCGCCCGGCACGGTCACGAGGTGCACCTCGTCGCCGGCCGCGGATTCTTCACTCACGACCAGGTGGCCGACACGCTGGCCCTCCTGGCCCTGGTCGAGAACCCGCTCGACGAGGCCGCGCTCATCCGGGTGCTGGCCTCCCCCTACGTCGCGGCCTCCGATGCCGACCTGGTGGCGCTGCGGCTCGCGGCCGGCGATGCGGGAGACGACTGGCCGGCGACGGGAGCGCTGTGGCCGGCGTTGTCCGGGGTCGAGGCCCTGAAGGGTGTGGTGGGCGTGGTCGAGGGGCTTCGACCGCTGCTGCGCGAGCGTGGACTGCCCGGCCTGGTCGAGGCGGCCGCGTCGGCCAACGGCTACGACCTGGCGGTGCTCGGCCTTCCCGACGGTGCGCGCCGCTTCGCCAACCTGCGGCGTCTCGTGCGCATGGCCGCCGACTTCGCGGCGGTACGGGGTCCCAGCCTGCGCGGCTTCCTCGCCATGACCGAGGCCATGGCGGATGCGGGCAACCAGGATCCCGGTGAGGCGACCCTCGTCGATCCGGGGCTGAACGCGGTTCGTCTGATGACGATCCACGGGGTGAAGGGCCAGGAGTTCCCGGCCGTGATCGTGGCCGACGGATCGCACGGGCTGCCGCAGGCCCAGCCGATGGTGGTGGTCGACCATCTCGGCGTCGCGAGCATCCGTTTCAACCGCGTGCGCGGTGGCACCACTCCGGCTCTGGACTACGCCCGCCAGAGCGCCGCCGCCAAGGAGGCGGCCGCCGCCGAGGAGCGCCGCGTCATCTACGTCGCGGCGACGCGGGCCGAGCGCCATCTGGAGGTCATCGGCCGCTCTGCGGCGCGAAGCGCGCCCGACGCCCCCTTCAGCGTGCTCAGCGCGGCCACGGGGTTGTCCGATGCGGGCGTGGTCCGGCTGGGGGAGGGGGTGGTCGCCCTCGATCGGATCGGCGCCGCGCTCGTCACGTCGCCCGAGCATCGCCCGCGGATCCAGCCGCCGCCCTGCACCTCCGCCTCGCCTCCTTCCGTCACGGGGCCTCCGGCGGCGGATCCCCTGGCGGGTCGGGCGATGTCGTTCACCGCCCTTCAGACCCTCACCGAGGATCCACGCTCATATCGGTTGCGGTATCTCCACGGTGCGCGGGTGACCGGGCGGCCGGTGCGGGGCGCCGGCCGGTCCGCGGGCGGCGCGGTCTGGGGCGCCGCCGCGCTCGGCGACGTCGTCCACGCCGGGCTGGCGCGCCACGACTGGGGCGGCCCCGCTCCCGCGGCGGGATGGGCGGCCGCCGAGGCGGCGGCCCGGGGCCTGGACGCGTCCCCGGACGAGGCGGCGCGGGCCGAGCGGCTGGTGGCCGGCATCGTGGCCGGGCCCCTGGCCGCGCGCATCCGCGCCGGGCGGGCGCGCATCGCGGAGCGCCCCTTCGCGCTCGCGCTGGACGGCGCCCTGCTCACCGGCGCGATCGACCTGATGGTCGACGAGGGCGACGGCCGCTGCCTGATCGTCGACTGGAAGAGCCACGCCCTGGGGCCGGGGTTCAGCGGGGCCGACGTCGTGGCCGGGTACGGCCTGCAGCGCGATCTCTACGCGCTCGTCGCGCTGGAGGCCGGCTTCGCGCGGATCGAGCTGTGCTGGGTGCCGCTCGAGCAGCCCGCGGCCGCCACGGCCGATGTCGTGCGACGGGACGACGTCGGCGCCGTGCGCGCCCGGGTCGGCCGGGCCATGAGCCTGCTGTAGCCTCGGGCCGATGTCCGAGGCGACGCCCCAGCCGGTCGTCTTCGAGGAGCTGGTGGAGCGCCACCGCGCCGAGCTGCACGCCCACTGCTACCGCATGCTGGGCTCGCCGCACGACGCCGACGACGCCCTCCAGGACGCGCTGCTGCGCGCCTGGCGCGCCATCGACGGGCTGCGCGACGCGCGCCGTGCGCGGGCCTGGCTCTACCGCATCGCCACCAACGCGTGCCTCGACCAGGCGGAGGGCCGCCGCCGGAGGGTGCTCCCCATGGACCTCGCCGCCGCCGGGGACGCCCCGCTGCCCGGCTCGACCTGGATCGAGCCGTACCCGGACGACCCCGCGCTCGCCGCCCTGCCGCAGCCGCCCGAGGCGCGCTACGAGCAGCGCGAGGCGCTGGAGCTCGCGTTCGTGGCGGCCCTGCAGCACCTGCCGGGGCGCCAGCGGGCGATCCTGATCCTGCGCGACGTGCTGGGGTTCTCGGCCCGCGAGGCGGCCGAGGCGGTCGACGCCACCGAGGCGGCGGTGAACAGCGCGCTGCAGCGCGCGCGGGCCACCATCGAGCGCCGGGCGCCCGCCGAGAGCCAGCAGCTCACCCTGCGCCGCATCGGCGACCGCGGCGTGCGCGAGCTGACCCGGCGCTTCGTGGAGGCGTTCGAGTGCGGCGACGTCGAGGGCGTGGTGGCCCTCCTGACCGACGACGTCCTGTTCGCGATGCCTCCGTACCCGCAGTGGAGCGAGGGGCGCGAGGCGGTCTCCCGCTCGTGGCTCATGCCCGGGGAGCCCGAGGCCGGGCGGCTGCGCTACCTCGCGACGACCGCCAACGGCCAGCCGGCCTTCGGCGTGTACGTGCGCGACGCGGCCGGTCGCCGCTACCGGGCGCTCGCGCTGGACGTGCTGAGCCTGAGCGCGGACGGGAGGATCTCGGCCGTGGTGGCCTTCCGCGGCGCCGAGCTGTTCCCCCTCTTCGACCTGCCGGACGAGCTGCCCGCCTGAGGCCGTCCGGAGGGGCCGGCCTCGATGAGGCGGGGCCGTGCCCCCGAACGGGGCGACCCCCCTCACGCCGTCGTGACATTTGGCGTCGACCGCCCGCGCCAATTGGCGCGGCGCCGGCCGCCCCGGGCACTACGCTGACCGCGGACCCGGGTGATCGCGCACCTCGACATCGACGCCTTCTTCGCCGCGGTGGAGATGCACCGGCGGCCCGAGCTGCGCGGCCGCCCGCTCATCGTGGGCGGCGACCCCCACGGACGCGGCGTGGTGGCCACCGCGAGCTACGCCGCGCGGCGCTTCGGGATCCACTCGGCCATGAGCGCCGCGGAGGCCCTGCGCCGCTGCCCCGAGGCGGTCTTCGTGCGGCCCGACATCGCCGCCTACCGCGAGTGGTCCGGGCGGGTGTGGTCGCTGGTGCGGGACCTGGCGCCGGCGGTCGAGGTGGTCGGCCTCGACGAGGGCTACCTCGAGCTGCCGCCCGGCGACCCCCGCGCCGTCGCCGACGGCATCCGCCTCGCCGTGGCCGAGCGGGTGCGCCTGTCCTGCTCGCTCGGGGTCGCGACCTGCAAGGTGGTGGCGAAGGTGGCGTCCGACGTCGACAAGCCGGGCGGGGTGACGGTGGTCGACGAGGGCGCCGAGGCGGCGTTCCTGGCGCCGATGCGGCTGCGCACGCTGCCGGGCGTCGGCCCGCGCACGGAGCAGCGGCTGGCCGCGGCCGGGCTCTCCACGGTCGGCGAGCTGGCGGCCCTGGACGACGCGGCCCTGCGCGACCTGGTCCCCGGCCGCTACGGCGAGGAGCTCCGGAGCCGCGCCCGCGGCGTCGATCCGCGCCCGGTGGCGTCGGTGCCGGCCGAGCGGATCTCCATCTCCAACGAGCGCACCTTCGAGCGCGACATCGCCGACGGCGCCGAGCTCGACGCCGTCGGCCGCGAGATGGCCGAGGGGGTCGCCGAGACCCTGCGCAGCCGGGGGCGGGTGGCGCGCACGATCACCGTCAAGCTGCGCTACGCCGACTTCCGCACCGTCACCAGGGCGCAGACCGTCGGCGCCGCCACCGACGACGCGACGGTGATCTGGCGCACCGCCCGCGGCCTCATCGCCCGCGCCCTCGCCGACCGCTCCGATCCGCTGCGGCTGCTGGGCGTGGGCGTGTCCGGGCTCGGAGACGACGCGCAGCTCACGCTCTTCTGACGGCGGGCGGGCGACGTGCGGCTCCCGCCGGATCGGGATAGGGTCGCGGCGATGTCCCGGGTCCGAGTAGACGCCGTGAGCGCCGCGCGGGTGCTGCGGGCGGCCCGCGTCGCGCTGGAGGCCCGCGCCGGGGCGATCGACGACCTCAACGTCTTCCCGGTGGCCGACGGCGACACCGGGGCCAACATGCTGGTCACGGCGCGCGCCGCCGAGAGCGCCGCGGCGGCGGGCGGGGCGCTCGACCGCGCGGGGCTCTGCGACGCGATCGCCGCGGCGTCCCTCGCCGCCGCCCGCGGCAACAGCGGCATGATCCTCTCGCAGATGATCGCGGGCGCCGCCGCGCGCATCGCCGCGACCGCCGGGCCGCTCGACGGGCCGGCCCTGGCCGCCGCCCTGCGCGCCGCCAGCCGCGCCGCCGACGCCGCCGTGCGCGCCCCGGTGGAGGGCACGATGCTCACGGTCGCGCGGGGCTGCGCCGACGGCGCCGAGGGCGCCGGAGCGGCCCCGCCGGACCGGGTGCTGGCGGCCGCCGTCGCCGCGGGCCGCGAGGCCCTCGCGCGCACGCCCTCCCTGCTGCCGGTGCTCGCCGAGGCCGGCGTCGTCGACTCCGGCGGCCTCGGCGTGATGGTGCTGCTGGAGGGCGCCGCGGCCGAGCTCTGCGGCCGTGCGCCGGCGCCGCCCCTGCGGGTGGCCCTCCCGCCGCCGCGCCGGGCCGACCATCCGCCGTCGCGCTTCCGCTACTGCACGACCTTCATGGTCCACGGCGCGGACATCGACGCCCTCGCGCTCGAGGCTGCGCTCGCCGAGGTGGGCGACAGCGTCCTCGTGGTGGGCGACCCGCCCCGGATGAAGGTGCACGTCCACACCGACGCGCCCGAGCGGGCCGCCGCCCTCGGCGGGCGGTGGGGCGAGGTCGCCGAGCTGCGCCACGACGACATGCGCCGCCAGGAGGCCGAGCGCCGCGCGCGGCTCGCGGCCCGCCGCTCCGTGGCGTGCGTCGCGGTCGTGATCGCCGACGGGGCCGGCGTGCGGGCGCTGGCGGAGGACCTCGGCGCGCGCGCCCGGCCCTCCGGCGCCGCGGCCGCCGAGATCGCCGCCGCGACCGGCGACGCCCCGGAGGCGGTGATCGTGGTCGCCGACCCGGTCGACCTGCCGGCCGCCCGCGCCGCCGCCGAGGGCACCGGGGCGGTCGTGGTGGACGCCGGCTCGCTGCCCGCGGCCCTCACCGGCCTGGTCGAGCTCGACCACGACCTCCCCGCCGCCGCCAACGCCGCGCGCATGGCGGCCGCCGCGTCGCGGGCGGAGGTGACGGCCGTGGACGGCGACGATCCCGACGCCCTGCGCGACGGGGTGCGCCGGGTCGTCGCCGGCCGGGCCGGCGACGACCCCGCGCTCGTCACGATCCTCGTCGGCGCCCGGGCCGGCGTGACGCCCGACCAGGTGGAGGCTTGGGCGCGCGCGGCCGGCGGCGACGTCGAGGTGGAGGCCCACCTCGGCGGCCAGGCCCGCCCGGCGCTCGCGGTGGCGGTGGAGTGATGGACCCCGGCCGCCTGCTCGAGGCCTCGTCCACCGCCCTCCTGATCGACTCGTCGGCCGACGTGCCGGCGGCGGCGCGGCCGGCGAACTGGCGCGTGGTGCCGATCCCCGTCGCCTTCGGCGACGAGGCCTTCGAGGACGGCGTCGACCTCGATCCGGCCGGCTTCTACGCGCGCCTGGCGCGCGCGCAGCGCCTGCCCACCACCGCCCAGCCCTCGGTCGCCCGCATCGCGGGCGTGCTGCGGGCGGCGCTCGACGAGTTCGCGTCGGTGGTGGTGCTGCCCCTCTCGGCGCGCATGTCGGGCACGGTGGACGCCGCGCGGGCCGCCGCCGCCCAGGTGGACCGCGACCGCGTGCTGGTGCTGGAGAGCGGCACCGTCACCGTCGGGCTGGGGCTGCTGGCCCTGCGCGTGCAGGCGCGGCTGGAGCACGGCCGCACGGCGGCCGAGATCGAGGCCGCGGTCGCGGCCCTGCGCGGGGCCCAGCGGGCCGTGTTCTCGCTCGAGACCCTGGAGTTCCTGCAGCGGGGCGGGCGCGTCGGCCGGGCGCAGGCCGTCGCCGGCAGCCTGCTGCGGGTGCGGCCGATCCTGCAGATCGAGGGCGGCGAGGTCGCCCCGTGGTCGCGCGTGCGCGGCGCCCACCGCGTGCTGCCGGCGCTGGGCGAGTACCTGGCGGCCTACACCCGCGACGACCGGCCGCTTCACGTCGCCCTGGCCCACTCGCAGCGGCCCGAGGTGCTGCCGCGGCTGCGCGACCTGGTGGCCGAGGTGCGCCCCCACGCCACGATCGATCTGGAGGGCGAGGTGGGGCCCACCGTCGGCACCCACTGCGGGCCCGGCGCGTTCGTCGTCGCGTTCGTCCACGACCCGCCCGGCTGAGCGACGCCCGGCGCCGGCCGCTGCTAGCGTCGCTGCCCCGTGGAGCTCACCCTGCGCATCGTCGTCGCCGCCGTCCTGCTGTGGGCGGCGCTGGGCAAGCTGCGCGACCCGCGCGGCTTCCTGGTCGCGGTGGCCGAGCACGGTGTCCCGGCGCCGCTGCGCCGCGCCGCGGCCGCCGCCGTCATCGTCGCCGAGGCGGCGCTCGCCGTGCTCGTGCTGGTGCCGGCGACCGCCCGCCCGGCCGGCGTCGGGGTGGCCGTGCTCGGCGTCGGCTTCGCCGCCTCGCTGGCCCGGCTGCGGATCGCCGGGTCGCGTCGCGTCGCGTGCGGCTGCTTCGGGGGTGCCCGCGACCGCCCGGTCGGCGCCCTGGCCGCCCGCGCGGTCGCCCTGGCGGTGCTGGGGCTGCTGATCGCGACGGCGGTGATGGAGCGGTGGGATCCCTCGCCGGGGGTGCTCACGGCCGCCGCCATCGGCGTGCTGGGCGTCGTCGTGGCCGTCCTGGCGGTGCTGGTGCTGGCCCTCTACCGCCAGGTGGGGGTGCTGGAGGCGCGCCTCGGGCCGCGCGCCGCGCTCGAGATCGCCGAGGAGGGACCGCCCGCGGGCGCCCCCGCCCCGGAGCTGGCCGGCCTCTCCGGCGTCGGGCCGGAGCTGGTGGCCTTCGCGTCCCGCGGATGCCGCCTGTGCGCCGAGATCGAGCCGGCCCTCGACGCGCTGCGCCGCGACGGCCTCGCGGTGCGCTCGGTGGTCGAGGACGACGACCCCGGGGCCTTCGGCCGCTACCGGGTGCCCGGCACCCCCTTCGTCGTCTACCTGCTCGACGGCGTCGTCACGGCGAAGGGCCTGGTCAACACCCTCGAGCAGATCGAGGAGCTGATCGCCGTGGGGGAGGAGCGCGTCGGTGCCCCGGCCTGACGGCGGCGATCCGGTGGGCCGCGCCGGGCGCTTCATCAGCCGGCGCCTGGCGTCGGGCACGACGCGACGGTCGTTCCTCGCCGGCGTCGGCGCGGCGGCCCTGGCGCTGGTCGGAGCCGGTTCCGCCGACGCCGCGCGCCGGCCCGCCACGGCGGCCGAGCGGCGCGCCGGCACGGCGCGCATCAAGGGCGGCTGGTTCGGCTTCTGCGGCCACACCTGGACCACCGCCTCGTGCCCCGCGCCGTACAACCTGCCGCGCATCGATGCGCGCGGCTACCCGGTGCGCCCCGGCGACGGCCGTCCCATCGACAACCTCGGGCGGCTCGTCGACGCGCTGGGCCGCCCCATCGCCGCCGACGGCCGCCTGCTCACCGGCCCCGACGGCGCGCCGCTGCCCCGGGCGCCCCGCACACGCCTGTGCGAGGACCAGGTGCCCGAGCGCTTCGGGGTGGACGCGGTCACCCAGGGGGCCTGGTACCGCTGCTGCAACGGGCAGATCCGCAAGCTCACCGACTGCTGCTCCACCAGCCGGCGCCGCATCAACGGCGACGCCTCCCTGGTGGGCTACTGCCGCCCCGGCCGGCGCGTCTACTGCGTGCTCTACATCGACACCGGGGTGCCGTGCTGAGCCTGAGCCTGAATCCGTCGTATCTCGCGGCGCGGATGCGCGAGATCGCTCACGTCATGCGGGATTCGGCGCGACCGGAGGGGGTCGCCCTTCGGGTGCGACGCCGAATCCCGCCTGACGCGGCGCTTTCGCGCCCCGCATCCACGATCTCCAACGGATTCAGGCTGAACCCCGGCCCGAGCGGCCGCCGCCCCGCCCGGCTCGCCGCGCTCGCCGCGGCCGCGGCGAGCGCCTGCGTCCCGGCGGCCGTCGCCCAGGAGCCGGCGCCCGTCCCCGCGCCGGAGCCGGCCTCCCCGTCGCCGCCCGCGGCCGCCCCCGGCAGCGTCTTCGACCCGGCCGCGTCCGGCCGGGTGCTGGCCGACACCCGCGTCGATGCGGCCGGCGCGGTGAGCGTGCTCGTGCGCCCGGCGCAGCTCCCCCAGGTGACCGTCGCCGGGGCGTCGTCGCCGGCCCTCGACGGCGACCTGCTCGCCTACGTGGACGCCACGGGCATCCAGGTGGTCCGCTGGTCGACGGGGGAGGCCCTCGCCCGGGTGGACGGGCCGGTGGGCAAGCCCGCTCTCGACTGGCCCCTGCTCGCCTACATCCGGACCTTCCCCTCCGGCGGGCGGCGCCTGGAGGTCCGCGATCTGGCGAGCGGCGCCGACCGGGTCGTGACGAGCGTCGACCCGAGCACCGACCTGGGTCGTCCGGCCCTCCGCGACGGCCTGGTGGCGTGGCACGTGGCCGCCGGCAGGCGTTCGCAGATCCGCATCGCCCCCGCCGCGGGCCGCTCGGGATCGCGCATCGTCGCGAGCTCGGTGACCGGCCTCCAGATCAATCCCTCGATCGCCTACGGGAGGGTGCTGTGGGTGGAGCACGCCGCCTCCACCTCGTATCTGCGGCTGCGCGCCGTCAAGGGCGGCAGGGTGCGCACCCTCGCGACCCTCGCCGGTCCGCGCCGGATCCTGTGGACCACCGCCCTGGGAGCGACCACCGCCTTCGCGACGCGCTGGGACACCACCACCAGGAGGGCCGTCCTGGTCTCCCGCACATGGCGCCGCGCCGCCCGGTGAGTGCCCTGTGAGAGGCGCGTGACGACCTCCTCGTAGCCTCCTCGCAGGGTCACCACCGAGGAGGTTCCGATGAGCGCGGCGGGCGATCAGCCCAAGGACGGGTTCGTTATGGAGGTCCCCACGTGGGACGCCATGCCACGGATCGGCTGGGACGACTTCATGGCGGCGCGCGTTCGCTTCCTCGATCGGGTCCGCGGGGTCGACCCCGCGCCGCAGGACGCCGTCCTGCACCAGGGCGACGACGGCCGCATCCTCGGCTGACGTGGCCGGCCGCGTCGGACGTCCCGGAAGAGAGAGCCGGGGCGTCCGCACGCGCGTCTGCGTCGGGCGCGAGCCGCGCAGCCACTCAGAAGGGGATGTCTCCGTCCGGCGCCCCCTCAGGCGCCGTGCCCACTCCGGCGGGGACGGGATCGGCCGGCCGCTCGCGGTCGCCGCCGCCGTCTCCGCCGCTGTCTGAGCGGCTGTCGAGGAAGAAGATGTCGTTGGCGATTATTTCGACGTTTTGGCGGCGGGTGCCGTCTTGGCTGGTCCATTCGCGCCAGGAGAGGCGGCCGTCGACGCCGATGCGGCGTCCTTTGGTGAGGTAGGTGCTGGTGGTTTCGGCTTGGCGGCCGAAGACGGTGATGTCGAAGTAGTTGCTTTTGTCGCCCCAGTTGCCGGTGTCGTCGCGGGCGCGGCTTGATACGGCGAGGCGGATGCTGCAGATGGGGTCGCCGTTTTGGGTGTGGCGGAGTTCGGGGTCGCGGGTGAGGCGACCGACGAGGGTGACGCGGTTGAGGTCGGCGGGCATGGCGTACCTCCGCTTCCGGTGTGGCGGGCGTGTGTCCCGCACGTCGACTGTGAACGACGGTCCGGACACCGCGCGACGCCCGTTCGCGCCGGACGGCGCGCGCGAGCGTGCCGGCGGACGTGGCGAACCCGGCCGGGAACACCGGTGCGGGGGCCGTGCCATGCTGGCCCTCTTCGCGATGACCCTCCTCGACCTGGCGGTGCTGATCTGGGTGGGCCTGTGGGCGGCCCTCGGGGCGGCGCGCGGCCTGCTGGAGCAGACGCTCTCCCTGGCGGGGCTGGCGCTCGGCGCCCTGGTGGGCGGGCGCGCGGTGGCGGCCCTCGTGCCGGGCGCGGACGAGTCGGAGTGGCTGCCGCTGATGGCGCTGGGCGGGGCGATCGTCGGCGCGACGCTGGTGCAGGCGGCGCTGCTGCGGCTGACGCTGGCCCTGCGCCGCCGCGTGTGGCGCGGGCGCCTGCGGTCGGTCGATCGCGGCGGCGGCCTGGTGGCCGGGGGCGCGCTGGGCCTGTTCCTGGCCTGGCTGATCGCCGCCGTCGCCATCTACCAGCCCGGCGACCGCGCCGACGGCCTGCGCGGGGAGATCCGGCGGTCGGCGATCCTCGGCGAGGCGCTGCGGGCGGTGCCGCCCGACGGCGTGCTGGGCGCGCTGGCGCGCATCGACCCCTTCCCGCTCCTGCCCCTGCCGGCGACGGCCCTGCCCGCTCCGGACGGGTCGATGGCGCGCGACCCCGAGGTGCTGGCGGCGCGGGCGTCCGTGGTGGAGATCCGGGGCACGGCCTGCGGCATCGGCAAGGAGGGATCCGGGTGGGTCGCCGGCGACGGCCTGGTCGTGACGAACGCGCACGTCGTGGCCGGGCAGGACGACTCGGTGGTCTACGCGCCGGACGGCTCGGCGCGGCCGGCGACCGCCGTGGCGATCGACTCGCGCGACGACGTCGCGGTGCTGCGGGTCGAGGGCCTGCACCTGCCGGCGCTCGAGCTGGGACCGGCCCCGGAGGGAGCGACCCCGGTCGCCCTGATGGGCTACCCCCGGGGCGGGCCGCAGGTGGTGGAGGCCGCGACGGCCGCGGCGCCCCGCATCGTGCTGACGCCGGACGCCTACGGCCGCGGAAACGCGCCCCGCAGCGTGGTGGTCACCCGCGGATCGCTGGGACCGGGGTCGAGCGGCGGCCCGGTCGTCGACCGGCGCGGGCGCGTGGTGGCGATGATCTTCGGCGGCACCGACGACGGGGAGACCGGGGCGGCGGTGCCGCCCGGGGCGATCCGCTCGGCCCTGTCGGGCCCGCGGCGACCGGTGTCGACCGGGCCGTGCGGGTGATGCCGGGTGAGCGGACCGCGCGGCGTTCTATCATCGGTACATGCTCGAGCTCCTGGCAGTCGCCGCGATCGCGGCCGCGGGCGCGCTGATCGCGATCGGCCTGATCGTGCGATCGGCGCGGGCCCGCGCCCGGGCGCGGGCGGAGCGGGTGCTCGACGACCTCGCCGCCGCGGTGGCCTCCGCCCTCGCCGACCCGGGCACCCGTCCGCGGACCGCGGACCGGCTCGTGGCCCGCTACGAGCGGGCGCGCGCCGGCGTGGCCGGCGGCCGCACCTACCGCGACTTCGAGGCGATCGTGCTGCGCCACCGGGTGGGGCACGTGTGGCCGCGCCGGGCGACGGCCCGCGCCGGGCGCCTGCTGGACGAGCTGGCCGGCGCCGCTCGCGCCCGTGCCCGCGGAGCCGGGTGAGCGAGCTCGACGGGCTGGTCGCGCGGGCCCTCGGCGAGGCCGCCGTGGCGCTGGGGGCGGTCGGGGAGATCGGCGAGGAGGAGATCGGCGAGGCCGTCGCGGCGGCCCTGACGCCGCTCGTGGGACGGCGCAACGTGGTGATCGCCCCGGACGCGGCGCGGGTGCGCGGCTGGCCGACGCCGACCGTCCCGGTGGGCGTCGGCGTGCGCGGCCGGCTGGCGGGACGCCACCGCGCCGTCGTGGCCTGCGCCGCGTGGAACCCGGCCGACGGCCCCGCCCGGGTCGTCGCCGCCGCCTGCGCAGTGGCGTCCGCGCGCCGCGACGGCGCCGGCGCCGCGTATCTGGTCGCGGCCGCCCCGGCCGGTGCGTGGGAGCGCGCCGAGGGGGCCTCCCGGCTCCTGTTCGGCGCCGACCGGGCGACGGCCCCGCTGGTGCGCGAGGCCGGCGTGAATCGGGTGGCGGAGGGACCGGCGGCGGTGCCCGGTCGCCTCGGCACGACGCCGGTGGCGCAGGCCGGCATCGCCCGCCCGGGGGGCGAGTGGGCGGCCCGCGCGGTGCGCGTGGAGCCGGGCGGCGGGGAGCTGATCCTCGGGTGACGCGCGACCGCCGCCGTCGTGGCGGCGGTCGGGTGCGTCACACTGGGACGACCGATGCGCCTCCCCCGACCACGGCGCCCGGGCGCCGTGCTGGCGGCCGGAGCGGCCGTCGCCGTGCTGTCGGCGCTGGCCGCCGTCGTGGCGACGCGGGTGCTCACCGCCCCCGCCGACCGCATCCCCGCCGGCACCGCGATCGCCGGCATCGAGGTGGGGGGCCTCGCGCCCGAGGCGGCGGAGCGGCTGGTGCGCGAGCGGGCGGAGCCGCCGGGCCGCGCGGTGGTGGCGGAGCTGCCCGGGCGGGAGGGCTTTCCGATGCGCATCCCGGTCGCCCGGCTGGCGCCGACGCCGCGGGCCCGGATCGCGGTGGAGAGGGCGATGGAGCGACCGTCCCTGTGGTCGCGGGTGCTGTCGGAGGTCGGCCTGCGCGACGCGCGGCGTGAGATCGCCCTCGACTACCGGGTGACCCCCGCCCGCGTCGCGGAGGTCGTCGATCGGGTGGCCGCGCGGGTCGACACCGAGCCCCGGTCGGCGACGGTGGTCGTGCGCGGCGGGCGCCCGGTGCCGGTGGCGGCCCGCGCGGGCACGCGCGTGGCGCGCGACGAGCTCCGCGGCCTGCTGCGCGGGCTGCCGGACCGGCTGACGGTCCCGGTGGAGTCGGTGCCGCCGGCGATCGGCGACGAGGCGGCCCGGGCGGCGCTGACGCGCGCGCTGCGGCTCACCCGGCGCCGGGCGGTGGTGCGCGGCGCCGGCCGCAGCGCCGTGGTCCCGCGCGCCGTGCTGGTGGACGCCCTGCGGGTGAGGGCCGAGGGCGGCGCCCTGGCGGTGTCGCTCGACCCCGCGGCGGTGGCCGCGGCGGTGGCGCCGGCCTTCGAGGGCGTCACCCGCGAGCCGGTCTCCGCGACCTTCCGGGTGGAGGGCTCGCGGGTCGCCGTGGTGCCGGGCGGCGAGGGCCGCGCGATCGACGCCTCCGCCGTGGCGCGCGCCATCGAGGCGGATCCCGGCGGCGCGGTGCGGGTGCGCATCGCCACGGTCGCGCCGGAACGCACCACGGCCGACGCGAACCGCATGCGCATCCGCGAGCTGGTGAGCGAGTTCACCACCCCCTACGCCTGCTGCCAGCCGCGCGTGACGAACATCAGGCGCGCCGCGGCGATCCTCGACGGCCGCATCATCTCGGCGGGCGGCACCTTCTCGCTCAACGACGCCCTGGGCGAGCGCACGAAGGCCCGCGGCTTCGTCGAGGCGCCGCAGATCAACGCGGGCCGGCTGGAGGACGCGGTCGGCGGCGGCGTCAGCCAGATGGCCACCACGTTCTTCAACGCATCGTTCTTCGCGGGCCTGCGCCTGGTGACCCACACCCCGCACGAGTTCTGGATCACCCGCTACCCCGCCGGGCGCGAGGCCACCGTGTCGTGGGGCGGGCCGGAGCTCGTCGTCGAGAACGACTGGCCGGCGGCGATCCTGCTGAAGGTGTCGGCCGGCGACACGGGCGTCACCGTGCGGATGTACTCGGCGAAGCTCGGCCGCCGGGTGACCACCGAGACCACCGGCACGCCCCGCGCGGGACAGGCCTTCGAGGTGGCGTACACGCGCAAGGTCTGGGAGGGGAGCGCCCTGAGGCGCGACGAGCGGTACACGTGGAAGTACAAGGCGCCGCCGGAGGATGGGTAACCTCGCGGGCGTGACCGCTCCGTACGTCCTCCCCGCGAACGCGTTCACCGACGCCTTCCCGGTGGTCCGCGCCTTCGACGAGAAGGTCGTCGGTGCCGGGTACCGGCCGGCGCAGATGGTGCTGGCCGCCTTCCTCGTCACCTTCGGATGCGTCCGGCTCTACACCCACCTCGTGCGACACGGGCACGGCGGCCTGGGCAACCTCACCGTCGGCGGCGTGCGGATCCACCACATGGTGCCGGGCATCTTCCTGCTGCTCGGCGCCGGCTTCATGGCGATCGCCGTCGAGGCCGAGCTGCCGGGCTGGCTGTGGTGGCTGCTGCCCACCGCCTTCGGCGTGGGGGCGGCGCTGGTGCTCGACGAGTACGCGCTGTGGCTGGAGCTGCGCGACGTCTACTGGACCGAGGAGGGACGGCGCTCGATCGACGCGGTGATCATCGCCGCCGCGCTGCTGGCGATGGTGGCCCTCGGCGCCCCCTTCTGGGGCGAGGTGATCTCCGGGGCCGATCCGGCCGGCGGCATCCTCATCGTCGCCTACCACGGGCTGTCGGTGGTGTCGGCGATCATCTGCCTGGCCAAGGGCAAGCCGATCGTGGGGGTGATCGGGTTCCTGCTGTGGCCGGTGGGCCTGTGGGGCGCCATCCGCCTGGCGCCGCCGGACTCGCGCTGGGCGAGGCGCCTGTACACGCCCGAGAAGCTCGCCCGCTCGCGCGCCCGCCACGGCGACCGCGGCAACGGCCGCAACCTCTTCCTAGCCGAGTCCTAACGCGACGCTAGAGCGGCGCAAACCGTGATCCCCCTACGGTTCCCGTCCATGGGGGCGGAACCGACGGCGGGATCATGAGGCTGAGGCGCCCGCTGTGGGCGATGGACGCCGGCGGCGAGATGCTCGTCGAGACGCACTGGCCCGGCGACGGCCGCTACGCGCTGGCCATGGCCGCGGCGGAGGTCGATCGCCTCGAGCGGATGCTCTCCCGCATCCTGCCCGACTCCGAGGTGTCGCGGCTCAACCGCGCCCGCCGCATGGAGGTGGGCGAGGACCTGGCCCGCGTGCTCACCGCGGCGCTGGAGCTGCGCGACCGCACCGGCGGGCGCTTCGACCCCTGCGCCGGGGGCGGCATCGAATGGGATCCCGAGACGCGCGTCGCCCGCCTCGATCCCGGCGTGGCGATCGACCTGGGCGGCGTGGCGAAGGGCGACGCGGCCGACCGCGCCTGCGCGATCCTGGCGAAGGTGGGACCCTGCCTGGTCGACCTGGGCGGCGACGTGGCGGTCGCGGGCACGCCGGAGGCGGGCTCCTGGCCGGTGGGCGTCGACTGCGGCAGCCGTGAGCTGTCGCTGGCGCTGCAGCGCGGCGGGATGGCGACCTCCGGCATCGACCGCCGCCGGCGCCGCGGCGGCGACGCCGTCGCGCGCCATGCCGTCGATCCGGCCACCGGGCGCCCGTCGCGCACCGATCTGCTGCGCGCCACCGCCGTCGCCGGGTCCGCCGCCGAGGCCGACGCCCTCGCCACCGCGCTCCTCATCGCCGGCGAGGAGGCGGCGCGCGACCTCGCGACGGCCCTGGGCGTGCCGGCGGTGCTCGTGACCGCCGACGGCCGCATGGCGCTCACCGGGGGCCTGGCCTGAGCCCGCTCTGAGAGGCCCGGGAGGCTAGCTCGGCTCGTCCCGCTCCCGCAGGTAGCGCTCCAGCTCCTCGGCCAGCTCGTCGCCGGTGGGGAGGGGGCCGTGGTCGGCGCCCGCCGCCTGCTCCAGCTGCTCGACCAGCGACTTCAGCCGCGGCTCGGCGGCGACGGCGCGGTCGACCTGGTCCTCGAAGGCCCCCGCGGCGGCGCGCAGCTCGGTGACGTCGACGTCTACATCGATGCCCTTGATGCGGCCGAGGCCCTCGATCAGCGCCAGGCTGCCCTTGGCGTTGGTGAGCCCGGCGGCGTAGTGCGACACCGGCGCCCAGAGCGACACGGCGCCGAAGCCCCTGTCGATCGCCGCCTGCTGCAGCACGCCGACGATGCCGGTGGGGCCCGAGTAGGTGGGCTCGCGGAAGCCCAGATCGGCGATCAGCTCGGGGTCCGACGACATGCCGGTGAGGCGGATCGCCCGGTTGTGGACGACGTCCGCCAGCAGGGACCCCAGGGTGACCGCCCGGGTGACGCCCAGCCGGTCGCCGGCGTCGAGCAGCACGCGGCAGAAGGTGCGCCACCGGAACGACGGCTCCGCGCCGGACACCAGCACCACGTCGTGGCTCCAGTCCGGCCGCTGGGCCACCCGGATCTCCACGTCGGGCCAGACGATGCGCTCGGTCGCCCCGCCCGACATGTCCACGAGGGGCCGGGTGGCCTGGAAGTCGTAGAACTCCTCCGCGTCGATGGAGGCGACCTTCCTGGCGCCCAGGCTGGTGCCCAGGAAGCCCAGGGCGCTCGACGCCGCCGAGGCGGCGTCGTTCCAGCCGCCGAAGGCGGCGACCATCACGGCGTCCCTCAGACGGGGGGCGGGCTCGTCCCAGTGCACGGGGTCCATACCGTGATGTTGCCAGGTGGGAGTGCGCCGAGGGCGGCCGGCTCGGCCGCGGCGCTCAGACGCGGGGCCGCCGCGGCCGATGAAGGGGGCGACCAGCCGCCTTCTGGAGGAACGCGTGACGCCCGACCGCATGGATGCGAGGGGCCCCGCCGGGGCGCCCGTGATGGTGGTGGGAGCCGGCCCCGTCGGCCTCGCCGCCGCCCTGATGCTCGCCCGCCACGGCACCCCCGTGCGCGTCATCGACGCCAACGACGGTCCCACCGACCTGTCGAAGGCGCTCGTCATGTGGCGGAGGACCCTGCAGGTGCTCGATCCGGTGATGCCCTTCGAGGATCTCGCCCACGAACACACCGACGTGCGCGGCGCCTCGGTGCGCATGGCGGGCGGCCGCCGCGCCGAGGTGCCGCTGCGCACGCCGGGCGCCGGCATCCCGGCCGGTGTGGTGGTGCCGCAGAGCCACACCGAGCGCCTGCTCAGCGGAGCCCTGGGCGACCGGGGCGTCGCGGTGGAGCGCCGCACCCGCCTCTCCGGATTCGTGCGTCGCGCGGACGGCGTCGACTGCCTGCTGGTGAGCGCGCGCGGCACCGAGCGGGTGCGGGCCTCGTGGCTCATCGCCTGCGACGGCGCCGCCTCCGGCGTGCGCCACGGCCTGGGCCTCACCTTCCCGGGCGCCCGCGCCGGGCGGCGCTGGATGGTGGCCGACGTGGACGTCGAGGGCGGCGAGGACGCCGGCCACGCGCTGCTCGTCACGCAGGGCGCGGCGGGAGCGGTGGTGCTGGTGCCGATGGGCGCGGGGCGCTGGCGGGTGATGGCGGACAGGGAGGGGGAGCGCACGGGCGGCGCGCCCGATCCCTCCCCGGACGACGTGCAGGCGGTGCTCGACGAGCGCACCGACCTCGGCCTGCGCGTCGCCGGCCTGAGGTGGGGGTGCGAGCTGCGCGCCGACGAGCGCCAGATGCGCCGCTACGTCCACGGCCGGGTGGTGCTGGCGGGCGACGCCGCCCACGCCCACGGGCCGGTGGGCGCGCAGGGCCTCAATGCCGGCATCCAGGATGCCGCGAACCTCGCCTGGAAGATCGCGCTGGTGGAGCGCGGGGCCGCGCCGGAGTCGCTCGTCGCCACCTACCAGGCCGAGCGGCACCCGATCGGCGCGATGGTGCGGCGGACGTCGGGTCTCGTGCTGCACGCCGCCGTCTCGGGGGTGCTGGAGGAGGGGGCCATCACCTACAGCGAGGGGCCGCTGTCGAACCGGCGCGGCGCCGGCGGCGCGGTGCGGTCCGGCGACGCCTTCCCCGACGTGACGGTGGCCATGGACGGCGTGCCGGTGTCGTCGCAGCGCCTGCTGCGCGACGCCGAGGCCACCCTGGTGCTGCTGGGCGACGCCGGACTGGGCGGGGCGCCGGCGCGGATCGGCGCCGGCGAGGGCGGCATCCCCGTCACGGTGCGGCGGGTGGGGCCGGGGCTCGACGCCGAGGACACCGACGGCCGGCTGGAGCGGGCCCTCGGCCTGCGGCGCGGGGCGGTGCTGGTGCGGCCGGACGGCGTCATCGCCACCGTGGGGCGGCGCTCGACGGACGCGGCCGACTGGGCGCGCGACCGCCTCGGCGCGACGCGCGCCGCCGCGACCGGACGGGGACGCCCGGTCGCGGCGGGTCGCGGTTAGCGCGGTCTACGCGGCGGGGGCGTCTCCGACCAGCTCCACGGCCTCGCGGGCCGCCATGACGCGCTCCCAGGCGCGCCGCTCGGCGGTCTCGTAGTCGGCCGTGGTGGCGTAGAGGTGGGAGCTGCGGGACACGGCCAGGTAGTCGCTCGTCGCCCGCTCGAGCTCGGCGGCGGGATCGAGGATGGCGCTCTGAGTCATGGTGTGCCCCCTTCGTCGCGTGGGTGGCGGGGTTCCGGCCGGGGCCGTCTCCCATGTGCGTTAGGCGAGGGTGCCAGATTCTCAGCCGCGGGGCCCTTGGCCCACTGGCCAAGTGGATGGTCGGGGCCACCGCCGAACGGGCGGTGGCGCGGCTAGCATGGGCCGATGGCGTGGACGCTGGCGATGATCCTGGTGTTCGGAGAGGCCGCCGACGACGTGCTGCGCGCCGTCCGGATGGCCGATCGCGACGACGATCCCGTTCCCTTCCGCGATCTGGTGGACGGGCCCGGCGCGCCGCGTCCGGGGCTGGGCGAGATCGACGGCTGGACGGTGCTGCTCGATCCGGGGCTCGTCCTGCCGGATCAGGCGGGGATCGTCCACCGCGCCACGGAGGGCCGGCACGGCTACGCCTTCCTGTGGGAGCGGGCGTCCGCGACCTACGGCCTCGGCGTGCACGAGGACGGCATCCGGACGCGGACGATGATCCGCTCCGCCGGGGCCGTCGCCGCCGACGAGGGTGAGGCCCTGCCCGAGGAGTCGGGGCTCGACTTCGACGCCGATCCCGCCGCCGCCCTCGACGAGCTGTGCGGGCGCCTCACCGGGGTCGAACTCTCGGATGACGCCACCTGGAGCGCCCCGATGCACCCGCTGCGGCTGCGCCCGCGCCGGCAGCCGGCGCCGAGGTCGGGGGCGGTCGGTTAGACCCGGGACCGGCTCACCCGACCTTCACCGGATCAGAACATTCGCCCGGGGAAGCCGAGCTAACGTGGTTGCTCGGCCGATCACGGAGGATCGCGCTCCGCGGTCGCGCTGACCGAAGCGCCACCTGACGAACGGCCCGCCGGCGCCCGCCGGCGCGATGCACACACTCCGCCCCGGCGGAGCGCACGATCGAACCCGTCCAGAGGGAGGATCCTTCATGCCCCATCACGACGACCCGCGTCTCAGCACCATCGCCACCCGGCTCGACCGGGCCCACGCCGAGCTGCCCACGCCGGAGCTCGCGCAGCTGCTGCTCGCGCTGGAGCAGCCGGCCGCACGGCTCTCGGAGGCCCAGAACCCCTACGCCGCCGACACGTCGTCGATGGCCCCCGATGCGCTGGCGGCCCTGCTGCCCATCCAGCGCGACCTGGCCGGCGCGGCGCGCAGCCGCGAGCGGCGGGTGAGCATGGGGCGGTGGCTGGCCGCCTACATCGACGAGATCGCCGCCCGTCCGCGGGGCGCGGCGGTGCCCGTCACGCTCGCCGCGTAGCCCGACGGGCGGCGTAGCATCGGTGCGTGACCGATCTCGGCCCCCGCTTCACCGATGCGCTCGGCTACGCCGTCGAGGCCCACGCCGAGCAGCGGCGCAAGGGCACCGGGATCCCGTACGTCGCCCATCTGCTGGCGGTCGCCGCCCTCGTCATCGAGGACGGCGGCCGCGACGGCGACCTCTCCGAGGACGAGGCGATCGCCGCCCTCCTCCACGACGTGGTCGAGGACCAGGGCGGCCGCGAGCGGCTCGCCGACGTGCGCGCCCGCTTCGGCGAGCGGGTCGCGCAGATCGTGGAGGCGTGCAGCGACAGCCTGGAGGCGACCGGGCCGAAGGCGCCCTGGCGCGGGCGCAAGGAGGCGTACCTCGCCCACCTCGAGAGCGCCGACCCCGGCGTGCTGCGGGTCTCCCTGGCCGACAAGGTCCACAACTCCCGGGCGATCCTCGACGACTACCGGGATATCGGCGACGCGCTGTGGACGCGCTTCCGGCCCGAGTCGGATCCCCTCTGGTACTACGGCGCGCTCAGCGAGGTGTTCTCGCGCCGTCGCCCGGGACGGCTCGCGGACGAGCTCGCCGGGATCGTCGCGGAGCTGCGCGCCGAGCTGGGATCCGACGGTCTGAGAGACGCGCGCGCATGACGACGATCCGCCGGATGATCGTGCTGGGGGCGGGAGGCGACCTGGCGGCGCGCCTCATCCTGCCGGGGCTCGCCGGGCTGCTGAACCTGGGGTGCCTGCCGGAGGGCTTCCGGCTCATCGGCCTCGACCGGGCCGAGCAGGACGACGAGGCCTTCCGCGCCCATGTGCGCGAGGCGGTGGACCGCTTCGGCGACGACGGCGCGAAGGCCGGCGCCGACCGGCTCGCCGCGCTCTGCACCTACCACCGGGGCGACGCCGGCGACCCGGAGGCCCTGAAGCGCGCCCTCGGCGAGGGGGACGGCCCCGCGGTGATCTACCTGGCGCTGCCGCCGCCGGTGTTCCCCGTCGCCATCCGGGCGATCGCGGCCGCCGGCCTGCCGGAGGGCGGGGCGATCGTGGTGGAGAAGCCCTTCGGCCAGGACCTGCAGAGCGCCCGCGACCTGAACGCCCTGCTCGCCGGCGCCGCCCCGGAGCGGGCGATCCACCGCGTCGACCACTTCCTCGAGAAGCAGACGGTCCAGAACATGCTCGGCCTGCGGTTCGCGAACCGGCTGTTCGAGCCGCTGTGGAACCGGGAGCACATCGAGCGCGTCGAGATCCGCTGGGACGAGGCGATCGCCCTGGAGGGGCGCGCCGGCTACTACGACCACGCCGGCGCGCTGCGGGACATGATCCAGAACCACCTGCTGCAGGTGATGGCGCTGGTCGCGATGGAGCCGCCCGCCACCATCGACGAGCACGACCTGCGCGACCGCAAGGTCGACCTCTTCCGGGCGGTCCGCACGCCCACGCCGGAGCAGATCGCGACGCAGACGGTGCGCGCCCGCTACACGGCGGGCACCGCGAACGGCCGCCCCGTGCCGGACTACGCCGCCGAGGACGGCGTCGACCCGGCGAACGGGACGGAGACCTTCGCCGAGGTGACGCTCCACGTCGACAACTGGCGCTGGGCGGGGGTGCCGTTCACGCTGCGAAGCGGCAAGGCGCTCGCCGGGCTCGCCCAGGGCGTGACCGTCCACTTCCGCCCGGTGCCGCACCTGGCCTTCGGCCAGAGCCGGACGCCGCTGCCGAACACCCTGCACCTGGGCCTGTCGCCGGATCGCCTGGAGCTGGCCCTGGAGCTGAACGGCGAGGGCGACGTCTTCGACCTCGAGCCCGTGACGATGGAGGCCGTCCTCGCGCCGCAGGAGGTATCGGCCTACGGCCGCGTGATCCTCGACGTCCTCGCCGGCGACCCGATGCTCGCGATCCGCGGCGACGAGGCCGAGGAGTGCTGGCGCATCGTCGAGCCGATCGTGGAGTCGTGGCGGCGGGGCGTCCCCGAGCTCATGGAGTACCCCGCGGGTTCGGACGGGCCCGTGGCGCATGGCGGCTTCACGGACTGAGGGTGTGATGCCGATACGGAACCTCTTCGCCATCGGCCGCCGCTCCGGGGCGGAGGACCAACTCACAGAGATGCTCGCCTACCTGTGGGAGACGCATCCCGAGCTCATTCCCCGCTGGCTCGAATCTCTGGGGCTATCCACCGAGACCGGCTGGAGCGTCAGCACCCAGGTGTCCGAACGAAACATCGGCCGGTTCGATCTGGTCATCGAGGCCGAGGGCGAGGCATACGTCATCGTGGAGTCGAAGCTGGCTGCGGACCTCACCGCGGAGCAGCTCGAGCGATATGTGCGTTACGCCTCCACGAGGCCGGAGCCGCTTCGAGCCGTGATCGCGCTGACCCAGCACCCAGTCCCCGACCATGTGGATGTCACCGAGGTCGCGGAAGAGCTGGGGGTCGTCTTCGTCATGTCCCGCTGGCAGGCGCTGGCCGCGGTGACCGCATCTGTCGGGGAGGGGGGATTGCCAGGTGAGTTCGTCTCGATGCTCGTCGAGGAGGGCCTTGTGATGCCAGAATCGCTCGGTTCGGTCGATTGGGACACCTGGAACCGCGGGGCGGCGGTCATGGCGCGAGTGAAGGCGCTGCTCACGGAGGCGCGTCGAGAGATCGCGCGGGTTGTGCCGGGGCTTCAACCGAGCGGTCGCTGGGGAGTCGACGAACGATGGATCTACTCCATGTACTCCTCGGACCGGATCGAGTTGGGAGTCGGCTTTGCCGCGAACGAGTCCTCGCGGCGCCCCGATTCGCCGCCGATTGTCTGGGCGTGTGTGAAGAACAAGGAGATCGGACAGGAGTCTGTGCGCGCGCGGGCCGCCGAGGCCTGCCGGGCGGTCGCGGGTGCGAGCGAGCCGTGGACCGGGTATCCCGGCCTCAGTAAACCCGCCGCCGAGGTGCTCGCGGGCGCTGACTTCCGTGCCCAGGCCGCTGAACTCACGGTGTTCGCGTTCGACGTGGTGGACGTCTTCCGGTCCGTCGGGTACCTGCCCGCCGACCTTCCGCGCGGCGACCGACCCGCTGCGTAGTCGCCCGGGCGGGCGCGGCTCGGAGCGCGTTCTCAGCCCGTCCGCCCCGTGGCACGGCGCACGGCGCCGGGCAGGCCTGCGAACAGGACCGGATCGCCCGCGAGGCGCTGGACCAACGCGAGACCGATCGATCGCAGGCCGGTGGCGGAGACGGCCTCCTGGCCCACGACCCAGAATTGCCACTGATTGGTGTCGAGCGGATCGATCCGGTCGTGGTCGGTTGCGGTGAGGATGCAGAAGACGTAGACGTCCGCGCGATAGGTCTGGACGGCTGCCCACTCGCCGGTGACGGGATCCCAGGCGCGCGCCCGGAGGCCCCCGAAGACGATTCTGGAAGGAGTCCGGGTCTGCCATGCCTGGAGGTAGGCCGCCGACTTGACCTCGATCCTGATTGCGTCCCATTCGAGGTCGTGGTTTGCCCAGCCTTCGCGGACACCGTCGACGCATCCGAGGGCCCGGCCCACGATCCACTCGGCGAAGACCCCTCGGCCGGTGTTGCCGAGCAGGTCGCTGTACGCCCATCGCCAGAAGTCGGCGAGGTACGCACCGGCGACCGGCTCCTCGCCCGAGCGGCGTCGCGCCGGCCGGGGGATGAGCGGCGCCTCGCTCACTCCCGCTCCGCGCCTGCGAGACGAGCGAGCTCGGCAACGAGGCCCCGTGCCGTTTCGAGGAGGTCGCCGAGTTCCTCCGGCGTGGGCGGGAGGTCGTAGGCGTGGTGATGGCAGACACGCGTGAGGGCCCACCAGGTGTGGTTCACCCCGGCGGCCACATGGTGCGGCAGGTGGAAGGGGGCGCAGATGAGCTGGGTGCGCATGGAGCAGACCTCCACGCCCGGGGCGCGCGCCAGCCAGAAGCCGTCCATCGCTGTCTCGACGCCTTGGCGGGCGAGGAAGGCTGCGCCGTGTGATGCGAACCGCACGCCCTGCGCGTTGTTGACCCCCTCGGCCGCGGCGAGCAGCGACGACGCCCGGCTACTTGCGACCGGCAAGCGTCCTCGCCAGGTGACCGGCGTCCCTCACCAGGTCTTTCAGGGGGCCGGCGTAGCCGCTGTGCGCGCCCTCGTTGCAGTTCCTGAACGCGTCGGCGCTGCGCGCACCGAGCGTGCGGTCGTTGTTGAGGCGGCCGAGCACCTTGGAGGTGCTTTCCCGGCTGTCGTCGTCGAACAACGCCATGGCGACCCAGCCGTACAGCGTCGTCACGCCCGCGAGGCTCTTCTCCACATCCGCGTGTCGCTCGCCGCGTGACAGCCGGCGCCTGCGCACCGCGCTGATGCATGCGGCCTCGATCGCCTGGCGGCACAGGCCTGGCACGACTCTGCGGGCGATCGCCTCAGGCAGGTCCCTGGCCCGCGCCGCCGCGGCGGCGTCATCGAGTCGCGTCTCGACCGGATCGAGGCCGGGTGTGAGCGTGACCATCGAGGACTCGCCGCGGGTGACCTCGACGACGTCGGCCTCAATCCCGAGCCGCCGCACCGATTCGGGAAGGCGGTCGTCGTGGGTGAGGACCACCACCTGCCGCGTCGTCGCAACGGTTTCGAGGACGCGGGCGAGGCCGTCGACCTTCGCGGGATCCATCGACTGCACGGGGTCGTCGATCACCACGAACCGGAAGGGGCTTTCGTCGAGGGTCGCGCGCGGGAGGAACATGCAGAGGGCCAGGGAACAGAGCTCGCCCTGACTCATGACGCCGAGGGCTGCACTGCCGACGCCGTCGATCTCGACGTCGATGTCCACCCGCCGCCGGGTGTTGGTCCCGCCCAGGCCGATGTTGGTGATGTCGACGCTGCTTCCGCGGCGCAGCGTCGCCCAGTGGTCGGCGGCCGCGTTCGCGATGGGCGCGAACCTGGCGGCGCGCACCTCGCCGGTGATCCCGTTCACCCAGTTCTCGGCCGCCTTCAGCGCCGCCGAGTGGCGGGCTCCGGCGACCGCGGGCCGGGCGTCGGCGATCCAGTCGTGCAGCGCCCGGGCGGCCGGGCGCCACGCGTTCTCACGGCTCTCCAGCTCGACCGTCGCCGCTTCCCGCACCGTTGCCAGCACGGCGTCGAGGGCCGGCCCCCGATGCTCCAGGTGATCGGCGAGGGCGCGGGGGTCACTGACGACGGACCCGGCGTGCCACGCCTCCCACTCCTTGAGCGCATCGGCGGTGTCGATGCCGAGCTGTTTCCCGTCGTGGAGGCATCCGGGCGCGGGATCGAGGGATCGTCCCGCTGCAGCGAGTGCCGTGCGCACTGCGGCCTGTGCCTTCTCGGCCGCGGCGGCGCGCTCCTCCAGCTCCGCCCGCTCTGTCTCGGCCTGTTCCCGCCACGCGGGATCGAGCGCGCCGACAGAGCACACGGGGCAGGGTCCGTCGCCGACGAGGTGGTGGTGGTCGAGGGCGCGTTTCAGGAGCTCGGCCACGCGGTGGGCGGCGCCCGCATCTGTCGCGGCGAGGTCGTCGGCGGCCCGCGCCGCCTCGCGCAGTGCCTCGGGAGCGATCTCGGGATCCGGTCGCCTCACCCGGGCGAGATCACGCAACGTCGCCAACTCGCCCTCGGGGTCGCCGCCCTCGACGAGACCATCGAGGGCAAACTCGATGGCCTCCAGGTTCCAGTCCTTCCCGAGCAGGGCGACCCGCGAGGACATGGCCCGCTCGTCGTCGATGCCGTCGAGAAGGGTGAGGAGTTCCGGCACGCGGTCCTTCACGGCCCTCAGTGCCTTGTCTCGCGCCGTGCGCTGGTTCTTGAGGGCCCCGGCGACACCCACCAGGTCCTCCAGTCCGAGGATGCCGGCGAGTGCGTCGTAGACAGCGCTCGGGGGTCCCGTGAACATGTCGCCGAGTTCGTTATACGAGAGGAACGGACGCAGAGAGTTCAGGGGCCCGCGCCACCCCAGGTCGTCGATGCTGGTTGCTGTTGGGTGGCCGGTCACGGACACCGTGGAGAGTTCGAGGGGCGCATCGGGAGCCCACGAGCGGGTGACGGTTACGGCGCCGGGCACGCCGTCGACGGCGAACGTCGCGCTGACGGCGCAGGGGTCCCCGTGGTGGACATTCCGCCACCCGTCCTCCCACACCTTGCTGCGGTCCTTCCCCCAGCGGAGGTTCGCGCCGGTCAGGCAGATCTCGAGGCCCTCGGCGAAGCTGGACTTGCCGGAGCCGTTGCGGCCCACCACCAGCGTCAGTCCGGGTCCGGGATTCAGGGACAGCTCCGCCTTCGGCCCCACGCCACGGAAGCCCTCGACGGCGATACTCGTGATGTATGCGGCGGGTGGGTCGACCGGCGCCGGCACCGAGCCGGGCTCGGACCGCTCGGTCGCGCCGCCGTCGAGCTCGGCGGCCAACGCGTCCTCGCCTTCGCAGGCGGCGAGCACGAGGAGGCCCACCTCAGCGGGGAGTGCGTCGTCGGCGTCGACGCGCGCCGAGACCAGGTGGTGCAGGTGCTCGTCCATCAGTCGATGGGGTAGACCTTCAGCACCTCGTCGCCGTAGTGGTTGATCACCTTCACGGCGATCTTCCCGGTAGCGGGCGGGTCGAGCGGACGGCTGCGCGCACGGTGGAGGCTCGCCCACGCCTCCTCGTCGATCTCTGCGCGCAGCGTGCGCTCGATGTTGGCGTAGGTGTGGTGGGCATCCGGTTTGCGGGCGATCGACCTCAAGGTGATGTGAGGCACCGTTCGGTGCACGAATCCCTTTCCGAATGTCGGGCCCCTCGTTGTCGGCCCAGCTTGTAGCGGGGTCTCGGGGCCATGAGGTGGTACGGGCGAGGGCCAACGCGATTCTCGATGTCGGTTGTGCCATCGCCTGCCCATTGTTCCGCGGCGATTGTTCGCTGTACCGCTTCCGCAGATTGGATCGGGACGAGATCGTTTGGATCTGTGGTCATCGATGTCGCTCTCGATCGCGTCAATAGGCGAGCTCGGACATCGCCCACCGGGGACTCGGCGACCTTCATCGGTGAACGGTGAGTTTGAGGATTGTGTCTCGATGACGACGCCGGTCCTCCGTGTCCCCTCCATGGGAGGCAGCCTACTTCGCTATCAGACGGAGCGTGCCTCCCCGGAAGCCCAGAATTGGACGAGACCGTGCGGCGGCGGTTAGGGCGAAATTGTTCGGAACCCATACGGGCGACAGTCTTGGCCTCCGCGTCAGTGCCGAGATGGGACACGGTGCAAAGAAGATAGTCCGCTTTACGTGGAAGACGACTCCGCCCAGTCGACTTGAGCAACGTCTTAGGCATCGTCCTATGACGTTCATCGAATCGACGGACATGATTATCTGCTGCGTGCACGTGAAGCCCCCAAGCCATCGCCGGGGCCAGCGCGAAAGGGTGGCGTGAAGGACTGTGCGGGCCGTTCAGGGGAAGACCGCCTGAACGGGAGCGAGGGCCTCCGACCGGGAACTTCTGCGGCGGGGTGTCGTATCGCGGGGTTGCCGTTCGTGGTGAGGGTGAAAGGGTGATCATCGGGATCACCCCGGAGCTCGAGGAGAGATCGACATGGCTCACTACCTGCTTTCCGTGCACGGCCCGGCCGAGATGGGCGAGTTCGGCAACTACGGGTCCAAGGAGGCGATGGAGGAGGCGTTCGCCGCGACCGGCGCCTTCAACGACCGCCTCAAGGCCGACGGCTACTGGGTCTTCGCCGGCGGGCTCCAGTCGGCCTCGACCGCGACCGTGGTCGACGGGACGGGCGACCAGCCGGTCATGACCGACGGGCCCTACCTGGAGACCAAGGAGGTCATCGGCGGCTTCTGGGTGATCGACGCCCCCGACCTCGACGTCGCGCTCCGCCTCGCCGCGGAAGGGTCGAAGGCGTGCCGCGGCGCGGTCGAGGTGCGGCCCTTCGGCGGCATCGGCTGAGCCGATCGACCGTGCCCGGCTCGGCCGAAACGGCCACCACCGTCGCGGTCGAGCGCGTCTTCCGTGAGGAGTACGGCCGCGTGATCGCCTCCCTGGTCCGCCGCTTCGGCGACATCGACGTCGCCGAGGACGCGGCCGGGGAGGCGCTGGTGGCCGCCCTCCAGACGTGGCCGGCCTCCGGGGTTCCCCCGAACCCCGGGGCATGGCTCACCACCACGGCCGGCAACCGGGCGATCGACCGGCTCCGCCGCGAGAGCCTGCGCGACGGCAAGCACGAGGAGGCGTCGATGCTCCACGACGACACGCCCCATGAGCCGACCGGCCCCGTCGAGGACGACCGGCTGCGGCTCATCTTCACCTGCTGCCACCCGGCCCTCGCGACGGAGGCGCGCATCGCGCTCACCCTGCGCCTGCTCGGCGGGCTCACCGTCGCCGAGATCGCGGAGGCGTTCCTCGTCCCCGAGACCACGATGGCCCAGCGCATCACGCGGGCTAAGAGGAAGATCGCGGCCGCGAGGATCCCCTACCGGATCCCCGAGCCGGCCGACCTGCCCGAGCGGGTCGGCAGCGTGCTGGCGGTGCTGTTCCTCGTGTTCAACGAGGGATACCTGTCCACGGGCGACGGCGACCCGGTTCGGGGCGAGCTCACCGGCGAGGCCATCCGCCTCGCGCGCGTGCTCCACGGCCTCCTGCCGCAGCCCGAGGTCACCGGACTGCTGGCGCTGATGCTGCTCACCGAGGCCCGCCGTGCGGCACGCGTGCGCAACGGCGAGCTGGTGCCGCTGTCCGAGCAGGACCGCGGCGGCTGGGACCACGCCCTGATCGGCGAGGGCCACGCCCTGGTCCGCGCCTGCCTGGCGATCGACCGGCCCGGCCGCTATCAGCTGCTCGCCGCGATCAACGCCGTCCACACCGACGCCCCCGCGGCCACGGCGACGGACTGGTCGCAGATCGCGGCCCTCTACGACCAACTCATCCAGCTGGACCCCTCGTCGATCGTCACCCTCAACCGGGCGGTCGCGATCGCCGAGCTCGACGGGCCCGGGGTCGCTCTTGCGATCGTCGACGGGCTCCCCCTGGAGGGCTACCACGCCTGGCACGCGACGCGGGCGGAGCTGCTGCGCCGTCTCGGACGCAGCGCGGAGGCCCGGTCGGCATACGACGCCGCGATCGCCGCGACGCAGAACTCCGCCGAGCGGGCCTACCTGACGAGGAGGCGCGGGGAGCTCGTGGGGTGAGCGGCCGGTCGTCCCGGCCCGATGTCGTGCTCGCGTCGAGGGCCGGGTCGTCAGCGGCGGATGAGGTCGACCACCTCGTCCGAGTGGAAGACGAGCCGTCCGTTCCGGTTGGACTCGGTGACGATGCCCAGCTCCGCCAGGCGCCTCAGGGCGTTGCGCGCGCCCTGCGCCGTCACGCCGTTGGCTCGCGCGGCCTGGCCGGGCGTGAGGATCGGAGCGCCGATCAGGTTGGCGGCGATGCGTTCGGCCAGCCCCGACACCCCCGCGGCCCGGACCCTGGCGATGGCGTCGTCGCGCCATGTCAGCAGCGTGTCGACGCGTTCGTGGGTCGATCGCGCCGAGGCGGCGATGCCCGTGGCGAAGAACTCCACCCAGTCGCTCCAGCGCCCCGTCCGGCTCAGCGCGAGGAGCGCGTCCTGGTACTGGTCACGGCGCACCTCGAACCATGGTGAGACCACCAGGATCGGGTGCGTCAGCACGCTCCGCCGGATGAGCTGGAGCACGATCAGCAGCCGACCGATGCGACCGTTGCCGTCCGAGAAGGGGTGCAGGGTCTCGAACTGGTAGTGGGCGAGGGCCGCCTGGAGGACCGCCGGCATGTCCCGCGGCGGGTCGTCCACCCATTCGATCCACGCGTCCATGCCCGCGCTCAGCCGGTCGCCCGGGGGTGGGGGGACGAACCGGGCGGTCTCCAGAGGGGCGTGGCGTGGTCCGATGAACACCTGCCGCGACCGCAGCCCCCCGGCGTCGTCGTGCTCGCTGTCCGTGCCCTCCACCAGCGTCCGCTGGAGGGTGCGGATGAGGCCGAGGGTGATGGGGCGTTCGGCGACCCAGGAGAAGCCCTCCTCCGCCGCCGCGACGTAGTTCAGGATCTCGCGCACGTCCATGCGAAGCTGGCCCCGCCGCTCCAGGTCGGACTCCAGCACCGTCTCGATCGGCGCGAAGGTCCCCTCCAGGGCGCTCGTGCTCTGGGCCTCGCGGCGAAGCGCCGGCTGTCTCAGCAGGGCCGGCTCGGGAACCTGTCGGGCGGCCTGGTCGAGGCGGGCGAGATCGGCCTCGGCGCGCGCGACCGCCGTCCACGTCGCGGCGGGAAGCTCCACCTCTCGGGGGAGCGGGTGGGGCAGGAAGGCGAAGTGGTCGTAGTCGCGGCCGGTCCGGCCGTCCGTGCCCGATATCGGGACCAACTCGCCGAGCGGCGACCCTCGGAGCAGCGCGACATCCATTACGCAAAGTCTAGAGGCTATTTCTTTGCGTTCCAGCGGTGAGGCAAAGTCGACTTGGCGTGGTCCGTGCAACGCAAAGCTCTCGCGGTGAGGACTTTGCGTCGACTCCCCTCAGTCCGAGCGCACCTCCACGCCGCGCTCGCCCGTCTGCACCCGCCACAGGGCCGCGTAGAGCCCGCCCGCCGCGACCAGCTCGTCGTGGGTGCCCGACTCCTCCACCCGGCCGCGCTCCAGCACGTGGATGCGGTCGGCGTTGCGGATGGTGGAGAGGCGGTGGGCGATCACGATGGTGGTGCGGTCGCGCGAGACGGTCTCCAGCGAGCGCTGGATCGCGGCCTCGGTCTCGTTGTCGACCGCGCTGGTCGCCTCGTCGAGCACCAGGATCGCCGGGTCGCGCACGATCGCGCGGGCGATCGACAGGCGCTGGCGCTGGCCGCCCGAGAGCTTCTGGCCGCGCTCGCCGACCACGGTGTCGTAGCCGTTCGGCATGGCCCGGATGAAGTCGTGCGCCTCGGCCAGGCGCGCCGCCTCCTCGATGCGCTCGTCGGGGGCGTCCGGGTCGCCGTAGGCGATGTTCTCGCGCACGGTGCCGTCGAAGAGGAAGACGTCCTGGCTCACCAGCCCGATCGCCCCGCGCAGATCGCCGAGCGCGAGGTCGCGCACGTCGCGGCCGTCCAGGGTGACACGGCCCCCGGTGACGTCGTACAGGCGCAGCAGCAGCTTCACGATGGTGCTCTTGCCGGCGCCGGTGAGGCCGACGACGGCGTGGGTCTCGCCGGCGGGGACGTCGATCGACAGGCCGCGCAACACGTCCGGGCCGTCGGCGTACGCGAAGCGCACGTCGTCGAACCTGACGGCCCCCTGCACCGGCGTCGGCAGGGCCGGCCCGGGTCCGTCGACGACCGTCGGCGTCACGGCCAGGAGATCGAGGATCCGCCGGGTGGAGGCCATCGCCCGCTGGTAGAGGTCGAAGGTCTCGCCCAGGTCGGTGAGCGGCCACAGCAGGCGCTGGGTCATGAACACCAGGACGGAGAAGAAGCCGATCTCCAGGTGCCCGTCGATGGTGGCCTTCCCGCCCACCAGCAGGGTCATCGTGAAGCCGACCAGGATCGCCATGCGGATGAGCGGGACGAAGGCGGACGACAGCCGGATGGCCGCCCGGTTCGCCTGGCGGTAGGCCTCCGACTCGGCGGCCACGCGGTCGATCTCCCGCTGCTCGGCCGTGAAGGCCTTGATCGTCGCGATGCCGCCGAGGTTGTTCGCCAGGGTGCCCGACAGGCGCCCCACCTGATCGCGGATCGCGCGATAGCGGGGCTCCAGCCGCCGCTGGTAGCGGAACGACGCCCACACGATCACCGGGATCGGCAGGAAGGACACCAGGGCGATCAGCGGCGACGCCACCAGGAACACGATGCCGACCAGGATCACGTTCGCGACGACCAGGATGATGCTGTTCGCGCCGACGTCGAGGAACCGCTCCAGCTGGTTCACGTCGTCGTTCAGCACCGCCATCAGCCCGCCGGTGCTGGCGTCCTCGAAGTAGGCGAGATCCTGGTTCTGGATGTGGGCGTAGGCGTCCATCCGCGCCTCGTGCTCGACCGTCTGGGCCAGGTTGCGCCAGGCCAGCTCGTAGCCCCACTGGCTCGCCGACTCGCACACCCAGACGCCGAAGTTCACCAGGGCGAGCAGCAGCAGCTGCCCCCAGCGGTCCTCCATCCCCGTGAGGCCGGCGACGAACGACTGGTCGCCGCGCACCACCACGTCGATGGCGATGCCGATCAGGATCTCCGGGAACACGTCGAAGACCTTGTTCAGCACCGACAGGGTGGCGGCCAGCAGCACCTGGCGGCGGTGGGCGGCGGCGTACCGCCACAGGCGGATCAGGGGATGGGTCTCGTCGGCCTGCGGGCTCGCGGCGGTCGCGCTCATCCCCGCCAGTCTGCCAACCGGCCGGCCGCATCGACCGATGAGTTCCGGACCTGGCGCGCGTCCCACGGGCGAAGGACACTGGCCGGACGACACGGGAGGGGATCATGGACTGGAAGCTCGAGGTGGTGGTGCTGTCGGTGAGCGACGTGGACCGGGCCAAGGCGTTCTACGAGCGGCTGGGCTTCCGTCTGGACGTCGACCACCGGGCGGGCGACGCATTCCGGGTGGTGCAGTTCACGCCGCCGGGCTCCGCCTGCTCGGTCACCTTCGGGACGGGCATCGCCACCCGGCCGCCCGGATCGGCCGAGGGCCTCCACCTGGTGGTCCACGACATCGAGGCGGCGGAGGCGGAGCTGAGGCGGCGCGGGATCGAGGCGACCGGGCCCTTCCACTTCGGCGCCGCCGGCCGGGAGCCCGGGCTCGACCCGGAGCGGCGCGACTTCGGCTCGTACATCTCGTTCAGCGATCCCGACGGCAACGGCTGGCTGCTGCAGGAGGTGCCGTCCCGCGCGCCCGCGGCGTGACGGGCCCGCCCGGCCGTCAGCCGCCGATCGTCAGCACGGCATTGCCGCGCACCCGCCGGTCGCGGAGGTCCACGAGCACCTCCGGGGTGCGGCGCCAGTCCTCGACGACGCCGATCGGCGGGTGCAGGCGGCCGGTCTCCACCAGTCGCACCAGGAGGGCGAGGTCGCCGGCGATGTCGCCGCCGTCGGCGCCCCAGTAGACGAACCCCTCGACGATCGCCTCGTTGAACAGCTGGCCGAAGCCGAGCCGGGCGGGCTCGCCGCCCGCCTGGCCGAAGAGGAGCACGCGGCCGCCGCGCCGGACGGCCGCGACGGCGGCCACCAGCGTCTCACCGCCGACCGACTCGAAGACGACGTCGAAGGGCCCGGCGGCGTCCTCGACGCGCTCGACGGTGGAGGCGCCGAAGCCGCGGAGCAGCTCGCCGCGCTCGGGGGTCCGCGCCACCGCGACCACCTCGGCGCCCGAGCCGATCGCGAGCTCGGCGAGCCCGTGGCCGACGCCGCCGGACGCCCCGGTCACGAGCACCCGCGTGCCCGCGAGCGCGCCGGCGCGGCGCAGCAGCCGCAGTACGGTGAGGCCGCCGACCACCAGGGTGGAGGCGACCGTGGAGGGGACCGAGTCCGGCAGCACGGTGGCCGCCGAGGCGGGCACGGGCACCACGGGCGCCCAGCCGCCCTGCATCGCGTGGCCGACGACCCGCTCGCCCTCGCGCGGGCCGCCGCCGTCGGCGGCGGCTTGCAGCACGCGCCCGACGACGTCCTGCCCGGGTCGCCAGCCCGGGCGCGGGGCGGCGAGCAGGTGCACCTCGCCCCGGTTCACCGAGTAGGCCTCGACGGCGATCAGCACCTCGTCGGCGGCCGGCTCGGGGGTGGGCACGTCCGCGAGGACGATGCCCGCATCGGCGTCCGCAGCGGGGACGAACGCCGGAATGGTGGATGTGGTCCGAGTGGTCATGGATGAACCGTGCCACCCACGGTCACCCGTGTGAAGTAGGCACCTGAAAGTGGTCTAGGTACCTGATGGTGACCACTGATGCGATTCCCCGCTTCGTCGAGGCGCCGGTGCCGGCGGCTAGATCGCCTTGCCGGGGTTGAGGATGCCCTGGGGGTCGAAGGCGTGCTTGATGCCCCGGCCGATGCGGCGGGCCACCGGGCCGATGTCGCTCTCGAGCCATGGGCGCTTCAGCAGGCCCACGCCGTGCTCGCCGGTGATGGTGCCCCCCAGGGCGAGCGCCGCCTCGAAGATCAGGCCGGCGGCGCCGAGGGCGCGCTCGCGCTCCTCGGCCGAGTGGCGGTCGAAGACGACGGTGGGGTGCATGTTGCCGTCGCCGGCGTGGCCGAAGGTGGCGACGGTGAGCCCGATCTCGCGGGAGATCTCCTCGCAGCGCGCCAGCAGGTCCGGCACGCGCGCGATGGGCACGCCAACGTCCTCCAGCAGGGTGCCGCCGCGGTGCTCCAGCGCCGGGAAGCACAGGCGCCGCACCTCCATCAGCATCGCGCTGTCCGCCTCGTCGTCGGCGGTCACCACCAGGTTCGCGCCGGCCTGCTCGCAGCACGCGGCGGCCCGCTCCAGCTCGCGCAGGCGCGCGTCGCCCGGCAGGTCCGACTGGAACAGGAGCAGCGCCGCCGACTCGAGATCGAGGTCGAGCCGCCGCCACCGCTCCACGGCCGTCATGGTGGCGCGGTCGATCAGCTCCAGCATCGACGGGGCGATGCGCGCCTCGGCGATCGCCGCGACCGCCCGACCCGCGGCGACCAGGGTGGGGAAGTAGGCCGCGCCGGTCAGCGGCGCGGGCGGCACGGGCCGCAGGCGCAGGGTCGCCTCGGTCACCACCGCGAGGGTCCCCTCCGAGCCCACCAGCAGCGACAGCAGATCGAGGCCGGCCACGCGCTTCACCGTGCGGCCGCCCACCTCCAGGATCTCCCCGGATGCGGTGACCGCGGTGAGGCCGAGCACGCTCTCGCGGGTGACCCCGTACTTCACGCAGCACAACCCGCCGGCGTTGGTGGCGATGTTGCCGCCGATGGTGGAGAAGTCGCGGCTCGCCGGGTCGGGCGCGTACCAGAGCCCGTGGCGCGCGGCCTCCGCGGCCAGGGCGCCGTTCAGGACGCCGGCCTCGGCGCGGGCGAGGAGGCTGGCGCCGTCGACCTCCAGGATGCGGGTCATCGCCTCGGTCGACAGCACGATGCAGCCGTCGATGGCCGCCGCGCCGCCGGACAGGCCGCTGCCGGCGCCCCGCGGCACCACCGGCACGCCGTGCGCGCCGGCGACGCGCATCACCGCCTGCACCTCGGCGGTGTCGTGCGGCCGCGCCACCGCCATCGGCAGCCCGCCGGTCACCAGCTCCGCCTGGTCGTTGCGGAACGCCTCCATCGCGTCCTGGTCCATCAGCACCCTCCCCGCGGGGAGGGTGCCGATGAGATCGCGCGCCGCGGCCTGCAGCTGCCCGTGTGCGCCGGGCGCGCGCGGGAGGGTCATCGGACGGTCGCCGTCAGGGGGTGACCGGCGCCGCCTCGGACCCCGCGGGAGCGTGCTGACGCAGCACGCGCATGAACTCGCGCATCCAGGTCGGGTGGTCCGGCCATGCGCGGGCCGAGACCATCGTGCCGTCCACCACGCCGCCGCCGTCGACGAACTCGGCGCCGGCCGCCTCGATGTCGGGCTCGAGCGCCGGATAGGCGGCCGAGCGGCGCCCGGACAGCACCCCCGCCGAGGCCACCGCCAGCCCCCCGTGGCAGAGGTGGGCCACCGGCTTGTCCTCGCCGAAGAAGTGGGTGACGATGCGCTTCACGTCGGCGTCGTTGCGGATGTACTCCGGCGCGCGGCCGCCCGGGATGACCAGGGCGACGTAGTCGGTCGGATCGACGTCGGCGAAGGCGACGTCGGCGTCCCAGGTGTAGCCGGGCTTCTCCGTGTAGGTGTCGAAGCCCTCGACGAAGTCGTGCACCACGAACTGGAGCTTCTTCCTGGTGGGACCGGCGATGTCCACCTCGTACCCCTCTTCCAGCAGCCGCTGGTACGGGTACATCACCTCGAGCGACTCGGCCGCGTCGCCGGTCAGGATCAGGACCCTCGGCATGAACCCCTCCGGTCTCGGATCTGAGATGGGTGGAGCCTACGCATTGGTCAGACCATCGGTCAATGTGACAATGGCGGCGTGAACCTCTTCGAGGGCATCGATCGGCGACCCCTGTACCTGCAGGTGGCCGAGCGGGTGCGCCGCGCGATCCTCGACGGGGAGCTCGCTCCCGGCGACCCCCTGCCCACCGAGCGCGACCTGTGCGACGCGTTCGGCGTGAGCCGCGCGTCGGTGCGCGAGGCCCTGCGGGCGCTGCAGGCCCAGGGGCTCGTCACCGGCGGCGGGTCGCCGTCGCGCACGGTCGTCTCGGACGGCGCCGGCGGCCACGCCGCCGACGCCCTCGCCATCCTCCTCCGGCTGAACGCGGTGGGCGTCGCCGACCTGATGGAGTTCCGCAGCGTGCTCGAGCAGTCGGCGCTCGCGGCGGCCGCGCGCCGCCGCGCCGCGGGCGCCCTCGACGAGGCGCGCGCCGCCCTCGACGAGATGCGCCGCCCGGACATCGGCGTCGAGGAGTACGACCGCGCCGACGTGCGCTTCCATCTCGCGCTGGTGCGGGCCTCGGGCAACGAGGCGATGTTCCTGGTGATGCGGGCCCTGCGGGAGGCGGTGGCCCGCCATCTGCTCGAGCACCTGCGCGCCCAGGACGACCCCCGCGCCACTCTGGAGCGGCTCACCCGCGAGCACGAGGCCATCCTCGCCGCCGTCGGGCGCGGCCACGCGATGCGCGCGAGCGCGCTGGTGCGGGCGCACATCCGGGCCTTCTACGAGCCCGCGGGGGGTGCGCCGCCCGGGCCGGCCGTGACAGACTCCGGCGCATGACGCGCCTTCGCCTCCTCACCTGCCTCGCCGTGCTGGGCGGCCTCACCGCCGCGCCGGTCTCCTCGGCGCTCGGCATCACCTCCTTCCGCACGCCGAGCAAGAACATCTACTGCGGCTTCATCGGCAACCAGGTCCGCTGCGACATCTTCAAGACGAGCGCGAAGGGGCCGCCGGAGCCGCCCTCGTGCCAGCTCGACTGGGGCATCGCCTACGGGCTCACCCAGCGCGGGCGGGGACGCGGGCTGTGCGTCGGGGACACCGTCCTCAACAGCCGCGCGAAGGTGCTGGCCTACGGCACGTCGATCAAGCGGGGACGCATCACCTGCACCTCGAGGACGGCCGGCCTGACCTGCGCCAACAAGAACGGGCACGGCTTCTTCCTCTCGCGGCAGAGGATCCGCGTCTACTGACGCCCCCGCGCGCGGTCAGGCGAAGGCCTCGGCGTTGCGCTGAGCGCCCTCGATGTGGGCGGCGAGCAGGCGGCCGGCGTCGCGGGGCCGGTTGCCCGCGACGGCCTCGGCGATGCGGCGGTGCTCGTCGAGGTAGCGCCGCGCGATCTGCGGATCGCGCGCCAGGGTGGCGGCCGTCATGCGCCGCTGGCGGTCGCGCAGCGACTCGTAGAGGCGGCTGAGGATCGCGTTGCCGAGCCAGTCGACGATCGTGGCGTGGAAGAGCCGATCGGCGTCCACGAAGGCCGCCGGGTCATCGGCCTCCAGCAGCTCCCGCTGGCGCGCGATCTGGTCGACCAGCCGCCGCTGGGTCGCCACGTCGTCGCTCGCGGCCAGGCGCTCGGCGGCGTGGCGCTCCACCAGCAGGCGCGTCTCCATCACGTCGCGGATCTCCCCGGCCGACACCGGCACCACCAGCGCGCCGCGCTTCGGGTAGAGCCGCATCAGCCCCTCGGCCTCGAGCAGCAGGAACGCCTCCCGGACGGGGGTGCGGCTGACGCCCAGCTCCTGCGCCACGGCTCCCTCGCTGAGCAGCTCGCCGCCGGGGTAGGTGCCGTCCAGCACGCGCCGCTTCACGAACGTCAGCGCGCGATCCTTGGCGGGCTCGGGTCGGCGGTCGGCGGTCACGAGGTATCTCTATCGGCTGGCCGCCGCCGGGGCCAGAGGCCGACCGACCGCACGCCCCCGGCCGAGGTTGAGGATGCTTCCCGTGGATGATAGAGATGCAACATGCATCTAAGACGGCAGGAAGATACCGACCCATCGGTCGCCGCGTCGTCTCGGGCGTGGCTCGTGTGGGGGCTGGCGGCGGGGTTCTACCTCGTCGCGCTGTTCCACCGGATGAGCCTGGGGGTCGCGTCGATCGAGGCGCACGACCGGCTGGGGCTCGGTCCCGACGCCATCGCCCTGCTGTCGGCGCTGCAGCTGGGCCTCTACCTGCTGATGACGATCCCCGCGGGGCTCGCGGCCGACCGCATCGGCCCCCGGCGGGCCCTGGCCGGGGGACTGATCCTGATGGCGGCGGGCGAGACCATCTTCGGTCTCGCGCACGATCCGGCGGTCGCCCTGGCCGGGCGCGGCCTGGTCGGCGTCGGCGACGCCTTCATCTTCCTGTCCGTCCTGAGGCTGGCGCAGAGCTGGTTCCCGCCGAGCCGCTACGCGGTGATGGCGTGCCTCACCGGCCTGGCCGGCGCCCTGGGGCAGATCGGCACCACCGTCCCCCTGGGCGCGGCCCTCGACGGCCTGGGCTGGACCTCCACCTTCGTCGCCACCGGCGTCGTCACGGGCGTCCTCGCCGCCGCCTGCCTGTGGCTGGTGCGCGACCGCCCCGGCGCCGCCGCCGACCCGCGCCCCGCCGCCGCTCCGGCCCACGGCATCGTCCGCACCCTGCGCCTGGCCTGGGCCACCCGGGCGACCCGCCACGGCTTCTGGACGCACCTCGCCCTGATGGGGCCGTTCGTCGCCGTCACGGCGCTGTGGGGCATCCCCTGGCTGGTCCGGGCGCAGGGCGTCGACGCCGCCTCGGCGCGCGCCCTGGTGATGCTGGCCGTCATCTCGTTCGCCGCCGCGGCGCCCGTCGCCGGGCTGGTCGTGGCGCGGCGTCCGGCCTGGCGCATGCCCGTGCTCACGACCCTGGCGGGCGCTCAGGCCCTGGCCTGGGCGGCGGCGCTCCTGTGGCCGGCCGACGCGACCCCGCGCACGCTGATCGCGGTGGCCCTGTGCCTCACCGGGGCGGCGGGCGGCGCGTCGATGCTCGCCTTCGACATCGCCCGCGAGGGCAACCCGGCCGAGCGCGGCGGCAGTGCCACCGGCCTCGCCAACACCGGCGGATTCCTGGCGGCCGTGGGCGTGCAGCTGGCGGTCGCCGGCATCCTGCGGCTGCAGGGCGGCGGGGGCGACCTGCAGGAGGCGCTCTTGGTGCTGCCGCTGCTGAGCGTCGTGGGCCTGGCCCAGATGACCCGGCACGCCCGCCGCGCGCGCGTCGCGGCGGGCCGCCCTCAGGAGGCGGTCGGCACCGCGTAGCGGTCGATGATCGCCTCGCGGGCGACGGCGGCCCCGGCCATCGCGCCCGAGGCGATCGCCACCGAGACCTGCTGGAAGGGCTCGCAGGCGTCGCCGGCGCAGAACAGGCCGGGGACGTCGGTGGCGCCCATGCGGTCGACGCGCACCAGGCCCCGCTCGTCGGACGCGGCGCCCAGGCGGGCGGCCAGGTCGGACCGCGGACGCGGGGTCCAGGCCACGGCGATCGCGTCGCGGGGCACCTCCGAGCCGTCGGCCAGCACCACCGCGGCCAGGGTGCCGCCCTCGGCGCGCAGCGCCGTCACGGGCGTCGTGACCAGCGCCACGCCGGCCGCCTCGAGCGCGGCCCGCGCCGTCGGGGTGGCGGCCGCCTCGTCGGCGAACGCGACGACGTCGTCGCTCCACCCGCGCAGCAGCGACCCGAGGTGCTCGATCACGTCGGCGCGGTCGCCGGCGTAGAGGGCGAGGCGGCGGTCGCGCACCTCCCACCCGTGGCAGAAGGGGCAGTGGAACGCCGAGTCGCCCCACAGCTCGGCCAGTCCCGGCAGATCGGGGAGCTGGTAGGTGAGGCCGACGGCCAGCAGTAGGCGGGCGGCCCGCACGGGCGCGCCCGCCTCCAGCTCCACCGTGAAGCCGCCGTCGTTGCGCCGCGCGTCCGTCACGCGCCCGTCGCGCACCGCGACGGTGGGCAGCGCGGCGAGCTGGGCGCGGCCGATGCGGTAGAGGTCGGCGGGGGAGGTGCCGTCGTGGCCCAGCAGGCCGCCGACGGCGTGGGCGGACAGGTTGCTCTGGCGCCCCTCGTCCACCAGCAGCACGCGCCGGCGGGCCCGCCCCAGCACCAGGGCGGCCGAGAGCCCCGCGGCCCCGCCGCCCACGACGACGCAGTCGAGATCGGGTGAGGTCATGGGTCCACCATGACGAGCGCCCTGCCGGAAGCGCAAGGTATCGTGCTGATATGGCAAGAGACGAGACGCGCTTCGACGATGTGGTACGCCGTCGCCTGCGGCAGGCGCGACGCGCGCGCGGCATGACGCTCGAGGAGGTGGCGGGCCGGGCGGGGATGTCGCCCTCGACGCTCAGCCGGCTCGAGTCCGGCGCGCGGCGCCTCGCGATCGACCACCTGCCGCCCCTCTCGGAGGCCCTCGGGGTGCCGATCGCCGAGCTCGCGGCTCCCGCCGCCACGGCCGACCCCCGGGTGCGGCCGCGCACCCGGATCATGGGGGGCATCATCAGCCAGGCCCTCACCCGCGACGACTCGGGGGCGGCCACGCGCGCCTTCCGGCTCCTGGTGCCGGCCGACCGGCGCGAGCCGGACGAGCCCCGGGTGCACGAGGGCCACATGTGGCTGTACGTGCTGTCGGGGCGATGCCGGGTGATCCTGGGCGAGCAGGACCTGGTGCTGGAACCCGGCGAGGCCGCCGAGTTCAGCACCTGGACCCCTCACTGGTTCGGCGCCGTGGACGGGCCGGTGGAGCTGCTGTCGATCTTCGGTCCGGAGGGCGAGCGCGTGCACCTGAGGGCGCACGGCGCGCCGGTGGACTAGTAGCGGTAGTGGTCGGGCTTGTACGGCCCCTCGACGGGCACGCCGATGTAGTCGGCCTGCTCCTCGCTGAGGGTGGTGAGCTGCACGCCCAGGGCATCGAGGTGCAGGCGCGCCACCTTCTCGTCGAGGTGCTTCGGCAGCACGTAGACCTGCTTCTCGTAGTCGTCGTTCTTGGTGAAGAGCTCGATCTGGGCGATCGTCTGGTTCGTGAAGGAGTTGGACATCACGAACGACGGGTGGCCGGTGGCGTTGCCCAGGTTCAGCAGGCGCCCCTCCGACAGCACGATGATGCGGTGGCCGTCGGGGAAGACCCACTCGTCGACCTGCGGCTTCACGTTCTCCTTGCGCACGCCCGGCAGGTTCTCGAGGCCGGCCATGTCGATCTCGTTGTCGAAGTGGCCGATGTTGCCCACGATCGCCTGGTGCTTCATGCGGGCCATGTCGGCGGCCGTGATGATCCCCTTGTTGCCGGTGCAGGTGATGAAGATGTCGGCGGTCTCGACGACGTCCTCGAGGGTGGCGACCTCGTAGCCCTGCATCGCGGCCTGCAGCGCGCAGATCGGGTCGATCTCGGTGACCACGACGCGGGCGCCCTGGCCGCGCAGCGACTCGGCGCAGCCCTTGCCGACGTCGCCGAAGCCGCACACCACGGCCACCTTGCCGCCGATCATCACGTCGGTGGCGCGGTTGATGCCGTCGATCAGGGAGTGGCGGCAGCCGTAGAGGTTGTCGAACTTCGACTTGGTCACCGAGTCGTTGACGTTGATGGCGGGGAAGAGCAGCTCGCCCTTCTTCGCCAGGTCGTAGAGCCGGTGGACGCCGGTGGTGGTCTCCTCGGTGACGCCCCTGATGCCCCGGCCGATGGCGGTCCAGCGGGTGGGGTCCTCGCGCAGGGAGCGCCGCAGCACGCCGAGGATGATCTTCTCCTCCTCGGAGCCGGCCGTCGCGTCGTCGGGCACCGCGCCCTTGCCCTCGAACTCGGTGCCCAGGTGCACCAGCAGGGTGGCGTCGCCGCCGTCGTCGAGGATCATGTTGGGGCCGGCGCCGTCGGGCCAGATCAGCACCTGCTCCGTGCACCACCAGTACTCATCGAGGGTCTCGCCCTTCCAGGCGTAGACCGGTACGCCCCTCGGCTCCTCGGGCGTGCCCTCGGGACCCACGGCGACCGCGGCGGCCGCGTGGTCCTGGGTGGAGAAGATGTTGCAGGAGCACCACCGCACCTCGGCGCCGAGGGCGGTGAGCGTCTCGATCAGGACCGCGGTCTGGATCGTCATGTGGAGCGAGCCGGTGATGCGCGCGCCCTTCAGCGGCTGGGCGGCCGCGTACTCCTCGCGGATGGCCATCAGGCCGGGCATCTCGTGCTCGGCGAGGCGGATCTCCTTGCGCCCGAACTCGGCCAGCGAGAGGTCGGCGACCTTGAAGTCGGTCGCCAGCGGGGCGGTGGTGGTCATGCGTTCTCCGTCGGTCGGTGGGAGGGGGCGGCGGCGGCGAGCAGCCGGGTGTGCTTGTCCTGCTCGAAGCGGAGCCAGTCGTCGGCGGCGACGTCGGGCGGGCGGACGGCGCGGGCGTCGAGCCAGCCGTCCACGGCGCGCGCGAGCTCGCCGTCCGAGCGCAGGCGCAGGGCGAAGCCCACGTCGCCGAGCCCGAGGCCGTGGGCGTCGAGCAGCTCGCGCAGCGTGCGCAGGCGCTGCAGCTCGCCGGGGCCGTAGAGGCGGTAGCCGGAGGGCGAGCGGGCGGGCGCCACGAGGCCGTTCGCCTCGATGTAGCGCAGCATGCGCGGCGACCAGCCGGTGGTCTCGGCGGCCTCGTTGATGGTGAGGGCGGCGTCGGGCATCAGCGCCGCCAACCTTAGCATCGGCGTGTCAACCTTCGGGCGTCCGCCCTCCGCCGAGCGATGTCGCGGGGACGTACCCGGCGCGGATGGCCCCCGTCGTCGACGGGGGCGTCAGCACCGGCACCGGCCCGCGCGGCGCATCGGCCGTCGGCGGTCCGTAGCCGGCGGGGCTCCAGGGACGCAGCCCTCCCCGCCAGACGAGGTGCGCGGCACCGCCCACGTCGACCATCGCCCCGTCGGGCAGGTCGCCCGGCCGCGCCCGCCAGCGGCGCATCCGGCCGCGGCCGGCGTAGCGCTCGGCGTGCAGGGCGCGGTCGAGCTCCGCGAGCGGGATCGCGGGATCCTCTCCCGTCGCCCGCGCCCAGGCGGCGCGGAAGGCGAGGGCGTCGGCGCGGCGGCACTCCGCGCAGGGGCGGTGCCCCGCGGCGAGCGCGGTCGCCTCGTCGTGGAAGAACAGCGAGGTGTACCGGCCGGGCGGCATCGGCTCCCGACGACGGCCCTTGAACGACAGCAGGCAGACGATCCAGCGGCGCCCGTCGGCGAACCGCACGATCCTCCCCTGGCCGTCGTGGAGGCAGCCGCGGTTGCCCATCAGGGCGCCGCGCTCGGGGGCGGCGATCAGCTCGCCGAAGGGGGTGACCCGGTTGCGCCGCGCCACTACGGCATCCGCGGGGAGCGGCGGCGAGCGCGAGAGCGACGTGCGCGGTGCGGCCCCATCGGCCCAGCGTCGCACGGCGGCCGCGCGCGGCGCTACCGCCGGGCCGGGATGCGGACGGTGCGGGTGACGGTGCGGGCGGCGCCGTCGGTCGCGGCCAGGGAGAGCGTGAGCGTGGCGCGCCCGGCCGCCGCGCGCCGGGGCGCGGCGATCGCCACCGATCGCGTGCCCGGTGCGAGGGTGGTCGCCCGGCGACGGGCGATGGTCGTCCCGGAGCGGGCGATCCGGGCCTGGATCGCGGTCCTCTCGTCGACCCGCAGGGTGAGCTTCAGCACGCGCAGCCCCAGGCCGGAGCGCGTCCAGGCGAGCCGGGTGACGGTGGCGAGCGGGCGGGACGTCGTGGTCGCGCCGCCGCCGCCCGTCGTGGCCGGCAGGCCGGACAGGCCCACGGTGAGGGTGGCGGCGTAGCCGGCGTCGACGTCGCCGGTGAGCGCCGGCGTGAGGGCCGCGCCGTCGGCGCCGTAGATCCCGTCCTGGGCGTTGCGGGTGTCGCGCGCGCCGCGCCCGGCATAGGCGGGCTGGGCCATCACCACGTCGCTCAGCGCGTCGTCGAAGAAGAGCTGGGAGGTGAACTCGTAGGCCTCGGTGGCGCCGTTGAGCACCCGCACCTTGAAGTGGATGTGGATCGCCCGGCCCCGGTACCAGCCCGGATAGACGGTCGTGAAGGTGGCGACCCCGTCGTCGCCGGTGACCTGGTAGCCCCGCAGCCACTTCTGGCCGGTCGTGCCCTCGGAGGCCACGTCGGAGTAGAGGCCCCGGGCGTCGCAGTGCCACACGTCCACCTGCACTCCGGCCTGCGGGGCGCAGTCGCCGTCGGCGCGCTGCACGGCGATGCGCAGGGTCAGGGGCACGCCGGTGCGGGTGGCGCCCGTGCCGGTCGGGTCGGAGCGGATGTCGCTGCGCTGCAGGCGCTCGTCCACGAAGTAGGGCCCCTCGGTCTTCGCCGGCGTCAGCACGCAGGACGTCGCGGCGAGCGCCTCCTGCCCGCCGGCTCCCCCCAGGCGGCCGTCCCACCCCGCGCCGAGCACCACCCCGGCGCCCGCGATCCCCCCGGCCGCCAGGACCTGGCGGCGCGTCATCGAGCGTCTCATCGATTCATCCCCCTCGTCGCTGCCGACGTCGGGGACGCTAGGAGGCGGGGATCACCGATCCCTCGGCGCGACCTGTGGGTCGGCTGTGGCCGGCGGCGCCCGGCCGCGGGAGGCCTAGGCCCGGCGGAAGCCGGTCGGCGCCGGGCTCGCGGGCAGCGGGTTCTCGCCCAGGCCGGGTCCGGGGTCGGAGGCGTTGAAGCCCGAGGGCGCGCAGTCGTTCGGCGCGTCGGGGCTGAAGATCGAGGCGAGCAGCTGGATCTGCCCGCGCGCGACGCCCAGCTCGCCCATGCCGCCGCCGTACGTCGCCAGGCCGCGCTCCCGGCAGGCGGCGTAGAGGGCGAGCAGCTCCTCGATGCGGCCGATCCGGCTCGGCTTGATGTTGAAGGTCCGCGCCGGGAGGGGCGTCGCGTCGAGGTCGGCGACGGTGGCGATCGGCGCGTCGTACGACACCCGATCGAGGTGCGGCTGCAGCCGCTCGGCGACCGCGGGGATGTCGTGGGGGTCCTCGATCAGGGCGTCTCCGAAGGCGTCGAGGAGGCGGTCGTAGAGGACCAGCAGCGCCCGCTCGTCCTCGACCTCCATGCCGTACAGGCCCTTGAAGTCGAGCGTGTGCACGGCGCCGGTGCGCGCGAGCCGCTCGATGATCGCGGGCGTCCAGCTCGGCGCGGCGTCGAGCTTGAAGCGCAGGCCCGGGTAGCGCTCGATGCGCCGCAGCACGGTCTCCGCCGACGGCGGGTCGCCCAGGCCCAGCGAGTTGACGTAGGTCATCGGCCGCGGCTCGCGGCCGATGACCGCGTGCAGGGGCCGCCCCGCCTGGCGCAGGGCGAGGTCGAGCGCCGCCGACTCGAAGGCCCAGTTGCGCCAGCGCCGCGGCATGTCGCCCCACTCCGGCGGCTCGGCCCACTGGTCGAGCGTCGCCAGGTGGGCGCAGAACGACCCGAGCGTCCACTCGCCCTCGAGCGCGAGCGGCGGCGCCTCGGCCATGAACAGGGTGATGTCCTCTCCCAGGCCCTCCTCGCCGCGGCCGAGGAGGCGCACCAGCCGCGTGGGGTGGGAGTCCTCGGCGAAGCCCGCCGGCGGATCGATGCGCGCGAAGGCCGTCCCCTCGACGGTGAGCGGCAGCTCGGCGAGACGGGGCCACAGGGACACGGGACCAACCTACCCGGTCCGGGCGGAGGGCGACCGATGCCGGGCCTCGACTATCGTCCGGCGCCGTGAGCGCCGCATGAAGCGCATCGGCTTCCTCAGCTTCGGGCACTGGAGCGCCACCCCCGGGTCGCGGGTCCGGTCCGCGGCCGACAGCCTCCGGCAATCGATCGAGCTGGCCGTCGCGGCCGAGGAGCTCGGCGCCGACGGCGCCTACTTCCGGGTGCACCACTTCGCCCGGCAGCTCGGGTCCCCGTTTCCCCTCCTGGCGGCGATCGGGGCCAGGACGACGCGCATCGAGATCGGGACCGCCGTGATCGACATGCGCTACGAGAACCCCCTCTACATGGCGGAGGACGCGGGCGCCGCCGACCTCATCGCCGGCAGGCGCCTGCAGCTGGGCATCAGCCGCGGGTCGCCGGAGCAGGTCGTCGACGGGTGGCGCCACTTCGGCTACGCGCCCGCCGAGGGCGAGTCCGACGCCGACATGGCCCGCCGCCACGCGACGGTGCTGCTGGAGGTGCTGCGCGGCGAGGGGTTCGCCCGGCCCCATCCGCGGCCCATGTTCCCCAACCCGCCGGGCCTGCTGCGCGTGGAGCCGCACTCCGACGGCCTGCGCGACCGCATCTGGTGGGGCGCGGGCTCGGACGCGACCGCCCGCTGGGCCGCCTCGCTGGGCATGAACCTCCAGAGCTCGACGCTCAAGGACGACGAGGGCGGAGAGCCGTTCCACGTCCAGCAGGCGCGCCAGATCCAAGCGTTCCGCGAGGCCTGGGCGGAGGCCGGCTGGGAGCGCGAGCCCCGCGTCTCGGTGAGCCGGTCGATCATGCCCCTGGTCACCGACCGGGACCGCGCCTACTTCGGGCGCGGGCGCGGAGAGGGCGACCAGATCGGCTACATCGACGGCACCCTGCGGGCGATCTTCGGGCGCACCTACGCGGACGAGCCCGACCGTCTCGTGCAGCAGCTGGCCGGCGACGAGGCGATCGCCGCCGCCGACACGCTGCTGCTCACCGTCCCGAACCAGCTGGGCGTCGACTACAACGCCCACCTGATCGGCGCGATCCTCGGCGACGTCGCGCCGGCGCTCGGCTGGCGCTGACCCCGTCGCCGCCCGGCGTGGGCCGCGACGGGGTGCGGAGCGCGATCAGGGCAGGAAGTAGTTGGGGTTGGGGAGCTTGAAGCCGCGGTCCGCGGAGCCGCCCTTCAGGTCGCTGTACTGGTCGCCGAAGTTCGCGACGATGTCGTAGCCCAGCGACTCGATGTGCTCGCGGGTCGCCGCCTTGTAGTGGATGGTCGAGCAGGACGCCCCGGTGCTGATCTCCGTGGCGCAGGCGGCCTTCAGGTAGTCGGGGTAGTCGGCGACGGCCGGCTTGGTGAACAGGCCGTCCTCGCCGTCGGGGAGGGCGGTCGGCGCGGGGTAGCCGGCGTCCTCGCCGACGCCGTCGGCGGTCAGGTTGCCGAGCGTCGCGTCCTCCTGGGCGGCCGGGCGGCCGGTGAGGTAGAAGACCGCGTAGCCCTTCTCGGCGGCCGTGGTCACCAGGTCCACCATCCCGGGCACCGCGGGGAACTTCTGATCGGTGACGTAGGCGGCGTTGGTCGTGGGGTTGTAGGCCCAGTTGCTGGCGATCTCGTAGTTCCAGGTCGCGAGCGTCGTGTCGTCCACGTCGAGGACGATGGCCTTCTGCAGTCCGTGGCCCTTCGCGCCCCGGACGGGCGCGCGCGCCCGCCAGGCGAGCCAGCGCTCGCCGGACGCGGCCACCGCGCTCGCCTCCCTGACGTAGTTGCTGTCGGGCCCGACGACGCCGGTGCCCAGCGGATCGCCGTAGTAGTTGCGGATCTGCTGGCGCAGCACATCGATGTTGGTGATCTGCCTCTCGCTCTTCGGCGTCCAGGTCTGGATGGCGGGGCCGGTCGCGGAGAAGGCGACGGCGGAGACGGCGGCTGCCGCGGCGGCGACGCTCGCGACCACGGCGAGGCGCGTGCGCCTCGACCACGTGACGGGTCTCACGGGGACCTCCCGGCTCGGGTTTTCACGGCTGGGGGATGCCGCCAACCTATAGGCGGTCGCGGCGCCGGCGACAGTCCCCGATCGCAACATCCCCCCGCCGCCGCCCCGCGGGCGCCGCCGCGATCCTTATCCATCTCTCAGCCGGATCCCACGGTCGTCCCAGGACGCCCTGGTCTCGTCTGCGCATCCTGGCCGCCCACGCCCCGAGGTGCCGCGAATGTTCCAGCTGTCGTACATGCTCGCCGAGCTGCGCCGCCGGCGCGCCCGCACGATCCTGACGGCCCTCGGGCTGGCGGTCGGGATCGCGCTCGTCATCACGACGAACGCCGTGTCGCGCGGCCTCGACGATGCGCAGCAGAAGGTGCTGGAGCCCCTCACCGGCGTGGGCACCGACATGACGGTGACGCGGCCCCTCACGATCGGCGGCGACGGGGAGGGGGGATTCCAGGACCTGTCGCCCCAGGAGCGGGCGCGGCTGCGCCGGCAGGCGGGGCCCGGCCCGGGCTTCGACCTGCGCGACGCGGAGCCCGGCAGCACGATCGACACCGACACCTTCTCGGCGACGAGCCAGCTCACCTTCTCGTCGTCGCGGGTCGCCCAGCTCGCGGGGATCGAGGGCGTGGAGGCGGCCGCCGGATCGCTCACCCTGCGGGCGAACCACATCTCGGGGACCGTCCCCGAGATCGACGTCACCCAGGGCGGGGGCGGACCGGGCGGCGCGCCGCCGCAGGGCTCGTTCGGCGACGGCAGCCTGAACTTCGACTCGCGCACCGTGACGGGCGTCGACGAGAGCCGGCCCGACGTCGCCGCCGTGACGCCCTCCCAGATCGTGAAGGGCGACTACTTCAGCGCGAGCGGCGCGCCGCGGCAGGCGATCGTGTCGTCGGCGTACGCCGGCACCAAGAACCTCTCGGTGGGCGACTCCATCGACCTGGGCGGCGCGACCTTCCGGATCATCGGCGTCGCGTCCTCACCGATCGGGGGCACGTCCTCCGACGTCTACGTCAAGCTGGCGACCCTCCAGAAGATCGCCGACTTCGAGAACCAGGTGAGCGCCGTGCAGGTGCGGGCCACCTCGTCGGACGTCGTCGATGCGGTCTCGGCGGCGATCTCGGACCGGTTCCCGAACTCCCAGGTGACCACGGCGTCCGACCTGGCGGCCCGCGTGGGCGGCTCGCTGAAGGACGCCCGGGACCTGTCGTCCACCCTGGGGCGGGTGCTGGCGATCGTGGGCCTGGTCGCCGCGGTGCTGATCGCCTCGCTGCTGACGCTCTCGTCGGTCGCCAAGCGCACCCGCGAGCTCGGCACGCTGAAGGCGCTCGGCTGGTCGAGAGGCGCGGTGGTGCGCCAGATCAGCGGCGAGTCGCTCATCCAGGGGCTGATCGGCGGCGTCGTGGGCATCGTGGTCGCCCTGATCGCGATCGTCGCCATCAACGCCAGCGGCTGGACGCTGAAGGCGAGCGTCGCGGCCGCGGACGCCCCGGCGGCCGCCCCCGGCGCCGGCCCGGGCGGCCCGCCCGCGGGCGGAGGCGGCGGGTTCGGCTTCGGCGGCGCGGCCACGACGGCCGGGGAGGAGCTGGTGAAGATCACCACCTCGCCCTCGTTCCTGATCGTGATCGCGGCCGTGATCCTGGCCGCCGTGGCCGGGCTCGTCGCCGGCGCCGCCGGCAGCCTGCGCGCCGCCCGCCTGCGTCCGGCCGCCGCCCTGAGGACCGTGGAATGAGCGCCGCCGACCCTTCCTTCACCGCGACCGACGAGGATCCCGCGACGATGACGACGACGACGACCGACACCTCCCCCGCGCCGGCCCGCCGGGGCGGCGAGATGTACGCGCTGGCCGGGGTGGGCCGGGCTTACGGCGCGGGGGACGCCGCCGTGACCGCACTGACCGACGTGTCGCTCGAGATCGCCCGCGGAGAGGTGGTGGGCATCATCGGGCAGAGCGGCTCGGGCAAGACCACCCTGCTGCAGCTGCTGGGGGCGCTCGACCGCCCGACGGCGGGCACGATCCGCTGCGACGACCGCGACCTGCTCGACATGTCCGAGGGGGAGCTGTCGCGCCTGCGGCGCGATTCGATCGGCTTCGTCTTCCAGCAGTTCAACCTCATCCCGACGCTCACGGCGCGCCAGAACGTGGAGGCGGCGGCGGCCTCGACGCCGACCCCGGCCGCCGAGCGGCGGGCCCGCGCCTCGGAGCTGCTCGCCGCGGTGGGGCTCGCCGCGCGCGAGGACCACCTGCCGTCGCAGCTCTCCGGCGGCGAGCAGCAGCGCGTCGCCATCGCCCGCGCCCTCGTCAACCGCCCCGAGGTGATCCTGGCCGACGAGCCGACCGGCAACCTGGACTCGACCACCGGCGCGGAGATCCTGGCCCTGCTGCGCCGGATCGCCGCCGACGACGGGCACACCCTCGTCCTGATCACCCACTCCGACGAGATCACCCGGACCCTCCCCCGGGTCATCACCCTGCGCGACGGCCGCGTCGTCTCGGACGAGCGGTCCGGAGGGGGCGCGCCGCCGGCGTAGGGAGGGCGCGATCACGCTCCGCCCCTCCTCCCGAGGGGCCGCACGTCGGCGACGTCGTACTCGGCCACCGACACCGAGAGCATCGCGGCGCCGCGCCTGCTGCGGGGAGCGCTCCGGCGGAAGGCCGCGAGCGCCTCCCGCGACTCCCAGCGCTCGAAGAGATTGAGGCGGCCGGGGTCGAGCGGGTCGGCCGTCATGGCGAAGTCGAGGCAGCCGTCGGCTCGGCGGGCCTTCTCGACGACGGCGATCGATCCCGCGAGGTGGACTCGCGCCGCTCGGGGTCGACCGTGACGTATCCCGCGACGATGACCATCATCGGCGTGCTCCTCTCCCGGTCAGGCGACGACGAAGGTGTGGTCGCGCTCGATGCGGCCGTCCGGGGCGAGCACGAGGACGTCGAGCCCGACGGCGAACAGCCCTCCGTCTCCGGCGACGGCCTCCCAGTGGAACTTCACGACGTCGCCGAGCCGGTCGGCGTCGGGTCTCGCTGCGGCTCCAGACCCCCCTCGGCGACGTGAAGCTGTTCACGGTCATCGCCACCCTCGGCGCCCCGCTCGACGTGACGGCGGCGAACCTCGCGATCGAGACCTTCCTGCCGGTGGACCACGAGAGCGCGGCGCGGCTCGCCGAGCTCGGCGCATCGCCATCGCCGGGGGGCGCGCCGCCGGCGTAGGGAGGGCGGCCGTCCGGCCGCCGGCTCACGGGTAGTCGAGGATCGCGATCAGCCGCGCCGGTCGCCCGTCGAGCGCCTCGTAGTGGTGGGGGCGGTCGGCGGGGAAGCGGATGCGATCGCCCGTGTCGAGCTGCACCGAGTCGTCGTCCGGCCCGACGTCGGCGCGCCCCTCGATGACCAGCACGTGCTCGACGATGCCGGGTGTGTGGGCGCCCGAGGCGTGGCGTACGCCCGCGTCCAGGGCGACGCTGTAGGCCTCGACGCGCCCGCGCCCCTCGAAGCTCTCGAGGTGGCGCAGGTCGACGCCGTCGATCGACGAGCCGGGAGGGGCCAGCCGGCCGGGGCCCGTGACGATCGGCGCGCGGGCGTAGCGCAGGACGTCGACCGAGGGCTCGCCCTCGTCCTCGAACAGGCTCGCGAACGGCACGCCGAGCACCCGGGCCAGCGCCCAGAGCGTGTCGATCGAGGGGTTCCCGATGCCGCGCTCCAGCTTCGAGAGCGTCGATTTCGAGACGGCCGCGCGGTCGGCGACGGCCGAGATCGAGAGGTTCTGTCGCTCCCGCAGCCGCCGCAGGTTCCGCGCGATCGGCTCGACCAGCTCTTGCGTCAACTCTCGCTCCCGAAGTACTATATCGAACGTATCGTTGATCACATGCAACGATCGTGGTCGGCCGAGTCTAGTCCCAGAGGGTTCCTCGCGTCGATCACCGGCCCTTGTCACGACCCGGCGGACGATGACCACAGACACCACATCCTCCCCTTCGACCAGGCGCGGCCTCAACCTCGCCTCGCTCCGCTGGGGAGGCGCGCCCGAGTACGCGGGACTGCTCGTGTTCCTCGTCGCGCTCTGCGCCTACTTCGCGGCCACCGAGCCGCTGTTCACGTCGGGCGCCAACGTCCAGAACCTGGCGCGGCAGGCCTCGATCCTGGCGATGCTCGTGGCCGGGCAGATCTTCGTCGTGCTGGCGGGCGGCATCGACATCTCGGTGGGGGCGCAGGTCTCGCTGCTGTCGATCGTCGCGGTGGTGCTCTCGCACCAGATGCCCCTGGCGGTCGCCCTGCTGCTCACCGTCCTCGTCGGGTGCGCCATCGGCCTCATCAACGGCGTGCTCGTCACCGTCGCGCGCATCTCGCCGATCATCACGACCATCGCGACCTGGCAGCTGCTGCTGGGCTTCAGCCTCTGGTACACGAACGGCCTGCCGAAGCGGAACTTCGATTCCGACTACGGGTGGCTGGGCGGAAGCGAGATCGCCTTCCTGGCCACGCCGACGCTGCTCGCGATCATCGTCGTGGCGGTGGCGTGGTTCCTGCTGAACCGCACCAACCTCGGGCGGTACACGTACGCCGTCGGCGGCAACGCGGAGGCGTCCCGCCTCTCGGGCATCCGGGTGCGCGGCGTCCTGATCTGCGGCTACGTCGTCTGCAGCCTGTTCACGGCGCTGGCGGCGATCACCCTCTCGTCGCGGGTGTCGTCCGGCCTGCCGGATCTCGGCAACGGCCTGGAGATCACCACGATCGCCGCGGTGTTCATCGGCGGCGTCGCCTGGGGCGGCGGCGCCGGCAGCGTGATCGGCGCCGTCCTCGGCGTGGCCCTGCTGTCGGTGCTCTCGAACGGGCTCGACCTCAACGCCGTCAACTCGAACATCCAGACCATGGTCAACGGCGCTCTCATCCTGATCGCGGTCGGCCTCAACAACGTCCGGCGGCGTCGTCGTGGCTGAGCCGATCTTCGCCGTGCGCGACGTGACGCGGCGGTTCGACGCCGTCGTCGCGCTCGATCGGGTGAGCATCGACTTCCACGCCGGCGCGGTGCACGCCCTGCTCGGCGAGAACGGCAGCGGCAAGTCGACCACGGTCCGCGTCCTCACCGGCGCGCTCGCCCCCGACGACGGCGCCGTGCTGGTGGAGGGCGCGCCACGGCGATTCGGCAGCCCCCGCGGGGCGATCGCCGCGGGCATCGCCGCGGCCTACCAGGAGAGCGCGCTCGTGCCTCACCTGAGCGTGGCGGAGAACGTGGTCCTGGGGCACGAGCGCAGCCGGTGGGGCGTCCTGCGGCCCGGGGCCCTCGCCGCCGCGCGGCCCTGGCTCGAGATGGTCGGCCTGGACGTCCCTCCGCGCCGGCGCGTGCGGGGCCTGTCGGTGGCCGAGCAGCAGCTGGTGGCGATCGCGAAGGCGCTGTCGCTGGAGGCCCGCATGCTCATCCTCGACGAGCCGACCGCCGCCCTGAACGGCGCGGAGGTGGAGCACCTGCTCGGGCTGGTGGCGCGGCTGCGCGACCGCGGCCTCGCGATCGTCTACATCACGCACCGCCTCGCCGAGGTCGCGCGGATCGCCGACACGGTCACGGTGCTGAAGGACGGGCGGGTGGTCACCACCCGACCGTCCGCCGGGCTGGGCGAGGCCGAGATCGTCCCCCTCATGGTGGGCCGGGCGGTGGAGCAGCTCTACCCCGAGCTGCCGCAGAGGGGCGATGAGATCGTCCTGGAGGCCGAGGACCTCGCGAGCCGCGACGGCTCGGTCGCGGTCGACCGGTTCGCGGTGCGGGCCGGCGAGGTGGTGGGCATCTCGGGCCTCGAGGGCTCGGGGAGGGCGACGCTGGCGCGGATGCTGGCGGGCGTCGAGCCCGGCGCCCGCGGCCGTCTCGTCGTGATAGGGCGCCACCTGCCGCGCCCCACCCCGGCGCGCGCTCTGCGCCGAGGCCTCGGCTTCGTGCCCCCGGACCGCCGGCGCCAGGCGATCGTCCCGACCTTCTCGGTGGGGCGCTCGATCACGCTCGCCTCCCTGCGGTCGCTCGGGCGGCTCGCGGTGATCTCGCCCCGCGCCGAGCGCTCGCGGGCGCGGACCTTCATCGATCGCTTCGCGATCAAGGCCGCGGGCGTCCGGGCGCCCATCCGCACCCTGTCGGGCGGCAACCAGCAGAAGGTGGTCCTGTCGCGCGTCCTCTGCGCCGGCACCCGGGTGGTCGTGTGCGACGAGCCCACCGCCGGCGTCGACATCGGCGCGCGCGGCGAGATCTACCGGGCCCTCGCCGACCTCGCCGCCGACGGCTTCGGCGTCGTCGTCTCCTCCTCCGACATGCTCGAGCTGATCGGGCTGTGCCATCGCATCGCCGTGATGCGGGAGGGGCGCCTGGCGGCGGAGATGGATGCCGCAGACGCCTCGGAGGAGTCGCTCATGCGCGCCCAACTGCCGGACGCGCGGGCCGCCTGAGCACTCCGCATCCGCGCCCCCGGTCCCGGCGGGCGCCGTCTTCTTCCCAAGGAGGTCCATCACCGTGAGTCCCCTCGCACCGCCCCCACGCCGAGCGCCGCGCCGGCGCCTGGCCACCGTCCTCGGCCTGGCCGCCGCGGCTCTCTGCGCCGGTGCGCTGCTCGCCGGCTGCGGCGACGACTCCGACGACGGAGCCGCGGCCACCGACGGCGGCCAGACCGGGCAGGTTCAGGCTCCCGAGGTGGGGCACATCAACGAGTACGCCCTGCCGGAGATCGAGAAGCCCGATCGGGCGTATCGCATCGTCCTCCTGCAGGCGCATCGCAGCGACGCGTTCGCGATCAGCGCGGCGCGGGCGGTCCAGGAGTACGCGAAGGAGCTGGGCGCCGAGGTCACGGTGAACGACGCGGGCGGATACCAGAACGTGCCGAAGCAGATCGACCAGATCGAGGCGGCCATCCTGCAGAAGCCCGACGCCCTCGTGGTGTGGGCCACGGATCCGACGGCGGTGGTCCCCGCCCTGAAGAAGGCGGAGGACGCGGGCATCGAGGTGATCGGCTTCGTGCAGCCTCCGGACATGCCCCTCAAGATGACCGTGACCGGCGACTTCAGCCTCGACGGCGAGACCATGGCGTCGGCCCTGTTCCGGAAGATGGGCGGCGAGGGCAAGGCGATCGTCGTGCTCGGCGGCGCCGGGTCCGCGTACCAGAGCTCGCTGCAGGAGGGCATGGAGCGCGCCCTCGCCGAGTTCCCGGGAATCGATGTGGTCGCGACCCAGACGATCCCCGACTTCGACCCCTCGAAGGTGCAGGCCGCCGTCGAGACGCAGCTCGTGCGCCACCCCGACCTGGCGGGCGTGATGACCACCACGACGGCGATGGCCGCCGCCGCGAGCGACGCGCTCGCCGCGGGCGGGCGCGCCGGCGAGGCCTTCGCGGTCGGCCAGATCCTCGGCGACTGCGATCAGATCCGCCTTCTCCAGGAGGACCGTCTCGCGATCGTGCTGGGCGTGCCCGCCGTCTACTACGGCCGCCTGGTCGTCGCCAACACCATCTCCCTGCTCGAGGGCGGCTCTCCCGATGAGCTCACCGTCGTGCCGGGGAACGTCTACACGCCCGCGAACATCGACGAGGCTCCGCTCGACCTGGAGATCGACGCCGAGTTCCGCGCCAGCTGCAGCGCCGGCTAGGCGCCAGGGCCGTCCAGCATCCATCCGAGGAAGGGAGCAGCCATCACCAGTCAGACGAGGAGCCGGAGGGCCGCGACGCGCGTCCGCGGCCCGGTTCTCGACCACCCCGTCGCCCACGGCGTCGAGATCGTCGGCTACACCGACATGGACGGGAAGCCCGACGGCCTGCAGATGCAGTACCAGGAGGTCGCGGGCCGCCACTACCTGTACGTCGGCCACTTCTGGTCGGGCGGCGTGAGCATCCTCGACGTCACCGACCCGGCGTCGCCGGCGGTCGCGGGGTTCATCCCGACGCCGAACAAGGACACGTGGCACATCAAGGTGCAGCTCGCCGAGGGGCTCATGATGATCCCGTCGGAGCTGAACTTCTTCGCGGCCGACGTCGACGCGGCGAACGTGAGGAGCGGGGTGCGCTTCTTCGACGCGACCGACCCGATCGCGCCGCGCGAGGTGGGGTTCGCCGAGGCGGGCGGCATCGGCTGCCATCGGTCCTGGTGGAACGGCGGCGAGTACGCCTACGTGTCCGCCGGCATCGCCGCGCCGGGCATCTCGATGCACGGCGCGCCGGACATGACCCGCATCATGCTCACCCTCGACGTGTCGGATCCGACGGCGCCCCGCAAGGTGTCGGAGTTCTGGCTGCCGGAGCAGCGACCCGGCGGCCCGCCGATCGGCGACGGCGAGACGCTGTACACCCACCAGCCCCTCGTCGAGGGGGACCGCGCCTACGTCGCCTACTGGGACGGGGGCTTCGCGATCGTCGACATCGAGGACCGGGCGAACCCGCGCCTGATCTCCCATGTGAAGACCTTCCCGGAGATGTCGGACGGCAACACGCACACCTGCATGCCGATCGCCGAGCGCGACGAGCTGGTCGTGATCGAGGAGAACACGGCGAACTTCGGCGGCGAGGGCCTCAAGAGCATCTGGGTGTTCGACATCAGCGACGAGGAGCACCCGGAGCCCATCTCCAAGATGCCGATCCCGGAGCCCTCCTCGGAGGAGCCGTACGAGACGTACTTCGAGCGCGGCGACCGCTTCGGCCCGCACTGCATTCACGAGAACCACGTGAACACGAAGCGCGAGGTCGACAAGATCTACGCGACGTACTGCAACGCCGGCCTGCGGATCTACGACATCGCGGACTCGGCCCGCCCGCGCGAGGTGGCCTCGTTCGTGGCGCCCGACCCGGGGGCGATCCTGGATCCGCGTCCCTACGACCGGGAGTTCGACATCTTCCACGGGGGGAGCCGGGTGGCGTGCACGCAGGACGTGCTGGTCGACCCGCGCGGCTACATCTACCTGTCGGGCACGAACGACGGCATCTGGATCGTGAAGGAGACCGGGGCCTGACCGTCCGGCCCGCGGCCGGCCCGGCGTCCCCCTTCGCCGGACCGGCCGCGGCGTCATCACGCCAACCCCCGTCCCCAGGAGTCCCTCCGTGCTCAACCTGAAGCAGGCGCTCGACCGCGGCGATGCGCTCATCGGCACCTTCTCCACGTCGGGTTCCCAGGTGATGGTGGAGACGATCGGACACGCCGGCCTCGACTTCGTGATCATCGATTGCGAGCACGCGGCGGTGAGCCCGTACGGCTCCGACCTCGCGAACCTGATCCGCGCCGCCTGGTCGGCCAACCTCGCCGCCGCGGTCCGCGTGACCTGGAACGACCCCGGCCAGATCCTGAAGGCCCTCGACATGGGCGCGGCCGCCGTCATCGTGCCCCACGTCAACTCCGCGGCCGAGGCCGCGGCGGCCGTCTCGGCCGGCTACCACCACCCCAAGGGACGCCGCTCCGCGACGCCCGCCGTCATCGGCTCCCACCAGGGGCTGACGGACTGGCCCCATCACTACTCCCGCTCGCAGGACGAGACGCTGGTGGTCGCGCTCATCGAGGAGTACGCGGGCGTCGAGCGCATCGAGGAGATCGCCGCCGTGCCCGGCCTCGGCGGCATCTTCTTCGGGCCGTTCGACCTGGCCGTCTCGATGGGCATGCCGGCCGAGGCCCATTCCGCGGACGTCGCGAGCGAGCGCGAGCGCGTCTACGCGGCCGCGCGCGCGAACGGGCTGCCGGTGCTCGACCTGGCGTGGTCGGCCGCGGCGGCGCTCGACCTGATCGAGATGGGCGCCCAGATGGTGTCGGTCGGCGTCGACGTGAGCCTGTTCGCCGCATCGTGCCGCGAGCTCTCCGACGACATCGCCACCGCGAAGCGGCAGCTCCTGCTCCGCAGGGGCGCGGACGCGACGGACGGCGCGACGCCGTCGAGGAGGAAGCGATGAGGACGACCGTCCTGATCCGCCATCGGGTGGGGGACTTCGACGCCTGGCTCGCCGTCTATCGCGGTTTCGCCGACGCGCAGCGGGCCGGCGGCGTGCGGGCGCACGCCGCCCTCAGCGCGAGCGGCGATCGCACCGACATCGTGGTGACGCACACCTTCGACAGCCGCGCCGCCGCCGACGCGTACCTCGCCGACGAGGACCTGCGCGCCGCGATGGCCGAGGCCACGGTCGACCTGGAGTCGACCACGATCGAGTTCTTCGACGAGGTGGTCGCCGGGGGCTGACCCGGCCCGTGCGGATCGGTGCCGGGTCACCTCCGCATCCTCGGGTCGTGCGTCGGGTCGGCGTACGGGGGAGGGCAGCCGCGATCGATGGCCTCGGGGCGCAGCTCGTAGTGCCAGGGCTCGTTGCCGTAGATCTGGCACAACCCGTAGCCGGCGCCGTGCCGGGACAGCCATGCCCGGGCGTCGGAGCGCCCGATGTCGACCGCGTCCCCCGACACGTGGGCGGAGGCGACGGGGGTGGCCACCCAGCGGGCGGCCTCCTCCTGCGAGCCGTACTTCCGGGTCGCCTCGCGGAGCAGGTGCTCCTGGTACTCCGGCGAGCGCCAGCCGCTGTCGACGTAGAGGGTGATCCCCTCGCCCGCGGCGACGGCCGCGGCTCGGCGCAGGGCGCCGAGGAGGGACGGGTCGAGGTTGGCCACGCCCGGGACCGCGTCGTCGAAGACCGTCGTGCCGTCGGGGACGGCGCCGTCGGCCTCGCCGAGCGCCGAGGACGCCAGGATCTGATGGCCGAGGGTCGCGGCGATCGCCCCCATGGCGACGAGCAGGCCGGCGACGCGGATCCACCGCATCCGAACCCGTCGCATCGTCCGTGCCGGCTCGCCGTGGGTCACGCCCCCAGTCAAGGCGGCGCCGCGTTGCCGGCGCGTATGCCGTTTCCGATACGCCGACGATATGCGCCGGCTCCGATCAGGCGGCCTCCGGGTAGCCGGCGGAGCGGGGGTCGAGCGGGAGCTCGCCGGAGGCCCAGTAGAACGGGTCGACCGTCGGGTCTCCGAGCAGCTGGCGGCGGATCGGGGACAGGTCGGCCCACTCCGGCACGTCCTCGAACGGGATGTCGCGCGAGGTCAGCCAGCGGTAGCTGTACGCCATGAACATGGCGCGTCGGGTGCGGGTGCCGAGGTTGTCCCGCCGGCGGTGCCAGAGCCGGGCGTCGAAGACGGCGACCGTGCCGGCGGGCCCGAGGATGGGCTCTCCGTCGGGCTGCTCCTCGGTGGGGTATCGCGACGTCGTGTCGAGGTGACTGCGGGGCACCACCTCCAGTGCGCCGTCGTCCGGGGACTCCACGTCGGTGAGGTAGACGGCGACCTTCAGGGTCACCCTCGGCTGGTCCCGCCAGAGCAGCCGCATGTCCCGGCCCATCAGGCCGTTGTCGCGATGCCAGCGGCGGGCGCCGGTGGGCGGGTGGGGCGGGTGGACGTCGAGGTGGGAGTGGTTGATGTAGACGTTGGGCGACAGGAGCTCGACCGCCAGCGCCAGGAGGGGCGGCCAGTCGACGACCGCCGCCAGATCGGGGTGCTGCGCCAGGCCCGACAGCCGGTGGAGCGGTCCGCCGGCGTCGGCGGATCGGGCCGTCACCTCGTCCACCGCCTGGAGCAGACGGCGGGCGAGGGGCCCGTCGAGGACTCCGACCACCGACCAGCCGTCGTCCGTCACGGCCCTGGCCGCCTCCGCGGTGGTGATCTCTGCTGATGCGTCGTGGTAGGTCATGCGGCGAGTACAGCGGGTGCGGCGTTGCCGGCGCGTATGCGGTTCTCGATATGTCGGCGATATCGCCGGGCCGCGGCACGAGGCCGCTACCCGGGCGCCTCGGCGCCGAGGATGAGCGGCGACGCGCCCACGGCCCTCGCGTAGGCGTGCACCACCTCCTCGAGCCGCGTCACGCGGCTGCCCTTGACGAGTGCCGCGTCACCCGGGCCCATCGTGCGCAGCAGGGCGACGGCCTCGTCGACGCCGGTCACGTACGCCCCGCCGTAGAGGCCGGTCCGGTACCCCACCACGTCGATGCCGAGCTCCTCCGCCACGAGGGCGATCCGATGATGCTCGGAGGCGCTGCGGTCCCCCAGCTCGGCCATCAGCCCGAGGAGCGCCAGCCGGCGCTGGCCCGGCAACGCGGCCAGCGAGCGCACGGCCGCCTCGGCCGACGCGGGGATGGCGTTGAAGCAGTCGACGACCAGGACGGGGCCGCCGGGCAGGCGATGGACCTCCATGCGCCAGGGCGAGCCCCGGCTCACCGCCAGCGCCGCGGTCACGGCCTCGATGGGGACCCCGCACCACAGCGCGGCCGCCGCCGCCGCCAGCGCGTCGGCGACCTGCTGCACGCCGTGCAGCGCCAGCCGCACCTCGGCCCGGCCCCACGGCGACGACAGGCGGAACCGGGCGCGCAGGTCCCGGTCGAGCCTGACCCGTTCGGCCCGCACCTCGGCGTGGCCGTCCACCCCGTACCCCAGCACGGGACATGCGCCGAGCGACGCCATGCCCCGGACCCGGGGGTCGTCGAAGTTCAGGACCGCGACACCCGATGCCGGCAGGGCGGCCACCAGCTCGCCCTTGGCGCGGGCCACGCCGTCGAGATCGCCCAGGTACTCCACGTGCGCCATGTCGACGCTGGTCACGACGCCGACCTCGGGTCGTGCGACCCGCGCCAGCCGCGCGATGTCCCCCGCCCGCCGGGCCCCCATCTCGAGGACCGCCCAGCGCGCGGCCTCCGGCGCGTTGAACAGCGTCAGGGGGAGGCCCAGCTCGTTGTTGAAGGAGCGCTCGCTGGCGGCGGTGCGGAAGGTCGTCGCCAGGCAACCGGCCAGCAGGTCCTTGGTGGTGGTCTTGCCCACCGACCCAGTGATGCCGATCGCGCCGCCGAGCCGACCGCGGGCCAGCTCCCCGAGGCGCAGCAGGGCGGCGGCGGTGTCGCGGACGCGGATGGCCGTCCCGCCGACCGGCTCCCGCGCGGTGAGGTAGGCCGGCGCGCCCGCCTCGAGCGCCGCCGGGATGAAGGCGTGACCGTCGCGCCGGGTCGTGATCGGAACGTAGAGCTGCCCATGCCGGATCGTCCTCGAGTCGATGCCCGCCCCCTCGACGACCACATCGGGCCCGACCAGCTCACCGCCCAGACGGGCCGTCAGCTCGGCGGTCGAGCAGCGCACCCGTCACCCCGGACACCGCCGGCCCTCACGAGATGGTGAAATCGAAGTAGGAGTCCGGATACGGCTCCCCGCGAAGGGTGTAGTGCCACCACTCGCGCTCGTAGGGGCGGAACCCGCAGGCCTCCATGAGCGAGCGGAGGCATCGCCGGTTGCCCGCCTCGGCCCGCGTGATGCCGCGCGCTCCGTGATGCGAGACCGCATCCATCAGGTCGTAGCCGCCGCCCATGGGGACGAGCTCGCCGCTGGCCAGGTGGTAGAGCGTCAGGTCGACGGTGCTGCCCCGGGTGTGGCCCGACCGCGCCGCCACGTACCCTCTCTCGAACATCTGGGCCCTGTCGATGTTGGGGTAGTGCCGCAGCTTCGTCCGGCCGTCCTCCGGTTGCCGCGCCCAGCGCAGGAAGCAATCCACGGCGCGCTGAGGGCGGTATCCGTCCCAGAGCAGCAGGCCGAGGCCACGGGTCGCGGCCTCGTCTCGCGCCCGCTCCAGGGCGGCGCACATGGCCCTCGTGCCCACGATGCGATTGGCCAGATACCCGTCCACCGGCCTGCCGGTGAAGTTGTCCCACGTCGCGTACTTCGCGTCCCAGCGTACCCCGGCCACGAGCTCGTCGACGAAGGCGAAGTCGCCCGTCATCGTCCGTCGCCCGCCAGCGCCAGCGACACCATCCGGTCGATCACCTCGGAGAGCGTCAGTCCCGCGGCCGCCATCATCCTCGGGTAGCGGCTGTAGGAGGTCAGGCCGGGCAGCGTGTTGACCTCGTTGAGGACCACCTCTCCGTCCTCCTTCAGGAACATGTCCACCCGCGACAGCCCCCTGCATCCCAGGGCGCGATAGACGGTCTTCGCCGTCTCCCGGACGAGCAGGCGCGACTCCTCCGGGATGTCCGCCGGAACGGTCACGACCGAGTTCTCGGAGCCCGTCTCCGGCGCGTCCTCCTGATGGATCCTGAAGAAGCCGTGGGACAGCGCGATCCGGTCGACCTCGCCGACCCGCAGGTCCGGGCCGTTCCCGAGGACGGCGCATCCGACCTCGCTGCCGACGACGGTCTCCTCGATCAGCACCTTCGAGTCGTACCGCCCGGCGGTCTCGAGCGCTCCCGGCAGGTCCTCTCGGCGCGACGCCCTGCTGACGCCGAACGACGAGCCCGAGCGGGCCGGCTTCACGAAGACGGGGTAGGTGAACAGACCGGGATCGATGCCCTCGCCCGCCGTCACGATCCGGAACCCCGGCGTGGCGATCCCCGCGGCGCGGGCGACCGTGTAGGTGAGGGACTTGTCCATGCACAGGGCGGAGCTCGGGACGTCGCAGCCGGCGTATGGGATGCCGGAGAGCTCCAGCAGGCCCTGCATCGCGCCGTCCTCGCCGAGCCTGCCGTGCAGGACGGGCAGCACCAGGTCGAGGCCGATCGTCTCGTACCGGCCCCGCTCCAGGACGAGCAGGCCGTGGACGCTCCTGTCCGGCGACAGGACGGCCGGACGGCAGTTCCCGTCCTCCCAGCCCGCGCCGGGGCCATCGCAGAGCCTCCAGGCGCCGCTCGTCGTGATCCCGACGTAGAACGGCTCGTACTTGGCGGTGTCGAGGTGGCGCGCGACCTCCTGCGCCGATTTGACGGAGATCGGATGCTCCTCGGAGCAGCCGCCGAAGAGGATCCCGACCCGCAGCCTGTTCATGCCCGACCTCGACCCGCGAAGGCCAGGCAGTTGGCCAGGCAGCGCTCGACGGTGTCGCTCAGGGCGCGGTCGGTGTAGTAGGCGGTGTGCGGGCTGATCAGCACGTTCGGCAGCCTGTGCAGCCGCAGCAGGTCACCGTCGATGGGCGTGCCCCTGCGGTCGGCGTAGAAGACCCCCTCCTCGCCTTCGAGGACGTCCAGCGCCGCGCCGCCCAACCGGCCGCCCTCCAGTGCCGAGACGAGCGCCTCGGTGTCGATGAGCGCGCCGCGGCCGGTGTTGACGATCACCGCACCGGGCTTCATCCGCGCGATCCGGCGGCCGTCGAGGAGATGGTGCGTCTCGGCGGTGAGCGGCGTGTGGAGCGTCACGACGTCGCTCCGCTCGATCAGCTCATCGAGGGTGACGTAGTCGGCATAGGTCGCGGGCCGCGCGTCGTGGGCGAGCACCGTGCAGCCGAACCCCCGCAGCCGGTCCATCACCGCGCCGCCGATGCGCCCCGTCCCGACCACCCCGACGGTCAGGTCGCGCAGCTCTCGTCCGCGCGCATCGCTCAGCCGGTAGTCGTGGGCGTCCGCGCGCCTGATGACGGATGCGGCATGTCGCAGCGACATCAGCATCAGCATCAGCGTGTAGTCGGCGACGCTGTCGGGTGAGTAGGCGACGGTCTCGACGGTGATGCCCCGGCTCCGGGCGTAGCTCACGTCGATGTGGTCGCATCCGACGCTTCGCGTGGAGATGTAGGTCACGCCGGCCTCGCCGAGCGCGAGAAGCGCGGAGTTCGCGACACGGGCCTTGTGGCCGACGCTGATGCATCGGTTCCCGAGCGCCAGCCCGACGTTGCCGTCGGTCAACGGCGCCTCGGTGATCGTCGGATCGACGCCGAGGCGAGGCGCCCTCTCCCGGAACAGGGCGGCCTCGTCCCGCCCGCACCCGTAGATCGTGATACCCGTCGCCGGCGGGGTGCGGCGGGTCGCGGTGCGCCTCGGTTCGCCGCGGATCATGCATCCAGTCAAGGCGGCGGGGCGTTGCCGGCGCGTATGGGGTTTTCGATATGCGGGCGATACGCCTCCGGCGCCAGGCGGTCCGCCAGCTGCTCGGCCGCATCGTGTCCCGCGGTGATCAGGCTGTCCCCCCGCTGGCCGAGCACCACGCCGATCAGCGTCACGTCGCCGCCGCCGGTGGGCCACACGACCCGGAACATCAGGCAGCCGCCGGCCGCCTGGTGCGAGCCGGTCTTCATGCCGACGAAGCCGTCATGGCCGAGCAGGGCGTTGGTGTTGGTCACCTCGCCGGCGACCGGCAGCCAGTGGGTGCGGGTGGCCATCATGGCCGCCAGCGTCTCGTCCTCGGCCACCACCCGCGCCAGGCGCAGCTGGTCGAGGGCCGTCGACACCGTGCCGTCGTCGTATCCGCTCGGATCGGTGTAGGTCGTCTGGGACATCCCCAGCTCGCGCGCGGTGCGGTTCATCTCCTCGACGAAGGCGGGGACGCTGCCGGAGACCTGACGCGCGACGAGCACCGCGACGTTGTTCGCCGACGGCAGCAGGATCGCCATGAGGGCATCCCGCTCGGTGAGCTGCTCGCCGGCGCTGACGGGGACCACCGACTGGCCCCCTCGGAGCCTCGCCTCGGTGTCCTCGACGTCGTCCTGGGTGACCGTGAACAGCGGGCCGCTCTCGCCGGCCCGCAGCGGATGGTGCTTGAGCACGAGGTAGGCGGTCATCACCTTCGCCACGCTGGCGATCGGGACCGGCCGCTGGTGGGGGCTCACCGCCGGCCGGCCGTCGCCGATCACGTACGCCCCCTGGCCCTGAAGCGGCCATCCGTCCGTCGACAGGTAGGCGCTGTCCGCGTCGTCGCGCGGCGCGCCGCTGCCCGAGAGGTCGGGCGGGGAGCCGCGGCCGCCGTCGTCGAGCAGGTGGAGGGGCGGCGCGAAGGCCGCGGCCGCGAGGAGGAGGGCGATGATCGCGCCGATCAGCGCGCGTCGGCGGCGGCGACGGTACAGGGCCGCCGTCCCGCGGCGCGGCCGCGGCCTCGTGCTCATGCCGCACGGGCGGAGCCGACGGGGACGGTCGATCGGGCGCGGACCGCTGTTCGTCCCGGCTCACTGGAGGTCACGCCGCCATCTCAGGGCCGGCGGCGTTGCCGGCGCGTATGCGGTTTCCGATATGCCGACGATATGCGCGGCTCGGTTAGCATCGGCGGATGCGCGTGCTGCTCGTCGAGGACGAGCCCTATCTGGCGGAGGCCATCCGCGACGGGCTGCGGCTGGAGGCGATCGCGGCGGACATCGCGGGTGACGGCGACACCGCCCTGGAGCTGCTGGGCGCCAACGCCTATGACATCGCCGTCCTCGACCGGGACATCCCCGGGCCGTCCGGCGACGAGATCGCCGGACGGATCGTCGCCTCCGGCAGCGGCATGCCGATCCTCATGCTGACCGCCGCCGACCGTCTCGACGACAAGGCCTCCGGGTTCGGGCTCGGCGCCGACGACTACCTCACGAAGCCGTTCGAGCTCCGCGAGCTCGTGCTCCGCCTCAGGGCGCTCGACCGCCGCCGCGCCCACCACCGCCCGCCCGTGCGCGAGATCGCCGGCCTGCGCCTCGACCCGTTCCGCCGCGAGGTCTACCGCGACGGCCGCTACGTCCCGCTCACCCGCAAGCAGTTCGCGGTGCTCGAGGTCCTGGTCGCCGCCGAGGGCGGCGTCGTCAGCGCGGAGGAGCTGCTGGAGCGGGCCTGGGATCGGAACGCGGACCCGTTCACCAACGCGGTGCGCATCACGGTCTCGGCGCTGCGCAAGCGCCTCGGCGAGCCCTGGATCATCGCCACCGTGCCCGGCGCCGGGTACCGCATCGACGGCGGGCGCGGGGAAGGGGACCGTGGATAGATCCCCCGGCCTGAGCGTCCGCCTCAAGCTCACCCTCAGCTACGCCGGCTTCCTGATGGTGGCGGGAGCCCTGCTGCTCGCGGTCGTGTGGGTGTTCCTGCTGCGCTACGTACCCGACAGGGTGATCCTGGTGGGGCCCGATCGCGCGCCCGCCCCCTTCATCCCCAACCGCTCCGACCTGCTCGACGCCTTCGCCCCGAAGGCGGCCATCGCGCTGGCCTTCCTGCTGGTGTTCGGCCTCCTGGGCGGCTGGATCCTGGCCGGCCGGATGCTCACCCCGCTGGACCGCATCACCGACGCCACGCGCCTGGCCGCGAGCGGATCGCTCTCCCACCGCATCCGGCTGCATGGCCGCCGGGACGAGTTCCGCGAGCTCGCCGACGCCTTCGACGCCATGCTCGCGCGCCTCGAGGCGCAGGTCGCGGAGCAGCAGCGGTTCGCCGCCAACGCCTCCCACGAGCTGCGCACCCCGCTGGCGGTCACGCAGACGCTGCTCGACGTGGCCCGCAAGGATCCGAGCCGCGACGACGACGAGCTCATCGACCGCCTCCGCGCGGTCAACACCCGGGCGATCGACCTCACCGAGGCGCTGCTCCTGCTCAGCCGCGCCGATCAGCGGTCATTCGTCCGCGAGCACGCCGACCTGTCCCTCATCGCCGAGGAGGCCACCGAGTCGCTGCTGCCCCTCGCGGAGCGGCGCGGCGCCACCATCGAGACCTCCGGCGACATGACCCCCACCGTCGGCTCACCCGCCCTGCTGCTGCAGATGGCGATGAACCTCGTGCACAACGCGATCGTCCACAACCTGCCCGACCGCGGCACCGTGTGGGTCACGACCGGCGCTCACCCCGGGGGAGCGGCGCTCACGGTCGAGAACACCGGCGAGCAGCTCACCCCCCAGCTGGTCGCCACGCTCGCCGAGCCGTTCCAGCGCGGCAGCAGACGCATCCGCACCGACCACGCCGGCGTCGGCCTCGGCCTGGCGATCGTCAGGAGCATCGTCCAGGCGCACGACGGGACCCTCACCCTCGCCCCCCGCACCGAGGGAGGGCTTCGCGCCACCGTGCGGCTGCCCGCCGCGCCGCCGCAGGCCGGTTGACGACGGGCGTCTCGCCCGAGTAGCCCCGGGGCCGGGCCCCGAGAGAGGGCCGGCGATGCGTGCCGTGAGACCCGCTGTCACGGAGGCCACACCCCGGTGTAACCGTCCCGTTCGTACGGTCGACCGCCGGGGGGAGGGAACCGGAATCCACGAACGCGGAGGCATCGAGTGAGACGGTCCCGACGCAGTGTCGTCGTCGCCGCATCCCTGGCGGTCGGCGTGCTCGGAGTGGGCACCGCTGCCGCCGGCGGCTTCTTCGGTCATGGGGGAACCGAGCGCGCCGTCGTCGAGGCGCTCGGCACGAAGAAGGCGAACAACGTGATCTTCTTCCTGGGCGACGGCCTCGGCACGCAGGAGATCACCGCCGCCCGCTACTACCAGGGGGTCGAGAACGAGCTGAACGTCGACCGGCTGCCGCTGACCGGCTTCAGCACGACCTGGACGGTGAAGCCGGGCGACGGTCCGCCGTACCTGCCCGACTACGACCCCGACTCGGCGTCCACCGGCACCCAGTGGGCGACCGGCGAGAAGACGATCGACGAGCGGATCTCCCAGGGCCCCAGCAGCGGCGAGGAGGTCCCCGGCGAGGACTATCCGACGGTGCTGGAGCTCGCGCAGAAGCGCGGCAAGAGGGTCGGCAGCGTCTCTACCGCGGAGATCACCGACGCGACGCCGGCGGTGCTCGCCGCGCACGTCAACCTGCGCGGTTGCCAGGGGCCCGCCGACCTGGCCACCTGCCCGGAGGCGAAGAAGGAGAACGGCGGCCTGGGCTCCATCGCGGAGCAGGAGATCGATCACGAGGTGGACGTCCTGCTCGGCGGCGGGCGCGCCCGCTTCGAGCAGACGATCACGGGCGGCCCGGACGCCGGGAAGACGGTGATCGAGTCGGCGCAGGGCAAGGGGTACACCTACGTCAGCGACGCCGAGGGCCTCGCCGAGGTGAAGAAGGGCCGGCGCGTGCTCGGCCTGTTCAACTCCGGCAACCTGTCCCTCGAGTGGAGCGGCCCGAAGTCGTCCCTCGGCAAGGGGAACGACCCGGTCGCCTGCACGGAGGACCAGCGCCCGGCGAACGAGCCGAGCCTGTCCGACCTCACCGCCAAGGCGCTCGATCTGCTCGACAACCCGCGCGGGTTCTTCCTCCAGGTGGAGGGCGCCTCGATCGACAAGCAGGACCACGCGACCAACGCATGCGGGCAGATCGGCGAGACGGTGGCGTTCGACGAGGCCATCGGCGTCGCGCTCGCCTACCAGCGTGAGCACCCCGACACCCTGATCGTGGTGACCGGCGACCACGCGCACACCAGCCAGATCGTGTCGGAGGACGCGAGCGGGAGCGGCCTGCCCGCCGGCTACTCGACCAACGTCCTGACCAGGGACGGCCAGACCCTGTCCCTCACCTACGGCACCGCCGGCTACGGCGGGGAGGGCGCCGCCCCCACCGCGACGCCCCCCAGCCAGCAGCACACCGGCGCGGTCGTGCCCGTGTGGGCCAAGGGCCCCGGTGGTCTCGCGGTCCTCGGGACCAACGACCACACGGACCTGTTCCGGGTCCTGCAGGGCAGGGGCTGACCCGCTTCGACGCGATGCGATGCGCAGCCGTCCGTCCGCGGTGCCCGCGCCGCGGACGGACGGGCGTCCGGGCTGGACTCGGCGAGTAATCCGGGCGCCGGCTATGGCGCGCGGGCGATGACCGCGCCGTTCGCGCCCGGTGCGTCGAAGCGGACGGTGCGGACCTCGGTGAAGCCGGCGTCCTCCAGCCACGCGGTGTACTCGGATGCGGTGTAGTTGCGGCCCTCGGTCTCGATCAGCATGTTGAGGCTCATGAGCGCGGCCGGGGCGGGGCCGGTCTTGTCGTCGTCGACGAGGAGCTCGCTGATGATGATCGCGCCGCCGCTGGGGAGCGCCTCGAAGGATCTGCGCAGCAGGAGCCGGTCGTGCTGCTCGTTCCAGTCGTGCATGATCATCGAGTACAGATGCACGTCGTGGCCGGGCGGCAGCGGATCGGCGAAGAAGTCGCCGGCGTGCACGGCGATGCGATCGCGCAGCCCGGCATCGGCGATCCTGTCGGCCGCGATGTCGATCACGTAGGGCAGATCGAGGACGGTCGCGCACAGCGACCGGTACAGCCGGCAGAGCTCGATGGCGTAGGCGCCCGAGCCGCCGCCGACGTCGAGCAGCCGTGTCGCGGGGCCGAGATCGATCGCCTCTCCGAGCGCGCGGGCGGTGAAGCTCGAGAGGGAGTGCATCGCCTCCCAGAAGGTCTCCAGGACGGCCGGGTCCTCGCGCTCGAACAGGGAGCGCTCGCGCTCCGGGTCCCACGTGGTCGGCCGGTTGGTCCGGATCGCCTCGGTGAGCTTCGCCCAGCCCGGGTACAGCCGCCGGTCGAACATCGTCACCAGCCCGCCGAAGTCGTAGCGGGCGCCGCGCACCAGGAAGCGCTCGCTGAGCGGCGTGTTGCGGTAGCCGTGCTCGCCGCGTTCCAGCAGGCCGAGCGAGGCGCAGCCGGTCAGCAGCATCTCCGCCGGCCGCGGCTCGATGCCCAGCTCGCGCGCGAGCCCCTCGGCCGTCACCTCGGCGCCGTCGGCCAGGCGCGTGAACAGATCGAGCTCGGTGGCGGCCGCGAGCGTCTTGAAGGCCCAGAAGCCGGTCGAGATCTGCATCAGCGGCACCGGCGTCAGCGTTCCGGTGTCCTCGGGCGTCGTCATCGCTCCCCCCGTGTGCGGGTTCGTGGTCATGGGATGAACGTGATCGCCGCACGGCGCGCGGGCAATCCCACGCGTGCGGGGTTGCCCGGGGGTGAGCGGCGGCCGGGATCCCGCATCTGAGGGGGTTGCCGCCGCCGGGGCGGTGTGGAACCCTCGGGTCATGCCGATACCGTCCGTGGCTGGTGCACGGCGGGCGATCGACGCGGTTCGCCGGGCGTGCGCAGGCGCGACCACGGCGGATGAGCTGTACGCGGCGATCGTGCGGCCGATGCGCGAGGTGGTGCCCTACGACGGCGCGCTGTGGGTCGGCGCCGACCCCAGCACCTGCCTGGCCACCTCACCGGTGCTGGCCGAGAACATCGAGAGCGGGCACTGCGAGACGTACTGGCAGCGCGAGTTCCTGGTCGAGGACGCGCTGCTGTACCGCGACGTGGCGCGCGCGACGCCGGCGGTCGGCACGCTGCGGGCGAGGCTCGCGGATCGTCCCCGGCGCAGCGCCCGCTACCGCGAGTACATCGCGCCCCAGGGCTATGACGACGAGCTGCGCGCCGCGTTCCAGGTCGACGGCGAGACCTGGGGGTTGGTCTCGCTCATGCGCGAGCGAGGCCGGCCGGCCTTCTCGGCCGACGAGACCGCCGCCGTCGGAGAGCTGCTCGCCCCCATCGCCGAGGCGCTACGGCGCACGTCCGTGCTCGCCGCCGGGGGCGCGGGACGCGAGCCCGAGGGGCCCGGGCTGATCATGTTCGATCCCGACGGCGTGCTGATATCGCTCAACGACCAGGCGCGCACGTGGCTCGACGAGCTGCCTGTCGGCCCGCTGACGGCGGACGGCATCCCGCTGCCCACCCAGGTGACGGCCACCGTGGCGCGCGCCCGCGCCATCGCGCAGGGCCGCGAGGACGGGCAGGCGCGGCTGCGGGTGCGCTCCCGCTCGGGCCGCTGGCTGGTCGTGCACGCTTCCTCGCTGCGGCTCGCCGACGGCGGCATCGGCGACACGGGACTGGTCATCGAGCCTGCCCGCGCCGCCGAGATCGCCCCGCTCATCGTCACCGCCTACGGGCTCTCCCGACGCGAGCAGGAGGTCGTCCAGCTCATCGCCCGCGGCCGCTCCACGCGGGAGATCGCGAGCTCCCTCCACCTCTCCCTCCACACGGTGCGCGACCACGTGAAGGCGATCTTCGAGAAGGTCGGCGTGTCCTCGCGCGGCGAGCTCGTCGCCAAGGTGTTCGCCGAGCACTACCAGCCGGCGCTGCACTAGAGGCTTCGGGTTGCGAGCCGAGCAACCTGCCAAGAGGAGACCCGGCGGTGACACTTCATCAGAACGCCAGGACGTGCCCGGCCTCACGACGGTTGTTGTGCCGTCGAGGATGAGGGATGGACGCTCAGGCAGGCCGCCGAGGCGGCCGGCCTGAACGAGCGCCGCGCCCGGGAGTGGCTGGGCGCCGCCGGCGGGCCGGCGACCACGACCTGGAGGACCGCCCCCCGGCAGCCCACCCGGCTGCCCACCGGACACCGGCCGAGGTTGAGGACGCGATCTGCGCGCTGCGCGAACTGCGGTTCAGTGGCACCCGCATCGCGGCGACTTCGGCGTTGCCGAGCGCACCGTGCGGGCGGTGCTCACCCGCTCGGGCCTTAACTGCCTACCCGCCACCCACGACGGCGCCCATCCCGGCGAGCTGATCCACATCGACGTCAAGAAGCTCGGCCGCATCGAACGGGTCGGCCACCGCATCCACAGCGGACCGCACCGCTCGCGCCCTCCTCGGTGTAGAGGGCGGACTCGGGGCGGCCGGTCTCGGCGTCGAGTGCGGCGCGCCGGCGCTCGAAGGCGTCGGAGATGTGCTTCAGGAAGATCAGGCCGAGCACCAAGTGTTGTACTCGGCCAACTCCACATGCCCGCGGAGCCGATCGCATGCCTCGAACAGGGTGCGTGCGAAGGGCAACTCGCCCTCGCCGTTGGGAAGCGTCACGGAGGTGGCCATGAAGCCCACCCTAACCGGCGCCGCTGACGTGGACGCGGGTGTTCGCAACGCGCCGGCGGGCGCCGGCCGGGTCAGCCGCCGAGGCCTACGGCCGTGAGTTCGCTGGCCTCGGAGATCGCCCCGTGGCATGCGCTGTAGCGGCGAGTTCCGCACCAGCACCACTGGCGAGCAACCTTTCGGCGGACCCGTCCCGCCCCTGCGCGCTCATCGCCCCGGGGCTCGCGATGGACCTCGGGGGCGTCCCACCGGCCGCTCACCCGCCACCACGCCTCGAGGAACAGGTGCACCCGCGCTCGGTCGATGAGTCCAACGAGCCCCTCGCGCAGGCTCCAGCGATCCGGCGGCGGATCATCGGGGTGCCAGATGCAGAGGGAGGTGGGCCGCGCCCAGCGGTAGCGGTGGCGGGAGCGACGCGGCCCGTCGGCCATCACGATCGGCGCGCGCAGCCCCGGCCGCTCGGCGAAGATGAGTGCCAGACGGCGCGCACCGACGTCCGGCACCTCGACGATCCCGTTGTAGACGAGCGCACGGCCGACGATCCGACGCTCGAAACCCGCGTACTCGGGAGGAAAGCCGGCCTCGAGCGCCACAAGGTCGAGCGGATGCCGCTCCCACCAGCCGCGCCAAGGGCGGGCTTTCCGGCGAGCCTTCGCCCGCCGCAGGTGGCGCAGCGCACGGCGCTGGACGCGATGCAGGCGCTGGCGGGCGAGGTGCCGCCGGCGGCGCGCGTGGGATCGGCCGCCGGCCCGGCGGCTGGCGCTAGCGGGCCAGGTCCCCATAGGAGCGACCCATCCCGACCGCCCGGCCCGCCGTGCCGAGGGCGAGCGTCCCGCCGACCACGACGCTCGCTCGCCTGCCTGCCGCGAGACCGGTCGTGGTCGCCGGATCCCCGAACACCGTGCGCAGGATCCGCTCGGCGTCGTCGCCGGCCGCGAGGGCCTCGCGGGTGAGCCGAGCCGCCTCCGCCAGCAGGGCTGACGCACGGGCGGGGTCCCGGGCCTCGAGATCGGGTCCGACGCCGGCCGGGTCGCGCATGGGTGTCAGGACACGGCGGGCCGCCGCCTCGAGGAAGCGCGGGGTTGTCCGGGCGTGGTCGACCGGTGTTGTGATGAGGGCGAGCGCGAGCGCGGTCATGTGGAACGAGCTGAGCGGCTTTCGGCCCTCAGCGTCGGCGAGCGCCCATTTGCGGTTCAGCGCCTTCGCGATCCGGATCTCCCGCGCGAACTCGACCCCGAGGTCACGATTGCGCTGCTTGACCTGGTCGCGGTGCGCCTTCGGGTCGGTCCGGATCCAGGCCGGCACCTCGCCCTTGGGGCAGTGCGGGATCCACAGACCCTGCTCGGGATGTACGCACCCGAAGACGACGTCGGCGGTGAACCGCTCACCGGGCAACATCACCTTGACCGCGTGGGCGCCGGTCTCGCAGGTATAGCCGACCGCACCCATCGCCACGCAGAGGTCCTCGAGCGCCCTCCGCGGCGCGTCCTTCCAACCAGTGCGGATCTTGTTCGCCCGAACGACGAGATCCACGTCGTTCAGGGGGGCGATCTGGGTGCCAGCCGCGAGCGCGCCGGCGGCGAAGAACCCCGGGGACCCGAGGCCCCAGCCCTTCAGGATCTCGACGGCCGCGGCGCCGAGGTCGTCGCGCGCCTCGCGGGCGGCCTCGATGTCCTCCATCGGAACGGCGATGTCCTTCAGCAGTTGGCGGTAGTAGGCGTCGGCGGTCATGGTCACCCCGGGATCACGATGGAGGGCTGGTAGGTGGCGTTGTCGTGCTCGTGCAGCAGCAGCGGGCAGCCGAGCGCGCCGAACTCGGCGCCGAGAAGCGCCGCGAAGGGTGCGGGACTCGCCAGGTAGAGGGCGACCTCCTCGGCGTGGGTCTCGCCGCGGAGGTCCTTGATCGCCGCCGCGGCGGCGCCAGCCATCGCGCCGAGCTCGTCGACCGGGATCCGGAGGGAGCCGTCGGCGGCGCTGATCGACAGCACCGCCCGCGGCGCGGCGGCCTGCGCCCGGATGACGCTGTCGCGGATACCGCGCGGAACCAGGTCGATGCAGACGACGAGGCGCCCGCCGCGGGCGCTGAAGGCGCCGTAGTCGCGTGTGACCACGAGCCCCGGGTGCTCGAGCGTGTCGGAGGAGCGGCATTCGACGTCCTCATGTGCCACCTCCAGCCGCCAGCCGGCCGCCCGGCGGAACACCCAACCGACGGCGAGGGCGGCGCTCAGATGGCAGGCCGGGCGAAGAAGGATCCGGCGGCGGCGGCCATGGGCGGTGAGGGCCCGCTTCAGGTCGCAGAGGCCCGCGAAGATCCTCTCCCAGTCCTCCAGAGACCCGGCTCGGGCATCCGGACCGCCGACGAGGCCAGTCGCATCGACGGTCAGCTGGGTGGGCGGCGGCCGCTCACCGCGGGTCGCCAGGCCCAGCTCCCAGCATCCGTCCGCGGGCCCGGCGCCCTCGGCGAAGCTCGCGCGGAGCGCGTTGTTCGCGTGGGCGGCGGCGTCGGCGAGATCGAGTGGTCCGTCGCCGGGCCCGGGGAACGTGTTCCATTGAGCGGAGAAGTCATGCTGCAGGCGGGCCCAGGTCGCCGTGGTGAGCTTGTTGCGGTCCGTGCCGAGGTTGCGCGCCACGGGCAGGACGACGGGTGAGCCCTGCAGGCGCCGGAGCTCGGCGGCGGTGTGGAACTCGAGGTCGACGACCGGGTCGCTCTCGAGCGAGTCGGGGGTCAAATACGGCACGAAGACCGTGCTGCGGGCGAGCTCGGCGCGGATGACCGCCTCGATGCCACCCGCCGGCGGCATCGCCTCTGCATCCCTGAAGGTGACGAAGCCGCGCAGGCGGAGCTCGATGACGAGCCGGGCGATGCTCTCGATGTCCGCGGGCGCCTTCCAGCTGTAGGAGGCGAACGCGCGCAGGGGCTCGCCGTCCGCGGGTCGGACGGCCGCGCCCGGCATCGGCGCGGTGCTCGTCACGGCCGCTCGCCGATCTGGCGCACGAGCTCATCGAGCTGGCCGGGCTTGAGGGTCGGATGGCGCAGGAGCCCGGGCCAGGCGGGGCGCCCGCGATGGCCAGCCAGGACTCCGATCGCGTCGACCGCTCGGTCGAAGCGGTCGCGGTCAGCCGGCGTGGTGCCGATCGCCGGCATCCGCTGCGGTGGGCGGCGCATGTGGAACCCGCGGTGAAGGCCCCAGGCGCGGTCGACCGGGACGACCTCGCAGGCGGCCGCGGCGGCGGCGAGGGTGCTCAGGCGGATCACGTGCACGCCCTCGCGGATCGCCACCCTGCGGGCGTTGTCCTCGATCAGGGCGACCCAGTCGTGGCGCCGCGCGAGCGCGATCAGCTCCGCCTCGCCGGCGTTCTTGGGCGGGCCTCCCAGGCTGCGGTGCAGGTCGGCGATGAACCCGAGGTCCTCGGGCTCCTCGGCCCGGATGGGGACGAGCCAGTCGGCGGCGAGAACCATGGTGTTGAGGCGCGAGGTGCGCCGCTCGAGCTCCTGCTTGACCATGCCGGGCAGCCCGACAGCCGGAAAGAGCTCGTGGAGGCCCTGGAACACCTTGCCCTCGGCGAGGTCGATGAGCACCGACGTATCGGTGCCCACCTCGAGATCCTCCGGGTCGAGGGCCTCCTCCACGGTCAGGCCTCCTCGCCCTCGATCTCGCGCAGGAGGTTGCCGATGTCGGTCTCCGGCTCCTCGGGCGGGCCGTACTCCTCGGCGACCTGCTCCACCGACATGCCGGTGAGCTCCGCCAGGCGCTCGGCGGGCACCAGCCCGGCCCGGTAAAGCTTGGCCAGCTGGCGCTGAAGCTCGTGCGGCGGCTCGGCCTTGCGCGGCTCCTCCGAGCGGGCCGACAGCCGGTGCACGAGACCCTCGCCCTCGCGGCGCAGAGCGTCACGGCGGGCGTTGCTGATCCGGCCGGCGTTGTGGAGCATGAACACGGTCGCCGTGTAGGAGAGCCCGAAGCGGTCCATGAGCTCGCCGACCTGCTCGACGGTGACGTCCTGCCGCTCCGAAAAGCGCGCCTCAAGGGCCTCGGTCGGCAGCAGCAGCCGCGCCGCGAACGAGTTGGCCGCCTGCTCGCGCGCGTCGCCGCCGGTGCCGAGGACCGTCTTGTCGATCAGAATTGTCTCGACCTCGCCGTTGGCGTCGAAGCGGTGCAGCTCGTGATGCCCGAGCTCGTGCGCGGCGGTGAACCGCTGCCGCGAGGCCTCCTCGCAGGTGGAGGTGACGAGGATCAGCCCCTTGCCGTTGTGGAAGATGTAGCGCCCGTCGTCGCCTCCCAGATCACGGAAGGCGATCGCCACGCCGCGCTGCTCGATGACGTCATAGATGTCGATCGGCCCGTGGCCGAGGCCGAGCTCGAAGCGCAGCGCGCGCGCGGCGCGCTCTCCGGCCAGCCAGGGCGGCTCCGGGCGAAGGTCAGAGGCCATATCGCCTCACGAGGCGCTCGGCGGCTTGGATCTCCTCGATCATCCGCATCCCCCAGCGCACGTGGGGGTCGTCCTCACCCGGCTGGCGCTCGCCCCGGGCGAACGCCGCCAAGCGCCCGCTCACAAGGAGCGAGTCGACCGACACATCGAGGGCGTCGGCGATGTCGAACAGCAGGACGCTGTCGATGCCCCTCCCCCCGCTCTCGATCCGGCTGAGGCGCGACGCGTCGCCGCCGACGCGCGCGGCGAGCTCCTGGAGGGTGAGGCCCTCCCGGTCGCGGGCGGCGCGGATGTTGCGGCCGATCTCCTGTCGGCGCTGAAGCTCGTCGGTCATCGGGTTCCCCTCCATCGTGTCTGCCAGGATAGCACGCGGATGCCATGCCACTTGTCAATTCAACAAAAGGAACGAATGCCTTCAGTCGCGGGGGACCGTACCCGCGCGGACCGGACGGCGCAGGTACCGGTGCCGGCGGCGGGTCGCCTACGATGGCGTCCCGGATCTGCGGAGCCCGGCGGATGTCCGAGGTTCGAGCCCCCACTCGCGCGGCCGCCCACGCCCGCGCGGCGGGCCGCCTCGGCGCAGGTGAGCCAGTCCGGATCCCTCGCAAGATCGTCGGCGCGGCGGCGGACTTCGGCCTGAACCGCGTCGCCGAACGGGCGCAGGAGGTGGGAAGGCGGGCGGCGGATCACGTTGACCGCTTCGTTGATGATCTCGACAGGCGCGGCAGTGTCGGTGCTCACCCGTGAATCTCCTCTCGTCACTTTAGATGTGAATAGGTGAATCACCCGATACGTCACCTTAGGTGTGCGTATGTGAATCACCTGCTATTGGCGATATTCTGTGCCGCGCAGAGGGTGCTACAAGTGCTCCGTAAAAATCAAGGCGGCCCGCCCCGGAGTCAGCAACGGAGCGGGCCGCAACGCACTCACGGGAGAGATGTTCATGAGCGCACGATCAACGCGCTAGACCCGGGGTCAAGCGCCCCGTCGCCGGCATCGCCGGCGAACCTGATCCCGACCACCCTGGTTGACGACGCGGCCATGGTCGCCGCCCTGCGCGCCGCCGGTGCGCGGCTCGCCGAGGAGGCGGCGCTCGACGCGGCGGCCAGGTGGGTCGCGGCCGGCGAGGAGCCGCGCTCCGTGGCACACCTGTTCGGTGTAGACGTGGATGATGTCCTCGACCGCGTCGACCACCACGAAGGCACCTGGCAGCTCGCCGCCGAGGCAACAGCCGACGGATGGCGCCACCGTCAGCATCACGGTCACGCCGATGAGGTCGAGCGCCTGGCCCGCCAGCGCCGCGAGGCCTTCTGCCGCTGGCGCGTAGTCCTGCGGCTACGACTGCGCGACCTCGACGCGGCCAGTGCCGTAGGACGGGGGCCGGCCCGCGCCCGCACACCCCACGGCCGCCCGGGCCATCGCCGGGCGGCTCGGCCGCGCGCGCCCGGCGATGGCGACGACCCTCCGCCCCCACCGGCTGGCAGCCCACGCGCCTGGGCGATCGCCGAGCTCGAGCGCGAGGCGGAGCGGCTCTCCGCGGTCGGCGAACGGGCCGAGCGGTCCGGGAGCCCGGCGGACGCCGCGAGGGCCTACCGCGCCGCTTCGGCGGCCCGGGGTGCAGCTCGTCGGATCGGGGGCCGGCCGTGACCCCGGCCGAGGCGATCCTGGACGGCCTCGCGGACCTCATCGCCACCGAGGTGCAGCGCCAGGTGGCCGAGATCGTCCGCGCCGAGGTGCAGCGCCAGGTGGCCGAGATCACCACGACCCCGGACACGGCGCCGACGAAGTCGCCCTACATGACGACCAGCGAGGCGGGCGAGCACTTGCGGCTCACGGCCGCGCAGGTCCGTGACCGGATCTACACCGGGGCACTCACGGCGCACAAGCAGGGCGGCCGGCTGCTGTTGCTGCGATCCGAGGTCGAGGCCTCTGTGCGGTTGGATCGACCACGCCGTGAGAGGGCGCGGGCGTAGAGCGGGGCCCCGGCCGTGGGGGCTAAGGGAGAGGATGTACGGGGACGGCCCCGGTGCCCGTCTCCGTGGATCGAGCGCTCGCCGAGCGGGCGGGTCGTGCGGCGGGTGCGGTGCGGGCATTGGACCTGCCCCGCCTGCGGGCCGGCGAAGGGCCGGGCCTGGCGCCGACGGCTGCTCGATGACGCCCGCCGCGACCCGCCGACGGTCGCCCTCACCCTGACGATGCCGCGGCCCCTGCCGGCGTTGGCGGACGTGAGGCGGGCGCTGGAGCGGGTCAGGGCCGCCGGCAGGGTGCTGGCCACCGGCTGGCAGGACTGCGCGGTCCTGCATCTGGACGGGGCGCCGCACCTGCACCTGCTGGTGAAGGGCGTCCGGGCCGAGCAGGCGGATCAGGCGCAGGAGGTGGCACATCGCGCCTGGGCGGGCGTGCTGGGCGGTGGGAGGGCGTGGGCGGAGGCGATCCGGGATCCACTGGCGATGGTCGCCTACAGCGCTGATCCGGTGAAGCTGGCCGGCCACGTGCCGGAGCGCTGGCGCCGCGGACGGGTCCACCGGGTGCGGGCCACGCGCACCTACTTCGCGATGAACGACTTCGTGCAGATGACGGTGGTCGATGGGGGCCGCGGGAGGCGGGGTCCGACGGCCTCTCGATGGAAAAGGCGGGGGCATTGGCGGGGGCTTGGCCATTCACGGCCCGAGATCGTAGAGCCGACGCGGGGACTCGAACCCCGGACCCCTTCATTACGAGTGAAGTGCTCTACCAGCTGAGCTACGTCGGCGCGGGCTCCCCGTGGAGCCGCGGCCGAGAAGGATAGCGGCCCGTGGCCGATCGAGGCAGGCGCCCCGCTGACCGGCGATCCGCAATCCCTTCTGCAACGGGATCCGCCGCCGGGCGTCGAAGATGGGGCCTGCCGTAGAGCTCGGGACGGGAGGCGGGACGTGAATCGTGGGATCCGACGTGGGGCGCTGGGGTTGGCGCTCGCAGGGGTGGCATGGATGCCCGCGACGGCCGGCGCGGTCACATCGGTGGCGCCGGCGAACGGCGCCACCGTCAACGCGGGTGCCGACTTCGAGTACACCCTCGCCCCCGGCGAGACGGGCGCGTCGGTGTGGTTCAGCACCTCGCCCCAGGTGGACGAGACCGGCTTCGCCACCGACCCGCTGTACCTGGGCGGCGGGAAGTCGCCCTTCCGGTCGGCCCGGGCGCTGCCGCCCGGCACCTGGTACTGGCTGGTGAAGGCGCGGCCGCCCGCCGAGACGACTGACGCCAACTGGGTCGTCGGCCCGGTGCGCAAGATCACGGTGCCGCGGGAGCTGTCGATCGTGCGCGGGGGGCTGTCGCGGCGCGGCGCCGACGTGCGGGGCGCCTACGTGTTCGCCAGCAACGCGTCGCGCCTCACCCACCGCACCGAGGTGTACCGCGACGGCCGGCTCATCCGCTGGACCCAGGAGGTCATCGGCTGGGGCCGCCCGCTCTACCCCTCCAAGCCCTTCCGCATCAGCACCGTGCTGCGCTCGAAGTCGCAGAAGGCGGGCGACCCGATCACGCCCGGCACCTGGACGGTGCGCGCGACCGTGAGCGACGGCCGCACCACGGCCTCGCGCAGCGCCACCTACGTCATCCGTTAGAAGGGCAGCCTGCCGTGCCCGACCAGCCGCCCGGCGTGTCCGCGCCGGGCGGCGGCGAGGCGTACCAGCAGCGCCTCGGCGGCCAGCTCGACGTTCGGGTTCAGCCTGAGCTCTGAGCGGGCGAGCTGGATCTCCTCCACCATCCGCTCCAGGGCGGCCTGGCGCTCGGGGATCGCCACCTCGCGCAGCGCGTCGAGGTGCTCGGGGTGGCGCACCACCCGCTCCGCCCCCACGGCGACGGCGAGCGCATCGCCGGTGAGGGCGGCGGCGGCGTCCAGCACCAGCGTCCAGCCGTCCGTCACCAGGCGCCGGCGCTCGCGCTTCTCCTGATCCTCCGCCCGCTTCGCGGCGGTGCGACCGCCGCGCTTGCCCTCCAGGGCCGCCGCCTCGGCCCTCAGCCGCTCGAGCTCCGGCGACGGATGGCCGTCGGCCGCCGCGTCCATGCGCTCCTGGATGCGCGCCGCCTGCCCGCCCGGGTCCCCCTCGCCCGCCAGCGCGGTGAGGCCGAGGTCCACCCCGATCGCCCGCATCGCGGCGGCGAACGGCCCCTCGGCGTCGGCCCGCGACCGCCAGCTGCCCTCGCGGAAGGGCACCGGAAGGCACCGCGACCGGATCGTGTCGAGCACGTCCGCCGGGTTGTCCGTCACCAGGATGATGTGCGACAGCGGCGGCGGCTCCTCCAGCGTCTTCAGCAACCGCGGGGCGCCGTCGCGCATCGTCAGCCGGTCGGCGTCCTCTACGATCATCACCCGCCGCGCCAGCACCTGCGGCCGCCCGGCGATCTGGGCGAGGGCGGCCTCCAGATCGCGCAGCAGGATCTGCTGGCCGGTGGCCCTCACCTCGGTCAGGTCGAGCGCCCCGTCGGTGCGGCGGTGGCCGCCGCCGGGATCCATCAGCTCCCAGGCCGCGTCGTGGGCCGCCCGCCGCTTGCCGGTCCCCGCCGGGCCCAGCATCAGCAGCTGCTGCGGCGGGCGCTCCCGGCCCAGCGCCGCGCGCAGGATGCGCTGCGCCAGCGGCTGTCCCGCCACCTCGATCACGGGAAGATCCCGACGGCGGCCAGCACGCGGGCGTGCACCTCCTGCACGTCGCCCTCACCGGGCACCAGCCGCACCCGGTCTGGGAAGCGCCGCGCCAGCTCCCGGTACCCCGCGGCGACGCGCGCCTGGAAGCCGTCGCCCTCCGCCTCGATGCGGTCCGCCGAGGCGCAGCGGCGCGTCGTCGCCAGCGAGGGCGGCAGGTCGATCACCAGCGACAGGTCCGGAAGGCGGCTGCCCACCGCGCTGCGGTTGATGCCGAGCACGAGGTCGATGCCGAGGCCGCGGGCCGCTCCCTGGTAGGCGAGCGACGAGTCGATGAAGCGATCGGTGACCACCCACCGGCCGGCGGTGAGCGACGGCCCGACCACGCGGTCCATCAGCTCGGCGCGGGCGGCGGCGAACAGGTGCGCCTCGGCCACCAGGCCGATCTCGCCGGGCAGCCCCGACAGCACCAGCTCGCGGACGCGCTCGCCCAGCACCGTGCCGCCCGGCTCGCGGGTGCGCTCCACGGCGATGCCGCGCTCCTCCAGCGCATCGGCGAGCAACCGCGCCTGCGTGCTCTTTCCGCTGCCGTCGATACCCTCGAGGGCGATGAAGCGGGGAGTTACCAGGGGTGGACCCGCAGCGCGGCCATCAGGATCACCACGGCGATGGCGAGGCACAGCGCCATCCCCACCCAGCGCGCGCTGCGCGGCGGGGTGCGGCGCACGAAGCGGATCTCCTCCTCGGCCGCCAGCCGCGCGTAGACGCTCGGCGCGGCGCCATCCTCACGGGGAGCGCTCACTGGCCTATCCGGGCGTTGTCGCCTGTCGTGGGGTGGGCCATGCTGCGGGCCGCTGGAGAACCGCCAGCCATCGACCGAAAGGTACCAGCGTGACCGCACCGTTCCCGGCCCCGGGCCGCCCGTGACCTGGCTGCTGACCGGCGGCGCCGGCTACATCGGCTCGCACATCGTGCTCGCCTTCCAACGCGCGGGCACGCCCGTCGTGGTGCTGGACGACCTCTCCACCGGCTTCCGCGGCTACGTGCCCGACGACGTCCCCTTCGTCGAGGGCTCGGTCACCGACCCCGCCGCCGTCGCCCGCGCGATCGACGACCACGGCGTCACCGGCGTCGTCCACCTCGCCGGCCTCAAGTACGCCGGCGTCTCGGTGGAGCAGCCCCTGCTCTTCTTCCGTCAGAACGTCACCGGCATGCAGGTGCTGCTGGAGGCGGTCGCCGAGCGCGGCATCGACCGCTTCCTGCTGTCGTCGAGCGCCTCGTGGTACGGCACCCCCGACGCCGAGGTGGTGGACGAGGACGCCCCGCCGCGGCCCGAGAGCCCCTACGGCCAGAGCAAGGTGGTCAGCGAGTGGCTGCTGCGCGACCTGGCCGTGGTGCGGCCCACGCTGCGCCAGACCTCGCTGCGCTACTTCAACGTCGTCGGATCGGGGCCTCCGCACCTGGCCGACCACAGCCCGCACAACCTGTTCCCCAAGGTGTTCCGCGCCCTCTCGCGCGGCGAGGCGCCCAGCGTCAACGGGATCGACTACCCCACCCCCGACGGCTCGTGCGTGCGCGACTACGTCCACGTGGTCGACCTCGCCGACGCCCACGTCGCGGCGGCCCACCACCTGGCCACGGGCGCGCCCGTGGCGCCCGCGTACAACGTGGGCCGCGGCGAGGGCGCGTCGGTGCTGGAGGTGATCGGGGCGATGCTGCGCGTCGCCGGCGTGGACGTCGAGCCGGAGATCCGGCCCCGGCGCGCCGGCGACCCGGCGCGCATCGTCGGAGCGGTCGACCGCATCGCCGCCGATCTCGGCTGGACGGCCCGCCTCGACCTGGACGAGATGGTCGAGAGCGCCTGGGAGGCGTGGCAGCACCAGCTGGCGGTGCACGGCGGGGCGCCCGCCGACGGGGCCCGCCTGGCGCTGTAGCTCAGCCTGAATCAGCTCCCCGCGGCGCGGGGGTGCACGGCGCGGCCGCCCAGGCGCGGCGGCCTGACCGGGCGGCCCTCCAGGATCGCCTCGGGCCCGGCGTCGACCATCCACGACAGGGCCTCGGGATAGACGCCGGCCGCCCGGGCGGCCACCGCCAGGCCGTCCGCCAGGCCGGGGGCGCCGGGGGCCGATGCGCCCGATCCGATCAGGTGCGCTGATGCGCCGCGGATGAGCGCCGTCGCTGTGCGCTGCGGGGCCGGCCCGTCCGCGCCCGACAGCGCCGCCGCGGTGATGAGCACGAGGGCGCCGCGGCCCACCGCCTCGCGCAGGCGGTCGGGGGAGCGCTGCACCGCGTCGGCGCGCTCCGGCCCCGCGACGATGGCGCGGTAGCCCCGGATCTCCAGATCGGCGAGCGCCGACGGCAGGCTCAGAGGCCACCCGCGCTCGGGCAGCCGCAGCAGCAGCCACCGGCCGGCGCCGTCCAGGCTGGCGGCCCGCAGGTCGTCGTCGCCCAGGCGCGCGAGCCCCTCCACCGGCACCACCGACGCGGCGGCGAGGCGCAGCCCGGACCCGGCCCGCCCGAGAGCGCCCGCCAGGCGCTCCACCGCGGCGTGGACGTCGGCGGGCGCCATCGCCGCGAGCGGCGGAGCGCACACCATCATGGTCACCCCGGCGTCCTCGGCGTCGCGCGCCGCGGCGAGCGCCCGGGCATCCCCCCGGGAACCCGAGCCGGTCGCGGGCAGGGGGTTGGCGAGCAGGTCGATCACGGAGGCGGAGGGTAGTGGAGCGCCGCTCCGGGCGTTTCCCGGCGGCGCGGCGGGACGGCTACACTAGGCGGACCCGGGGCTATAGCTCAGCTGGGAGAGCGCCTGGATCGCACCCAGGAGGTCAGGGGTTCGAATCCCCTTAGCTCCATTCATCCGGTCGAGGTTCCGACCCTGCCCCCGGCGACGGTGGGCAGGGTTTCTTCGTCGCGGGCTCAGCCGCCGAAGTCGGCCGCGTGGTCCCGGGCCCACTCGGCGAGGGTGCGGCCCGGCCGCCCGGTGAGCGGCTCGGTCGAGCGCACCACGTCCGGCTCGTCGACTGTGTCGCGCCAGTAGTCGAGCAGCATCGCGATGATCGGCTCGCCCACGCCGTAACCGGCCATCTCGGCGCGGAACTCCTCCGGCGTGCTCTCGGTGAAGGTCAGGTCGCGCCCGATCGCGGCGCCGATCGCGGCGAGCTGGTCGGTGCGGCTCAGCGCCTCGGGCCCGGTCATCGGGTAGATGCGGCCCTCGTGGCCGGGCCGGGTCAGCGCGACCGCCGCCGCGGCGGCGACGTCGGCCTCGTGGATCGGCGCCTGCGCCGAGGTGGGGTAGGGGCCGGTGACCCCGCCGGCGTACCGGATCGGCTGCGCCCACGACAGCAGGTTGCCGGCGAACGTGCCCGGGCGCAGGATCGTCCACGCCGCGCCGCTGCCGGTCACCTCCGCCTCGATCGCGGCGTGGTGCACCTGGCTGGCCGAGCCGCGGTCGCGCTCGTGCTCCAGCGCGGCGGCGAGCGAGGACAGCAGGACCAGATGGCGGACGCCGGCCGCCGCCGCCGCCCGGGCGAAGTCGCCGGCGCCGTCGGCCGGGAACACGAAGGTGGCGTCCACCCCGTCGAACACTCCGTCGGGCAGGTCGGAGAACGAGCCGCCGACCACCTCCACGCCCTCGGGCAGGCCGGCCGACTCGGGGGAGCGGGTGAGGGCGCGCACGCCCGCCCCGGCGGCGAGCAGCTCGGCGACGAGGTGGCGGCCGACCTGGCCGGTGGCGCCGGTGACGAGGACGGCGCGCGTGCCGGGAGTGCGGGACGGAGCGCTCATGGGGCCATCCTGACGGCACCTGCGGCGAAAGTCTCGCCGCGATCCGAGACGGTTTCGCCTGTGCTAACGTACAACCATATGGTTGTAGGTGAATGGACGGACGAGGCGGTCGACCACGTGTTCCGCGCCCTGGGCGACGCCACCCGGCGCGACATCGTCCGCCGCTGCGCCGTCGGCGACCTGTCGGTGTCGCGGCTGGCCGAGGCGTACCCGATGAGCTTCGCCGCGGTGCAGAAGCACGTCGCGGTGCTGGAGCGCGCCGGCCTCGTCACCAAGGAGCGCCGCGGGCGCGAGCAGCTCGTGCGCAGCGAGCCGGAGGCGATACGCCGCACCCGGCGCGCCCTCGACGATCTGGAGGAGACCTGGCGCGGCCGCATCGACCGCATGGCCGATCTGCTGGCGCGCCCGCCCGCCCCGGGCGAGACCACTGCGACGGAAGGACGGGAGAGATGAGCGTCACCAGCGTCGACAAGGACTTCGACACCCTCACGCTGACGGTGGTCGCCGACCTCGACGCGCCGGTCGAGCGCGTCTGGCAGCTGTGGGCCGATCCGCGCCAGCTCGAGCGCTGGTGGGGGCCTCCCACCTACCCGGCGACGGTCGAGGCCCACGACCTCACCCCCGGCGGCGCCGTCAGCTACTTCATGACCGGCCCGGAGGGCGATCGCTCCCGCGGCTGGTGGCGGATCACCTCGGTGAGCCCGCCCACCTCGCTCGATTTCGTCGACGGCTTCGCCGACGCCGACGGCAACCCCTCCGACACCATGCCGACCATGACCGTGCACGTCACGCTCGCGGCGCGCGACGCCGGCACCCGCATGGAGGTGCGGTCGGTCTTCGACTCGCGCGAGCAGATGCAGCAGATCATCGACATGGGAGCCGAGGAGGGCATGCGGGCCGCCATGGGCCAGATCGACGCCCTGCTGGCCGCCTGAGCCGGCGGGGGACCCGACGTCATGAGCCGATGCGGGTCAGCTCGCGCCGGCTCATGACGTGGGCCTCCTCCACGGCCAGGGCGCGGTAGAGCGGCGCCGTCGCCGCGGTCGTCGCGATCGCCAGGCCGCACAGGGTCGCGTAGGCGAACGGGCCGATCACGCCGGCCTGGAAGCCCACCGAGGCGATGGCGATCTCGGTGACGCCGCGGCAGTTCAGCAGCACGCCGAGCTCGCCGGACGACCGCCACGGCCAGCGGTGGAGAGCGCCGAACACGGCGCCGGCCACGAGCTTCGACGCGAAGGCGGCGACCGCGAGAACGGTCGCGCACCACAGCCCGCCCCAGGTCGCCTGGTCGCGAATCGCCTGCAGCGGTACCGACATCGCCGCGCTGACGAAGAAGGCCGGCAGCAGCACGTCGATCACCGAGGTGAGCGTTCGCCGCGACGCCGCGTCTGGGAGGCCCCCGGGGAAGAAGAAGCCCGCGATGACGGCCCCGATCGCCGGGTGGAACCCCAGCAGCTGGGTCGCCGCCGCGCCGGTGAGCACGACGACCACCGTCGCGGCCATGAGCGGCGCCCCCCGCCGCAGCGCGTCGGTCCGCTCGACGACCCCGGGGAGGACGGCGATGACCGCCCCGAGCAGGACCGCGCCGACCAGCAGCGCCGGGATCGATACGGCGCCGAGATCCGTGGTGACGATGATCAGGGCGGTCACCAGGATCCAGGCGACGGCGTCGGTGACGACGGCGATGTGCAGCGCCACCCCGGAGACGGGCAGCGATCCGATCCCCAGGTCCTGGATGATCAGGACCAGGACGGGCACCGCCGTGACGCCCAGCGCCACGCCGACGAAGAGCCATGCGTACGGGCCATGCCCACCGGGCTCCACGAGGCGGCCGGCGAACGGCCACGCCGCCAGCGCGCACACCGCGATGGGGATCAGGACGGCGGGCGCGAGGCGCCATCCGCTCGTCGCGCCGGACGAGGCGCGGAGGCTCCTCAGCTCGGAGCCGACGGAGAACATCAGCAGCAGCAGCCCGACGGTCCCGACCGTCTCGAGCAGATAGCGCGAACTCTCCGGGACGAGCGCCGATCGAACGGATTCGGAGCAGGCCGCCACGGCGGTGCCCGCCGCGATCCCGAGCGCGATCGGGCCGAGCACGGCAGGCTGGCCGATCCTGCGGAACAGATGGCCCAGGAGCGTCGCGGCGATCACGACCACGGCCAGGACCGTCAGCCCCTGCAGCGCATCACCGAGGGGCATCGGGCCGCCTCGACCGCGACGTCGCCGCGCTACCTCACAGGTGCTTCGGGTGGACGGACGCGGGCATGAACTGCAGCAGCGACATCCGGTAGACCATGAAGCGCAGGTTCTCGACCGGCTCGGAGTAGAGGTCCGCACGCGCGGCGGAGCCCAGGTTGTGGGGTCCGACGAGCCGGTAGCAGGACTGGTTGAAGCTGCCGAACCAGAGCCGGACGAACAGCTTCGGGTTGAGGATCATCCTCCACATCGGGACCAGGCAGCCGATCTCCTGGGCGAGCGCGTCCAGGTAGAGGACCTGCGAGGGGACGGCCTCGGTGTGCCGCGGGCTGAGCGCCGTCCAGTGCTCCTCCCAGCGCTTCTCCCGCTCGATGGTCTCGTCGAGGTCGGCGGGGAGCCGCAGCTTGCCGCTGCAGACCCGCGCGAAGTAGCGGGCCTGCATCTCCGCGCAGATGGGGATGCCGCCCGAGAAGGGCCGCACAAAGCCGATGAAGGCCGCGGTCCCCTGGTGATCCGGGTGGAGGAAATGCCTGTAGAGGTTGCGGACGTTGTCGTCCTTGACCGCGAGGTCGCCGATGGCGAAGTCCCGCTTGTAGCCCGTGCACAGCACGACGCTGTCGAACTCTGCGGCCGTCGAGTCGGCGAAGACGACCCGGTTGCCCTCGGACCGCTCGATCCCGGCGTCGTTCAGGGTCACCCGGCCGTCGGCGATGCTCGGGATGAAGGTGACGTTCTTGCAGAAGATGCCCCGCTGGGCCCAGCTGCCGTCCGGATGGGAGCGGCGGTTCCAGGTCTGGATCAGGTCCCAGTTCTCGTCGTTGTGGACCGTCCCCAGGTCGAGCTTGGCGGGATCGACCGGCTCGCCCATCGGGTTGATGACGGGCTCGTCGGGGCGGGCTCGCCGCAGGATCCTGTCCCGCAGCAGGCGGAGCGCGGCCAGGCCGGTCGTGCCGAAGCCGTAGACCACGGAGACGGCGCGGAAGACGGTCTTCGAGACGGTGCTGCGACCCCAGAAGGAGGGGAACGGGGACGGGTGGGTGGTCGCCCGGCTCAGCATCTCGTGGTGGTGCGATCTCACCGTGCCCTGGTCGGTCGTCCTGGTGGCGTTGAACACCCTCGGCAGCAGGAAGGTGTACGAGCGGATGGAGAGCATGCAGGCGTCCGCGACGTCGCCGATCTCGCGGACGATGTCGGCGCCGGACTCCGCGAGGCCGACGACCAGCACCCGCTTGCCCCGGAAGCGCTCGTTGTTGCGGTACTCGGCCGAGTGGACGACCTCGCCGCGGAAGCCCTCGAGCCCCGGGACGTCCCGGTTGGGCGTCTTGAACGGCCCGGAGCAGATGGCGACCGCGTCGAACTCCTCGGCGGAGTCGGCGCCGTCGTGACGGACCGACACGCGCCAGCCGTCGGCGGTGCGCTCGATGTTCGTCACCTCGCGCCCGAAGCGCATGCTGTCGTGGAGGCCGAAGCGATCCGCGTACCCCCTGAGGTACTCGAAGTACTGCTCGCGCGTGTAGAACACCCGGTTCCCCGCCACCGGATGATCCGAGTAGGCCATCAGCTTCATGGAGATGGTCAGGACGAGGTTGTCGAAGGCTTTGGCCTGGCCGTCGTCCTCCCCGTCGCGGAGCCAGATCCCTCCGACGTCCGCGTTCTTCTCGAAGCAGACGACCTCATGTCCCTCATCGCGCAGCTGCTTGACGGTCGTCAGCCCGCACGGACCCGCCCCGACGACGCAGACCTTCATCCGTACCCCTGGGATTCGTGGGCAGAAGGAGCCGGCCGCGCCGTCGCCGGTCGTCGCGGTGTCCAGCCGAAAGTTCGGTCACCCTAACAATATGGGTTAGGCATTGCGACGGGCGACCGCCGCGGTCGCCCGTCTGGCCCGGCTAGGTCCGGCCGGTCGCGCTCGCGTCGGCCGCCCGCGGGAGGACCCAGTCGGGGCGCACCCAGTGGCAGGTGTAGCCGTTCGGGTAGTGCTGCAGGTAGTCCTGGTGCTCCGGCTCGGCCTCCCAGAAGGCGCCGGCCGGCTCGACCTCGGTCACCACCGGGCCCGGCCAGAGGCCCGACGCGTTCACCTCGGCGATGACCTCGTGCGCCACCCGGGCCTGCTCGTCGGAGGTGGTGAAGATCGCCGACCGATAGCTGCGGCCGATGTCGTTGCCCTGGCGGTCGAGGGTCGTCGGGTCGTGGAGCTGGAAGAAGAACTCGAGCAGCTGCCGGTAGCTCACGACGTCCGGGTCGAAGACGATCTCGACCGCCTCGGCGTGGTCGCCGTGGCGGCGGTAGGTCGCGTCCGGCGTCGCGTCGTCACCCGAGTAGCCGGTGCGGGTGGAGATGACCCCCGGCCGCGAGCGCAGCAGCTCCTGCACGCCCCAGAAGCAGCCGCCGGCCAGGATGGCCCGCTCGGTGCTCATGACGCCTCCTCCTCGGTGAACAGATGGGCGAACTCCCCGTAGCCCTCGCTCTCGAGCCGGTCGGCGGGGATGAAGCGGAGCGCGGCGGAGTTGATGCAGTACCTCAGCCCGCCCCGGTCGGCGGGCCCGTCCGGGAACACGTGGCCCAGATGGCTGTCGCCGTGGGCCGATCGCACCTCGACGCGCACCATCCCGTGGCTCACGTCCTGCTTCTCGACGACGTTGCCCTCCCGCACCGGCGCGGTGAAGCTGGGCCAGCCGGTGCCGCTGTCGAACTTGTGGACGGAGGCGAAGAGCGGCTCGCCGGACACGACATCGACGTAGAGGCCGGCGGCGTGGTTGTCCCAGAACTCGTTGCGGAACGGCGGCTCCGTCCCGCACTGCTGCGTGACCCGGTACTGCTCGGGCGAGAGCTGCTCGACGGCGTTCGCATCCTTGGTGTAGTCGGCCACGGAGTCCTCCCGGTTCGTATGACGCTGGATCACCGTCTTCGTCGTCCATGATGCACGGAGCGGTTGTCGACGCGCCGCTCCGTCTCTAGCGTGGACCCCATGGCCCGCACTTTCCACCGCGGCCTCTCGCGACGCGTCCTCGATCGCGTCATGGCCGCCGTGCTGCGGCGGGGCAAGGGGCCGCCGGGCATCTGGCTCCTGGTGGTGCCCGGACGGCGCAGCGGAGAGCCGCGCTCAACGCCGGTGAGCCTGGCCGAGGTGGACGGCACGCGCTACCTGGTGGCGCCCTACGGCGAGGTCCAGTGGGTGCGCAACGTGCGCGCGGCCGGGCGGGTGACGCTGGTCCGCGGCGCGTCCGAGGAGCACGCGGTGACCGAGGTGGGTCCCGACGAGGCCGCCCCGGTGCTCAGGCGTTACATCTCGCAGAACAGGATCACGCGGCCCTACTTCGAGGCCACGGTCGACTCGCCGGTCGAGGCCTTCGCCGCGGAGGCGGCGCGCCACCCGGTGTTCCGCCTGGGCTGAGCCTGAGCGCGGCCGGCCCGTCAGCGGGCCGTGAAGTCCAGCACGAGCTGGGCGGTCTCCGTGGGCACGTCGAGCTGCGGGCAGTGGCCCACGCCGTCGAGCTCGACCCAGTCGGCCTGCGGCAGCGCCTCGTCGAGGTAGCGCCGGGCGGTCGCGGGCCAGGGCAGGATCAGGTCGTCGCGCCCCCACACCACGCGCACCGGGCAGGCGATGGCCGCCGGCTCGAGCGGGTAGCCCTCGCGCAGGGCGCACTCGACCAGCGGCTCGACGGCGCAGCGGGCGGCGCCCACCAGCTGGTGGGCGAGCAGCTCGGCGGGGAGGTGCTCGTGGTTGACGACGTACAGCCGGGTGGCGGCGCGGCGGCGCTCCGGGGTGGAGACGACCGCGTCGGCGCGGGCGGCCGAGGCGATCTGGCCGCGGTGCCGGGCCACGAAGCCGGCCAGCACGTCGCGGTACGAGTGGTCGTCGCGCGCCCAGCCGCCCGCCGGCGCGAGCGCCGTGACCGACAGGGCGCGGCCGCGCTCGGCCAGCCGCAGGGCGACGTAGCCGCCCAGCGAGTTGCCCACCAGGTGCGCCGCATCGAGCCCGGCGGCGTCCATGGCCCGCTCCACCGCGTCCGGCAGCGTGGCCGCGTCGACCCGCGCCGGCAGCGGCGGGCCGCCGGCGTGGCCGGCCAGGGCCGGCGCGAGCACCTCGTGCCGCCGCTCCAGGGCCGGCAGCACCAGCTCCCAGGTGCGCCACGTGTCGGTGAACCCGTGCAGGCACACGAGGGGCGGGCCCTGCCCGCCCCGATGCGATGCGGTGAAGGCGGTCAGGTCGTCAGGCGGTGAGGGGCGCCAGGGCCTCGCCGGCGGCGGCGACGTCCTCGGGCGTCCATCCGCCCGCGGCCGAGAACACCAGCAGCCCGTCGAGGCCGGCGTCGATGTAGGCCTGGGCCTTCTCGCGCACCTGCTCGGGGGTGCCCAGGAACAGGTTGTCGCCCCACGACCCGGTGAAGCCGCCCGCGTCGGCGCGGCGCCGGGCCTCGGCCTCGCTCTCGGCCACGAGGATGCCGCCCAGGCGCGTGCGGTGGATCTCGGCGGGGTCGCGGCCCACCTCCGCGCAGTGGGCGTCGAGCACCGACATCAGGTCGCGGACGTCGGCCGGGGAGCCGAACACGTTGCAGGCGTCCCCGTACCGGGCCACCAGCCGCAGCAGGCGCCTGCGGCCGTTGCCGCCGATCATGATCGGCGGCCCGCCGGGGCGCACGGGGGCGGGGGAGTTGTGGGCGTCCGCGACCGCGATGCGGTGGCCCCGCAGGGTGGCCGGGCCGGCGAACATCGCGCGGGCGATGCGCAGGGCGTCCTCCAGCCGGTCGAGGCGCTCACGCGTCCCGGGCAGGTCCTCGCCGAAGCCGTAGGCGCGGTACTCGCTCTCGTTCCACGACGCGCCCACGCCCAGCCAGGCCCGGCCGCCCGACACCACGTCGAGGGTGGTGACGATCTTCGCCAGGAGCGCCGGGTTGCGGTACGTCACCCCCGTGACCAGCGTGCCCAGCTCGATCGTGGTGGTCGACGCCGCCAGCCCGGCGAGCAGGGTGTAGCCCTCGGGCATCGGATCGGCCGGCGTCGACAGCGGGACGATCTGGTGGAAGTGGTCCATCACCCACAGCGACGAGAACCCGGCCTGCTCGGCGGTCCGCGCGATGGCGACCGTGGCGGGGAACAGCCGGGCCGGGTCGTCGCGCGCGAACGAGAAGTCCGGGATCTGGATCCCGATGGCGGTCATGCGTCTCCTCACCTGGAACGGGCGGACCGGGTGAGGGTAGTCCCGCCCCGCCCGCCGCCGCCCCGGGTCCCGGCGGGCCGGGAGGGGCGGCGGCGCGGCGCGGCTCCTAGGCCGCGTCGGGCTCCGGGTCCTTGTCCACGCCGCGGGAGGCGCCGTTGGGCTGCACCAGGTGCCCCTCGAGCGAGATGTTCGGAAGGATCCGGTCCAGCCAGGCGGGGATCCACCAGGCCTTGTGGCCCAGCAGGGTCACCACCGCGGGCGCGATCACGAGGCGCACGATCAGCACGTCGATCAGCACCGCGAGGCCCAGCCCGAGGCCGAACATCTTCTGGATCACGTCGTCGGTGATCATGAAGGCCAGGAACACCGAGGCCATGATCAGGCCGGCGACCAGGATCACCTTGCCGATGCGCGACATCCCGTGCACCACGCTCTCGCGCGGGCCGTCGCCCTCGTTGTACGCCTCGTGCACCCGGGAGAGCAGGAAGACGTTGTAGTCCATGCTCAGCCCGAACAGGATGGCGAACAGCATCACCGGGAAGAAGCTGATGATGGGGATGTCGCCGTCGACGCCGATCAGCCCGGCCCCGACGCCGTCCTGGAACACCGCGGTGACGACGCCGTAGGCGGCCAGCACCGACAGGATGTTGAAGACGGCCGAGACCAGCGGGATGAGCAGCGACCGGAAGGCCATGATCAGCAGCAGCACCGACAGGCCGATGACGGCGGCGATGAAGATGATGAGCCGTGAGGCGACCTTCGCCGAGAAGTCCTCGAAGCCGGCGGTCTGGCCGCCCACGTAGACGTGCAGGGGGGTGCCCTCCACGGCGGCGGGGATGACGTCGTCGCGCAGGTCGCTCAGCAGGTCCGAGGTCGCCGCGTCCTGGGGCGCGGTGGTCGGGTCGGCGATGATCGTCGCGAGCTGCTTGTCCTCGCTGATGATCGCCGCGTTCACCTTGGCGACGCCGGGGGTGTCCTTGAGGGCGGTCTCGAGCGCCGCGAGCTGCGATTGGGTCTCGGGGCCGTCGTCCGGGATCGTCACGGCCAGCAGGAAGGGGCCGTTCGAGCCGGGGCCGAACGCCTCGGAGAGCTTGTCGTACGCCTGGCGCTGGGTGGTGGAGGTCGCCTTGTTGCCGTCGTCCGGGTTGCCCAGGCGCATGTCGAGCACCGGGAAGGCGAAGATCAGCAGCACGGCGATGCCGAGCGCGATCGACACCCACGGCCGGCCCGTGATCCAGGTGCCCCACCGCTGGAAGGCGGGGGAGGGCCGGGTGTGCTCCGGCTTCTTCGGCCGCAGCCAGCGCGAGAGGGCCGCCATCAGGATGGGCAGGATGGTGATGGCCGACACGACGACGGCGGCGACGCCGATCGCGGTGCCGATGCCGAGCTTGCCGATCAGCGGGATGCCCACCAGCAGCAAGCCGGCGATCGCGACCATCACGATGAGGCCGGCGGCGACGACCGTCGCGCCCGACGTGGCGGCCGACTTGGCGACCGCGTCGCGCACGTCGTCGCCCGCCGCGAGCTGCTCTCTGAAGCGCCCGATGATGAGCAGGGCGTAGTCGATGCCGGCGCCCAGGCCGAGCATCAGGGCGATCGTGGCGGCGAACTCCGGCAGGCCGAGGGGCTGGGAGAGCGCGCCGATCAGCATCTGCCCCACGAAGACGCCGAGCAGGGCGCCGATCAGGGTGGCGGCCATCGCGGCGCCGGAGCGGAAGAGCAGCGTCAGCAGCACCAGCGCGACGGCGACGCCGACCAGCTCGCCGATGGGGACGCTCTGCTCCTGCGCGAGGTCGATCGGGGTGCCGCGCATCGCGACCTCGACGCCGTCGCCCTCGGCGGCGCGCGCGGCGTCCTCGAGGGCGGTGCCGTCCTCCTTCTTGATGCCGCCGAAGTCGACGTCGTAGCGGACGGTGACCGAGGCGATCCGGCCGTCGTCCGAGACGGCCGCGTCCGGGCCGAAGGCGGGGCTCACGTCGGTGACGTGGGGCAGCTTCTCGACCTCGGCGAGCGCGGCCTCGATGCGCTGGCGGCGCGCGGGGGTGTCGAGCACGCCCTCGGTGGCGCTGAACACGAGGTTCGCGTCGACGCCGGCGAAGGTCTTGTTGTGCTCCTGGAAGAGGTCGACGGCCTTCTGCGACTCCGCACCCGGCACGGTGAAATCGTCAGCGGCCTTCCCACCGGCGACCGAGGCGGCGCCGATCGCGATGATCGCGATGATCGCGATGATTCCGGCCCTCTTCCAATGACCGGCGATCGCGCCTGCGAGGCGCGCGAGGAACAGTGACATGGCTCTCCCATGACGATCCGGGGGCAGAATCCGCGCGCCAATCTAGCAGAGGCTGCAATATCACTATGGACGCAAAGTTACGTGTGAGATAAGATTACACGCGATGCAGATCTTCCCGGACGCGGTGGCCGAGTGCCAGGACGGCGGCCTGCGCGAGCGCAAGAAGCGGCGCACCCGGCGCGCGATCGCCGACGCCGCGCTCGATCTGTTCGACCGCCAGGGCTACCAGGCCACCACCATCGCCCAGATCGCCGAGGCCGCCGACGTCTCGCCGCGCACGGTGTCGGCCTACTTCCCCGCCAAGGAGGAGCTGGCGTTCGCCGACTACGCCGACTGGGCGGTGCGGCTCGAGCGGCGCCTGGGCGATCGTCCCGACGGTCAGACCGCGCCGGAGACCCTGCGCGACTGGATCATCGAGATGCTCCCCGAGCTGGTGGAGCGGGAGGCGCAGATCACGGTCAGGCGCCGCCTCGTCGCCTCGGATCCGGCGCTGCGCGCCTACCAGGACGGCGCGATCGCCCGCTCCCGGCGCCTGCTGCAGGCGGCGATCGCCGACGACCTCGGCGCGGCGCCCGACGCCCTGGAGGCGCGCATGGCGGCGGCGGCGACGTCGGCGATGCTCGAGGTGCTCGACCGGCACGGCCAGGAGGAGGCGCGCGACGACGCGGACCTGTCGCGGCGGCGGGTCGAGGCGCTGGAGCGGCTCGACCGGGCCGTCGCGTTCGTCGCCGCCGGCATCCGGGCGCTGCAGGAATCGGACCGCGGCACCTCCGCGTGACGGTCTAAACCGGCGACGGTATGGCGGATGTCTCGACCATGGCGTCCACCGACCGACGCATCGGCATGAGCGGGGCGGGGCCGGACGACGAGGTCCTGCGCGCCTTCCGCGCGGCGGGGCTGGAGACGGGGCATCTGATCGTCGCCGTCACCGACCCCGAGGGCGTGGTCACCGAGGTGGGCGGGGGATGGGAGGACCTGGTGGGCCGCCCGCGCGACCGGATCGTGGGTCGCCTCTGGTACGCGGTGCTGCACCCCGCCGACCGCGAGCGGGTGCGCGAGGCGCTGGAGGCGGCGGGCACGCCGCGTCCGGGATCGCCCCCCGTCTGCATCTCGGCCCGGGTGGAGCGCGACGACGGCCTGCCGCGCTGGCTGTCGGCGCGGCTCCTGCCGCGGCACGCGCCCGGCGGGACCTTCGCCGGCCACCTGCTGAGCGGCACCGACGTCACCGCGCCGCACGAGTCGGCGCTGCGCATCGAGCGGATGGCGGCGGAGCAGAGCGCGCTGCGGCGCCTCGCCACCTCGGTCGCCGCCGGCGCCCGCCCCGACGAGACCTGCGCGCTCGCCGCGGAGCTCGCCGCCGACCTGATCGGGGGCTGCGGCGGCTCCGTGGTCCGCTTCGACGGCGACGCCGCCGTGCCGGTGGGGCGCTGGGGCGATCAGCGCCACCTGGACGCCGCCTTCCCGGCGAGGGCCTCGCCGGAGGGCGACGGCGCCCTCTCCCGGGTGCGGCGCACCGACTCGGCCACCCGCGTCGACGCCGTCGGCGATCCGACCTGCGCCGACGGCGGGCGCGCCGGGCCGACCGGCGCGGTCGCGGCGCCGATCCACGTGTCCGGGGCCCTCTGGGGAGCCGTCGCGGTGGCGCGGGCCGACGCCGTCCCGTTCAGCCCCGCCGCCGAGGAGCGCCTGGAGCGCTTCGCCGAGCTGTGCGGCCTCGCCATCTCCAACGCGGAGGCGCGCGACGAGCTGCGCGCCCAGGCGATGACCGACCCGCTGAGCGGTCTCGCGAACCGGCGCGTGCTGGTGGAGCGGCTGCGGGCGGCGATCGCCCACGCGGCGCGCACCCGCCGCCCGGTCACGCTGGCGCTGATCGACCTGGACGGGCTGAAGTCGGTCAACGACGCCTGGGGCCACGACGCCGGCGACCGCGCCATCGTGAGCATCGCGACCATCCTGCGCGGCCACTCCCGCCCCCAGGACACGGCCGCCCGGATGGGCGGCGACGAGTTCGCCTGGGTCCTGGTGGACGCCGGCCTGGACGGGGCGGTGGGGGCGATCGAGCGCGTCCGCGCGGAGCTCGCCGCGGTGGCCACGCCGGGCGCGCCGCTGTCGATGTCGGCGGGCGCCTGCCAGGCCCACCCGGCCACCGGGGTGCGCGGGCTGATGGCCCTCGCCGACGACGCCCTGTACCGCGCGAAGTCGGCCGGCCGGGGAACGACCCGGGTCACCCGCGCCGCCCGGCCCTGACCGCGGAGATCGTGGCATTTCGCGCGTTGACCCCGCCGGAACCATAGGATAGACAGCGACACCCTTCCGCCAGCGTCCCGGGAACGATTCGTGTCCGACTCATCCTCCCCCCCGCCCGACGGGGCCACATCCTCACGTGCCGTGACCGTGGGTGTGCCCGCGGAATCGCTCGCCGGCGAGCGACGCGTGGCCATCACCCCCGCCGCCCTCCCGGCTCTCACGAAGCTCGGCCTGCGAGTAGTCGTCGAGGCCGGCGCGGGAGCCGCCGCCGGATTCCCCGACGACGAGTACGTCGCCAGGGGAGCCGAGGTGAGCACGCGCGCCGCCGCCCTCGGAGCCGACATCCTCGCGACCGTGCGGGTGGCCGGCGCCGACGCCGAGAGCCCGGACCTCGCGTCCATCAGCCGGGGCCAGACGGTCATCGGGACCGTCGCGCCCTTCGCGCAGCCCGAGGTGGTCGCCGCCGTCGCCGCGACCGGCGCGACGCTCTACGCCCTCGAGCTCGTCCCGCGCACCACGCGGGCCCAGGCGATGGACGTGCTGTCGTCCCAGGCGAACATCGCCGGCTACAAGGCCGTGCTGCTCGCGGCCGAGGCCCTGCCCAAGGTGTTCCCCCTGCTCACCACCGCCGCCGGCACCCTGGCGCCCGCCAAGGTGTTCGTGATCGGCGCCGGCGTCGCGGGCCTGTCGGCCATCGCCACCGCCCGCCGCCTCGGCGCCGTGGTCGAGGCGTACGACGTGCGCGCCGCGGCCGGCGAGGAGGTGAAGAGCCTCGGCGCCAGGTTCCTCGAGCTGCCGCTCGACACCGGCCAGGAGGGCGCGGGCTCGGGCGCCTACGCCTCGGCGCTCAGCGAGGAGACCCTGCGCAAGCAGCAGGAGATGATGGCCAAGACCATCGCCGGCTCCGACGTCGTCATCACGACCGCGCAGGTGCAGGGGGCCAAGGCGCCCACCCTGCTCACCGCCGAGCAGGTCGCCGGCATGAGGGCCGGCTCCGTGGTGGTCGATCTGGCCGCCGAGCAGGGCGGCAACTGCGAGCTGACCAAGGCGGGCGAGACCGTCGTCACCGACAACGGGGTGAGCATCATCGGGCCGGTCAACGTCCCGTCGAGCGTCGCCCACCACTCGAGCCTGGTCTACGCCAAGAACGTGGCCAACTTCATCGGCCTGCTCATCGCCAACGGCGCCATCGCGCCCGATCCCGAGGACGACGTGGTCAACCAGAGCATGGTCTGCCGCGACGGGGAGATCCTGAACGAGCGCGTCCGTGACGCGATCGGGGTCGCCTCGTGAGCGCCGACCAGATCATCACCAGCCTGTTCATCTTCGCGCTGGCGGGCTTCGTCGGCTTCGAGGTCATCCGGCGCATCCCGAAGCTGCTGCACACGCCGCTGATGGCCCTCACCAACGCCCTCTCGGCCATCGCGCTGGTGGGCTCGATCGTGATCCTCGGCCAGACCGAGACCACCTACTCGAAGATCCTCGGCTTCATCGCCGTGGTGTGCTCGACCATCAACGTGGTGGGCGGCTTCATCATCACCGACCGCATGCTGAAGATGTTCAAGCCGCGGCCGAAGCCGGCCGCCGCCGCTGCGGACGCCCCGGCGGCCGAGGAGGGCGGCGCCTGATGGACCGCATGGACTGGATCAACCTGGCCTACCTGGTCGGGGCGCTGGGCTTCGCCCTCTCGCTGAAGTGGATGTCGTCCGCCCCCACCGCCCGGCGCGGCGTCCTGGCCGGCGAGATCGGCTTCGGCATCGCGATCGTGGCCACCCTCTTCTGGCCCGACATCACCACCCAGGGCTACATCCTGATCGCCGTCGCCGCCCTCCTCGGCTCGGTGATCGGCGTGCCGCTGGGCCTGCTGGTGCCGATGACCGCCATGCCGCAGCGCATCGCGCTGTCGCACGCCTTCGGCGGCCTCGCCGCGGCGCTCGTGGGCACCGCGCACTACTACCTCGAGCGCGACCACATCACGAAGTTCGACACCATCGTGCTGGGCATCGAGATCGTGCTCGGGTTCCTGGTGTTCACCGGCTCCCTCATGGCCGCCGGCAAGCTGCAGGAGTGGCTGCCTCAGCGGCCGATCATCTACAAGGGCCAGAACGCCGTGAACTTCGCGGTGCTGCTCGCCGCCCTGGTGCTGGTGATCGTGCTGGTGTTCAACACCGACGCGACCTGGATCGTGCCGATCATCGCGGTGCTCGGCCTCGCCTTCGGCGTCTTCCTGATCATCCCGATCGGCGGCGCCGACATGCCGACCGTGATCGCGCTGCTCAACAGCTACGCCGGCCTGTCGGCCGCGGCCCTCGGCTTCGTGCTCGACAGCAAGCTGCTGATCGTGGCCGGCGCCCTCGACGGCGCCTCCGGCCTGATCCTCTCGATCATCATGTGCCGGGCCATGAACCGCTCGTTCAGCAACGTGCTGTTCGGGGCCTTCGGGGCGGTGGACGCCGTGGCCGCGGCGGGCGCCGACGACCTCGGCACCTACCGGACGGCGACGGTCGACGAGGCCGCCGACCTGATGAAGATCGCCCGCTCGGTCGTGATCGTGCCGGGCTACGGCATGGCCGTCGCCCAGGCGCAGCACAAGGTGCGCGACCTCGCCGACGCCCTCGAGAAGGAGGGGGTCGAGGTGCGCTTCGCCATCCACCCGGTGGCGGGACGCATGCCCGGTCACATGAACGTGCTGCTCGCCGAGGCCAACGTCCCCTACGACAAGCTGCTCGACATGGACGAGATCAACGACGACTTCCCCCAGACCGACGTGGTGCTGGTCCTGGGCGCCAACGACGTCGTCAATCCGGCGGCCCGCCACGACACGGGCAGCCCGATCTACGGCATGCCGATCCTGGAGGTCGACAAGGCCTCCACGATCTTCGTGGTCAAGCGCAGCATGCGCGCCGGCTTCGCCGGCATCGAGAACGAGCTCTTCTTCAACGAGAAGACCTCGATGGTGTTCGGCGACGCCAAGTCGGTCGTCACCGAGATGGCCGGCGAGGTCGCCGGCCAGCGCGACTCGATCGGCCTGTAGCGCCGCCGCGCCGCTCGTCGCGCGGGGTCGGAAGACCCCGCGCGACGGGCCGTGCGCCCCGATTCGCATGGGTAAGATCGCGTCACACGTACCCGAAACCGCGAGCGAGTCGTCATGAGCATCCTCCCGGCGCACTATCCGCCCCCCTTCGCGTCGTCCGACTACGTCATCCCGCCGGCAGCGGCCGAGGATGAGCGCATCGAGGTCGGCGTGCTGATCGTGGGCGCCGGCCCAGGCGGCCTCGCCACCGCCGTACGACTCGGGCAGCTGCTGGCCGAGGACGAGGCGCTGATGGAGCAGCTGGGCGAGGTGCCGATCGCCGTCGCCGACAAGGGCAAGGGCCCCGGCTCGCACCTGCTGTCCGGCGCGGTCATGCGCCCCGGGCCGATCAAGGCGCTGTTCCCGGACGTCGACGACGCGGACATCCCGCACTACGACGTGGTCAGCGGCGAGTCGGTCTACTTCATGCTGAAGAACGGCAAGGTCCGCATCCCGACCCCGCCGCAGATGAAGAACCACGGCAACTGGGTCGTCTCGATCAGCCAGCTCGGCCGGTGGATGAGCGAGCAGGCCGAGGAGCTGGGGGCCTTCATGCTCCCCGAGACCGACTGCCAGAAGCTGCTCGTCGAGAGCGGCCGGGTGATGGGCGTCCTGACCGGCGACAAGGGCCGCGGCAAGGAGGGCGAGCAGCTGGCCGCCTTCGAGCCGGGCGCCGAGGTGCACGCCAAGGTGACGGTCATCGCCGAGGGCACGGCGGGCCACCTCGCCGGCGTGATCCGCAAGCACTTCGACCTCGACCGCGACTCGACCCAGATCTGGGAGCTCGGCGTCAAGGAGGTCTGGCGGGTCCAGAAGCCGCTCACCAAGGTCATCCACACCCTCGGCTGGCCGCTGCGGCTGCGCACCAAGTACCGCGAGTACGGCGGCTCCTGGATCTACCCGATGGGCCCCGACATGGTCTCGCTCGGGTACGTCGCCGGGCTCGACTACGCCGACGCGACCCTGTCGGTGCACGACGTGCTGCAGGAGTTCAAGACGCACCCCTTCATCCGCTCGATCATCGAGGACGGCGAGCGGCTCGCCTGGGGCGCGAAGACCATCCCGGGCGGCGGCCTGTACGGGCTGCCCAGCCGCATGCACGTGCCGGGCGCCGTGCTGGTCGGCGACTCGGCCGGGTTCGTGGACATGATGGCCCTGAAGGGGGTCCACAACGCGATCCACTCGGGGATGATCGCCGCGGAGTCGATCTACGCCGCCCTGAAGGCCGGCAAGGCGACCGACCCGGCGGGCCTCTGGGGCTACACCAAGGGCATCCGGGACTCGCAGATCTGGAAGGACCTGTGGAAGGTCCGCAACATCCGCCCCGCCTTCCAGAAGGGCTTCATCTACGGCGGGATGATCCACGGCATGGCGACCGGATCGTTCGGGCACGCGCCGCGCAAGCCGGTGCGCTTCAAGCCCGACGCGAAGGAGCCGGTGTTCATCGGCTCCCGCAACTCGAGCTACCCGAAGCCGGACGGCAAGTACGTCTTCGACAAGCTGGGCAGCGTCTTCGCGTCGGGGAACGCGACGCGGGACGACCAGCCGAGCCACATCCGCATCCAGCAGCAGGTGCCGCTGGAGCTCGCGACCACCTGGGAGTGGATGTGCCCGGCGAAGGTGTACGAGATCGCAGAGGGAGGCCCGGCCGCGGACGGCACGGTGACGGTGCACGTGAACCCGTCGAACTGCGTGCAGTGCGGGGCGATCACCGCGAAGGGCGGCAGGCTCACCCCGCCGGAGGGCGGCAGCGGCCCGGAGTACACCCTCACCTAGCCGGTCGACGGCGACGTGACCACCCGCGCCGCGCATCCCGTCGCACAGGGTCTGCTGGGCTGGATGCAGGCCAATCCCGCGCGCCTGCGCGGGCTGCTCGACGAGGAGGCGGCCGGGGCGGCGCCGCAGGACCTGGGCCCGGCGGGGGATCCCTCGATCCGGGCCCACCTGAGGTTCGTCGCCGAGGCGCTCGCCGCCAATGCGGCGGGCCCCTCGCGCGACGCGCTCGGGGCCTTCTCGGCCGGCCTGGCCGACGCGCTCGCCGAGCGCGAGGACCGGGTGGACGACGAGATCCGCCGGGTGGGGGAGGCGCACGCCTTCGAGGCGGAGGTGCAGTTCGGCGAGGGCGCCGGCGAGGACCCCTCGATGCGCGACACCCTCGACCGCCGCGTGCGGGTGGGGGGCTGGACGCGCGTGTTCCTGGCGGCGCTCGACGAGGCCCGCGCGCCGGCGCCGGCCGTCGCGCTCGCCGCCCTGGGCTGGATGGCCAGGCACCAGGGGCTGCTGGCCGACACGATCTTCGCGATGGACCGCGCCGCCAAGCGGCGCCTGCGCGATCGTGAGGGGCCCGACGCGATCGCCGACGCCGACGTCGTGAACCGCATCGGCCAGGCGTCGATGATCCAGGCGCACACGCGCTTCCTGGTGGAGGCGCTGGCCGAGGTCCTCTAGTGCGTCGGCCCCGCCTCGTCGTCTTCGACAACGACGGCGTGCTGGTCGACTCGGAGCGCCTCGCGAACACGATCCTCGCCGAGCTGCTCACGGACGCCGGGCTGCCGTACACGCCCGACGAGTCGATCCGGGACTTCATGGGCGGCAGTATGGCCTCGGCGCGCCGCCTGGCCGAGGCGAAGCTGGGCCGGCCGCTGCCCGCCGACCTGGAGGACCGCTACCACCGCCGCCTGTTCGACGGCTTCGCGACCCTGCGCGCCGTCGACGGCGTGGGGGACGTCCTCGACGACCTCGACGCCCGGGGCATCCCGTACTGCGTCGCCTCGTCGGGCACCCATCGCAGGATCCGCACCGCGCTCGGCGCGGTCGGGTTCCTGGCCCGCTTCGAGGGGCGCATCTTCAGCTCCGAGGACGTGCGGCACGGCAAGCCGGCGCCCGACCTGTTCTTGCTCGCGGCGGCGTCGCTCGGCGCGGCGCCGCGCGACTGCGCGGTGGTCGAGGACAGCCCCCTCGGCGTGGCGGCGGCGAAGGCCGCCGGCATGAGGGCGCTCGGTTTCGCGGCCATGACCGACCCCGCCCGGCTGGAGGCGGCCGACGCCGTCTTCCGCCGGATGGCGGACCTGCCGGCCCTGCTCGGCTAGCGGCGCACCCGCTTCACCGCCGCCACCGCCACGTCGTCGGTGAGGCGGCCGTCGCACCAGTCCCTGGCCGCCGCGTACACCGAGCGCACCAGCCGGTCGGGGGGCTCGTCGGCGACGTCGCGCAGCACCTCGTGGAGCCCCTCCTCGCCCAGCTCGCGCCCCCGGCGGCGCGCCTCGATGATCCCGTCGGTGTAGACGACCAGCGTGTCGCCCTCGACGAAGGGCGTCTCGTGGTCCTCGAAGCGATGGCCCGAGAAGGCCCCGCACGGCGGGTCGGGCCGGTCCAGCGCCCGCCATCCGCCGTGCGCTCCCAGCACGACCGGGGGCGGATGCCCCGCCGAGCACCACCGCAGCCTGCGCCGTGCCGCGTCGACGTACGCCACCACCAGGGTGACCATGCCGCCGTCCGGCAGGCGCGGGCCGATCAGGTCGTTGAGCTCGGTGACGAGATCGGCCGGCTCGGCGACGTGGGCCGAGAGGGCCTCGGCCATGTAGCGCACCATCGCCGTCTGGCCGGCGGCCTCGACGCCCTTGCCGGACACGTCGCCCACGAGCACGGCGAGGCGCCGGTCGGGCAGCTTCCACGCGCTGTAGAAGTCGCCGCCCACCTCGCTGCCCGCCGCGGCCTGGTAGATGGCGGCCATCTCCAGCCCCTCCACCCGCGGCAGCTCGTCGGCGATCAGCGCCTGCTGCAGCGTCTCGGCGATGTGGCGGTCCTGCTCGAACTGGATCGCGTTCTGCAGGGCCGACGCCGCGTGGCGCGCCAGCTCGGCCAGCACTCTCAGATCGCGCTCGCCGAAGGCCCGCGGGCGCGTGCTGCAGGCCGACACCACGCCCAGCACGCGCTCGCCGGCGACCAGCGGGACGTGGATGAACGAGCGGATGCCCTCGGGGTCGGTGACCGCGCGCGCCACCCGCGGGTCGGCGAGCGTGTCGTTGCAGATGAACGGCCGCCGGGCGGTGATCGCGCGCCCCACGATCCCGTCGCCGCCGGTGAACGCGGCCCCGTCGAGCGTCCCGCCCGCGAAGCCGGCGCTCGCCGCGGGGACCATCACGCCCGGGCGGTCGGGGGCCAGCACCAGGCTCTTCTCGCATGCCGCCACCATCTCGTGCGCCTGCGCCCGCAGCTCTTCGTGGATGTCCGCCGGGGTCAGCGCCGATGCCATGCGGTGGGCCGCCTGGGCGAGGGCCATCTCCTCCTCCGCGCGCCGCTCCTCCCGCTCCAGCAGCTGAGCGCGCTCGGCCGCGAGCCGGCGCGCCTCGGCCAGCGCGCCGCGCGCCGTGCTCACGTCGGTGAGCAGGTCGACGCGACCCATCAGCAGGCCGGCGTGGTCGCGCACCGGCGACGACGTGTGCTCGATGGCGCGGCCGTCCACCAGCTCCTCGTCGCAGCGGGCCTCGCGCGCCGGGTCGGCGTGCGCGCCGAGTATGCGCGCGCCGCAGTCATCCGGGTTCACGAAGCGCCACTTGATGCGCTCCTCCACCAGCTCGGCGAAGGGCCGGCCTACGACCTCGCCCAGATCGAGGTCCAGCATCTCCGCCGCCGCGGCGTTCGCCAGCGACAGCCTCCCGCGCAGGTCGGTGATCAGCACGCCCATGCGGCTCGACGCGATGACGCCCTCGAGGGTGCGCCGCATGCGCCGGGTGCGCGCCGCCAGCTGGTGGTTGCGCGCCGTCAGCGCGATCTGGGGGGCGAGCGCGACGAGCGCGGGGACGTGGCCCTCGTCCACCGGGCTCTCGCGCGTCAGGCTCAGCAGCGTCACGGCGCCCAGGCGTGGCTCGTGAGGGGTGCCGATGGGCACGGCCAGGCCGCCCGCGTCGAGCATCAGACGGTGCAGCGCCCCCGGTCCGCCGCCCTCGTCCGCCAGCCGCGCCAGCCGCTCGATCTCGGCCGGCGCCGACACCAGGCGCGGCCACACCACCGGCTCGCCGGCCTCCACGGCGGCGTCGCCCAGCCCGATCGGGTCGAGCCCGTCCGGCGTCAGCAGCGGCGCCAGGGCCTGGGCGGCCGCTCCCGGGCCCACGCAGTAGCCGTGCGTGACCTCGTCGGCGTCCATCTCGTCGCGGATCTGGATCGCCACCACGTCCACCGGGAACAGCTCGTACAGGCGGGCCGCCATCTCGTCGAGCGCCGGCGCGAGCTCGGAGGCGACGACGCTGGCCAGCCGTCCCATGAGGCGGGCCGGGTCGACCGCGCCCGGCCCGCCCGCCTCACCCCGGCTCGTCACGGTGCACCGCGATCATCCGCACGTACCGCCCCGCCGAGGCGCGGATGCCCTCGCGCTCCTCGGCCGTCGTGGCGCGCGCCACCCGGCCGGGCACCCCCAGCACCAGCGAGCCCGGCGGCACCCGCATCCCCTCCGGCACCAGCGCGGCGGCCCCGACGATCGACCCGGTGCCGATCACGGCCCCGTTCAGCACGATCGCCCCCATGCCCACCAGCACCTCGTCCTCCACGGTCGCGCCGTGCACGCAGGCCAGATGGCCCACCGTGACCCGGGCGCCCAGGCGGCAGGGGAAGCCCGGATCGGCGTGCAGCACTGCGCCGTCCTGCACGTTCGTCTCGGCGCCCACCACGATGTCCTCCGTGTCGCCGCGCACCACCGCGCGGGGCCAGACGCCGGCATCGTCGCCCAGGCGAACGCGCCCCATCACCTCGGCCGCCTCGTGCACGAAGGTGCCGCGGCCGAGTGTCGGCGCATGGCCCTGGACGCGTCGGATCACCGTGCCGAAAGGGTAGCGCGGCCCTCCCCCGCCGGGGCGCATGACCCCGGCCCGGCGGGTACGCGTTGTTTTTCGCCCGCCGGCCAATATGCTGCCGCGGAGGTCGAACGTCTCACACCCATGGGGGATCGGATCGTGCGCACGCGGTGGGCGGCTCTCTCGGCGGTCTTGGTGATCGTGCTCATCGCCGTCGCGGCGGGGTGCGTGGAGAGCAGCGAGGACGAGGCGCGCACTCCCAGCGATTCCCCCACCGTCGTGAACAGCGCGCTCCAGACCGACTCCAACGGCGACACCGTCACCGCCCCCGCGGCGACCGCGCCGGAGGGCGGCGAGACCACCGGCGGCGAGACGAACGGCGGCGAGGGCGCGGCCGGCGACGCCGCCGCGGGCCTCACCTTCTTCCAGGCCACCTGCACCGGCTGCCACACGGACGACGGCAAGAAGGCGGGCGTCGGCCCGGCGCTGGTGGGCATCGGCTGGAGCGCCGACCAGATCCGCACCCAGGTGGAGAACGGTGGCGGCGTGATGCCGGGCGGCCTGGCCACCGGCGCCGACCTGGACAACGTCGTCGCCTACGTGCTCTCGCTCCAGTAGCGAGCGGCGCCGGCTGCACCGCGGGTGCGAGGTTCGGGGTCGCCGGGTAGCATCCCCGGCATGAGCCTCGAGGTGACGACGGACGTCCGCGAGGGCTTCACACTGGTCACGCTCGGCGGCGAGCTGGACATCTACACCGTCGGGAGCTTTCGCGAGGATCTGGAGCAGGTCGATCCGGTCTCGACCCCCGTGGTGATCGACCTCACGGACGTGACCCTGCTCGACTCGTCGGGCCTCGGAGCCCTGGTGAGCCTGCTCAACCGCGCCCGCGCCGGGCAGGGCCGGCTGGGCCTGATCTGCCCGCACCGCCGGCTGCGGCGGGTGTTCGAGATCACGGGCCTGCGCCGGGCCTTCGTCTTCGGCGACGACCTCGATGCGGTCCGGGCCGGCCTCAGCGCCGACGCCGCCTAGCCGGTACGCCCGTTGCTCGATCTGAAGCTCGTCCGCTCCGAGCCGGAGCGCGTGGAGGCCAACCTCGCCCGCCGCGGCCAGGGGGCCCTGGTGGCGGAGTTGCTCGACCTGGACGCCCGGGCCCGGGAGCGGCGCGCCGAGGTGGAGGCCACGCGCGCCGAGCGGGGCCGCATCAGCAAGGCGGTGGGCGAGGCCAAGCGCGCGGGTCGCGACAGCTCGGCGGAGGAGGCCGAGGCGAGGCGGCTGGGTGAGCGCCTGTCGGCGGCCGAGGGGGAGCTGCGCGAGATCGAGGCGCAGCGCGACGCCGTCCTGCTCGGCATGCCGAACCTGGCCGAGGACGCCGCCCCCGACGGGGGCGAGGAGGACTCGGTGGAGGTGCGCCGGGTGGGCGACACCGCCGGGCGCGGGTTCGCGCCGAGGGACCACGTCGAGCTGGCCACGGCCGCCGGCGGGCTGGAGCTCGAGGCCGCCGCGCGCGTCTCGGGTGCCCGCTTCGCCTACCTCATGGGGCCGCTGGTGCGGTTGCAGCTCGCGCTGGTGGGGCTGGCGCTCGACACGCTCGAGCAGGAGGGCTTCACGCCCGTCGTCCCCCCCGTGCTGGTGCGCGAGGAGGCCATGTGGGGCACCGGCTTCTTCCCCACCGACCGGGCGTCGATCTACCGGACGGCCGACGACGACCTCTTCCTGGTCGGCACGTCGGAGGTGCCGCTCGCCGGGCTGCACGGCGAGCAGATCCTCGCCGAGGACGACCTGCCGCTGCGCTACGGCGGCCTGTCCACCTGCTTCCGCCGCGAGGCGGGGGCGGCGGGCAGGGACACCCGCGGCATCTTCCGCGTCCACCAGTTCGACAAGGTCGAGATGTTCTCGTTCGTCCTGCCCGAGCGCTCGGCCGAGGAGCACCTGCGCATCCTGGCGGTGCAGGAGCGGATCCTGGGCGCCATCGAGGTGCCGTACCGGGTGGTCGACATCGCCGTGGGCGACCTCGGCGCCCCCGCCGCGCGCAAGTTCGACTGCGAGGCGTGGATGCCGGCGCAGGGGGCGTACCGCGAGGTGACGTCCTGCTCGAACTGCACCGACTACCAGGCCCGCCGCCTGCGCAGCCGGGTGCGGCGGGAGGGCGGCACCGAGATGGTGCACACCCTCAACGGGACCGCGGTCGCGGTGGGGCGCACGATCATCGCCGTGCTCGAGAACCATCAGCGCGAGGACGGCACCGTCGTCCTGCCCGAGGCGCTCGTCTTCCGCGGCGCGCCGGCCGAGATCCGCCCACGGTGAGGCCGCGGATCGCGGTGGTGGGCCACGTCGAGTGGCTCACCCACGGCAGCGGGGTCATGCCCCGCCCGGGCCAGATCACCCACCTTCGCGACGCCTTCGACGAGCCGGCCGGGGGAGGGGCCGTCGCGGCCGCCCAGATCGCGAAGCTCGGCGCCGAATGCCTCTTCTACACCGCGCTCGGCTGGGACGACGCGGGCCGTCAGAGCGCCGCCCGCCTGGCCGACGACGACATCACCGTGCTGGCCGCGGTGCGCCAGGCGCCGCAGACCCGGGCGGTGAGCTCGGTCGACGAGAGCGGCGACCGGGCGATCCTGGTGGTCGGCGAGCCGGCCTCGCCGCGCATCGAGGACCCGCTGCCCTGGGACGACCTGGCCGCCTGCGACGCGGCCTACTTCACCGGCCACGACTCGGCCACCCTCGCCGCGGCGCGCCGCGCGCCGATCCTGGTGGTCACGGCCCGCCGGCTGCAGGCCCTGATGGAGAGCGGCGTGCGCGCCGACGTGCTCGTGGCGAGCGCGTCCGACCCGTCCGAGGCCGTCGATCCGGACGCCCTGCCGGTGCCGCCCGAGGTGCTGGTCGTCACCGAGTCCGAGCGCGGCGGCCGCTGGGAGCGCCGCGACGGCTTGTCCGGCCGCTGGGAGGCCGCTCCCCTGCCGGGCCCGGCCGTGAGCAGCTACGGCTGCGGCGACTCGTTCGCCGCGGGCCTGGTGGTGGGCCTGGCGCGCGGGCTCGACCTCGACGCCGCCCTCGCCCTGGGCGCCCGCTGCGGCGCCCGCTGCCTCACCGGTCGCGGCGCCCTCGCCGCCCAGCTCACCGAGGACCCTCCGGCCTAGGTCCCCGCGGGCGGGCGCCGACCCGGACGGCGGCCTCAGCCGCCCTCGGCCTCGGCCCCGGTCTCGTCGCCGCGCCGCCGCCGGCCGTTCTCGGGGGCCGGCTCGATCGCGACCAGCACGATGCGGGTGCCGCGGGTCGCCTCGACGGTGAGCGTCCAGCCGCCCACGGTCACCTGGTCGCCCGTGCGGGGCAGCCGGCCGAGGCGGGTGAAGACCAGGCCGCCGACGCTGGTGACCGTCTCGTCCTCCAGCTCGACGCCGTGGTCGGCGAGGTCCTCCAGCGGCACGTGGCCGCGCACCATGAGGCGCCCGTCGGGCCGCTGGTCGACCGCGGGCGCCCGATCGCGCTCGTCGTCGATCTCGCCCACGATCTCCTCGATCACGTCCTCCACGGTGACGACCCCGGCGAAGTCGCCGTACTCGTCGAGCACGATCGCGAGGGAGGCGCGGCGCGCCTGCATCTGGCGCAGCAGGTCGTCGACCGGCTGGGTCTCGGGCACGTAGAGGGCGGGGGCGGCGAGCTCCCGCAGCGGCGTCTGCTCGCCGCGCTCCAGGAGGCCGCGGGCGAGCTGGCTCAGGTGCACCACGCCGAGGACGCCGTCGCCGTTCAGGACGGGGAAGCGGCTATGCCGCGTGCCGAGAGCCTCGGCCAGGCCCTCGCGCACCCCGGCGTCGGCGGGCAGCGTCGTGACCTCGGGGCGGGGGGTCATGATGTCGCGGGTCACGCTGTCCTGGAGGCCGAAGACGCCCTCCAGCATGTCGGCCTCCTCGGGCTCGATGGCCCCGCCCTCCTCGCTCTGGGCGATCAGGATCTGGAGGTCCTCGGGGGTGGAGGCCATCTCCTGCTCGCTGGCCGGCTCGACGCCGAGCGCGCGCACCAGCCCGTTGCCCGCCCCGTTCATCACGGCGATGAAGGGCGCGAACAGCTTGCGGAACCACTCCAGCGGGCGGGCGATGCTCAGGGCGACGCCCTCGGCGCGCTGGATCGCGATCGACTTCGGCGCGAGCTCGCCGATCACCACGTGCAGGACCGTGATGATGATGAAGGCGAGGATCACGGCCGTCAGGGCGGCGCTGTCCTCCCCGAGGCCGGTCGCCTCGAACACCGGCTCCAGCAGGTGGCCGAAGGCGGGCTCGCCCAGCCAGCCGAGGCCCAGGCTGGCGAGCGTGATGCCCAGCTGGCAGGCCGCCAGGTAGCGGTCGATGTGCTTGATCTGCTCGCGGGCGAGCACGGCGGCGCCGCGCCCGGCGTCGGCGAGCTGGTCTATCCGGGTCATCCTCGCGCGCGCCAGCGAGAACTCGGCGGCGACGAAGAATCCGTTCAGCAGCACCAGGAGCAGTGCCGCGATGAGCTGGACCGCGTTCGTCAACGGTCCGGAGTGCTGTTCACGCGCGTCATGATAGCCAAGGCTCCCGCCGTGGCGACGGCGCGGACCGCAGGTGTCACGTCCTCTTCCGGCCTCCCCGCGACAGCCGCGAGGGCCACCAGACCCTGCGGTCGAGCTCCATCACCAGCCCGGGCAGCAGCACCGATCGCACCAGGAAGGTGTCGAGCAGCACGCCGAAGGCGACCAGGAAGCCGATCTCGGTGAGGAACACGAGCGGCAGCACGGCCAGCACGCCGAAGGTGCCGGCCAGGACGATGCCGGCGGAGGTGATGACGGCCCCGGTCACCGCGAGCCCGCGGATCATGCCCTGGCGGGTGCCGTGGGTTACGGCCTCCTCGCGCACCCGGGCCATGAGGAAGATGTTGTAGTCGACCCCCAGCGCGACCAGGAAGATGAACCCGAACAGGGGCAGCGACGGGTCGGAGCCGGGGAAGTCGAAGATGTGGTCGAACACCACGACGCTCACGCCGAGCGCCGCGAGGAACGACACGATCACCGTCGCCACTATCACGATCGGCGCCACGATCGCCCGCAGCAGCACGCCGATGATCACCAGGATCACCAGCAGCACGAGGGGCGGCAGCAGCCACAGGTCGCGCTGCGACGCCTCGCGCAGGTCGTGCTCGGTGGCGGACGGCCCGCCCACCAGGGCCCGCGGGTCGGCCTGACGGACCGCGTCGCGGAGCCCGGGCACCAGGTCGAAGGCGGCGGTGCTGTACGGATCGGGCTCGAGGACGACCGCCAGCCGCACCCCCGGCTCCCCGCGCTCCACCTCGCTCACCGCCGTCACCCCGGGCGCCGCCCGGAGGGCCGCCGCGACCCGCGGCACGGACGCCGGGTCCGGCACGATCACGTCGGTCGGGGCGCTGGTCCCGCCCGGGAAGGCGCGGGCGACCATCTCCTGGCCCTGCACGGAACCGACGTCGCCGCGGAAGCCGTTGCCGGAGGTGAGGCCCGAGTCGAACATGGTCACGCCGAGGGCCAGCACGACGAGGCTGGCGAGGGTGCCGATCCACACCGGCCGCGGGCGGCGCCCGATGCGGTCGCCCAGGCCCCGCCACGCGCCGCGCTCCTCCGGCGCCTCCTCCCCGTCGGGCCGGTGGCGCGGGATGAAGGGCCAGAACGCGCCGCGCCCCACGATCGCCAGCAGCGCGGGGAGGACGGTGAGCATCGCGACCATGGCGACCGCCACGCCCATCGCCGCGACCGGCCCCAGGCCGGAGGTGCCGTTCACCTCGGCCAGCATCAGCACGAGCAGGGCGCAGACGTTGGTCAGGCCGGACGCGAGGATCGCCGGGCCCGCCTGGCGCAGCGCGACGCGCATGGCGTCGTGGCGGTCGCGGTGGCGGTGCAGCTCCTCGCGGTAGCGGGCGACCAGCAGCAGCGCGTAGTCGGTGCCCGCGCCGAAGACCAGCACCAGCAGGATGCCCGCGGTCTGCCCGTTGATCACCACCCCCGCCTGGGCGAGCCCGTAGCCGATGCCGCGCACCGTGATCTCCGCGAAGCCGACCGAGAGCAGCGGGATGAGCCAGAAGATCGGGCTGCGGTAGATCAGCACCAGCAGCACGAAGACCAGCAGGGCGGTGGCGATGAGCAGGGTCGAGTTGATGTTCTCGAACACCTTGATCGCGTCGGCGGAGTACCCGGCGCCGCCCGTGACCTTCGACTCCGCGCCGGCGGGGGTGGCCGCCTCCGAGCGCTCGCGGATGTCCTTCACCGCGTCCTGGAGGACCTGGTCGTCGTCCTCGGGCACGGTCACCGGCGAGATCAGCAGCGCCGTGGAGCTGTCGGCCGAGACGATCGGGCCGGTGGTGGCGGCCGTGCCGGGGGGCGGCGTCGCGGTGAGGTCGTCCCTCAGCCGCTCGACGGCGGCGCGGTCGGCGGCGGTGAGCCCGCCGTCGCGCCGGAACACCGTGACCGCGTCGGCGACGTCGGCCGAGCCGAAGCGGTCGAGCGCGTCCAGCACCCGGGTCGACTCGGCGTCGCCGGGCAGGAAGCTCTTCGCCTCGTTCTCCTGGGCGTCCTCGAACTTGCCGCCGGGCCCGGAGACGCCGGCGACGATCGCCAGCCAGGCGATGAGGACGATGAACTTGCCGACACGGGATGCCGGGAGGGAGGCCAGACGGCTCAGCATCGCGGCGAGGCTAACGCAGGTGCCGCCCCTCGCGCGTGTCCATTCGTGCTATTCGACCGGCGGCCAGCGCTCCTCGTCGCGCAGCGGCCCGCCGCTGATCACCTTCGACGCCTGGGCGCCCACGGCCAGGTAGGGCTGCACCGCGGGCCGCCGCCAGTGCTCGTAGTCGCGGCAGGCCGCGTCGGCGTCGTCGGGGTTGCGGCCCACCGTGATCGCGAGGGCCTGGGCGTCGCCCATGCCGAGGCCCGAGCCGATGCCGACCTCGGGGTTCATGGCGTGCAGGGCCTCGCCGACCAGGGCCACGCCCGGCGTCCACCACGTCTCGCAGCGCACCTCGGTGACCTCGCGGTAGTGGAGGTCGTCGATCGAGGTCAGGGTCGCGAGCGGGGCCTCGGCCTCCGGCAGCAGGCGCACGAAGGCGCACCGATAGGCGTCGAGGCCCGGGGCGAGGGCCTCCTCGGCGCCCCCGGGCGGGCGCTCGATCTGCCAGCCGCCGGCGGTGCCGCCCGGCCAGCCGACCAGCGTCATCTGCCGCCCGTCGGAGAGGAACCGGATGTGGAAGGGCTCGTCCATCACGTGGTCGGTGCGGAACGAGATGAAGGCCGTGTCCGCCGTCCGGGTGCGGGCCGGGATGCCCGCCAGCTCGCGGACGCGCGACATCGTGCCGTCGGCGCCGACCACCAGGTCGGAGGCCGCCTCGCGCTCGCCCTCCGGCCCGCGCAGGCGCACGCCCGCCACGCGGTCGCCGTCGCGGACGAGGTCCACCAGTTCTTGCTCCCATGCGATGTCGAGGCCCTCGCGCAGGCTCTCCAGCACGACCTGCCGCGCGACGCCGATCGCCACCGGGTTGCCGTTGCGGTGCGGCGGGATGTCGCGCCCGCGGGCCCGGATGCCCGCCAGCAGGCCCAGCTCCTCCAGCGCGTCGTAGGCCTGGAAGGGCAGCATGATCGGCCCGGTCACCCGCACCGTGCTCGGCGCCCGCTCGACCAGCAGCGGCTCGATGCCGCGCCGCAGCAGCCCGCGCGCGGCCACCAGGCCCGCCATGCCGCCGCCCACCACGATCACCCTCACCGGGACCCCCTCGTCGTCCGCCGCAGCTTCGCGCATCCGGGGACGCCGCCGCCCGGGCGGTCACACCCCCACGTTCAGCGTCACGGTCATGCCGTCCGCGGCGGTGCCGGTCACCGTGCCGAGCTGGGTCGACCAGCCGTCGGAGAAGACCATGTCCGTCGACAGCGAGGTGGCGTTCAGGTTGGTGACGCTCTGCTCGTAGCCGGTGGTGGCGTACACCTCCCGGCAGGCGTCCTCCGGCAGGGCGATCTGCGAGGTCACCATCTTGGTCCCGGCCGCCGTGGCGTCGTCGAGCGTGCGGTAGACCTCGAAGTGGATGTGCGGCCAGCGGCCCGAGTAGGCGGCCGGGAAGATGCTGGTGAAGGCGACCTTGCCGTCCGCGTCGGCCTCCTGCACCCCGCGCAGGTAGTTCTGGTCGGTGATCCCGGACGAGTACAGCGAGTAGCGGCCCTCGCGGTCGCAGTGCCACACGTACACCGCCGCCCCCGGCAGCACGGCGCCCCCGGCCGCCACGTCGATGATCGTCAGGTCGATGGCGAGGGGCACGCCCTCCGCCACGCCGGACGCCGATCCGAAGCTGCCCGTGATGTCGCTGCGCACGATGCCGCTCTCGGTGAGCACGTTGGGGCCGTTCGATCCGTCGCCGGGGTAGGGGCCGGCGGTCTCCTCCGGCACCTCGCCGGTCGTGGTCGACGCGGCGGTGGTCGTGGCGTCGGCGGTGGCGGTCGTGCCCGAGGCGGAGCCGTCGTCGGCGGACGAGCACCCCGCGAGGACGGCCAGGCCCCCCAGCCCGCCGAAGGCGAACAGGCCCAGCGCCTGGCGGCGGCTCATGGTCGTCATGTCGAAGGCGAGGCCGCGGTCGTGGTCCTCCACCTCGTCGTGCCGGTCCCGGTGCGTCGCCATCGTCCCTCCCTCGCTGGTGATCCAGGTGCAGCGTAGGGCGCCGCCATGGCGGGACCATGAGCGCCGGCTGTGAACCGGCTGTGAGCGACGGCCGATAGGCTGGCGGCATGGATCTCGGCATCTCCGGGCGGCGCGCGCTGGTCGCCGGCGCGTCGCGCGGCATCGGCCGCGGCATCGCGCAGGCCCTCGTCGCCGAGGGCGTCGCCGTCGCCGTCGCGTCGCGCTCCCAGGAGGCGATCGCGGCCACCGCGGCCGAGATCGGCGCGACCGGCCTGGTGTGGGACAGCGCGGACCTCGACGCCGCGCCCGCCCTGGTCGCGGCCGCCCAGGCGGCCCTCGGCGGCCCGCTCGACATCCTCGTGTGCAACACCGGCGGCCCGCCGGCCGACCCCGACCCGCTCGCCTTCACGGCGCGCCAGTGGGAGGAGGCGCACCGGTCGCTCGTGCAGGCCCCCGTCGCGCTGGCGGCCCTGGTGGTTCCCGGCATGCGCGAGCGGGGCTTCGGGCGCCTGCTGAACGTCGCGTCCACCTCCGTGCGCGAGCCCATCGGCAACCTCATGCTGTCGAACGCCGAGCGCTCGGCGGCGCTGGCGGCCTGGAAGACGATCGCCCGCGAGGTCGCGGCCGACGGCGTGACGCTCAACACCCTCCTGCCCGGCCGCATCCTCACCGACCGGCTGGTGTCGCTCGCCGGCTCCGCGGAGCGGGCCGAGGAGCTCGCCCGCGCCGCCGTGCCGGCCCGTCGCACCGGCCGGGTCGAGGAGATCGCCGCCGTCGGCGCCTTCCTCTGCGGCGTGTCGGCCGCCTACGTCACCGGGGCGGCCATCCCGGTCGACGGGGGGATGCTGCAGGCGATCTGAGTCGCGCGGCCACCCGGGCCGGGCGACTCAGGAGGTGCGGGAGGAGCCCGGCGGCGCCGCGAGCGTCAGCTCGCTGAGCAGGGCCTGGGTCGCCTCGAGCGACGACGACAGGATCTGCCGGGCGGCCTCGAGCAGCTGGAAGATGCGGGGATCCCGCGCCCGGTAGTAGACGCTGGTGCTCTCCTTGCGGCTCTCCAGGATGCCCTGGCGGCGCATCACGCCGAGGTGCTGCGACGTGCCGCTCGAGTCGAGCTGGAGGGCGGCCTGCAGCTCGCCGACGCTCATCTCCCCGTTGTCGCGGAGCAGCTCCAGGATCCGCACCCGCGCGGGGTGCCCCAGCACCCGGAAGAACTCGGCCTTCGCGACGTAGATGGGCTCGCGTCGCGGACCGCCGCCGGTGCCCGTGCCGCGCGCTCGCGCCATCGCCCTTCCCCCCTCGGTCACCGAGTTCCGCAGGGCGCCACTCTATCAAAGTTGATCTTGTAATCTTAAAAGAATGCGAGATATACACAGTACGGTCGCACGGAGGGCCGTGGGCTGAACGTCGCCGTCGCCAACCTCGCGGCCGACACCGGCAAGACCACCTCGGCCCTCCACATCGCGGCGGGTCTCGCGCAGGACGGCCCCACGCTGCTGGTCGACGCCGATCCGCGCGGCGCCGCGCGGAGCTGGGCGCGGGCCCTCGGCTGCGACGCCTTCGAGGTGGTCTCGATGGCGTCGCCCGACCTCCACCGGCTCCTTCCCGCCGTCGCCGCCGGCATGGCCCACGTCGTCATCGACGCCCCCACCGGCGACCCGGTCGTGACGCGCTCGGCCATGCTCGCCGCCGGCCGCCTGGTGGTGCCGACACCGGCCTCCGCGGCCGCGCTCGGCCGGGTCGACGACACCCTCGACCTGGCCGCCGCCGCCGGCCGCGCGGCAGACGTCCTGCTCGTGCGCCTCACCGCCGCGCGCGGCGGGTGGGAGCGGGACGACGTCGCGCGCCTGCTGGGCGATCCTCCCGGGGTGCGGGTGATGGCCGACGCCATCCCGCTGCTCGAGCGCTCCGGCATGTCGATGGGCATGTCCGGCCCCGCGCACGCCTACCGCCCGGTGGTCGACGACCTGCTCTCCCACGACGCGCTGCGCGCGGCCCTCGCGGCCCTCGTCGGCCCCGCGGCGACCTGACCGGCGCCATCTCGGGCGTTCTCGCCCTCGCCGGCGCGGCGGCGCTGGCGACCGGCACGGCGCTGTCGTGCGCCGCCCGGGCGCGCCGCGCCGGCCTCTGGCTGCAGGCCGCCGGGCTCGCCGCCGTCGGCGCGGCGGGGGGCGTCGCCCTCGTACGCGGCGAGACCGCCGGCGCCTCCTTCACCGGAGACCTCTCGCCGGCCCTCGGCCTCGACCCGCTGAGCGGGGCGTTCCTGCTGATGCTCGGCATGGTGGGGGTGCCGGCGACCGTCTACGCCACGGGCCACCTCCGCGACGCCCGGCGGGCCGGCGCGCTCGCGGCGCTCACCGGCCTGTTCCACCTCGCGCTGATCGGGGTGCTCGTCGCGCGGGACGCGGTCACCCTGCTGGGCTGCTGGGAGGCGATGACGCTGGTCCCCGCCGCCGCGATCCTCGTCGCCCACGACGAGGCGCCGGCCCGGCGGGCGGTGTTCGAGTACCTCGCGATCACGCACATCGGCGGCGCCGGCGTGTGGGTCGCGGTGCTCACCCTGGCGCAGCACGGGGCCCTGGGCGATCCGGGCGGCATCGCGGCCGCCGGCGCGGGGATGCAGGCGCTCGTGGCCGTCGCGGGCATCGTCGGCTTCGGCACCAAGGCCGGCCTCGTGCCCCTGCACTCGTGGCTGCCGCGGGCGCACCCCATCGCGCCCAGCCACCTGTCGGCGGTGATGTCGGGGGTGATGATCAAGGTCGCCCTGTACGGCCTGGTGCGGCTGCTGGGCGGGTGGCTCGGCCCCCCGCCGCTGTGGGTGGGCCTCGCCGTGCTCGCCGTCGGCGCCGCCTCGGCGCTGGCGGGCGCCGTCTACGCCCTGTTCCAGACCGGGTTGAAGCGCCTGCTGGCCTTCTCGTCGATCGAGAACGCCGGGATCGTCGCCATGGCCCTCGGCGCCTGGGCCGTGCTCGCCGACCGCGGCGAGCAGCGCTGGGCCGCCCTCGCCCTGGCCGGGGCGCTGCTGCACGCGCTGGCCCACGCCGCCTTCAAGGGGCTGCTGTTCCTCGCCGCCGGCACGGTCGAGCGGGCGGCCGGCACGGTCGACCTCGACCGGCTGGGGGGCCTGCTGCGCCGCCTGCCCGCGAGCGGCGCGGCCATGCTCACCGGGTGCCTCGCCATCGCCGGGGTGCCGCTGCTGGCGGGATTCGCGTCCGAGTGGGTGGTGCTCCAGGCCCTGCTGAGGCTGGGCCGCGACGGCGCGCCGGGCATCGCCGTCGCCGGGGCGCTCGGGGTGGCGACGCTGGCGGCCACCGCCGCCCTCGCGGCGGCCTGCTTCGCGGGCGTCGCGGGGCTGGTGCTGCTGGGGCGGCCGCGCACCGACCGGGCGGCCGCGGCGCGCGAGCCGGGCCGGGCGATGGCCGGCGCCGTGGTCGCGCTCGCCGGCGCGTGCCTGGCGCTGGGCGTCGTGCCGGGTCTGCTGCTGCCGTCGCTGGCGGCCCTCGCCCCCGGCGGCGCGGGACTCGGCCGCGGGGCGGGCCCGGCGGTGCCGGGCACGTCGCTGCCCACGCTCGCGGTCGCGGCGGCGCTCGCCGTCCTGGTGGGCGTCGTCTGGCTGCTGCGCGGCCGCGCCCGGCCGGCCCCGGCCCCGGCGTGGGCCTGCGGCCAGGATCTGTCCCCGGCCCTGCTGTGGACGTCGTCGGCCTTCACCAAGCCCCTGCGGCTGATGCTGGCCGGCGTGCTTCGGCCCGAGCGCAGCGTCGAGGTGGTGGCGCGGGGCGGGGTGGTGCGCGAGGTGCGCCATCGCGGGGGCGTGCCGCACCTCTTCGACGCGCTGCTCTACGCGCCCGCGGTGCGCGCGGCGCTCGCCGGCGCGGCCGCCGCGCGGCGCCTGCAGTCGGGGCGCCTGCGCGGGTACGTCGGCTCGATGGTGGGCCTGGTGCTGCTGCTGCTCCTGCTCGCGCGCACCGGGGCGCTCGGGTGAGCGGGGGCGACGCCGCCGCGATGGCGGTGCAGGTGGCCGGGCTCGCCGCGGCGCCGCTCCTGCCGGGCGCGGTGCAGGCGGTCAAGGCGCGCCTGCAGGGCCGGCGCGGCCCCGGGATGCTGCAGCCCTACCGAGAGCTGCGGCGCCTGTGGGGGCGCGGCTCGGTCGTCCCGGAGGGGAGCGGCCCGGTCCACCGGGCGGCGCCGGTGGTCGTGGCCGCCTGCCTGGCCCTGTGCCTGCTGGTCGTGCCGGTGTCGGCGGCCGGCACGGGATGGCCGGCCGGCCACGACGCCCTGCTCGTCGTGGGCCTGCTCGCCCTGGCGCGCCTGTCGGCGGCGCTGTCGGCCTGGGACGCCGGCGCCGGGTTCGGCCTCATGGGCGCCGCCCGCGACCTCGCCGTGGCCGTGTTCGGCGAGGCGCTGCTCCTGCTGATCGTGCTGACGGCGGCGCTCCCCGCCGGCGACACCGATCTGCGCCACATGTGGGGCGCGGCGGCGGGCGGCGCGCCCTGGGGCGAGCCCGCCCACTGGTGCGGAGCCCTCGCGATGGGGCTCGCGGTGCTGCTCGAGACCGGCCGCCAGCCCTTCGACAACCCCGACACGCACCTCGAGCTGACGATGATCCACGAGGGGCCGCTGATCGAGTACGCGGGCCGCGACCTGGCGCTGCTGCAGTGGGCGGCCGCCGCCCGCCACTGGGTGGTGCTGGTGCTGGCGGCCGGGCTCTTCCTCCCGCATCCCGGCGGCGTCGCCGCGGGTCTCGCGAGCCTCGCCGCCGGGCTCGCCGCGCTGGTGGTGGCGCTGGCCGTGGCGGAGACCTGGCAGGCCAAGATGCGCCTGCTGCGCATCCCGCACGCGCTCGGCGCCGGCTGCGTGGTGGTGCTGCTCGGGGTGCTGGCGGGCGCGGCCGGGGTGGGCTCGTGAACGCGGGCCTGCTGGGCGCGCTGGTCGCCCTGGGGCTCGGCGCGGTCGCCGCGCGGCGCACCGGACCGGCGGCCGCCCTGGTGTGCGCCCAGACCCTGCTGGTGGGCGTCGGCGCGCTGATCGCGGCCGCCGGCGGGCCGGGCGACCTCCGCGTCGCCGCCGTGCTGCTGCTGGCGAAGGGGGTGGCGGTGTCGGTGCTGCTGAGCGTCGCCGCCGTGCGGCTGCGCGAGCGGCGCCCCCACGACGAGGGCGCCGGCCCGCTCGCGCGCCTGGGCGTCGCCGCGGCGCTGATGGCGGCCCTGGTGGCGCTGGTGCCCCGCTTCGGGCTCGACGGCCGCGGCGCCGAGATGGCCACGGTGGCCCTGCTGGCGATCGCCCTGGCCCTCGTCCTGATGCGCCGGGCGGCGGTCTTCGCGCCGCTCGCGCTGCTGGTCGCCGAGAACGGGGTGGGCGTCGCCGCGGTCTCCACCCACGACGGCCTGCCGCTGGTGGTCGAGGCCGGCATCGCCTTCGACCTGGTGGTGCTGGTGGCGGTGGCCGCGGTGCTGCAGCGGCGCATCCTCGACGCCTTCGGCACCACCGACGCCTCGGCGCTGCGGAGCATCCGTGACTGACATCGTGGCCGTCCTGGCGCTGGCCGCCCCGCTCGCGCCCCTCGCCGCCCTGCCGCCGGCGCTGGCCGGCCGCTCGGCGGCGGCCATCGACCGGGCCGGGCGCCGGGGCTTCGCGGCCGCCGCGCTGCCCGCCCTGGCGCTCGCCGTCCTGGCCGTGGCGCGGGCGGGCGACCCGCCCCTGCGGGGCGCCTGGTGGCGCGTCGACGCGCCCGGCGGCGTGTTCGTCGCGACGATCGCGGTCGTCGGCGCGGCCGCCGCGGTGGCGTCGCCGGCCTACCTGCGCGGCGCGCCCAGCTCCCGCGCGGGAGCGCTGGGCGCCCGGCGGCTCTACTGGGCGGCGCTCGGCGCCTTCTGGGCGGCGCTCATCGCGGTGCCGCTGGCGCGCAACCTGGGCCTGACCTGGATCCTGCTGGAGGCGACCACCGCGGCCTCGGCCCTGCTGGTCGCCTTCTCGGGCACCCGCCGCGCGATCGAGGCCGGCTGGAAGTACCTCGTTCTCACCTCGCTGGGCCTCGCGGTGGCGCTGGTCGGCATCGTGATGCTGTCGGCGCGCGCCGGCTCGCTCGATCTCGACGCGCTCGCGCGGCGCGCGCCCGACCTGGGCGGCGACGCCCCGCTCGCCGCCTTCGTGCTCATCGTCGCCGGCCTGGCCTCCAAGGCCGGCTGGGCGCCGGTGCACAACTGGCTGCCGGACGCGCACAGCGAGGCCCCGCCGCCGGTCAGCGCCCTGCTGTCGGCGGCGCTGCTGCCGGCCGTCGCGCTGGTGGCCTGGCGGCTGTCGTCGGCCCTCGAGCCGGCCGTCGGCTCGGGCGCCGTCCGCGCCGTGTTCATCGGCTTCGGCCTGGCGTCGCTCGCGGTGGCGGTGCCCTTCCTGTGGCGCCCGATGCCGTGGAAGCGCCTGCTCGCCTACTCCAGCCTGGAGCACATGGGCGTGATCGCGCTCGCGATCGGCATCCAGCACCCGCTGGCGGTGGCCGGCGCGCTGGTGCACGTGGCCGGCCACGGGGTGGCCAAGGCGCTCGGCTTCTGCGCCGCGGTGCCGCTGCTGCGCTACCAGCCCGCCGCGGGCCGCCGTCCGCCGCGCGGGCTCGCCTCCCTCGACCGCCGCCTGGCGGGGGCGGTGGGCGTGTCGCTCGCCGCCCTCTCGGGACTGCCGCCGTCGCCGCTCTTCGTCAGCGAGGTGCTGGTGCTCGCCGGCGCCGTCGCCGCCGGGCTCACCTGGGCGGCGGCCGTCGCGGCCGTGCTCCTCGCCCTCGGCTTCCTGGGCATGGCCCACGCCGCCGTGGAGGGCGTCGCGGGCACGCCCTCCGGCCGCCGTCCCACCGCGGGCCGCGGCACCCGGCAGATCGGGGTGCTGGCCGGCGCCGCCGCGGTCGTGCTGGTCGCCCTGACCGCCGCCGCCTTCGCGGTGCCCGACTCGGCCCTCGTCGCCGCGGTCGCCGCGTGGTGAGCCCGGGCACCCTCCGCGCGGCGGTCGGCGAGGTGCTGGCCGGCGGCGGCCGGGTGGACGGCCTGTTCGCCGCCCGCGGCGGCGCCGAGGTGCGCTACGTCTGCTCCGGCCCCGGGGGCGAGCGGATCCTCAGCTGCCCCGCTCCCGGCCGCAGCGTGCCCACGGTCGTCGACCTGGCCCCCCACCTCGAGTGGGACGAGCGGGAGGCGCGCGACCTGCACGGCGTCGTCTTCGAGGGGCACGAGCCCCACCGGGCGCTCGTCGACCACCCCGGCGTCGCCGACGACTGGATCACGCCGGTCGTCGGCGACGGCGTCCACCAGGTGGCCGTCGGGCCCGTCCACGCCGGCGTCATCGAGTCGGGCCACTTCCGCTTCCACGCCGTCGGCGAGCGCGTGCTCCACGTCGACGTGCGGCTCTTCTACAAGCACCGCGGCCTGGAGCGGGCCGCCGAGGGGCGCCCCGCGGACGAGGCGCTCGCGGTGATCGGGCGCGCCTGCGGCGCCTGCGCGGTCGCGAACCGGCTGGCGACGGCGCAGGCGGTCGAGGCGGCCCGCGGCCTGCGGCCGGACGACCGCACCCGGCGCGCCCGCACCCTGCTGGCCGAGCTCGAGCGCCTCTACAACCATCTCAACGACATCGGCGCCATCTGCTCCGGCGTGGGCCTCGCCCCCGGCGCGATGGCCTTCGCCGCCCTCAAGGAACGCGCCCAGCGGGTGAACCTCGCCGTCGCCGGCCATCGCTTCCTGTTCGGCGCGGTGGTCCTGGGCGGCAGCGCCCTGTCGGTGGCGGCCGAGGTCGCCGCCGCGGCGCGCCGTGAGGTCGCCGCCATCGGCCGCGCCGCCGCCGAGGGGTGGCGCGAGCTCCTGTTCACCGCCTCGCTGCGCGACCGCGTGCGCGGCGCCGGCACGCTGGGCCGCGACGACGCCCTGCGGCTCGGCGCCGTCGGCCCGGCGGCCCGCGCGTCGGGGGTGCGGCGCGACGCCCGCGAGGACGCCCCTCGCCTGTGGTACCCCGGGTTCCGGGCCGCGGCGCCCGAGGAGCCGGCCGGCGACGCGGCGGCGCGGATGGAGATGCGCGCCGTCGAGATCGCCGCCGCCGTCGCGCTGCTCGACGAGCTGCTGGCCGGGCCGGTCGAGCCGGGCGGCTCGGCGCCCGGCGAGGAGCCGCGCGCCCACGGCGTCGGCCGGGTCGAGAGCCCCCGCGGCGAGACGCTCTGCGCCGTGGAGCTGGACGGCGACCGCCTGCGGCGGGTGCACCTGCGCACCGCGTCGTTCGCGAACTGGCCGGCGGTCGCCCGGGCCGCGGCGGGCGCGATCCTCCCGGACTTCCCGCTCATCAACAAGAGCTTCGAGCTCTGCTACGCCTGCGTGGACCGGTAACGGTGCTGCTGCTGCTCAGGGATCTGCGCCGGCTTCGCCGGCAGGTCGCGCCGGGCCGGCGGAGCCGCGGCGGCGCCCTGCAGGTGCGGCACGTCGACGCCGGCTCGTGCAACGGGTGCGAGCACGAGCTGCAGGCCGCGGCCGGGCCGCACTACGACCTGGCGCGCTTCGGCATCGGCATCACGGCGTCGCCGCGGCACGCCGACGTGCTGCTGGTCACGGGGCCGGTCACCGCGCGCATGCGCGTGCCGCTGCTGCGCGCCCACGAGGCGATGTCGGAGCCGCGCATCGTCGCGGCCCTCGGCGCGTGCGCCGTGGGCGGCTGCGCGGCGTTCTGCCATCCCGGCGAGATCGCGGGGGCGGTGGCGGAGGTGCTGCCGGTGGACGTGCGCATCCCCGGCTGCCCGCCGACGCCGGACGCGATCGCCGCGGCGCTCATCCCGCTGCTCGACCGGCGACGCTAGACGACGGTCTCGTTCAGCTCGCCGGAGTCGACGTCGTAGATGAAGCCGCGCACGTGGTCGCGGTGGCGGATGAAGGGCGAATTGCGCACGCGCAGGATCGACTGGCGCAGGTTCGCCTCGGGGTCGCGGAAGGCCTCGATGGCGAAGGACGGGGCCATCCCGCTCAGCTCGATCAGCTCGTCGCGGAAGCCGCTGTCGGTGATCTTCTGCAGGCCGCAGTCGGTGTGGTGGATGATCATCACCTCGCGCGTGCCCAGCTTGAGCTGGGAGACGGCGAGCGAGCGGATCATGTCGTCCGTGATGACGCCGCCGGCGTTGCGCAGCACGTGCGCCTCGCCCTGATCGAGGCCCAGGGCCGCGAACACGTCGAGGCGGGAGTCCATGCACGCCACGACCGCCAGCCGCCTCGACGGCTGGATCGGCAGATGGCGGCGGTCGACCCGGGCCGAGAACGCCCGGTTGTTGCTCAGGAGATCCTCGATCACGCTCACGCACGCAGCGTACGCGACGTGCGGCGCCGGTGCGTCAGCGGTCGGCGAGGCCCGCCTGGCCGGGCGATCCCGCCGCATCGGTCGTGCGATCGGCGTCGCCGGGTCCGATGACCACCTCGACCACGGACGGCTCGCGCGAGGGGCGGGCGGTCAGCGACTGGGTGGCGATGGCGGCGCGCGCCGCCTCGGCGGTCCACTCGTCGCTGCAGTGCAGGCGCACCACGGCCTCTCCGCCGAAGGCGGCGGCGTGCGCGATGGCGCTGTCGTCGGCGGCCGTCCAGAAAGCGTAGGAGCGGGCCCCGTCGGGGAAGAGCCACTCGAGCATCTCGCGAAGCTCGCCGCGCGTGTCCTCCACCGATCCGCGGGCGGCACAGCGGGTCTCGATGCCGTGGCTCGCGAGGTCCGCGAAGGCGAGCAGGAGGCTGTCGCGGGGGCTGAGGTGGTGCATCGGAGCTCCGCCGGGCGCAGAAAAGGGGAGGGCGAGGCCATCTCGCGACGGCCCCGCCCGGAGCGTGCAATCCGCGACCGGCTCCGCCAGCGAACGGTGCCCACGCCGAGATCGCGCGGGCGCATCGTCGCCCACACCGCCGTAGATGTCAAACATTCGAAGATTTTCAGATTCGGTCCCTCGGCCCGGGCCCGAGCGGCTCGCGCGGTAGGTTCGCCCCGTGGCCGACGACCCACCGACGCTCTCCTTCGCGGACGCCGCAGCCTTCGACGCATGGCTGGCCGCGCACCACGGCGACGCCGCCGGCGTCTGGCTGCGGATGGCGAGGAAGGGGTCCGGCATCCGGTCGCTGACCTCCGACGAGGCGGTCGACGTGGGGCTGTGCTGGGGGTGGATCAGCGGCCTGCGGCGGGCGGGCGACGAGAGCCACTACCTGCAGAGGTACGTCCCGCGGCGGCCGCGCAGCGCGTGGTCGCGGGTGAACGTGAGGAGGGTCGAGGCGCTGATGGCCGCGGGCCGCATGCGGCCGCCGGGCCTGGCCGAGGTGGAGGCGGCCAGGGCCGACGGCCGCTGGGAGGCGGCGTACGAGTCGCAGCGCAGCGCCGCCGTCCCCGACGATCTGGCGGCCGCCCTCGCCGCCCGCCCCCGCGCGGCGCGGGCCTTCGAGGCCCTCGGCCGCACCGACCGCTACGCCGCGATCCTCCCGCTCCTGCGGGCCCGCACGCCCGCCGGCCGCGCGCGGCGCCTGGGGGCGCTGCTCGACCGGCTGGAGGCCTGACCGGCCTCACCGTCCACGACCGAAGGGAACGCGATGCTCATCACCACCGGGAACGACCTGCCGGGCCACGAGATCACCGAGGTGCTCGGCGAGACCTTCGGGCTCACCGTGCGCTCGCGCCATCTCGGATCCCAGGTCGGCGCCGCCCTGAAGTCGATCAAGGGCGGCGAGCTGCGCGGCATGACCAAGATGCTCGCCGAGGGCCGCGAGGAGGCCATCGCCCGCCTGGTCGAGGAGGCCGAGGCGAAGGGCGCCGACGCGATCATCGCGATGCGCTTCGACACCTCCGAGTTCATGACGAACTCCACCGAGATCTGCGCCTACGGGACGGCGGTGAGGGCGACCCGGATGACGTGACCACGTTGCGGCGCGGGCGCGGGTCGTCCACCATGAGGCATGGCGATCCGGCCCGCGGTGCCGGCGCGCGATGCCCGGGCGTGTGCCGCGATCTACGCGCCCTACGTGCGCGAGACCCCGATCTCGTTCGAGGAGGTCGCGCCGACGGCCGACGAGATGGCCGCGCGCATGCGGCGGGTGATCGAGACCCATCCGTGGCTGGTCTGCGAGCGCGGCGGCGTGGTCGTCGGATACGCCTATGCGTCGGAGCACCGCGCCCGCGCGGCCTACCGGTGGTCGGCGGAGGTGGCGATCTACATCCATCGGGACCACCACCGGCAGGGGGTGGGGCGGGCGCTCTACGCCGAGCTCTTGGAGCGTCTTCGGGCGCAGGGGTTCCGCGCCGCCTTCGGCGGCATCACGCTGCCGAACGCCGGCAGCGTCGCCCTGCACGAGGCGATGGGCTTCCGGCCGATCGGCGTCTACCGGGCGATCGGCTGGAAGGCCGGCGCCTGGCACGACGTCGGCTGGTGGCAGCTCGACCTCCTCCCGGCCGGGCCCGAGCCGCCCCTGCCGCTGCGGCCGCCGGCCCGCTGACCCGGCAGGCGACGCGCCCGTCACCCGCGGAGGCGTTCCACGTGGAAGACTGCCGCTGTGCCCGGGCCGGAGCAGAGCGAGGCGATGCGATGGGAGGACGTCGGCGTCGCGGCGCGGATGCTCGCCGAGGCCGTCTACGAGGACGGCTACCGGCCGGACATCATCCTGGCGATCGCGCGCGGCGGCCTGATCCCGGCGGCGGCCGTCGGGTACGCGCTCGGCGTGAAGAACACGTACACGATGAACGTCGAGTTCTACACCGACGTCGATCAGCGGCTCGACGTGCCGATGGTGCTCCCGCCGGTGCCGGAGCTGGTGGACGTGGGCGACGCCGACCTGCTCATCGTGGACGACGTCGCCGACACCGGGCGCACCCTCCAGGTCGTCCACGACTTCTGCGACGGCAAGGTGGCGCGCACGCGCACCGCGGTCTTCTACGAGAAGCCGCACACCCTCGTGCGCTGCGACTACGTGTGGCGCCGCACCGACCTGTGGATCACCTTCCCGTGGAGCGCGCAGCCGCCCGTCGGCGGCGGCCCGGTGGGATGAGCGCCGCCGAGAACACCCCCCGGACGGCGCCCGACGGGTTCAGCGAGGGCGCCGACCGCTACGACGAGGCGGTGCGCCACAACATCGCCGGCTCCGAGAGGCTCGTCATGTCGCTGCCGCCCGGCGACTACCGGAGCGTGCTCGACGTGGGGTGCGGCACCGGCTTCTCGGCCGCGGCGATGCTCGGCCGCTTCGACGTCGACACCCTGGTCGGGGTCGATCCGGCCGAGGGGATGCTGGAGGTGTTCGCGGCGAAGCTCTCCGGGTTCGCCGGCGTCGATGTGCAGCTGCGGGCGGAGGACGTGATGGCGATGGGCGTGCCGGACGGCGCGTTCGACGCCGTGATCTCGGCGATGGCGCTCCACTGGTTCCCCGACAAGAGCGGGGCCGTCGCGCGGATGGCGCGCGCGCTGCGGCCGGGCGGCGTGATGGGCATCCTCACCGCCGGGCGCGGGGGCGAGGACTCGTGGCGCGAGCTGCTCGAGGAGATCGAGGCGCCCGCGGTCTGGACCGGCTGGTTCGCCGAGAACCAGCGCGATGTGGACGAGATCGCCGCCGACATGCGCGCCGCCGGCCTCGAGCCGATCGACGTGTGGATGGAGCGCCGCCGCCGCGCCACCCCGCCCGACGCGTTCATGGCGCGCACCCGGTCGGTCGCCGGCCACCTGCTGGGCAACCCGCCCGGGGGCTTCAGCGAGCTCGACCGGCGCGTCGAGGCCGCGCTCCACGCCGCCTCCGGCCCGGACGGCTTCGTCTACGACTACTGCAAGCTCTTCGCCGTCGCGCGCCGGCCGGACGGCTGAGCGGGGAGCGAGGGCGCAGGTGGACGAGCACGGCGCCGGCTCACCGCCGCGGGGGCGGCCGCAGGAGGTGCTGGGCCCGCCGGCGCGGGCCGCGATCTTCCTGGTGCTCACCGTCGCGCCGGGGGCCGAGGACGACGTCCGCGACCTGCTCGCCGACGTCGCGGGCCTCACGCGCTCTGTGGGCTTCCGATCGCCCGAGGACGGCCTGAGCTGCGTGGCCGGCATCGGCGCGGAGCTGTGGGACCGGCTCTACGACGCGCCGCGGCCGGAGGGGCTGCATCCGTTCCGGGAGCTCGTCGGCGCCGTGCACACCGCGGTCTCGACGCCGGGCGACCTGCTGCTCCACATGCGGGCCGCGCGGATGGACCTCTGCTTCGAGCTGGCCCGCCAGATCATGATCCGGCTGGCCGGCCGCGCCGAGGTCGCCGACGAGGTGCACGGCTTCCGCTACTTCGACGAGCGCGATCTGCTGGGCTTCGTCGACGGCACCGAGAACCCGGTCGGCGCCGAGGCGGCGGATGCGGTGCTCGTGGGGGAGGAGGATCCGGCCTACGCCGGCGGCAGCTACGTGATCGTCCAGAAGTACCTCCACGACCTCGACGCCTGGGAGGCCCTGACCGTCGAGGAGCAGGAGCGGGTGATCGGCCGCCGCAAGCTCAGCGACATCGAGCTGGCCGACGACGAGAAGCCGTCGAACTCCCACGTCGCGCTGAACACGATCACCGACGACGACGGCACCGAGAGGCAGATCGTGCGCGACAACATGCCCTTCGGCTCGATCGGCGCCGGGGAGTTCGGCACCTACTTCATCGGCTACGCCGCCACCCCCGACGTGATCGAGCGGATGCTGCGGAACATGTTCATCGGCGATCCGCCGGGCAACCACGACCGGGTGCTCGACTTCTCCACCGCGGTCACCGGCGGCCTCTTCTTCGTGCCCACCGCCGACCTCCTGGAGGATCCGCCCGCCGGGCCGGCGGGGGCGGCCGCTCCCGCCGCGCAGGAGCCGGCGCCGGTGGATCGGTCCCTCGGCATCGGCGGCCTGAGTGCGCAGGGGGCTGACGCGGACGCTCCCGGCGCGGAGCGGGATCCGCCCGCGACGGGACGCTAGGCGGTCACGCCGCCGTTCTCCTCGGCCCGTTCGAGGACGTGCCCCTCGCCGATGCGCGGCGGACGCGCACCGCGCAGCGCGGCGAGCGAGTCGGCGAGCGCGCGCCGGCCGGCCTCGTCCATCCCCCGGATGGAGCCGAAGCCGATGCCGGAGAGCGCCTCCACCCCCTGCTCCACCGCGGCCCGGCCGGCCTTCGTGAGGTGCACGACGTTCACCCGCCGGTCGGAGGGGTCGCTCTCGCGCTCGACCAGCCCTCCCGCCTCGAGCTTGTCGATCAGGTAGGTGGCGCTCGAGCCGCTGACCATCAGGAGATCCCGCAGGCGCATGCTGGGCAGTCGCTCGTTCCGCGTGAACGACAGCAGCAGGAGCACCTCGAAGCGTGACAGCGTGAGCTCGATCGGCCGGAGAGCGGCTTCCAGCTCCCGTATCAGCAGGGAGTAGGAGCGCAGCATGGAGACCAGCACGACGAACCCGGACTCGTTCGGCTTTCCCGTCCGCACCCACTGTTGACGGGCCTTCTCCACCGGATCGTTCTCAAGAAGGGTGGTGTCCGAAACCATCGCGGCGGGATTGATACCCCAGATCATAAATATTGACGTTTAAACTTTCGAACTATATCATTTCGCCATGAACGGAAAGCGTTCTGCGGCGGTGCGCCGGCAGGAGGGCGCGGCCGCCTGCGATGCGTCCGCCGGCACGGGCAGGCGGCGCGGGCGGCGCTGCGACGGCCAGCCGCAGCCGCGCATCTGGCTGATGCCCTTCCTCCTGCTCGCGCTGGAGCAGTGGCAGAGCTACGGCTACGACCTGATCCAGCGCATGTCGGCCTTCGGCTTCGGGGTCGTGGACTCGGGCCGCGTCTATCGCATCCTGCGCCGGCTCGAGGAGGACGGTCTCGTCGTGTCGGGTTGGGATACGTCGAATGACGGGCCGGCGCGGAGGCTCTATTCACTGACGGACGCCGGTCATGAATACCTGGACACGTGGGCCGACTCGATACGTGAATACAGGTCCATGCTCGATCGGTTCCTGAGCCTGCACGCGCCGGTCGGTACTCCGCCTCCCGAAGGCTGAGTAGCGGCCCGTAGCGCGGGGCAGGGCCGATCTCGTCGACGGCGCGCGTGCGGTCGATGGGATCCATGAATACGCCGAGCGCAGGGGATCCCGAGGCGGAACAGCGCCGGGGTCCGGGCGGGTCCGGGCGGATCCACCCGCGGCCGGCGGCGACGGGCGACCCCTGCGACGGCGCCGAGGCCATGTCCGGCCGGCGACAGGTAGATGCGTCTCACACCTAACGAACTCCGGACAGATACCGCTGTTCGGACGACATTGACGGTCGGCGATACCCGTGTTGCTATGGCTTCGAAAAGGGTCCGCCATGCGCGCGGACTAAGCCACATAGGGGGTTCAATGCCGTCGTCGAAGTTCGAGTTCAAGGCCGTGACATACAGCTACGGCCAGGACGCCAAGGGGTCGCCGACCGTATCGATCAACATGGAGGGCGACTCGACGGTGCTGGGAACCGTCCTTGGCACCTTCACCGCTCCGGCCGGCCAGTCCGCCGGCACGTGGTCCTGGATCGGGGCCTCGTTCCCGAAGAGCGGCGACAGCCTTCAGGGGCAGGGCTCGGGCGTCGTAAAGAAGCTGGCCACCGGGCGCTGGGCCACCAGCGGCGCGATCGCCGGCTCGGACGGATCCCTGGGCAAGCTCGAGGGCGAGTTCGACCTCGCGAACCGGACCTGGTCGGGTACCACGGACTGGTCGTAGCTTCCACGGCTCAGGCCGGCCCGACCTCTCGGGTACGTCCGTCTGAGCCATCCGGTTTCCGGGAGGACCATCGGGTGCGACGCACCCGGCGGTGCCTCCCGGCAGCCGCTTCAGGGGACCGTCGGGCGTCCCGGGTCGGTCAGCTCGTGAGGGACCGGCCGAAGAACTCCGTCAGCTTGGCGACGGCCGGCGTGACGTACTCGTCGAGGTCGTACAGGCCGATGTGGGTCGCGCCGTCGACGATGAGCAGCTCCTTGGGCTCGGCGGCCCTGGCGATCGCCTCCTCGCTGAAGTAGCGGGTGTCGGCCTCCGAGCCGGCGATCATCAGCAGGGGCCGCGGGGAGATCATCGCGATCTTGGCGTAGGCGTCGAACTGTGCGATCCGGTCCATGCTCTGCACCAGCCACCTGTTCTCAGAGCGCGGATGCTGCCCGCGGGGGGTGCGGTAGTAGTCGTGGCCCTCCCGATACAGCACCGGGGCGCCCTCCAGGCCGTCCGGGCTGGGCGGGACGTAGGCCTCGTAGGTCGGCTCGGCGCCGTTCGCCTCGGCCGTCCGCAGCCGGCCGGCCGCCGCGAGGGCCGCGTCGAGCGCGTCGGCGTCGAGCGTACGTCCCAGCCCGCGGGTGAACAGATCGCCCACGTCGACGGCGCTGACGGTGGCGACGGCCCTGATGCGGCGGTCGGTCTGCGCGGCGAACGGCACGTAGCCGCCGGAGGCGCAGATCCCGAGCGCCCCGATGCGGTCGGCGTCGATGCCGTCGAGGGTGGTGAGGTGGGTGACCGCGGCGCGGACGTCCTCGGAGCGCTGGATCGGATCCTCCAGGAAGCGGGGCTCACCGCCGCTCTCGCCCTGGTAGGCGGCGTCGAAGACCAGCGCGGCGAACCCCTCGCGGGCGAGCCGCTCCGCGTAGAGGCCGGCGGTCTGCTCCTTGACGCCGCCGCCGGGGTGGCCGACGACGATCGCGGGGAGCGGACCGGCCGCATCGCCGCCGGGCGTGAACAGGATGCCGGCGATGTCGATGCCTTTGCTGATGAACGAGACCTTCGTCGTGGTCGGTGCGGTTGCCGTCGTCATCGGATGAGGCTCCCTGTGGCGTGCCGGGACGCGATCGAGCTTCGACCTGCTTGCGGCGGATGAAAATGGGCGGGATGTGTCCTGGGACGGATCCGGCCCCCTCACAAACCCGCCGAGAAGCGTGAGACTCCGTCCCATGACGCACGACGCGCACGCCACGGAGCTCGGGTCGTTCCTGCGGGCCCGCCGCATCGAGCTGAGCCCCGCGGACGTGGGTCTGCCGGACACGGGGCGCCGCCGGGTGGCGGGGCTGCGCCGCGAGGAGGTGGCGCTGCTCGCCTCGATCAGCGTCGACTACTACACGCGGATCGAGCAGGGGCGCCGCGCCGCGTCCGAGGCCGTGCTCGACGCGATCGCCCGCGTCCTGCGGTTCGATCCCGACCAGCGGGAGTACGCGTTCGCGCTGGCCCGCGCGACGAAGATCAAGGCGGGCAGGGCATCGAGCCCGCGTCCGCCCCGGCAGCGGATCCCCCCGGGCGTGCAGGCCCTGATCGACGCGATGGTCTCGGCGCCGGCCGTCGTGCAGAACGGCCGGCTGGACGTCGTCGGCGCGAACGTCCTCGGCCGCGCGCTCTACGCCGGCGCGCTCGACGGCCGAGCCGGACACCCCAACCTGGCCCGCTTCATCTTCCTCGACCCCCGCGCCGCCGACTTCTACTCGGACTGGGCGGCGATCGCCGACGCCGCGGTCGCGATGCTCCGCGTCGAGGCGGGCCACTCCCCGTACAACAGGGACCTCACCGACCTGATCGGCGAGCTCGCGACGCGCAGCGACGAGTTCAAGGTCCGCTGGGCGGCCCACGAGGTGCGCTCCCATCGCCGCGGCGTCAAGCGCCTGCACCACCCGATCGTGGGGGACCTGACGCTGCGCTACGAGGCCCTCGAGATCCCCGACTCCGGGGGCCTCGTCCTGTTCGGGTACACGGCCGAGCCCGGCTCCGCGACCGAGAACGCACTGAAGCTCCTGGCGAGCTGGGCCGTGAGCGCGCCGGCGTAGGCAGGGGGCGTCTCAGGGCTCGTCGGCCGCGAGGCCGGACTCGCTCCGCTGGACCGTGGCCGCCCAACTGCCAGAAGGCCGAGGAGACTGCGCCGAGCGGGAAGGACAGACCGTGTGACCGGTGGTTCGCCGTGTGGGGTGCGCTCCGAGGATCCAGCGGAGGGGGAGGGATTCGAACCCTCGTCGGGCGTAGGCCCGAAGCGGTTTTCAAGACCGCCGCATTCGACCGCTCTGCCACCCCTCCCGGGTGACGGTCACGATACGTGGTCGGCGCAGTCCCCCGGGACGACCACGACCGGGCAGTCGGCGTGGGAGAGGACGTCGCCCGAGACGCTGCCCACCAGGGCGCTGGCGATGACCCCGAGGCGGCGAGTGCCGACCACGATCATCTCGGCCTGGGCGTCCCGCGCGGCGTCGAGCACGATCTGCGAGGGCGGCCCCAGCTCCACCAGCGCCTCGTAGTCGCGGACGCCGCTCGCGCGGGCCTGGTCGTCGAGCAGCGCGCGGCCGGCCGCGGCGGCGTCGTCGCGGACGGCGCGCAGGTCCTCCTCCGGGTACTCGACGCCGATGGGCGGCGGGTGGCGGAGCGCCAGCTCGCGCCCGGCGTGCACCAGGACGAGGCGCAGGTCGAGGCTCTCGGCCAGGCGGCCGGCGACGCGGATCGCGGCGCGCGCGGCCCCCGACGCATCGACGCCGCAGACGACGGCGCCCCTGGCTGTGAGATGGGTCATCGGCCTCTCCGGTGATCTGAGGACACCATGACCCGCGCCCGCGGCGGGCACCATCGGGTCCTCGCCCCATTCGGAGCCGGGCGAGGCCCGACGGGTTCACGACGCCTCGGCCCCGGGCACGACACGGTGATGGCCGTCCTGACACACGCGGCCATGCGCGCGGGGGCTAACGTGGGCACGCGCGTCCGCCCCGGCGCGACCACCGCGACCGAACGGAGGGATTCGTGACGACGAGCGTGACCGACGCGACGGGCCCGACGGGCTCCCCCGGCCCGCTCGCGCCCGAGGAGCTGCGCCTGATCGACGCCTGGTGGCGCGCGGCGAACTACCTCTCCGTGGGGCAGATCTACCTGCTCGACAACCCGCTGCTGCGCGAGCCGCTGCGGCCGGAGCACGTGAAGCCGCGCCTGCTGGGGCACTGGGGCACCACGCCCGGCCTCACCTTCATCTACGCCCACATGAACCGGATCATCCGGCAGCGGGACATCGACGCGATCTACATCGCCGGCCCCGGCCACGGCGGCCCGGGCCTGGTGGCGGCGACCTACCTGGAGGGGTCGTACACCGACCACTACCCCTCGATCGGCCACGACGCCGACGGCCTGCGCCACCTGTTCCGCCGCTTCTCGTTCCCGGGAGGCATCCCCAGCCACGTCGCCCCCGAGACGCCCGGGTCGATCCACGAGGGCGGGGAGCTGGGCTACGCGCTCGTGCACGCCTACGGCGCGGCGTTCGACAACCCCGACCTGGTCGTGTGCGCGGTCGTGGGCGACGGGGAGGCCGAGACCGGCCCCCTGGCGGCGAGCTGGCACTCCAACAAGTTCCTCGACCCGGTGCGCGACGGGGCCGTGCTGCCCATCCTTCACCTCAACGGCTACAAGATCGCCAACCCCACGGTGCTGGCCCGCATCCCCCGCGACGAGCTGCGCGCCCTGCTCGAGGGCTACGGCCACGCCCCCATCTTCGTGGAGGGCGACGAGCCGGAGGCGATGCACCAGCTGATGGCCGCCGCCCTCGATCGCGCCTTCGACCGGATCCGCGACATCCAGCGCGCGGCCCGCGTCGGCGGCGACCGCACGCTGCCGCGCTGGCCGGCCATCGTGCTGGTGAGCCCGAAGGGGTGGACCGGCCCCAAGGAGGTGGACGGCAAGCGCACCGAGGGGTCGTTCCGCTCGCACCAGGTGCCCCTCTCCGGCACGCGCACCAATCCCGACCACCTGGCCCAGCTCGAGCGGTGGATGCGCTCCTACCGGCCGCAGGAGCTGTTCGACGCCGCCGGCGCCCTCGTCCCGGAGCTGGCCGCGCTGGCGCCCGAGGGCGACCGGCGGATGGGGGCGAACCCCCACGCCAACGGCGGGCTGCTGCTGCGCGAGCTGCACATGCCGGACTTCCGCGACTACGGCGTCCCGGTGGACGCGCCGGCGACCGGGACGAGCGAGGCGACCCGGGTGCTCGGCGCCTTCCTGCGCGACGTGCTCGCCCGCAACGCCGATCCGGCGAACTTCCGCGTGTTCGGCCCGGACGAGACCGCCTCCAACCGCCTCCAGGCCGTGTTCGAAGTCACCGACCGCTGCTCCGTCGCGGCGGTCGAGCCGGACGACGATCACGTGTCGCCCGACGGCCGGGTGATGGAGGTGCTGTCGGAGCACCTGTGCCAGGGCTGGCTCGAGGGCTACCTGCTCACGGGCCGCCACGGCTTCTTCAGCTGCTACGAGGCCTTCATCCACATCGTCGACTCGATGTTCAACCAGCACGCCAAGTGGCTGAAGGTGACCGGCCACATCCCCTGGCGCCGCCCGATCGCGTCGCTCAACTACCTGCTCACCTCGCACGTCTGGCGCCAGGACCACAACGGCTTCTCGCACCAGGACCCGGGCTTCATCGACCACGTGGTCAACAAGAAGGCGGAGATCGTGCGCGTCTACCTGCCGCCCGACGCGAACTGCCTGCTGTCGGTGGCCGACCACTGCCTGCGCAGCCGCGACTACGTGAACGTGATCGTGGCGGGCAAGCAGCCGGCGCTGAACTACCTCGCCATGGACGAGGCCGTGGCCCACTGCACCCGCGGCGTCGGCATCTGGGAGTGGGCCGGCACGGCCGGTGACGAAGCGCCCGACGTCGTGCTCGGGTGCGCGGGCGACATCCCCACCCTCGAGACCGTCGCCGCGGCGGCCCTGCTGCGCGAGCACCTGCCGGAGTTGCGCGTGCGCGTCGTGAACGTCGTCGACCTGATGCGCCTGCAGGACGAGACCCAGCACCCGCACGGCCTGCCCGACGACCAGTTCGACGCGATCTTCACCACCGACCGGCCGGTGATCTTCGCCTACCACGGCTACCCGTGGCTGATCCACCGCCTCACCTACCGCCGCGCCAACCACGCCAACCTGCACGTACGCGGCTACATCGAGGAGGGCACCACCACCACGCCCTTCGACATGGTGATGCTCAACGACATGGACCGCTTCCACCTGGTGATGGACGTCATCGACCGGGTGCCCGGCCTCGGCCCGCGCGCCGCCGGCCTGCGCCAGGAGATGCAGGACGCCCGCCTCGCCGCCCGCGCCCACACCCGCGAGACCGGCGAGGACATGGCCGAGATCCGCGACTGGGCGTGGCCCGCGGCGTGAGGGTGCTCGTCGTCAACACGGGGTCGTCGAGCCTGAAGCTGCGGGCGCTCGGCCCCGGCGACGAGGTGCTGGCGAGCGACGAGCGGGAGGTGCCGACCGGGCGGGGGGAGCGCGGCCTGGCCGAGGCGGTGGAGGGCTTCCTCGCCGCGGCGCCGGCGGTGGACGCGGTGGGGCACCGGGTCGTCCACGGAGGGCCCCGCCTCACCGCCGCGGCCCGGCTCGGCCCTGACACCGAGGACGCGCTCGACGAGGCCACCGAGCTGGCGCCGCTGCACAACCCGCGCGCCCTCGCCGCGGCCCGGGCGGTGGCCGCGCTGCGGCCCGACCTGCCCGCCGTGCTGTGCTTCGACACCGCCTTCCACGCCACCATCCCGCCCGCGGCCCGGACCTACGCCCTGCCCGCGGCCTGGCACGAGCGCTGGGGCCTTCGCCGCTACGGCTTCCACGGCCTGTCGCACGCGTACGTCGCCCGCCGGGTGGCCGAGCTGGTCGGTCGGTCCGGCGACCCGCGCCTGCGGGTGGTGAGCGCCCACCTGGGCGCCGGGGCGTCGCTCGCGGCGATCGTCGGCGGCCGGTCGGTCGACACCACCATGGGGCTCACCCCGATGGAGGGCCTCGTGATGGCCACCCGCTCCGGCTCGGTCGATCCGGGCCTCGTGCTGTGGGTGCAGCGCAGCGGCGGCATCGACGCCGCCGAGGCCGAGCGGGCGCTCAGCGCGGATGCCGGCCTGCTGGGCCTGTCCGGCCGCTCGGCCGACATGCGCGACGTGCTCGCCGGGGCGGGCGAGGGCGACGCGCGGTGCGCCCTCGCCCTCGACGTCTACGTCCACCGCCTCGCGGGCGAGATCGCGCGCATGGCGACGGCGCTCGGCGGCATCGACGTGCTCGCCTTCACCGGCGGGGTCGGCGAGAACGCCGACCAGGTGCGCCGGCTCGCCTGCGACCGGCTCGCCCTCCTCGGCGTCCCCGCCCCGCTCGAGGCGGAGTCGCCCGAGCCCGACCGGCTGATCTCGCCGCCCGGCGCCGCGGTCGCGGTCGCGGTGATCGCGGCCCGCGAGGATCTGGAGGTCGCCCGCCAGGTGCGCGAGCTGCTGGGGCGCTGAGCGGCTTAAGAGCGCGTAACAGGATGACGCGTGGTCGTTCGGCCGCGAAACCGAGCAGTCCGAGGACGCAGGGAGGGTGCGATACCCATGGCGGTATCGCCCCGACGGAGGACGTGGGAATGCGACGGTTTGCAGCGAGCCGACGGCCGCGCGCCTCATCCTGTTGGGTGCTCTAAGATGCCCGGGCTCGGGGAGAGGTGCCTGAGTGGCCGAAAGGGGCCGCCTGCTAAGCGGTTGCTCGGGGTCAACCCGAGCCGAGGGTTCGAATCCCTCCCTCTCCGTTTCTTCAGCGATGGACGTGGCGGGGGGACCGCCTCCGCGGCCGGCATGGGCCCCGGCGACTCCCTGACGGCTACCGCTCCCGGACCGCGTAGGTCAGGTGGGTCACCCGCCGAGTCGGCTCCGCGCGGACCGGCTCCAGGGCCACGCGGTCCGCGTCCACGCCCTCGAACAGGCGGATTCCGGAGCCGAACAGCACGGGCGACAGCGCGATCGAGAACTCGTCGATCAGGCCGGCGTTCACGTACTCCAGGATCGTCTCGGCGCCGCCCGCGATGCGGACGTCGCGGTCGCCGGCGGCCTCGCGGGCCCGGTCGAGCGCGGCTCCGATGCCGTCGTCGACGAAGTGGAAGGTGGTCCCGCCCGGCCGCTCCCACGGCTCGCGCCCGGTGTGGGTGAGGACGAACACCGGGGTGTGGAAGGGCGCCTCCTCCGGCCATGTCGGCTCGCCGGCGTCGAACATGCGCCTGCCCATGACGCTCGCGCCGGTGCGCTCGTGCGTCGCCCGAGCGATGTCGTTGTCGAGCCCTTCCTCGCCGCCCTCGCCGAGCTTGAGGTTCTCCCGGAAGAAGCGCTGCGGGAACGCCCACGCCTGCAGCTCCGACCACTTCGCCATCCAGCGCCGGACCCTTGGATCGTCCCGACCTTCGGGCGAGAGGATGTCCTCGACGGGCACGGCCTCCGGCGCCATGAACCCGTCGAGCGACATCGACACGCTGAAGAACACCTTCCCGGGCATCAGCCCTCCGCCCCCTGTCGAACGATCTCGGTGACGTAGGCGGCCAGGCTGCTCAGGGTCTGCCGGCCCCCCTCGACCGCGCGGTACTTCTCGGTGGCCTCGTCGCGCTGTTCCCTGGTGGGGAACACCGTGCGCATCTCGATCAGGGTCGCCGCACCGTCGGGCGTGAAGGTCAGGACCGTCTCGAAGGCCCTCGGGTCGCCGCGGGACTCGCCGTGGAGCAGCGCGATCCGCTCCGGCGGGGTGATCTCGGTCCAGGAGATCCACTCCCGGTAGTCCGTCCCGTCCGGTCCGTGCATCACGAACTCCCACTCCCCGCCGACGCGGAACTCGAACGCCCGCGTGCTGGTGGTGAACCCCTCCGGGCCCCACCATCGCGACAGGTGCCGGACCTCGGTGAAGGCCTCGAACACCAGCTCCCGCGGGGCGCCGATGACCTGGGTGATCACGATCTCGCGGTCGGCCGCCGCGGATCGCGCCGGCGCTGCTCGTTCCGTCGCGCTCATCGGCTACTCCTCCTGCCGTGCCTGCGTGAGCTCCTGCACGTATCCGTCGAGACGGGCGAAGCTGCCCTCCCAGAACTCGCGGTACGTACCGAGCCATTCCGCGACCTCCCCGAGCCGGGTGGCCTCCAGGCGGCACAGGTTGTGCGTCGCCCGTCGACGCCGTGAAACGAGGCCGGCCGCCTCCAGCACCTTCAGGTGCTTGGAGATCGCCGGCTGGCTCACGGGGAACGGCTCGGCGATCTCCAGGACACCCGCCTCGCCGCTTCGCAGCCGGGAGAGAATCGCCCTGCGGGTGGGGTCGGCCAGGGCGCCGAATGCCCGATCCAGTTCGTCGTCGGCCAGCGTATTCATAACCATATGGTTATGCGCGACGAGGGGCCTTGTCAACGGCTCCGGCCCGTGTTCGCCGTCACGAACCGATTATGTTCGGCGCACCGAACATGCTCTGGTAGCGTCCTCACCGATCGCCGCCGATCCGGAACGGCGGCGCGGGACGGGAGGTCGCAGGTGCGCGGACGGGAGCGGAGGATGGCGGGCCGGCGCGGGAGGACCGGGCTGTGGACGTCGATCTTGGCGCTCCTCGCCCTGCTCGCGACGGCGTCGACGGCCTCCGCCGATCCGCCCGCGGGCTTCGAGGTCCGCACCCTCGTGGGCGACCTGACCGGGCCCACCGCCTTCGCGTATGCACCCGACGGCCGCATCTTCATCGCCGAGCGAGCCGGCCTGGTCAAGGTCTGGGACGGCCGGCAGTCGTCCACGTTCATCGACCTGCGACCGGACGTCAACGACTTCGGCGAGCGCGGCCTGCTGGGCATCGCGCTGGACCCCGGCTTCGCGACCAACGGATGGGTGTACCTCGGCTTCGTCAAGGAGCCGGACCCCTCGCAGCCCAACGGCTCGGACCCGACCGAGAACACGGTGATCCGCGTCAGGGCCTCCGCCTCCGATCCGAACGCCGCCGACCCCGCCAGCCGGGAGACGGTGCTCGACGATCTCCCCCAGACGGGTCCGTGGCACGCCGTCGGCCAGCTCGCCTTCGACGGGCAGGGCAGCCTGCTGGTGGGGCTCGGTGACGGCAGCTGCTACGACCCGGGGCTCGTGAACACCTGCGGCTTCGACGTGTTCGACCTCGACTCGCCGGTGGGCAAGGTGCTGCGGCTCGACCCGGAGACGGGCGACGGCGATCCGCGCAACCCCTACTTCGACGCCGCCGCCCCGGCGTCGAACCGCTCGCGGGTGCTCGCCCGCGGCTTCCGCAACCCCTACCGCTTCAGCGTGGACGGGCCGACGGGCGACATCTGGGTGGGCGATGTGGGCAACGGCGCATTCGAGGAGATCGACCGCATCCCGGCCACCTGGACCGACCCCGACCGGGAGCTGAACTTCGGCTGGCCGTGCTACGAGGGGCCCCTCAAGCAGCCCGCCTACTCGTCGAACCCCATCAGCAGCGGCACCTGCGCCGGCCTCTACCCCCCGGCCGAGGGCGGCACCGGCATCGGCGCAGCGGCGCCGGCCTACGCGTGGCCGCACACCGGCGGCGGCGAGGCGGTCGTGGCGGGCCCCGTCTACCGCGGCGGCGCCTATCCGTCGGCCTACGCGGGGCGGCTCTTCTTCGCGAACTTCGTCAAGGACGAGTTCTTCACGCGGACTCCCGACGGCACGGTCACCCCCTTCGGCACCAGCGGCGGCTTCGGCCAGGCGACGGACATCCAGGAGGGGCCGGGCGGGAGCATCGTCTACGCCGACATCGCATCGGGGGCCATCAAGGAGATCGTGAACGTGAGCGCGGGGAACCCCCCGGGCGGCGACCCGGGTCCCGCTCCGGGGCCCGGTCCCGGAGCGGGACCCGCGTCCGACGCGGACTCGGACGGCGTGCCCGACGCCCAGGACCGCTGCCCCGCCGTCCCGGGGCCGGCGTCCCGCCAGGGGTGCCCGGCCGCGGCCGCCTCGCGGCGGAAGGTGACCCTGAAGCTGTCGGCGAAGCCGGTCCGGGTGGGGGCGCGCCGGTTCATCCGGGTGAGCGGCACCACCAGGCCGGCCCTGCGGGGGCGGACGGTGATCGTCGAGCGGCGCAACGGGCGCAGGGCGACGCGGTTGTGCACCGCGAAGACGGGGAGGAAGGGGACGTTCGCGAAGCGCTGCGCCGTGCCCTCCCGCGTCTCCGGCGTCGTCCGGGTGCGCGCCCGGCTGGCCACGACGGCCACGACACGGGCCGCGACCACGAAGTACGTGAGGGTCGCCGCGCCGCGCCGGTAGGCGGCGGTCGCCGAGCGGGATGTGACGCGGAGGGCCGCGTCCGTCTACACTCCGAGATCCTATTTCCGCGATAATCTGCGGATTAAGCGCGTTCGCATCGTGGGCGCAGGCGCGAGGCGGGCAGGCCGTATCTCGCGAGCCCACCCCCACTCAAGATCAGGAGCGAAAATGTCCGAGGTCGACACCCCGGTGGACAACGGAGTCAACGTCGAGGCCCTCCTGGGCGCCCGCGCGGCGCTCGCCGACACGCCCGAGATCGGGCAGTTCCAGTGGCGCGCCACCACCGAGTGGGTGCGCGGCACCCACAGCACGTCGACGATCGAGTCGTTCTACGGCTTCGGCGGCGAGCAGGAGCACAAGTCGTCCTTCACCCACGAGGCCGACCACCCGCTCGCCTTCGCCGCCGAGGACAACGGCGCCACCCCGGTCGAGTTCGTGCTCACCGCGCTGGGCAGCTGCCTCACCGCCGGCATCGCCGCCGTCGCCCAGCAGCGCCAGATCAAGCTGAACTCGGTGAAGGCGACCCTCGAGGCCGGCATGGACCTGCACGGCATCCTCGGCGCCGACCCGGACGTCCGCAACGGCTTCGACGGCGTGAAGGTCTCGTACCAGATCGACGCCGACGCGTCGCCGGCCGACATCGAGGCGCTGGTCGCCCAGTCGCAGAAGCGCTCCGCCGTGTTCGACATCCTCGCGAACCCGACCAACGTGAGCGTCGAGGTCAACGCCGCGTCGTGACGGGAGCGTCCGCGCGCATCCCCGCGGTGGTCGTCGGCGGCGGCCACTGCGGGCTCGCGGTGAGCCGCCGCCTCACCGACCGCTCGATCGACCACGTGGTGCTCGAGCGCGGCGAGGTGGCGAACTCCTGGCGCACCGAGCGCTGGGACTCGCTGCGCCTGCTGACGCCCAACTGGTACAGCCGCCTGCCCGGGCACGAGTACCGGGGCGACGACCCCGACGGGTACATGACGGCGTCGGACGTCGTCCGCTTCATCGAGGACTACGCCGCGGGCACCGAGGCCCCGGTCCACACCCACACCACCGTGACCTCCGTGCGGCCGGCGCCGACCGGCGGCTACCGGATCGAGACCGACCGGGGCCACTGGACCGCCGACGCCGTGGTGCTGGCCTCGGGCGCCTGCAACGTCGGGTCGACCCCGCCGGTGCGCGACGACCTGCCCGCCGGCGTCGCGTCGATCACCGCGCTCGACTATCGCAACCCCGACCAGCTGCCCGACGGCGGGGTGCTGGTGGTGGGCGCCGCCGCGAGCGGCGTCCAGATCGCCGACGAGCTGCTGCGCGCCGGCCGCGAGGTGACGATCGCCGTGGGCGAGCACGTCCGCGTGCCGCGCACCTACCGGGGCGCCGACATCATCTGGTGGATGGACGCGAGCGGCGTCCACGACGAGCGCTGGGAGCAGATGGACGACCTCGTCCGCGCCCGCAGCATCCCGTCGATGCAGCTCACCGGCTTCGGCGGCGGCCAGACCATCGACCTCAACACCCTCACCGCGCGCGGCGCCCGGCTGGTCGGCCGCATCCAGGCGATCCGCGGCAGCCGGATGCTGTTCTCGGGCTCGCTGAAGAACGTGGTCCGGCTCGCCGACCTCAAGCTCAACCGCCTGCTCGACACCCTCGACGCCTGGGCCGCCGAGACCGACCTGGTGTCGGAGCCCCCGGAGCGCCCCGAGCCGACCGTCGTGCCGGCCGAGCCGAGGCTCGAGATCGACCTGGCCGGCGGGGAGATCTCGTCGGTCGTCTGGGCGACCGGCTACCGGCCGGACCTGTCCTGGGCCGACCTGCCGCTCACCAACCGCCGCGGCAGGCTCGTGCACGACGGCGGGGTCACCCGGGCGCCCGGCGTGTACTTCATGGGCATGCCGTTCCAGCTGCGCCGCAAGTCGACCCTGATCGACGGCGCCGGCGCGGACGCCGACGAGATCACGGGGCACCTCGCCGCCCATCTCGATGCGGTCGCCCGCGCCGAGGTCGGCTAGACCTCTCGCGCGTTCAGCCGAGGACGGCCGCCGAGGCCAGGCTGCCGACCTTGAGGGCGACGATCCGCGCGCGCTGACCCTTCCACCCCGCGCCGATCATCGTGCAGGTGAGCTGCGCGATGCCGGGTTCGGCGAAGGTCGTGACGAGCTGGGTGTTCACGGTGGCGCCGATGCCGACGCTGTCCGGAGTCAGGGCGATGGACGTGTCGCTCGCGCTGCCGGCGACCAGGGTGCAGCTGGCGATGTGCACGCCGGCCGGCAGGCCCCGCGTGAGGGTCGCCTTGGCCGAGACCACGTAGGCGCCGGGCGGCAGGTCGACGAGCGTCGCGAGGGTGCCGTCCGAGTCGGCGTCGCCGTTGAAGGTCGTGTCGTTGTGCACCTCGAAGGCGTTCGAGGGCCCCGCGGGGCCGGCCGGGCCGGCCGGCCCGGCCGCGCCGCGGGGACCGACCGCGCCCGCGACGCCGCGCAGCCCGCGGGGGCCGCGCGGGCCGCGGAGCGCCTTCTTCTTGGCGGGCTTCTTCTTCTTGGCCATCGCCTGCTGGCCGGCGTCGGCGGCGGCCGCGCCCGGGTGGGCGAGCTGCCCCGCGGCGACGCCGATCGGCACCGACAGGACCGCGACGGCGAGAACGGGAGCGAGGCGCCGGGAAGCGGACATGACTTTCCTCCTCGTGTGGTGATCTGATCACCGCGGACCGGTGATGGCGGGCACCCTGGGCGATTCCCCGTGAAGCTGCGATGAAGGGCGGCTTCACCCGGGCTTCATGGAGGCCGAAGCAGGCTGTGCGCGTCATCGCACCCCCGTCGAGGAGAACCCCATGGCTCGCATCCGGCTCATCGCCCGTCTCACGGCCACGGCCGTCGCGCTCGGCGCGGCCTGCACCGCCGCGGTCGCCGCGGCGCCCACCGATCCGCAGGCGGCCGCTCAGCAGCCGCTGCAGATCATGCGGGTGCCGCTGGCGCTCGACCTGGCCGGTCGTCCGCTGCAGGACGTCCCGGTGATGGTGGCCGACACCGGCCTCGACCTCGACAACCCCGATATCGCCGGGCGCCTCTTCAGCCTCCCGTCGGCGGTGCCGGCGCCCGATCCGGACGGCGTCGGCAACCTGCCGATGGTGCCCGCCGGCGCCCACGGCTGGGACCTGATCGGCAACGCGCCGCCGAACACGGCCTTCCAGCCGGACCCCGACCCCAGCGACGTCGGCGGCCACGGCACGATGGTGGCCGGCGTGCTCGGCGCCCAGTGGAACAACGGCCAGGGCGGGGCCGGCGTCGCGCCGAACGCCCGCTTCATCGCCATGCGCACCTGCTGGGTGGACGACAACTGCTACCAGTACGCCCAGGCGTCGGCGATCGACTGGGCCGCCGACCGCGGCGCCCGCGTCGTCAGCTTCAGCTGGCTCTCGGGCAGCGGCGCCGACCTCGAGGCGGGCCTGCGGAACGCCATCACCGGCCACCCGAACGTCCTCTTCGTGACCATCCCCTCGGGCAACGGCGGCGCCTTCGACGCCGACCCGACCGACCCGATGCCGTGCAACCTGGACGCGCCGAACGTGCTCTGCGTCACCACCTCGGCGCCGGACGACGGCCTCGACGTGGGCGCCTTCGGGCGCACCAGCGTCGACGTGGCCGTGCCCACGGCGAACAGCGTCACCACCTCGGCCGACGGCGGCTTCGTGCCCACCGGCTCGGCCACCAGCTTCGCCTCGCCCACCGCGGCGGGGGTCGCGACCATCCTGCTCGGCATCGACCCGACGGCCACCGCCGCCGAGGTGCGCTCGGCGATCATCGACAGCGCGCGCAAGGTGCCGGCCTGGCAGGGCAAGAGCGTGAGCGGCGGCATCGTGGACGCCGCCGCGGCGGTCGCCCTCTTCCAGCAGCGGCGCGGCATTCCCACGCCGCAGGTGCCGGGAGGCCCCGGCCCCGGCTCCGGCCCGCAGCCCGCCGACCGCACCGCGCCCTCGGTGAGCGCCCGCCGCAGCGGCGCGTCGGTGTTCATCACCCTCTCCGAGCCCGCCCGCGTGCGGCTGCAGGTGCAGCGCGCGAGCGTCGGCCGCCGGGTGGGCCGCGCCTGCCGCTCCGTCACCCGCGTGAACCGCCGCCGGGCCGCCTGCACCCGCTGGGTGGGCCTGGGCGCCCGCTCGGTCTCCCTCGGCGCCGGCCGCAACCGCATCGCGGTGCCCAAGCGCGACCCCAAGGGGCGCCTGCTGCGCCGCGCGACCCTCCACCGCCTCGTGATCGTGGCGACCGACGCCGCGGGCAACGCCGCGCCGGCGCGCAGCGTCACCTTCCGGAGCGCCCGTTGACCCGCGTCCGCCCCGCGGCGCCCGCGATCGCGACCGCTGCGCGGCGATGATCAGGGCCCTTGCCATCCGCCGCCGCCGCGAGCAGGATCGCGGCATGCGCATCCTCGTCGTGGAGGACGAGGCCGAGCTCGCGGCGGCGGTCGCGCAGCGGCTGCGGTCGGAGGCCTTCGGCGTCGACGTCGCGGCGACCCTCGCCGAGGCCCGCGTGCAGGCCGAGCTGCACCCGTACGACATCGTGGTGCTCGACCGGCGCCTGCCCGACGGCGAGGGGCTGTCGCTGTGCGCCGAGTGGCGGGAACAGGGGGTGGAGACGCCCATCCTGATGCTGACCGCCATGGACGGGGTCGGCGACGTGGTCGCCGGCCTCGACTCCGGCGCCGACGACTACCTGACCAAGCCGTTCGCGGCGGACGTGCTGGTGGCGCGCGTCCAGGCGCTGCTGCGCCGCGGTCCGGCGCGGCGCCGGCCGGTGGTGGAGGTGGGGGCGCTGCGCATCGAGACGGCCCGCCGGCGGGTGCGCCGCGACGGCGTGATCGTGCCGCTCACCGCGAAGGAGTTCGCGCTGCTCGCCTTCCTCGCCGACCGGGCCGGCGAGGTGGTCGACCGCTACGACATCCTCGAGCACTGCTGGGACCACGCCTACGAGCCGGAGTCGAACGTCGTCGACGTCCACGTCGCCGCCCTGCGCCGCAAGCTCGGCCCGGACGCCATCGAGACCGTGAGGGGCGCCGGCTACCGGCTGGCCGACGGCGCGTGACCACCGCCGAGCTGCGCCGTCTGCGACTGCGGCTGACGGCGCGGTACGCGGCGGTCTCGTTCGTGGTGCTCGCCCTGCTCGCGGTCGCCGCCGCCCTGGTCGACCGCGACCGTGCCCAGGAGCGCGTCGACCACCGGGTCGAGAGCACCGTGCTCGCGGCCGACGGCTACGCCTACCCGCAGGGCGAGCGCCTCGAGATCGACACCAACCCCGACGGCTACTTCGGCGCCGACCGGCGTCCCGGCGCGCCCGTCGTGGTGGTCGCCCCGGACGGGCGCACGCTCGCCGGCCCCGCCGAGGCCCTCGACCCGACGGCCGCGCGGCGCGCCCTCGAGCGCGCCCGCACCGAGAACCGGGTCCAGGTGTACGGCGACAGGTCGGACGGCGAGGACGTGCGCCTCGCGTCGAGCCCGGTCTACAGCGGCGAGGGCGACCTGCTCGCCACCATCGTCGCGGTGGAGCCCGCCCACACCGGGCTGGGCGGCGCCACCCTGCCGATCATCGGCGGCGCGGTGGGGCTGTGGCTGCTCACCGTGCTGGCGGCCTGGCTGCTGACCGGCCGCGCCATCGCCCCGATGGCCGCGATGGCCCGCCGCGAGGAGGCCTTCCTCGCCGACGCCGCCCACGAGCTGCGCACACCGGTGGCGGTGATCCGGGCGCGGGCGGAGCAGGCGCTGCGCGAGGCGGGCGAGGCGGGCGAGTCGGCGGGGGCGCTGCGCGCGATCGGCGCGGCGGCCGAGCGCGCGTCGGCCACGATCGCCGACATGCTGGAGCTGGCGCGCCTCGACGCCCGCCGCGGCCGCATGGAGCGCGAGCCCCTGCGGCTCGACCTGCTGGTGGAGCAGGTGGCCGACGAGAACCGCGAGCGCGCCGAGGCGGCCGGCGCGGAGCTGCGGGTGCGCGTCGACGACGAGGCGGTGGTGGAGGGCGACGAGCGGCTGCTGGGCCGGGCCGTGGCGAACCTGGTGGAGAACGCGGTGCGCTACGGCGCCGTGGGGGGCGAGATCGAGGTGGCGCTGGAGCGCGACGGCGACGCCGCGCGCGTGGTGGTCTCCGACCGCGGCCCCGGCGTGGCCCCGGCGCAGCGCGACGCGATCTTCGACCGCTTCCACCGGGCGAGCAGCGCGGCGGGCGGCTCCGGCCTGGGGCTGCCGATCGCCCGGCTCGTCGCCGAGGCCCACGACGGCGCCCTCGAGCTGATGGCGCCCGACGAGGCGCGTCCGGGGGCGCGCTTCGTGCTGAGGCTGCCCCTGATCGAGCCGCCGGCATGAGCGCGCCGCCGGGTGCCCCGTTGCCGGGCCGCCCGACGGGCCCCGGCTCCGGCCGGCCGGCCGCCCCTACGCTCCGGGGCGCGCCGGGCCCACCCCCGCTCCGGTCGCCTCGATCGCGGCGGCGATCTCGTCCAGGTCGGCGTCGTCCAGGGTGAGGGCGCCCGCGCCGATCCAGCCGTCCACCTGGGCCGCGTCCCGCGCCCCCACGATCGCGCCGGTCACCCCCGGCCACGCGAGCACCCACGCGATCGCCGCCTCCCCGGTGCTCACCCCGTGCCGCTGCGCGACGGGCGCCAGCGCGTCGCGCAGCGCCAGGTTCCGCGTGAACGCCGGCTCCGTGAACCACGCCGCGCCCGCCGGGCCGCGCCGCCAGTCGCCCTCGTCCAGGGCGGCGAGCCGCTCGTGGCTGAACCGCTCGGTGAGGAGCCCGGACATCATCGGGCTGTAGGCGATCACGCCCGTGCCGTGATCGCGACACCAGGGCAGCAGCTCCGCGGCGGCGCGGTCGACCGGGTTCAGGATCGGCTGCAGCGAATCGACGTGCAGGATCGGCTCGCACCGGGACAGCAGGTCGAGGTCGAAGTTCGAGACCCCCGCCCAGCGCACCTTGCCCTCCGCGACCAGGTCGGCCATCACCCCCCACGACTCCTCCACGGGGGTGCCGGTAAGGACGTCCGGCCAGTGGAACTGGAAGAGGTCGATCCGCTCCACGCCCAGGTTGCGCAGCGAGTCCTCGCACTGGGCACGGATCTCCGCCAGCCTCAGGTTGGGCCGCGGCACCCCGTCGGGCTGGTCGTGCCACACCATCCCGCACTTGGTGAACACCAGCGGCCTCTCCGAGAGGCCCCTCAACGCCCTGGCCACCACCCGCTCGGAGTGCCCCAGGCCGTAGACGCCGGCGGTGTCGATCCACGACACCCCGCGCTCGAGGGCCCGGTGGATCGCGGCGATCGAGCGGTCGTCGTCCTGCGGGCCCCAGCCGTAGGTCCACTCGCCCCCGATCGCCCAGGCCCCGAAGCCCAGCGTCGTGATCGCGGGCCCGTCGCCGCCGAGGGTGCGGGTGGGGAAGGCGCTCATCGTGATCGGTCCTCCTCAGGCCGGATTCTCCTATTGCACCTAATATGATCGTGTTTATAAAGTATCGCGTCACCACGCCCCTCCCGAGGAGTGCCCCACGTGACCGATCGCCACCCAGACGCACCCCTGCCGGCGCTGCGTCCGAGCCCGGACCGAACCCCCCTCGTCACGCGCCGGCGGCTGCTGCTGTCGGCCGCCGCGGGCGCGGGCCTCGTCGTGGCGGGCCCGTTGCTGGCGGCCTGCGGCGGGTCCGACGAGTCCGAGAGCCTCGCGGCCGCCACCGGCGAGGTCGATGCGGCCGGCGTGACGCTGAAGCTCGCCGTGAACCAGCCTCACCGGCTCGCGTTCACCGACGTCCTCGGCCCGCTGTGGGAGCAGGAGACCGGCGGCAAGCTCGAGGTGACCGCCATCCCCTACGACCAGCTCACGAGCAAGCAGGTGCTCGACGCCCAGAGCGGCGCCGGAGAGTTCGACCTCTTCGACTACTTCTACTTCGGCCTCGGCGCCCTGGTCGACGCCGGCGCGCTCGTCGACCTGACCGAATGGATCGACTCGCGGCCGGACATCGGCACGGCCGACTTCCTGCCCGGCATCTACGACAACTACACCCTCTACGACGGAAAGCGCTGGGGGCTGCCCTACGACGGTGACCTCCACATCCTCTTCTACAACAAGGAGCTGTTCGACCGGTTCGACCTGGAGCCTCCGAAGACCTGGGACGAGTACAACGCCGCCGCCAAGACGATCACGCAGGGCGGCGACGGCAAGTTCTACGGCGCCGTCTTCCAGGGCCAGCAGGTGCCGATGATCCTCGGCGCGTCGTACATCAACCGGCTCGCCGGCTACGGCGGGGAGCTGCTCGACTCCGACGGCAACCCCGCCCTCACGAGCGACGCCGCCGTCGAGGCGCTCGAGAGCCTGGTCGCCGTCACCCAGTGGTCGTACCCGACGCCGCTGCAGACCGGCTTCGACCAGGCGAACACCGCCTTCCTCAGCGGGCAGGGCGCCCTGATCGACACCTGGACGGACCTCTCGCTGCGCGCCGAGGACCCGTCGGTCTCGAAGATCCAGGGCAAGTGGGGCGCGACGACGCTGCCGGTGGGCGGGGCGAACACCACGCCCCGCACGGCCCTGGAGGCGGGCTTCGGCATCGGCGTCTCCGCCGGCTCGAAGAACCGGGAGGTGGCCGCGCGCTTCGTCGAGTGGTCCACCACGCGGGCCAACAACCTCAAACAGGCCTCGACGCCGGGCGCCGGCATCGACGCCAACCGCACCAGCGTGCTCGGGTCGAGCGAATACGCCGCGGCGCTGCCGGAGGCCATCGAGGCCATCCGCACCAGCTGGGCCGGCAACCCCCTGGCGTGGCCGAGGGACGCGAACTCGCCGAAGCTCCTCCAGGACCTCACCGACCAGCTCGCCCTGGCGATCCAGGGGGAGAAGGACGCGCGGTCGGCGCTGCAGGCCGCCCAGGATGCGTGGGAGAGCCAGACGTGACCGACGGCGCGGCGGCCGCGCGCCCCTCCCAGGGCGCGCGGCCGCGGACGGCGCTGCTCGTCGCGCGGCTGCGGAGGCCCGCGGGTCGCCGCGGCTCGGTCCCGCTGTGGCTCGCCCTGCCCTCGATCGGGGCGATGGCCGTCGTCCTGATCTACCCGACGATCTACCTCCTGGGCCTCGCGTTCACGCGGTCGTCGCTGGGACGGCCGCTGCAGGAGTGGAGCGGCTGGGACAACTTCATCAGGGCCAACGAGTCGCTCGCCTTCAACGGGTCGCTGTGGCGCTCGGCGGTCTTCGCGATCGCCGGCGCCGCGCTGCAGATCGTGCTCGGCACGGCCCTCGCGCTGCTGCTGCGCGTCCGCGGCCCCCGCTTCGGACTCGCGGGAACGCTGCTGCTGCTGCCGCTGGTCACGCCGCCGGTGATGGTCGGAGTGGGCTGGAAGCTGATGCTGGCCCCCGTCGGCGGGCCGCTGGCGTCCACCTGGGAGAACCTCGGCGGCTCGGGCTTCGATCCGCTCGCGTCCGGGACCGGGGCCTTCATCACGCTGCTGCTGATCAACACATGGCAGTGGATGCCCTTCGTGACGCTGCTCGTGTTCGCCGCCCTGCTGTCCGTCCCGCAGGAGCTGATCGAGGCGGCCGAGATCGACGGCGCCGGCGCGTGGCACCGGTTCCGCGCCGTCGTGTGGCCCAGCATCCTCCCGACCGTCCTCGCGGCGAGCGTCCTCACGCTCGTCATCGCCTTCAAGGCGTTCGACATCGTCGCGGTCATCACCCGGGGCGCGCCGGGCGTCTCGACCATCCTCGCGCCGTTCGAGATCTACCGCACCGGCCTGCTCGGCGACTACGACATGGGCACCGCCGCCGCCGAGACCCTGATGTTCGCCCTGCTCGTGGGGGTGGTCACCACGGCGCTCACCTTCGTGCGCGCGCGCGTCACGAGGGCCGAGGGATGAACGGCCGCCGCCGTCCCCTCGCCGTCGCGGTCGGCAGCCGGGTCGCCCTGCTGGCGGTCACGTTCCTGCTCTCGCTGCCGCTGCTGTACCTGGTCTCCATCTCGCTGAGGCAGAACGACGACGTCCTCAACGGGTCGTGGCTGCCGCCCGGCCTGTACTGGGAGAACTTCTCGAGGGCCTTCGACACCATCGCCCTCGACCGGATGCTCGCCAACTCGTGGATCGTGGCGATCGGGGCGTCCCTGCTCACCGCCGTGGTGGCGGTGCCGGCGGCCTACTTCACCGCCCGCTCCCGGCGGCACGGCGCGCGCCTGGCCACCTTCCTGCTGGCGGCGTACTGCGCCCCGCCGGTGGTGGCGATGCTGCCCCTCTTCTTCCTGTGGCGCGACCTGGGGCTGCTCAACGGCGTCCTCGGCCTGGTCCTGATCAACGGCTTCATCAACGTGCCGGTCGCCGTGTGGCTGCTGGACGGCTTCATCCGCCGCGTGCCGGTGGAGGTGGAGGAGGCCGCCGCCCTCGACGGGCTCGGCACCGGGCGGATCCTGCTGCGCATCGTGGTCCCGCTGATCGCGCCCGGCCTGGTCGCGGCGATCCTGATCTGCCTGTTCCTCACCTACAACGAGTTCCTGTTCGCGGTGTCGTTCTCCCAGACCACCGACAGCCAGACGGTCACCGTGGGGCTATCGCTGTTCCAGGGCGATCGCACCGTCCAGTACGGCCAGCAGGCCGCGGCCTCGCTCATCGCGATCGCGCCCATGTACCTCCTGGCCGTCGGCGCGCAGCGCTGGCTGGTGTCCGGTCTCTCGGCGGGGGCGGTGAAATGAGCGGGATCATCCACCTCAACGCGTTCGACATGAACTGCGTGGGACACCAGGCGCCCGGCCTGTGGCGCCACCCCCTCGACCGGTCCCACCGGTACACGGACATCGAGTACTGGACCGACCTCGCGCGGCTGCTCGAGCGGGGCCGGTTCGACAGCGTCTTCATCGCCGACGTCGTGGGCGTGTACGACGTGTACGGCGGGGGGCGGGAGGCGGCCGTCGCCGACGCCGCCCAGATCCCGGTGAACGACCCGCTGATGCTGGTGTCGGCGATGGGCGCCGCCACGTCGCACCTGGGCTTCGCCGTGACGGTCTCGTCCACCTACGAGAAGCCGTACCTGCTGGCGCGCAGGCTCACCACGCTCGACCACCTCACCAAGGGGCGCGTCGGCTGGAACATCGTCACCTCCTACCTGGAGAGCGCGGCCCGCAACCTCGGCCTCGACACCCAGGTGGGCCACGACCAGCGGTACGAGGTGGCGGAGGAGTTCCTGGAGGTCTGCTACCGCCTGTGGGAGGGCTCGTGGGAGGAGGGCGCGGTGGTGCGCGACCGCGAGCGCGGCGTCTTCGCCGACCCCGGGCGGGTCCACGACATCGCCTTCCACGGCCGCTTCTTCGACGTGCCCGGGGCGTTCCTGTGCGAGCCGTCGCCGCAGCGGACGCCCGCGCTCTTCCAGGCCGGCGCGTCGCCCCGGGGCACCGCCTTCGCCGCGCGCCACGCCGAGGCGATCTTCAACACCGGCACCCGGCCGGAGGTGATGCGCCCGGCGGTCGACCAGGTGCGCCGGGAGGCCGAGCGGCAGGGACGCGATCCGCGCGGCATCAAGATCTTCGCCCTCATGACCGTCATCACGGCCCCCACCGACGAGGAGGCGCAGGCCAAGCACCGCGACTACCTGCGCTACGCCAGCCTCGACGGGGCGCTCGCGCTGTACGGCGGCTGGAGCGGCATCGACCTCTCCGGCTACGACCCCGACCAGCCGCTGCGCTACATCGAGACCGAGGCGGTGCGCAGCGCCGTGGCCGCCTTCTCCACCGCCGATCCCGGCAGGGAGTGGACGCCGCGGGAGATCGCCCGCTGGGTCAGCATCGGCGGGATGGGCCCCGTGGTCGTGGGCTCGCCCGCGACGGTCGCCGACGAGATGGAGCGCTGGGTGGAGGAGGCCGACATCGACGGCTTCAACCTCGCCTACGCCATCACGCCGGGCACCTTCGAGGACCTCGTCGAGCACCTGGTGCCCGAGCTGCAGCGCCGCGGCCGGGCGCGCGTGGAGTACGAGGGCACCACCCTGCGCGAGTCGCTCAGCGGAGCGGGCGTCACCCGCCTGCGCGACGACCACCCCGGGGCCCGCCACCGGCAGGAACCGGCGTGGGCACCGCGGTGACCGTCCCCGTCCTGGGCGACGCGGAGGCGATCGCCGAGGCCGCGCGGATCGCGGAGGACCTCGCGCGCGGCGACGCGGAGCGCGACCGCCGGCGGATCCTGCCGCGCGACGAGGTCGCCTCCCTGGCGCGGGCCGGCCTGCTGGCCATCACGGTGCCCCCCGAGAGCGGGGGGCCCGGCGCCGGGGCGCGGACCGTGGGGGAGGTGCTGGTGGAGCTGTCGGCGGGCGACGCGAGCGTCGGCCAGATCCCCCAGAACCACTTCTTCTTCGTCGACGTGCTCCGCCACGCGGGCACCGCGGATCAGCGGGGCTTCTTCCACGGCGAGATCCTGGCCGGCCGCTGGTTCGGCAACGCGATCTCGGAGCGCGGCGGCCGAACCGCCCTCGACTTCGGGATCGGCTTTCGCAGGACGCCCGGCGGCCGCGTGATCGACGGCGCCAAGCACTACGCCACCGGCTCCCTGTTCGCGCAGTGGATCCCCATCTACGCCAACGACGAGCGGGGGCTGCTGCACGCGGCCTTCGTGCCCGCCGACGCGCCCGGCGTGACGCGGGTGGACGACTGGGACGGCATGGGGCAGCGCACCACCGGCAGCGGCACCGTGCGCTTCGACGCCGTCGAGGTGCCCGAGGACCACGTGGTGCCGGTGCACCGCATCTTCGAGGGGCCCGAGACCTTCGGCGCCTTCGGCAACTACATGCACGCCGCGATCGACGCGGGCATCGCCGTCGCCGCGCTGCGCGACGGCGGGCGGCTGGTGCGCGAGCTCGCCCGGCCCTGGTGGGAGGCCGAGGTGGAGAGCGCGGCCGACGAGCCGGCCGTCGTCCAGGAGTTCGGCGAGCTGGCGCTGCGCGTCCGCGCCGCCCGGGCGCTGGTGCGCGAGGCCGGCGAGGCGATCGACGCCGCCCGCCAGAGCCTCGACGAGCGCAGCGCCGCGGAGGCGTCGGCCGCCGTCGCCGCCGCCCGCGCCGCCGCCGACACGGCCGCCGTGAGCGTGGCCGGCGACGTGTTCGCCCTCGTCGGCACCCGGGCCGCGGCGGATGCGCTCAACCTGCACCGCCACTGGCGCAACGCGCGCACCCACACCCTGCACGACCCGCGGCGCTGGAAGGTGCGCCACCTCGGCGCCTGGGAGCTGAGCGGGACGCCGCCGCCCGCCAACGGGATCGTCTGACCGACCGGGAGCCCGCAGTGACCACCGCCTCGACACCGACCGCCGCCACCGACGCGCACGGGCACTGGGTGGACCGCGCCCGCGAGGTGGCGGCGGTGCTCGCCCGCGACGCCCTGGAGCGCGACCGCGCCAACGCCGAGCCGTTCGCCGAGGCCGGGCTGCTGCGGGAGGCCGGCCTGCCCGCGCTGCTGATCCCCGCCGAGCACGGCGGCGCCGGCCAGACGTGGCGCACCGCCCTCGCCGTGGTGCGGGAGGTATCGCGCGCCGACGGCTCGATCGGCCAGCTGATCGGCTACCACTACGTCAACCTGGTGAACCTGTGGTGGACGGGCTCGGCGGACGCCCGGGCGGAGCTGCTCGCCCGCAGCGCCCGGGAGCAGTGGCTGTGGGGCGACGCCGTCAATCCGATCGACCCGGACCTCGCCCTGGCGCCCCACGGGGACGGCTACCGCCTGTCGGGGCGCAAGGCCTTCTCGACCGGCGCCAGCGTGGGCGACGCGATCGTCGCGACGGGGGCGGTGTCGACCACCGGCGAGCCGCTGCTGGTGGCGGTGCTGCGCGGCCAGGCGGGCATCGAGCTCGGGGGCGACTGGGACAACCTGGGCCAGCGCCTGTCGGCCAGCGGCAGCGTCGCCTTCCACGACGTCGACGTGCCGGCCGACCGGGTGCTCGCCTCGCTGGCGCCCGAGGCGGTGACCCCCCGGGCGTCGCTCATCACCCCGGCGATCCAGGCGGTGTTCGGGCACCTCTACCTGGGCGTCGCCGAGGGGGCGCTCGCCGCGGCCCGCGACTACACGCGCGAGCGCGCCCGGCCGTGGGTGCTGGGCACCGCCCCGGCCGCGACGCAGGAGCCGCACGTGCTGGAGGGCTACGGCGGGCTGGTGGCCCGCGTCGCGGCGGTCGCCGCCCTCGCCGACCGCGTCGCCGCCGGCCTGGCCGAGGCGGACGCCCGCGGCGCCGCGCTCACCTGGCGGGAGCGCGGCGACCTGGCGGTCGACGTGGCCCAGCTCAAGGTGGTCTCCACGGAGGTGTCGCTCGACGTCACCTCGCGCATCTTCGAGTTCACTGGCGCCCGCTCCACGGCCAGCTCGTACGGCCTCGACCGCTTCTGGCGCAACGTCCGCACCCACACCCTCCACGATCCGGTCGCCTACAAGCGGCGGGAGGTGGGGGAGCGGTACCTCAACGGGCGCCTTCCCGAGTTCACCCTCTACACCTGACGCGGAGGCGGACGCGATGGCCGACGTGACCTACGAGCGGGCGACGCGCCACTACTCGGGCACCCCCGCCCCGGCGGTCGACGGGCTCAACCTCGACGTCGCCGACGGTGAGTTCGTGGTGCTCGTGGGCCCGTCCGGCTCGGGCAAGTCGACGGCGCTGCGCATGGTCGCCGGCCTGGAGGACGTGGACGAGGGGCGCGTGCTGATCGGCGGCGACGACGTGTCCCGGACCTCCCCGAAGGACCGCGACATCGCGATGGTGTTCCAGACCTACGCCCTGTACCCGCACATGTCGGTGGCGGACAACCTGGGCTTCGCGCTGAAGAGGCGGGGGGTGTCATCCGGAGAGCGCCAGAGGCGCGTGGCGGAGGCGGCGAGGCTCCTCGACCTGGAGCCGCTGCTCGATCGGCGCCCCCGCGCGCTCTCGGGCGGACAGCGCCAGCGGGTGGCGATGGGGCGCGCCATCGTCCGCGAGCCGGCGGTGTTCCTGATGGACGAGCCGCTGTCGAACCTCGACGCCCAGCTGCGGGTCGAGACCCGGGCGAACATCGCGGCCCTGCAGGCGCGACTCGGCACCACCACCCTGTACGTCACCCACGACCAGGTGGAGGCGATGACCATGGGGCACCGCGTGGCCGTGCTGCGCGACGGGGTGCTCCAGCAGGTCGACACCCCGCGGCGCATCTACGACGCCCCGCGCAACGCCTTCGTCGCGGGCTTCATCGGGTCGCCGTCGATGAACCTGCGCGAGGCGCCCCTCGACGGCGAGGGGGCGGTCCTCGGCGGGCTGACGGTGCCGTTGGAGCGGGCGGTGCGCGAGCGGGTCGCCGCGCTCGGTCTCGAGAGCGTGCTCCTGGGGATCCGGCCGGAGGCCCTCGACCCGGTGGGAGAGGACGACGAGGGGATCCCGGTGACGGTCGACGTGGTGGAGGAGCTCGGCGCCGACGTCTACGTGTACGGCCACCTGCCGGGCGAGGAGCTCACCGCCACGGCCAGCCACGTGGTGGTGCGCCTCGACGGGCGCGCGGCGCTGCGCTCGGGCGACGTCATCCGGGTTCGCCCCCGGCCCGGCGCCGTCCACGTCTTCCACCCCGACGACGGGGCGCGACTGGCCTGATCGGCCGTCAGCGGGCCCGGCCCCGCGCCATGAAGGAGGTCATCGCCACCAGGTGACGGCCGGCGGCGTCGTCGCGCCGCAGGCCGGCCCGCAGCCGGGCCGCCCGCTCGGCGTCGAGCGCCCCCGCCGCGACCGCGGCCTCGAGCGCCCGCGGCAGGCCGAACAGCAGGTCGGCGGTGGCCAGATCGGTGACCACCAGGGTGCGGGCCAGCACCTCCACATCGGCCAGCCCCGCGTCGCGCATCATGCGGCGCAGCCCCCGCCCCACCGCCGGCGAGCGGACGCTCCCGGCCGCGGCGTCCGCCAGGGCGCGGGCGGCCTCCAGGTCCTCGGCGTCGATCACCAGCGAATCCCAGTCGCCGTCGGCGACCACCGCGACGCCACCGGGGCGCAGCACGCGCGCCATCTCGCGCACCGCCGCGGCGGGGTCGTCGAGGTGCTGCAGGAGGCGCTCGGCGCGGACGCCGTCGGCCGCGGCGTCCGGCAGGCCGAGGGCCGTCGCGGAGGCGACCACGAACCGGGCGCCGGGAACCCCGTTGCGCTCGCGGGCGCGGGCGATCATCTCCTCGCTGGCGTCGACGCCGATCGCCCTGCCGCCCGGCGCGACCAGCCGGGCCAGGGCGGCGACGTCCTCGCCCGTGCCGCAGCCGGCATCGACGATCACGGCGCCCGGCCGGGGCTCCAGCAGCGCGAAGCTGCGCTCCTTCCAGGCCCCGACGGCGCCGACGGCGCGGACGCCGTCGAGGTAGGCGGCGTAGCCCGCCGGGTCGGCGGAGCGGTCGACCGCGGAGAAACCGCCGAGATCGGGGGCGCCGGTCACCCGGTGAGGGTAATCGGCCGGTAACCCGTCCGTCGTATGGTCGCGCCACGGCATCGTCGGCGGGGGCGTGCGATGGAGCGACACAGGCGGGACGCGTACTACATCGTGGGCGAGGGGATGGTGGACGGCGCCGAGGTGACCCCCGGCGCGCAGGTGGCGATGGACGTGGACCTCCACGCCTTCCGCTTCTCCCGCATCGGGCCGAAGGGGCGCCAGCTCGGCGATCCGGCGCGGCGGCGGATCGCCGTGGCCATGACCCGCGACGCCGGCAAGAGGGATTCGAAGATCCCGGCGGGCTACACCTACCTCGGCCAGTTCGTCGACCACGACCTCACCTTCGACCGCAGCCGCCTGCGCGACGACGCGTCCGTGCCGGTGGCCGACCTCGTGCAGGGGCGCTCGCCGAGCCTCGACCTCGACTCGCTGTACGGCCTCGGGCCGGCGATGACCCCGGAGTTCTACCGCTCCGGCAAGCTGCGCCTGAAGACCGGCGACACCGTCGCGTCGTTCCCGAACGACGGCATCGCGAACAGGGTGCAGAGGGGCTTCGACCTGCCGCGCCGGCCCGACCGCACGGCGGTCATCCCCGACCCGCGCAACGACGAGAACCTGGTCGTCGCCCAGACGCACCTGGCCTTCATCCGCTTCCACAACCGCGTCGTGGAGGTGCTGCTGGCCGACGGGGTGCCCCAGGCCGAGGTGTTCGCGCGCGCCCGGGACACGGTGGTGCGCCACTACCAGTGGATGCTGAAGACCGACTTCCTGCCGCGCGTCGTCAACCCGCAGCAGGTCGCGGGCGTGTTCTCCGCCGGCCGCAGGATCGTGGAGCCGGGCGCCGCGCCGGGCACGACGCCGACCATGCCGATCGAGTTCTCGGTCGCCGCCTACCGCATGGGCCACAGCATGGTGCGGGCGGCCTACGACTGGAACCGCGTGTTCGACGACGGGGCGGGCTCCATCGACCTGCTCTTCGAGTTCTCGGGCACCAGCGGCGGCCTGGGCGGCGACCCGCGCCTGCCGACCAACTGGATCGCCGACTTCCGCCGCCTCTACGACTTCCGCGAGGCGGGCCGGCCCGACCTGCGGCCGCTGGTGGGCGGGAAGCTGAAGCTGAACTTCGCCCGGCGCATCGACACGCTGCTGGCCGACCCCCTCGCGTTCCTGCCCGACGACAGCCTGGGCGGCCCGGACGGGGCGGCGATCCGCCACAACCTGGCGTTCCGCAACCTCACGCGCGCCCGCATGCTGCAGCTGGCGACAGGTCAGCAGATGGCGGCGCTGATGCGCCGCGCGGGCCTGCCGATCGCGACCCTCACGCCGCAGAGGATCCTGCGCGGCCGCGACGGCGCGGATCTCGGCGCCCTCAACCAGGCCCAGCGCCAGGCGCTGACGCGCGACACGCCGCTGTGGTTCTACGTGCTGCGCGAGGCCGAGTGGAACGCGTCGCCGCGCCTCACGGGCGTGGGCGGTCGCCTGGTGGCCGAGACCTTCCACCGGGCGATGGAGGGCAGCGAGATATCGATCGTCCGCGACCCGGCGTGGCGGCCCACGCTGGGGCCCGATCCGGAGACCTTCCGCATGGTCGATCTGCTGCTGTTCGCCTTCGAGGGCAGGGCGGAGCTGCTCAACCCCCTGGGCTGACCCGTAGGCTGGGCGGATGGGGGAGGCCCGGCCCACGATCGCGCTGGAGGAGGGGACCGACCCGGCCGCCCTGCGGCCCGCCGTGGTGGTGGTGAACCCGTCGTCGGGCAGCGCCGGCGACCTCGACGCCGGGGATCTGCGCGTGCGCGAGCTGCGCGACGGCGAGGACCTGGAGCGCGTGATGGGGGAGCTGGCCGACGAGGGGGCCGCGGTCCTCGGGATGGCGGGCGGCGACGGCTCGGTGGGCTGCGCGGCGGGCGTCGCGGTGGAGCGCGACCGGGTGCTGCTGGCGCTCCCCGGCGGCACCCTCAACCACTTCTCTCGCGAGCTCGGCGTCGAGACCGTCGAGGCGGGACGGCGGGCGCTCGACGCCGGCCGGGTCGCCCGGGTGGACGTGGCCGAGGTGAGCGGGCGGGTGTTCGTGAACAACGCCTCCGTCGGGGTGTACGGCGAGATCGTCGATCGGCGCGAGCGCCTGGAGGGGCGCATGCCGAAGCGGCTCGCCCTGCTCATCGCCTGCCTGCGCGTGCTGCGCGCTGCGCCGAAGCTCTCGATCACCGTGGACGGGCGTCCGGAGCGGGTCTACCTGCTCTTCGTCGGCAACGACGTCTACGAGGGGCTCGGGATGGGCGGCCGGCGGTCGCTGCAGGAGGGGCTCCTCGACGTGCGGGTGCTGCCGGCGCGTTCCCATGCGGCGCTGCTCGCGGCTCTGTGGCGCGTCGCCACCGGGTCGGCCCGGCGCGGCGGCTGGCTCAGGCGGTGGACCTGCACCGAGGTGACGGTCGAGGTGCCAGCGGGCACGAAGCTGGCCCACGACGGCGAGGTGAGGGAGGCGGCGGGGCCGCTCGTCTTCCGCTCGCGCCCCGGCGCCCTGCGCGTCGTCGTGGGCGGTGACGCCTGAGCCGCCCGTCCGCGGCGGAGAGCCTGGTACACTCCGCGGCCGTTCCGCGCCAGTAGCTCAGTCGGATAGAGCGTCGGTCTACGAAACCGAAGGTCACAGGTTCGAATCCTGTCTGGCGCATCACCGAGGGCCCAGTCCTGGACTGGCATCTTGCCCCCGGCGGAGGCTCCGAACTGGGGGATGCTCTATTCCCACGGCTCTTGGCAGCCGAGAGGCGGGCAGACCTCGGGCAGTCCCCACAAGCCCACTGCGGATGAACCTCGAATCGTTCACGGCGTATCGGTCGAGACCCTCCCCACGCTGGCCACGCCGCTGGCGAGAGAATGGCGCGGGGCATGCTGTCTCGGGCGCAAGGGGATGAACTCAGGTCGAACCTGGAGTGAAGTCTCTCCGATGGCGAAGCAGTGCGACATCGACGTCTTCCCGTGAGTCAACGACAACGGCAACGAGAATGACCTCGGCATGCTCTGCGAAAGATCTCTCGTTGGCTAGCGTGTCCAAACGTCTCTCGATGTCAGTTACTTCGGTGCTCCAGATTTCCCCAGGGGCTAGCGGGATCGGGTTTGAGCCTCGGGAGACATCAAGCAGCCTCTGCCAGTCGTTCAAGCCCCTGAGATCCACCCGGCGGAACATCCGACCCCTTCTCGTGGCGCGCGTATACATCCGCAGAATCGATGGACGTTCGAACAGGATCCTTTCCCGAAGCGACTTCTCAACCTCATAGACGGCAACCTGGCAGTAGGTCAGGGTTGCAGGCTGACGTCCTCGGTTCACGGCTTCAACAACCAAGCGGAGGGGCCCGTTCGGGGACTCCCTTCGAAACCAGGCATTGAGACTTAGGGTTACCTTGTCTCTCCAAAAGGCCGCTATGGCAACGAAAAGTCCCGTCACCCCTGTGACGGCACCAACAATTGCCAAGGCGAGCGCGAGACTGGAATGTGATTCCACTTTGGGATGGATCGTACGTGGAATTCCGAACACCTGGAAGGTTCGCGTCGGCCAACAGGTAATGATGGTGCTACAGGGAACCCGGTGACCCCCTTTCTTGTGCACTCGAGAGGGTGCCATCCGCCGCGAGGCGACCCAGCGGCGTCAACCGCCCTTCCTGTGTCGCCTTCCTTCCGTGCGGCGCTCGGTGATGCTGCCGAGATCAGTTCGCCGATGGCGAGCGCGACGGTCGCGATGACGGTGCGGCCGGACTGGTTTACGGGACCGTGCGCCGCACTGAGGAGGGGGAGGGGCGGGATCTCCCGGTCTCGATCCCGCCCCGCGACGAAACCTAGTTTTCCCAACTGGAATTGTCTAGATTAGGTCGCGCCGGATCCGCGGCGGCTCGGTCGATTCGCACGGACACCGGCTTCCCCCCTCCGAGGGCGGGACGCGTCGGTGCCGCGCCCGCCCTCGGAACCCCCTCTCAGCCGGCCGGCGGGCGCGCCGTCTGCGAGACGACGACCACCTTGCCGCGGGTGTGGCCCTCCTCCACGTGCCGGATCGCGGCGGCGATCTCGTCGAGGGGGTAGGTGCGCTCGATCGCCGGGGTCACGTCTCCCGCCGCGACGCGGTCGCGCAGGAAGCGCAGGTCCTCGGCGTTCGGCTTCACGGTGAAGACGACCAGGCGCTCGCGCACGAGGGGCGCCAGCATCAGGGTCCGGATCGAGCGCCCCACGGGTCCGATCCAGCGTCCCTGCGAGTCGCCGCTGATCGCGACCAGGGTGCCGCGGGCGACCAGGAGGCGGCGCAGGGCCGAGGGGGACGCGGTGCCCGCCACCTGCAGCACCAGGTCGTAGCGGCGGTCCCCGGCGAGGGGATCCCGGCGGGTGTGGTCGATGATCCGGTCGGCGCCGAGCGACTCGACCAGCTCCGCGTTGCGCCCGCTGCAGACCGCGGTCACGTCGGCGCCGAACCACTTGGCGAGCTGCACCGCGAAGGTCCCGACGCCCCCGGACGCGCCGATCACCAGGACGCTCTGCCCCGGGCCGACGCCTCCCCGGTCGCGCAGCGCCTGCAGCGCGGTCATGCCCGCGAGCGGCACCGCCGCGGCCTGCTCGAGGGACGCGTTCGCCGGCGTGGCGACGAGGCGCTCCTCGGGGACGGCGGCGAGCTCGGCGAAGGCGCCGAACCCCGCCATGAACGAGCAGCCGAACACCTCGTCGCCGGGTCGCAGCGACGTCACGCCGGGGCCGGTCCGCTCGACGCGCCCGGCCAGGTCGCACCCCAGGATGGTCGCGCGCGGGCGGCGGAGGCCCAGCTGGAGCCGGGCCACGCGGGGCTCCCCGCGCAGCAGGTGCCAGTCGGCCGGGTTCACCGACGCGGCCGCGACCCGGACCAGGACGTCGCGGTCGCCGAGCGCCGGAACCGGCACCTCCCGCAGGCGGAGCAGCTCGTGAGGGGGTCCGTACCGTTCCTGGACCGCCGCCCTCATCGTCACGGGCCGGCTCAGCGCCTGCCGGCCCGCCGCCTCCCGAGCATCGGCCCCGTGACGCCTCCCAGCAGGAAGGCGCCCACGGCGACCGCGATCCCGGTGAGGAGGGTGCGGATCGGCCGGTTCACGACGCCGACGATAGCGCCCGCCGGCCGGCGGGAGGGGGGCGGCGCCTGTAACCGGGTCCGCCGCCGCCCCCCGGATTCGTCACGCCAGCAGGCGCGCCACGTCGGAGGGGCGCTCCACGGCGACCAGATGGCCCGCGGCCTCGATCTCGTGGACCGTCGCGCCGATGTCCCTCGCCTGCGCGGCCGCGGCGCCGGCGCCCGGGTCGCGCGTGCCCACCACGACCGCCGTGGGGACGGCCGCGGAGAGCGGGGCCGCCGTCAGCTCCTGCTCCAGGTGGGCCCAGGCCTCGCGGTGGGCGCGCCGCTCGCGGTCGCGCAGGTAGCGGATCGGCCAGGCGTCGGCGGCCAGGCTCTCCGGGGTCACCCAGGCGGCGAGGCCGCCGGCGGCGGGCACCGGGCCCACGAGGGTGAGCGCGCCCACCCGGTCGCCCAGCGCCCGCGCGGCGCGGGCCGCGAGCAGCGCGCCCGATCCGGCGCCGGCGAGGTCGACGCCCTCCACCCCGCGCGCCGCCAGCAGGGCCGCCAGATCGGCGACCAGGCCGTCGGCGTCGGCGCGCGGCGCGCCGCCCGCCCCGCCGTGGCCGCGCAGGTCGTAGGCGATCACCCGCCGCGACGGGGCCAGCGCCCGCGCCAGGTCGCGCCAGGCCAGCCGGTCGAGGCCCAGGGGGTGGATCAGCACGATCGGGCGGCCCTCGCCGCCGGTGTCCGCCACCAGGGTCTCGTGGTCGCCCAGGTCGACCCGCTCGGCCGGCAGCGGCAGCGGCAGGCCCCGCTCCTCCAGCACCCCGCGCACGGCGCGCAGGCCGTTCAGCCCGCGGGGGAAGCCGGCGTAGGGCGTGATCTGCTCGGCCAGCGCCACCAGCTCGTCGCCGTCGACGCCGCACTCGAGGGCCGCGGGCACGTGCAGGCCGAGCTGCGGCTCGGCGCCGCCGATCGCCATCAGCACGGCCACCGTCACCAGCTCGCGCTCGCGCGCCGACAGCCCGGAGCGGGAGAACACGTCGGCGAAGATGAACTCGCCCACGCCGTCGGCCAGCACCGGCGACGCCTCGCGCGCCTTCTCGGTGGCGACCGGGCCGCGGCCGCCGGTTGCGCGGCCGAACTCCCTCCAGCCGACCTCTGTGCGGTTCACGCCAGCACCCGCAGGTGCTGCCAGCGGACGAACGCCTCCATCCCGTGCCTCCCCAGCTCGGCTCCGACCCCCGACCCGCGCCAGGCGGCGTAGGGGGCGTACGGCACCACGACCCGCCAGCCGTTCACGACGACGGTGCCGCACTCGATCGATTGCGCGACCTCCAGCGTGCGGCGCAGATCGCCGCCGCACACGTATCCGACCAAGCCGTAGTCGGGGCGGTTCGCCTCGCGCACCGCCGCGTCGATGTCGTCCACCGCCACCACGCTCACGATCGGGGTGAACGGCTCCTCGTCGACGGCCCGGGTGCCGGGGCCGGCGCCGGTGAGCAGGGCGGGCGCCAGGCGGCGGCCGTCGAGGCGCTCGCCGCCCTCCACGCGCGCCCCGGTGGCGCGGGCGTCCTCGATCAGGGCGTCGTGGCGGTCGAGCCCCCGGCGGGTCGCCATCGGGCCGAGGGCGATGGACGGCAGCCGCTCGCGGATCCGCTCCGTGACGGCCCCCTCCAGCTCGCGCGGCACGATCACCCGGTTCACCGAGTAGCAGGCCTGCCCGGAGTTCGCGTACCCCTGCACCTGGGCGACCTCGGCGACCACGTCGAGGTCGGCGTCCGGCAGCACCACCAGCGGCCCGTGGCCGCCCAGCTCCAGCGACAGCGCCTTCAGCCGCGGCGCGGCCCAGCCGGCGATGATCTCGGCCACCCGGCGCGAGCCGGTGAAGGCCACCTTGTCGACGCCGGGGTGGGTGACCAGCCACTCGCCCACCGGCGGGCCGTCGCCGGTGACACAGTTCACCACCCCCGGCGGCAGCCCGGCGCGGTCGCAGGCGTCGCACAGCGCCCACGCGGCCAGCGGCGCCTCCTGGGCCGGCTTCACCACGATCGTGCAGCCCGCGGCGAGGGCCGGCGCGAGCTTCCACACCACCAGCGCCACCGGGAAGTTCCACGGCGTGATCGCCGCGACCACGCCGATCGGGTCGGGGCGCACGATGCTGCCGGTGGCGAGCGTCGGGCCGGGCAGCTGGGCGGTCCACAGCCGCTCGGCCTCGGCGGCGAAGTGGTGCACCACCTCGTTTGCCCGCGCCACCTCGGCCTGCGCCTCGCCGAGGGGCTTGCCCTCCTCGCGGTGGATCAGCTCGGCCAGGCGGCCGGCCTCGTCGTCGAGGGCCCGGGCGACCCGCTCCAGGATCGCCGCGCGCTCCACCGGCGGCGTCGCCGCCCAGCCCGGCAGGGCGGCGCGGGCGGCGCGCACGGCGCGGTCGACCTGCTCCCGCCCGGCGGCGGCCATCTCGGCGATCGGCCGCTCGTCGTGGGGGGAGACGACGGGCATCCAGCCGTCCCCCTCGATGCGCTCCCCGCCGACGATCAGCGGGTGGCGCGGCAGCTCCGTCATCGGGCCGCTCCCCGGTCGAAGGTGTCCGCCGTGATGCCGGCCTCGCGCAGCTCCACCTTGCGCACGCGCTCGGTCGGGGTCTTCGGCAGGTGGTCCATGGCGCGCAGGTAGCGGGGCACCGCGAAGTACGGCATCTGGTCGGCGCACCAGTCGAGCAGCGCCGCCGCGTCCAGCTCCACGCCGTCGCGCGCCACCACGCAGATCAGGATCTCGTCCTCCGCCGAGGCACCCTCGTCGGCCCTCACCCCGACCGCCGCCGCCTCCAGCACGTGCGGGTGGGAGGTGACGACGTGCTCGACCTCCATCGAGCTGACGTTCTCGCCGCGGCGGCGGATGTAGTCCTTCACCCGGTCGAGGAAGTAGAGGTAGCCGTCCTCGTCCATGCGGCCGAGGTCGCCGGTGTGGAGCTTCAGGTTGCGGAAGTCCTCGGCGGTCTTCTCCGGCATCCCCGCGTAGGTGCGCATGACGATGTTCGGGATCTTCATGTCGACGACGATCTCGCCCGGGGCGTCGGGCGGCAGCGGCAGGTCGGTGCCCGGCTGCACCACCGACACCTCGAACCCGGGCGTCGCCACGCCGCAGCTGCCGGGGCGCGGCGGCCGGCCCGGCGGGTGGTAGGTGACCATGCCGGTCTCGGTGAGGCCGTAGCCCTCGATGAAGCGGATGCCGAAGCGCTCCTCGAACTCGCGGTAGATGTCCTTCGGCGCCGGCATCGCCATGATGCGGCTCACCCCGTGGGCGCGATCGCCCTCCGACGGCGGCGTGTTCCAGATGAAGTAGTTGATGGCGCTGACGGTGTTGAGGATCGTCGCCCCGGCGTCCGCCACCTGGGTCCAGAAGCGCTGCGACGAGTAGCGCTCGACGAACGCGATGCGCGCGCCCGCGATCATCGCCGGGTACGCCGCCAGCACCTGCGCGTTCGAGTGGAACAGGGGCAGGCAGCTGAAGAAGGTGTCGTCGGCGGTGACCCCGCACACCTCGATGTAGGTGCGGCCCGAGAAGTAGTCGGAGGCGTGCTGCTTGATCGCCCCCTTGCTGCGCCCCGTGGTGCCCGAGGTGAACATGATGCGCGCGTCGTCGGTCCAGGAGACATCGACGCCGGGGTCGGCGTCGGGGGCGTCGGCGAGCGCCGACCACGGCTCCCAGGGCAGGCCGGGGTCCTCGCCGTCGCGCGCGCCGGTCTCGTGCACGATCACGCGCTCCAGGTCCGGCAGCTCGCCCTCCACCCGGTTGAGCTCCGCGAGGTGCGAGTCGCCGATCACGAGGAAGCGGGAGCGCGGCAGGTTGATCACCCACGACAGGAAGGCGCCGCGGTAGGCGAGGTTGATCGGACACTGGACGCCGCCGGCCTTCTGGATGCCGAACCAGGTGACGAGGTTCTCGACCGAGTTGGGCAGCAGGGTCGAGACCGCCTCGCCCGGCCGCAGGCCCCGGGCGATCAGCGCGTTCGCGATCCGGTCGGCGCGCGTGTTGATCTCCCCGTACGACAGCCACGGGCCGTCGCCGTAGCGCAGGTAGTCGCGGTCGGGGTGGGCCTCGGCGCGCTCGCGCAGGATGCGCGGCAGCACCCAGGCGGCGGGGTCCTCGCGCCGGTACCAGTCACTCCACTCCTGCGCGGCGTCGGTCCGGGTCATCGACGGGTGCTCCTGGTCGGCGGCGGGCGGGCGCCAGTCTGGCGGACCGCGTTCGATCGTGTCAAAGACGCGTTCGGGATCGAGCTGATAGTGATTCGCGATCATGGAGCTGCGTCAGCTGCGCTACTTCGCCGAGGTCGCCCGCCGGGGCGGCTTCCGCCGCGCCGCCGACGCGCTGGGGGTCGCGCAGCCGGCGATCTCCCACCAGGTTCAGCGCCTCGAGGCGGAGCTGGGGGTGACCCTGCTGGAGCGCGGCCGCCCGGGCGTGCGCACCACCGCGGCGGGCGAGGCCTTCCTGGCCCGGGCCGAGAGGATCCTGGGCGAGGTGGACGCCGCCCGCGCCGAGATGGATGCCCACGGCGGCGCGCTGGCCGGCGTGGTGCGGGTGGGGGCGTGGCATTCGTCAGCGCCCGACGTGCCCGGCCTGGTGCGCGAGTTCTCCGCCGCCAACCCGGGCATCGAGATGCTGCTCTACGAGGACACGGCCGAGCGGATGATCGGGATGGTGCGCGACGGCGACCTCGACGTGGCCGTGGTCATCCTGGCCGAGCCGCTCGACCTGCGCGGGCTCACCGTGGAGCCGGTGCTCACCGAGCCGCTGGTGGTGGGGGGCGCGCCCGACGGGCCGCTGGGCGGCCGCCGCCGCGTGCGCCTGGCCGACCTGCGCGACGAGCCCTTCGTGATGTTCCCGCCGGGCTCGGCGATGCGCGGCATCGTGGAGCAGGCCTGCGCGCAGCAGGGCTTCCGTCCGCGCATCGTGGTCGAGGCGATGGGGTTCACCGCCGCCCGGGCGCTCGCCTCGCGCGGCCTCGGCATCGCGTTCCTGCCCCGGTCGATGCCCGGCGAGCCCGGACCACCTCTCGCCGTGGCCGCCACGAGCCCCGAGCTCACCCGCACCTCGGCCCTGGCGTGGCGCGCTCGCGGCGCCCTCAGCCCCGCCGCCGCGGCCTTCCTCGACCACGCGCGCGGGCGGCTGGCTACAGCGCGATGACCTCGACGATGCCGTTGAGGCCCTCGACGTCGCGGGGATTACGCGTGTAGAGGGGAAGACTTGCGGAGCTCGCGTTGGGCGATCGCACGCGCCATGGGTCCGGCGTGGCGCGGCGTGCTACGCGGCCTCCAGCCACCTCACGGCCTGGCCGCGGCGGCGCTCCAGCTGCTCCACCGTGGCCTCGTCGATGCGGGCGATCCCCACCCGCCGGTTGAGCTCGGCGTTGACCTGCTTGTGGGAGAGGCCGGTGATGCGGGCGATCTCGCCGACCAGGTTGGCGTTGGCGTCGCGCAGGATGCGGCGGCGCTCGCGCGGGCTGACGGCGCGCTCGCCGTCGGCGGCCTCGCCGGCGCCCCCGAGCAGCGGGGCGGGGGCGAGCTCCAGCACCAGCGCGGCGTCGTCCTCGGGCTCGGGCGGATCGATCTCCTCGTCGTGGTGCTCGTCGGGGCCGGCGTCCGCGCCCGCGCCGCCCAGCGGCACCGCCGACAGGGCGGCGAACAGGGACAGCTGCGGCTCGGGCCCCTCCCGGTCGGCGGCGGGATCGTCCAGCTCGTCGGCGGCCGGGCCGTCGTCGTCGCGCCGGCGCAGGCTGTGGCGCCGCTGCTCGGCGATGGCGACGGCGTGGGCGCGCAGGCGCGGATCGTCCGGGATGAACATGTGGCTGGGCTGGCGTCCCAGGCCGCGCGTCCAGCGCACCAGGCGCCCAACCGCCTGGCGGAAGAACAGCTCGGTGGTCGTGGTGGTGGCGTACACGCCCACCCGCAGGCGCGGGATGTCGACGCCCTCCGACAGCATCCGCACCGCCACGATCCACGGCTCCTGGCCCCGGGCGAACGTGGCGATGCGCGCCGACGCGGCCGGGTCCTCGGACACCACCAGCACCGGCTCCGCGCCCACCCGGCGCCTCATCAGGGCGGCGATGCCGCGGGCGTGGTCCTGGTCGATGGCGATGACCATGCCGGCGGCGCCGGGGTGGCCGCGGCGCGTCTCGAGCAGGCGGGCGTGCGCCCGCGTCAGCACGTCCGGCAGCCACTCCCCGTCCACCGACAGGGCGGTGCGCAGGCGCTGCGAGGAGCCCACCGGGTCGAGGGCGTCCTGGAAGGTGGCCGAGGCCGCGGTGCCGTCGGCGGCGATCCACTCCATCTCGCCGTCGGTGCGCGGGAAGCGCACGGGGCGCACCACGCCGCCGTCGCGCAGGGCGTCGCCGTAGCCGTACTCCACGTCGGGCCGGGCCAGGCCGTCGTCGTCGTAGCGCACGAAGGGGATGGCCCGCGTGTCGGACCGGAACGGCGTGCCGGACAGCGACAGGCGCGCCGCCGCCTCGTCGAAGGCGACCCGCACGCCGTCGCCCCAGGCCCGCTCCTCGCCGGCGTGGTGGATCTCGTCGAGCACCACGAAGGCGTCGCGCCCGAGGGCGGCGAGGGCGGCGGCCGACGCGGCGGCGCCCTGGTAGGTGATGACCAGGCCGTGGACGTCGGCGGGCGGCCGGCCCGACGCCGCCGACCACGACGGGTCGAGGTGCAGGTCGAGGCGCTCCGCCGCGTCGGCCCACTGAACCTTCAGGTGCTGGGTGGGCGCCACGATCACGAGTCGCCGCCGCGGGTGCTCGGCCAGGTGCTGGCGGGCGGCGGTGAGCGCGAAGGTGGTCTTGCCGGCCCCCGGGGTGGCGACCGCCAGGAAGTCGGGTGAGGCGCGTCGGCCGAAGAGCTCGAGGGCCTCCTTCTGCCAGCGGCGCAGACGAATCGTGGTCGCCATCCGAGCGCGGCAGGATAGCCCCTCGGTCCGGATCGCGTACGCCCCCCACCGGCCGGCCTCGCCCGCACCGCCCGGGGCTGAGATGCTGCCGGGCGATGCCGGGTGCCCGATCCATCGCCGCCGCGCTCGTCCTGGGGCTCGTCCTGCTCGCCACCGCCGCCTGCGGCGACGGCTCGGGCGCTCCGTCGCCCGGGCGCTTCGACGGCGAGCGCGCCTTCCGCGAGGCGGCGGCCCAGGTGGCGATGGGCCCCCGCCCGGCGGGGTCGGCGGCGTCGCGGCGGCTGGCCGCCCGCATCCGGGCGAAGCTGCCGCACGGCCGCTTCGAGGCCGTGCCCGGCGGGCTGCGCAACGTGGTGGGGACGCTGCCCGGCAGGGGCAAGGCGATCCTGGTCGGCGCGCACTACGACACGAAGGACATCCCCGGCTTCGTCGGCGCGAACGACGGCGCCGGCGGCACGGCGACGGTGCTGGAGCTGGCCCGCGTGCTGCGCGCCGATCGCCGGGCCTGCGAGCGTCCCATCCGCTTCGTCTTCTTCGACGGGGAGGAGACGCCCGACGACCTCGCCGACTTCTACTCGACCGGCCTGCGCGGCAGCCGCGCCTACGCGCGCCGCCACGCGAAGGCCCTCGCCGCCGCCGTGATCGTCGACTTCGTGGGCGATAAGGATCTGTCTCTGCCGCGGGAGGCCGGCTCCGACCGGGCGCTGTGGGCGCGCCTGCGCGCCGCGGCGAAGCGCGCCGGCACCCTCTCGGCGTTCCCGAACCGCACGGTGGGGGAGATCCTCGACGACCACACCCCCTTCGCCCGGGCGGGGGTGCCGTCGATCGACCTGATCGACTTCGACTACCCGCCCTGGCACACCACGGGCGACACCCTGGACAAGATCTCCGCGGCGAGCCTCGACCGCGCCGGCGAGGCGCTGGTGCTGTTCCTGCGCGATCTGTCCCGCGCGCCCTGCGGGCGGTAGGCCCTCGGCGGGGCGGATCGCCGAGGATCACGGCGGCCCCGGGCCGGCGGTCCGATGCGGTAGGCGTCGGCCGGCGAGCCGCCGCAGGCGCTGTGGAGGATGTTGTACATCGGGGCTCTCCCCGGTCGGGGTGTCCGGATCAGGCGGCCGCGCGCGGGGCGCGGGGCCGCGGACGGGGCGCCGGGCCCGGCGAGGGCGGGACGGCGCTGAGGTGGCGCCGGCGGGCCCGCCGGCCGGTGAGGAACGCGCCGGGCCGCCCGCACCAGCAGACGTAGGCGACGCGCAGCCCCTCGGGTCGGTCGGTGAGCGAGACGATCTGCCGGTAGCCGATGAGGACCCGGCCGCAGTCCTCGCAGTCGATGTCGAGCATTGAGCCCCTCCGGGAAAGTCCAATAGCGCGCTATTGGACCGAATAATGGTCTGATAGGAGGTGATTGGATCTCATATCAGCCCGAATAGGGGTTCCATTCAAGAGCCAGTCGTGTGATATTGGCCTCATCATGAAGGTGACCCCGGAACGCGTCGTGCGGTTGCTCGGCGCCTGGGCCTCGGGTTCGGGGCCGCTGTACGAGCGCCTGGCGCGGGCGCTGACCGGCGCGATCGAGCGCCGCGAGCTGGCCCCGGGCGCGGTGCTGCCCACCGAGCGCGAGCTGGCCGCGGCCCTCGCCGTGAGCCGCACGACCGTGGTCGGCGCGTACGCCTCCCTGAAGGCGGCCGGCCGGCTCGAGAGCCGCCAGGGCAGCGGCACGTGGGTGGCGGCGCGCGACGCCGCGCCGGTGCCGGAGCGGGCCTTCTCGGGCGAGCTCTACGCCACGCTGCTGGGCCCGGCCGACGAGGACCTGATCGAGCTCACCGCCGCGTGCCCGCCGACCACCTCGCTGGTGCGCGAGGTGGTCGCGGAGATGTCACCGCACGAGATGGCCTCGGTGGTGGAGGGCTCCGGCTACCATCCCGCCGGCCTGCCCGAGCTGCGGGTGCGGATCGCGGAGCTGGTCACCGCCGAGGGGCTGCTCACCGCGCCCGACCAGATCGTGGTGACGAGCGGCGCGCAGCAGGCCATCCAGCTCGTGACGATGCTGTTCGGCGAGCCGGGCCAGACGGTGCTGATGGAGGAGCTCACCTACCCGGGCGCCCTCGACATCGCCCGCGGCGCGGGGCTGCGGCCGGTGGGGGCGCGGATGGACGCCGACGGCGTCGACCCGGACGCCGTCGAGGACCTGCTCGAGCGCGTGAGGCCCCGCTTCATCTACCTGGTCGCCACCTTCCACAACCCCACCGGGTCGGCGCTGGCCGAGCGCCGCGGCGCGCGCATCGCCGACCTCGCGGCGCGGTATCGCGTGCCGGTGGTCGAGGACCGGGCCCTCCGCCGGCTGGAGCTGGACGAGCGGCCGGTGCCGCCGCCCATCGCGAGCCACGGCGACGGCGAGGACGTGTTGGTCATCGGGTCGCTCAGCAAGGTGCTGTGGGCGGGGCTGCGGGTGGGCTGGATCCGCGCCGCGCGGCCGCTCGTGGAGCGGCTGATGCGCATGAAGATCCTCACCGACATGGGCTCCGCCGTGCCCAGCCAGCACATCGCGACGCGCCTGGTGCCGCGCCTCGACGAGGCGGTCGCCGAGCGGCGCGAGTTCCTGCGGCTGCGACAGGCCACGCTCGGGGACGCCCTCGCCCGGCACCTGCCGGACTGGGAGTGGGAGGCGCCGCGCGGCGGCTGCAACCTGTGGGTGAGCCTGCCGGACGCGAACGCGCGCGACTTCGCCCAGGTCGCCCAGCGCCAGGGCGTGAGCGTCGTGCCGGGGCAGGTGCTCTCGGCCGAGGGCGGGCACGCCGGGTGGCTGCGGCTGCCCTTCGTGCACGAGCCGGAGGTGATCGAGGAGGCCGTCCGGCGCATGGCGCGGGCGTGGTCGATCTACTCGGAGGGCGGCTCGCGCGCGGCCCGCGAGCCGAGCCTGATCGTCTGAGAGCGCGAAGGCCTCTCGACGTCGCTCCGGCGTCGGATCGCGCGCGGCGTGTTCAGACCATCGGCGTGGCGGCTCGATGAGCTTCAGCGCAAAGGGCCTGACGTGGCCGGAGTTTGCGGTGGGCATGGTCTCGACCACCGCCGCCGCATGGGTGCTGGCCGGGATCACCGATAGCAGCGCCATCGGGATCGGCGCCGGGGCGGTGGCGGGCGGTGCCGTGGTGCTGGCGATCCATCAACGCAGAGGCTGGCACGCCGACTTCATGCCGGAGGTCAGCTTCGGGTGGGGTATCCCGTCGCGTTCGTCGCTGCCGCGGGCTCCGCGGCGACGATGTGGGCCATCGGCGCGACCGACGCCGAGGTCACGGCGGTTGCTGCGATGTTCGGAGCCTATGCCGCCTGGTGGGTGCCCAACATCCGCCGAGTGCGCCGTTGGATGACATCCCTCGGGCGATGAGAGGCTGTGACCATGAGCGTGAGAGAGGCCCTGTCGTGACTGGCCGTTGTGGAGATGGGGCCACATCGAACACACCCGGGAAAAAGGACCAGTCGCCGGGCCATGAGTTGATTCAGCACGGCGTTCGAGGGCGGCGAGTGAGGGTCGCCCGGCGACGAGGCGGGAAGCGCGAGCGTCGCCTTGTTCGTGGTGTCGGGTCTTGCGGCGCTGACCGCCTGTGGCGCCTCCGGAGACGACCGTGACGGATTCGAAGCGCCGGGGGCGTCGGTCGATACCGCGGGGCCGGCGGAGACCGGCCGAGCGGGGAACGTGCTGATCGCGCTCGAGCGCGTGGCCGGAGATGAGACCTTTGTCGACGTCGTCCGACGGGACGGCTCCGAGCGGAGGACCCTGGCGGGGCCGTTCGACGTCTTCGAGGTCGGCACGTCGCCCACGTGGCAAACGGCGACGCTGGTGACCCACGTGGGTCAACGGCGTCGGGGATCGCCGGCCGTGGTGAGGACCGTGGACGTCAGCTCAGGCATGCCCCGAGCGGCGTTCGTCGATGGGGTGCGGGTCGATGGATGGAAGAGCGGGAGTTCGCTGATCGAGAGCGTCTGGAACGACCGCAGCGGCCGGTCGGAGCTGAGAGCGATTGCGGTGCACGGGGGCGCGACATGCCGCTCCCACGATTGACCTGCGACTGAGCGGAAGATGCCATGAGCGAAGATTCATCGACAGCGCCGGTTGCCTGGCTCATCTCACTGGCCATCCCGTGCGCGGTCCTGTCGTGGTACGCGACCCGGGAATGGCTCGGTGGCGGTATCTGGAAGGAGATCGGGCTCACGATCGCGCTGACCGCGCTCATGATGCTCGTGGGGATCGTCCTCGTGCTGTTCGTCGGCAGAGTGCTGCGAGCTCGCGAGACCCGACGCTCTCTCAGGTAGCGGCGTCCTCGGCGGCACCCGGTGATCCCCGGACCGCGCAGCCGGTCCGGGGATCACCGGGCAGCCTCACTCAGTGACCGTTCAGCCGCTCGATGATGGTGGCGTTGGCCATGCCGCCGCCCTCGCACATCGTCTGGAGGCCGTAGCGCGCCTCGCGGCGGTTCATCTCGTGGACGAGGGTGGTCATGAGCCGGGCGCCGGAGGCGCCGAGCGGGTGGCCCAGGGCGATCGCGCCGCCGTTCACGTTCACGCGCTCCAGGTCGGCGCCGATCTCGCGGGCCCAGGCGAGCGGCACGGACGCGAAGGCCTCGCTCACCTCGAACAGGTCGATGTCGTCGACCTCCAGGCCGGCGCGCTCCAGCACCTTGCGCGTGCTGGGGATGGGGCCGGACAGGCCCTCCACCGGGTCGACGCCCGCGAGGGCGAACGAGTGGAAGCGCGCCTGGGGCTTCAGGTTGAGCCGGGCGGCGGCGCGCTCCGAGACGATCAGCAGCGCGGCGGCGCCGTCGCTGATCTGGGAGGAGGTGCCGGCGGTGAGGCGGCCGTCCTCCTTGAAGACGGTGCGCAGCCCGCTGAGCGCCTCGATGGTGGTCTGGGGGCGGATGCCCTCGTCGCGGTCGGCGAGGAACTCCTCGCCCTCCTTGGTGCGGGCGCGCACGGGGATGATCTCCCCGGCGAAGTAGCCGGCCTCGGTCGCCGCGGCGGCCCGCATGTGCGAGGCGTAGGCGAAGGCGTCGAGCTCGTCGCGGCCGATCTCCCACCGCTCGGCGATCAGCTCGCCGGAGAGCCCCTGGTCGATGACCCCGGGGGCCAGGTCGTAGCGGGCGCGCATGCGGGGGCCGTAGGCGTCGTCCGGGTTCGGCACGTTCGCCCACATCGGCACCCGGCTCATCACCTCGACCCCGGCGGCGATCACGATGTCGTAGGCGCCGGCGATGACGCCCTGGGCCGCGAAGTGGGCGGCCTGCTGGGAGCTGCCGCACTGGCGGTCCACGGTGGTGCCGGGGACCGTCTCGGGGAATCCGGCGGCGAGCACGGCGTTGCGGGCCACGTTCGGGGCCTGCTCGCCGACCTGGTCGAGGCAGCCGACGATGACGTCGTCGACCTCGGCGGGATCGATTCCCGTCCTCTCCACCAGGGCGCTCAGGACCTCGGCCATGAGGTCGGCCGCATGCCATTCGGCGAGCATCCCGCCCCGGCGCCCCATGGGCGTGCGGAGGGATTCGACGATCAGTGCGTCGTTCATCGGGTTTCTCCCGTCTCGTGACCGGCGAACGCCGGGGGTCGCCGCTCGAGGAATGCGGCCATGCCCTCGCGCTGGTCGGGGGTCGTGAAGGCGAGCGAGAAGGCGTCGACCTCGCGCTCGAAGGGACCATCGGAGCCGCCGCCCAGCGCCAGGTTCGTGAGGCGCTTCGCGGCGGAGGTGGCGGACAGCGGGCTGCGGGTGACCTGGCCGGCCAGGTCGAGGGCGGAGCTCAGCAGCTCCTCCTGGGGATGCACGTGGGTGACGAGGCCCACGCGCAGCGCCTCGTCGGCGCGGACCATGCGGCCGGTCAGGATGATCTCCTTCGCGAAGCCGATGGAGGTGGCGCGGGCGAGGCGCTGGGTGCCGCCCCAGCCGGGCAGGATGCCCAGGGTCACCTCGGGCTGACCGAACCGGGCGCCCTCGGCCGCGATGCGGATGTCGCATGCGAGCGACAGCTCGCAGCCGCCGCCCAGGGCGAAGCCGTTGACCGCGGCGATCACCGTGGCGTCGAGGGTCTCGATGCGGCGCAGCACCCCCTGGCCGCGCTGGGCGTAGGCCCGCGCCTCGAGGGCGGACGCCTCGCGCATGTGGCCGATGTCGGCCCCCGCGCAGAACGCCTTCTCGCCGGCGCCGGTGATCACGACCGCCCGTACGCCGGGGTCGGCGGCGATGGCGTCGAGATGCCCGTCGAGCCCGTCGAGGTCCTCCGGGGAGAGGGCGTTGAGGGCCTCCGGGCGGTTGAGCGTGAGCACCACCGTGGCGTCGTGGCGGTCGAGATCGACGGACACTTCTTCCTCCCGGGACGGTGATTTTGGCGACTTACTGAGGGTTCAAGGGGTTGACACCCCTCTGATGATAAGTGCAAACTACACCTATGGACGCGCAAGGGAAGAACGGGAAGGAAACCGGAGAGGCCCGGAACGGCGCCGGCGGCGGCGAGAACGGCAACGGGCACCGCCGCGAGGAGGCGCAGGGCTCGCCGCGGATGTGGCTCCAGCCCTTCCTGCTGCTCTCGCTCCAGCACTGGCAGAGCCACGGCTACGAGCTGATCCGCCGCCTCTCGACCTTCGGATTCGAGACGCTCGACCGCGGCAGCGTCTATCGCACGCTGCGGCAGCTCGAGAAGAACGGGCTGGTCTACTCGGGGTGGGACACCTCGAAGGAGGGCCCCGCCCGCCGCCTCTACTCCCTCACGGACGCCGGCCGCGCCTATCTCAACGTCTGGGCCGCCTCGCTGCGCGGCTACCAGTCGATGCTCGACCAGTTCTTCAGCCTCTACCCGCCGGGCGCGCCCGGCGACGAGGAGGCCGACCAGGCCGATGAGACCGACGAGCCCACCGCGACCCGGAGCCGCCGAGCCGATTCGTGATCGGCCGGCCCGGAGCGCGGCATCGCGTCCCGGAACGGGCATCCCAGCGAAGGAGAGCGCCATCGTGACCACCGCCCCGCCCCCCGATCCGTTCGCGCCGTACCGCCTCGCCTACGACCAGGCGGTCGAGAACTGGGCGAAGACGATGCAGGACGTCGTCGGCACGGATGAGTTCGCGAGCGTCTCGGCCGAGTTCCTGCGCCGCTACGTCGAGTTCCAGGAGGCGCTGAGGACGGCCTCGCGCACCAGCGCCGAGAGCCTCCACCTCCCCACCGCCGACGATCTGGCACGCATCGCGCAGCTGGTGGTGAACGTGGAGCGGAAGGTCGACGAGGTCTCCGACCAGACCCATGCCGCGGCCGCGAAGGTCGCCGAGGCGGCGCCGGCCGAGGCCCTGGCGAGCATCGCCGATCGCCTCACGGCCATCGAGGCGACGCTGGCCGAGCTGGCGGCCCGCCCCGTGCCGGCGCCGGTCGCCGCGCCCGCCCCGGCGGCCGAGGCCGCCCCGGTCGCCGAGGCCGCCCCGGCGCCGCGCGCGCGCCGCGCCCGCGCGACGACCGCCGGCGAGGACGCGCCCGCCGCCGCGCGCACCACGACGCGCCGTCGCCGCACCACTCCCGCCGCCGACAAGAGCTAGAGGGCGACTCCCGGTGTCGCTCGGGGGCGCGAACGGCACCCACCCGGCCGATGAGCTCCTCGAGCTGCTCAAGCTCGATCAGCTCGAGGAGGGCATGCGCATCTTCCCCCTGGGCGCGAGCGTGCCCACGGGACTCAGCGAGAAGGACGTCGTCTGGACCCGCAACAAGACGACGCTCTACCGCTACCGGCCCACCACGGGCACCCGCCACGCGGTTCCGGTGCTGCTGGTCTACGCGCTCATCAACAAGCCGTACATCTTCGACCTGCGGCCCGACAACAGCTTCGTCTCCCACCTGCTCGACGAGGGCTACGACGTGTTCCTGCTCGACTGGGGCACCCCGGGCTGGGAGGACCGCGGCGTCACCTTCGACGAGCTCATCGGCGAGCACCTGCCGAAGGCGGTCGCGCGCATGCGGCGCGCCGGCGCGGGGGACGAGTACACCCTGTTCGGCTATTGCATGGGCGGAACGATCGGCGCCGTGTTCGCGGCGCTGTGCCCCGAGGGGCTGCGCAACCTGGTGGCCCTCACCACGCCGATCGACTTCACCAAGGGCGGCACCTACGCCGTCTGGACCGACCCCCGCCACCTCGACGCCGAGCGCGTGGCGGAGGCGCTCGGGAACATCCCGGGCGACCTCATCGACGTGGCCAACAAGATGCTCAACCCGGTCACGAACCTGCTGGGCGCCCAGATCACCATGTGGCAGCGTCTGCTGGCGGGCCGCGACATGACCTCGTGGCTCGCCATGAACAAGTGGGTCAACGACGGCGTGCCCTTCCCGGGCGCCGCGTTCGTGCAGTGGATCCGCGACTTCTACCAGCGCAACGCGCTCATGAACGGCGAGCTCGTGATGGCCGGCGAGCGCGTCGATCTGAGGCGCATCCGCGCCTCGCTGCTCACCATCGCCGGCGGCAACGACCACATCGTGCCGCCCGCGATGGCCCGCCCGCTGGCCGGCCTCACATCGAGCGCCGACCACGCGCACATCGAGCTTCCCGCCGGGCACGTCGGCCTGCTGGCCGGCTCCGGCGCCCGCACCTCTCTCTGGCCGAAGGTCACCGCGTGGCTCGACGCCAGGTCCGGCTGAGCCGCGCGCCGCGCGCCGGCCGACCCACCACGGAAGGAGTCAGATGACACAGGCCAACCCGCCCGGCAGGACCCTCGAGCAGCTCTCGGTGGGGGACAGCGCCAGCCTCACGCGGACGATCAGCCTCGACGACATCGAGACCTTCGCCCGCATCTCGGGCGACGACAACCCGGCCCACATGGACGACGCGTGGGCGGAGGCGTCGATCTTCAAGGGGCGGGTGGCGCACGGCATCCTCACCGCGGGGCTGATCTCGGCCGTCCTCGGCACCCGGCTGCCGGGCGTGGGGTCGATCTACCTCTCCCAGACGCTGAAGTGGATCGCGCCGGTGCGCCCGGGCGACGAGGTCACCGCGACCGTGACCGTGAAGGAGATCATCGCCGACCGGGGCCGGGCCGTCCTCGACACCGTCGTCGCCCGCGGCGACGAGCTCGTGCTGACCGGCGAGGCGCTGGTCATGCCCCCCCGCGGCTGACCGCGACCCCGGTCCCCGTACACCAGGAACACAGGAGGAGACGTTGATCGCTCGGATGGCGGTGCTCGGCGCCGGCGTGATGGGAAGCGAGATCGCGTGGGTGGCGGCCTCGGGTGGCCTCGATGTGCAGCTGCTCGACTCGGACCCGGCGGCCCTCGATCGCGGCCTGGCCCATATCGCGAAGATCGGCGCGCGCGCCGTGAAGCGGGGCAAGGCCACCGAGGAGGAGGTGGCGGCGATCGTCGCGCGGGTCACCCCGACGTCCGACTCCGCCGACCTGGGCATCGCCGATATGGCGATCGAGGCCGTGCCGGAGATCCTGGACGTGAAGCGCGCCGTCGTGAAGACCCTCGACCGGGTGCTGCCGCCCGGCGCCCTGATCGCCTCCAACACCTCGGGCCTGTCGATCGCGGCGCTCGGCAGGGAGACGTCGCGTCCCGAGCTGGTGCTGGGCCTCCACTTCTTCAACCCGGCCAGCGTGATGAAGCTGGTCGAGGTGATCCAGGGCGAGGGCACCAGCCCCGAGACCGCCGCCGCCGGCGAGGAGCTGGCGCGCGCGCTGGGCAAGGTCCCGGTGCGGGTGAAGGAGTGCCCCGGGTTCCTGGTCAACCGCATCCTGGTGCGGGCGATGTCCGAGGCGTACCGCCTGGCCGAGGAGCTCGGCGCCGACCGCGCCGCCGCCGACGCCGCCACGGTCGCCGGCGGCCCGGCGCCGATGGGCCCCTTCGCGCTGGGCGATCTGGTCGGCCTGGACACGTTGGACCACATCCAGAAGGACCTGCAGGCCGCCTACGGCGACCGCTTCGCGGACGGCGGCCAGGTGGGCCGCGAGGTGGCCGCCGGGCGCCTGGGGCGCAAGTCGGGAGCGGGCTTCTACGAGGGCCTGCCGCCCGAGGGGGCCGAGGCCGACGAGGCGGGCCTCGCCGTGGCCCGGCGCTACTACGAGAGCGCCTTCGACGAGGCGCGCCGCTGCCTCGACGAGGAGATCGCCGCCGAGGACGACGTGGACACGGCGATGTGCTATGGCTGCGGATGGAGCGAGGGCCCGCTGGCGTGGGCCCGGGAGCGAAAGGGCGCGTGATGAGCACCCCCAAGGATCCGCAGGAGATCGCGCGCGACCTGCTCGCGCAGCTCGATCCGCTGGGTCTCGGCGATGCGTGGATGAAGGTCGCCGCCTCGGCGATGCAGAACCCGGAGGCGCTCGTCACGGCGGGCACTCGCTACGCCGCCGACATGCTGGCCGCGGCGACCGCGGCGACCAACCGCGCCCTCGGCGAGGAGGACGCCTCCGGGCCGATCGCCCCGGAGCGCAAGGATCGCCGCTTCGGCGACCCCACCTGGCAGGGCAACCCGGCGTTCTTCGCCCTGATGCAGTCGTACCTGCTGTCGGGGCGCCTGGTGTCGGAGGTGATCGACGCCGCCGACGTGGACGAGATCACCGCCGAGCGGATGGGCTTCCTGGCCGACGTGGTGATGGACGCCCTGGCCCCGACCAACTCGATCCTCACCAACCCGGCCGCCCAGAAGCGCGCCCTCGACACCGGCGGCGCGAGCCTGCGCCGCGGCTTCGAGACCTTCCTCGACGACGTGGCCCACAACGGGGGCCTGCCGCGCCAGGTGCCCGAGGGCGCCTTCGTGGTCGGCAAGGACCTGGCGGCGACGGCGGGCAAGGTCGTGTTCCGCAACGACCTGATGGAGCTCATCCAGTACGCGCCGGCCACCGAGACGGTGTACGCCACGCCGCTGCTGCTGAGCCCGCCGTGGATCAACAAGTACTACATCATGGATCTGGCGCCCGGCCGCAGCTTCGTGCAGTGGGCCGTCGAGCACGGGCACACGGTGTTCGCGATCAGCTACCGCAACCCCGGGGCCGACGACGCGCACATCCGGCTCGACGACTACCTGATCCACGGGCCGGTGGCGGCGCTCGACGTGGTGCGCGACATCACCGGCGCCGAGAAGGCGAACATCGTGGGCCTGTGCCTGGGCGGCACGCTGACCTCGGCCCTGCTCGCCTACCTCGCCACCGAGGGCGAGGACCGCATCGCCTCGGCGACGCTGCTCAACACCCTGGTCGACTTCACCCGCCCGGGGCGCCTGGGCGCCTTCACCGACCGCGAGTCGGTGGAGCGCCTCGAGAAGCGGATGCAGGCGCGGGGCTTCCTCGACGCCGGCGAGATGATGGGCATCTTCACCTTCCTGCGCTCCAACGACCTCGTCTGGAACTACGCGGTGAACAACTGGCTGATGGGCGAGGACCCGCCGGCCTTCGACATCCTGTCCTGGAACGGGGACAGCACCCGGATGCCGGCCGACATGCACTCCTTCTACCTGCGCTCCTGCTACATGGGCAACGAGCTGGCCGGCGGCACGATGGAGCTGGCGGGCACGACGCTCGATCTGCGCACCGTGACGGTCGACATGTACATCGTGGGCGCGAAGGAGGACCACATCGCGCCGTGGCAGGGCAGCTACCTCACCACCCAGGCGATCCCGAACGCGACGTCGCGCTACGTGATGTCGAGCTCCGGGCACATCGCCGGGATCGTGAACCCGCCCAGCCCGAAGAGCTGGTTCCGTACCGCCGACGTGCTGCCGGCCGACCCGGAGGAGTGGCTGGCGGCGTCCGTGCAGCACCAGGGCTCGTGGTGGGAGGACTGGGCCGAGTGGATCGGCGAGCGCGTCGGCGAGCGGGTCGCCCCTCCCAAGATCGGCAGCCGCAAGCACAAGGTGCTGGGCGACGCGCCGGGGACGTACGTGCTGGAGAAGTGACGCCCGCTTGCCAGAGTACGCGATGCGTACTATAGTGAGCGCAGCACACACGAAGGCACCCCCAAGCGCACACGAATCGCCCCGAGGAGGACACCCACATGGCCACCGCCACCGCCGCCAAGCCCGCCGACTACATCACCGTCGCGCAGGAGCGCACCCTGGACGCGCTGAAGCAGAGCCAGGCCGTCGTGCTCGAGGTCGTCGAGACCTGGGCCGGCACCGTCGCCCAGAACGCTCCGGACCTGCCGGCCATCCCGGTGCCGAAGGGCCTGCCCTCGCCCGAGTCGCTGGTGAACGGCACCTTCGACTTCTACGGCAAGGTGCTCTCGGCTCAGCACGACTTCGCCAAGAAGCTGATCGCCGCCAGCGCCCCTGCGCTGAAGACCACGGAGATCGAGCTGCCGAAGGCGTAGCACCCCCGGGTCGTCCGACCCGCCTGGAGCGTGAAGCACTCGGCCGCTTCACCCGCTCCCGTCCGGCCCGCCCATTCGGCGGGCCGGACGCGTCTTCGGGCCGGGCGGCGCCCGGACGTCCGCGCCGCGTAACATCCCGATCGTCATGGCTCAGGATCCCTGGAGCGCGCAGGTCGAGGCGCTCGGCCGCTTCATCCGCTCGCAGCGTCAGCTGGCGAAGCTGTCGCTGCGCGAGCTCGCCGCGCTGAGCGATCTCTCCAACGCCTACCTCAGCCAGCTCGAGCGGGGGCTCCACACCCCCTCGATGAGCGCGGTCTCGCAGATCGCCAAGGGGCTCGGCATGCCGCTCGAGTCCCTCCTCCAGCAGGCCGGGGTCATCGACGAGGAGCGTCCCGCCGCCGCGAGCGCCGAGCCGGTCTCCACCGAGGCCGCCATCAGGGCCGATCCGAACCTCACCGACGCGCAGCGCGAGGCGCTGCTCGCGGTGTACCGCTCCTTCTCGGAGGAGTAGGCCCGGCGCTCACAGCGCCAGGTGGAGCCGCAGGGCCTGGTCGACCGCCGCCATCGCCTCGGTCGGCAGCCGGCCGAGGGACGCCCCGATTCGCTCGACGGTGACCGCTCGCACCTGTTCCGCCTGCGCCTTGGAGTCGAACCGCAGACCGGCCGTCCCCCGGGGAAGGGCGACCTGGAAGGGATAGATCCGGGTCACGTTCGACGTGAGCGGGACGATGGTCACCACACCGCGGCCCAGGCGTTCGGCCGCGGCATTTGCCGCATCGTTGCTGACGATGATCGCGGGCCTCGCTTTGTTGGCCTCCGCCCCGCGCGCGGGGTCGAGGTCGACCAGCCGCACCTCGCCCCGGCGCATCAGAGGCCGTCGCCGACCGTTGCCTCCCAGAGGTCGGCATCGTCGCTCGACTCCCACTCGGACCACGCGCCCTCGTACGCCGCGGTGAGGTTGGCGAGTCGCAGCGCGCGGATCGCCTCGTGCATCGCAGCAGAGCGCGATCGCAGATCGTGGCGCGCCGCGTATGCGTCGAGGAAGTCGACGTCTTCCTCGGTCAGGCTCACACTCAGCTTCATACCGGAAATGCTACCACTGGTAGCAATGAGCCGGCGAGAGCGGTCCACCCGCTATCCGAAGGCCTCCCGCACGTCGTCGGTCGACGAGGCGCGCGCGACCGAGCCGTTGCCGCTGGCGGCGAGCACCGGCTCGACGTAGGGCTCCTCGGGCACCACGATCGCCGGATCCATCCTCAGCACCGCGTAGCCGGCGACCGCCCCCGCGCCGAAGCCGGGAGCGAACACCCGCACCGGGCGGTCGATCACCCCGTCGGCCACCGCGTCGTAGATCGCGATCGGGATGCTGGCCGCCGAGACGTTGCCCACCCGGTCGATGTTGAAGTACATGTTCTCCGGGTCGAGGCCGGCCTCCGCGCCCAGCTCCTTGACCATCGTCGCGTTCGCCTGGTGGGGCACCACGAGGTCGATCGCGTCGATCAGGGCGCCCTGCTCCCTGTCGGGGTGGGGCAGGTCGCCGAGCTCGCTCATCATCTGGATGAGGTAGCGCTTGACGAGGGCCTTCACCTCCGGGCCCCAGACCGTGACGTCGTTGTCGAACTCGGGGTTCGGCCAGATGATCGAGTTCACCTCGCTCACCGGGCCGGAGGCGAAGGTCTGCAGCACCTCGACGTCGGGCTCCTCGCCCACCTCGCCGGGGGCGAGCACCACGGCGGCCGCGCCGTCGCCGAAGATCATCCGCGAGGGGCGGACGCTGCCGATCTTGTCCGAGAACTTCTCGGCGAACACCACCAGCACCGGCCGCTTGACGTTCTGGATCATCCGCACGGCCTCGGAGATGCCGTACGGGAAGCCGGCGCAGGCGGCGACGAGGTCGAACGACGCGTGCGTCTGGTACATGCCCAGCTGCCCCGACAGCCACGTCGCGACGGATGGCAGCATGCGCGTGCTGGTGCACGAGCAGAAGATGACGCCGCCGATCTCCTCCGGGCTGCGGCCGCTGCCGCGCAGGGCGGCGTCGGCGGCCGAGAGCGAGATGTCGTCGAGCTCGCGGGTGGTGTAGAGCCGCGAGTCGATGCCGGTCTTGCTGCTGATGTCCTCGGCCGACATCGGCGACCAGCTGTAGGCCGAGTTGCGGATGACGTCCTCGTTGCGGCACACCTGCTCGCCCTTCGCCACGGCGAGCGACTCGATCTTCGGCGGCACCGCGAAGGAGTCGCTCACCACGATCGGCGCCACCGGCGTCTCGGGCCGGGTGGTCTCGTTCACCGGGCGGGGCCTCGGCCGGGCGGGGCGGCCGCGCCTCACCCGGTTGATGAAGTCGGTGACCTCGCGGTTGCGCGGCACGAACAGCACCACGAACTCGTCGTCCTTGATCTTGCGGGTCAGCTCGAGCCGGGCGCCGCTGCGGTTCCACGGGTACTGGTTGTGCAGCACCATCGCCATCCGGTGCAGCGCCTCCAGCTCGGGCACGGCCTCCGCGCAGTCGAGGATCTCGTCGAACGAGAACACCGGGAAGTCGGGGTCGAACTCGGTGAGGCAGTAGCTGAGGCTGTCCGGCGCCGCGAGCGCCTCCCCGACGGTCTTCTTCACGGCGCCCAGCTCGGTCGCGTGGTGCAGCTTGTGCCGGTAGACGTCGAAGAGGACGTCGTAGATCCGGTCCTCGGCCTCGACGTCCCAGGCCGATGGCAGGCTCTCGTAGCAGGCGTTGACGGCGGCGACCTTCTTCTCGCCGTCCTTCCAGGGCGCCAGCACCGGCAGGAAGATGTCGTCGCGGTGCCGCGGCACGTCGCGCCACCGCACCGGGCGCTTCTCGTACATGGTCATCGCGTAGCGGTTCGCCCAGAAGAGGTTCAGGGCCAGGTCGCGCAGCAGGTGGTAGCGCGAGCGGTAACGCCCCGACTCGACCTTGTCGAGGATGTCGGTGCCCGTGGGGGCCTTCGACTCGAAGTCCCGGCGCACCACGGCATCGAGCTGGGCCTCGGTCTCGAGGCAGCTGAAATCGAGGTCGGCGAGGAAGTTCGACGGGAAGACCAGACGACCGTGACGGTTGATGACGAACGGCTTTCCCATGGCTCTCTCCGGGCTTTCCGCTGACCGTATCGGCACGTTAGTCGACCCCGCACGCGGGTCGGTAGTGACCCCGTACCCCTAGGTGCGCGGTGCCCCGTAGCGATGCCGCGATTCGTCCGGATACCGTCTCGGCGAAGTGAACTGCCGAATCGCGATCGTCAACCGTGGTGAGCCGGCCCGCCGGCTGATCCACGCCGCCAACGAGCTCAACCACGAGCGCGGTTGGACGATCCGGACCATCGCGCTCCACACCGTGGCCGAGCGTCAGGCCACCTTCGTCCGCGAGGCCGACGAGTCGGTGGTGATCGGGCGCGAGGGGGGCGGCAACCCGTACATCGACCACGCCGAGCTCGAGCGCGCGCTGATCGAGGCGCGGGCGGAGGCCGTGTGGGTGGGGTGGGGCTTCGTCGCCGAGGATCCCGCCTTCGCCGAGATGTGCGAGCGCCGTGGCATCACCTTCATCGGCCCCTCCGCGGAGATCATGAGGAAGCTCGGCGACAAGATCGCCGCGAAGCTGCTGGCCGAGAGCGTCGGCGTGCCGGTGGCGCCGTGGAGCGGCGGCCCCGTCGAGACGGTCGAGGAGGCCGTCCGGGTCGCCGACGAGATCGGCTACCCGCTGATGATCAAGGCGGCGGCGGGCGGCGGCGGGCGCGGCATCCGCGTGGTCACGTCGGAGGGCGAGCTGATGCAGTCGCTGGAGCGCGCCCGCGACGAGGCGCTGCGCTCGTTCGGCGACGCCAGCGTGCTCATCGAGCGCCAGGTCACGGGGGCGCGTCACGTCGAGGTGCAGGTCATCGCCGACGGCCAGGGCGGGGCATGGGCGCTGGGCGTGCGCGACTGCTCGGTGCAGCGGCGCAGCCAGAAGCTGATCGAGGAGTCGGCGTCGCCGGTGCTCACCCCGGAGCAGGATGCGGCGCTGCGCAGGTCGGCGGTCGACCTGGTGGTCGCCGCGGGCTACAAGAACGCCGGCACGGTCGAGTTCCTCTACCAGCCGCAGGAGCAGGCCTTCGCCTTCCTCGAGGTGAACACGCGGCTCCAGGTGGAGCACCCGGTGACCGAGGTCGTGACCGGCGTCGACCTGGTGAAGCTGCAGCTCTACGTCGCGGACGGCGGCCGGCTCGAGGGCGACGCGCCTCCCCCCCGCGGCCACGCCATCGAGGCCCGCCTCAACGCCGAGGACGCCGAGCGCGGCTTCGCGCCCGCGCCGGGCACGGTGGAGCTGATGGCGCTGCCCACGGGCCCCGGCATCAGGGTCGACACCGGCATCTCCGAGGGCGACGCCATCCCGCCGGAGTACGACTCGATGATCGCCAAGGTCATCGCCTGGGGCGCCGACCGCACCGAGGCCCGCGGCCGCCTGCTGCGGGCGCTGGAGGAGATGGCGGTGGTGGTGCGCGGCGGCGCGACGAACCGCGCGTTCCTGATCGACCTGCTCACGCGGCCGGAGGTGATCGACGGCTCGGCCGACACCGCCTGGCTCGACCGGGTGGGCGCCGAGGGCGGCCTGGTCGACGATCGCCACGGCGACGTGGCCCTGCTCGCCGCGGCCATCGAGGCCCACGACGCCGAGGAGGCCGTCGAGCGCGACCGGTTCTACGCCACCGCGCGGCGCGGCCGGCCCAAGGCGCGCCATCAGGTGGGCCGCGACGCCGAGCTGCGCCACCGCGGCCAGTCGTACCGGCTTACCGTCGCCCGCATCGGCCCGCGCCGCTACCGGGTGAGCGCGGGCGGCGACGCCATCGACGTCGACGTCGAGCGCCTCGGCCGCTTCGAGTCGCGCCTGACGATCGGCGACGCCACGCACCGGGTGGTCGCGGTGTTCCAGGCGCCCGACCACATGATCGAGGTGGACGGCGTGGCCCACCGCGTGTCGCGCGACGAGGGCGGCCTGATCCGCGCCCCCGCCCCGGCGCTGGTGGTGGCCCTGGTGGCGGCGCCGGGCGATACGGTCGCGGCGGGGGCCCCGGTTGTCGTGCTCGAGAGCATGAAGATGGAGACCACCATCGCCGCGCCCTTCGACGGCGTGGTCACCGAGGTGCTCGTGGCCGGCAACGTGCAGGTCGACGCGGGCGCCCCGCTGGTGCGGATGGAGGTCTCGTCGGACGGCGACGGCGATGCGGCGGCCGACTCGCGGCGGGTCTCCTTCGAGACCGCCGGGCCGGGCCGCCCGGCCGACCCGCGCGCCCGGGCGGGGGTGGTGCTCGCCGCCCTGCGCGCCCTGCTCATGGGCTACGACGTCAGCGCGGCCGAGGCCGTCTCGCTGGTGGCCGAGCTGCAGGACCTGCGCGCGGTGCTGTCGCCGGACGATCCCGAGCTGCTCCGCGGCGAGCTGGACGTGCTGGGCGTCTTCGCCGATCTGGCCGATCTGTCGCGCGACCGGCCGCCGGTGCAGGAGGGAGACGGCGGCGACGAGCTGGTGCACAGCCCCCGCGAGCACTTCCACCAGTACCTGCGGTCGCTGGACGCCGAGCGCGAGGGCGTGCCCGCATCGCTGCGCGCCTCGCTGGAGCGGGCCCTGGGCCACTACGGCGTCCACGACATGGCCCGCACCAACGAGCTGGCCGAGGCCGCCTACCGCATGTACCTCGCCCACGACCGGGTGCCGCACCAGTTCCCCGCGGTCGCCGCGCTGCTGGACGGCAGGCTGGGCGACGCCGATCGCCTCTCGGCCCCCCTGCGCAAGCAGCTGCGCGACACGCTCGACCGGCTCATCGTCGCCACCCAGCTGCGCCACCCGCAGATCGGCGAGATGGCGCGCAGCCTGCGCTACGCCAGCTTCGACCGGCCGCTCATCGAGACGACCCGAGAGCGGGTGTACCGCTCGGTGCGCGCACAGCTCGACGTGCTCGCCGCCGCGCCCGACGCCCCCAAGTTCCGCGAGCGGATGGACGACGTCGTCGCCAGCTCCCAGCCGCTCATCGGGCTGCTGGGCGAGCGCATCGCCGGCGGCGTCGCGCCCCACGAGCCGATCCTCGAGGTGCTCGTGCGGCGCTACTACAAGATCCGCCCGTTGCGCGACGTGCGCCGCATCGGCAGGGGCGGGCGCCAGTTCGTCACCGCCGGCTACGAGCGCGACGGCCGCAGCACCGCCCTGGTCGCCACCCTCGGCGACATCACCGAGATGGGCGAGCTGCTCGAGGCGGCCGACGCCGTGGTGCGCGAGTCACCGCCCAACGACAACAGCGTCGTCGAGCTGTACCTCGTCTGGCCCGATCCGCCGGAGGCGGACGCGATGGCCGAGCGCCTGGCCGGTGAGATCGGCGCGGTGGAGCTGACGCCCTCGGTGCGCCGGGTGACGGTGTGCATGTCGATCCCGGGCAGCCGGCGCCGCGAGATCTTCACCTACCGCCGCGGCGACGACGGCGAGCTGGCCGAGGAGCGCGTCACCCGCGGCATGCACCCGCTCATCGCGCGCCGCCTGCGCTTCTGGCGCCTGTCGAACTTCGACCTCCGGCGGGTGCCGTCGGTCGAGGACGCGTACCTCTTCCACTGCACCGCCCGCGGCGCGCCCGCCGACGAGCGCTTCGTGGCGCTGGCCGAGGTGCGCGACGTGACCGTGGTGCGCGACGCGACCGGAGCGCTGGCGCGGCTGCCCGAGGTGGAGCACATCCTGGCCGGCTGCCTCGAGAGCATCCGCCGCGCGCAGGCCGCCAGGCCGCGCAGGGGGCGCCTGCACGCCAACCGCGTCTTCCTCTACGTGTGGCCGCAGGTGGAGGTGCCCTCCTGGGAGCTGGCCGGCGTCGCCCGGCATCTCGCGCCGATGACCGAGGGCCTCGGGCTGGAGGAGGTGCTGCTCCACGTCCAGGTGCCCGACGGCGAGAACGGCGTCCGCGACATGGCGCTCAGCTTCAGCCACCAGCCGGGCAGCGGCGTCAGCGTGAACCTGACCAACGCGCCCACCGAGCCGCTGGCGCCGCTCGACGGCTACACCCAGCGCGTGCTGGCGGCGCGCCGCCGCGGCACGGTCTACCCGTACGAGCTGGTGCGCCTCGCGGCCGGCGAGGGGGGATCGTTCGCGGAGTACGACCTCGACGAGGGGGGCACGTCGCTGGTGCCGGTCGACCGCCCGCCCGGCGGGAACGCCGCCGGCATCGTCGTGGGAGTCGTCACCACCCCCACCGAGAAGGTGCCCGAGGGCGTCGTGCGCGTGGCGCTGCTGGGCGATCCCACCCGCTCGCTCGGCTCGGTGTCCGAGCCGGAGTGCGCGCGCATCCTGGCCGCGCTCGACCTGGCCGAGCGGATGAGGGTGCCGGTCGAGTGGTACGCGCTGTCCTCCGGGGCGAAGATCTCGCGCGACAGCGGCACCGAGAACATGGACTGGGTGTCGCGGGTGCTGCGCCGCTTGATCCTGTTCACCCAGGCCGGCGGCGAGGTCAACGTGGTCGTGGCGGGCATCAACGTCGGCGCCCAGCCGTACTGGAACGCCGAGGCCACGATGCTGATGCACACGCGCGGCATCCTGATCATGACCCCCGACAGCGCCATGGTGCTCACCGGCAAGCAGGCGCTCGACTACTCGGGCGGGGTGTCGGCCGAGGACAACTTCGGCATCGGCGGCTACGACCGCATCATGGGCCCGAACGGCGAGGCCCAGTACTGGGCGCCGCACCTGGCCGGCGCCTGCGGGCTGCTGATGCAGTACTACGACCACACCTACGTCGTGCCGGGCGAGCGCTTCCCGCGGCGGGCCGACTCGGGCGACCCGGTCGACCGCGACGTGCGCCCCTTCCCGCACTCGATCCCCGAGAGCGACTTCACGACGGTGGGCGACATCTTCTCGGCCGAGCGCAATCCGGAGCGCAAGAAGGCCTTCGACGTGCGCACGCTGATGCGGGCGGTGATCGACCAGGACCGCGCGCCCTTGGAGCGTTGGGGGGCGATGGCCGACGCCGAGACCGCCGTGGTGTTCGACGCCCACCTGGGCGGGTATCCGGTCACGGTGCTCGGCATCGAGTCGAAGCCGATCACCCGCCACCGCTTCCTGCCGGCGGACGGCCCCGACCAGTGGACCGCGGGCACCCTGTTCCCGTACTCGTCGAAGAAGGCGGCCCGCGCGATCAACGCGGCCAGCGGCAACCGGCCGGTGGTGGTGCTGGCGAACCTCTCCGGCTTCGACGGCTCGCCCGAGTCGCTGCGCAAGATGCAGCTGGAGTACGGCGCCGAGATCGGCCGCGCGGTCGTGAACTTCAGGGGGCCGTTCATCTTCTGCGTCGTGTCGCGCTACCACGGCGGCGCCTTCGTGGTGTTCTCCGGCGCCCTCAACGACGGCATGGAGGTGATGGCCGTCGAGGGCTCCTACGCCTCGGTCATCGGCGGCGCCCCGGCCGCGGCGGTGGTGTTCGCCGGCGACGTCACCGCCCGCACCAACGCCGACGAGCGCGTCACGAGCCTCGAGGCGCGCATCGCCGAGGCGCCCGAGGGCGAGCGGGCGGCGCTCCGCGCCGAGCTCGAGGACGTGCGGGCCGCCGTGCGCTCCGAGAAGCTGGGCGAGGTGGCGCAGGAGTTCGACGGCATCCACTCGGTCCACCGGGCTCGCGAGGTGGGGTCGGTGCACGACATCATCCCGGCCGCCCGTCTGAGGCCGCTGCTCATCGAGGCCGTCGAGCGCGGCATCGCCCGCGAGGCCACCGCCGAGGGCTGACCGGCTCCGTTCCGGGGTCGCTGTGTGGTCGCGTGGGGTGGCTTCGGGTCGCCCTCGGGCGGGCGTGTTCTGTCGTGGTCGAGGCGCGTGAGGGTTGGGCGGCGGGGTGGGGCTCCGTTGCGCGGGGTGAGTCAAGTCCCGTTAGGTGGTGGACTTTCCGGCGCCGGCCAGCGCCCCCGGCGTGGCTGGCTGGTCGGCGCCGACGGGCCCGCAGGGCCCGTTGCCGTCAGCGGGCAGGATCAGCGCCATCGAGGCGTGGCTGATGTAGCGGTGCTGCACCAGCCACTCATCGTTGATCTCGACGAGGACCCCGGCGGCCAGGCGGATCAAGGCGGCGTCGTCGGGGTAGATGCCGACCACATCCGAGCGGCGGGCGATCTCCCGGTTCACCCGCTCAAGGGATTGGTGCTTCGGATCTTCGACCAGTGCTCACGCGGGAAGCGCATGTAGGCGAGGAGGTCCTCCTCGGCCTCCTCCAGCAGGCCGGCGACCTTCGGCGCGACGCCCTTGAGCTGGTCGACCACCCGAGCCGGCGACTGCGGTAGCCGTTGCGGTAGGCCTGCCCGGGGGGCGCTGGTGAACAACAGGCAACAGCCCCGTGACGGCGGAGATCGGCGGACCGTCGCCTCAGAGGCCCCCGGCAGCGCGAGCTTGCCTCCTCACCTCCCGGCACCTTATCCGCGCCGATTCCCGCGGCGTGGCGTCCGTCCCCGGCCGTAACGGACGGACCGGGACGCCACCCGCGAACCGACTAGTTGGAAGACGCTGCTCTCCAGCCAGCGAGAATCGAAGCCAGTGGCACGTCCGCAACGCCCGACCCCGCGTCTTTGAACTGAACGCTGGTACGGCTAGCCCCGTGCTGCACGAACACGTTCCTCGTAACGGGAGCACCGTCAGCAGCTGAGTAGCCGTCGGGAACAACAATCGCGATCGTTGGCTCAGTTGCACCGACCCCACGAAAGAGGCCGACGGGCCAGGATGCGCCCGACTTGTCGTCAATACGGCCTCCGCACGACGTCCCGACATCTCCTGCAGCCCCGAGGAAGACTACGCAGATGTCGTTCGTCACCCCACGCGCCACGTAGTACCGCGCGACCGAATCGCTTCCAGCTAGACGCGCGGTATCGGGTCGTATCAGGTTCGTATCAGCGAGGCCCACTGGGATCTGGTCAGAGGGACTGTCCGGTGCTCTCTCGAGAACCGAAAGTGCGGGAGCGTCGCTCGCCGCTTGGGCGCTAACGTCATCGCTTCCAGAGATGAGCGCGAGACTGCCTCCCGCCACGAGACCGCCGCCGACGAGCACGGCAACGGCCAGGATCTTGCGGCCATTCGGATGGTCAATGATCCTCACGAGCAGACTCCTCGTTAGGTCCGCGTCTTAGTGCAGTTCGCATATGACGCTTGGTTGTGTGTGCATCGCGCGCGCCCGTAGTAGAAGGCGCCGCCCGTGAAGTAGCTCGCCTCGTCGATACCGTAGTCGATGCCGATCTGGCTCGCGTAGTTGCCGTTCCAGAGGTGGGCGTACACTCCGCAGCTGCTGCAGTACGTGTTCGCATTGGTGACAGTGGAGGCGTACATGCTCGCGCGCTGGTTGTTCGACGTTCCCGCATCGTTGTGGGAGACCACCGGGCCCCCGAACACGAAGGAGCTATGTGACCCCCAGAAGTACACGACCGCACCCAGTGAGGTCGTGGCAGGGACTAGTAGTGCGATCGACGCCAGGACTCCGACGAACACCAGCTTGACACGTCTTCTCATGGGCACTCCCGCAGTAGTTCGAACACGACGGAACCCTGTGTGGCCCTTACACTCTTCGAGTCGCCGAAGGGCGGTGTCAATACATGGCCACCTTGTACGTTGCGTTGGATGGGCCGCGATTGTCGACTTGCGCTGTTACCGAACCGGCAATCGTGATCGCCAGCACGTGGTAGTTGAGATCGCTCCACTCCCACCATCCCCACCGACTGCCATCACTTGGTCGATAAAGCTGGAAGCGGTAGGGAAGACCCCCCGAGCTCAACGCACGGGCACTCTCCGATCCCGGATTAGTCCATGAATAACAGTTGGCGTAGCCCCCGCTGTGAGCTACCGGGCAGTCCACCTCACCGGCCAGGGCAGACGGCGTCACTCCCGGTGCGACGCCGGCAAACACGATGCCGACAAGCAGGGTGAGGACCTTGAGCGAGCGACTCACTCGCATGGCGGCAAGGAGTTCGGAGGGTCGTTCAGGACCTGGCAGGCGAGCAGGCCGGGTACATCGATTCTTGCCCCTCGTGGCAGGGCCTCGCCGGCCTCGTTCGCATCGTCGAGCCGTTGCCTGACGTCTTCGGGGGTCAGCGATCCCGGAAGGTTGAAGCTCGGCGCTCGGATCACCGCGGACGTCCCCGCCCAGCCCCAGGGGGCGGTAAGAGAGAGGCGGATGCCGTCCTCGGGTCTCGCCGACTGAACAAGCACGATCTCGTTCGGCAGCGCCGGCGCGAGATGAGCTTCCTCGGGTGTACGGCCGGTTTCGCGTGCCGCTTCGAAGAGCCTGGTCAGAGCGTCTTCGTACGTCATGCCCGCGGGAAATCGAAGGGACGGCCACGGAACGACGCCCTCGAGAGCGGGAGCTCCATCGCTCTGGTCGAGCCACGGAGCGCCCTCCAGGGATATGCCGACCTGGGTCGAGCGTACGTCGGCCGAACCGCCTGCGGATCGATCCACACCGCACGCGCCGACAATCAGCAGGAGCGAGAGGGCTAGCAGCCCCGCGGCGAGCGCGACGATCCCGGGAGGTCGTTTCACACCTGTACTACGCGCGAAGGGCCGCTTCGCTTCCATCCCGCCGAGCATTCCCGCAGCGGTACCGCTAGCCTCGCCGTGTGGGTGGGAGTGCCGCCACGGATGGGCTGCTCGTCCGAAGGATCCGCCGCGGGGACACTGACGCTGCGGCCACACTGGTGGAACGCCACTACGACCGGGCATGGCGGGTAGCCTTCGGAATCACCGGCTATCGCGAAGACGCGGACGACGCGACGCAAGAGGCGTTCGAGCGCGCCCTGCGGCGACTCGACGACTTCGACACGTCCCGCCCATTCGGTCCCTGGGTCCACCGCATCGCCGCCAACTGCGCCGTCGACATCATTCGCCGGAGGCGGCACGATGGGCCGGCGCCGATACCCGACACCATCGCGGAGCACCGCACCGCCGCCGCCGGCACGACCCTCAGCGTCGAAGTTGTCGCCGCCGTCCAGCGTCTCCCGTTCGATCAGCGGGCGGTCGTCATTCTGCGCCTGTACGCGGGGTTCACACCCGCGGAGACGGCTGCGATTCTCGATATCGAAGTAGGCACCGTCCATTCCAGGTTGTCACGAGGTCGTTCGCACCTGCGGCAGCAGCTGGGGGAACCCGAGTGACTGATCCCCTCGAGCGCCAGATCTCGTCAGGCTTGGATGACATGCAGGTCCCCCCAGAAGGACGCCAGCGGACTGTCGCCCTGGCCCGACAGTTGGCCCAGCGGAGGCGCAGGCGCGTCGTGCGCCTCCGCCTCCTGCTCGCGGCAGCCCTCATCGTGGCGACTGGCGGAGCGGCGGTCGCCGTGACCGTAGTCCGCTCGTCCTCGTCCGGCGACACACTGCCGCTGCCGCCCGCCACCGGTGCCACTACTCAAGCTGCGGAGAACTACCTGAAGGCCCCGTGGCTTCACCAGCCGAAGGGGGCGCCGCGGATCCAGACCACGCCGGAACGCTCGTCGCTGCTCTTCCCGCGCGGGACAACGTACGCCTCCGCCGTCCGTCAACTCGTCATCTCGGCGATCGAGACAGGGGGCCCGCCGCGTACCGCCCGCATCGCACCTGCGTTGCCCCGGGGGATCGTCTGGGCGCCGGGGAAAGGGGCCGCCGGCCCGCGCCTCGACCTGCGTGCGCCGCTGAGCTACACGATCCCGGAGGGCCGCATTCGTCCGCCGTCGTTCGTGATATCCGGTTCCGTCCCACCCGAGCAGGTCGCCAAGATTCAACAGGCGATCGCAGGCGGAACCCCCGCTGGGCGGGGCGCCGCCGCATCCCTGCGCGTGGAGATCCCTCGACTCCGCGCCTGCCAGATGGGCCCGACCCCCAAGGCCGGGCGCTGCCCACTCTCGCCGCCCTTGGGCCGGTAGCGCCGCCGAGCCGCACGGGTCAACTCCAGTGCACGGGCGTCGGGCAGGGGGAGCGGGCCCGGCTGAACCTGGGGTACGGGGTCTCGGTGTGGTTGTGCGCCGCGCATCGGTCGGAGGGGTTCGTGCGGCAGCGGCGGCGGCCGTGGGGCGACGCTCCCCCAGGGCCCGGCGACCCACCCCCACCCCCACCGACACCGCCCCCGCGGTCAGACGGCGAGCCGCCCCGCCAGCACCGTGACCGCCCGTCCGCCCAGCCGCACCCGGTCGCCGCGCACGCCCACCCGCACGATCCCGCCGCGCGCCGACGCCTGGTGGCACACCAGGTCCTCCCGGCCGAGGCGGCCGGCCCACAGGGGACCCAGGGCGCAGTGCGCCGAGCCGGTCACGGGGTCCTCGTCGATGCCGGCGTACGGGGCGAAGTAGCGCGAGGTGACGTCGGCGCCGCGCTCGCCCCCGGCGGCCATCAGGATCACCCCCTGCACGCCGCTCGCGGTGGTGGCGGCGAGGAGCGCGGCGAAGTCGGGCGCCGCGGCGGCGACCGCCGCGGGCGTCGCGACCTCGACCAGCACGTTCGGCGCCGCCGCGCCGGTCCAGACGGCGTCCACCCCCAGCGCCTCCCGCAGGCCCGCGGGCGCGGGCGCCTCGCGCGGCGGCACGGCCGGGAAGTCGAGCGCGATCCACTCCCCGTCGGCGGTCGCGGTGAGCACCCCGCTCAGGGTGGTGAACGCGATCGGCCGCCCGGCGGGGACGTGCCCGCCCTCCCACAGCGCGTGGGCGCTCGCCAGGGTCGCGTGACCGCAGAGGGCCACCTCCACGGCGGGCGTGAACCACCGCAGCGCCCAGCCGCTGCCCTCCGGGTGGACGAAGGCCGTCTCCGACAGGTTCATCTCGGCCCCGAGCGACTGCATCCAGGTGGCGTCGGCCGGGCCGTCCAGCACCACCACGGCGGCGGGGTTGCCGGCGAAGGGCGCGTCGGCGAAGGCGTCGACCTGGTAGATCGGCGGACCGTCCATCACGGGTAGTCCATCACGAGCACGGCGCGCGTACCCGATCCGAGCGCCCGGTAGATGTGCGGCACGTCGCCGGGGAAGGTGGCCAGGTCGCCGACCTCCAGCACCACCGGCGCGTCGGCGGGACCGGTCTCCAGCCGCCCGGCCGTGACCAGGACGTGCTCGACCACGCCGGGCGGGTGGGGGTCGGCCTCGCGCGCGCCGGGCTCGGCCTCGATGAGGTAGATCTCGGCCGGGCCCCGGCGGCCGGTGCCCGCCAGCAGCCGCACCAGGAAGGGCACCCCCTCCGACCGGATGGGCGTGCCGCCGCCCGCCCTCACCACGCGCGTGGCCGGAACGTGGGGCGACACCATCTCCCCGAACGGCACGCCGAGGGCCGTGGCGACGGCCCACAGGGTCTCCATGCTCGGGTTCGCGCGACCCGCCTCGATCTGGGAGAGCGTCGACTTGCCGATCCCCGCCGTCGCGGCGAGCTCCGACAGCGAGAGCCGGGCGCGCTCCCGATGGCGGCGCACGTTCGCGGCGACCAGCGAGGCGAGGTCCCCGGCGCCGCCCCCCGCCGGCCGATCCATCATGATGAACACCTCGTTCGGTTTGACGGACAGCCCCGCATCGATCCAGGATAATGGACGATGCGTTCATCGAACCAGTACGCGACCCTGATCAGGCAGGCCGTCGCCATCGGGGTCGCCGTCGGGGCCTTCGCGCTCTCGTTCGGGGTGCTGGCCGCCGACGCGGGGCTCTCGCTCCCGCAGGCGGTGGCTCTGTCGACGCTGGTGTTCGCCGGCTCGGCCCAGCTCGCCGCGGTCGGCGTGGCCGCCGACGGCGGCACCGGCGCCGCCGCGGTGGTGAGCGGGCTGCTGCTCAACGCCCGCCTGGTCGCGTTCGGCGTGCCCCTGGCGCGGGTGCTCGCCGGGCCGCTGCCGCGGCGGCTGGTCGCGTCTCAGCTGCTCATCGACGAGTCCTCCGCGCTCGCGCTCACCCAGGACGACCCGCGCCTGGCCCGCCGCGCCTTCTGGACCGGCGGGCTCGCCGTCTTCGTGCCGTGGAACCTGGGAACGGCCGCCGGCTGGGCGCTCACCGGCGCCATCGACGTCGAGGCGCTGGGGCTGGACGCCGTCATCCCCGCCGCCTTCGTCGCGCTGCTCGCCCCCCGCCTGCGCGGCGCCGCCGACCGCGCGGCGGCCGCCGCGGGCGCCGCCATCGCGCTCGCGCTCACGCCGCTCACCCCCGCCGGGGTGCCGATCATCGCGGCGACGCTCGGCGCGGGCGCCGGCTGGATCGCGCTGCGGCGGCACGCGGCGGAGCGGGCATGAGCTGGGCCGCCATCCTCGCCCTCGCCCTCGGCACCTATGCGCTGAAGGCCGCGGGCCCGGTGCTGCTGGGCGGCCGTCCCCTGCCGACGCCCGTCGCGCGGGTCGCCGACCTGCTGCCCGCCGCCCTGCTCGCGGCGCTCGTCGTGACCCAGGCGTTCGCCTCCGGCCGGGAGCTGACGATCGACGCCCGGGCGGCGGGGCTGGCCGCCGCGGCGGCCACGGCCTGCTGGCGGCCGCGCGCGTTCCTCGCCATCGTCGCCGCGGGCGTGGCGGGCGCGATCGCCGCGCGGCTGACGGGCGCCTGACGATGTTGCGGGTTTGTGGCGTGCGGCGGGCCATCGGAGGTAGGCTCGCCCGCAAATCTGCCCGCGTGGGCGGCGTGAGATGGGAAGGGAGAGGCAATGAAACGACGGCGTGCGATCGCCTCGCTCCTGGCGATCGGTGCCCTCGGCGTCGGGGGCATCGCGGCGGGTTGCGGAGACGACGACAGCGGTGGCGGCGGCGACGTCGGCGACCTGAAGGTGGGCGTGCTGGTGCCGTTGACCGGCGACCTGGCCCCGTTCGGCGGGCCGGGCTCCGACGCGGCGAACCTCGCGGCGACGCAGGTGAACGCGGCGGCCGAGGCGGCCGGCGACGACCTGAAGCTGACGCTGGTCACCGAGGACACGCAGACCAGCCCGCAGGGTGCTCAGGAGGCCGCGTCCAAGCTCATCGAGAGCGACGGCGTGTCGGCCATCGCCGGTCCGTGGGCCAGCTCCGAGGTGATCCCGACCGCCGAGAACATCACGGTCGCGGCCGGCATCCCGATCATCAGCCCGTCCGGCACCGACCCGGCGATCACCGATCTCGACGACGACGGCCTCGTGTTCCGCACCGCGCCGTCCGACGCGCTCCAGGGCCAGGTGCTCGCCGAGCTGGTCGGGCAGGAGCTGGGCGCCGACGCCACCGTCAACACCGCGAACCGCAACGACGCCTACGGGGTCGCGCTGGTGCGCGAGTTCACGACGGCCTTCGAGGCGAAGGGCGGCAAGGTCGCCAAGAACACGGCCTACAACCCGGAGGCCACCAGCCTCAACTCCGAGGCCCAGCAGATCGCGTCCGGCAACCCGGACGGCTGGGTGATCATCGACTTCCCGGAGTCGTGGGGGAAGATGGGCCCGGCGCTGGTGCGCAGCGGCAACTGGGACCCGGCCAAGACGTTCACCGCCGACGGCCTCCGCAGCACCACGCTGCCGAAGGACGCCGGCGCGCCCGCCACGAACGGCATGCGGGGCAGCGTCCCGACCTCGCTCGACGCGCCGGCCGGCGATGCCTTCGACAAGCTGTGGAAGGACGTCGTCAAGAAGGACCGCCAGACCTACGACGCGCAGAACTTCGACGCGGTGATCCTGACGGCCCTGGCCGCCGCCGCGGCCGGGTCGAGCGACCCGGCGGCCATCGCCGAGAACCTGCAGAAGGTCTCCGGGCCTCCCGGCAACAAGTACACCTTCTCCGATCTGCAGGCGGCCTTCGAGGCCCTCGCCAACGGTGAGGACATCGACTACGAGGGCGCCTCCGGCCCGGTCGACTTCGACGCGAACGGCGACCCGTCGGCGGCGAACTACGGCACGTGGTCGTACACCGGCGGCAAGCTGGTGGACACCGACCAGGTGATCCCCTTCACGAGCTCGGAGTAGCCCGCCCGTCGGCTCCGGGGGCGGTTCGCCCGCCCCCGGAGCGCGAGGGCGCCGGCCGCTCGCCGGGCCGGCGTCGCGCCTCGGCGCATGGCATCCTCACATCGGGCCATCGCGGGCGACGTGAGGAGACGCCATGACGACCCTGACCGCGCGACTGGTGGGGGGACCGACCGCCGTCCTGGAGTACGGCGGCATGCGCTTCCTCACCGATCCGACGTTCTCGCCCCCCGGGCGGCACGAGAGGCTGGTCAAGACCCGCGGCCCGGCGATCGCGGCGGACGAGGTGGGCGCCATCGACATCGTCCTGCTGTCGCACCACCACCACGCCGACAACCTCGACCCGTACGGGCGGGCCTTCCTGCCCCGCGCCGAGCACGTGCTCACCACGGCGGCGGGCGCCGAGGCCCTGGGCGGCAACGCCGTCGGCCTCACGCCGGGCGACCGGGTGGATCTCGAGCGTCCGGACGGCGGCGCCATGACGATCATCGCCACGCCGGCGCTGCACGGGCCGCCCGGCTCCGAGCCGGTCACCGGCCCGGTGATCGGCTTCGTGCTGTCGGGCGACGGGCTGCCGACGGTCTACGTGTCGGGCGACAACGCCTCGCTCGACGTGGTGCGCGAGATCGCCGGGCGCATCGGCACGATCGACGTCGCGGTCCTGTTCGCCGGCGCGGCGTCGGTCGAGCGGACCTTCGACGGGGCCCCGCTCACCCTCACCGGCGCCGCCGCCGCGGAGGCGGCGGAGATCCTGGGCGTCCGGGCCGTCGTGCCGGTGCACGTCGAGGGGTGGGAGCACTTCGGCGAGGACGGCGCCGATCTGCGCGCCGCCTTCGAGCGGGCCGGCATCGCCGATCGCCTGGTGGCGTGGGAGCCGGGCGGCACCGTCACGGTGTGAGCCCTCGGCGCAGGGTCGCGCGGCGGGTGACGGCGGCGCCGCCGGCCGGTGCGAGCCGGACGATCACGGTCACCGACGCGCGGTGCCGCAGCAGGGCCCTGCCGGCGGCGGAGAGCGGTAGGGAGAGCCGCCGCGCGGAGCTCGCGCGGAGCAGCGTGCGCACGGGGCGGGTGACCTGGACGAGGCGGGCGCGCGCGCCCGCGCGCAGCCGCACGCGCGCGGCGCTGCGGACGGTGACCGTGACCACCGTGGCCTCGGATCCGCCCTTCGCCGTCACGGCCAGGCGGTTGCGTGCGGGCCGCAGCCGGCGCGCGACGGTCAGCGCGGGCCGGGTCGCGCCGGCGGCGGGCGGCGCGGGGTCGGAGGACGGCGGCGGCGGCGCGATCGACGGCGGCGGCGTGGACACGCCGTCGCAGGCGGGCGGTTGCGTGCCGGGGCCGTCGACGACGGCGAAGTCCCCGTGGAGGCTGCGCGCGGGCGCGTTCCACTCCATGCCCGAGTAGGGGCCGGCGAGGAAGCGGAGCCAGTGGGGCTTGGCCGGGTCGCCGATGTCGGCGGGGGCGTAGTCGGCCCGCTGGGCGGGCGTCGCCCCGGCCGGCGGCGTGAGCGAGAGGGTGCCGCAGACGGTGCCGTCGGCGTTCGCCTGGAAGGGGCCGATGCCCGAGGAGCCGTGGTCGTCGATCTTGATGTAGAAGCGCTGGCCCTCGCCGCGGCTGTTCAGCCATCCGGTCCCGACGAAGCCGACCGTGCCGCCCGCGCTCACCTGCGGCGTGGTGATGGCGATCGTCGCGGGCGGGTTGCCGGGGTTGTCCACCGCGCCGCCGGGCGGTATCGCCACGGCGGGGCCCGCGGCGATGCCGGCCGCCACCAGCGCGGCGGCGAGCGGGAGGCGCCGGGCGACGCCCCGCCTCATCGTGCGCGCACCGTGATCGTGCGCGCGGCGCCGGCCGTGACGACGCGCAGCGTCACCTTCACGCCGCGGGGCAGCGGCCGCGTCGAGCGCACCACGAGCCGCAGCGCCTTCCGGCTGCGCGCCCCCGCGGCGCCCCGCACGCCGCGGACCTGGGCGCGCGCCGTCGTCACCGGCTTCGGCGATCGGGCCGGTCGCTCGAAGCGGCGCGTCGCCACGGTGCAGCGCACCGCGGTGCGGCCGCGGATCAGCCGGCACGACACCGTGAAGCGCGGCGCCCGCGCCCGCGCGGGCTTCGTCCCCGGATCGGGTTGCGGCCCGGCGGGGCCCGTGGGCGCGCCGGACCCGGCGGAGGCCACCGTGAAGGGACGCACGAAGACGGCCTGGGGACCGTCGGACTGTGCCGTGAAGCCCGTCCAGAAGACCAGCTCGTGCGCGCCCGGGGCGACGTCGGCGGGAAGCGCGAAGCCGGCCGCGACGGAGCCGGTGCCCGGCGATCCGCCGTCGTTCGCCACGTACGCCTGAGGCGTGCCGGCGCCGTCGAGCTGCACGCTCAGCGACTGCCCGTTGGTCGCGGGGGTGGGCCAGTAGTCGGCCGGAGAGCGCACCAGGTTGGCGGTCGAGAAGGGCACGACGGCGCCGGGCGCGACCGGGGTGGTGCCCACCGACACGTCGCGGCCGCCGTCGTTGGCGACCACGGCGAAGGGCGCGTAGACGCTCCTGCCCGGCTGCAGGAACCGCAGCCAGTACGACCCGGGCGTGCCCGTGGGGATCGCCGGCAGCAGCCCGGAGGCCGCGCCCGCGCCGTCGGTCGTGAAGGTGGCCCAGACGCCGTTGGCCACACCGGGCGGCGCGATCGCCCCGTCGTTGAGCTTCACGCTGACCGTGCTGTCCGGCGCGAAGCCGGCCACCCGGTACGGCACCACCGAGCCGGCGACCAGCCGCGGGATGTCGTCGTAGAGGTGGTCCGCGCCGAGGTAGGTCACCGGCAGGGCGGCGCCGGGGCCGACCGCCGCGGCGCCCGGCGGCGCCCCGACCTGGGCCACCGGGAGGGTCGCGTTCGCCGCCACCAGGACGTCGGCGTGGATGCTGTACGCCTGGGGGCTGTTGCCGAGGAAGCGCAGCCGGTGCACGCCGGGGCCGACGAGGCCCGCGTCCTCGTCGCGGGTGTCGGACAGGTCGACCGTGCCGGCGATCGCGCCCGTGCCGTCGGCCTTCACGACCAGGAAGCTGTCGGGCGTGTGATTCGAGCCCGCGGGCGGCGCCGGGCGGCGCGCCGGGTCGGGCAGGACCAGGCCGTCGTCCACCTTCACCCACAGCACCTGATCCGGCGCGAAGCCGGTCCCGCTGAAGGCGATCTGCCCGCCGCCGTCGGCGACGGGCGCCACGACGCGCTGGTCGATCGCGACCGATGCGCCGTTGCGGTTCTCGACCGGTCCGCCGGGCGGAATGGCGCCGGCGGGTCGCGCCCCCGCCAGCGCCAGCAGGGCGCAGCCGAGGGCGGCCAGGACGAGGGCGATGCGCGCCCCCGCGCGCCCGGCACCGATGTGGGCGACGATCATCGAGACCTGCTCCTTGGGTCGGCGGACGGCGGCGTCAGCGGCGCTTCGGCGGGGCGACCACGCGGAACTTCTTGCTCTTCACGCTGGTCGCGGGCTCGGCGGCCAGGAAGCGGAACCAGTGGTGCCCGAGGCGCACCTGCTTGGGGATCCTCACCCAGCCGGCGAAGCGCTTCTTCTTGATCGGGAAGGTGGCCAGCACGTCGCGGTCGTCGAGCTTGATCGTCACGACCGGGCGTCCGTAGACGCGCGAGCCCTTCGCCTTCCAGTTGGTGCCGACGACCCTGATGCGGCCTCCGGCGACGACCTTCGCGGTCGAGATGGAGACCTTGGCGCCGTTGGGCATGTCGACCGGTCCGCCCGGCGGCACGGCCCCCGCCTGCCCGCCGGCGATCCATGCGGCGGCTGTCGCCGCCGCCGCGACGCCAAGCAGGTGCCCCGTTCTGCGGCGAGCTCCCATGATGCGTTCCTCCCGGCCTCGTTCCCGCCCGATCTCCATGATGAAGGGGTACCGTATTCGAAGCATTCGGTCCACCTTCAAAATCGGCAAGTTAGTCTACACTCACCCGGTGCCGACGCCTCCTGTGAAGGTCCCTCGCGACACCGGCCGCGTGACGCGCCGGTGGCTCGCCGCCGCCGCCGTCGTGATCGCGGCCCTCGTGACCGCCTGCGCCGGCGCGGGTGACGGTGCGGTGGGCGGTCGCCCCTACACCGACGTCCAGGGGCACGTCACCTCGGTGCCCGAGCGGCCCACCCGGATCGTCGCCCTCAGCGAGCCCACGCTCGACGGCCTGCTCGCCCTCGGCGTGACGCCGGTGGCCGCCACGGCGGGACGCGGCCAGGGCGGAATGCCCTCGTACCTCTCCGACCGGGCGGAGGGGATCGCGTCGGTGGGCATCCTCGGCCAGCCCAGCATCGAGCGGGTCGCGGCCCTCGCGCCGGACCTGATCGTCGCGGACGGTACCTCGGTCCAGGACGAGGCGATCCTCGACAAGCTGAGGCTCATCGCCCCCACGGTCTACGTGAGCCGCACCGGCCAGGACTGGCGCACGGCCTTCTCGTCCCTCGCCGACGTGGTGGGCCGCGCCGACGAGGGGCGGCGCCTGCTCGACGAGTTCGACGCCCGCGTGCGCGACATCCGGTCGCGGCTCGGCGCGAACGCGGGCGCCCGGATCAGCATCGTGCGCTGGGGCGGCTTCGGCCTGCCGTCGGTGATCCTGAAGGAGCTCGCGGCGGGGCGCACGCTGACGGCCCTCGGCCTGCGGCGTCCCCCCAGCCAGGACCGCGAGGGCCCGGGCCACTCCGTCCCGATCAGCCTCGAGAACATCGACCAGCTCGACGGCGACTGGATCTTCTTCGGATCGCTCGGCAACGGCGGCGCCGCGGGCGGCGTCTCCGACACGCCGGCCGACCTCGCCGCGGCCCGGCAGGCGATCCGCTGGGCCGAGGACACGCCGGGCTTCCTCCGGCTCGCGGCGGTCCGCGCCGGGCACGTCGTGCCGGTCGACGGGTCCGCCTGGACGAGCGCCGGCGGCTACCTGGCCGAGCAGGTCGTGCTGGACGACGTCGAGCGAACCCTGGCGACGCCGGGGTGACCGCGCGCGACGCGCGGGCGGTGCCGGTGGTGACGCACCGGCCCCCCAAGGCGCCCCCGCCGCGCGTCGTCGCGAGCCCGCGGATGACGGCCCTGGGCGACGCCGTCCGCCGCGACGGCGACCGGGCCGCCGCGGCCTTCTGGGACGAGGTCGCGGAGCGGGGCACGCCGCTGGTCGAGCCGGGCGACGGGCCCGACGCGCGCATCGCGACCTTCCTGTGGCGCGACCGCCACGGCGCGGCGCCGGGCACCCGGGCCGTGCTGCTGATGGCCAACAAGCTCACCGACCCGAGCGTCTGGGAGGCGAGCACCCTGGAGCGCCTGCCGGGCACGGACGTCTGGCACCGCAGCTACCTGCTGCCGGCCGACTGGCGCGCCACGTACCAGCTCGCCGCCGACGACGGTCCGGAGCCCCCGGCGGAGGGCGAGGGGCCACCCGGCCCGGGCCGGCGCTGGAGGGGCATGGCGGCGCTGGCCGCGGCCGATCCGCTGAATTCCCGCCGCTTCCCGGGCCGCGCGGGCGGCGCGCCGCTGTCGGTCGCCGAGCTGCCGGACGCGCCCGCCCTCCCGCGCCCGGTCCCCGCCGGGGCGCCGCGCGGGACCGTGACCCGCGGGCGGCTGCCCCCGGCGGCCCTGGGCGCCCCCCGCGACGCCTGGCTGTACGTCCCCGCCGGGGTCCCCGCCGGGCCGATGCCGCTCGCGGTGGTGTTCGACGGCGAGGACTGGTGCGGCCGGCTCGACCTGCCCGCGATCCTCGACGGCCTGATCGCCGAGGGGGCCGTACCGCCCCTCGTCGCCGTGCTGCCGGATTCGGTGGACGTGGCCACGCGGTGGCGCGACCTCACCTGCGACGCGGCCTTCGAGCGGTTCGTGGTCGACGAGCTCATCCCCTGGGCGGCGGCGCGCGCCTGGGTCACCGGCGACCCGGACCGCACGATCGTGGCGGGCCAGAGCCTCGGCGGCCTCACCGCCCTCCACCTGCTGCTGAGCGGCGGGCGCTTCGGCGCCGCCGTGGTCCAGTCGGCGTCCCTCTGGTGGTCGCCGGACGGCGACGCGACCGACGGCGGGTGGCTCGGCGCCCTCGCCGCATCCGCCGCGCCCGCCACGGTGCACCTGGAGGTGGGCAGCGAGGAGTGGGCCCTCATCGACCAGCACCGGCGGCTCCGCGACGCCCTGCGCTCGGCCGGCCACCGCGTGACCTACGGCGAGTACAGCGGCGGCCACGACGCGATCTGCTGGCGCAGCGCGATGGCGGAGGGGCTCGAGCGCGTCGCCGGCACGTGGGGACCGGCCGCGCGCGGATGACGGCCCGGCGGTGGTCGGGGCTCGCCGCCGCCCTGATCCTGCTGGCGCTGGCGGTGGCGCTCAGCATCAGCGTCGGCACCCGCTCCATCCCGCTGCTCGACGTGTGGCGGCTGGTGCTGGGGGGCGGCGACAACCTCGAGACCGACATCCTGCGCGACGGCCGGGTGCCCCGGACCCTCCTGGGCCTCGAGGTGGGCGCCTCGCTCGCCCTGGCCGGGGCGCTGATGCAGGCGCTGACGCGCAACCCGCTCGCCGATCCGGGGCTGCTGGGGGTGAACGCCGGGGCGGCGGCGGGGGTGGTCGCGGCGATGGCCGCGTTCGGGGTGACCTCCTTCACGGGATACGTGTGGTTCGCGATCGCCGGCGCCGCGCTCACCACCCTGCTCGTCTACGCGCTGGGCTCGCGGGGCGCCGGGTCGGCGACGCCCGCGCGCCTGGTGCTGGCCGGCCTCGCCGTCACCGCGACCCTGACGGCGGCGATCACCGCGGTCGTCCTCACCAACCCCCGCGTCTTCGACCAGTTCCGCACCTGGGAGGTCGGCTCGCTGAGCGGCCGCGGCGGCGTGGCGCCGATGGTCGCCCCCTTCGCGGTCGCGGGCGTCGCCGCGGGGCTCCTGCTGGCGCGCCAGCTCAACGCCCTCGCCCTGGGGGACGACATGGGACGGGCGCTCGGCGCGATGCCCGTCAGGACGCGCGCGGGGAGCATCGTGGCCATCACGGCGCTCTGCGGCGCGGCCACCGCCGCCGTCGGGCCGATGGTGTTCGTGGGCCTCGCCGTGCCGCAGATCGCGCGCATCGTGTGCGGCGCGGACCACCGCTGGATCGCGGCCTACTCGCTCCTGCTCGGCCCGGTGCTGGTGCTGGTGGCCGACGTCATCGGCCGGGTCGCCGACCGCCCCGGAGAGCTGCAGGCGGGCGTGGTGGTCGCATTCCTCGGCGCCCCCTTCTTCATCGCCCTGGTGCGGCGCGACCGCATCGGCACCGGATGAGCGGCCGGGCGGTGCGCCTGTGGGGCGGCCGGGTGTCGCGCCGGCCCGCCCGCCGGCCCGCGGTGGTGTGCGGCCTGCTGGTGCTCGTCATCGTCGGCGTGGGGGCGCTGGCGCTCGGGACCGGGGAGGTGTCGGTCGCCCCCGGCGACATCCTGCGCACGCTGGTCGGCGCCGGGTCGCCGGAGGCCGAGCTGATCGTGGGCACGCTGCGCCTGCCGCGAGCCGTCAACGCGCTGATGGTGGGCGGCGCCCTCGGGGTCGCGGGCGCGATCTTCCAGAGCATCACCCGCAACCCCCTGGGCAGCCCGGACATCGTCGGGGTCACCTGGGGATCGGCCACCGGCGCCCTGTTCCAGATCATGGTCGCCGGCGGCGGCAGCGCCGCGGTGGCGGGCGGGGCGGTCGGCGGCGGGCTGGCCACCGCCGTCGCGGTCTACGCGCTGGGCCGGGGCGGCGCCGGACCGCAGCGCCTGCTGCTGGTCGGCATCGGCGTCTCGTCCCTGCTGGCGGCCCTCAACACCTACCTGATCGCGCGGGCGCCGCTCGACACCGCCGAGGCGGCGCGCGTCTGGCTCACGGGGAGCCTCAACGGGCGCGGGTGGGAGTACGCCGGCCCCCTGGCGCTCTCGCTCTGCGTGCTGATGCCGCTCGCGGCGATCCAGGGGCCGAGGCTGCGGACCCTGGAGACCGGCGACGACCTCGCCGCCGCCCTCGGCGTGCCGATCGAGCGCACCCGGCTGGCGCTCATCTCGACGGCCGTGCTGCTCACCGCCGTCGCCACCGCCACCGCCGGGCCGGTCTCCTTCGTCGCGCTCGCCGCGCCGCAGATCGCCCGGCGCCTCACCCGCCGGGGCGTCCCCGAGCTGCTGCCGAGCGCCCTCATGGGCGGGGTGCTGCTGCTGGCGGGCGACCTGATCGCCCAGCGCGCGCTGCCGGGCGGCGAGCTGCCGGTGGGCATCGCCACCGGCGCCCTCGGCGGCCTCTACCTGATCTGGCTCCTGTTCACGGAATGGGGACCCCGTGCACGCTGAACGCGATCGCGCCGGCGGCTCCCCGGCTGAGATAGATTGCCGCGATGGGCTCGGCTCCCCCGGATGCGAATCCGCCGCGGCTCAGGATGACCGCGGACGAGCGCCGGAAGGTGATCGCGGCCGCGGCCCTGAGGATCTTCGCGCGCAAGGGCTACCACCGCGCCGGCACCGCCGAGATCGCCGCCGCCGCCGGGTGCTCGGAGGCGCTGCTGTACCGGCACTTCTCGTCGAAGCACGAGCTGCTGGTGGGCGTTCTGCACGAGGGCGCGAACACCGTGACGGAGCGCCTCTACGACGCCGTCACCGACGCCGAGGATCCCTTCGCCGAGCTCTGCTCGCGCTGGGCCCAGCTCGCGGCCGACGAGGACTACCGCGACGTGCTGCGCGTGAGGGCGCAGGCCGGCACGATGGCCGACGACCCGGATCTGCGCAGGGCGCTGCGCGGCATCCGCGAGAACTTCCGCGCCATCCTGCGCGAGGCCCTGGAGATCAGCAGGGATCGGGGGCACATCCGGCCCGAGCTCGACATCGAGGCGCTGGGCAGGCTGTACAGCGGCCTCACCTTCGCCGCGGCCTTCTCGACCGTGGTCGAGGGCCCGTCCGAGATCGACCGGCTGGCCCGCGCGGCGCAGACGCTGGTCGCGGCCGTCCGGCCGCTGGATCCGTAGGGCCGCTCCGCGGCCGGCGGACGCCGTGAGCGCCGGGCCCCTCTCGGGCCGCGGGCGCGCGTCGGTCGCCGTGCTGGCGCTGGTCGCGGTGGTCGCGGCGGCCGTCGTCCTGCCGCGCCTGGTCGGGTCGCTCGCCCGCTCGGAGCGGCCGGTGTGGTCCGACGAGTTCGCGGGCCCCGAGGGGGCGGCGCCGGCCGACCACTGGACCCCGGCCGAGGGCGGCGGGGGCTGGGGCAACGAGGAGCTCCAGACCTACACGTCGCGCCCCGAGAACGTCGCCCTCGACGGCGACGGCCACCTCCGCATCACCGCCCGGCGCGAGTCGGACGGGTCGTTCACCTCGGCCAGGCTCCAGTCGACCGCCGGGTTCGTCCGCGGCCGGATCGAGGCGCGGATCCGGGTGCCGGCCGGCGCGGGGCTGTGGTCGGCGTTCTGGACGCTCGGCGCCGGCGGGACGCGCGTGGGCTGGCCCCGTTCGGGCGAGATCGACGTGATGGAGGTCATGAACGACACCCGGACGGTGAACGCGAACGTGCACGTCGCCGACGCGGCCTCGCCGGACGGGCGCGGGCAGGCGCCGGGGCTCCTGACGCGGGACGCGCCGCTGGCGGACGGGTGGCATGTCTACGGGCTCGAATGGAGCCGCGAGCGGCTGGTCTTCACCCTCGACGGACGCGAGTACCACCGCATCACGCGGGGCGAGGTGGCCGACTGGCCCTTCGACGAGGCTCAGGTGCTGCTGCTCAACCTCGCGGTCGGCGGTCGGTGGCCCGGCCCGCCGGACGCGTCGACGCCGTTTCCGGCGACGATGCTGGTCGACTGGGTGAGGGTGTACCCGGAGGCGTGACCTTGGTGCGGGCGCGCCGCCGGAACCAGGCCGCGTAACCGCGCGGCGAGGCGCGCAGCACCGCCGCGGAGACGGCCAGCCGGGGCAGGCCCGCCAGCATCAGCGGGAGCAGGTCGGCGATCCTGACGCGCGCGGCGGCGGCGGCGAGCGCCCGCCGGGCGCGCGCGCCCTCCTCCCCGGCGCTCCCCTCCCAGGGGGACGCCATGTTCGCGACCGGCATCACCACCCCCTCGTAGCGGTAGCGCAGCCGCACGCGGCGCCGCACCAGCCCGGGGTGCGCGTCGAGGATCCGGCTCACGCGTCCCTCCTGCTCGAACAGGTCCAGCGTGCGCGGCGAGAAGCGCTGGCTGATCGAGGCGGGGTGGATGCGGTAGTGGTAGAGCGGCTCGGCGCACAGTGACACCGCCTCGGTGTCGAGGGCGATCGCGAGGCTCACGTCGAAGTCCTCGTAGGCGGTGCCGCCGGCGAAGGGGTGGCGCCGGATGAGATGGGCGGGGAAGAGGCGGTTGCACACGTAGCCGCGCAGCTGGTTGCGCATCTGGGCCTCGGCGACGTCGGGCCCCGGGCGCACGCCCTCGGCGGCCAGCGGCTCGTCGATGCGGACCTCGGTGCCGTCGGGCCGCACGAGCAGCGTCCTCGCCATGGCGTAGCCGGATCCGTCCTCCCTCAGGCGCCGCGCGAGCGTCGACAGGAAGCGCGGATCGGCGGTGTCGTCGGCGTCGCAGAACCAGATGTGGTCGCCCGTCGCGACCGCCACGCCCGCGTTGCGCGCGGCGCCGGGCCCGTCGTTGGAGGCGAGCTCGACGACCGTCGTGGGCAGTCCCCGGCGGGCCGCCTCGGCCATCGCCACGGCGGCCGAGGCGGGATCGTCGCGGGTGCACACGAGGATCACCTCGTGGGGGGCGAGCTCCTGCGCGGCGATGGAGGCGATGCACTCGGCGACGTAGCGCTCGGCGCGGTAGACCGGCACGATCACGCTGACGCGCGGCGGGGCGGCGAGGGTCACGGCCTCCACAGCGCCGCCTCCGTGTCGCGGGTGAAGGGCGGCGCGTACCGCAGGACGACGATGCCGTCGTCGCGGATGACGGCGCTCCAGCCGGGGCGCTGCGGCAGCTCCGTCGCCATCCGCTCCAGGGCGCCGGCCGCGTAGAAGCCGCGGTACTCGTCGACCGCCTCCATCCGGGGGCTGATGACGAGGAAGGTCGGCCAGGGGTTTCGGGCGCCGAGGAAGCGCTCGAACTGCGCGAGGTCGGCGTCGCTCGAGAGGTCCGAGCCTCCGAGCTGGCCGTCGAAGGCGCTGTCGTCGTAGTCGCGCGCCAGGTCCGCCCAGGTCGCGTACGCCCCGGAGGGCCGGTCGGGCCATCCCGGGACGGCCGCGGCCACGTAGGCGGGCGGCGGCACCGCCTCGAGCAGGCGCGTCGCCACCCGGACCTCGGCGGAGGTCACCTGGTACACGTACCACGGTCCGAAGTACGCCTGGGCGGCGCAGGCGCCGACCGCGAGCACGGCCGCCCCGGCCGCGGCCGCCCGCCAGGGGCGCGCGGCGCGGAGCGCGTGCGTGATCGCCGGCGCCGACACGACGGCGCAGCCCACCAGGGAGAAGAGGGCGACCCGCAGGATCCCCTCGCCGCCGTAGCGCTGCACCACCAGGAACCCGAACGGCACGAAGGTGAGGGCCGCGCCCACGATCCAGTCGCGTCGCCGGCGCATGCGCAGCGCGAGGACGGCGACCGTCGCGAGCCACGCCGCGCCCATCGCGAGACGGCCCGCCCAGGAGTCGATCTGCTTGGCGGCCGACGGCGCGCCGCCGCCGGAGGTCTGCGCGTTCTCCACGACGTCGAAGCCGGAGAAGATGCCGTACTGGTCGAGCACGTCGAGGCGGGTCAGCAGGTAGCCGATCGACACGGCGGCGAACGCCACGGCGAGCCACGGCCGCACCCGGCGCGCGAGCGCCAGGACGCACACCACGCCCAGCACCCAGAAGGGCGTGAGCTGATGCGAGATCACCATGCCGACGAACAGGAGGAGCGCCAGGGCGTCGGCGCGGCGGTCGCCGAGCAGGACCATCCGCAGCACCACGATCGCCATCAGGAAGCCGAGGGCCTGGGGCGCGAAGTAGTCCTGCCCGATCCAGTTCAGCACCAGCACGAGCTGGGCGGCGACGAGGCCGGCCGGCGGCGACGCCCCCAGCGCCTGGCGGGCCAGGGCGTAGACGGCCAGGCAGGTGAGCGCCGTGATCGCCACCGTGAACCAGCGGGCCTGGGCGACCGGGCCGATGCCGGTCACGTCGGTGATCCAGGCGCTGCCGGCGAAGAAGCCCGGCCAGCTCTGGTAGATGTCCACGTCCCCGGCGAGCCGGCCGTGGCCGGCGATGAAGTCGACCACGCCGACGTGCTTGAAGGTCCAGTCGAACATGGGCTCGTCGGCGACGATCAGGGTCGTCGCCCGCAGCGGCAGCGCGGTGACGACGAGCGCGAGCAGCGCGACCGGCCACGAGCCGAGCCGCACGGCGGCGAGGAAGCCCGCGATGGCGAGCGCCAGCGAGACCGCGAGCAGCGGCGAGGCTCCGACGAGCAGGCCGCCCTGCGCCGCGTCGGCCGGGTCGATCGAGGGGAGGGCGGCCACCCATGCCAGCGCGGCCGCCGCGAGCAGGACCAGGAGGGCCGCCGCGGGCGGCGCGGGCCGGCCGACGCGGAGCCCGCGCAGGGCGGTCGATGCCGCGCGCGCGTGCCGGTCGAGGTCGCCCCGGCCGCGCCACAGCGGCCACAGGGCCGCGGCCGCCGTGACCGCCGCGAGGGCGATGGTCACGCCGCGCGGGTGCCAGCCCTCCAGCCACGCGCTGACGGTCGCGACCAGCGCCAGCAGGGTGACGCTGACCGCCACGCTCACGACCACGGCGCCGCGCGCGGCGGGCGACGTCCGCAGGGCGTGGCGCACGACGGCGCCGGGGGCGAGCAGGAGGAAGGCGAGGCCCACGAGGCCGGCCCGCACGTCGGCGGCCAGCAGCACGAGGGTGACCAGCGACAGGACGGCGACGGCGGCGAGGCCCCCGGCCTGGCCGGCGGTGAGCGCGTCGCGCCCCCGGGGCGGCGTCGCGGGCGGCGCGAGGGTCGCGGGCTCCCGATCCGTTCTCATCGTCCTCCCTCTGCGGTGGCGGCGAGGCCCCGCCGGCGGGCGGCGCGTCGCGCTTTGAGGTACAGCCCCGGGCCGAGCAGGTAGCCGCGCAGCTCCGCGCGCGTCACCTCGCCGGGAAAGGCCGGCGACTTGCGGGCGTTCTTGGCCGAATCGCGGCGCAGCAGCAGGGACAGGGCCCCCGGCAGGCGGCGGGCGATGGGCAGCGCCCCGCCGCCGAGCACCACCTTGGTCACCACCGCGGCCATGCCTGTGCCGTAGCCGTACATCTGGGTTCGCAGGGCCTCCATCTCGCGCCGGTGGCGGTGGCCCACCATGGCGGCGGGGTGGTACACGAGCCGCATGCCGGCGAGGTAGACGCGGCGGAAGATGTCGAGATCCTCCCCGCCGCGGGTCGCCGACCCGGCGCCCAGGGCGACGTCGAAGCCGCCGAGCGCGCGCAGGGCGGCGGTGCGGAAGGCCATGTTGTTGCCCGATCCGAAGTCGCCGCCGCTGTAGGGGAAGGCGGCGCCGCGCTTGCCGGGGACGGTGAGGGCGGCGAGCTCGCCGGTCGCAGGGAGCACCGACCAGTGCATCGCCCGGAACCCCTTGGCGAAGCCCGAGCACTCCTCGAACAGCGCCTGCGCCTCGGTCTCGAGCTCGGCCGGCAGCACCAGGCCGGTCACGCACGCCAGCCGGCTGTCCGGGTCGGCGGCGAAGGCCCGCACCAGCTCGGCGACCCAGCGCCGGTCGGGCACCGCGTCGTCGTCGGTGAAGGCGACGATCTCCCCGCGCGCGTGGGCGAGGCCCGTGTTGCGGGCGACCGACAGGCCCCGGCGGGGCTCGCGCACGATGCGCAGCCGCGGATCGCCGACGCCGCCGAGCAGGGCGTCGGCGCCGCCGGTCTCGGGGGCGTTGTCCACGACCACCAGGTCGATGTCGGCGTAGGTCTGGGAGAGGATGAGATCGACCGCGGCGCGCAGTCCGGGGTCGGCTCCCAGGGTGCAGACGACGACGGTCACCGGCGCCCCCGTCGCCGGCGCGTCGCCGGCCCGCCAGCCCGGCGGGCGGAAGGACTCCTCGCGCCGCAGGACCAGCTCGGCGCGGCGGCGCACGTCGGCGCGGTCGCGCAGTCCCGTCTCGACGCCCTGCGCCACGGGCCAGCCCCGGTCCAGCACCCGCAGCAGCACCTCGCCGCGGGCGTTCGGCGCCGGCTCGGGCTGCGCGCCGGCGTCGGGCAGGTCGACCTCGACGAGGGGGATCGGCAGGAAGGGGACGCGGGGGGCCGGACCGCTCATCGCCGGCCCGCCAGGAACCCCGCGGCCGTGGTGGCGGTCGCGGCCAGCAGCACCAGCGCACGCGCGATGCCGGCCGGGTCGCGCGCCGTGACGGCGGCTCCGACGTGGCGGGCCACGCCCGCCGACAGCGTCCGCATCACGTAGCGGCGCTCGGAGGCCAGGCCGTCGCCCAGGCCCACCCGCGCCGTGAGCCGTCCCTTCGAGATGCCCTCGTACCAGGCGCGGCGCAGCGCGTAGGCGACGGTCGCCCGCGCCGGCGGGACCACGTGGTCGACCGCCGCCGAGGCGATCCTGACGATGCCCGCCCCCGGCGATTCGCGGCGGATCCTGATGGCGAGCTCGGTCTCCTCGCAGCCCATCGGCCGCCGCGCGTCGCGTCCCAGCGCGCCGTCGAAGGAGCCGACGCGGGTGAGGGTGCCGCGCCTGATGCCCATGTTCGCGCCGATCGGGTTGCGGATCGGGGCGCCGTCGCCGGGCAGGCCGCGGTAGTCGCAGCCCACGATCCACCCCAGCTCGTCCGGGAACCAGCCGGGCCTTCCCCGCTCCCAGCGGGGGATGACGGCTCCGCCGACCGCCTCGATGCGCGGATCGGCGAACGCCTCGCGCAGCGCGGACAGCCAGCCGGGGCGGGGCAGCGCGTCGTCGTCGAGGAAGACGACCACGTCGCCCCGGGCGGCCGCGATGCCGCTGTCGCGCGCGCCCGAGAGGCCCGGCGCCCCGGCGTTGGCGACCACCCGCGCCCGCGGCTCGTCCGCGGCGATCGCGTCGCGCAGCCGGTCGTCGTGATCGACCACCACGATGAGCTCGTCGCCCGGCAGCAGCTGCGCGCCGACGCGTCGCAGGGCGTCGCGCAGCAGATCGCCGCGCGCGGCGGTGTAGGTGCACACCACCACCGACGCGGTCGGCGCGGACGCGGCGGGGGCCTCAGCGGTCATCGCGCCCCTCGCCCGAGTCGCGCAGCGGCGCGCCGGAGCGGTCGAGGGCGCGCGCCCGCCCCTCGCCCCCGGCGGGGGTCCTCTCCGACCAGCGCGCCTGCTGGTCGAGGTGGCGCGTCGCCTGGCGCAGCGTCCGCACGCGCCGCCACTCCGCCCGGATGGTGCGCAGGACGCGCATGCCGTCGTGGTACGCCCGCAGGTTGCTGACGCCGTGGAGGCGGCCGTGCTCGTAGCTCGGCAGCTCCAGGATCGTCAGGCGGGCCGCCGCCGCCCGGCAGTTCAGCAGGGTCTCGATCTCGAAGCCGTCGCCCCAGCGCGGCTCGCCGGTGAGCGTCCAGTCGGGCAGGTCGAACTCGTCCAGGACGTCGCGCCAGAAGGCGTTGTAGCCGTAGCAGAGGTCGGTGTAGCGGGTGCGGAAGAGCATGTTGACGAGGCGGGTCAGCGCCATGTTGCCCAGCGACCGGGTGAAGGTGAGGTCCGCGCTGCCCCCGCCGTGGAGCATGCGGCTGCCCTTCACGAAGTCGGCGCCGTTCACGAGGGCCGCCACCATCAGCGGGATCTCGCGGGCGTCGGCCGAGCCGTCCCCGTCGAACATCACCAGGATGTCCCCGGTGGCCTGGCCGAAGCCGCACGCCATGGCGTTGCCCTTGCCGTCTCGGGTCTGGGTGACCACGCGCACGCCGGGCAGGGCCCGCCGCGCCGTCTCGGCGGTCCCGTCCGTCGAGCCGCCGTCGACCACGATCACCTCGTGGACCTCGGGCAGGGTGGGCAGGATCTTCTCCAGGTTCCGGGCCTCGTTGAAGGCGGGAACGATGACGCTGACACGGGGGTCTATCCCTCGCTGCGTATCCACCCTGGCGCCTCCTTTCCGGTCGTCGTCTCGGGTCGTGGCGCGCGCAGCGCCGAGTTCGCCTGCTCGCGCAGCCGCCGCAGCGCCGTGAGGACGCCGGCGGCGCCGTCCGCCCGGCCGGCGAGGAGCACCAGGCGGGGGCCGTTGCGCGTCAGGTGGGCGAGCGCCGCCCGCGCGCCGCGGCGGTCGAGCCACAGCAGGGGCTCGAGCGAGGCCGGATCGACGTCGCCCGCGCCGCGCCGGGTCAGGTTGCGGGCCGCGATGGCCGTGGTCAGTTCGCGCACCTGGCGCGCCCTGCGGGTGCTGATCTGCTCCGGATGGACCCGGTAGCGGCAGCCCACGAAGGGGAGGTTCACGATCTCGCCGTGCTCGGCGAGATCGCTGAGCAGCTGGTAGTCCTCGGCGGCGACCAGGCCGGGCCGGTAGGCGACGCCGTTCGCGTGCAGGGCCGAGGCCCGGATGGTCACCGTCGGGTGGGCGGCGCAGGTGCCGAACGCGAGCCGGGCGCGGCAGGCCGCCGCGGAGCGGGGCATCCTGACGACGCCGGCGCGCGCGCCGAACAGCTCGTAGTCGGTGCCGCAGGCCACCACCGACCGATGGGCGTCGAGGTACGCGACCTGGCGGGCGATCCGGTCGGGGGCCATCAGGTCGTCGGCGTCGTGGCGGGCGAGGTACTCGCCCCGCGCGTGCGCGATCGCCGCGTTGCCGGCGGCGGCCACGCCGACGTGCTCGGTGCGCACGACGCGCACCCGCGGGTCGTGGCAGCGGCCGAGCACGGCGGCGGTGTCGTCGGTCGAGCCGTCGTCCACCGCGATCAGCTCGAGGTCGGCGTGGGTCTGGCGCAGCACGCTCGTCACGGCGTCGGCCAGGTACCGGCCGCCGTTGAAGACCGGCATCAGGACGCTCACGCGGGGGGCGCTCACGAGGCCTCCGCCCGCGGCGAGAGGCCGCGCAGGTGGCGCGCGAGGGGGAGGGCGACGATGGCGACCGAGACCGCCTGCGCGGCCAGCGAGGCGACGCCCACGCCGAGCAGCTCCATCGGCGACACCAGCAGGAGGGCGCCGACGACCGTGAGCGCGACGTACGCCACCTGGGACGCGACGAGCACGCCCAGCCGGCGCGTGACGTAGGCGATGGCGGCGTAGGCGGCGGTCACCCCGCCCAGGAGCGTGTCGATCGCCATGACCAGGACCAGCGACGTCGCCGCGTGCGCGTAGTGCTCGCCCGTCATCCACAGGAGCACCGGCCCGCCGAGCGCCAGCCCCGCCGCGCAGGCGAGGCACACGATCACCATCAGGCGGATCATCCGCCGGGTGAGCGGGCCGTGGTCGGCGTCCGGGGCGGAGGCCTCCACCACGTAGGAGGCCAGCACGTTGGCGCGCAGCAGGGAGACGGCCACCCCGAGCGCCGCGACCAGGTTGTAGTAGGCCGAGTAGTCGGCGCCGAGCTTCGCCAGCACGATCAGGGGCAGGCACAGCGGGGTGACGGTCTGGACGAGCGTCACGGCGAGGGAGGCGCCCTGGAAGGCCCAGAGCTGGCGCACGGGGGGCAGCTGGGAGGCCTCGCCGTCGTGCCGGTCGAGCCCCCCGCGCAACAGCGGCAGCAGCACCGCCGCCGTCACGATCAGGGCGAGCACCGCCCAGGAGCCGGCGATCGCGAAGCCGGTCGCGGTGAACGCGAGCAGCGGCAGCGGCACGATCTTGGCCACCGACAAGGACACGTTCTTCGCCGCGACCAGCCCGGCGCGGCGCAGTCCGGTGAGGATCGGGTCGAGCAGCGCGTACGCGGTGAGCACCGCCACGATGAGCGGGAACAGCAGGCGCTCGACGTCGTTGTCGTAGAGGCGGTCGCCGCCGACGCCGATCAGCACGAAGGCCCCGCCGAGCAGCAGCGCCACCGCGCCGGTCAGCGCCATGCCCCCCACGATCAGCATGCGCGTGCGGGCGCCCGCGATCGGCAGGAAGCGCTGGTAGCTGCCGCCCAGCGACAGGCAGGCCAGCGAGCTCAGCATCGTCGCGGTGGACATCATCGCGGCCGCCTGGCCCACCTTCTCGGTGGGGTAGAACTGCTCGGCCACGATCCAGTAGGCGATGCCGAGCGCGCCGGTCAGGAGCGACGACGCCATCAGGATCAGGGCGTTCGCCTCCATGCCGGGCCGCACCCCGCGCACCAGGGGCAGGGCCAGCGCGCGCCCGGCGACGGCGTCGAGGCGACCGGTCACGCGCGGGCCAGCGCGATCTCGCGGTGGAGCCGGGCGCGGTGGTCGCTGAAGGCCGGCAGGCCGCGGGTGGCGACCTGGTCGCGCTCGGCCGGGAGCTCGACCGGGATGTCGGCCCGCAGGGAGCGCGGCGGCGGGCCGAGCACCAGCACCCGCTCGCCGAGGTAGACGGCCTCGTCGATGTCGTGGGTGACGAACAGCACCGTGATGCCGAGCTCGCCCCACAGCCGGCGCACGAGGTCCTCGAGCTCGGCGCGGGTCTGGGCGTCGACCGCGGCGAAGGGCTCGTCCATGACCAGCACCTTGGGGCGCACGGCGATCGCGCGGGCCAGCGCCACGCGCTGCTGCATGCCGCCCGACAGCTGCCAGGGGTACGAGCGCGAGCGGCCCGCGAGGCCCACCGAGGCGAGCGCCTCCTCCACCCGGTCGGCCCGCTCCCCCTTCGGCACGCCGCCGTAGCGCAGCGGCAGCTCGACGTTCGCCCTGACGCTCTTCCAGGGGAAGAGGCTGCGGGCGTACTCCTGCAGCACGAGCGCCATCCCCCGCGGCGGCGCGGTCACCGCCGCGCCGTCCATCACCACCGCGCCCTCGGTGGGCGCCAGCAGGCCCGCCAGGCAGCGCAGCAGGGTCGTCTTGCCGCAGCCGGAGGGGCCGACCATGCAGGCGAACTGGCCGCGCGGCACCTGGAAGGTGAGGTCGGCGACGGCCTCGATCGACTCGCGGCCGTCCGCGTAGACCCGGCGCAGGCCGCGCACGTCGAGCATGGGCCCGCCGGCCGCGGCGCTCATCGGGAGCGCTCCGCCGCGCGCGAGGCCTCGTACCAGTGCAGCAGCCGCCGCTCGACGGCCCGGAAGGCGACCGACAGCAGGATGCCGATCAGCCCCAGCATCAGCACTCCGCTCCACATCTTGGTCGTGGCGAAGCTCTGCTGGAACCGGACGACGGTCGCGCCGATGCCGGTGCTCGCGGCGAACATCTCGCTGATCACCATCAGCACCACGCCGATGCCGAGGGCCTGGTACATGCCGGCGGCGATGCGCGGCGACGCCGCCGGCAGGATCACGTGGCGCAGGTTGCCGAGGGCGGTGAGGCGCAGGCTGCGGGCGGTGTCGAGCGCGACGGCGTCGATCGACCGGACCCCGTCGGCGGTGTTGAGCAGCACCGGCCACAGGCAGCCCAGCGCGATCAGGGTGACGCGCATCGAGTCGCCGATCCCGATCAGCACGATCAGCGCCGGCACCAGCACCGGCGGCGGGACGGCGCGGAAGAACTCGAGCACCGGCGCGAGGGCGTGATCGACGCGCCGCCGCCGGCCGATCAGGACGCCGAGGGCGATCCCCGCGACGGAGGCGACGGCGACGCCCGCGGCCAGCCGCGCGAGGCTCGGGGCGACCGCCTCGCGCAGGGTCTCGACGGTCCACACCTCCGAGGAGGCGTCGAGGATGCGCGACAGCGGGGGGAAGAAGGGGCTGGTGCTGCCGGCGCTGGCCCACCACCAGACGGCGAGCAGCGCGGCCGGCAGGGCCACGACGTTGAAGGTCCTCAGGGCGATCCGCCGGGCCGTCATCGCGCCCGCCCCGCGCGATCGGGCGGATAGTGGCGCAGCGCCCAGCGCTGCAGCCCGCCCAGGCCGGCGTTGATCGTCACCCCGATGATCCCGGTGAAGGCGATCAGCGCGTACATGCGGGTGAAGGCCGCGCCCTCCTTGGCCGAGGCGATCGCGTTGCCGAGCCCCGGGTTGCCGATGATGAGCTCGGCGGCGACGCCCACCACCAGCGCCACCGACGCGGCCAGGCGCACCCCGGTGAGCGCGTAGGGGAGGGCGCTGGGCCACACCAGGTGCCGCATGCGGGCGATCGGGCCCAGGCGGAGGGAGCGGGCGGTGTCGCGCGCCACCGGGTCGACGTCGGTGATGCCGTAGACCACCTGGATCAGCACGGGCCACACGGCGGCGTAGGCGACCAGCGACACCTTCGAGCCGATCTCGGTTCCGAACAGCAGCACCACGACCGGGATGAAGGCGACCGACGGCACCGGGCGGAGGAAGTCGACGGTCGACGCCGTGAACGCCCGGACCAGCGGGTGGGCGCCGAGCAGCACGCCGAGGATCAGGCCCAGGCCGGCGGCGATGCCGAAGCCCATGGCCCAGCCGTCGAGCGTCGCCCGGGTGGCGCTCCAGAAGCGATCCTGCGACAGCAGCCGCAGCATCTCGGGCGCGACCTCCGTCGGGGGCGGGAAGTAGCGGCGCGCCACCAGCCCCGACCGGGCGACGAGCTCGATCGCGGCCAGGGTGAGCGCGACGCCGACGGCGCCCCACCACACGCGCTGCGCGCCGTCGTCGCGCACCCGCGCCGCGACCCCCCGCGCGCGGTGGGCGCGCGGGGCGGCCGTCGCGGCGACGGGCTCGCCGGCCGGTGCGCCGGAGCCCACGAGGGGTCCGGTCGGGGCGTCCACGATCGCCTATGCCCCCTCGGCGATCAGGGGATCGACGTCCGGGGCGCGCTCGACCAGGCCGTCCTCCACCATCAGCCGGCCCCAGTTGGCGACCGACTCGCGGTTGATGGCGGTGGGGAAGCCGCACAGGACCAGGCCCGGCAGCAGCTTCGGGTCGATGTCGCTGAAGCTCGAGACGGCGTCGAGCAGCACCTGCCGGTCGGAGTCGATCAGGCCGACCGCCGCGCGCACGGCCGCGGCGAACTTCGTCGCCACCTCGGGGTCGGCGGCGAGGGTCTTGTCGCTCATCACGTACGACGCGATCGTGAGGTCGGGGTCGACGTCGAGGTAGGGGTAGCCCACGACGTGCGCGCCGTCCTTCGTGGCGATGGCCATGAAGGGCTCGACCGTGAAGGCGGCGTCGACCTGGCCGTCGGCGAGGGCCGCTCCCTGGTCGCCGAAGCCGAGCTCCACCAGCTTCACGTCGCCCGGGTCGACGCCGGCCTTGCGCAGCGACTCGTTGAGGCTGACGGCCGCGATGTTGTTGAGGGCGTTGACCGCCACGGTCTTGCCCTTCAGGTCGGCCATGGTCCTGATCGCCGGGTCGGTGGCGATGACCGACGCCATGTCCTCGTCGCCCGCCGGATTGGGCGCCGACCCGGCGGCGATCGCGGTGAGCCCCAGCCCCTCGTTGTTGGCCAGCAGGAAGGTCACCATGTTGCTGAAGCCGATGTCGTACTGGCCGCTGACGAGGCCGGGGATGATCGCCGAGCTCGTGTTCGCGGTCGTGATCGTGACGTCGAGGCCCTGCTCGGCGAAGAGCCCCTTCTCCTGGGCGACGTAGACGGCCGCGGTCTCGATGATCGGCAGCACCGCGACCGTGACCGGGGTGCCCCCGGGTGCAGCGGAGGTGGTGGCGGCGGCATCGTCGGAGTCGTCGCCGCAGGCGGCGACGCCGAGGGCGAGGGCGAGGACCGCCAGCGCGGCCAGGGTGCGGATCAGTCTCGACACGGGGAGCTCCTTCCGATCGGGGTCATGCGCCCATCGCCGAGAGCTCCGCATCGAGGCGGTCGACGATCGGGCGGTTGAACGGCGGGCGCAGGATCGAGGAGTGGCCTCCGTCGATCGGGACGACCTCGTGGGGGCCGGTCAGCACCCGGCCCCACATGGCGGGGTCGTCGGGGTTCTCGGGGGCGGTGAAGACGATCGTGCGCCCACCCCAGGTGGTGAGGCGGTGCCGGTTGATCATCCGCAGGCTCTGCTCCCAGAACACCGCGTCGCGCACGGCGGGGGGGTAGCGGACGAGCCCGGCACCGAGCAGGCGGGCGTGCATCCTCAGGCGCTCGCGCAGCGGCGGGATCGCGGCGGGGCGCCGCTCGGCGGGGGCCGCGCCGGGCGCGGCGCCGGCGACGACCGGGTCGGGGAGGACGGTGTCGAGGAGCACGACCAGCGGCACCTCGACGCCCTCGGCGGCCAGGATCGCCGCCGTCTCGAGGGCGAGCAGGCCGCCGAAGGAATGGCCCACGAGCACGCGCGGGCCCTCGGGCGCGACGCGCCGGATCACGGCCAGGTGGCGGCGCACGACGGCGCGCAGCGACCAGTCGGGCAGGGCGCGCGCGGCGTAGCCGCTCGCGTGGAAGGCGTGGAAGGGGACGTCGACGGCGAGGGCCGCGGCGATCGGCTGCAGCGACAGCGCCCCGGCGCCGCCGCCGGCGAAGGCCAGCACCGGGGGCGCGGCGGAGCCGGCGCGCAGGCGCACGGCCGTGGCGGGCAGGTCGGCGACGGCCGCCTCGCGGCCGTCGATCAGCGCGGCCAGCGCCGCGATCGTGGGCGCCTCGATGAGGTCGGCCGACGACAGGTCCGCGCCGGTCGCCTGCTCGACGCCCGCCATGAGCTCCTCGACCGACAGCGAGTCGGCGCCCATCTCCCAGAAGTCCGCGTCGGCCCATACCTCCGACACGCCCAGCACGTCGCGCCAGATGTCGGCGACGATCAGCTCGGTGGGCGTCCGGGGCGCGGCGGAGCCCGCGGCGCCGGCGGGCGCCGGCAGGGCCTCGCGGGCGGTCTTGCCGCGCTCGTTGCGCGGCAGCGCCTCGTGCATCAGGACGTGGGTGGGGACCATCCAGGTGGGCAGGCGATCGCGCAGCGACCGGCGCAGCGAGGCCGGCGTGAGGGCGAGCTCGGCCGCCGCCGGGACCACGTGCGCGACGAGCTGGACGCGGGCGGTGCCGTCGGGGGCCACGGAGCGGTGGCCGCTGACGACGGCCTCGCGCACCCCCGGCGTGTCGAGCAGGGCGCCCTCGACCTCGGCCGGCTCCACCAGGTAGCCGCCCACCTTGAGGGCGGCGTCGGCGCGCCCGCGCAGGTGCAGGACGCCGTCGTCGTCCCAGCGGCCGAGGTCGCCGCCGCGATAGGTCGTGGTGCCGTCGTCGTTGCGCGTGAAGCGCTCGGCCGTGAGCTCCGCGTTGTCGTGGTACCCCAGCGACAGGTAGCGCGAGGTGACGGCCACCTCGCCGGTGTGCCCCGGTCCGAGCGGCCGCCCGCGGTCGTCGAGCACCTCGACGACCTTGTTGGCGGCCGGTCGGCCCACCGGGATGATCCCGGCGGGCACCGGCGCGCCGGCGGGCAGCCGGAAGTAGGCGAGGGTGCCGATCTCGGACGCCCCGGACCAGCCCAGGTAGTCGGCGTCGGGCTCGCAGTGGGTGCGCAGGCGCTCGATCAGCGACGAGTGGACCGCCTCGCCGCAGGTGGTCACGACGCGGACGCCGGGCAGCACCTCGCCGGGGGCGAGGCCGTCGAGCAGGGAGCGCAGCAGCGAGGGGGTGGTGTGGAGGGTCGTCACCCCCGGCGCGCGCAGGGTCTCGACCAGCGCGGGCAGGCCGAGCAGGCGCGGGTCGTGGACCAGCATCTCGCCGCCGGTCAGCAGCGACATGAAGACGATGTCGAGCCCGCCGCCGAAGCTCATGGGGAGGATCAGCGCGTTGCAGTCGGCCGGTCCGAGGTCGAGCGAGGCGCGCGCCGTGTAGGCCTGGTTGAGCCAGGCGGCGTGGGGGTGGACGACGCCCTTGGGGGTGCCCGTCGAGCCAGACGTGAAGAAGATGACCGCGGGGTCGTCGAGGTCGGCTTCGGGCAGCGCCTCGTCCGGCGCCGCCGGCAGCGACTCCAGCCGGTCGACGTCGAGGCGCAGGGCCCCGCCCGCCTCGACGATCGCGGCCGTCCGCGCCTCGGGCAGCATCGGGTCGAGCGGCACGGCCGGCCGGCCGGACAGCACGATCGCCAGGAAGGAGACGACGCAGTCGGCGTCGGAGCGGATGTCGAGCGCCACCGGCCGCGACGGCGGCTCGGCCGCCATGTGGCGGCGCAGCGCCCGCGCCCGGTCGGTCGCCCGGCGCAGGAGGTCGGCGTAGGTGATCGTCCGGCCGGCGGAGCGCAGCGCGACGCGGTCCGGCAGGGCGCGGGCCACCTCGTCCAGTCGGGCGCCGATCGACCGCCAGGGTCCCGGCATCTCGATGGGGGCGGGGAGTGGGTGCGCCCCGTCGCTCGCGGTCGCGGCCGCGCGCGACCCGATCAACCGGTCATGGCGCGGTCACAGACATCCCGTCCTGGTGCCGTCGCGCCCCGCACCGTCCGGCGGGGGCGCACTCTGGCCGGTGCGCCGCTTCCGGGGGCCGGCGCCCCCGGAAGCGGGTGCCGGGGGCGATCGGAGAAGCCCCCCGGCACCGCGTGGCGACCGGTGCTACTTCGCGGCAACGCGACCCGCGGCGCCGACGCGCAGCGTCTTCTTGCCCGTGACCTTGGCCCAAGTGGCGTTGCCGAGGTACACGGCCGACACCACGGTTGTGCTGCGGGCGGGCACGAGCACCCTGACGATGCCCTTGGAGCGCGCGCGCAGCGTCACGGTGGCGGCGGTCGTGCCGCCCACCAGCACCCGCACCCGCCCGGTGGCCGGGCGGCGCGTGCCGATGGCCACCTTCACGGTGACCGGCACCCGGCCGCCGCCGACCCGCTTGCCGGCGATGACGGTGACCTTGGCCTTCGCCTTGGCGGCGGTCTTGGCCGCCGACGTCGCCGAGGCCGCACCGGCCGGTGAGGTCGCGGTGACCCGCACCGACAGCTTCTTGCGGATGTCCTTGGCCGTCACCGTGTAGGTGCGGCGCGTGGCCTTCGCGATCGGCTTGCCGGCGCGCAGCCACTGGTACTTGAAGGTGGCGCCGTCGGCGCCGTTCCAGGTGCCGTTGCGGGCGGTGAGCTTCGAGCCGAAGGCCACCGTGCCGGCGATGGCCGGCCGTGCGGTGTTCGTCGGGGCACCGGCCGCGGCCTGGACGTTGATGTCGATGCGCTGGGTGCGGACCCGGTCACCGGAGCGCAGCGAGCCGGTGAGCAGTCGCAGCCAGTGCGCGCCCGTCGAGTAGGCCGGGGTGGACCCGTTGGTGGCGTCGGTGGTGCCGTCGGGGAGCTTGACGGTGGCCGTGAAGGTGCCGTCGGCGCCCGCCTCGATGACCTGCCAGACGTCGCCGGTGGGCTTCGCGATGCGACCGTCGTCCAGCTTGATCGCGATCACGGAGCCCTGCGTGCCGTCCTGGGTCTGCCAGCCGCTGCCGCGGAGGGTGATCGTGCCGCCCAGGCGGGGCGTCCCCTCGACGGTGGCCGTGGCGCCGCCGCCCGGCCCGCCGCCGATCGGCGTGTCGGGGGCGTCGGTCCTGCCGAGGGGGAGGATCTTCCAGAAGCGCGCATTGCCGTCGGCCCCGGTCGAGCGGTCGACCGCCCAGACGGCGCCGTTGGCGACGACCACGTCGTTCGGGGCGGCGCCGACCTGGATCTCGCCGATCCGGGCGCCGGTGGTGGCGTCGGCCAGGAGGATGCGGTCGCCGCCGAACTCGGCCGAGTAGACGATGCCGCGGACGGGGTCGACGGCCGTGTTGAGCAGCGCGTTCTCGCTGGCCGCCGTGTTGATCAGGGCGCCGTCCGAGAGCCGGATGGTGCGCAGGTCCTTCGAGTCCTGGCTCGAGACGTAGGCGAGCCCGCGGCCGGGGTCGACGGCCACGCCGGAGGCGCGCTGACCGCCCGTCTGGGCGACCGTGCGCATGTTGATGTTGACCGTGTCGATCTCGTAGAGGTTGCCGTTGTCGAGATCGACCGTGTAGAGCAGCGCCTTGGTCTGGTCGGCGACCAGGTCGAGGCTCATCGGCGCGATGCCCGGGATGGGGCCCCCCGGATCGACCTGGAGGGTGTTCGTGTCGATCTTGTAGATGCCCTGGCCGGGATCGCTGACGTAGGCCGCGTTCCGGTAGGGGTCGATCGCGATGTCCCGCCCGTGCGGGATGCCGGGGATCGTGGCGACCTTCGCACCCGTGGCCTGGTCGTAGACGACGACCGTCCCCTCGCGGCTGGCGGTCGTCCACACCCGGTTGTGCACGTCGTCGACGGCGATGCCGTAGGCGGCCTCGGGACGCTGGGTCGGCTGGCCCTGGTCGAGCGTGTTCGGGGTGATCGTGCGGAGCGCCTGGAGCGTGTCCGGGTTGAAGGCGGTGACCGATGACGCCTGCGCCATCGGGTAGCCCAGGTTCCAGTGGTGGGAGGTGGCCGAGGCCCAGACCAGGTTGTTCGTCTGGGAGTAGGCGATCTGATAGCCGTCCTTCGGCAGCGGCACGCTCTGGACGTCGAAGCGCCAGCCGCCCGCGACGACCTCGGCGGCCTGCGCCGCGCCGGCGCCGAGCGCCGCCACCAGCGCGAGCATCGCGGCCGCGACGAGCGCGGCCAGCCGTCGTCTTATCGATCCGGCATTTCCGGGACGCCGACCCATTCCATCTCCCTCCGCCAAAGACTAAGAGAACTTGTTAGGTATGCCGAAGTAAATCAGTTCGGCCCGCCGAGGATAGCCCCTTTGGAAAGAGGACACTCGTACCTTAGTAAGTACTCACACAGTGGCAACCCCGGCGCCGGGGTTCATGTCGCGACGCCCGGCTGCCGATGGAGGGGCTGACCGCCGCCCTTTCGTCCCCTGGAGCAGCCATGTCCCTCCGTCGCCCTCGTACCGATACGTACGTGCGCGATATCGCGACCGCGTCGTCCCTGATCAGGCGCGCCGCCGCGCGCGGAGCCGGCACCCCTCTGCTCGGCCGGCTCGGGATCCCCGGGCTGCTGGCCGAGGGCGATGCGCTGCTGGCGGCCCTGCGCGCCGGCGACGCCGACGCGCACGAGGTGGGCCGCTGGCGCGCGCGGGCCTGGGCGACCCTGCGGGTGATCGGCCAGGGCGAGCCCGCCCTCCTGGCCGACGCGGGACCGGCCGCCGGGCCGCGCGCCGAGCGGGAGCTCGTCGGGGCCTGAGCCTGAGGCCGGCCCGCCCGGGCCGGATCTCCTCCGTCTGAGGGATACCTGACCCCACGGCTTCGGCCAGGCGAAATACAATCGCCGGCCGATGGCGGAGCTCACGACCGACGTCGCGATCATCGGCGCCGGCCCGGCGGGGCTCGCGCTCGCCCGGATGCTCGAGATCCAGGGCGTCGACGCCCTCGTGCTCGAGCGCTCGTCGCGGGAGCACGTGCGCACCCGGCAGCGGGCGGGGCTCATCGAGGCGCCCACGCGCGACGTCCTCGTCGAGATCGGGGCGGGCGAGCGCCTGCTGGCGGCCGGCGGCGCCCACCGCGGCTTCTACCTGCGCCACGAGGGGGTCACGCACCACCTCGACCTCGCGGCGCTGGTGGGGCGGATGCCGGTCCACTATCCGCAGACGGAGATCGTCTCCGACCTGATCGACGTGCGGGAGGCCGACGGCGCGCCGCTGCGCTTCGACGCCGAGGTCGTGGGGATCGAGGGCCACGACGCCGCGCCGGGGCCGGCCCTGGCGGGCCGCCCGGTGCGGCTCGTGGCCCGCGGCGCCCACGGGACGCTGCGCGTCGCCGCGCGCTGCGTCGCGGCCTGCGACGGGTTCCACGGCATCGGGCGCCGGCTGCTGCTCTCGGGCCTGCGCGGCGCGACGATCGTGGGTCGCGAGTACCCCTTCGCCTGGCTCGGCATCCTCGCGCGCACCACGCCGGACCCCGGGGAGGGCATGTACTGCGTCAGCCCCCGCGGCATGAGCCTCCACAGCCTGCGCGGTCCCCGGGTCACCCGGCAGTACCTCCAGGTGCCGCGCGACACCGACCTGGCCGACTGGCCCGACGAGCGCATCTGGTCGGAGCTGCGGCTGCGCAGCCGCAGCTGCGACCACGCCGAGCTTGAGGTGGGCGAGATCTTCGAGCGGTCGCTCTTCCCCCTTCGCAGCGCCGTCGTCGAGCCCATGCAGTGGGGGCGGCTCTTCCTGGTGGGCGATGCCGCGCACATCGTGCCGCCGACCGGGGCAAAGGGGCTGAACCTCGCCGTCTCGGACGCCTCCGCGCTGGCGTACTCCATCGCCTCCGCCCTCCGCGGCGGGGCCGGGGAGCTCTCCCTCTACGGCGAGCGGGCCTCGACGCGGGTGTGGGAGGCCCAGCTCTTCTCGTGGTCGATGACCACGCTGCTGCACACCTTCGACGACGACCCGTTCTCGTGGCGGGTGAAGTGCGCCCAGCTGCGCACCCTCATCGGGAGCCTCGACGCGCAGCGGGCGCTGGGCGAGATCTACGTCGGCACGCCCTTCCCGGTGCACTGGCGCGAGGGGCCCGTCTCGGGCGCGCCGGGCGCCCCGCGATCGCTCGCCGGCCGCTGATCAGGTGGCGGGCGGCGCGCCGCGCCCGCCCGCCCCGGCGCCGCCCAGGTACAGCTCGGCCACCTGCGGGTCGACCAGCAGCGCGTCGCCCGGGCCCTCGAAGCGGTTGCGGCCGCCCTCCAGCACGTAGCCGCGATCGGCCAGGGCGAGGGCGCGGCGGGCGTTCTGCTCGATCATCACGATCGTCACGCCGGACCGGTTGATGTCGGCCACCGTCTCGAACACCTCGGTCACCGCGAGCGGCGCGAGGCCGGCCGAGGGCTCGTCGAGCAGCAGCACGCTTGGCTCCGGCATCAGGGCGCGGGCCATCGCCAGCATCTGGCGCTCCCCGCCCGACAGGGTGCCGGCGCGCTGGCGGCGGCGCTCGCCCAGGCGGGGGAACAGGGCCATCATCTCGTCCATGCGGCGCCGCGTGGCCCTGCGGTTGAGCACGCCGCCGACCTCCAGGTTCTCCTGCACCGACAGCGACGCGAAGACGTTCGCCACCTGGGGCACGTAGCTCATGCCCTTCGCGGTGACGTGGTGGGGGGCGGCGCCGGTGACGTCCTCGCCGCGCAGCCGCACCGCCCCCTCGCGCAGCTTCACCAGGCCGAAGACGGCCTTGGCGAGCGTCGACTTGCCGGCGCCGTTCGGTCCGATCACCACGACGATCTCGCCGTCGGCGGCGGTGAGGGTGCAGCCGCGCAGGATGTCGACCTCCGGCACGTAGCCGCCCACCAGCCCCTCCGCGACCAGCGCGGGCGGCGCCTCGACGGGCTCCCCGTCCGGTGCGGGCGCGGCGGCGGCGGTCGGCTCGTCGCTCACGCCGGCGTCTCCGCGCCGAGGTAGGCGTCGATCACGCGGGAGTCGGTGCGCACGAACTCGGGCCGGCCGTGCGAGATCACCGCGCCCTCGGCCATCACCACCACCTCGTCCGAGACGTCCATCACCACGTCCATGTCGTGCTCGACGAACAGCACCGTCAGGCCGCGCTCCTCGCGCAGTCTCTGCAGGTACTCCAGCAGGCGCCGTCCCAGGGTGGGGTTCACGCCGGCCATCGGCTCGTCCAGCAGCACCAGGCGCGGGCGGGTCATCAGGGCGCGCGCCATCTCCAGCAGCTTGCGCTGGCCGCCCGAGAGGGTGGCGGCGTAGGCGCCGGCGTGGGAGGCGATGCCCACCTCCTCCAGCAGGGCCATCGCCTCCTCGCGCAGCTCGGCCTCGCGGCGCCGCCACAGGAAGGGGCGGAAGAGGGCGACGTCCAGGCGCACCCCGGGCTGGTCGCGGCCGGCCAGCAGCATGTTGTCGAGCACGGTCATCTTGGCGAGCACCTTGGTGAGCTGGAAGGTGCGCACCATGCCGATGCGCGAGATCCGGTCGGGCCGCCAGCGGGTGATGTCGCGGCCGTCGAAGGTGACCGTGCCGCCGTCCGGGCGGATGAATCCGGTGAGCAGGTTGAAGGCGGTCGTCTTGCCGGCGCCGTTGGGCCCGATCAGCGCGGTGATCGACCCCTCGGCCACCGAGAAGGTGGCGCCGGCCACCGCCTGCAGGCCGCCGAAGCGCACCCGCAGGTCGCTCACGTCGAGCAGCGGCGCGGGCGTCGTGTCGTCAGGAGTCGAGATGCATCTCCTCCTTCTTGCCGAACAGCCCCTGCGGCCGGAAGGCCATGATCGCCATGATGATCAGCCCGATCAGCACGAAGCGCAGCGCCGCCACCTTGTCGGCGTCGAGCGGGAAGTCGATGAAGCGGGTGCCCGAGACGATGAACGAGATCACCAGGGTCCCCACCACGACGCCGTAGTAGCTGCCGATGCCGCCCAGGATGAGGATGGCGAAGCCCACGAAGGTGAAGATGGGCTCGAAGTCCTCGGGGTAGAGGGTGGTGGCGAAGAAGGTGTAGAGCACGCCGGCCATGCCGGCGATCGCCGAGCCCAGCGCCAGCGACTGCAGCTTGTAGCTCAGCACGGGCGTGCCGGCCGCCGCGGCGGCCTCCTCGTTCTCGCGCACGGCGCGCAGCGCGCGGCGCCACGGCGTGCGCCCCAGGTACACGAGCAGCAGCCCCACCAGCAGCGCGACCAGCCAGGTCAGCACCAGCAGCGGCACCCGGCGGTCGAGGTTCATGCCGAGGTCGTCGAAGAAGTCGAGCACGTTCGCGTTGAAGTCGCGCCACGGCCCGCTGGCCCGGCGCAGGCCGGTGGGCCCGCCGGTGGTGCCGCTCTCGTTGAGGATGATGATCCGCAGGATCTCGCCGGCCGCGATGGTGGTGATGGCGAAGTAGTCGGCGCGCAGGCGCAGGGTGGGGATGCCGAGCAGCAGGCCGCCCGCGGCCGACAGCAGGATCGCCAGCGGGATGGCCGCGCCGATCGGCCAGCCGTTCGTGAGCATCAGGCCCATCGAGTAGGCGCCGATGGCCATGAAGGCGACGTGGCCGAAGTTGATCAGGCCGGTGTCGCCCACCTCCACCTGCAGGCCCAGCACGAACACCGCGTAGATCCCGGCGAAGGTGAGGACGTACGACCAGAAGCCGAATGCGAGGAGGACGTCCACCGCGCCCCCTAGACCGTCCGCGCCTGGCCGAAGATGCCCTGCGGCCGCAGCAGCAGCACCAGGATCAGCACGACGAAGCCGATGGCCTCCTTGTAGGTCGCGTCGATCCAGATCGTCGACCACTCCTGCACCAGCCCCAGCGTGATGCCGCCGACGAGGGCGCCGTACGGGTTGCCGATGCCGCCCAGCACCACCGCGGCGAACACGGAGAGCAGGAGGAACCAGCCGGTGTTCGGCGTGAGGTCGGTGTAGATGGCGGCGAGCACCCCGGCGAGGCCGGCGAGGCTGCCCGCGAGCAGCCAGGTGTAGATCACGACCCGCCGCGTGTTGACGCCCGACACCTCGGCCAGGTCGAAGCTGTCGGAGAGGGCGCGCATCGTCTTGCCCATCAGGGTCGCCCGCAGCATCCAGGCGACGACCAGCAGCACCACCGCGGCGGTCACGATCACGGTGACCTGGATCGCGGTGATCCGGACCTCGGCGAAGGGGTTCCAGACCTGGAACTGGTCGACGTCCAGCTCGCGCGTCTCCCCGGTCCACTGGAACAGGATCAGGTTGCGTATGACGAAGGCCAGGCCGATGGAGAGCAGCAGCAGCTGCATGACGCCGGCGCCGCGCCGGCGCATGGGCCCCCAGATCGCGAACTCGGTCACGAGCCCGAGGGCGGCGACCGCGACGAGCGCCGCCAGGAAGGCGACGACCAGGGGCATGCCGGCGCTCACGTTGACGGCGAAGGCCACGTACCCGCCCAGGGTCATGAAGTCGCCGTGGGCGAAGTTCACCAGCTTCAGGATCCCGTACACCAGCGACAGCCCGATGGCGCCCAGCGCGTAGATCGCGCCGCTCGACAGGCCGTTGATCGTGGTGTTCAGGAACTCGTTCACGCGCTGCGCCCCCGGAGGATGGCGAAGGCTAACCCGTCGGGCGGCGTCGGCGCACCCGCTAGTCTGGGGGCGATGGAGACGCGACTCGCCGTGGCCAGCAAGAGGGACGTGCGCGCCTACACCGGCCGCCCCGTCCCGGCCGACGCCGAGCGGCGGATCCTGGACGCGGGACGGCTCGCCGGCACCGCCCGCAACCGTCAGCCGGTGCGCTTCGTCATCCCCGAGGGCGCCGCCCTGCCCGCCGTCGCGGATGCGGTGTACGTGGCGGGCAACGTCCTCGACGCCGGCCTGGTCGTGGCCCTGGTGGTGACGCCGGGCGGCGGGGTGGTCGACTTCGACGCCGGCCGGGTGGCCCAGAACATGATGCTCGCGGCCTGGGACGAGGGCATCGGCTCGTGCCCCAACGGCGTCGCCGACCGCGCGGCGCTCGACGCCGCGCTGGGCGTCGAGCTCCCCGAGCGCGTCGTGATCGTGCTCTCGTTCGGCGAGCCGCGCGGCCACCGCGACCCGGCGCGGCGCAGCCCGGAGCGCTGGAGCGAGCGGGCCGACCGCCACCCGCTGGGGGCGCTCGTGCGCCGCGTGGGAGGGTCGGGATCGTGAGGGGGCGCAAGGGCCGCCTGATGGCGAGCGGGCCGGCCGAGGCGGCCGTCGGCCACGCCGACGCGAGCCTGCTGCGCGGTCCCGAGCAGGCCGACTTCACCCACACCGACCCGTGGCGGGTGCTGCGCATCACGGGCGAGTTCGTCGACGGCTTCGACGCCCTCGTCCGCGTCGGCGCCGCCGTGTCGGTGTTCGGCTCGGCGCGCACCCCGCGCGAGGACCGCTACTACGGGCTGGCCCGCGAGGTGGGGCGCCTGCTGGCCGAGCGCGACTACGCGGTCATCACGGGGGGCGGCCCGGGGATCATGGAGGCGGCCAACCGCGGCGCCGCCGAGGCCGGCGGCCTGTCGGTGGGCTGCACGATCGAGCTGCCGCACGAGCAGGCGACCAACGAGTACGTGAACCTGGCGATCGCCTTCCGCTACTTCTTCGTGCGCAAGACCATGTTCGTGAAGTACGCGCGGGCGTTCATCGTCTTCCCGGGGGGCTTCGGCACCCTCGACGAGCTGTTCGAGTCGCTCACCCTGATCCAGACCGGCAAGGTGATGAGCTTCCCGGTGGTGCTGTGCGGCGCCGACTACTGGGCGGGCCTGGTGCGCTGGTTCCGGGCGCGCCTGCTGGAGGAGGGGATGATCGGTCGCGGCGACCTCGACCTGATCCGGATCTCCGACTCGCCCGAGGAGATCGTCGACCTGGCGGTGGGCCCGGCGGCGTAGCGGCGGGGCGCCCCGCTGGAACCGCGGGGCGCCGGCGGTCACGATGGGGGGCATGGACATGCGCCGCCCCGGACCGTTCCCCGCCTTCGCGTCGGCGCGCACGGAGCGCGTCCGCCGTGAGCGCGACGTCGCGCGCCTGCGGCGCCAGAGGGCGCTGGAGGCGGAGGTCGCCGAGCAGCTCGAGCCGCGGCTCGGCCCGGCGGGCCGTCCGGTGGGCGACGCCGCGATGGCGCTGTGGCGCCGCACCCAGGTCGACGCCTACCTGGCGATGGCGCCGTGGCGCCGCGCCTGGCGGACCTGGCGGGCCTGGGGGCCGCTGCGCCGGGCCGTCACGCTGCTGCCGGCGGCGTGCGCCTGGACCGTCCTCTGCCTGCCGCTGCGGATGGTGGGCGTGGTCGACCTGGCGGTGTCGCAGGCGGGCTGCCTGGCGCTCGCGGCGGCCGCGCCGATCGCGGCCTTCGTGCCGCCCGGCCGGCGACGGCGCTTCGAGGCCGAGCTGCCCCCGCCCGGCCCGCCCTGGCGGGCGTCTCCCGCGGCGCGGCGGTGGCGCGCGGCCCTCGCGGCGGCCGCCGCGGCGATCGCCGTCGCCCTGGGCCTGCTCGCCGCGCTGGGGCCCGGTCCCGGCGATCCCGCCTCGGGCACCCTGTTCGCGCCCGACGCGCGCGCCGATCGGGTGGTGGTGCGGAACACCGTGGCGCTGGCCTGCGGGCGACCGGTCGAGGTGCGCGTGCGGCCCCTCGGCGACCGGCGCTACCTGGCCACCGTCGCCGGGGGCGGGCGGGCGATCGTGGAGGTGGTCTTCTCGGGCCGCTCGCCGGTGGGCGCGGGCTCCGGCCACGGGCAGATCGTGGGCCGCCCGCCCTCCTGCTGATCAGCCGCCGGCCCGCGCCGCGCGGCGCCCCGCGCGCAGCAGCAGCAGCGTCCCCGCCGCGGCGGCGACGGCCGAGCCGCCGAGGATGCCGATCTTCGCCGCGGCGATCACGTCGGGGTCGTCGTAGGCCAGCTCGGTGATGAACAGCGAGACGGTGAAGCCGATCCCGGCGAGCGCCCCGACGCCCGCGATGTGCGACCAGCCCGCCCCGCGCGGCAGGTCGCTCAGGCGGAGGCCCACCGCGAGCGCCGTGCCCAGGGTGAGCCCCAGCGTCTTGCCCGCGAGCAGGGCGACGGCCACCGCGAGGGCGATCGGCGTCTCGGTGGCGGCGTCGAGGGAGCCACCGTCGAGGACGATGCCGGCGTTCGCCAGGGCGAAGATCGGCAGCACCACGAAGCTCGACCACTGGTGCAGTCCGTGCTCCACCCGCGCCAGGGGGGAGATCGCCTCGCGCGACAGCCAGGAGAGCCGCCGCCAGCCGGACGCGTCGCGGTCGTCCTCGCCGGTGACCGCCGCGGCGATGCGCGACGCCTCGGCGCGCACGGCCGCCGGGCGCTGGAAGGGGCGGGCCGGCGTGAGCAGGCCGATCGCCACCGCGGCGATGGTGGCGTGCACGCCCGACTGGTAGGTGGCGTACCAGACCGCGATGCCCAGCGCGACGTAGGGCGCCAGGTGGCGCACCCCCACCCGCTGCAGCGCGGCGATCGCCGCCAGGCCGACGAGGGTGGCGGCGAGCCAGGCGAACGAGAGGTCGCCGGTGTAGAAGAGCGCCACCACGATCACCGCGCCGATATCGTCGATCACGGCGACGCCCAGCAGGAACGCGACCAGGCCGGGCGGCACCCGCCGGCCCAGCGCCGCCAGCGCGCCCACGGCGAAGGCCACGTCGGTGGCCATCGGGATGCCCCAGCCGCCGGCGTCGCCCCCGCCGCCCAGGCCCACGACGCCCGTGAAGATCAGGGCGGGCAGCACCATCCCGCCGACGGCGGCGAAGGCCGGCAGGAGGGCCGCGCGGCGGCTCGACAGCTCGCCCACCACCAGCTCGCGCTTCACCTCGAGGCCGATGACCAGGAAGAAGAGGGCCATCAGGCCGTCGTTCACGACGTGGCGCAGGTCCTCGGCGATGCCGTGATCGCCGATCCGCAGCACCACCTCGGCGCCCCAGAGGTCGTCGTACGACCCGCCCGCGAGGTTCGCCCACACCAGGGCGGCGACGGTCGCCGCCAGCAGCGCGATGCCGCCGGACGCCTCCTGGCGCATGAACTCGTGCAGCGGCCGCAGCACCCGGCGCGGGACGGGGCGCTCGGAGCGCGACCAGGGGCGCCGGATCTCCGGGCCCCTCCCCTCGTTGCTCACGGCTGCCTCCGGGGTCGACGACGACTCGCCGACCAGGCTTCCCGGCACACCGGCGGGAACACTAGCCCGCCGCGGCCCTCCGGCGCGAGGCGGCCCGCGCGCGCAGCGTGTCGATCCACGCGGCCGAGAGGGCGGGCACCGCGGCGGCGCGCTCCAGCTCGGCCGGCGTGCCGGCGCCGGCGAACAGCCGGCCGACCGCGACGACGCTGAGGGCTCCCTCGCCGCGGCCCTCGCGCGCGAGCGGGACGCCCGCCCGGAGGGTCCCCTCCTCCCGCACGCGCAGGTAGAAGCCGGTGCGGCCGCTGCGCAGGAAGGGCGCTCCGAAGGCGGCGTCGCCCACCCGCAGCGCGAGCTTGTGGCAGGGGATGCGCGGCTGGGTCACCTCCAGCAGGGCGCTGCCGGCGCGGAAGAGATCGCCGATCCACACGTCGGTCTCGAGCGCGCCCTCGATGGTGAGGTTCTCGCCGAAGAAGCCCCACGGCATCTCGTCGGCGTCGAGGTGGTCGCGCCAGTGCGGGTAGTGCTCGGCGGGATAGGCGTACACCGCCTTGTCCGGTCCGCCGTGCACCGACAGGTCGGCCTGGCCGTCGCCGTCGAGGTTCGTGCGGCCCACGGCCACCGGCCCCTCCACCGGCTCCTTCACGATGCCGGAGAGCACCGCGACGTCGTCGCGGCGCAGCTCGCGCGGCCGGCCGACGTTCACCGAGATGATCCGCATCGGTCGAAGGGTAGGGGGCGTCGCCCTATCCTGCCTCGATGGTCCGCGTGTTCCCCCGCGACGAGCACTTCATGCGCATGGCCCTGCACGAGGCCGAGGCGGCGTCCGGGCACGGCGACGTGCCGGTGGGGTGCGTCGTGGTGCGCGAGGGGGAGGTGGTGGCGGCGGCCCACAACGAGCGCGAGCTGCGCGGCGATCCCACCGCCCACGCGGAGGTGCTGGCGCTGCGGGCCGCGGCGGTCGCGCTGGGCGGCTGGCGGCTGCCGGGCACCGTGCTCTACTGCACCCTGGAGCCCTGCCCGATGTGCGCCGGCGCCATTCAGCAGGCCCGGGTGGCGCGGCTCGTGTTCGGCGCGCCCGACCAGAAGGTGGGGGCGGCAGGAACCGTGATAGACCCTCTGCGCAACCCGCGCCTGTTGCATCGCGTCGAGGTGCAGGGCGGGGTCCTGGCGACTGACGCTTTACGGCTTTTGCGACGTTTTTTTGATGAACGGCGTTAGCCGGCCGTAAGAGGGCCTCGTCCCGCTCATCCCGGCGTGATGGTCTGCCGACCTGTTGGTACGATCCCGCGCGCTCCGAGCCCCCTCAGGGAGGAACAGCCTGTGACTTCAGAGCCCCGCACGCTTCGACGCATCGCGACCGGAGCGGCGGTCGCCGTCTCGGTCGGCGCCGCCCTCGCCCTGCCGGCCTCCGGCGTCGGCGCCGTCGCCGCGATCCAGGACGACGTGCTCACGGCCGGTCCGGCGGAGAACATCCCGCAGCGCCTCGACCTGGTGAAGGCGACCAAGGCGAAGGTCGCGCGCTTCGACATCCTGTGGTCGCTCGTGGCCAAGACCAGGCCCGCGAACCCGACCGACCCCAACGACCCCGCCTACGACTGGTCGCGCGCCGACCAGGTGCTGGAGGGCTTCGCCGCCGCCGGCATCAAGCCGATCGTGAGCGTCTACAGCACCCCCGACTGGGCCGTCAGCGGCACCCCCAGGGACTACGAGAGCGAGTACAACCCGAACGCCCCCGTGCCGGCCGACTTCGCCGACTTCTACACGGCGGCGGCCACCCGCTACAACGGCTTCTTCGTGCGGCCCGACGACGGGGTGACGCTGCCCCGGGTGCGGCTGTGGGAGGTGTGGAACGAGCCGAACCTGGCCGGCTTCCTGCAGAAGGGCGGTCGCAACAGCCTGTCCGTCTACAAGAGCCTGCTGAAGGCGGCCTACCCGGCGATCAAGGCCGGGAACCGGAACTCGATCGTGATCGGCGGCGTCGGCGGGCCGCGCAGCAGCACCGACAGCAAGGGCACCGGTGCGAAGACGTGGCTCACCGGCCTGGTGGGCGACAAGAGCGTCAAGTTCGACGCCTACTCGCAGCACATCTACCCCTCGCAGGGGCCGAAGTACTACACCAAGTCGTACGCCAGGGCCTTCCCCAGCTGGCTCAGCCTCGACTACATCTACAAGCAGCTCGACCGCAAGAAGAAGGGCATGAAGCTCTTCGTCACCGAGGCCGGGTACACGACCGCGAAGACCGACTTCCGCAAGGTGAAGGTGTCCTTCGCGCAGCAGAACCTCTACCTCAAGCAGCTCTTCGCCCTGCCGGCGGTGAAGAGCCCGCGCCTGGCGGCGATCGTCTGGTTCAACCTCCAGGACAACCTGCACACGTTCCCCGACGGCTCGATCACGGGCTGGCCGGGCGGGCTGCTCAAGGTCGACGGCTCGAAGAAGCCGGCGTACGCGTCGTTCGTCGCGATCGCGCGCAAGCCGATCCCGGCGGCGCTGCGCGCCACCTTCAAGTAGCGGCGGGACGGCGACCCCCGGCCCGCGCGGGCCGGGGGCGCCGCGGCGTCAGGCCGGTATGGCCTGCCGGAAGCGGAACACCCGATCGGGGTCGCGGCGCCGCTTGATCTCGCGCAGGCGGGCCAGGTTCGCGCCGTAGTAGGCCCGCGCCCAGCCCGAGAGCTCCGGGTCGATGTAGTTCTGGTAGGCGAACTTCGACACGTGCGGGCGCATCGCGGCGTGGAAGGCGCGGATCCAGGAGAGCCCCGTCGCGGCGTCCGCCGCGCGGCTCCAGTAGGCCAGGTACTGGCAGGAGTAGAGGGCGGTGCGGTGGACGAAGGCCGTGGCGTCCGGCTCCACCTCGTTGATGGCGCCGCCGTACGAGTCGAGCAGGATCGCGCCCGAGCCGCGTGACGACTGCGCCTGGCGGCGCTCGACGAAGCGGATCATGGTCGCGATGCCGGCCGCGCCCATCCGGGTCAGGACGTAGTCGGACTTGGCCGCGAAGAGGTCGCGCGGCGGCCGGCGGCAGGCGGCGGCCGACTCGCCCAGGCAGCCGGCCCAGCGCATCTGCAGGGGCAGGTACGCCTGGGTGCCCACCGTGAGGCGCCGCGGCGGCGCGGCCCGGGTGAGCGGGGCGAGGGCCCGCCGCATCGCCGCCTGCCCGCCCAGGTACTGGCCGAAGATGCTGATCACCGGGCGCCCCGACCCGGTGGAGAGCGAGCAGATCGAGAAGGCCTCGGGCGGGGCCGACGGCGCCCAGCGCTGCCATGCGGCGACCGCCTCGGCGGCATCGTCCCAGTCGTAGGCCGCGAAGAAGTACGACGCCGAGCGGGCCGCGTGGGTGCGGAAGGTGAAGCCGGTGGCGATGCCGAAGTTGCCGCCGCCTCCGCCGCGGCTCGCCCAGTAGAGGTCGCCGTTGGTGCGGGCGTCGCAGCCCAGGGCCCGGCCGTCGGCGGTCACCACCGTGAGGCGGGAGATGTTGTCGCAGGTAGTGCCGAAGGCGCGCGAGGCGAAGCCGACGCCGCCGCCGAGGGCGAGGCCGCCCACCCCGACGGTGGGGCAGGAGCCGCCCGGGATGGTGAGCCCCCGCCGGGCGAGGGCCGTGTAGACGTCGATCAGCAGGGCCCCGGCGCCCACCTGCACCGTGCGTCCGTCGGGGGCGATGCGGATGCCGTCGAGCGCCGAGAGGTCGACCACCAGGCCCCCGGCCACGGTGGAGTAGCCGGCGTAGCTGTGGCCGCCCGAGCGGGCCGCGATGCGCACCCCGTGCCGCGCGCACCAGCGCACCGCCCGGCGCACGTCGGAGGCGTCGGCGGCGCGCAGGATCGCCAGGGGCCGGGTGCCCGAGTAGCGCGCGTTCGCCACGGCGCGGCCGCTCGCGTAGCCGGCGCTGCCGGGCCGCATCAGCGCCCCGCGGGTCGCCCGGTCGAGCTCGGAGAGGGGCGGCGCCGCGGCCCGGCTCGCGGATGCCGCGCCGCCGAGGGCCGCCGCCGCCAGCCCGGCGGACGCCCGCCGCAGCAGCGTGGCGCGGTCGATCCCGGTTCCCATGGGGCATCCGTCCGGAATAGTTGACATTGATAACCCTATTAATGAAGATTCCCGCCGACGTCTCGCCCAGAGTGTCGATCCGGGAGGTTCAGCGTGTCGTTCGAGGCCATCATCGAGGGAACGGCGGCGGCCGTCGAGGGGCAGCCCGAGGCCGCCAAGGTCGTGTTCACGGTGCAGGGCCGGCTGGTGGGGCCCACCGAGTTCGACACCACGGTGCGTCAGCACACGGTGAAGGTGGATGAGCCGCCGACGCTGGGCGGCGAGGATCTCGCCCCCAACCCGGTCGAGTACGCCCTCGCCGCCTTCGCCTCATGCCAGGCCATCACGTACCGCTTCTGGGCGGCCAAGCTGGGCATCGCCCTCGATCGGGTCGAGGTGGCCGCCGAGGGCGACCTCGACGTGCGCGGCATCTTCGGCCTCGACGAGGATGTGCGCGCCGGGTTCACCGAGGTGCGCCTGGCGGTCACGCCGTCCGGCCCGGAGAGCCCCGAGCGCTATCGGGAGCTGGCCGACGCGGTCGACGCCCACTGCCCGGTGTTCGACCTGTTCGCGAACGCCACGCCGGTCGTCCGGCGTGTCGCCGTCTCCGCCTGAGCGCGCGCCCCCGACCGGAGGGGTGAACTTTCAGAATCGCCGATCCGGTTGCGTCCGGGCCCGTGGTCGGCTTAGCTCCGCCCGGGTGAACCCCGTCCACGACGCGGAGGTAGGAAGGTGCTGAAGGACTTCAAGGATTTCCTGGTGCAGGGAAATCTCGTCGCCCTGGCGGTCGCGGTGGTCATCGGCCTCGCGTTCCAGGATGTGATCAAGTCGCTGATCGACAACATCATCACGCCGTTGATCGCGGCGATCGGCGGGCAGCCTGACTTCTCGGCTCTCGATTTCACTCTCAACAGCAGCATCTTCCGGTACGGCCTCTTCCTGAATGCGCTGATCGCGTTCCTGGTGATCGCGGCGGTCGTCTTCTTCTTCATCATCCGGCCGTACAACCGCCTGAAGACGAAGCTCGAGAAGAGCGCGCCCGACGACCCGCCGGAGTACGCCGTCGAGACCGGCTCGTCCTCGTCGCTGCCGGCCCAGCTGAACGCCCGCGCCGCCGACGGGTGGAAGGTCGTGTCGGTGGGCGAGGGCGCCGACGGCAGCCTGTCGGCCGTGCTCGTGAAGGGCGAGGCCTCCTAGCGGCTCCGGAAGCGCGGCACCGTCACGGTGCGCGCCACCTTGGCCGTCCGCCTGCCGGACGCCGAGAGCGCCACCGTGACGCGTAGCCGCTTCGCGCCGTGCAGGCGCGCCCGGGTGACCGAGAGCGTGGCCCAGGTGAGCCGGCCGGCGCGCAGCTTCACGGCCCTGCGGGTCACCGCCTTCCCGTTCGGCCGGGCGAGGGTGATCCGCGCCGTGGCCGCCGCGGACGCCTTCAGGCGCACCCGCACGGTGAGGCGCGAGCCCCTGGTCGTGAGGCGCGTCGCCGCCAGGGTGCCCTTGAGCTTCTTCGCCGTCGGCGCGACCGGGTCCTCGGGCTGCGGGGCGGGCCGGGGGACCTCGGGATCCGGGGTGCCCGGGTTCGCCGGCAGGGCCGGCGCGTCGGGAGCCGCCGGGTCCATCTGGATCCAGGTGGCGACCGACACCGCCCCCGCGGCGTTCCGGAGGAACAGCATGTAGTAGCCGGGGGGCGCGACGGTCGTATCGCGCGGCGTTGTGAGCGTGATGCCGTCGGCCTGGGTCGAGAGGCCGAGCCTGATCGCCTGCTGCGACATGTCCACCGCGTGGGTGACCGCGCCCGGCCGCATCAGGTAGGCCGACGTGATCTGCCCCGGGTCGCCCTGCACCGCCACGCGGAACGCGGCGTCGTAGCGGACGCGCTGCGGCGCGAACGTCACGGCGGGTCGTGCGCCCTTGAACAGATAGGGCGGGTCGTAGAGCTGGTAGGTGCGGCTGGCGAGGGCGATGTGCCCCGGCGGCGTCCCGGCGGGGGCGTCCGGCGGGATGACGTCCGACGGGGCGATGTCGCGGTCGTCGCCGGACGAGATGACCTTGCCGTCGGGCAGCAGCAGCGAGGTGGAGTGGTAGGTGCGCGCGTCGGCCTCGTTGCCCACCACGCGCCAGCCGCCCGCGCCGCCCGGCGCGAGCAGCTCGGACGAGTAGATCGGACCGGCGTACATGCTGCCGTCCTCGCGGCCGAAGCCCCCGCCGTTGCTGAAGATCGAGCCGTCCGGCAGCAGCACGGTGTTGAAGTGGGCGCGGCCCTCGTTGAGGTCGAGGTCGGGCTCGAGCTTCCAGCCCGCCTGCCAGTCGTTCAGGTCGAGCACCTCGGCGGTGTTCAGCGGGGGCGGGCTCGATCCCGCCCCCGGCGCCGCGGCGGCGGAGTTGGAGCCGCCGAGCAGCACGACCCGGGTCGACCCGTCCGGGCCGGAGGGCTCGAGGTAGGCGGTGCCCCAGGCCCGGTCGCTCGACAGCGGCACGTCGCCCGGGTCGTACGGGAGGTCGAGGACGTCGGTCCACAGCCAGCTGCCGGTGTCGATGATCGCCGAGTCCCACTGGAGCGGGCCGGCGACGAGCACCTGCGGGTCGTTGCCGCCGTCGCGGTCCTGGCCCGCCGCGGTGGTGTCCGGCAGCACGAAGACGTGGGGGTAGAGGCCGATGCCCGTGTGATCGGGGAAGGGCTGGGGCTGGCCCGGCCCGTTCGGCGGCAGCTGGCTCACCACGGTGGTCGCCTGGGCGCCCTCGTGGGTCGCGAGGGCGGGGTCGAAGACCTCGACGTCCTGGTCGTTGTGCATCACCGGCTCGGCGTTCGGGTTGCCGCCGGCGTCGCCGCCGGTCTCGTCCCAGCCGCCGATGATGAGCACCTTCCCGTTCGGCAGCGTGGTCAGGGTCGGGTACCAGCGGCCGTGCGGCATGTCGGCGTAGCGGGTCCAGGTCTCGGTCCAGGGATCGAAGGTCATCACCCACTTGCCGCCCTTGAAGCCGTTGCGGTCGCCCAGCCCCGACGGGGTCGGGTACTCGAGGTTGCCGCCCACGACCAGGACGCGGCCGTCGGGCAGCAGCGTCTGGCCCGCGCACCACAGGTTGGCGGGCGCCCGGTTGCCGTCCGGGAAGGGGGCGTCGCGCCCGTCGTAGGTGACCACCGGCGGCGGCACCGACCTCGTCGTGCCCGTGGCGGGGTCGAAGACGTGGGCGGTGCCGCCGTCGACCGCCTCGATCTCGGTGGGGTACTTGGGCTGCGAGAAGTAGAGCACCTTGCCGGTGGGCATCACCACGCCGTGGATCGCGGTGCTGTCGATGTGCTTCAGCGCCTCCCACAGGCCGTCGTCCGACTCGGCGAGCGCCTGGGCCGGGGCGTCGGCCGCCTCCGCCCTCAGGGCCTTCACCTCGTGCGTCGACGCGCCGTCGGCCGGGCACGACTCGGGGTTGAGGGAGCGCCACCCCGGCGAGGCGCACCGGTCGAGCGCCTCGAGCGCCGCCGCCTTCGCCTGCGGGGACGACGCGCGGTGGGCCAGGTTGTGGTCGAAGCCGCCGCCCTCGGCCTGGTTGAGGAACGACTGATCGGTGGGCGCCGGGCGTCCGCCGCCCAGGACGGGCGTCACCGTCATCGCCGCCGCGGCCGCCGCCGCGGCCACGCTCAGGCCGGCGGTCCACCACCGGCGTCGTCCTCGTCCGTGCATCATCGACCTCCGCATCGCGTCCGTGCGTGCATCGGCAAGGGTGACCCCGCATATGAGGGCGGGGCATGGCCGTTCGGATGGTTCCCGCCCCGTCGCCCGGTCAGTGCGCCGGCGAGGCATCCTTTGAGGCTGTTAACATGCTGGAGGCATGACTCGTATGGTTCAGGTGAAGGGCGTCCCCGAGTCGGTGCACCGCACGCTCAAGGCACGTGCGGCGCTTCGCGGGCAGACGCTGAGCGACTACCTGCGCGGACAGATGGAGCGGCTGGCCGCGCGACCGTCGCCGGATGAGCTGCTCGCTCTGCTCGATGTCGACGCGCCCGGGACCCTCGGTACGAGCTCCGTGGCGGAGGTGCGGGCCGCGCGCGACCGCTCCGCGTGAGCGTCGTCGATGCGTCGCTGCTGATCGACGTCCTGGTCGGTCTCCCCGCCGGGCGCCCGTGGCGCCGCTGGATGGCGACCGACGAGGCGCTCGCCGCTCCCGACTGCGTCGGCGTCGAGTTCGGCCGCTATCTGCGCCGGCACACCGTGGCGGGACGTCTGCCCGCGACGGACGCTCAGCGGTGCTTTGCCCGGCTGTCGGCTCTCGACATCGAGATCTATCCCACGGAGGCGTTGCTCCGCGATGCGTTCGAGCTCCGCGACGCGGTGACCTTCGACGACGCCCTCTACCTGGTGCTCGCACGCCGGCTCGACGAGTCTCTGGCGACGACCGACCGACGGCTCGCGCGCGCGGCGAGCGACCTGGGCGTGGCCATCGCGACGCCCGACGAGCCGCCGGGCCTCGCGACCCGGTAGGTTTCGCGGCGAGATCCGGCGAAACGGGGACGATATGTGCGTGCAATGCATGGTCACCGGCGGATGGGCGGTGTACGAGGCGGGGATGCTGTTCGGCGCCCCCGTGGCCTACGCCGGCTACCGGCGCGCGCGGATCCGGCTGGGCCTCGGCGACCCGGCCGTCGCCCCGTGCGACGACGCTCCCGGTCGCGCGCCGGCTCCGGCCCCCGCCTCCCAGCCCGTCGCGTCGCGGGCGATGGCTGCGACGGCGCCCGCGCGCTGAGCGTGAATCCGTTGGAGATCGTGGATGCGCGGCGCTTTCGCGCATCCGCGCCGCGAGATACGACGGATTCAGGCTGAGCGTGGCGGTCCTCCAGGTCGTCCTGGTCAGCACCCGCCCGGGCCGCGCCGGGCAGCCGATCGCCCGGTGGGTCCTCGACCGGGCCCTGGCGGACGGCCGCTTCGAGGTGGAGCTGGTCGACCTCGCCGACCCGGTGCTGCCGCTGATGGACGAGCCGAACCACCCGCGCTTGAGGCGCTACGTGCACCAGCACACGCGCGACTGGAGCGCGCGGGTCGACCGCGCGGACGCCTTCGCCTTCGTCATGCCGGAGTACAACTACGGCCTCACCGCGCCGCTGAAGAACGCGATCGACTACCTCCACGACGAGTGGAAGTACAAGCCCGCGGGCCTCGTGAGCTACGGCGGCGTCTCGGGCGGCACCCGGGCCGCCCAGATGGCCAAGCAGGTGATGACGACGCTCTCGATGATGCCGCTCAGCGAGGCCGTGCCCATCCCCTTCTTCAGCCAGTTCATGGAGGACGGCGCCCTGCGGCCGAACCAGATCATGGAGGACGCGCTGAGCGCGATGCTCGACGGCCTGGTGCGCTGGGAGGAGGCCCTCCGTCCGATGCGCGAGGGGCTGCGCGAGGGCCGCGCCGCCGGCTGAGGCGGCTCAGGCGGCCGTCCAGCCCAGGTGCAGCCGGGCGCCGTCCTGCAGTCCCGGCACCGGCACCACCCGACCCGGGCCGGCCTCGACGCCGAGCTCGCGGGCGAAGGCCTCGAGCGCCGGCAGGCCGTCCGGCCCGCGCACCAGCATCACGGCGTGGCGGGCGCCGAACCGCCTGGCCTCGAGCACCGCATCCACCGCCCTCTGCAGCAGGCCGCCGGAGCGGCCGGCCGCCGCCTCGCCGGGCTCCACCCGGATGCCCACCCGTCCCTCCTGCGAGTCGGCCAGCAGGAAGAGGCAGCCGTCGGCGGGCACGCTCAGCAGCATCCGCATGCCGCGCGGCAGCCCCGACCCCGGCGCCTCGAGCGCCTCCCGGACCGGAGCCGGCACCTCGCAGCCCACGGGCGAGTGATCGTCGTCGGTCACGTCGCGGGGAGCTGGGGCGAGGGTGGTCATGGTCCGGTCGTCGACTGCGGGTGTCCGGCTCCAGGGTGAAGGCTCCGCTGCCTGCGCGCCACTACCCAGCGGTCCAGGACGATAACGCCGGTGTACCGACGTCCGTCGGGGTTCCGCGGTCGTTACCCTTCCAACCCGTGATCGATCTCGACCTGGGCGAACTGCGCCGCGGCTTCGGTTTCGGCGTGGCGGGGAACTTCGCCGGGCATCTGGAGCAGGCGGGAGAGGCCGCCGACTTCGCCGCGGTCGAGGCGGCGTCGGCGGAGGCGCCCAAGGGCATCTTCCCCTGGTACGTGCCGGGGGACGACGGGTTCCTGGGCGTGTTCCCGCTGTCGCACGACCGCCTGTCGCTGCCGTCGCAGGACGAGCCCACCGACCTCCAGATCGAGCCGGAGGCCGGCGTCCTGATGCGGGTGTCCTACTCGGACGCCGGGGCGGTGACCGACATCGCGCCGGTCGCGCTGGGGGCGTTCAACGACTGCTCGATCCGTCGCGCCGGCGCGCCCAAGATCAGCGTCAAGAAGAACTGGGGCCCCGACTCGAAGGGGGTCGCCCGGCGCCTGTTCCCGATCGCCGACCTCGACCCCGCCGGCGACACCGCCACCTTCCGGCTGGCCTCGTTCCTGCGCCGCGACGGCGCGGCGGGCGAGTACGGCGTCGACAGCCCGCTGCCCGGCTACTCGTACTACGGAGCCCGGCTCCTCGACTGGATCGTGGAGCGCCTCGGCAACCAGCGCGGCGGCGAGGGCACGCCGCTCGAGCCGGTGGGCGAGTACCTGGACGGCTGCGGGCGCCCGGCCACGGTGCTCGTCGGCATCGGTGCCACCCGCTACACCCCGCTGGGCGAGTCGACCTACCTGCGCGCCGGCGACGAATCGGTCGTGGTGGTCTACGACGCGGCCCGCACCTCGCCCGACGACGTGCGCCGCGCCGTGGCCGCCGGCGCCGAGGACGATCTGCGGTCGGCCTCCGTGCTCCGCCAGGTGGTGCGGGCGGGCTGACGCGCCCGCCGCGGCGGGCCGGCGGGAGGCGGGCGTACGGGGCCTCCCACTTCCACATTATGGCGCGCGGACGGCCCTCATGAGGCGCCCGCCGTCGGCGCATACTCCTCCGCCTCTTCGTGATCTGCGGATGGGAGGAGCGGTATGCGCCTTTCTGCATCGATTCGTCCGGCGGGGGCGTGGCGATGACCGGGCACGCGGTGGTCATCGCCGGAGGCGGCCCGGTGGGGATGATGCTGGCGGCCGAGCTGGCGCTGGCGAAGGTGGACGTCGCGGTGGTCGAGCGGCGTCCCGACCACGAGCTCGTCGGCTCGCGGGCCGGCGGCCTCACCGCGCGCGCGGTGGAGGTGCTGGATCAGCGCGGTGTGGCCGATCGGTTCCTCGCGGAGGGGAAGACCCATTCGGCGATGCCGTTCGGCACGACCATGCTCGACATGAGCGACGCCCCGACGCGCCACCCGTACGCCCTCGGGATCTGGCAGAACCGGATCGAGCGGATCCTGGGCGCCTGGATCGCCGAGCTGCCGGTGCGCGTCTACCGCGGGTGCGAGGTGACGGGCTTCGCGCAGGACGAGGCCGGCGTCGACGTGCGGCTCGACGCCGGTGGGCCGCTGCGGGCCGGGTACCTCGTCGGCTGCGACGGCGGGCGCAGCCTGATCCGCAGGGCGGCGGGCATCGACTTCCCGGGCCTGGACGCGACCACGAGCAACCTGATCGCGGAGGTCGGGTTCGCCGAGCAGCCCCCGGAAGGCGTGCACCACGACGCTGCGGGCATCCACGGCATCGGCCGCATGGAGGACAGCGCGACCTTCCGGGTCGTCGTGACCGAGCGGCGGGTCGGGGCGGGCGAGCCCTCCCTGAGCGACCTGAGCGACGCCCTCGTCGCCGTCTTCGGCACCGACTTCGGGGTCCGCGATCCGGTCTGGCTCTCGCGCTTCACCGACGCGACCCGGCAGGCCGCCGCATACCGGGTCGCGCGCGTGCTCCTGGCCGGCGACGCGGCGCACGTGCACTACCCCGCCGGGGGCCAGGGCCTCAGCCTCGGCCTGCAGGACGCCGTGAACCTGGGCTGGAAGCTCGCCCAGGTCGTCGCCGGCACCTCCCCGGAGAGCCTGCTCGACAGCTACCACGCCGAGCGCCACGCGATCGTCGGCCGCGTCCTCGACCACACGGTGGCCCTGGGGATGCTGCAGCGCCGCGACGAGCGCATGACGGCGGTGGTCGACCTGGTGTCGGACCTGGCGGGGACGGACGAGGCCCGCGGGCGGCTGGTGGGCATCAGGTCGGGGCTGGACATCCATTACGACCTGGGCGAGGGGCACCCGCTGCTGGGGCGCCGCATGCCCGACCTCGACCTGACCACCGCGACGGTGCCGCGGCGCGTCTTCGAGCTGCTGCACGACGCCCGGCCGCTGCTGCTCGACCTGGGCCGGCCCGGCGGCCTCGACATCGCCCCGTGGGCCGACCGGGTGCGGCGGATCGAGGCGGGGTACGACGGGGCGTGGGAGCTGCCCGTGCTCGGCGTCGTCGACGCGCCCGGCGCCGTGCTGATCCGCCCGGACGGGTACGTCGCCTGGGCGGGGGACGGCACCGACTTGGGGCTGCGCGACGCCCTGACCACCTGGTTCGGCCCGCCGAGGGGCTGAACCAGGGGCCACCGGCCTCGCCCGATCACCGGGATGCGGGCGATTCAACGGAGGGAGGGGGATTTGAACCCCCGTCGGAGGAGAACCCCCGAAACGGTTTTCGAGACCGCCGCATTCGACCGCTCTGCCATCCCTCCGCCGGGCAGGCTAGCAAGGGGGCCGGGGCCCCACCGGCGGTGCGCTACGATCGCGCCCGCCACCTGGAGAGGTGTCCGAGCGGCCGAAGGAGCGCGACTGGAAATCGCGTAGACGGGTTCCCCGTCTCGAGGGTTCAAATCCCTCCCTCTCCGCTTCCTCTGCGAACGGGACCGAGCCCGGTCATGCACAGCGCGTGCCTGGCTCGGTCTCGTTCGCATGTACGGCGTCGACCGGACCGGCGACGTCACGTGCCTTCCCGATCCCCGGGGGCGGAGGGCGTCCTGCCGGTCCGCATCTCCAGAGGTGCTACCCTGCCGCCCGCGTGACGTAGCGCACGCATCGCGAACCCCCGCCTCGCCGAGGTCGTCGGCCGTCGAGCCGTGCCCTGGCGGCGGGGTGATGTCCCCTAACGAAGGAGACTCGCGATGCCGTCGTCACGTTCCCGCGCCCCCCGGCGCGTCCTCGTCCTCTCCCGCAGCGCCGCGCGCCGGGCCCGCCTCGTGGCGGCCGTCGCCGCCCGCGCCGACCTGGCGCCCGTCGAGCGGCTCCCCGCCGAGGCGTGCGTCATCGACGTCCTGCCCCCCGCCGACGCCGCCCGCCTGGCGCGCGCGGCCCTGCGCGCGGGGATCGAGCCGTGGATCCTCTGCGCGCCCGGCGACGGGCGGACGGCCATCGTCGCGCCCGACGGGGCCCGGCTGCTGGATCGGGACGCCGCGTTCGCCGGCGCGCTCGGCCGGGAGCTGGCGGCGGCCCACCTGCGCCAGCAGGCGGTGCTCCTGGCCGTCTCGGCCGGGGCGCGCGACGCGGAGGACGTCGCGGCCCGCCTCGGCGTGCGGCGGCCGCGGGTGGTCGCGACGCTCGCGGCCGCGCGGGCCCGCCTCGGCGGCGACACCCTCGACGAGGTGATCCGGCGCGGGCTCCGCCCGGAGAGCGGGGCCGGCGAGCGGGCGGGCGGCGGCGGCCGCCGGGGATCGGAGTGAGGCCGCCGGCGTCCGTGGGCCGGAGAGGCTCAGCCGGTGCTCAGGAAGCGATCGAAGCGGACCGCGAGACGCCGGGGATCCGGGTGATGGGCGGCCCGGCCCGGGAGCGCGATGCGCCGGCCGTGCGCGCTCTTCAGCAGCTCCAGCATCGGCCCGTCATCGTCGTCGAGCAGGCGGCGCGAGACGCGCACCTCGCGATCGGGGGAGATGCCGATGAGGTCCTGATCGTAGGCCCGGTGGTGGATGGTGCACAGGCTCAGACCGTTGCTCACCACGGGGTCGCCGCGCTCGTCGGCGTCGCCGAGGATGTGGGCGGCGTCGAGCAGCCGTACCTCCTTCAGCGAGCAGATCGCGCACCTGTCGAGGTAGGCCGGGACCACGGCACCGCGGAAGGCGGTCTGGTGCAGGCGCTGCCGCACCTCGCGAACCACGTAGCGCCGCTCGATCTCGTCGCGGATCGGCTGCGCCTCGCGCTCGTCCATCGGCCCCACCATGCGCCCGAAGGTCACGAGCACCCGTCGCGCGGCGGGGTCGTCGTCGGCGAGGAACACCGGGTACTCCGGTCGGTACCAGCCGGTGCGGGTGCCGATGAAGTAGACGAGCGGTACCTGCAGCGCGTGCGCGGCGCGCAGCCAGCGGTTGAAGTGGTTGTCGAGCGGACCGTCCTGATAGGCGTAGAACACCCCGTCCGGCGTCTCCTCGTCCTGGTAGCGACGCTGCCGGAAGGAGCTGTTGATCGAGAGGGCCGCCGGGCCGCGCTGCGCGTCCCTGGCGCGGTAGATGCCGAAGCCGGTGCTGAGGAAGGGGGTCCGCCGCCCGCGGAAGTTGAAGCCCTCGCGGAGGGCCTGCACGGGAACGTCGGGCCCGAAGCTCGCGCGCAGCACGTCGAGCGCGGCGAAGCACGCGGCGCGGACGTCGTCATCGCGGAGTCGGTCGCTGCCCATCCGCGAGGACCATCACCCGCCGGCGCGTGGAGCGCAAGAGAGCACGACCGCCGGAGCCTGCGCCACACTGGGGGCATGCTGCTCGACGCCGTCGTCGCCACCTCGGGGCAGGTGGCGTCCACTCGGTCCCGGCTCGCGAAGCGCGCGGCCATCGCATCGCTGCTGCGCCGGGCGATGGACGAGGGCCCCGAGGACGTGGAGATCGCCGTCCACTACCTCGGCGGGGAGCTCCGCCAGCGTCGCACCGGCGTCGGCTGGGCCGGGCTGTCGGGCCTGCCGGAGCCGGCCGTCGCCCCGTCGCTGACGCTGTCGGAGGTGGACGCCGCCTTCGCCCGCATCGCGGCGCTCGGCGGCCCGGGCTCGGCGGCCGCCCGGTCGGGCGCCGTGGGCGAGCTGTTCGCCTGCGCGACCGCGGCCGAGCAGGCCTTCCTGCGCGGCCTCGTCTCGGGCGGCCTGCGCCAGGGCGCCCTCGACGCCGTGGTGCTCGACGCGGTGGCCGAGGCGGCGGACGTCCCCCAGGCCGCGGTGCGGCGGGCCGCGATGCTGGCCGGCGCCGGCGCCCCGGTCGCGCGGGCGGCGCTGACCGGCGGGCGGGAGGCCCTCGCCGCGATCGGCCTGCGCGTCGGCCGGCCGGTGCGCCCCATGCTCGCCTCCACCGCCCCCGACGTGGCGGCGGCGCTCGCGAAGCTGACGGGCGACGCCGGCGCCCGGGTGTGCGCCGACGCGAAGCTCGACGGCGTGCGCATCCAGTGCCACCGCGACGGCGGCGACGTCGCCGTCTTCACCCGCAGCCTCGACGAGATCACCGCCCGCCTGCCCGAGGTGGTGGCCGCGGTGCGCGCGCTGCCCGCCGAGCGCCTCATCCTCGACGGCGAGGCGATGCTCGTCGGCGCCGACGGCCGCCCCCGCCCCTTCCAGGAGACGGCGTCGCTGGCGGCCAGCGAGACGCCCGCCGGTGCCGCGCTGCGCCCCTACTTCTTCGACGCCCTCCACATCGACGGCGAGGACCTCATCGACCTGCCGCTCGCCGCCCGGCTCGACCGCCTCGACGCCCTCGTGCCCGCCGAGCGGCGGGTGGCCCGGGTGCGCGACGCCACGCCGGAGGCCGTCGCCGCCTTCTTCGCGCGGGTCGTCGAGGAGGGCCAGGAGGGCGTGGTGCTGAAGGACCTCGCCGCGCCCTACGAGGCCGGCCGGCGCGGGGCGGCCTGGGTGAAGGTGAAGCCCCGCCACACCCTCGACCTGGTGGTGCTGGCGGTGGAGTGGGGCAACGGCCGCCGCGAGGGCTGGCTGTCGAACATCCACCTCGGCGCCCGCGACCCGGAGGGCGGCGGCTTCGTGATGCTGGGCAAGACCTTCAAGGGCATGACCGACGAGATGCTCGCCTGGCAGACCGAGCGCTTCCTCGCGCTGGAGCGGTCGCGCTCGCGCCACGTGGTGCGGCTGCGGCCCGAGCAGGTGGTGGAGATCGCCTTCGACAGCCTCCAGCGATCGCGCCGCTACCCGGGCGGGCTGGCGCTGCGCTTCGCCCGCGTGCTGCGCTACCGCGACGACAAGAGCGCGGACGAGGCCGACACCATCGCCACCGTGCGCGCCATCGCGGGCGGCGCGGCCGGCTCGGAGGACTAGAAGTCCCCGCCGCCCCCGCCGAAGTCCCCGCCTCCGCCTCCGCCGAAGTCGCCCCCGCCGCCTCCGCCGAAGTCCCCTCCGCCGCCGCCCCAGTCGTCACCGCCGCCGCCTCCGCCGCCCCAGCCGAGGTCTCCGGCCATGCCGCCGCCGTCGTGGCCCGACCCGGAGCCGTGGGCGGTGCCGCCGCCGAAGCTCCCGCCCAGCAGGATGCCCAGCAGCGCGCCGCCCAGCATCGGGCCCATGCCGCCGCCGAGCCCCTGGCCCTGCCAGTAGGGCGCCTGGCGGCCGCCGCCCACGTCGATCTGGCGCACCTCGGGCCGCCGGCCCTCGGCCAGCTTCTTCGCGCACTCCGCGCACACGGGGATCTGCGCGGTCGTGCCGTCGGGGCCGGCCACCGCCGCGGTCGTGACCGCCTTGCCGTGCTTCGGGTCGAAGGTGCAGAGGCCCTCCAGCAGCGGCTCCTCGTCGGCCTGCTCGGCAGGGCGGCCGTCGAGGATCGCCCGCGCGCGCCGCGCGGCGCGGATGCCCTTCTCGAGCAGGGGGCCGGCGGTGTCGATGGTCGCCAGCGGCGTGGCGGGCGCGGCGAGCAGGTCGCGGGCCTGGCCGTACGCCATGACCGCCGCCTCGTAGTCGGCCTTCGCCGCCGTGGTCTTGTCGCCGGGGATCTCCATCTCGTCGTCGAGGTCGGCGATCTGGGCGGCCAGCGCGTCGACCATCGGGTCGAGGGCGGCACGCCGGGCCTGGGCGCTGTCGGCGATCCGCTTCTTCGCCGACCGCCTCGACAGCCACAGGGCCAGGCCGATGCCGGCTCCGGCGAGCAGCAGCAGGATCAGCAGCACGGTGCCGGTCGAGGTCCCCGAATCGGAGCCCTGCGATCCCTCGGCGTCGGGTGCGCCGGCCGAGCCGCTCAGGTCGGCGAAGCGCTCGGCCACCGCGATCGTGCCCGCGACCGCGTCCTCCCTCAGCGTGCTCTGCTCGGCGGAGCGCGCCTGCCGAGCCGCCGAGCCGTCCAGGCCGGTGGCGTACGAGAGGTAGTTGGGCGCCAGCACCAGGACGTTCCACTCGGCCCCCACCGCGCGGCGAAGCGACTCGGCGTACGCCACCGGGTCGTTCGGGCGGCTGGCCAGCACCACGTACTTGGTGGGCGCCCCGCGCGCCTTGAGCGCGGAGGCCGAGGCGCTGAGGCGGCTGAGCCCGCGGGCGGTGAGCGGGGCGCCGCGCTCGACGGCGACGTCCGCGTTGCGCACCGCGCCGGCGTCGACCAGGGCCAGCGCGACCGTCGCGGGCAGCAGGGCCGCCACGGCGACGAGCAGCGCGACGGCGAGATGGCGGACCGGGAACCTCACGGCCGGACGATCCCAGGCCGGAAGGGTCCGCGCAAGCGCGCGGATACAGGCCTGCCCTGTTCGTGCGCCCGCCCCGCGAATAGGCTCGCGCCGTTCGGTCCATCGACAAGGGGGTTCACGGTGAGCTTCTTCGGTCGCCTGAAGGCGATCTTCCAGGCGAAGGCCAACAAGGCGCTCGACGCCGCGGAGGATCCCGGCGAGATGCTGGACCTCGGCTTCGAGAAGCAGACGGAGCTGCTTCAGAAGGTGCGTCGCGGAGTGGCCGACGTGGCCACCAGCAAGAAGCGCCTCGACCTCCAGATCGAGAAGCTGAACGCGAGCGTCGCCAGCCTCGACAACCAGGCGCGCCAGGCGATCACCGCCGGCCGCGAGGATCTCGCCCGCGTCGCGCTCGAGCGCAAGGCGGCGGTTACGGCCCAGGTCCAGGGCATCCAGACCCAGCGCGAGCAGCTCCAGGCCGAGCAGGACAAGCTGGTGATGGCCGAGCAGAAGCTGACGACCAAGCTCGAGTCGTTCCGCGTGCAGAAGGAGACGATCAAGGCCCAGTACAGCGCCGCCGAGGCGCAGGCCAAGATCGGCGAGTCGCTGTCGGGCATCTCCGAGGACATGGCCGACGTCGGCATGGCCATGGACCGCGCCCAGAGCAAGGTGGAGACGATGCGCGCCCGCGCCGGCGCCATCGACGAGCTGCTTGAGACCGGCGCCCTCGACGACCTGTCGCAGAGCGGCGACATCGTCGACCGCGAGCTTCAGGCCGTCACCCAGAAGGGTGCGGTCGACGCGGAGCTCGAGGCGCTGAAGGCCCAGCTCGGCTCGGGTGACGCGCCCGCCGGCCAGATCGGCGCGGGGGGTCCGTCATGATCATCCGCATCCTCGGCCTGGGCCAGTTCCGGCTCGACGCCGACGACCTGCCGACCGTCGAGAAGGCCGACGACGCCGTCGAGGCGGCGCTCGCCTCGGGCGACGAGGCGGCGCTGCGCGTCGCGATCAGCGACCTCATCGACGTGATCGTGCAGACGGCCAGCCCCGTGCCGGATCAGGAGCTGGTCTCGTCGGACGTGGTGGTGCCCCCCGCGGACACCGACCTCGACTACCTGCGCCTGCTCGCCGACGGCGACGACGGGCTGATCCCCGGCTGATCGCCCGGCGGGGCCCCGTCCCGCGATGGGACGGGGCCCCGTCCGGCTACGCCGCCACGTCCGGCGCGGTGGCGGGGGCCTCCCGGGCGCGCGGACGGCGCGCCAGGGTGAGCGTGGCGCCGAGCACGGCGACCACCACCGGCACGATCAGCGCCGGGTGGAATCCCGACAGCAGGTCGTCGGCGCCGCCGCCCGGCCCGGCGTTGGCGTCGTTCACCGCCGTCACGACGGCGAGCGTGAGCGCGCCGCCGAACTGGAACGACGTGTTCAGCAGGCCGCCGGCCAGGCCCTGCTCGTGTGCCGCGATGCCGGCGGTGGCCGCCACGTTCAGCGGCCCGTAGGCGAGCGCGAAGCCGAGGCCGCCCAGCAGCATCGTGGGCAGGATGGCCAGCAGGTAGGGCGAGTCGATGCCGATCGGCAGGAACAGGGCGAAGCCCGTCGCCTGCGCGATCAGGCCCGCCGCGATCAGCGGGGTGGTGCCGATGCGGCCGATCAGCGGGGCGATGCGGGTGGCGAGCAGGGCGACCAGGAGGCCGCCGGGGAAGATCGCCAGCCCCGCCTCGAGCGGCGACCAGCCGCGCGCCTGCTGCATGTAGAGGGTCGCGATGAACTGGAAGCCGACCCAGCCCCCGAACAGCGCCATGGCGCCGACGTTGGCCCGCACGAGCGCGCGCGAGCGCAGGATGCCCAGCCGCACCAGCGGGTGGGCCACGCGACGCTCGACGGCGACGAACGCGGCGGCGAGGGCCGCCGAGACGACGAGGCCCACCAGGGTGCGCGCCGACGCCCACCCGGCCGAGGGCGCCTCGACCACGGTGAACACGAGCAGCAGCATCGCCGCGGTGATCGAGACCGCCCCGGCCAGGTCGAAGCCGCGCCGCGCCTCCGTCCGCGGGCGGCCCGAGTCGGGCACCAGCCTGATGGCGGCGATGAGCGTGACGAGGGCCACCGGGGCGGGCAGCAGGAAGGTCCAGCGCCAGCCCAGCTCGGTGAGCAGGCCGCCGAACACCAGGCCCATCGAGAAGCCGGTGGCGCCGGTGGCCGAGTAGATGGTCAGGGCGCGGTTGCGGGCCGGGCCCTCGGCGAAGGTGGTGGTGATGAGCGACAGGCCCGCCGGCATGGTGAAGGCGGCGCTCACGCCCTTGATGAAGCGGGTCGCGATGAGCAGCGAGCCGTCGTCCACCAGCCCGCCCAGGGCGGAGGCGACGACGTAGATGCCCAGCGATATGAGGAACATGCGGCGGCGGCCCAGCAGGTCGGCGACGCGGCCGCCGAGCAGCAGGAATCCTCCGAAGCCCAGCACGTAGGCGCTCACGACCCACTGCAGGGCGCCGGTCGACATCTGGAGGTCCGAGCCGATGGAGGGCAGGGCGACGCCCACCATCGACACGTCGAGCGCGTCGAGGAAGAGGGCGCTGCACAGCACGAGCAGCGCGCCCCAGGCGCGCGGGCCGAAGACGGCCGATCCGGCCGCCGGACGGGCGGTGGTCACGGTATGGGCTCCTTGCGGATGCGTGGCAGAGGGGGAGGAGCTGGCGGCCGCCGTGTCTGTCCCCTATTGTTCGACGGACACCGTACTTGCTTGTTCGACGCGCGTCAAACAATGACGCGAGGTGCGCCGTGAGCCCGAACCCGCTGAACGACGACCGCGACCTCTCCGACGTCGACCTGATGACGGTGCTGCAGGCCGTGGCGGACCCGGTGCGGCTCGAGATCGTGCGCCAGCTCGCCGGCTGCCCCGAGAAGCGCGGCATGGCCTGCGGGCGCATCGAGGTCGACGTCGCCAAGTCGACCGTCACCCATCACCTGAAGGCGCTGCACGCCGCCGGCGTGGTGTCGCAGCGCGAGGAGGGCACGCGCAAGCTCATGAGCCTGCGCCGCGACGAGATGGAGGCCCGCTTCCCGGGCCTGCTCGAGTCGATCCTCCGCTCCGCGGAGCGGGCCGCCTAGCCGCCGCCCACCGTGGTGGGGCTATCCCCACCACGACGACGCCGGGCCGCTCCAGCGCCCGACGCCCGGTCGCTCCAGCGACACGGGACGGGAGCGGTTCGAGACTCCTCACCAGTGGATTCCAGGCCCCCGCGGGGCAAGGAGGTGAGACGAGATGTCAGCGCGCGCAGGAGGCGTCCTCGCCCGTCACGGGCGGCGCATGGCGCGGTTCCGGTGGGTCGTGATCCCGGTGTGGATCGCCGCCCTCGTGGTGGCGGTGATGCTCGCCGGCCGCGTCGGCGACGTCACCACCAGCGAGGCCACCCTGCCCGGCACCGAGGGGCAGAGGGGCGTCGAGCTCATCCAGCAGCACTTCGCGCAGGGCGGCGACTACACCGAGGTCCAACCGGTGTTCCGCAACCCGGACGCGACCGTGGACGATCCGGCGTACCGGGCCGCCGTCGAGGCGAGCCTGGCCCGCGCGGCCAAGGTGATCCCGGGCACCGAGGTCACCAGCTACTACTCCACGGGAAGCCGCGACATGGTGGGCCAGGACGGCCACATGACCTTCGCGACCCTGCGGATCCCCCTGCCGAAGGGCGGGGACATCGACGACCGGGTGCCCGAGATCCGGGCGGCCCTCGGCACGCCGCCGGGCTTCGAGAAGACCCTCACCGGCGGTGACGCCGCCGACAGCCACGACATGGACCCGATCGTCACCGACGACCTCGCGAAGGCCGAGATGATCGTCCTGCCGGTGGCGCTGCTCGTGCTGCTGATCTTCTTCGGCTCGCTCGTCGGCGCGCTCATCCCGCTGTTCACCGCGATCGCCACCGTGATGTTCGCGATGGCGGCGACCTACGGCATCGGCCAGCTCACCGACATCGCGGAGCAGGCGCTCAACGTGATCGTGCTGGTCGGCATCGGCATCGGCATCGACTACGCCCTGCTGATCGTCTCGCGCTTCCGCGACGAGCTGCGCGCCACCGGCGACCGGGTCGAGGCGACCTCGCGCGCCATCGCGTCGGCGGGCCGCGCCGTGCTGCTGTCGGGCACCACCGTCGCGATCGGGCTCGCCGTGCTGGTGGCCCTGCCGGTCCCCTTCATGCGCTCCCTCGGCCTGGCCGGGATGATGGTGCCGCTGTTCGCGGTCTTCACCGCCCTGACGGCGCTGCCCGCGGTGCTGGCCGTGCTGGGCGGGCGGGTCGACGCGGTGCCCGTCTATCCGCGCCGCTGGCGCCTGCGCCCCGGCGCGTTCTTCGGGCCCTTCGCCCGGGTCGTGACGGCGCGCGCCGTGTCGGTGCCGGTGCTGGCGATCGTGGTCGCGGGCCTCGCCGTGCTGGCCCTCCAGTTCCCCAACATGAACACCAACCAGGATTCGCTGGCGGACAGCCCCGACACCGAGGCCGTGCAGGCCGGGCGGCTGATCGCGGCCGAGCTGGGCGGCGCCGCCGACCCGAACGTGTACGTGATCGACACCGGCCGGCCGGACGGCGTCTACACGCCGCAGGCGGTGGCGGCCCTGAACGACGCCGCGTCGCGGCTGCGCGCCGAGAGCGGCGTGGTCTCGGGCGTCACCTGGCCCGCCGTGAGCACCCCCGAGGGGCTGCGCGCGGCCGGCGCGGGCATCGTCGATCCCACCGGTCGCTACGCCCTGATGAGCGTGGCCCCGCTGGGCGACCCGGTCTCCGACTCCGGCCGGGCCCTGAACGGGCTGATGGAGCGCGGCGAGACGGCCATCGAGCACGCGCTCCCCGGCTCCACCGTGACCCTCACCGGCGCGCCGGCGATGGACAACGACTTCAACGACGCCATCTACGGGCCCTTCCCGTTCCTGGTGGCGGGGGTGCTGCTGCTCACCTTCCTGGCGCTGTGGCGGTCGCTCAAGAGCTGGGTGATCCCGCTCATCTCGGTGCTCATCACCGGCCTGTCCCTGCTCGCCACCTACGGCCTGCTGTACCTGGTCTTCATGAAGGGGTACGGCGCCGACCTGGTGGGCATGGACCACGACGTCCGCGGCATCGCGAACTGGGTGCCGATGATGGTGTTCGCCTTCCTGTTCGGCATCTCGATGGACTACCAGGTGTTCCTGGTGGAGCGGATGCGCGAGCTGCGCGCCGAGGGGCACGCCAACGCCGACGCCGTGCGGCTGGGGCTGCGCCACACCGGCCGGGTGATCGTCACCGCCGCCGTCGTGATGGTGGTCGCGTTCGCCGGGTTCGCGCTGGGGCAGCTCACCGAGCTCAAGGAGTTCGGCGTCGCGCTCGCCGCGGCCATCGCGATCGACGCCTTCGTCATCCGGCTGCTGCTGGTGCCGGCGCTGATGAGGCTGGTGGGCGAGCGCAACTGGTCGCGGGCGTACCGCGCCCGCCGCCGCCCGGTCGAGGCGATCGAGGCGCGGTAGGCGACCGCGTGGCGGCCGACCCGGGAGGCGGTGGTATCCCGCCGCCTCCCGGGCGGTCGGCTCAGCGGGAGGGCGACCCCGCTCCGGTCAGGATCTGGACCGCGGCGTCGGCGGCGAGGCGCGCCGCTTCCTCGATGTCGATTCCGTCCCTCTCGACCGTCACGCAGCCGGCGTTCACGAGCTGCATCCACATCGTGACGAGCCAACCCACCGGGACGTCATTGCGGAATGCCCCCGCTTCCTGTCCTGCCTCCAGCCATTCCACGAAGGCGTTCCGCGGCCGGTATTCGCCCGATTCGGGAATCCTGCCGAGCTGGACGAGATGCAACCAGATGCGGCGCCGCTCGAACGAGTTGCGCACCGCCTCGCGGACCATCAGCATCGCGCAGGGCACGAATTCCGGCTCCTGGGCGACCGCATCACGGAAGACCCCCTGAGTCTCCTCGATGACGCGCGCGCGGATCGCCATGAGGAGCTCTTCGCGCCCGGCGAACCGCCGGTAGACGGTGGAGCGCGTCAGCTCCGCCTCGGCGGCGACATCCTCCATGCTCGCGTCGGGGTTCTCCGACAGGACGCGGATCGCCGCCTCGAGCAGGCGGTCCTTGTTGCGACGGGAGTCGGACCGCCGGGGCTCCAGGGATCGTGCCGGCCGCGGGTCTCCCGGGTGTTCCTCGTGCTCTTCGTTCTTCAACGCCATGCGTTCACAGCATCGCAGCCCGATCTGCGCCGGGCGGGAAAAGCACTCCGGGAGTGTCCGGGCCTCCCGGGCGAGGTGGGTTTCGACACCCCACCCTCGCCCGAGAGGCCGGACGGAACGATCAGCCGATGCGCAGGTGCGTGCTCAACGCATCGGGCAGGAACCCACCGTCACTTGCTCGTGGGCTTCTGGTCCCAGTAGACGTGCATCTCGAAGTTGAAGGTGCCGAGCGCCTGCGGGTACCCCGCCTTCTTGATGTCGTACTCGACCCAGGTTCCGGTGCGGCCCGCGAACTCTCCCGACCCTCCGACGATCACCCCGCGACCGAGCTTCTGGAAGGCCTTGTCCTCGGCGTCGTTCACGGCCCCGGCCTTCGCCGGCCCCGTGGTCGACTGCGTGACGACGGAGCCATCCGGACGCGTGAACGTCGGGAGGTCCGGAGACCCGGTGTTGTCATTCGAGTTGAGCCAGAGGACCCCGCGACCCGGGATGCTGACGATCCAGTCGCTCGCGAAGGTGTTGTTCCCGGACTCGGCCGCCGGGTGCATCTCCTGCTCGACCCCGAAGCCGATCGGCGTGTCGTTGGCGTCCCGGAGCAGGAACAGGAACATCCCCGCCCCGGGGAGGCCGGTCAGCGGCTGGAGATCTGCGGGCCAGCTCGCGAGGCCACTCCCGCTCGAGAGGCCGAAGATGTCGGAGCCCTCCCCGAACACCGCCGGGATGGTCGGGTGGGCACTTGCCGCCCCCACGGGGGTCGCGTGGGAGTAGAAGACCTCTTCCTTGGTCTTCGGGGGCGAGGGCAGCGCCAGAACCGACGTCGTGAGGTAGTTCGTACCGAGCGGGCGTCCGAAGGGTTGGGGCGCCGGGCATCCACCGGCGACGCATCGTGCGTTCTTGCCCTTGTTGTGGTGCGTGTTCGTGGCGAAGGCACCGGTCGCGGCCGTGAGCAGGATCGCGGTGGCGCATCCGACCACGACGAGGGCGACGACCGAACGGACACGGCCACCGCCGGTCAGACACCTGCGCAGGACGCCTGGGCCCCTCCGGCCCGAACGGTCCTCGTTTCCAGACAAAGCACACCTCCTGCGTTCCGGGAACGCGTCGGCTGTTGGCCAGAGGCGCGCCGTGGACGGCGCGGGGTGCCCCCTCCCAGACGACGACCTCTGCTGGCGTCGCCGAAGCGACGGCGACGAACCTAGAGAGTCGATACGCATTGTGTCAATAGGGACAATCCGTTTCAGTCAAGACAACCTGTCTGATCTGCGAATCTGGCGATCTTCACGGCCGAGGAGCCTGCGATGCTGTGCGACGCATGGCGCCGAGAAAGAGCGATGAGCACGAGGAGCCCGAGGAGCAGGAGGAGGGCCCGCCGCCGGCGCGGTCGCTGGAGCCCCGGCGGTCCGACGCCCGCCGCAACAAGGACCGCCTCCTCGACGCCGCGCTTCGTGTCCTGTCGGAGAACCCCGATGCGAGCATGGAGGAGGTCGCCGCCGAGGCGGAGCTGACCCGCTCCACCGTCTACCGCCGCTTCGCGGGGCGCGATGAGCTGCTCCAGGCGATCCAGGCTCGCGTCGTCGAGGAGACGATCGGGGTCTTCCACGACGCCGTCGCCCAGGAGCCGGACTTCGTGCCATGCCTGACGCTGATGTTCCGCGAGGCGGTGCGCAACACATTCGAGCGGCGCCGGATCTGGTGGCACCTCGCCCGGGTCGGCGTCATCCCGCAGGTCGGCACCTACCGGCCGAACACCGCCTGGCTGGAGTGGCTCGAGGCCGGTCAGAAGGCGGGAGCCTTCCGCGACGACGTCCCCGTGGGCTGGCTCGCCACCGTCTGGATCCAACTCGTCAACGCCGGCACCACCACCGTCGAGCGAGACGGGATCGACCTCGAAGACGCCGCCGTCCTCGCCGCCGACGCCGCGGTTCAGATCCTCACCGGAGGACCCTCGCAAACCATGAAGGACTGAGGGATCCGCGGCCGCCCGACCGCTGCGCAGCCGCCCGGCCGGACCTACGACGCCGGCGATCCCATGGATCTCCCCCCATCGTCCGCTAATCTCCCGACCGGAGCGCAGATCGGCGCGAGCGACGGTCTCGGGCTTCAGAACCCGCTTCACCAGGGCAGTTAGCTCAGCGGGAGAGCACTCGCCTCACACGCGAGGGGTCACTGGTTCGATCCCAGTACTGCCCATCCCCGCCTCACCCCCCTCCTGAGCAGGCGAAACGCCCGCGTCGAGGGGAGGGAGGTCCAGGCCGAACATCACCGCGACACCACGGCGCAGCTCACCGAGCCTCCAACGGGCTCGGTCGAGCGGCGCGTAGCTGTACTGGTCGTGCGTCATCGACGTGCGCTTGTGACCGCAGCATGGCGCCGGCGGTCGTCCGAGTACGGTCCGGTGGACCCGGGGCGCGCATCGAGGGAGGGCAACGAGATGAGACCGCTTCGATACTCGATCAACATCACGCTCGACGGCTGCTGCCATCACGAGGCGGGGCTCCCGCCGGACGAGGAGTCGATGCGCCACTGGACCGCTGAGATGGAACGCGCCGATGCCCTGCTGTTCGGCCGCGTGACCTACGAGATGATGGAGTCGGCGTGGCGGAAGCCGGCCACGGGCACGTGGCCCGGCTGGATGGATGAGTGGGAGATCCCGTTCGCCGAGACCATCGACCGGGCGAAGAAGTACGTCGTGTCGAGCACGCTGAGCGGGGTCGATTGGAATGCCGAGCTGGTGCGAGGCGACCTGGGGCAGGCGGTTCAGCGGCTCAAGCAGGAACCGGGCGAGGGCCTGTTCGTGGGCGGCGTGACGCTCCCCCTGGCGCTGGCGGATCTGGGGCTGATCGACGAGTACGAGTTCCTCGTGCAACCGGTCCTCGCCGGACACGGGCCGACGTTGCTCGCCGGCCTGCGCGAGCGGATCCAGATCGAGCTCGTGGATCGCCATGAGTTCCGGTCGGGGGCGGTCGTCCTGCGATACCGGTCCACGCGAGCTCCCGGCGTGACGTGACCCGTCCCGGCACGTCGGCCGCCCCCTCGCGACGGAACGGCGGCTCGGGGGCGCGACCGGGCGGGCGGTGCCGATGCTCCGCGCGGGTGTCGCCGGGCGCCGCGTAACGATCGGATCGCTCGCGCGACCCGAGGGGTGTCGGTTCGGGAGGCTCCCGAGGAGGTCCAGCGTGTCGATCAGCCGCCGCCCGGCGCCGTGACCGGCGTCGTCGCCCTTCTGCTCGATCCGGGGCCGCCGCGCTGGTGGGCCATGATCCTCCGGGTCGCGACCGCGGCGATCTTCCTGCCGACGGGGCTCGGCAAGTTCCTGAACCACGACGCCTATGTGGCGCGCTTCGAGCGGTGGGGCTTCGGCGAGGCGGCGGGCGAGGTCGCGATCCTGGTCGGCGTCGCCGAGGTCGCCTGCGGACTGATGCTCCTCGTCGGCCTCGCCCCGAGAGCGGCCGCGCTCGTGCTCGCCGGGAACATGATCGGCGCGCTCGCGACCGCCGGGCGGGTGGACGGCGGCCAGGACGTCTGGCTCCCGCTGCTCTTGATCGCCGTGCTGGCCGCGATCGCCGTGGGCGGCGGTGGGCGGTGGGCGCCGGCGCGGATTCGGCTCAGCGATCGAGCGCGGTGAAGACGCGGTCGGTCTCGGCGGCGACGGCGTGGCAGCCGGTGCAGACGGCGCCGGTCCGGCATGAATGCTCCGTCAGCGGTGCTCGGGGTTCGGGAAGTCGAAGCGGCAGCCCGCGTCCCACGCGCTGCGCTGGTTGCCGTGTGCGGGGATCCCGCCCGCGTCCTTCAGCATCCGGGCGAGGTGCATGAGGTTCCAGGTCGCGAAGGTGGTGTTGCGGTTGGTGAAGTCGTTCTCGGGTCCGCCGGATCCCTCGTCGAGGTAGGACGGGCCGGGGCCGGCCTCGCCGATCCAGCCGGCGTCGGCCTGCGGCGGGATCGTGTAGCCGAGGTGCTGGAGCGAGTAGAGGATGTTCATCGCGCAGTGCTTGACGCCGTCCTCGTTGCCGGTCACGAGGCATCCGCCGACCCGCCCGTAGTAGGCGTACTGGCCGGCGCCGTTGAGCAGGTGGCTGTTGCCGTAGAGGCGCTCGATCACCCGAGTGCAGACCGAGGTCTTCTCGCCGAGCCAGATCGCGGTGCCGAGGACGAGGATGTCGGCGGCCATCACGCGCTCGAAGATCCGGGGCCACTCGTCGGTCGCCCAGCCGTGCTCGGTCATGTCGGGCCAGACGCCGGTCGCGATGTCGTGGTCGATGGCGCGGATGCTCTCCACGGCGACGCCGTTCGCGCGCATGATCTCCATCGAGCGGTTCATCAGACCCTGCGTGTGCGAGCGCTCCGGGCTGCGCTTCAGGGTGCAGTTGATGAACAGCGCGCGCAGGTCGGAGTGGTCGCCGTGGCCGTCGCTCATGCCCGTGAGTCTCGTGGGGCGGCGAGACGTTTCACCCCCGATCGCCGTCGACGGTCGTCGCCGGTCGATGAGAGGATCGTCGCCGATGGAGGGGGAGCCGGGCTCCGGTGGCGACGAGGCGCGCCTGCTGGCGGCGCTGCGCGCGGGCGACGAGGCGGCCTTCGCGCGGCTGGTCGACGGCTACGGACCGACGCTGCTGCGCCTCGCCCTGGCGCACGTGCCCAGCCGCGCGGTCGCCGAGGAGGTGGTGCAGGAGACGTGGCTCGCCGTGCTCGACGGCCTCGACCGCTTCGAGGGCCGCTCCTCGCTGCGAACCTGGATCGCGGGCATCCTGCTCAACAAGGCCCGCACCTGCGGGGAGCGCGAGCGGCGGACCCTGCCGTTCTCGTTCCTGGGGCGCCGCCGTGAGGAGGGCCGCGCGGAGCCCGCGGTCGATCGCGACCGCTTCCAGGGCCGGCGCGACGAGCGGCCGGGCTGGTGGGCGGTGCCGCCCGACCGCTGGGAGCAGCCGGATGAGCGCCTGAGCCGTGACGAGGCGCGCGACGTGATGCTGGTCGCGATCAGCCGCCTGCCGGCACGCCAGCGCGAGGTGATCACCATGCGCGACCTGAGCGGCTGGTCGGCCGAGGAGGCGTGCGATGCCCTCGGCGTCAGCGAGATCAATCAACGGGTCCTCCTGCACCGGGCGCGCTCGAAGGTGAGGGCGGCGCTCGAGGACCACCTGAAGGGGTCTTCCGAGCCGTGAGCACGAGATCCGGAGAGACGATCACCTGCCGCGAGCTCGTCGAGCTCGTCACCGACCACCTGGAGGGCCGGCTCCCGAAGCCCGAGCGCGAGCGGTTCGAGGACCACCTCGTGCTCTGTCCTCCCTGCCGGACGTACGTCGAGCAGATGCGGGCGACGCTGCGGGCGCTCGGACGGATCCCCGAGGAGTCGCTCTCGCCGGCGGCGCGCGAGGAGCTGCTGCAGGCCTTCCGCGGCTGGAAGGCGACCCGCTGACGCGCCCCTGCCGACCATGCCGACGATCCTGCCGAAGAGCGCGGCGATGCCCTTCTGCGTGCCGGTCATCCGCCACGTCACCCGGGCGGCGCGACGGCGATGCTCCGCACGACCTCGAAGTCGGCCATGGCCCCGATCCTGACCGTGTCCGACGACGAGTTGCGCGGGGCGTAACGCCGGGCGGGAGGCGGCTGCGCGATCCCCTCGCTTGTCGTAGCGTCCTCGGCACGCGACTTCGAGGAGAGGGAGGCCATGACCGGACGCGTGGTGCACTTCGAGGTGCCGTACGACGACGCAGATCGGGCCCGGGCGTTCTACTCGGATGTGTTCGGCTGGAGCATCCAGCAGGTACCGGACTTCGACTACAACTTCGTGCAGACCGGGCCGACCGGCGACAACGGCATGCCCACCGAGTCGGGCTACATCGGCGGCGGCATGTTCCAGCGCCAGGAGGACATCGGCCGGCCGATCATCACGATCGATGTCGATGACATGACCAGCGCTCTCGCCACGATCGCCGAGCACGGCGGCACCGCCGTCGGCGAGCCGCAGCAGGTCGGCGAAATGGGCATCGCCGCCTACTTCAACGACAGCGAGGGCAACCTCCTGGGGCTCTGGCAGTCGCTCTGAGCTCGTAGCAGCGTGCCGCCTACAGGCCCGCCTTCCGGACGGCGTTCGCGGCGGCGGCGTGCCGCAGCGCCTCCGGCGCGCCGTTCGCGCGGGCTCCGTGGTACGCCGCCTCGTAGAGGCGCTCCCTGCGCTCCTCCCTCGTCTCCTCGACCAGCTCCGCCGGCAGGAAGGCCGAGCCGGGCTCGATGGCGATGAGGGTGCCGTGGGGGGTGGTGAGGATGCCGCGGAGGCCGCCGGCCGCCCATTCGAGATGATCGATCCGCCAGCCCAGCGCGCGGAGCTGCCTGAGCTGGCGGGAGAGGGTGGGCATCAGACGCTCTCCCGGACGGGGTCGCATCGGACGCGATCGCGGTGATATCGGTCGCTCCGGCGGCGCCGCAGCTCGGTGAGAGCGGCCTTGCGGGTGCGGCCGCCCGCGCAGGTGCCGTCGGGGTGCTCGGCGACGTACCCGCCGCCGCTGGTCACGAACAGCAGGCGCGTGCCGTCGTGGAGAGCGTGACTGGGGATGAGGGCGGCCATCACGACGGTGGCGGGTTAGCCGTCGCCGTCAGATCCGGTTCCGACCGGTGTTCATGGACGAACAGGTCGTCGAGTGCGACGCCGTACAGGTCCGCGAGCCGGACGAGCGCGTCGGCGTGCGGGGCGCAGCGTCCCGTCTCGGCGTTCTGGAGCGTCCCTCGGGAGATGCCGGCCCGCCTGGCCGCCTCCCTCTGGTTCATCCCCGTCGCGTCGCGCGCCTCGCGAAGGCGGTCAGGTGAGAGTGCCCGCGTCGCCATGGCATATAAAAATAAGCCAAACGAAATGATGCGTCAAGTAGTTAGGCCAACTTTGCTGTGTGGTCAAGTCGTGGCCCAACGTCTTAGGCTCAACAGAAGTGGCCATCGGGGTCTTCAAAGAGCGGCTCGTCGAGCTGCGCGCGGCGAACGGCCTGAGCCAGGAGAAGCTCGCGGCGGCGCTCGATGTGTCGAAGGGCGCCGTCCAAGGATGGGAGGGCGGCCAGAATCTCCCGCAGGGCGCCACCCTGTTGCGGATCGGCGAGCTCTACGGGTGGTCCGTCGACTACCTGCTGGGACTCACGGACGACCCCGCGCCGCGCCCGCCGGCCAAGGGCGTCCCCGGGAGATCGAGGACTCCACGGCAGGGATGAGATAGCCGGCGGTGAGGGATGAAGCCGGCCCCGGCTGACTCACGGGGCCGACCATGCGGGCACCGGCGTACCACCGCCGTCTTCGGTCGTCATGGTCTCCCGCTTGAGCTCAGCGTCGCGTCTTCGGCGCCCTCGGCCGGGGCGGCTGGATCGAGAGCTTCACGGTCTTGACCGCCGAGCCGGAGTTGCCCGCCGCGTCGCGCACCGTCGCGGCGAGGCGCACGCGGCGCGTGCGGACGTTGCGCCTCACCAGCGATCGGATCGCCGGGGAGAGGGTGACCGTGAACCGCCGCGTCGTTCCGGCGGGCACGCTGTAGTTGCGCTTCGCGAGCTGCACGGTCCGGACGCGCCGGGCGGGGTAGCGGATCTTCTTCTGGGTCCGCAGGATGATCGTGCCCCGGCAGGGCCCCGACGCCTCCGTGGCTGGGCAGGCGAGGCTCACGGCGCCCTTGCCGGCGCGGTTGAAGGCCAGCTTCGTGTTGAGGATCCGGATGGAGACCGAGCGGTCGGGCCGCGTCTGGTCGGGCGGCGGTGGCGGGCCCGCTGCGGGGAGCGGGGGCGCGAGGCGCCAGAGCTCCGATCCGTGGACGCCGTCGTCGGCCGGGAGGTAGACCGCGTCGCCTGCGACGACGGGGCCGTCGGTGATCGACCCCGCCGCACCCGGGCGGATGTCGGCGACCAGGCTCGTCGTGACGCCGTCGGTGATCCAGGGCTCGAGGCCGTGCGCGCCGTCGTCGGCGATGAACGCCAGGTGACCGGCGACGGGCATCATTGCGACCGGGGTGCTCCCGCCGGGTCCCGGGTTGATGTCGCTGACGAGCTCGGATGTCGTGCCGTCCGTGCGCCAGAGCTCGGTGCCGTGCACGCCGTCGTCGGCCATGAAGTACAGCCGGCCGCCGAAGGGCGTGAGACCCCCGGGGGAGGACGAACCGGCGCCCGGGTTGATGTCCGACACCCGCTGCAGGCTCGACACCCCGTCCGTCCGCCACAGCTCGCGGCCGCTCGTGCCGTCGTCCGCCGTGAAGTAGAGGTGGCCGCCCCACACCAGGAGCCCCGACGGATCCGACCCGGCCGTCCCCGGCCGCAGATCCCGGGCGCGCACCATGGAATCGCCGTCGCTGCGCCACAGCTCGCGGCCCGCGACCGGCTCCATCGCCGCGAAGTAGACGTGACCGCCGAAGACGGTGAGACCGTTCGGGAAGGTCTGCTGCGGCCCCGGGTTGAGGTCCTCCACGATCTCCGCCTGGCTCGAGGGATCGAGCCGCCACAGCTCGAGGTCGCTGGTGGCGTTCTTCGCCGTGAAGATCAGGCGCTCACCCAGGGCGACGATCTCGCGCGGATCGGAATCGCCCGGACCGCTGTTGACGTCTCGCGATCCCGAGATCCAATGCAGCTCGGTGCCGGTCGTGCCGTCGTCGGCGCCGAAGTAGACCTGCTCGCCGATCGCTTTGATCGGTCCCGGTGAGGAGCTCTGGCTGCCCGGCCACAGGTCGACGACCAGCGCCGTGCCGAAGGCGTTGGCGCGCCACAGCTCCCGCCCGAACGCGGCGGTGCTCGCAGCGAAGTAGAGGCCGCCCGGCGTCGCGGTGAGCCAGGACGGGTTCGATGAGCCGATGCCGGCGTTGATGTCGCCCAGGAGGGCCGCGCCGTTGCCGTCCGAGCGCCACAGCTCCCGGCCGTGGGGCTCGTCGGCGGCCGCGAAGTAGAGCGCGTCGCCGAACGCGGTCAGGTTGTCGGGCGCCGAGCCCGCCGGCCCCGGGTTGATGTCGGCCACGAGGGACGCCTGCAGCGGCGCGGCGGTCGCGGCGGCGGGGAGCGCGCAGAGCGCGGCGGCGGCGAGGGCGGCGGGGATGCGGCGGCGTCGCCGGCGACGAACGGGTGACATGCCGCGATCATCCCCCGCGGCCCCGCCGTTGCCGACCCCCGTGGGACCGGATCGGGACCTTCTCAGGACCGCCGGTCGATGACGTACCGGGCGAGGCGGTCGGAGGCCTCGGCCAGCCGGCGGAAGTAGGTGGTGCGGCTCACGTTGAGGGCGAGCGCGGCGCGGGCGTGGCCGCCGTGGCCGTCGAGATACCCGAGCTCGATGGTGCTGCGTTGGATCCACTCGTCGCGCGCGTCGCCGAAGGCGGCCATCAGCCCCTCGCGCAGCAGGACGCGCACCGAGGACGCCCGCTCCTCCACCGTGGCGCCCTGCGCCAGGGGGCTCGCCGCCAGCGCCAGGGGATCGTGGAAGGCGCGCAGCGCATCCCTCACCGCGTCCGCCCCCACCTCGTCGCGGGTGCGGGCGGGCGGGCGCGGCAGCCGCAGGTCGGCGTAGAGCAGCCCGCGCGCGGCTGCCAGAATGCCGCCCTCCCCGTGGTCGATGAGGTGGCACTCGATGTCGCGGTCGCGGTCGCGCACGGTCAGCTCGGGCACCATCACCGCGCCGATCGCCCTGCTCAGCTCCCTCTGCTCCTCGTCGTCCGGGTCGACGTGGCCGTAGATGAGCCGTACGTTCGCCAGCCCGGACATCTGGATGCCCGCCATGTTCAGGAGCGCGGCGATCGGCGAGTCCTCGCCGCCGGTCAGGTCGAAGGTGTTGCGCCACAGCAGGGCGTTGCCGTCCGGCGCCCGGCGGCGCGCGTGCGCGATCCACGGGCCCAGCACCGCATCCTCGTCGATCCACGGCGGCGCGGTCGCGGGGGTCACGGTGATCGAGAAGCCGGCGAGGGCGCCGCGGGCGTCGCGGGCGACGATGACCCGGTCGGGGGCCTCCTCCAGGTAGCGGCGCACGCCCGGCCACCAGACCGAGTCCTCGGCGCCCAGGGCGCGCACCGCGGCGGCCGCGTCCCCGGCGCGCACGCGGTCGATGCGGAAGCGGTCGCCGGACTCCAGCGCGAATCCGGCCCGGATCGCCGGATCCTCGATCAGGCTGATCAGCTCGGCGATCAGGCCGGGCCGTCCGGTGGCGGCGCGATCGTGTAGGTGGTCGCCGATGCGACGGCGCAGCTCGCGCTCGCGCTGCGGGTCGGCCGTGCGCAGCTTGGTGCGCATCGCGGCCGCCACGCGGTCGTGGAGCCTCACCCGCGGGCCGGCCGGCACCGCGAACGACAGGCCGCGCAGCCAGCTCTCGGCGCGGTCGGGATCGATGCCCGGCAGGGCCGCGGCCAGCAGGCGCGCATCGACGGCCGGGGCGATGGCCGCCACCGCCAGGACGTCGCGGTCGGCCCCCTCCGGCTCGTCGCCGGCGAGCCGGCCCAGCAGCGCCGCGGCGAGCGCCCGGTCGTCGTCGAGGCTCCGCAGCTCCACCGCCCCGGCGGCGACGGCGGCGTCGGCGCCCATCGCCAGGGCGAGGGGGAGCCCGCGCGACCAGGTCAGGAGGGTCGCCTCCCGGGCCTCGTCCTCGACGCCGTGGTGGCGCAGCAGCAGGCGGGCCTCGGCGTCGTCGAGCGGTCCCAGCGCCAGCGTCGTCGTCACGGCCTCCCAGCCGCCCTCGTGCCATTCCGGCTCGGGCGGCCGCCGGCCGGCGATCAGCACCCGCGTGGACGCGGGCAGGGACGGCAGGATCGCGGTGCGAAGCGCCCCGCCGACCGCCGAGATCAGCTCGTAGGTGTCGATCACCACCAGCGGCCGGGCCGACTCGGCGAGACCGTCGAGCGTTGCGGCGAGCCCGGCGGGATCGGTGGCCGCCTCGCGCCCGTCGACGGCGCGCACGTCGAAGCCGGCGAGGAGGGCGCGGCGCGTCGCCTCGCGCAGCAGGGTGCTCTTGCCGATGCCGCCCGGCCCGTGCACGAAGAGGACCGACGTCCGCGGGTCGTCACCGAGCAGGCGGTCGATGACCGACAGCTCGCGCGCCCGGCCGACGAACCGCCCCGCGTCACGCGCGTCGCGTCGACTGCCGAGCGTCCCCTCCACGTTCCGGCGAGAGTACCAACCTGACCGTCCCGCCGGCACCGGCGGTCGCTATCGGCGCAGCGTGACCCGTTTGGCGACGGGCGCGCCGACGCGGGGCGTGAGGCGGACGACCACCCGGAGCGTGCGGGAGCGGGAGATGATGCGCCGGCCGCGCGCCGTCGGCCGCACGGCGATCGTGGCCCTCCCCCCGCGCGCGATCCGGTAGGCGCGCGCGCCGAGCGTGACGGCGCCGCGCCTCAGGCGCAGGGTGCCCGCGCACGCCGACGCGCCGGTGCAGCGGATCGCGACCGCGATCCGCCCGGAGCGGTAGCGCAGCGACGAGGACGCGACCGCCGGCCGCCCCGGGGCGGCGTCCGGACCCGGGGCCGGGGTCGGGCCGGGCGCCGGACCGGGGGCGCCGGGGCCGGACGGAAGGGTTCGCGGGCCGCCCCAGAAGGGCATCGTGCCGGTGGCGACGCGCCGCAGGTCGGCGCCGGTCGTCGACGCGACGTAGATCTCGCCGGAGCGCTCGAAGGCGACCCGGTCGCCCTCCGCCGAGAGGGCCGGATGGGCGTCGGTGCCGACCGTCGTGACGTCGCGGACGCGCGTGTGCGTGGCGGTGGAGTAGAGGGCGATGCGGCCGGTGACCGGCACCCCGAACGAGCTCGGCGCAGCGCCGCGGATCGCGACGATCTCGTCGCCCCCCGGCCGGCCCGAGGGGAACGCGATCTGCGTCGCGACGTCCGGCTCGCTCGCGAGCGGCGTGTCGCACACGGGGCCGCCCGCGACGACGGCGCACAGCTGCGACGGGGCGGTGCCGCCGCCGTGGACGGCGACCAGCGGCGTCGTCCCCAGCCAGCCGTGCGTCGTCTGGTAGGTCGACGACGCGATCGCCGGCGGGTAGCCGCCGCCCGAGCCCGGGGCGAGGTACGTGTACCAGCCGTAGCCGCCGAGGTAGAAGCTCCACAGCGCCTGCGCGCCGGACGGCGAGATGCGCGGGAAGTCGTAGATCTCGCCGCTGAAGAGGGTCGCGTCGAGGCCGCCGGGGGCGAGCGGCCGCTCGACCAGCGACGAGTCGGGCGTGACCCAGGCGGCCGTGCGGCCGTCGCTCGTCACGCCCGCGACGCGCCCCGCCGCGGTCAGGGTCACCGGCGCGTCCGCGCCGTCGGGATCGACCGCGCAGACGCCGGCGCCGCACTGGTAGACGATCTGCGACGCGCCGGCCGTCGCCGTCCACCACAGCCCCGCGACCGCCACGACGGCCGCGGCGAGGACGGCGGGCGGTGAGGGCGGGGAGCGGAGCACTCCGAGCCAGTACAGCAGGGGCGCCGCCGGGCGGCCCGTCCGGCGGGTCCGCGCCGACAGGCGCGGAGAACCTAGCGGCGACCTAGCGGCGACCGACCATGCGGGAGAGGGCGGTCATGAGCTCGGCCCTCCTCTCCTCCTGGTTCTCGGGGCTCGCGCCGAGGATGCAGTGGCGCGTGTGCTCGTCGACCAGGGCGAGGGCGACCTTGTCGAGCGCGGCCTGCGCGGCGCTGATTTGCTGCAGCACGTCGATGCAGTAGCGCTCGTCCTCGACCATCCCGGCGATGCCGCGCACCTGGCCCTCCACGCGGCGCAGGCGCTTCAGCACGTCGTCCTTGGCGCCGGCCGCCGCGTAGCCCGGCTCGGCGCCCGATGCGTGATCGTCCACGGACCGAGTGTCGCATACAGGGGGGGAGTACGGCAAATCGCCTTGACATACTCCCAGGGGGTAGTAGCCTGAGCGGTGCCAACTATACTACCCCCCAGTATTGAGAGAGGCCGCCGACGATGCCCCAGGAGATCCGCACCTACGCCGTCGAGGGCATGACCTGCGACCACTGCCGCGCCGCCGTCGAGGCCGAGGTCGGGGCCGTCCCCGGCGTCATCCGGGCGACCGCGGACCCGGCGAGCGGCGCCCTGACCGTCGCGGGGGTCGCGATCGACGACCGGGCGATCGCCGCCGCGGTGGTCGAGGCGGGCTACGAGGTGGCGCCGTGAACGCCGCGGCGCGACTGGGCGGGTTCGCCGCCATCCTTGCGGTGGTTGCCGGCGTCGCGGTCGCCGTCGGCGCCGGGCTCGACCCGCTGCGCGAGGCCGGCGACGGGGCGGGCCGCGGTCACGACCACGGCCACGAGGGCGGCGACGCCCCCGCGCACGGCGGACACGGCGCCGCCCCGGCCGCCGAGGGTCTGTCGCTGCGGCCGGAGCGGTCGGAGCTGCCCCGCGGACGGAGCGCGGAGCTCGCGTTCCGGGTGGTCGATCGCGACGGCGTCCCGGTCACCCGGTTCGACGCCCGTCACGAGCGGGGCATGCATCTGATCGTGGTGCGCAGCGACCTCACCGGCTTCCAGCACCTGCACCCCGAGATGGGGGGCGACGGGCTGTGGACCACGCCGATCGTCCTGCCGGAGGCCGGCGTCCACCGCGCCTACGCCGACTTCTCGACCGGCGGCTCCCCGGCGGTCCTCACGGCCGACCTGAGCGTGGCGGGCGCGGTCGATCCGGTGCCGCTTCCTCCCCCCTCCGCGGCGGCCGAGACCGAGGGCTACCGGGTGGAGCTGTCGGCGCCGCGCATGCGGGCCGGCGACGAGGCCACGCTCGCGTACGCGATCACCCGCGACGGGGCTCCGGTCGCGGACATCCGGCCCTACCTCGGCGCCGGCGGCCACCTGGTGGCGCTGCGCGAGGGCGACCTGGCCTTCCAGCACGTGCACCCCCGCACCGAGACCGCGGCCGGCGGCCGCATCTCGTTCGCGGCCTCCTTCCCGGCGGCGGGCCGTTACCGGCTGTTCGTGCAGTTCCTCCACGACGGCGCCGTGCGCACCGCCGAGCACACCGTCGAGGTGGACCCGGCGTGAGCGGCACCCGTCGCATCGAGCTGCCCATCGAGGGCATGACCTGCGCCTCGTGCGCGAACCGGGTGGAGAAGGGGCTCAACCGGATCGAGGGCGTCGACGCGACGGTCAACTTCGCCACCGAGGTGGCCACGGTGAGCTTCGATCCCGAGCGGGTGGAGCCGGGGGCGCTGGTCGACGCCGTCGAGCGCGCCGGCTACTCCGCCCGCCTGGCCGCGCCGGACGGGGAGACCGCCGAGGTCGACGCCCCCGCCGACCCGGCCGCCCCGTGGCGGTGGCGCCTGGCGCTGTCGGCGGCCCTGTCGCTGCCGGTGCTGCTGCTCTCGATGATCCCGGCGCTGCAGTTCGACAACTGGCAGTGGCTGGCGCTGCAGCTGGCCACGCCGGTGGTGCTGTGGGGGGCGTGGCCCTTCCACCGCGCCGCCTGGGCCAACCTGCGCCACGGCTCCGCCACCATGGACACCCTCATCTCGGTCGGCACGCTCGCGGCCTGGGGCTGGTCGGTGGTGGCCCTGTTCTTCCTCGACGCCGGGGACCCGGGCATGCGCATGCCCTTCGAATGGGTCGCCGACCCCGGCGAGGGGGCGGGCCACATCTACCTCGAGGTGGCCGCGGTCGTCACCACCCTCATCCTGGCCGGCCGCTTCTTCGAGGCCCGCGCCAAGGGCCGCGCCGGCGAGGCGCTGCGCTCCCTCGCGGCCCTCGGCGCGAAGGAGGCGGCCCTGCTCGACGCCGACGGCCGCGAGCGGATGGTCCCGGTCGAGCGCCTCGCGGTGGGCGACCGCTTCGTCGTGCGCCCGGGCGAGCGGGTGGCCACCGACGGGGTGGTGGAGGAGGGCGGCTCGGCCGTCGACGCCTCGGTGCTGACCGGCGAGAGCGTGCCGGTCGAGGTCGGCCCCGGCGACGGGGTGGCGGGCGCCTCGATCAACGCCGGCGGCCGGCTGGTGGTGCGCGCCACCCGGGTGGGCGCCGACACCGCCATGGCCCAGATCGCCCGCCTCGTCACCGAGGCCCAGTCGGGCAAGGCCGCCGCCCAGCGCCTCGCCGACCGCGTCTCGGGCGTCTTCGTGCCGGTGGTGATCGCGCTGGCCGTCGGGACGCTGGCCTTCTGGCTCGCGAACGGCGCCGGCCCGGCGTTCGCCTTCTCGGCCGCGGTGGCCGTGCTGATCATCGCCTGCCCCTGCGCCCTGGGCCTCGCGACCCCCACCGCCCTGCTCGTCGGAACCGGCCGGGGCGCCCAGATGGGCATCCTCATCCGCGGCCCGGAGGTGCTGGAGCAGACGCGGGCGGTCGACACCGTCGTGCTCGACAAGACCGGCACCATCACCACCGGGGAGATGGCGGTCGTGGACGTCGTGCCCGCCGTCGGCGCGGAGCGCGCCGACGCGCTGCGCCTCGCCGGGGCGGTCGAGGCGGCCTCAGAGCACCCGATCGGGCGCGCCGTCGCGGCCGCCGCGCGCCGGGAGGTGGGCGACCTGCCCGCGGTCGAGGGCTTCGCGAACCGCGAGGGCCTCGGCGTGCAGGGCCTGGTCGACGGGCACGCGGTGGTGGTGGGGCGGCCGGCGCTGCTGGCCCAGTGGGGCCTCGCCCTGCCGGCGGCGCTGGAGCGCGCCGCCGAGGAGGCGCCGCGCGCCGGCCGCACCGTCGTCGCCGTCGCCTGGGACGGCGAGGCGCGCGCCCTGCTGGCGGTGGCCGACACAGTGAAGCCCACCTCGTCCGCCGCGATCGCGCGGCTGCGCGAGCTGGGGCTGCGCCCCGTGCTGCTGACCGGCGACAACCCGCCGACCGCGCGCGCCGTGGCGGACGAGGTGGGCATCGACGAGGTCATCGCGGGGGTCCTGCCGGCCGAGAAGGCCGGCGTGGTCGCCCGCCTGCAGTCCGAGGGGCGCACCGTGGCGATGGTGGGCGACGGCGTCAACGACGCCCCGGCGCTGGCCACCGCCGACCTCGGCATCGCGCTGGGCACCGGCACCGACGTGGCGATCGAGGCGTCCGACCTCACGCTGGTGTCGGGCGACCCGCGCGGCGCCGCCGACGCGATCCGGCTGGCGCGCCGGACGCTCGGCACGATCCGCGGCAACCTGTTCTGGGCGTTCGCCTACAACGTCGCCGCCATCCCGCTCGCGGCGACCGGATACCTCAACCCGATCGTGGCCGGCGCGGCGATGGCGCTGTCGAGCCTCTTCGTCGTCTCGAACAGCCTCCGTCTGCGGCGGTTCTCCTAGTCCTTGCCGTCGCGCTTGCGCAGGTGCAGCAGCAGCCAGCCCACGATGGCCCCGGCCACGAAGGTGATCAGCAGCCAGAGGAACATGGGCGCGCGCATGTCGATCCAGAGGAAGCTCACGGTGCGCCGCGAGGTGTTCTGGAAGATGAAGATGAGGGCGAGGACGCCCACCACGATCAGGGCGATGTGCTTGGGCGTCAGGGCCCGTCGCTCCGTCGTCGTGGTCGTCCCGACCGGCTTGGTGTCCGCCATCGTGCGCTCCTTGCCCGCGTCGCGCCGGGCGTGCGCCCGGCTCGGCGTCAGTCTGCCGGACGGCGCGGCACGACGAGCGTGCAGGTGAAGATCTGGGCGGCCTCGTCGCGCTGGTTGAGGGTGACGCTGCGCAGCGTCACCAGGCCGGTGCCGGGACGCGAGCGCGACGGGCGCACCTCCACCACCTCGCTCTCGACCCGCAGCACGTCGCCCGCGTAGGTGGGCCGGGGCCAGTCGATGCGGCCCCCCGCCCCGATGAGCCCGCCCGCGATCGGCGGCCCGCCCTCGACCTGCAGGCGCATCGTGACGGCGGCGGTGAGCCAGCCGCTCGCGGCCCTCCGCCCGAAGAGCGAGCCGCGCGCGCCCTCGTCGCTGAGGTGGAAGGGCTGGGGGTCGTAGCGGGAGGCGAAGCGCGTCATCTCCTCGTCGGTCACCTCGGCGGTGCCCGTGGCGAACCGCCGGCCCACGGTCAGGTCCTCGAGGTAGAGGGCGACGCGCTGCTCATCCCGGATGCTCACGTGGGGCGACTCCTCTCGGTGCGGCGGACCGGCGCCCGCGCAGTATCGCGCGGCCATCGAGCCGGGGCCCCTGGCGCGGGACGCCGCGTGATGTAGCGTCGCGCCATGTCGCGGGAGGAGAGGGCCCTGATCGAGCTGACCTACGCGGCCTTCGAGGCCGAGGGTCACCTGCCGGCCGATGGCTGGCGCGCCGTGCTGCGGGGCCTGCTGGCAGAGGACTTCCGGCTGCGCCGGTCCACCGGCGAGGTGGAGGACCGCGAGCAGATGATCGCCCGCCTCGGCGCCGGCCCGGCCGTGAGGCGCAAGCTGCTGGCCCGCCCGGCGGCCACGATCCTGGGCGCCGTCGGCCTGGTGCGCTCCCAGGTGGGGATCGCGGTCGACGGCCGCACCGAGATCTTCCGCAACCTGCAGCTGTGCGAGTTCGGCGAGGGAGGGTGGCGCTGCGTCTACTGGCGCGTCACCCGGGACGACCGGCTGAGGGGGCGCTGAGCCGGTCCTACGGCTCGCGCTGGCTCGCCGAGATCGCGAAGCCGTTGCCGTTCGGGTCGGTGACGGTGGTCCAGGAGAGGACGTCGGCGCGGTCGCCGGCGCGCCCCGCCGCCGCCCAGACATCCCGTTCCCCGTCGGCGAGGGTCTCGCGCGGCGACCAGCGTCCGTCGCGGAGCACGGCGGCGCGCAGCCTGCCCGGGGGGCCCCCGTATCGTCCCGTCGGCCACGTCCACGACGCGATGCCGGCCGTCTCGCCGTCGGCGGTCGTCTGGATGGGGGGCGGGCGATGACCCGGTCCGACCCGGTACGCGCCGGGAGGGAGCGGCGGGTCCTCCACGACCGCGGCGCCCTCGTCGAGCCTGTCCCTCACCACGGATCCGTCCGGCGTCACGACGGCGGCCTCGACGGCCGCGGCGCGGTTCTCGCGGGTCCATCGGCTCCATACCACGACCAGGTCGTCGCCCACCCGCGCGAGGGCCGGATCGCCCAGCCGCGTCGGGGCGTCGTCCAGCGTCTCCGGACGGGTCCAGCGACCGTGATCGAGCCGGCTGATCCGGATCGAGGAGGCCTTCCCCTTCGCGGCGAGCCAGACCACGGCGGGCCTGCCCGCGGCGTCGAACGCGGCCCCGGTGATCCGGGCGCGGCTCCAGCCGTTCTCCATCATCGGAAGGCGCCGCCACGCGCCCTCCGATGAGCGGGCGACGATCCAGCTGCGCGGCGTCCCCTGAGACGACGCGTCGATGGCCGTGGAGAGCACGACGAGCGCGCGGCCGTCGGCCTCGACGGCCGTCTCGGTCCGGTCGGCGGGGCCGGGGATCGTGACGGCCTCGGTGGCGGCCGTCCATCGCCCGCCGGCGACGGCCGTCTCGGTGAGCGTACGGCTCCTCCGATTCACCCGTCGCACGATCGTCGCTCGACCGGCGTCGCCCATGAGCGTCGCCGTCCACTCACCGCCCGAGCCGTGAACGGGGCTGATCGCCTGTGGCGCGCTCCAGGGGCCGCCCGGGGCGCGGACCGCCGCCATGGTGATCCACCGCGCCCGCACGCCGTAGGCGAAGACCAGCATCGCGCCGCCGTCGGGACCGGCGGTGAGCGAACCGACGTTCAGTCCCCAGGGCCGCGGCCCGACGATGACGGCCGGGGTGCTCCACTCGCCTCCGGGGGGCCGCTCGGAGTACAGGACGCTCGACTCGCCGCCGCGCTCCTGCCGCCAGGCGGCCATGGTCGTCCCATCGGGTGCGACCGTGACGATCGGGTATCCGCGGGTCTGGAGGGTGGCCGGAGCGGTCCAGCCGTCGGCCGCTCCGCCGCGGGTGCTCACGGCCACCGTCACGGCCGCCGCCACGGCGACGAGCCCGCCGAGCGCGCCGGCGATCCATGCGCGCGTGGTCATCCGCCTCGTCCCCGGCTCGCCGAGACGGCCACCCGTACCTCGTGCGCCGGGCTGTCGACCCATGCGACCGCGGTGACCCCGTCGGCGCTCGTCGCGATGGAGGGGGCATCCGCGTTACCGGTCGCGACGGTGATCGCCCGACCGGGCGCCGGGAGCGTGCGGACGACCAGATCGCGCCCGCCGCCGGTTCCCGGACCGACCAGCAGCAATCGGCCGGTGGCGTCGGCGGTGAGGCGGGAGGTGAAGGGGCTCACGCTGCGCACCAGATCGGGCAACCCGGTCCAGGCGCCTCCCCGGCGCAAGCGCTGAAGCCGTCCCCGCTCCAGCAGCGCCGCGATCCGCCCCTCGCCGTCGAGACCGACGAGCGGCGCGGCCCCCCAGATGCTCCCGGCGCGCGGGCCCACCGGCTCCGGGGCCGTCCAGTCGCCGCCGTCCGCGCGCTCGCTGACGACCATCCCGGTCGCGACGTCCACCGAGTCGCCGGCCATCCGCATCACGAGGGCGTCGCCGTTCGCGTTGACGGCTCCCCGGGCATGGGGCGGATTCGCGCCGGCGCCGGGAAGCGGCTCCGCCGCCTGCCACGCGCCTCCCGCGAACTCCGCGGTGCGCGTCTCGTAGCGCCGCTTCGCGCCCGCATCGATGCGGTTCGACCACACCAGCAGGGCGCGTCCGCGGGTCGCGACGAGCGATGGATCCACGGCCTCGCCCCGATCCGGGCCCAGGCCGGCGGTCGCGCCCCAGGCGCCGTCGCGCGATCGGACGCGGCCGTACATGGAGGAGCCGATGTCCCAGCTCGCCAGCACCGTGCCGTCGGCGAGGGCGACCAGACCCGGTTCCTCGATGTCGCGCACCTGGGCCGTCAGGGCGGAGATCCGCCGTGCCGGCGACCACGAGCCCCCCGGCGCCATGCTGCGCGTCAGCACGGCCCAGCGCATGCGGACGAGGGTGGTGAGGCTGCCGGCCGGCGCGCCGCCGGGGAGCGTGAAGCGCTGGGTCACCCGCGTGGCCGCGGTGCGCTCGCGCCAGATGGCGGTGACGGTGCCGTCGGGACCGGCGACGACGCGCGGCGCGACCGCCCGCCGCCCGGGTGTCGAGAGGAGGGCGGGGCTCCCCCAGGTCCCGTCGGCCGCGCGGGTGCGCGCCACCACGCCGCCCTGCCGCGACCACGCGACCGTCACCGATCCGTCCCCGCCCACGGCGACCACGGGCGGCCCGTCCCGGCCCACCGGCCCGCCCACGCTCTCGGCCGCGCCGAAGTCGAGCGACGCCGCCCGGCCGGGAGGGTTCGGGGCGCCTGACGAGGTGGTGCTGACGATGGTGGCGGCGACGGCGGCGCCGCCGGTGACCAGGAGGGCGGCGCCCACCAGCAGGCGGGCGCCGCCGCGCCGGGTGGCGCGGCCGAGCCACGACGAGGGCGAGCGGGGCGCCGGCGTGAGGCCGAGGGCGGCGCGGGCGCGCGCCTCGGCGCCCGACGAGGGCGACGGCCACTCGGGGCGGGCGGCGCGCAGGGCGCCCTCGATGTCAGCCACGGGGCGCCTCCGCCAGCGCGCCGCGCAGGTCGGCCAGGCCGCGCCCCAGGCGCGAGTTGATCGTCCCCACGGGCAGGTCGAGGGCCTCGGCGATCTCCGGCGGCGTCATGTCGAGCCAGTAGCGCATCACCACCGCGGCGCGGCGATCCGGGTCGAGGCGGGCGACGGCGGCGCGCAGATCGGCCCCCTCGCCGATCCCGTCGGCCCACTCGACGGCCGGCTCGCCGACCGCGTCGAGGGAGACGAGGCGCGCCTCGCGACGCAGCACGTCGATGGCGCGGCGCGCCACGATCCGTCCCAGCCAGGCGCCGAAGAAGGCCGGGTCGTCCAGGTCGCCGAGCCGGTCGAAGGCCCGCACCAGCGCGTCCTGGGCGACGTCGTCGGCCATGACGCGGCTGCCGGTGACGGCGTAGGCCCGCCGCCACGCGGCGGTCCAGTGGCGGCGGAAGAGCTCCTCGCGCGCGTCCGCGTCGCCGTCGCGGGCGCGCGGCACGAGCGTCGAGTCGGGACTGCGGGACAGGTGCACACCCTCTCTGACGAGCGTCCGCGGCGATCGCGTCCCGGTCTGCGGTTACCCCGTCGGCCGCGCCGTCAGACGAGGCCCGCGTCGTGCACCAGCAGCGCCACCTGCACCCGGTTGTTGACCCCCAGCTTCGCCATCGCGTGCGAGACGTGGGCCTTCACGGTCGGCACGCTCATGTAGAGCTCCCGGGCGATCTCGGCGTTGCTGCGCCCCCGGCCCAGAGCGACGGCCACCTCGTGCTCGCGCTCGGTGAGCGCGGCGAGCCGCTCCAGGGCGCCGCGGCGCCGCAGGGCGGTCTCGTCGTCGGCGACGTGGGCGATGAGCTTCCGGGTGACGGCCGGCGACAGCAGCGCCTCGCCGCCCGCGACCAGGCGGACGGCCCGCACGATCTCGGCCGGCGGCGTGTCCTTCAGCAGGAAGCCGCTCGCCCCCGCGCGCAGCGCGCGCAGCACCTGCTCGTCGGCGTCGAAGGTGGTGAGCACGATCACCTCGGGCGCCCCCTCGCGCGCCCGGATGCGCTCCGTGGCGGCGAGGCCGTCCAGATTCGGCATGCGGATGTCCATCAGCACGAGATCCGGGCCGTGCTCCTCGACGGCCGCGATCGCCTCCACGCCGTCGGTCGCCTCGGCCACCACGCGGATGCCGTCGTCGCCCGCCAGGAGCATCCCCAGGCCCATCCGCACCAGCGGATCGTCGTCGGCCACCACGAGGCGGATCGTCGCGCTCACGCGGCCGTCCACGGCAGCCACGCCGTCAGCCGGTAGTCGCCCTCGGAGGTGCGCCCGTGCTCGATGCGCCCGCCGGCCAGGCTCACCCGCTCCGACAGGCCGGCGATGCCCGCCCCGGCCCCCGGGATGCCGGTCGACGGCTGCCCGATCGGCAGCGGGTTGCGCAGCTCCAGCGTGAGCCCGTCGCCGGGGGCGCCCGCCACCGTCAGGCGGACGGAGCTTCGCGGCGCGTGCTTGCGGGCGTTGGTAAGGCCCTCCTGGGCGATGCGGTACGCGTGGCGGCCGATGTCCCCGGGGGTGGCCGCGAGGTCGGCGAGCCGGTACTCCGGGGTCACCCGCATGCCGGCCGCGCGCGACTCCTCCACCAGGCGCGGCAGGTCGGCCAGCGTCGGCTGCGGCGGCTCCGGCTCGGCGTCGTCGGCGCCGTCGCGCAGGGCCCCGATCACGGCCCGCAGCTCCTCCAGCCCGCGGTGGGCGTTCTCGCGGATCACCGCGGCCGCCCGGGCGACGTCCTCGCGCGGCGCGTCCGGCCGGAACTCGAGGGCGCCGGCGTGCAGGCTCAGCAGGGAGAGGCGGTGCGCCAGCACGTCGTGCATCTCGCGGGCGATCCGCTCGCGCTCCGCGTGGCGCGCCCGCTCGACCCGGAACTGCTGCTCGGCCTCGGCCCGGGCCGCCCGCTCGCGCAGGCCGGCCACCACCTCGCGGCGGGCCCGCACGTACATGCCCCACCCCACGATCACGGCGATCAGGAGGCAGCCGAAGACCACCGCGACCAGGTAGGTGGTGCCGTCGTCCGGGAAGATCCCGGCGTACACCGCCGACGAGGCCGCGTTCAGGACGCCCACCGGGATGGCGATGCGGGCGGGCCGGTGGACCGCGAGGCCGAACATCGCCACCGCGCAGGCCACCCCGCCCATGGGCGCGACCGCCCCCACGACGACCGCGGCGAGGCCCAGCTCCACCGGGAAGCGGCGCCGCCACCACAGCGCCAGGCACATCGCCCCGCCCAGGGCGTAGTTGAGCGCCGCCCACGGGGGGCCGTGGAGGTCGGTGGACAGCGACAGCGACACGCCCAGGCCGACCGCCAGGACGAAGGCGATCCAGTCGACGATCCAGTCGCGTCGCGAGCGGGTCATGGGGTGACGATACGACGGCGCGGGAGCCGTGACGGCCCGGCGCGACGGGGAATCGACTTTGGTCGCGGGCGGAATATCCGGAGGGCGGGCCGGCCCATACCGGCGTCGGGCGCGCCATATCCCCTCGGCCGATGAGCGCCGGCGGCCCGGTGGGGGAGACTTCGCGGCATGACATCACTCGCCGAGTTCCACGATCTGGGCAAGCGCTACGGGTCGGCGGCGGTCGTCGCCGGCCTCAGCTTCGACGTCCCGGAAGGCGCCGTCACCGGCCTCCTCGGCCCCAACGGCGCGGGCAAGACCACATCGATCCGCATGCTCCTGGGGCTGGCCCGTCCCACCAGCGGGAGCGTGACCCTGCTGGGCGCGCGCCCGGGCAGCCCCGGGTTCGCCTCCGCGGTGCGCCAGGTGGGCGCCCTCATCGAGGGCCCCGCCCTCTACGCCCGGGCGACGGCGCGCGACAACATGCGTATCGAGGCGGCCGCCCGGGGCATCGAGCGCGCCGACGGCCAGATCGAGGAGCTGCTGCGGTTCGTGGGCCTCGCGGACGCCGCCCGACGGCGGGCCGGGACCTTCTCGCTCGGGATGAAGCAGCGCCTCGGCCTGGCGCAGACCCTGCTGGGACGGCCCCGGCTGGTGGTGCTCGACGAGCCCACCAACGGCCTCGACCCGGCCGGGATCGTCGAGATCCGCGAGCTCATCCGCGGCCTGCCGGAGCGCGGCACCGCCGTGCTCGTCTCGTCCCACCTCCTCGCCGAGGTGCAGCTGATGTGCGACCGGGCGGTCATCATCGACCGCGGCCGCTTCGTCACCGGGGGCACCATCGACGAGCTGCGGGCCGGCTACGGCGGCGGCTTCACGGTGGGCATCGGGCCGGCGTCCGCCGACGCCGCCGTCGCGGCCCTCGCCGGGGCCGGGCTCGCGGCCCTGCCCCAGCCGGACGGCCGCCTGCTGGTGACGGGGGAGATCGAGGACGGGGCGGCGATCAGCCGGCCGCTCGCCGAGGCGGGCATCTACGTCACCGAGCTCGCCGAGCGCTCGGCCTCCCTCGAGGAGGTCTTCCTGGCGCTGACCGGCGACCACGACGGCGGCGCCTCCGCGCCGCAGGAGGTGACCTCATGACGGCGGAGCTGATCAAGCTGCGGGCGCTGCCCACCCCGCGCTGGACCGTCCTCGGCGTCGCCGCCGCCCTGGCGACGGCCCTCGTCGTCGGGATCTTCCGCGGCACCGGCGGCGACGACCACGTCCTCACCGGGCTGGGCGCCGACTTCCCGCTGCTCATCGCCGTGCTCGTGCTCGGCTCGTGGCTGGTGGGCCTCGAGTACGGCCAGGGCACCATGCGCCGCGTCCTCACCGCCGAGCCGCGCCGCCGGCACGTGGTCGCGGCCAAGTACGGCGTCGCGGTGCTCGTCTCGACCGCGCTGACCGTGGCCGTCTACGCCGTCTGCCTCGCCGCGGTGCCGTCGATCGCCTCCGCCCACGACCAGGTGCCCGACGCCTCGCTCGTGCTCAGGATGGCCGTCGCCGGGGTGATCACGAACGCCGCCGCGGCGCTCTTCGCGGCGGGCTTCTCGTTCATCACCCGCAGCATGGCCGGCGGCGTCACCCTGGCCCTGGTGTTCGTGCTGATCATCGACTCGGCCATCTCCGCGATCCCTCGGGTGGGCCAGTACACTGCGGGTCAGGCGTCGGTGGACATCTACGACAACGTCATCGGCCAGCCGGACGCCGATCACGGTCTGCGGGCCGCGCTGGTGCTCGCCGCCTGGACGCTCGTGATCACCGCCCTCGGGGCGCTGCGCTTCACGCGCACGGACGCCTGAGGGCTGGACGCGCCGGGCGGGACAACGGCATCCTCCTCTCCGGGGAGGATGCCGTTGCCGTTGCCCGAGCTGGTGGAGCGCGAGGACGAGGTCGCCGCCATCGCCCGATCGCTCGGGCGCGCCGAGGCCGGTGAGGGCGCGGTCGCCTGGGTGGGAGGGCCGCCCGGCGCCGGCAAGACGCGTCTGGTGGCGGCCGCCCGCGCCCTCGCCGCGGGGCGCGGGCTGCGCGTGCTGGCGGCGACGGGCAGCGCGCTGGAGGAGAGCTTTGCCTTCGGCGTCGTCCGCCAGATGCTGGAGCCGGTGCTGGCCGCGGCCGACGCCGGCGATCGGGCCGAGCTGCTGTCGGGCGCGGCGCGACGGGCCGCCGCGGTGCTCGACCCGGCGGGCGAGGACGGCGCCGCCGGCGACCTCGCCGCCACCGTCCACGGCCTGCACTGGCTGATCGCCAACCTCGCGCAGCGCGGGCCGCTGCTGGTGGCGGTCGACGACGCCCAGTGGTGCGACCAGCCGTCGGTGCGCCTGCTGGGCTACCTCGCCCGCCGTCTCGGCGGGCTCCCGGTCGCGCTGGTGGTCGCCGAGCGCATCGCCGACGCGCCCGGCCGGGCCGAGGCGGCCCTCGCCGGGGTGGACGCCGCGCGCCTGTCGCCCGCCGCCCTGAGCGAGGACGGGGTGGCGCGCGTGCTCGAGGTCGCGCTCGGGGTGCCGCCTCCGCCCGCGGTGGCGCGCGAGTGCCGCGCCCGCAGCGGCGGCAACCCCTTCCTGGTGGCCGAGCTGGCGGCCGAGCTGCGCGATCGGGGCGTCCCTCCCGGCGACGAGGCGCTGCCCGTGATGGGGGAGGCGGTCCCCGCCGGGGTGGCCCGTGCGATCCGGGGGCGCGTCGCCGCCCTCGGACCGGCGGCGGGGGCCCTCGCGCGGGCGCTGGCCGTTCTGGGCGACGGCGCCGACGCCGGGGTCGCCGGGGCGCTGGCGGACCTCTCGGCCGACGCGGTCGGCGAGGCGGGCGTGGCCCTCGCCGGCGCCGGGATCATCGACGACGACCATCCGCTGCGCTTCCGCCATCCGCTGGTGCACGATGCGGTGGCCGCGGCGATACCGGCCCTCGCGCGCGGGGCGGCGCACGATCGCGCGGCCCGCCTGCTGGCGCGCCGCGGCGCCGCTCCGGGCCGGGTCGCCGCCCACCTCCTCGGCGCTCCGCCGGGCGCCGGCGATCCATGGGTGGTCGATGCGCTGCGCCGCGCCGCCGCCGAGGCCCGGGCGGTGGGCGCCTACGACCAGGCCGTCGCCTACCTGCGGCGCGCGTGCGACGAGCCGCCGGACGAGGCGATCCGCCCCGGCCTGCTGCGCGAGCTGGGCGGAGACGGCCTGCGGGCCCTCCATCCCGGCGCCGCCGCGCACCTGGAGGAGGCCCACCGGCTGGCCGGCGACCCCCGCGTCGCCGCCGAGCTGGCGCTGGAGCTCGCCACCGCCCGCTACTACGGCGGGGCCCACGCCGAGGCGGTCGACGGCCTGCTCGCCGCGATCGAGGCGGCCGAGGCCGCGGGTCTGCGCGAGCAGGCGCTGCGCCTGGAGGCCCTGCTGGGCGTCGCGGGCCGCTACGACCTGTCCACCGAGGAGCGGGTGCGCGGCCGCGTGCGCCGGCTGGCCGCGGGCCTGGCCGGCGACACGGTCGGCGAGCGCCTGGTGCGGTCGGTGGCGGCGCTCGAGGCGCCCGGCCCGACGGCCGCCGGGCTCGCGGACGCCGCCCGGCTGGCCGAGGAGGTCGCCTGGGAGCGCCCGTGGCCCGACCCCGGGGAGGGCGCCGGAACCGTCGCGATGTACCTGCACGCCGGACGCCCCGACCTGGCGGCGGCCCTCACCGAGCGCCTGCTCGAGGCCGCCCGCGCCGGCGGATCGCCGCTGGCCCATGCGATCGCCATGGCGGGGCGCGGCTCGGTGGCCCTCGACCACGGCGACCTGGCGGCCGCCGTCGCCGACCTCGAGCAGGCGCTCGACACGATGGCCGAGCTGGCCCCCGGGCCCCTGGCCCCGACGCTGGGGTTCCTGCTCGCGGCCCTGGCCGACGCCGGTCCGCTGTCGCGCGGCGACGAGCTGCTGCGGCGCCACGGCTTCGACCGGGACCTGCCCGAGCGGATGCTGCTCAACCCCCTGCTGCACGGCCGCGGCCTGCTGCGCCTCGCCCAGGGGCGCCCGGCCGAGGCGGCCGCCGACCTGGAGGAGCTGGGCCGCCGCCAGGGCCGGTGGGGGATGACGCGCCCGAGTCCCGCCTGGCGGTCGGCCGCCGCCGTCGCGCGCCTCACGGCCGGCGACCGGGACGCGGCGCGGGCCCTCGCCGCGGAGGAGCTCCGCATCGCCATGGCGTGGGACACGCCGCGGGCCGTGTCCGTCGCCACGCGCGCCGTCGCCCTCGCCGCCGGCGGGGAGGAGGGCGTCGAGGGACTCGCGCGGGCGGTGCGGCTTCTCGACGGCACTCCCTGGCGGCTGGAGCGGGTCAGGGCGGGCGTGGATCTGGGCGCCGCCCTGCGGCGGGGCGGCCATCGCCGCGACGCGCGAGCCGTCCTCGCGGCGGCCATGGACGAGGCCCACGCGTGCGGCGCGGCGCTGCTCGCCGAGCGGGCCGCCCAGGAGCTGCGCGCCTCGGGCGCGCGGCCGCGGCGCCACGCCGCGTCCGGCGCGGACGCGCTCACCCCCAGCGAGCGCCGGGTGGCTGAGCTTGCCGCCCGCGGCCGGACGAACCGCGAGATCGCTCAGCACCTGTTCGTCACGGCGGCGACGGTCGAGACCCACCTCACGCGCGCGTACCGCAAGCTGGGCATCCAGGGCCGCCCCGGGCTGGCCGCGGCCCTCGATGTGGCGGCGCCCTGACGAGAAAAAGTTCGGGGTGGGTCCCCCGACGCGGTCCTCGCCGCGAGGGCCCAGAGTGGCGGTGCACACACCGGAAAGGAGAAACCCGAGTGAGCACCGCCTACGACGCGACCATCGAGTCCGTCGCCCTTCGGGCCATCGAGATCATGGAGAACGGCGCCTACGAGGACTTCGAGGAGATCGTCCACCCGAACTGGGTGAACCACGAGGCGAAGGACGAGCCGCCGGAGTCCCGGCAGGCCTACGGGCCGGCCGCCGCGTACGCGACGGCGCTGTGGCTGCGCGACGCGTTCGCCGACCTCCACTGGGAGATCCATGAGGTCGTGGCCGAGCGAGACCTCGTCGTCGTCCACGGCACCATGTCCGGCCGCCATGCCGGGACGTTCGTGGAGTACGACGCGGAGGGCCGGCCCTCTCAGGCGTTCCCGGCTACCGGGAAGACCTTCGCCACCACCCAGACCCACTGGCAGAGGATCCGGGACGGCAAGGCGATCGAGCACTGGGCGAACCGGGACGACCTCGGCATGGCCCTGCAGTGCGGATGGGTGCCACCGACCCCGCTCTACCTGCTGCGGATGGCGCGGGCGAAGCGGGCCGCGGTACGGGCGCACCGCCAGGCGGAGGCGGTCACGCCGGTCGCCGCAGCTCGGCGCGCCACCGCGTGAACCGGGGGTCGTCGCCGTCGTGGATGCGCTCGACGGCGACGACCCCCAGCCCGGGGCACGCGAGTCCCTCGATCTCGCTCCTCGTGAGCGGCCACGGCGGGCCCGGGCCGGGCGGCGCGTCGTCGTCGCGCGCCGCGGCGATCACCAGCAGCACCCCGCCGGGGGCGACGAAACCGGCGATCGCGGCGGCCGCGCGCGGGCGCAGGTCGGGAGGCAGGGCCTGGAGCGTGTAGACCTCGACCACCAGATCGAAGGCGCCGCTCCACGCGGGGGGCGGCGCGAGCACGTCGGCGACCGCGTAGCGCACCACCGAGTCCGGGTGCCGGGCCGTCGCCAGCTCCACGGCGCTCTGCGAGACGTCGAACGCCGTCGTCAGCAGCCCCAGGTCGGAGATGAACTCCGCGTCCGCTCCGAGTCCGCATCCCACCACGAGCGCCGAGCCGGTCTGCGGCGCCCGTCTCACGGCCCACTCGGCGAGCAGCGGCTGCGGGCCGCGCCGGTTCCAGGGCATCGGGACCTCGCCGCGCTTGGCCTCGCCGTAGAGGCGCTCGAACCAGCCGGTGGGCTCGCCGGCGGCGATGGCGTCGGCGGCCAGGCGGTCGGCCCGCGCCTCCCATGAGCGGTCGGCGCTCACGCGCCCAGGCGCTCCGCCAGGTCCACCAGGTCGGCGGCGGCGACCTCGGCGACCGGATCGGCCGCCAGATCGGTGGCCTGGGAGGGGCCGTACTCGGTCGGTCGCAGCACGAAGGCGGCGCGCAGGCCGCAGGCCGCGGCCGCGACCAGGTCGTCGTTGTGGGCGGCGACCATCATCACCTCGCCGGGCGCCAGGCCCAGCGCGGCGACCGACCGCAGGTACACCTCCGGCAGGGGCTTGTAGGCGCCGGCCAGCTCGGCGCCCAGCACGGCGTCCCAGGTGAAGCCCCCGCGCCGCGCCAGCGCCACCATCAGGGCGATGTGGCCGTTCGAGTTGGGCGCCACCACGAAGCGCGACCGCATCCGCGCCAGACCCTCCGCCGTGTCCGGCCACGGGTCCAGGCGGTGCCAGGCGCGGGTGAGGGCGGCGCGCTCCCGCTCGTCGACTGCGTCCAGGCCGAAGTCGGCCAGCAGCCCGTCGAGCGCCTCGCGGTGCAGGACGTCCAGGTCGAGCCAGGGCCGCGCCCCCGAGCGCACCGTCTCCATCTGCGGCTGGTACCGGCCGCGCCACGCGTCGGCGAACGTGAACCAGTCGATCGGGGGCAGGCCCAGCCGCCGCGCCATGGCGTCGCCCTCGCGCGCGACGCTGGTGCGCCAATCGACGCACGTCCCGAAGACGTCGAAGAGGAGCGCGCGCGGCGGATCCTGTGACATGGCACCCCGAGCCTGACACGCCGCGGGCGGCGCGGCGACCCCCGGCCGAGGGGGCCCGATTCACAGCCGGCTCCAAGGTGAGCCCTCTAGGCTCCTCGCGAAGGGTACGGGCGAGTCGACCGGTGGGGGAGGGGATGACCGTGAACGGCGAGGTGGACGGGTCCGGCGCCCGGGTGCTGGTCGTCGACGACGAGGAGAGCATCACCCAGCTCCTGTGCACCGCCCTGCGCTACGAGGGCTTCGAGACCGCGGCGGCCGGGACCGGCCGCGAGGCGCTGGCGGCCGCCGACGAGTTCCGGCCCGACCTGGTGCTGCTGGACGTGATGCTGCCCGACATCGACGGCTTCGAGCTGCACAGGCGCCTCACCGGAGGGGCGGTCCCGCGCCTGCCCGTCGTGTTCCTCACGGCGCGGCGCGACACCGACGACCGGGTGCGCGGGCTCACCATCGGCGGCGACGACTACGTCACCAAGCCGTTCAGCCTGGAGGAGCTGATCGCCCGGGTGCGCGCCGTGCTGCGGCGCACGCGCGGCGAGGAGGACGACGGCCGGCGCCTGCGGGTCGAGGACCTGGAACTCGACGAGGACACCCGCGAGGTGCGCCGCGGCGACCGGCTCGTCGACCTGACGCCCACCGAGTTCAGCCTGCTGCGCTACCTGATGGCCAACGCCGGCCGCGTGCTGAGCAAGGCCCAGATCCTCGACCACGTCTGGAACTACGACTTCGGCGGCGACTCGAACGTGGTCGAGACCTACATCAGCTATCTGCGCAAGAAGGTGGACCGCGACGCCGAGCCGCTCATCCAGACCGTCCGCGGCTTCGGCTACTCGCTGCGCCGCCGTCGTGAGTAGCGAGGTCCTCGTCCGGTCGCGGCGCCTGTCGCTGCGCGCCCGCCTCGTCATCGTCACGCTCGCCATGGTCGCCGTCGCCCTCGCCGCCGCGGGATGGGCGACGCACGCCGCGCTCGAGTCATTCCTGGTGGATCGCGTCGACCGCGAGCTGCAGTCGGATCAGCTCGCCGCCGGACGGCGGGCGCTCGGCGGTGACGGACCGTCCGGGCGACCCCAGCTGCCCGGCCTTCCGGAGGGCTCGATCGTCCAGGACGACAGCGGCGAGGGCGTCGTCATCGGCTCGACCGATGAGCGGCTGCGCCAGGGGCTCCCCGCCGACCTGCGGTTCGGCTTCTCGACCCTCTCGCTCGCGGGCCGCGAGTACCGCATCTTCAAGGCATCCGCCGACGGCACCCCGGGCGGTCCCGGCCTGCCGACCGTGGGCATTCCGGGATCGTGGCTGGCCGTCGCGGTGCCGCTCTCCGACGTGAACGACACGCTCGCCCGCCTGGTCTGGATCGAGCTGGCGGTGGGGGCCGCGGCATTGGGCGGCCTGGCCCTGCTCGGCCTGTGGCTGGTGCGGCTGGGGCTGCGCCCGCTCGACCGCATCGGGGCGACGGCCGACGCGATCGCCGCCGGCGACCTCTCGCAGCGCGTCGCCGACGACGACCCGCGCACCGAGGTGGGCCGCCTCGGCGCGACCCTCAACTCGATGCTGGGCAGGGTGGAGGAGTCGTTCGCCGCGCGGGCCGAGCAGGAGCGGCGGCTGCGCCGCTTCGTCGCCGACGCCTCCCACGAGCTGCAGACCCCGCTCACCTCGGTGCGGGGGTACGCCGAGCTGTTCCGCCGCGGCGCCGCCGAGCGCCCCGAGGACCTGCAGACGACGATGCGCCGCATCGAGGCCGAGTCGGCCCGCATGGGCGTGCTGGTCGACGACCTGCTCCTGCTGGCGCGCCTCGACGACGGGCGGCCGCTGGAGCGGCGGCGCCTCGACCTCGCCGCCCTGGCGGGCGAGATGGCGGCCGACGCGCGCGTGGTGGAGCCGGACCGGCCCATCGACGCGGACCTCGAGCCGGCCTGGGTGGACGGCGACGACGCGCGGCTGCGCCAGGTCGTGGGCAACCTGCTGAGCAACGCGCGCGCCCACACCCCGGCCGGGGCGCCGGTGACGGTGAGGGTGAGGGAGCGCGACGGGGAGGCGACCCTCGAGGTGGCCGACTCGGGCCCGGGGCTGGAGCCCGAGCACGCCGCCCGGGTGTTCGAGCGCTTCTTCCGCGCCGATCCGTCGCGGGCGCGGGCGAGCGGCGGCAGCGGGCTCGGCCTGTCGATCGTGACGGCGATCGCCGAGGCCCACGGCGGGCGCGCCGAGCTCGACTCGGAGCCCGGTCGCGGCGCCACCTTCCGGGTGGTGCTGCCGGCCGCCGGGCATGATGCGGGGCGCACCCCGCCCCCGGACGAGGCCGACGAATGAGACGAACCGCCATCGCCATCCTGCTCGCCGCCGCCGCGCTCGCGACGGCCGCCTGCGGCTCGGACGACGACGCCGCCCAGGCGCCCACCGACTCCGCGACGACCGGCTCCGCGACGACGGCGGCCGGCGCCTGCCCGCTGCTGGACGCCGCCGCCGTGGGCGCGGCGACCGGCGAGGAGGCGGTCCTGAACGGCGGCGGGCCCCAGTTCTGCTCGTTCACCGCCGGCGACATCGACGTGACCGTGAACGCCACGGAGATCGCGATCGACGTCGACCAGTACGTCGCCGGCACGAGGGACGTGTGCGACGGGCCGGTGACCGACGTGGACGCGGGCGACGCGGCCTTCACCTGCGTGGCCATCGCGCCGCAGGGCTTCGTGGTGCACGGCCGCACCATCGTCGCCGTGCAGGTGAACGGCGCCGCCGACGACGCGACCGGCCTCGGCATCGCCGGCGAGCTGCTGCCGTCGGTCACCGCCTGACGGGGCGCCGCTACTCCACCAGCACCACGAGCAGGGCGGCGCCGTCGGCCGCCGCGGCGAGGCGGCGCGCGTCGGCGCCGTCGCCCACCATCACCACCACCGCGTAGCCGGCGTCGCGGAGCGACCCGGCGAGCCGGCTCGTCTCAGACGACTCGGGTCCGACGACCAGCACTCCCGGTTTCGCGTCCATGGGGGCATTGACTCATCCCCGGATACGAGAACCCTGGGAATGGGACCGCGGCGGGCGGGCTCTCACCCGATCCACAGGTTCGGCCAACCGCCGCCTGATCGTCGCCGTCGATGGTTGTCGTCATGCCACCGACAGCCGCCCTCACCCGTGACCCCGTCGCCGTCCCCCGCCCGACCGGCCGGCCCGTGGTCGACATCGTCGTGCCGGTCTACAACGAGGAGGTCGACCTCGGGCCCGGCGTCCGGCGACTGCGCGACTACCTCGACGCGTCGTTCCCGTTCCCCGCCCGCATCACGATCGCCGACAACGCCAGCACCGACGGCACCTGGCCCATCGCCCTCGCGCTCGAGGCCGGGCTCGACGGCGTGCGCGCGGTGCACATCGCCCAGAAGGGGCGGGGGCGGGCGCTGCGCGAGATCTGGGCGTCGAGCGACGCCGCCGTCCTCGCCTACATGGACGTGGACCTCTCGACCGACCTCGCCGGCCTGCTGCCGCTGGTCGCGCCCCTGATCAGCGGCCACAGCGACCTGGCCATCGGCACGCGCCGCGCCCGCGGGGCGCGGGTGGTGCGGGGCCCGAAGCGCGAGCTCGTCTCGCGCGCCTACAACCTGCTGCTGCGCGCATCCCTGCGGGTCGGCGTCTCCGACGCGCAGTGCGGCTTCAAGGCCATCCGCGCCGACGCCGCGCGCGACCTGCTGCCGCTGCTGCGCGACGGCGGCTGGTTCTTCGACACCGAGATGCTGGTGCTCGCCGAGCGCGCGGGCATGCGCATCCACGAGGTCCCCGTCGACTGGGTGGACGATCCCGACAGCCGGGTCGACATCCTGCACACGGCGATCGCGGACCTGCGCGGCATCGCCCGCGTGCGCCGCGAGCTGGCCTGGGGCGGCCTCGGGGCGCGCCTGCGCGGCATGCGCCCGGCGGCGGCGCCCACCGGGCTGTGGCGCCAGGCGGTGCGGTTCGCGGCGATCGGCGTGGCCAGCACCGTCGCCTACGTCGTGCTGTACCTGCTGCTGCGCGGCGGTACGGGCGCCCAGGCCGCGAACGCCATCGCCCTGGTCGCGACCGCGATCGCCAACACGGCCGCGAACCGGCGGGTCACCTTCGGCGTCCGCGGCGCGCGGGGGTGGCTGCGCCATCAGCTTCAGGGCCTGGGCGTCTTCGCCGTCGGCCTCGCCCTGACCAGCGGCTCGCTGCTGGCGCTCCACGCCGCGACCGACCGGCCGCCGCGCGCCGTCGAGGTCGCCGTGCTCGTCGCCGCGAACGCCGCGGCCACCGTCGTCCGCTTCGTCATGTTGCGCGGCTGGGTCTTCCGCCCGCGCCGTCCGGCCACCACCCACGGAAGGTCATCCGCATGAGCACGGCACCGACCCCCCGCATCGCGGTCCCGACCGCCGCGCGCGGCCGCGCGCGCGGCGCCTGGAAGCGGCTCTGCGCCGGCGCGGCCGCCATGTCGCGCTGGGAGCGCGGCGGCCTGGCGGGCCTGCTCGCCGGCACGCTGCTGCTCTACGCGTGGGCCCTCTCCCGCGAGGGGTGGGCGAACACCTACTACGCCGCCGCGGTCCAGGCCGGCACCCAGAGCTGGAAGGCCTTCTTCTTCGGCAGCCTCGACGCGGGCAACCTGATCACGGTCGACAAGCCGCCGCTGTCGCTGTGGACGATGGGCCTCTCGGCGCGCGTCTTCGGGCTCAACTCCTGGAGCCTGCTGCTGCCCCAGGCCGTCGCGGGCGTGCTCACGGCCTTCCTCGTCTATCGCCTGGTGCGGCGCGTCAGCGGCCCCCTGGGCGGGCTGCTGGCCGGTGCCGCGATGGCGGTCACGCCGGTCGCGGCGCTGATCTTCCGCTACGACAACCCCGACGCCGTCCTCACCCTGCTGCTGGTGCTCTCGGCCTGGGCCGTCGTGCGCGGCATCGAGAGCGGCGCGACCCGGTGGGTCGTCGCGGCGGGCGCGATCGTGGGCCTCGCCTTCCTGACCAAGAGCCTTCAGGCGATGCTCGTGCTCCCCGCGCTGGCGCTGGTGTGGATGGTCGCCGCGCCCGGCCGCCCCCTGCGCCGCGCCGCCCAGGTGGCCGCCGGCGCCGGGGCGATGCTCCTGGCGGGCGGATGGTGGGTGCTGGCCGTCGAGCTGACGCCCGCCTCGGCGCGCCCCTACATCGGGGGCAGCGGCGACAACTCGGTGCTCGACCTGATCTTCGGCTACAACGGCCTCGACCGCCTCGACGGCGGCGGCATGGGCGGCGGCTTCAGCGGCGAGGCCGGCATCGCGCGCCTCTTCAACGATCAGATGGGCGGCCAGATCTCGTGGCTGCTGCCCGCCGCGATCATCTCGCTGGCGGCCGGCCTGTGGGTCACCCGGCGCGCGCCCCGCACGGACGGCCGGCGCGCCGCCTACCTGCTGTGGGGCGCGTGGGCGCTCGTCCACGGCCTGGTCTTCAGCTACATGACCGGCATCGTGCACGCGTACTACACCGTCGCGATGGCGCCCGCCGTCGCCGCGCTCGCGGGCATGGGGGCGGTCGAGCTGTGGCGGCTGCGCGCATCGGCGAGCACCCGCTGGGTCCTGCCGGTCGCGATCGCCGCCACCGGCGTGTGGTCGTTCTCCCTGCTGGGCAGGACGCCCGACTTCGCCCCCGGGCTGCGCTGGGCGGTGCTGGTCGCGGCCCTCGGATCCGCCGCCGTGCTGCTGCGCGACACGGTGCGGCTGCCGGCGCGGGCCGCGGCCGCCGTCGCCACGATCGCGGTCGCGGCGGCCCTGGCCGGACCGCTGGCCTACTCGCTCCAGACCGCCGGCCAGTCCCATTCGGGCGGCAACCCGACCGCCGGCCCCACCGTGGCCGGGTCGTTCGGCGGCCCCGGCGGCCCCGGCGGCGGCGGTCGCGGAGGCTTCGGCGGGGGCAACGGCCCGCAGGGCGGCACCGGCGGCGCGCCCTCGTTCGGGGGCGGCCAGGCGCCACAGGGCGCGGCCCCGCAGGGCGGCACGGCCCCGCAGGGCGCCGCCCCCGGCGGCGGCACCGCCCCCGGCGGTGCGACCGGCGGCGGCGCGGGCGGCGCGGCGGTCAGCGACGAGCTGATCGAGTTCCTCGAGGCTAACCGCGGCTCGGCGACCTGGATCGCCGCGACCGGCGGCTCGGGCTCGCAGGCTCCGCTCCAGCTGGCGAGCGGCGACCCGGTGATGGCGATCGGGGGCTTCAGCGGCGGCGATCCGTCGCCCACCCTCGACCAGTTCATCGCCCTCGTCCGCTCCGGCAAGGTCCGGTACTACGTCGGCGGCGGGGGCGGAGGCGGCGCGCGCGACGGGGGCGAGAGCATCGCGGCCTGGGTGCAGGAGAACGGGACCGCGGTCGACACATCCCTCACCGGCGGCGCGACGGTCTACGACCTCTCCGGGGCCGTCGCCGCCGCGTCGGGGGCGACGGCGTGACGGCGGGCGCGTCGCGCCGCTGGACAGTGCCCGCGGGCCGCGCCGAGGGAACGGGCCGGCTCGCGGACAGCGCCCGGCGGGCGGCGCTCGGGGCCGTGCTGGCCCTGTCGGCGCTGCTCAACCTGTGGCGCCTCGACCACAACGGCTGGGCCAACGAGTACTACTCGGCCGCGGCCCGCAGCATGTCGCAGAGCTGGTCGGGCTTCTTCTTCGCCTCCTTCGACCCGGGCGGCCTGGTGGCGGTCGACAAGACCCCGTTGTCCCTGTGGGTGCAGGCGCTCAGCGTCCGCCTCTTCGGCTACTCCGAGGCGGCGATCCTGATCCCCGAGGCCCTCGCCGGCGTCGCCTCGGTGGGCGTCCTCTACCTGCTCGTGGCGCGCTACTGGGGCCGTGTCGCCGGCATCGCCGCGGCGCTGTGCCTGGCCGTGACGCCGGTGGCGGTGGCGGTGTGGCGCGACAACAACCCGGACGCCGTGTTCATCCTGCTGCTGCTGCTGGCCGCGCTCGCCGGCGCCCGCGCCGTCGAGTCGGGGCGCCTGCGCCCGCTGGTCGCGTGCGGCGCCCTCGTCGGGCTGGCCTTCATGACCAAGATGCTGCTCGCCGCCGTCGTGGTGCCCGGCATCGCGGTCGCCTACCTCCTGTGGAGCCCGCACGGCCGCCGGCGGGCCGCGGGCCACCTGGGCCTCGCCGGCGCGGCGGCGGTCGCGGTGGCCGCCGCCTGGCCGGTCGCGGTGTCGCTCACCCCGGCCGGCAGCCGTCCCTGGGTGGGCAGCACCGACGACGACAGCATCTGGAGCCTGATCCTCGGCTACAACGGCGTCGGCCGGGTCGCCGGCCAGACCGGCGGCACGTCGTCGGGAGGCGGGGGCGGCGGCGCCTTCTCGGGCGAGCCCGGCATCTTCCGCCTGCTCAACGATGCGCTGGGAGACCAGATCGCCTGGCTGCTGCCGCTGGCGCTGGCCGGGGGCCTGTCGCTGATCCTGGCCCAGCGCCTTAGGCCGACGCGGGCGAGGAAGGGCGCGCTCGCCGTGGTGGGCGGCTGGTTCGCGGTGGCCGCCGTGGTGCTGAGCGCGGCCGGGGGGATCGTCCACACGTACTACACGGCCCTGCTCGCCCCGCCGCTGTGCGCCCTGGTCGGCGCCGGCCTGGTGTCGCTGTGGCGCGACGCCCGGCGCCCGGGCGCGTGGCCCCTCATCCCCCTGGCGGGGGTCGGCGTCACCGCCCTCGTGCAGGTGGCGCTGCTCGGCCGCTCCGACTACCTGTGGTGGCTCGCGCCGCTGATGCTGGCGGCGGTGGCGGCGGGCGCGGCGCTGGTGGCGCTGGCCGGGCGGCAGGACCCCACCCGCCCGGCCAGCGCCCGCCGCCTGGCGGCCGGCGGCCTCGCCGTGGCCCTCTGCGGCCTGCTGCTGGCCCCGGCGGCCTGGTCGGCGAGCGCCACGCAGGGCTCGGTGAGCGGCGTGTTCCCGGGTGCCGGCCCGCGCTACGTGGACGGGCTGGTCGCGTCGTCGGGCGCGGGCCCGGGGGCCGGCTGGGGCGGCGGCGGAGGCGGCGCGGGCGGCATGCGGCCCGGTCCCGCCGGCGCCGCCGGCGCCCCCTCGGCGGCCGGCGCCGCGGGCGGCGGCGGGTCGGCCGCGAGCGCCCTCGCCTACGCGACGAGCCACGACCCGGGATCCGTCTGGGACCTGGTCGTGACCAGCGAGGAGGAGGCGGCCCCCCTCATCGTGGAGGGCGGCCGCGTCGCGGCCATGGGCGGGTTCACGGGGCGCGAGACCGTGCTGTCGCCCCGGCTGCTGAGCGAGATCGTCGCCTCGGGCGAGGCCCGCTACTTCCTCGTCAGCGCCATCCGCTCGATCGGCGCGGTCGGCAACCCGTCGGTCGACCTGGTGGCCGAGGCGTGCACCCCGGTCGACGGATGGTCGGGCGACTCGGGCACCCTCTACGACTGCGGCGGAGCGGCCGCCGCTCTGGCGGCCGGCCGGTAGCGCGGCGGAGAGGGCCGGCCGGAGGCGGGTCCGAATGGTGGCGGCGGGGTCGTCCGCGTGGCAGCCGGTTCGCGCATGCCTGTCGGTCCAGCGGGGGCCGCGGAACATCGGCCCGACGGCCATGACGGCGCATGGATCCGCGACGCGAGGATCCCGGGTACCCCTCACACCGGAATGGGGTTGGGGTCCCACACGCCGCTCTCCGGTGCCCCTACAGTGCCCAAGGAGAGAGATGGCGATCACGCCGCCCACCGACGCCGAGCTGCTCGAGCACGCCAAGGTGCGCCTGCGACTGCTCGGCGTGGACATCACGACGCTGCCCACCGCGACCCCCAACCCCAGCAACTCGCCGACCCAGGACGCCGTGCTCCAGGCGTGCGTGACGGCACTGAAGGAGCTGCAGACCTTCGCCGCGCTGACCAAGGCCCAGGCGCCGTACGACCCGGTGTTCTACGGCGCGACCCAGCTCGGCGTGGAGGTGACCGCGGATGTCCGCTGACCGCTATCCCGAGGCCGGCGATCACCTGGACGTCGACGCACTCGAGACCATCGACGCGCCCGGCGAGATGGCCTGGTCGTTCGACCGACGTCACTTCCTGGCCGTGCTCGGCCTGGGCGCCGCCGCCGTCGCGGCCGGCACGTCGCCGGGCAAGGCGAAGGCCGCACCCACGGCCTCGGCCACGGCCGGCACCAGGGTGAGCTCGGTCAGCGACCCCGTCGAGTACACCGTCAGCGAGCTGCTGGTGCAGTACGAGCGACGCAAGATCTCCCCGGTGGAGGTCGTCCAGGCCTACCTGGACCGCATCGCGGAGTACGACGAGGCCTTCTACAAGGCGTACGTCACCGTGGTCCCCGACATCGCGCTCGCCAAGGCGAAGGCGATCGCCAGGATCCAGCCCCGCAAGCGCACCGCCGTGTGGGGCATCCCGTACGCGCCGAAGGACAACTACTTCAGCAAGGGGATCCTCACCACCGGCAACAGCGACCTCTACCAGACGTTCGTGCCGGAGTACGACGCCACCTACGTGGCGCGGCTGAACGAGGCCGGGGCCGTGATGCTGGGCAAGACCCAGATGGGTCCCCTCGCCTCGGGGAGACCGACCCTGCCGAACGGCACGATCACCACGCGCAACGCGTGGTCGCCGGACGACAGCGCCCTGTCGCCCAGCGGGTCGTCCGGGGGGTCGGGTTGCGCCCCCGCCGCGCGCCTCGCGGCGTTCTGCCTGGGCACCCAGACCGGTGGCTCCATCACCAGCCCCACGCAGGCGAACGGCCTCACCGGCCTGAAGCCCACGCTGGGCCGCACCTCGGTGTACGGCGTAATCCCGCTCAGCCTCACCCGGGACCACACCGGGCCGATGGGACGCAACGTCAAGGACATCGCGCTGTCGATGACCGTCAGCGACGGTCCCGACCCCAACGACCCGCGCACCATCGGCGTGCCGCCGGCGGGTGACTACGTGAAGGCGGCGACCCCGGTGAAGAGCACCCGCGGCGGCGTGTCCCTGCGGTGGCGCACCCGCCTGGGCATCCCGCCGGACTACCTGGACGGCGACACCCCGGTGGCGGCGGCCCGCAAGGCCGCGGTCGACACGTTCACGCGCCTCGGCGCGAGGATTGTGGAGGTGCCGGCCCCCGAGGACGTCACCACCTACGCGGCGCTCGCGTCGCGCAACGGCGAGAGCTCGGAGGCCTTCCGCGAGGAGCTGCGCGCCGATCTGAAGCTCTTCAACGGCCGGGTCACCGGCTGGGTGAGCGGGCTGATGTTCGGCGCCGACGCCTACATCACGGCGCGCCGGGCCCAGTACCTGGTGGCGGCCTCCGCGCTGGAGCAGATCTTCGACAAGTGCGAGGCGATGATCGGCCCGCCGCAGTTCGACCCGGCCGGGTTCCCACTGCTGGCGTTCCCGATCGGCTTCAACCCGCCCAACGACATCGGCGTCACCGCGCCGATCGGGATGATCATCGGCGGCCGTCCGTACGACGAGGTGCGTATCCTGAGCGTCGTCGCGGCGTTCCAGGCGGTCACCGACTTCCACCTGCGCCGCCCGCCCGAGCCCACGCTCGTGGCGCCGGCGCCGACGGGCGCCACGACCCTGCGGTCCGCCGCGTCGTCGTCGGTGCTCCCGGCCATCACGCCGGAGGAGCTGTACGCGATCGAGCTGGCGGGGGTCGAGGCCTAGTGCCGGACACGGCACTGGCCTGCCCCCGCGCCGGGCGGCCCCCGCACCACGGGGGCCGCCCGGCCGGTCACGATGGGACGCGGAGCTCCGGCGCGTGGAGGAAGCCCTCCCCGCCGGATGGGGCGAGGGGCGGCGGCTATCCCTGCGCGATGGCCGTCGCCACGATCCCGACCGCCTCCTCGAAGCGCGCCGCGTACGGCCCGGAGTAGTTGAGGCGCAGGAACGGCCCGGTGGGCTCGGCCGGGAACCACTCCTCGCCGGGCGAGACGTACAGCCCGCGGCGGGCGCAGCGCTCGGCGACGTCGCGGGCGCCGGTGCCCGGCGGCAGCTGCAGCCACAGGTTGAGCCCGCCGCGCGGCAGCCTGCCCAGCGTGCCCTCGGGCAGCAGCCGGCGGATGTGGCCGGCCAGCGCGTCGCGGCGCGCCCGCAGCTGCTCGCGCGTCGCGCGCAGGTGGGCGTCGCGGCCGTGCGCGGTGAGGACCTCCAGGGCCGCCGCCTGGAGCACCCCGCTGACGTACATCTCGTCGATGGTGCGGTCGGTGAGGATGCGGGTGCGCACCGGCCCGCGCGCGATCACCGCCGCCACCCGGATGGAGGGCGACACGCTCTTGGTGAGCGAGCGGATGTAGATGACGTGGCCGTCGCGGTCGCGCGTCGCCACCGGCACGGTCGGGCCGTCGAAGGCGAGGTCGTGCCCCCAGTCGTCCTCGATCATGAAGGCCCCGTGGGCGCGCACCACCTCGAGCGCCTCGTCGCCCTCGGCGGTCGACCAGGTCTCCCCGGAGGGGTTCACCAGGTGGGGCTGCGCGTAGAAGAGGCGGGCGCGGCCGGCCTCGAGCGCCTCGGCCAGCGCGTCGGCCGGCACCGCGTCGCCGCGCCGGGCGACCGGCACGATGCGCAGGCCGGCGTGGCGGGCCGCCGCGATGGCGCCCCAGAAGGTGGGGGACTCCATCACCACCGCCTCGCCCGGCGCGGCGAGCGCGCGGAAGATCGCCGCGAGCGCGGCCTGGCCGCCGGGCACGACGACCACGTCGGAGCCGGTGGGCGCGTTGCCGTCGGGCGGCGCGGCCTGGGCCAGCTCGCGGGCGAACCACTCCCGCAGGTCGGGCAGGCCGGCCGCGGGCGGGCGCTCGACGGCGGCGCGCGAGCGGGTGGCCCGGGTGAGGGCGGCCCGCACCGCGCGGGCCGGCAGGAGGTCCTCGGCCGGGTAGCTGTCGTTGAGCGAGATGGCGCCGTCCGGCGTCGGCGCCATCGTCGAGCCGATGGCGCCCGGATCGCTGCGGGCCGGGCCCAGGGCGGTGGTCTGCCAGCCGTAGTCGGCCCGCGGCGCCGGGCGCGCATGGCGCACGAAGTTCCCGGCGCCGGGGCGGGTCTCGACCAGGCCCTCGCCCACCAGCCGCCGGATCGCGCGCTGCACCGTCACGGGGCTGGCGCCCCAGTCGGCGGCCACCCGGCGGGTCGGCGGCAGCCGTCCCCCGGCGGGCAGGCGCGGGATCATCTCGCGCAGCGCGTCGGCGATCTGCTCCGAACTGCTATACTTAGGCATGAGTACGGACGATAGCGCTATCCGCATCGTCGCACCAGCGCTACACATCTTCACGAAGGTGGGGTCGGCGTGAGCGCCACGCCCGACCCGGGCGTCCGGCGCAGGGAGTCGCGCGAGGAGATCGTGGCGCGGGTCCAGGCCGAGCAGGAGCGCCTGCACCCGTCCCCGGTCTACAGCGCCAGGTCCAGGCGGCGCCTGCGCATCTACCTGGTGGCGATCTTCCCCGTCGCCGTTGTGCTCGCCTGGCTCACGGGCCTACTCTTCGGATGGAACGCCCTGGAGATCTTCGGCTTCGCCGTGGGGCTGGTGATGGCGCTCGCCTACATCGGGTACGTCCTGCTCACGGAGCGCGACGACGGCCGCATCCAGAAGGAGATGCGGCGCCTCGCGCAGGAGAGCGCGTCCGGACCCCGGCGGGGGTGACCGGGGGGTGAGGATCGCCGCGGCCCAGGCGCGTCCGGTGTGGCTCGACCGCGACGCGACGACGCGGAAGGCGATCGACCTGATCGGCGAGGCGGCGCACCAGGGCGCCCGCCTGGTCGCCTTCCCGGAGACGTTCCTCTCGGGCTACCCGGTCTGGATCCTCCACTTCGACGGGCAGGGGGTGGAGGCGTCGCTCGAGCGCCGGGCCTACGCCCAGTACCTCGAGTCGTCGGTGGAGCTCGACGGCCCCCACGTGCAGGGCCTCATCGACGCGTCGGCCGAGCACGACGTCTTCGTGTTCCTCGGCATCTCCGAGCGCGGCACCGGCGCCGCCCGCGACACGGTGTACTGCACGCTGCTGGCCATCGACCCGCAGCGCGGCCTGGTGAGCGCCCGGCGGCGCCTGGTGCCCACGCCGCGCGAGCGCCGGGTGTGGGGCGGCGGAGACGGCCAGGGGATGCGCGCCCACCGCCTCGACGGCATCCGGGTGGGCGGCCTCTCGTGCTGGGAGAACTGGATGCCCCACGCCCGCTACGCCCTCTACGCCGACGGCGAGGAGCTGCACGTCGCCACCTGGCCCGGCTGGTACCCGCGCACCGCCGAGATCGCGAAGTTCATCGCCATCGAGGGGCGGGTGGCGGTGCTGTCGGTCGCCGGCCTGCTGCTGCCCGAGGACATCTCCGAGGACTTCGCCCTCGCCGGGGCGCTGCGCGAGCGCGAGCTGCGCGGGCTGGGCCTCGACGGGGGATCCGCCGTCGTGGCCCCGGACGGGAGCTGGGTGGTCGCCCCGGTGCGGGGCGAGGAGCGGCTGGTGGTGGCGGACATCGAGCCGAGCCAGCTTCGCGCCCGGCGGGTCGCGGCGGGCTGATCGCCCGCGTCGGGGCGCACCCGGGTCGCTTTCCCGCGCCCGGGGAAGGCACTAGGTTCACCCTCATGAACGTCGGGCGCAGGAGAGGGGCGCTCGCCGCGGCCGCCGCGGCGTGCATCGGGCTCGGGGCGACGCCCGCGCTCGGGGCCGTGCAGCCCCTGCTCCCGGTGGCGGACGGGAAGGTGGCGCCGCTCGGCGCCTTCCAGGTGCGCTTCACGGCGGGCGAGTTCGCGCCCGCGCTCCTGCTCTACCGCGGCGCCGACGGGGCGGGCGAGGGCATGACCATCACCACCTCGCGCCATCCGCAGTCGGACGGGACGACGGTGCTGAAGGCGGAGGAGCCGATCCCGCCCGGTCGCTGGTTCTGGACGGTCACGACCACCGCGCCGCGCGGCTCGGCGGAGGCGTTCCCGAGGAGCCCGCTGCTCGAGGTGACCGTTCCGCGGGTGGTGCGCATGACCGAGGTGCGCTTCGCGAGGCGCGGAGCCCAGGTCACGGCGCGCTACGTCTGGCGCACCAACGCGCCGCGGCTCATCCACCGCACCGAGGTGCGGTTCAACGGCCGCCGGGTGAGGAGCGTCCAGAGCACCATCGCCCACAGCGAGAGCAGGAGGATGGCGGGCGAGAGCTTCACCGCCTCCGCGGCCCTCACCCGGAACCGGCCGCCGTTCGGCCGCATCCACGCCGGCACCTGGGTGGTGCGGGTGAGCATCTCCGACGGCACCAAGACCGTCGCCCGCTCCAAGCGCTACGTCATCCGCTGAGCGGGCCCCGGCGCGTCACGCCGACCGGCGCGAGCGGCAGGGGCAGCGGGGCAGCGGCACATCGGCCAGCGCGGCCGCGAGCAGGGCCAGCGCCGACGGCAGCATGAAGAGCCCGCCGATCCACACCAGCACGACGCACAGGAAGGGCGCCGCCACGCCGAGCGCCACCTCGGTCACGACGTCGCCCGACGCGCGGATCGCGAGGGCCGCGAGTGCCGCGGCGGCGAGCCAGCCGAGCGCGAGCGCGGCGGCCGCTCCGCCGGTGACGCCGGTCATCGCGGCCGCGCCCGCCACCGCGAGCGCTCCGCTCGCGATCCGCAGCCACGCGGCCGGCCCCCGCCCGGTCATGCCCGCCCCCTCTCGGCGCCTCCTCCACGGCGAATCTGACCCACGCGCCCGCCCCCCGCAACCCCCGCGGCGGCACCGGCGCCGCCGCCGTGCGCGAGACTGCCGCCTGACACGGCGGCGGGCGGAGGTGGAGCATGGAGACGCGGTTCCTGGGCGGCACGGGCCTTCGGGTGTCGGTGCTGTCGTTCGGCGCGATGACGTTCGGCGGTGAGGGGAGCGACTTCTTCCGCCCGGTGGGCACGACCGAGCTGGACGACGCGCGGCGCCAGATCGACCTGTGCCTCGACGCGGGGGTGAACCTGTTCGACACCGCCGACGTCTACTCGGACGGCCGCTCCGAGGAGATCCTCGGCGCCGCCCTGGGGGCCCGGCGGGGCGACGTGATCCTGGCCACCAAGCTGCACGGCGCGACGGGGGAGGGCCCGAACGAGCGCGGCCAGTCGCGGTACCACATCGTCCGCGCCGTCGAGGCGAGCCTGCGGCGGCTGGGCACGGACTGGATCGACGTCCTGCAGGTGCACGCCATCGACGGCTGCACCGACCCGCAGGAGACCCTGCGGGCGCTCGACGACCTGGTGCGCGCCGGCACCGTCCGCTACATCGGCTGCTCCAACTTCTCGGCCTGGCACCTGATGCGCGCCCTCGCGATCTCCGGGCGCGAGCACCTGGAGCGCTACCGGGTGTTGCAGGCCCACTACTCGCTGATCGCCCGGGAGCTGGAGCACGAGCACATCCCGCTGTGCCTCGACCAGGGGGTGGGCGTGCTCGTGTGGTCCCCGCTGTCCGGAGGCTTCCTCACCGGCAAGGTGCGCCGCGACGCCCCCGCGCCGCAGGGCTCGCGCGGCGCGGTGATGGGCCCGCCCGGCGGCCTCGCGAGCCCCGACGTCGCCTTCGACACGGTCGACGCCCTCGTCGAGATCGCCGAGGGGCGCGGCGCCAGCCCCGCCCAGGTCGCCCTGAACTGGCTGCTCGCGAAGCCCGGCGTCACCTCCCTGATCGTGGGCGCGCGCGACGAGCGGCAGCTCGCCGACAACCTCGCGGCCGCCGGCTGGAGCCTCTCCCCGGAGGAGGTCGCCCGGCTCGACGCGGTCTCGGCACTCCGGCTGCCGTACCCCTACTGGCATCAGCTGCGCTACAACGCCGAGCGCCTCCCCGAGCCCTGGATGCTCGAGCGCCTGGGCCGCGGCGAGCGGTGAGGATCGCCGCGGCCCAGGCCCGGCCGGTGTGGCTCGACCGGGACGCCACCACCGCGAAGGCGTGCGAGCTGATCGGCGCCGCCGCCCGCGAGGGGGCCGCGCTGGTGGCCTTCCCCGAGACCTTCCTCTCGGGCTACCCGGTGTGGATCCGCCATGGCGACGGCGCCGGCTTCGAGGACCCCCTTCAGCGCGCCGCGTACGCCCAGTACCTCGAGTCGGCCGTCGAGCAGGACGGCCCGCAGGTGCGCGACCTGTGCGCCGCGGCGGCCGACAACGGCGTCTTCGTCTACATCGGGGTGTCCGAGCGCGGCGCCCGGGCGGCCCGCGGCACCGTGTACTGCACCCTGCTGGCCATCGATCCGCGCCGGGGCGTCGTGGGCGCGCACCGCAAGCTGGTGCCCACCCACCGGGAGCGGATGGTGTGGGGGCGCGGCGACGGCCACGGCCTGCGCACGCACGAGGTGGGCGGCCTTCGCGTGGGCGGCCTGTCGTGCTGGGAGAACTGGATGCCCCAGGCCCGCCACGCCCTCTACGCCGACGGCGAGGAGCTGCACGTCGCCACCTGGCCCGGGTGGATCCCCCAGACGGCCGACATCACCCGGTTCGTGGCCATCGAGGGGCGGGTCGCCGTGCTGTCGGTCGCCGGCCTGCTGTCGCCCGCCGACATCCCCGACGACTTCGCCCTGGCCGCCGCGCTGCGCGCGCGCCCCGACGCCGGCGGCTGGTTCGACGGCGGCTCCGCCGTGGCCGCGCCGGACGGGCGCTGGCTGGTGGAGCCGGTGGCGGGCGAGGAGCGCCTGGTCGTGGCCGACATCGACCCCGCGGAGGTGCGCGGCGCCCGCCTGGCCGCCGACCCCACCGGCCACTACGGCCGGCCGGACGTGTTCTCGGTGACGGTCGATCGGCGCCGCCAGGTCACCGGAGCCGACGGGCCGGTCGGCGGCGGCTGAGCGGGAGCGATCCGCCCCCGCGGAGCGGCCCCGGCTACGCCGCGGACGCCGTGAGCCGCTCCACCTGGTCGGGGGTCAGCTCCACCTCGGCGGCGCCCAGCAGCTCGGCCACCTGGTCGGGCCGCGTGGCGCTCGCGATGGCCGAGGTGACGCGGTTCAGGAGCCAGGCGAGCGACACCTGCGCCGGGCTCGCCCCCGTCTCGGACGCGACCGCGTCGACCGCCGCCAGCACCGCCTCGCCCCGCTCGTTGAGGTAGCTGCCGGTGACGCCGGGCACGCGGGGGCTGTCGGGCAGCGGCCGCCCGGGCCGGTACTTGCCGGTGAGGAAGCCGCGGGCGAGGCTGTAGTAGCTGAGCGTGCCCAGGCCGCGGCCGGCCGTCTCGGCCTCGACGGCGCCCTCGTAGGCGTCGCGCTCAATCAGGTTGTAGTGGCCCTGGTAGGCCACGAAGCGGGGCAGGCCCTCGCGCTCGGCCAGCTCGCGCGCCTCGGCCAGGCGCGCGGCGGGGTAGTTGGAGGCGGCGACCGCGCCCACCATGCCCTGGTCGAGCAGCTCGGCGAAGGCGCCGAGGGTCTCGGCCAGCGGCGTCGCCGGGTCGTCCTCGTGCGCGTAGTAGAGGTCGATGCGGTCGGTCTGCAGGCGCTCGAGCGACCCCTCCGCCTCGCGCAGGATGAAGTCGCGGGTGAGGCCGCCGCCCACCTCGCCGATGGCCATGCCCACCTTCGAGGCGATCACCACCTCGTCGCGGCGCCGCCCCGACGCGAGCCAGCGGCCGATGACGCGCTCCGACTCGCCGCCGTGGTGGCCCGGCACCCACGCCGAGTAGTTGTTGGCCGTGTCGATGTGGTTGCCGCCGCCCGCGACGTAGGCGTCGAGCACCTGGAACGAGGCGTCCTCGTCGGCGCCCCAACCGAGCGAGTTGCCGCCGAGCGTGAGGGGCGACACGGGCGGGAGGCCGTCGCCGAGGGTTCTGAGATCGGTCATGCGCCCACCCTATGCGGTGGGGATCGGCGGGGGCCCCGCCGCGCTGCGCATTTCGTCGTGGACGCCACTAGACTCGCCGCGGCATGGCAAAGAGCTCCGCACCCGCCGACCGGCCCGCCCCTGTCTCGCGGTTCCGGCTGCTGCTGATCGGCGCCGCCCTGGGCGCCGGGTGGGGCAGCCTGATGTGGGCGATCATCGCCCTCACCGGCGAGGGCTCGGGGGTGCGCGGCTGGCTCTACATCGCGGTGACCACGGCCATGATCGGCGCGGGGGTCGCGGCGATCTTCGGCGCGGGCATGGTGCGCAGGCGCGGAGAGCGGGTCACGCCCCAGGTGCCGTCGCCGCGCCGCAGGCGCGGGCGCTGAGGCGTCGCCGCGCGGGCTCGCGCGGCGCAGGCCGGTGGACTATCCTGCCCGCGTGACCGTGCTAGGCGGGGAGCTAGCGGTGCCCTGTACCCGCAATCCGCTACAGCGGGGCTCAATTCCCGTCCGAGGGGCCGGCCCAGGGGGTTCGGTCTCGAGAAGAGCGGCGTTGATGGCGAGGTCCCATTCGGTGCGCGACCGCGAACCAGGTCAGGTCCGGAAGGAAGCAGCCTTAAGCGGACCCGCGTACGCGCAGTGGGGCAACCTCGCCGGAGCAGGCGACTCGAGACCCATCCGTGGATCGCGCTTCGACGACGGGTGCACGGTCGCACTTTTTGATTGGCGATAGCGTTCCGGGTTCCCCATGACGGAGCCCGGAACCAGCCTCTACAACCGCCATCGTCCCGCGACCTTCGCGGACATGGTGGGCCAGGACCACGTGGCGCGGGCCCTCGGCAACGCGCTGCGCGCCGGCCGTCCCGCCCAGGGCTACCTGTTCTCGGGCCCCCGCGGCACCGGCAAGACGACGACGGCGCGCATCCTGGCGCGCTGCCTCAACTGCCAGGCCAGCCCGGGCCCGACGGCTGAGCCGTGCGGCCGGTGCGACTCGTGCCGGCGCACCGGCCAGCCGGACTGGCTGGACGTGGTGGAGGTGGACGCCGCCTCCAGCGCCCGCCGCATCGACGAGATGCGCGAGTGGCTCGAGACGGTGCGCTACGCGCCGGTGGCCTGCCGCTACCGCATCACGATCATGGACGAGGCCCACCAGATCCAGGATCAGGCGGCGAGCGCGCTGCTGAAGACGCTGGAGGAGCCGCCGCCGCACCTGATCGTGATCCTCTGCACCACCCACCCCTGGGACATCCTGGGCACCATCCGCTCGCGGCTGCAGCACTACGTGCTGCGCAAGCCGGGCCTGCCGGCCCTGGTCAAGGTGCTGGACCGGGTCGCGCGGGCCGAGGGCATCCACACCACCGAGTCGGCGCTCGACATCCTGGCCCGGGCGGCCGACGGCTCGTACCGCGACGCCCTGGGGCTGCTCGACCAGATCGCCACCTACGCGGGCGACCGGGTGGAGGCGGCCGACGCCCTCGAGCTGATCGGGGCGGTGTCGCGCGAGTCGGTGTTCGAGCTGGTCGACCTGATGGCCGGCGGCGACGCGGCCGGCGCGTTCGAGCTGCTGGAGAGCACCCTCGACGGGCCGGTCGATCCGGAGCAGGCGCTGCGCGGCCTGGTGACCCACCTGCGCTACGTGTGCCTGCTGCAGCAGGGGGCCCGGGCGCGCGACGAGTGGGCCTTCTCGCCCGAGGAGGTCGCCCGCCTCCAGGCCCAGGCGAACCAGCTGCCCGACGCCCAGGTGGTGCGCGGCCTCGACCTGCTGGCCGACGCCCAGCTGCGCATCCGCCAGGGGGGCGCCGACCCGCGCCTGCAGCTGGAGCTGGTCGCCGCCCGCCTGGCGCGGCCGGCCCTGGACCCCCACCTGCACGCGCTGGCGGCCCGGCTCGATGCCCTGGAGGCGGGGCGCCCCGCGGCGCCCGCCCCGCCCCGGCCCGCCCCCGCCGCCCCCGCTCCGCCCGCCCCCGCTCCGCCCGCCCCCGCTCCGTCCGCCCCCGCGGCGCCCGCCCCGCCGGTGGCCGCCGCCCCCGAGCCGGAGCCGGCGGCCCCGGCCCCCGAGCCCGTGGCCCCGGCCCCCGAGGCTCCGGCGCCGCCGCCCGAGCCCGTCGACGAGGAGCGGCCGCCCCCCTCCTACGCGGACGCCCCGCCGCCGGACGGAGAGGAGGAGGCCGCCCCGCCGCCCCCCGCCGCCCCGCCCGCGGGCTCGCTCGACCTGGGCCACGTCGAGCGCCTCTGGCCGATCGTGCTCGACGCGCTCGAGCGCGAGGCGCCGCCCACCCGCGGGATGCTCGACGGCTCCCGCCCCGCCCGGGTGGCCGACGGCGCCGTCACGGTGCAGGTGACGAGCGGCATCCGGGCCGACATGCTCGCCAAGAGCGAGCACCGCGACCGGGTGCGCGACGCGCTGGCGACGGTGGCCGGCGAGGCGCTGGCGGTGGAGTTCGTGGTCGGCGCCGCGCCGGCGCCCCGTGAGCCGTCGGGGCCGCCGGCGCCCCGCGACGACGACGCGCTGCTCGAGGAGTTCAAGTCGATGTTCGGCGCCGTCGAGGAGGGCGGACCCGAGAATGCGTGACCTGAGAGCACCCAACAGGATGCGCGCGGCCGTCGGCTCGCTGCAAACTCATCGCTCTCCACGTCCTCGGTCGGGGCGATACCGCCGTGGGTATCGCACCCTCCCTGCGTCCTCGGACTGCTCGGTTTTCGCGGCCGAACGACCCCGCGTCATTCTGTTACGTGCTCTAAGTGAGGAGGCCCCCCGATGGGATCCGGCATGAACCCCCAGAAGATGATGAAGCAGATGCAGAAGATGCAGGCCGACATGGCCCGCGTGCAGCAGGAGCTGCAGCAGGAGTCGGTCACGGCCTCCGCCGGCGGCGGCGCCGTCACGGCGCGGGTGAGCGGCGGCCTGGAGCTGCTGGAGATCACGATCGACCCGGCCGCCGTCGACCCGGAGGACGTGGAGATGCTGCAGGACGTGATCGTCGCCGCCGTGAACGAGGCGATGCGCTCGGCCCAGCAGCTGGCCAACGACCGCATCGGCAGCGTCGCCGGCGGCCTCTCCGGCCTGGGGATCCCCGGGCTCTGAGAGCCGGGCTCCCGGGGACGGCCTGCGCGTGCTGACGCCCACCATCGAGCGGCTCGTGTCCGAGCTCTCCCGCCTCCCCGGCATCGGTCCGCGCAGCGCCCAGCGGCTCGCCTTCCACCTCATGAAGGCGCCCGCCGAGCGCGCCCGCGCCCTCTCGGAGGCGATCGCCGACATGTCCGAGCGGCTGCGCCCCTGCTCGGTGTGCTTCAGCTTCGCCGAGGCCGAGCTGTGCCCGATCTGCGCCGACCCGCGCCGCGACCCGACCCTGCTGTGCGCCGTGGAGGAGCCCTCGGCGATCCTGCCGATCGAGCGCACCCACGAGTTCCGCGGCCGCTACCACGTGCTGGGCGGCGCCCTGTCGCCGATCGACGGGGTCGACCCGGAGGACCTGCGCATCACGGAGCTGGTCGCCCGCATCGACGCCGACGGCGTCACCGAGCTGGTGATCGCCACCAACCCGACCATGTCGGGCGAGGCCACCGCCCTCTACCTCGCCGACCTGGTGCGCGGGCGGGTGCGGGTGACGCGCCTGGCGAGCGGCCTGCCGGTGGGCGCCGACCTGGAGCACGCCGACGAGCTCACCCTGGGCCGGGCGCTGCTGGGGCGGCGCGAGCTGTGACGGCGGCGGCGCGGCGGCGGGCCCTCATCGACGGCCGGCCGATCGACGACTCATCGGCGCGGGCCCTGGGCGAGGCGGCCGCGCGGGGCGAGTTCGTGTGGCTCGACCTGGAGGCGCCCACCGAGGGCGAGGTCGCGGAGCTCCACGAATCGCTCGGCATACCGCGGCCTCCGGCGGACGCCTCCCACGACTACTGGGGGCGCCGGCCGCTGCTCTACGGCAGCGACCACTCCGCGCTGGTGATCGCCTACGGCAGCCCGGCGGAGGGGCTCGACGCCGACGACCTCGTCGAGGTGCACTGCCTGGTGAGCCGGCGGGGGATGGTCACCCTGCACCGGCAGGCCTGCCCGGCCGTCGACGAGGTGATGGGCCTCGCTCCCCGCTGGTCCGGCGAATCGGCGCCCGCCGCCGCCCTGCACAGGATCGTCGACCACCTGGTCGCCGGCCTGGTGCCGCTGATCGCCGACCTCGATGAGCGGGGCGAGGACCTCACCGACCTGGCCATCCAGGACCGCACCGACGGGGTGCAGCGGCGCATCCTCGAGATCCGCCGCCGCCTCGGCAGGCTGCGCCGGGTGGTGATGCCCCAGCGCGATCTGCTGGGGCGGCTCACCGACGCCGAGCCGGACGAGGTGCCGGGCATGACCCGCGAGCTGTCGCGCCGCTTCCGGGGCTCGTACGAGCGCATGGTGCGCATCTCCGACGCCCTGGACGGCGCCCGCGACTCCGCCCAGGCCGCCACCGACGTGTACCTCGGCACGGTCAACAACCGCATGAACCGGGTGATGGAGAAGCTGGCGGTGATCTCCGGCGTGTTCCTGCCGCTCAGCTTCCTGACCGGGTTCTTCGGCCAGAACTTCGGCTGGATGGTGGACCACGTGGGCGGCCCCAGGTGGTTCGTGGCCCTCGGCGTGGTGCTGCCCGTGGCGGTCATCGCGGGGCTGCTGGCGCTGTTTCGGCGCATCCGCTGGCTCTGACCGGCCACCCGGCTCGGCTACCATCCCGGGTCGGCCCTGAGAACGTCGGGTGAGGAGGACGCGGCCATCGGCCTGAGGACGATGAAGTTCGGCGGAAGCTCGGTCGCCGATGCGGAGAAGATCAAGAACGTGGCCCGGCGGATCGCGGCGGCGCGGGAGTCGGGCGACGACGTCGTGGCCGTCGTGTCGGCGCGCGGCAAGACCACCGACGGGCTGGTCGCGCTGGCGGGCGAGATCTCCGACCGGCCCGATCCGCGCGAGATGGACATGCTGCTCTCCACCGGGGAGCGCATCTCGTGCGCCCTGATGGCGATGGCGCTGCACGACCTGGGCCACGAGGCCCGGTCGTTCACGGGCTCGCAGGCCGGCATCGTCACCGACGCGGCCCACACCAAGGCGAAGATCCTGGAGATCCGCGGCGACCGGCTGCGCGAGGCGCTCGACGAGGGCCACATCGTGCTGGTGGCGGGCTTCCAGGGCGTCTCGACCGAGAAGAACGTCACGACCCTCGGGCGCGGCGGCTCCGACACCACGGCGGTCGCGCTGGCCGCGGCGCTCGGCGCCGACGTCTGCGAGATCTACACGGACGTCACCGGCGTGTTCACCGCCGATCCGCGCATCGAGCCGGATGCCGCGAAGCTGCCGCTGATCAGCCACGAGGAGATGCTGGAGATGGCGGCCATGGGGTCGAAGGTGCTGGCCCTGCGGTCGGTGGAGTTCGCGCGGCGCCACGACGTGCCGCTGCACGTGCGCTCCTCCTTCCTGCCGGAGGAGGGGACCTGGATCACGAAGGAGACACCGGGCATGGAGAAGGCGATCGTCTCGGGAATCGCGCACAAGAGCGACGAGGCCAAGGTCACGGTGTCCGGCGTCGAGAACGTGCCGGGCGTCGCGGCCCGCATCTTCACGGCCCTCGCCGACCGCCAGGTCAACGTGGACACGATCATCCAGAACCAGAGCGACGTGCACGGCGCGTCCCTGTCGTTCACGGTGCCGCTCGACGAGCTGCGCACCTCCCTCGACGTGCTCGAGGGGATGCGCGGCGAGCTCGACTACCGCGAGGTCACCAGCGACGACCAGATCGGCAAGGTCACCCTGGTCGGCGCCGGCATGAAGTCGGAGCCCGGCGTCGCGGCCAAGATGTTCCGCGTCCTGGCCGAGCAGGGGATCAACCTGCAGATGATCGACACCTCCACCATCCGCATCACCGTGGTCATCGACCGGCGCGAGGTGGAGCGGGCGGTGCGGGCGCTGCACGACGCCTTCGACCTCGAGAGCGAGGCGGCGCGCCGCGGCGCCGCCGGGGCGGTGCGCGCCGATGTTTAACGTCGCGGTGGTGGGCGCCACCGGCGCCGTGGGCGGGACCATGCTGCGGGTGCTGGAGGAGCGCGGCTTCCCGGTGACGGAGCTGCGCCCCCTCGCCTCGGAGCGCAGCGAGGGCGTCGAGCTCGACTACCTCGGCCAGCCGCGGCGGGTGCGCACGCTCACCGAGGACTCGTTCGAGGGCATCCAGATCGCGCTCTTCTCGGCCGGGGCCACCCGCTCGCGGGCCTTCGCCCCGGCCGCCGTCGAGGCCGGCGCGGTCGTGATCGACAACTCCAGCGCCTACCGGATGGACCCGGCGGTGCCGCTGGTGGTGCCCGAGGTGAACGAGGGGGCCCTGGAGGGCCACCAGGGCATCGTGGCCAACCCCAACTGCATCGCCGCGCCCCTGGTGGTGGCGCTCAAGCCGCTCGCCGCGGCCGCCGGCCTGGAGCGGGTGGTGGTGTCGAGCTACCAGTCGGTGAGCGGCACCGGCGCCGCCGCCGTGCGCGAGCTGCGCGAGCAGGCGACCGGCTTCCTCGCCGGCGACGAGCCCGACCCGTCGGTCTACCCGCATCCGATCGCCTTCAACGTGCTGCCGCACATCGACGTCTTCGACGAGAGCGGCTACACGGGTGAGGAGCGCAAGGTCGCGGCCGAGACGCGCAAGATGCTGGGCCTGCCGGACCTGCGGGTGAGCGCCACCTGCGTGCGCGTGCCGGTGCTGCAGGCGCACTCGGCGGCGGTCCACATCGAGACGAGCGACAGGCTCACCGCCGAGCAGGCGCGCAACCTGCTGGTCGGGGCGCCCGGCGTGGTGCTGGTCGACGAGCCCGCCCTCAACCGCTACCCGCTGCCGCGCGAGGCGACCGGCCGCGACGACGTGCTGGTGGGCCGCATCCGCGAGGACTCCTCCCACGAGCGCGGCCTGGTGCTGTGGTTCTCGAGCGACAACCTGCGCAAGGGCGCCGCCACCAACGCCGTCCAGATCGCCGAGTCGCTGGTCACGAGGGGCTGGCTCTAGGCGACGGCCGGCGTCGAGACGCGGGCGACCTCAGCCGAAGACGTCGGCGGCGTACACCCTGCGCGGGTGGATGGTCACGGCGTAGCGCCGCTCGCCGGGGCCGTCGTGCCGGCGGAAGTCCTGACCGTACTTCTCCCCGGCGCGGGCCACGAAGCTGAGGTCGTCGTCCGGCACCACCTCGGCCTCACCGGCGATCTCCAGGTAGCGGCCCGGGTTCTGCGGATCGAGGATCAGCACGTTCGCCTCGGGGTTGCGCAGCAGGTTGCGCGTCTTCGCCCGCGTCTCGTTGAGGGAGATCCGGACGACGCCGTCCTCGGCGAGAAACGCGATCTGCGACAGCTGGGGGCGTCCCGCCGCGTCGAGGGTCGCGAGGGTGGCGTAGGGCACGTCGAGAAGGTCCTCGTGCGAGGCGGGGACGGCGGGCATTCGACCGGCACCTCCGGTGGGCGTGTGCTTGCGCGCTCAAGCGTAGCCGTGCGCGCCACGATCCGCCCGCCGAGGGCGCTCAGCGGCGGGCCACGATGATCTGCTGCCGGGTGGCGCGGCCACCGGCGGCGAGCGTAAGGGTGATCCGCAGCGTCCTCGTCCCCGGCCGCACCGGGATCGTGACGGTGCGGGTCCGGGTGTCCGCCCGGTGCACGCGCCGCGGGTCGCGGAGGCCCGAACCCGTCGTCCTCAGCACGGCGGCGACGTTCGCCTCGACCCGGAGCCGCAGCGCGCCGGCGCGCCTCGCGATGGCGGCGGGGGCGTCCAGGCGCAGGAACGCCGGGCGCGCGGCCGGCACGCGCACGACGACCGACGCCCGGCCGGTCGCTCCGGCCTGCGTCGCGACGAGCTGCAGGCGGTGGCGGCCCGGCGCCAGCCCGGAGACCGTGAGGGAGCGACCGCGCCCCAGCAGACGCGCGCCGTCGTACCAGCGCATCGCGCGGGACGGCAGCAGTCCTCCGCCCGCGCCGGAGGCCGTGCCCTCGAGCGCGAGCGGAGCATCGGAGGCGGGTCCCGCGCCCGGCGACGGCGACTGGATGCGCACCACGGGAGCCGGTGTCCGCACGACCAGGCGACCCGACGTGGCGTCGGCGCGGTTGAACCCGTCGTCGACGCGCACCCGCAGGCGGGCGTTCCGCGACCCCGCCAGCGCCGAACGAGGGATCGCGGCACGTCCGGTCGACGGTCCGGTGAACACCGTGCGCCACGTCCGGCCGCCGTTCGCCGAGAACTCGACGGAGGCGGTGAGGGCGTCGCCGTCCGGGTCGACCGCGCGCCACCGGACGGTCGCCTGGCGCCCGGCGACGGTGACGCGCGGCCGGGGCGCGACGAGCGTCACCCGGGGCGCCCCCGGTGAGCGGCGGGCGTCGACCGCCGCCTCCCCGCCCCGTCGCACGACGACGTGGTCGGTACCGGGGGGCGTCGCGACCGCTCCGCTGATCAGGGAGCCGTCGCCGTCGGAGACCGGCTCCGCCGTGACGCGCAGGCTCGCGAGCGTCGCGCCCGCCGCGTCGCGGGCCTCGATGACGTGGGGGGATGCGGGGTCGCCCGGCGGGTCGGCGCCCGCGACCGGCGCCGTGCCCGTCATGGAGAGGGATTCGTCGGGCAGCTCGATGGCCGTCACGAAGAGCGCGGCCGGTGATGCCTGCATGCTCGCGTGCGCATCCCCGCGCCGTCGCTCGAACGGCAGTCGCAGCTGGCTGAACGCGACGATCGACTGCCAGCCGAAGGGCGACACCCAGGCGGTCGGCTCGCGGGCGCAGTAGCTCATCAGGTCGCGGGCGAACGGGAAGACCGTGCGGTAGGGGCCGAAGCGCCCGCCCGAGTTGAGCCGCGTGTCCAGCCCGATGCCCTGCATCTGGCCGACCTGATCCGGAGGCCACGGATCGATCGCCTGGTTGCCCGGGGCGTCGCAGGCCGGCGATGCATGCGGCCGCCCGAGCGCGTGCTGCACCTCGTGCGCGATCGCCGTGTACGGCCGGGTCACCACGGCGTAGCCGAACGCGGTGCCCTGCGGGAGCTTGTTGCGCATGGCACCGGGCAGGGGCTGGTCGGTGTCCTGGATCAAGCCGATCGGCAGGTCGTTGCGGGCGGTGCGGACGCCGCGGGCGTGGCGCTCCAGCCGGGCCATGAGCTGCCCCTGGAGCATGTCGCGCCACGGCGCGCCGTCGGTCTTCCTCACGGTCTTCGAGACGCAGAGGATGAAGCACGACCGGGTCGAGATCTGGCTGGCGGAGACCAAGTCCCCGATCTCGAGCGGCGCCGCCCACCCGGTCACGCCGATGGAGCGCGGCGTCGTGGCGATGGTCGAGTCGAACAGGCCCTGCGGGTTCGGGATCAGCGGCCTCCTGGTGACGGGGTCGCCCACGTTCCCGAGGCGGGGCACGAAGCCGTTCACCGTGAGGGGGACCGGCCGGACGATCACGCCGGCGGCGTCGCGGAGGAAGGGCACGCCCGACAGGAAGAAGGTGGAGCGTGCGCGGCACGCCTCGTCGCACCCGAGCCCCGCCGGGTTGACGCGGGCGATCAGGTTGACGGTGCCGTCCTGGATCGTCCACTCCAAGGGCAGGCGGAACGTGTAGACGCCGTCGCGCGGCTGGAGGCGCGTGGCCGTCTGGACGTGCGCGGAGCCGGGTGCGAGCACCGCGGGGGCGGCCTCCGGGCCGATCTGGCCGAGGCGGGTCGCGCCGCGCCACGCCTCGAGGGTCGCCGCGGGGGCCGCGATACCGCCGGCCGGTCCCGTGCGGAGGTTCGCGTAGACGCGCACCACCGTCCGGTTGCCGGCGATCAGTGTGACCTCACCGGTGCGGCTGTCGGCCTGGAAGCGGGAGTAGGCGCGGCCCCGGGGCTCTCCGGGGCGGTCGACCGGCACGTGGTCGCGAACGGGCTGGACGCCCTGCGTCACCTCCACGTCGTTGATCTGGGCGTCGATCGTCCGTGCCGGGACGATCGCCGGCCGGAGCTCCCGCACCGCACGGCCGGGGAAGACCGACCCGAACGGTGGCGTCGGCGGAGGGGGAGGCGCGGCGGGCGGTGGCGGCGGCGCGGGCGGCAGGGGCTGGGCGAGCGGCTGCCAGGCTGGTTGGTGGTCGAAGCCGGGCGCGGTCGTGAGGCGCGTCTGCCCCGAGCCGTCGGCGCCCATCACGTAGATCTCGTCGTCGTCGGCGCGGGAGCTCCCGAAGACGATGCGCGTGCCGTCCGGCGACCAGGCGGGACCGTGGTCGCGACCCGGGTCGGTCGTGAGCCGCTGGCGGCCGCCGCCGTCGGCGTTCACGACGTAGACGTCGTAGTCCTCGCCCGGGGCGGGCCGGTCCATGAAGGCGATGCGCGTGCCGTCCGGAGACCAGTCGGGCTCGACCCCCGTGGTCGGCGTCGTCAGGTCGCCCAGCGCCGCGCCGTCGCCGTTCATCACGTGGATCCGCCCCTCGCCGGGGGCGCCGTAGTCGACGCGGCTGAAGGCGATGCGCCCGCCGGCGGACCACGACGGCGCCGTGTCGCTCAGCAGACCGGCTCCGTTCGACGTCAGCGGCACCCGTCCGCTGCCGTCGGCGCTCATCGAGTGGATGTCGTAGTACTGGGAGGCGCGCCCTTCATCGCTCTGGAAGGCGATGCGCGCGCCGTCGGGCGACCAGGTGGGACGGGTGTCGTCGGCCGCGCCGGTCGTGAGGCGGGTGGCGCCCGTGCCGTCGGCGTCCATGACCCAGATGTCGGCCCCGGTCTCGCCGGGCACGGTGCGGGCGAAGGCCAGACGGGAGCCATCGGGCGACCACGCAGGGGCGTTCTCGGCGGTCGGCGTCGCGACGAGCCGGGCCTGTGCGCCGCCGTCGGGGCGCATCGCGTAGAGCTGGTCGGGGCCTCCGTCGCGGGTGCTGGAGAAGGCGACGAGGCCGTTCTCCCCGGGCAACGCACCGCTCGCGCTCTGAGCCGCCGCCGTCAGGGCGGCGATCGCGACGCCGAGGGTCACCGCTCTGCGCCGGCATGCCCGAGCGCGGATCGCGCACCTCCTCGGAGGGGGATGCGGCGAGCCTACGATGCCCTCCCGGGCTCCGCCCATGGGGTGAGGACCCCATTGACGGCGGCCGGGCGGCGGTGGGTAACGTGTCCGGATGGCTCCGCACGACGGGGGCGTCCTCCACGACGAGTTCGACGGGTCCGACCTGGACCGCCGGGTCTGGCTGCCGCACTACCTGCCCGCCTGGAGCAGCCGGGAGGCCACCCGGGCCTCGTACCGGACGGCCGCGCCCGGATTGCTGATCGAGCTGCCGCCGGGCGCGGGAGCCTGGTGCCCCGGCGAGCACGAGCCGCCGCTGCGGGTCTCGGGCATCCAGTCGGGCAACTTCTCCGGCCCCGTCGGGAGCACGGCGGGTCAGCAGCCGTACCGCGACGGGCTCACCGTGCGCGAGAAGCAGCCTCGCTTCGAGGGCCACCTCCAGCGCTCCGGCCGGCTGGCCGTCCGCTGCCGCATGGGCCTCTCGCCGCGCTCCATGGCCGCCCTCTGGCTGGTCGGCTTCGAGGACCGGCCGGAGCGGTGCGGCGAGATCTGCGTCGTCGAGGTGTTCGGCAGGGCGCTCGACGGCGGCCGCTCGGCCGAGGTCGGCATGGGGCTGCACGCGTTCCGCGACCCGGACATGGCCGAGGACTTCGCCGCTCCCCGGCTGCCGATCGACGTCGCCGAGCCGCACGAGTACGCCGTCGAGTGGGACGCCGAGAGCGCCCGCTTCACGGTCGACGGCGACCCGGTGCGCGCCTGCGCCCGCCCGCCGACCTACCCCATGCAGATCATGGCGGCGGTCTTCGACTTCCCCGAGTGGTCGGCCGGCGGCGACGGCGATCTCGTGCCGTGGCTGCGGATCGACCGCATCGAGGGGGTGCCCGCCGGCTGACGGGCACCCCCTCGCGGGCTCAGCTCGCGGCGGCCGCCCCGAGCGTCTCCTGCACCAGCTCGGCCACCTCGGTCGGGTTGGTGCCCACCCGCACGCCCTTGGCCTCGAGGGCGTCCTTCTTGGCGGCGGCGGTGCCCGACGAGCCGGTGATGATGGCGCCGGCGTGGCCCATCTGCTTGCCGGGGGGAGCCTGGAAGCCGGCGATGTAGGCCACCACCGGCGTCGACATGTTCTCGGCGATGAACTCCGCCGCCTTCTCCTCCTCGGCGCCGCCGATCTCGCCGACCATCACCACCAGGTCGGTGTCGGGGTCGGCCTCGAACCTGCCGAGGATGTCGATGAAGGACGAGCCGACCACCGGGTCGCCGCCGATGCCGACGACGGTGCTCTGGCCGACGCCGACGAGCGCCAGCTCCTTGGAGATCTGATACGTCAGCGTGCCGGAGCGGCTCACCAGGCCGACGCGGCCCGGCTGGAACACCTGGGTGGGCATGATCCCCACCGAGGCGACGCCGGGGGAGATGGCCCCCGGGCAGTTCGGCCCGATCAGGGTCTGATCGCCCCGCTTCAGGTGGGTGTAGATGCGCAGCATGTCGTGGGCGGGGATGCCCTCGGTGATCGCCACGATCAGGTCGACGCCGCTCTCGATGGCCTCGTAGATCGCGTCGGCCGCGAAGCGCGGCGGCACGAAGACCATCGCGGTGTTGGCGCCGGTCTCCTCGACCGCGTCGGCGACCGTGTTGAACACCGGGATGCCCTCCACGTCCTGCCCGGCCTTGCCGGGGGTGACGCCGGCGACGACGTTCGTGCCGTAGGCCTTGTTGCGGGTGGCGTGGAAGGCGCCCTCCCGGCCCGTGATGCCCTGCACCACCAGCTTGGTGGAGGTGTCGACAAGGATGCTCATGCGGCCTCCTTCGCGAGCTCCACCGCGCGCTTGGCGGCGGAGAGCATGGTGGCCTCGACGACCACGTTCTGCGGCGCGCGCTCGCGGATGATGGCGCGCCCCTCCTCCTCGTTGGTGCCGTCCAGCCGCACCACGATCGGCAGCGTCGCGCCCAGGCGGTCGAGCGCCGTGAGCAGGCCCTCGGCCACCTCGTCGCAGCGGGTGATGCCGCCGAAGATGTTGACCAGCAGCGACTTCACCTTCGGGTCGGACAGCAGCACCTCGAGCGCCGACACGACCTCGTCGGCCTTCGAGCCGCCGCCCGCGTCCAGGAAGTTCGCGGGGCGGCCGCCGGCCAGGGCGACCACGTCGAGGGTGCTCATCACCAGGCCCGCGCCGTTGCCGAGGATGCCGACGTCGCCGTCGAGCTTGACATAGGTGACGCCCTTCTCCTGGGCGAGCCGCTCCTGCGGGTCGGTGGTGACCGACTCGGCGAGCGACGCGATGTCCGGGTGCCGGTACAGGGCGTTGCCGTCGATCGAGACCTTGGCGTCCAGCGCCTTGACGGCGCCGTCGCCGCTCAGGATGAGCGGGTTCACCTCGACCAGCGTCGCGTCCAGCGAGATGAAGCCGTCGTACAGCCTGCCCAGGATGTCGACCACGCCGCGGATCGCCTGGTCGTCGATCTGCGCGTGGTACGCCAGCCAGCGCGCGTGGTGCGGCTGGAAGCCGGACAGCGGGTCGACGTGCAGCCGGGCGAGCGCCTCGGGCTCGTTGGCCGCGACCTCCTCGATGTCCACGCCCCCGCGGGCCGACAGCATCACCAGCGGCTTCTTCGCCCCGCGGTCGAAGGTGACCGAGGCGTAGTACTCACGGGCGATGTCGGAGGCCTCCTCGATCCACACCCGATGGACCGTGTGGCCCTTGATGTCCATGCCCAGGATCTCGCTCGCGCGCTCCTCGGCCTCGGCGGGCGTCTCGGCCAGCTTGATGCCGCCGGCCTTCCCGCGCCCGCCCACCTGAACCTGCGCCTTGACGACGACCCGGCCGCCGATGCGCTCCGCCGCCGCCCGCGCCTGCGCGGGGGTCTCGGCGACCTCGCCCGAGGGCACCGGGATGCCCTGCGCGGCGAGCAGCTGCTTGCCTTGGTACTCAAAGAGGTCCAACGTCGTCCCTTCTGTGTTCGTCCGCGTCGTCCCCGGGCCGCCGGCGGCGGCCCCGCGGAAGCCTACCCCCAGCGGCGGTGCGGCAGTCGCCGCGCGGCCCTCGCGGATCGGAGGCCGGAACGACCGTCAGCGCGGGAGCAGGACCTTCGGGGTGCGCGCCCGCTTCACGGTGAGCTTGCGCGTGACCGTGCGCACGCCGTCGTCGTCGCGCACCACCAGCCGCAGCGACAGGCCCACCGCCCGCCACCGGGCCGGCATCATCACCGCGAGCTTCACGGTGCGCCGCTGGCCGGCCCGGGCGAAGGCCACCGTCACCCGCTTGGCGCGGGCGGCGCGCCGGGCGGGGATCCCCGCCCGGGTGAGCCGCGCCGTGACCTTCGCCCTGCCGCCGGCCCGCAGGGTGAGCGTCACGCGCAGGGTGCGCCCGGACAGGCGGGCCCTCGGCGACAGCACGCGGACGGCGACGCGCTTCCGCGCCACGGGGGGGTCCGGCGTGCCCTGCGCGCCGCCGCCCGGCGGATCGGGAGCGGCGGTCGGCGGCGACGAGCCGAACGGCGGCACCAGGTCCGGGCCCACGTGGATCCAGCCGGCGGTCGACGGCACGCCGCCGGCGTCCAGGGCGAAGAGCATGTACCAGCCGGGCGGGGCGACCCCTCCGCTCGGCGGGGCCGTGGCCACCAGGCCGCCCGCGGCGGGGCTCACGGCCAGCTCGACGTGGCGCTGGTGCATGTCGTTGCCGTGGGTCACGGCGCCCGGCGCCATCAGCACCAGCCGGCTCGCCCCGGCGGAGGTCCCCACGCTGAAGACGTCGCCCCAGCGCACCGAGGAGGGCGCCGAGGTGATGGCGGGCCGCGCGCCCCCGTCCTGGAAGAGGTACGGCGGCGAGAAGATCTCGGCGCGGTCGACGTTCGGCCCGCCGCCCCCCTCGCGGCCGCCTGCGCCGGGACCGTCGGTGTCATCGCCGGCCGACCACACCCGCCCGTCCGGCAGCAGCAGCGCCGTGGAGTGGTAGCCGCGGCCGACGTTCTGGTCGGCCATCCGGGTGTAGGAGTTCGCGCCCGGGTCGTACATCAGCGGCTCGTAGCGGTAGCCGCCGAACGATCCGGTCTCGTTGCCGCCGACGATCAGGATGCGGCCGTCGGGGAGGATCGGGGCGTTGATGTTGCGCCGGGCCTCCGTGAGCGGCGCGCGCGGGCTCCAGCCCGCGGACGGGTCGGAGGCGTCGAACATCTCGGTGACCGCGGTGGAGGTGTCGGCCACCCCGCCGTTGGAGCCGCCGAAGATCTGCACCCGCCACGACCCCGAGGGGGCGCCGGGCAGCAGCACGGCGCTGCTCTGGCCGTACTCGTGGCGGTGGGTGAGGTCGGGGACGTTCTGGACCGCCCAGCCGGCGGCGGGGTTCCAGATCCATGAGTCGACGTCGCGCGGCCCCGCCAGGAGGACCCGGCCGTCGGGCAGCACGAACTGGTGGGGGTAGTAGACGATGTCCTCGTGGCCGACGGTCTGGAGGGTGCCGGGCCCCTTGCCGTCGGCCGCGGGCGTGTAGACCTCGACGTCCTGGTTGTTGGCGTCGGCGCCGTTGCCGGTCTCGTCCCACCCGGCGGTGATCAGCGCGCGCCCGTCGGCCAGGGTCGTCACCGTGGGGTACCAGCGGCCGTGCGCCATGTCCGGCCCGCGGGTCCAGCTCTCGTCGACCGGGTCGAAGAGCCAGATCTGGTTGAGGCCCTTGAAGGAGCCGCCCGGGGTGCCCGGCGCCGTCTCGTACTGCAGGTTGCCGCCGACCACCAGCACGCGGCCGTCGGCGAGCAGCGTCTGGCCGGCGCACCAGATGTTCGACGGCGGGCTCGCGATCGGCGGGTCCACCCGGTGCGCCTCGCCGGTCACCGGGTTCCACACCACCGCGCGGGCGGGGCCGTCGCCCCAGATGGGGTTGGCGTGGAAGAACAGGACCCTGCCGTTCGGCATCAGCACCGAGTGGATGGGCACGCCCGGCAGGTCGAAGGGCGGTGACCAGCTTCCCTTCGCCTGCGGCGGCCCCGCCTCGTGCGTCCGGGCGGGGCGCTTCGGCGGGGGCAGGCAGGCGGCGCGGCGGCTCTCGGCGCGGGCCAGCGCGTGCCGGCGGGCGTGCTCGCCGCCGATCGTGGCCGTCTCGCTGCGCCGCAGGCGCTTCTCGGCCCGGGCGGTGGCGGCGCTGCGCGCGATGCGGCACGCGGGCGACGCCCGCGCCTTCGCGAGCTGGGCGGGCGTCGCCCGCGCCGTCGCCGCCTTCAGGGCCGTCGCATGGGAGGCGCCGCCGTGGGCGGCCGCGGCCCCGGGGGCGATGGCGAGTACCGCCGCGGCTGCTACCCAGCGTTTCATATGCCGATCCTGGCGGGGGCTTCCCGAGGGCGGCAACCCCCGACGCGGTTAGGTGTGTCCTTCGCGGACCTCCCCATCGGCATGGAGCCACCGGAGGGCATAGGTGTAGTCCGCACCGTCCCGACCCGCCGGAATGCGCCGGCGCGCCGGCGCCGGGCCCCTCGACGCGGTATCGGCGCAGCGCGCGCAGAGCCCCGCGTGCCCCTGCGGGGGGCCGTGGGCCGGATCGGTGACGCACAGGCCGGCGAACGGGTCGTCGGGGTTCCCGGGCTCGCCCAGCGACCGCTCGGCCGCCGCCACCGCGTCGAGCCCGGCATGCGCCACGGCGCGCACCGCGCCGACCGCGTCGACGGTGCGCGCGCCGCCCAGCGTCACCTCGGCGGCGACGCAGTCGTCGATCGCCCGGGCCAGCGCGGCGCGCCGCTCGTCCGGCAGATCCCGGCGGGCGGCGAGCGCCCTCGCGCGCGCAGCGATGCCCTGCACGCACACCAGCATCGCCGCCCGCGCCTGCACGGTGCGGTCGCGCTTGCGCCGCTCCGTCCGGTGCTGGCCCCACGCGACGGCCCAGGCCCCTCCCAGGGCGGCCAGCCCCAGGAGCAGCAGCAGATGGCGTCGCGCGGCGCCGGAGTCGTCGGGCGGGGGCGGCGCCGTCAGCGACGCCGCCAGCAGCACCCGGTCGACCAGGTTGGGCTCGCGGCTGACCCGGGCGGCGCGCAGCCGCCGGGTCACCTCGGCGGGAGGGATCGGTCCCACGGCGACCACGGCGCGCCCCGGCGCGGTCACCACCAGGGTCCCCTCGAAGGAGGTCCGCGCCCTCAGGGCCAGGCTCAGGCGGCGGGCGTAGACCGACATCGAGGGCGCCCCGGCGGGGCCGAGAACGATCGCCAGCTTCACCGGGCGCCGCTCGCGGGCCAGGCGGGTGGCCGCGTGCACGAGGGTGGCCTCGCCGGCCGCGGAGGCCTCGCCCAGCACCCTGGGGGCGACGTAGGCGTCCCGGGTCGCCAGCGCGTCGAGCGCGCCCGGCGACGCCTGGGCCGTACCCGCCGCCGCGAGCGCGGCGGCGACGGCCGCCGCGGCCAGGCGAGCCCGGGCGCTCACGCCTGAAAGACCTTCTTAGGCCGTGGCCGGGCGCGTGCGCGGGATGCGCGCCCGCGCCAGGGCGCGCCGCGCGCGCTCGGCGATGGCCGGACCGGGCACCAGGCTGCCCAGCTCGATGCGCATCAGGCACACGTGGCCGTGGGCGCGCGCCGGCGCGAAGCCGAGGGCGGCGAGGAACTCGCGGTCGAACAGGGTGTGGTGGCCGAGGAAGCGCTCGCGCCGGGGGACGTCGTCGTGGTGGCCCAGCGCGAAGGCCTCGACCGCCGCGACGCCGCGGGCCTTCAGGTCGGCGAGCGCCTCCAGCAGCAGCCGCTCGCAGTTGCCCTCCGGATCGTCGCCCGTCATGTAGGTGCAGGTGATGAGCGCGGCGTCGCGCGAGGGCGGGCCCGCGGGCAGGAGGCGCGCCCGGGGGAAGGCCGACGCCGGGCCGTACTGCACCATGCCGCGGAAGTCGCCGTCGTCGTGGATCACCCGCCCGAAGGCCCCGTGGCGCCGCTCGAACGAGTCGACCCAGGCCTCCTTGCGGCGCTCGTCCGTGACCGCGCGCTCGTGCTGCCAGAAGACGCAGCTCACGCAGGGCGGCGGCAGGTCGGCCCGGGCGGCCTCGGTGAGGGCGAAGACCCGGGTCACCCGCAGCGGGTCCCGTCGGGGCCGATCGTGCACGAGCCGCCCATGTAGACGGGCAGCTCGCGGAAGGAGGGCCCCCCGTCCCCCTCTCCGTAGGTCTGGCTCAGGTAGGCGAGGATGCGCCGCCGGTCCCACACCGCCAGGTCGCCGTCGCGCAGCATCGGCACCTGCGGCGGCTCGCCCTGGGCGGCCACCAGCGCGGCGCGGGCGACCGGGTCGCCGCGCACCGTGATGCTCTCGAAGGGGATGCCGAGCGCGTCGAGGGCCTCGCGGACCTCGACGCACTTCCAGCACTCCGGCGCGTCGTACAGGATCACGGGGCCGAGGGTAGCGCCCCCGACGGCACTAGACCCCGACGGTCTCCAGCACGCGCGTCACCGGCACCATGTGGCGCTTGAAGTCCATGATCTTGGTGTCGAGGCCGAGGGCCAGGCCGATGAGCTGCGGCAGGTGCAGCACCGGCATGTTGTACTCGGTCGCGTTCGCCGCCTCGGCCTTGCGCTGGTAGGCGTCCATCGCCAGGTGGCACAGGGGGCAGGGCGTCACCATGCAGTCGGCACCGGCGTCGCGCGACTGCGACAGCGCCTGGTGCGACTCCTTCAGGGCGACCTGCTCGCGGGCCAGGATGATCGGGAAGCCGCAGCACTTGGTCTTGGCCTCGTAGTCGGCGACCTCGCCGCCCAGGGCGACGATGAGGCGCTCGAGCGACTGGGGCCGGTCCGGGTCCTCGAAGCCCATCACCGACGACGGCCGCAGCAGCTGGCAGCCGTAGTACGGGGCGACGCGCAGGCCGTTGAGGCCGCGCGGGCCCTGCGCCTCGAGCAGGGAGAGGCCCTCCTCGGTGGCGAGGTACCAGAGCAGGTGGGTGACGTCGATCGTGCCCTCGTAGGGGCGGGCGCCGACCTTGACGAGCTCCTCGTTGACCTGCTCCAGCAGGCGCGGGTCGTCCCTCACCATCTTGTTCGCCCGGCGCAGGTTGAGCGTGCAGACGTTGCAGATGGTGAGCACGTCGACGCCCATCTCCTCGGCCTGCGAGAGGATGCGGACGTTGAGCGTGAGGTAGAGGTTCGGCTTGGCCTCGGCGATGTCGCCGGCGCCGCAGCAGGTCGCGGCGGGCAGCGGCAGCAGCTCGATGTCCAGCATCGGGGCCAGCGCCTGGGTCGTCGCGTTCAGCTCCTTCGAGCTGAACTCGGCGATGCACCCGGGGTAGTAGGCGAACTGCCGGGCCATCAGATCGTCTCCTTGACGTTCTTCATCAGCTGCTGGACCTCCTTGAGCTTCTTGATCCGGTGCGGGATCGGCGAGGGAGCCTTGCCGTGCCGCAGCATCTGGAGCGCGAAGGGGAGGTCGAAGTGAGCCTTGACGGGGTCGGTGAAGGGCACCAGGACGGTCTCGTTGAGCTTGCCGCCGGTGCGCATGGAGAGCAGGAACGCCTTGGCGTGGCGGGCGCCCGCGTCCTTCATGCTGCGCCCCTCCTGGAAGGCGATGCCGCCCAGCTTCTCGATGGCGTCGCGCGGGTCGACGCCCTTGGGGCAGCGCTCGTTGCAGTACATGCAGCGGGTGCAGTCCCACACGCCGTGCTGGCCGGTGTAGAGCTTGGCGCGCTGCTTGCGCTGGCCGTCGCGCTCGTCGGCCGCGAAGCGGAAGCCCCAGGCCAGGGCGGCCGGGCCGACGAACTCCTCGTCGGCGGCGAAGGAGTTGCACTCCGAGTAGCACGCCGCGCAGAGGATGCAGGCGCTCTCCTTGAAGATCTTCTCCATCGCCTCCTTCGGCACCAGCCGCTCCTTCTCGGGGGCGGGGCCGTCGGGGACGAGGTACGGCTTGACCGACTTGAACTTCTGCCAGAAGGGGTCCATGTCGACGATCAGGTCCTTGATCGGGCGGAAGTTGCCGATCGGATCGACCGTGATCGTGTCGCTCTCGAACTCCTCCTTGACGTCCTGCACCTGGCTCATGCAGGCCAGCACGGTCTTGCCGTTCGCGCGGCAGGCGCACGACCCGCAGATCGCGCTGCGACAGGAGTAGCGGACGGCCAGGCTGCCGTCCTGCTCGTTCTGGAGGCGCAGGATCGCGTCCAGGAGCGTGAGGTCCTCCTCGTGCTCCAGGTCGAACGACTGCCGGTACGCCTCATCCGAGACGTCGGGCTGGAGCCGGAAGATGTCGAACGTGGTCGCGGGCATCAGTAGGTCCTCACCTGGGGCTGGTACTTGGTCATGGTGACCTCGGAGTAGTCGAGCCTGATCTGGTCGTCCTCCAGGTAGGACAACGTGTGCTTCATCCAGTTCTCGTCGTCGCGCTCCGGGTAGTCGAGGCGCGAGTGCGCGCCGCGGCTCTCGGTGCGGGCGATCGCCCCGTCCACCATCGTCTGGGCGAGGTCGAGCAGGTAGCCCGTCTCGATGGTGTGGATGAGGCTCTGGTTGAAGGTCTTGCCCTTGTCGGTGACGATCACGCCCTTGAAGCGCTCGCGCAGGCCCTGGACCGTCGCCTGCGCCTCCTTCAGCTCGGACTCGGTGCGGAACACGCCCACCTTCTCCTGCATCGTGTCCGCCAGCTCGTCGCGCAGCTCGTGCTGCTGCGGGCCGTTCTGCCGGTCGAGCAGCTCGCGGAGCGTGCGCTCGTAGTCGCTCGCCGCCGCCGGGGAGGCCTCGATCGGCCGCCCGTTGAAGATCTCGGTGGCGTAGCGCGCCGCGGCCTGGCCGGTGCGGGCGCCGAACACGACGGCGTCGAGCAGCGAGTTGCCGCCCAGCCGGTTCGCGCCGTGCACCGACACGCAGGCGCACTCGCCGGCGGCGAACAGCCCCTGCATGTGCGGGGCGGCGCCCCAGCTGTCCACGTGCACGCCGCCCATGTGGTAGTGCGCGCCGGGGCGGATCGGGATGGGCGCCTCGATCGGGTCGACGCCGGCGAAGGCGATCGCCAGCTCGCGGATCTGCGGCAGGCGCTCCATGATCTTGTCGCGGCCGAGGTGGCGCAGATCGAGCAGCACCGAGCCGTTGACGCCGCGGCCCTCGAGGATCTCGGTGGCCTCGGAGCGCGACACCACGTCGCGCGAGGCGAGCTCCAGCTTGTTGGGCGCGTACTTGCTCATGAAGCGCTCGCCCTCGCTGTTGAGCAGGTAGCCGCCCTCGCCGCGGGCGCCCTCCGTCACCAGCACGCCGCTCGGGTTGAGCGTCGTGGGGTGGAACTGCATGAACTCCATGTCCTTCAGCGGCACGCCGGCCGCGAGGGCCAGGCCCATGCCGTCGCCGGTGGACGAGTGGGAGTTGGTGGAGGGCCGGTAGACGCGGCCGGCGCCGCCGGTGGCGAGCACCACGGCCTTCGCGCCGATGGTGCTGATCGTCCCGTGGACCATGTCGTAGGCCACGACGCCGCAGCAGCCGCCGTGCGAGTCCTTCACCAGCTCGGTGACGAACCACTCCTCGTAGGTCGGGATGTCGTACTTCACGCACACGGTGTAGAGCGTGTGCAGGATGACGAGCCCGGTGATGTCGGCGGCGTAGCAGGTGCGGGGGAAGCCGGCGCCGCCGAAGGGCCGCTGCGCGATCTTGCCCGTGCTCTCGTGGCGGCTGAACACCGCGCCCCAGTGCTCCAGCTGGATGATCTCCCTGGGGGCCATCTCGCACAGGATCTCGATCGCGTCCTGATCGCCGATGTAGTCGGCGCCCTTGACGGTGTCGAAGGTGTGGTTGTCGGGGTGGTCGTCGGTCTGGTTGCCGAGCGCGGCGTTGATGCCGCCCTGGGCGGCCCCCGAGTGGCTGCGCACCGGGTGCACCTTGGTGACCAGCGCCACGTCGGCCCCCGCCTCGTGCGCGGCGATCGCGGCGCGCATGCCGGCGAGTCCGGCGCCGACCACCACGACGTCATGGCTCAGCAAATGTCCCCCCAACCGTCGACATGTCGTCCCCGGACTCTACCCGACCCACCCGGGGCTCCCGCCCATGCACACGGGGTCATTCGTCGCGACCTCCGGCGTCCCTCGCACCCGTTCGACGCCCGCCACGGGCATGATCCGCGACCATGTCGGTGGACGCCGTCATCGTGCTGGTCGTCAGCCTGCTGGTGCTGGGGGTGCTCGTCAGCGAGCGGGTCTCGCCGGCGCTCACCGTGCTGGGCGGGGTCGTCGCCCTGCTCGCGGCGCAGGTGATCGACGTCGACCAGGCGGTGTCGGGCTTCTCGAACGCCGCGCCGCTCTCGGTGGCCGCCCTCTACGTCGTCGCCGCCGCGGTGGGGCGCACGAGGGTGGTCGAGCGCGGGGCGGCGCTGCTGTCGCGCCGCGGGCCGCGCGAGGGGCCGGTGGGGGAGCGCGTCGCGCTGGCCCGGGTGGCGGTGCCCACCGCCACCGCCTCGGCCTTCCTCAACAACACGCCGATCGTGGCGATGGCGATCCCCAGCGTGCTGTCGTGGGCCCGCCGCAACGGCAGCTCGCCGTCGCGGCTGCTGATGCCGGTGAGCTTCGCGGCGGTGGTGGGCGGCACGGTCACCCTCATCGGCACCTCCACCAACCTGGTGGTGTCGGGCCTGATGGACGACGCCGGCCAGAGGCCGATGGGCCTGTGGGAGATCGGCATGGTGGGGCTGCCGTTCGCGGTCGTCGCGCTGGTGCTGATGATCGCGCTGGGGCCGCGCCTGCTGCCGGTGCGGCGCGCGCCGGCCGAGGGCGTCGACGACGACGCCCGCGAGTTCACGGTGGAGATGGTCGTCACCGCCGACCCCGGCGGCGTCGCGGGCCGCAGCATCGCCGAGGCCGGGCTGCGCAACCTGCAGGGCGTCTACCTGGTGGAGCTCGAGCGCGGCGGCAACCTGATCACCTCGGTCCGCCCCGACGAGGTGCTGTCGGTGGGCGACCGCCTGATCTTCGCCGGCAACGTCACCCGCGTGCTCGACCTCCAGGGGCTCCGCGGGCTCGCCTCCAGCGAGGGGCGTCACTTCGCCGGGGTCGGCTCGGCGCTGGAGCGCCGGCTCTACGAGGCGGTGGTGGCGCCGGGCTCGGCGCTGGTGGGCTCCACCCTGAAGCAGTCCGAGTTCCGGGGCCGCTACGGCGGATCGGTGATCGCGATCCACCGGGCCGACGAGCGGGTGGGCGGCAAGCTGGGCGACGTGCCCCTGCGCACGGGGGACGTGCTGCTGGTGCTGGCGGGCCCCGCCTTCCGCCTGCGCGCGCGCGACCGCCGCGACTTCCTGGTCGTGGCGCCGCTCGACGGCGACCCGCCGCCCCGCGAGGAGAAGGCGCTGCCCGTGGCCCTGGTGGTGGTGGGGCTGATCGTGGTGGCGAGCACCGGCCTGCTCGACATCCTCACCGCCGCCCTGCTGGCGGCCTTCGCGGTCGTGGCCCTGCGGGTGCTGACCCCCACGGAGGCGCGCGAGGCGGTCGACCTGGACGTGATCGTCCTGATCGCGGCGAGCTTCGGCCTGGGCAAGGCGATGGAGGTGAGCGGGCTGGCCGCCGACCTCGCCGACGGACTGGTCGAGCCGTTCGGGGCCTGGGGCGACCGCGGCCTGCTGCTCGGCGTGATCCTTGCCACCATCATCGTCACCGAGATGATCAGCAACAACGCCGCCGCGGCGCTGATGTTCCCGATCGCGATGGCCACGGCGTCGGCCGCCGGCCTCGACCCCCGCGGCTTCGCCTTCGCGGTGGCGATCGGGGCGTCCTCGTCGTTCCTGACCCCGATCGGATACCAGACCAACACGATGGTCTACGGCATCGGCGGCTACCGCTTCGGCGACTTCGCGCGCCTCGGCTTCCCCCTCGCGATCGCGATGGTCGTGGTCAGCGTGCTGCTCATACCGGTGGCCTGGCCGCTGCGCTGAGCCGGGGATGACGGCGGGGCGGGGGAGCGGCGGGGGAGGTCAGGTATGCTCCGTTCGTTTTGCGGCCGCCCGGTTGGCGGCCGTTCCTCAGAGGAAGCTCGCGAAGGAGTCGACCCCGTGCCTCACAGCGTCACGTTCATTCCCGGAGACGGCACCGGCCCGGAGATCGCCGAGGCCACCAAGCGCGTTCTTGATGCCACGGGGGTGGACTTCGAGTGGGATGTCCAGGAGGCGGGCGTCGACATCATGGAGACGGCCGGCACCCCCCTCCCGGACTCGGTCATCGAGTCGATCAAGAGGAACAAGGTGGCCATCAAGGGCCCCATCACCACGCCGGTCGGCCACGGCTTCCGCAGCGTGAACGTCGCGCTGCGCAAGGCGATCGACCTCTACGCGTGCGTGCGCCCGTGCAAGAGCTACGAGGGCGTTCGATCCCGGTACACCGACATCGATCTCGTGATCGTACGCGAGAACACCGAGGACCTTTACGCGGGCGTCGAGTTCGAGAAGGACACGCCCGAGGCCGCCGCGCTGATCGAGAAGATCACCGAGCTCGATCCCGGGGCGGCGAGCAGCATCCGCGACCACGCCGGCATCTCGATCAAGCCGATCTCGGTCGAGGGGACGCGGCGCATCGTGAAGTACGCCTTCGACTACGCGGTCGAGAACGGCCGCAAGAAGGTCACGGCCGTCCACAAGGCCAACATCATGAAGCACACCGACGGCCTCTGGCTCGCCGTCGCCACCGAGGTGGCGAAGGACTACCCGGACATCGAGTTCGAGGAGCGCATCGTCGACAACATGTGCATGCAGCTCGTGCAGAAGCCCGAGCTGTACGACGTGATCGTCCTCCCGAACCTGTACGGGGACATCCTCAGCGACCTGGGCGCCGGGCTGGTCGGCGGCCTCGGCGTGGCTCCGGGCGCCAACATCGGCACCCACGCGGCGCTCTTCGAGCCCACCCACGGAAGCGCGCCGAAGTACGCCGGGCAGAACAAGGTCAACCCGCTCGCGATGATGCTCTCCGGCGTCATGATGCTGCGCTACCTGAAGGAGAAGGACGCGGCCGACCGGATGGAGGGCGCCATCGCGGAGCTGATCCGCGAAGGGAAGTCCGTGACGTACGACATGAAGCCCGACCGCAACGATCCGACGGCTGTCGGCACCTCCCAGGTGGCCGACGCCCTCGTCGAGAAGCTCCAGGTGACCGCGTGAGCGCCGGCAAGGCGCCGCTGCGCGTCGCCGTCACGGGGGCGGCCGGGCAGATCGGCTACAGCATCCTGCCGCGCATCGCCGCCGGCGAGGCGTTCGGCAAGGACCAGCCGGTCATCCTGCAGCTGCTGGAGCTGCCGATCGACAAGGTCCAGGAGGCGCTCAAGGGCGTCGCGATGGAGCTCGACGACTGCGCCTTCCCGCTGCTGCAGGGCATGGTGCTCTCGGGCGACCCGCGCGAGGCCTTCGCCGACGCCGACTGGGTGATCCTGGTGGGCAGCAAGCCGCGCGGCCCGGGCATGGAGCGCGCCGACCTGCTGAAGGACAACGGCAGGATCTTCATCGAGCAGGGAGCCGCGATCGACGAGGTCGCGTCCGACGACGCCCGCGTCGTCGTGGTCGGCAACCCGTGCAACACCAACTGCATGATCGCCGCGGCCCAGGCGAAGCGGCTGCCGTCGGACCGCTTCACCGCCATGACGCGCCTCGACCAGAACCGCGCCCAGACCCAGCTGGCCCAGAAGGCCGGCGTCCCGGTCACCGAGGTCGAGAACATCATCATCTTCGGCAACCACTCGCCGACGATGTTCGCCGACTTCACCAACGCGACCATCTCGGGCCGGCCGGCCCGAGAGGTGATCGGCGACGACGCCTGGCTGGAGGGCGACTTCCTGCCCACGGTCGGCAAGCGCGGCGCCGCCATCATCGCGGCCCGCGGCCTCTCGTCGGCGGCGTCGGCGGCGAACGCGGCCATCGACCACGTGCGCTCGCTGCACACGCCGGGCCCGCAGGTGCACTCGATCGCCGTGCGCTCGGACGGCACCTACGGCTTCGACGAGGGCGTCTGGGCGTCGGTGCCGGTGCGCACCACCGCGCCGGGCACCTACGAGGTGGTCACCGAGGGCTGGGACCACGACGAGTTCGCGAAGGGCAAGATCGCCGCGACCAACGCCGAGCTGGTGGAGGAGCGCGAGACGGTCAAGGACCTGCTGGGCTAGTGCTTCCGGGGTGGTGCCGGGCTGGTGCCGGGCGGGTCGTGTCCGCCCGACACCACCCGAGCCCTCCCGATCGATGACGCCGGCCGTGGCGCGGCGTGCGGCTACTCCTTCGTGAACCAGCGCTTCTTCACGAAGCGCGTGCCGAGCACGCCCGCGACGGCGCCGGCGGCGAACGAGAGCACCATCATCCAGATCAGGGAGATCTCGGCCGAGAAGAAGACGAACGAGACCCGCACCTGGCGGCTGTTCTCCACGATGAAGACCAGCACCAGGCTGCCCACCAGCACGAGCCCGCCCACGATCGCCAGGCGTCGCGCGTCCCGCTCGTCGAACCCGTCCCGGTTCTGCTCCGGGCGCTCGGGTTCATCGGCCATGGATCAGGCGGGAGCGGGTGCGGCCGCGCGGAAGACCGCGCCGAGCCGCTCCATGCCCTCCTCGATCTCCGCCGGGCTCACTCCGCTGTAGGCGAGCCGGAGGGTCCGCTCGCCGCCCGCGAGGACGCAGTCGGTGCCCTTCACGTACGAGACGCCGGCATCGGCCGCGGGGGCGAACAGCTCGTCGGCCGACAGGCCCTCGGGCAGCTCCACCCAGCTGAAGAACCCGCCGGCCGGCGGCGTGTACCGCGTGCCCTCCGGCATGTGCTGCCGGATGCCGGCGGTCATCGCGTCGCGGCGCTCCTTCATCAGGGCGGTGACGCGGGCGATGTTGCCCGGCAGGTGGCCGCCCTCGATGAGGTTGGCCAGCGCGGCCTCGGCGAGCAGGGCGGGCGAGATGTAGGTGCGCGACGCGGCCGCCGTGAGCGTGCCCGCGATGTCCTTGGGCGCCACGAGGTAGCCCACCCGCAGGCCCGGCGCGACGGTCTTCGAGAACGACGAGGTGAACAGCACCCGCCCCGGCCGGGCCTGCTGCCACAGCCCCGGGATGGCCTCGCCCTCGAAGCGCAGCTTCCCGTAGGGATCGTCCTCGAGCAGCAGGATGTCGTGGCGGTCGGCCAGCTCGATGAGGGCGCCGCGCCGCTCGGCCGAGAGGGTGGCGCCCGACGGGTTCTGGAAGTTGGGGATCGTGTAGAGCAGCCGCGGCACGCGCCCGGCGGCGCACTCCTCGGCCAGCGCCTCGACGATCAGGCCGTCATCGTCCACCGGGATCGACTGGATCTCCATGCCGTGCAGCTTCAGCTGCAGCAGCGCCCGGTCGTAGGTGGGCGCCTCGACCGCGACCCGGTCGCCGGGCGACAGGAGCGAGTCGAGCAGGAACACGAATCCCTGCAGCGATCCGTTCGTCACCAGCACCTGATCGGCGCCGACGCCGTGCTCGGCGGCCAGCAGCTCGCGCAGCGGCGGGTAGCCGTTGCCGGTGCCGTACGACAGCACGCGCACCCCGTCCGCCTCGAGGGCGGCGCGGGTGCATTCCGCGATCAGATCGGACGCGAGGGCCTCAGGGCACGGGGCTCCGCGGGCGAAGGAGATCGACGACGGCACGGGGCGGGAGTCTAGTGGAACGGAGCCCCGCCCGTCAGCGCCCGGACTTCTTCGCCTTCGCCTTCGCGGCCCTGGCCTTCGCCTTGGCCTTGATCGACTGCTTGCTCGCCACGCAGAAGCTGCTGACGCCCACCGGCTTGGCCGAGAACCTGTTGCCGAGGTACGGCCAGACGCGCCACACGTAGCAGGTGGCCGCCCGGGTGCGCGCCGTCGGCACGCGGTACTGGCGCGCCCGCGGGAAGGTCGAGAGCACCTTCACGACCTTGGCCTTGCGCGTCTTCGCGTTCCGCACCACCCGGTAGAGCTGAAGGTTGTAGAGCGTGGTGCCGCGCGGGCCGCGGGTCCACTGCAGCACGGGGCGCCGGGTCGGCAGCACGCTGCCGGCCTTCGGCTTCAGGCGGCTCGTGTTGCTGAGCGGCAGGCCCGCCGTGTTGGAGACCGGCTTCACCAGCTCCTTGGGGCCGGTGACGGTGAAGGGGATCACCGCGGGGGCGGAGGTGTTGCCGGCGCGGTCGGTCTGGCGCAGCTCGAACGAGTAGGTGCTGGGCGACAGCTCGGTGGTGGTGGCCGACGTCTCCTTCTGGCTCACCGGGCCCTGCTTGAGGCTGCCGTTCGCCCCGATCACTCGCCACGTGTAGGTGGCGTGCGGCTCGCCGCTCCAGTCGAAGCTCTGGGTGAGGTCGGTGGCCGGGGTCGTGGGCCCGTTCACCTGGGGCGCGGCCGGGGCCGCGGTGTCGACCGTGAAGGTCCAGCTCGCCTCGGCCCCCTCGACGCCCGCGGCGCTCACCTGGGTGACGAAGAAGGCGTAGGTGCCGTCGGGGATGGGGTTGAGCGTCGCCGAGGTCGTCGCGCCGGAGCCGGCCTGCAGCGGGTCGGTCGCGCCGGCCGGCACCAGCTTCCAGCGGAAGGTCGGCTGGCCGCCGCTCCAGCTGAACGACGGCGTCGCGTCGTTGGTCTGGTCGGGCGGGCCGGTCTGGATGGCGGGCGCCACGGGCGCGCGGTCGTCGATGATGAAGCTGCGGTGCGCCGAGTCGGCGGTGTTGTCGGCCTTGTCGAAGGAGCGCACGAACCACTCGATCGGCGTGACCTGCGGCAGCGCGACCTCGGGCGTGTAGGAGGTCGACTTGCCGGTCGGGTCGTTGAGGGTCTGCAGCACCTGGGCGCCGCCGGGGGCGTTGGCCCAGATCACCTGGAAGCGCGAGAATCCCGAGCCCGCCGTGTCGACCACCTCCGACCAGCGCAGCGTCGGGACGGCGGCGACGGTCGCGTCGTTGCTGGGGCTCGCCAGGTTCGTCGCGGGCGGTGGCGTCTTGTCGAGCTTGTAGGCGAACGGGTTCGCCGGGGCGGCGTTGCCCGCGACGTCGTTCACGGCCGGCGACGGCACCGAGCCGTTGACGCTCTCGGCCGTCACGGACGTCGGCGGCGGGGCGGTGGCGCACCCCGACGTCGCGTCGGTGCACGTCCAGTTGATCGTGAAGTCGGCGCGCCGCCAGCCGAGCGCGTTCGCCGCGGTCGACGCGGTGCCCGCGACGGTGGGCGGCGTCTTGTCGAGCTTGTAGGCGAAGCTCCAGGGCGTCGCGTTGCCCGCCGCGTCGGTGGCCGTCCCCGAGGATGAGCCGTTGGCCGTATCCGCGCTGATCAGCTGGGTCAGGGGGTTCGGGCAGCCGGTGACCGTCGAGGCGTCGGTGCAGGTCCAGGAGAGGGTGAAGGGCGCCGTGTACCACGCGGGCGGGGCGCCGAGCGGGCTGGTGCGCGCCACGGCGGGGGGCGTCCGGTCGACGGTGATCGCGTACGTGGTCCACGTGCTGGGGACCTCGGTGGCCGGTGCGTCGGGGTCGACCTCGATCGCGCGAACGTGGAAGTAGGCCGTCCCGTCGGTCGCGGGAAGCGTCAGCGCGCCGGAGGTGAGGGCGAGACCGAACGATCCGGGGGCGGCCGGGGGGGCCGCGGCGGCCGTGAGGCCTCCCTCGTACCTGGTGACGGCGGGCGGCGTGGGGTCGCCCACGGCGGGCGGCGTCGGCGTGGACGCCGACCAATTGAACGTCGCCGTGGCCGCCTTGGTCGGCGTCGCGGGGGGAGCCGTCAGGATGGGGGCCGTGGGCGCCGCGAAGGCGACTCCGGCGCCGCCCAGAGTGGCCGCTCCGGCGAGGAGGGCGAGGGCGGCCGTGCGGGGGATCCTCGGCAGATTCTGGCGACGTTCCATGTCGTGGCGATAGTAAGGCCGGGCCACCCGCCTCCGCACCGGGTGCGGGCTGCCCGGACGGCCAGTTCTGGAGTCGCCGAACGGGGGGGTCGGACGAGCGAGCAGGGATTTTCCCGTCCGCGTCGATGCGCGCCGGGGGCCGCTCCTACTTCGCCGACGCCGCCACGCAGAAGTTCGACACGCCGACGGCGCTCTTGGCCGGCTTGGTGACGGCCATGAACGGCCACGAGCGCCACACGTAGCAGGTGCCCGCCCTCAGCACCCTGCGGGGCACCCGGAGGCTGCGCGCGCGCGGGAAGGCGGAGTGCACCTTCACCAGCTTGCCCGCCCTCGTGACGCGGAAGATCTGCACGTTGTAGAGGCGGGCGCCGGCCTTGCGCTGCCAGCGCAGCACCGGCCGGGTGGAGGTGACGCGGCTGCCGGCCCTCGGCTTCAGCCGCTTCGCGTTCGTGGACGGGAGGCGCACGCCGGAGGCGGTGGGCGAGACGGCGAGCGAGAAGGGCACCACCAGCCAGTCGGAGGCGTTGCCCGCCGCGTCGGCCTGCCGGGCGCGGAAGACGTACGTGCCGGAGACGAGCGGGGCGACCTTCACCCGGTCGGCCGAGACCGAGTTGGGGCCCTGCACGACGGCGCCGCCCGCGCCGAACACCTGCCAGGTGACGGTGGCGCCGGGCTCGAGGCCCGTCCAGACGAAGGTGGGCGTGGCCGTCGTGGCCCTGGCCTTGGGCCCGGCGGCCAGGGCGAGGGTGGCGGGCACGTCGGCGTCGACCGTGAAGGCGCGCGTGGCCGCCGGGCCGCTGACGCCCGCGAGCGAGCGCTCCGCGACCTCGAAGGTGTACTGGCCGGAGGGGAGCGGCTCGACGAGCGCCTGCCCGGAGCCGCCGGCCTCGCCGGCCTGGGCGACGGCGCCGTCCGAGCGCACCACCCGCCAGGCGGCCTGGGCGCGGGCGCCGCTCCAGGCGAACACCTGGCGCCCGCCCGGGACCAGCCCGGAGGGCCCTCCGGTGATGGCGGGGGCGTCCAGCGGCGCCGTCGAGACGCGCAGGGTGCGCCACAGCTCCGGAGGGGTGGTCCCCTGGATCACTCCGAGGCAGGTGCTCTTCACGTACCAGCGGATCGGCGTGTCGTCGGGGAGCGGGGTCGTGACCGTCGTCGTGCCGCTCTCTCCCCGTCCGGTGGCCACGGTGCCGATGCCCTCCGCGACGATCTCGACGGTGGCCGACTCGATGGGCTCGAGGCAGGTCGCCCCGCTCCAGGCGAGGGTCGGCGTGCGCGTGTCGCTGATCGCGTTGTCGTCCGGCGCCGCGGGGAGCGGGTCGGCCAGCGCCGGCGCCGCGCAGGCGAGGGCCGCCCCGCAGACGACCGCGACGGCGGGGACGAAGGCCGGGAGACGACGTGCATTCGCCAAAGCGCCCGGAATCTTACTGCGCCCTCACCCCCCCGAATGACCAGAAAGGGTTGCCGTGGACCGGTTGCGGCTGTTTCGTATCGGCGGCATGAGTGGCGCAGGTGAACCGCCGGGGCGATCCGGCACCCGATGACCGGCGCCGCGGTGATCCGGGACGAGGCCGGACTGGCCCCGTTGATCGACGCGTGGGACGACCTGGCGACGCGCCGGCGCCAGCCGTACTCGGCGCCCGCCTGGATGCTGGCGTGGTGGCGCCACCTGGCCCCGCGGGACTCCCGCCTCGCGGTGGTGGCGGTGCGCGACGCGGGCGGGGACCTGGTGGGCCTCGCGCCCTGGTACCAGATGCGCGGTCCGGGCGGGCTGAGCCTCGCGCGCCTGCTGGGCACCGGCCACCGGGTGGAGCCGCTCGCCGCGCCCGGCCGCGAGGACGAGGTCGCCGCCGCCGTCGCGGCCGCCCTGGGCGGTCTGGAGCGCGGGCCTCGCGTGCTCCTGCTCGACCGGGTGGACGCCCGCTCCCGGTGGCCGGACCTGCTGGCGGGCGCGATGGGCCCCCGCGCGACGGTGCGGCGCGAGCGGCGGGTGCCGGCCCCCACCCTCGCGACCCGCGGTCGCAGCTACGAGCAGTGGCTCGCCGAGCGCAGCTCCAACTTCCGCGGGCAGCGCGCGCGGGCTCGCCGCCGCCTGGAGGCGGCGGGGGTCACGGCCCGCCTGGTCGGCCCGGACGACGACCCCGCGACCACGGCGGCCGCGCTGATGCGCCTGCACGCCGCCCGCTGGAGCAGCATGCGGCGCGAGAGCTCGCTGGCCGCGGGCGTCGAGGGCATGGTGCGCGACGCCGCCGCCGCGATGGTCCCCGGCGGCCGCATGCGGGTGTGGCTGCTCGAGCGCGCGGGGCGGCCGATCAGCGCCCAGCTGTTCGTGATCGGCGGAGGCGAGGCGGCCTACTGGAACGGCGGCTTCGATCCGGCCGAGGCGGCGCTGCGACCCGGCTTCGAGGCGCTGGCCTTCGCGGTGGAGCACGCCTTCCGGCAGGGGGACGCGCGCATCGACTTCGGCGGCGGCAGCAGCGAGTACAAGGACCGCTTGGCGGACGCCGACGAACCGCTCGGGCCGGCCTTGATCATCTGCGGCGGCGCGGATCGCGCCCTCACCGAGGCGCGGCTGCTGCCCGGCCGCCTGCGCGCCGCGGCGGCGGAGGGGGTGCGGCGGCTGCCGCCGCCGGCCCAGCGCCGGGTGCGGGCGGCGGTCGACCGGCTGCGCGGGTCCTAGTGCCGTGTCGGGCAACGTTCGCCCCGTTCTTGCTCGCTGCAAACCTCGGCGGATGCGGCGTCCTCGATCATCCACATGGCGACGACCATGCGGATGACGCTGCGTCCTTGCCCCGCCGGGTTTTCGCGGCCATAACGGGCCAACGTCACCGGACACGGCACTAGCCGGGGGTCGCGCGGGCGGTGCGCGCCCGGTTCAGGACGGTGCGGATGGCCTGCTGCGCGGGCGGGGGCAGGCGCCGCGCGCGGGCGCGCAGGCCCAGGGTCCAGCGGGTGCGGGCCGTCGCCGCCCAGGCGCGCCGGTGCCCGCGGCCGCGGGCGAGCATCGTCGTCCACGAGATCGCGTCCTCGCCGTCGGCCAGCCGCAACTTGAAGGGCTGGTCGCCCTCGCCGAAGTCGAGCCGCCGGTCGCCCTCCGCGAAGCAGTCCTCGATCGCGCGGTCCAGGGCCGCCATGAACGGCCGCTCGCGCGCCCAGCCGGGATCCCACGCGCCGTTCCAGGCCAGCACCTCGCCGCCGGCGGCGAACAGGATGGCCACCGCGCCGACCTCCGCCCCGTCGGTCACGGCGTACACGCGCATGCGTCCGGCGCCCAGCATCGCGACCCCCGCCTCGCGCAGCATCGCGATCGACGGGGGCAGCCACAGCTGCGACCGCGGACCCCAGCGCTGGGCCTGAAGGCGCGCGAAGGCGGCGAGGGCCGGGCCGAGCTCGTCCGGGTGCTCCAGGCGGCGCACCTCGGCCCCGCGCGCGGCGAGGCGGCGGCGGGTGGCCGTCGCCGCGTGGCGGGTGTTGGAGCTTCGCGTGGCGCGCCAGCGCTCGACGTCGCCGGACGCGGTCGACAGCGTCGGCACCGGCACCCGGAACTCGCGGAAGATGTGCGCGCCGTGGCGCCCCGGCCACGCCCCGGCCAGGATCCCCGGCCAGGCCCGGTCGGCGTCGATGCGGTCGAGGGAGACGGCCGCCGGCCGCGGCGACGAATTGCCCAGGGCCTCGGCGACGGCGGCCGCCACCGGCCCCTCGTCCTCGGCGCGGGCCACGATGCCGGCGCGCTGCGGCATCGAGGGGGTGCCGAGGAAGCGCATGAACGGCAGTCGCATCGGGCCGTCCGCCACCAGCAGGGGCGCGACGCCCACGAGCGCCCCGTCGCCGTCGCGCACCGCCACGACCCGCGCGGCCGCTCCGGGCGGGCGCAGGTGACGCCACCAGGCGAGCAGCAGATCGGGCGATGAGCCGGGGCGGCCGCAGCGCACGGCCAGCGCATCCCACTCGTCGTGCAGGGCCTCGAGGCCCGCGTCGTCCGACACGCAATATCCGGCCAGCATGGGGCGGACGGTAGCGGGCCGTTCACACGACACCCACACGGCGCGCTCACGGCGCGCCGTGTGGGTGCGGAACCGCCTGTTTTAGCCCGTGACGGCGGGCTGGACCTTCGCCGGGACCGGGACGAACCGGGTCGCCGCGGTGGCCCGCACCAGCTTCACGCCGCTCGCGACGGCGGTCGCGGTGTTGCTCTTCTTGCCGCGCAGCCCGCTCGGGGCCTGCAGCCACACGTTGATCGTGACGCTCTTGCCGGGCGCCAGGCTGGTGATCTTCCAGGTGACCTTCTTGCCCGTCGAGGCGGGGGCGCGGCTGCTGCGCAGGTACGCCATGCCGGACGGGATCGTGTCGGTGACCACCACGTTGCGCGCCGTGGCCTTGCCGCTGTTGCGGACGGTGATCGTGTACTTGACGGCGCTGCCGGCGACCTGGCGGGCCGGGGCCTTCTTGCCGATCGTCAGCGCCGGCTTCGGCGTCTGGGTGATCTCGACCGGCGGCGGAGGCGGAGTGACCGAGGTCGGGGCCTGGGTGAAGGTGACCGTCGCGGCGGCCGTGTAGGTCTCCGGGATCACGAACGCGGTGTCCTGCACCGGGTTGGCGGCGGTCTTGGTGGCCCTCCAGTACTGGCCGCCCGAGGCGCTGACGCCCACGGTGACCGCACCGGCCGCGGCGGAGGTCAGGGTGACGCTGGCCGTGCCGGCCGGCGAGAAGGTGACCTCGGCGGCGCTCAGGGTGCCCTGGCCGGACGTGACGGACAGGCTCGCGGTGGAGCCGGGCGTCCCGGTGAGGTTCAGGGTGGTGGTGCCGCCGGCCGTCAGCGTGGCGGGGTTGGCCGCGATGGTGACGGGGCCGGCGAGTGCCTTGCCGGTGGCGAGGGCGACCAGCTGGTTGGCGCGCGCGTTGAGGACGGCGTCGTTGGTCGGGGTCCCGGGGGTGACCTCACCGGCGAGCACCCAGATCGCGGTCTGGATGGCGCCGGCCTCGAGGCCCTTGTTGGTAGCGGCGGCCAGCAGGTCCGGCGTCTCGTTGATGAGCCAGGCGGCGGCCAGGTGGCCGGGCGAGGCCAGCACCGGGTCGTCGGAGGCGGTCTGGAGGGAGACGGGGTACGTCGTGCCGGTGCCGATCATCGTCGTGGCGTCGATGCAGAAGGCCACCCGACGCGTCGTCTGGCCGTCGACCGTGACGTCGAGCTGGAAGACGCCGGGCGTCGTCGGAACATCTCCCTCCGGCGTGTTGAGCACCACGTCGGTGTACGCCGGGTCGGTGCCCGCGAGGACCACCGTGCCGGGTGTCGCGGCCAGAGCGCTCGATGCCCACGCCGCCAGCGCGGCGAGCGCCAGCCCGAGGACGACGAGGGCACGGCGGCCGCGTCGGTGTCGTCTTTGTCCGTTGTCCGGAATCATCGATGGTCTCCCTTCCATCGGGTGGGGGAGACCCCGCTCCCCCGAAGACGCCATGATTGTACGGGTTCGCACGTCAAATGATTCGCAATCCTGCGGCGCCGCGACCGGCGCTCGTTGAGCAATCGACGTGGTCCCATCTCACCGGCGTCCTGTTGGTCGTGGCGTCGCCCTCGACGGACGACCCTATGGTCACACGGGGCCACCCTAACCAGCGCCCGTCAACCCCTTGAACTCCCCGTTGGGATAGTGAGTACGTCCGAGCGGACGGTGATCGACGCGGGTTCGCAAGTCGCCGTCTCGGCAGACAGGTCGGGTGAGTGAACCGCTGGTCGTCCAGTTCTCCGGCGACGGGAAATGTCCTTGATGAACGGCGTTCTCGTCTCAGTCCGTAAGCAAACGTCACCGGTTGACATGCCGGGTGACCCCTGGGAGCATCCGCGGCCGCCCAGCCCTGACCGGGCGGCCCGCCGCCCGGCGCCGGCGCCGCCGCGAGCGCTCCGCGCGTCCCACGGCCGGAGCCCGACGAAAGGCTCGAGCCTCGCCGACACACCGTCGAACCGTCACCGTCCTCGGCCTGCTCCCCCCGCTGCTGCTCCTCGCGGCGCTGGCCCTGGCACTGATCACCCCGACCGCCCGAGCCGCCTCGGCGGGCCTGGTCGCGGCGTACTCCTTCGACGAGGCCAAGGGGTCGACCGTCGTCGACTCGTCCCCCTCGCGCAACAACGGGCGCGCGTACGCCACGCCGCGCGTCAGGGGACGCCACGGCAGGGCGCTCTCGTTCAACGGGCGCAGCTCCCGTGTCACCGTGCCGGGGCGCGCCTCCCTGCGCCCGACCGGGGCGCTCACGGTGGAGGCCTGGGTCAAGGTGGCCGGCGCTCCGCGCGGGCGGCGCGGCATCGTGACGAAGGAGGGCCTCGGCGGGGCCGTCTGGGGGCTGTACGCGCGCGGAGCCTCCGGCCGTCCCGCGGCCGAGGTGCGCCGCGCCTCCGGCCGCTCGCGGTCGGCCGCGCCGGCCCCGCTCAGGCCGGGCCGCTGGACCCACCTCGCCATGACCTACGACGGCGGCGCGGTGCGGCTGTACCGCGACGGCGTCCTGGTCTCCACCACGCGGTCGACGGGCGCGCTGCGCACCTCCACGTCGGCCCTGCGCATCGGGGGGAACCCCGTGCGCGGCGACTGGTTCCGCGGGGTCATCGACGACGTGCGCATCTACAACCGCGCCCTGACCGCCGCCGAGATCCGCGCCGACCGGCGGGGCGCGGTGGCCCCCGGCCCGGCGACCTCGCCACGCCCCGGTCCCTCGGCCGCGACGCCGGCCGCCGGAGGGGGATTCCAGTTCGGCGTGGTGGCGACGCGCGGCGACGACCACGTGGACGCGGTGAAGTCGCTGCACGGCACGATCACCCGGATCGAGTACAACATCGACCAGCCCGTCGGCGACCTGCGCCAGCACGTCGGCCGCGCCGCCGCCCAGGGCATCGAGGTGATCCTCCTCGCCAACTGGGACGGCATGCCGAGCGCCGACCAGGCGCGGAACCTGGGCAACTGGGCGCGCGAGTACGGACCCGGCGGCAACTTCTGGAAGTCGAACCCCGGCGGCGCGAACCCGGTGCGGTACATCGAGTTCGGCAACGAGCACAGCTACGACTACCGGGGCGTCGACGACCGCGGCGGCGAGTACGCGCAGCGCGCACGCGACGCCTACCAGGCGATCCATGCCGCCAACCCGCGGGTGGGCCTGCTGGTGCAGGCGGACGACGCCAACACCGACAGCCCGGCCTGGGTGAACGCGATGTTCGCGGCGGTGCCGAACCTCGGCAGCATGGTGGCCGGGTGGACCCTCCATCCGTACGGCCGCGAGGCCCCGGCCCGCGTCCAGCGGCTCATCAACCAGACCCAGGCCCGCGGCGCCCCGGCCACGATCCCCGTCTTCATCACGGAGTGGGGCCTGGCGACCGACGACGGCCGTTCGCTGTCGAACAACTACGGCTGGCCCACCGGCATGACGTACCAGCAGGCCGCGGACGCGCTGAACACGACCGTCAACGACCTGGTGAGCAGGTACGCCAACCGCATCGCCGTGTTCCTCTGGTACCGGGAGATGGACCACGCGGCGCCCGGTGCGTCGAGCGAGCGCGAGGACTACTTCGGCGGCCTGCGCTCGGACGGCTCGGGCAAGGGACCGCTGACCGCCGCGATCCGCGCGCTGGGCGACCGCTACCCCCGCAAGGGGTAGGGGGAGAACGGCGACGGCCCCCGGATCCGCAGGGGATCCGGGGGCCGTCGGGTCCGAGCCGGTCGCGATCGGGCGGGCTTACTTCTTCTTGGCGGCGCCCTTCTTGGCGGCGGCCTTGACCGTGACCTTCTGGGTCTTGATCACCTTCGCCTTGCCGTTCGCCGCGGTGTAGCTCACCCGGAGGCTGTAGACGCCCACCTTCGGGAACTTCACCTTGATGACCGAGCGGGTGCCCGTGATCAGCCGGTTGGAGAGCACCCGGTACTTCTTGATCGCGCCCTTCTTCTTGATGTTGGCGCTGCGGTACTCGACCTTCACCCGGTTCTTCGTGACCGCGGTGTTGAAGGTGACGGTGATCGCGAAGGCCTTCTTGACCGTCGCCGCCTTCTTGGCCGCGAACTTCCCGACCGCGACGGTCTGGGGCGGGTTCTGGTCTCCGGGGCCCGGGTTCTGGTTGCCGGGGCCGGGGTCCTGGGTACCGGGGCCGCCGCCCGGCAGGCCGTCGGGAACGATCTTGACGATCTTGGAAGCGCCGAAGCAGGTGACGTAGACGGCGCTGCTGGTGGCCGCGATGCCGGTCGGGTCAAGGCATCCCGGCACGTCGATCTCGCTGCGCGCGTTCGACGTCGTGACCCGGCCCACCTTGTTGTCGCCCTGGGCGAACCACAGCGCACCGTCCGGCCCGACCGTGATGCTCTTCGGGTTGGATCCTGCGGGCAGCTCGGCGGTGAAGCCGGTGCCGCCGCCGGGGACGACCTGGGTGACGGTCGGCGGTGCGGAAGCGAGCGGGTCGCCGGCGTTCGTCAGGTACGCGGTCCCGTCGGAGGTCACGGCCACCCCGTAGGCCTTGAAGCGCTCGGGGCCGTAGTTGCTGACGGTGCCGCCCTGGACGCGCAGGAGACCACCCTCTCCGCCGTTCATCGCCACGTAGATGGTGCCGCCGTCCGGGGACGCCGCAACGCCCTCCGGTGAGGTGCGGCCGCCCGGAAGCGCGATCGGCGTGCCCGCCCCCGTGGTCGCATCGACGCGGTACAGAAGGTTGTAGTCCTTGGCCGCCGCGTAGATGCCGTCGCTGCCCTGGGCGATGCCGCGGAAGTTTCGAGCGGGGTCCGTCGGCGGAGTGGGCGGGAAGTCGAAGGCGGTCGGCGTCCCTCCGGCGTACCGGGTGATGCGGCTGCCGTAACCGCTCGTCCACAGGCTGCCGCTCGGACCGGCGGTGACGAAGGCGCCCCCGCCGAGGTCGCCCGCGAGCGAGCCCGATGCGACATCGTTGACGATGCGGTGGAGGCTGCCGCCTCCGTCGAACGTGACGAAGTACAGCCCGTCGGGTGCCGCGACGATGCCCTGAGGCTGCGGCGACGTCGGGATGTCTGTGACGGTCGCTGCGCTCGCCGTCCCGGCGAACAGAGCGGAGGCACCCAGCACCGCCGTCGTGGCGGCGAGAGAGCGCCGGATGCGTGAACTGCGTTTCAAGGTGGAGCCCCCGTGGTCGTCGTGACACCGGGGCGCGCACCGCCCCGATCGGTGCCGACCACGATCTCAGGGACCCCCTCGCGCGGGCGCCCTGCGGGGGAGGGGGTCCGCCACCGGCGGTCGGGTGGTCCTGCGCTTGACCGTTCGGCTAGTGCCCCGGAGCGTTCATGAGAACTCCGTAAAAGCCTGCGGGGGCGGCGACCAAGGTGGTCGCCGCCCCCCGCGGGAAGATCCGCGCTGCGCAGGCGCTCAGTTCCGGAAGCGACTGTCCCTGAAGTCGCTGAACGCGCCGAGCTCGGCGAGCTTGAGCACCTCGTCGACGCCGTCCGGGACGCGTCGCGAGACCTCGAAGCCGAGGGTGTCGGCGACCTTCCGGAAGCTGACCTTGTACGAGCGCGGGTCCTCCTCCACCGACACGAACTCCGCCTCCAGGTCGGGCAGCCGCTGCTTGAGCAGCTCGTAGAGGATGCCCTTGGTGTAGTTCTCGTCCGAGTCGCCGACGTTGAAGGTCTGGCCGATGGCCAGGCGCGGCGTGTCGAGCACCATCTCGATGGCCCGGCCCACGTCCTCCACGTGCACGTACGGGCGCCAGAACTGCTCCCCGTAGATCGAGAGCGCCCGCTCGGCGAACGCCTCCATCGTGAACTGGTTGACGGTCAGGTCGAAGCGCATGCGCGGGGCGACGCCGTAGACCGTGGCGAGGCGCAGCACCGTGTAGGGGAAGTCCGGCTTGCCGGAGAGGTAGCGCTCGACGGCCACCTTGGTCTCGGCGTACAGCGACACCGGGTTCAGGTCGGCGTCCTCGCCGACCAGGGTGCCGGCGTCGGAGACGCCGTAGTTGCTGCAGGTGGAGACGAAGATGAAGTGACCGACCTCGTTCTCGGCGGCCGCGTCGGCCAGGGCGATCGAGGCGTCCACGTTCACCGCGCGGGTCAGATCGGGGTCGCGCCGGCCGGCCGGGTCGCCGACGATGGCGGCCAGGTGCACCACCGCGTCCGCGCGCCGCAGCAGCGGCAGCAGGGCGGCGGTGTCGCGCACGTCGCCGCGCACGAACTCGAGGCGCGGGTGATCGAGGATCTCGCGGACCCCGTCCACGCCGTGCGCCATCTCGGCGGCGTCGACGCCGATCACCCGGGTCTCGCCGTCCGCGAGGAGGCGTCGCACCAGTGCCCCCCCGACGTATCCGGCGGCGCCGGTGACGAGAACCGTCTTGGGTGCATCCGTGCTCATGCGATTGCCTCCTGGAGCTCGAGGACCCGCGCCACGCGCTCCACGTCCTGGAGCGTCATCGCGGGGAAGAGGGGGACGGTCAGCTCGCGCTCGGCGTAGCTCTCGGTGAGCGGCAGGGCGGGCTGGGGGGAGAAGATGCTGAAGAGGTGGACGGGGGAGTAGTGGACGCTCGTCTGGATCTCGTCGTCGGCCGCCCGCCGCCGCAGCTCGTCGCGGATCTCGCGGCCGGGGGTGACGACGGGGAGGATGTGGCAGGCGCTGCCCTCGTCCTCGCCCTCGAAGGGGATCACCAGCTCCGGCCGGTCCGCGAGGGCGGCGCGGTAGCCGGCCACCACCCGGCGCCGCTCGGCCGTCATGGCGTCGAGCTTGCCCAGCTGCACCAGCCCGAGGGCGGCCTCCAGCTCGCTGGGGCGGTAGTTGTAGCCGCGCTCGACGACGTCGTAGCCGCTGGCGTGGCCGCGCTGGCGGTCCCAGCTGGTGGCGGTCATGCCGTGGGCGCGCATCAGGCGCAGGCGCCGCGTCAGCTCGGCGTCGTCGGTGGTGATCATCCCGCCCTCGCCGGTGACGAGGTTCTTGTTCGAGAAGAACGAGAAGCACGAGACGTCGCCGATGGTGCCGGCGCCGCCGGCGGCGCAGCTCGCGCCGGGGGCGTGGGCGGCGTCCTCGACCAGGGCCAGGCCGTGGGCGTCGGCGAGGGCGCGCAGCGCGGCGATCTCGCCCATCCAGCCGCCGTAGTGCATCGCGCAGATCGCCTTCGTGCGCGGGCCGATCAGGGCGCGCACCGCCTCGGGGTCCATCACGGGGCGCGCGTGGGAGACGATCTCGGCGAACACCGGCGTGGCCCCGGTGTAGGCGACCGCGTTGGCGGTGGCCACGAAGGTCAGCGACGGCACGATCACCTCGTCGCCCGGGCCGATGTCGAGCACCGCGAACGCCAGGTGCAGGGCGGCGGTGCACGAGGACACCATCACGGCGTGCTCCGCCCCGACGCGGGCCGCGAAGGCCTCCTCGAAGTCGCGCGTGCGCGGGCCCATCGTGAGCCAGGCGGAGCGCACGACCTCGGCCACGGCCTGCGCCTCGGCCTCGTCGAAGGTGGGGGCGGCGAGCGGGAGCATCCGGCTCACAGGGCCGCCTCCACCGGGGCGAGCAGCTCGTCCTTGATCTTCTCGAAGTCCTCGAGCGCCCGCTGGTAGTCGCTGTGGCGGCCGATGTCGAGCCAGTAGCCCTCGAACGGGTAGCCGGCGACGTCCATGCCCCGGCGCAGCATCCGCAGCACCAGCTCGGGCAGGTCGAGCCGCTGCCCGCGGTCGATCAGCTCCAGGGCCTCGGGCTCGAACAGGTACACGCCCATCGAGACGGTCGCCTCGATCAGGGGCTTCTCGCGGTAGTCGAGGATGCGCCGCGACGAGCCCAGGTCCTCGCCCAGGTCCATCACGCCGAACTCCATCTGCACGTCGCGTCGCTGCACCGCGATCGAGGCCGACGCCGCGCTCTCGGCGTGCGCGCGCACCAGATCGGTGAAGCGCAGGCTGGTGAGCAGGTCGCCGTTCATCACGAGCACCGGGCGCTCGCGGTGCTCGTCCGGCAGGAAGGCCAGGGGGCCCACCGTGCCGAGCGGCTCGTCCTCGTCCAGGTAGCTCAGCTTCAGGCCGTACCGCCCGCCGTCGCCGCAGTAGGCCTTGATCAGGTCCGCCATGTGGCCCACGGCCAGGGTGACCTCGCGCCAGCCCTGGCCGGCGAGCTGACGCAGCAGCACGTCCAGGATCGGTCCGTCGCCGAGCGGCATCAGCGGCTTCGGCAGCACGGTGGTGAGGGGCGCGAGGCGCGTCCCCTTCCCGCCGGCGAGGATGACGGCGTGCGGCCGTCGCGGCCGTTGCCGTCCGCTCGTCGGACGCTGGTTCCTTGCTTCTCTCACGTTGGTCGCCATCCGTGTGTCCTTCGCAGTCGAAGTGACCCCGTCGCGCGGGATGGGTCTGTCGGGGACGCTAGCCGCCGAGCGACGATGTGCCACGGGTCGTGCGACCAGGGCCGACCCCTCCCCGCAGGCGGGGATCGCGACTAGACGCCTCTCCGGTGCGCGGCCGCGTCCTCGACGTGCGCGGCGAAGGCGTCGGCGAAGGCCCGCACGTCGAAGCGCGCCGTCGCCTCGGCCGACGCGGCCCGGCCCACCTCGGCGCGCCGCTCCGGCGCGGCCAGCAGCTGCTGCACCGCGTCGGCCATCCGATCGGGGTCCCCGGGCGGGATGAGCAGGCCGGTCTCGCCCTCGCGCACCAGCTCGGGCGCGCCGCCCAGGTCGGTGGCCACGACCGGCCGGCCCACGGCCATCGACTCGATCACGGTGGTGGGCAGCGAGTCGGGCAGCACCGAGGCGTGCACGAACACGTCGAGCCCCGCCAGCAGCGATCCGAGGTCGTCGAAGGGCGAGATCAGCTCCACCCGCTCGGCGATGCCCAGGCGCTCGGCCTGGGCGCGCAGCTCGTCGAGGTGGCCGGGGGCCTCGCGGGCCGCGGCGCCGGCGATGACGAAGCGGGCGTCGACGCCGCGCCGCACCAGGCGCTGGGCGGCCTCGAGCACGACGTCGTGGCCCTTGAGCGGCGTCAGCCGGCCCACCGAGCCCACCCGCGGCGGCCCCTGCGGCGCGGCGTCGGCGGCCGCGGCCGCCTCGCGCAGGCCGCTCAGGTCGATGCCGTTGTAGAGGGTCACGACCCGCTCGCGCGGGATGCCGCCCTCGATGAGCGGCCTGGCCGTCGAGTCGGACACCGACAGGATGCGGCGCGGGATGCGCGCGCCGATGCGCAGCAGCAGGCCGCGGGTGGCGCCGCCGAAGTCGGGCGAGTCCATGGTGTCGTGGATGCGCCACACCACCGGCCGCCGGGCCAGGCGCCCGGCCAGGCTGCCGTAGACGTGGGCCTTGGCGCTGTTGGTCACCACCACGTCGGCGCCCACCCGGCGGATCGCCCGGGCGAGGCGGGTCACGGCGCCCGGCAGCGCGGCCGCGGCGCGCGCCGCACCGCCGCGCGACCCCGCGCCCCCGCGCGTCACGTCGAGCAGGGCGTCCGACACCGGCACGACGTGGGTCTCGACGCCCAGCTCGCGCGCCCGGTCGGGCAGCAGGCCCTCGCCGGGCACCAGCAGCACCGGGGTCACCCGGCGGCGGTCGATGCGCTCGAACAGGGTCAGCAGCATCAGCTCGGCGCCGCCGTAGCCCGTGTAGTGGTTGACGAATGCGGCTCGCAGCGGCGTCATCGGTCCCTCCCCTGGACGACCTGCTCGTACACCTCGTGCCAGCGCGCGGCGAGGGCGGCCCACGAGAAGGTGGCGGCGTACTCGCGGGCGCGGTCCACCCGGCGCGCCTTCGCGTCGGCGGGCTCGTCGATCGCCTCGCGCAGCGCCGCGGCCAGGCCCGGCGCGTCGTCGGGCGCCACGACCCGGGCGTGGTCGCCCACCAGCGCCGGCAGGTGGCCGCCGCCCACCACCAGCGGCACCCCGCAGGCCATGGCCTCCACCGCCACCCGGCCCCACGGCTCGTGGCGCGACGGCATCGCCACCACGTCGGCGGCCTGGAACACCTGCCCCACCCGCTCCATCGGCACCGGCCCGTGGAACAGCACGCGGTCGGCGATGCCCAGCCGCGCGACCTGCGCCCGGAGGGCGGCCTCCTCCGGCCCCTCGCCCACGATCAGGGCGTTCACGTCGCCCAGCCGGGCGACCGCGTCGAGCAGGGTGTCGATGCCCTTGTCCGGCACCAGCCGGCCGGCGAACGAGACCAGGCGCCCGTCGGCGGGCGCTCCCAGCGCGGCCCGGGCGGCCGCGCGGTCGCCCGGGCCGAGGAAGCCCAGCTCGATGCCGTGCCCGATCACGGTCGAGGGCCCGCGGTAGCCCTTGGCCTCGAACACCTCGATCGACTCCCGGCTGCGGCCCACCACGTGGTCCGTCTCGCGGATCACCAGCGACTCGCCCCAGCGGAACGGGGGCGGCTGGCGCTTCACGGCCTGCTGGCTGGGGTTCGCCACGAAGGCGGCGCCGCGGGCGACCAGCCGCTTCGCCAGCACCACCTGGGTGCTGACGGCGCTGTACGGCTCCTCCCACAGGTCGATCACGTCCGGCGCGGCGCGGCGCATCAGCCGCACCAGCCCCCGCGGATAGACGTAGAGGTGCCGCTGGCCGCGCACCAGCGGCAGCGCCACCGGCAGCACCTCCAGCCGGTAGCCGGGGTCCGCGGGGCGCTCGGCCTCCATCCAGCGGCCCAGCTCGAAGAAGCGCGACGGCGCCACCACCGTCACCTCCAGGCCCGGGCGGCGGGCGAGCTCGCGCGCCTTCGCCTGGGCCAGCTCGACGCTGACGTAGGCGTGGCTGATCATCATCACGCGCAGCGGGCGGGTCATCGGGTCGCCTCCGGGGGATCGAGCAGGGCGAGATGGGCGCGGGCGACCTCGTCCCAGTCGGGGGCCGAGCCGTCGGCGATCGCGCGCGCCGCCGTCCGCAGGGCGTCGCGGTCGTCGCGCGTCGCGGCGGCCATCGCCCGCAGGGCCCGGGAGGCCGCGCGGGCGTCGCCCGGCGCGTAGAGCCACGACGGCCGGCCGGACAGCAATCGGCCGATGCCGGCGATGTCCGGCCCCACCACCGGCGTGCCGGCGGCGAGGGCGAGGTGGAGGATGCCGCTCTCGGAGGCGCGCCGGTGGCCCAGCAGCAGCATGTCGGCGGCGCGCGCCTCGTGCACCAGCTCCTCGATCGACAGGTAGCGCAGGTCGATGGTGGCGCGGCCGGGCGGCAGCGCGGCGGCCAGCCGGCGCACGCCCTCCTCGTCGGCCGCCCGGCCCACCACCCGCAGGCGCAGCGACGGGTCCTCCTCGAGGGCCAGCGCGAAGGCCGCCACCACCGTGTCGAAGCCCTTGTAGGGGCGCAGGCTGCCCAGGTGCGCCACCGTGACCGTGCCGTCGCCGCCGTCGGCGGGCGGGGAGGGGAAGGCGTCGGCGATCGGGCCGTAGGTGCCGTGGGCGATGACGCCCACCCGGGTGCGGCGACCGGCCAGGCCGCGCACCAGCCGCGCCTCGCTCTCGCTCTGGCTGATGATGAGGTGGGGCAGGCGGTAGGTGCCGCGGTGCACGATGCGCCCCAGGCCCGGGCTGTCGTGCGGCACGGCGTTGTGGGCGGTGATCACCAAGCGGTCCACCAGCGGCCGCAGCGCGGCCATCACCACCAGCTCGGCCATGCTCTCGGGCGCCTGCAGGTGCACCGTCGCCGGGCGCCCGCGCAGGCGGGCGCGCAGCGCGGCGCCCACCACCCGCAGCCATCCCAGGTTCCACTGCGTCGCGATGACCGCCCGGCGCGCGCGGCCGCGCAGGCGCCGGGGAGCGGCCGGCCAGGCGCGGGAGACCCGCGCCGCCTGCGGCACGGCCCCCTCGAGCTCGTGGCCCACCCGCGTCGCCAGCACGGCGGGCAGGCCCGCGCGCGCCAGCGCGTCGGCCAGCAGGTACGAGTAGTGGCCGATGCCGCCGCCGCCGGACCACTCCACCACGATGTAGTCGCCGCGCGCGCTCACCGGGCCAGCACGGCCTCCACGTCCTGCGCCAGCGCGTCGCCGATCGCCCGCCAGCCGTACTCGCGCTCCACCAGGGCCCGCGCCTCGCGCGCCAGCCCGGCGCGCAGCGCGGGGTCGGCCAGCAGGCGCGCCGTCGCCTCGGCGATCCCCTCCGCGTCGTCGGCGATCAGCAGGTGGCGGCCGTGCTCGGCCGCGATGCCCTCCGCCCCGAGGCGCGTCGACACCACCGGCCGGCCGGCCCCGAAGGCCTCCAGGATCTTCAGCCGGGTGCCGCCGCCGCTGGTGAGCGGCACGATCACCACCGCCGCCTCGCGCACCACGTCCAGCATGTCCGGCACCGGCGAGCGCACCTCCACGCCCGCGGCGGCCAGCTCGCCGCGCAGGTCCTGCCCCGCGTCGCGGCCCGCGGCCAGCAGGCGCACGCCCGGCGCGCGCCGGCGGATGGCGGGCGCGATCTCGGCCGCCATCCAGCGCGCCGCGTCGATGTTCGGCCGGTAGGAGAGGTCGCCGGTGAAGGCCACCAGGTCGGCGCTCTCCGGCTCGGGCGTCGCCGCGATGCGCTCGAGGTCGACGCCGTTCGGGGCCACCGCCACGTGGCGGTGGCCGTCGCGGGCCAGCGCGCGCACCTCGTCGGCCGAGCACACGTAGACGCGCGTCGCGGCGCGCAGCGCCCGGCGCTCGAAGCGCGCGATGCCCGCCGTGAAGGCGCGCAGCTCCAGCCGCCGGCGCAGGGGCGGAGAGCTCGCCAGCTCGCTGTCGCGGCGGGCGCTGTCGATGTTCTGGGTGTCGATGATCACCGGCCGGCGCAGCGACGCGGGCAGGTTCACGGTGGGCCCGATCGACCCCACGACGACCGCGTCGATCTCGGAGGCGTGCCGCTCGAGCCAGGCGACCACGGCCGGGTTGGCCTGCACGGCGAAGTCGAGCGGCGCGCCGCGCGCCACCTGGCGCAGGTAGGCGAGGTAGCGCCCCCGGCCCGGCGGCTTGGGCAGCGCCACCACCCGCAGCCCCTCGGCCTCGAGCCGCGCCACGTCGGCGGCGTCGGGGGCCTCGGTCAGCAGCAGGGTCGCGTCGTGGCGGCGCGCCAGCGCCCCGAACAGGTGGAAGTTGCGGATCTTGCCGCCGTTGTCGAGCGGCAGCACCGGGTTCTGCGACACGATCGCGATGCGCAGCCGCCGGCTCATCGCGCCGCCCCGTCGCCGCGCCGCCAGGCGCCCGCCCCGCGCAGCAGCGCGTCGTAGCGGTCGGCCATCTCCCGGGCGTCGTGGTGCCGGCGCACGTAGCGCACGCCGGCCTCCGCGACGCGCCGCGCGGCGCCGGGGTCGTCCAGGAAGAGCCGCACGCGGCCCGCCAGCTCGGCGGGATCGAGGCTCGACGCGACGGCGGGGGCGAGGGCCGGCTCGCGCTCGAGCATGTCGGCCACGTGGCCCTGCCGGTTCGTCACCACCGGCAGGCCGGCGTCCTGGGCCTCCATCAGCGAGTAGCTGCACCCCTCGAAGCGGGTCGGCATCAGGCCCACCGACGCGGCCGCGTACAGGTCGCGCAGCTCGTCCGGCCCCTGCGGGCCCAGGTCGACCGCGCCGGGCTGGTCCAGGGCGCGCGGGCCGGCCACGACCAGGGTCGCGTCCGGCGGCAGCAGCGCGGGCAGGGCGCGCAGGGCATCCTCGCCCTTGCGGTACTCGACCCGGCCGGGGAACAGCACCAGGCGGCCGTCGGGCAGTCCGTGGCGGCGGCGCGCCCGCTGCGCGTCGCCGCCGGCGAAGGAGCCGGGCTCGATGCCGTTCTCGATCACCGCCACCCGCCGCACGCCGTAGTAGCGCGTCACCTCGCGGGCGTTCTGGCGCGACACCTCGACCCCCGCGCCGCGCGCCGCGGCCAGGGCCATGGCGCCCCCCTGCACGTGGCGCAGGCGCACGTACTCGGCCCGCGACACCGTGGGCTTCACGGCCTCGGCGTAGCCGGCGAAGTTGGCGTGGAAGACGGTGACCAGGTTGGGGTGGCGCACGCTCCAGCCCATGGGCCCGTTCGCCAGCACGGCGTCGGCCGCGGCGATGGCCCGGCGGTGCCGCCGCGCCACCCGGCGGGCGGCCACCACGACGGCCGCGCCGATCTTCTCGACGGGGCCCGGCACCGCGCGATCCCCGGGCAGCGGCCAGAAGACGTCGGTGTCCCATCCCCGCTCCCGCATCAGCGGCGCCAGCACGCGCGTGAACCGCTCGACGCCGCCGGCGCCGAGCTCCAAGTCGTGGGGGGTGAGGATGACGAGGCGGCGTCTCATCCCAGCGCGTCCACGGCGGCCTTCGGGTTGCGCACGGCGTCCAGCAGGGCGCGCAGGTCGACGATCCGCAGCAGCGGCAGCAGCGCCAGGTAGAGCGCCGCGCCCGCCGCCAGCGCGCCGATCAGCGAGTGCGGCGCGACGACCGCCGCCGCCCCGCCCGCCGCCGCGGCGGCGAGGGCCATGCGCGCCACCCGGCCGACGGGCAGGCGCAGGTCGGCGCGGCGCAGCGCGATCCACAGCATCACGACCATGATGGGGAACTCGGTGCCCAGGGTCGCCACGGCCGCCCCGCGCGCCTGGAAGGGGGGGATGAGGGCGAGGTTGAGCGCCACGTTGAGGATCGCCCCGGCGAAGGCGACGGCCATCCAGATCCGCACGAGGTTCAGGGCCGGCACCAGCGCGCCGCCGAGGTAGCCGATGAAGATGGCGATCACGACGGGCCATACGATCATGAGCACGGTGCCGGTGGGGCCCTCGAACTCGGCGCCGAAGAGGAGGCGCGAGAGCGGGTGGGCGACGGCCATGCCCAGCGCCACGATCGGCAGGCCGAAGCCCAGCAGGATCTCCCAGGCCGCGATCACGAAGCGCCTCAGGCGCGCGGGGTTGTTCACCGCGGCCTCGGAGATGAGGGGGAACACGGCGCCGATTATCGCGATCGGGATGATCTGCACCTGGTCGAGCAGACGCTGGGCGGCCGCCAGGTGGCCGGCCTCGTCGGCGCCGGAGATCTGGTACAGCAGGATCGAGTTGATGCGGTAGTAGACGGCCATCGCGATGGCGGCGATGCCGAGGGGCAGGCTCAGGCGCAGCAGCGCCATCAGGGCCTCGCGGGTGGGCCTCGCGATCGGGGTGAGCCTGCGGGCCATCAGCAGGGCGATCAGCGACGAGGCCAGGCCCGCCGCGGTGCTCGCGATCACGAACGGCACCACGCCGGCGTCGGCGACGATCAGGACCACGGCCATCGCCGCCCAGATGATCGCGTTCGAGGCGTTGCCGATGATGATCCAGATCGGCTTCATCGCCGTGCGCACCACGGCGATGAGGCTGGCCGGGGTGGACAGCACCATCCCCAGGCACACCACCAGGGAGCCGATCGCGACCGTCCGGTTGGGCGCGGTCGCCACCGCCAGCACCGCCGCCAGGCCGCCGAACAGCAGCGACATGGCGAGCCGCATCGCCAGCAGCGATCCGGCGATCTGGGAGGGCGACACGTCGCGCACGGACAGCCGGTTGATGGCGGCCTGGGACAGCCCGAAGTCGATCAGCGGCGCGAACAGCAGCCCCCAGGCGAGGGCGTAGTTGAACGAGGCGAAGCCCTCCACCCCGAGGTGGCGGGTGAGCAGCGCGACGGTGACCATCCCCAGCCCGAGGGTCGCGACCCGCGCCGCGAGGTCGGCGACGGCGGTGCCGGCGACGCGGCGGTCGCTGATGGTGGCGAGGTCCGGGAGGTTGTGGTCGTCGGCCTCGGCGCCCGGCGTCCCGGTGACGGGGGCCGTGCTCACGCGCGCGCCACCGCGGCCGCGCGCGCGGCGGCCAGGTCGGGCATCGGCTCCAGGTCGGGCTCGCTGAGGGCGTCGAAGGCGCCGATCAGCACGCCCAGCACGATGGGCCAGCGGACGGTCTGGGTGAGGAAGGCGGCCGTGGCGATGGCGGGCAGCATGGCGATCGGGGCCGCGCCCAGCGACCAGGCCATCATCGGCGGGTCGCGGTACACGCCGCGGATCACGCGCAGGGTGAGGCCCACCACCAGCACCGTCAGGGCGAGGATGCCCCACAGGCCGTAGCGCAGCGGCAGCGCGAAGTAGGTGTTGTGGATGTAGCTGCCGTCGAGCGGCATGAAGATGCCGTTGACCGGGGTGAAGCCCACCCCCGGGCCGATGCCGTCCCACAGGTGCCGGCCGGCCAGGGCGTACACGGCGTCCGACTCCTGCACCCGGAACTGCAGCGACGAGTCGGCCGAGCTGCGCTGCTCGCCGGCCTGCAGGGCGCTCTGGGCGCGCTCCACCAGCAGCTCGCGGGCGCCGGGCACCACCGCGCTCACCAGCAGCAGCGCGACCGCGGTCACCGCGAGCACGGCGAAGGTGATCTTGAGCGAGCGCCGCACGCCGCCGCGCTTGCGGACCGCGTTCACCACCAGCAGCACCAGCGCCGCGGCCAGGTAGCCCAGCAGCACGGCCCGCCGCTGGGAGGCGATGGCCACCAGCACGCCGGCCAGCACCGCCGCCCCCAGCGCGAGGCGCGCCCTGCCCTCGACCCGCCGCCCCGCGATCCAGGCCGCCCACACGCCCACGCAGGCCAGCAGCAGGAAGGGGGTGGTGGCGTCGTAGAAGGTGATCGGCACGCCGTCGATGTCGACCGCCGTGCCGGCGAGGCCGGCGACGCGCGCGGCCCCCAGCGCGATGATGAGCCCCCCGGTCACCAGGCTCGCCGTGAACACGGCCCGCTCCGCCCGCTCGGCCGTCATCCAGCGCAGCAGGCGCCACACGATGTAGGCGGCGGCGACGCAGGTGTAGAAGGGCCGCAGCGCCACGACCGAGGCCGCGGGCCGGTCGAGGACGTAGTAGCCCACCACCAGGCAGGCGGCGATCATGCCGCCGGCGGCGATCATCACCCAGGTCACCCGGCCGAAGGTGCGCGCGGCGCGCCGCTCGGCGGGCGGGAACCAGTTGGCCGCGGCGAACACGCCCAGCGCGAGCAGCAGGTCGCGCGGCGCCAGGTAGCCGTTGGCCCGGTCGGAGTAGAGCTCGCCGGCGATCCGGTCGAGGGAGGGGACGGCGTCCGGCGTGGCCTCGTCGAGCAGCGCGAAGGGCAGCAGGGAGGCGCAGATGAACAGGCCCGGGCGCCCCACGTAGAGCAGGGCGCCGGCCAGCGCCAGCACCAGGCCGCCCGCCAGCGCCGCCGACCACCGCTGGGCGATCAGCAGCGAGACGAGCAGGGTCAGGCCCAGCCCGCCGACGAGCACGATCATGTCCGCGTGCTCGCGCGCGCGGGCGCGCGCCAGCAGCACGGCGCCGGCGATGGCGGCGGGGTTCACCGCCGCCAGGGGGCCCGGGGCGTCCTGCGGGAGCCGCGACGGCGCTCGGACGGGCCGCGGCGCGGCTCGGCGCCGTTGCGCCGGGGCTCGTCGTCGTCGATCTCGTCGAGGTCGTCCACCTCGCCGAGGCCGTCCACGTCCTCCGCCTCGTCGAGGATGTCCAGCTCGTCGCCGGGCCTGGCGGGGACGGCGTCCCCGTAGCCGTAGGCGAGATCCTCGTCGCGGGGGGCGGCCATGTTCAGCACCGTGCCCATCGGGCGGGCTCCCAGCACCTTGAGGCGGTCCACCAGGCGCCGCACCTGGTAGAGGCGGGCGGCGCGGCGGCGCACCACGATCACCACGCCGTCGGCGGCCTGCAGGAAGCGGGCGGCGTCGGGCAGGCCCAGGAAGGGCGGGGCGTCGATGATCACCAGGTCGTAGCGGTCGCGCAGGGCCGTCACGATCTCCGGCACCACGTCGCGCACGGCCAGGTCGCCGGGGTTGGGCGGCGGCGGCCCGGCGCCCAGCAGGTCGAAGCCCTCGACGTAGATCAGCGCCTCGTCGAGCAGGGCGTCGAGCTCGGCCGCGCCGCCCATGCCGCGGGTGGCGAGCACGTTCGACAGGCCGGGCCCGTGGGGGTGGCCCACGCCGCGGGTGATGGTGCGGTAGCGCAGGTCGGCGTCCACCAGGCACACGCTGGAACCGCTGCGCGCGGCGACGCGGGCCAGGTGGAAGCTGATCGAGCTCTTGCCCTCGCTGGGCCGCGTGCTCTGGATCGCCGCGACCGTCGCGCCGGGCGAGGTGGAGACGAACTTCATGTTCCCCAGCAGCAGGCGCAGGCCCGACTCGAAGATCTCGGGCGAGGGCGCGCCGCGCGCGATGGTGAGACGCCGCGCGCGGGGCAGGTCGGCCAGCACCGGCAGGCGCAGGGGCTGCAGGTCGTCGGACGAGTCGATCGGGTCGCGCAGGCGGCGGTAGGCGGCCACGATGCACAGGCCCAGCAGGCCCTGCAGCAGGCCCACCCCCAGCGCGACCTGGCTCGGCGAGGCCTGCTCGGGCGAGCTCGACGGCACCGCCGTGTCGATCTGGACGGCGTCCCCGATCTGGGCGTCCTTCGCGATGCTCAGCGACGCGATGTCCTGGTCGATCGTCTCCGTGCTCTGGCTCGCGGCGATCAGCTCGTTGCGGCGCGTCTGGAGCGCGTCGATCGCCGCCTGGATGCGGTCGGACGACTTGGTCTTGGTCCAGTTGATGAACTGCTCGGCCCAGGCGTTCGCGAGACGCGCCGCCAGCTGCGGGTTGGGGTCGCTGAAGCCGACCGAGGCGATGTTCGTGTTACCGCTCGACCCGACGCTGACGCGCGACAGCAGGCTCTGCGCCGCCGAGTCGGGCAGGCCGGCCTTCTGTGCCACCAGCTGCGCGACCTGGCTGTTCGCGATCAGCGCCACGTTCGTCGCCTGGATGCTGGCCGGCTCGCCGTCCTGGCCGAACGCGTTCTGGCCCTCGCTGACGATCGCGCCGATGTTGTTGGTCTCGAAGAGGACGCGGGCGGTCGACGAGTAGGTCTTCTCCTTCGCGCTCTGCAGCGCGAAGCCGATGATGGCCGCCAGCAGGGCGAGGCCGATCACGATGGCCCACTGGGCCGGCGTCAGTCGGAGCCAGCGCGGGATGCGGTCGAGCGGGTGGTTCACGGAGTCACCTCGGAAGCGGTGCGCGACGGGATCTCGGCCTCGTCGAGCAGCTCACCCGACAGGCCCAGGGCCCGCAGGTGGATGATCGACGGGTCGGCATCGAGCACGGTGATGTGGTGCTCGGGTCGGAAGACGTCGTAGCCGGGACAGGGCGTGGTGTAGAGGTCGCCGCCCGCGCCCCCGGTGATGACCTGGTGGATGGGAGCCTCCCTGCGGATGACGGAGCGGGCATAGGCGTGCTCGTGTCCGTTGAGCACCACGTTGACCCCGGAGGACTCGAATGCGCTCCACAGGAGGTCGCGATCCTCCGGGACGGCGTCGAGCGAGTTCCCACGGTGCAGGCCCTGTGGGAAGGCCGGCTCATGGTACACGGCGACCCTGTGCGGGGCGTCGCCGCGCACCAGGGCCCGCTGCGCCCACTCGCGCTGCAGCGCGTCGACGGTGCCGGTCGTGGTGTCGAGGCCCACCGCCACCACCGGCCCCAGCCGCAGCCGGAAGCCCATGCCGGCGGCGTAGGGCGGCGCGGGGGTGCGCGCCGGCATCACGTTCCGCCACAGCTCCTGGCCGCGCGGGCTGTCCATGTCGTGGTTGCCGGCGACCGCGTAGACGACGTCCCACAGGTCGCCCCAGTCGCGGCGCCAGGCGCGCAGCATGTGCCGGCGGTGGATGTCCGACGTGCCGGCGTAGGCGGCGTCGCCGGCGAACAGCACGGCGTCGGGCCGGCAGTCGGCCACCAGGCGGAAGATGTCGCGCTGCACGGGCGGCTTGGAGTCGGCCGTGGCCACGAGCCGCACCGCGCCCTCGCGGCGGGGGAGGTGATCGTGCGGGCGGCGGCGGGCGCCGAGCCCGCGCAGGCGAAGGGCCACGGCCGGGGCTCTAGAGCGGCCGCGGGTCGGCGATCATCTCCTGCACCGCCGTCCGTAGCGTGTCGCGGTAGGCGGCCGACGAGAACCGCTCGGCCCTGTCTCGGATGTACGCGCAGTCGAGGGTCTCGGTCGCGGCCCGGCGCACCGCGGCGCGCAGATCCTCCGCGCCGCGGCCGCGCATCAGCCATCCGGTGACCCCGTCCTCCACGATGTCGAGCGCGCCCCCGGCGTCGATGCCGATGACGGGCGTGCCGCATGCCTGGGCCTCGGCCATCACGATGCCGAAGTCCTCGTCCACCGGGTACACCATCGCCCGGGAACGCCGGTACAGGTCGCGCAGGGCCTCGTCGTCGAGGCCCTCGCGGAACTCGATGTTGGGGGTGGCGCGGGCGCGCAGCGCCTCGGCCATCGACCCCTGGCCCACGATCGTGAGCCGGTGGGGCAGCTCCCGGAAGGCCTCGACCACCAGGTCCGGGCGCTTGTAGCCCACCAGGCGCCCCACGTAGAGGAAGCCGTCCTCGCGCTCGCCGCCGGGGGTGTAGAAGTCGGTCTCGACCGGCGGGTGGACCACCTCGGCGCGCCGTCCGTAGAAGCGCTCGATGCGCCCGGCCACGGCCCGCGAGTTGGCGAGGAAGCGCGTGACGTTGCGCGCGCTGCCGCGGTCCCAGCGGCGGAAGGCCGCCATCATGGCCCGGGCCGCGGGGCGCGCCGGGCGGGGGAAGCGCTCCTGCTCGGCCTCGAAGTCCCAGGCGTAGCGCATGGGCGTGTGGCAGTACGACAGGTGGGGGATGCCGGGCGCGATGCGCACCGCCTTCGCGCAGGCGTGGCTGCTCGACACCACCGCGTCGACGTCCTCGACGGGCGGCATCGCCCGCCACGCCGCCGGCATCAGCGGCAGGAGCCACTCGTGGTGGTCGGTGGCGCCGGGGATGCGCTGCAGCAGGGAGGGCCGCCCGTCGCGCAGGGCCTCCGGCAGCGCGTCCGGCCGGATCAGGCTGGTGCGCACGGGGGAGCCGGGGAAGGCGAGCAGCATCTGCTCCACGCAGCGCTCAGAGCCGGCGTAGCGCACCAGCCAGTCGTGGGCGATCGCCACCTGCGGCGCGCCGGTCCGGGCGCCGGCGTCCGGGGCGGTGCGTGCGGTGGGGCTGAGTGACGTCATGTCGTTGTCCCTTGCCGTGGCGTCGCGCGCCGGTCCCGGGGATCGGCGGCGGCGGCGTCGTCCGTGGTCAGACCGCTCCGCGCCGGCCCAGGACCACGCCGGCGGTACGGGCCAGGATGGCGATGTCCTTGCGCAGGCTCCAGTGGCGCACGTAGGTGTAGTCCAGCTGCATCCGCTCGTGCCAGAGGATGTCGCTGCGGCCCAGGATCTGCCACAGGCCCGTGATGCCGGGGCGCACCGCCTGGCGCATCGACTCCCAGTTGCTCAGGGCGTCCACCTCGTAGCGGCGCAGCGGCCGGGGGCCCACCAGGCTCATGTCGCCGCGCAGCACGTTCCAGAGCTGGGGCAGCTCGTCCAGGCTGGTCTGGCGCAGGAAGCGGCCGAGGGGGGTGATCCAGGCGTCCGACTGGTGCTTCATCGACTCGGCGACCTGGGCGATCGCCTCCGGGCCCTGCTCCACCAGCGTCGAGGCCTGCTGGCGGTCGGCGCCCGGGACCATGGTCCGGAACTTGACGATCTGGAACTCCTCGCCGGCCTTGCCGATGCGGGTCTGGCGGAAGAGGGCCGGCCCTCCGTCGCTGAGGCGGATGGCGGCGGCGATCACGGCCATGAGCGGGGCGGTGAACACCAGCAGGGCCGCGGAGACGGCGATGTCCACCGCCCGCTTCGCCGCCGCCTGCACGCCGCCCAGGCGCTGGCGCTCGACGCTCACGAGGCCCATGCCGCCCAGCGAGTCGACCACCGGCTCGGGGCCCACCAGGTCGAAGAGCCGCGGCACGATGTCCACGTCGACCCCCCGGGTGTCGCATTCGCGCAGCACCGACAGGATCTCGGCGTCGGAGTTCAGCGAGAAGCCCACGATCACCCGCGAGATCTCGTGCTCCTGCAGTACGGCGCGCAGGTCGTCGATGCGGCCCAGGAGCGGCGGGTCGCCGTCGGCGCGCAGCGCCTGGTCATCGACGCAGCCGATCACCTTCAGGCCCCGCTCGGGGTGCCGCGCGGTGAGCTCGGCCACGTGGCGGGCCACGTGCCCCGAGCCGATCACCAGCACGCGCTCCGGGTTGCGCCGCACCCGCGACTCGCGGAAGTGGCGGCCCACCGCCCAGGCCGGCGGCGCCAGCAGCGCCACGGCCAGCAGCTGGCCCAGGTCCACGTCCCAGTCGAGGGCGGCGGACGCCGTCCAGACCACCCAGCCGGTGAGGGCGCCGGCCATCAGCAGCCGTCCCAGGCGCCCGAGGCCGATCGTGCGCGGCCGGCGCTCGTAGCCGCCGACCAGCGCCACGGCGCCCAGCGCCACGGCGGCGAACAGCATGCTCGGCCCGCCGACGACGCCGACGCCGTCGGCGACGGCGCGCTCCTGGAAGAAGGATCCGCCGGCCAGCGGCACCGTCGCCGCGAACAGGACGAGCGCGCAGAGCGCGTCCCACACGACGAGCAGGGGGACGGCCATGAACACGCTGCGCGTCCCGGGCGGGGCGGATGCGCGGCGGTGGGTTCTCAGTTCCTCGAGAGGCAGGGTACTCACGGCATTGCTCCGGGGGATCGACTGGTCCGGACGGGGCTCGATGTCATCCCACTAGATCCGCCGCCGGCCATCACCCCCCCGCACGGACAGAAGTGGGTTCTCCATAGGTGGAGTTCCCGCGACCCACTTCGGTCGGGCTCCCCTTCCGGTCAGGCCCGGCCTGACCCTTCGCGGCGTTGCCCCGGGCCTCCGGTCGCCCGGAAGATCCACTCGGAGAGCCGTGCCAGTTGGGCGTCGCCCGTAGGGAAGGGATTGCCACGTGAGGAAGCCGAAGTTGCCGACAGGACGTCGCGGGCGCATCGCGCTCGCCCTTTGCGGGGCGGTGGTCGCCGCCCTTGTGCTCGGGCTGTCTCCCGTGCTGGCGGGGAAGCTCGCTCCATACTCGCCGAGCCCCCTGCTCGGGGCGCTCGAAGGGACGACGGTCGGCAGCCACCACGCGCCCTCGAGCGTCTCGGTGAACGACGCGAAGCGCCGTGAGCTGTGCGGCGAGGCCGCCTACCGGCTGGCGAACGTGAACGCATGCCCGGGCCTCGACGCCGCCGGGCGGGCCGCCGAGCGCGCCCGTGAGGCGCGCTGCGAGAAGCCCGCCTACGCGAAGGCCGACCCGGCCGAGTGCCCGAGCCTCGAGGGGCGTGTGGGCGCCCGCATCAAGAAGGCGATGCAGTCCGGCGCGCTGTCCGAGACCGGTCAGTGGGGCGACAGCTTCCCCGTGGACGGCCTCAACATCACCGCGGTCCTCCTGCCCACCGGCAAGGTGATGTGGTGGGCCTACCCGTACAACCCCGACGTCACGAACTCCACGGTCCCGCCGCTCGACAACACCCCGGCGCAGCGCGCCCAGGTGGACTGGGCGGCCGCCTACATCTGGGACCCGCGCACCGGCCAGACCTACCGCCGCGATCCGCCCATCGACCCGCGCCGCGGCCAGCCCTACGACATCTGGTGCGGTGGCCAGACCTTCCTGCGCGACGGCCGCCTGCTCGTGGCCGGCGGCAACTGGGAGTTCTTCAACCTCCAGACCAGCCAGCAGTTCCAGGGTCACGACGTCCTGCTGACCTTCAACCCGTTCAACGAGACGTGGACCGTCCAGCCCAAGATGAGCGTCGGGCGGTGGTACCCCACGACGACGCTGCTGCCGGACGGCCGGGTCGTGATCCTCAGCGGCCTCGACAAGACGGGCGACATCACGCCGGTGGTCGAGGTGTTCACGCCGTCGCCGGACATGGACGGCGTGGGGACGATCGAGGTGAAGCCCAGCGCCGCACGCTCGACGATCTTCTACCCGCACCTGTTCCTGGTGCCGGGCGGCAAGCTGCTGCTCGCCGGTCCCGGCGCGGACGACACGGGCCTGCTCGACACCACCACCTGGACGTGGAGCCCGCTGCCCAACCTGCCGCAGCTCCCCGGCATGCTGTCGGGTCGCCGCGAGTGGGGCGCCGCGACGCTGCTGCCGGGCGGTATCAACGGCCCGACCCAGATCCTCCTCCAGGGCGGCTCGCCCACCGACGTCAACTACAACGACGCGCCCGCGACCAACACGACCGTCATCGCGGACATCCCGGCGCTGCTCAGCTACAAGCCGGGCGACCCGAGCCCGTGGCGCCAGGGCCCGTCGAACCTGCAGGCCCGGAGCCATTCCAACAGCACGCTGCTGCCGGACGGCTCGATCTTCCGCAACGGCGGTGGGCGCGGTAGCGGTACCGACGGGCTCTTCACCGACCCGGTCTTCTCGGCCGAGCTGCTGCCCCAGGGGGCCAGTCAGTGGATCCAGGTGGGGACGGAGCAGGAGGAGCGCACCTACCACTCCACGTCGCTGCTGCTGCCGGACGGCCGCGTCATCTCGAGCGGAGACGACCGGCCCGAGCACAGCAGGGACACCTCCCGCAACCGGACCGTCCAGTTCTACAACCCCCCGTACCTGTACCGCGGCGCCCGCCCGACGATCGCGTCGGCGCCCGCTCAGGCGCCCTACGGCGCGACGATCGGCGTGGGGACGCCCGACGCGGTCTCGCGTGTCACCCTCATGAAGCTCGGCGCCAACACCCACGCCCTCGACGTCGACCAGCGCCTGCTGAACCTGCCGTTCACGGCCGCCGCGGGCGGCGTGTCGGTGACGTTGCCGTCCGATCCGACGGCGGCCCCGCCCGGCTACTACCAGCTGTTCGTGCTGAACGCGTCGGGCGTGCCGTCGGCCGGCTCCATGATCCGCATCGACGCCGGCCTCCCGTCGCCGTCGCCGACGCCCGGCGGTCCCGGCGCGGGGCAGCCCCCGGTCCAGACGCAGAAGTACCCGGCGCCGACCCTCAAGGGGCTGAAGGCCAAGGTGGCCTTCCGCGGGAGCACCGCGAGGATTACGCTGCGCGTCAAGGCGAGCGCGACGTTCTCGGGTCAGGTGCGGCTGATGCAGGCGCGCAAGGTCACGAAGCGCGTGGTCGTCAAGGGCAAGAAGGTCACTCGGAAGGTCACGGTCTACAAGGCCCTGTCGAAGCGGCCCATCGCCGGAGTCGGCAACCGCTTCTTCACGGTCGTCTCCAACATCTCCACCAAGGGCAAGCGGTTCCCGCTGAAGCTGCGGCTGCAGGTCCAGCTGATGGACCGGCGTGGCGGCCCGACGCGGACGATCAACCGAGGCCTGCTGATCACCAAGAAGGGCACGAAGGGCACCGCGAAGGTACTGAAGAAGGGCTGATGATCACGCGACACCGGCATGGGGTATGGCGGGGTGCACTGGCGCTCGTCGTGGCGTGCGCCGTCGTCATCCTCCTGCCGGCCGTCGCGGGGGCGCAGGTCAACCTCGGGCCGCCGGATGCGGTGCCGAACACGCGACCGAACCCGACGCCGAGCCGGCCGACGCCGACGCCGACGCCGGTCACCCCCTCCCAGTCCCAATCCGACGGGCAGTCGGACGCCGATGCGGAGGCCGCCCAGCGGAGGGCCGAGGAGGCGGCGGCCGCCGCCCGCGAGGCCGAGGCCCGTGCGGCCGCCCGCCGGGAGGCGGCGCGGAAGGCCGCCGAGGCCCGGCGCGAGCGGGCGCGTGCCCTCGCGGAGGCGCGCGCCAAGGCGCGGCGCGAGGCCGCGGCCAAGAAGGCCGCCGAGGAGCGCGCCGCCCGCGAGGCGGCGGCGAACGCGGCGGCCCGTCAGCTGGAGGAGGCCGGCGGCGTCGCCACCGGCTCCGGTGGCGGCGGTGGCGGCGACTCCACCCCCTGGCAGCCGTTCGCGATCGCGTTGCTGGTGATCGCGGCGATCACCGGCACCCTGTCGTTCTTCCCCACGGCGGCCCGGCGCTACGAGCTGGGAGCGAACAACCGCGGCCTGGCCCTGCTCACCCGCCACCGGCTCGAGCTGGGCACGCTGTGCGTGGGGACGCTCGCGACCTTCGTGCTGGTGGTGCTGCTGGCCTAGTGCCCGGGCGCCGGGCCTGGTCGGCTAGCGCTCGGTCGTCTCGCGGGCCGCGCGGGCGGCGGCGATGAACTCGTCCCACGACGCGCTGAACGGGGCGATGGCGTCGGCGAGGCGGCGCAGCGGATCCCAGCCGTCCTCGGCCTCCCACGACAGGTGCAGCGTCACCGGCGCCCACACGGCGGCGCGCCGTGCCACCAGGTCGGCGACGCCGCGCTGCACGACGGATGCTCGGCCGTAGAGGGGCACGTACGAGGGCAGGTACACCGCGTCGCCGCGCCACAGCGGCGTGCCGTGGAAGCCGAGCAGCATCACGCTCTCGGGGCCCCCGCACACGACCTCGAACCGGCGGGCGAGGACGTCGTACTGCTCCGCGTCGAAGCGGTTGAAGGGCGGCACGAAGACGGGGGTCTCGATGCCCAGGTCGCGCAGGATCGCCTGGCCCCGCTCCAGCAGCAGGTCGAGGTCGGCGGCGGCGCGGCCGGTCAGCTCGGAGTGGTGGCGCGGGCGCGGGTCGACGGTGCGGTGGTCGAGGCCGTGCAGGGCCATCGTGGTGCCGCCGTCCGCGATGCGGCGCAGCGCGTCGATCTCGTCGTCGCGCAGGTCGCGCGACTCGCGCCCCGCGGGGTCGAGGTAGTCGCGGGCGACGCGGGGCGTCACGGCCATCAGGTAGGGCACCCCGGCCACCCGGAGGATCTCGTGGAAGACGGCGAGGTCCTCGACCGTGCCGGGGCCGGCGTAGGCGCCCGCGGTGGGGAACTCGTCGACCCTCACGATCACGCGGGGCGGTCCGTCGGCGTCGTCGCCGAGAACCATCCTGCGCGTGACCGCCATGGGCTCGGCGCAGTCGGCGAGGTAGCCGAGGTGGCCGTGCCGCATCGCCATCCGCTGGCGGATGCGGCCCGCGAGGGGCGGCACCCGGCGGGAGCGCAGCGCGGGCGAGGCCGCGGCCTCGCGCAGCAGCGCGGGATCGGCGCCTGCGCCGAGCAGCAGGGCGGCGCTGCGCAGCTCGTCGCGACCGGGGCGGTGGCGTCCGGTCACGGGGCCGTCGACCCGGCGGGCCGGCCGCGGGTGGCCCGGATCTGCCCGGCGTAGGCGCGGTAGGCGGGTTTGACCGTCCAGTCGGCGCGCAGCAGGCCGAACGCCTCGCTGCCGCTCGGCTGGTCGCGCAGGCCGTACCAGAAGAACCCGCCGAGCCACGGGTAGCTCTGGGCGAGCGTGACGGCGCGGCGGGCGATCTGCGCCTGGCGTTCCTCGTCGACGGGGGTGCCGAGGCCGCCGCCGGTGGGGGCCGAGTACTCGGTGATCCAGATGCGCTTGTCGCCGTCGCCGTGGGCGATCATCTCATCGCGCATGGAGGGGTTCCGGTCGGTCCAGGGGCCGGCCATCTCCCGCCAGGCGTACGCCGCGGGGGTGTCCTCACCCGGCAGCTCCGGGTCGGTGTACGGGTGCACCGAGATGGCGTCGAAGTTGCCCTCGAGCCCGTTGTCGTACATCGCCGCGAGCCAGTCGTTGGGGCGCCCGCCCACGGTCTCGCGGCGCGAGAGGGCGCCGACCAGGACGACGCTGCGGGGGTCGATCCGCTTCACGCGGGGGTACGCCGCCCTGACGAGGGCCATGTACTCGGGCACGGCGCGCGCCGGGTCGTCGGCGGTCGGCCAGGTGTGCGGGATGTTCGGCTCGTTCCAGATCTCGTAGTGGTGCACTCCGAGCGGGGCGTACAGGGTCACGAGCTCCGAGATCCACTCGGCGTAGGCCTCCGGTTCCCGCGGACCCAGCACCACCCCGAGCACGCGCAGCCCGGCGCGTCGCGCGGTGCGTACGGCGCGCACGTCGGTGGGCGTGGTGCCGAGGTCCATCCGGACCATGCGCACGCCGAGGCGCTTCATCAGCGCGACCTTCTGGTCGATGGTGGTCGGGTCGCGGTGGAGGTTCTCCGCGATGCCCCACACGATCGGGGCGGGGTTCGCCGGTTGCCGCGGTCCGGTGACGGCCGGCTCCTCGTCCGAGCACGCCGCCGCCGCCAGGACGAGGCAGAGGACGAGGACGAGAGCGAGGGCGACCGGGAACGCAGGGGTGCGTCGTGCGCGGGCCGCGGCGTTGTGGCGGGATCCGGCCGGGCTCACCACCGGGGTCGGGGTCGGTGTCGGGTGGGGGATCGCATCGCCGGTCAATGTACGGTCCGGCGACCCCGTCCGGTAGCGGCTTCCCCCGTTCCCATGCGTGTTTCCGGAGGAAAGTCCAGGCCGTACCTGGACTTTCCTCCGGAACGCCGCCGCCGTCGCCCCCCGCGGGTGCGTCGCCGGGGTCCGTTCCGCCCTCCGGGCCGCCGCCCCGGCCGGCCTCCGCGAGCCACCGCCGCATGGTGCGGACCGACGGCGCGCGCGCCTCGCCGCGACCCGCCCGATCCCGCAGCTCGCCGATGATCCGCCGCGGCGGATCGCCGGCCGCGAGGCGCGCCTCCGCCTCCCGCCGCAGGTCGGGCCAGGAGTACGAGCCGGGCCTGTCGCGCCCCGCCGGCCCCCCTCGCGCGAGCACCCGCTCCCGGTACGCCGTCAGCGCCCTCGCCCGCCGGGCGGTGAGGCACCCCGCCCCCCGCCACATCGCATCCAGGCTCGCCACCAGGTCGCGCCCGGCACGTCGCTCCTGGAACTCCGGCGACCGATGCGCCTCGCACAACCACACCGACACCCCGTACCCCAGGTGCAGCTCCCGCCGCTCCCCCCGCCCGGCGCCCACGCAAAGGACGCACGGAGGACGCTTCCCCAGCCTCTCCCCCTTATACAAGCTCCTGGCCATGCCCTGATGATGCGCTCCGGGATGGATACGGATCAGCTCGTGCGTCGCGCGGATGAGGTGAGGCTCCGTGTCGTGGTGTGTGTCTAATTGGCCGCGGCGGTCACGGCCAATTGACCACGACACACGGACGCCCGGGATTCCGCCACGCGGCGCTCTCCTGCTCGCCCTGGCTCGTCCCCTACGCGCCGGCCTGCTCCGCTCCCCCGCCCGAGGGGGCTCATCGCGCTCCGGGCCCCGGACCCTTCGTCCGCCGGTCCCGCCGGTCCCGGACCCCGCCCTCGCGCACGGTTCTCCCGCCCGTCGCCGGGGGCGCGTGAGCCGGCCGGGGGCTACTCGACGATCAGCGCGACGACGTCGCCGGCGTTGACCCCCTGGCCCTCCGCCACGCGGATCTCGCCGACGGTGCCCGACCGGTGCGCGGCGATCTCGTTCTCCATCTTCATCGCCTCGACGATGCAGACCAGGTCGCCCGCGGCGACCGCCTGGCCGGCCTCCACCGCGACCCGCAGGACGGTGCCCTGCATCGGCGTGACCAGCTCGTCGCTCGACGCGCCGCCGCCCCCGCCACCACCACCGGAGCGGTCCCTGCGCGGTCGCTTCGCCGGCGCCGCCGCCGCCGCCGGACCGCCGCCCAGCGGCGGGTGCCGCAGCACCACCTCGAACCGCTGCCCGTCCACCTCGGCCACGAAGCTCGTCGCCACCGTCTCGTGGGCCTCGGCCGCCTCGTCCGCCGGCGGGGCCGCCGGCGCGCCCTCGATCGGCGGGATCGGCGTCGGCTCCTCCGCCAGCTTCGCGAGCAGCGCGTGGCAGGCGCCCCCGTCGATGAACTCCTGCTGGCGCAGCAGCCACCGGTGGAACGGGATCAGCGTCGTCGGACCCTCCACCACGTACTCGTCGAGCGCCCGCAGCATCCGCCGCCGCGCCGACTCGCGGTCGACGTCCCAGGCGATCAGCTTCGCCACCATCGGGTCGTAGATCTCCGGGATCACGGAGCCGGCCCGCACGCCCGAGTCCACCCGCACGCCGGGCCCGGACGGCTCGCGGTAGGCGGTGATCGCGGCCGGCGACGGCAGGAACCGCTGTGAGGCGTCCTCCGCGTTGATGCGGCACTCGAAGGCGTGGCCGCGGGGCGCGACGTCCTCCTGCGCCACCGACAGCGCCCCGCCCGCGGCGACGCGCACCTGCTCGCGCACCAGGTCCAGGCCGGTCACGACCTCGGTGACCGTGTGCTCCACCTGGATGCGGGTGTTCATCTCCAGGAAGAAGAACTCCTCGCCCGACACCAGGTACTCGAGCGTGCCCGCCGAGGTGTACCCGACCGCCCGGGCGGCGCGCACCGACGCCTCGCCCATCCGCCGGCGCAGGTCGTCCGACACCACCGGGCTCGGCGTCTCCTCGATCAGCTTCTGGTGGCGGCGCTGCACCGAGCAGTCGCGCTCGCCCAGCCACACGGTGTTGCCGTGGGAGTCGGCGAGGATCTGGATCTCCACGTGCCGCGGCTCCGGCAGGTAGCGCTCGAGGTAGACGGCGCCGTCGGCGAAGAAGCGCTCGCCCTCGCGGATCGCGCCCTCGAAGGCGTCCTGCAGCGCATCGGCCGAGAGGGCGACGCGGAAGCCCTTGCCGCCGCCGCCCGCCGAGGCCTTCACCGCGACCGGGTACCCGATCGACTCGGCCACCTCGCGCGCGGCGGCGAGGTCGGCGACCGGCTCGGTCACGCCGGGCACGATCGGCACGCCGGCCGCGTCTATCAGCGCGCGGGCGCGCACCTTCGAGCCCATCGCGTCGATCGCGTCGGGCGGCGGTCCGATCCAGGTGATCCCGGCGGCCGCCAGCGACCGCGCGAACTCCGCGTTCTCGGCCAGGAAGCCGTAGCCCGGGTGGACCGCGTCGACCCCCGCCCGCGCGGCGATCTCCAGGATGCGGGGCACGTTCAGGTACGTCTCGGCCGCGAGGCCGGGGCCGAGCAGGAAGGCCTCGTCGGCGTGGCGCACGAACAGCGCGTCGCGGTCGGTCTCGGAGTAGACGGCGATCGACGGGATGCCCATCTCGCGCAGCGTGCGGAACACGCGCACCGCGATCTCGCCCCGGTTGGCGACCATCACCTTCTGGAACGTCACGCCGTGCCTCCCCACGCGGGTCCGTCGTCCTCGGCGCCGGCGGGCACCTCGATGTCGTCGAGCATCGCCGCCCGCCGCCAGCGCGAGCGGTAGGTCGCGGGCCGCGGATCGGCGGGCCCGGGCGCGGCGGCGGCGAGCAGGGCCGTCGCCGCGGCGGTGAGCGCGGCCAGCTGCGCCGGACGGGGCGCGCCGCCGGCCGTCACCTCCAGGCGCAGGCTCACAGCGGGATGTTCCCGTGCTTGCGGCGGGGCCGCGCCTCGCGCTTGGTCAGCGAGGCCTCGAGCGCCCTGATCAGCCAGGCGCGCGTCTCCTCCGGCTCGATCACGTCGTCCACGTATCCGCGCTCGGCCGCGATGTAGGGGTTGGCGAACCGCTCCCTGTACTCCTCGATGAGCTGGGCGCGCCGCGCCGCCACGTCGCCGCCGTTCCTCTCCGCCTCGGCCAGCTCGCGGCGGAAGATGATGTTCACCGCGCCGTCGGGCCCCATCACGGCGATCTCGGCGGTGGGCCACGCCGCGTTGAAGTCGGCGCCCACGTGCTTGCTGCTCATCACGTCGTAGGCGCCGCCGTAGGCCTTGCGGGTGATCACGGTGAGCTTCGGCACCGTGGCCTCGCTGTAGGCGTACAGCAGCTTCGCGCCGTGCAGGATGATCCCGCCGTACTCCTGGGTGGTGCCGGGCAGGAAGCCGGGCACGTCCACGAACGACACCAGCGGGATGTTGAAGGCGTCGCAGAAGCGGATGAAGCGCGCGGCCTTGATGCTGGCGTCGATGTCGAGCACGCCGGCGAGCGCCTTCGGCTGGTTGCCGACGATGCCGACCACGTGGCCGTTGAGGCGCCCGTAGCCGACCACGATGTTCTGGGCGTAGAGGGGCTGCACCTCGAGGAAGTCGCCGTCGTCCACGACCAGCTCGATGACCCGCGCGATGTCGTACGGCTTGGTGGGGGCGTCCGGGATGATCGTCGCCAGCTCGGGCTCGGCCCGGTCGGCCGGATCGGCGGTCGCCAGGTAGGGCGGCGAGTCCAGGTTGTTCTGCGGCAGGAACGACAGCAGGTCGCGCACCTGCTGCAGGCAGTCCTGCTCGGAGTCGGCCGCGAAATGGCACACGCCGGAGCGGGTGGCGTGGCTCTGCGCGCCGCCCAGCTCCTCCATGGTCACGTCCTCGCCGGTCACGGTCTTGATGACCTCGGGGCCGGTGATGAACATGTGGCTGGTCTCGCGCACCATGAAGATGAAGTCGGTGATCGCCGGGCTGTACACGGCGCCGCCCGCGCAGGGGCCCATCACCACGGAGATCTGGGGGATGACCCCGCTGGCGCGGACGTTGCGGAAGAAGATGTCGGCGTAGCCGCCCAGGCTGACGACGCCCTCCTGGATGCGCGCCCCGCCCGAGTCGTTGATGCCGATGAAGGGGCAGCCCATCTTCACCGCCAGGTCCATCGCCTTCACGATCTTCTCGGCGAACACCTCGCCGAGGCTGCCGCCGAAGACGGTGAAGTCCTGGCTGAAGAGGAAGACCCTGCGCCCGTCGACGGTGGCGTGGCCGGTGACGACCCCGTCGCCCCAGGGGCGGTTCTCCTCCAGGCCGAAGCCGTGCGCGCGGTGGCGGGTGAACATGTCGAGCTCGACGAAGCTGCCGGGATCGACCAGCAGGTCGATGCGCTCGCGCGCGGTGAGCTTGCCGCGGGCGTGCTGGCGCTCGACGGCGGCCTCGCTGCCCGCGTGCACCGCCTCGTCGCGGAGGGCGCGCAGGCGCTCGCGCTTCTCCTCCGTGCTCATGTCACGTCCGTCCCCTCACTCCGCCCCCGCCGGGGAGCTCAACTCGCCGGGCCGCCGTCACGGCGGGGCGCCGAGGCTACCACTTCGCTCGGAATTCCGCGTATCTCGCGGCGGGCTCCGGGAGGGCCGTCCCGGAGGGCGGTCAGCGCGCCCGGAGGCGGGTGCGCTTCACCACCCGCGCGCCGCGGTCGGGGCGCAGCACGGTGATGACCGTGGTCCTCGCCGCGCGCATGCCCTTCTTCAGCACGATGCGGCAGGTGGCGCGCTGGCCGGCCGCCACGCGCACCCGGCAGGTGCGGGAGCTGCGGGCGCCGTCGCGGGCGTTGATGGCGATCTGGCCCGAGCGGCGGGAGGTGACGCCGACGATCAGGATCCTCTTGCCGGCGCCCTTCAGCACCGTGGTGGGGGTGCCGAGGACGCCGACCGACTGGATGCTCGCCGTGCCGGACGGCGGCGCCGCGGGCAGCGGCACCGCCTCGGGCGCCGGGACGATCTCGATCGTCACGCTGTCGCTGAGGGAGGGGTCGCCGAGGCTGGTGGCGGTGATCGTGACGGTCGTGCCGGGAGCGGCCGCGGCGGGCGCGGTGTAGAGGCCGTCGGCGCCGATGGTGCCGACCGCGGCGTTCCCGCCGGGGACGCCGTCGACGCTCCACGCGACCCCCGGGGCCACGTTGTAGACGTCGGCGGTGAGCTGCGCGGCCGTGCCCGTGAACAGGAGCGCCGGCGCGCCGGAGATGCCGACGGCGCCGCCGTTGCTGACGACGAGGCCGGTGGCCTGCGGCGGGCTGAGGGGGTAAGAGGGGATCGGTGCGGTCGGCGCCTGCGAGGTGTCCCCGTTCGGGTAGCGGCCGCGGTCGTCCTGCGCGCCGAAGGTGTTCACGGCGACGTAGCGGAAGGTGTCGACGCCGCGGAAGCCCGGGTCGGGCGTGTAGGTGACCGTGTCGCCGGCGAAGCTCGCCCCGACGGGCCGGTCGAGCGTGCCGTGGGCGGGGGCCTCGACGATGCGGAAGCGGCGGTTCGCCGGTGCGACCAGCGGGCCCGATCCGACGGTCTCGGCCCGGAGCCGCACGGTGGCCGGGGCGCCGAGGTCGAAGCCGGCCTGCACGGGGGAGGCCACGAAGCCGGGGACGGTGACCGGGGTGGCGTCGGCGAACGCGATCGGGTTGTCCTCGTCGCTCTCGGCGATGACGTCGTCGGGGTCGGCGCGGGACGCCAGCAGGTAGGTCCCCGGGGCCACGTTCGAGACGTTGACGTACTGGAACTCCAGGTCGCGGTCGTAGATGTCGCGCCACCCGGCCGAGACCCCCATCCGCAGCTGCGTGGCGCCCCGGTTGCCGGCCTGGCAGAAGCGGGTCACGTCGTAGTCGTAGAAGGGGGTGCGCTCGGGCCTCCCGTTCACGGCCTGCAGGTCCTCGATGTCGTACAGGCAGAAGCCCACCTTGTTGGCCGGCGCGACCATCGCCCGCTTGTCGGCCGTCCACAGCGAGTACTCCACGGCGCGCTTCAGGTGGAAGTGGTTGTGGTCGTCGGTGTTCTCGAACTTCACCGGGACCTTCGCGACCGGCCGGAGCACGCCGTTGAGGTCGGGGGCGCGCTGCCACATGGCGGCCGGGTCGTCCGGGGCGGGGGCCGTCGGGTCGGCGGGAGGCGCGGGGTCGTCGAGTTGGGGGTTCCCGGCCACGTCGAGCGGCCCGGCGCCCACGTTCGTGATGTAGCCGTCGAAGCGGACGATGAGCCAGTCGTCGACCGGCGTCGGCAGCGCCGTGTTCGAGTACACCTCCACCGGGGAGGGCTCGCCCGGCGGGTCCGAGCGCAGGTCCGGCAGGCGGTACTGGGTGGGGTCGACGGCGGCCGTGACGATCGGGATCGACGCGCCGGCGGCGGCCGCGGCGGCGATCAGGCCCAGCACGATGGGGCGCCGAGGTGTCTTCACGTGCGGAAACTACCCCAGAGTCCCTGGAAAAGCCTTTCATCTGGGCGCAACGCGAACCGGCCGGCCGTCCGCCGATGAGCTGGGCTAGAGTCGGCCACGTGTCCGACGATGGCGAGATCGAGGTCGCCGTCCGCCTGTTCGCGACCCTCCGCGAGGCGGCCGGATCCGGCCGCGTGGAGGTGCGGGTGCCGGCCGCGACGCCCGTCGGGGCGCTGTGGGCCCACCTGCCCGAGGCGGTCCGCGCCCACGGCCTGCCGGACGGCCTGCGCTACGCGGTGAACCACGAGTGGACCATCCCCGGCGCCCCGCTGCGCGACGGCGACGAGGTGGCCCTGGTGCTGCCGGTGTCGGGCGGATGATCGCCCTCGTCGAGACCCCCCTGGACCCGTCCGCCGTGCTCGCCGCCGTCGGCGACGCCGAGCACGGCGCCGCGGTGCTGTTCGTCGGCACCACCCGGCGCGACGCGGCCGACGGCGCGCCGGTGCGGGAGCTGCGCTACGAGGCCTACGAGGAGCTCGCCCTCGCAGAGATGACCGCGATCGCCGGCGAGGCGGCGCGCCGCTACGGCGCGGCGATCGCGATGGAGCACCGGGTGGGCGCCGTCGCGGTCGGCGCGCCGAGCGTGGTCGTCGCGGCCTCGGCCGGCCATCGCCCGGCCGCCTTCGCCGCGTGCCGCTACGCCATCGACGAGCTGAAGGCGCGCGTCCCGATCTGGAAGCAGACGGTGCGCGAGGACGGTGCCGCCACCTGGGCGGACGGCTGCGCCGCCGGTCACGTCCACACCCACTGACAGGAGCGCCCATGCCCGACGAGACGCGCCCCGGAGTCGGCCTCGACGATCCGCTCGTCGCCCCGGCCCTCCCCGACCTCGACGAGGAGGAGGGGATCGACGAGGAGCTGTGGACCGACGATTCCGGCGAGGACTACAGCGGCTGGTACTGCGTCCGCACCGACCCCTGGAACTGCCCGGCCGAGGGCTGCGAGTTCATCGCCAACTTCCTCACCGCGGCCCATCTGGTGATCGTGTGGCCCGAGGGCGACGACCCCAGCCTGCTGCGCCACGCGGCCGCCGCCCGCGACGTCGGCCGCAACCCGAGGATCGACGTCTACGAGCCCTCCTTCGGCCCGGCCTGCTCCTACTACCAGTGGGACGCCGCGGGCAACCCGGTGCACGCGGTCCGCAAGGACATCGGCGACAACGTCTACAAGAAGAAGTAGGTCAGTTCGGGTGTAGTTCGGCGAACGCCGTCATCAGGCGCCGGTCGAAGGTCGCCAGGCGCACGTCGTCCCACCCTCGGTGCTCCGCGTGAATGACGGTGGCGAGGGCGTACGCGTCAGGAACCTTGAGGTTGGTTCTGGCGCGGACGGCTGCCGCCCTCTGCGCGAGCGCCTGATCGGCCTGGATGATCTCGAACCCGAAGTAGCCGAGCATCTCGTCGACGGCACCGGCGGCCCCCGCGCGCACCGGCCCGACGAGGACCTCCGTGTAGTTCACCGCGCACACGAGGCATCGATCGCCGGAGCGGACCGCGGCGCGAACTCGTGCGTCCGCATCCACATGGTTGGCGTCCTCGCCGTTCAGGAATCCGATCAGCACATCCGAGTCGAAGACGGTCAGTCCCACTCCGCGCGGAGCTCCTCGAGATAGCCGTCTGGGTAGACGTCCTTGCCGAAGATGCCGGAGTACCGGTCGATCAGCTCATCGACGCTCAGGATCTCGACCTTCCCCGGCCCGACGGCCGTTATACGGACGTCGTCGCCCGGCTTCATGCCGGCGCGGCGAAGGGTTTCGACGGGCAACGTGATCTGATTCTTCTTGGAGATGATGCTCATGATGTGCCTTTACTCAGATTGCCCGAAGCAAAGCAGATCGCTGATCAGGCGTCGAGGCGACCCAGGATCTCGCCGGCGGCGACCGTCGCCGGCAGCTCTCCGGCGCGCACCCGCCCCTCCATCTCGTCCACGTGTGCTCTCAGATCGGGGTCGCGCCTGAGTCGCTCCAGCACCCCGTCGGTGACCGCCGACCACATCCACGAGACCTCCTGATCGGCGCGGCGGCGGGCGAGGCCGCCCGAGTCGTCCAGCACGCGCCGGTGCTCCTCAACCGCCTCCCACACCGCGGCGACGCCCTCGCCCTCCAGCCCGCTGCAGGTCAGCACCGGCGGCCGCCAGAGGGCGCCGCGCGGCACGAGCAGCCGCATCGCGTCGGCCAGCTCGCGGGCCGCGCCGCGGGCCTCGGCGGCGTGGGGGCCGTCGGCCTTGTTCACCGCGATCACGTCCGCGAGCTCCAGCACCCCGCGCTTGATGCCCTGCAGCGAGTCCCCGGTGCGGGCGATCGTGAGCAGCAGGAAGCAGTCGACCATGTTCGCGACGGCGGTCTCCGACTGGCCCACGCCCACCGTCTCGACCAGCACCACGTCGTAGCCGGCGGCCTCGACCACCACGATCGCCTCGCGCGTCGCACGGGCGACGCCGCCGAGGGTGCCCGAGGTGGGCGAGGGCCGGATGAAGGCCGCCGGGTCGACCGCGAGGCGCGCCATGCGCGTCTTGTCGCCCAGGATGCTGCCGCCGCGGCGGGTGGACGAGGGGTCCACCGCCAGCACCGCGACCCGGTGGCCCGCGCCGGTGAGCATCGTGCCGAGGGCGTCCACGAAGGTCGACTTGCCGACGCCGGGCACCCCCGTGACGCCCACCCGCCGGGCCGCGCCGGCGTGGGGCAGCAGCGCCGCCAGCAGCTCCCGCGCCCGGGCCCGGTGGTCGGGGCGGGTCGACTCGACCAGCGTGATGGCCCGCGCGACGGCGGCGCGGTCGCCCGCCAGCACCCCGCGGACCCGCGCCTCCACGTCGGCGGCGGGGCCGCTCACCGCCCGGTGCCGTTGCCCGCCTGCTCCAGCCGGTCGAGCAGCTCGTCGGCGGCCGTGGCGATCACGGTGCCGGGCGGGAAGATCGCGGCGGCGCCGGCGGCGCGCAGCTCGTCCCAGTCGGCCGGCGGGATCACGCCGCCCACCGCGACCATCACGTCGCCGCCGCCCAGGGCGGCGAGCTCGTGGCGCAGCTCGGGCACCAGCGTGAGGTGCCCGGCGGCGAGCGACGACACCCCCACCACGTGGACGTCGGCCTCGATCGCCTGGCGCGCCACCTCGGCGGGCGTCTGGAACAGGGGGCCCACGTCGACGTCGAAGCCCAGGTCGGCGAAGGCCGTGGCGATCACCTTCTGGCCGCGGTCGTGGCCGTCCTGGCCCATCTTCGCCACCAGGATCCGGGGGCGGCGGCCGTGGGCGCGCGCGAACTCCTCCACCCGGGCGTGGACCCGCTCGGCATCCGCCGAATCACCGACCTCCTGGCGGTACACGCCCGAGATCGTACGAATCTCGGCGGTGTGGCGGCCGAAGACGCGCTCCATCGCGTCGCTGATCTCCCCGACAGTCGCCTCGGCGCGGGCCGCGTCCACCGCCAGCGCGAGCAGGTTCTCGTCGAGGCCTGGCCCGCGCGTGCCCTCCATCGCCCGCCGCGCGCCGGCCTCCAGGCGCTCGAGCGCCGCGCGGCAGGCGGCCCCGTCGCGCTCGGCCCGCAGGCGCCGCAGCTTCTCGACCTGCTGGATGCGCACGGCGCGGTTGTCGACCTTCAGCACCTCGATCGGCTCCTCGCCGGTCGGGGCGTGGCGGTTCACCCCGATCACGGGCTGCTGCCCCGAGTCGATGCGCGCCTGGGTGCGGGCGGCGGCCTCCTCGATGCGCAGCTTCGGGATCCCGGCCTCGATCGCCCGGGTCATCCCGCCCGCCTCCTCGACCTCGCGGATGTGCCCCCAGGCCGCCCGGGCGAGATCGTGGGTGAGGCGCTCCACGTAGTAGCTGCCGCCCCAGGGGTCGATCACGCGGGTGGTGCCCGACTCCTGCTGCAGGAAGAGCTGGGTGTTGCGCGCGATGCGGGCGCTGAAGTCGGTGGGCAGCGCCAGCGCCTCGTCGAGGGCGTTGGTGTGCAGCGACTGGGTGTGCCCCTGGGTGGCCGCCATCGCCTCCACGCAGGTGCGCATCACGTTGTTGAAGACGTCCTGCGCCGTCAGCGACCAGCCGGAGGTCTGCGAGTGGGTGCGCAGCGACAGCGACCTGTCGCTCTCGGGCCGGAACTCCCGCACCAGGCGCGCCCACAGGAGCCGCGCGGCGCGCAGCTTCGCCACCTCCATGAAGAAGTTCATGCCGATGGCCCAGAAGAACGACAGCCGCGGCGCGAAGGCGTCCACCGACAGCCCAGCGTCGCGGCCGGCGCGGATGTACTCCACGCCGTCGGCCAGCGTGTACGCCAGCTCCAGGTCGGCCGTCGCCCCGGCCTCCTGCATGTGGTAGCCGGAGATCGAGATCGAGTTGTAGCGGGGCATCCGCTGAGAGGTGAAGGCGAAGATGTCCGAGACCACCCGCATCGACGGCGCCGGCGGGTAGATGTAGGTGTTGCGGACCATGAACTCCTTGAGGATGTCGTTCTGGATGGTCCCGGCCAGCTTCTCGGGCGGAACCCCCTGCTCCTCGGCGGCCACGATGTAGAGGGCCAGCACCGGCAGGACGGCGCCGTTCATGGTCATCGACACGGTCATCTGGTCGAGCGGGATGCCGTCGAACAGCCGGCGCATGTCGAGGATCGAGTCGATCGCCACCCCGGCCATGCCGACGTCGCCCGCCACCCGCGGGTGGTCGCTGTCGTAGCCGCGGTGGGTGGGCAGGTCGAAGGCGATCGACAGCCCCTTCTGGCCCGCGGCGAGGTTGCGCCGGTAGAAGGCGTTCGACTCCTCGGCGGTGGAGAAGCCGGCGTACTGGCGCACCGTCCACGGCTGGTTGACGTACATGGTGGGGTAGGGCCCGCGCAGGAAGGGGGCGATGCCGGGGTAGCCGCCGAGGAAGTCGAGCCCGTCGACGTCGGCGGCGGTGTAGAGCGGGGCGACGGGGATGCCCTCCGGCGCCTGCCAGGTCAGCGTATGCTCGCTCAGGCCGGTCGCCGCCTCGGCCGCCGCGCGCCAGGCGCCGAGGTCGCCGGACGGCTCGGGCGCCCCCAGCGGTACGTCGGCCAGGCTGGGGATGCCGGTCACGGCGCGCCCGCCGCGTCGAGGGCCCGGGCCAGCAGGCGGGCGGCGTCCACGCCGGCGTGGGCGAACTCGTCGACGCCGGCCTCGCGCAGCGCGGCCTCGCGCTCGCCGCCGCGGCCGGCCAGGTACACCCGCGCGGCCCCGGCGCCCGACAGCGCCGCCGCGGCCGCCGCGGCGCGCTCGGCGTAGACGGCGTCGCTGGAGCAGATGCAGGCGATCGGCGCGCGGCTGGCGCGGAAGGCCTCGGCGAGGTCGTCTCCCTCGCCGAGGTCGCCGGACGGGAGGGCGCGGATGCCGCCCGCCTCGAACAGGTTCTTGGCGAAGGTCGCCCGGGCGGTGTGCGCCGCGGCCGTGCCCAGGGTCGCCAGGAACACGGTGGGCGGCGTCGCGGCGGCCCGAGCCCGGTCGCGGAGCGCCTCGAAGGGCTCGCCGTAGCGGTGCGGAACCAGGGCGGGGATCGATCCGCCGCCGGCGCCGGCCGGCGCGGCGGCGGGCGCGGGCTCGTCGATGTCGGGGAACTCGCTGACGCCGGTCACCGGATCGCGGCGCCGGGCGAGGTTTGTCGCCCGTGCCCGCCAGGTCGCGGCGATCCGCTCCTGCACCAGGCCGGCGTCGAGCGCCGCGGCCATGCCGCCCGCCGCCTCGATCCGCTGCAGGAAGGCCCACGCCGCGTCGGCCAGCTGCCGGGTGAGCCGCTCCACGAACCAGGAGCCGCCGGCCGGGTCGGCGACGCGCGCGAGGCCGCACTCGTCGACCAGCAGCGCCTGCGTGTTGCGGGCGAGGCGCCGCGCCAGGTCGCCGCCGGCCCCGTCGTGCGGGGCCACGGTCACGACGTCGGCGCCGCCGGCGCCCGCCGCGAAGCAGGCCACCGTGTTGCGCAGCAGGTTCACCCAGGGGTCGTAGCGGGTGGCCATCGCGGGGGAGGTGACGGCGTGGATCCGGGCGGCCCGCGCGGCCGGGGAGGCGCCCGCGACCTCCGCCACCCGGGCCCAGGCGAGCCGCGCGGCCCGCATCAGGGCGATGGTGGGGAACTGGCCGGCGCTTGCGGCGAGCCGCAGCTCCACCTGCCCGCAGGCCGCGTCGGGGGTGAGCCCGGCGTCCGTCAGCGCCCGCAGGTAGGCCACGCCGGTGGCGAGGGCCGCGCCGAGCTGCTCGGCGTCCGACCCGCCGGCGCCGTGGTAGCGCGACCCGTCGGCCACCATGGCGCGCACGCCCGGGCGGCGGGCGGATGCCTCGACGGCGACCGCGACCGCCTGCGAGAGCTCCCGGTCGAGCGGCCGGGCGCCCCCGGCGGTGGCGTGCTCGCCCAGCGGGTCGAGGCCCAGCGAGGCGAGGGCCGCGCCGTCGGGCACGTCCCGCTCCGCCCACAGGCCGGCGAGGGCGGCGGCCGCCTCGACGCCCCGCCGCCCGGCGTCCAGCCCGACCGCGGCCGCCGACAGCAGCACGCCGCCGAGCACCCGGTCGAGCAGGGCGACGTCGATGCGGTCCGCCCCGCGCAGGTCGAGCTGCACCGACACGGCGCCGTTCTCGAGCTCATCGAGGGCGTGCCCGGCGGCGGAGGCGCCGTCGCCCTCGACCGCCACCACCTGGCGCGCGTCCCAGCCTCCCGGCCCCGCGTGCGGCGCCGAGCCGCGCACGAACGGGGCGAGGCCGGGCAGCCCCTCCGACCCCGGCGGCGGCGCGTCGCCGGCGGTGTAGAGCGGCTCCAGGGTGATGCCGTCGTAGGTCGGAGTGCGGAGCACCCGGGCGAACAGGGCGTCGATCTCGGCCGGCCCCGCGTCGTCGCGGCCGCGGGCGAGGACGCGCGCCACCTCGGCCATCCACCGCTCGCGGTCGGCGGCCGGGAAGCCCGCGGCCAGCGCCATCGGCGCGTCGGAGTCGTTCGGCATTCCGACTAATGCTATCCCCGCCGGCCCGCCCGCCGGGGGCGATGGGACCGCGGGAGCCGCGCCGCCGCGTCAGGCCGTCACGGCTCCCAGCAGGCGATCGAAGACCGCCCTGATCTCGGCGGCGACGGCGTCCGGCGAGCGCCCCTCGGGATGGACCGTCCAGTGGAGGTACATCCCGACGATCATGCCGCGGAGGCCGTGGATGAGGGTGGCGCGCTCGGCCGGGTCGAGGTGGCCGCCCATGGCGTCCTCGAGGGCCGCGGTGAGGCGGGGGTCGGCCTCGGCGTAGAAGTCGTGGAAGGCCTGCCGCACGGCCGGGTTGCGGCCGGCGCCGATCAGCAGGGCGTACATGGTCGTCATCCGGTCCGAGTCGGTCTGCAGGCCGCGGATGAGGCCGTCCATCAGCTGGTCGAGGCTGGGCCGGTCGTCGGGCGCGCGACCGCCGCCGTCCATCCAGATGCTCTGCAGCACCCATCGCGCCAGCGCCCCGAGCAGCTCGTCGCGGGAGCCGAAGGCGTACTGGACGGCGCCCTTCGACACGCCGGCGCGCTGGGCCACGCGGTCGAGGGTGAGGCCCTCGACGCCGACGTCGGCCACCACCAGGCACGCGGCGCGCACCAGGGTGCGGCGGCGCTCCTCCCATACCGACACGGGACGCGGTCGACCGGCCAGGGACCCTCCTCTCCGGGGCCGGAGGCGGCGACTTGACACGGGGCGGCTCCATCCCCTCGCCGTTGTTCCATCCGGCCGTATGAAGGATCTTGCGCTTTGGGACAGGCGCGTCCCATGTGCAGGCGGCCAGGAATCCGGCGGAACCCTCTGCCCGGCCGTCCAACGTGAGGCCTTCGGGGGCGCTCGTACGATCGCCGCCCATGACGCCCCCGCCGCCCGCCGAGAACGTCGTCCAGATGCTGGGCGTGACCAAGCGCTTCGGCGCGACGACGGCCTGCGACCGCGTCGATTTCGCGCTCCGGCGCGGTGAGATCCACGCCCTGCTGGGAGAGAACGGCGCCGGCAAGACGACCCTGATGAGCCTGCTGTTCGGCCTGCTGCGGCCCGACGACGGGCGCATCCTGGTGAACGGCCACCCGGTCGAGTACGGATCGCCGCGCGAGGCCCTCGCCGACGGCGTCGGGATGGTGCACCAGCACTTCATGCTGGTCCCGGACTTCACCGTCGCGGAGAACATCGCGCTCGGCACCCGCCCGTGGTGGAGGGGCGCCATCCGGCGCGGCCGCCTGGCGGACGAGGTGCGCGAGGTGGGCCGCCGCTCCGGGCTGGAGATCGACCCGGACGCCCGCGTGCGGGACCTGCCCGTCGACACCCAGCAGCGCATCGAGATCCTGAAGCTGCTGTACCGCGGCGCCCGGATCCTGGTGCTCGACGAGCCCACCGCCTCCCTCGGCCCGGCGGGCGTGGCGGCGCTGTTCGACGCGCTGCGGCGTCTGGCGGCCGACGGCCACTCGGCCGTCCTCATCACCCACAAGCTCTCCGAGGTGATGGAGATCGCCGACCGGGTGACCGTGCTGCGCGGCGGCCGCAGCCAGGGCGTGTTCGCGCGCGGCGACTACGACGAGGCCCGCCTGGCGCGGGCCATGACCGGCAGCCTGATCGCCGAGCTGCCCGAGCGCGAGCGGCCCGGCGACGCCCGCCCGGTGCTGCGCGTCTCGGGCCTCGTGGTGCGCGACGGCCGCGGCGTGGCCGCCGTGGACGGCGTGAGCCTCGAGGTGGGCGAGGGCGAGATCCTGGGCCTCGCCGGGGTGGAGGGCAACGGCCAGCGCGAGCTGAGCGACGTCCTCGCCGGCGTCGCCTCCGCCGAGGCCGGGACGGTGGAGCTGGACGGCGTCGACGTCACCGGTCGCAGCCCGCTCGAGCTGCACTCCCACCGCGTGAGCGTGATCCCCGAGGACCGCCTGCACTGGGGCCTCATCGCCGACATGACCCTGGCCGACAACCTGGCCCTGGCACGCGTGGCCGGCGGCGGCTACGCGCGCCGGGGCCTGCTCGACCGCCGGGCGATCGCCGCCGACGCGGCCCGCCTGCTGGAGGCGTTCGGGGTGCGGCCGCCGAACCCCGAGGCGCTCGCCTCCCAGCTGTCCGGCGGCAACCAGCAGAAGGTGGTGATCGCCCGCGAGATCGCCCGCGAGCCGCGCCTGCTGATCGCCGCCCAGCCCACCCGCGGCCTCGACGTCGGCGCCATCGACTACGTCCACCGCGAGCTGCTGGCGCTGCGCGGCCGCGGCGCCGCGATCCTGCTGGTCACCAACGAGCTCGACGAGCTGATTGCCCTGTCGGACCGCATCGCGGTGATCTACCGCGGCCGCCTGATCTACGAGGCGGGCGCCGAGTCGGCCCGCATCGAGGACATCGGCCTGGCCCTCGCCGGGGTGCCCGGCGGGACGGGCGGCTCGATGGCCGAGGCGGTGGCGTGATGGCGCAGCCCGCCGCCCGCACCCCGCTCGAGGCCGCCCGCCTGCTGGGCGGACGCGCCGCCGAGTCGCGCGAGACGCTCGCCAGCGCGTCGATCGCGGTGCTCGGCACGCTCGTGCTGGTGGGCGTCGTGATCGCCGCCCTCGGCGCCAACCCGTTCGACGCCTACTGGTCGATCGTCGAGGGGGCCTTCGGATCGAGCGACCGTATCGGCAACACCCTGCGCGTCGCCGTGCCGCTGGCCCTGTGCGGCGTCGCCGCGGCGATCCCCTTCACCGCCCGTCTGTGGAACGTGGGCGCCGAGGGGCAGATGCACGTCGGGGCGTTCGCGGCGATCGCGCTCGCCCTGACCCTGCCCTCGGGCCTGCCGGCCGCCGTGATGGTGCCGCTGGTGGTGCTGGGCGCGGTGCTCGCCGGGGCGGTGTGGGCGGGCCTCGCCGGCCTGCTCAAGGCCGTCGCCGGGGCCAACGAGGTGATCGTCACGCTGATGCTGAACTTCGTCGGCATCCTGCTGGCCACCTACGCCATCACGGGCCTGTGGCCCCAGGGCGTGGCGGCGCAGACCGAGCGCGTGCCGGGCTCGGCCGAGCTGCCGGTCATCTGGTCGTCGGCCGGCGTGAACCTCGGCCTGGTGCTCGCCGTGGTGGCGGTCGCCGTGGCCTGGGTGGTGATGCGCCGCACCCGCAGCGGCTTCGAGATCCGCGCCATCGGCCTCAACCCGGCGGCCGCGCGCATGAACGGGATGAGGGTGGCGCGGGTCACCGTGGTCACCTTCGTGCTGGCCGGGCTCTTCGCGGGCCTCGCCGGGTCGATCCAGGTGATCGGCGACAACCGGGCCCTCGTCACCGGCTTCTCGGCCAACTACGGCTACATCGGCATCGCGGTGGCCCTGGTGGCCCGGCTCAACCCGGCGTGGATCCTGCCGTCCGCCGTCCTCTTCGCCGCCCTCCAGGTCGGCAGCCAGACCCTTCCCGCGGCCACCGGCATCTCCACCGCCGTCGGCCAGATCGTCATCGCCACGTTCATCATCGCGCTGCTGGCCACCCGGGTGATCAGGCTGCGCTACGCCGAGGGGGCGGTCCAGTGAACGACGACGTCGTCATCGCGGTCATCGTGTCGGGCGTCGCGCTGATGACGCCGGTCCTCTGGGCCGCCCTCGGCGAGGCGATCAGCGAGCAGGCGGGCGTGCTGAACATCGGCATCGAGGGGGTGATGCTGTTCGGCGCCCTCACCTGCGCCTGGGGCATCCGCGAGAGCGGCATCGCGGCGGGCCTGCTGCTGTCGCTGCCGGTGGGCGCCGCCCTCGGCGCGATCCTCGCCTACCTCTGGGTGAGCCGCGGCACCGACCAGATCGTGAGCGGGATCATGTTCAACCTGCTCGCGCTGGGCGCGACGACGCTCCTGTTCGAGGAGTACCTCTCCGGCGTCGGGGTGGTCACGAGCCTCGACAGGCACGGCTTTCCCGGGCTGTCGCAGATCCCCTGGATCGGCGAGGTGTTCGAGCAGAACTGGACCGTCTGGCTGGCCCTGGCCGCGGTGCCCCTCGTCTACGCGCTGCTGCGCCACACCTGGCTGGGCCTGGCGATGCGCTCCGCGGGCGAGAAGCCGCGGGCCACCGAGACCGCGGGGGTGTCGGTCGCCGGCATCCGCTACGCGGCGGTGATCCTCAGCACCACGCTGATGTCCTTCGGAGGCGCGGCGCTCATCGCGTCGACCTCCGGCGGCTTCGTCTCGAACGTGACCGCCGGGCAGGGCTTCGTCGCCCTCGCGGTGGTCGTGCTGGCCCGCTGGAACCCCTTCCTGTGCGTCGCCGGTGCCCTCCTGTTCGGCCTCACCCAGGCCCTCCAGTTCCAGGCCCAGTCGCTCGGCGTCCTCGCCGACCTCCCGCCCGAGGCCTGGCTGTCCCTGCCCTACCTGGTGGCGATCGTCGCGGTGATCGCCGCCCGCTCGTCCCGCTACCCGAACGCCTGCGGCGTGCCCTACGAGCCGCTCGGCGCGACCCGATGACCGCGCCCACCGCCTCCCGACCGACAAGGAGCCCCACGTGCCACGCAGACCGCTGAGGATCGCCGCCGCCCTGGCGGCCGCGCTCTCACTGTCCCTCGCGCTCGTCGCGTGCGGCGGCGACGACGACGCCGCGGCCGACAGCGCCGGCACCGTCGCCGCCACCGCGCCCGCGGGCGGCGACTTCAGCGTCGCCCTCCTCAACGCGGGCTCCGCGAACGACGGCTCGTGGGGCCAGTCCACCTATCAGGGACTCGAGGAGGCGGTCGACGAGCTCGGCATCACCGAGGCGGGCCACGCCGAGAACCTGCTGACCCCCGAGGAGTACACCCAGCAGGGCAGCGCCTTCGCCCGCGAGGGCGTCGACCTGGTGCTGCTGGCGAACGGATCGGTGCCGCAGTCGCTGCCGCAGGTGGCGAAGGTCAACCCCGACACGATCGTCTGCGAGGCCGCGGTCACCATCCCCGACGCCGAGCTGCCGTCCAACGGCTGCGCCTACGACCCGGAGCAGCAGCAGGGGGCCTTCCTGGCCGGCGCGCTGGCGGGGATGACCACCACGACCGGCAAGGTCGCCGTGGTCGCCGGGTTCGCCTTCCCCGCGCTGACCCGCCAGGCCGAGGGCTTCATCCTCGGCGCCCGCTTCGCCAACCCGGACGTCAAGTTCGACCAGGTCTACATCAACAGCTGGACCGACACCGCCGCCGCGAAGGCCGCCGCCAACGCCCAGTACGCGGCGGGCGCCGACATCATCTTCTCGGCGACCGACTCGGCGACACAGGGCATCTTCGCCGCCGCCCAGGAGGGCGACGGGCGGTACGTGATCGCCAGCTACTTCGACAGCAACGCCCAGGCGCCCGACGTGGTGCTGACGAGCGTGCTCTACAACCTCGACGGCGTGACCAAGGAGATGATCCGCCGGGCCCAGGCCGGTGAGATCGAACCCACCAACTACGCCTTCGGCCTCGACTTCGGCGTCGGCACCCTCGCCCCGTTCTACGGCCTCGAGGACGTCGTCCCGGCGGATGCCAAGACCCGCCTCGAGGAGATCACGCGCCAGATCGAGGACGGGACGATCACCGTGCCCGACACCGAGGCCCTGGGCGTCCAGGGGGCCGGCGGGAAGATCGACACCGCCACCCTCACGGCCGGCTGAGCCCGCGGCCGGCGACCGACCACCGACGACGACGGAGGAGGACCACGTGACGACGAGCACCACGGCGCCGCCGACGAAGGGCCGGCGGGCCATCTGGCCGGGGGGAGTGCCCAAGCCCCTCATGCCCTACAGCCCGATCATCACGGCGGGCGGGTGGGTGTTCCTGGCGGGCCAGCTGGCCACCGACTTCGAGACCGGGGTCGCCCCGGAGGCCCGCGTCAAGCCGGGACTGCCCCACTACCAGGACCCGCTGGAGCTGCAGTCGCGCTACATGCTCGGGAACATCAGGGACACGCTGGCCGCGGCCGGGGTCGACATGGCAACGGACGTGATGCGCATCTACCAGTGGTTCGTGTCGCCCCACCCGACGCTCGACGAGCTGGCGGCGGGCAGCACCTGGCCGGAGATGTCGATCACGCCGTACCTGCGGGTGCGCGACGAGTTCATCCCGGGCAAGCGCCCCGCCTCCACCGGGATGGTGTGCCGGGAGCTGATGGTGCGCGACACGATCGTCGAGGTCGACGTGATCGCCTTCGAGCCCATCCCGGGCCAGGAGAAGCAGGCGATCGGCGTGCCCGAGGGCATCCCCGCCCCGCTTGCCGGCTACTCGCCGGCGGTGCGCTGGGGCGACTGGGTGTTCCTGGCCGGCGAGATCCCGGTCGACTGGAAGGGCGACTACGGCAGCTCGGTCGACATGGGGGAGAAGAGCGCCCTCGCCCCCGAGGCCCGGGTCAACCCCTACCTCTGGTACGGCTCGGACGTCGAGGCGCAGACCGAGTACACGCTCACCAAGCTGGCCGCGACGGCCGAGGCCGCCGGCAGCCGCCTCGAGAACTGCGTCAAGGCGACGGTCTACATCGGCGACCCGCGCGACTTCGGGGCGATGGACCGGGTGTGGAGGCGCTGGTTCCCCGAGAACCCGCCGGCGCGCGTGGTCATCCCCCAGATGGGCCTCGGCGGGAAGGGCAGCAAGGTGGAGATCGCCATGAAGCTGCTCACCGACGACGCCTCGATCACCAAGGAGACGATCGAGACCTCCGACGCCCCCGAGCCGCAGGTGCACGAGCCGCAGGCGGTGCGCGCCGGCAACTTCCTCTTCTTCTCGTCGGTGCTGCCGGCCGACGAGAACGGCCTCGCGGAGGAGACCAGGCGCCACCCGAACTTCCCCTGGTACGGGATCCCCGAGGTCCTGCAGATGGAGTACATGCTCAAGAACATCGACGCCATCTGCTCGGCCGCCGGGACGACCGTCGAGAACATCTGCCGCCGGCAGGCCTTCCACGACGACCTGGCGACCTTCCAGAACTCGATCTCGCGCTGGGGGGCCGCCTTCCCGTCGGACCCGCCGGCCTCGACGACCATGCTGGTGGGCCCGCTCCAGGTGCCGGGAGCGCACCTGCTGCTGGACCTCATCGGCTACGTGCCCGACAGGGACTGACCGGGCGAAACGGGGCAGGGCCGCGCGACCCCCTCCGGCGGGTCGCACGGCGGGCCCTGCCCGGAAAAGGAGCGAGCCGTGAAGACCGCCATGTACTGCTACCTCGAGAACCGCGACCGCAAGGAGCTGCCGGACATCTTCGACGGCTGGCTCGACCCCCGGCGGACGGCGGTGGTGTGCATCGACATGCACGCCGGCCACCTGGCGGTGGACGAGCCGGGGGTGACCTGCCCGGCGCCCCGCGGCGTGGAGAAGATCGCGATCCACGACGAGTTCCACGCCGCGTGCCGGGCCATCGGGATCCCCGTGATCATGTGCCAGCACTGGCAGCGCCACGGGGGCATCGACGACATCGCCTCCCGCAAGCGCAACAACCGGGCCAACTGGCGCTGGCTGTACGAGCTCTACCTGCCCCCCAACCCCGGCATGGACGAGCACAGCTGGGAGGGCACCCGCTGGGTCGACCTGATGGTCGAGACCGACCCGGAGGTCGACTACTACGTCCGCACCAAGAAGCGGCTCTCGTGCTTCTACCCGACCGACCTCGAGTTCCTGCTGCGCCAGCTCGACGTCGACACCCTGGTCATCACCGGGGCGTACACGGACTGCTGCGACATCTCGACCGCGTTCGACGCGGCCAACCGCGACTTCCGGGTGATCGTGCCGCGCGACGTGGTCGCCGGCTTCTCCGAGGAGGCCGAGAACGCGGCCCTCCTGATCATCTCGCTGCACGTCGGCCTGGTGGTCGACTCCGCCCCGCTGCTCGCCGAGTGGTACGCCCGCGCGGGGGCGGAGCTGCCCGAGCTGCGGCACGCACGGGTTCCCCAGTCGGCCTGATGGGGGCCGGCACCGACGCCCCGAGCCCGCCGTCGCCGACGGCGGGCGGGGCCGGGGCGCCGCGTGCCCTGGCGCCGCTGCTGGCCGCGACCGCGCTGGTCGCCGTCGCCGCGATCTACCTCGCCCAGCCGCTGCTGCCCTTCATCGGGGACGACTTCGGGGCGGGCACGGGGCCGATGGCGGCCGTGCACGCCGCCCTGCAGATCGCGTTCGGCGTCGGCCTCACGATCTTCGGCGTCGCCGCCGACGTCGCGGAGCGTCGCCGGCTCCTGACCTGGATGGTCTGCGGCCTGGCCGGGGCGGCCGCCCTCGCCGCGGCCGCCCCGGCGTACCCGGTGTTCCTGGTCGCGTGCCTGGCGATGGGCGCGAGCGCCGCGGTGCTGCCGGTGCTGATCGCCGTGGCGGCGTCGGCGCGCGACCCGCGCGCGCTGCTGTGGGTGCTGAGCGCCGCGCCGGCGGGCATGGTCGCCGGCCGGGTCGTCGCGGGCCTGCTGGGGGCCGCGAGCTGGCGGGCGGCCTTCGGGCTGGCCGCGGTGGCCGCCGCCGGGGTGGCGGTCGTCGCGCGCCGGGGCCTGCCCCGCGTGCCCCCGGCCGGAGCGCCGGGCGGGGCGGGCGCGGCGATCCGCCAGATGGCGGCGCTGCTGCGCAATCCGGTGAACGTGCTGCTGAACGTCTCGAACGCGCTGGTCTTCCTGGGCTGGTCGGCGGTGTGGACCATCCTCAGCTTCCTGCTGGAGGACCCGCCCTACGGGTTCGGCGCCCTGCAGATCGGCCTGATCGCCCTGATCGGCATCGGCGGCGCGGTCTCGGGCCAGATCGGCGCCCGCCTGGCCGCCGCCTTCGGCGAGGGGCGCACGGCCGCGGCCTGCCTGGTGATCGGCCTCGCCGCCGCGCTGGCGGTGGCGGTGAGCGACGACGTGCTCTGGGCGCTGCTCGCGGCCCTGTTCGTCCACAACGCCGTCGCCTGGATCCTGCAGGCCGTGAACGTCCCTGCGGCCGCCCGGCGGGCGGGGGAGGGCAGGGCCGCCCGCGGCACCGCCCTGCTCTACCTCACCAACTTCATCTGCACCGGCGTGGGGGCCCTGGTGGGCGCCGTCGTCTGGGACGAGGTGGGCTGGGGCGGCGTCGGCCTGCTGGCCGCGGGCTGCTGCGCCGTCGCCCTGGCGCTCGACGCCGTCGGCCGTTCGCTGGGCCGCCGGGTCGCGGCGCCGGCCGCCGGCGAGGCGCCCGCGGGCGACCCCGCCGGATAGCCGTGGGGGTCGTCCTCTTCGGCCTGGCCAGCGCCGCCGCCTTCGGCACGGCCGACTTCCTCGGCGGCCTGGCGAGTCGCCGCGCCACCGTCGCCGGCGTGGTCGTCGCCGCGCAGGTCGTCGGGCTCGTCGCGCTGCTCGCCGCCGCGACGGCGAGCGGCGCGGGGCCGCCCCCTCCCGGGCCGATGGCCTGGGGGCTGCTCGGCGGCGTGGCCGGGGCGGCCGGGATCGTCGCCTTCTACCGGGCGCTCTCGGTGGGCGCGATGGGCCTGGTCGCGTCCGTGGCCGCCGCGGGGGCGACGGTGCCCGTGGCGGCGTCGCTGGCGCGCGGCGACCGGCCCGGCCCGCTCGCCCTCGCGGGCGGCGCCCTCGCGGGCGGCGCCCTCGCGGGCGGCGCCCTCGCGCTCGGCGGCTCGATCGCCGTGGCGCGGGCGTCGGGGCCGGGCGGGCGGAGGGGCCTCGGCCTCGCCGCCCTCGCCGGCCTGGGCTTCGGCTCGTTCTACATCTGCCTCGACCACGCCGCCGGGGCGGGAGCGATCTGGGCGGTGATCGACGCCCGCCTGGTGTCGATTCCGCTCGTCGCCGTCGCCGCGGTCGTCGCCGGCGCGCGCCTGGGCGTCGGCCGCGACAGCCTGCCGCTGGTCGCCGCCGCGGGCGTCGCCGACGCCGCCGCCGTCGCGTCGCTGGCGGCCGCCACGAACCGCGGCCTGCTGGCGGCGGCGGCGGTCATCGCGTCGCTGTACCCGCTGGTCACCGCGGGCCTCGCGCACGCGGTGCTCGGCGAGCGCCTGGGCCGCTCCCAGGTCGGCTGGGCCGCGGTCGCCCTGGCCGGCGTGATCCTATCGCGGCCTCCCGATGACCGCGCTACGGCCCGGCGCGCGACGTCAAGCGCCGCGCATCGGATTCGGCGGGCCCCGGTTTGTCCCCGGGGACGGGGACGCGCGCCGGCCCCCTCCCCGATGCTGTACCCACGTCGCGGGACGCCCGTCCCCGGCGCGTCTCCCACACCCCTCCGCGAGGCAAGGCATGTTCGACATCTCCCCCGTGCAGATCATCATCGTCCTGGTCATCGCGCTGCTCATCTTCGGGCCGCGCCGACTGCCCGAGATGGGGCGCTCGATCGGTCAGGGCATCCGCGAGTTCAAGAGCGGCATCTTCGGCGATCGCTCCGAGCCCGAGGTCCGCGCCGAGCGCGCGCCCGCGCCGGAGCCGACCCGTGCCGCGGAGGGGCAGGCGCAGTAGCCGGCGGCCGCCGCGTCAGCGCCTGCGGGGGAAGACGTCCAGGGTGAGCGAGCTCACCCGGTCGAGGATCAGGACGCCGTCGAGGTGGTCCATCTCGTGGAGGATCGCCCGCGCCTCGAAGCCCGCCGCCGCGACGCGCCGCCGCGCTCCGTCCTCGATGTCGGTGGTCTCCACCACCACCCGGGTGGCGCGGCGCACGTTGGCGGTGATGTCCGGCAGGCTCAGGCAGCCCTCGCGGCCCACCTCCGAGCCCTCGGCCTCCAGCAGCACCGGGTCGATGAGCCAGATCGGCCCCTGGGCGTCGGGCACCTTCCTGTGGCCGCTGCAGTCGACCATCGCCACCCGCCACAGCTCGCCGATCTGCGGCGCGGCGATGCCGACCGTGCGCGGGAAGCTCGCGGCCGTCTCGAGCAGGTCGGCCGCGAGGCGCCGCACGGCGGGGCCCGGCGCGCCGACGGGGGCCGCCGGCAGCTTGAGGCGGCGGTCCGGGTACCTCAGGACATCGCGGATCAGAGCAGCTCGTCCTCTTCGGACTCGATCGACAGCTCGACGCCCAGCTCGCGGGCGAGGCCGAGCAGCGACCGCCCGAGCTCGCCCGCCGCGAGGGACGGCGGCAGCTCCAGCTCGATGCCCAGCACGTAGATCGGCGGCTCGCCCACCAGCCGCGCGGAGAGGTCGATCACGTTCGCCCGCCGCTCGGCGAGCGCGCCGGTGATGCCGCTGACGATCCCGGGGCGGTCGGCGCCGTACACCGACAGTACGCAGCGCTCGCGCGGCGGCCCCTCGGAGCGCGGGGCGGCGGGACCGACCCACAGCCCGAGGCCCAGGTCGTCGGCCACCGGCCGCAGGGCCCGCTCCAGCTCGGCGGCGCCGATCCCGTCCGGCACGTCGACCGCCAGCACGGTCGCGAACGAGCCGCGCAGCAGCGCCGCCCGCATCTCCTCGAGGTTGCCGCCGATCTCGAGCAGCGCCCCGGAGATGGCCGCGACGATGCCCGGCCGGTCCGCGCCGACCGCGGTGATCGCGTACTCCGTCACGAGGGGCGGGGCACGCGCCCCTCGAGCCAGGCCGAGAGCGTGGTGTGGTCGGCCACGTGCTCGCCGTCCACCAGCTCGCGGCGGATCTCGCCGACGGTGCCGGAGCGCTCGGCGTCGACGTCGTGGGTGTGGATGGTCTCGAAGTTCACCTGGTGGGCGTGCACGAACACCTCGTCGGCCAGATCCGGGTAGGCGTCGAGCACGCCGCGCACCATCTCGCGCACCGAGTCCTCCACGAACCGCGGCCGGCGGTGCGCCCTGTCGACCACGTAGCGCTCGTCGGGCCGCTTCATCAGCTCGTATATCTCGGACGACATGCCGTTCTCGACGATCTCGATGAGCCGGTCGGCGTCGACGTCCACCGAGTCCTGACCGCCCACCAGCAGGGTGCCGCGGGCGCGCTGGTTGTGGGTCGCCACGGGCACCAGGGCCACGATGCGCTCGATCTCGTCCTCGCCGAAGCCGTCGGTGCGCAGCGCCTCGGCCGCCTGGTCGCGGATCAGGCCCTGGGCGCAGGGGCAGGCGTTCATGCCCTGGGCGGTGACCCCGACGATCTTGCGGCTCACCCGCCCGTTGGCGGCGGCGATGCCGATCAGGCCGTACATCTCCTGGGTGGGGATGTCCGTGACCGGGGTGCGCCGCTCCACCGGGTAGCTGGCGCGGATCGTCACCTCGCTGCGCAGGGCCCGCTGGCCCTCGACCACCCGCAGCGCGATGCGCTCGGCGAGCTCCTCGATGCGCAGCGCCGCCCCGATCACCACCTCGTCGATCGCCTCGTTCACGCTCTCCTCGAAGCGCGACATGTGGACGCCCTTCTGGGCGGGGTTGAGGTCGCACGAGCACGCGATCTCGGCGTGGAAGAGCCGCTCGGCGCCGTCGTGGCGGATGCGGATCGCCTTGGCGGAGCGGCTCACCCCGGCCTTCGACAGGCTGATCGGCGCCGAGGGGAGGGACTGCTGGAGGTCCTCCGGCAGGGCCCGCGGTGTCGTGCTCATGCGTCTCTCGCTCTCGTCGGGTACAGCGGGCCGCGCCGCGACCCGATGGTGATTGTGACGCACCGCGCCGGTACGAGGTCGGTTGGACGCCGTCGTATAATCCCGCCGACCTCCGCTCCATCCCCGTCGAGGAAGGACCGCGAGACCATGCAGCAGCCCTCCGCCGTTCGTCGAGCCGTGGAAATCCCGCTGCCGGACGTGGAGGAGATGCGCGCCCTCGTGGCCGACGGGCGCGAGAAGGGATTCCTCACCTACGACGAGATCGTCGGGGTGCTGGAGGAGGCCGAGGTCACCAAGGAGCAGATCGAGGACTTCTACTCGCATCTGGTCGAGGTGGGCATCGAGGTGCTGGACGGCGACGGCGAGGTGATCGCCCGCCAGGCCGCCACTCAGACCGAGCGCCCGCCCGAGCTCGACCTCACCGTCGAGCCGAGCCTCGATTCGCTGCGCCTCTACCTGCGCGAGATCGGCAAGGTGACCCTGCTCACGGCCGAGCAGGAGGTCGCCCTCGCCAAGCGCATCGAGCGCGGCGACATGGACGCGAAGGCCCAGATGGTCGAGGCGAACCTGCGCCTGGTGGTGAGCATCGCGAAGGGCTACCTGGGGCGCGGCCTCTCCTTCCTCGACCTGATCCAGGAGGGCAGCCTCGGCCTCATCCGCGCGGTCGAGAAGTTCGACTACCGCCGCGGCTTCAAGTTCTCGACCTACGCCACCTGGTGGATCCGCCAGGCGGTGACGCGGGCGATCGCCGACAAGGCGCGCACCATCCGCATCCCGGTGCACATGGTCGAGAAGCTCAACAAGGTGGTGCACCTGGAGCGCCAGCTGGTGCAGCGGCTGGGCCGCGAGCCGCGGGCCGAGGAGATCGCCGAGGAGCTGCGCATGAGCCCGGAGGAGGTGCGCGAGATCCTCCGCATGGCCCAGCTGCCGGTGAGCCTGGAGAAGCCGATCGGCGAGGAGGAGGAGTCGGAGCTCGGCGACTTCGTGGAGGACGAGCAGGCCGCGTCGCCCTTCGACGAGGCCTCGGTCAACCTGCGCCGCGTCGACATCCTGCGCGCCCTCGACGCGCTCCCCGACCGCGAGCGCAAGGTCATCGAGCTGCGCTTCGGCCTGCAGGGCGAGCAGCCGCGCACCCTCGAGGAGGTGGGCCGCACCTTCGGGGTCACCCGCGAGCGCATCCGCCAGATCGAGAACAACACCCTCAAGAAGCTCGAGAACCTGCCCGAGGCCCAGAGCCTGCGCGACTCCGCGTAGCCCGCCGCGGCGGGCGCGACGGCTCAGCCACCGGTGTCGAGCGGTTGAGGATGTCCGTGTCGTCCCTGAGCTCGTGCTGGGCGATGAGCGTGGCCATGGGACGCACCGTAGTACGACGGCAGCCGTCCAGGACTTCCTTCCCCGCTCCGGGGGACCGAGGGGCGGTCAGAGGCCGGGGGCCGCCGTGGGCTCGAAGAAGCCGTCCCGGTCCGAGCCGCCGGGCATGCGCCGCAGGGTGGCCTGGAAGCGGTAGCCCACCCCGTGAAGGGTCTGGATGTAGGTGTAGCGGCCGCCCACCTCGTCCACCTTGCGGCGCAGGCGGCGCACCAGCACGTCCACCGAGCGGTCGCCGTGGGCCCGCTCGCCGCCCCACACCCGCCGGAAGATCTCGTCGCGCGAGAGGGCGCGGTCGCGCGCGTCGGCCAGGGTCCACAGGAGCTTGAACTCCAGCGGGGTGAGCCCGGCGGGGCGGCCGGCGACGATCACCGACATCCGCTCCGGGTCGATCGAGAGCTCGCCCTCCGACACCGGCAGGCTCGACGAGCCGGCGTTCTCGACCGCCGTGCGCCGCAGCGCAGCGGTGACCCGCGCGATCAGCTCGCGCATCGAGAAGGGCTTGGCCATCACGTCGTCCGCACCCAGGGAGAGCACCTCGACGCGGTCGTGCTCGTTGGTGCGCGCCGTGACCACGATGATCGGCAGGCGCGGCGCCCACTCCCGCGCCTCGCGGATGATGTGCCAGCCGTCGACGCCCGGCAGCATCAGGTCGAGCACCAGGGCGTCGGGCGCGCCGTTGCGCAGCGCCCGCAGGCCGGTGGGTCCGTCGAGGGCGATGGTGGGATCCATCCGCGCCGCGCGCATGTGGAACGCGACGGCCTCGGCCGTGCTCGTGTCGTCCTCCACGATGAGGATCTTCGGGCGGGCGTCCTCCATTGACCGCGACCCTAGGCAGCGCCCGGACGGCGTAGGTCGCGCGCCGGTGACCATTAGGTGAACGGTGTGTGAACGGCCCTGAGGCGCGCGTCCCGCGGCGCCGTGGGCGCCTGTTACAGGGGTGACACGCGGGGTTCACCCGCCTGTCTCCGGGCCGCTGTTAGCGTCGCCGCGCCTTGTCCCGACCAGGGCACCCGAACATGCGAAGAGGCGTGCCCGCCTCCCGACGAAGGAGTGTCTGCTCGGTGAACAGGACCCTGCGCAACGCGTGCGCGTCCGCCGTGGTCGGCGGCGCCATGCTCGCCATCCCGGCGTTCGCCTCGGCCGCGGTCACCGCGTCCGGCGCGAGCTTCCCCGCCACCGCCTACAGCGCCTGGTGCCAGGAGTCGGGCCTCTGCAGCTACGCCTCGAAGGGCTCGACCGGCGGCATCAACGATCTCATCAACGGGGTGGTCGACTTCGCCGCCTCCGACGCGCCGCTCACCCCGGACCAGGCCGCCGAGCTCTCCGCCAAGCGGGGCGGCGCGACGGCCCTGTACTTCCCCACCCTGATCGGCGCGATCACGGTCGACACCAACATCGACGGCGTCGCGAAGGGCATCAACTTCGACGGCAAGACGCTGGCCGACATCTTCCGCGGCGCGATCACCAACTGGAGCGACGCCCGCATCAGGAAGCCCAACCCGGGCGTGAGGTTCCCGAACGCCCCGATCACGCTGTGCGTGCGCTCGGACGGCTCGGGCACCAGCTTCGGCTTCACCAGCTACCTCTCGAAGGTGAACCCGCAGTTTCGCGCCTCGGTCGGCGCCGGCCAGCTGCCGAACTGGCCCACCTCGGGCATCACGGTCATCAAGCAGCCGCGCAACCCGGGCGTCGCGAACTGCGTCAAGTCGACCAAGAACTCGGTCGGCTACATCGACATCTCCGACGCCCGCGACGCCGGCCTGACCAAGTTCTTCGCCAAGATCGGCAAGGTCGAGAAGGTGAAGGGCAAGCGGGTCACCAAGTACATCCTCCCCAGCGCCGGCTCGGCCTCGAAGGCCGGCAACCTGAAGAAAATCCGCAAGGACCTGCAGGTGAGCCTCACCGGCAGCCCGGCCCCGGGCGCCTACCCGATCACCATCACCACCTGGCTCCTGGCCTACTCGAACTACGGGGCGGCCGGCAAGAGCGCCCAGGTGCGTGACGAGGTCAAGAAGACCATCGGCTACTTCCTGGGCGCGAAGGCCCAGGGCGAGCTGCGCACGCTGCGCTTCGCGCCGCTGCCGCCCGCCCTGCTGGCCGCCTCGAAGGCCCAGCTGAAGCTGATCAAGTAGTGACGGCGACGACCACCGCCGCCGGGCCCCGCGGCCCGGCGGCGGCGCGGTCGATGAGGCGCCCGCTCGCCGGGCTGCTCGCCGACCGCGGCTACGTCGCGATCGTGGTGGCCGTCACGGCCGCCGCGCTCGCGACGATGGGCTACCTGCTGTGGCAGGTCCTCGACGCCTCGCGCGACGCCTGGAGCGCCTTCGGCGTCTGGGGCTTCCTGTCCGGCACCGACTGGCTGGCCACGCCCGTGACCGGCGAGCCGCTGCTGGGCGCCCTGCCCTTCATCTACGGGACCCTGGTCACCAGCGCCATCGCGCTGGCGATCGCGGTGCCGCTGGCGGTCGGCGTGGCCCTGGCGACGACGGTCTTCCTGCCGCGCCGCCTGCGCGGCCCGGTCGCGGCGGTCGTCGATCTGCTGGCCGCCGTGCCGTCGGTGGTCTACGGCCTCTGGGGGCTGCTGGTGCTGGTGCCGGCGCTGACGCCGGCGCTGCGGTGGATCGCCGACCACAACGGCCCGTTCGGGTTCCTGGAGGGGCCGGTCACGATCAGCTCGTACCTGGTCTCGGGGCTGGTGCTGGCGCTGATGGTGCTGCCGATCGTGGCGGCGATCACCCGCGAGGTGCTGCTCACCGTGCCGCCCGACCAGCAGGAGGCGGCCTACGCCCTGGGGGCGACCCGCTGGGAGATGGTGCGCTCGGCGATGCTGCCCTGGGCGCGCTCCGGCATCGTGGGCGCCTCGGCCCTCGGCCTGGGCCGGGCGGTGGGGGAGACCATCGCCATCGCCCTGCTGCTGGGCAACACGCCGAACATCTGGGGCTCGCTGCTCGGGCCGGGCGCGACCATGGCGAGCGCCATCGCGCTCGAGTTCGCAAGCGCCACCAGCGGCCTGCACGCCTCCGCGCTATGCGGCCTGGCGGTGGTGCTCTTCATGCTGTCGCTGGTCATCAACGTGCTCGCCCGCATCCTGGTGTCCCGCGGGGGCCGCGGCCCGGGGCCGCTGCGGCGCGCCCTCGGCGGCCGGGCCCCGCGGCGCGCCGAGCCGGCCGCCGCGGCCCCCGAGCCGCCTCCCGCGCCGGCGCCGCCCGCGCCGGGCGACGCCGCCCCGCCGCGGGTGCCGCGCGGACGGCGGGTGCGATCGGGCATCGCGGCCGGGCTCGTGTACGCGGCCCTGGCGATCTCGCTGGTGCCCCTGGGGTTCATCCTGGGGGAGATCGTCTCCGGCGGGATCGCCGCCGCCGCCCATCCGGGCTTCTACACCGAGCTGCCGCCGGCCGACCCCTTCACCGAGGGGGGCGGCATCTCCGCCCCCCTGGTGGGGACCCTGATCATGATGGGCCTCGCCACGGCCTTCTCGGTGCCGGTCGGGATCCTCATGGCGCTGTTCGTCAACCAGGTCGCCGCATCCGGCAACCGGGCGCTGCGCCAGGCGGGCGCGGCCACCGGCTTCGTGGTCGATCTGCTGCTCGGCGTGCCGTCGATCGTCGTCGGCCTGATGGTCTACCTGGTGGTCGTCGTGCGGATGGGCGGCTTCTCCGCCCTCGCCGGCGCCATCGCCCTGGCCGTGGTGATGCTGCCGATCGTGGTGCGCTCGACCGAGGAGATCCTGCGGCTGGTGCCCGGCGCCCAGATCGAGGCCGCGCTGGCCCTGGGGGCGCCGCGCTGGCGGACCACCTGGAGCGTCATCCTGCCCGCGGCCCTGCCGGGCATCGTCACCGGCTCCATGCTGGCCCTCGCCCGCGCCGCGGGCGAGACCGCGCCCCTGCTGTTCACGGCGGGGGGCTGGCAGTTCTTCTCGACCGACGTGATGGCGCCGATCGCCGCGCTGCCGCTCCTGATCTTCCGCAACATGATCGAGGTGCGGACGCCCCAGTCCGAGGCCCTCGCCTGGGGCGCGGCCCTCGTGCTGGTCGGGATCATCCTGCTGCTCAACATCGTGGCGCGGTTCATCGCCACCCGATCGCGCACCCTGGAGAGCCGATGAGCACCGACATCCCCGTCCCGGGCAGCGGCGAGGCGGAGGCCCCTCCGGCCGCGGCCGCGCCGGCGCGGCGACAGGCCGCCGAGGCCGTCGCCGAGCCGCCGATGCGGGCCGTCGCCCTCAGCGCCTTCTTCGGCCGCCACCACGCCGTCGAGGGCGTCGATCTCGCCTTCCCGGAGCGCACCGTCACGGCGATCATCGGCCCGTCCGGCTGCGGCAAGTCGACCTTCATCCGCACCCTCAACCGCATGCACGAGCTGGTGCCGAACGCGCGGGTCGAGGGGGAGGTGCGCCTGCGCGGCCGCGACATCTACGAGCGCGGCGCCGACGCGGTCGCGATCCGCCGGGCGGTGGGCATGGTGTTCCAGAAGCCCAACCCGTTCCCGACCAAGTCGATCGCCGACAACGTCCTGTCGGGGCCGAGGTACCACGGCATGCGCGGACGCCGGGCCCGGCGCGAGGAGCTGCTGGAGCGCACGCTGCGCGGCGCCGGCCTGTGGGACGAGGTGAAGAACCGCCTGCACGATCCGGCGGGCCGCCTGTCGGGCGGCCAGCAGCAGCGGCTGTGCATCGCCCGGGCGCTGGCGGTGGAGCCGGACGTGCTGCTCATGGACGAGCCGTGCTCGGCGCTCGACCCCCAGTCGACGCTGCGCATCGAGGAGCTCATCGGCAGGCTGAAGGAGCGCCTCACCATCGTGATCGTCACCCACAACATGCAGCAGGCGGCCCGGGTCAGCGACCGCACGGCCTTCTTCACGATCGAGAACGAGGGGGAGCCGGGCCGCCTGATCGAGACCGGCCCCACCGCGCAGATCTTCAGCAACCCGGCGAACCCGCGCACCGAGGCCTACGTCTCGGGCCGCTTCGGCTGAACCCCCGGCGCGGGGGCGCGCCGCGGACCGGCGCTCGACGGGAGGGCTCCCGACAGCTCCTCCCGTCGCGCCGTGGCCGGGTGGACTCCGGCCCTCGTGACCCCGGCCCGCCGGCGGGGGCGCGCCACGGGAGCTCGGGGTCGGGAGGATCATCGCGCGGCGCTCGCGGGCTGCGGTTACGCCGCGGTCAAGGCCCGGTGAGCGGATGTGTCGCACCGGACCGGTACATGTCACATATCGCACGATCGTACGTCTCGGATCGTGAGCGTCGCTCACGACGGCATGGTTCGTCATGCAGGATCCGCACGTGATGTCGCGCTCCTCCCAGCTCGCGCGCGCGGCGGCCGCGGCGGCGGCGTGCGCCGGCGCCCTGGCGCTGCCCGCCCTCGCCTCGGCCGAGCCGGTCGGCGAGCCGGTCCGCATCGCGACCGGCCTCAAGACCCCGTGGGACATGGCGATCGCCCCCGACGGCCGCATCTACATCCCCGAGCGCGACGGCGACATCCGCGTGATGGCGGGCGACCAGCTGCAGGCCGAGCCCGCGATGGCGCGCGACGCGATCGACCCCGACGTGCGGAAGCTGCTCGGGATGGTGCTGCATCCGGCGTTCGCCACCAACCACCTCGCGTACCTCTACGTGTCGCGGGCGGTGGGCGGCACGACGCGCAACGGCATCGTCCGGCTGCGCGAGTCCGGCGGCCGCTTCACGCTCGACCGCTGGGTGTTCGACGGCATCGGCAGCGACGGCAACCACGACGGCGGCCGCATGGCCTTCGGGCCGGACGGGGCGCTCTACGTCACCACCGGGGACATCCACAACCCGGACCTGCCGCAGGACCTGCAGTCGCTGAACGGCAAGATCCTGCGCTTCGCCGCCCCGGGCGACGAGACCACCCTGGAGCCGGCGCCCGGCAACCCCTTCCTCGCCCAGGGCGGCAACGCCCGCTACGTGTGGTCGTACGGCCACCGCCACCCGCAGGGCCTGGCCTTCGACACCTCGGGTCGCCTGTGGGAGACCGAGCACGGCCCCACCGGCGAGCAGTACGACCCGGTCAGGTATCCCGGAGGCGCGGGCAAGAGCTCCCGCGACGAGCTCAACGTGATCGTCGCGGGCGGCAACTACGGCTGGCCGGTGATCTCGGGCACCATGACCCGCGAGGGCATGCGCAGCCCGGTCGCCACCAGCGGCGACGGGCCGGCGTGGGCGCCGGCCTACGTGAGCGTCGGCGCCGACGGCTCGATCTACGCGCCGATGCTGGCGGGCCAGCACCTGCGCCGCTTCGACGTGCGCCAGGGCGCCGTCTTCAACCAGGTCCCGTACCTGCAGGGCGGCGACGGGCTGGGGCGCCTGCGCCTCGCCGTGCCGCGCGGCCAGGACCTGCTGATCGCGCAGGACGGCAACTCCGCCGGGATCTACCGCCAGCGGCTCAGCCCGCGGGTGCCCGGCGGCAGCGACGCGGCCGATCCGCAGCCGGGCGGCTCCTCGCCGGCGCCGGGCCCGTCGTCGCCGGCGGGCCCCGGCCGCCTGTTCGCCGCCCCCTCCGCGCCGACGGCGAAGGCGGCGCGCACCCTGGCGCGGCGGCTCGGCGCGAAGATGGCGGGCCTCGGGGTGCGCAGGCTGGTGGCCGGCCGGGGCCTCACCGCCCGCGCGGGCGGGTTCCCGAAGGGCCGGGTGGTGCTGCAGCTGCGGCTCGGCTCGGCCACCGGCCCGACCATCGGCTCGAGCCAGGTGCGCATCGCCCGCCCGCGCGCCGCCGCGGCCTTCCACGTGCGCCTCACCGTGGCCGGCAGGGCCCGGGTGAAGGCGAACACCGGGCGCCGGCTGGTGGTGCGGGTGCTCGTGATCCCCGCCACCGGGCTGCGCGCCGTCGGCGTCGCGCGGGTCAGCATCGCCAGGTGGCGCCCCGCCTGATCCTGGTGAGTCGGGCCGGCCGGCGACCGGCGTCGCTCACGGTCCGGCCAGGGTGTCGACCATCGCCCGCTCGTGCGGGGCGCCGCCGCGTTCCTCCTCCTCGGCCTGGCGCCTGAGCTGGCCGAAGCCGACGCCCTCGGCCACCAGGAAGAGGAAGCCGACGGCGACCCCCACGATCGCCTCGGTGGCCTGCAGCACGACCGAGAACGCCAGCGCCTCGGCGGCCCCGACGCTGTACGAGGCGGTGAGCGGCACCACGGCGGCGGCCTGGAACACCAGCAGGTTGCCCGGCAGCACCGGGAAGGCCTGCGCCAGCGTGACCGTCACCAGGAGCAGGCCCGCGCCGCCCCAGCCCACCCGCTCCAGCCCAAAGGCGCGCAGGGTGAAGTAGATGCCCGCCCACTGCGCGATCCAGGTGGCGAGGCTCGCCCCGACCACCAGGCTCATATGGCGCGGCTCGCGCAGGCCGACGTGGCTCTCCCGCACGGCGCCCCAGAGCCGCGACAGGGCGCGGGTGGCGCGGGCCCACAGCGGCCCGGTGTTCAGCCACGGCGGCATGTGGCGCTGGGGGCTCGACAGCAGCGCCACCAGCACCACGACCAGGCAGGCGACGCCCAGGCCGATCGACGCCACCCAGGCGTAGGAGGGCAGCGGCAGGAACAGGCCGATCACGACCACCAGGCCGACCCAGGTGATGGTGGAGACCAGGTTCTCGGCCACCACGGTGCCGAGCAGGGTGGTGGTGGGCGGCCGCTCCCCCAGCCGCTCCATGCGGCGGCGCAGCAGAAGCACCTTGGCGATCTCCCCGACCCGCGCCGCGAGCACGGTGTTGAAGAGGAAGCCGATGAACAGCGGGCTCAGGATGTTGCGGTAGGGGGTGCGACGGCCCAGCCCCGGCAGGGCGTCCACGACGCCCTTCCAGGCGAGGCCCTTGAAGCCGACCGAGGCGAAGTTGGCGAGCACCGCCGCGGCCAGGAACACCCACGAGTCGATCTGGAAGGCGTCCCTGATGTGGCTCAGGTCGAGCTTCCACACCGCCACGGCGCCCACGGCGGCGATGAGCAGCACCCTCGCGGCCGGCCAGGCCAGCCGGCGGGCCAGCGAGGGGCGCGGGGAGGCGGTCTGGCTGGTGGTCACGGCGCCGCGAGCCGGTCGAGCGTCACGAGCTCCAGGCCGCGCACGCGCGCCGCGCGGCAGATCTCCGGCAGGGCCTGCGCCGTCTGGCGCCGGGGCCGCTCGGGCGCCCAGCCGTCGGCGTCGTGCAGCAGCAGGATGGTGCCGGGGGCCAGGGCGCGGGCCGAGCGCCGCGCGATGGCGGCCGCCCCCGGCTCGGCCGAGTCGAACACCCCGCGCGTCCACGCCGCCAGCCGGTAGCCGGCGCGGCGCACCGCGGCCGCGGTCGCCGGCCCGCGGAAGCCGTGCGGCGCCCGGAAGACCCGGGTGAGGACGTCCTCGCCCACCGCCTCGGCCACCGCCTCCTCGGTGCGGCGCAGCTGATCGCGCACGTGCCCCGCGCCGCGGAAGATGAGGATGCCGTGGTCGTAGCCGTGGCTCGCCAGCTGGTGCCCCTCGGCCACGATGCGGCGCACGAGATCCGGGTGGCGCGCGACCTGGCGGCCCAGCACGAAGAAGGTCGCGGGCGTGCGCTCGGCCGCCAGGGCGTCGAGGATCTCGCCGGTGGAGGGGCCCGGCCCGTCGTCGAACGTCACGGCCGCGAGCGGCCGGTCGCGCGGCCCGCGCCACAGCGCGCGTCCCAGCACCGGGCTGTGCGGCAGGTACGCCGAGGCTCCGGCCGCCGCCGCCCCCGCCGCGAGCAGGGCCGCGGCCCCGGGGCGGCGTCGGGCGAGACCTCCGATCGCCAGCGCCACGCCCGCCCCCGTCCACACGGTGCGGTGCACGGCCTGGCCCTTTCGCATCGGCTGCGTCATGGGATCGCTGGCATCCGGGAACTGGGTGCCCAGGCGGGCGCGATCGTATCAATGGTCCCGGGCGGGAGCGCCTTACGGTGTAGTGCCACTTGGCCGTGACCGCCGCGGCCAAGTGGCGCCGCGCCGCGCCCGGTGCGGCCTCCCGGACGTCCCGGCGCCGTGGTTGGCACTGTCGCGTGGAGAGTGCCAACCACCCCTGTCGGCTCTCGGGACCCGGTGGCTATAATCCGGGCTGGATTTCCGGACGTCCCGTCCCCGCGAGGTGCTTGCGTGCCGATCTACGAATACCGCTGCAACGACTGCGGCCGCCATTTCGAGGTGGTCCAGCGCATGGCCGACGACCCCATCACCGAGTGCGAGGTGTGCGGCGGCGAGGTCGGCAGGGTCCTCTTCGCGCCGGCGATCCACTTCAAGGGCTCCGGCTTCCACAACACGGACTACGGCACGAAGCGCCGCCCGGCGGGCGACGACTCGACGGCCGGCGCCGGCTCGGCCGGCGACGGCGGCGGCAACGGCGCGTCGAACGGCTCGTCCGGCGAGAAGGCGGCCGCGTCCGGCGAGAAGGCGTCGTCGTCCGGCAAGACGGTGGGGCTGGACAAGGTCTAGGACTCCCGGCCCGTCCCGGAGCCGGTTCCCGGCCGTGCCTCGCGGCGGCGGGGCGTTACCCGCCCGCGCGCGCGTCTTCCGCCATCCGGCGCGGCTGGTCGTCGGCGGGTTCGCCGGCGCGGTGCTGCTCGGCACCCTGATGCTGATGCTCTCGGCCGCGACGCCCGGCGCCGGCGAGGCGTCGTTCCGCGCGGCCTTCTTCACCGCGATGTCCGCGGTGACGGTCACGGGCATGTCGACGGTCGACGTCTCCACCTACTGGAGCCCGTTCGGCCAGGCGATCATCCTGGTGCTCATCCAGATCGGGGCGCTCGGCATCGTCACCAGCGCGTCGCTGCTGCTGATCGTCGTGAGCCGGAAGATGGGGCTCCGCAGCCGGCTCGCGACCCAGATCGAGACGCCCTCCGCCGACCTCGGCGGGGTGCGCCGCCTCGTCGCCGCCATCCTCACCTTCACGCTGGCGATCGAGGCGGCGGTCGCGACGATCCTCACCCTCCGCCTCTGGCTGGCGCACGACCGGTCGTTCCCCACCGCCCTGTGGGAGGGCACCTTCCACGCCGTCTCCGCCTTCGGCGACGCCGGCTTCTCGCTCTACCGCGACAGCCTCACCCAGTTCGCGACCGACGGGTGGATCCTGGTGCCGGTCGCCTGCGCCGTCATCGTCGGCGGCCTCGGCTTCCCGGTGTGGCTGGAGGTGCGGCGCCGGCCGCGGTCGCCGTCGCGGTGGAGCCTCCACACCAAGCTCACCCTCGTGACCACCGGGGTGCTGCTCGCCTTCGGCATCATCGCCCTGACGGCCCTGGAGTGGAACGACGCCGACACCCTGGGCCGGTACGGGGTGGGCGGGAAGCTGCTGAGCGGCTTCTTCGCGGGGGTGATGCCGCGCACCGCCGGCTTCAACACGATCGACTACGCCCACGCCGGGACCGATTCGCAGCTGGTCACCGACATGCTCATGTTCGCGGGCGGCGGCAGCGCCTCGACCGCCGGCGGGATCAAGGTGACCACCTTCGCGATCCTGTTCCTGATCGTGTGGGCGGAACTGCGGGGCGAGAAGGAGGTCGCCGCGTTCGGTCGCGCGATCCCCTCGGTGGTGCTGCGCCAGGCCTTCACGATCGCGGTGATCTCGATCAACGCGATCGTGCTGGGGACGCTGGCGCTGATCGCGACCAACGACCTCGACCTCTCCGAGGCGCTCTTCGAGTGCGTCGCCGCCTTCTCCACCGCGGGCCTCTCCACCGGCCTCACCCACCAGCTCGACGCCGTCGGGGAGGCGATACTGATGGCGCTGATGTTCGTGGGCCGCGTCGGCCCGCTCACCATCGGCATCGCGCTCGTGCTGCGCGAGCGCGAGCGCCTGTACAGCCATCCCGAGGAAAGGCCGCTCGTTGGCTAGGAACGAGGATCAGACCCTGGTGATCGGGCTGGGCCGCTTCGGCCGCACGCTGGCGGCGACCCTCGGCGAGCTGGGCCACCAGGTGCTCGGCGTCGACGCGTCCGCGAAGGTGGTGCAGGCCTGCGCCCCCGGCATGACCCACGTGGTCCAGGCCGACGCCACCGACGTCGAGGCGCTGCGCCAGGTGGGCGCCGAGGACTTCGCCAACGCCGTCGTGGCGATCGGCTCGGACATCCAGGCGAGCATCCTCGCCACCTACGCGCTCGTGGACCTGAAGATCCCGCGCATCTGGGCGAAGGCCATCACCGTCGAGCACGGGGCGATCCTGGAGCGCGTCGGCGCCGACAGGGTCGTGTTCCCCGAGCGGGACATGGGCGTCCGCGTCGCCCACACGATGGTGGGCCACATCATCGACTACATCGAGCTCGACGAGGACTTCGTCCTGATCGAGGGGAGGGTGCCGAGGTCGCTGGTGGGCAAGACGCTGGAGCAGGCCGGGATACGCCGCCACTACGGGGTCAGCATCGTCTGCATCAAGCGGCCCGGCGACCGCTTCACCTACACGACGCCCGACACCGTGCTCAACGAGGACGACCTGGTGGTCGTGGCGGGCGACATCCGCAAGGCGGAGGCCTTCTCCGTCCTCGACTGAGGGCGGCCCGGCGCCATGGCGAGCCCCGACGACCTCGCCGGCGGCGGGCAGATCGTCCACCTGCGGGTGCTGGCGCCGCCCGGGCTGTCCGACGCCGTGGTGGCCGAGCTGCGCGCCCAGCCGGGCGCCTTCCACCTCACGCGCGTGCCCGGCGCCGGGCTCGACCCGCCGGGCGACCTGGTCACCTGCGACGTGGCGCGGGAGGCCGCGAGCCACGCGGTGCAGCGCCTGCGCGACCTGGGGGTGCCCGAGCGGGGCGCGATCAGCATCGTCCACGTCGACACCCAGGTGTCCTCGGCGGCGGTCGAGGCGGTCCGGGCCGCCCCGGGCTCACCCGACTCGGCGGTCGTGTGGGAGCAGGTGGAGGCCCAGACGGCCGAGGCGATCGCCCTCGACGGCGGCTTCCTGGTGTTCATGGCGGTCGCGACGCTGCTGGCGGCGACGGCGATCTTCGTGGACAGCGCCGTGCTGCTGGTGGGGGCGATGGTGGTGGGGCCGGAGTTCGGGCCGCTGGCCGGGGTGTGCGTCGCGCTGGTGGAGGGGCGCCCGCGCCTGGCGGGACGCTCGCTCGCCGCCCTGGCCGTGGGCTTCCCGATGGCGATCGTGCTGTCGTGGCTGGCGTCCCTGCTGTTCCGGGCCACCGGCCTGACCCCGGACGAGTTCTCGTCGGTCGACCACTCGCTGTCGCAGGTGATCGCCGCGCCGGACTGGTTCACCGTCATCGTGGCGCTGTGCGCCGGCATCGCCGGCATGCTGTCGCTGACCGCCTCCAAGTCGAGCGTCCTGGTGGGCGTGCTCGTCTCGGTGACCACCATCCCCGCCGCGGCGAACATGGGCATCGCCTGGGCCTACTCCGACGGCGACGCCTTCCTCGGCTCGCTGGGCCAGCTGGCCCTGAACCTCGGCCTGATCCTGCTGGCCGGCGCGCTCACCCTGGCGGTGCAGCGCGCGATCCACGTGAGGCGGGCTAGCGCGAGGAGATGAACTGGGCGATCTCCTGCTCGTTCCTGTCGGGGTCGGTCCCGACGACGTAGGAGATGCCGCCGATGGTCTGGGCGTCGCCGGTGAGCAGGATGCGGTCGGCCGAGTCCTGCGTGAGGCGGGCCTGCAGCCAGCCCATCTTGGCGATGTCGGAGACGCCCAGGTCGGTCTGCAGGGCCCGCACGACGCTCGCGCCCGACCAGGGCGCCCGCCACAGGTTCCCGGGCGCCAGCACCCGGTTCTTCAGCCCCGCCATCAGCGCCTGCTGCCGCAGGGCCCGGTTGAAGTCGCTGTCGCACTTGCGCACGCGGGTGAACTTGAGCGCCTGGGCGCCGTCGAGGTGGATGTCCCCCTTCTTGAAGCTCACGTACTCGCCGGCCTGGTAGTAGCAGTGCTTCACCGCGGTCGGGTTGTTCACCGTCACCCCGCCCAGGGCGTCGACGAGCTTCGGGAAGCCGCCGAACTTGATCACCATCAGGTGGTTGATGGGCAGCCCGGTGAGGCGCTTGACCGCGTTGATCATCCCGGCCTGGCCGCCGAACTGGAAGGCGGCGTTGATCTTCTGGGTGCCGTGGTTCGGCAGCTCGATGCGCCAGTCGCGCGGGATCGAGAGGTACTTGATGCGCCCCGAGTCCGGGTCGGTGCGCATGATCAGGATCGTGTCGGCGCGGCCGCGCCCCTCGCCCGGCCGGGCGTCGACGCCCAGGATCAGCGTGTTGGTGGGCGTCCCGAGCATGCCGCCGTCCGCCGGGTCGAGCGCGGCCCGGGCGGAGCCGGTGATCTTGCCGTTGGCCTCGTCCACCGCCCCCTTCAGGGCGAGGTAGCCGAACCCGCTCCAGGCCAGCAGCCCCACGAACAGGACCAGGGCGATCCGCCAGGCCCACCCGCCCGGGCCGAGGCCGCGCAGCGAGTACCACCGCCGGCCCTGGCGGGCCAGCTCGCGACGCTGCTCGCGCTCGAGCCATCCCGGTCGCCGGGGCGGGGCGGGCGGCGCCTCGTGCACGGCGTCGGGCGCATCCGGTCGGGGTGGCGCATCGCCACCCCCCGCACGCGTCGTCAGGGCGCGGAGCTCGTCGAGCCCGTCGCCCACGGTGCCGCCGTCGCCCCCCTTCGCGCGGAAGCGCCGGTACGGCTTGCCGTTCCGGGCCATCGGCGGCTGATGGTAGCGTGGCGCCCGGGCACCACCGTCCAGGTCGGGAAGGAGCGTCGATGGGGGCCGGCTCCCTGGTGGTGGTGGGAACGCCCATCGGCAACCTGGCCGATCTGTCGCCGCGCGCCGCCGAGGCGCTGCGCGGCGCCGATCTGGTGGCCTGCGAGGACACCCGCCGCACGGCGCCCCTGCTGCGCCACGCGGGCTCGGAGGCGCCGATGCTGCCCGTGCACCGCCACAACGAGGCGGCGCGGACCGCCGAGCTGGTGCGGCGCATGCGGGACGGCGCGCGGGTGGCGCTGGTCTCGGACGCCGGGATGCCGCTGGTCAGCGACCCCGGGGCGCGGCTGGTGCGCGCCGCCGCCGAGGCGGGCATCGAGGTCGACGCGGTGCCCGGCCCCAGCGCGGTGACCACCGCCCTCGCCCTGTCGGGCCTGGCGGGCGAGGCCGGGTTCGCCTTCCTGGGCTTCGTGCCCCGCCGGGCGGGAGAGCGGGCCGCGCTGATGGAGCGCCTGGGCCGGCTGGACGTGCCGGCCGTGGCCTTCGAGAGCCCCCGGCGCCTGCCCGGCCTGCTGGCCGACCTGGCCGCGGCCTGGCCCGAGCGCGAGGTGGCCGTGTGCCGCGAGCTCACCAAGCTCCACCAGGAGGTGGTGCGCGGCACGGCGGCGCAGGTCGCGGCGAGGATCGCGGAGCCGCCGCGCGGCGAGATCGCCCTGGTGGTCGGCGCCGCGCCCCCGGCCCGGGATGCCGGCGACGCCGACCTCGCGGCCGGGATGGCCCTGCTGCTGGACGCCGGCCTCAGCGCCGCCCGCGCCGCCGAGGCGGCCGCCGCGCTCGGCGCCGCCCCGCGCAACCGCGCCTACCGGGCGGCGCTGGCCGCCGCGCGGGACAGCCGCAGCGACAGGTAGGCCGGGCGCGGGGCCGGTGCGGCGCCCCGCGCGGCCTCGCCCGCGATCCGGGCCAGCGCCGCCCAGTCGGCGCGCACGATGGCGCGCGCCAGTGACTCCTCGATCGGCACCAGCCAGATGCGCCGGCCGGCGACCTCGCGCGACGGCGACCAGGTGCGCAGCAGGGGGAAGTCCGGCGCGAGCCGGCCGCCGGGGCCCTCCACGTCGAGGTCGCAGGTGACGTCCACCTCGACGCCGGCGGCCGCCGTGGCGCCGCGCCAGGACGAGCGTCCGCCGCCCGCGGCGTAGGCCAGGGTGATGCCCAGCGACCGTTGCACCGCCGCCGCCGAGTGGGGCGACACCTCGATGTCGATGTCGGCGGGGCGCACGTCGACGCCCATCAGCGCGCGGGCCGCGCTGCCCGCCAGCAGCCATTCGACGCCCGCCCGGTCGAGGCGCGCCGCGACGGCGAGGAGGGCGCTCAGCGCACGGGGTGGGAGGGTCACGGGGCGTCCGGGTCGATCGCTCGCCTAGTGCCGTGTCCGGTGACGTTGGCTCGTTATGGCCGCGAAAACCCGGCGGGGCAAGGACGCAGCGTCATCCGCATGGTCGTCGCCATGTGGATGATCGAGGACGCCGCATCCGCCGAGGTTTGCAGCGAGCAAGAACGGGGCGAACGTTGCCTGACGCGGCACTGAGAAGGTCCTTCGGGGTGAGACGTGGTCGTCCGGCCGCGATAACCGAGCAGATCAAGGAGCCTACTCCGGCTCCGTCGGAGCGGAGGCCGCGCGTCTACACTGCGGGGTCGTGGCCGACGGCAGCTTCTACCTCACCACCCCCATCTACTACGTCAACGCGGACCCGCACATCGGGCACGCGTACACGACGATCATGGCCGACGTCCTCGCCCGGCATCATCGCCAGCTCGGCGAGGACGTGTTCTTCCTCACCGGCACCGACGAGCACGGCGGCAAGGTCGCCTCGTCGGCGGCGCAGGAGGGGCGCACGCCGCGCGAGCACGCCGACCTCCTGTCGGCCCGCTTCCGCGCCCTCGGCGGGGTGCTCGACTCGACCCACGACTTCTTCATCCGCACCACCGATCCGGAGCACGAGGCGGAGGTGCAGCGCATCTTCACCCGGATGCACGAGGCCGGGGACGTCTACAAGGGCACCTACGGCGGCTGGTACTGCCAGGCGTGCGAGGCCTTCTACGCCGAGGGGGACCTGCTGCCCGGCAACCTCTGCCCGGTCCACCGCACCCCGGTGGAGTGGGTGGAGGAGGAGAACTGGTTCTTCCGCCTCCCCGACTTCCGCGACCGCCTGCTCGCCCACTACGACGCGAACCCCGACTGGGTGCGGCCGCGGGCGCGCTACAACGAGGCGCGCCGCATGATCGAGCTGGGCCTCGACGAGCTCTCGGTGTCGCGGGCGAACATCGAGTGGGGCGTCCCGGTGCCGTGGGACCCGTCCCAGACCATCTACGTCTGGATCGACGCGCTCCTCAACTACCGCACCGCCCTCGCCTACGGCGGCGGCGACGACCTGATCGAGCGCTTCTGGCCGCCCGACCTGCAGCTGATGGCGAAGGACATCCTCAAGTTCCACGCCGTCATCTGGCCGGCGATGCTGATGTCGGCGGGCCTCGAGCTGCCGCGACGGCTGATGGTCCACGGCTACGTGCTGAAGGGCGGGGAGAAGATGAGCAAGACCACCGGCAACGTGGTCGACCCCTTCCCGTTCATCGACTCCTACGGCATCGACGCGCTGCGCTACTACCTGGCGCGCGAGATCCGCTTCGGCGAGGACGGCACCTTCACCGCCGAGGGCTTCGAGGCGCGCTACTCGCAGGAGCTCGCCAACGAGCTCGGCAACCTGCTGAACCGCGTGGTGAGCATGATCGGCCGCTACCGCGACGGCGTCGTGCCGCCCGACGGCGGCGCGGACGGCGAGGTCGCCGCCGAGGTGGCCGCGGCGGCGCGGGCCCTGGTCGCGGAGTTCGAGCGGCTCGACATCTCCCGCGGCGTCGAGGAGGCGTGGCGGCTGGTGCAGCGCCTGAACCGCCTGGTCGAGCAGCGCGCGCCCTGGACGCTGGCGAAGGACCCGGATCGCGCCGGCGAGCTCGACCAGACCCTGTTCACCCTCGCCGAGGGCCTGCGCGTGGTCGCGATCCTGCTGTGGCCGGTGATCCCGGGCTCGGCGGCCCGCATCCTCACCGCCCTCGGCCAGGACCCGGAGGCCGTGGGGCTCGATCTGGCGGCCTGGGGCCGGGGCGCGCCCGGCGCGCGGGTGGAGGGATCCGGCCCGCTGTTCCCGCGGGTGGAGGAGGCGGTGGCGTAGTCGATACGCACGCCCACCTCGACTCGTGCGAGGGCGACCCGGCCGAGGTGGTCGCCGAGGCCGCCGCCGCCGGCGTGGAGCGGATCGTCGCGATCGGCATGGGCCGCGCGTCGAGCGAGCGCACGCTGGCCCTGGCCGACGCCCACCCCGGCGTGTACGCGGCGATCGGCGTCCACCCCCACGACGCCGACGCCTTCGGCCCGGCCGACGAGGCGTGGATCCGGGAGCTGGCCGCGCACCCCAAGGTGGTGGCGATCGGCGAGTGCGGCCTTGACCACTACCGCCGGCACGCCGACCCGGCCAACCAGCGGCGCGCGTTCGCGGCGCAGATCGGCCTGGCCCGCGAGGCCGGCCTGCCGATCGTGATCCACAGCCGCGAGGCCACCCAGGAGACCCTCGACATGCTGGCCGCCGAGGCCGAGGGGCAGCCGGTGCTGCTGCACTGCTTCTCGATGCCGGAGCGGGTGGGGGAGGTGGCCGAGCGCGGCTACCTGATGAGCTTCGCCGGCCAGGTCACCTACCGCAGCGCCGCCGACCTGCAGGCCGCGGCGCGGGCCGTGCCGGACGACCTGCTGCTGGTCGAGACCGACAGCCCCTACCTGGCGCCGGTTCCGCGCCGCGGCCGCCCCAACGCCCCGGCGAACGTGGCCCACACCCTCCGCTTCATCGCCGGCCTGCGCGGCATCGGCGAGGAGGAGCTCGACGACGTCACCACCCGCAACGCCGCCCGCCTCTTCGGCTGGTGACCCGGGCCCGGGGCGGGTGGGCGTCATGCGCCTGCTGGCCGCCCACGGCCTGCGTCCCGACACCGACCTCGGCCAGCACTTCCTGCTCGACGAGAACCTGGTCGACCTCGCGGTGCGCGAGGGCGGGGTCGGCGGCGCCGACGTCGTGCTGGAGGTGGGCGCCGGCCTCGGGGTCCTGACCGCCGCCCTGGCGCGGGCGGCGCGTCACGTGCACGCCATGGAGATCGACCGGCGCGTCGAGCCGGCGCTGGCGGACGTCCTCTCCGGGGTCTCCAACGTCGCGCTCCACTGGGGCGACGCCCTGCGGTTCCCCCTCGAGCGGCTCGACCCGGCGCCGACCGCGCTGGTCGCGAACCTGCCCTACTCGATCGCGACGCCGCTGGTGGTCGAGAGCCTGTGGCGCCTGCCGGCCCTGGAGCGCTGGTGCGTGATGGCGCAGCGCGAGGTGGTGGACCGCTGGCTGGCGCCGCCCGGCAGCCGGCTCTACGGCGCCCCGTCGGTGCTCATCGCGCTGACCGCCGAGCCGACCTTCCGCCGCGCGGTGGGGCGCGAGGTGTTCGCCCCCCGGCCGCGGGTCGATTCGGCCCTGGTGGCGCTGCGGCGGGTGGGGCCGGGACCGTCGCCGGCCGTGCGCGCTCTGGTGCGCGCGGCGTTCGCGGCGCGGCGCAAGACGCTGGTGAACGCCCTGGCCGGCGCAGGCGCCGACAAGGCGCGCGCGCTCGACGCCGTGACGGCCCTGGGCCACCCGGCCACCGTACGGCCCGAGGCGCTGCCGGCCCGCGACTACCCCCGGCTGGCGGAGGCCCTCGCGTGGACCGCGTGAGCGTCGCCGCGCGGCCCAAGCTGAACCTGCGGCTGGTGGTGGGCGCGCGCCGCGCCGACGGCTACCACCCGCTGCGCAGCCTGATGGTCGAGCTGCACGGCCTGGAGGACACCGTCACCGTCGCCCCCGCCGGCGCGCGCTCCCTCGATTGCCCGGGGTTCGAGGGGACGGGGAACCTGGCGTGGAGGGCCCTCGACGAGCTGGAGGCCGAGGTCGGCCGCCCGCTGCCGGTCGCCGTGTCGATCGTCAAGCGCATCCCCGCCCAGGCCGGGCTGGGCGGCGGCTCGAGCGACGCCGCCGCGACGCTCGTCGCCACCGACCGGGCCCTCGGCCTGGGCCTGGGGCACGAGCGCCTGGAGGCCGTCGCCGCGCGGGTCGGCTCCGACGCGCCCTTCTTCGTGCGCGGCGGTGCCCAGTGGGCGCGGGGCCGCGGCGAGCTGCTGAGCCCGGCGACCGTGCCGCCGTTCGCGGCCGTCCTGGTGAAGCCGCAGGTGGGCCTCTCGACCGCCGCCGTCTACGGCGAGTTCGACCGCCTGCCCCCGCCCCCGCCCGACGACGGCTCCGAGGCGCCCGGCGAGGTCGAGGCGATGCTGCCCTGGCTGCGCAACGACCTGTGGCCGCCGGCGCGCGCCCTGGCCCCCGGGCTCGACGCGGCCGCCGGAGCGCTGCGGGCCGCGGGCGCCCGGGCCGTGCTGCTGTGCGGCAGCGGATCCTGCCTGGCGGGCATCGTCCGCGACCGGGCCGAGGGCGAGGCGGTCGCCGCCCGCCTGCCCGCGGCGATCGGAGTCGTCACCGGCGGCTGAGGGCCGTCACCCTGGACGGTCGACCCGTGCGCAGCGGCCCAGCGTGACGTAGCGTGTCGCCATGAACTCCGCGGTCGCCCTCTCGTTGAGGCGGGTGGCGCTGCTCGGCACGGCGCTCGCGATGACCCTCGCCGGTCACGCGATCGCCGAGGGCGGTCTCATGATCCTGCCCAGCGCCCCGATCCTGTGGGCCTTCCTGGTTCTGGGGGCCGCCCTCTGCGGCGGCCGCGGGCGGTTCACGGCGCGTTCGCTGCCGGTGACCGCGACGCTCCTGATCGTGACCCAGGCCGCGCTCCACATGGCGATGACCGCGGCGCCCTGGGCCTTCGGCATCGCGGTCCACCACGAGCCGGCGGCCCTCCTCGATCTCCGCTCCTTCGCCCTTCACGCGTGCGTGGCGCTGCTGCTCGCCGTCGTCCTCAGGAGCGTCGACCGGGCGCTCGCCGCCGCGGTGTCCCTCATCCGCCGCTTCCGCGCGATCGGCCGCACCGCGGCGGCCCCCGCCGCCCGGCGGCGCGTGGTCGCCGCGACCGCCCCGCCGCCCGGGCGTGAGCGGGGCGGTGGCCGCCGCACGCGTGGTCCTCCTGCGCGCGTCCGCCCCGGACGCGCCATCCCCCTGCCTGCATAGAGCCGCCCCCGCGGCCCGGCGGGCCGCGGCGCGTCCGCGGACGTGATCCCCAGATCACGCGTCGCGAGGCCGTCCGGCCCTGCCGGACCGGTCGCGCACGGCGCATCCCGCATCGACCGGCCTCGGGCCGGCTCTCATCAGGAGGACCTCCATGAAACGACGCGGAACCATCCGTGTCATCACGTCGTCGGCCGCCGTCGCCACCGCGGCGCTCGCCATGAGCGCCGCGGCCGTCGCGGCGCCGTCGGCCTCGGTGTCGATCCGCTTCGCCGCGGTGAACGGGTCGGCGCCGGTGTCGTGCGCCACGCCGATCGCCGGTCTGGGCACGTCGTCGGCGACGGCGGCCCTGCAGGACCTGCGGTTCTACGTCTCCAACGTGCGCCTGGTGCGGGCGAACGGCACGAGCGTGCCGCTGAAGCCGGCCGGATCGAAGGCGTTCAACCTGGTCGCGAAGGGGAACCGCACCACCCTGATCGACCTGGAGAACGGGAAGGGCGCCTGCAACCAGGGCGACGCGGCCACCAACGCGGTCATCCGCGGGACGGTTCCGAAGGGCCGGTACGTCGGTGCGCGGATGTACGTCGGCGTCCCCTTCCCGCTCAACCACACCGACATCACGACGGCTCCGGCCCCGCTCGATCTCGCGGCCATGGCGTGGTCGTGGCAGTCGGGGCGGAAGTTCATGAAGGTCGAGCTCGCCGACCCCGCGGGCGCTGCCGGCACCTGGCAGACCAAGGCGTACATGGTCCACCTCGGCAGCACGGGGTGCACCGGCAACCCGGCCGCGGGCGGAGACGTCGACTGCAGCGCCTCCAACCGGGTGCCGCTGCGGTTCGCGCGCTTCAATCCGGCCACGCAGAAGATCGCCTTCGACGTCGGCGCCCTCGTGGCGGGCACGGACGTGACCCGGAACGGAGGCGGCGCGCCCGGCTGCATGTCCGGCGCGACCGACCCCGAGTGCGGCCCCGTGTTCGGCCACCTCGGCCTGCATCTCGCCGCCCAGCCGGGGATGGGCGAGGACATGCCCGGGATGATGCACGGCATGCAGGCCCCCTCGGGGCAGACGGTCTTCCGGGTGGTCGCGCGGTGACCGCGGGTCACCGGAACCCCTCGCCGCATGCGGCGAGGGGCCGGTGGCGCCGCGCCGGGGCGTGGTGCCTTCGCCTGCTCGTCGTCGCCGGCGTCGGGCTCGTCGCCCATGCCCTCCTGGGGGCGGGGGCGACGACCTCCGCCCCCGCCGCGGCCTCGGCGGCGTGGCGATGGGATCTCCCCAAGGGCTTCCCCGCGCCGAGGGTGCCGAAGGACAACCCCATGACGCGGGCCAAAGTCGCGCTCGGACGCCACCTCTTCTACGACACCCGCCTGTCGGGCAACGGAACCCAGTCCTGCTCGAGCTGCCACATGCAGCGCAAGGCGTTCACGGACGGGCGCGCCCAGGCGGTGGGGTCGACCGGCCAGATGCACCCGCGGGGAGCCCTGTCGCTCGCCAACGTGGCCTACAGCCCGACCCTCACCTGGGCGAACCCGGCCCTCACGAGCCTCGAGTCGCAGATGCTGGTGCCGCTGTTCTCGACCGACCCGGTGGAGCTCGGGGTCACCGACCGCAACAAGAAGCGCATCCTGGCGCGCCTGTCGCGCGACGCGCGGTACCGCGTCCTGTTCCGCCGGGCCTACCCGGGCACCCGTTCGCCCGTGACCTGGAACGGGATCGTGAAGGCGATCGCGAGCTTCCAGCGCACCCTCGTCTCCGGCGACAGCCGCTACGACCGCTACCTGGCGGGCAGGGCGACGCTCGGCGCCGCCGAGACGCGCGGGATGAACCTCTTCTTCGGCGAGAAGGCCGAGTGCTTCCACTGCCACAGCGGCATCAACTTCAACGACCAGTTCACCTACGTCGGCGGGCGTCCCCAGCGGAACCTGTTCCACAACACCGGGCTCTACAACCTCGGCGCCAGCGGCGCGTACCCGGAGCCGAACCGCGGGGTGTTCGAGATCACCGGCCGTCCCGAGGACATGGGCGCGTTCCGGGCGCCCACCCTGCGCAACATCGCGGTGACGGCGCCCTACATGCACGACGGGTCGATCCCCACCCTGAAGGCGGTGCTCGACTTCTACGCCGCCGGCGGCAGGGACATACCCGACGGGCCCCTCGCGGGCGACGGCCGGGCGAACCCGTACAAGGACCCGCTGATCAACAACATCAACCTCGACGAGCAGGAGCGCGCCGACATCGTCGCCTTCCTCAAGACCCTCACCGACAAGCGATTCCTCACCAACCCGAAGCAGTCGAACCCCTTCCGGCGCAAATGATGCGCACGGACACGAAGGAGTCACCGGACATGCCCTCGACACGCTCGACATGCCGCGCGGGCTGCGCGGCCGCCATCACCGCGGGCCTCCTGGCCGTCGGCGCCGCCACCGCATCGGCGCACGCCGGCGTCGCCTCGACGACCCCCGCGGCCGGGAAGACCGCCCCCACCACCATCCGGGTGGTCTCCGTGCGCTTCAACGGCGGGATCCACAGCGGCACCCTGAAGGTCACCGGGCCCGGCGGAGCGAAGGTCTCGGTGGGCGCCGGGAAGCGCAACGCCCGCAACGTCACCCTGCTCGCGGTGCGCCTGCGCTCGGGCCTCGCGCCGGGCCGCTACACCGTGACCTGGAAGGCGATCGCGTTCGACGGGCACACGCAGACCGGCGCCTTCCGGTTCCGCCTCGTGAAGCGAGGCCGGTAAGGGCCGCGCCGGGTGGTCCGTCCGTCCCGACCGACCGCCGGTGCCGTCGCGCGCCCGGCGCGTTAGCGTGCCCGGGGATGCATCCCGCCCTCGCCCTCGCGCTGCGTCGCGCCGCGTTCGCCGCGGCCGCGCTCGCCATCACCCTCGGCGGTCACGCGTTCACGGCGGACGGGTTCGCCGTGCGGCCGGCCGCGCCGGTGCTGTGGGCGCTGCTGCTGCTGGTCGCGGCGCTGTGCGGAGGCCATCGCCGCTTCCGGGCGCGGTCGTTCCCGGCGACGGGGGCGATCCTGATCGCCGCCCAGGCGCTCCTCCACGTCGCGATGACCGGCGCCCCGTGGCTGTTCGGCATCGCGCCGCACCACCCGCCGGAGCTGCTCATCGACGTGCGCTCCGCGGCGCTCCACGGCGCGGTCGCGCTGGTGCTGGCGCTGATGCTGCACGGCCTCGACCGCGCGCTGGCGACGGCGGTCGCCGTCATCCGGCGGCTGCGCGGCATCTGGGCGGCGGCCTGCGCCGCCCGCTTCGCCGAGCGCGTCGCCCCGTCGCACCGCCCGCCGCTCTCGCGCGAGGCGGCCGGGCCCAGGTCGAGCCGCGGGCCTCCGGCGCGGACCCGCGTCCGGCCCGTGGTCCTCCCCATGTCGTAGGGCGGTCGAGCGCCGCCCCGTCGTGCGGAGCCGCGCGCCGCGGCGCGGTTCCGACCGGACACGACGAATGAGGAGCAACCGATGATCTCGACCCGATCCCCCCTGCGCGGGGCCTGCACCGCGGTGCTCGCCGCCGCCGCCCTCGCGGCGGGCGCGGCGACCGCCAGCGCCCACGCCGAGCTGAAGGCCACGACGCCGGCCGCCGGCGCGGTCGCCCCGACCACCATCAAGGTGGTGTCGGCGCGCTTCGAGAGCGCCCTCCACAGCGGCACCCTGGTGGTCACCGGCCCGGACGGCGCCCGCGCCTCGGCGGGCGTCGGCAAGCGCAGCGCGCGCAACGCCAAGGCGATCACCGTGCGGATGCGGGCCAACCTGAAGGCCGGCCGCTACGTGGCGCGCTGGACGGCCGTGGCGCTCGACGGCCACAAGGAGAAGGGCACCTTCCGCTTCAGGCTGGTGAAGCGGGCGAAGTAGGCGCGGCGGGCGCCCCGGCCGACGATCGGCCGGGGCGCCCGAGCGCTCGATCAGGCCGCCTTCAGGTCGGCCAGGTCGGCGCCGTGGTTGATGTGGAACACCTGGCCGTCGACCAGCAGCGCCGGCACCGAGCGCACCCCGGCATCCTCGGCGCGGGAGATCTCGGCGGGCCGCTCGCCCAGGTGGACGATCTCGACGTCGAAGCGCGCGGGATCGAGCGCGGCGGCGAGGCCCTGCTCGGCGCTGACGCAGACGGGGCAGCCGGCGTGGAAGAAGGTGACGGTGCTCATGGACCCTCCATCATTTGATAGCGAGTCGCTACCACATCAGAGAGGGCGCCCCGGGTCAAGGTGGCGAGTCGCTACCATCTCGCCATGGAGCGATCCGTCGCGGAGCTGATCGAGCGGCTGGGCGCCGTCCGCCGGGCGGCGCGGCGGCGGGCCGCGGCCGAGGCCGGGCTCTCGCTCGCCCAGCTCGAGGCGCTGGGCTACCTGGCCGACTGCAACCGCTTCTCGGACACGCCGGCGGCCGTCGCGCGCTTCCTCGACGCCACGCGCGGCACCACCTCGCAGAGCCTGCTCGCCCTCGAGCGCAAGGGGCTCGTCGCGCGTGAGGTCGACGCCCGCGACCGGCGCGTCTCCCATCTGCGGCCCACCGCCGCCGGCCGGGCGCTGCTGTCGTCGGTCCCCTCCGACGGGATCGACGACGCGGTCGCCGCGATGGGCCCGGCCGAGCGGCCGCTCGGCGCCGTGCTCGAGGAGCTCCTGCGGGCGACGCAGCGGGCCCGGGGGGGCCGCACCTTCGGCGAGTGCGCCTCGTGCCGCCACCTGCGCGGCCCGGCGGGCGACCACGTCTGCGGCCTCACCGGCGAGCCGCTGCGGGATGCGGAGACCCGGCTCCTCTGCGTGGAGCACGCCCCGGCCGGCGCGTAACCCCGGCTCGGCCTCGCACGAGGGCTCAACGGTGGCCAGGCGCATCTGATCGAGTACGAATTACTAATTCTTACTTGACTAAAATGTGGACGACCCTGGTAGCATCGCGGCATGGAACTCGTCGATCGCGGGGAGGAGCTGGCGCGCCTCCACGAGGCGGCCGACGACGCGCCTCAGCTCGTGGTGATGCGCGGCCGCAGGAGGGTGGGCAAGAGCTTCCTGGTCACCCGGGCGTTCGCCGATCGCCGGGCCCTGTACTTCCAGGCGGACGAGCAGGACGAGAGCGGTCAGCTGGCGGCTCTCGCGCGGGAGGCGTCCGACCTGATCCCGGGCAGGCCGCCCCTGCGCTTCGACGACTGGGACGTCGCGCTCACGTTCATCGAGGAGCAGGCCCTCGTCGCGCCCCTCGTCGTGGTGCTCGACGAGTTCCAGTGGCTCTGGGAGGCTCGGCCTGCGCTCGATTCGATGATCCAGCGGCGCTGGGACCGGTGGCAGCGTGACCGGGTGCCGGTGACGCTGGTCCTGCTCGGCAGTTCACTCATCCACATGGGGCGGCTGATGGAGGTAGGCCGGCCCCTGTTCGGCAGGGCCGACTACCGTCCTCTCGTCGCGCCGCTCGACTACCGGTGGGCGGCCCGTTTCGCGCCGGCCGGCGCGAGCGCCGAGGAACTGCTGCGCCGCTACGCGGTGCTGGGGGGGACGCCCCAGTATCAGGTGTGGGCTGGGCGCGGCTCCGTGTTCGGGCTCATCGCGCGCCGCATCCTGACCAAGGGCGAGGCCCTCTACGAGGAACCCCTCCAATTGCTGCGCGAGGATCGGTCGGTGCGGGCGGTCGGCAGCTACTTCGACATCCTCAGGGTGATCGCGGCCGGGACGTCACGCTTCAACGAGATCGCCCAGGCGGCCGGCCTGACCGGCCCGGTGATGACTCCGCTGCTGGGACGGCTCATCGAGCTCGGCTACGTCGAGCTGCGCCATCCGCTCGACCCGACGCGCGAGACCCGCCGGCGCGGCGTCTACCGGATCGCGGATCCCTTCTTCCGCTTCTGGTTCCGCTACGTCTTCCCCAACCGCAGCCGGCTGGAGCTCGGCCGCGTCGCGGAGGTATCCGACCTCATCAGGGGAGATCTCGACAACCACATGGGTCCCGTCTTCGAGGACATCTGCCGGGAGTGGGTGGGCCGCTACTCGGGCGACCTCGCCGCGGGCGGCGAGGTCGGCGCCTGGTGGGACCGACGCGGTGTCACCGAGATCGACGTGGTCGTCACCCGAGGTGGCCGCTACACCCTGCTGGGTTCCTGCAAGTGGACGCGGCGGGCGGGTCCCGACGTGCTCGGCGCGCTGAGGCGGGACGCCGAGGCGCTCGGCCCGGCCGCCGCCGGCGCCCGACTCGTCGTCTTCGCCCGCGGCTTCGACCGCCGGCTCGTCGAGCGGGCAGATCGGGAGGGCGTCTGCCTGGTGGGCGCGGAGGAGTTGCTGACGGGCGGCGGTGGGGCCTGAGCGGATCGGGTCGTTCCCCTAGAGCTGACACCCGGTGCGTGCAGGGCACTACCGATCTGCGCGCTTGGCAATGAAGTCGTCTTCGGTGACGACCGGGAGATCCTGCGTTTGGCCGACGATCTGGCCCAAGAGAAAGAGCGCGGAGTACTCGTCCTGACGCGCCTCCCCGGTGGGATCGGAGGCGAAGAAGTCGTCAAGGAGCCGATTGCCGACAATGTTAACTACATTAGTCATTATTGTGAGCAGCCGAGCCTCTACCTCCGACAGATAGGCCCCATCGATCACCAGTGCTCGGTCTGCCTCGATCGCCCCGCCCAAGCGATGCCGATCAAGTCGGGAAGTCACGCCCGAGCTGTGCGCGACGACGTGTCGCAGCTGCCAGAGCTTTTCGAGGTCTGGTACTGCCGCCTTGTCGAGAGGATCGACCTGCATCAGAGTCCGGAACCGGCGATTGACTTCGTCGGGAGCCTGCCACGCATTCCACTGGCTGGCGAATACGTCGCCAGCGCCGGTGACTTCCCGGTTCGCCAGGATCAACTCGGGCTTGATCGAGAGGCTCTTGTCGTCCTTGAGTCGATCGTCGTAGCGGCTCGTGCGATCGATGATCCGGGCATAGAGCGACTTCAGGCTCAGTTCGAAGGAACTCAGGAGCACCGTGTATGTCGCTCCGCAGACGGTGTGGTAGTGGCGACGGGAGGTGCCACCGTAGGCGTTCTCAGGTAGGCGCTTATTTGCGTAGTCGGCGGCCAGCACCAGGTCGCGAGCCCGAGCCTTGAAGAACGACCCGGGGCTTCGCTCGAGTTTGTCCGAAAGGCGCTGCTCGCGTTGCGCAGTGCCGTCGCTGGTTGCGGGAAGCTGCACGTGGGGAGAGTAGGCCATCGCCTTGTGTGATGAACAGGCCTCCCGGGCTGGAAGGGAGCTGGCGACGAAGTGGTCGATGGGAGAAACCCATCCGTTCGTTCAGGTCTTCGGGGTCGGATCCGTCGAAGCGAGCCCTAGACTCCTTTGACGTCGCGCGCCATGGGGGCCACGACGTGGAAGGTGCGACGGGGCCGCCAAGCCGTGATGCGACACTTAGCTCGACCGTGACGAAGCTCGAAGAACTCGAGTCGGGCTTGCGACTCTCCGGTGGTGCCGGGAGAGAGCGTGACGGTGGTCGCGGTGGTGTCGCACGGTCCCGACGCCGTCGAGTTCATCTTCAAGGATGCCGTCGGCGAGCTGCGCAACCGCGTGCTGGGACGCGACGCCGACTCCGCTCTCGCCGCCCTGGCCGACCGCGCGACGTACTTCTACAACGCCGAGGGGCGCTACTGGTACGACCTGCAGGCGAACATCTCGCGGCGGGCGAAGGACCAGGCCGAGCGGGTGCACCCGGAGGAGGTGTACGCGGAGATCCGCACGCGCCTCGATTCGCAGAGGGGCGCCCTGGGGGCGTTCGCCGGCGTGGTCGTCGCGCCGGAGGAGACGGCGGACATCGCCGACGTCGACGAGGCGCGCCTCGTGATCCTCCACCCCAAGCTGACCCACCGCCGAAACGGCGGCGGCTCACCCGCCCTGGAGTTCACGAAGAACGTGACCGAGCGGCGCGGTGCGGCGAACCGGACTTTCCGGAACATGCTCGTCTACCTGGCGCCGGACGAGGCGCGGATGGAGGAGCTGGAGAACGCCGTCAGGGACTACCTGGCGTGGTCATGGATCCTTGGCAGGGAGAAGGAACTGGACCTGACGGGCAACCAGCGCGACCAGGCCACCGACCGGCGCACCCCGGGCGAGCGAGACGACGGACGCCCGGCTGGCGACCGCCTACCAGTGGGTGCTCGTGCCGAGTGGCCAGCCGATCGAGGTATCTGCGACCAAGGTGGAGGGCGGCCAGGGGGCGTCGCCCGCGGAGCGCGTGAGCCGCCGCCTCGCCAACGACGGCACCCTCACCGACCAGCACGCCGCCGCGGCGATCCGCCACCAGCTGAACACGACCGCCGCGAAGCTGTGGGAGGGAGGACACCTCACTGTCGGCGACCTGTGGCGCCTCTACGCGGAGTACCCGTACATGCCAAGGTGCGTGACCGCCGCGTTCTAGACGCCGGCCTCACGGGGCCTCAGCCGCTGCTGTGGGAGGACGAGGGCTTCGCCCTGGCCGACGGCTACGACGATGCGACCGGCAGGTACCGGGGGCTGGTCCTGCCGTCCGACAACGTCCCCGTCGCGGTCACCAACGAGACGCTTGTGGTGCGCCCCGACCGGGCGATGGCTCAGCGCGAGACGGCGGTGCAGTCGGAGCCGGTGGGTTCGGATGGCGACCCAGGCGATGGACCGGGCCCGGGGCCGGGACCCGAGCCCGTCCCGCCGGGCCGTCCCGCGGGCAGGACTCGCTTCTTCGGGAGCAAGCAGCTCCAGGCCGACCGCTACGCCTCCGACTTCAAGAAGCTCTGGCCGACGAGATCATCGCGCCCCTCCAGGCCACCCCCGGCATCACGCTGAACGTGACCATCGAGATCGAGGCGACCACTCCCGACGGCTTCGACGACGCCAAGATCCGCACCGTGTCGGAGAACGCAACCACGCTGAAGTTCGACGAAGCCGGGTTCGAGGAGGGCTGAGTTCGGCTTACGAGCGCGGGTTACCCTCCTGGCCATGCTTGACGAGAATGATCGGCTGCTGCTCGCGGAGATCTGCGATCTCATTGCCACCGCGACGGGCCTTCCGGTGCTCTCATCGGATCTGACCGGCCAGATGGCCAAGGCACGGTGGTTTGCCCTCGGCTCGGCCGCCCTCGCCGTCGAGCTGGCGCGCGGCGTCGTGAGCGAGACCGCGGCGGAGCCGCCGAGGGCGTTGAACGCTCTGCGTCTCGCCCGGCACCTATGGGAGTGCGAGCACGAGCTGCACTACTTGCTCGACGACCCCGGTAGGCGCGTGGAGGAGTTCGTCAATCGCGAGACACGGCTGAGGAGTTCCCTACGTGACTCCGACACAGCCGTTGGAGCCCGGACGCCCCGGCCGATGCCCGCTGCACCTGATCTACCGAGTGTTCCTAATCGTCAGAAGATCGCGCGCCTGCTCGGGCGCGAGAGGGAGTACCACGTGCACTACCGTGGATCGAGTTGGTTCTCGCATCCCAACATGCAGCCGATGCTGAACAGTCTCGCGACGACGGCCAAGGGAATCACGGTGGGCTCTCCCGAGATGGCGCAACAGCTTCCGGGGATGGCTCTGTCATTGACGCGGCTAACGCTCGCGAGGCTGCTCTTGCGCGCCTATCGCGAGGTGGGCCACACAGCCGGCTACGTGGCCGTTGACAGGTTCATGAAGGACCGCGGGATCGCAGAGACGGGCGTGCTCGAAGAAGAAGACCCGGAACCCGAGGACGGCGAACCCTCTGCAACCGCCGCGGGAGGCGACAGGAGAACTCGACCGCAGTCGTGAGCAACGGCCAGCGTGTGCGGCACTGTCTGGATGAATTGCTGTCCGATCTGTCAGCGATAGTTGCTCGTGCTGCAGAAGGCAGGCGGCTGTGGCGTCTGGGGACGCAAGACATGGGCGTCTCCTCGTCGTCTGGCCGGGCGACCCCTTCGTGGCCGCGCAGCACGTCCGTTGACCTGGTAGTCACGCTCGCTGGAGAACAAGACCCGCGCCGCCGAGCGGAGAGCGGGATGGAAACCTAAGCAGCCCCTGCGACCAGGCCGGCTCCGTCAGCGCGAAACCAATCCTTGATGGATGTCCCGGAAGGGGGTTTCGCGATGGACAACGTGCTTGCTCTCGCGATCATTCTCGCTCTGGCCGTGCTTGTGCACGGCTGGCCGAGCAGGCGGTAGAGCGACTCGTCCGTGCGTCTGCCCGGCCCTTTACGTGCTGGCGGCCGGGCGCGCGTGGCGCCACTGCGTAGACGAACCATGGTCCACGCAGTGGACGGTTCGACGCCCGGGATGTTGCGGCCTGCGGGGGGCGAAAGCTGCCCCGCAGGATCGTCTCCCATGCGTGAGGTTCAATCGGCACTCGCGACGGCGGATGCGATTCCACGGTATCAGCGAGGCCGAGGTATCCGCGGTCGTCGCCTCGCCGGAGGCGGTCGTCGACGTCGACGACGCGGGGAATCCGCGCTACACGGCTCGGGTTGGGGGACGGCTCCTCCGGGTAGTGCTTGCGCGTGACGACCCTGAGATGGTGAAGTCCGTCTTCCCGAGGAGGCGGTGAGGATGCAGGCGTTCTACGACACGCGGGCGGGGGCGCTCGCCATCGATTTCGAGGAACCGGCGGGTCAGGCGATCCACGGCGACGAGCTCGGCGACGGCGTGATCGTCGCCGTCGCCGCCGACGGACGCGCCGTCAGCGTCGAGGTGCTCGATCCGGGGACTGCCCTCGATGAGGGCCTGGGGCGGGCCGCCGCGCGCTACGAGCTCGACGTGGAGGCCCTCGTCGCCGCCGCGCGGTCGGCGCTCGCCGCGCCCGACCGCGCGGTCACGCTCGAGGTGGCCGCGCGCGCCGCGGCCTGAGCGGCGACCCGCCCCTACCGCTTGATCACGATGCCGGCGGCCTCCCGGTCGAAGGTGTCCGGGGTGATCCCCTCGTCGCGTAGCTTCACCTTCTGCACGCGCTCGGTGGGGGTCTTCGGCAGGGTCTCGACGAAGCGCAGGTAGCGGGGGACCATGAAGTACGGCATCCGGGCGGCGAGCCAGTGCATCAGCTCGGCCAGGTCCGGCGGGTCGCCCTCGGCGACGGCGACCACCAGGATCTCGTCCTCCGACGACGCTCCCTCGCCGGCCTTGACGCCGATCGCCGCCGACTCCTTCACCGCGGGGTGGTCGTTGACGATCTTCTCGACCTCCATCGAGGAGACGTTCTCGCCGCGGCGGCGGATGTAGTCCTTCACCCGGTCCATGAAGTAGACGTAGCCGTCCTCGTCCATGCGGCCGAGGTCGCCGGTGTGGAGCTTCAGGTTGCGGAAGTCCTCGGCGGTCTTCTCCGGCATGCCGTAGTAGGTGCGCATGATGATGTTGGGGACCTTCTGGTCCACGACGATCTCGCCCGGCGTGTTCGGCGGCAGCGGCAGGTCGGTGCCGGGCTCCACGATGGTGACCTCGTAGCCGGGGTTCGCGACGCCGCAGGAGCCCAGTCGCGGAGGCCTGGTCGGGTCCATGAAGGTCGCGACCCCGGTCTCGGTGAGGCCGTAGCCCTCGCCGAACTTGACCCCGAAGCGCTCCTCGAACTCGTTGTAGATGTCCTTCGGCGCCGGCGCGGCCATCACCGAGTGCACCTTGTGGGCGCGGTCGAGCTCCGACGGCGGGGCGTTCCAGAGGAAGTAGATCATCGCCCCGATCGAGTTGAAGGTGGTGGCCTCGGCGTCGATCACGTGCTGCCAGAAGCGGGTGACCGAGAAGCGCTCCACGTAGGCGACGCGGCCGCCGGCGAGCAGGGCGGGATACGCGCACAGCACCTGGGCGTTGGAGTGGAACAGCGGCAGGCAGCTGAAGTAGGTCTGGTCGGCGATGTCGTACGGGTCGCGTCCCAGCCGCACCGCCATCGCCTCGATCGAGCTGCGGGCGGAGAAGTAGTCGGCGGCGTTCTGCTTGATCACACCCTTGCTGCGCCCCGTCGTGCCCGAGGTGAACATGATCCGGGCGTCATCGGTCCAGGAATACACCACCCCCTCCGGCTCCCCATCCGAGCCCTCCAACAACGCCGCCAACGGCTCCCACCGAAGCTCAGGGTCCGGCCCCTCACGCCGCCCCGACTCCCACACCACCACATGCTCCAACTTCGGCAACTCCCCCTTGATCAAATCCAGCCGATCCAGGAACTCATCGCTGATGATCAACGTCCGCGCCTCAACCAGATTGATCGTCCAACTCAGGAAGTCACCCTTGTAGGCGGTGTTGATACTGCTCATCACCGCCCCCGCCTTCAGGATCCCGTACCACACCGGCACGAAATCCTCACAGTTCGGCAGCATCACGCTGACCGACTCCCCCCGCTGCACCCCCCGCGCCAACAACGAGTTCGCCACCCGGTTGGCACGCGCGTTCACCTCCCCGTAGCTCACCCACGGCCGATCCGCGAACTTCAGGTACTCACGATCCGGCGTCTCCGCCGCCCGCCGCTTCAGGATCTCCGCCAGCACCCACGTCGTCGGATCCTCACGCGCATACCAATCACTCCACTCACCCATATCTGCCGCCCTCCTTCCGCCCGACCCCCGTCGCGGGTCAGAACGCCGTGTCGACCGCCGATCGCCCGTGCGGCGATCGGCGGGTCGGTGTCGTTTGGGTGTATCCGCGCCGGGGCCATGTGGGTGGCCTCACGCGCCCTCCGGCGCCGGGCCCTGACCGCCGCGGAAGGTGCGCCAGTCGGCCGGGCGCCCCTCCTGGAAGCTGGCGATGCCCTCCTGCGGCTCCGGCCCGTACACGTGGTTCAGGGCCATCAGCTCCATGCCGTGGTTGGTGGAGGAGTAGAGGCCGTCGGTCGCCGCGTTCAGCGCGATCTTGGCGAGGCGCAGGCCCTGCGGTGAGCGGCGCAGGATCTCGGCGCACCAGCGATCGACCTCCGCGTCGAGCTCCTCCGGCTCGACGACCGCGTTCACCAGGCCCATCGCGAGGGCCTGCTGCGCCGTGTAGTGGTGCACCAGGAATAGGATCTCGCGGGCCTTCTTCTCGCCCACGATCGCCGGCATCAGCTGGGAGCCCCACCACAGGGGGGCGTTGCCGATCTTCGGTCCGGCCTGGCCGAAGCGCCCCGTCGTGTCGGTGATGGTGAGGTCCGAGATGATGTTCAGCTCGTTGCCGCCGCCGATGCACCAGCCGCGCACCCGGCACACGATCGGCTTGCCGTTGTTGCGCATCGCCGAGGCGATGCGCGGGCCGCCGATGTGGCCGGCCCGCTTCTCTCGCATCGTCCGGGTGGGCTCGCGCACGTCGCCGCCGACGCAGAAGGCGCGGTCGCCCGCCCCCGTGAACACGATCACCCCGACCGACTCGTCGTCGGCGCTGCGCTCGAACGCGTCGCACAGCTCACGCATCGTCTGCCCGCGGAACGCGTTGAGGCGCTCCGGCCGGTTGATCGTGATCGTCGCCCGGCCGTCGCCGACCTCGTAGAGGATGTCCTCGTACTCCGGCACTACTCGTCGGGCAGGAACTTGGAGGCGTCGATGCCGTGCTCCTCCATCAGCTTCGTGAAGGTCTCGCGCATCTCGTCCGGGTAGTCCGGCAGCTCCTCCTCGGCCAGCACCTTCTCGGCGTGCGCGCGCAGGCGGGGGCCGAAGTCCCAGTCGTCGTCCGCCAGCAGGCGGCGGATCTCACGGGCGGGGAAGAAGAGGAAGCCCGGGTCGCGGCCGTGCTTTTCGGCGATCTCGACGAGCTCCTCGATGCGGCCCGGCAGCGGCGCCTGCTCCTGGATCAGCCCCTTCTCGCGCAGCAGCGCCTCGGTCGCCGGGTCCGACTCCAGGGGCACGCCGTAGGCGTCCTTGTGGAACAGCTTGCTGAACTTCAGCCGCGGCCGCTGGCCGCCGGTGTTCTCGCTCTCGAGCGGGTAGCCGATCGCGTGCCCCCAGGTGAAGCGGTAGTGGGGCGGCAGGCCGAAGGCCTTCTCGATGCCGCCCGGCTTGCGGCCGAAGGCGATCAGGATGTTGCCGACCCCGAGCCCCACGCCGGCGGTGATCGCGTTGGCGGCGGCCTGGCCGGTCTCGAACCGCAGCAGGATCTCGGTGCGCGTGGTGGGGAAGCTCATCAGGCGCGGGATCGTCTGGGTCATCGAGAACTCGTAGTTCCAGCCGTGGTACTTCGACATGGCGCCGGCCAGCGCCACCGAGGAGATGCCGTCCACCGCGCGGCCGTACCAGGCGTTGAGGTTCGTCAGCCACAGGATCAGGTGGGACGCCTGGTTGATGATCTGGACGTTGAAGCCCGAGACGCACTCCTCGACGTCATCCCAGAGCTCGCAGGTCTCCTTGTCGATGACGATCGCCTCGGTGCAGTTGATGTTCCCCTGGCACGACGAGAAGCGGGCGGCCTGGAGCATCGTCTCGATCTTCCAGTCCTCCAGCCGCCGGTCGGGATCGAAGTACCGGATGCTGCGGCGGTTGCCGAGAGTCTGCAGGACGGGGAGGTCGGGGACCTCCGCTGCGCTGGGGACCGGGCCAGACATGTCGCGACCTCCTCCGGGTGCGGGGCTGCTTACTTAGTAAGCATCGTGATCATCGTGACGTTAAATGGCGGCGCGCGAGGATGTCAACGCGCGGCGACGCCCCGGTTTGCGAGGCGAGACGCCAGCCCGTCGAGCAGCAGTTCCAGGCCGGCGTCGAAGAGGTCGTCCTGGGAGCCCTGCGCGATGTCCTCGATCACGCCCGCCGTCAGCGGGAAGCCCTCCTCCACGAGCTCGGCGGCGCTGGAGGCGGTGCGGTCGTCGGCCCGGGAGACGACCTCGGTCAGGCTGAAGCCGATGACGTACCGGATCATCGTGCGCATGCCCACTGCGGCCTCGGCCTCGTCCAGTCCGGCGGCGATCAGCTGCCCGATGGAGCGCTCGACGCCGGCGCGGGCGCGCGACCATCCACGGGTGGGCTGCTCCGCGAAGAGGGAGAAGGCGTTCGGGTGGTCGACGGCGAGCTTGCGGAACGCCCGCGCGAATCGCTCCAGCGTCGCCCGCCAGTCGTCCGCGCCGCGGCCGACCGTATCGAGGCTCGCCTCCAGCTCGTCGATCAGCAGCCCCACCACGCCGCGCTCCACCTCGGCCTTGCCCGGCACGTGGCGGTACAGCGACATGGCCTCGACGCCGAGCTCGCCGCCGAGCGCCCGCATCGTCAGCCCGCGCAGCCCGCGCTCGTCGATGAGCCGCAGCGCGGTGCGCAGGACGGCGTCGCGGCTGAGCGGGGTCGTCGCCATGGCGGCCAATGTACCCCGCCGCGCCGGCGATCGGCCGACCGCGCCGCCCGCCCGTCCGGGGACGGATCGCGGACGAGCGCAGCTACACTCGACCTGTGAGGGATCCCCTGGTCATCGACATGACCCCTCAGCCGGAGGGCGGGAAGGCGCTGCGCTGGCTGCGCGGTCGGCGGCTGATGCTGGCGGGCATCCTGGCGCTGGCGGAGGTGGTGGCCTTCCTCATCTGGCGCCCGAGCGCCCTGCTGATGGCGACGGCCGCGGTGGTGCTGCTGGTGGCCTGCGTCGCGATCGCGACCCGCATCGGACCGGGCGTGCCGCGCACCCTGCTGTGGATCGTCGCGATCGCCCAGGGCATCGTGGTGATCATCCCGCTGGTGGTGGGCCTGTCGCTGGTGGCCGGGCTCGTGATCGCCGTCGCCCTGATCGTGGCCCTGATCGCGGTCGCGGCGCGCTGGCGGATGTAGTGCCAGGACCGGGACGCTAGGGACCCGGCGTGGGAGCGGTCGAGGCCCCTCCTCCGGCCCGTCCCGCCGAGCGCCCGCCCGCCCGCGTCGCGGCGGTCGACCCCCAGCTGGCCGTGCAGGGGCACCTGCCCCAGATCCACTGGACCCCGCCCACGGGCTCCCGCCGGCCGATCGTGGCGGTCCTCGACACGGGCGTCGACGCCCGCTCGCCCGATCTGGCCGGGGTGGTGATGACCGACGCGGCCCGGTCGTTCGTGCCCGGCAGCCCCGACCCGCTGCGCGACCCGGCCGGCCACGGCACCCACGTCGCGGGCCTGATCGCCGCGGACCACGACAACGGCATCGGCGGAGCCGGGGTCGCCCGCGCCCGCATCCTGCCGATCACGATCGCGGACGCCGCCGGCAACACGACCACCACCGCGCTGGTGCGCGGCCTGCGCTACGCCGCCGCCCGCGGCGCCCGGGTCATCAACATCTCCTTCGGGGGAGCGGGCTCCTCCAAGCTCGAGCAGGACGCCATCGACGACGTCACGCGGCGGGGCGCCCTGGTCGTCGCCGCGGTCGGCAACTCCGGCCCGGTCGGCCGGGTGGAGTACCCGGCGGGCTACCGCCAGGTGCTCGGGGTCGGCGCGGTCGACGCGGCGGACCGGCCGCTGGCGCTGTCGCTGCGCGGGACGCAGGTCGCCATCGCCGCCCCCGGCGACGCCCTGCTGTCGACCGCGCCGCCCGGCACCCCGGGCGCCCTGCCGGGCGACCTCATCGCCCGCACCGGCACCTCGATGGCCGCCGCGGTGGTGAGCGGGGTGGCCGCCCGCCTGCTCGCCGCCCGCCCGGCCCTGTCGCCGGCCCGCCTGCGCGCCGTCCTCGTCGGCACCGCCGTCGACGTGCCGCCCTCCGGGGTCGACGTCGCCACCGGCGCCGGCGCCGTCGACCTGGCCGCCGCCCTCGCCGCCCCCGCCCCGCCGCCCGAGGATCCCGAGCCCAACGACGATCCCGCCCTCGCGCGCCGCCGCCCGGCCCTGCTCGGGCCCTCCCGCGCGGTGAGGACGGTCCGGGGCAGCACCGGGTCGAACGCCGACCCGCGCGACGACTTCAGGGTGAGCCTGCGGGCCGGGCAGACGCTCACCGCGGTCCTGGCCGGGGAGGCGGGCGCCGACCTCGACCTCGTCGCCTGGCGGCCCGGGGCGCCCGGCCGGCGGCGGACCCCGGCGTACGCGCGCACCTGGCTCGCGGCGGCGGCGGTGGGCGCCACCGCGAGCGAGCGGCTCACCTTCGTGGCCGCCGAGACCGGCGCGTACACGATCGAGGTGTCGGGCATCCGCGGCCCGTCGCGCTACACCCTCACCGTGCGCCGCTCGTAACCGCCCGTCCACACGCCTTTCGGCGCGGCGCCGCAACGGTCAAGATGTGACGACGATGACCACCACGCCGCAGGCCCCCGCGCGCGCCCTGAACGACCCGGCGCTCTACATCAACCGCGAGCTCTCCTGGCTGGAGTTCAACGCCAGGGTGCTCGACCTGGCGCGCCGCGACGACGTGCCGCTGCTCGAGCGCTGCGAGTTCCTCGCGATCTTCAGCAGCAACCTCGACGAGTTCTTCATGGTGCGGGTGGCCACCGTGCAGGACGCCCTCGAGGCGGGGCGGCTCCCCTCGACGCCCGACAAGCTGCCGCGCGAGGAGGTGCTCGACCGCATCGCCGGGCGCGTCGACGAGCTGGTCGCGGAGCAGGCGCGCATCTGGCACCGGGAGATCCGCCCGGAGCTGGCGGCCAACGGCATCGAGGTGGTCTCGTTCGGCGACCTCACGCCGGCCGAGCGGCGGGCGGTCGACGAGCGCTACAACCGCGAGGTCTACCCGGTGCTCACGCCGCTGGCCGTCGGGCCCGGCCTGCCCTTCCCCTACATCTCGGGCCTCTCGCTCAACCTGGGCCTCCAGGTGCGCGACCCGGTGAAAGGGGAGACGCGCTTCGCCCGGGTCAAGGTGCCGCCGCGGCTGCCGCGGCTCGTGCCGGCGGGGGAGCGGATGGTGCCGCTCGAGGAGCTGATCGAAGGCCACATCGAGCGCCTCTTCCCGGGCATGGAGATCGTGAGCTCGGTGCGCTTCCGGGTCACGCGCGACGCGGACTTCTCGATCTCGGACGAGTCGGACGACCTGATCGGCGCCGTCGAGGCGCAGGTGCGCCGCCGCCGCTTCGGCCACGTGGTGCGCCTGGAGGTCGACGCCAACGCCCCCGACGCGGTGGTCGAGGAGCTGATGGAGGCGCTCGAGGTCGAGCCGCGCGAGACCTACCGCATCGCGTCGCCCCTCGACCTCACGGCCCTGTGGGCGCTGGCGACGCTCGACCGGCCCGACCTGCGCGACGCGCCGTGGGAGCCGCGCACCCGGTCGCGGCTGCGGCCGGAGGAGGGCGAGAAGCTCGACATGTTCGCGGTCATCCGCTCCGGCGACGTGCTGGTGCACCACCCGTACGACGACTTCGACACCAGCGTCGAGCGCTTCGTCGAGCAGGCGGTCGAGGATCCCAACGTCCTCGCCATAAAGCAGACCGTGTACCGCACGAGCGGCGACTCGCCGATCGTCCCGGCGCTGATGCGCGCGGCCGAGCAGGGCAAGCAGACGGTGTGCCTGGTCGAGGTGCAGGCCCGCTTCGACGAGGAGCGCAACATCCAGTGGGCGCGGGCCCTGGAGCGCGCCGGCGTGCACGTGGTGTACGGCCTCTCCGGGCTCAAGACCCACGCCAAGCTCGCGATGGTGGTGCGCCGCGAGGGAGACCGGGTGCGCCGCTACGTCCACATCGGCACCGGCAACTATCACCCGTCGACGGCCCGGCTCTACACCGACCTCGGCCTGTTCACCTGCCGTGAGGACCTCACCGAGGACGTCGCCGACCTCTTCAACCACCTCACCGGGTTCGCGCGGCCGCCGCGCTACCGCCGCGCCCTGGTGGCGCCCAGCCACCTGCGCGACGGCATCATCGGCGAGATCGAGCGGGTCGTCGCCGCCCACAGCGCCGAGTCGCCGTCGCGGGTCGTCATGAAGATGAACTCGCTGATCGACGGCCCGGTCATCGAGGCGATCTACGCGGCCTCGCAGGCGGGGGTGCCGGTCGACCTGATCGTGCGCGGCATCGCCGGCCTGCGCCCGGGCATCCCGGGGGTGAGCGAGAACGTGCGCGTCATCTCCATCGTCGGGCGCTTCCTCGAGCACGCCCGCATCTTCGCCTTCACCGCCGACGGGCAGACGCGGCACTGGATCGGCTCGGCGGACATGATGGCCCGCAACCTCGACAACCGGGTGGAGCTGGTCACGCCGATCGACGACCCCACCGCCTGCCGCGAGATCCAGGCGATCATCGACATCGAGATGTCCGACACGGTCCTGGCCTGGGAGCTGGGGCCCGACGGCGCCTGGTCGCGCGTCACGCCCGCCGAGGGCGAGCCCCCGGTGAACTCGCAGGAGGCCCTCATGGAACGGGCCGGGAGGGTCGTGCGCGGCGACGACTGACGACACCGCCCCGCGTCGGGACGCGGGGCGGTGCGATATCGTCATCGCAATGAACAGCGATTCCCCCGAGGGCGCCGAGACGTCCGATCAGCCCGACTGGCCGCGGGCGCCGAAGCCGAGCTTCAACTCGCCGGCCGCGGATCTCAATCAGCTCCGCAACGAGGCGAAGCGCATCGCGGAGGCCGCTCCCGGCCAGCCGGTGCACAAGGCGGTGCTCGACCGCGCGCGGGCCCTGGCGTCCGCCATCGAGCACGACCTGGGCCTGCCGGTGATCCCGGAGGGCCTCTCGTACGCCGACCTCGCGGTGCTGCTCAGCCAGAGCAAGTAGGGCGACCCCCTCCGGGTCACCCCTCGCCGGCGCCCGCGACCAGGGCGTCGCCGAGCGGGGTGCGCCGGTAGAGCACCGATCGGCCCGCCCGGGCCCGGCCGACCAGGCCGGCCCGGCGCATCACCGCCAGGTGGTCGCCCACGGTTCCGGCGGGCAGGCCCAGCCCCCGGGCCAGCTGGGTGGTGCTGCCCTCGTCGGCGAGGGCCGTGAGCAGCCGCGCCCGGGTCGCGCCGACGAGGGCGGCCAGCGCCGCCGCCGGCCGGTCGCCCGCGGGGTCCCAGAGGGCGGCGCTGCCCCGCGCCGAGTAGATCACGGCCCGCGGCCACGGCGGCGCGTGCTGGGCGCTCAGCCCGGGCCACTGCAGCACGGAGGGCACGAGCAGCAGCCCGGCGCCGTCGGAGGGCACCGTCTCGTCGCCGGCGATCGCGGTGAACTCGAGCGCGCCGTCGCGTGCGCGCAGCGCCGGGTGCAGCTCGGCCAGCACGAGCTCCCAGCCCCCGGCGCTGAGCTGGCGGGCCCGCGTGACCACGTCCCGCTCGCAGAGGGCGCGCACCAGCGGCCATTCGGGCGCCAGCAGCTCGCGCCAGGCGCGCTCGAGGGCGCGGGCGACCCGCTCCACCACGTCCGGGGCGCCCAGCGCGGCGAGCACCGCGGGAGGCGGCGCCGGGCGCCCGGCGAGCGCCTCGGCGATCTCGGAGCGGGCGACGTGCGGCGGCGTCGCTCGCACGGCGGCCAGATCCTCGTCGATCGTCTGCGCCAGGCCGCGGGGCGGCGGCGACAGGAAGTCGGGCGCGTGGCGGGGCGCCTGGAGGGCGTCCACGCAGGCGAGCGCGGTGTCGCGCAGCAGCGCCTCGCGCGCGGGCCGCAGGCGGGCGCTCCAGCGCTCCGGCAGCGCGGCGTCGCCGACGCCGGAGAGGATCCGCAGCAGCCTCACCAGCTCGTGCAGCGGCGAGAGGGCGAAGCGGTTGCGCAGCAGGTCGTCGGCGGTGACCTCGAAGCGCAGCATCCGCCAACGTTACGGTCACGGCCGAATGATTGGTAGGCGGGGAACCGCCCCGCGACCGTGGCGGCATGGCTCCGCCGCGCACCACCTACCGCGAGGTGCTGGCCGACGCGCGCTTCCGCGTGGTGTTCGGCAGCCGGACGCTGGCCGTGATGGGCGATGCGCTGCGCACCGTCGCGCTGTCGGTGCTGGTGCTGGAGGCGACGGGGTCGGCCTTCCTGGCCGCCGTCACCTACGGCATCGCCTTCCTGCCCCAGGCCGTGGGCGGCGTGCTGCTGGGGTCGCTGGCCGACACCGTGCGCCCGCGCCGGGTCATCGGCGGGGCCTACCTGCTCGAGTGCGGCGTCGCCGCGGTCCTGGCGCTGGGGCACCTTCCGGTGAGCGCCGCGCTGGCCCTGATCGCGGTCGTCGCGACCTTCGCGCCGATCCTGGCCGGCGCCTCGTACCGCGTCGTCGCCGACGCGCTGGAGGGCGATGCCTACGTGCTGGGCCGCTCGCTGTTGACGATCGCGACGGCCGCCGCCCAGATCGCCGGGCTGGCCGTCGGCGGCCTGGCGGTCGCCGCCGTGGGCGCGCGCGACGCGCTGCTGGTCGCCGCCGCCGCCCACCTGGTCGCGGCCCTCGCGGTGAGGCTGCGGTTGCCCGATCTGCCCGCCGGGCGCGCGACCGGCGCGTCGCCGGTGCGGGCGAGCGTCGCCGCCAACCGGAGCCTGCTGGCCGACCGCCGGGTGCGCCTGCTGCTGCTGGCGCAGTGGCTGCCGCCCGGCTTCGCCACGGGCGCCGAGAGCCTCGTGATCCCCTTCGCCGCCGACCGCGGGGCCTCCCCCGGCCTGGCGGCGGTCGTGCTGGCGGCCCTGCCGGCGGGGATGATCGCCGGCGACCTGCTGGTCGGGCGCCTGCTGCGCCCGGCCACCCGGGAGCGGCTCGTGGGTCCCCTGCTCGCCGTGCTCGCCCTGCCGCTCGTGCCGTTCGCCCTGGGGCCCCCGGTGGGGGCGATGGCGGCGCTGCTGTTCGCGAGCGGCGCCGGGTGCGCCTACACGCTGGGCCTGCAGCGGCCCTTCCTCGACGCCCTCCCGGGCGGCGACCGTGGCCTGGCCTTCGGCCTGCTCTCGGCCGGGCTGATGACGGTGCAGGGGGTGGGGCCGCTGGTGCTGGGCGCCGCCACCGAGCTGGTGCCCGTGGGGGTCGTCATCGCCGGAGCGGGGGCCGCGATCCTCGTTACGGCGCTCCCGCTGCGGGCGGCCGGGGCCGCTCCAGGCGATCGATCAGCGAGCGCAGCAGCTCGTCGTCGGGCGGCCCCTGCGGACCGCGCCGCGCCGCCGCCGTCAGGGAGTCGTGGATGAGCTCCTCGTAGCCCGGCTCGGAGGCCGTGAGCGGGTGGTCCAGGATGATGCGGGCCCAGGTCGCGAGCTCGTTCTCGCTGAGGGTGCCCGCCCGTCGCAGGCGCAGCGCGTGGGCGACCTCGCCGGCGCTCAGGGCGACCGGGTCGTGGTCGTCGCGGACGGCGGTGTCCCGCACGGGCGGGTACAGGTCGCGCAGCCCGTCGGGCTCCATCATCAGGCGTCCCAGCAGGGCCGCCGCGTCGCCCTCGGCCGTGCGGGCGGTCGGCTCCGGGTTGCCGGGGGCGCGCCGCACGCGGGCGGCCACGGCGCGCAGCGCGGCCGCCGCGACCCGATGCGGGGGCCGGTGCGCCCGCACGTCGGCGCCGGGGCGGCCGGACAGGCGCCCGCCGGCGCCGTCGGTCAGCTCCCACGACGACACGTCGCGGCGGGGATCGACCTCGATCTCCTCGTCGGTGTCGAAGGACACGGTGAGCGCGCCGCCCGGCCCCGCGACGGCGCCGGTCATCAGCCGCGCGCGCAGGTGCTCGACCACGCCCTCGCCGGCCGCGTTCGCCAGGAACGGGCGCCGGTCGCCCACGAAGTCGCGCAGCACCGCGGTGCCGTCGATGCGCAGCAGGCCCCGGTGGTCGCCCCACCCGAGGCGGAGCTCGAGCGCCTCGTCGGCATCGAGGGCGACGACCCGGGCATGGCCGGCGACCCGCCAGCCGTGGTCATGGCGCTCGATCCTCATCGGCCCTACCCGGGCAGCTCCATCAGGAGCCGCGCCACCGCCCCGTAGTCGAGGTCGGGGTCGACGCGGCGCAGCAGCCCGGCGGCCACGTCGCCGAACGCCAGCGGGGCGCCGTCGAGGTCGCGGGCGTGGCCGACGTCCTTCAGCAGGTTCCTGACGGTGAAGCCGGGGGCGTGATCGCCGGCCAGCACCCGGGGGAACAGGTTGCGCAGCTGCCACGAGTCGCCCGACGCGCCCTCCACCGCCGCCTTCGCCACCGCCGGGTCGAGGCCGGCGCGCTGGCCCAGGCCCAGCGCCTCGGCGGTGGCCGCCGAGATCACGGCGACCAGGAGGTTGTTGACCAGCTTCGCCACCAGGCCGGCGCCGACGTCGCCGCAGTGGATGCGGCGCGCCGGGTCGCCCATCGCGTCGAGCGCCGGCGCGGCGGCCGCGAGGGCGCCGGCGTCGCCGCCGCACATGATCGCCAGGGTTCCGGCGTCGGCCCCGGGCGGTCCGCCGCTGACCGGGCAGTCGAGGTACGCGACGCCCCGCCTCGCGCAGCCGGCGGCCAGCTCGCGGGCGACCGCGGGGGCGATGGTGCTCATCTCCACCAGCACGGGCGGCGGCGCCGGCGCGGCCAGCAGGCCGGCGACCACGTCGCGGACGTCGTCCGAGTCGGTCACGCACGAGGCCGCCAGGTCGGCGCCGTCGAGGGCGTCGGCGATGGTGGGCGCGAGCACGGCCGGCAGGTCGCGCGCCCGCCCCGGCGTGCGCGCGTAGAGGCGCACCTCGTGGCCGGCGGCGGCGAGATTGCGCACCATGCCCGAGCCCATCAGTCCCGCGCCGACGAAGCCGATCCTCACGGACGTCACGATAGCGTCCGGACGCAGCCCTACCGGCCGCGGTCCGGATAGGGAGTGAGGGCCGTCCTGACGCTCGACCCCATGTTGTGTGTGGTGGGGGAGCGATGCCCAGGAGCCTCGAACGCTGTGCCCGAGCGTACGAAGCTCCGAACTGCCGCGCGGGGGCTGAGGACGACCCTCGCCGAGAAGAATGCCCGCGCCGTGGGCTTCTGACGCCCCCCGAGCGGGCAGTCCGCACGGATCCGGCGCCCGCCGAAGGAGGGGGTCCGTCCGTCCGTCCGGCCCATCCCGGAGGGGGTGAGCGCTTGTCATGCCCGACCGGTGGCCGATAATCCCTCGCGGTGGCCACCATCCCCAGCCAGCGGTCATGGGTCCGGACGGTCGTCTCCCCGGTCCGGCGCGTCGCGTCGTGGCTCGCCGAGGCGGCGGCGGGGACCTTCCGTCGCTCGGTCGCCGACGACATCACCGGCATCGCGAGCCAGTTCGCCTACAACGCCTTCCTCGCGACCGTGCCCTTCCTGTTCGTGCTCGTCTCGATCATCGGCCTGGTCGCCGAGCCGGACACCTTCGACCGCTTCCTGTCGAAGGACGCCGACAACGCGATCCCCGTCGAGCTGCGTGACGTGCTGCGCAACGGCCTGGCCTCGGCCACGCGGAACACCGGCCAGGCGGCCGTGTTCCTGGCCGTCGGCCTCCTGGGCGCCCTCTACGTGTCGGCGAACGTGATGGGGGCGCTCGTGGGCGGGCTCGACCGCGCCCGCGACGTGCCGCATCGCTCGTGGGTGCACGGCAAGCTGGCCGCGATGGCGATCGCGATCGCCACCAGCCTGCTGGTGGTGGCGACCACCCTCGCCCTGGTGGGCGGCTCGCGCCTGGTCGAGAGCGTCGCCGAGGAGCTCTTCGGCAAGGGCGCGCCGAACGTGGCCGGCCGCGTGCTGTACCTGATCGGCACGGCGAGCCTGCTGCTGTTCACGATCGCGCTCTACCACGTGGGCCCGAACGCGCCCCGCAGGCGCATCCTCTCCGACGTGCCCGGCGCGTTCGTCGCGGTCGCCCTGTGGGTGGGGGCCAGCCGGCTCTTCGCCCTCTACATCGAGAACTACAAGCTCTACGAGTCGGTCTACGGCGCGCTGGGCGGCGCCGCCATCTACCTCATCTTCCTGTTCCTGACCGGCGTGTCCCTGATGATCGGGGCCGAGGTGAACGAGCAGATCCACGCGATGAGGGTGAGGCGTCGCGGGAGGGGCGCGACCACCGCGCCGATCGACTCGGGCTGACGCCGGCCCGGCGGGTCACGCCTGGCAGGCCGGGCACCAGTAGGTGACGCGGGCGGCGTCGCCCTGGCGGCGGGCGAGGATCGGCGTGCCGCAGCGCAGGCAGGGCCGCCCGGCCCGGCCGTACACCCAGGTCGCGCCGTCGCGGTCCCGCCGGCCCCGGCCGGCCCGGCGGGTGCGGATGCGCCCGCCGTCGCGCACGCCCTGCGCCAGCAGCTCCGCCCCGGTGGAGCCGAGCGCCGCCGCCTCCCGCTCGGTGATCGTCCCCACCACCCGCCACGGGTCGATGCCCGCCAGGAAGCAGGTCTCGCTCATGTAGACGTTGCCGATGCCCGCCACCACGCGCTGGTCGCGCAGGGCGTCGCCGATCTCCCGCGCCGGGTCGACCCGGGCCAGCGCCGCCGCGGTCGCCGCGGCCGGGTCGACGCCCTCGCCGATCAGGTCCGGGCCCGTCCGGGCCACGGAGGCGGGCAGCGGCGCGCCCGGCTCCAGCAGCCTCAGCCGCGGGCAGCGGTAGAGGGCGGCGACGTGGGCCTCGGTGCGGAGGGTGAGGAAGAGGCCGGCCCCCGCGGGCGCCCGCGAGGCCGGCAGCAGGCGCCACGCGCCGGTCATCATCAGGTGCGAGTGCAGCACCCGGCCGCTGGCGAAGCGCAGCAGGTGGTGCTTGCCCACCGCCTCGGCGGCCGTGACGCGATCGCCGGCCAGGCGCTCCGGTATCCGCTGCGGGGCGAGGCGCGGCTCGGGCGCGGTCACCTCCACCAGATCGCGGCCCGCCAGCGCCGCGCCCAGCCGCTCGGCGTTTCGGTGGCTGACCTGGCCCTCGGGCACGGGCTCACGATAGCCTGCCGCCGTGACCCCGCCCGACGAGGCGTCCGCCGCCCAGCCGGCGTCGGCGCCGCCGCCATCGAAGTGGCGCCGCAACGCCCTCGCGGGCGTCGTCGCGCTGGTGGTGGTCGTCCTGGCCTATCTCATCGGGGCGGCGGTGCTGCCGCGATGGTGGGCCCAGCGCATCGGCGACCAGGTGGACGGCAGCCTCACCGCGGGCACCGGCATCGGCCTGTTCTACGGGTTCGTCTTCACCGCCCTGCCGCTGCTCGCGCTGTGGCCGATCTTCCACCGCGGTCGCTCGTGGAAGCTGCGCGGGTGGCTGTTCCTGGGGGCGGTGATCCTCGCCATCCCCAACCTGCTGACGCTCGGGATCGTGACCGGCAACAGCAGCTCGGCGCACGCGGGCGAGCGCATCCTCGACGTGGACGGACCGAACTTCCGGGCCTTCACCCTGGTCGGTGCCCTGATCGCGGTGGCCGCCGTGGCCGGCGCGCGCTACCTGGTCGCGTCCCGGCGGCGCGGCAAGCGGCGTGAGAAGGGCCTGCGCGACGAGCTGAAGGCGCGCGACGAGGCGGCTCGGCAGGCGGCCGGCAAGGACGACCCGGGCTGAGCCTCCAGGGCGTGCCGCCCGGCCTGCCCCGGCGGGTGGTCGTGGCGGGCTTCGTGCTCCTGTTCTCGATGGGCCTGCTCATATCGAGCTTCGGCCCCCTGCTGCCGGACATCCGCGACGAGTTCGGCGTCGGTACCGTCGCGACCGGCGTCCTGGTCGCCTCGATCCCCACCGGCGCGACCATCGGCATCCTGGCGTGCGCCGCCCTCGACGCCCGCGTCCCGGCCCGCGCGCTGCTGCGGGCGTCGGGCGTGCTGCTGGCGGTGGGCATGGCGGGGCTGGCGCTGGCGCCGTCGTGGCCGGGGCTGCTGGCCGGCGGCCTGGTGGCCGGGCTGGGCTACGGGGGCGCCGTGGTGCTGGGCAACGGCATCGTGGTCGGCGCCTACGGCGAGAGCGCCTCGGTGCTGCTCAACCTCCAGAACGCGGCCTTCGGCGTGGGCGCGGTGCTGGGGCCGCTGTGCGTCGCCGCGCTACCCGAGGACGACGGCAGGATCGCCTGGCTGGCCTACTCGGCGGTCGCGCTCGCCGCGGCCGTGCTCTACGCGGGCCTGGCCGGCGACGCATCCACCGGCGCGCGCGCCGGGGCGGACGCGGAGGCCGCCGCGCGCTGGTCGGGGCGCCTGGCGGGCTTCTGCCTGCTGTTCGCCTGCTACATCGGGGTGGAGGTGAGCACCGGGGCGTGGGCGACGACCCACCTGAAGGCGGTGGGCGCGGGCGACGCGGCGGCCGACCTCACCACCTCGCTGTTCTTCCTCGGCCTCGCGGCGGGCCGCACGATCGCCGCGCCCATCGCCCCGCGCGCCGGGCTGGGGCGCACGCTGGTCGTCGCGAGCATCGTCGCCACCGGCCTCCTGGCCCTGACCGCGGCGACGCCCCTGGGCGGCTGGAGCTACCTGCTGGTGGGCGCGGCCCTGGGGCCGATCTTCCCCACCGGCCTGGCCTGGGTGGCGAGCGACCAGGCGCGGGCGCGCCACGCCATGGCGGCGGTGCTCGTGACCGGCAACGCCGGCGGGATGGTGCTCCCGCCGCTGGTCGGGGCGGTGGTCGCGGCCGTCGGCGACGACCGGGCGCCGCTGCCGATCGCCGTCGCCTGCGCCCTCTGCGCCGGTCTCGCCGTGATCCTGCTCACCTCGGCGAGGGGAGCAGGACGGATGGCCCCACCCGGCCCGGCGCCCTGAGGGCGCGGCGGCACTACACTTCCGCGCCGTGCGCATCTCCTTCGTCTGCCTCGGCAACATCTGCCGCTCGCCCACGGCCGAGGCCGTGATGCGCGACCTGGTGGCGCGCGAGGGGCTCGCCGACCGCATCCTGGTCGAGAGCGCCGGCACCGGCGCCTGGCACCTCGGCGACCCGCCGGACGGCCGGGCCCAGCAGGAGGCCGGACGGCGCGGCCTGGCCATGACCAGCCGGGCGCGGCAGTTCACCGCCCGCGACTTCGACCGCCTCGACCTGGTGCTGGCCATGGACTCGCGCAACGCCGCCGACCTGCGCGCCATCGCCCCCACGCCCGACGCCGCCGCCAAGGTGCGCATGCTGCGCGAGTTCGCGCCCGGCGCGAGCGGCGACCTGGACGTCCCCGATCCCTACTTCGGCGGCGCGGACGGCTTCAGGGACGTCTTCGACATGGTGCAGGAGGCCTGCCGGGGCCTTCTCGACCACCTGCGCCCGAGGCTCGCGGCCCGGCGATGACCGGGCTCGCGGCCGCCGTCGCGGCCGCCGCGGGATCGCAGGTGGCGGCGACGGCGCCGGTGGGCGGCGGGGACGTGAGCCGCGCGCTGCGCGTGCGGCTGGCGGACGGCCGCGACCTGTTCGTGAAGCACCGGGCGGGAGCCCCGGCGGGCATGTACGGCGCCGAGGCCGAGGGGCTCGCCTGGCTGGCCGGGGCGGGCGCCCTGCGCACGCCGCGCGTGGTCGCGGCGGTCGACGAGGGCCCCGTCCCCTTCATCGCGATGGAGTGGATCGAGCGCGGGGCGCCGGCGCCGGACCACGACGAGCGGCTGGGCCGCGGCCTGGCGGCCCTGCACCTGGCGGGCGCGCCGCGCTTCGGCCTCGACCGCGACAACCTGATCGCGGTGCTGCCCCAGCCGAACGGGCCCGCCGCGGACTGGCCGGAGTTCTACGCGCGCCGCCGCCTGCGGCCGCTCGCCCGCCGGGCGGTCGACGACGGGACGCTGCCGGCGTCGGTCCTGTCCGACCTGGAGGCGCTCGAGGCGCGCCTGCCGGACCTGTGCGGCCCGCCGGAGCCGCCCTCGCGCCTGCACGGCGACCTGTGGAGCGGCAACGCGATCGTGGACGCGGCCGGCCTGCCGGTGCTCATCGATCCGGCCGTCTACGGCGGCCACCGGGAGGTCGACCTGGCGATGATGCGCCTGTTCGGCGGCTTCTCGGCCCGCGTCTTCGCCGCCTACGACGAGGCCCACCCACCGGCTCCCGGGCACCGCGACCGGGTGGACCTGTACCAGCTGTACCCGCTGCTGGTGCACGTCGCCCTGTTCGGCGGCGGCTACGTCGGGCGGTTCCGGGCCGCGCTCGCCCGCTACCTCTGAGCGGGCTCCGAGGAGGCTAGGCCCGCGAGGGGGCGGGGGTCGCCGCCCGCGGCTCCTCGTCGAGGGCCGCCTGGTGCTTGCCGCGCAGGGCGCACACCGCGGCGCCCACCAGGCTGATGGCGACGAGCACCCACAGCGCCAGGTGCATGCCGTTCATGAAGGGGTCGAGCTTGTCCTCCGAGAGGCCGGTGGTGAGCCCGCTGAAGATGCGGAACAGCAGGTCGGTGGGCACCACCGAGGTCACGATCAGCAGCATCAGCGCGATCGAGATCACCGAGCCGGTGTTCTGCAGCATGGTGCGGGTGCCCGAGGCGATGCCGCGCCGGTGGGGCGGGCAGGCGGCCATCATCGCGCTGGTGTTGGGCGAGTTGAAGACGCCCGAGCCGATGCCCGCCAGGGTCAGCCAGATCGCCGACTGCCAGAAGGGCGTGTCGACCTGCAGGGTGGTCATGCCGGCCATCCCGGCGGCGCTCAGCAGCATCCCCAGCACGGCGGGGGCGCGCGAGCCGTGGCGGTCGGCCCACCAGCCGGCGATCGGGCTCGACACCAGCATCCCCGCGGCCAGCGGGGTGAGCTTCAGTCCCGCCGTGATCGGGTCGTCGGCCTGCGGGCCCTGGAAGTAGAAGACGAACAGGAACATCAGCGCGAAGCGGGACAGGCCGTTGAGGAAGGCCGCCGCGGCGGCCGCCCAGAACACCCGCACCCGGAAGAGGGAGAGGTCGAGCATGGGGGCGGTGCTGCGCGCCTCCACGGCCACGAACAGCGGGATCAGCACGAGGGCGGCGATCAGGCCCACGACCACCATGGGGGCGGTCCAGCCGTCGAGGCCCGCGTCGGACAGCCCCAGCACCAGCCCGGTGAGGCCGCCGAGGCAGAGGAGGTTGCCCAGGATGTCGTAGCCGGGGGAGGTGTCCGGCTTGGCCAGCTCGCGCAGCACCAGGGCGGCCCAGGCGGTGCCCGCGATGCCGAGCGGCACGTTGAACCAGAACACCCACTCCCAGCCGAAGCCCACCAGCCAGCCGCCCAGGATGGGGCCGACGACGAGGCCGACGGCCGCGACCATCACGTTGGTGCCCATCGCGAGGCCCAGCTGGTGGCGGGGGAAGGCGTCGGTGACGAGGGCGCCCGAGTTGGCGAAGACGAAGGCGCCGCCGACCCCCTGCACGACCCGCCATACGATCAGCGCCGTGCCGCCGTCGGCCAGGCCCGCGCCGAACGACGCGATGGTGAACAGGGCGAGGCCGGCCACGTAGAGGCGCGTGCGCCCCACGCGGTCGGCCAGGCGGCCGGCGGGCAGCAGCAGCACCGTGCTGGCCACCATGTAGGCCAGGATCACCCACACCAGCGTCAGCAGCGAGGTGCCGAGCGCCCGCTCCACGTCGGGCAGCGCGATGAGCAGCGTGCCGCTGTTCACGGTCGCCAGGAACATCCCGAGGCTGGTCACCGACAGCACCCACCAGCGGTAGTGGGGGTGGTCGGCCGACACCCCGGGACGGCGGCGCGCGGCGGTGGGGGCGGTGGGGGGCGAGGTGCTCACGTCGCTTTATATTTGCACAATGCAAGTAAGATTGCAGGGCCGATCGCGCCGGGGCCTCGCGCGGTCCGGGAGGTTCGTGCTCCGGCGTCGGAGCCGGGTTCCGGGGCGGGTGTGCCATTTGGCCGCGGCGGTCACGGCCAAATGGCACTACGCGTAAGAAGGTCTTTCGGGGTGAGACGTGGTCGTCCGGCCGCGAAAGCCGAGCAGATCAAGGAGGCAGGGAGGGTGCGATACCCATGGCGGTATCGCCCCGACCGACGACGCCGATGTGCGACGGTTTGCAGCGAGCCGGCGGCCGCGGACCGTCACCCTGAAAGGACCTTCTCAGGGAGCCTTCCCGCCCTACCCGGGCCGATCGCCGGGCGAGCTGCGGTGGGCAGCGCCGGCGCCGGATCAGGCGCGCAGGATCATCGCCTTGAGGTCGGCGCGGAAGCCGGTCTCGGCGAGGGGCACCTCGAGCGGCGAGCCGAACACGGGGGCGCCGTCGACGCGCTCGATGGCGGCGCGCCGGGAGCGGTCGGCCAGGATCCAGTCGGCGAGGGCGCGCAGGGCGGGGGCGAGCCACTGCGGGTCGGCGCCGGGCAGGGTCACCAGGCTGCGCGCGCCGCGCTCCAGGTAGACCACCGGCGCGCCCTCCACCAGCGCCACCTGGGCGCCGTACACGCGCGAGGGGGCGCGCCCGCCCTCGCGGCGCGGCCAGGGGACGGCGGCGCCGTACGGCTGGGCCGGGTCGGCGGCGCCCAGCACGATCGCCCGGAGCGGCTCGCCGGGCGGCGGGTCGCGCAGGTCGCGCAGCCGCTCCACGGCGCCGGGGGCGGCGAACTGGGCGCCGCCCAGGCCCTCCACGAAGTACCCCCGCCGGCAGGCGCCGAGGGTCTCCAGGTCGGAGAGGGCCGGATAGACCGCGCTGAAGCCGCCGGGGACCCCCTCGCCCAGCACGGCCCCCCGGGTGAGCACGCCGTGGCGGTCCACCAGCAGCTCGGCGAGGGCGCGGCGCCGGTCGGCCGCCTCGGGCGGATCGCGGAAGAGCCGCGCCGCCAGCGACCAGCGGCCCGCCACCGCCGAGGGGGCGTTGCGCCCCGCGCCCCGCAGGCGCCGGCGCCCGGGCCGGGCGGCGGCGGGCCGGCGGGCCGGCAGCCGCCGCGCCGCGCGCAGCGGAGACCACAGGTCGTTGGTGACCTCGCCGGCCCACACCAGGCCCCAGAGCGCGGAGAAGACCTCGTCGCGGTCGCCGCCCGCCGCGTCGAGCAGGTCCTCCCAGAAGCCCGCGCCCCCGGCGAGCGCGGCGCGCAGGGCCTCGGCCACCGGCCCCTCGGGCGCCGGATCGGCGGGCGGCGGCCCCAGCAGCGCGGCGTCCTCGCGGAAGTACAGCGCCACGCGGCCGCCGCCCACGCCGCCCGCGCCGGCCCCCACCCAGGCCACCTCGCCGCGGGCGACCAGCTCGTCCAGGCGCCCCGGGCCGTGGTCGGCGACGCGCCGGGGGAGCAGCTCGAGGTCCCACTGGGCGGGCGGCAGGGCCAGGCCCTGCAACGGCGCCAGCGCCTCGCGCAGCGCGTCGAGCCCGCGCGCCGGGCCGGGCGCGTCCACCCGCTGCCAGGCGGGCAGGAAGCGGGCGAGCGCCCGCGGCTCGGCCGGCTCGATCTCGCGCCGCAGCGCCGCCAGGCTGGCGCGCCGCAGGCGCCGCAGCACCTCGGCGTCGCACCACTCGCGGCCGGAGCCGCCGGGGCGCAGCTCGCCGCGCACCAGCGTCCCCTCGGTCTCGAGAGCCGCCAGGGCCCCCTCGATCGCGGCGGCCGGAAGGGCCCAGCGCGCCGCGGCCTCGACGCCGTGGAAGGGGCCGTGCGTGCGCGCGTAGCGGGCGACCAGGCCCTTCAACGCGTCCGGGGCCGTCTCGAGGAAGGCGTCGGGCAGCCCGGGCGGCGGCATCGCGCCCAGCCCGTCGCGGTAGCGGCCGGCGTCCTCGGCGGCGATGACGCGCTCCTCGCCCGCCAGGCGCAGGGCGCAGGCGCGCCGCTCGCCCACGAGGGCGTCCACCAGCTCGCGCGCGCGGCCCGGCTCGGTGAGCCGCAGGCCGATCTCGTCGAGGGTCAGGTCGCCCACCCGCCGCAGCACGTCGTGCAGGCCGTCGGCCGATCGCGCGCGCGAGCGCTCCGAGAGCCCCTGCAGGTCGGCCTCCAGCGCCTCCAGCGCCGCCGCGTCGATCAGGTCGCGCAGCTCCTCCTGACCCAGCAGCTCGCGCAGCAGGTCGCGGTCGAGGGAGAGGGCCTGGGCGCGGCGCTCGGCCACCGGCGTGTCGTCGTCGTACATGTACGACGCCACGTACTCGAACATCAGCGACCCGGCGAACGGCGACGCGGTGGCCGTCTCCACCTCCACCACGGCGAGCTCGCGCGAGGCGATGCGCCCCAGCACCGTCCTCAGGGCGGGCAGGTCGAACCAGTCGTTCAGGCACTCGCGGTAGGTCTCGAGGATCACCGGGAAGCTGCCGAAGCGCTGCGCCACCTGCAGCAGCGACGAGGCCTTCAGCCGCTGCTGCCAGAGCGGCGTGCGGCTGCCCGGCCGGCGGCGCGGGATGAGCAGCGCGCGGGCGGCGTTCTCGCGGAAGCGGGCGCCGAACAGGGCGGTGGCGCCCAGCTCGCCCAGCACCAGCTTCTCGAGGTCGCCGGGGTCGATCAGGGCGGCGTCGGCCGACGGGGGGTCGTCGGCGTCGGGCAGGTGCAGGGCGATGCCGTCGTCGCCCCATATGGCGTGGGCCTCCTGGCCGGTCGCCGCGCGCAGCCGCGCCCCCAGGGCCAGCGCCCAGGGCGCGTGGACCCGCCCGCCGAACGGGGTGAGCACGCACAGGCGCCAGTCGCCGATCTCGTCGCGGAAGCGCTCGATCACGATCGCGCGGTCGCTGGGCACGGTGCCGGTGGCCGCGGCCTGGTCGGCGAGGTACGAGATCAGGTTGGAGGCCGCCCGGCGGTCGAAGCTGCTCTCGTCGCGCAGGCGGCGGGAGGCCGCCTCGGGCCCGGCGGCGACCAGCTCGCGGGCCAGCCGGCCCACGGCCTCGCCCAGCTCGAAGGGGCGCCCGACCCCCTCCCCCTTCCAGAAGGGGATGGCCCCCGGGGCGCCCGGCGCCGGGGACACCACGACGCGGTCGCGGGTGATCTCCTCGATGCGCCAGGTGGACGCCCCCAGCATGAACAGCTGACCGCCGCGGGCCTCGTAGACCATCTCCTCGTCCAGCTCGCCCACCCGGGTGCCGTCGGGCAGCACGACGGCGAACAGGCCGCGGTCGGGGATCGTGCCGGCGTTCTGCACGGCGAGCATGCGCGCGCCGTCGCGGCCGCGCACGGTGCCGGCGGCGCGGTCCCACACCACGCGCGGGCGCAGCTCGGCGAACTCGTCCGAGGGGTAGCGGCCGGCGAGCATGTCGAGGACGCCCTCCAGCTGCTCGCGCGAGAGCTCGGCGAAGGGGTAGGTGCCGCGGGCCATGGCCTCCAGCTCGTCGACCGTCATGCTCTCGACGGCCGTCGCCGCCACGATCTGCTGCGCCAGCACGTCGAGCGGCAGGCGCGGCACCCGCGTCTCCTCGATCGCCCCCGCCGCCATGCGCTGCACCACGGCGGCGCACTCGAGCAGGTCGCCGCGGTACTTGGGGAACACGCGGCCGCGGCTGGGGGCGCCCACCTGATGGCCGGCGCGGCCGATGCGCTGCAGGCCCCGCGCGACGCTGCGCGGGCTCTCCACCTGGATCACCAGGTCCACGGCGCCCATGTCGATGCCCAGCTCCAGGCTGCTCGTCGCCACCAGCGCCGGCAGGCGCCCGGCCTTCAGCTCCTCCTCGATGAGGGTGCGCTGCTCGCGGGCGAGGCTGCCGTGATGGGCGCGGGCCACCTCCTCGCCGGCCAGCTCGTTGAGCCGCAGCGCGAGCCGCTCGGCGAGGCGCCGGTTGTTCACGAAGACGAGCGTGGAGCGGTGGGCGCGCACCAGCTCCAGCAGCTCCGGGTACATGGCGGGCCAGATCGAGCGGCGGCGCTCCTCCGCTCCGGCCACGTCGACGGGGTCCTCGTCGAGCGCCGCGGGCCGGCCCAGCTCGCGCATGTCCTCCACCGGCACGCGCACCTCGAGGTCGAGCCGCTTCGCCACCCCCGCGTCCACGATCTCCACCGGGCGGGGGCGGCCGTCGGGCTCCTGGCCCCCCAGGAAGCGGGCGATCTCGGCCAGCGGGCGCTGGGTGGCCGACAGGCCGATGCGCTGCAGGCCGCCCCCGTCGCCGGCGACGAGGCGCTCCAGCCGCTCCAGGCTCAGCGCCAGGTGGGCGCCGCGCTTCGTGCCCGCCACGGCGTGGATCTCGTCCACGATCACCGACCGCACCCCCGCCAGCAGGTCGGCGCCGCGCGAGGTGAGCAGCAGGTACAGGCTCTCGGGGGTGGTGATGAGGATGTCGGGCGGCGTCCGCAGCATCCGCTGCCGCTCGCGCTGCGGGGTGTCACCGGTGCGCACCGCCACCGAGATCGGCGGCAGGCTCGCGCCGGTGCGCTCGGCGCCCGCGGCGATGCCGCCGAGCGGGCCCCGCAGGTTGCGCTCGACGTCGTAGTTGAGGGCCTTGAGGGGGGAGAGGTAGAGCAGCCGCGGGGGCTCCCGCCCCGCGAGGCGGTCGGCGACGATGCCGTTGATCGCCCACAGGAAGGCGGCGAGGGTCTTGCCGGATCCGGTGGGGGCGAGGATGAGGCTGTGGGCGCCGGACGCGATGGCCGGCCAGCCGCGCTCCTGCGCCGGCGTCGGCGCCTCGAAGGCGCGGGCGAACCACTCGCGCACGAGGGGGTGGAAGGGCGCGAGGGGGGCGATCGTGCTCACCCGTCGATGGTAACCGTGCCCGCGGCCGCGCCGGCCGAGGCCGACCCGGTGCCGCCTACTTCGAGAGCATCACCCAGATGCCGGTGACGACGGCGGCGGCGCAGCCCGCCAGGCACAGCGCCGCGACGGCGCGTGCGCCGCGTCCGCGCCGTCCCTCCGCGTCGCCGGCCAGGCCGGCGATCGCGACGGCGTAGAGGCCCACGACCCCGGCGCCGAAGCAGAGGCTGAGGACGGCGACGCGCCAGAGGGAGTCCAGATCGAGGTAGTCGCTCACGCCCCGGCTCCCGCGACCGCGGTGGGGGAGGCGTCGGCGGTGGGCGCCGCGTCGGCCGCGTCGGGGACCGCGGGGACGACGGGGAGGGCCGCGGGGGCGGGCGCGGTGACGTTCCCGGCGTGGACGCGGTCGCGGCGCGAGCGCCGCCACAGCGCGTAGGCGGCCGCGAGGGCGGCGGCCGCGACCACGGCGATGCCGGCCGATCCGCCGATGCCGTCGGCCAGCCAGAAGGTGAGCGCGCCGACCGCGCCGGCGGCCGGCAGGGTGATCGCCCAGGCCGCGGCCATGCGGCCCGCGAGCGCCCAGCGCACGTCGCGCCGCGCGCCGACGCCCGACCCCATGATCGCGCCGCTCGCCACGTGGGTGGTCGAGAGCGGGAAGCCGAAGTGCGACGAGATCAGGATCACCGAGGTGGCCGAGCTGTCGGAGGCGAAGCCCTGGGGCGGGGAGATGTCGGTGAGCCTCCCGCCCATGGTGCGGATGATCCGCCAGCCGCCCATGTAGGTGCCGGCGCCGATGGCCAGCGCGGCCGACAGCACCACCCACAGCGGCACGTCGGCCTCCCTGCCGATGGTGCCGTGGGTGACGAGCGCGAGGGTGATGATGCCCATCGTCTTCTGGGCGTCGTTCGTGCCGTGGGCGAGGGAGATCATCGACGCCGACGCGATCTGGCCGAGCCGGAAGCCGCGCTCGGCGCGGGCGGCGGGGGCGCGCCGGGTGAGGCGCAGCGCCAGGCGCACGCCCACGATCGCGACCACGCCCGCGATGACCGGCGCCAGCACCGCGGGGATCAGGACCTTCTGGACGATCGCCGCGCCGTTGACGGCCCCGGTGCCGACCGCGGCCAGCGCGGCTCCGACGACGCCGCCGATCAGGGCGTGCGAGGAGCTCGACGGCAGCCCCAGCAGCCAGGTGAGCAGGTTCCACATGATCGCCCCGAGCAGGCCGGCGAAGACGACGGTCAGGGTGATCGTCCCGGCGTCCACGATCCCGCCGGCGATGGTCTTCGCCACCTCGAGGGAGAGGAAGGCCCCGACGACGTTGAGGACGGCCGACAGCCCGACGGCGATCTTCGGCGGCAGCGCGCCCGTGGCGATCGATGCGGCCGTCGCGTTCCCGGTGTCGTGGAACCCGTTCGTGAAGTCGAAGGCCAGGGCCGTCGCGACGACGATGATCAGGACGATGTCGTTCGCCATCCGCCGCAAGCCTGCGCCCGGCCCAGGGGCGAATCAAGACGCCGCGCACTGTTTCACGCGATGGTCACATCCGTAACCGGAGTAACAATTCGGAGAACGCGGCGGGCGGCGGCGGGCGGGTTATCCTGAACGGGTGGCCACCCAGACGCCCGTCAAGCCACGTGTCAGCGAGCCCGGGTCCGGCAGCGGTCACGGAGAGCCCTGCCACCTGATCGTGCTGAACGACGACCACAACACCTTCGAGCACGTCGCCCGCACCCTGGCGCGCTTCATCCCGGGGGTCGACTACGCGCGCGGCATGGCCTTCGCCGACCAGATCCACAACGCGGGCCGCGCCCGGGTGTGGAGCGGGCCCCGCGAGCAGGCGGAGCTCTACTGGGAGCAGCTCCGGGACGCCGGGCTGACGCTGGCACCCCTGGCGTGAACGGCGCCGACTGGCTCCTGGCCGCCCTGCGCGCGCAGGGGGTCGAGGTGCTGTTCGGCAACCCGGGCTCGACGGAGCTGCCGCTCACCGACGCCCTCGGCCGCCAGGACGGGCTGCGCTACGTGCTGGGCCTGCACGAGGCGGCGGTGATGGGGATGGCCGACGGCTACGCGCAGGTCACGGGCGGCCTCGCCGCCGTCAACGTCCACGTCCAGCCGGGCCTGGCGAACGCGATGTCGGGGATCCTCAACGCCGCCCGGGCGCGGGTGCCGCTGCTCGTGACGGTGGGCCAGCAGGTGCGGGACCTCCTGCCCGGGGCGCCCTTCCTGGGCGGGGAGCTGGTGGAGCTGGCCCGCCCGCTGGCGAAGGGCGCCTGGGAGGCGGGCGGGGCGGCGGAGCTGCCGGGCCTGCTCGAGCGCGCCGTCCGCACCGCGCTGGCCCCTCCGCGGGGGCCGGTGGTGCTGAGCCTTCCGCTCGACGTCCAGGTCGCCGCCGCCCCGCCGCCCCCCGGGCCCGTCGCCGCTCCGCCCGTGCGGCCGCCGCCGGACGCCGCGCTCGACGCCGCCGCGAGGGTGCTCGGCGCCGCCCGCGCCCCCGCCGTGCTGGCGGGAGACGAGGTCGCCGCGTCGGGCGGGTCGCGCCAGCTGGCGGCGCTCGCCGAGCGCCTGGGGGCGCCGATCCACGGCGAGCCCATGGCCGCCACGGTGCCGCTCCCGACCGACCATCCCCTCTGGCGCGGCCCGCTGCCGCCGTTCGAGGCCGAGATCGCGCCGCTGCTCGAGCGCCACGACGTCGTCCTCGCCGCCGGGATGCCGGTGTTCCGCGTGTTCGGCTACAGCCCGGGCCGCGCCCTCCCCCCCTCGGCGCGGCTGGTGCACCTTGAGGTGGACCCCGCCGAGATCGGGCGCGTCCACGCGCCGGCGGTTGCCCTCACCGGCGACGTCGCCTCCGGCCTCGCCGGCCTGGTCGCCCGGCTCGGCCAGGCGCCGCCGCAGGCGCTCGAGCGAGGCGCCCGCGAGGCCGCGACCGCCGCCGACGCCCGGCGCCGGGCCCGCCGGCGCCTCGCCTCCGGCGGAGGCCGGCGCATCGGCCCCGCCGCCTTCGCCCGCGACGTCGCCGCGGCGCTCGCGCCGCGCGACCTGCTCGTCGACGAGTCCCTCACCGCGGGTCGCGGCCTGCGCGCGCTGGTGAGCCGCCGCACGCCCGCCACCTGGCGCGCCCACCGCGGCAGCGCCCTCGGCTGGGGCCTGCCCGCGGCCGTCGGCGCCGCCGTCGCCGACCCGGGGCGGCGGGTGATGGCCGTCCAGGGCGACGGATCGCTGGTGTTCGGGGCGCCGGCGCTGTGGACGGCGGCGCGCGAGGGCGCCCGCGTCGCGCTGGTGGTGGCCGACAACGGCGGCTACGAGATCCTGCGCGCCGGCCTCGAGGGCCTCACGGGCCGGCCGCGGGGCGACTGGCCGGGGCTGGCGCTGCGGGCGCCGTCGCTGGACCTGGTCTCCCTCTGCCGGGGCTTCGGGGCCTCGGCCGCGCGGGTGGAGGAGCCGGGCGAGCTGCGCGGCGCCCTGGTCGACCTGTGGCGGCGCGCCGCGGACGGCCCCGCCGCCCTCGTCGTCGCCGTCGAGGGCGACACCGCCCCGGTGGGCTACCCGCTGCCGGCCGGCTCGGACCGCGGATCGGGCGTCGTCAGCGGGCGGTGATCGTGCCGTCGGCGGAGATGACGGGCGCCCGCGAGCCGAAGTCGCGCTGCGACAGGGTGCGGATGGTGGAGATCGCCGAGCCGCCGGGGGCGGGGGTGCCCGCGCCGACGAGCCGGGTCGGGCGGATACGCGCCGTCTGCAGGCGCCCGTCGGGCCGCAGCGTCGCCTGGAGCACCGCGCTGGTCGAGAGGGGGCCGCCGAGCGAGAACACCTTGTAGCCGCCGAAGTTGCCCAGGCTGTACGCGATCAGGCGCCCCCTGTAGATCTCCATGCCGCGCAGCACGTGCGGGCCCGAGCCGATCACCAGGTCCGCGCCGGCGTCGATCACGGCGTGGGTGAAGGCGCGCGAGTCGCCGCGCTGCTCGCCGAGGAAGGTCTCCGGCCCGCGCGGCACCGACGTGCGGTCGCTGCCCTCCGCGCCGGCGTGCATCGTGACGATCACGATCTGAGCGGTGCGGGCGGCGGCCTGCACCCGGCGCTTGGCGCGGGGGATGTCGAGCAGCGAGTCGGCCCACCTGTAGGGCGCGAAGCCCAGGATGGCGACCCTCTGGCCGCCGGCCGTGACCGTGGCCTGCGTGTTGGGCCGGCCGGTGTTGAGCAGGCCCACCCGGTCGAGCGCGGCGACGGTCTCGCGCTGGCCGGTCGCGCCGAAGTCGTAGGCGTGGTTGTTCGCCAGGTTCATGACCGTGAACCCGGCGGCCTTGAGCCATGTCGCGTACGACGGCGGGGTGCGGAAGGCGTAGCAGTTCGTGCTGCCGGCGCCGCACTTCGACGAGCCGCCCGTGGCCAGGGTGCCCTCGAGGTTGCCCAGCACGACGTCGCCGGTCAGCAGGCCCTTGACCGGGGTGAAGAAGGAGCGCCCGCCATCCGACGGCAGGCCGTAGGGGAGGCTGCCCATCACGATGTCGCCGGTGGCGCTGACGGTGATGGGCGTCGCGTCCGGCAGGGGCTTGGCCGGGGGCGCCGCGTCGGCGCGCTGCTCGCCGTTGGCGGTGGCGGTGGCCTGCGAGGCGCCGTCCGAGCCGAGGCCCCGCAGGGCGAAGGTGACGGCCACCGCGACGCCGGCCAGCACCGCGACGGCGGCGATGCGCCGCCGTCGCACGGCCCGCCGGCGCGCCGCGCGCCGCTCGCGCCGGCGGCGGCCGGCCTCGGCGTCCGACGGCATCAGGCGCTCATCTCGGCCGCGGCGGCCGCGATCGCCGCCCGCTCGGCGGCGGTGACGACGTCCTCGCGCGGGGCGGCCCCGGCCGCACGCGCGAGCTCGGCGTCGACCGCGGCCACGACGGCGGCGGCGTCGATGGCGGCGTCGATGTCGTGCAGGCCGGTCGCCACATCGCGCAGATCGTGGCCGAAGTCCGGTCCGGCCGCCAGCATCCGGCCCAGCAGGTCGGCGTCGAGGTCCATCAGCACGCCCGCCTGGAGCAGCGCCCCCGGCCTGCGGCGGGCCTGCGACAGGCCCACGACCTTGCGCCCGCCGGCGGTCACCTCGTACGGCGACAGCCCGCCGTAGCAGGCGCCGCTCGCCGCCCCCCGCCGGTCCCTCGCCCGCCGCGCCCGTTCCACGCTCACGACCTCCGCATCCTCCACCCCACAGGTTCGGAGCGCGCGCGCGAAGGCCTCCCCGAGCCAGCGGTAGGCGGCGACCACGTCGTCGGGGGCGAGCGGGTGGCCGCGCGGCAGGACGATGTCGAGCGACAGCATGCCCGCGTCCCACAGCACCGGCCCGCCGCCGGAGCTGCGGCGCACCACCCGGGCGCCGGCGGCGGCGATCGCCTCCCGGTCGAGGGGCGGATCGGCGTGGGATCGGCCCAGCACCAGCGCCGGCGCCGCGACGGTCGACCACGACGCCACCGGCCGTCCGCCGGGGGGCATCGCGCGCAGCAGCCCCACGGGCCGGGCGACGGCCTCGGCCGGAGGCAGCTCGGCCGGGCCGAGCCGCCTCCAGGCGGGGTCGCTAGTTGAGGTAGGGGGCGACGCCGACCGCCTGCTGGGCGGCGTCCATGACCATCTCGCTGACGGTGGGGTGGGCGTGGATGATCTCGCCGAGCTCTGCCACCGACAGGCCCTCGGCGATCGCCACCCCGACCTCGTGGATCATCTCCACGGCGTGGATGCCCATGATCGTGGCGCCCAGGATCAGCCCGGTGGCCTCGTCGGTGACGATCTGGGCGAAGCCGTCGGGCTCGCCCTCGCCGAGCGCCTTGCCCGAGCCGCCGAAGCGCGCCTGGCCCAGCTTCACCGCGAAGCCGCGCTCCTTCGCCTCGTCGGCGTTCAGGCCGACGGTGGCGATCTCCGGGTGGGTGTAGATGCAGCTCGGCACCACCGTGCGGTCCATCGGCAGGACGTGGCCGGAGAGGGCGTTCTCGATCGCCCGCGCCGCCTCGGCGGTGGCCAGGTGCGCCAGCTGCAGCCCGCCGATGCAGTCGCCGGCGGCCCACACCTTCGGGTTGGCCGTCCGCAGGTTGCCGTCCACCTCGACGTGGCCGCGCTCGTCGACCGCGACACCGATCCCCTCGAGGCCGATGCCGGCCGCCTGCGACCTGCGGCCCACCGAGACCAGGAGCTTCTCGGCGGTGATCTCGGTGCCGTCCGAGAGCTTCACGGTCACGCCGTCATCGCGGTACGAGGTCACCTCGGCGCTCTGGCCCAGGTGGACCGCGACGCCCTCCTTCTCGAGGATGCGCTGGAACTGGGCGGCGGTGCGGCCGTCGATGCCGGCCAGCAGGCGCGGCAGGATCTCCACCACGGCGATCTTCGTGCCGAGCGCGGCGAACAGGCTGGCGAACTCGCAGCCGATGACGCCGCCGCCCACCACGATCAGGCTCTCCGGCACGGCCTGGAGCTTTAGGACATCGTCCGAGGTGAGCACCGCCGGGTGGTCCATGTCGTAGCCCGGCAGGCCCGACGGCTCGGTGCCGACGCAGACCACCAGGACGTCGTAGGGGAAGCGCTCGTCGCCGACGACGACCTCGTCGCCCTCCACCCGGCCCTCGCCGGCCACCACGTTCACGCCCTTGCGCTTCGCGGCGCCCTCGACGCCCTGGCGCAGCTTCAGGACGATGCCGTCCTTGCGCTCCTGCATCTTGGGGAAGTCGAAGCCGACGTCCGACGCCACCAGCCCGTACTCCTCCGCGCGGCGCATCCGCCGCAGCAGATCGGCCGTGGCGAGCAGCGCCTTGGTGGGGATGCAACCCCGGTTCAGGCACGTCCCGCCCAGCTCCGCACGCTCGATCAATGTCACCTGGGCGCCGAGCTGCGCGCCGCGCAACGCGGCCACGTCGCCCGCCACTCCGCCGCCCAGCACGACGACGCGCGCGGGATCGCTCATAGGTCCTCCTACTCCGTGGTGAAGGCGGCGGCCAAGAGCCGCTCCTGCTCGGCCTGGTGCGCCTGCGGGTAACCCTCGGAGGGGCTGGCGCGGCGGGCACGGCCGACGTAGTTCAAGGTCACTCCCTCGGGCAACAGCCGCTCGAGCTGGATGTGGACGAAGTCCCAGGCGCCCATGTTGGCGGGCTCCTCCTGGACCCAGCTCACGGAGCGGAGGTTCGGGTAGCGGGCGATGACCTCGGCGATGCGCTCGCCCGGGAAGGGGAAGAGCATCTCCACCCGGCCGACGGCCGTCTCGGGGTGCGCGGTCCGCTCGGGGCGCGCGTCGAGATCGTGGAACACCTTGCCGGAGCACAGCAGCAGGCGCGTCACCGCCTGCGGGTCGGCGACCGCGGGGTCGTCGAACACCGGGTGGAACTCGCCCCGGGTGAGGTCGGCGAGGCGCGACGACGCGCCCTTCGCGCGCAGCAGGCTCTTCGGCGTGAAGATGATGAGCGGCCGCTGGCGGTCGATGAGGGCCTGCTTGCGCAGCAGGTGGAAGTAGTTCGCCGCCGTGCTGGGCACCGCCACCCGGATGTTGTCCTCGGCGGCGAGCTGCAGGAAGCGCTCGATGCGGGCCGAGGAGTGCTCCGGGCCGTTGCCCTCGTAGCCGTGGGGCAGCAGCAGCGTGAGCCGCGACAGCTCGCCCCACTTGGCCCGGCCGGACACGATGAACTGGTCGATCATGATCTGGGCGCCGTTGGCGAAGTCGCCGTACTGCGCCTCCCACAGCACCAGCGCCTCCGAGGCCTGGGTGCTGTAGCCGTACTCGAAGCCGACCGCGGCCGCCTCGGAGAGGGGGCTGTTGTAGAGCTCGAAGGCGGCCGACGCGGCCGACAGGTTCGCCATCGGCACGTACACCCGGCCGGTGCGCGGCGTCCAGGTCTCGCCCTCGCCCACGTCGTGCAGCTCCAGGTGGCGCTGGCTGAAGGTGCCGCGCGCGCTGTCCTGGCCGGTGAGGCGGATCGGCACGCCCTCGGTGAGGAGGCTGGCGAAGGCCAGCGCCTCGGCGTGGGCCCACACGATGCCGCCCTCGTCGCCCATCGCCTGGCGGCGCCGGGTGAGCTGGGGGGCCAGCTTGGGGTGGATCGTGAAGCCGTCGGGGACGGTCAGCAGCTCCTCGTTGAGGCCGAGCAGCGTCGCCTCGTCCACGGCGGTGCCGGTGGGCACGTGGCGGCCGTTGGGGCGCGGCACGTACTCCTCCTCGCCCGTCTCGCCGCCGGTGGTGACCGCCTCGTGGGCGGCGCGCATGCGCTGCTCGGCCGCCTCGATCATGGCGTCCACCTGCTCCTGGGTGAGCAGGCCCTCGTCCACCAGCTTCTGGGCGTAGATCTTGCTCACCGGCGGGTGCGCCTTGATGGTGCGGCTCATCACCGGCTGCGTGTAGGCCGGCTCGTCCAGCTCGTTGTGGCCCAGGCGGCGGTAGCCGATCAGGTTGATGAGCACGTCGCGCTGGTAGCGGTTGCGGTAGGCCGCGGCGAGCCGGGCGGCGCTGATGCAGGCGTCCACGTCGTCGGCGTTCACGTGGATCACCGGGATGTCGAAGCCGCGCGCCAAGTCGCTGACGTGGTACGTGGAGCGCGAGTCGTACGGGTCGGTGGTGAAGCCGATCTGGTTGTTCGCGATCACGTGGATGGTGCCGCCGGTGGTGTAGCCGCGCAGCGCCTGCAGGTTGAGGGTCTCGGCCACGACCCCCTGGCCCGAGAAGGCGGCGTCGCCGTGGATCAGCACCGGGACGGCCGACACCGGGTCGACCTTGGCGTCGCGGCGGTCGCGCTGGGTCTGCAGGGCGCGGGTGAGGCCCTCGGCCACCGCGTTCACCTGCTCCAGGTGGCTGGGGTTCGCGGCCAGCTTCACGCGCACGTTGCGGCCGCCGCGGGTTTCGAAGAGGCCGTCGGCGCCCAGGTGGTACTTCACGTCGCCCGCCGTCTCGCGGGCCTCGTCCTCGCCCGACTCGAAGGCCATGTGACCCTCGAACTCGGCCAGGATCGACTCGGGCTCGCGACCGCAGACGAAGGTGATGAAGGCCAGGCGGCCGCGGTGGGCCATGCCCATCACGACCTCCTCCGCGCCCTCGGCGCCGACCAGCTCGATCACCTCGTCGGTGATCGACACCAGCGCGTCCACGCCCTCGATCGAGAAGGTCTTCTGGCCCAGGTAGGTGCGGCGCAGGAAGCGCTCGAAGGCGTCGACCTGCACCAGGCGCTCCAGCACCCTGATCCGGCCGGGCGCGTTGAGCGGCTCGCGCATGCGGCCCGACTCGATCACGCCGCGCAGCCAGAGGCGCTTGTTGTGGTCGGAGAGGTGCTCGATCTCGTAGGCGATGGTGCCGCAGTAGGCGTCGCGCAGGTGGGGCAGGGCGGTGGCGAAGCTCTCGCCCGGCACCTTGGTGCGCAGGATCTGGGCGGGGATGCGCGCCATGATCTCGGGCGTCAGGCCGACCGACTCGGGGTTCAGCGCCGGGTCGCCGGGCGGGCTGGAGCCCAGGGGGTCGAGGTGCGCCGCGAGGTGCCCGTGCGATCGCAGGTTCTTGACCACCGACATGGCCGCGGCGACGCCCGCCAGCAGGTCGTCGTCGACCTCGCCGGCGGCGGGCCGCGGCGCGGCGACGGGGGCGGCGGTGGGGATCGGGCCGGGCGCCGGCGGCACGTAGGCCGGCGCGGTGCCCAAGCCGAGGCTGGCCCGCACCTCGTCGTAGAAGCCCTCGCCGCCGCCGAGCAGCGTGTCGATGTCGGCCAGGAAGGCGCCGCTCTCGGCCCCCTGGATGACGCGGTGGTCGTAGGTGGAGGTCATGGTCATGACCTTCTCCACGCCCAGCGCCTTGAGGGTCTCGGCGCCCGCGGCGGCGATGCCGACCGGGTAGGCGATCGAGCCGGTGGCGACGATGGTGCCCTGCCCGGCCATGAGCCGCGGGACCGAGGCGACCGTGCCGATGCCGCCCGGGTTGGTGAGCGTCACCGTGGCGCCGCGCAGGTCGTCGGGCTTCACCTGGCCGGCGCGGGTGCGGGCGACCAGGTCGTCGTAGGCCTCGCGGAACCCGTTGAAGCCGAGCTTCTCGGCGTCGCGCACCACCGGCACCAGCAGCGAGCGGCTGCCGTCCTTGCGCTCCACGTCGACGGCGAGGCCCATGTTGATGCCGCCCCGCTCGAGCTTGTGGGGCTTGCCGTCGATGTGCGCGAAGCCGGTGCCCATCACCGGGCGGGCCGCGGCGGCGCGGATGATCGCCCAGGCGATCAGGTGGGTGAAGGACAGCTTCTCGGAGCGACCGGCGGCCTTCAGGTCGTCGTTGATCGCCCTGCGGTGGAAGTCGAGCGCGCCCACGCCGAGGGTGCGGAAGCTGGTGGCGGTGGGGATGGTGAGGCTCTCGTCCATGTAGCCGGCCAGCGCCGCGGCGGGGCCGCGCAGCGGCACGGCCTCCTCGCCGCCCTGGAGGGCGACGGCGGGGGCGGTCGGCGCCGGCGCGGAGGCGGCGGCGGCGACGTCCTCCTTGCGGATGATCCCGCCCGGGCCGGTGCCCTTCACGGCGGCGAGGTCGATGCCCTTCTCCAGGGCCAGGCGGCGGGCGACCGGGGAGACCTGCGGCCACTCGAGGTCGGTGACCGGGCCGCCGTTGCCGGCGGGCGCGGCGGCCGGGGCGGGCGCCTCGGAGGCCAGGGCCGGCGCGGCGGGCGCGGGCGCCGACGGGGCGGCGCCGCCGACGGCGATCTGGCCCAGCGGGTTCCCCACCGTGAACGTCTCGCCGGCGGGCACCGCGATGCTCGCCAGGACGCCCGCGGCGGGCGCCGGCACCTCGAGGTCGACCTTGTCGGTGGAGACCTCGACGATGGTCTGCTCGGCCGCGACGGCCTCGCCGACCGCGACCCGCCACTCCACCACGACGCCCTCGGTGACCGACTCCATGTCGGGCAGCACGATGTCCACCAGGCTCTCGGGGCCGCCGTCCGCGGCCGGTGCGGCGGGGGCGGGCGCCGCCGCCGGGGCGGCCTCCGCGGCGGGGGCCGGGGCGGGCGCGGCGGGCTCCGCGGGGGCCGGCGCCGGAGCGGCGGCCGCGGGGGCGGGCTCGCCGTCGCCGGATGCGCCGTTCTCGCCGGTCGCCAGCTCGGCCAGCAGCGCGCCCACCTCCACCGCCTCTCCCGCCTGCGCCACGATGCGCGCGATGCGGCCGGCGGCGGGGGAGGGGATCTCCACGTCGACCTTGTCCGTGGTGACGTCGAGGAGGATCTGACCGGCGTCGACGGAGTCGCCCTCGGCGACCCTCCACTCGACGACGACTCCTTCGGTCACCGACTCGCCGAGCTCCGGCAGAAGGACGGGGATGGTCTGGGAGGAGGTGGTGGACACGCGGGTTTCCTAGGCTATCGCGATCGTGACCCTCGCCGTCTTCGCGCGGGCCGTGGACGTGTATTCCTTCTCCGCGACGCGGCGAGCTCCTGATCGCGGGCACCGGAACGGGCTGCCCGCGCCAGGCGGGCGGGGCCTGCGTCGCGACTCGCGATACTGGCACACCGGGAGCCGCTTCGGACGATGAGGGGGCGCTCGGGTCTCACCGCGCCGCCGGGTGTTTCAGCCGCCGAGCTCCAGGATGCGGTCCATGGCGTCGGCGACCGCGGCGCGCTGCCCGTGCGTGAGGCGGCCGAGGCGCGCCATCGCGGCGTCGCCCTCGCAGCGCTGGAGGTCCCACGCCAGGCGGGCCAGCTCGCGGAGCGCTCCCTGCCTCTCCCAGTCGTCGAGCGGGGGCCCCGCGAGGGAGGTGGTCGGGCGGGAGGGATCCTCGGCGTCGTTCATCACGGCGGGAAGGCTATTGAGCCGGGTCGCGAGCGTCACCTGCCCGAAGGTCTAGACACGCCCCTACGTCGTAAGAGGGCTATACTTGACTGCGCAAACTCATCATCGGCGGGGTGCCGAGATGCCGCAGACAGCCACGATCCCCGCGACGACGACGGTCGGCGCCGTCCGCCTGCGGGTCGCCGACCTCGCCGGCGCGGCGGCCTTCTACCGCCGTGCCGTCGGCCTCCGCGACGTCGGGGCCGCCGCCGCCGCGATTGTCCTCGGCGTCCGGCCGGGGGCGCCCCTCGTCGAGCTGGTCGGCGATGCCGCCGCCGCCCCGCCCGGGCCGCGCGCCACCGGCCTCTTCCACCTGGCCATCCTGGTGCCGGAACGCGCCGACCTGGCCCGCGCGCTGCACCGGGCCATCGGGGCGGGAGCCCGGCTCACCGGCGCGGCCGACCACCTGGTGAGCGAGGCGCTCTACCTCGACGACCCGGAGGGCAACGGCATCGAGATCTGCCGCGACCGGCCGCGGCAGGAGTGGCGCCGCGACGCGGACGGCGCGCTCGCGATGGCGACGCTGCCGCTCGACATCGACGGCCTCCTCGCCGCCCATCCCGGCGACCGGGCGGCGGGGGACGAGGGGATGCCGCCCGGCGCGCGCATGGGCCACGTGCACCTGCGCGTGCGCGACATCTCCGAGGCCGAGGCCTTCTACGCCGGGCTGCTCGGCTTCGACGTCGCGGTGCGCGGCTATCCGGGGGCGCTCTTCGTCTCGGCCGGCGGCTACCACCACCACATCGGCCTCAACACCTGGGGCTCGCTGCGCGGCGCGCCGCCGCCGCCCGGCAGCCGCGGCCTCGACCGCGTCACGATCGTGGTGCCGGGCCGCGACGCCCTCGCGCGCATCGCCGCGGCCCTCGATGACGCGGGCGTGCCGGCCCGGCGCGAGGGCGATGCGGTGGCGACGGCGGACCCCTCCGGGAACCGGCTGCTGCTGACGCCGCAGGGGCCGTGAACGCGGCGGTCGGGACCGGTCCCGACAGAGACCCTCCCGGGATCATCCGCCATCGGATCGTCCCGTCCTCGATCGACCGCGCTACGATGAGGCCGTGGACGGACTCTCCGGCAACCTCTGCTGGCTGCTCGACCGGGCGAGCCACGGCCTCACCACCGAGCTCACGGCGGCGCTCGAGGAGGTCGGCATCCCACCGCGCGCGCATCCGGTGCTGGTCGCGGCCATGGAGGGCGAGTACAGCCAGATCGAGCTGGCGCGGAGGGTGGGGCTCGACAAGACCACGATGGTCGCGACCATCGACGAGCTCGAGGCGGCCGGCCTGGTGGAGCGGCGGCCCTCGCCGACCGACCGCCGCGCCCGGCTCATCGCCGTGACGCCGACCGGGCGGCGCAAGGCCCGCCGGGTCGACGCGATCTTCGCCCGCATCCGCGACGACGTGCTCGGGGCGCTGCCCGAGGGCGACCGCGACGTCTTCATGCGCTCCCTGGCCCTGCTGGTGTCGGAGCGCCTCTCCGAGCCGGTGGCGGGCGCCCGGCCGGTCCGCCGGAGGGCGGTGCGGGCGTAGCGGCCGATGGCGGGTCGCGACCGATCCGCCTGCGAGAACGCGGCGGTCCTGTCAGAGTGCGCCGTCGTGAGCCCCCACTCACCTTCCGTCCGCGCGCTCGCGCGGCCGCTCCTCGCCGCGCTGCTGCTGGCCGTCCTCGCGGCGTTCGGGGCGTCGGCCGCCCGCGCCGAGACGGCGCCCGTCGGCGACCTCGACGGCTGGCGCCAGATCCTGGTCGAGGACTTCGACACCCCCGTGGCGACGGGCTCCTTCCCGGGGACCGTGTACGGGAGCCGCTGGGCGGTCTATCGGGACGGCGGCTGGGACACCACGCGCCGGGCGCGCCAGGCGCCGTCGCGGGTGCTGAGCGTGCGCGACGGCGCGCTCGCCTGGAGATTCCACGACGACGCCTCCGGCACGCCGCAGATCGCGACCCCGCTGCCGAAGCTGAACGGCCCCAGCCCCTACCGGGGCATCGTCTACGGCCGCTTCGCGGTCCGCTTCCGCGCCACCGCGCTCGCCGCCGGCTACTCGGTGGCGTTCCTGCTGTGGCCGGACAGCGACCGCTGGCCCATCGAGGGCGAGATCGACTTCCCGGCCGGCGAGCTGACGACGAGGCAGGGCGTCGGCTACACCTACATCCCGGCGCAGCCCACGGTCGTGCGCGACTCGTTCCATTCGACGGCGCCCTTCGACGCGTGGCACACCGCCGTGACGGAGTGGACGCCCGGGGCGGTGAGGTACTACATCGACGGCCGGCTCATCGGCACCTCCACGCTCAACGTGCCGAGCACCTCGATGCACTGGGTGCTGCAGACCGACACCACCGAGCACGGGGCGCCGCCGGCGAGGGGCGCCGAGGCCGGTCTCGAGGTCGACTGGGCGGCCGCGTGGGCCTACTCGCCGGGGACGCCCCCCGCGCCCGGTGTGTGCGCCGCCTGCGCGGCCCCGGTGACGCCCGTCGCGCCGGCCCGCCCGGCTCTGCCGCGAAAGCGCCTGGCGGTGCGGCCCGGGGTGTGCTCGCGCCGGCCGATCGCGGTGCGCCGCACCCTGACCCTGGTGTTCCCGAAGGGCTCCCGGAAGCACTTCGCGCGCGTCGCCGGTCGGCGCGTGCCCCGGGTGAAGCGCGTGCAGCGGCTCGATCTGAGGAGCTTTGCCGGGCGCACGGTCAGGATCCGCGTCGCCTACGACACGAAGGCCGGTCGCCGTCTCGGCGGATGCGCCCGGGTGCGCGTGGCCCGCATCTGACCTAACCATCCGATCATAGATCGTCTGTTACCGGACGATCTGATAACGTCCTTTCCCTCGTCCGACGAACGGGAGGGGTGGACGTGGTGCAGGATCGCTCGCGCCGGATCGCGCTCGCCGTGCTGTGCGCGAGCGCGCTCATGGTCATCCTCGACGGCTCGATCGTCGTGGTCGCGCTGCCCGCGATCCAGGGCGACCTCGGCATGTCCGAGTCGGCGCTGGGATGGGTGGTCAACGCCTACCTGATCGCGTTCGGCGGGCTGCTGCTGCTGGCGGGGCGCCTCGGCGACCTGCTCGGGCGGCGGCGGATGCTGGTCGGGGGCCTGGTCGTGTTCACCGTCGCCTCGGCCGCCTGCGCCGCCGCTCCGTCCGCGTGGGCGCTCGTCGCCGCCCGCTTCGTCCAGGGCGCGGGCGGCGCGATGGCCTCGGCCGTGACCCTCGGCATGATCGTGACCCTGTTCCCGGAGCCCGCCGAGCGGGCCCGCGCGATCGGCGCGTACAGCTTCGTGGGCGCCGCGGGCTCCTCGATCGGCGTGCTCGCCGGCGGCGCCCTCACCGACTCGCTCGGCTGGCGCTGGGTGTTCCTGGTCAACCTTCCGCTCGGCGCGGCCGCGGTGGCGGCGGTGCTCGCCGTCGTCGCCGCCGATCGCGGCGCGGGCGCGGCCCGCGGCGCCGACGCGCCGGGCGCGGCGCTGCTCGTGGCCGGCCTGATGCTCGCCGTCGCCGCGATCGTCGAGGCCGGCGACGGCGGGCCCGGCTCGGCGCGCGTCGTCGCGGCCGCGGCGGCGGGGCTCGCGCTGCTGGCCGCGTTCGCGGCGCGCCAGCGCCGCGCCGGGGCCCCGCTGGTCCCGCCGCGCGTGCTGGGCTCGCCGGCGCTGCGGGCCGGCAACGCCGTGCAGCTGCTGATGGTGGCCGGCTTCTTCGGGATGCAGGTGACGCTCGCGCTGTACCTGCAGCGGGTGCTCGGGCTCGCCTCGATGGAGGTGGGCCTCGCCTTCCTGCCGATCCCCGTCGTCATCGGCGTCATCTCGCTGGCGGTGGCGCCGCGCCTGCTCGTGCGGGTCGGCGCGCCGCGGACGCTGCTCGCCGGCCTCGTGATCGGCGCGGGCGCCCTCGCGCTGCTGGCGCGGGCGCCCGCCTCCGGCTCCTACGCCGCCGACGTGCTGCCGGCGGCGCTCGCCCTGGGCATGGCAGGGGGGCTGGCGCTCAGCGCCGCGACCACCCTGGCGATGTCGGGGGCGCCGGCGGCCGACGCGGGCGTCGCCTCCGGCCTGGCGAACACGACGCTCCAGATCGGCGGCGCGATCGGCGTCGCCGTGGCCACCGCATTGGCGGCCGACCGCACGCGCGCCCTGTCGGCGGCGGGCGCCGGGGCGGCCGAGGCGCTGGCCGGCGGCTACCGGGCGGCGTTCTGGGCGGCGACGGCCTTCGTGTCCGCGGCGGCGCTCGCCACCGTCGCGCTCCTGCTCGGGCGGCGGGTCAGCCGCCCGGACGCGGAGCCGCGGCCAGCGCCGCGCTGAGGTCCTCCACCAGGTCCTCGGGGGCCTCGATGCCGCACGACAGGCGCACCAGGTCGGCCGGCACGGCGGCCTCCGAGCCCTCCACCGACTGGTGCGTCATCGCCTGCGGCACCTCGATCAGCGACTCGACGCCGCCCAGCGACTCGGCCAGGGTGAACAGGCGGGTGCGCGCGGCGACGCCGGTCGCGTCGGGGTGGCGGAAGCTCACCATCCCCGAGAAGCCCGGCCAGCGCACGTCGGCGACGCCCGGCTGCTCGCGCAGGAAGGCCGCCACGGCCTCGGCGCTCGCGGCGTGGGCCGCCATCCGCAGGGGCAGGGTGCGCAGCCCCCGGTGCACGAGGAAGCAGTCGAAGGGCCCCGGCACGGCCCCCACCGCGTTCTGCACGAAGCGCAGGCCCTCGTGCAGACCGCGGTCGCGCACGATCACCGCGCCGCCCACCACGTCGGAGTGGCCGCCCAGGTACTTGGTGGTGGAGTGCACCACGACGTCGGCGCCGAGCTCCAGCGGCCGCTGATTCACGGGAGTGGCGAACGTGTTGTCGACCGCCACCAGAGCGTGGCCGCGCAGGGCGATGACCGCCGCGATGTCGACGACCCGCAGCAGCGGGTTGGTGGGGCTCTCGACCCAGATCAGGCGCGTGTCGTCGCGCACCGCCGCGGCGAGGGCGCCGAGGTCGGTCTGGTCGACCAGGGTGTAGCGCAGCCCCCACGGCGCGAGCACCCTGTCGACCAGCCGGTAGGTGCCGCCGTAGAGGTCGTCGGGCAGCACCACGTGGCCGCCGCCCCCTCCGAGGTGGCTGAACACGGCGTGCGCGGCGGCCATGCCCGACGAGAAGGTCGTGGCCAGGCCGCCCTCGATGTCGCCCAGCGCGGTCTCGAGCGCCGAGCGGGTCGGGTTCGCCGTGCGGGCGTAGTCGTAGTCCTCCACGAACTCGCCGACGGCGGCCTGGCGGTAGGTGGACGTCTGGTGGATGGCCGGGATGACCGACCCGTACGTGGGATCGGGCCGAAGGCCCGCGTGGACCGCGCGCGTCTGGAACCGCGTCACCGCACGAGGGCCTCGAGCAGGTCCGTGCGCGACACGATGCCGACCGGCGCGCCCTCCTCGGTCACCAGCAGCGCCTGGAGGTCGCCCACCAGCAGCTCCACCGCGTCGCGCACCGGGTCGGTGGCGCTGACGGCGGGAAGGGGCGGCTCCATGACGTCCACGATATCGGCCGACAGGATCGCCGGGTCGCTCACCGCCCGCGAGAGGAGGCCGCGCTCGCCCACCGATCCCACGATCGCGGTGGGATCGTGGGACGACACCACCGGAAGCTGCGACACGCCGTGCTCGTGCAGCAGCGCGACCGCGCTGCCCACCCGCTGGTGGGTGTGCACCGTCACCAGCGCCGGGGTGCCCGCGTCGCGGGCGGATTCGTGCTTGGCGCGCAGCACGTCGCCCACCCTGCGGGCGCCGGTGCGGTCGAGGAAGCCGTGCTCGGTCATCCACGCGTCGTTGAAGACCTTGCTCAGGTAGCTGCGCCCGCCGTCGGGCAGGATCACCGCGACCATCGCCTCGGGGTCGTCGATCCCGGCCGCCACGGCGAGCGCCGCGTGCAGCGCGGTGCCGGCGGAGCCGCCCGCGAGGATGCCCTCCTCGTGCGCGAGGCGCCGCGCCGCGAGGAACGACTCCCTGTCCGAGACCGTGACGTAGCGGTCCACCACCGACGGGTCGAAGGTGTCGGGCCAGAAGTCCTCGCCGACGCCCTCCACGAAGTAGGGCCGCACGGCCTCGGCTCCGCCGGAGTAGATCGAGCCGGCCGGGTCGGCGCCGATGATCTCGACGTCGGCGCCGACGCCCTTCAGGTAGCGCGCGACGCCGGTGATGGTGCCGCCGGTGCCGACCCCCGCGACGAGGTGGGTGATGCGCCCCCCGCTCTGGGCCCAGAGCTCGGGCCCGGTGGAGGCCTCGTGCGCCGCCGGGTTCGCGGGATTGCGGTACTGGTTCGGCTGGAACGCGCCGGGGATCTCCTCGGTGAGCCGGTCCGCGACGCGGTAGTACGAGCGCGGCGAATCGGGCGGCACGTCGGTCGGGGCGATCACGACCTCGGCGCCGTAGGCCCGCAGCAGGTCGATCTTCTCCCGCGACATCTTGTCCGGCATCACCGCGATGACGCGGTAGCCGCGCAGGCGCGCCGCGATGGCCAGCCCGGTGCCGGTGTTGCCGCTGGTGGGCTCCACGATGGTGCCGCCCGGGCGCAGCAGGCCGTCGCGCTCGGCGGCCTCGATCAGCGCCACCGCCACCCTGTCCTTGATCGATCCGCCCGGGTTGAGCGCCTCGACCTTCCCCACGAGCTGCGGCACGAGACCCCTGCCGACCCGCGACAGGCGCACGAGCGGCGTGTCGCCGATCGCGTCGAGGATCGAGTCGTGGATGCGCGCCCCGGTGATCCCGCCGGTGTGAGTGGTCATCACCGAAGTGTGGCAGACCTTCGCCTGTCAGGGATAATCACCGTACGATCGTGTGACATTTCGATGATCGGCCGAATATCCGGTGACAAGTGAGGGGGAGGGGCGGGCCGTGCCGAAGGACGCGCTGGACGGGATCGACCGCCGCATCCTGGCCCTGCTGGTGGCGGACGCGCGCATCTCCAACGCGGCCCTCGCCGCGGAGGCGGGCATCGCCCCGTCCACCTGCCTGGCGCGGGTGCGGGCGCTGCGCGAGCGGGGCGTCATCCGCGGCTTCCACGCCGAGGTCGAGCCGGCCGCGCTGGGCCTGCCGCTGCAGGCGCTGGTGGCGATCCGCCTGTCGGTCCACTCGCGGGAGGAGATCGAGCGCTTCACCGGCCATGTCCGCTCCCTGCCCGGCGTGATCTCGATCTTCCACATGACGGGGCACGACGACTACCTGCTGCGGGTCGCCGCCGCCGACCCGTCGGAGCTGCGCGAGTTCGTCGTCGAGCACCTGGCCTCCGACCCCGCGGTGGCGCACGCCGAGACGAACCTGATCTACGAGCGGGTGCGCGGGCGCGGGTTGCTCAGCCTGCTCGACTGACCGCCGCGACCGCCGCCGCGACGCCGGCCGCGAAGCGGTCGACGTCCTCCGGCGTCGTGTCCCAGGCCGTCATCCAGCGCACCTGGTGCCGATGCGGGTCCCAGTCCCAGACGAAGCTCCACTCGCGCAGCGGCGCCACCGCGGCCGCCGGCAGCACGGGGAAGAGCCCGTTCACGGCGGGGCGGCCGACATCCACGCCGGGCAGGCCGGCGACGGCCCCGTAGAGCCGGGCCGCCATCGCGTTGGCGTCGCCGGCGAGCCGCAGCCACCGGTCGTCGTCGAGCAGCGCGAGGAACTGGGCGGCGATGAAGCGCATCTTCGAGGCGAGCTGGGTCGCGGTCTTGCGCGCGTGGCGGGCCCGCGCCGCCAGCGCCGGGTCGAGGAACACCACGGCCTCGCCGCCGAGCATGCCGTTCTTGGTGCCGCCGAAGGTGACCACGTCGACGCCCGCCTCGCGGGTGAACGACCGCAGCGCCCCGGCCGTGCCGCCCAGCGCGGCCGCGGCGTTGGCGGCGCGGGCGCCGTCCATGTGCACGCGCATGCCCAGCCCGTGCGCCGCCTCGCAGAGCGCGGCCACCTCGTCGGCGCTGTAGAGCGTGCCCAGCTCGGTCGACTGGGTGATCGAGACGACCGCCGGCTGCACGTGGTGCTCGTTGCCGAGCATGTGCGCGAGATCGCGCACTTGGTCGGCGACGAGCTTGCCGTCGGGCGTCGGCAGGTCGATGAGCTTGGCGCCGATGATGCGCTCGGCGGCGCCCGCCTCGTCGACCTCGATGTGGGCCTGCCGGGCGCACACCACGGCGTCTGCGGGGCGCAGCATGGTGAGCAGGCCCAGGATGTTCGCGCCGGTGCCGTTGAAGGCGAGCAGCGCCTCGCCGCCGCCGAACAGCTCGGCCAGCGCCCCGGTGCACTCCCGCGTCCAGCGGTCGTCGCCGTAGGCCAGGGCGTGCCCGGCGTTGGCGGCGGCGACCGCCTCGATCACCGCCGGGTGGGCGCCGGCGGCGTTGTCGCTGGCGAACGATCGCGCGGGCGGGGGCGGCAGGTCCACCGGCGGAGTATCGCCCCCGGCGCCCCGGCGCGTATCGTCGGCGCGTGGGGCGCGTGGACATCGCAACCCGGCTGGTCGCCGCGTCGCCGGAGCGGGTCTGGGCCGCGCTGGTCGATCCGGAGGCGCTGGCCGAGTGGCTGCCGCCGCCGGGGATGAGCGGCCGGTTCGAGCGGTTCGACGCCCGGCCCGGCGGCGCGTATCGGCTGATCCTGACCTATGCCGACGCGGCCGACGCACCCGGCAAGACGACCTCCGACTCCGACGTCGTCGATGTCCGCTTCGTGGAGATCACACCGGGCGCGCGCCTGGTCCAGGCGGTGGACTTCGTCTCCGACGATCCGGGGTTCTCGGGCACCATGACGATGACCTGGGAGCTCACCGCCGCCGATGACGGGACGCGGGTCGAGATCCGCGCCCGGGACGTGCCCTCCGGCATCTCCCCGGACGACCACGCCGCCGGACTCGCATCCTCCCTGGCGAACCTCGCGACGTATCTCGCCGGGTGACGGGCTGCGCGCGCGGGGGCTCATGGCCCTCACCGGCCCCGGAGCTCACGCCGGGTCGGGGATGCGGTCGGAGCCGGCTCACACGCTCCGGGTGAGCGCGGTGACGAAGGCCGCGCGGACGGCCCGCCGGTCGAGCTCGGCGATGCGCCGGATGCCGGCGCCTCCGGGAGCGGTGACCTGCGCGCGAAGGGCGGCGGCGTCCTCGGCGCTGTCCTGCAGCCAGGCGGCGCTGCCGGCCATGGCCCGGGCGACGAGCCGGCGCGCGAGGTCCCGGGGGACGCCCCGCACGGCGCCGGCCTCGATCATGGCGTCGGCCACGTACAGGAAGTAGGCGGGGCCTCCGCTGCTGAGCGGGCCGAGGGCGGCCTGCCGGTCCTCCTCGACGCGGACGACCTCGCCGGACCGGCCGAGGAAGGCCGTGATCGCCTCGGCCTGCTCCTCGGTGCACCCGTCGCCGGTCGTGAGGAGAGTGAGGCCGTGGCCGACCCGGGAGGTGAGGCTCGGCATGGCGCGGGCGGCGGCCGCTCCGCGGGGCAGGAGGCCCTCCAGGTCGGCGAGGGAGATGCCGTCGGCGAGGGAGACGACCACGGCACCGTCGCCGAGGTGATCGGCGACCTCGGCGACCAGGTCCGTGACGTTCTGCGGCGGCACGGCGAGAACGACGATCCCCGCGCCGGACGCCGCCCTGGCGTTGTCGGTGGTGCCGTGCACCCCGTAGGTCGCGACGAGATCGTCGACGCGCCTCGCGCTGCGGGCGGTGACCCAGACGTCGTGCGCGGCCAGGCCTCCGTCCAGCGACCCCGTGAGCAGGGCCTCGCCCATCGTGCCCGCGCCCAGGATCGCGATCGTCGTCGCTGCGGTGCCCATCGGCCTGCCCCTTGGTCGTCTGCGGGAGCTGCGCGCTCAAGGCTACGCGGACCCGTTCGGCGAGCGGGAGCCGGCCGGATGGGCTCATGCCGGCGGGACGCCGAGCATGGGGCCCCAGCGGTCGATCTTCTCGGGGTCGACGACGGCGTGGATGTGGACCACCCGCCGATCGCGGATGGTCAGCGCGACGACCGCCGCCGGACGTCCCCCGCGGAATGCCACGACGCACGGTCCGTTGAGCACCGGCATCGTGAGAAGCGTCGTCGCCGTCGTCGGGCCGAGGAACTCCGGTAGCCGCTCCGCGACGGCGTCGCGGCCGACGACCGGCGGGAGCAGGCCGATCGCGCCTCCGAGATCGGCCTGGCCGGCGACGTCGCAGTCGAGCACCGCGAGCAACGCGTCGGTGTCGCCGGTGGAGCACGCCTCCACGAAGCGCTCGACGACCCGGCGGTGCTCGGCCGGATCGACGACGAAGCGTCCGGCCGACATCGCGTCGCGAGACGCGCGCCGGGCGCGGCTGGCGAGCTGCCGGCAGGCCGCGGGGGTGCGGCCGACCGCGGTCGCGATCTCCGGGAACGACAGCCCGAAGACGTCGTGGAGCACGAATGCGGTGCGTTCGGCCGGCGACATCCGCTCGAGGACCACCAGCAGGGCCTCGCCGACCCGCTCGTCGAGGGCGACGCGGTCGGCGACGTCGTCGTGCGGCGCGAACAATGCGGCGAAGTCGTCCGCCGTGGGGCTGCGGATCACGACGCGGCTCCAGTGCGGCGACCGGAGCTGGTCGATGCACCGCCGGCTGACCGCGACGACCAGCCAGCCGCGCACGTCGTCGATGCCGTCGACGTCCTCGCGCGACAACCGCGCGAACGCCTCCTGGACGACGTCCTCGGCCTCGGCGAAGTCGCCGAGCATGCGGAAGGCCAGGTCGAGCACATGGCGTCGGTGCGCCGTCCACGCCCTCTCGATCTCCATACCCGGAGGACGATCCGGCGGCCGGGCGTGTGACATGCCGCCATTGTCGCCCGGCCGGCACCCGCCCGGCGACGTCACACTCCCGCCGGCGCCGCCGTCCCTCCTCGTAGACGTCGACGACCCCGTCGTCGAGCGGACCTCGGAGGAGTCGCATGCGCATCGCGGTGTTCGGAGCCAACGGTCCCACGGGGCGCCTGCTCACCCGGCGGGCGCTGGACGCGGACCACGACGTCACGGCGTTCACACGCCGCCCCGAGGCGTTCCCGATAGGGCACCCGCGCCTCACGGTCGTCGAGGGCGACGTCCACGACGCCGCCGCGGTCGCCGGGGCGATCGACGGCGCGTCGGCCGTCCTCTCGACGCTCGGCGCGCCGTTCGCCAAGACCCCCATCACCGTCTACGGCGACGGGATCGCCAACATCATCGCCGGCATGCGCGCCGCGGGCGTCGAGCGGCTGGCCTGCGTCAGCTCCAGCGTCCTCGGCCCCCATCCCGAGCCGCTCGGAGGGTTCGTGTTCGAGCGGATCATGCAGCCCTACGTCGTCAACAGGCTCGGCAGGACCCTCTACGACGACATGCGCAGGATGGAGGCGATCGTGTCCGGCACCGACCTCGCCTGGACGATCGTCCGCCCCGCCGGCCTGTTCGACGCGCCGCGGGTCTCCGCCTACGCGGTGGAGCGCGACCACGTCGGCCACCGGTTCACCGCCCGCATCGACCTCGCCGACTGCCTGCTGCGGCAGGCGACGTCCGACGAGCACGTGCGCGCGACGATCGCGGTCGCGACACCGAGCGCCAGCCCCTCGATCCTCAGGCTGATCTGGCGCGAGGGCATCCGCAAGAGGCCCTGACCCTTCGGGTACGCGACGACGCGCCCGGGGGCGCCGCGATGCGCGCTCGAGGCTACGGCCTCGGGCCCGCGCCGCCGGTCCGCGCCAGGCGCAGGCCCCCGCGCCGCCCGTCCCGTGTCAGCGCGGCGAGCGCCGGGACCGTCTCGCTCGTCACCAGCCCGCGCTCGGGCGTCAGCTCGTCGATGATGCGGAAGCCGTCGGCGATCGCCTCGGGCGTGTCGATGACGATCGTGACGGTCGGGACGTGGCGACGCACCCGGAGGAACCTGTCCCCGTGCGGGGCGTGGGCGCCGTGGAAGCCCCAGATGCCCCGCAGGGTCGTGGCCCCGCGGGCTCCGCTCGCGCGCAACCGCCGGATCAGCTCGACGTGCGCGGGCCTGCCGCCCATGCGGGCCGCCTCGGACGTGTAGATCATGACCTTCTGCCACAGGGCCAGGCCGTGCTCGTCGACGCCCGGGATGGCCGGCGGCGCGCCGAACGTGACGCCGTCGCGTTTGCAGACGTGGATGCGCTCCAGCGTGATCAGGGGACGGCGGAGCAGCCCGCCGAGCTCGGGGAGCACGCGGCCGATCTCGGCGCCCGATCCGACGGCGATCACCATCATGGGGACGTCGGCGTTGCGCCCGAAGAACCGCGCCCGCTCGCGCGTGCCGTGCGAGGTCCCGTCGACGCCGAGGAGCACCGTCGCGCCGGCGATGCCGCGGCGATGGAGGAGCTCGCAGATCGCCAGAAAGGCGGGAGCGCGGTAGACGCGCTCCTGGCGGCCGACGTAGATCGTCAGCTTCGTGGCCTCGTCGCGCCCCTCGGCCGGCGAGAGCGGCTCGACGTCGCCGCTGAGCATCCGCGCCCGCTCGAGCGTGAGCAGCCCCTTGCGCTTGAGCGCCTCCACGTCACCGAGGACGCCTTCGATGCGCGATCGGGTATCGACCGCGACGGAGACGATCGGCAGGTCCTCCGACAGGGTGAGCAGGCGGTCGGTGCGCATGTGATGCGTGATGCCGAAGCCCTGCGCGCCGCGCAGCAGGATGCTGCCCTGGATCCGCGCCCGCCCGTAGAGGTCGAGCAGCTCGTCGGCGACGAAGGCCCGCTCGGTGCGGTCGCGCTCGCCGAAGTAGGTCGTGAGCTTGAGGCAGTCGTCGTTCACAGGTGATGCCCGATCGAGCGCCCGACGGCGATGGCGGCGAGGCCGACGAGCAGGTTGGCGAGCGCGTTCAGGTATGCCGCGGAGACGTCGCCCTCCTGCGAGAGGCGGTGGGTCTCCAGCATCCAGGTCGAGAAGGTCGTGTAGGAGCCGATCGTCGCGACGCCCAGCAGCGTCTCGTCGGTGGGATCGAGCGCCAGTCCGGTCAGCAGGCCGAGGAGGATCGCGCCGCTGACGTTGACGACGAACGTCCCGTACGGGAACGAGCGCTCGGTGCGCAGCGAGACGACGCCGTCGATCATGAAGCGCGCGAAGGAGGCGAGGCCGCCCGCGCCCGCGGCGATCAGCCAGTCGAGGGCGTTCACGTCCGCACCTGGACCCGTCGGACCAGGGTGGTGGCCAGGTGGATCGCGACGTAGCCGAGCACGACGCTGGCGGTCGCGTAGGCGAGAGCCAGGCCATAGCGGTCGGCGTCGATCATCCTGAGCAGCTCGGCCTGCACCGTCGAGAAGGTGGTGAGGGCGCCGCAGAAGCCGGTGCCGAGCAGCGGTCGCCGGTAGGACGAGAGCGGCAGCCGCTCCTGAAGGCGCGTCGCGAAGTAGCCGAGCAGGAAGGCCCCGACGATGTTGATCGCGAACGTCGTCCACGGCCAGTCGGGGGCCGCCGCGACGGCGTGCAGGCCCAGCCACACGCGCATGACGCCGCCGATGGCGCCCCCGGCGAAGATGGCGGCGAACTCGCGTCGGTCGCTGCGGGGCATCAGCGGCCGCGACGGCGATCGCGGCGGCGTGGGGCGGCGCCCGTAGGCCGGCCGGCGATCGGGCCGGTCATCGGCCGTTCTCGGTGACGACCAGCAGGGGCACGGTCATGCGGTCCAGCAGCGCCGACGGCACGCCGTGCAGCAGCAGCCGGCCCGCGCGACCGGAGCGGTGGTGCCCGACGACCAGGAGATCGAAGGCGCGCTCGTGGCAGAGGTCCAGCAGCGCGCGCGCGGGCTCGTCGCCCGCGACGATCACGTGCTCGACGTCGACGCCCGCGCGCTCGGCCCGGTCCCGGACCTCGGCGAAGCTCTCGCGCAGGTAGCGCCGCGCGGCGTCGGTGGACTCGCTGCGGTCGGTGGCCGTCTCGGCGTGGGCCGGCGTGTAGGCGACCGAGGCCGCGACCAGCTCGACGTCGTAGCGGCGGGCGAGGTCGATGGCGACGTCGAAGGCGCGCAGGGCGACGGCGGAGCCGTCCCAGGCGAGCAGGATGCGTTGGAACATGGTCGTCAGTGGAGGGTCGGGATCAGGGCGAGCAGGACGATCAGCGCGGCGAGCATGTAGAGCAGGTAGTCGCTCAGGCGCCCGGACTGCGAGCGCCGCGCCAGCTGCGCCGTGGACAGCGCGAGGCGCGCCAGCGGCGCGTAGAGGAAGCGGTCGACGGCGAGCACGACGCGCGTGCGGAGCAGCAGCGTGCCGTCGTCCTCCGCGGTCGTCGCGCTGCGGTAGCCGAGGATCCCGCGCAGCACGACGCGGATCGGGTTGGAGTACGCCGACGGGCGGTACTGGACGCGCACGAGGTCCGCGTCGCTGCCGGTGACCCAGACCGGTGCGCGTCGCACCGGCCGGCGGTTGCGCGCCAGGACGAACCCGGCGGCGAGCAGTCCGTACGCGGGCAGCACGATCGACAGCCAGGTCGGGGCGAGGACCGAGAAGTCGCCGAACACGGGGCCGAGGACCAGCGGATGGCTCACGACGGCGTCGGAGGGGTCGAACCCCAGCGCGTCGCGCAGCCCGCCGCCGAGCAGGTGGATCTCCCACGGGGCGACCGTCCCGAGGAGCACGACGACGACGAGCAGGGCGCTCACCGCCACCGCGGTGCCCGGTTCGCGGGCGGCCCTCGCGGTGGCGTCGCGAGCCGGCCCCAGGGTCGTGAAGCCGAGCAGCTTGGCGAAGGCCAGCAGCCCGAGCCCCGCGGTGAAGGCGAGGGCGGCCGCGGCCAGGGCGCAGAGCAGCCGGGCCAGAAGGGTGGGGGCGCGAAAGCCCTGCAGCAGCGCCTCGAAGATGAACCACTCGCTCACGAAGCCGCCCAGGGGCGGGATGGCCGCGAGGGTGAGGGAGGCCGCGCCGAGCGCCAGCGACGACGGGCGCAGCCGGGAGCCGAGGCCGCCGAGGCCGTCCATCGTGCGCTGCCCGGTCGCCTCGTGCGCACGGTCGACGGCCAGCAGGGCGAGGGTCTTGGCCAGCCCGTGGGCGACGACGTGGAGGGTCGCCGCGAGCAGGCCGGCGGCGGCCAGCCGGCGGTCGTGGGCGGCCTGGCCGAGCAGCGCGACGGCGAAGCCGACCAGGGCGATGCCGGCGTGCTCGACGGTGGAGAACCCGAGGAAGCGGCGCAGGTCGTCCTGGGTGAGGGCGTACAGGATGCCGGCGAACCCGGTGACGGCGCCCGCGACGAGCAGCGCGTCGGCCCACCAGAGGGTCGCCGGGGCGAGCGTCTCCAGGACGAAGCGCCACAGGCCGTAGAAGCCGGCGCACAGCGCGACCGAGAGGCTGGCCGCGCCGAGCCGCGGGGCCGCGCCGTAGCCGGCGGGCAGCGCGCCCTGCAGCGGGAGGATGCCGACCTTGGTGCCGAAGGCGACGACCAGCAGCACGAACAGGGCGTCGCGCGTCCCGGTGCCCAGGTGCGCCCCGGCGTCGGCCCAGGCGTCGAGGTCGAAGCTGCCGGTGCGCGCGTAGAGCAGCCCGAAAGCGGCCAGCAGGGCGGCCCCGCCGACCTTCGTCAGCCCGCCGGCGAGGTAGCCGGCGGTCAGCGCGCCGGGACGGCCGGCGTCGGCCGTGGCCAGCAGGAAGATGCAGACGGTCAGCAGCTCCCAGGCCAGGAAGAACGCGAAGCCGTTGGTGGCGCCGATCGCCGCGGCGACGAACAGCACCAGGGTGGCGTGCAGGCAGGTGAGCCGGCGCCCGGGGGAGAGCTCGGCGTGCGCCAGCGAGACGGCTCCCCCGGTCACGCCGGTCAGCGCCAGGAAGATGCCGGCCAGCCCGTCGGCGCGCAGGGCGCTGCCGCCGAAGCCCAGCCAGCCGCCGAGCCCGACGTCCGCGCCGCCGCCCAGCGCGGCGTCGATGCCCACCACGATCAGCGCGACGCACCCGGCCGCCGACAGCAGCGCGGCCGGGCGCGCCGCCACCGGCGACGCCGCGACGCCGGCGACCAGCGCGATCATGGCGGCGGCGTAGACGGCGCTCATCGCGGCCGGTCCTCCTGCAGGACGCCGACCGCCAGCAGGATGCCGTGGAGGATCGCGATCGGCGAGGGCGGAGACCCGGGGACGTAGACGTCGACGGGCAGCAGCGCGTCGACGCCGCCGAGCGTGGCCCCGTCGGCGGCCAGGCCGCCCGAGCAGGCGTCGGTGCCGACCGCCACCACCGCCTTGGGCTCGGGCATCACCTGCCAGGTGCGCTCCAGCGGCCGCCGCATCGCGGCGGTCACCCCTCCGGTGACCAGCAGCACGTCGGCGTGGCGCGGCGAGGCGGTGAAGAAGAGGCCCAGCCGCTGGACGTCGTAGAAGGGGTTGGCCAGCGCGGCGATCTCCCATTCCTCGGCGCCGTCGGAGCCGGCGTCGACGTGGCGCAGGTGGACGCTGCGCCGCAGCCCGCGGACCTGATCCGCGAGCGTGCGGCGCAGCGGCTCCACGTCCTCCTCTCCGGCTCCGGCCCCGGCCACCAGCGCCGACCGCCGCCGCGCGGCGGTCTCGTAGGTCGCGCCGAACGCGAAGCGGTCCGGGGCGGCGCGCACGCAGGCCCCGCACAGGATGCAGCGCCCGCGATCCAGCGACACCGTCCCCCGATCGTCGACCGCGATCGCGCCGGTGGGGCAGGTCCGCGCGATCGCGCGCGGGGCGTCGCCGGCGCGCAGCACCTCGACGCGACCCTGGAAGCCGGCCGGTGGCCGCTCCGGCTCGGCGGGGTAGCGGCTCGTGACGCGCCTGCGGCCCAGCCCGCGCAGGAACCATTCGAGCATCAGCGATCGGCTCCCGCGGGCGTCAGGCCGAAGCTGTGCTCGATGAACGCGAAGTCGGTGAGCACGTCCTTCGGGAAGGCGTGGTCGAACAGCGCCCAGTTGCGCAGCGACGGCGAGGCGACGTGGACCCGCGTGACGATGCCGTGCCGCAGCTCGACGCGGTAGAGCACCTCACCCTGCGGCGCCTCCGCCCAGCCCAATCCGAAGCCCGACCCCGCCGGCAGGGCGGCGCGGAGCTCGCCGTCGCGGCGGCGCAGGCGCTCGACGGCCTGGCGGATGATGTGCAGCGACTCGGTCATCTCGGCGAAGCGCACCTCGACGCGGGCCATCGCGTCGCCGTCCCGTGCGGTCCTGACCTGCACGCCGAGGCGCCGGTAGTCGCCGTAGGGGCGCTCGTGGCGGGCGTCGGTGGACAGCCCCGAGCCGCGGGCCAGCGGCCCGACGGCGCCGTACTCCTCGACCGTGCGGCGGTCGAGGCGCCCGCTGCCGATCAGGCGGTCGGTCATCGAGCTCGTGCCGAGGAACATGCGCCGGTCCCGGCGCAGATCGGACTCCAGCCCGGCCACCGCCTCCCGCAGCGGGTCCGGTCCGAGCGCGCCCTCGGCGTGGACGCCGCCGGGCACGAGCATGCCGCGGGCGAAGCGGCTGCCTGTCAGCTGCGCCTGCAGGCGCAGGACGCGCTCCTTGAGGATCTGGAAGCGGGCCTGCCCGACCGACAGCGCTGTGGTCTCGGCCTGCTTGGCGATCACGTCGAGGTGGTTGGCGAGTCGCTCCAGCTCGGCCAGCACCGCCCGCCAGCGCTGCGCGCGCGGCGGCGGCTCGACGCTCAGCGCGCGCTCGACCGCGCCGCAGTAGGCGGCGGCGTGCGCCACGCCGGCGATGCCGGCGACGCGCTCGGCGACGTGGACGGCTCGATCGGCCTCCAGGCCGGCGAAGCGCGACTCCAGGCCCCGGTGCTTGAAGAAGGGCCGGGTCTCCAGCCGCGGGACGTCCTCGCCGCCGCTCTCGATGAGGAACTGGATCGCCTCGAAGACGCCGGAGCGGATCGGCCCGTAGGGGATCGCGAAGGCGTCCAGGCCGTGCAGCCGCCGGTCGAGCCGAGCCGCGTCGGGGCGGGTCAGCGACGGCCCGTCCAGCGGCTGCATGGGCACCAGCTCGCCCCGCTCGACGAGCTCTCGCTCGGCCCACCGCGCGGCCGGCCACCATGCGGCGATCGCGTCGTGGTGGACGGGCGCGCCGTCGATCAGCGGCGTGCGCACGACCACGAGCGCGCCGCGCAGCGCGACGATGGCGACGAGCGAGCGCTCCGGGCGCGTGGCCGTCAGCATGGTCACGAAACGCGCGCCGGCGCGGTGCAGCACCCGCAGCGCGGTCCCGAAGCCGCCCGGGCCGACCGCGATGCGCACCTCGCCGGGCGCCCCGCGCTCCACCGTGCCGTGGAGGTCGCGGGGCAGCCAGCGCGGCGGATCGGGGGACAGCGTGGTCTCGGACTCGGTGGTCATGCCGGCGCGTGGAGGAGGGTCACGGCCCCGTCGAGCAGCTCGGACAGGCGGCCGGGCAGGTGCACCCCGAGGGCGATGAGCACGATCAGGCAGCCGGCCATGCCGGCCACCATCCAGGGGCTGACCTCGCCGCGCGCCGTCGCGCCGTCGGCCGGGGTCAGCACCATCCGCGCGGCGTGCCACATCAGGCCGAAGAAGGCGACGTTGACGAACACGAGCAGCAGCGCCACGCCGATGTAGCCGTCGGCGGCGAAGCCGCCCGAGACGATCTGGAACTCGCTGCGGAACACGCCCGAGACGGGCAGGCCGCAGAGCGCGACGATCGCCGCGAGGAACATCGGTCCGCTGCAGGGCATGACCGCGGCTGCGCCGGTGACGCCGTCGACCTCCTTGGTGTCGAAGCGGCGCAGCAGCGAACCGGAGCCCAGGAACGCCAGCCCCTTGGCCGCGGCGTGGGTGATGACGTGCAGCAGCGCCCCGGCCACCGCCAGCGGCGCGCCGAAGCCGACGCCGATCGCGATGACGCCCATGTGCTCGATGGACGAGTAGGCCAGCAGCCGCTTGAAGTTGGACTGGCGCAGGACGAACAGGCCGGCGACGACGAGCGACAGCGCGCCGAGCACGGTCAGGACGTGCTCGGCGAAGGCGCGGTCTCCGGCCGCCACGGAGACCTGGAAGAAGCGCAGCACCGCGTAGAAGGCCCCGGCCAGCAGCGCCCCGGACAGCATCGAGGACACCGGCGCGGGCGCCTCGCTGTGCGCGTCGGGCAGCCAGGTGTGCGTCGGGACGAACCCGGCCTTGGTGCCGAAGCCGACCATGGCCAGCACGAAGGCCAGGCGCACGGTGTCGTCCGAGAGCGCGTCGGCGTGGGCGAAGAACCCCTCGAAGCGGGGTACGTAGGCGTCTCCGAACGCCGTCGTGCCGGTGGCGTAGAGGAAGATGATGGCCAGCAGCGCGATCCCCAGGCCGCTCGAGGCGATCAGCACGTACTTCCACGAGGCCTCCAGCGCGGCGTCGGTGCGATCGATCGCCACCAGCAGCGCCGAGATGATCGTCGTCAGCTCGACCGCCACCCAGAGGGTGCCGAAGTCGGCCGCCAGCGGTACGGCCACCATCGTCCAGCCGAAGAGGTTGAGCAGCGCGTAGTAGCGGCGCGCGTAGGCCGGGAACCCGTGCTCGTGCTCGTGCCCGGCGAAGTACCCCATCGAGAACACGGCGGCCATGGCGTAGAGCAGGCCCGTCGCCGCCAGGAACACGGCGCCGAGCGCGTCGAGGCGCAGCCAGCCGCCCGCGGCGTCCAGGGTGCGGTCGCCGGCCACGTCGACCGCCAGCGCCACCGCCAGGCCCAGCGTCGCCAGCCCGGCGACCAGGGTGGTGGTGCGGGCCGAACGCCAGCCGTCGAGGAACGACAGGGCCGCGGCGGCCGGCGGCACGGCGAAGATGGCGACGAGGGCCCAGCTCATCCGGTCAGCCGGTCCAGGACGTCGGTGCGGACCGCGGTGCGCTCCACGGCCAGGTACTGCACGAGGACGACGAAGACCAGCACGCCGACGAGCACGTCGAAGAGCAGCAGCAGCGCGAGGATCAGCGGCAGCCCGGGCGCGATCACCAGGCTGCCGACCGACACCGCGTTCTCCAGCACGAGGAAGCCCAGCAGCTGCGAGGGCGCGTAGGGGCGCAGCACCATGAGCAGGAAGGCCACCAGCACGCCCGCGACCGCCACCGGCAGCGCCGACAGCGGCAGGGCCGCCTCGCCGCCGATCTCCACGCCCCGCAGCGCCACGAAGGCGAACGCCGAGAGCACGATGGCGAGCAGGATCGAGCTCGGCACGCCGATCGCGCTGGGCACGCGCGCGTCGGCCTCGAGGTTGCGCAGCACGAAGCGGATGCCCAGCGGGAACAGCACCGCCTTCAGCGCGATCGTGACGGCGCCGAGGACGTACAGCTCGCCACCGGCGCGCCCGTCGGCCGCGGTGGCGATGGCCAGCGCCGCCACCATCAGCGACCCGATCGAGTACAGGTGAAGCTGCTCCCAGACGTCCTGCGAGCGCAGCATCCCGTACTCGGCCAGCAGCACCGCGACGGCCGTCACCGTCGCGAACGCGCCGAAGACCGTGAACTGCGCGTCGCCGAAGTCCGGGCCGAACAGGAACATCACGACGGCGAGCACGGCGAGCATGAAGCTCGCGACGGTGAACTCCGGGATCTTGTAGAGGCGCAGCTTCGCGAAGCTCGACTCGATCACGACGATCACCGCGCCGAGCGCGGCGGCCTTGCCCAGCAGCAGGCCGATCGCGGCCAGCACCGGTGCGACGCCCCCGTCCGCCGCGAGCCCCCAGGGCGCGACGAGGACGTTGAGGAAGATCGTGAACAGCGTGAGCTGCTTGACGCTCGATCCCCAGCGCAGGAACGCCAGCCCGGGACCGGAGTGCTCCAGGACGCGCCCCTCCTCGATCATCCCGAACTCCAGCGTGCCGCCGTGGCTCTGAACCGGGATGCGGCCGGTCTCGTTGAGCAGCAGCATGAAGAAGGCCGCCACGACCAGCAGGTGACTGGGGCGGACGACCTCGGTGGCCGACGAGCGCAGCGTCTCCCCCAGCACGTAGGGCAGGTCGGTGTGGGTGGTCAGCGCCACGGTGAACACGACGAAGATCACCGTGGGCTCGTTGAGCGCGCCGAAGGTCCGCAGCCGGCTGGAGCCCAGCTGGGCGTAGGGGCTGCCGCTGTCGATCGCCGCCAGGGACACGACGAAGCTCCCCAGCCCGAGGATCAGTCCGCCGGCGAGGATGTCGCCCATGTACCCGAGCGGCAGCCCGTAGCTGGTGAGCACGGGGATCAGCAGCGGCACCGTCGCGTAGGCGGCGAAGCTCACGTACGGCGCGGCGCGGAACAGCGGACCGGCCGGCGCCGGCAGCACGGTCTCCTTGCCCAGCAGCTTGCGGATGTCGCGGTAGGGCTGCCAGATGCTCGGGCCCCGGCGCTGCTGGACGATCGCCTCGGCGCGCGCGATCACGCCGCTGACGAGCGGGGCGAAGCCCACGATCGTGAGGACCTGTAGGCCCTGGATCATCCAGTCGGCCAGCGTCACGGCGCGGTCGACGCTCCTTTCGCTCAGGCTCAGACGCGAAAGAAGCCATCAGCCGTCAACGCGGCGGTTCACCCGGTCATCACCGGGCGTCAGGGCCTCATCTGACGACCGACACGATACCCGATGCCGCGATCCGTCAACAGCGTTCTAAGCTTGCGGGCGCCAGATGGAGTTCTGGCGGGCGCTCGTGCCCGAACCGCCGCTCGGCTGATGACTCCTCGACCCCCCGATCGAGGAGCGCCGATGGCCGCCGCCCCCGTCCCGGCCGGCCCCAACCGGATCGCGCCGATGCGCTTCGTCCTCGCGTTCGGCGTGGTCAGCATGCTCGGCGACGTCGTCTACGAGGGGGCCCGCAGCGTGACCGGCCCCCTTCTCGCCGACCTCGGCGCCGGCGCCGCGCTCGTCGGGCTCGTGACCGGCGCCGGCGAGGCGGTCGCCCTGCTCTTCCGCCTCGTCGCCGGCCCGCTCTCGGACCGCACCGGCAGGCACTGGCCGCCGACCATCGCCGGCTACGCGATCACGATGATCTCGGTGCCGTTGCTCGCGCTGGCCCACGCCCTGTGGAGCGCCTCGGCGCTGGTCATCGCCGAGCGGTTCGGCAAGGCGGTGCGCTCGCCGTCCAAGGACACCATGCTCGCCGAGGCCAGCGTCGGGCTCGGACGTGGCAGGGCCTTCGCCATCCACGAGGCGCTCGACCAGGTCGGAGCGCTGCTGGGGCCGCTGCTCGTCGCCGCCGCCATCGCCGTCACCGGCGACCTGCGCTGGGGCTTCGCGCTCCTGCTCATCCCCGGGGTCGCCGCCATGGCGACCGTGGGCGGGCTCCGCCGGGCCGCGCCCGACCCCGGCGCCTACGAGCGGGCCCACCACCCCGGCGAACCCGCCGCGCCGGCCCGCCTGCCCCTGCGCTTCTGGCTCTACGCCGGCTGCACGACGCTGAACATGGCCGGCTTCGCGACCTTCGCCGTGCTCGCCTATCACCTCCAGGTCCGCCACGTCGTGTCCGGCGCGGTGATCCCGATCGTCTACGCCGCCGCGATGGGCGCCGCCGCCGTCGCCGCGCTCGCGGCCGGTCGCTCCTACGACCGCATCGGCCTGCGCGGCCTCATGATCCTCCCGCCGCTGACGGCCGTCGTCCCGTTCCTGTCCCTCTCCACCGCGCCCCCGCTCATCTGGACGGGGGCGCTGATCTGGGGGGCCGTCCTGGGCGTCCACGAGAGCACGATGCGCGCCGCGGTCGCCGACATCGTCCCCGCGGGGCGCCGCGGCACCGCCTACGGTGCGTTCGCCGCCGTGTACGGCCTGGCGTGGCTGGGCGGCAGCGCGCTGATCGGCCTGCTCTACGCGCGCTCGGCCACCGCCGTCGAGGTCTTCGTCGTCATCACCCAGGCGCTGGCCCTGCCGGCCTTCGCGCTGCTCGTGGCGCGCCGCTGATCGACGGCGGCGACGGTTTCATGCGGCGCCCCGTCGATCGAGCAGGGCATGCCCGAAGATCCGCTCGTAGGAGTCCGGGCCGTAGCTGGTGGTCTGCGGCTCGCCCTCGTGCAGCCTGAAGGTGCGCCGGCCGTCGGGAGCGCGCTCGGGGCGCAGGAACAGCGCCGCGTCGTCCGCTTCCCGGTAGAGGCCGTGCGCCAGGTCGTACATGTGGGTGACGAAGATCACCCGGATCCCCCTGGCGCGCATCGCGCGCACCACCTGGCGGGCGATCTCCGAGCCCTCGCGCTCGTTGGTGGAGGCGAAGGACTCGTTGCACAGCAGCAGCGCCCCCGGTGCGATCGAGTCGGCGATCTCGCTCATGCGCTGCAGCTCCTCGTCGAGCTTGCCGCCCTCCATGCGCGCGTCCTCCTCTCGCTTGTAGTGCGTGAAGACGCCGCTGACCGGATCGGCGCGCAGCCACGCGGCGCCGACCGGCATGCCGCACTGCAGCATCAGCTGGGCCAGCCCGGCGGCGCGCAGGAAGGTCGACTTGCCGCCCTGGTTGGCGCCGGTGATCATCACCAGCGAGCGGCCGTCCGCGTCGAGGTCGTTGGCGACCACCCTCCCGTCGAGGTGCAGGGCCAGCGACACGTCGTACAGGCCCCCGGCGCTCAGCGCCCGCGTCCCCTCGGCCGGCTCGGGGATGCACGTCACCGCGCCCCCGGCCTCCAGCGCGTCCTGGAGGTTCAGGCAGGCCACGTAGAAGGCCAGCTCCAGGCGAAGCATCGCGAAGAAGCCCTTGACGTGATCGGCCGAGCGCGCGACGGCGTCGGCCACGCGGCCGACGCCGCGGGCGCGCAGCTCGTCCAGCGCCCGGAATCCGTTCTCGTCGCGCGGCGGGATCGTGAAGCCGCAGGACGCTCCGCGGTCGCGAAAGGGCAGGCGCTCGGTCCAATGCCGCTCGCGCCGCAGATGCACGACGTAGTCGCGCCCCCTGTCGCCCATGCCCAGCGCGGCGCTCTCCAGCAGGCCGCGCTCGAAGCGCAGCTCCGCCAGCCGCCGTTCCATGGCGCCCAGGTACTCGTCGTCGAGCTCGTCGCCCAGCATCGCGAACAGGCGCGTGAATCCCGGCGAGCGGAAGTCCCGCGCGTGCTCGCCGGCGAGCCTGCGAAGCCCCCTCAGCGCATCGAGGTACCGCGTCAGGACCCCGACGGAGCGGCGCAGGACGGAATCGGGCGTGGCATGGCTCCACAGCACGCCCATCCTGCGCTCGCTCTCCAGCGCCTCGATCGCCAGCTGGTGGAGCTCCCGCACCACCGCGCGCCGCTCCAGGCAATCCCTCATCACCGCCTGGCGATAGAGGATCTCCTGCGGGTCGCGCAGGCTCGACAGGATCACCCGGCGGGCCGTCTCGTACAGGAACGGATCACCGGCGGCCATCGCCCGCCAGACCGTGTCGAGCTCGAGGTCATCGACGAGGGCCCGCTGAACGGGCGCCAGGGGCGCGTCGGCGGACCCGGTCGTGCGCTCGCGCGTCCGCCAGGCGTGGGCGAGCTCGATCGGATCGCCGCCGCGCATCGCCTCGAACAGCTCGTCGCGCAGCTCCGGACGGATGTCCAGGTCGCGTTCGCGATGCATCAGGAGGACCCTCATGCCCCGATCCGCTCCAGCAGCCGCTCGTAGGTCAGGCCGTACTTCTCGGCGATCGCCCAGGCGTACGCGCGCCCGTCGGCGGGTCGGCGCACGACCTTGAAGGTGCGCTGCGCCGGATCGTCCGGGACGACCTGGCTCACCATGCTGACCGTCTCCTCGCCCAGCGAGGCGATCTCGTCCACGAAGGTCACATAGACCGCGAGCGCGTCCAGCGCGAGGATCCGTCGCACCACGGCGGTGCCGACCAGCCGCGCGTCGTCCAGGCTGGTGGAGCCGAAGCTCTCGTTCATGACGATGACGCTGCTCGGCGTCGCGCGTTCCAGGATCGCGTGGACACGCACCAGCTCGTCCTCGAACTTGCCGCGCAGCGTCCGGATCTCCTCGCGGCGCTCGAAGTGCGTGAAGATGCGATCCGGCAGGAACAGCCGCGCGTGGGTGCCGGGCACGGGCAGGCCCAGGCTCGCCAGGTAGTGCAGCTGCCCGAACATCCGCGCGAAGGTCGTCTTGCCCCCGTTGTTGGGCCCGCTGACCACGAGCATCCGCTCGGGACCCCGAAGCCGGAAGTCGTTGGTGACCACCCGCCCGCCGGCGGAGACGACCTTCTCCGCGAGCGCGAGGTCGAAGGCGTCCCGGGCGGCGATCCCCTTCGACGTCGCCGAGACCTCCGGGTAGCAGAAGGGCAGCCCGCCGGCGCGCAGGCGATCGACGAGATCGAGGTAGCCCAGGTAGAACTGCACCTCGCGGTCGAACCGGGCCACCGTCGCGTCCACGAACTCGCGCCGCCGGGACACGAGGTCCTCCCGCGCGGCGAAGGGCTCCGGGTGCAGCCGCGCCACGCAGTCGAGGACCTGCGCCTCGACATGGTCCATCTCGCCGGTGCCCCGCTGCCGCGCCGCGGAGCTCCGCGGCGCGCCCTGGCGGAACTTCGCGAAGGTCTCCTCGACCTCGGCGCCGAAGTCGGGCTCGCCGGCGAAGTCGCCGACCGTGACGCGCGCGCCCCGGATCCAGATCGCGTACCGGATCTCCGCGAGCGCCTCCCGGAGTTCGCGCACCTCGCGCGTCAACGACCGGAACCGCTCCGACGCCGCGTACCGCGTCAGATGGTCGAGCAGGCCGCGCAGCCCGCGCGATGCCACGTCGGCCGCGCCGAGATCGCGATCGAGGCGGACGACCGCGTCGCAGTACGCGTCGATGGCCTCGACCAGCCAGGAGTGCTTCTGCAGCCGGTGGTGGAGCTTCTCCGCCTGCGCCAGATGAGCCCGCACCCGCGTCATCCCCTCGGCGAACGCCGTCACCGCCCGGCGCACGGCCGGCCGCTCGAGATCGCGGAGGACCTCGTGCCGGTAGGCGACGCCCTCGACGTCGGTCAGCGGCCTGAGGAAGAACGCGGCCGGCCGGTATCGCTCGCGCCCCGCGGCCAGCGCCGCGAGCACCCGGTCCAGGTTCAGGTCGCCGAGGCACTCCGGCTCACGGGGCTCCTCGTCCACCTCCGGCGCCGGGGACGGGAACAGCACGCTCTCGCCCGCGGAGGACGCGAAGCCGGGATCGGACCCGCCGGATGCCGCCATCAGCTTCCACCAGTGCTCGCGCTTCGGTAGAAGCCATCAGCCGGGGCGGCGGTTTCTCAGGCGGGCCTCATCGCCTGCGGACAGTCTAGCCCCGCGGCGCCGGCCGAAGCCGTGCCCGCTCTCCGGGCCTCACAGCTCGTAGGTGAGCAGCGAGAGACCCCCGCCGAGGGTCGCGGTGCGGACGAGGGACAGCGGCTTCTCGTCCACGATCCCGCCGAAGAGGCGCCTGCCCTCACCGACCACGATCGGGAAGATCGTCAGTCGCAGCTCGTCGGCGAGATCGTGGCTCAGCAGCGTGTCGACCAGGCCGAAGCTGGCGTAGACGACGATGTCCCCGTCCAGTGACCGCCTCAGCCGGGAGACCCCGGTCACCACGTCCGCGCCGAGCAGCTCCGAGTTGGCCCAGTCGAGGCGGTCGAGCGTGGCGGAGACGACGTACTTGGGCAGGGCGTTCAGCCGGTCGGCGAACGGGCCGCTCCGCGACGGCCACCGGGCGGCGAAGAACCGATAGCTGCGCCGGCCCAGCAGCAGCGCCTCGGCTCGCCGCGCCTCCTCGAAGGCGGCCCTCGTCCACGCCTCGCGGTCCTCGTCGGTGATCCGACCGAACCAGCCGCCGCGCCGGAAGCCCTCCTCTCCGGTCGGATCCTCGACGACCCCGTCGAGCGTGAGGTTCTCGCTGATGACGATCCTTCCCATGCCGGTGCTCCCCGTTGCGTCGTCCGTCGTCGAGGATGTAGACACCGGGGCCGCGGACGATTGGGCGCCGGACGAGAGGCGGTGACGTGGACGCGGGGACGGCCGAGCTGATGGCGCGGGCGCGAGGAGGAGACGGCGAGGCGTTCCGGGCGCTGGTCGAGCCGCACCGGCGCGAGCTCCACGTCCACTGCTACCGGATGCTCGGGTCCCTTCACGACGCCGACGACGCCCTTCAGGAGACCCTGCTCGCCGCCTGGCGGGGCCTCGCCGGGTTCGAGGGGCGCGCCTCGTTGCGCACCTGGCTCTACGGGATCGCGACCAACCGGTGCCTCAATGCCCGCCGCGCCGCGGGCCGTCGGGCGGCGCGGGAATGGGACGTACCGGGCGTCGAGCCACCCCGGCCGACCCGCTTCGCGGAGGCCGTCTGGCTCGAGCCGTACCCCGACGCCTTCCTCGACGGGATCGACGCGTCGCCCGGACCCGAGGCCCGTCACGAGCAGATCGAATCGATCTCCCTGGCGTTCGTCACGTGCCTCCAGCTGCTTCCGCCGCGCCAGCTCGCCGCCCTCGTGTTGCGCGACGTGCTCGGCTTCCGCGCCGCCGAGATCGCCGAGATGCTCGGCGCGACGGTCGACTCGGTCAACAGCGCCCTCAAACGCGCGCGCGCCGGCCTCCGATCCCGGACAGCCGGCGACCGTCGGCCACGTCCCGCGCCCGGCTCGCCCGCCGAGACGGCGATCGTGGCGAAGTTCGTGTCCGCCTGGGAGTCCGCGGACCTCGACGCGCTCACGGCCCTGCTCACCGACGACGTCTTCCTGTCGATGCCGCCGATACCCTTCGAGTACGAGGGCCGAGAGGTCGTCGCCCGCTTCTGCGCGAGCATCTTCGACGCCGGCCGGCGCTTCCGGCTGATGCCGACCCGGGCCAACGGCCAGCCCGCCTTCGGCGCCTACCTGCGCGCCGAGGGCGATACCGCTCACGGGGTCGGCCTCTACGTCATCACCCTCGCCGGCGACCGGATCGGCGGCATGACCCGGTTCGAGGACGCGATGTTCTCCCCGTTCGGGCTGCCGCGATCGCTGCCTGCCGCGCCGATATGTGACGGTTTGCAGCGAGCCACCGGCCGCGGACCGTCATTTGAAGGACCTTCTATATAAGGCGCTCCGCCCGCCTGCGGACGGCGCGCAGGATCTCGCGGCGGATCAACCCCGATCCGGCGCGGATCGCCAGCCAGTACGGGCGGAAACTGCGCGCCGCGGATTCGTCCGTCGGCTGCACGCGGGTCTCCGTGCAGAGGCGCGTGCCGCCGGCATCGGGCTCGCACTCGAACGAGGTCGCCATCAGCACGTAGCCGGGGTCGCCGAAGGCGCGGAAGCCGTCGCGGCCGTCGAAGGGGACGGCGCTCTCGCGGCGCAGCTGCCACGGACGGCCGATCGAGCCGGCGACCAGCGCGGACGGATCGTCGCGCAGCATGGTGAACCCGTTCTCGGCCATGACCCTCATGAAGGTCTGCGCGGCGTCCTCGTTGAACGCGTCCCCTCGGCCGGTCAGGCGGGCGGGCAGCGCGCGCGCCGCCATCAGCACGCGCGTCAGGGCCAGCTCGCGCACGGTGACCGCATGCAGCGCGTCCCAGACGCGCTCGGGCGGGGCCGCGATCGTCGCGCCGTGGCGCTCGCGGTGGCGGTAGGCGGGCAGGACGTCGTCGAGCACGGCGGAGGTCATGGCGACTCCCTGGGGGTGTGGGTGGCCAGCAGGCCGGCGGTGACGACCCGCGCGATCTCCCGCGGGTCGCCGTCGGTCGGGGAGAAGAGCGGTGCGAGCGCGATCGGCCCGACGAGCAGGCGGCGGACGAGGTCCGGGTCGACGCCGGGGCCGAGCTCGCCGCGGATGCTCGCGCGCGTCAGGATGCGCTCCAGGTGACGACGCTCGGCCTCGAACACGCGCTCGTCGAGCGCGCCGCCGAGCTCGGGATCGGTCGCGAGGCCGCGGATCGCGGCACGCGCGGCGGCGCTCCCGGTGAGCTCGGCGATGCGCAGCGACAGCGCCTCGATGTCGCCGCCGAGCGTGCCGCGGTCCTCGGGCTCGGCCAGTTCGACCGGGTGGATCACGTTCGCGAACACGAGCTCGGCCTTCGAGCGCCAGCGGCGGTACAGCGCCCCGCGCCCGACACCGGCGCGCGCGGCCACGGCGGCGATCGTCGTGCCGGCGTAGCCCTCGGTCGCGAGCAGCGCGACGACCGCGTCGCGGACCGCCTCGTCGACGCGTGCCTCGCGCGGTCGCCCGGAGGGATCAGACATTACGATACTGATGGTACCGTAATGTCTGCGGAAGGGAAAGCGAGCCGGGCGCGTCACCGCCCGGCGTTGCCTCAGCGGTCGGGTTTGCGCGCGCGGACGGTCGCGGAGCCGGCGTGCTCGTGGACGCGGTGGGTCTCGGCGATCTCGATGTCGATCAGGCCGGCGGCGGCCAGGGCGTCCTCGAACTCGCTGCGGGTGAGGGCGCCCGCGATGCAGCCGGTCCACCGCCGCATGTCGGCTCTGGTGGCGTCGTCCATGTCCTCGTCGGCGACGATGTCGGTGACGGCGAGCCGGCCACCCGGCCTGAGCACGCGCGCGGCCTCCCGGAGCACCCGGGGCTTGTCGCCGGAGAGGTTGATCACGCAGTTGGAGATCACCACGTCCACCGTCTCGCCGGGGAGCGGGATCGCCTCGATCTCCGCCCGCAGCCACTCGACGTTCTCGACGCCGGCCCTGGCCTGGTTGGCCCGCGCGAGGTCGAGCATCTCGTCGGTCATGTCGAGGCCGTAGACCCTGCCGGTGGGCCCGACGCGGCGGGCGGAGAGGAGGACGTCGATGCCGCCGCCCGAGCCGAGGTCGAGGACGGTCTCGCCCTCGTGCAGCTCCGCGACCGCCGTGGGGTTGCCGCAGCCGAGCGATGCCATCGCCGCCGCGTCGGGCAGCTCGTCGCGCTCGGCGCCGTAGCGGCCCGCGCCGAAGGCGGCGGCCCCCTCGTCGGTGAGGGCGCCGGCGCCGGCGGCGCAGCAGGAACCGCCCGCGGCGACGGAGATCGCGGCGGCGGCGTAGCGGGCGCGGACCGCCTCGCGGATCTCGTCGCCGTCCGCGCTCGACGAGGCCGGCGCGCGCCCTAGCTCAGCCATGCGGACAGCTCCTCGAGAGCGTCGGGGATCACGTAGTAGTACGCCCAGAGGCCCCGGCGCTCGGAGCCGACGATGCCGGCGGCGCGCAGCACCTTGAGGTGGTGGGAGACGGTCGGCTGGGAGAGGTCGAAGAGCGGGACCAGCTCGCAGACGCAGACCTTCCCGGCGTGCGTGCGGAGGACGTCGACCAGCTGCAGCCGCACCGGATCGCCGAGCGCCTTGGCGATCATCGCCATCCGCTCGGCGCGGTCGCGCTCGACCTCGGGGTAGACGACCGGCTCGCAGCAGGGCTCGCCGGCGGGGCGCTTGGTCTTCGGGGCCAGTACCAGATCGACGGTCATCGATATGAATCTATCTATCGAATAGATGGACGTCAATGGATAAGATCCGGACGGGACGCGGAGACGTGGAGGGAGGATCGCCGTGGCGCACGTGCTGTTCGTCTGCACTCACAACGCCGGTCGGTCGCAGATGAGCCAGGCCCTGTTCGAGCTGGCGGCCGCCGGACGGCACACGGCGCGCTCGGCCGGCACCGCCCCGGCCGAGCGCGTCCACCCGGAGGTCGTCGAGGTCATGCGCGAGCTGGGCATGGACCTCGCCGATCGGGAACCGCGGAGGCTCACGCCGGAGCTGGCCCAGGGTGCCGACGTCGTCGTCACGATGGGCTGCGGCGACGAGTGCCCCTACATCCCCGGCAAGCGCTACATCGACTGGAACCTCGAAGACCCCGGGGGACTCCCCCTCGACCGGGTCCGCGCGATCCGCGACGACATCGCGATCCGCGTCGCTCGTCTCGCGGACGACCTCGACGAGGGGCGTGAGCGGGAGCCGCCGCATCGAGGAGCCGGCCACCCCTGAGCCGGTCCGCCCCGTCCACGACGACGACCGCCGATCCGGCTGTCGCGGGCTACCGAGCCGGGCGAGCGGCGCGGGCGATCAACCGCGCATCGCCGGTCTGCCAGACGGCGGTCATCGTCATCGCAGCGATGCGCCAGCGCCCCTCGGACGCCGCGAGCTCGAAGCGGTAGTCGCCGCCGAGCGTCCAGGTGTCGCCGCGGAACTGGTGGGTGGCCTGGAACGCGGCCGTGACGATGGCCGTCCCGTCGTCGCGGACGTCGACGAGGTGGTTACCCACGAGGTGCTGGTGGGCGTCGAGCGCGCCGAGCGTGCCGCGCCAGGCGTCGACGACGTCGGCGGACGCGAGCGTGACGGGCGCGCCTCCCTGCAACGAGGTGTAGTCGAGGCGGACCCGGTCGGCGAGTACGGCGGGAAGCTCGTCCCACCGGTGGTGGTCCGTGAGCCAGAACAGCCGGGTCACCGCGTCGACGATCTCGATGCGAGCGGCCACGGCGTCGTCGGTCATGCCCGGTTCCCCTTCTCGCGGTTCAACGGTCCGTCAGGGTTCACGGCGCGGGTCGTGGTCGGTGCGCGCCGATGTCCCGAAGGCGGGGGCGTTCTCCCGCGCCCACCGGGCGAAGGTGAGCGGCGGACGGCCGGTGATCTCGGCGACCGTGTCGTGCACGGTCGTCTCGTCGATCGCGCCCTCGGCGAAGAAGTCGAAGAACGCGTCGACGTACTCCGGAGGCATCGACCGGCGCATCTCGGCCCGGGCCTCCTCGTCGGGCTGGGCCTCGAAGCGGAGGTCCCGGCCGATGGCCCGCGCGAGGATCTCCACCTGCTCGGCCGGGCGCAGCGCCTCCGGCCCGCTCAGCCGGTACGCACGCCCCTCGTGTGCGCCGGACGTGAGCGCCGCCGCCGCCGCGCGGCCGAGGTCGTCCGGGTGGATCACGGCGATCGGCACCTCGGCGAACGGTAGACGGACGACGTCGCCGGCGCGAATCTGCGGCAGCCAGCGGTGGGTGTTCGACATGAAGCTGTTCGGCCGCAGGAACGTCCACGCCAGGCCGGATTGCGCGACCGCGTGCTCGGAGAGGATGTGGTAGCGGGCGATCGCGTTGTCCAGATCGCCACCGGGAGCGGCGCTGCTGGAGAGCAGTACCACGCGCTGCACGCCGGCGAGCCGCATGTGCGCCAGGGTCTCTGTGAGCCCGTCGTAGCCGCTCAGCAGGAAGGCCGCCGCGACACCGTCCAGGTGCCCGGCCAGCGTCTCCGGGCGGTCGAGGTCCCCGACCACCGCGTCCACCCCCTCGGGCAGGCGCGTCTCGTCGGCGCGGCGGACGACCGCTCGCACCGCCCGGCCCGACTCGATCAGGGCCCGTGCGACGGCCCCGCCCGCATTCCCGGTCGCACCGGCGACGAGGATCACGGGCTCGGTGGGCACGGTCGAGTGGTCCGAACTGTCGCTCATGGCTCTCCTGGTGCGAACCCAGTGTGCCGCTCACTCGCGGAGATGGCCAGGACTGCACTCAAGTCACACCGTCGGAGTCCGCGGAGCGGGACGCCCTCGCGGCCCTGGATACGTCAATATGGGTTACTGGGGCGGTTGCGACCACGGACGATCGGCACGATGAAGATCGCGAACGCGAGCGCGATGACCCGCGCGTGAGCCCTACTATTTGACGGCGCGGCCCGTCACGAGTGTGAATGCCGCCTTGGCGCTGGAGCGGACGGCGGTGTCCAGCCCTCGCCAGGCGGGATGGTCGTCGTCGGTGAGCGCCGTGACGGCCCTGATGCGCCCGCAGTTCTTCGCGCCGAGCTCGTCGCGCAGGGCGAAGGGGTCGGGGACGAGGGAGAGGAGGAACGCCAGGTCACTCAGGTGGCGCTCCGGTCCGCGCTTGCGGTCGGAGCGTGCCGCCGCGGCCTTCAGCACCAAAGCGCCGGCGAGATCGGGGCGCGGGACGCGGCCGGCCCGGCCGGCGGCCGAGACATCGACGAGCTGCGTACGGATGAGGGCGTAGGTGCCTCCGCCGACGGGGACCGTCTCGGCTCCACGGCCGACGCCGAGATCGGCTCGAGGGCCGGCGCCCTCGGGGGCGAGGAGGTCGATCGTGACCCGTCCCCGCACGAAGCGGTGACCGACCCCGTCTGGCGCGATCCCGCCGAGGCGGAAGCCGAGGTCGTCGAGGACCTCGGCCATCGCCGGGATCGCCGGTGGGCGCACCCGGGCGTCGACGACCAGGTCGAGGTCGGTGCTGACCCGTGGGGGCGTGGCGCCGTGCTCGAGGGCGTGCAGTAGCACCATCTGACCGCCGACGAGCGTCCAGTCGATCGCGCGCCGCTCGGCGATGTCCATCAGCGCCAGCCACAGCTGATCCTCCAGCTTGCCGAGGGGCGGCAGCGCGATCACGCGAGCAACCCGAGAGCCGCCCGGACGCTGCGTTCGTCGCCCGCCTCGCGCAGGTCGGCGACAACGACGAGCCGCGGGGCATACCGCTCGTCCTCGGGGAACGGCCACGCCGGCGCCGGGGCGCGCAGGACCACGTTGGCCCCGTCGCCGTCCGCAGGAGGACGGAGGGCGTACGCCGTCCGGACGTCCTCGAAGTCGTCCGTCCGGACGTAGCCCTCGACGCGGTCCACGGCGATGATGTCGGCGCCGTGGTGGGCGGCCGCCGAGACGCCGCCGAGGACGATCCGCGGGTCGTCCCCTAGGAGCCGCAGCGCCGCCGGGTGGGCGACGAGGCGGTGGACGTCGGCTCGGCGGGCGAGCGCCTGCGACGGCAGGTCCGCCAGGCGCGCCTGGCGCTCCCGGGCCCGCCGGCGCTCCGAGCGGGAGAGGTTCTCGTGGCCCAGGCCGAGGGCCGCCCAGGCCGAGCGGGCCGACAGCCGCCGGCCAGGAAGGCGCGGCGGCAGCCGCGGGTCGAGGTCGATGACCCACGCCCGGCCGACGCGGCGCGCGGGGATCTCTCCCGCCTCGGCGAGCGCGCGGACCCGGCGGGGACTGACGCCCAACGCCTGTGCAGCTTCGGCCACGCTCACGTCCATGGCGCCAGCGTACCACTTGCATCCGATAAAGGAATAGAAGTGGAACGCACGACGACGTCGGCTCGGCCGGGTGGCGGGAACTCCCGCACCGTCGACGACGCTCCCGCACCGTATTGAGGCCGTTTCAGACGCCTCTCAGGCCCTCGCGCGAACGGCCCCGAAAACGGCGAGAGCCCGGTCGTAGACCGGGCTCTCATAGGTAGCGGGGGCAGGATTCGAACCTGCGACCTTCGGGTTATGAGCCCGACGAGCTACCAGACTGCTCCACCCCGCGGCGGACTGCGAATCTTAGACCCCTGGCGTCTCAGGTCAAGGGGCGCGCGCGGCTCAGGGCTTGAAGACCATCAGCGCGAGCACGCCGATCATCAGCAGGGCCGAGGCGTGGTTGAGGAGGCGCGAGGGACGGTCGTCGAGCAGGGCGCGGAGCTGCGGCGAGACCGGTTGCCGCGCGGCCGCGTGCTGCTCGGCGAGCAGGCGGGCCCGCTTCGGCGCGCGCCCGCCCAGGGCGCCGAGCACCAGCGCCGCCGCGAGCAGCGCGAGCGCCGCGCTCAGCCAGCCCGCCCCGTAGCCGATGCCGAGCAGGTCGACGAGCCACGCCCCGCTGCCCACCACGACGAGGGCTCCGGGACCGGCCAGCAGCACCCCGGTGCGGGCGGCGCCCAGCAGGGCCGCCACCTCGGCGGCGGTGGAGCGGCGCCGGGCGGCGCCGTGGGCCACGGCGGCGACGACGATGCCCGACAGCATGGCCACGACACCCAGCAGGTGCAGGAAGAGGGCGAGGTCGTGGCGATCGGCGGGCGACACGCCGGGCGTCCGATCAGGCCAGGGAGGCGCCGACGGCGCCGATCCGCACCGGCGCGCCGACCTCGATCCATCCGGCCCGCACGACGCGCGCGTACACGCCGAACAGGTTGTCGCGGTCGCGCGCCAGGCCGGCCAGCACCCGGTTGTCGCGCTCCAGGGTGTCCGGGTCGAAGGTGGTCACCACGCACCGCTCGGTGGGGGACACGACCTGCAGCACCGGGCCGCCCTCGCCGATCGCGATCGGACTGCCCGGCCAGGCCGCCTCGGCGAAGGGCGTCGCGTCCTCCGGCTCGATCACGACGTTGGGGCGGAAGCGGCGGCGGTCGATCTCCTCGCCGTCGACCCAGGCCTGCGCCGCGGCGAGCGAGGCGGTGCTGACGATGTGGATCGGGGCCGCGTCGTGCACGCCCATGGGGTGCGCGACCAGGGCGACGGGCCGGCCGAGCGCCCGGCCCACCTCGTCGGAGACGGCCGGATCGTCCCAGGGCAGGTCCCGGCCCTCGCGCGTGGTGACGCGCACCGCCTCGCCGCGCTCGTCCTCGGCGCAGCGGGCGTTGAAGGCGAGCAGCGCGTGGGCGCGCCGCGCGGTGAGCGTCTCGCCGGTCGCGTCCATCACGCCGACGTGGCGATCGCCCAGCATCCCGAAGGGCCCGATGAAGGCCCGCCGCACCCGCTCGCCGCCGAACGACTTGACCGGGAAGCGCCACAGGTCGGACACCAGCCCGAGCGGTCTGCCCCGTTCGCTCAGCGGGTGTAGGCGAGGACGAGCACCACGATCAGCAGCACGCCCAGCCCGGCGTACACCCAGCGCAGCACGCGTCGCCGCACCTCGGCCGTCGAGCGCAGGCGCTCGCGCACGATCTCCTCGCTCTCCGGGTCGTGCCGCGGCTTCGGCCAGTCGTCCTCGTCGTCGTAGGCCATGTGACGAGACTACCCGCGCGGGGCGCCCGGGGTCACCCGGCCGCCAGGTCGGCGTCGGCGAGGCGGCGCCACTCGGCCTTGTCCTCGCGCCAGCCCTCCTCGGTGCGTCGCAGCTTCCAGTAGCCCGAGACGGAGAGTGACGCCGGGTCCAGGCCGCGATCCGCCACGAGGTGGCGCCGCACGGCGCGCACCGAGCTCGCCTCGCCGTGGACGAACGCGTGACCGCGGCCGGGCAGGCGGGGCAGGGCGCGCACGCCCTCCAGCAGGAGCTCGGGCTGCTCCCCGGGCGGGGCCGAGCGGTGCAGCCACACCAGATGCAGGTCGCCGGGAGTCTCCAGCGGCTGCCGCTCGTGCTCGCCGTCGACCTCGATGACCACCTGCACCGGCACGCCGGCCGGGATCCGCGGCAGGGAGGCGGCGATCGCCGGGATCACGCTCGCGTCCCCCGCGAGCAGGTGCCAGTCGGCCTCCGGGTCGGGCGCGTAGGCGCCGCCGGGCCCGAGGAGCTCGATCTCCTGGCCCGGGCGGGCGGCCGCCGCCCACGGCCCGGCCACGCCGCTGTCGCCGTGGACGACGAAGTCGATGGTGAGCCGCCGCGCGTCGGGGTCCCAGTACCGGACCGAATAGGTGCGCGTGCGGATGCGCCCGGGGTCGGCGGGGTCGGGCAGGCGCAGCTTGACGTAGTGGTCGGTGAACTCGCCGGCGGCGAAGCCGTCGAGCGCGTCGCCGCCGAAGACGATCCTCACCATCCCCGGGGTCAGCCGCTCGGTGGAGAGGACGCGCACGCGGCGGGGCTCACGGTTCTTCGGCACCACCGGAGCATAGGGCCGTCGACGACCGAGGGGCCCGTCGCCGGGCCCCTCGGGTTCACCTCATGCGCCGCCGGATCCGCGCTACGCGACCTCGCGCAGGCGCTGGGCCTCGGCGAGGCTGGCCAGCTTCTGCAGCGACTGGTTCTCGATCTGGCGGATGCGCTCCCGCGTGACGTTGAAGGTGCGGCCCACCTCGTCGAGCGTGCGCGGGTGCTCGCCCCCGAGCCCGTAGCGGAGCTCCAGGACGCGCCGCTCGCGGTAGCTCAGCGAGTTGAGCACGTCGCGCAGGGCCTCGTTGCGCAGGACGGTCTCGGCCGCGGCCTCCGGGGCGACGGCCTTCTCGTCCGCCAGGAACTGGCCGAACTCCGACTCCTCGTCGTCGCCGACCGGCTTCTCCAGCGAGACCGGGGTCTGCGCGCTGCGCTTGATCGACTCGACCTCCGCCTCGGGCAGCTTGACGGCGTCGGCGATCTCGGCGATCGACGGCTCGCGTCCCAGCTCCCCGACGAGCTTGCGCTCGGCGCGGTTGATCTTGTTGAGCTTCTCGACCACGTGCACCGGCATGCGGATGGTGCGCCCCTTGTCGGCGATCGCGCGGGCCACCGCCTGGCGGATCCACCAGGTCGCGTAGGTGGAGAACTTGAACCCCTTGCGGTAGTCGAACTTCTCCGCCGCGCGCACCAGGCCGAGGGTGCCCTCCTGGATCAGGTCCAGGAACGCCAGGCCCTGGTTGCGGTAGTTCTTGGCGATCGACACGACCAGACGCAGGTTCGCCTCGACCATCTTCTGCTTGGCCTGGAGGTCGCCCATCTCGATGCGCTTGGCCAGCTCGACCTCCTGGCGGGCCGTGAGCAGGGGCACCCGGCCCACGTCCTTCAGGAACAGCTGCAGCGAATCGGTGCTGGTGTCCGCCTTGAGGTTGAGCTTGCGCGGGGGCCGGTCGGCGGCCTCGGCGATCTGCGCCGTGCGCTCGCGCGCCTCGGCGTCCTCGAGCAGCTCGACGCCGAGCTCCTCCAGGTGCCGGTACAGATCCTCGGCGGCGCCCTCGTCGAGGGACACGCCCTCGACCGACTTCGCGACCTCGTCGATGCTCAGGAAGCCCTGCTCCTGGCCACGGGCCAGGAGGTTCTGGACCTCCTCCAGCTCGACCATCTCACTCACCGTCATCGCCTCACCTCCGGCTGGACGCCTCCGAAGCCCGTGGAAGCTTCCACGCACCCCGCCGCCGGCCGTCCTCAAACGAACGTCCGTTCGATACGGTACCGCTTTACTTCGTGAAGTCAAGGGCTCGCCTTGACGACCCATCGGCACGTCGGCGGCCGACCTGAAAGAAATCGCCGCCGATTCATGCCGCTCGTCGTCGGGATTCCCGGCTCCGGGGATCCATCCTCCCGGGACCCTTCTCCCCACGATCGTCCCGGATGCTCTCAGCGCGCCCTTAAGCGAGGGTTAAGTGAGGGTACGGACGCGGTGAAACATCGTCCGCCCGGCGGCTCAGGGCGCGCCCGACCCTGACCCCGAGCCGCCGCTCCGCAGCGTCGCGAGCAGGGCGGACGCGCTGCGGCCCAGGCGGGTGTCGGCGCCGAGCGCGATGGTGCGCTTCCAGGCGTCCTCCGCCGCGGCGGCCCTGCGCTGGTAGATCGCGACCCAGGCCTGGTTGAAGGCCACCGTCTGGTCGTCGGGGTGCCGTCGGGCGAGCACGTCGACGAGCTGGGCGGCGTTGGCGAGCGCCGCCGGGTCGCGGCCGTCGACCGACATCGCCTGACCGAGGCGGGCATCGACGTCGTCGGGATCGAGGGAGAGCGCCTGCGCGTAGGCCTGGCGGGCGATGGTCGGCTGGCCGGTGAGCTGCAGGATCGAGCCCAGCTCCACCCAGCTGCGCGGCGTCCCCACCTGGTCGGCGCGGGCCTGGAGGCGGGCGATCTGCTCCATGGGCGCGAGGTCGCCGATGCCGTCCGGCAGCGGCCGGTCGAGCACCAGCGCCAGGGGCGGCAGCTGGCCGGCGGTGGTCTGCGGCGTCTCGGTCGCGGCGCCGTCGGGCACGGCGGGGCGGGCGGCGTCGGGCTCGCCGGCCCCGACCGGCGAATCCATCGACCAGGCGAGCAGCAGCGCCACGCCGGCGGCGACCGCCCACACGCCCAGCAGGATGGCGAGGCGGCGCGGGGGCAGGCGCGTCCAGAGGGAGGAGCGCGGTCGGGATGCGGTGGACACCTCCGCCTGACGTTACCCGTCGTCCGCCGGGCGTGTCGTCATCGATGTCGCGTCACCGGTGCGCGCGCGGACGCCGCCGTGGACGGGATCGGCGGGACCGCGGTGGTAACATTCGCGACGATCATGCCGCCGAACGCACCCCGGAGCGCGTTTGAGCCGCTGTGCCCCGTTCTCGCCACGGCGCAGATCGTCTCCGGCAAATGGACGCTCCTCGTGCTGCGCGACCTGGCGAGGGGCCCGAGTCGCTTCAGCGAGCTGGAGCGCTCGCTGCGCGGCATCAGCCCCCGCACCCTCTCGGTGCGCCTGAGGGCGCTCGAGGAGGAGGGCATCGTCGAGCGGCGCGAGTTCCACGAGATGCCCCCGCGGGTGGAGTACCGGCTCACGGCGAAGGGCCGCGACCTCGTGCCGATCGTCGACGCCATGCGGCACTACGGCCGCATCTGGCTGGGCGCCGACTGCGACGAGGCCGACGAGGCCCCGCGGCTGGCGGCGGTCGCCTCGGCCTAACCCGGGCGGCGGGTCCGCAGGAAGCGGAGCGGCAGGTAGAGGGTGTGCGGCATGCGCCGCGCGAGCTTCGCCCGCAGCTCCTCGATGCCCGCCTCGTCCAGCAGGTGCGCGATGTCGGTGCGCGAGAAGAAGGCCCAGGCGTCCTCCTCGTCCTCCATCATCACGGCGAACTGGACGTCCTGCTCCTCCACCGTGGCGAGGCCCGCATCCCTGAAGGCGCGGGCGTCGGCCGGCTCCTGCGGGATGCTGGCCCGGCTGGCCCGCCCGGCCAGGGCGCCCGGCGCGTGGCGGCCGACGACGGCGATGACCGTGCCCATGAAGGCCGCGTCGACCGGCCGGAGACGGTCGAAGGAGGTGACCGTGGCCACGAACCGCCCGCCGGGCCGCAGCACCCGGTACACCTCGGCCAGCGCCCGGTCCAGATCGCCGACCTGCTCCAGCACCAGGCTGGCGGTGACGCAGTCGAAGGCGCGGTCGGGGACCGTGCCCATGGCCTGCACGTCGCCGCGGCGGTAGAGCACCGGCATCTCGGCGGGCGTGCGCGCCTGCGCCTCGGCCAGGCACTCCGGGCTGACGTCGAGCCCCACCACCATGCCGTCCTCGCCGACCGCCCTGGCCGCGGCGCGGGCGGCGCCGCCGGTGCCGCAACCGATGTCGAGCACCCGCTCGCCGGCCATGAGAGAGGTCCAGGCCACCGGGCTGTCGTAGAGGTTCACGCCGCGGTTGCCCGGAAGGGCGCCCAGGCAGTCCTCGGTGGCGGAGGGGTCGAGCGCGTTGACGGCGCGGTGGAAGCGGGCGGCGAGGGGACCGACCAGGGGCGTCCCCCCGGCGACGGCGGTGCGGATCTCGGCCAGCGTCTCCCGCGGGCCGGGTGCGGGCGTCGTGGCGGCCGGCACCCCCTCGATCTCCTGCGGCATGTGCGAATCGTATCGGGGCGAGGTCCGGTCGGACGGGGGGTGCGGGGTCCCGGGCACCGGGAGTAGCCTCGCGCCGTGAGGGTACGACTGGTCAGCGGCCTGACCGACCCGATGGGCGCGGTGGTGCACTCCCTGTCGGTGGCGGAGCGGCTCGCGACGATGGGCCACGACGCCGAGGTGTGGGCGCCGCGGGCGGTGGGCGCCGTGATCGGCGGGGTGACGCGCCCGCGGGTGCGCGTCACCCGCGACGCCGCGGGGGCGGGCGACGCCGCGGCCCGCGCGGAGGCGGCGGTGCGGGCGCTGGCGGCCGAGCTGCGCGGGGCGCCGCCGGCCGACGTCAACCACGCCCAGGACGCCGTGGCCGCGGCCGCCCTGATGCGCCTGCGCGCCGAGGGCCTGTGCGGGCCGGTGGTGCGCACGGTCCACCACGTCGACGTGCACGGCGACCCGGCCCTCGACGAGATGCAGCGCGCCTCGATCCAGGACGTCGACTCGCTGCTGTGCGTCTCGGCCTTCTGGGCCGAGCGGCTGCGGGCCGAGTACGGCGTCGAGGCCACCGTCGTGGCGAACGGCGTGGACGGCCGCCGCTTCGGCGGACCCGGCCCGGGGCGCGAGGCCGCCGGCGCCCGCTTCGGCTGGGGCGACCGGGCCACGGTCCTCGCGCTGGGCGGCGTGAGCCGCCGCAAGGGCAGCCGGGTGCTGCTGGAGGCCTTCGCCCGCGCCCGCACGCGGCTCGGCGAGGGCGCGCTGCTGGTCATCGGCGGCACGGGGGACGCCGCCGACGAGGGCTACCTGAGCGGCTTCGCCGACGACGCCCGCCGCCTGGGCCTGCGCGTCGCCGGTCCGCGCCCGCCCCGCGACGCCGCCGTCGCCCTGCTGGGTCCCGTCCCGGCAGGCGAGATGCCCGCGCTGTTCCACGCCTCCGACGCGCTCGCCTATCCGTCCACGCGCGAGGGCTCGGGCCTCGCCGTCCTGGAGGCGGCGATGGCCGGCCTGCCCGCGGTGGTGAGCGACCTGCCGGTGCTGCAGGAGAGCCTGTGCGACGGCCGCGACTGCCTGATGGTGCCGGCCGGCCACTCGGGGGCGCTCGCCGATGCGCTGGTGCGGCTGGTGCGCGACGCCGCCCTGCGCGCGCGCCTGGCCGCCGGGGGCCGCCTCACGGCCGCCCGATTCGCCTGGGCCGACGCGGCCCGGGCCCACGCCCGGCTCTACAGCGGGCTGCTGGCCCCGGTTTAGCCCAGGGCGGCGGCGACCTCGCCGAGGCCCTCCACGTCGACCGGCTCGTGCAGGAGGGCCGGCACCACCACCGGCTCGGCGCCCGCCAGCGCGTGCGACAGGCGGGCCCGGGCGTCGAGGTCGCGCAGGCCGAGGGCGCGCGCGTCCTCGATCGTCGCCGCCACGCGCCCCGCCAGCCCATCGGCGTCGGCCGCGCCGGCGGCCGCGAGCGCGGCGGCGAGCGCCGGACCCGCCGGGCCGGGGTCCGGCAGCGGATGGACGCGGTTGAGCACCGCGCCCGCCATCGGGTAGCCCTCGTCCAGCAGGCGCCTGCCCAGGGCCGCCGCCTGCTCGATCGCGTCGTCGTCCGGCGCGGCCACGACCACGAAGCCGGCCTGGGAGGAGAGCAGCAGCGCGCGCACCTCCTGGGCCCGGTCGGCGAACCCCTGGTACATGCCGTCGAAGGCGCCGAGGAAGTCGGCGACGTCGCGCAGCAGCTGGGCGCCGGTGAGCCGCTCGAGCAGCGACAGCACCGTGCTGCTGCCCGCGTGCAGCACCTTCCAGGCGAGCCCGGCGCCCGGCACGCTCGGCCGCAGCAGCAGCCGCAGGGCGCGTCCCTCGATGAAGCGGGTGATGCGGCGCGGCGCGTCCAGGAAGTCGAGGGCGTTCTGGGCCGGCGGGGTGTCGAGCACGATGCGGTCGAAGCGCCCCTCGTCGAACAGCTCGTGCAGCCGCTCCACCGCCATGTACTCCTGGGCGCCGGCGACGGCGCTCGAGAGGTGGCGGTAGATCCGGTTCTCGAGGATGCGCTCGCGCGCCGCCGGGTCCGGCGCGTGGCGCGCGACGAGGCGGTCGAAGGTGGCCTTGGGGTCGAGCTGCAGCGCCCACAGCTCGCCCGCGACCGACGGGTCCAGGCGCTCCGGGGGCACGCGGCGCGGCTCGTCGCCCAGGTCGTCCATGCCCAGCGCGGCGGCCAGGCGGCGGGCCGGGTCGATGGTGACGACGGCGGTGCGCGCGCCGGCGCCCGCGAGCCGCAGCCCCACCGCCGCCGAGATCGTGGTCTTGCCCACGCCGCCCGCTCCGCAGCACACCACGATGCGCCGCCCCGAGAGCTCGCCGATCACGTCGCGGGCTCCCGCGCCGGCACCCCCTCGCCGAGGGCGTCGGCGAGGACGGCCAGCGCGTCGCGGTCCATGGGCCGCACGATCCGGGGCAGCACCGTGACCGGGAGGCCGGTCTCCGCGGCGAGGCGGCGGGCGTAGGCGTCCTCGGCCCGCTGGCGGTCGAGGTGGGCGAGGGCGAGGCCGGCGGCCGCCCGGACGTCATCGGCGCTCCCGGCGGCGGCGGCGCGCAGCGGCGCCTCGTCGTCCGGCCCGAAGCGCCGCGCGCCCATCCCGTTCATCACCGCCGCCGCCACCGGCAGCCCGTGGCGGCGCAGGTGGGCGGTCGCCTCCGCGGCCTCCGACACCGGCAGCTCCTGGGGCCGGGCCACCACCATCACACCGGTCGCCGCCGGATGCGTGATCACCTGCTGGATGCGGCGCGCCTGGTCGCGGATCGGCCCGGACGCCGCCAGCTCCTCCACGTTGCCGGCGGTCTCCAGCAGGGCCAGGCCGTGGCCGGTGGCCGGGCAGTCGACCACCAGCCGGTCCCACACGGGCGCGTCGCCGCCCTCGCGCAGGGCGACGGCCAGGCTCCAGATCTTCCCCACGGTCACCAGCTCGGAGAGGCCGGGCGCGGCGGCGGCGAAATTGTGAAAGGCGCGGCTGTGGGTGAGCATCTCCACCAGCGGCCGCACGTGGAGCTGGCTGACGAGGTAGTCCTCGGTGGCGTGCTCCGGGTCGATGGAGATCGCGAAGAGGCCGGGGGCGAGCTCGGTGGGGGCGGCGTGGCCGATGGCCGCGTCGCCGAACAGGGCGGACACGCGCTGCTGGGCGGCGACCTCGATGAGCAGCGTGCGGTGCCCGTCCCGCGCGAGGGAGAGCGCCAGCGCCGCCGCCACGGTGCTCTTGCCGACGCCGCCCTTCCCCAGCACGAAGCACAGCCGGCGCTCCGCGACGGGCGGAGTCGGCGCCGGGGGCGCGGTGGGCACGCTAGACGTCAGACGCGCTCGGGTCGGTCGCGTCCAGGCGACGTTCGATGATCTCGACGAGGCCGGCGTCCAGGCCGGCCGCGCGGGCCGTGGCGAGCGCCTCCTCGTAGCGCCTCCGGGCGCGCTCGCGGGCGGGGCCGTCGTGCCGGTTCTTGAGGCTGTTGTCGCCCGACAGCAGCAGGCGCCTGACCTGCGCCCGCGCCCCCTCCTCGTCCGTCAACCCACCGCTCCTCACGCCGCACCGTTACCCCGGGGCGAGCTTACCGCGCGTCCGCCGCGGGCGCGGCCAGGAAGGCGGCCAGCTCCTCGGCCAGGCGCTCCGGCTCCAGCGACGAGGACGTCGGTGAGCCGTCCGGCGCGGTGGGGTAGAGGCCCGGCTGGATCGGGAGGACGCCGTCGAAGCGCCAGGTGCCGGGCCCGCGCTCGAGCGCCTGCAGCCGGGGCAGCAGGGGCGCCAGGTCGACGCGCGGCGCGAGGGGGCGGGAGACGTAGCGCACCCAGGTCTCGTAGCGGTGGCGCAGCATCAGCCGGCCGTCGGGCGTCGCGGTGAGCACGCGCATGCGCGGCGTACGCGGGTGGACCGCCATCCGGTGCAGGGGCCGCGGCGCGCGGACGATCGCGAGGTCGGCGTCGGGGCGGTCCTCGATGGTCGCCTCGCCCGAGTCGAGCAGCGCGGCGTCCGCCTCGACCCGGTCCCAGGCGGCCCGCCAGGCCATGCGGTAGCGGTCGGGGTCGGCGAGCAGGCGCGCCACGTGGGGGAGCACGGCCAGGTACAGCTCACCAGCCGGGTCGACGCCGCGGGCGCGGGCCAGGATGCGCCCCACCTCGGGCAGCGGCGTCGTGGCGCGCTCGGCCATGCCCATCGCCGCCAGCGCCACCCGGGCCGCCCAGGGATCGGTCCAGGTGCCGAAGTCGCCCGCCTCGGCGGCGGCCACCGCGAGCCGCTCGGCGGGCGAGCCGGCGGCCGGCCGCTCCAGCAGCAGCCAGATGCCGAACAGGCCGTCCTCGTCGTAGTGGTTGTTGGTCACCACCGAGAGCTCGGGGCCGCGCGCCCCCGCCGCCAGGTAGCGGCGCACGATCAGCGCGCTGGTGTCGTCCTCCAGCGCCGCGGGGGTGCCGCTCCGCGGCCAGTGGGAGAGCGACAGCGCCGTGCCGGGCAGCAGCGGGCCGTCCACGACCACGTGCGGGGCGCCGGCCACGCGCTCCATCGGCACGAAGGCGGCGTCGTCCGCGACGCGGGGCAGACCCGCCGGATCGATCTGCGGAGCTCCCCCCATCGGCGCCCGAGGATAGCGGGGGCTGCGATACTGGGTCGGTGGAGTTCCTCTGGGACAACGCCGTGGCCGCCTCGGCGATCCTGCTCGGCGTGCTGGTGGTCGCGGCCCTCGTGATCCTCGGCCTGTCGGGCCTGCGCCTGTGGCGGCGGATCAAGGCGGCCAACGCGCGCATCGGCGCGGCCAGCGCGGCGCTGATGGCCGAGACCGATCGCCTGCAGGCCGCGCTCGATGCGCTGCCGGCGCGGCAGACCGAGCTCCAGGGCAGCATCGCCGGGCTCCAGCAGCGCCTGGGCCTGCTGGGCCTCCTCGCGAGCGCGGCGTCCGAGGCGTCCGCCGTGCTGCGCTCGCCGCTGCGCTACATCGGCCGGTAGGCGAGGGGTGGCCGCGGGCGACGGCGACCGGCTCGCCGTGGTGGACATCGGCTCCAACTCGGTGCGCCTGTTCCTGTGCGAGGGCATCGGGCCGGACGGCCCCCGCGGCGAGCGGTTCAGCACGGTCACCGGCCTGCGGCGCGGCGCCGCCGAGGACGGCACCGTCGCCGCCGACGCCCTCGACCGCCTCGACGCGTGCCTGGCCGGATACGCCGAGCGGATCGGGCCCTTCGCGCCGGACCGGATCGTCCCGGTCGCGACCAGCGCCACCCGCGACGCGCCGAACCACGCCGACGTGTTCGCCGTCGTCAGCGGTCGCCTGGGGGTCGATCCGATCGTGCTGAGCGGCGAGCAGGAGGCGGCCGTCTCCTTCGCCGGCGCCCGTCTGGCCGCCGAGGGCGACGGGCCGATCATGGTGGTGGACATCGGCGGCGGCTCGACCGAGATCGTGCGCGGCGGCCCGGGCGGCCCCGACGCCGCGGTGAGCCTGCAGCTCGGGGCGGTGCGCCACACCGAGCGGCACCTGCACCACGATCCGCCGCTTCCCGAGGAGGTCGGCGCGCTCGCCGCCGACGCCCTCGAGACGGTGCGCCCGGCGATCGAGCGGATCGGCGGCCCGGCGCCCGCGGTCGGCGTCGCGGGCACGATCACCACGCTCGCGGCGATCGAGCTGGGCGGCTACGACCGGGAGCGCGTGCATCGCCACCGGCTCACGCGCGAGGGGGTCGCGGTCGAGGCGGCGCGCCTGGCGGGCATGACGGTCGAGCGGCGGCGCTCCATCCCCGGCCTCGACCCGGCCCGGGCGGGAGTGATCGCGGCGGGCGCCCTCATCCTCGCCGCGGTGATGCGGGCCGCGGATCTCGACCGGATGATGGTGAGCGAGACCGATCTGCTCGACGGCGTCGCCATCGCCGCCGCGCCGGCGACCGGCGGCGAATCGTTTCGGTTGTGACGAACTTTCCATAGAATGCCCGCATGGGGACGGCGCAGAACGGCGGCGCACTGGGGATCCCGGCCGTCAGCAGCGATGTGATGAACGGCCGCCGGACGCTGTACGCGACCGGCGAGAACATGCGCCACATCCGCCATGCCCAGCTCCTCGATCGCTGGCCGATCCTGCCCGAGGGGTGGGCGAGGGCGATCGAGTCGGCCCGCCTCGCGGCCGTCGACCGCACGCCGGGGACCGCCAGCTTCGGCAGGTGAGCCCGCCGCGCCCTGACGTCGTCGTCGTGGGCGCCGGGGTGATCGGCCTGTCCGCCGCGCTGACGATGCGCGATCGCGGCGCCGTCGTGGCCGTGCTCGACGCGGGCCCGCCGGGGGGCGGCCAGTCGGCCGGCCCGGGGCGCGTGTTCCGCCACATCCACGACCGCGCCGACCTCGTGCCGCTGGCCGTCGCCGCGCGCGGCGCCTGGCGCGAGGCGCAGGACCGCTTCGGCCGGAGGTTCGTCGACGACCGGGGCACGCTGCTCGTCGGCGGCGAGGGCGAGCGGTACGCGCGCGGCCTCGCGGCGGCGGGCGTGGCGCACGAGTGGGTCGCCCACGAGGACCTGCCGGGCGGCCTGGGGCCGATCGGCCGCGGCCTGCTCGATCCGGGCGGCGGGACCATCGACACCGAGGCCTACGTCGCGGCGCTCGTCGCCGAGCTGGGCGACGCCGTCCGCCGGCAGGGGGCGGACGCCGTCTCCGCGGCCGCCGCCGGCGCGGCGGTCCGCACGCCGCGGGGCGCGATCCGGGCGCCGCGCGTGCTGGTCTGCGCCGGCGTCGGGACCGTGCCGCTGATGCGGCCCCTCGGCGTCGAGATCCCGCTGACGCGGACGGTGCATCGGCGGGTCACCTTCGGCGCCGCGGTCGACGACGACCTGCCGTGCCTGCTCGAGCGCTCCGGCGCGCACGGCGCGACGGGGTACGTCACCCCCGTGCCGGGCGGCGGCGTCGCGCTCGGCACGGCGGCGGCCGACGGCCTCGCGGAGGGGGAGGCCGTCGCCCTGACCGGGCGCTACTTCCGCGCCCTGTTCCCCGGCCGCGACGCGACCGTGACGGGCGTCGTGGAATGCGAGGGCGCCGTCCTCGCGGGCCACCCCGAGGCCTTCGGCCTCTACGAGGCCGGCCCGGTCGCCGCCTTCCTCGGCGGCAACCTCTTCAAGCACGCCCCGGCCATCGCGCCGCTGCTCGCCGACGCGCTGCTGGAGGGGCGCGTCGCCCCGACGCTCGTTCCGCCGGAGGGCGTCGGGGGCTAGGCTGGGCCCGCTGCCGGAGTGGCGGAACTGGTAGACGCGGCGGACTTAAACTCCGCGGCCCTCGGGCGTCCGGGTTCGAGTCCCGGCTCCGGCATCGCGGCCTCTCCGCGCCGATCGGGCAGGGGGGCGGTGCGCACGGGTAGGGTCGGGACCGGCCCCCCGAGGAGAGGCGAGGGACCTCCCTGCATCGTCCCGGAGGTGTTCCCATGCGTCCGCTCAGGATGTCCGTCGCCGGCGCGGTCGCGCTGCTGGCGCTCGGCACGACGATCGCAGCCGCCGCGCCGAGCGCGGCCAACGGCGGCGACGTGCAGATCCTCGGCAAGGGCGTCCCTACGCCCACGTCGTTCGCGTCCACCGGCAGGACGACCTTCGTCGGCTCCGCCGGGAGCGACCCCGAGGGCGCGCCCAAGGCCGGCGGCGTCTACGTCATCACGCGGTCCGGCGCCAAGCGGGTGCCCGGCTCGCCCAACGCGGTCAACGGCCTCGCCTGGAGCGACGGGACCCTCTACGGCACCGGCGGCGCCGGCTACGGCAAGAAGGGCTCCACGATCTGGGCCTGGACGGGGTGGAACGGCACCCGGTTCACCTCGGCGAAGCGCATCTACACGGTGCCGAAGGCCACGACCGGGCTCAACGGCATCGCGGTGGGCCCCGACGGGCGCCTCTACGCGGGCATCTCGCTGTCGCTCGCGAAGAAGGCCGACCACGCCGCCGGCACCGGCCCGTACGCGAACGACGTCATCTCGCTGACGACCGCCGGCAGGGACGTGAAGGTGGTCGCGACCGGCCTGCGCAACCCGTGGCAGCTCGCCTTCGGGGAGGGCGAGGAGGCGCCGTACGTGACCGTCCTCGGCCAGGAGAACCTGGGCCGCTCCCAGCCGCCCGACTACGTGGTCACGGCCGCGGCCGGCGACAGGTACGGCTTCCCCAAGTGCAACTGGAGCGACGAGGCGGCGTGCGCCGGCTTCACGAAGCCGTTCGCGCTGCTGCCCGCCCACAGCTCGCCGATGGGCGTCGGCGTGATCGGCGACCAGGTCTACGTCGCGCTGTTCAACGGCCTCAAGGGCAAGCCCGAGGTCGTCACGATCCCGTCGGCCGGCGGCGAGCCGAAGTCCTTCATCGCCGGCTTCGCGGCGCCGATCATCGCCCTCGGCACCGCCAACGGCGGGGTCGACGTGGGCGACGCGACCGGCACCATCTACCGCGTGAAGGTCGCCGCGGCCTCGTGAGCGCGGCGAGGGGCGGGACCGCCGTGCGCGGCCCCGCCCCTCGCGGGCTCATCGTCCGTGCTCGTCGCGGCCGGCCCGCGGGGCGGGGGGCCGCCGGGCGCTACGCGGCCTCGCGCTCGCTCTCGCGGGCGACCGCCGCCTCGAAGTAGGCGAGCACCTCGCCGGGCACCGGGCCCGACGGCGGATCGAGGTCCATGTCGTGCAGCCGCGGGCGCCGCGGGCGCAGCGGCTCGGTGCGGGGGACGGCGGTGCGGTAGCTGGGCGCGGGACGCGGCACGCGGATGGTGTCGTCGTCGGATGGGGTGATGGTGTGCGTGGTCATGCCGCCACGGTTCGCCGCCCGCGCGGGCCCCTCCTGCGCCCCGTCGTTGCGGCCCGCGTTGCAGGGGGGGGAGCGGCGCCGATCAGTGGTCCTCGAGGTGGATGAGGACCTCGCTGTTCGGGAGGGCGGCGCAGACCGCGCCCTTCACCCGGCCGCTCATCGCGTGGCCGTTGCGGACCGTCGTGTCGGGCGGCACGACCATGTGCAGGTCGATCAGCCGCTTGCTGCCGGCCCGGCGCCCGCGCAGGGCGTGGAAGCTCACGCCGTCGCGGGCGAAGCGGTCGAGCACCTGGCGGATGGCCTCCAGCTCCTCGTCCGGCAGGCTCTCGTCCAGCAGCACCCGGCCGGCCCTCAGCGTGAGCCGCGCCCCCACCCACATGACGTAGGCGGCGACGGCGACGGCCACGATCGCGTCGAGCGGGCGCCAGCCGGTGATCGCCACCAGCCCCAGCCCGGCGGCGGCGCCGGCCGACGTCCACACGTCCGAGGCGAGGTGGGTCGCGTCGCCCTCGATGGCCGGCGAGCCGGTGCGCCGGGCGACGCGGTGCAGGCGGGCGGACACGATCAGGTTCACCGCGGCCGACGCCGCCATCACCGCGATCGCGATGCCCAGGTACTGGACCGCGGGCGCCCCGTCGACGAGCCGCCGGACGCTCTCGGCCATCACCGCGGCCGCGGCGGCGAAGACGAGCGCGCCCTCCACCGCGGCGGCCAGGTTCTCGGCCTTCTCGTGCCCGTAGGGATGGTTGCGGTCCGGCGGTCGCGCCGCGGCCCGGACGGCGACGAAGGCGATGCCCGACGCGACCAGGTCCCCGGCCGAGTTCGCCGCGTCGGAGAGCACCGCGACCGAGCCGGTCACCAGGCCGAGCACGAGCTTCACCACCGTCAGGGCGGCGTTGGACGCCACCGACAGGATGGCGGCGGCGCGGTTGGCGCGGGCGTGCTCGTTCATCGCGGCGGCAGGGTAACCCCTTAGTCTCTTGCTGAATCAAGTCGCCCCCGCGGCGGCGGTTCGCGCGCTAGCCGCGGCGAACTGGCCGGCGTGACGGGGAAAGCAGACCCTTGGGAGGGGCCGTGTCGCCGCCGCCGTTCCGCGCCAGGGCCCTCGCCGGGGTCCGGGTCACCCTGTACGAGGCCGACCGCGCCGCGGCGATGCTGAACGCCGCGGAGGGGCGGTGGCCCGACCACGAGCGCGCCGACCGGGTGTGCCTGGGCGTCGGCCTGGCCGCCTGCGCCACCCAGAGGTGCCCCGACCAGCGGTGGCCCGCCTACCGCGACCTGCTGGTGCACCTGGCGCGCGAGGTCGCCGCCACCGCCGGATCACCGCTGCCGGGCGGCCTCGCCCCGCTGCACGACCTGGGGGTGCGCCGCACGCTCGACGTGGTGGCGTGGGAGGGCGACGGGCCCGTGGCGGTGGACGCGGAGCTGGTGTCATCCCCGCGGGGCACCGTGCCGCGCCTCGTGAAGCCCAAGGAGGATCACGGCCCGGTCAAGGAGATCGCCGCGCTGGCCCTCCTGATCGCCCTCGCGGCCGACGCCGGCCGCTCCGACCGCCTCGCCCTGGCCTTCGCCGTGGAGGGCCTCGTGGCCTGGTACCGCGACGCCGACCGCCGCAGCCTGCCGCGCGACGCCCTCGCCTACGCCCTCGGCCACGCCGACCGGCGCCTCGTCGAGCTCGGCCTGCCCCCGATCGCCGGGGGCTGACCGAGCTCGACGAGGGCTCAGTCCTCCTTGCCCGCGGCCCGCGCCTCGCCGGCCAGGCCGGAGATCTCGGACACCACCTCGGCGTTCGCCAGCGTCGTCACGTCGCCGAGCCGGCGGTTCTCGGAGATGTCGCGCAGGAGGCGCCGCATGATCTTCCCGGAGCGGGTCTTGGGCAGGTCCTCGGTCAGCACGATCGACTTCGGCCGCGCGATGGCGCCGATCCTCGTCGCCACGTGCTGGCGCAGCTCGGCGATGAGGTCCTCGTCGCCGGTGACGTGCCCCTTCAGGGTCACGAAGGCGGCGATCGCCTGGCCGGTGGTCTCGTCGGTGCGGCCCACGACCGCCGCCTCGGCCACCGCCGGGTGGTCCACCAGCGCGCTCTCGATCTCGATCGTGGAGAGCCGGTGCCCGGACACGTTCATCACGTCGTCGATGCGGCCCAGCAGCCAGTAGTCGCCGTCCTGGTCGCGCCGGGCGCCGTCGCCGGCCAGGTAGAGCCCCTCGTACGTGCTCCAGTAGGTCTCGACGAAGCGCTCGTCGTCGCCGTAGAGGGTGCGGAGCATCGCCGGCCAGGGCTTGCGCATCACCAGGTAGCCGCCCTGCCCGAGCGGGACGCTCTCGCCCTCGGCGTTGACCACGTCGGCGGTGATGCCCGGCAGGGGGCGGGTGGCGGAGCCCGGCTTGAGGGTGGTCACGCCCGGCAGGGGCGAGATCATGATGCCGCCCGTCTCGGTCTGCCACCAGGTGTCGACCACCGGGCAGCGGCCGCCGCCGATGGTGTCGCGGTACCAGATCCAGGCCTCCGGGTTGATCGGCTCGCCCACCGAGCCGAGCAGGCGCAGCGAGGTGAGGTCGTGGCGCCGGGGGTACTCGACCCCCCACTTCATGAAGGTCCGGATCGCGGTCGGGGCGCAGTAGAGGATCGTCACCCCGTAGCGGGCGATGATCTCCCACCAGCGGTCCTTGTCCGGCGTGCCGGGCGCGCCCTCGTAGAGGACGCTGGTGGCCCCGTTGGCGAGGGGCCCGTAGACGATGTACGAGTGGCCCGTGACCCAGCCGACGTCGGCCGCGCACCAGTAGACGTCGTCGGGCTTCAGGTCGAACACCCACAGGTGGGTGGCCGCGACGCCGGTGAGGTAGCCGCCGGTGGTGTGCAGGATGCCCTTCGGCTTACCGGTCGAGCCGGAGGTGTAGAGGATGTAGAGCGGGTGCTCGGCGTCCACGATCTCCGGCGCGCACTCGGCCGGCTGGTCGGCGACCAGGTCGTGGTACCAGATGTCGCGGCCCTCGACCCAGCCGATCTCGTTCTCGGTGCGCCGCACCACGATGCAGGTGTGGACGTCCGGGGCGCCCTCGAGCGCCGCGTCGACGTTGGCCTTCAGCGGGACGATCTTGCCCCCGCGCCAGGCGCCGTCGCCGGTGATCACCGCGGTGACCCCGCAGTCGACCACCCGGTCGCGCACCGAGTCGGGCGAGAAGCCGCCGAAGATGACGGTGTGCGGCGCGCCGATGCGGGCGCAGGCCAGGATGGCGACCGCGATCTCGGGGATCATCCCCAGGTAGATGGCCACCCGGTCGCCCTTGCCGACGCCGCGGGCGCGCAGCCCGTTCGCCAGGCGGCAGACCCGCTCGTGCAGGTCGCGGTAGGTGATGTCGGCGCGGTCGCCCGGCTCGCCCTCCCAGTGGAACGCGACCCGGTCGCCGCGCTCGGCGAGGTGGCGGTCCAGGCAGTTGACGCTCGCGTTGAGGGTGCCGTCGGCGAACCAGGTGTAGAAGGGCGCGCGGGAGCCGTCGCTGCCCACCGTCGGCTCGGTGGTCCAGTCGAGGAGCTGCTTCGCCTGCTCGAGCCAGAACGCGTCGGGATCGGCCGCGGCGCGCTCGTAGAGCTCGGGCCGGGCGTTGGCCGTGGCGGCGAGCTCGGCGGGCGGCGGGAAACGCCGGTCCTCGAGTTCCAGGGACTCGATGGTGTGGCCCTCGGTGCTCATTCGGGAAACTCCTCGGCTCGGGTCAGAGGCGCGCCCTGCGTCTGCGGAGCATCGTAACCGTCGTAACGAAGCGGGCGCACGCGGTCGTCCGCGTCGTCGAGTACGTTTCACGTCATGGAGCTCGTCGGCGGCGAGAGGATCCTCTGGCAGGGGCGCCCGTCATGGCGCTCCCAGATCAGCTTCTTCATGCTGTGGATCCCGATCGCGCTGCTGCCGGTGATCATCGCCGGCGTCCTGCGCGCCAACGACAAGGGCACCGGGCTGCCCTACTGGCAGTGGCTCCTGATCTCCCTGCTGCTGGTGATCCTGGTGGTGGTCTACGACGTCGTCCGCCGCTACGCGACCCTCTACGTCGTCACCAACCAGCGGCTGCGCGTGCGCACGGGCATCCTCTCGCGCGACGAGCAGACCGCCCGCTTCGACCGCATCCAGAACGTCAACATCGCCCAGAGCCTGGCGGACCGGCTCCTCAAGGTGGGCCTGGTCGATTTCGACACCGCCGGATCGGGAGAGGACCAGGCGAGCTTCCGCTTCCGCGGCATCGCCGACCCGCAGCGGCTGGTGAGGATCGTGGCCGAGAACGTGCGCCACGACGAGGAGCGCGCGCCCGGCGGGTTGTAGGTCCCGGGCCGCGGGTCTGCGGGAACCTCCGGGTGAGGATCCCCCGAACGGGGGACTCATCGGCGGGCGGAGCGCGCCGACAAGTGGGCTGATCCGCCTCCCACCACGATCGGCCGCAGGCCGAGGAGCTCCCACCGTGACCCCTGTCGCCACCGCCCTCCCGTCCTCGTCCCCGTCCAGCGCCGCCCGGCCGCCGAAGCGGCGCCGCAGCCGCGCCAAGCCGAAGCCGCCGCGGTCGCGCCTGGTCGTGATCACCGAGCTGCGCGGCCTGGGCGGCCTGGTGCTCGAGCAGGCGCTGCTGGACGCGACGGCCGAGCCGCAGCGGAGCCTGGTGAGCTGGGCGCAGCGCCTGGCGATGGAGCTGGGCGTCGAGGGCCCGGGCCGGCCGGCCAACTACCGCGAGCTGATGCAGCGCCTGGTGGCGATCAACCGCGAGGCCGCCGCCGATCCCGACCGCCCGATGGTGGCGGTGCCCCCCATGGCCGTGGCGGCCTGATCAGGGCGCGTCCGGGTCGTCCTCGCGGGCGAGGTACTCCGGGCTGGCGATGGCGAGCGCGCCCGTCACGACGAAGGCGACCAGCAGCAGCACGCCGACGATCCGGGCCGCGGTCGCGTCGATCAGCACCATCACGACCGTGCCCACGATCAGGCAGGCGAGCGCCGCCGGCACCAGCCGTCCCCGTCGCGTGAGCCCCCTCACGGCAGCGGCGCCCCCGACTCGTCGACGGGCTCCTTGCGCAGCCGTCCGCTGAGCGTGAGCCGGAAGAGGTAGAGCAGCGACGGCACCAGGATCAGCGCGCCGACCCCGAACGACACCAGCAGCGCCACCAGCGTGGCGTGCGACGCGGCGGCGTCGTCGATGGTGACCGCGCCGGGCAGCAGGTCGGGGCGCTGGGCCACCGCCCAGGCCCAGATGACGGCGCCCACGGCGACGGCCGCCGTGAGGCGCGACGCGGCGTACATGCGCCGCGCCACCAGGGCGAGGGTGGCGACGCCGGCGGCCGCCGATACGCCCACCAGCCAGGCGGCGTCGCCGGTGAGGCCGTCGTAGAGCGGCCGGGCGTCGTGGCGGAGCACGGCGAGGCCGCCGATCGCGACCGCCCCGGCCACCACCCCGGCGACCAGGGCCCTCAGGCGGAAGGCCTCCGACAGGTCGCGGTCGCCGCGGCCGGCGGCGTCCGCCGCCAGGTACACCGCCGCGAGGTAGGCGCCGGTCACCACCGCCAGGCCGCCGACCAGCGCCGAGGTGGGGTTCCACCAGCTCGTGAGCTGGTCGCCCTCCGCGTTGCCGAGCGGCACCCGCCCGGACGCGACCCCGCCCACCGTCGCGCCCAGGAAGAACGGGGTGAGCAGGGACGACAGGGCGAAGAGGGCGGCGAAGGCGCGCCCGCTGCCGCCGGAGGTCACGACGCCGCGGGTCGCGAAGGCCGTGCCCCGCAGGATGATCCCGATCGCCGCCAGGAACAGGGGCACGCAGAGGGTCGACGCCACCGCCGCGAAGGCCTCGGGGAAGCCGGTCCAGAAGATCACCAGCACGAAGATGAGCCAGACGTGGTTGGCCTCCCACACCGGGCCCATCGAGGAGTCGATCAGCTTCCGCGCGCGGCCGGCCCGGGCCCGCCCGGCGCCGGCCAGGTCCCAGAAGCCCGCGCCGAAGTCGGCTCCCGCCAGCACGGCGTAGGCGGTGAGCCCCAGCAGGATGAGGGCGGCGACGGCGTCGGCGGCGCTCATCGGGGGGCCTCGCGCCCCGGGCGCGGGTCGATGCCGGGCACGTCGGCGGGCAGCGGCGTCCGCGCCAGCCGGCGCAGCATCCAGACGCAGACCACGGTCAGCGCGGTGTAGACGAGGGCGACGAAGGCGTACCCGTAGGGGATGCCGCTCGCCCCGGTCACGGCCTCGTCGGTGCGCATGATCCCGTAGACGATCCAGGGCTGGCGCCCCACCTCGGTCGTGATCCAGCCGCAGATGAGGGCGACGGCGGCCGCCGGTCCGGCGAGCACGGCGGCCCGCCAGAACCACCTCGAGCGCGGCAGCCGGCCGCGGCGCCACCACACGACCAGGTAGAAGACGGCGAGCAGCAGCAGCAGGGTGCCGATGCCGACCATCGCCTGGAAGCTGGTGCGCACCACGTTCACCGGCGGGCGCTCGTCGGCCGGCACCGCGTCGAGGCCCTCGACCGTGGCGGTCGGGTCGTGCTCGCTCAGCAGCGACAGGAGGCGCGGGACCTCGATGCCGCCCACCACCCTGCCGTCGTGGAACCAGCCGCCCAGGTGGAAGGGCGCCCCCCGGGTGGTCGACCCCAGGCCCTCGAGGGCGGCGAGCTTGACGGGCTGGGTCTCGGCCACCTGCCGGGCGGCCCAGTCGCCCACCACCAGCTGCACCGGGGTGACCAGCGCGGCGATGGTGAACGGGATGACGAAGCCGACGCGGTGGTAGCGGTCGCGGCGGCCGCGCATCAGCGCCCAGGCGTACACGCCCGCCACGGCGAAGCCGGCCACCATGTAGCCCGCCAGCAGCATGTGGACGAGCTCGTGCCACAGGTGGAGGTTGAACAGCGCCTCCATCGGCCGCACGTTCACCGCCTCGCCGTCCACCAGGTCGAATCCGGTGGGGTGGTTCATCCAGCCGTTCACCGAGATGACGAACATGGAGCCGGTGATGCCGGCGATCGCGACCGGGATGCCGGTGAGCAGGTGCACCCTGGGCGGCAGGCGGTCCCAGCCGTAGACGTAGATCGCCACGAAGATCGCCTCGACGAAGAAGCTGAAGCCCTCGAGGGCGAAGCCGAGGCCGAACACGTCGCCGAAGCGCGCCATGAACTCGGGCCAGAGGATGCCCAGCTCGAACGAGATGATCGTGCCGGACACGACCCCGACGGCGAACAGCACGATCATCGCCTTCGACCAGCGCCGCGCCAGCGTGCGGTAGACGGGGTCGCCGGTCCGCAGCCACAGCGCCTCGGCGAAGAGGATGATCGCGGGGAAGGCGACCCCGAAGCACACCAGGACGATGTGCCACCCCAGCGACAGCGCCTGCATCTGGCGGGCCTCGAAGAGGTGATCCTGGTCGACGGCTCCCGCCATCGCGCCCGCCGCCTGGAGGGGCAGTGTCGCGAGAAGCGTGGCGGGGTCGGTCACGGAGCCTCACACCCTGGTGGGACGGTGATCCGATGCTAGGCGCCCCTTCCGGTCCCGGTAAGGGGCGAGATGTCACGGCCGCGGCGCCCTCGCCCGGCCCGCGGTGGGCTAGCGTCACCGGCGGCCGCGACGATCGACACGGGACGGGTGAGGATGACGGGGACGGACGTACCGGGACGGGTGCTGGTGATCCAGCACGTGGCGTGGGAGGGCCCGCACCGCATCGCCGACGCGATCGAGGCGGCCGGGCTCGAGATCGTCACCGTCCGGCCGCTGATGGGCGAGCGCATCCCCGACCCGCGCGAGCTGGCGGGCGCCGTGGTGATGGGCGGGCCGATGAACGTCGACGACGGCGACCGCCACCCCGGGCTGCTCGACGAGCGCCGCTGGATCGAGGGGGCGCTCGACGACGACCTGCCGCTGCTGGGCGTGTGCCTGGGGTCCCAGCTGATCGCCCGCGCCCTGGGCGCGCGGGTGCGCCGCGGCGAGCGGCCCGAGATCGGCTGGGCGCCCCTGCGCGTCCACGCCGCCGACGATCCTCTGGTCGGCGGGCTCGCCCCCGAGACCCGGGTGCTGCACTGGCACGGCGACGTCTTCGACACGCCGCCCGGCGCCCTGCGGCTCGCGTCGTCCGAGCTCGCGCCCTGCCAGGCCTTCCGCCACGGCGTGGCCTGGGGGCTGCTCTTCCACGCCGAGGCCGACGAGCGGCTGGTCGACGCGTGGCTGGCCGAGCCCGACATGATCGCCGAGGCCGTCGCGGCCGGCGGGGAGGCCGCGCCCGCCGCGATACGCAGGGAGGCGGCCGAGCACGGCCCGGCGCTGGTCGAGCGCAGCGAGCCCGGCTTCGCCGCCTTCGCGGGCAGCGTGCTCCGCTCCGCGGAGGTCTGACGCCGCGCGTCGCGCCGCTGCGGCGGCGTCAGACCCGGGCGCCCCCGCTGCGGCGGCGCCCGTCGCCCTGCGAGTCGTGGTGCCAGCGCCGGAGGGCGCGCCAGGCGACGGCCACCGGGCTCGGGCGCCCGCGGGGCTCGCGCATCAGCAGGGCGGCGATGAGCGCCGCGGGCAGCACCACGGCCAGCCCGCCGGCGGCGTCGAGCACGAAGTGGTTGCCCGTCACGATGACGCAGACGGTGACCACGAACGGGTAGAGCAGGCCGAGCACCCGGGTCCACAGCCAGGGCGTGAGCTTCCACAGCGCCCAGGCCACCACCGGCGCCATGCCCACGTGCAGGCTCGGCATCGCCGCGACCGGGTTGTAGAAGGCGCGCACCAGGTCCGAGTCGAGGTCGATGAAGGTGTGCGCGGTGACGGTGTCGGTGAGCCCGCCGTGCAGCAGCCGCGGCGGCGCGACCGGCTGCAGGGCGTACCAGACCACCCCGGCGGTCCACGACAGCGCCGCCATGTTGCGCACGAAGGCGTAGGCGTCGCGGCGGTAGCGGAAGACCAGGAAGAGCGTGAGCGGCAGCACCACCACCTGGCTCACCACGTAGAAGAGGTTCCAGAAGGGCATGCCGAGGTGGTGGTCGACGAAGAAGCGCTGCCAGGCCGGCTCGATGTTGATGCCGAGGCCGCGCTCCAGGTCGATGAGGCGCTCGGCGGCCGCCTGCCCCTGGGCCAGGGTGCCGCCCCAGACGCCCTTCACCAGGCTGTAGAGGCCGTAGGCGAGGGCCATGATGAGGGCCTCGCGGCGCCCGCTGCCCACCGAGACGAGCACGCGCCGGGCGGCGCGCAGGAAGCGGGCGGTGTGGGCCCAGCCGCGGCGGGCCGACTCGATCCACGCCTGCACCAGGAGGCCCATGAAGACGCCCGCGACGGCCAGGTGGCGGCCGCCCGGCAGATCGCGCAGGGCCGGGGGGCGCCCGAATGGGGGGCGCGGGAGGTGGAATCGATGCTCGCCTCGGTGCGGCATTCTCCCGCCCGGCAGGGGTCGGCGTACCTGTGGCGATCGTAACAGCGGTGACGTGCCCGCCGCCGCCCGGACGGGCTCGGAGACCTCGACATGCGAGACCGGCGCGCGGCTCGACCCACCCGGAACCTGATCTCAGGGTCGAGTCGAGGGTTAGGGCATCGGCCGGACCTATGCAGCCGCCGGCACGGCGACGCGGGCGGCCCGGATGCCGCTGCGCACGGCGCCCTCCATCGTCGCCGGCCAGCCGGTGTCGGTCCAGGCGCCCGCGATCGCCACGCCGGGCAGCCCGGTGCGGGGGCCGGGGCGGCGCCCGCCCTGGCCCGGCGCGGCGGCGAAGGTCGCCTGCGGCTCCTTGACCACCGCGGTGTCGATGATCTCCGCCCCCCGGGCGGCCGGGTACAGGTCGCGCATCTCGTCGACGATGGCGCGGGAGAGCTCCGAGCGCTCGACCTCCGACTCGGCCCGCGCCCCCGAGATCGACACCGCCACGTGGCGGGCGCCGTCCCGGCTCGCGTGGCCCAGCGCGGTGCGGTCGAAGATCCACTGGGCCGGCCCGTCCACCACGGCGGTGAACGGCACGTCCATCACCGGGCGGTCGTACCAGAGGTGCACGTTGACGATCGGCGAGAAGCCGAGCCGCGGGTCGTCCGGGAGCGCCTCGGGCGCCACCGACCTGACCCTGCCCGGCGGCATCGCCAGCACCACGCCGTCGGCGGGGAGCAGCGTGTCGTCGGAGAGGCGCACCCCGCCGCCGGCGAGCTCGACCGCCGCCTGCCCCGCGATGACCCGCCCGCCCCGCGCCTCCAGGAAGGCCCGCGCGGCCGGGTCGACCAGCCGGGTGAGCCCGACCCGCGACCAGCCGATCGCCGAGCCCCGCATCGTGCGCAGGAAGCCCTCCTGGAAGACGAAGGCGGCCAGCGACGCGGCCACCCGGTCGCCGCGGTCGTTGCAGGTGGGAAGGACGATGAGGTCCCAGAAGTTCCGCACGGCCCGGTCGCCCTGCCCGTGGCGGGCCAGCCACTCGGCGAACGAGAGGTCGTCGAGGGCGCGCCGCGCCGAGGGGCGCAGCGCCGCGAGGGCGGCCAGGGCGCGCAGGGCCGACGCCTTCTCGGCGGCGGACAGGTGCGGGTAGGCCGCGAAGGAGGGCCCCAGGTGCAGCGGGGCCGGCAGGGGCGCGGCCCGCAGCACCCCGCGCCGGCCGGCGCGGTCGCGCACCGGGGCGTCGAGCCGCGCCTGCAGGGTCGTCCGGTCGAGCGTGCCCAGCAGCGCCAGCAGCCGGATGTAGGCGGTGCAGCAGCCGAGGAACACGTGCTGGCCGTTGTCGACCTCACGGCCGCTGTCGGCGTCGGTGAAGCTGAAGGCCTTGCCTCCCAGGAAGGGCCGCCGCTCGACGAGCGTCACCTCGGCGCCGAGACCCGCGCCCTCGCAGGCGGCGGCGATGCCCGCGAGGCCGCCCCCGCAGACCACGAGCCGGGGGCGCGCGCTCACCGCAGCGACGATGCCGTGCGCTGGCCCATCAGGGCCAGCTTGCGCGGGGTCGACAGCGACACGCGCCCGGCGAGGACGTCGTAGTCGCGCTGCTCGATGGTCTCGAGGATGGCGCGGTACAGGCCCGACAGCATCGACACGCACATGCGCGCCCGCCGGTCGAGCAGGGGCAGCAGGCGCTCGCCCCGGGCGAAGTAGTCGCGCGCCCGCTCGCCCTGCGCGCGCATCAGCGCGCGGAACTCGGGCGTGACCCGGCCGGCGATGATGTCGTCCTCGTCGACCCCGAAGGCCTCCAGCTCGTCGGCCGGGAGGTAGATGCGGTCGCGCTCGGCGTCCTCGGCCACGTCGCGCATGATGTTCACCAGCTGCAGCGCCACGCCCAGGTCGGCGGCGTGCTGGGGGGCCCGCGGGTCGCTGAAGCCGAAGATGTGCAGGCTCACCAGCCCCACCGCCCCGGCGACCCGGTCGCAGTACTCCTTGAGGGCGGGGAAGTCGGGGTAGCGGGCGACCTCCAGGTCCATCTCCACCCCGTCGAGCAGCGCGTCGAGGTGCTCGCGCGGCACGCCGAAGCGGGCGACGGCGTCGGCCAGGGCGACGAGCACCGGGTCGTCGCCCGGCTCGCCGGCGTAGCAGGTGTCGAGCTCGACCCGGCGGGCGGCGACGGCGGCGCGGCGGCGCTCGTCGGGGTCGTCCCCGTCGACGCTGTCGTCGGCGCGGCGGCTGAATGCGTAGGCGGCGTAGATACCGGCCCGCCGCTGCGGCGGCAGCAGGATGAAGCCGTAGTAGAAGTTGCGCGCCTGCTCGCGCGCGATATCCCGGCAGCGCGCGTAGGCCTCGTCGAGCGTGACGCTCACGGGCGCTCGCGGATGAGCGACCGGATCGCCGCGGCGGCGATGCGGGCGCGGCCCAGGGCTCCGGGCGCGGGACGGCGTGAGATGGTGTCGTGGCCGCGGCGGGTGATCGCGTCGCACAGCGCCAGGCCGCCCTCGCTGAACATGCGCAGGTCGAGGGCGACGCTGCGCGGCACGAAGCGGTAGAGCGGGCGCCCCACGACCAGGTGGTTCCGCGCGCGCTCCACCTCGAGGGCCAGCAGGTCGCGCAGCGCGGGCGAGGCGGGGGGCCGGCGCAGGTCGTCCTCGCTCACGCCCAGCCGCTCCATGTCCTCGCGCGGCAGGTAGACGCGGTCGCGGTCGCGGAGGTCGCGGGCGACGTCCTGCCAGAAGTTGACCAGCTGCAGGCCGATGCAGGTGGCGTCGCTCATCGCGATGCGCCAGCGGTCGCGGTAGCCCAGCACCCCGAGCACCATCTCGCCCACCGGCGTGGCCGAGTGGCGGCAGTAGTCGAGCAGCTCCTCGTAGGTGTCCCACCGCGAGCGGCGCTGGTCCATGCGGTTCGCCTCGATGAGGCGCCGGAAGGGATCGAGCGGCAGCTCCCTGCGCCGGATGACCTCGCCCAGGGCGCGCAGCCGCGGATCGTCGCCCCCGCCGCCCGCGGCGGCGACCAGGTCGGCCTCCCAGGCGTCGAGCGCGGCGAGGCGCTCGGCCGGGCCCGCCGGGCCCTCGTCGCCCAGGTCGTCGGTGGCGCGGCAGAAGGCGTACACGGCGCTCATGTCGGCCCGCACCCGCCGCCCGGCCAGCAGGAACGCGACCGGGAAGTTCTCGTCGTGCGCCCGGGTCGCGGCGCGGGCGGCGGCGACGTCGGACTCGGTGACCGGGGCGCTCATCGCAGGGCCCGCGCCAGGGCGCTCACCGGGAACACCTGGCGGTAGAGGTTGTAGTTGATCATGAAGTCCATCGGGAACCCGGTGCCGGTGTACCACGGCTCGTCCCAGGTCCCGTCCTCGCGCTGGGTGCGCGCCAGGAAGCGCAGGCCGCCCTCCACGGCGGGGTGCCCGCGGTCGGCGGCCAGCAGCGCCAGCAGCGCCCAGGCGGTCTGGGAGGCGGTGGACTCGCCCCGGGCGATCCACTCCGGCTCGGCGTAGCTGCGGATGTCCTCGCCCCAGCCCCCGTCCCGGTTCTGGTGGGACGCGAGGAACTCGACGGCGCGGCGCGCCCCCGGCGAGGCCATGTCCTCGCCCGCGGCCGCGAGGGCGGGCAGCGCGGCCCCGGTGCCGTAGAGGTGGTTGACGCCCCAGCGCCCCCACCACGATCCGTCCTCGCGCTGGGTGCGCCACAGGTAGGCGACGCCGCGCCGCACCGCGGGGTGGTCGCGCAGCCCGCACTCCGACAGGGCCTCGACCACGTGGGCGGTGACGTCCTCGGTGGGCGGGTCGATGACCTCGCCGAAGTCGCAGATCGGCAGCTGGGTCATCACGCGCCGGTCGTTGTCGACGTCGAAGGCGCCCCAGCCCCCGTCGGCGCTCTGCATCGCCAGCAGCCAGTCGACGCCGCGCCGGACGGCCGGGTGCGAGGCCGGGTGGCCGGCCCGCAGCAGGGCGATGATCACCTCGGCGGTGTCGTCGGTGTCGGGGTACCACTCGTTGGCGAACTCGAACGACCAGCCGCCGGGCCGGCCGCGGCGGGGGATGTGGTGCCAGTCGCCGTAGCGGGTGACCTCCTTGGACAGCATCCAGTCGGCGGCGGCGCGCAGGTCCGGGTCGTCCGGCGCGGCGCCCGCGTCGGCCAGGGCCACGGCGCCCAGGGCGGTGTCCCAGATGGGCGACAGGCAGGCCTGGATGCGCAGCCGGTCGCCGTCGCGCACCGTGAAGGTGTCGTCGAAGCCGTGCAGCGCGCGGGCGATGACCGGGTGGTCGAGCCCGAAGCCCAGCGCGTGGAGGGCGAAGATCGAGTAGATCCACGGCGGCTGGATGCCGCCCCAGGAGCCGTCGGCCTCCTGGCGCTCCACGATCCAGCGGGCGATCTTCGCCTCGGCGAGGCGCCGGAGCGGCCGGATGGGGAAGCGGTTGTAGAGCCTGGCGATCGACACGCCGCGCTCCAGCAGCGGGGTCCAGCGGCCGGGCGTCTTGGCCTCGCCCGCCGGGTGGGTGCCGGGCGGATCGGTGAACAGCTCGATCGGGGACACCCGCTGGGGGTAGGTCTGGCGCCGCGACAGCACGACCATCAGCGCCACGAAGGTGCCGCGCGCCCAGCAGGCGAAGCGGTACGGCGACAGCGGCGCCCGGTCGGGCAGCAGGATCATCTCCGGCGGCAGCACCGGGAGGCGCCGCCACGGGTAGTGCCCCAGCACCGCGAGCCACAGCTTGGTGAAGAAGCGCGACCGGTCGGCGCCGCCCAGCTCGTGCACCAGCGCGCGGGCGCGGGCCATGCCCGGGTCGTCGGGCGGGACGCCCAGCAGCTTCAGGGCGTAGTAGGTCTCGACGGTGGTCGAGAGGTCCGGCGGCCCCTGGTACCAGTTGCGCCAGCCGCCGTCCTCGTACTGGGTGGCGCGCAGCTCGGCCACGAGCGGCGCGCGGTCCTGCTCGCGCAGGATGCCGAGGGCGTGGAGCATGAACACGTGCTCCGCCGTCATGGTGGGGTTCGACTCGAGCTCGCCCCACCAGAAGCCCTCCGGATGGCGCGCCGCGCGCAGGTGCGCGACGGCCCGCTCCAGCGCCTGACGGGCGTCCTGGCGGACGCGGGGATCTGTGGTGGCTTCCGTGCTCATGCGGCGCGCTCCCGGGTAGTGAACCATTCCACCGCGTCCGCGAGGGCATCTCGCACGGGAGATTGCGGCAATCCGAGCTCGCGCACGGCCCGGGAGCCGTCCACGAACATGCGCTTGCGGGCCATCAGGGCCCCGTCGAGCGGGGCGAGGGGCTCGCGGCGCAGGAGGCGGCCCTCGACGATCTCGTCCACCGCCGCGACGGCGATCGCGACCGCGTGGGGCAGCCGCACCCGGGGGGCGCGCCGCCCGGCCAGGCCGGCGAGCACGGTGAGGATCTCGCGCAGGGTGAGGTTCTCGTTGCCCAGGATGTAGCGCCGCCCGCTCGCCCCGCGCTCGAGGGCCAGGACGTGCCCGCGCGACACGTCGCGCACGTCGACCAGGTTGAGGCCGGTGTCGACGTACGCCGGCATCCGCCCCGCCAGGAAGTCGGCGATGATGCGCCCGGTGGGCGTGGGGACGTGATCGCCCGGGCCCACCGGCGCGGTGGGGTTGACCACCACCACGTGCTGGCCCTCGGCGGCGGCCCGCAGCGCCAGGCGCTCCGACTCCACCTTCGAGCGCTTGTACGCGCCGATCACCTGGGCCGGCGGCAGCGGCGTGTCCTCGTCGCCGGGGGTGCCGTCGGCGGGCAGCCCGACCGTCGCCACCGACGAGGTGTGCACCACCGGCACGTCCGCCGCCCGCGCCGCGGCGAGCACGTTGCGGGTGCCGTCCACGTTCGACCGCTCCACCAGCTCGGCCCGGCGGCGCGCCAGCGAGTAGCGGGCGGCCACGTGGAAGACGGCGTCCGCGCCGCGGGTCGCCCGCTCCACCGCCCCGGCGTCGCGCATGTCGCCCTCCATCGGCTCGCAGCCGGGGGGGAGGGTGGGGGACGCCATGCTCTCGGGGCGCACGAGGGCCCGCACCGCCCAGCCGTCGGCGAGCAGATCGGCCGCGACGTGACCGCCCACGAACCCCGTGGCGCCCGTGACCAGCGCGGTCCTCAGCGGGCGCGCTCCAGCAGGATCGAGAGCCCGGCGCGCAGCGAGCGGCCGGCGGTGCGGGCCGCCGGGCCGAGGCGAATCAGGGCCGGGATCTCGGAGGGGTGGCGCACGAAGTGGAGCAGCCCCGCGCCGGGCGTGAGCCGGCCTGCGGCGTCGGTCAGGGCGTCGAAGTCCGGCAGCCGGTGCCGGGTCTCGTCGGTGACGGCCCGCAGGGCGAGGAAGGGGATGCCGGCCGCCGCCGCGGCGCGGGCCAGGGCGGCGCTCTCCATGTCGACCGCGAGCCCGTCGAGGCGGGCGCGGTCGGCCGCGGTGCGGGCCAGCCGCGGCGAGCTGACCAGGGTGCCGCGGCGCCCGGGCGCCGCCGCCACCAGCTCCGGATCGCACTCCAGGGTCTCGCCGCTCGCCTCGTCGCGCACCCGCTCGGCCACGACGAGATCCCCCACGCGCAGGTCGTCGGCGAGCGCGCCGCAGAACCCCGCGGCCACCAGGCAGCGCGGCGGACCGGCCGCGACCCGCGCTCCCGCGCGCGCCGCGGCGTCCGCCCCGATGCCCGAGACGTGGATCGCCACCCCCGGCCCCTCCAGGTCCGCCAGGGCGCGCCGCTCGGCGGGAACGGCGCACACCACGGCGATCACGACCGGGCCAGCGTCACCAGGTCTCGGGGGCTCTTGAAGGCCTCGAGGATCGTGCTGGCCTCGTATCCGCAGTGCATGAGGCAGTTCGCGCACCGCGGGTCGCGGTCGGTCCCGTAGGCCTCCCAGTCCGTGCCCTCGTACAGCTCCTTGAGGCTGCCGACGTGCTTGTCGGCGAGCATGTAGCAGGGGCTGCGCCAGCCCTCCACGGTGTAGGTGGGCATCGACCAGGCGCTGCAGCGATAGTCGCGCTTGCCGACCAGGAACTCGTGGAACAGCTTGTTGTTGTAGAAGGGGATGTCGAGGTCGTCGCAGAGGTCGTGCACCTCGGCGTACAGGGCCTGGGCCTCGGTGCGCGCGAGGAACTGCTCGCGGTCGTGGGTGACCGACTCGTAGTCGTAGCCCGGTGAGGTGATGCAGCCCTCGACTCCCATCTCCTTGAGAAAGGTGAAGAGCTCCACGTACTCCTGCGCCGGCACCCCGCGGTAGATGGTGGTGTTGGTGCACACGCGGTAGCCCAGCTCGATGGCCTCGCGCATGTGCTTGGTGGCCTTCACGAACACGCCCTTGCGGTCGACGGCGTGGTCGTGGACCTCCTCCATGCCGTCGATGTGCACCACGAAGGCGAAGTGGTTCGACGGGGGGATGCGGCCGAAGGCCCGGTTCATCAGCAGGCCGTTGGTGCACATGTACACGAAGCGGCCCTGAGCGACGATGCCGTTGACGATCTCGTCGATCTCCTTGTGGATCATCGGCTCGCCGCCCGGGATGTTCACGATCGGCGCGCCGGCCTCCTCGGCCACCCGCAGGCATTCCTCCACCGGCATGCGCTTGTGGAAGACGTCCGCGTACTCGCGGATGCGGCCGCAGCCGTGACAGGCGAGGTTGCAGATCTCCAGGGGCTCCAGCATGAGCGTGAAGGGGAAGCGCTGCTCGCGTTTGATGAGCCGCTTCTTCACGAGGTACGACGCCATGCCGAGCTCGAGCGCACGCGGTCGGTTTGGCACGAGATCACTCCTGCCGTTCGGGGCGGGCCAGAGGGGCAAACCTACCACTCGGATCCGCGGTAAGCCCACGCCGACGATTGGGATTCAGGGGTCCCGCGGCAGGTAGTCTCGCGGTCCGATGCTCGACCTTGTGGTGCGCGCGGACGCCGGTGACGTCGGCGTCGAGGACGGAGTGATCGCGGCCCTCGGCCCGGAGCTGCCGGCGGGCCGCGACGAGATCGACGCCCGCGGCCTGATGGTGCTGCCCGGCGCGATCGACGCGCACGTGCACGTGAACGAGCCCGGGCGCACCGGGTGGGAGGGCTTCGCGACCGCCGGGCGGGCCCTGGCGGCGGGGGGCGTGACCTGCGCGGCCGACATGCCGCTGAACGCCCGTCCGCCCACCCTGGACGGCGCGTCCTTCGACGCCAAGGTCGCCGCCGCGACGGGGATCTGCGCCGTCGACTTCGCGCTCTGGGGCGGGCTGGTGCCGGGCGATCCGGATCGCCTCGACGAGCTCGCCGATCGCGGGGCGGTGGGGTTCAAGGCCTTCATGACCCCCAGCGGGGTCGACGACTTCCCCCACGCCGACGAGCGCACCCTGGCGACCGGGATGGCCCGGGCCGCCCGCCTGGGCCTGCCGGTGGCCGTGCATGCGGAGGACCCGGAGCTGACGGCGGCGCTCGCGGCGCGCGCGATCGCGCGCGGGCGGGTGTCGATGGCCGACTGGGCCGCCTCGCGACCGGCCGAGGCGGAGGCGCGGGCGGTCGCGCTGGCCCTGGAGCTGGCGCGGGAGGCCGGCTGCCGGGTGCACATCGTCCACATCTCCACCGGCGCCGCGGTGCGCCTGGTGGTCGAGGCCCGCGCCCGGGGGGTGGCGGCGAGCTGCGAGGTGACGCCCCACCACCTGCTGCTGGGCGCCGAGGACGCCGAGGCGATCGGGGCCCTGGCGAAGTGCGCGCCGCCCCTGCGCGAGCGCTCCGAGCGCGAGGCCCTGTGGGCCGCCCTCCGCGCCGGCGAGATCGACCTGGTCGCCTCCGACCACTCGCCCTCGCCGCCCGCGATGAAGGAGGGGGACGCCTTCGCGTCGTGGGGCGGCATCTCCGGGTGCCAGACCACGCTGCCGCTGCTGCTGACCCACGCGCCCGAGCTCGTGCCGCGGGTGATGGGCCCGCCCGTCCGCGACCTGCTGGGACTGCCCGCCAAGGGCTCCCTCGAGGTGGGCGCCGACGCCGACCTGGTGCTGGTCCGGCGCGAGGAGTGGACGCTCACGACCGGCGATCTCCTCTACCGGCACCCGCACAGCCCGTTCACCGGCCGGCGCGTGTCGGCCCGCGTGGTGCGCACCGTCGTGCGGGGCGCCACGGTGTGGCTCGACGGCCGTCCGGCCTCGGCGCCGATCGGCCGCCTGGTGCGCCGCGCCGCGGCGCCGTAGCTCAGGCTCAGTTCTGGCGGGCGAAGGCCAGGTCGGCGATGCCCACGAGATCGTCCGCGGGCACGGAGAGGCGTTCCAGGGCGGCGAGGGTGCGCGCGTGGGCCTCCCCGGCCAGACGCCGGGCTCCCTCCAGCCCGTGGGTGCTGACGTAGGTGACCTTGCCGAGCCGCTCGTCGGCGCCCACGGCCTTGCCGAGGTCGGCCTCCGACCCGGCGACGTCGAGGATGTCGTCGACGATCTGGAACAGCAGGCCCAGCTCGCGCGCGAACTCGCGCAGCGCCGCGTCGTCGGCCGGATCCGGCCGCGCCAGCACCAGCGCGCAGTGCACGGCGCAGGCCATCAGGCGCCCGGTCTTGAGCGCGTGGACCCGTCGCAGCGCCGCGGCCGACTCGCGGCCCGCGTCCTTCAGATCGAGGTACTGGCCCCCCACCATGCCGCCCACGCCGGTGGCGCGCGACAGCTCCAGCAGGATGCCCACCTTGACGCGGTCCCCGCCGGGCTGGCGCTCGGCGACCAGGCGCACGGCCTCGGCGAACAGGGCGTCGCCGGCCAGGATCGCGGCGTCCTCCCCGAACACCACGTGGCAGGTGGGCCGGCCGCGGCGCAGATCGTCGTCGTCCATCGCCGGCAGGTCGTCGTGGATGAGCGAGTAGGTGTGGATGAGCTCCAGGGCGGCGGCGGCGGGCAGCAGGCGCTCCGGCGGCTCCCCCAGCGTCTGCGCGGTGGCCAGCGCCAGCACCGGCCGGATGCGCTTGCCGCCGGCGAGCAGGGAGTGCCGCATCGCCTCCACCAGGCCCTCCGTGCCGGCCATGTCGTTCCGCTCGACGGGATCCGCCGCGAGGAAGTCGAGCCCCTCGAGGTAGTCCTCGACGAGGTCGCGAAGGCGATCGGGGTAGGGCAGGGCCGGGCTCCTGTGGCGGAGGGGACGCGGCATGCTATCTCCCCGCCCCGACGCCGGACCGCTCTCGGCGACCGGGGTATCGTCGGCCCCGTGCGCGCCATCGTGCTCCACGGGCCGGGCGACCTGCGGCTCGACCGGGTCCCCGACCCGCGGCCCGGGCCGGGCGAGCTGGTGCTGCGCGTCGAGGTGGCCCTCACCTGCGCCACGGACGCGAAGATGGCGGCCGCCGGCCGCCACCCCGCGCTGGGACCCCTGCCCGCCGGCCTGGGGCACGAGGTGGTCGGCACGGTCGCCGAGGCCGGCCCGGGGGCGCCCTTCGGCCTCGGCGAGCGCCTGGTGGTGGCGAACTCGGCTCCCTGCGGCGGGTGCCCGGAATGCGGCTCCGGCCGGCCCGGCCTGTGCCGCCGCATCGAGTACCTCACCGGCGCCTTCGCCGAGCTGCTGCGGGTGCCCGCGCGGATCGCGGCCGTGAACGCGGTGCCCCTGCCCGCGGGCATCGATCCGGCGCTGGCGGCGATGACCGAGCCGGTGGCCTGCGCCGTCCACGGGGCCGCGCGCTGCGGCGCCGCCCCGGGCGACGTGGTGCTGGTGCTGGGAGGCGGGCTGCAGGGGCTGGTCGTCGCGGGACTGCTGGCGGCCCGCGGCTGCCGCGTGCACCTGGCCGATCCGCACGCCGAGCGCCGCGCGCTGGCGCGGCGCTTCGGCGCCGTCGCGGTGCACGTCGCGCCGCGCGACGACCGGTCGGCGGCCGCTCTGCGCGCCGCGCTGCCCGGTGGGCGCGGCGCCGCCGCCGTGGTGGAGGCCGTCGGCCGACCCGAGGCCTGGCGGGCGGCCGTCGGCCTGGCCCGCCCGGGCGGCGAGATCCTGCTGCACGGCGGCTGCCCGGCCGGCACGGAGGTGACCCTGCCCGCCGGGCCGCTGCACTACGACGAGCTGACGGTGCGCGGTTCGTACCACCACACCCCGGCCGCCGTGCGCGAGGCGCTCGCCCTGATCGCGTCGGAGGCCCTGCCGCTGCGCGACCTGCTGGGCGCGCCGGCCGGCCTCGCGGAGGTGCCGCGGATCCTCCGGGAGGAGCGGGGGGCGAAGCGCCCCGTCCTCCCGGAGTGATCCCGTCGGCTAAGAAGGTCCTTCAGGGTGACGGGTCCGCGGCCGCCGGCGCGCTGCAAACCGTCGCATATCTGCGTCGTCGGTCGGGGCGATACCGCCGTGGGTATCGCACCCTCCCTGCCTCCTTGATCTGCTCGGTTTTCGCGGCCGGACGACCACGTCTCACCCTGAAGAACCTTCTAGATGCCCTTCCGCACCAGGTCGCGCAGCTTCGAGAGCCGCTCGGCCTGCTCGCGCAGGCTCGTCAGCTCCTTCTGCTGGTCGCGCACGATGCCCGACAGCTCCTGGATCGCCGCGCTCGCGCGCGCCAGGGCGGCGTCGACGTCGCCCTGTCCGCCGCCCGCGCGGCGGCGACGTCCGCCGCTTCCCCGTGGGGCGCGCGGCTGCAGCGTGGCGCCGCGTTTACGGGCCACCCGGTAGTAGTTCGCCGCCACCGTGCCGGCCCGCCGGCCGGTGCGCTCCGACAACTGCTGGAAGGCCTGCGTGCGCGTGATCCCCTCATCACGCACGATCGCCTCCACCTGATCGAATATCTCGTTGCCGATGTTGCCTCGGCCGCCGGTGTTCTCTTCGTCGCTCAAGACGCTCCTTCCTGACGCCCGTCGCGGCATCATTAGCGTGAGCGGCGAGTATAACGGCGCCCCTCGACATCGCCCATGCAGGTCGGTGAATAATCAATCGATGGCGGACATTTCGTGTGTGAAGAGAGCCATCGTCGCGGTGAATGCGTGAAGAAAGCTCTTGCCTCCGACGGGGCCGATCTCACCGTTACAGAAGAGCCCGGCGGCGGGGATACCACCCAGCTCGTCGGCGATCGTCGCGGCATCATGATGCGACGCGGAGAACATGCGCGTACCGCGACCGTTGCAACTGAATACGAGAGCGCCGCCCGCCGACGCGTCGCCCAGCGCGTCGCGCGCCCCGCGCAACGCCAGCACCAGGTCCTCGTGAGCCGAGTCGGCGTCGCGCACGTGAAGGCGCATGGTCTGCCCCACGCGCACGTTCTCGCCCACGATGAGGGCGCCGCTCTCGCCGTCGCCGCCGTGTATCGCGCGGATGAGGTAGTCGCCGCGGAGGTAGTCCGGGCGGTTCTCGTCGATCACGAGCCCGGCCATCAGCCCCTGCGCCGCCAGCCGGCGCTCGGCGGGGTCGAGGGCGTCGACGACCTCCTCCAGCTTCGACAGCGCCGGCATCCCGGCGAGCTCCTCGAGGCGCGACCCGTCGGCGGCGGTGATCACCATCTCGGGCCCGATGGGCATGCAGCCCTGCGACACGACGGTCCGCACCGCCCCGCCGCGCAGGGCGACGGCGACGGCGCCCTCGTCCAGCACCCGGGCGCCCTCGAACAGGCGGTGCTCGCGCGGCCGCCGGCCGCCGGACGCCAGCCCGCCGATCACCACCGGCGCGCCCGGCTCCCGGTTGAGCTCGCCCAGCAGCCCGTCGGCGGGGAAGGTGAACGGATCGGCCAGCATGATGACGGGGCCCAGGTTGCCGGCGGGGGCGTCGGCCACCGCGTCCGGCCAGCCCAGCACGCCGAGGCTCCCCTCGCCCAGCGGACGCGCGACGAGGTGGAAGGGGATCACCTCGGTGCCCGGCAGCCGCGCCGCCCACACCGACAGGGCGGGGCCGTCCTCCACCTCCTGGCCGGCGCCGACGATCGCCTCGCCCATGGCGCCGATCAGCTCCTCGGGGGCGAGGTGGCGGTGCACCTCGGCCAGCAGCCCCTCCGCGTCCTCGCACAGGGCCGGCGAGGCGAAGATCACGACCAGCGACGGCGCGGGGCCCGGGCCGAGCCCGGCGCGCGCCGCCGCGCAGGCCTCGCCCGCCGCCGTGCGCGGATCGCCTGAGCGGGAGAGTCCCGCGCCGAACGCCGCCCGGTCGCCCATCGGTCGATCATGGCACGCTGCCGCCGCAGGGCCTTCGCGCGCCTCTCTCAGGTCAGCGGCTCGTGGGGGTCGAGCAGGGCCCGGGCCTCCAGCTCCCGGCCGTCCGGCACCAGCACCTCGCGCGGCCCGGCGGCGAGCATGTCGGGCACGTCGATCACCGCCCGGCGCACCATGGCCGGGATCTCGATCTCGGCCAGGCGCAGCGCCAGCATCTCGGCCTCGGGCTGGTTCAGGGCGAGCGCGACGCGCACCCATCGCACCGGCTCGCGGCGCTCGGGGCGAGGACGGAGGCGGAAGCGCACGGCGTTAGCTAATACAGCGGCCCGACGGCCGTCGAGGGTCGCGGCGGCTCGTCGCGTCCCGCGGCGAAGGGTCGGATGAGCGCGGCGCCCGCCACGAAGCCGCCGATGTGGGCCAGGTATGCCACGTCGCCCCCGCCCGCCGAGTCGCCCAGGTACAGCACCTGCAGCGCCAGGTAGATCAGCAGCCAGATCCACGCCGGGATCTTGAAGGGCAGGAAGAAGAAGGGCAGCACGACCGTCCACACGCCCACGCGCGGATAGAGCACGAGATACGCGCCGAGCACGCCGCTGATCGCCCCGGACGCCCCGATCAACGGCACCGCGCTGTCGGGATCGGCCACCGCCTGCGCGAGGCCCGCGATCGCGCCGCAGGCGAGGTAGAAGGGCAGGTAGCGCAGCCGACCGAGCCGGTCCTCGATGTTGTTGCCGAAGACCCACAGGAACAGCATGTTGAAGATCAGGTGCATCCAGTCGGCGTGTAGGAACTGGCTGGTGAACACGCCGAGGAAGCGGTTGTGCTCGTTGTTGAGCGCCTCGCATCCGTCCTGCGGCGAGGCGTCGGCGCCGCCGAGCGTGTGGTCGGCGACCAGGCCGTACTCGCAGATGAACGCCTGCCGACCGCCGAAGCTCAGGTCGTCGGGCTTCGACGTCTGGAAGATGAGGACCAGCGTGCAGACCGCGATCAGCGCGATCGTGAGCACCGCCGGGCGCGAGGTGGGGTTGACGTCCTTGAGGGGGATCATCGCGCCCTGTCGGGTGTCGGCTTAGACCGTCTTAGCCCAGGATGTGGGCGAGCAGGGAGGCCTGCGCGTAGACGCGGTTCTCGGCCTGGTCCCAGACGGCCGAGCGCGGGCCGTGGAGCACCTCGTAGGTGATCTCGTCGCCGGCGTGGGCGGGCAGGCAATGGAGCGCGACCGCGTCGGGCGCGGCGGCGTCGAGCAGCGCGTCGTCCACCCGGTAGGGCCCGAGCGCGGCGCGGCGCGCGGCCTCGGTGCCCTCGTCGCCCATCGAGACCCAGGTGTCGGTGTAGAGGCCGCGGGCGTCGGCGACGGCCTCGCGCGGATCGCCGGTCACCCTCGCCCAGCCGCCGCGCTCGCGGGCCGCGGCGTCGGCCCAGGCGACGATCTCGGGGTCGGGCAGGTAGCCCTCGGGGCATCCCGCGGTGACCCGCATGCCGGTGAGCGCCCCCACGATCATCAGCGAGACGCAGCAGTTGTTGCCGTCGCCGAGGTACGCGACGCGCAGCCCGGCGAGATCGCCGAAGCGCTCGCGCAGCGTCTGCGCGTCGGCGAGGGCCTGGCACGGGTGGTGCTCGTAGGTGAGGCCGTTCACGACCGGCACCCCGGCGTGGCGGTCGAGCTCCTCGATGGTGGCGTGCGGGCCCGTGCGCAGCACCAGGGCGTCGAGCATCCGCCCCAGCACCATGGCCGTGTCCTCGACGGTCTCGCCGCGTCCCAGCTGCAGGTCGCCCGCCGAGAGCACCAGCCCGGTGCCGCCCAGCCGGGCGATGCCGGCGGCGAAGGACACGCGGGTGCGGGTGGAGGGCCGCTCGAAGACCAGGCCGACGACGCGGCCGGCCAGCAGCGGGTCCCACCCGGCGGCACGGGTGGCGCGCAGGGTGGAGGCGAACTCGAGCACCGCCGCCACGCCCTCGGGGCTGTGGTGGCGCAGGGTGAGCACGGAGCGTCCCGCGATGTCCGGGTGCGGCGCGAAGCCGGGGGTGGGCATGGCCGGGCAGTCTACCCGGGGCCTCCGCAGCGAGCGGGGTTGCGGCTCCGTCCGGGCCCGCCCCTATGCTGCCGCCCGACCACGGACGGGGGCCGCCATCAGGATCGACGGGGAGACGGAGGACGCCATCTGGGCCGAGCGGGAGGCCGCCCGCCGCCGCGCGGTCCTCCTCGCCGCCGCGACCGCCCTGCCGGCGGTGCTGGTGCTGGGCGGCGCCACCTCGGCGTGGCCGCTGTTCGCCCTCCCGCTGGCCGTGTCGATGCCCCTCGGCGGCCACCGCGGCATGGCCGCCGCCGTCACGACGGCGGCGCTCGCGACCGCCGTCGCGTCGGGACGGCCCGGCACCGACGGCATCGCGATCGCGGTGGGCCTGTGCGCCTTCGCGGCCACCGGCGTCGCGGTGGGCGCGGGCCACCGCGCGCAGCGGCGCGACGCCGAGCGCGTCGCCGGCCTGTCCTTCGAGGACCGCCTCACCGGGCTGCACAACTACTCCTTCTTCGCCGACGCCCTGCCCCGCGAGTGCCGCCGCGCCGCGCGCTACGAGGTCCCCCTCTCGCTCGTGCTGCTGGACGTCGACGACTTCAAGGGCTTCAACGACCGCCACGGCCACGATGCCGGCAACCGGCTGCTCGCCGCCATCGGCGAGGCCATCCGCGAGGGCCTGCGGGGCTCGGATCTGGCGGCCCGCTACGGCGGCGACGAGTTCGCCCTGATCGTGCCGGGCCCCCTGTCCGAGGCGATGGCCGTGTCGGCCCGCATCCGGGCGGCGGTCGACGAGATCCGGGTGCGCGTCGCGGACGGCGCGACCGCCGGCGTCACCGTGTCGGCCGGCGTGGCGAGCCTGTCGCCGGTCGGCGACCCCGAGGGCGCCGAGCTGCTCGAGAGCGCCGACCGGGCCCTCTACCACGCCAAGGGATCCGGCCGCGACCGCGCCGTCCCGGCTCCCGGTCCCGTCACCGAGGAGTGGGCCGCGGCCTCCTAGCGACGCGCCCCGGCCGTCAGGGGGACGTCTCCTCCTCGGCGGCCGCCGGGCGGGCGGAGGCCTGGCGGGCGAGCGGGTTGACGACCACGGCGATCGCCACCGCTCCGAGCACGAGGTGCAGCAGCACGATCGCCTCGTCGCGCACGAAGGGCCCGTCGTCGGCCCCGCCCGCCAGCGCCACGACCGCCCACAGCAGGAGCAGGGCGCCGGTCACGGCGAGGTAGGCCCGGGCGCGGCCGGGGCGCTCGGCCAGCGCGATGCCCGCGATGCCCAGCACGATCCAGACGAGCCCGGTGACCGGGTGGGTGGGGAACACGAACAGGTCGTGGGTGGTGCCGTCGCCGATCCCGCTCACGCCGGTGCGCAGCAGCGACAGCATCCCCAGCGCGGCCAGGACGGCGCTGACGAGGCGCGCGGTGCGTACCAGGGAGCGGGCGTGGGGGCCCTCCGTCTGGGCGCGCAGCAGGCTCACCGCGGCAAGGCTATCCGCTGCCCGGGCAGGCGCACCAGTCGGTGGGCGACGCCCCCGAGGGCGGCTCCCGCGGCGATGTCGGCGGGCTCGTGCTGGGCCGACGCGACCCGGGCCGTGAGGCAGGCGGCCGCCGCGACGCCGAGGACGGCGCCGAGCCCCGGGCGATGGCGGCGCACGGCCCCCGCGATGGCGACGGAGGCGGCGGCGTGGCGGCTGGGGAAGCCGCCCTCCTCGCGGGGGCCCGGGCGGGGGCGCCCCAGCCGGTCGCGCAGCACGCGGGCGCCGAGCCCCGCGGCCACGCCGGCCGCCAGGGCGTCGATCCCCATGCGGCGGGTCGAGGGCCGCAGGATCATCGCGGCCACCATCCCCCGGAAGGCGGGGCTCAGGGCCGCCGCCCCCGCCCGTGCGATCGCGGGGCCGCCCGGCAGGCGCGCCACGGCGTCGCGCACGGCGGCGCCGGCGCGCCGATCGATCTGTGCGATGCGGCCCATCGCGCCCAGGGTACGGGTATCGTCGAGCGGATGCGGCGGCGCCTCGCGATCGGGATCACGGTGGCCGCCGCGGCCCTGGCAGGGGTGCTGCTGGCCGTCGGCCTGACCGTCCGGGGCGGGGACGACGCGCCCCGGCTCGTGCCGGCGGCCGAGCGCGCTCCGGCGCCGGCCCTCTCCGTCGCGGCGCTCGACGGCGGGGGGCGCATCGACCTGGCCGAGCACCGCGGCCGGCCCGTCGTGCTGAACTTCTGGGCCGCCTGGTGCGAGCCGTGCAAGGAGGAGATGCCGGCCCTGGTGGCCTTCGCGCGCGCCGACCGGGCGGTGGACGTGATCGGCGTCGCCACCACCGACTCGGCCCCGGCCGCCCGCGCCTTCGCGCGCCGGCAGGGCGCGACCTTCCCCCTGGGCCAGGATCCCCGCGGCGACGCCGCCCGCCGGTTCGACGTGCCCGGCCTGCCGACGACGGTGGTCATCGACGCGCAGGGGCGGGTCGCGCTGAACCACCCCGGTCCGCTCTCGCCATCCGATCTCGACTCCATCGGTCGCGGGCTCGCGGCCGGGTGAGGTTCGGCGCGGGGTGCCCGCGGTCGCCATAATCGGGCGGTGGGGAGCGACCTGAAGGCCCGCGTGGCCGAGCACTGCCGCCGTGCCGATCTCCTCCCGGGCGGCCGCCCGGTGCTGGCGATGGTGTCGGGCGGGGCCGACTCGACCTGCCTCATGCACCTGCTGGCGGGCGTCCACGACGGCCCGGTCGGGGTGCTGGCGGTGGATCACGGCCTGCGTCCGGAGTCGGAGGGGGAGGCCCTCGCCGTGGCCGCGGCGGCGCGGGCGCTGGGCCTTGAGGCGCAGGTCGAGCGGCTGGGCCTGCGGCCGGGCGCCGGGGTGCAGGAGCGCGCCCGCGAGGCCCGCTACGCCGCGGCGCGCCGGGTCGCGCGCGAGGGGGGCTACGCGCGCATCGCCACCGGCCACACCGCCTCCGATCAGGCCGAGACCGTGCTCTTCCGGCTGGCCCGCGGCACCGGCCGCGCGGGCGCCCTCGGCATGGCGGCCCGCTCGGGCGACCTCGTGCGCCCCCTGCTGGTGGCGACGGCGGCCGAGACCCGCTCCTGGTGCGCCGAGCGCGGGCTGGACGTCGCGGAGGACCCCTCGAACCGCGATCCCTCGTACGCCCGCTCCCGCGTGCGCCACGGGCTGCTTCCGGCGCTGGCGGAGGTCCACGGCGGCGCGGAGGCCCACGTCGCGGCCTTCGCCGACCGGCTGCGCGACGAGGCCGAGGTGCTGGCGCCGCTGCTCGACGCCGCCTGGGACGCCGCAGCCGAGGGCGGCGAGGGCCTCGCGGTCGCCGTCCTCGCGGCCCAGCCGCCGGCCGTGGCGCGCCTGCTGGCGCGGCGTCTGTTCGAGCGGGCGGGCCTGCCGGGTGAGGCGCTCGGCGCCGGCCCGGTGGGCAGGGCGCTCGATCTCCTGGCCCCTGGCGGACCCCGGCGGGTCGACCTGCCGGGCGCCGGCGCGGCGCTCGTGGAGCGCGGCCGCCTGGTCGCCGTCGCCGCGCCCGTCGAGCGGCCCGCGCCGGCGCCCCGCCCGCTGGCCGTGCCCGGCGCGGCGGCCTTCGGCGACCTGGTGGTGAGCGCGCGCCGCGGCCGGGCCGAGGCGCCCCGCCCGGGTCGGGTGGCCGTGCTCGCCGACGGGCCCTTCACGATCCGGGCGCCCGCTCCCGGCGACCGCCTGCCCGTCGCGGGCGGCGGCCGGCGCGCGGTGGGCCGCCTGCTCGCCGACGGCGGCGTCCCCGCCCGGCGGCGCTCGGCGGTGCCCGTGATCGCCGTCGGCGATCGCGTCGTCTGGGTGGCCGGCCACCGCGCCGCCGCAGATCTCATCGCGCCCGCGGGCGCTCCCGCCGTCGTACTGGAGGTGATGCCGGCGTGACCGGTCCCGGAGCGGTGTCGATCGGCGAGGTGCTGATCTCGGAGGAGGATCTGCAGGCGCGCATCACCGCGCTCGCCTCCCAGATCTCGAAGGACTACGAGGGGCGCGAGCTGCTCGTCATCGGCGTGCTGAAGGGCGCGATCTTCTTCATCGCGGACCTGGTGCGGCAGCTCGACGTGGTGTGCGAGCTCGACTTCATGGCCGTCTCGTCGTACGGCGCGCAGACCCATTCCTCCGGCGTGGTCCGGATCCTGAAGGACCTCGACATCAACATCGCCGGCCGTCACGTGCTGCTGGTCGAGGACGTCATCGACTCCGGCCTCACGCTGTCCTACCTGCTCAAGAACCTGGCCTCGCGCGGCCCGGCGTCGCTCGAGATCTGCTCCCTGCTGATCAAGCCCGGGCATCGCAAGCTCGACATCGAGACCCGCTACGTCGGCTTCGACCTGCCGGACGTGTTCGTCATCGGCTACGGCCTCGACCACGCCCAGCGCTACCGCAACCTGCCCTACATCGCGAAGCTGGCGCAGGGGTAGTCGCGGCGCCGGCGCCGCTACAGTCGCCGCCATGCGCCGCGCCGAGAAGGCCGAACGGATCGGACGGATCCTCGACGAGCTGTACCCCGATCCGCCCATCCCCCTCCGCCACAGCGATCCCTACACGCTGCTGGTCGCGGTGGCGCTGTCGGCGCAGACCACCGACGTGCGGGTCAACCTGGTCACCCCGGCGCTGTTCGCCGAGGCCGGCACGCCCGAGGCGATGGCGGCGCTGCCCGTCGAGCGCATCCTCGAGCTGATCCGCGAGGTCGGCCTGGCCCCTACCAAGGCGCGCAACCTGTCCGCCGCGGCGCGGATGATCGTGGACGCGGGGGGCGAGGTGATCCCCGACTTCGCCTTCCTCGAGTCGCTCCCCGGGGTGGGCCACAAGACGGCGAGCGTCGTGATGGCCCAGGCCTTCGGTGTGCCCGCCTTCCCGGTCGACACCCACATCCACCGCCTGGCCGCCCGCTGGGGGCTGTCGAACGGCACCACGGTCGAGCGCACCGAGCGCGACCTCAAGGCCGTGTTCCCGCGCGAGACCTGGAACGACCGCCACCTCCAGATCATCTACTTCGGCCGCGAGTACTGCCCGGCCCGCAACCACGATCTGGCCTCCTGCCCGATCTGCGGCTGGGCGGCCCCGAAGGCCCGCATCGCGGCCGAGACCCGCCGTACCCGGACGGTAGACGGCGGGCGCCGCAGGCCGTGATAGATTGACTATCAATCAATAATCGTTGACGAATAGTCAATAAGGGATCTGCCGTGAGGACCGAGGCACCTCTACTCCTGCCGATCTTCCGCTCCGAAGGCCAGGGACGCCTGCTGGCCCGTGTGTACCTGGCGCCGGACAGGCCGGCATCTCTCACGGGTCTCGCTCGCGAACTCGGGCTCGATCCCGGCGGCGTCACCCGTGAGGCGGATCGCTTGGAGCGGGCGGGACTGATCCGCTCCGAGCGGATCGGCGGTGTCCGCCTGCTGCGTCCGGACGAGGACTCGCCGTACCACCGCGGTCTTCACGACCTGCTGCTGAAGGCGTTCGGCCCCGCGGTCGTGATCGGGCCTGCTCTGGGGACGGTCACCGGGATCGAGGAGGCGTTCGTCTTCGGCTCGTGGGCGGCGCGCTATCTCGGTGAGGCGGGTGACCCCCCTCGCGACATCGACGTGATGGTCGTCGGCCGGCCGGACCGGCTCGCCGTGAGCCGCGCGCTGCGGCCGATCGAGGGGGAGCTCGGACGTGAGGTGAACGAGACGATCGTGTCTCGTGAGCGTTGGGAGGAGGCAGGGGACGGTTTCCTCCGCGGTGTCCGGGCGGGACCGCTCGTCCCCATCGATCTCGGCGCGGGCGGGGCGCCGCCCGATGGGTGAGGACGAGGTGGACGCCCTGGTCGCCGAGGGCGTGCTCGGGCGCGTCCCCCCGGATCGCGAGACCGCCATGCGCGAGTTGGACATCGCCCACCGGCACCTCTCGTCCGTGGAGTCGCTTGCCGAGACCGATCCCTCGGGCGCCTTCGCGCTCGGCTATGACGCCGTCAGGAAGTCGCTGACCGCCCACATGAGGGTTCACGGCATCCGGGCGCGCTCGGGTGGCGGGCAGCACGAGCGGATCGGCCGGTACGCGCTCGCGGCCTTCGACCGTCCCGACGTCATGGGGCATCTGGAGCGCTACGACACCCTGCGCAGGCTGCGGAACCGGTCCCAGTACGACGGCCTCGCGGTCGAGCCGGAGGAGGTGGAGGAACTGCTCGTCCACGCCCGGGCGATCGTCGCTGCCGTCGCCGGGAGCCTGGGACGCGGATCACGGGAGTAACGGCGGCCGCGTACCCTCGTGGGGTGACCCCGAACCCGATCAACGCCCTCTACGAGGACCTCGGCCGGGAACATCCCGAGATCACCTTCGTCGGGGTGGACCCCGTCCAGACCGGCTCCGAGTGGCGCTTCGTCCTCGTCAAGTCCGATCCCGGGGAGTTCGGTGCCGCGGCCCTGGGGTACACCAGCATCGCGTCGGCCGGCGACGAGACGGCGCGCATGGAGCGCGGGCTGTTCGACCGCAACGGCATCCCCTACGACGCTGCGCTCACGCTGAACGCGATCCCCTTCTACATCGGGCGCCGCGCTCAACCCACCGCCGAGCAGAGGCGGATCGGCCGGGAGGCGCTGCGACGGGCCCTCGCGCTCGTCCCGGAGCTGCCGGTGGTCGCCTCCGGGCGCCGTGCGCAGGAGGCCCTCCACTCCATCGGCGCGGCGCACGTGGCGATCCCCTTCACGGGGCCGCTGGGCCGGGCGAACTGGGGGCGTCCCGACTATCGGGCCGACTTCACGGATGACCCGAACCTCACCTTCGAGGGGTTCCTCGACGGGGTCTTCCGCCGCTTCGGAGGCCGGGCGGCGCGTGCGCCGTCCGCGGCCCGGACCCCCGGTCGGGTGACCGACCCGCTCGCCTGGCTCACCGCGCCCTGCGTGATGGGCATCCTCAACGTCACCCCGGACTCTTTGTGGGGCGGATCGGGGAGCCCCGACGCCGACACCGCCGCGGCGATCATGGAGCGGATGGCGGCCGACGGGGCCGTGATCTGCGACGTGGGCGCCGAGAGCACCCGGCCGGGCGCCGACCCGGTGGACGCGGCGACGCAGCTCGAGCGGCTGGCGGGGGCCTTCGAGGCGATGCGCCGCGCCCCGGTGCCGCTCGCCGTCTCGGTGGACACCTCCCTGGCGCCCGTGGCCGAGGCCGCCCTCGACGCCGGCGCCGTGCTGGTCAACGACGTGACGGCGGGCCGCGGCGACCCCGACCTGCTGCCGCTGGTGGCCGAGCGGGGGGCCGCCGTGTGCCTGATGCACATGCGCGGCGAGCCGCGCACGATGCAGGACGACCCGCGCTACGACGACGTGGTGGCCGAGGTGCGCGACGCCCTCGCCGAGCGGGTCGAGGCCGCGGTGGCGGCCGGGGTGCCCCGGGAGCGGGTGATCGTCGACCCCGGCATCGGCTTCGGCAAGACCCTGGCGCACAACCTCGCGCTGCTCGCCGGCATCCCGGCGCTCGCGGCGCTCGGCCGCCCGGTGCTGGTGGGGGTGTCGCGCAAGAGCATGTTCCAGGCCCTCCTCGGCCGCACGCTCGACGAGCGGACGGCCGCCTCGATCGGCGCCGGCCTCGCGGCCGTGGCGGGCGGGGCGGCGGTGCTGCGGGTGCACGACGTGCGCGAGACCGCCGACGCGCTGGCGGCGTGGAGCGCGGTGGCGCAGGCACGGTGAGCGACCGCCTCGTCATCTCCCTGACCGGCCTCGAGGCCTTCGGCCGTCACGGCGCCTACCCGCCCGAGCGGGAGCTGGGCCAGCGCTTCGTGGTGGACGTCGAGCTGACGGTCGACCGGCTGGAGGCGACGCGCAGCGACGAGCTCGCCGACACCATCGACTACGCCGCCCTCGCCGACGCGGTCGTGGGGATCGTCGCCGGACCGCCGGTGGCGCTGCTGGAGCGCCTCGCCTCGCTGATCGCCGACCGCGCCTTGGCCGAGCCCGGCGCGGCGCGCGTGGCCGTGACGGTGCGCAAGCCGCACGTGGCCATCCCGCACGTGCTCACGGAGGCGTCCGTGCGCCTGGAGCGCTCGCGCCCGTGAGCCGCTACTGGCTGGGCCTCGGCGCCAACCTCGGCGACCGCGAGGGCGCGCTCGCCGCCGCGGTGGCGTGGCTGCGCGACGAGCTGGACGCGGTGGAGGCCGTCAGCGCCCTCTACGAGACCGCCCCGCGCGACCTGCTCGACCAGCCGGCCTTCCTGAACGCCGCCGTGCGCGTGCGCAGCGACCTCGATCCGCCGGCCCTGCTGGCCCTGGTGAAGAGGATGGAGCGCGAGCTGGGGCGCGACCCCGGCGGGGTGCGCTTCGGGCCGCGCGCCATCGACTGCGACCTGCTGCTGTGGGAGGGCGGGGGGTGGGGCGACCCCCACCTGGAGGTGCCGCATCCGCGCCTGCACGAACGCCGCTTCGCCCTGCTGCCGCTGCTCGACCTCGACCCCGGCCTGAGCCTGCCCGACGGCCGCTCGATCGCGGCCCTGGAGGCGGCGATCGACCCGGCCGACCAGCCCGCGACGCGCCGCCCCGACGCCCTCGCCCCGTAGGGGCGCGCGAGGGGCGCGCGCTATGATCCACGGCCCTCCCACGCATGGAGCGTTGCGCGCATGTCCCACACCGACGAACTCGAGGAGTACGACGCCGAGCTCGAGCTGCGGCTCAAGCGCGAGTACGCCGACGTCTTCCCGCTGTTCACGTACTGCGTGCTGACGCAGGAGGCGACGTACCTGTGCAACAGGTTCGACCGCGACTTCATGCCCCAGGCGTCGTACCCGTTCTTCCACATCACGATGGAGGACGTGTGGGTCTGGGACAAGAACCGGCCGACCCGGATCATCCCGAAGGTCGAGATCTACACCACTCAGGACGTGACGGTGGAGATCCTCAAGGACGCCGAGGCGAGCGCGCCGGACGACCCCGCGGCGTAGGAACCTCAGCACGATGCCCGGGAGGCACGCGCCGATGCTGTTGGCCATCGACGTCGGCAACACCCAGACGCTCTCCGGCGTCTATCACGGCGAGGAGCTGCTGCACGAGTGGCGCATCTCGACCGAGCGGTCGGCGACCGCCGACGAGCTCGCCGCCGACCACGACCAGATCCTGCGGCTGCGCGGCGGCAGCCTCGGCGCCCTCGACGCCATGATCGTCAGCTCGGTGGTGCCGACGCTGTCGAGCGCCTACCGCGACCTGTCGCTGAAGTACCTGGAGCGCGAGGCCATCGTGATCGGCCCCGGCGTGCGCACCGGCCTGTCGATCGCGATCGACAACCCCCACGAGCTGGGGGCCGACCGCATCGTCAACGCCGTCGCCGCGCGGGCGCGCCACGACGGCGCCTGCATCGTGGTCGACTTCGGCACCGCCACGACCTTCGACGCGGTGTCGGAGGCGGGGGAGTACCTGGGCGGCGTCATCGCGCCCGGCATCGAGACCTCGCTCGACGCGCTCACCTCGCGCGCCGCCCGCCTGGTGAAGGTCGACCTCGTCGCGCCGACCCGCATCATCGGCAAGTCGACCGTCGAGAGCATGCGCTCCGGCATCGTGTTCGGCACCGTGGCGATGGTCGACGGGGTCGTGCTGCGCATGAAGGAGGAGCTGGGCGACGACGTGCTGGTGATCGCCACCGGCGGTCTCGCCGGCATGGTGACCCAGCACTCCCTCCAGATCGACGAGGTCGACCCCATGCTCACCCTCGATGGGCTGCGCCTCGTGTACGAGCTGAACGCCGACCGCCAGGCCCAGCCGACCCGGGAGGCCCGGTGAAGAAGGGCATGCGCACGGTCATCGCCGGCCGCACCGAGCGCTGGGGGCGCGAGGTCGCGCCCGCGCCCGACCACGGGATCGTGGCCCAGCCCTTCCGGATCGGCGGCCTGCTGGTGCCCAACCGGGTGGTCCAGGCGCCCCTCGCCGGCATCGCGAACTGGGCCTTCCGCCGCCAGTCGCGCCGTCACGGCGCCGGCCTGGCGGTGTCCGAGATGATCGCCTCGCTGGGCATCCGCCACGCCAACCGCAAGACGCTGGGGATGCTGGCCATCGCGCCGGACGAGCACCCGGTGGGCGTGCAGGTCTTCGGCGCCGACCCGGTGGCCATGGCCGAGGCCGCCCGCGTGGTCGAGGACGCCGGGGCCGACCTGGTCGACGTCAACATGGGCTGCCCGGTGCCGAAGATCTGCAAGACCGGCTCGGGCGCCGCGCTGCTGGCCGACCCGTCGGCCGCCGCCCGCGTGGTCGAGGCGATGGCGCGGGCGGTGAGCATCCCCGTGACGGTCAAGATGCGCCGCGGGCTCACCCCCGCCACGGCCGTGCCGGTCGAGACGGCCCGCACGCTGGTGTCGGCCGGCGCCGCCGCCCTGTGCGTGCACCCGCGCGCCGCGGCCGAGGAGTACGGCGGCCGCGCCGACCACCGCATCACCGCCGAGGTCGCCGCCGCGGTCGACGTCCCCGTCATCGCCAGCGGCGACATCGCCACCCCGGAGGAGGCCCTGCGCGTGATCCGCGAGAGCGGGGCGGCCGCCGTCGCCGTGGGCCGGCCCGCGCTCGGCAACCCGTGGGTGTTCGGGGAGATCCTCCACGGCACGGCGCGGCCGCGGCCCACCATGGACGAGGTGGCCGACGAGATCGCCGCCTTCGCCGCCGATGCGCGCCTCGCCCTGGGCGACGCGCGCGCGACCGGTTACATGCGCAAGTTCTACCCCTGGTACCTGGCGGGACACGGGATTCCGGCGGCCGAGCTGGAGGGCCTGCTCACCGTCCCGACGCTCGACGGGGCGCTCGGCCGGCTGCGGGCGCTCGCCGCGGCGCCCACCCCCGCTTGAAACGCCTCCACGTCACGGCTACCTTTCCACGCCGCTGCCGCGGCGATGAGTTGAAAACGAAGGAGACCCACCCGATGGACCGCGAAGTGATCCTGACGGAAGAGGGCTACGCGAAGCTCAAGGAGGAGATCGAGTACCTCTCGACGATCAAGCGTCGTGAGGTCGCGGAGCGGATCAAGGAGGCGCGCGAGTTCGGCGACATCTCCGAGAACTCGGAGTACGACGACGCCAAGAACGAGCAGGCGCAGACCGAGTACCGCATCCAGTCCCTCGAGCAGAAGCTGCGCAACGCAAGGGTGGTCGACACCGAGCACGTGTCCACGGACACGGTCTCGATCGGCGCCCTCGTGACCCTCAAGGACACCAAGAGCAAGGCCACCCGCGAGTACTCCATCGTGGGCTCGGCGGAGGCGGACCCCAAGAACCACCGCCTCTCCAACGAGAGCCCCGTGGGCAAGGCGCTGCTGGGCCGCAAGAAGGGCGACAAGGTGACGATCCCCGCCCCGCGCGGGGCCCTCGAGTACCAGATCGTCAAGATCGGCCGAGCCGAGCACTGAGAACCCGACCGCGGCCCCGCGGATGACCGGCTCGTCCGGCGGAACGCCCGTCGAGGGCGGCCTCGGCGCGCTCGTGGCGGAGCGCCGCGCGAAGGCGCGGGCGCTTCGCGAACGCGGCGTCGATCCGTTCCCGCACCGCTTCGAGGAGCGGCGCGAGATCGCCGACGTCCGGGCCGCCAACGAGTCGCTGGAGCCGGGGCAGACCGGCGACGAGCCGGTTCGCGTCGCCGGCCGCATCGCCGCCCGTCGCGGGCAGGGGAAGATGGCCTTCATCGACCTCGACGACCGCTCGGGGCGCATCCAGCTGTGGGCGACCGCCGACCGCATGGGCGCCGACGCGCTCGCCGCCCTCACCGACCTCGACCTGGGCGACATCGTCGGGGTTGAGGGGCCGGTGGCCCGCACCCGCCGCGGCGAGCTCTCGATCGCGGTCGACTCGGCGCTGCTGCTGGCCAAGGCGCTGCGCCCGCCGCCGGACAAGCACGCCGGCGTCCGCGACCCCGAGCTCCGGTTCCGCCAGCGCTACCTCGACCTGATGAGCGACCCCGAGGTGCGCGACGCGTTCCTCGTGCGCTCGCGGGCCATCGCCGCCGTGCGACGCTTCCTCGACGGGCGCGGCTTCGTGGAGGTCGAGACGCCGGTGCTGCAGCCGATCTACGGCGGCGCCGCGGCCCGTCCCTTCGTGACGCACCACAACGCCCTCGACCGCGACCTCTACCTGCGCATCGCCACCGAGCTCTACCTCAAGCGCTGCATCGTGGGCGGGCTGGAGAGGGTCTACGAGCTGGGCAAGGACTTCCGCAACGAGGGCGTGAGCCACAAGCACAACCCCGAGTTTACGATGGTCGAGACCTACGAGGCCTACGCCGACTACCGCGACGTGGCGGCCATGCTGGAGCAGCTCGTCGCCTACGCCGCCGCGGAGGCCACCGGATCGCCGGTCGTGACCTGGAAGGGCGAGACGGTCGACTTCACCCCGCCGTGGCGGCGCGTCGACTTCCGCGACGCGATCCGCGACGCGAGCGGGGTCGACGTGCGCGAGCACGCCGACGAGCCCTCGCTGCGCGCGGCGATGCGGGCCGCCGGCCTCGACGCCCCCGACGACACGCCCTGGGCGAAGCTGGTGGACGGCCTGCTCGGCCAGACCCTCGAGCCGACCCTGATCCGGCCGACGATCCTGCTCGACTACCCGCTCGAGCTGTCGCCGTTCGCGAAGCGCCACCCGGACGACCCGCGCATCGTGGAGCGCTTCGAGGCCTTCGCCGGCGGCATGGAGATCGCCAACGCCTTCACCGAGCTCAACGACCCCGACGACCAGCGCGAGCGCTTCGCCATGGCGGCGGCCGATCGCGAGGCGGGCGACGACGAGGCGCACCCGATGGACGAGGACTTCCTCGCGGCCCTCGAGCACGGCATGCCGCCCACCGGCGGCCTCGGCCTCGGCATCGACCGGCTGGTGATGCTGCTGACCGACCGCCACACCATCCGCGAGGTGGTGCTCTTCCCCGCCATGAGGTCGTAGCCCGGGGTTCCGCGGAACCGGGTGGGACCGATTCGGGACCCGCCCCCGCCGCTCGCGCTCGGATACTCGGGCCGTCGCGGCAAATCGGGAGGGGGTGCGGTCATGGTCCGTCCGTCACGCATGCGTGTGCTCGTCACGGCGGCGGTGGGCGCCGCGGGCCTCTCCGTCGCGGGCACGGCGAGCGGCGCCACCTACTGCGTGGGCCTGCCCTGCGTCGGCGGGACCTCCGTGCCGGACCTGCAGGCCGGGCTCGACGCCGCGGCGGCCTCGGCCGAGGCCGACGTCGTCCAGATCTCGCCCGGCACCTACGTCGGCGCCTTCGACTACGACGCGGCCAGCCCGGTCGAGGTCGTCGGCGCCGGCGTCGAGCGGACGCTCCTGCGCAATCCGGCCGTCGTCGACGACGAGACGCTGTCCGTGCGGTCGGGCGCCCCCGGCTCGGTGGTCCGCGACATGTCCATCGAGGGCGGCCCGGTGAACGCGATGTCGTCGGACGCCCTGCTCCTCAGGGGCGCGAGCGGCACCCGGCTGCGGCTGACCGCGACGATGCCCGCGCGCGGCCTCTCCACGGCGGGCGTCTCCTCCCTCGCCGACAGCACGATCGCGATGCCCGGCGGCGGCTACGCGATCGTCAACTCGGGGGACCTGACCCTCGAGCGGGTCCAGGTGAGCGGAGCCGGCACCGGCTACACGCAGATCTACGGCGAGCCCTCGGCCACGATCGCGGGATCGACCTTCGACGCCGCGATCGGCATCACCGCCAGCGATGGGCCGGTCACCGTGACGAACACGCTGATCCGGGCGGGCACGGGCATCATGGCCCGACCCCAGATCGCGGGGCACGCCCCCTCGATCGTCGGCCGTCACCTGACGCTGGTCGGCACGTCGGCCGACCCCGAGAACTTCGGCGCGGGCGCCGTCAACTCCGAGGCCGGCGCCCTGGGCTCGATCGTGACGATCAACTCGTCGGTGATCAGCGGCTTTCCGGCGGCGGTCTTCCGCTACGGGATGACCGGCACGGCGGACATCTCCGTGAGGTATTCGGACCTCTATCCCCGGGTGATCTCCGAGTCCGGCACGGGAACCACGGCCGTGAGCGACGACATCAGCGCCGAACCGGGCTTCGTCGGCCCGGCCGACCTGCGACCGCGGGCCGACTCGCCCCTGGTGAACGCGGGCGACCCGGCCGACCAGCCGGCCTTCGGCCCCGTCGACCTCGCGGGTCAGCCGCGGGTGGCCGGCGGGCGGCGCGACATCGGCGCCTACGAGTATCAGCCCGCCCCCGGGCCTCCGACCGGTCCGCCGGTGGCGCCTCCGCCCGCCGACACGACCGCGCCCGCGGTGTCGAAGGCGCGCGTCCGCAAGGTCAAGACGGCGCGCCGCCTGTCGTTCACGTCCTCCGAGGCCGGCACGACCCGCCTCGTGATCGAGCGCCGTCTGCCCCACGGCCGCCGCAAGGGCAGGGCGTGCGTCGCCCCCACCCGGGCGCTGCGCCGCGCCAGGCCGTGCGCGCGCTTCCGGGCGGTGGTGCGGGTGCCGAAGGCGGTCCGGGCCGGCGCCAACGTCCTCGCGCTGCCCGCCAAGGTGCGGCGCCGCGCCCTGCCGGCGGGGTCCTACCGGGTGCGCTTCCGCGTGGTCGACGCGGCCGGCAACGCGTCCCGCGAGGTGAGCGCGGCCTTCGTCGTGGCGGCTCCGAAGCGGGCGGTGCGGCGATAGTCGCGACGAGGAGAGGGGCCGTGGGACGGTCGTCGATCGCTCGCCTGCTGACCGCTGTCGCGCTCGGGGGCGTCGCCGCCCTCGCGGCGGCGGCGACGGCGAGCGGCGCGGTCTACTGCGTGGGCGCCCCGTGCGAGGGCGCCCCGGTCGCCGGCCTCCAGTCCGCGCTCGACGCGGCGGCGGGCTCGGCCGAGGCGGACGTGGTGCGCGTCGCGCCCGGCGCCTACGACGGGCCGTTCAACTACAACGCCTCGAGCGCGGTCGAGATCTCCGGGGCCGGCCGCGGCGCCACGCTGCTGCGCAACCCGGCCGTGATCGACGCCCCGACCCTCTACCTCAGCACCGGGGGCGTCCACGACCTCACCATCGAGGCCGGGGCCGGCGCGTCCACGGCGCTCCGGCTGGGCGACGCGGCGGGGGCCCGGCTGCACCTGCAGGGCGCGCCGGGCGGACCGGGCCTGCACGCGGCGGGCTCCGCGTCGCTGACCGACAGCACCGTCGATGCCCCGGGGGCCGGACCCGGCATCGAGAACGCGGGCTCGCTCGCGATCGAGGGCGTCGGCGTCACCGCCGATCGCGGCCTGATGCAGGTCGCGCCGGCTCAGGCGCTCGCCGTCTCGCGGTCGACCTTCACCGCCCTCAACTACGGGATCCTGGTGCAGCAGGGCTCGGCGACCGTGACCAACAGCGTCGTGCGGGCCCGGATCGGGATCCTCGCCAGCCCGGTCGAGTCGAGCAGGACCCCGTCGGTCACGGCCCGCCACCTCACCCTGGTCGGGGCGGACCAGGCGTCGGCGGGGGTGCAGGCGCTCAACACGCAGGGGCCCTCGGCCTCCGCGTCGGTGACCCTCGACTCGTCGGTGGTGAGCGGCTTCCCGGTGGCCATCCGCAGGATCGGCGGCACCGGCGCCGCCGACGTCTCGGCGCGCTACTCGGACCTGTTCCCCTCCGAGGTGGAGCAGAGCGGAGCGGGCGCCGCGACGGTCGCCGACGGGATCGCCGCCGACCCGGCGTTCACGAGCGCCACCGACCTGCGCCCGCGGGCCGGCTCGCCCCTGGTCGATGCCGGCAACCCGATCGAGTCGGCGGCCTTCGGCCCGCTGGACCTCGCCGGGCTGCCGCGGGTGGCCGGCGGGCGCCGCGACATCGGCGCCCACGAGCTGCAGCCGCCGCCCGCGCCGCCGCCGCCTCCTCCGCCCGCCGGTCCCGCCCCGGACCGGACGGCCCCGGTCGTGAGCCGCGCCCGGGTGCTGCGCGCCGGGGCCGCGCGCCGCCTCGCCGTCACGATCTCCGAGCCCGCCACCGCGACCCTCGTGGTGGAGCGGCGCATCGCCGACGGGCGCCGCCGGGGCGCCCGCTGCGTCGCTCCGGCCCGGGCGCCGCGCCGGGCGGCGGCCTGCCCGCGCCACGTCGTCGCGGCGCGCGTGCCGGTCGCCCTGCGCGCGGGGGCCAACACGATCGCCCTGCCCCGCAGGGCGCGGGGGAGGGCGCTGCCGGCGGCGCGCTACCGGGTGCGGTTCCGCGCCCGCGACGCCGCCGGCAACCTCTCCCGCGAGGTGGTGAAGGCCTACTCCACCGTCATCCGACGCCCGGCCCGCTGACCCGCTCGCCGAGGAAGTCGGGGCCGATGATTCCCTGGGTCACGGCCTCCCGGCCGAGGTAGCAGCGCCAGGTGGTGCCCTCCGCGTTCTCGGAGCGGCAGCCGCCGTTCACGTGCTCGGCGGCGTCGACGCTGGGCTCGACGGTGCCGGTCCAGTCGGACACCTCGTGCGCCGGCGGACGCGCGAGGGTGCAGAGGTACTCGACGCCCTCGCGCACCGCGGTGCAGGTGGGCTCGGTGTCCATCAGGGCCAGGGTGCCCGCGGGCAGGCTCGCCGCCACGGTCCCCTCGTCCACCGTCAGGCGGGCGATGCCGACCGCGGCGGCGGGGACGACGAGCACGACGGCGACGGCGATCGCGGCGAGGCGCCGCCTGCGGCGCGGCGACCGCGGGACGACGACGCGCCCGGCCGCCAGGTCGGCGGCGGCGGAGCGCTGCAGGGCGTCGCCCAGGGCGTCGAGGTCGGTGCGGGCGTCGGTCATCGGCTCATCTCCTCGGTGCGGAACCTCTGGCGCAGTGCGGCGAGCCCGCGGTGCACGCGCACCCGGGCCGCCTCGGGGGTGGTCGCGAGGGCGTCGGCGACCGCGGGGTAGGCGAGGTCGTCGACCACGCGCAGGCGCACGGCCTCGCGCTGGCCGGCGGGCAGCCGGTCGAGCAGCTCGTCGGCGCCGTCCAGCCAGGCCTCGGCGGGGTCTGCGGTCGACGGAGGGGCGTCCCAGCGCTCGCGCACGCCCAGGCGCTCCATCGCGGCGCCCTCCATGCGCCCGCCGCGGACGGACTCGATGAGCACGTGGCGGGCGATGGCGAAGAGCCAGGGCGCCGCGCTGCCGCCGGCCTCGTCGCGGAACCGCGTGCGCGCCACCCAGGCGCGGGCGAAGGTCTCGGCGGTCGGGTCGAGCGCCGCCTGGCGGTCGCCGCAGCGGCGGCGGTGGTAGCCGTGGACGCGCTCGGCGTACCGGTCGTAGAGCGCGCGGAAGGCGTCGGCGTCATCGCGCGACGCGGCGATCAGCCGGGCGTCCGTGGCCGTCGTGTGGTCGGTGCGTCTCACCGGGTGGATCCTCCCTCCGTCGGAGCCTGCACCACCTGGATGCGCCGGGAGGGGTCCGGCGTTACGCCGCCCGGGGCGGGCGTCGCGGCGGGTTGCGCCAATTGGCCGCGGCGGTCACGGCCAATTGGCACTACGGCGTAAGGGAGCCTTTCGCGCGGCCCCGGATCACCCGGCGATCGGCGCCGGACGGCGGCCGGATCCGCCGCCGGCGGGAGGTCGGCCGACGGGTTGCTATAGTCCCGCGTCGCCGTACAGCGGATCGATAGAGGAGCAGATGGCGAAGCCCAGGGGCCGAGCGCGGTCGAAGACGAAGGGACGCAAGGGCGGTGCGCCCGCCCAGCGCAAGCGGCGTCCCCAGCTGACGCTCGAGGAGATCGACTGGAAGAACTACCCGTCGCTGCGGCGGTTCGTCAGCGAGCGGGGCAAGATCCGCTCGCGTCGCATCACGGGGCTCTCCCGCCGCCAGCAGGCCATCGTGGCCAAGGCCGTCAAGCGCGCCCGCACCATGGGCCTGCTCGTCTACCCCGACCAGGACCGGAAGGTCCGCCACTAGGGCTGTGCCCGGCGCTCCGCCCCCCGTCCGGACGGGGGGCGCGCGCGGCGCCGGGGACCGGCATCCTGGGTGTCTCACCGCTCGCGACGGGCCGGGGGCCGCGTCGGGACCCCGTGCTACCATCAAGCACGGTCCGAGTGGCCGGTCGTCCCGTTCCTTCTAGCCGCGGAATCGCCTCCACGAAGCGCCTCTCGCGGGTCCTGTCCCTCGATGTCCCGCACGCCTCAACGCCCTTCCCGACCGGGGTGCAGCACGCGTTCCGGCCCTGAGGGCGAGTAAGGGGAACCCGATGTTCGAAAGGTTCACGGAGCGCGCCCGCCAGGTCGTCGTCCTGGCGCAAGAGGAGGCGCGCACCCTCAAGCACAACTACATCGGGACGGAGCACATCCTCCTGGGCCTCCTGCGCGAGGAGGAGGGGCTCGCCGCGCGCGTGCTCGAGGGGCTCGAGATCACGGTGGAGGAGGTGCGGGCCCAGGTGATCCGCATCGTGGGCTCCGGCGAGGAGGTCACCTCCGGCCAGATCCCGTTCACGCCGCGGGCGAAGAAGGTGCTGGAGCTGGCCCTGCGCGAGGCGCTGTCGCTCGGCCACAACTACATCGGCACCGAGCACATCCTGCTCGGGCTGGTGCGCGAGAACGAGGGCGTCGCGGCCCGCATCCTGGCCGACTTCGACGCCGACTCGGAGAAGATCCGCAACGAGATCATCCGCATGCTCTCCGGTCCCGGCCGCCGCCAGGGCCAGGGGCAGGGCGGCGGGTCCGGCCAGACCGGCGACAAGAAGTCGAGCAAGCTGCTCGACCAGTTCGGCCGCAACCTCACCAAGCTGGCCGCCGAGGGCAAGCTCGACCCGGTCGTCGGGCGCCAGAACGAGATCGAGCGGGTCATGCAGATCCTCTCGCGCCGCACCAAGAACAACCCGGTCCTGATCGGCGAGCCCGGCGTCGGCAAGACGGCGGTCGTCGAGGGCCTGGCGCAGCGCATCTCCAGCAACGAGGTGCCCGAGCTGCTGCGCAACAAGCAGATCTACACGCTCGACCTGGCGGCCCTGGTGGCCGGCTCGAAGTACCGCGGCGAGTTCGAGGAGCGCCTCAAGAAGGTGATGAAGGAGATCACCCAGCGGGGCGACATCATCCTGTTCATCGACGAGCTGCACAACCTCGTCGGCGCGGGCGCGGCCGAGGGCGCGATCGACGCGGCCTCTATCCTCAAGCCGGCCCTCGCCCGCGGCGAGCTGCAGACCGTCGGGGCCACCACGCTGGACGAGTACCGCAAGTACCTCGAGCGCGACTCCGCCCTGGAGCGCCGCTTCCAGAAGATCAACGTGGACGAGCCCAGCCAGGAGGAGACCGAGCAGATCCTGCGCGGCCTGCGCGACCGCTACGAGGCCCACCACCGCGTCACCATCACCGACGAGGCGCTGGCCGCCGCGGCCAACCTCGCCGACCGCTACATCTCCGACCGCTTCCTGCCGGACAAGGCGATCGACCTGATCGACGAGGCGTCGTCGCGCATGCGCATCCGCACCATGACCGCGCCGCCGACGTACCGCGAGCTCGAGGAGGAGATCGACCAGGTCCGCAAGGAGAAGGAGGCGGCGATCGAGGCGCAGGAGTTCGAGAAGGCCGCCAACCTGCGCGACAAGGAGCGGCGCCTCACGAACAAGAAGCGCGAGCTCGAGGAGCAGTGGAAGAGCGAGGAGGGGGGCCCGCGGGCCTCCATCGGCGAGGAGGAGATCGCCGACATCGTCTCGATGTGGACCGGCATCCCGGTGTTCAAGCTCACCGAGGCCGAGACGCAGAAGCTGCTGCGGATGGAGGAGGAGCTCCACAAGCGCGTCATCGGGCAGGAGCAGGCGATCACGGCCGTCTCCCGCGCGATCCGCCGCGCCCGGGCCGGCATCAAGGACCCGAAGCGGCCCTCCGGCTCGTTCATCTTCCTGGGCCCGTCCGGCGTCGGCAAGACCGAGCTGGCGCGCACCCTGGCCGAGTTCCTGTTCGGCGACGAGAGCGCGCTGATCCAGGTCGACATGTCCGAGTACATGGAGAAGCACGCGGTGTCGCGGCTGGTCGGCTCCCCGCCCGGCTACATCGGCTACGACGAGGGCGGCCAGCTCACCGAGCAGGTGCGCCGCAAGCCGTACTCGGTGATCCTGCTGGACGAGGTGGAGAAGGCCCACCCCGAGGTCTTCAACATCCTGCTGCAGATCCTCGAGGACGGGCGCCTCACCGACGCCCAGGGCCGCTCGGTCGACTTCCGCAACGCCATCCTCATCATGACCTCGAACATCGGGGCCGCCACGATCTCGCGCAGCACGCCCCTGGGCTTCTCGGTCACGGACGAGACCGGCATGTCCTACGACGACATGAAGTCGAAGATCATGGGCGAGCTGAAGCGGGTGTTCCGGCCCGAGCTGATCAACCGGATCGACGAGATCATCGTCTTCCACAAGCTCGCCAAGGAGGAGATCACCGAGATCGTCGATCTGCTCCTCGTGCGCCTCCAGAAGCAGATGGAGGAGCACGGCCTGTCGCTGCGGCTCACGGACGAGGCGAAGGACCTGCTGGTCGAGCAGGGCTACGACCCCACGATGGGCGCCCGCCCGCTGCGCCGGGCGATCCAGCGCCTCATCGAGGACCCGCTCTCCGACCGCCTGCTGTCCGGGGGCTTCCCGGAGGGCGGCTCGGTCACGGTCGACCGCGACGGCGACGAGATGAAGCTCATCGTGCAGGAGGCCGAGCCCGAGGCCGTGGGTGCGGCCGCCGGCGCGGGCGGGCGGGCCGAGGAGTCGTCCGCCGCTCCGGGCGAGTCCTGATCCAAAGGCGGGAGTCAGCCGTGGCGCAGACGCGCCGGCGATCGACGTTCATCTGCGGGGCCTGCGGGCAGCAGGCCCCGCGGTGGGTCGGGCGCTGTCCGGGCTGCGGCGAGTGGGGCACCATGTCCGAGCACGCCGCCGCGCCGGCCGGGCGATCCCGCGCCGTCGTCGGCGCGGTGCCGGCGGTGGTGCGCCTGGCGGACCTCGCGGACGCCACCCCCGAGCGGCTCACGACCGGCATCGGCGAGCTCGACCGCGTGCTGGGCGGCGGGCTGGTGCCGGGGTCGCTGGTGCTGATCGGCGGCGAGCCGGGCATCGGCAAGAGCACCCTGGTGCTGCAGGTGCTGGCCCACGTCGCGCGCGAGGGGCGGGCGATGCTCGTCACCGGCGAGGAGTCGGCGGTGCAGGTGCGCTCCCGCGCCGAGCGCCTCGACGCCGACTGCGGCGCCATCGACGTGCTCGCCGAGACCCGCCTGGAGGCGGTGGTCGCGGCGATCGAGGCCCACTGTCCCGGCGTCTGCGCCATCGACTCGATCCAGACCCTCGTGTCGGAGGCCGTGGAGGGCGCGCCGGGCGCGCCGAGCCAGGTCCGTCAGGCGACCGCCGAGCTGATGCGCGTCGCGAAGGAACGCGACGTCACCATCGTCCTGGTGGGACAGGTCACCAAGGAGGGCGGGCTGGCCGGTCCCCGCACGCTCGAGCACCTGGTCGACTGCGTCCTCTCCTTCGAGGGCGACGACCTGCGGGCCCACCGGGTGCTGCGGGCGACCAAGAACCGCTTCGGCTCCACCAACGAGACCGGCGTGTTCGAGATGCGCCCCGACGGGCTGGTCGCGGTCGAGGATCCGACGCGCCTGTACCTCGCCGAGGCCGGTGAGCGGGTGGGGTCGTGCGTCTTCCCCGCGATCGAGGGCAGCCGCGCGCTGCTGGTCGAGGTGCAGGCCCTGGTGGGGCCCACCGAGATCGTGCCGCCGCGGCGGGTGGCGATCGGGGTCGACCGCACCCGGCTGTCGCAGGTGATCGCGGTGCTGTCGCGCCACGGCGGGCTGCGGCTGGGCGACGCAGACGTGTTCGTCAGCGTCGCCGGCGGCGCGCGCGCTCTCGACCCGGCGGCCGATCTCGCGATCGCGCTGGCGGTGGCGAGCGCCCATCGCGGCGTCGCGCTGCCCGGCGGCACGGCGGCGTTCGGGGAGCTGGGCCTCACGGGCGCGGTGCGCCCCGCCGGTCACGGGGTCAGGCGGCTCGCCGCCGCCGCGGCCCACGGCATGACCTCGGTGGTGATGCCGCCCGCCCGGGTCGGGGGCGAGAGCGTCCCGGCGGCACCGGCGAACACGTTCGAGGCGCCCGGGGTCCGCGAGGCCCTCGAGGCGGCCTTCGCGCGCTAGAGACGCGCGTGTCCTGTCAATGACGAGCGAGGGGGATCGGTTGTACGAGGTCGGTGACAAGGTCGTGTATCCGCATCACGGCGCGGGCAAGATCGTTAAGAAGGAGCTCAAGGAGATCCTCGGGCAGCGCCGTGAGTACCTCACCATCCAGATCCTCTACAACGACATGACCGTGATGGTTCCGACGGAGAACGCCGACAAGGCGGGTCTGCGGAAGGTCATCGGGGAGGAGACGGTCGACGAGGTGCTCGCCGTCCTCAAGGACGACGGCACCCAGATGCCGAAGAACTGGAACCGGCGCTTCAAGCACAACCGCGACAAGATCAAGACGGGCGACATCTTCGAGCTGGCGGAGGTGGTGAGGAACCTCTCCATCCGCGATCTCGACAAGGGCCTCTCCACCGGCGAGAAGCAGATGTTCGGCCGGGCCAAGAAGATCCTCGCGAGCGAGCTGATGTACGCACGAGACATGGAGGAGCAGGAGGCCATCGACTTCCTGGAGAACCTCCTGGAGGACATCGGGCAGCGTCGTGACAGCGCTGGCAAGCCGGCCGCGCGCGGCGCGGGGGCGCTCGTGGACTGAGGGGTTCGCCCCGGAGGGTCCGCGGGTCTTCCGCGGCGATACGGTTGCGCTTGGAGGTTCGGAGCGACGGGGAAGGGAATCGGGTGATGACGGGGGTCGGCCGGCCGGCACGCCGGGCGGATCGGGAGGCGCGATCGTGCTGGTCGTGATGGCCAGCCGGATCGTCCTCGGCCTTCTGGCCGGTCTGGGCGCGTACCAGGCGGCGGGCTCCCTGCCACTCGACGATTGGTTCTCGTCGCCCTGGCGCTACGTCGCCTGGACGGTCATCACGCTGGCGGGAGCCCTGGTGGGCTGGCTGATCGGCAGCCTGCTGGGGCGCTTCCTGCGCGATCGGCTGCGGGCGATCGACCGGGCCGCCGATCGCCGCTCGGCCGCCGAGCTGACGGTCGGCGCGCTGGGCCTGGTGGTGGGGCTGGTCGCCGCCGCCCTCGCCGGCGTCGCGGTGGCGCAGCTGCCGATCATCGGCAACTACCTGCTGCTGCCCGTGGTGCTGATCGTGGCCTACCTGTTCATGCGGGTGGCGGCGCGGCGGCACATCGACATCCTGCGCCTGGTCGGCATCCGCTCGCGGACCCCGGGAAACGACGCGCCCGCCCGGCTCATCGACACCAGCGCGATCATCGACGGGCGCATCGTCGAGGTGATGCGCACCAAGTTCCTCTCGGGCGCGGTCGTGGTGCCGGAGTTCGTGCTGGAGGAGCTGCAGCGCGTCGCCGACTCGGCCGACAGCCTCAAGCGGGCCCGCGGCCGCCGGGGCCTCGAGATCGTGGAGGAGCTGAAGTCGACCGCGAACGGGGGCTTCTCGGTGCGTCGCGGCGACTACCCGGAGATCGAGGGCGTCGACGCGAAGCTGGTGCGCCTGGCCCAGGACCTGGGCGGGTCGATCGTGACCACTGACTACAACCTGAACAAGGTGGCGCGCATCCAGGGCATCGAGGTGCTGAACGTCAACGAGCTGGCGAACGCGCTGAAGCCGGCCGTGCTTCCCGGCGAGCCCCTCACCGTGCGGATCGTGCGCGAGGGGCGCGAGTACGACCAGGGGGTCGGCTACCTCCAGGACGGCACGATGATCGTGGTCGAGGGCGGACGCTCGGCCGTGGGCCGGGAGGTCACCGCCGAGGTCACGAGCGTCCTCCAGAGCCCGTCCGGGAAGATGATCTTCACCAAGCTCCCCGCCGAGTCGCCGCCCTCCTAGGAGGACGCCTCCATCAGCCACTGGGCGAGGCCCACGCCGGCGAAGGGATCGCCGGCGGGGATGCCCTCGTGCTTGGCGAAGGCGTACACCGGCCGGGTCTCGGCCTCCGCGCGGAGCAGGTCCCGCCAGCCGTCGCGGGCGGCCGCGTCGTAGTGCTCTCCCCGCAGCCGCACGTAGGCGAGCGGCCCGTCGGGCAGGCGGGGCAGCACCTCGCCGCGGGTCTCGGAGAAGCAGATCGTGCCGCCCGCCGCGACGGCCCTCGCCTCCACCTCGGGTGACGACCAGGAGTCGTGGCGGAACTCGAGCGCGAAGGGCAGCCCGGGCGGCAGCAGCGCCAGCAGGCCGTCGAGGGCGTCGTCGTCGCGCTGCCGCGTGGGCGGGAACTGCAGCAGCACCGCGCCCAGGCGGGCGCCGAGGGGGGTGAGCGACTCGAGGTAGCGGGCGACGAACTCGCCGCCCCGCTCGCGGGACGGCAGCCCCCGGCCGTGGGTGATGGCCCGGTGGGCCTTCGAGGCGAAGCGGAACCCCGGCGGCGTGGCGTCCGCCCACCGGGCCACGGCCGCCTCCGACTGGATGCGGTAGTGGGTGGCGTTGACCTCGCACGCGCCGAGCACGCGGGAGTAGTGCTCGAGGTAGCGCGCCTGCGGCAGCCCCTCGGGGTAGAAGGCGGGGGCCCATTCCCTGTACGCCCAGCCCGATGTGCCGACATGGAGGTCCACGCCGGCAATGGTGCCAGAGGCCGCGCGTCCGCCACCTCGGCCGACCCGCCCGACCACTAGTCTGGCGCGGTGACCGCGGCGCCGTCCCCATCCCCCCTCGCCGGCGCCATCGTGGTGGCGGCGGGAGCGGGCGTCCGGATGGGCGCCGGATTGCCGAAGGCGCTGATGCCGGTGGCGGGGCGGCCGCTGTTGGCCTGGTCGGTCGAGGCCCTCGCCCGCAGCGGCCGGGTGGGCCCGATCGTGGTCACCGCGCCTCCCGACGGGGTCGAGGCGATGACCGTCGCCCTGGCGGCCGAGGGTCTCGCGCCCCGGGTGGTGCCGGGCGGCGCGACGCGCTCCGACTCGGTGCGCGAGGGGCTGGCCGCCCTGCCGCCGGATGCGCCGGTCGTGCTGGTGCACGACGCCGCGCGGCCGCTGCTCACCGCGGAGCTGGTGGGCGCGGTGCTCGACGGGGTCTCCGGCGCCGACGGGGCGATCGCCGCCGAGCCGCTGGCCGACACCCTGAAACGCGCCGAGGGCGACGTCGTCGTCGGCACGGTCGCCCGCGAGGGCCTGTGGCGGGCGCAGACCCCGCAGGCCTTCGACGCCGCGGTCTTCCGCCGGGCCGTCGAGGCCGCCGCCGCGGCCGGCGCCCTCGGCGCCTTCACCGACTGCGCCGGCATCGTCGAGGCGGCCGGCGGCCGCGTGCGGGTCGTCGCCTCGCCGGGGCCGAACCCCAAGCTCACGACGCCGGCCGACGTGGCGCCCGTCGAGGCGTTGTTAGGCTCCGCGGGCCCCGCATGCTGACCGACTACCACACGCATCTGCGGCCGGACGGCGCGACGAACGGACATGGGCCGTGGGAGGCCGACGGAGGCCACCTGTCGCCCGCCTGGATCGGCCGCTACGTCGCCCGCGGCCGCGCCCGCGCGGTGTCCGAGATCGCGATCACCGAGCACGCCCGCCGCTTCTCGGAGACCCGCGGCTGGCGCGACGAGGACTGGTGGCGCGACGGCGCCACCGAGGATCTGGAGGCCTACTGCGCCGCCGTCGCCTCCGCCCGGGCGCAGGGCCTGCCGGTGCTGCTGGGACTGGAGGTCGGCTGGCTGCCCGAGCGCCGCGGCGAGATCGCGGCGCTCGTCGCGGGCCGGCCCTTCGACCTGGTGCTCGCCTGCCCGGGGCCCGGGGCGCGCCCGGGGCCGGGAGCCCCCGCCGACGAGGTGTGGTCGGTCCACCTCGACGCCCTCGCGGCCGCGGCGCGGTCGGGCCTGTTCGACGTCGTCTGGCCGCCCGACCGGCCGGCGGCCCGGGGCGTCGCCCTCCCCGCCTCGCTCGCTCCCCGCCTGGACGAGACGATCGACGCCCTCGCGGCCGCCGGCGCGGCGGTGGAGTGCTCCTCGAAGGGCCTGCGCGGCGCCCGGCACGAGCTGTCGCCCGCCCCGGCGGTGCTGGCGCGGCTTCGGGAGGCCGGCGTGCCGGTCGTGCTGTCGAGCGCCGCCCACCGCCCGCAGGACGTGGCGCGCGACTACGCGACCACCGTGGCCGCGCTGCGCGGCGCGGGCTACGAGACGATCACGCGGCTCTCGCGACGATCCCCGAGCCAGGTGCCGATCAGGTGGGCATGAGGATCGGCAACGGCTTCGACGCCCACCGCTTCGGCGCGCGCAAGCCGCTGATGCTGGGCACCGTCGAGATCGACGAGCGCCGCCTGTCCGGGCACTCCGACGGCGACGTCGTCGCGCACGCGCTCTGCGACGCGCTGCTCGCGGCCGCCGGCCTGCCCGACATCGGCGTGCTCTTCCCCGGCACGGAGGAGTGGAAGGGGGTCTCGGGCGCCCGCATGCTGGAGGTGGTGCGCGACCGGGTGCGCGGCGCCGGCTTCACGATCGCCAACGCCCACGTCGTGGTGGTGTGCGAGCGGCCGCGGCTGGCCGATCACAAGGGGCCGATGGGAGCGGCGCTCACCGCGCTGCTCGGCGCGCCGGTCGGCGTCAGCGCCACCACCACCGACGGCATGGACGCGACCGGCCACAACGAGGGCATCGCCTGCCACGCCGTCGCCCTGCTGGAGCGGTCGTGACCGAGGAGCGGCGGGAGACCGGCGTCCGGCTCCACTCCACCCTGACCAAGGCCAAGGAGCCGCTCACCACCGGCCCCGACGGCACGGTGCGGATCTACGTCTGCGGGCCCACGGTCTACGACCGCATCCACATCGGCAACGCGCGCCCCTACGTCGTCTTCGCGGTGCTCAAGCGCTTTCTGGAGCGCCGCGGGCTGAGGGTCAGGCTCGTGTCGAACCTGACCGACGTGAACGACAAGATCTACGACGCCGCCCGCGCGGAGGGCGTGCCCAGCGCCGAGCTGGCGGCCCGCTACTCGGACGCCTACATCGCCGACACGGACCGGCTGGGCCTGGGCCGGCCGGACGCCGAGCCGCGCGTCACCGACATGATCCCCGAGATCGTCGAGCTCATCGCCATCCTCGTGGAGCGGGGGCTCGCCTACGCCTCTCAGGGCGACGTCTACTACCGGGTCGACCGCTTCGGCGACTACGGCCGGCTGTCCGGCCGGCGGCTGGAGGACATGATCTCCCAGGAGCCGGGCGCGGGTAAGGAGTCGCCCCTCGACTTCGCGCTCTGGAAGGGGCGCAAGCCGGACGAGGACACCTGGTGGGAGTCGCCGTGGGGCCCGGGCCGCCCCGGCTGGCACATCGAGTGCTCGGCGATGGCCGAGGCCGCCCTCGGCCGCGGCTTCGAGATCCACGGCGGCGGCATCGACCTCGTCTTCCCGCACCACGAGAACGAGATCGCCCAGTCCGAGGGGGCCCACGGCGGCTGCATGGCCCGCATCTGGATGCACAACGAGATGCTCGAGCTGGGCGACGAGAAGATGAGCAAGAGCCTGGGCAACATCGCCCGCCTCGGCGACGTGCTCGACCGGTGGCCGGCCGACGTGGTGGTGGCCTTCTTCCTCACGAGCCACTACCGCTCGCGGCTGCCCTTCTCGGAGGAGCGCCTCGGCGAGGCCCGCTCGGTGCTGGAGCGCATCGCCAACGCCCTCGAGGCCCTCGATCGCGCCGCCTCCGCGCCGGACCGGGGCGACGGCATCGACGCCGAGCTGGCCCGCGCCCTCACCGGGGGCCGCGAGGACTTCTTCGACGCCCTCGACGACGACTTCAACACGCCGGCCGGCTTCGCGGCGATCTTCGAGATCGTCAGGGCGGCGAACCGGGCGGTCGGCGGGCCGGAGGCCGGCGCCGGCCAGCTGCGCGAGGCGCGGCGGGCGCTCCTCGACCTGCTCGAGATCCTGGGCCTCGCCGGCGTCGCGGGCCGGACGGCGGCGGCCGTGCCGGACGGGGTGCGGGATCTGGTGGCGCGCCGCGAGGACGCCCGCGCCGCGCGCGACTTCGCCCTGGCCGACGCCCTGCGCGACGAGGTGCGCGGCCTGGGCTACGAGATCACCGACTCCCCGGAGGGCCCGCGGGTCTCGCCGGCGTGACCGGCGAGGCCGTCTACGGCCGCAACCCGGTGCGCGAGCTGCTCGCCGCCGGCCGGCGGGCGGTGCGCGAGGTGTGGGCCCTGCCCCAGGTGGCGTCCGAGCCGTGGCTCGCCGGCGTGCCGGTCGTGGAGCGGGCCCGCGCGGACATCGGCAGGGCGGCCGGCACGTCCGACCACCAGGGGGTGGTGGCCTTCGCGGAGCCCTACCCCTACGCCGAGCCACGGGAGGTGCTGGAGCGCGGCGGCCCCGTCGTCTGCCTCGACGGGGCGCAGGATCCGCGGAACCTGGGCGCCATCGCCCGGGTGGCCGAGGGGGCGGGTGCCGCGGGCATGATCATCCCGCGCCGGGGCGGGCCCGGCGTCACGCCCACGGTGGTGAAGGCGTCCGCCGGGGCGGTCGAGCACCTGGCGATCGCGCGGGTGGGATCGATGGTGGCCTTCCTCCACGACGCGCGGCTCGCCGGACGCGACGCCGTGGGCGCCGACCCGGACGGCGGCGTCGACTACCGCGAGGTGGGCTGGCCAGCCGACGCGCTGATCGTGATGGGCGCCGAGGGGGCCGGTCTGCGGCCCCGGGTGAGGGAGGAGTGCGCCCGGCTCGCGACCATCCCGATGCGCGGCGCGGTCGGGTCGCTGAACATCTCCGTGGCCTGCGCGCTGCTCCTGTACGAGTCATTGCGTACCGTGAAATGACGCTATTTGCGGTCTTCTCCCGTTGACGTGACTTTGAGCGCGCGGTAACAATCCTCAACCTTCCAAATTCGAACGCTTGAGTTCAGCTTGAAGGTCGAGAGCTGACCAGGGAGAAAAGCCGATGAGCAGCGCGATCTCAGGAGCACATGCATTCAGCCGGGGGCGCGCCGACCGAGCCGAGGGGCTTCAATCTCAATCTCTGGTCGAGATCCAGGATCGAGCGCTCATCACCCGGGCACGGGCGGGCGACTCGGCTGCAATGGATCAGCTGATCGACCGCTACCGCGGTTTCGTGCGCATGAAGGCCAGCGCCTACTTCCTGGCCGGCGGCGAGAGCGAGGACCTGATCCAGGAGGGCCTGATCGGGTTCTACAAGGCGGTGCGCGACTACCGCACCGACCGCGAGGCGTCGTTCCGCTCCTTCGCCGAGCTGTGCGTCACGCGCCAGATCATCACGGCGATCAAGACCGCCGCGCGCAACAAGCACACCCCGCTCAACACCTACGTCTCGTTCAGCCACACGCGCTCGGGCGCGAACGGCGACCAGGAGATGAGCCTCGCCGAGGTGCTGCCGGACGACCCGGTCACCGACCCGGTCACCCAGGTGATCTCGTCCGAGGAGCTGCGCAGCCTGGTCGGCTGCCTGGGCGAGGCGCTCTCCGAGCTCGAGAGCGGCGTGCTCACCATGTACCTCGAGGGCCGCTCCTACGAGGAGATCGCCGACCGGATGGGCTGCACGCCCAAGACGGTCGACAACGCGCTGCAGCGCGTGAAGCGCAAGGTGCTCACCCACCTGCGCGGCCGCGAGGTGCTCGACCTGCGCTGACCGGGACGACCCGGGCTCACTCGCGGCAGACGGCGGCCCCGCTCTCGACCAGCCGGGCGATCTCCCGCTCGTCGTGCCCCAGCTCGGCCAGCACGGCACGGGTGTCCTGGCCCAGGTGGCGCCCCGGGAAGCGGATCGCGCCCGGCGAGTCCGACAGGCGCACCACGGGCGCGGTCATCGTGATCGGCCCCACCTCGTCGTCCTCGACGACCTCCAGCAGCCCGGACCGCCATAGCTGCGGGTCGTCGAAGAGGTCGTCCCGCTCGCGCACCGGCGCCGCCGGGATGCCCGCCGCGGCCATCGCGTCGTCCCACTGCGCCGTCGTGCGCTCGAGGAAGCGCGGGGCGAACAGTTCGACCAGCTCGTCCGCCCGGGTCACCCGGACGGCGCGGTCGTCCCAGGGCGGCGCGTCGAAAAGCCCCGCAAATCCCATCACCTCGCAGAAGCGCCGGGCCAGTCGCTCGGCGTAGGCGCCGATCGCGATCCATCCGTCCGAGGTGCGGTAGGCCCGGTAGAGGGCGCGCGAGAAGGTGGGCGTGCCGTGCCCCGGGAGCGCCTCGATGCGCACCAGCGAGTGGGCGTTGAGGGCGACCGCCGAGCCGAGGATGGTGCTCTCCACGAGCTGGCCGCGCCCGGTGCGGCCGCGCTCGATCAGGGCGGCCAGGATCCCGGTGCAGGCGAGCAGCGGCAGGGCGGTGTCGTTGATCGGGATCGGGCTCGCCTGCGGGGGGTCGTCGCCGCGGGCGAGCCCGGGCGGCATGAACCCGGCCAGCGCCTCGCCGAGGATGTCGTAGCCGCGCCGGCCGCCGCGCGGCCCCGCCTCGCCGAAGGCCGAGATCGCGCAGTACACGAGCCCGGGGTTGAGCTTGCGGGACTCCTCCCAGCCGAAGCCGAGGCGTCCGGCCACCCCGGGCCGCATGTTCGTGATCAGCACGTCGGCGCGGGCGATGAGCTCGCGCAGCACCGACCTGCCGTCGGCGATGCCCAGGTCGAGGCACACGGCGCGCTTGCCGCGGTTCGCCTGCATGTGGTGGCGGCTGCGCCCGGGGCTGCCGGAGCCGCGCTCGTGGTCGCGCCACTCGTCCCCCTCGGGGCGCTCCACCTTGATCACGTCGGCGCCCAGATCGCCCAGGTGCATGCCCGTGAGCGGGCCCGCGAGGTTGTGCGAGACCTCCAGTACCCGCAGGCCGGTGAGCGGAGGGGGCGCCACGGACCGATGCTATCCTCGGACGGTCCTGGGCGGCACGAGAAGGAGCTTCGCAATGGGCCTCATGGGCCGGTTCACGACCATCGTCAAGGCCAAGGCGAACAAGGCCCTGGACCGCGCGGAGGATCCGCGCGAGATCCTCGACTACTCGTACGAGAAGCAGCTGGAGATGCTGCAGAAGGTGCGCCGGGGCGTCGCCGACGTGGCCACCAGCAAGAAGCGCATCGAGCTGCAGTCCGCGAAGCTCGAGCAGAGCGTCGAGAAGCTCGACGGCCAGGCGCGCATGGCGCTGCAGCAGAACCGCGAGGACCTCGCCCGGGTCGCGCTGGAGCGCAAGAAGGGGGTGCAGCTGCAGCTGCAGGGCCTCGACGAGCAGCGGGTCCAGCTGCAGGCCGAGCAGGACAAGCTGGTGCTGGCCGAGCAGCGGCTCACCGCCAAGGTGGAGGCCTTCCGCACCCGCAAGGAGACGATCAAGGCCCAGTACACCGCCGCCGAGGCCCAGACCAAGATCGGCGAGGCGCTCAGCGGGGTGGGCGAGGAGATGGCCGACGTCGGGCTGGCCATCGAGCGGGCCGAGAACAAGACCGAGACGATGCGGGCCCGCGCGGGCGCCATCGACGAGCTGCTCGAGTCGGGCGCCCTCAACGACGTCACGGACGGCCGCGACTCGATCGACCGGGAGCTGGAGGCGCTGTCGATCGGCGGCGGCGTCGACGACGAGCTGGCGAAGCTGAAGGCCGAGATCGGCCCGGGCGCGTCGGCGCCGGCGGGCGAGATCGCGGGCGGGGAGGAGAAGGCCCAGTGATCGTGCGGATCCTCGGAGAGGGCCAGTACCGCCTGGACGAGGCCGCCTTCGCCGCGGTCGATCCGATCGACGACCGGGTGCAGGCCGCCGCCGAGGCCGGGGACGCCGACGGGTTCGCCGCGGCGCTGGTCGAGCTGGTGGACGCGATCATCGCGACGGGCGAGAAGCTGCCCGACGACGAGCTCGAGCCGTCCGACGCGATCGTGCCGGGCCACGGCACCAGCCTGGACGACGCCCGCGAGCTGCTCGGCTCGGAGGGGCTCATCCCCAACTGACGCCGCCGGGCCCGGGCCCGGCGGGCCCGGGTTCAGGTCGTCGGCGGCCCCTCCGCCCCGATCGGGACGAAGTCGAGCTCGGTGACGATCTCGATCGCGCCGGCCACCGACCGGGCGTTGGGGCAGTGGGCGGCGTGGTGGGCATGGGCCCGCTCGGCCGCGGCGCGCTGCTCCTCGTGCGCTCTCAGGCGGTACCGCACCCGGATCCTGCGCAGCCGCAGCACGCGGTCGGGATCGACGACCACATCGCCCACGGCCTCGGCGGTGAGGGCGTCGCCCGACGAGGTGATGCCGCGCGCGGTCAGGGCGCCGCCGAGCGTGCCGATGAGGCAGCCGCCGACGGACGCCACCAGGTAGTCGAGCGTCCCCGGGTGGCGCGGCAGCGTGTCCGGGTCGAACCCGTAGTGCTCGCCCTGCCAGCCGGGCGTCCCGAAGGTCACCTCGTCGCCGGTCGTCTCCAGCGTGGCCGTGCGGATCGGCGGTCGCTCGCGCCGCAGGCTCACCCTGACGTGGTGGACGGTCTCGGCATTCATCGTCGGTCCTCCGCGGCTCAGGTGGCGGGTTGCGTCAGTGGGGACCACTTGGACGTCTCGATCACCCGCACGCGGGTGCCCACCCGCAGGAAGCCGTAGAGCCAGGCCGAGTCGGGGTGGGTGAGGCGCACGCAGCCGTGCGACGCCGGCACCGCCGGCACGTCGTCGTAGCCGTGGAAGGCGATGCCGGCGACGAACGGGGCCGCCTTCGGCAGCCACTCACGGAACGGCACCGACCACCAGCGCGGGATCTTCGCGTACACCCGGAAGGCGCCGGCGGGGGTGGGGGTGGCCTCGGTGCCGGTCGAGACGTGCAGGGTGCGCACCACGCGGTCGTTCTCGATCGCCAGCGCGATCTGCCGGTCGAGCAGCACCTCCACCCGACGGCCCGCCCCGCCGGTGGTGATGGGCGTGGGCCTCACCGCCACCGAGAGGGCGGCGATGGTCTGCGGGCCGCTGGCGCCGTCGACGGCCAGGCCGTTCCACTTCTGGAATGCGATGACCGCGGCGCGCGTCACGGGCCCGTCGATGCCGTCCGCGGCGCCCGGCCTGAGGAAGCCCAGGTCGGCGAGCCGCTGCTGGATCGCCCGCACGTACTCGTTCGGCGGCGCGGCCGGCGGCGCCGGGGCCCTCGTGGCGGTCACCGGCGCCCGCAGCGACCGCGGGGTGAGGGGGCGGCTCACGTCGACGCGCGGGAACACCCCCGACGGGCGCGCGCCGTCGACCAGCAGCCGCACCCCGCCGACGCCGTCGACCGCCGTCGCCGTCTGCACGAGCTGGGCGAGGCGCGCGTCGAGATCGTCCGCGGTGCCCGTCCGCGTGAAGCGCGCCCCCAGGTCCACCGTCGCCACCCGGCCGCTGACCGTGACCGAGCGCACCGGCGTCCCCGCCGGCAGGTAGCTGCGCACGCCGCGGCGCGCCTCCGCCGGGCGCGGGCCCGCGACCAGGGCGCGCACCGCCGCCGCGGCGCCGTCGCCGGGCCTCTTCACCATCACCAGCTGCTGCCCCTGGACGAACGCGACCTCGACCGCCGCCGAGGCGGCCGCGGGCCCCGCGGCGATCGCCCCGAGCGCGCAGGCCGCCGCCACGACGAGACGCCGCGCGGGGCTCCTCATCGCGCCGGCCCCTCGATCCCCACCGGCGCGTCCCACACCGGGTACCAGCGCTCGAGCTCCGGCTCGATCGCCAGATCGCCCCCCAGCGCGCTCTGCAGCCGCAGCTCCAGGGCGTTGTCGCGTCGCGGCTCGCCGCGCGGGGCGAAGGGGTAGAAGGTGCCGCGGCCGTAGCCGTACACCAGCAGCACCCGGCCCGGCGCGCCGTCGAAGCCGAAGACGGCGCACAGCAGGCGCTCGGCGTAGCCGCGCTCCTGCAGCGACCGGCTGACGACGTGCGTGGTGGTGGCGAGGTCCTCGACGTCGGGGTCGGAGATGACGATCCAGTCGAAGCCGTAGCCGTCGCGGTGCCGGTCGATGACGGTCTGGGTCTCGCCGCCGGTCGCGCGCAGCAGCTCCTCGGTCTCGCGCACCAGCTCGTCGAACGCGCCCGACTCGATGCCCTTGAAGCACACCGCGGCCCGCCCGGTCGTGGTCAGGCCCAGCGACGCCTCCAGCGTCACCGCGGCGCTGCCGATGCCGAACAGCCGGTCGAGGTCGGCGTCGCGCGGCCTGCGCTGGCCGCGCAGCACGTCGAGCAGTCCCATCAGGCGACCCTCACAGGGCGGGCACCGGGGTGCCGTCGATCTGGGCCTGCATCGCCATCAGCCGCTCGATGCGCTTCTCCACCGGAGGGTGGGTCGCCACCAGCGACGACAGCGAGAAGCCCCGCGCCACCGCCGGGACGATGAAGAAGGCGTTCATGCCCTCCGCCGCGCGCAGATCCTGGGTGGGGATGCGGGAGATCGACCCGGTGATCTTCCCGAGCGCCGCCGCCAGCTGGGCCGGCGCGCCGGTGATGATGGCCGCTCCGCGGTCGGCCGCGAACTCGCGGTAGCGCGACAGGGCGCGCAGCAGCAGGAACGAGAGCACGTACACGACGACGGACGCGATGATCACCACGAAGAACACGGCGACCGTGTTGTCGCGCCTGCCGCGGCCTCCGCCCATCATCCCGAACTGCACGCCGAACCGGACCAGCAGCCCGGCGACCGTCGCGACGAACCCGGCGACGGTCATCACGATGACGTCCCTGTTGATGATGTGCGACAGCTCGTGGGCGATCACCCCCTCGAGCTCCGGCTGCTCGAGGCGGTCGAGCAGGCCCGTGGTCACGCAGACGGTCGCGGTCGAGCGGCTGTGGCCCGCGGCGAAGGCGTTGGGGATGTCGTTGCGCGCCAGGGCCACCTTCGGCTTCGGCACGTCGGCCAGCTGGCACAGCCGCTCGATGAGGGCGTGCAGCTCGGGCTCCTCGTGCGGCTCGACCACCCTGGCGCCCATCGAGGCGAGGGCGATCTTGTCGCCGAACAGGATCTGCACCAGCGCGAAGGCGGCCGCGATCACCAGCACCGCCACGGCGCCGACGCCGGCCGCGATCAGCACGCCGATGAAGACGACGTAGATCAGGCCCAGGCCGAACAGCGTGAACAGCATGCGGCCGGTCAGCCCGCGATCCCGTCCGTACCAGCCTCGTCGTGCCACCGCGGGGTGGTCCCCCTCATCAACGTTTCGCTACCCGACCGATCATACGCGCCATCCCCCGAGTACCCTTCCGGGCAGGTGCCGACCTTCCCGATACGTCGCAGCAAGTGGGCCCTCCCGTTCCTGCTGCCGCTCTCGTGGCGCCGGCCCGAGGCCCGGGTGCTGGACGACCGCGTCGAGATCCGGATGGGCTGGATCGGATCGGGGGACGTCCCGCTGTCCGCCGTGGCGGGGGCGGGGCGCATGCACTGGCCGTGGTGGGGCGGCGTCGGCGCGCGCATCGCGCGCGGCATGGTCGCCTTCGTCGGCGCGTCCGGCGAGACGGCCGTGCTCGAGCTGTCGGAGCCGGTCTCGGTGAGGGCGCCGTTCGGGTGGACGGCGAGCCGGATCGGCGTGGGCGTCGAGGACGTGGAGGGCTTCCTCGCCGCGGTCGCGGCGGCGCGCGTCGACCGCGCGGGACCCTCGTCCCCGGCGTAGGCCGCTAGGCGGCGGGCGGCTCCAGGGCCAGGATCTCGTTGCCGCTGGGGTCGTGGAACTGCAGGCTGCGGGCGCCGCCCATGTCCTCGATGGGGCCGCGCTGCACGTCGTGCTCGGCGAGCGCGCGCTCCACCGCATCGATGTCGGACGCCCGCAGGACCACGGTCGCGCCGCCCTGATGGGGGCGCGTCGCGAGCTCGCCGGCGAGCGCGAGGACAACCGAGCCGGCCTTCAACTCGGCCCAGTCGTTGCCCTCGCGTCTCAGCAGCTCGAGGCCCAGCACGCCCTCGTAGAAGTCGATCGACTGGTCCATGTCGCACACCTGGTAGAAGACCGTGTCGATCCCGTCGAAGAGGCTCACGGGCGCAGCCTATCCGTCGCGCCCGCGAGCCGGACGACCCGATGGTGTGTGTGGGGGCTCACAGGGCCGCGACCTTCACCGAGTGACCGTTCCGGGCCGCCACCGGCCCACGCGCCAGCGCGCTGCGCCGCAGCGCCTGGCACACCGACAACGCCACCCGATACCCCGC
>JBFXCS010000001.1:544819-1492450 GCA_050181915.1 Thermoleophilia bacterium | reverse complement strand
ACCGACAACAAACTCGCCCCCGACCCCGGCACCCGCGACCCCGGCACCGGCGCCATCGACGGCGAGAACACCTCATCCGCCCCACTCACCAACCCCCCACCATCCAACGGACCAACCCGCGACGGCGCCACCACCACCGGCGACGGCGCGACCCTCGACGCCGAGGGCGGCTCGAAGCCGGTGAAGCGGGTGAACGACGAGCCCGGCGGCGTGCTGAACCGGTTCTGGTTCTGCGACGTGCGCGCCAGGACCTTGACGAGGTGGCTCGGCGCGGTGGGGGCGCCCAGGCTCGCGGCGGCGAGCGCGCCGGTGCGCGAGGGCACCCGCTCGGCGATCGGCGGCTGCACGGGCGCGGTCGGCATGTCGGCCGTGCCCGCGGTGGGCCGGTCCGGGCCGCCCTTCGGCGCGTCCGGCGTCACCGGCAGCGGCGCCACGACCGGCGGAGCGGCCGTCGGCGCGGTCTCGGGGATCGCGGGGGCCACCGGCGCGGCGGGCGCCTTGTCCTGAACCCCCGGCGTCGGCGTGGACTGGTCGCTCGCCGGCAGCACCGGGGCGGTCGGCCCCTGGCTCGTGACCGGCGTCTCCGTCGCGGTGCTCGGCGGCGCCGCGGGGGTCGTGGTCACCGGCGTCGTGGTCGTGGCCTGCCCGTCGGCCGACGGCGTGGCCGTGTCGGCGGGCGGCGTCGCGGTGTCGGCGGGCGCGGTCGCCTCGTCGGCGGGCTGCGCGGCCTCGGACGTCGTGGGCGCGAGCTCGGTGTCCGTCGGGCCGACCGCCGCCGTGGGCGCGTCGTCGGCGAGCGCCAGCGAGGGCACGAGGAGCGCCAGGAACAGGCCGATCGCGATCGCCCAGAGGCGCATGCCTGCCGGGATCGCCGCGCGTCCCTTTCGCGAGCTGGTCGTCAAATCGCCAGAACCCACCGGATCCGAAGTGGTCGTGTCGCCCGGGGACCCCGGGCGCGCGCACCATACACCGGTCGAAGGACCGGCGAAAAGTTCTCTGGGCGAGTATCAACCGCCCGGCGGAGGTTGTGGAGGTTCCGGGGTTCCGGCAGACCCCCGGATGGGGGATGCCGCCGCCGCCCGCCACCCCGGTCCGGGACGGCCGGACGATGACGGCGGAGGGCGCCGTTAGAGTCGCCCGACGGTGTCTTCCGCCACTCAGATCCCCCGTCGGGTACTCGTTCCCCAGCCCGGAACCGAGGCCGCCGACACGCTGCCCGACCGCCTCTGCGCGATGCTGGCGGACGAGGGGGGCACGCTCGACGTGGAGAGCATCGCCACGCGGCTGCTGAAGCTGCGGCACTGCCCCTCCCACCTGCAGCACCGCCTCGTCTCCCAGATCGTCGCCGGCGACCCGCGGCTGCGCCTGGTCGACGAGGACCGGGTGGGGCTGGCGCCCGGGGGCTGGGTCGGGGCCACCCTCCGCGATGCCCGCTACTGCGTCGTCGACCTCGAGACCACCGGCGGCTCGCCGGGAACGTCGCGGGTCACCGAGATCGGGGCGGTGCTGGTGCGCGGTCTTCGCATCGAGGAGCGCTTCGGCGTCCTGGTCGACCCGGGGGTGCCGATCCCGCCCGTCGTCACCGACCTCACCGGCATCGACGACGCCCTCGTCGCCGGGCGCCCCGGCATCGAGGACGCCCTCGGCGCCTTCGCGGAGTTCGCGGGCGACGCGGTGCTGGTGGCCCACAACGCGCCGTTCGACCTGCGCTTCCTCAACTACGAGCGGCGCCGGCTCACGGGGCGGTACTTCACCCAGCCCTGGCTCGACACGCTCACCCTCGCCCGGCGGCTGCTCGAGGGGCGCGCGACGGGGCACGATCTCGGCACGCTGGCCGAGTGGCTCGGCACCGCCGTGCGGCCCATCCATCGCGCGCTGCCCGACGCCGAGGCGACGGCGGAGCTGCTCGTGGCGCTGATCGGCATGCTCGCCGAGCGCGGCATCGAGACGCTCGACGAGGCGATCTCGTTCTCGGGCGCCGGCGGGGCGCGCCACTTCCACAAGCTCGCCCTGGCCGAGGAACTCCCGTCCCGGCCGGGGGTCTTCGTGATGCGCGACCGCGACGGCGGCGCGCTGCACGTCGGCACCGCCGCCAACCTCCGGCGCCGGGTGCGCTCCTACTTCCTGCCCGGCAGCCGCCACGGCCGGCTGGTCGGCGGCGCGCTCGAGCGGCTCGACGCCATCGATCACGAGGTGTGGGGATCGGAGTTCGGCGCCGCGCTGCGCGAGCTGCGGCTGCTGCGCGAGCTGCGGCCGCCGGCCGACCGCTCGCGCTCCGGCGGCGCCGGGCGCTTCCTGAAGCTCGGCGGCGAGCCCTTTCCGCGCCTGTACGTCGTGTCGCGCGCGCTGCGCGACGGGGCGGCCTACTTCGGCCCGGTGCGCTCCGAGCGCCTGGCGCGCCAGGCCGTCGAGTGCCTGCACCTGCTGCTGCCGCTCTCCGACCCCGACCCGGTGGAGCGCGCCGGCGCCGTCGCCGAGGTGCACGGCCTGCTCGACGGCGACCCCGGCGCCCTCGGGCGCACCGGCGCGCGGCTCGCCGCCGCGGTGCGCGACGGTGCCCTCGGATCCCGGCCGGCCGGCGAGGACCTCACGGCGGCCCTGCTCGCGACGCTCGCCGGGCTCGCCCGGGCGCGCCGGGCGCGCGACCGGACGGCCGTCGTCGTCGAGCCCGGCAGCGCCGAGGGCGACGCCGACGCGTTCTTCGTCCGCGCCGGGGTGGTGAGCCATCACGTCCGGCTGCCCGCGAGCGGGTGGCGCGCGCCGGCCCGCGAGGGCCTGGCGGCGCTGCGGGTGGGCCGGACGCGGGGAGCGCCGATGGACGCCGGGGTGCTCGACGAGGCGACGCTGGTGGCCGAGCGGCTGGGCAGCCGGTCCGACGGCCGCGGGGTCGTCCGCCTGGAGCCCGGCTGGCGCGACGAGGACGCCCTCGCCGCCATCGGCCGCGCCCTGGCCGACCTGGGCCCGCCCGCGGAGGCGGCGTCGCCGTGAGGCCCGTGGGGTGAGGGCCGCGGCGGCGCTCGCCCTGAGCGGGCGCTTCGCCCCCTTCGGTCGCCAGGCCGCCCGGGGACTGCGCGCGTGGGCGCAGGTGGCGGGCGCGGATCTCGTCGTCGAGGACGACCGCAGCGACCCCCGGCGCTCGGCCGACCTCGTCGCCGGCCTGTCGCCCGACGCCGACCTGACCTTCGGGCCGTACGGCAGCGGGGCGGGGCGCGCCGTGCGGGAGCGGATGGCGGCGCGTCCCGAGGTGATCTGGAACCACGGTGCCGCGGCCCTCGCGCGCACCGGGCCGGGCGACGTCCACGCCGCGCGCGTCGTCGACGTGCTCGGGCCGGCCGAGAGCTATTGGCGCGGCCTTCCCGCCGCGCTGGCCGCGATCGGCGCCGGCCCCGGCGACGTGCTGGTGGCGCGCGCCCCGGGCGGCTTCGGCGAGGCGGTCGCCGCCGGGGCGGTCGCCTCCCTGACGGCGGCGGGCGCCTCCCCGGAGGTCGTCGACCTCGATCCGGCCGATCCGTCCGCCGTCGTCGACGCCGCCCGCGGCGGCGGCCGCGGCTGGGTGGCGGGAGGGGGGCGCGCCGAGGACGACCTCGCGCTGGGCCGCGCGCTCGCCCGCGCCGGGCTGAGCGGGGCGCTGGTGGTGTGCGGCGTGGGCCTCGCCGGACGGGAGCTCGGCGGGGCGGTGGAGGGCTGGCTGGGGCCCGCCCAGTGGGACGGGAGCGACCCCGATCCGCCCGCCCGCCTGCCGCCCGATGCGGACTACCCGGCGGCGCAGGCGCTGGCCGCGGGGCTCATCGCCGAGCGCGCGCTGCGCGCGGCCGGCTCGCGCGACCCCGACGATCTGTGGGACGCGGCCCGCGGCCTGCGCACCCGCACCTTCCTGGGGCCGTTCGCCGTCGACGCCGAGGGCCGCCAGACGGCCCATGCGCCGGTGGTGGTGCGCTGGCGCCGCGACGGCGAGGCGCTCGTGCGGGAGGTGGTGTGGCGCCCGGCGGCGCCGGAGGCGTCGTGACAGGATCCGGTGGGTGAGCGTCCGGGAGGCAACGGCCGCCGTGGGCCGGCTCGTCGATTGGTTCGGCCGTGAGGGCGCGGACCTGCCGTGGCGGCGTACGCGCGACCGCTACCGCGTGCTGGTGGCCGAGACGCAGCTCCAAGCGACCCCGGTGGCCCGGGTGGTGCCGTACTACGAGCGCTTCGTGCGGCGCTGGCCGGACGCGCCGTCGTTGGCCGCGGCACCGCTCGGGGACGTGTTGGCGGAGTGGCAGGGGCTGGGGTACCCGCGGCGCGCGCGCAACCTCCACGCCGCGGCCGCCGTCGTGGCCGAGCGCGGATGGCCCGCGCCGGACCGGCTCGTCGACCTGCCGGGGGTGGGGCCGTACACGGCGGCGGCGATCCGCTGCTTCGCCGACGGCGAGGACGTGCTGCCGGTCGACACCAACGCGGCGAGGGTGGTGGCGCGCCGCTTCCCCGGTGGGTGGCCGGGGGCGCCCGGGGCCGGCTGGGAGGCGGGGCAGGCGATCATGGACCTGGGGCGCCTGTACTGCACCGCGCGGGCCCCGCTGTGCGACGACGGCTGCCCGCTGCGCCACGGGTGCCCCGCCGCGGACGCCGGCACGGTGCGGGAGCTCACCCCCGTCCGCCGGCGCCAGGGCCGCTACGAGGGATCGATGCGCCAGCGGCGCGGCGTCCTCCTGCGCGAGCTGGCCCGGGGCGGCAGCGTCGGCGTGGACCGCGACCGCGAGGCGGCGGAGAGCCTCGTCGCCGACGGCCTCGCCGGCCGCGACGGCGATCTGCTCGTACGGGCGGGGGAGGGGGCGGCCCCGTGAAGGGATCCCCGCAGGTGGTGGTCGCCGCGGTCATCGAGCGCGGTGGGCGGATCCTGGTGAGCCAGCGCGGGCCGGACGGCGGTCAGCCGGGCCGCTGGGAGTTCCCGGGAGGCAAGCGCGAGCCGGGCGAGCGCGACGACGAGGCCCTGCGGCGCGAGCTGCGCGAGGAGCTGGCCGTGGAGGTGCGGGTGGGAGCCCGGATCTGGACGGCGACGGCGGGGCCGCTGCAGCTGCGCTTCTTCCGCTGCTCCTGGCTGCCCGGCCAGCGCCCCCGGGCCCTGGGCAGCGTCCAGTTCCGCTGGGTGCGCCGCGACGACCTGGCCGCTCTCGCCTTCCCCCCGGCCGACGCCGAGCTCGTGGAGGCACTCTCCCGCGGGCGCCTCTGAGGCCGACGGCGTGCTTGTGCCACGGGGTAATCTTGGTGGACGTACCCGGGAGGTGGCGATGGCGAAGGCAAAGAGGCAGCGGCGGAACAGCATCCGGACGATGTCAGGCGATGCCTCGGTCCTCGACGTGCTGGAGTCCCTGGAGCGCGCGGAGCGCGCCGAGGCGACCGCAAGGGAGGCCGACGACGCGACCACCGGTGGCGAGCCGGTCGCCGAGGCGGAGAAGGACTAGCCGAGGCGCGACCGGCGTGGAGGGCGGGCCCGCCGGCCCGTCCTCCGACGGCCCGGGCTCTCCGGCCCTCAGTCGGTGCGGCTGAAGGTCTCCCCGCTGACCAGGAACCGCACCCGGCCGCCGAGCTCGGCGCCGTTGTTCGCGACGCGCTCGAGGTGGCGGGCGACGAGCACGGCGGTGGCCGACCAGACGCGCGTCTCGGGCTCGTCGGGGGCGCCGGCGACCGCGGTGAGCGTCTCGTCGAGCATCTGACGCACGACGGCGGCCTCCTCGCCGGCCTGGTCGCCGAGCTCGGCGTCGCCGCGGGCGATGGCCGTGACCGCCCGCGCGAGCCCGTCGATCGCCCGCGCGCTCATGCGCGAGATGAGCCCCTGCACCTCGGGCACGGTGCCCTCCGGCCGCACCGTCATGACGGCGTTCGCGATGGCGACCGCGAGGTCGCCGACCCGCTCGAGCGCCACGACGGCGATCAGGCCGACGTGCAGCAGCCGCTGGTCGGCGGCGACGGGCGCCTCGAGGAGCTGCAGGGAGAAGACCTTGTGGTCGAGGTCGGCGCACATCCGGTCGACCTCCTCGTCGCCGGCGATGACCTCGGCGGCCCCGCTGACGTCCACCTCCTCCCAGGCGGCCACGCCGCGCTCGACCTGGCGGAGCACCAGGCTGGCCATCTCCACGAGGCCCGCGCGGAACTGCTCCATCTCTGCCTGGAAGTGAAGTCGGGTCGACATGCCCGCGCAGTCTAGCCCGACGCCCGGCCCGATCCCGTCAACGCAGCGGTAACACTTTGCCGGCGAAGGCGATCGCGGCGTCGTTGGTGGCGAGCAGGCGGCTGCCCTCGCTCGCGCGGGTGTATCGGACGCCGCCGTCGCGCTCCTGCAGGGCCCGCAGGGCGGCCCGCATGCGCGCCGGCGGGGTGCGCCCGAGGGCGCGGAGGGCCCGGATGGCGTTCGCGGTCGAGTTGGCGTCGGTGGCCGCGCCGCGGCCGGCGGTGGCGACGCCGCCCTCGGCGTTGCGCTGGGCCAGCATCCAGGTCGCGCCGGCCCGCAGGGCCGGGTTGCGGGCGGGGACGCCCGCGGCGCGGAGCGCCTCGATGACCAGGCCGGTGGTGTCGACCGCGTCGCGGCTGCCGGGGTCGAGGTCGTAGCTCCAGCCCCCCGGGCCGCGGGCGGCGATGGTGGCGCGCACCGCCGCGGCCGGCACGGGCCGGCCGGCGGCGCGGAGGGCCAGGATCGAGAGCGCCTGGTCGTAGGCGGTGGCGCCGTAGCGCCCGGCGGCGTAGCCGGCGGTGATGCGCCTCAGGTAGTCGACGCCGCCCAGCCGGCGCGGGTCGGCGCGCGCCGCGACGGCGGCGAGCACCACCTTGCCGGCGGCCCCCGGCGTGGTGGCGTAGCCGGGGGCGACGCGCGTCAGCGCCGTCACCCGGGAGCGCAGCGCGGCCGGCGTCCGGCCGGCCGCGCGCAGCGCGACGATCGTGTCGGCCTGGGCGCCGCCGGGAGTCCCGGCGGCGGGCTGGCGCGCGAGCCAGGCGGCCGCCCGCGAGGCGGCGGCGCCGTCGGGCCCGGGGGTGGCGGCCGCGGAGGCCGCCACCCCGAGGACGAGCCCGCAGCACAGCGCCGCCGCCGCTCGCGCGCCGCGCGTCATCGCGCGGCGGCCCGGCGCGCGGCCGCCCGCTTCGGCAGCACGCGGAACGTGCCCGCGTTGACGCCGCCGAGGGCGACGGACTCCAGGTTGCCGGCCCCGTCGGTGGCCCGGCTCCACACGCGCCAGGAGCCCGGGGCGAGCCCCTTGGGGATGCCCAGCGTCCAGTTGCCGCCCGACGTCCGCGCGGTCACGTACACCCGGTCGCGGTTGCAGTTGCGCGGCTTGGTGAGGCCGCCGCTCCTGGTGCGGAACCGGCACTGCGTGCCGACGCGCAGCGCCAGGGAGACCTCGACGCGCCGGATGTCGGAGCGGTCGGGGCCGGCGGTGCCGCGCAGGCCCTTCACCGACCGGTGGGCGCGGCCGAGCAGCGGGGTCACGATCGCGCTGCCCGGCGCGACGGTGTCGGCCGTGTCGGCCGGGGACGGCGGGGCGGGGGCCGGGGCGGGCGGCAGGCTGCAGACGGTGGGGTCGCTGTCGTAGGAGCACACGGCCCGGGCGGGGCTGCGGATGTCGCCGGCGCGGGTGGCCTGCACGCGCTGCGTGCCGCTCGCCCCGGCGATGAAGGTGGCCTGGCCGGTCGCGTCGGCCGTGGCCTGCGCGCCGCCGTAGGTGACCGTGGCGCCGCTGCCCGGCGCGGGAGCGCCCGCCGGGTCGTAGCTGGTGACGCGGACCGTGAACGACGTGCCCCGCTGGGCCGTGTCGGTCGACGGCGTCACGTCGAGCTCGCGCGCCTGGCCGTCGCCGCCGCCGTAGTACCACAGCACCCGGTCTCCCTGCGCCAGGTTCACCGGGTCGGGGCCGCTCTGGGCGTGGACGTGGTTCACGCGGAACTGCCACCCCGCGGTGCCGGCGTTGGCGTCGCTGCCGATGGCCTGCACCTGGGTGGAGCCGAAGCTAGAGAAGTACTCGAGCGTGAGGTTGAGGCCCGCGGCCGAGATCGCGCGGTTCAGCTGCCACAGCGCCGAGGCGCGGCTCACGGGGATGGGGGTGAAGTTCTTGTCGTAGAGCGTCCCGGCGCCGTCGCCCTCGATCGAGATGGCGCTCTCGGGGACGAGCGTCTGGGTGGCGCCCTCGACGCGGATGACGGTGTCGGTGGCGAGCGCCGCGGGGGCGGCCGCCAGGCCGGCGGCGCACGCCGCGGCCACGGCCAGGGAGAGGGGTCTGCGCACTGAGGTCCTCGTTTCGCGGAGGCGGTTGCACGTGCGGGGCGGCGGCAGGTTTCCTGGCTCCCCGGTGCGATCGCGGGGACCGCGGCCTTCCCAGGTCTCCCCAGTGGCCGGCTCGCGCCGTGCGCCCCCCGCTCCCGGGTCACAGTGGCGCGACCGCGCCGGTCTCTCACCGGCTTCCCTCGCGACCGTCCCATGAAGCGTCCGCAACCTACCCGCTACATTGCGCGCGTGTCCACGGCCGGCTCCGTCGCCCTCACGCCCCCGGCGCCCGCGGAGCCCGGCTGGATCGGCCGCCTCGTGCGGAGCCCCGGGCGCTTCTGCCTCGCCACGCTGCTCATCACGACGCTCGGCCTGCTGCTCGACCGCTACGCCGACCTCGGCATGCAGATGCTGCTGGCCCTGTGCACCTGGGGCTTCCTGGCGCTGTTCTTCGTCCACCTCACCCCGATGGAGCGCGCCCAGACGGCGGTGGTGGTGGTGGTCGCCACCTGCGCCGAGATCATCGGCTCGGTGATCTGGGGGGTCTACTCGTACCGGCTCGGCAACCTGCCCCTGTTCGTGCCGCCCGGGCACGGACTGGTGTACCTCACCGGGCTGCGCCTCAGCCAGACCGCATGGGTGGAGCGCCACTGGAGGGGCTTCGTGATCGCGGCCATCGCGGGGGTGTCCGGCTGGGCGCTCGCCGGGCTCACCCTGCTGGGACGACTCGACGTGGCCGGGGCGGTGGGGGCGGCGGTGCTGGTGGTGTTCCTGCTGCGCGGCCGCGCGCCGGCCGTCTACGCGGGGGTGTTCTTCGCCGTGGCCTACCTGGAGATCTACGGCACGGCCGTCGGCACCTGGACGTGGGCGCGGGAGATCCCCGGCATCGGGGTGGCCGACGGCAACCCGCCCAGCGGCGCCGCCAGCGGCTACGTGTTCTTCGACATCGCGGCGCTCGCCCTGGCGCCGCCGCTGCTGGCCGCGTGCCGCCGCATCGCCGCTCGGTGCCGGCCCGCGCCGGCCGCGTCGTGAGCGAGCTCTCCGTCACCGGCGAGATCAGCCTGCTCTGGCACGACGTCGATCCGTACGAGGGCGACGTGATCCTGATGACGCTCGACACGGACGAGCCCATGCGGATGAACACCTTCGAGATCCGCGGGCAGCTTGCGCGGGACCTGGCGGCGCACGCGCTGGCCGAGGGCATGCGCGTGCGCGTCGACTGCCGCTCCGAGACCTTCGAGGTCGTGAACCTGGAGAACGGCGAGACCTCCGACGAGGAGCGCGCCGTGGTGCTGGGGGTCACGGTCCTGAGCTGAACCCGGGTGCTCCCATATGTGACGGCGCGAACGGATGGCAAGAAGGGGTGATGCCCGCATGGGCGTGAGGCGTGCGAGCGGATGGCTCTCCGCGGGAGCGTGCGGCGTCGGACTGGTCGTGGGTGTGGCCGCGTGCGGGGGACGGGCATGCGGGTGCGGCGATCCACCGGTCGCGAGCGTCGCGGTGAACGCCGCCGGCGTGTGGGTGAGCGACGACGACGGCGTGACGCGCTTCGACGTCGATGGCGGTGGGGCGACCCCGGTCCTGCACGAGGCCGGCTCCTACATCGGCGTCCCGACGGGCGCGCAGCTGGTCTCGGCGGGCGCGGGGCAGCGCTTCGTATGGGCGGCGGCGGGCCGGCGGTTGTGGCAACTCCGCGAGGACGGGCGGGCGATCGAGGTCGGGGTACGTCCGAGCATGCGCACCCTGCGGATACTCGCCGGGGATGCCGACGGCGTCTGGCTCGCCACGCCGACGGGGGACGGAGTCGCCCGGGTCGCGAGCGGCGGCCGCGTCGTCGCCCGCGCACGGGTGGGAGCCGGCGTGACGGCGGCCGCGGTCAGCGGGAAGCGGCTGTGGGTGACGACCACCGGACCGTGGAACTCGCGCAAGGGGCGGATCCACGGTCGGTCGGATGGTCGGGTGGTCGTTCTCGCGTCGCGGGGCCTGAGACGCCTCGGCCCGCCACGGACCGTCGGGCGGCTGCCGTGGAGCGCGCCATCTCCTCGGGAAGGGCGTGGGTGGCCAACGACGAGTCGCGGACGGTGTCGGCTATCAGGGCCGATGGCGGAAAGGCGTCGGTGACGATCCCGTTGGACGGGCTGTCGCCCACCGAGATCGTCGCGGACGTCGATGGCGCGTGGGCGATCGGCGATGGCGACTCCACGATCGCCCACATCGTCCGGCGCGGCGCTCGCCGGCCCGTCGTGCACATGTTGGAGCGATCTCAACCGCCGTTGGCGCTCGCGCCGGGCGGCGGCGGCGTCTGGGTCGTCGACAGGGACGGGGGAATCGACTGGCTGGCGGGCGACGCATGAGCGCCCGAACCACCCCGGGCTCGCCGGGACCCGTCGTCTGGACGCATTCGGCGTCCCCCTGGTAAGAGGGTGCGGTGCGCGCCCTCCGTCCCGCCCTCGCGCTCCTCCTGGCCGGACTGCTGCTGGGCGTCCTCGCGGCGACGGCCGGCGCGTCGCGATCGCCGACGACCGCCGAGCGCGAGGCCATCAGGGCCCGGGCGCTGAACGTCTGCGACCGGACCGGAGCGCCCTCGCCATGCCGCTACCACCGCGCCCGGGTCTCGACGAGGAACGCCCGCTTCGCATGGGCGGACGTCACCAACGAGGGCTTCTCGGCGGTGCTGCTGAGGCGGCCCTCCGTCGGCTCGCTCGCCTTCCGCGTCGTCGGCGTTCAGGGCGGCGGCATCAACACCTGCGCCTACTGGCGGGCGCGCGCCGGCCGCAAGGTCCTGCGCGACCTGCGCGTCAGCGGCCTGCTCAACGTCCGGACCGGCCGCGTCGGGCTCTGCGGCTGACCGCCGCCCCCCGGCGCGCCGAGGGCCGGCCGGGCCGGTCTATACTCGACCCGGCCCGCGGGTACCCCGTCCCGGGTGCGTTGCTGGGGCGTAGCCAAGCGGTAAGGCAGCGGGTTTTGGTCCCGCGATCGGGGGTTCGAATCCTCCCGCCCCAACCAGGCAGTCTCCTCTCTCTCCGAACCTGAGGACCGTATGACCATCGGCGCCGTCGTCCTCGCCGCGGGCCAGGGAACACGGATGCGCTCGGCCCTGCCGAAGGTGCTCCACCCCGTGGCGGGACGACCCATGATCACCTGGGTGCTGGACGCCCTCGCCGCGGCGGGCGCCGCGCGCACCGTCGTCGTGGTGGGCCACGGCGCCGAATCGGTCGAGGCCGCCCTGCCGGAGGGCGTCGCCGCCGCGCGCCAGGAGGAGCAGCTGGGAACCGGCCACGCCGCCCGGACGGGCCTCGCCGCCCTCGACCCGGCGTGCGAGACCGTGGTGGTCGCATGCGGCGACACGCCCCTCATCACGGCGGAGCTGGTGGGCGAGCTGATCGGCGCCCAGGTCGGGAGCGGGCGCGGCGCGACGCTCGCCACCGCGGTGGTCGACGACGCCGGCGCCTACGGCCGCATCGTGCGCGCGCCCGACGGGTCGGTCTCGGCCATCGTCGAGGCCCGCGAGGCGACCCCGGAGCAGCTCGCGCTGGGCGAGTACAACGCCGGCCTGTACGTCGCCGACCGCGCGCGGCTCGAGGCGGCCCTCGGCCGCCTGGAGGCCGGCGCCCACGGCGGCGAGCTGTACCTCACGGACGCGGTCTCCGACCTGGGCGCGCCCGCCTGGCCGCTGGTGGTGGACGACCCGATGGTCGCCGCGGGGGTCAACGACCGCGCCGAGCTGGCGGGCTGCGAGGCCGTGGTGCAGGCCCGCCTGCGCGAGGCGCTGATGCGCGACGGCGTGTCGATGCCCGACCCCGGCGCCGTCTACCTGGAGGCGGGCGTCCGCGTCGCCGAGGACACCGTGCTCCTGCCCGGCACCCACCTGCGCGGCTCCACCCGCATCGCCGGCGGCTGCACCATCGGCCCGGACGTCACCATCGTCGACAGCGAGGTGGGGCCGGGGTCGGAGATCCTGCGCGCCCACGTGCTCTCCTCGGTCGTCGGCGAGGGGTGCAACATCGGGCCCTTCGCCTACCTGCGCCCCGGCTCGCGGCTGGAGCGGGGCGCGAAGGTCGGCACCTTCGTGGAGCTCAAGAACACGACGCTGCGGCCGCGCTCCAAGGTGCCGCACCTGTCCTACATGGGCGATGCGACGGTGGGGGAGGGCACCAACATCGGCGCGGGCAACATCACGGCGAACTACGACGGCTTCCGCAAGCACCGCACCGAGATCGGGGCCCGGGTGAAGACCGGCTCGGACTGCGTCTTCGTCGCGCCCGTCACCGTGGGCGACGACGCGATGACCGGCGCCGGGTCGATAATCACCGACCACGTGCCGGACGGGGCCCTCGGCATCGCCCGCGCGCGCCAGTCGAACATCGAGGGTTTCACCGAGAAGGCGGCCGCCAGGGCCGCCGAGGCGGCGGAGGCCAAGGGAGGCCGCGGGTGAGCACCAGCATCGACCGGGAGGACTCGAAGCGCCTGATGGTGTTCGCGGGCCGCGCCAGCCAGGCGCTGGGCCAGCGGATCGCGACGCGCCTGGGCATCGAGCTGGGCGGGGTCGAACTCAAGACCTTCGCCAACGGCGAGATCTACGTGCGCTTCGAGGAGAGCATCCGCGGCGCCGACGTGTTCCTGGTCCAGTCCACCTGCCGCCCCGTGAACGACAGCCTGATGGAGCTGTTGATCATGATCAACGCGGCCAAGCTGGCCTCCGCCCACCGCATCACCGCGGTCATCCCCTGGTACGGCTACTCGCGCCAGGACAAGAAGTCCGCGCCGCGCGAGCCGATCACCGCGAAGCTCGTGGCCGAGCTGCTCACCGCCGCCGGGGTCGACCGCGTGCTGACCATGGATCTGCACGCCGGCCAGGCCCAGGGCTTCTTCACGGTGCCGGTCGACCACATGACCGCCCTGCCGATGTTCGTCGACCACTTCCAGGACCGGCTGGACCGCGGCGACCTCACCGAGCGCCTGGTGGTGGTGTCGCCGGACGCCGGCCGCGCGAAGCTGGCCAACCACTTCGCCGAGCGCCTGGGCGCCACCCTGGCGGTGCTCACCAAGCAGCGGCCCGACCACAACGAGGCCGAGATCACGCTGCTGATCGGCGACGTCGAGGGCCGCGCCGCCGTCCTGATCGACGACATGATCGACACCGCCGGCACGCTCTGCGCCGGCGCGAAGGTCGTGAAGGACGCGGGCGCCACCCGAATCTTCGCCGCCGCCACCCACGGCATCCTCTCCGGCCGCGCCGTCGAGCGGCTGCGCGAGTCGGTGATCGAGGAGGTGGTCCTCACGGACACCATCCCGCTGCCCGAGGAGGCCGTGGGGGAGGACTTCTTCCGCGTGCTGTCGGTCGACCGCATCCTCTCCGACTCGGTCCACAACGTGTTCGTCGACGAGTCGGTCAGCGCGATCTTCGCCGGGGAGAACCAGCTCTTCTGATCCGGGCGGCGGCCGCTCGTCAGCTGACGCCCGTGAACATGTAGACGGTCCGCACGGCGCCCTCGCCGTCGCGGAACACGACGTCGACGCCGCGGCCCACGACGCCGCCGTCGGGCGCGAGCATCGACCAGCGCAGCATGAGGGCCTCGTCCGCCTCGGCGCGCTGGTCGTAGGCGAAGGTCAGCCCGCGCCCGGCGATGTTCTCCTCGTGCACGCGATCGACGTGAGCGGCGATCTGGTCGACGCCCCGCAGCGTCAGGCCGTGGGGGGCGACGACCATGCGCCCGTCGGTCGCCCACAGGCTCTCCACGGCGGCGCGCCGCCGCCGCGCGTCGGGCTCGGTCCAGGTCGCGAGGTAGCGCCGGTCGAACTCGTTCGTGGTCGCGTCGCTCATGTCGTCCCTCCGGAGGATCGATTGTTGACAGTGTCACCATACGAGGGTGTGTGGACACTGTCAACAATCGGCTATCCTTGCCCGGTGAGCCCGCGCGACCCCGCCCCCACACGTGCCGCGATCGTCTCGGCGGCCGGCGCTCTGCTGGAGGCGGGCGGCCCGGAGGCCGTGACGCTGCGTGCGGTCGGCGCGGCGGCGGGCGTCTCGCGGTCGGCGCCCTACCGCCACTTCGCCGACAAGGCCGACCTGATGCGCGCCCTCGCCGTGCAGACGCTCACCGAGCTCGCCGCGCGCATCCGCCGCGCCGCCGCGGGGGAGGGAGGCCGCGCCGGCCTGCACCGCGGCTGCGCCGCCTACGTCGGCTACGCGGTCGAGCAACCACACCACTACCAGCTCATCTTCGGCGACGCGCCGATCGCCGAGCCCGGCGCGGAGCTGGAGGCGGCCGCCGACGACGGGATGCGCGCGCTGCGCGAGCTGGCGGCGCGCGCCCAGGCCGACGGCGAGCTGGGCCCGGGTCCCGAGCGGGAGGTCGCCACGATCCTCTGGGTGCTGCTGCACGGCCTGGCGCAGCTCCAGGTCACGGGGCACCTTCATGAGCCGCGCACGGTCGACGGCGACACCGCGCTCGACGACCTGCTGGCGCTGGCCCTGGCCGGCCTCCGTCCCGTCTGAGCCGCCCCCGGCCGCCGACCCGTGGTGCCGGACGCCGTGGCTCGCCTATGGTGGCGTCATGACCGAGGTCCCCCCGCGCCGCGACGACCCGCCCGGCGACCCCTCAGACGCCCGGCGCCTGGACGAGACCCTGCGCGGCCTCCCCGAGGCGATCGCCGAGAAGCTGCGCGAGTCGCCCATCAAGGTGAAGGAGGTGCGCTCCAAGTGGAAGACGCGCCTCGCGGTGCTCGCCGTGCTGGCGGGCATCGGATCGGCCGTCTACACCGTGGTGGCCAACCTCACCACCGACAACGTCGCGTCGAGGGTGGCGCCGATCGGGCGCGCCGCGGATCGGGTGGATCGCGGCATCAGCGGCGTCGAGTCGGCCATCGACCGCGTCACGAACGCCGCCGACGAGGCGACGCGCGACGTCTCGTCCGGGGAGGGGCGGCGGCGCGTCATCGACCTCGGCCCGGTGAAGATCACCGTCGAGACGCTGCCCGACGGCTCGCGCCGGACCCGCATCGAGGGATCCGGGCGCTAGCCGCCCTCGGGTTCAGTCGTTGGCGCGGGCTCGTCGCCACGACCGGGCGTCGAGCTTCCCGACACCGGGCTCTCCTCTCGCGTAGTCAGGACATGTTCAGGATGTTGGAAGGAATATCCTTGGCAGTTCGTCCAGTCAATTGGTACGGAGGCAGGTCGATGCGAGTGCGCTGGTGCTATCCCATTGGGATCATGGCTGCGGCAAGCCTCGGGATCACAGGTGGAACTGCTGTAGCGACCCCGACAACTGTGCCTGCTGTCAACCAGCCTGGGATTACTCTGACGATCTCTCCTGAAGATGCGACCTTTGCTTGGGCAGGCGTACTCCCGGCAGGTACGAATCCCGTGAGAGATGGGTTTCCGGTCGGTATCGAACAGGTCGCGTGGTCTACGACGCCTGGAACGACTGCGGAGCCAACTCCCGGCGGTGGTGTGATCTTTACATCCCCGACGTCCGAGGCCGAATCTTCGCCGAGTTCAAATGGACAGACGACTACCCCTGCGGAGCCGGCGACTCTCACATCGCCGGCGACTCCTGCGCTCTCTTACGGATGCTCTGATGTCAATGCGAAGTTCCCAACATACTCTATGCTTCGCGTCAAGACATCGACCACTTATGCGGGATGCTTCAATCTTACCCACACCAAGGCCGAGCTCTACCTCAATCTTGAAGGCGTTGGGACGAAGGCTCATGGCATTGAGAATCACAACCTAAATGGTAATTGGGAGGCTGGCCCGATTGCCGCGAACTGCTCCTTGACCGTGACAGGGTGGAAGTGGGTCAATGAGACTTACACAACATACACCTCGATTGAGGGCGGTGAGTCTTTGGTGGCCCACGTTCCGGTAGGGCAGAACTTCAGGTGCAGTTGAACGTCCCCGCTTCGAGTTCGGCGGCTAAGAGTCGAGCGGCTTGACGGCGATCTCCGAGGTTTCATCGTTGAAGAGGAGGGTGCGCACACGCCAGCCGTGTGCGTTATCCCCGAGCGCGCGGCCACGTAGCAATATGCCACGTTCTTGATCGACGACGAACTCCCATCGCCGTTCATAAGGATCCCATGCGTTGACGCCTAATCCCCTGCGGGGGTCGCCGATAACGGTGACGGCCGTCCGCCCGGCCTCCAAGCAAGTGGCGAGCGGAGTCCACGCTGAGAACGAATCGATGAGAAGACGCGGCTCAAAGATGTGTCGGAACTCATCGAAGAAACCGGGGTGGTCGTCGCTGCCGCCGCCGTGCATGATCTCCTCCGCGTCGATCTGGGTCCAGTATTGATCACCGATGATCACGGTTCTCATGATGTGAGGCGTCCCCATGTGGTCATCTACTCGGTGTTCGATCGCGACGCGGTCGGGTGCGTGGAGACGGATGAACGCCTGCTCCATCCCGAGAGCGCGTGGGCGGCGACTGGACGCCATAGCCTCGGCTCGGCCCGCGTCGTGGAAGACGGAGACGACGCACTCGATCCTCTCGAAGGGGCCAGGCGCGGATCGAAGCCAGCGGCGAATGTCATCGTCGCTAAAGGGTCCTCGTCGCATGAAAGCCTCCGCGCCTGAAGGGCAGGTCACGCAATGCGGTGCGTGGAGTCACCGCGCTCGCCGAAGGCACCGGATTGAACGCGACTACCTGACGTGATGCCGGTGACGCTCATCGCTGTCCGTCCGATGGGACGATAGACCACTCGTCGCCATTCTCGCCGAGACCAAGCTGCTGGCGGTCGACGCGCTGCGCTCGCGTCGTGTCAGTGCGACGGCCGGTGGTTGCACGAGGTGCGGGAGATTCGAGTGCCGTGGCCTCAGCCCCGCCGGCGATGACCGGAGACGGACATTGGATCGGCTGCCTCCCGTGATGGCCGAGGGATCCGGGCGCTAGCCGCCCTCGGCTCAGTCGTCGGCGGGGGGAGCCCCCTCGGCGTCCTCGCCCTCCTGGCGCGCGGAGCGGCGCCGGCGGGCGGGGGCCTTCGGCGCGGACTCGCCCGCCACGACCGGGCGGTCGAGGCCCAGCAGGCGGGAGATCCGCTCCTCCACCCTCAGGAACTGGTCGATGGCGGTCGCGTCGCCGTTCGTGGCGGGCACGTACAGGGAGCGCCACAGGTCCATGAGCGCCTCGACGTGGACGAGGCGGCGCTCGTCGATCTCGGCCTCCTGCGCCAGCGTGCGCATCTCGCGGTCCACGAGCTTGCGGGCGTCGCTGCGGTTGACGCCCAGTCGGGTCGCGATGGCGTCGTAGCTGGCGCCCTCGCGCCGCATGCGGAACGCCTTGGCGCGCACCTGCGCGGTGCGCCTGCGCCGGATGGCGGCGTCGTCGTTGGTCATCTGCTCGCTTTCCCTGTGGTCGGGGCCCTGCGGGACGATAGGGCGAACGGATGCCACCCTCTCACCCGGCTTCCCCCGGATCAGCCTTACACAACGCGATACTCGACCCTTCCCGCCGCGGTCTGTACCCCCGCCGCGGGCGCGCCCCCTCGCCGGTCCAGTCGCGCCGCGTCCGACGGTCGGGGCCGGGGTCCGGTACACTGCCGCGTCGCCCCTCGACCAGGAACCTCTCACGCATGGCACACGTCGCCCTTCACGCACACGCCCGCACCGAGTTCGGCAACGGCCCGGCCCGGCGCCTGCGCCGCCAGGGCCTCGTCCCCGGCATCGTCTACCAGGCCGGAGAGAGCTCGCTCACGCTGGCGCTGCCCGACCGGGACCTGCGGCGCGCGCTCGCCGAGGGCCGCACGAGCGTGATCGACCTCTCGATCGGCGACGGCCCCTCGCGGCCGGTGCTGGTCAGGGACTGGCAGCTCGATCCGGTGCGCGGCGACGTGCTGCACATCGACTTCCAGGAGGTCGACCTCAAGGTCGAGATCGAGGCGCCCGTGTCGGTGGTGCTCGAGGGCAACGCGGTCGGCGTCCGCGACGGCGGCGTGCTCGACCAGCCCTTGCGCGAGGTGGTCGTGAGCGCCCTCCCGGACGCCCTGCCCGACCACCTGGAGCTGGACGTCACCGAGCTCGAGATCGGCTCGTCGATCACGGTGGCGGAGCTCTCCGCCCCCGCCGGCGTCACCATCGTCACCGACGCGGAGACGGTGATCGCCTCGGTCGTCGCGCCCACCGGCCTGAGCGCCGAGGACGAGGCCGGCGGCGAGGTCGACGAGGAGGCGCCCGTCGAGGCCGAGGCCGAGGGCGGGGACAGCCCCGAGGAGTGATCTCGTGCGGGGGACCGCGGCTCGCCGCGTCCTCTAACGTCGAGGCGTGGATCCCCTTCCCATCAGGTTGGTCGTGGGGCTCGGCAATCCCGGGCCCCGCTACGCCGACACCCGGCACAACGCGGGCCAGCTCGTCGTGGAGCGCCTGGCGGGGCGGCTGGGCGCCGGTCGCTTCGCGCCGCGCTACGCGGGCCGCTTCGCCGAGGGGCGCGGGCCCTCGGGGCCCCTCGCCTTCCTGGTGCCCACGACCTACATGAACGACTCCGGCGACTCGGTCGGCCCGGCGGCGGGCTCGCTGCACGCGGCCCCCTCGCAGGTGCTGGTCGTGCACGACGAGATCGACCTCCCCTTCGGCACGCTGCGGGGCAAGGCCGGCGGCGGCCACGGCGGCCACAACGGGCTGAGGTCGGTGGCCCGCGGCCTCGGCAGCGGCGATTTTCCCCGCCTGCGGGTGGGCGTCGGGCGCCCGCCGGCCGACTTCCGCGGCGACGGCGCCGACTGGGTGCTGATGCGCTTCACCGAGCCGCGGGAGGAGGTCGACGGCCTGCTCGCCCGGGCCACCGAGATGGCCGAGGCGATCGTCGCCGACGGGCTCGACGCCGCGATCAACCGCTTCCACGCCTCGGAGCCCGGCGCCCGGGCGCGGGCCCGCCGGGAGCGACGCGAGGCCGCCGCGGAGGCCGCGGAGCCGCCGGCCGAGGCCGCCGAGTGAGCGAGCCCTCCGCGCTGGAGCGCCTGATCCTGTCGTCGCCGGCGGTCGCCGGCGCCGTGGCCCTCCTCGACTCCGGCGAGCGCGCCGGCCCGCTGGCCCTGGCCCGGCCCGCCTGGGTGTTCGTGCTCGCCGCGCTGCGCGCCTCCGGCCGGCCGCTGCTGGCGGTGGCGCCGGGCGACGACGAGGCCCGCGACCTGGCGGGCGAGCTCACCGCCCTCGTCGGCCGCGGAGCGGTCTCGCTGTGGCCCACCCGCGGCGTGGCGCCGGGGGCGGCGGTCGGCCCCTCACCCCACCTGGTGGGGCAGCGCGCCCGCGCCCTCGGCAGCCTGGGCCGGCCCGGCGCGGTGGTCGTCGCCGGCGCGCCCGCCCTCGCCGAGCGCGTGCACCCGGCCGACGAGCGGCCCCGGCCGTTCGAGCTGAGGGTGGGGGACGTCACCTCGCTCGACGACCTGGTCGACCGCCTCGCGTCGATGGGCTACGAGCGGGTGCCGCAGGTCGAGGAGCGCGGCGACATGTCGGTGCGCGGCGGCATCCTCGACGTCTATCCCTCCACCGCCGACCTGCCCGCCCGCGTCGAGCTGTTCGGCGACGAGGTCGAGAGCATGCGCGCCTTCTCGCCCTTCACCCAGCGCACCATCCGGCCCATCACCCGCCTGTCGGCCTGGCCCGCCGCCGAGCCGCCCGGCGAGGCGTCCGCCGATCCGCTGCGGGACCCCGGGCCGGGGGAGGCCGTGGTGGTGCGCCTCGCGCCGTCGGAGCACGCCGCGGCCCTGGCCGACGCCGCCGAGCTGCTGGAGGACGAGGCCGCCGCCGGCGGCCTGGCCGACCCCGCCGAGACGGTCGCGGCCCTCGACGCCCTGGCGCGCCTCGACCTGGCGCCCCCCGGCGGATCGGCGCAGCCGGCCTTCGATGCCGTCGAGCCCCGCTTCACCAGCCGCTCCGCCGCCGAGGCCGAGGGCGAGCTGTCGCGCCTCGCGCGCTCGGGCCTGCGCGTCGTGCTGGCCTTCGACCGGCGCGGCGACCTGCAGCGCGCGATCACCCGCATGGAGCGGGTGACGCCGGCCGAGCTGGAGGCCGGCGCCCTGCCCGGGCCCGGCGAGGTGGGCGCGGCGGTGCTGCCGCTGGGGGCCGGCATGATCTCCCGCGGCCTCGGCCTGGCGGTGGTGCCGGAGGAGCGCGTGCTCCGCCGCCGGCGCCCCGCCGCCCAGCGCGGCCCGGTGGTCGGCACGCGCCTGGCGAGCTTCCTCGACCTGCGGGTGGGCGACCACGTGGTGCACGAGGACCACGGCATCGGCCGGCTCACCGGCTTCGAGACCCGCACCGTGGCGGGCGTGACCCGCGACTACCTGGCGCTGGCCTTCTCCGGCGGCGACCGCCTGTACGTGCCGCAGGACCAGATCGACCGGGTCACGCGCTACGTCGGCGCCGACGGCAGCCCGCCGCCGCTCTCCAAGCTGGGCGGCAAGGCGTGGGAGCGCATGAAGTCGCGCGCCCGGGCGGCCGTGAGGGAGATGGCCGGCGAGCTGATCGCCCTCTACGAGGCGCGCGCCCGGGCCGTCGGGCACGCCTTCGCGGCCGACGACGAGCTCACCCGCGAGCTGGAGCGGCGCTTCCGCCACCGCGAGACGCCCGACCAGCAGCGCGCCATCGACGCCGTCGCCGACGACATGGAGCGGCCGCGGCCGATGGACCGCCTGATCTGCGGCGACGTGGGCTTCGGCAAGACCGAGATCGCCATGCGCGCCGCCTTCAAGGCCGCCGCCGGGGGCAAGCAGGTGCTGATGCTCGCCCCCACCACAATCCTCGCCCAGCAGCACCTGGCCACCTTCCGCGAGCGCTTCGGCGACCTGCCGGTGTCGGTGGACATGGTCAACCGCTTCCGCACCCCCGCCCAGACCCGCGAGGTGCTCGGCCGCTTCCGCGACGGCGCGCTCGACATCCTCATCGGCACCCACCGCCTGCTGTCGATGGACGTGCAGCCGAAGGACCTGGGCCTCGTGATCGTCGACGAGGAGCAGCGCTTCGGCGTCGCCCAGAAGGAGGCGCTGCGGCAGCTGCGCCTGCGCGTCGACGTGCTGGCGATGAGCGCCACCCCGATCCCGCGCACCCTTCAGATGTCGCTGTCGGGGCTGCGCGACATCAGCGTCATCGAGACGCCCCCGCCGGGCCGGCGTCCCATCGCCACCCACGTCGGCGAGTACGACGAGGCGCTGGTCGTCGAGGCGCTGCGCCGCGAGAGGGCGCGCGGCGGCCAGAGCTTCTTCCTCCACAACCGGGTCGAGACCATCGAGGAGGTGGCCGAGTCCCTGCGGGCGCTGATGCCGGAGATGCGCATCGTGACCGGTCACGGCCAGATGGCCGAGCACGAGCTCGAGGACGTGATGCTGTCGTTCGTGCGCGGCGAGGCCGACGTGCTCGTCGCGACCAGCATCATCGAGTCGGGCCTCGACATCCCCCAGGCGAACACCCTGGTGGTCGACCGGGCCGACGCCCTCGGCCTGTCCCAGCTGTACCAGATCCGCGGGCGGGTGGGGCGCTCCGACGTGACTGCCCACGCGTACCTGCTCTACCCGGACGACGCCACCCTCAGCCGCGACGCCGCCTCGCGCCTGCGCGCCCTGGCCGACTACACCGAGCTCGGCTCGGGCCTGCGCATCGCGATGCGCGACCTGGAGATCCGCGGCGCCGGCAACCTGCTGGGCGACGAGCAGAGCGGTCACGTCGCCGCGATCGGCTTCGAGCTCTACCTCGAGATGCTGAACGAGGCGGTCATGCGCGGCCAGGGCGAGGCGACCCCGGAGAGCGAGGTGCGGGTGGAGATCCCGGTCTCGGCCCACATCCCGGCGGCCTACGTCCCGCTCGAGGCCGCGCGCATCGACCTGCACCGCCGCATCGCCCACTCCGGGCTGGAGGAGCTGGCGGCGCTCCACGACGAGTTGGAGGACCGGTTCGGCGAGGTGCCCCAGCCGGTCGAGTCGCTGCTGGCCGTCCAGCGCCTGCGGGTCAAGCTGCGCGCCGCGGGCGCCACCCAGCTGGCGGTGCGCGCCGGCCAGGTCACGGTGGGCCCGGTCAGCCTCACCAGCCAGCAGCTCCGCGCCCTGCGCGAGGCGGTCCCGAAGGCCACCTACGCCGGCCGCGAGCGGCTCGTGTCGCTGCCCGCCCCGACCGCCCCGGCCGACCGGCTGGCGGCGGCCGAGGAGGCGCTCGACGCCCTCGCGGGGGCCGCCGCGCTCGCCGCGTGATGCGTCGGCGGAGCCGGTCGAAATCCGCTTCCCGTCCCTTAAGAACCGCCTAACGGTGGGCCGTAACGGAGGTGCTACCATCGCCCGCGTCGTGACGAAGACCATCCGCAGATCACCGCTCCTGGCGGGGGTCCTCGCACTGCTCGTCGGTATGTCGGTCGGCCTGGCCGGCTGCGGCGGCGACGACTCCTCCGACCTCCCCTCCGGGGTGGTCGCGCGCGTCGGAGACGCCGACATCACCGAGGCCCAGCTGGCCCACCAGGTCGAGCAGAACGCCGCTCAGCTGACCGCCCAGAACCAGACGGTGCCCGCCGAGGGCAGCGAGGGCTACACCCAGCTGCGCCAGCAGTCGCTGCAGGCTCTGGTGCAGCAGAAGATCGTCGACTTCGAGGCCCGCAAGTGCGGCAAGCCGTGCCAGGTCACCGGCAAGGAGATCAACGAGGAGCTCGCCTCCATCCGCAAGGCGAACTTCAACGACTCCCAGAAGCAGTTCGACGCCTTCCTCACGCAGCAGAAGATCACCAAGGCCGACGCCCGGGCGATCGTCAAGAACCAGCTGCAGCAGACGGACCTCTTCAACAACGTCACGAAGGGCATCCGCTTCACCGCCGCCGAGGCGCGCACGTACTACGACGACAACCCCGACCAGTTCAAGGTCGCGGCGGGTCGCACGGCCAGCCACATCCTGGTGGCGACCAAGGCGGAGGCCGACAGGATCCGGGCCGAGGCGACGCCCGAGAACTTCGCCGCGCTGGCGAAGGAGTACTCGACCGACACCGGCTCCGCGTCGCAGGGCGGCAGCCTGGGCGTGATGCAGAAGGGCCAGTTCGTGCCCGAGTTCGAGAAGGCCGCCTTCGCCCTCAAGAACAACGAGATCTCGCAGCCGGTGAAGACCCAGTTCGGCTGGCACATCATCATGGTGAAGATCACCCCGGCGAAGACCACCTCGTTCGCCGAGGCGAAGGACCAGATCATGAGCAGCCAGCTCGAGTCGAAGCGGCAGACCGCCTTCTCCGACTGGAGCCAGAAGGCGGTCAAGGACTGGGAGAGCCGCACGGTGTACGCGAGCGACGACCTGAAGCCGCCCTCGACCACCGCCGCGGCGACCACCGCCCCCTCCGGGTAACACCGCGCCCCCGCGGACGGGGTAGCGAGTAGGGTGGACGATGTGAGCTCGGTTCGGATCGTCGGTCTCGGGGCGGGGGCACCCGAGGCCGTTCCGGCGGCCGCCGTCGCCGCCCTCGCCGGCGCCCCCCGGGTGCTCTCGCCGCCGCTCGCGCCGGAGCTCGCCGCCGTCCTGCCGGTCGCGCCCGAGCCGCTGCCGGAGCTGGGCTCCCTGCCCGCCGAGGCGGTGATCGCGGCGCCCGACGCGCAGGCCCACCGGATCGCCCGCGCCCTGCCCGGGGCGGCGACGCTGCCCGACCGCGAGGCGCTGCGGGCGCGTGCGATCGGGGCGGAGGTGGCCGAGCTGGCCGCGGTGGGGCTGAGGCTGCGCCGCGAGTGCCCGTGGGACCGTGAGCAGACGGCCGAGACGATCGTGCCGCACACCATCGAGGAGGCCTTCGAGGTGGCGGACTCGGTCGCCCGCGGGGGCGCCGGCCTGGCGGAGGAGCTGGGCGACCTGATGTTCCAGTCGGTGTTCCTCGCCCGCCTGCTGGAGGAGGAGGGGGGCGCCGACCTGGCCGACGTGGCGCGCGGGCAGGCCGACAAGCTCATCAGCCGCCACCCCCACGTGTACGGCGACGCGGCCGCCGCCTCGGCGGCCCGGGTGGTCGACCTCTGGGAGGACCGCAAGCGGCGCGAGCGCGAGGAGCGCGGCGCCGCCGACGAGGGCATCTTCTACGACCTGCCGGCGGGCCTGCCGGCGATGGCCTACGCCACGAAGGCCCAGCGGCGCGCCGCCGCGGCCGGCTTCGACTTCGCCGACGCCGGGCGGGCGCTCGACAGCCTGGCCGAGGAGCTGGCCGAGCTGCGCGACGACCCGGGGGCCCGCGAGCTGGGCGACGTGCTGTTCGCCGCGGTGGCGGTGGGGCGGGCGGTCGGCGCCGACGCCGAGCTCGCGCTGCGCGAGGCCGCCCTGCGCTTCCGCCGGCGGGTGGAGGGCGCCGAGCGCCTGGCCGCGGCCGGCGGCGTCCGCTTCGCCGACCTTCCCCCCGACGAGCAGCTGTCCTGGTACCGCAGACAGAGAGCCGAGGAGGAGACGAGGGCATGATCGCCGGCACCCCTGAGTGGCAGGCCCTGCGCGCGCACGCCGACGTCGTGGCCGAGGCGCACCTGCGCGACCTGTTCGTCGCCGACCCGGCCCGCGGCGAGGAGCTCGTCATCGACGCGGGCGACCTCCACCTCGACTACTCGAAGAACCGGGTGACGCGCGAGACGCTGGGGCTGCTCGTCGCCCTCGCGCGGCGCGCCGGCGTCGCGGAGCGGGCGGAGGCGATGTTCTCCGGCGCCCGCATCAACGTCACCGAGAACCGGCCGGTGCTGCACACCGCCCTGCGCGCCCCGCGCGGCGCGGTGGTGGAGGTGGACGGCGTCGACGTCGTGCACGAGGTCCACGAGACCCTCGACCGCATGTACGACCTGGCCCGGCGGGTCCGGTCGGGCGAGTGGACCGGCGCCACCGGGAAGCGCATCCGTACCGTGATCAACGTCGGCATCGGCGGCTCCGACCTCGGCCCCGCCATGGCCTACCGCGCGCTGCTCGACGTGACCGACCCCGAGATCGAGGCGCGCTTCGTCTCGAACATCGACGGCACCGACGTGCTCGACGCGGTCCGCGGCCTCGACCCGGCGCAGACGCTCTTCATCATCTCCTCCAAGACCTTCACGACGCTCGAGACGCTGACCAACGCGCGCAGCGCCCGCGACTGGCTGCTGGCCGGCGTGGACGCCCCCGACGCCGTGCGGCGCCACTTCCTGGCGGTCTCGACGAACGCGGAGGAGGTCGAGGCCTTCGGCATCGACTCGTCCGAGATGATCGGCTTCTGGGACTGGGTGGGCGGCCGCTACTCGGTCGACTCGGCGATCGGCCTGTCGCTGGCGATCGCCGCGGGGCCGGAGGCCTTCGCCGACTTCCTGGCGGGCTTCCGGACCATCGACGAGCATTTCCTCACCGCCCCGCTCGAGCGGAACATGCCGGTGATCCTCGGCCTGCTGGGCGTCTGGTACACGAACTTCCTCGGCGCCGAGACCCACGCGGTGCTGCCGTACAGCCAGCGCCTGGCCCGCTTCCCCGCCTACCTCCAGCAGCTCGACATGGAGAGCAACGGCAAGTCGGTCGACCTGGAGGGGCGGCCGGTCGACACCCACACCGGGCCCATCGTGTGGGGCGAGCCCGGCACCAACGGCCAGCACGCCTTTTACCAGCTCATCCATCAGGGGACGCGGCTGGTGCCCTCCGACCTGATCGGGGTGATGCGGCCGGCGTGCGAGCTGGGCGACCACCACGACCTGCTGATGGCGAACCTGCTCGCCCAGGCCGAGGCGCTGGCCTTCGGGCGCACCGCGGATGAGGTCGCGGCGTCCGGGGTGCCGCCGGCCCTGGTCCCGCACCGCACCTTCGCCGGCAACCGGCCGACGAACGTGATCCTCGCCCCCGCGCTGACGCCGTCGGTGCTGGGCCAGCTGATCGCGCTCTACGAGCACAAGGTCTTCACCCAGGGGGCGATCTGGGGGATCAACTCGTTCGACCAGTGGGGGGTCGAGCTGGGCAAGGCGCTGGCGCTGCGGATCGCGCCGGAGCTCACCGCCGACGCCGAGCCGGACCTCTCCCACGACAGCTCGACCAACGCCCTGATCCGCCGCTATCGCGCCCACAGAGGGAGGTAGGTCCATGCAGCTCGGCATGATCGGTCTCGGCAGGATGGGGGCGAACATCGTGAGGCGGCTCATGGCGGCCGGCCACGAGTGCGTGGTCTTCGACGTGAACGCCGACTCGGTGAGGGCCCTGGAGGCGGAGGGGGCGACGGGGGCGTCGTCGCTCGAGGACCTCGCCGCGAAGCTGACGGTGCCGCGGGCGGCGTGGATCATGGTGCCCGCCGCCTTCGCCGGGCAGACGGTGGACCGGCTCGCCGAGCACCTGGAGAGCGGCGACATCGTCATCGACGGGGGCAACAGCTACTACCGCGACGACGTCGAGCGGGCCGAGGCGCTCGCCCCGCGCGGCATCCGCTATCTCGACGTCGGCACCAGCGGCGGCGTGTTCGGCCTGGAGCGCGGCTACTGCATGATGATCGGGGGCGACGCCGGCGCCGTGGAGCACCTCGACCCGATCTTCCGGGCGCTGGCGCCGGGCCTGGAGGCGGCACCGCGCACCCCGGGCCGCGACGGCGAGCCCGCCCGGGAGGAGCTGGGCTACCTGCACTGCGGCCCCGCCGGCGCCGGGCACTTCGTGAAGATGGTGCACAACGGCGTCGAGTACGGCGTGATGGCGGCCTACGCGGAGGGCATGGCGATCCTGCGCAAGGCGAACGTGGGCAAGGCGGAGCAGGAGCACGACGCCGAGACGACGCCGCTGCGCGACCCGCGCTTCTACCGCTACGACATCGACACGACCGCCGTGGCCGAGGTGTGGCGCCGCGGCAGCGTGATCTCGTCGTGGCTGCTCGACCTGACCGCGACCGCCCTGCTCGAGGATCCGCCGCTCGCCGAGTTCTCGGGGCGCGTGTCGGACTCCGGCGAGGGGCGCTGGACGGTGATGGCGGCGGTCGACGAGGGCGTCCCCGCCCACGTGCTCACCGCGTCGCTGTTCGAGCGCTTCAGCTCCCGCGGCGAGGCCGACTTCGCCGACCGGCTCCTGTCGGCCATGCGCAAGCAGTTCGGCGGCCACGCCGAGAAGAAGGACTGAGACGGGGTCGCCGTCCTCGCCCCGACGGGCGGATGAGCGAGCCGAGCACCGGCATCCGGGTACGACCGGCGAGCGGCGACCGCTTCGACGACCTCGCCACCATGCTCGCGCCAAAGCGACCGGACGCGTTCGCGTGCTGGTGCCTGAGCTATCGCATCGACCCCACGACGAACCGGCGGCTCGGCCCCGACGAGCGGCGCTCCTACGCCCGGGAGCTCACCGCCCGGCCGATCCCTGCCGGCGTGCTCGCCTACCGGTCGGGCACGGTCGTCGGGTGGGCGGCCGTCGCGCCGCGCGCGCAGGTGCATTCGTTCGCGCACAGCACCCGCATTCCGATGGTGGACGATGCGCCGGTCTGGTCGATCTGGTGCGTCAAGACCCGCCCCGGCCACCGGCGCCAGGGCATCACGCGGGAGCTCATCATCGGAGCGGTGGAGTTCGCGCGCTCCCATGGCGCCCCCGCGGTCGAGGCCTACCCGGTCGACAACGCCGGGCAGAGGATCGACACGACGCTCGCGTTCGTCGGCACGCGCTCCATGTTCGAGGCCGCCGGGTTCACCAAGGTCGCCGACACCGGATCGACCGCCGCCCGGCTTCCCCGCATCCTCATGCGGCGTGACCTGAGCTGACGACCGGGTTCCGAGCATGCCGCCGAGCTCTGACCGGCGGCATGCTCGGGGCGGCTGCTCAGGGGTGCGGATCGGCGCCCTGGCGGGGCGGGATGGCCGCCGCGGCACCCCCTTACGCCGTAGTGCCAATTGGCCGCGTCGGTCACGGCCAATTGGCGCATCGCCTCCCCGGCGCCTCATGAACCCGCATGGCGATGCCCGTCCGGACCGGTCCCGGGTGCGATTGCTCCGCCGACCACTATCCTGATCCGGTGCGGGTGATCGAGAGCGACGGAGCGCCGGCCGCGTGAGGCGGATCTTCAGGGACGTGGTGCTGCCCATCGCGGTGGCCCTGGCGCTGGCGTTCGTGGTGCAGGCGGCGGTGGCGAAGCCGTACGAGATCCCCAGCGCCTCGATGTACCCGACGATCAAGACCAGCGACCGGGTGATCGCGAACCGGCTGATCTACCGCTTCCGCGACATCGAGCGGGGGGACATCGTCGTCTTTCACCCGCCGCAGTCGGCCGTCGACACCTGCGGCGCGGAGGCCGGCGGCACGACCCCGTACATCAAGCGCGTCATCGGCCTGCCCGGCGACACGGTGGAGGTGGTCGCGAACGGTCCCACGCTCGTCAACGGGACGCCGTTCACGGTGGAGCAGGCCGGCCCCAACCCGATGCAGCGCGGCGGCGTCCGGTCTCGCTCCTTCAAGGTGCCCGCGGGGCACCTGTTCGTGATGGGCGACAACCGCCCCGACTCCTGCGACAGCCACCAGTGGATGCCCGACCCGTACGTCCCGATCTCGAGCGTGATCGGCCAGGCCGAGGTGACCTACTGGCCGATCACCCGTTGGGGCTTCCTGGACTGACCGCGCGCGTACTGCGCGCCCGTGAGCACGGGCGCCCGTTCACCGGGAGGTGCCGGCGGCCCCCTCGAAGCCGGCGATCGCGTCCCGGGCGAGGTCGGTGGCGTCGGCGCCCCTCATGCGGTGGAACCAGATCCTGACCTTCCGCTTGGCGGTCACGCGCATGATCTCCTTGAGGGTCCGGGCCTCCGTGTCCGGGGGCACCACCCCCACCAGCTCCGTGGTCTGCGCGCCGAGCGGCCTGTCCGACTCGTGCAGGATGACGAGCTCGCGGCTCTCCGGTCCGAACGTGCCGGGCCGGCGGCGGCCCTTCCAGCCCTCGATCGTGGCCTCGCTCAGATCGAGGCCGAACGTCTTCGCCCGCTCCACCACCCACTGCGGCTGGCCGAGCGCCTCACCCAGGTGCGGGTCGAGGCGGCCCGGGATGCCGCGGAACTCACCCTGGTGGATGAGGGCGATCGCGTTGTGCTCCGACTTCGACTCGACCACGGCCAGCACCCACATGCGCCTCGGGTCGTCGATGTCGTCGAAGGTCACGATCAGGTAGTCGGCGATCTCGCGCGAGTCGCCGGCCGTGCGCGCGTTGCGCACGACGAACGCCTTCTTGTGCCAGCGCCCCTGCGAGCCGGCGATCCGTGCCTCCGATCGCGCGATGAGCTCCTGGAACTCGGGTAGGCGACGCACGTCCAGCTCGAGCATCAGCCCCTTCACGGCGCTCACCCGCTTGGCGGGCGAGATGCCCAGGCGGGTCTTCAGCTTCAGGAGGAGCTCGGCCCAGTCGGATCGGCGCAGATCCCTCACGATCTGCGCCAGCGAGCGATTGCGGCGCACGGCCGGTCCGCGCAGGAGGAGCTCGGCCAGTTCCGCCGAGTCGACCGCAACGTGCAGCATCGCCGGCTTCGCCAGCAGCCGTCCACGCGACGCCCGCATCGCACGTGCGATGCTGGTGTCCAGGTGCGGTGGCTTCTTCGGCAGGCGCTTGGCGATCGCGGACCCGTCCTTGGCGACGCCCGCCGTGACGTTGCGTCCCACCAGGATCACCCTGTCGCGTTTCGAGAGGACCTTCCACACGGCCTTCGGGACGGTCATCAGTCGTCCTCGTCGTCCATCGCGACGCCCGCCGCGGCATCGACCGCGAGCGACTCGAGGGTGCCGAGACCGGGGATCGCGGTCAGCGCCAACTCGGGATGGCGGCCCAGCAGCTCCAGGGACGCCTCCACCAGGGAGCGCAGGGTGTTCACCAGGGCCATGCCCTCCCAGGCGCCGACCAGCTGGCCCTGCTCGGTGGGGTGGCAGTTGAACGCCACCACCTCGCGCCACATCGGGATGGCGTCGGCGCCCAGCTCCTCGATCCAGTCGGCGTACGCCAGTCGCACGGGCCCCATCGCGGTGCGGGCGATCTCCGACCGCGCCAGCCGCCACATGCCGTCGGCGTAGGCGGCGGCCTCCAGGAGATCCGCGGCCTGCTCGTCGGCGCCCACCTCCTCGTCCTCGTCGTCGATCACGGCCGGCCGGGGCGGGGACGAGCCGGCGCCGCCCCGCAGGCGGGCGAGCAGGGCCGCGAACGCCGGATCCTGCGGAGGCGGGACCCGGGTGCCCGCCGGACTCGCGAACCAGGCCGTCACGGTCGTCGTGAAGGCGGCCCGGGAGATCCCCGAAACGGCCCCCGCCAGCTCCATCAGACCGTTGACGACCACGGCCAGCACGCCCAGGTAGTCCTCGGCCCACGCGGCGAGGGCGGCCTGCATCCCCTCGCCGCGTCCCTCTTCGTATCCGCCGACGAACCGCGACCGATAGTCCGGCTCGCGCATCAGCCGCTGGAAGGTCGCTCCCTCCGGTGTCGCCGCCACCTGGGCGAGGGCGCGCCTGACGTTCTCGGCGGCCAGCTCGGACGGGGTGATCGTCTCCTCGCGGGGCCGCCATGCGAACTCGGGCAGGGCCGCTTCGGCACCGGCCGGCCGCACCACGCAGGTGTGAGTGGCCGCGTCCCAGGCGACCGTGCCGGTTACGTCGATGGCCGCTCTCCCAGGTGGATGCGGACGTCCGTGTCGATGCCGGATGCGCCGGTCTGCTCGGCGGCCTCGATCAGCCGGTTCTCCACGCGCGCGCGCTCGATCGCGGCGTTTCGGACGCGTTCGCCGTCGGCGAGGGCCTCGCGCGAGTAGTCGTCGGCCGCGGAGCTGGTGGCCTGCATCACCTCGGCGTGGGTGCCGTCGGTGGGCACCGTCTCCTTCCAGGTGCCCAGGCAGACGAACTTCTCGCTCACCTGGGGGCAGGTGCCGGGGCCGTTCGCCACCACCATCTCGTCCGGGCCGCCGAAGTTGGCGGTGCGGAAGTCACCGAGCTCCTGCAGCACCCTCGTCACCAGCGCCTCGGTCTCCGGTGAGCCGGTGCCGGTTGTCCGCAGCTCGTGGATCCAGCGCAGCGCGGCCGCCTCGGAGCCGGGCTTGACCGGCAGGTAGAGGCGCGCCCACGCCGCATTCACGAAGCTGTCGGGCGCGCCGTCCGGGTCGCGCACGCCACGCGAGCTCCACCAGCCGGGATAGAGCCGCAGCGATGCGTTCTTCCAGTCGAAGACGTCCTCCAGGAAGTCGACCACCCGCACACCCGGGCGGCCTCCCTCCGTGAACACCGTCGCGCCCACGATCGCCCCGATCACCTCCAGCAGATGGTCGGTGCCGGCCAGGATCTCGCGCCGCTTGTCGGTCCAGGCCCGGTCGGCCTCGGCCCGCGCCGCCTCCTTGGCCGCGGCGTCGAGGGCCTCCCACTGGGCCACCGACTCGCGCCATGTGGCCAGGTCCTTCCTGTATTGCTCGTCGCCGGCCGCCGGGGCCGGTACGGCCACGAAGGTGGCCGATACCGTGAAGGTGGCCGTGCCCCGCCTCTCCCAGTAGTCGGGCTTGAACGGGTTGGCGTTGTCCTCCACCCCCACATGGACCACCGCCCTGGCGCCGGTGGGCGTGGGCAGGACGCTCCTCACCTGGGCGTCGGCCGGGCGTGAGCCGGTGAACGTGAACCGCAGGCTGTTGGTGACGGCGGCCCGGTCGCCGTTCCACTGCATGCCGGACGGCGCAGGGATCTCGACGATGTAGTCGTGGCTCTGCCCGCCCCAGAGCGGGTCGAACCTGTCGGCCACCTGACTGGCGGTGATCACCCTGGGCGGCGTCGTGGTGCCGCCGGGCGGGGTGGGCATCGCCGGCCGCGGCCCGGCTCCCGCGCCCACCACCCGGGCGTAGAGCTCCGTGCGCGCCGCCTCGAGGCGGGCGAAGAGGCGCGCCCCCGGGTTCGACACCACCGGCGCCCAGCAGAGCCGCACGCCGTAGCGCTCGTGGGCCAGTTCCAGGCGCTGCATCACCTTGAAGTACTGGATGTCGATCGGCGTGTTCGGGTTGGGGTTGCGGATCGTGCGCTGCGATGAGGTCTCGAAGCGCGACTCGCTGGTGATCCGCATCACGGTCTTGTGCTGGGCTCGGTTGCGTGCGGCCACCTTCGACGAGCTCGCGTGAGAGGTCTTGACCGATGAGTTGGCCGAGTCGCGGTCGGCGTCGGTGACCGTGCTCGACGATTGGGGCCCCACATTGAAGGTGATGCCGTAGATCTCGCCGCCGATGTTCGCGCCCATCGAGTTGGCGTCCACCGAGTTGCGCGAGCGCTCGGACGCCATGCCCTCGTTCAGCTCGGTCGTCAGCGTCGACGACATCTCGGTGTCGAAGGTCTTCTCCTGCTCGGAGCTCTCCTCGAAGCTTTCCTCGCGCTTCGAGTAGGTCTTCTCCTCCAGCACCACCTGCTCGCCGGGGGCGAGGCTCAGCGAATAGACGTGCTCGCCCAGCGCGAACCCCCTGGGCCGGATGCGGGTGCGGTCGAGGAAGAGGATGGCCAGCTCCGAGGCGAGGATGTCCTGCACCTCCGGCACGACCGGCGGCACCGGCGGTGGCGGGATGGGGACGTCCGTGCCGCCCGGCGGGGGAGGCGGTGTGGTCACCGTCACCGTCGTCACCGGCGTCGCCGCGTGGGTCGTGCCGCCGCCGACCGTGATCGTCGCCTCCGAGTAGCCGAGTGGGGTGAGGGCCTGCGACACGGTGGATGCCGCCATCGTCGCCGCCAGGCGCGACACCTCGGCCACCTCGCCTTTGGCCGCCGCGTCGCGAAGCCGCTCGTTCAGCTCGACCATCAGCGGATCGACCGCGGCGGGTTGCGATGCCCGCGCGGACGCCGTCTTGGCCCCCCGATAGCGCTCCACCTCGGCCGCGAGGCCCGGGTAGCGCGCCAGCATGTCATCGGTGATGGCGCCCGGCGCGACGAAGGTGGCGTAGAAGGCCGCGCGCGCCAGCTGCAGCGACGGTCGCAGCACCGTCGGCTCGTCGCGCTGCGGGTCGTACATGACCAGGGTCGGGGCGTAGACGAATCGGTCGGCGTTCGACGGATCGGTGGCCAGCACCTCCGCCGGGATCGAGAAGGGCACCGGGTGCTGCAGTCGTTTGGCCATGGGGCTCCCATCGGGGGATACGGCCCCCGACGACGGGAGCCTCGGCGCCCTCGATCCTGCCGCCGGTCTGTCACGGCGCCGTCACGGCTGGATCCGCGACGACCCGGGCCCACGGTGGGCCCGGGTCGCGGCCGGATCGCTACGGCAGGCGCGTGCCCCGGTTCGGCACGGGCCCGGTGACCGGCGAGTTCGCCGTCAGGTAGGCGTTGAAGGCGTCGAGGTCCACGCCGCCTCCGGCGCGGTTCGCGCCCTCGCGCAGCACCGTGAAGCCGTCGCCGCCGTCGGCGAGGAACGAGTTCACCGTGATGCGGTAGGTGGCCGCCGGGTCGACCGGCGTCCCGTTGATGGTGATCGACGCCGGGTCCACCTTCGCCCCGACCGGCGCGGACGCCGACCAGGAGTAGGCGAAGCCCTGCGACACGCCGAGGTAGAGGAAGGCCGCCCGCGCGGGGTCGGTGGTCCACTGCTGCTCGAGCAGGGTGTCGATCTGGGCGCCCGTGAGGTCCATGGTGACGAGCAGGTTGCCGAACGGCTGGACCGTGAAGGACTCGCCGTAGGTGACCTTGCCGTCGCCCTCGCCCGCCGCCGAGCCGGCGAAGGTGAGGTCGGCGCGCACGCCGCCGGGGTTCATGAACGCCGCCACCGAACCGCCGTCGCCCGGCGCGGCGGTCGCGGCCAGCTGGGCGTCGGCGATCAGGTCGCCCAGGGACGACTCGGTGTCGCGGGTGACGCTGCGGGCGATGTCGCCGGTGATGTCGCCGACCACCCGGTTCGCGATCGGCGCCGACAGCCCCTCCCACTTCGCGATCGTCGCGGTCTGGATCGGGTCGGCGGCGACGTCGCGGGTGACCGCGTGGTTCGCGGTCGTCACGGAGTCGCGGATCACGTCGCCGGTGCGCCTGTCGAGCTTCAGGTTCGTCTCGGTGATGACGCGACCGAACGACGAGGCGCTCGTCACCCAGCGGTCCCTGCCGGCGGGGTCGGGGATGTTGCAGGTGTAGGGCTGGTGGGTGTGGCCGGTGACCACGAAGTCGATCGACGGCGAGAGGTTCTGCGCGATCTCCACGATCGGGCCGGTGAGCCCGAGGGTGGTGCCGTCGTTGCAGACGTAGTCGTACGGCACGCCCGTGGGGGGCAGGCCACCCTCGTGCAGCAGCACGACGATCGCCTTGACGCCCCTGCGACGCAGGTCCTTGGCGGCCAGGTTCGCCGTCTCGACCTCGTCGTGGAAGTCGACGTCGCGGATGCCCGCCTGCGCGACCAGCGTCGGCGTGCTCTCGAGCGTCATGCCGATGAAGCCGACCTTCACGCCGCCCACCCTCTTCACGGCGGTCGGGGGCAGGACGGTGCGACCGGTGCGGGTCGTCCTCCACCACGCGCCGTAGCGCGGCGCGTTCGCCGGCTTCGCGACCGCGACCCCGTCCTTGTAGGTCACGTTCGCGGCGAGCCAGTTGAAGTCGGCCCCGGAGTAGCCGTCGGGGTCGTAGCAGCCCTCGACCGGGTGACACCCGCCGTACTGCATGCGCAGCAGCTCGGTGACGCCCTCGTCGAACTCGTGGTTGCCGACGCTGGAGACGTCGAGGCCCAGCGTGTTCAGCGTCTCCACGCTCGGCTCGTCCTTGAACAGGCCGGACAGGAACGGCGAGCCGCCGATCAGGTCGCCGGCCGCCACGGTGAGCGTGTTGCGGTGGCCCTGGCGGAGCCGCCGCAGGTGGGTGGTGAGGTACTCGACGCCGCCGGCGGGGGTGGTGACGGGAGGCGTGCCCGGGGCGGTGACCAGCAGCCCGTCGTTGCCGGTGGGCGGCTGCAGGTGGCCGTGGTAGTCGTTGAACGACAGCAACTGGAGGTCCACCGTCTTCGGCGTCGCCGCCGAGCGGTGGAGGGTGCGGTGCTCCTGGGGCTTCTTCGCCGGGGTCGTGTGGGCCGACGCCGCGCCGGCCGTGACGACGCCGAAGCCCACCGCGGAGGCGAGCAGGGCGAGCCCTGTCCTCCTCCGGCGAGAGGCGCGTGCGATGGCCAAGGGGATCCTCCTCTGCCGCGGGGGAATGTCCGGGGGATGCGGCGACACTATCCCCGCGGGTGGGCGGCGGTACAGCGCGTTGCACGCGTGCCACACGGTCACAACAGGGACGCCACACCCCGTCCTCTCAGGGCACCGCGGCGCCCTCCAGCGCGAGCAGGAACGACTTGCGCTCGGTGCCGCCGGTGTAGCCGCCCAGCCGCCCGCCGGCCGCCAGCACCCGGTGGCAGGGGACGACGATCGGGATCGGGTTGGAGCCGAGCGCGTTGCCGGCGGCGCGGAAGCCGCGGGGGCTGCCGGCGGCGGCCGCCACCTGTCCGTAGCTGCGCGACTCGCCGAAGGGGATGCGCGCCGTGCTCTCCAGCACCCGCCGGGTGAAGGCGCCGCGCACCAGCGACCAGTCGATGGGCAGGTCGAAGGAGCGGCGGCGGCCCTCGAAGTACTCGTCCAGCTCGCGCCGGGCGTCGTCGAGGCGGGCCGGCGCCTCCAGCACCCGCGGCGAGATGGCGTCGGCCACGCGGGCGAGCGGATCGTCCCAGGCGCCCTCCTCGTAGGCGATCATCGCCAGGCCCGTCGCGGTGCCGGCGACGAGCAGCGTGCCCAGCGGTGAATCGACCCGGGCGAAGGCCACGTCCACCAGGCCCTCGCGCCCGGCCGCCTCGGCGGCCCGGGCGGCGGCGCGCTGCGCCGCCCCCGCGACCGGAGCGCCGCCCGCCTCGCGCAGCGCGCGCTCCACGGCGTCATCCATGCCACACCTCCCGTAGCTTGCGGATCCCCTCGAAGGCGCTGCGTCGCGCGGCCTCCTCCGAGCACCCCATCGCCCGCCCGATCTCGGCGTAGGACAGGTCGGCGACGTAGCGCAGGGCCACCGCCTCGCGCTGGCGCGGCGGCAGCGCCCGCACCGCCCTCCACAGGGCCGGGTCCCCCGGCTCGCGGTCGTCCTCGGCGGGCGGGGGCTCGGGGTCGGCCACCGGCACGGCCCGCCGCCCCCGCGCCCGCGCCGCATCGACGGCGGCGTTGCGGGCGATCGTCAGCACCCAGGCGCGCAGTCCCGCGGCGTCGCGCTCGCGCAGCCGCGGGTAGGCGCGCAGCGCCTTCAGGAACGTCTCCTGGAAGACGTCGTCCGCGTCGTGCGGGCCGACCGCGGCGCGCGCGTAGCGGTACACCGCGTCGCGGTGCTCGTCCATGAAGCGCGAGAAGGGAGGAAGGCGCGTCACCGTATGGGGAACGTACGCCGCGGCCACCGCGTGAGACGGATCCGGTGGCCGGGCGCGTATTAGTCGAGACTAGCGTTTGTGTATGCTGCGGCTATGAACATGATCAGAGGCGGGGGAAAATGGTGGGTCCGGGTGGCCGCCGCGGTGGCGGTCGCGACCGCCGCGCTCGTGATGGCGGGTTGCGGATCGGGGGACGGGGCGACCGGCGGCGGCACCGGCAAGCCCCGGGTGCTGGCCACCTTCACGGTCATCGCGGACATGGTGCGCAAGGTGGGAGGGGACCGCGTCGAGGTGGCCTCGATCACGAAGCCGGGCGCCGAGATCCACGGCTACGAGCCGACGCCGTCGGACATCAAGAAGGCCGCCGGCGCCGATCTCATATTCGACAACGGGCTCGGGCTGGAGCGGTGGTTCGAGCAGTTCCTGCAGACCTCGCGCGCCGCGCACGTGACGCTGAGCGACGGCGTGCGGCCGATCCCGATCGCGGGCGCGTCGGAGTACGCGGGCAAGCCGAACCCGCACGCGTGGATGTCGGTCGGCGACGCCCTGATCTACGTGGAGAACATCCGCGCGGCGCTCACCGAGCTGGATCCCGACGGCGCGGCGGTGTTCGCCGCCAACGCGAAGAGCTACTCGGCGCGGCTCTCGGCGGTGCGGGACTACGTGAGGACCGAGCTGGAGCGGGTGCCGGCCGACCGGCGGGCGCTGGTGACCTGCGAGGGCGCGTTCTCGTACATGGCGCGCGACTTCGGCCTGCGGGAGGGCTACCTGTGGCCGGTGAACGCCGAGCAGGAGGGCACGCCCCAGCAGATCGCCTCGACGATCACCTTCGTCCGCGACAACCGGGTCCCCGCGGTCTTCTGCGAGTCGACGGTCAGCGACAAGGCCCAGCGCCAGGTGGCGCGCGAAGCGGGCGCCCGCTTCGGCGGCGTCCTGTACGTCGATTCGCTGTCCGAGGCGGACGGGCCGGTGCCGACGTACGAGCAGCTGCTGCGCCGCGACGCGCAGACGATCGTGGAGGGCCTGACGACCGGGGCGGGCGGGTGAGCGCGCCCGTCCTCGCCGAGCCCGTGGTCCGGGTGCGGGACGTGAGCGTCAGCTACGGCGCGACGCTCGCCCTGGACGGCGTCGATCTCGACCTCGGGCCGGGCATGGTCCACGGACTGATCGGCATGAACGGCTCCGGCAAGTCGACGCTCTTCAAGGCGATGATGGGGCTCGTCGCCCTCGACGCGGGAACCGTCGAGCTGTTCGGCGGATCGTCCCGGGGGGCGCGCCGGGCCCAGCGGCTGGCGTACACGGCGCAGAGCGAGGACGTCGACTGGGCGTTCCCGGTCGCCGTGGAGGACGTGGTGATGATGGGCAGGTACGGCCGGATGGGGTGGCGTCGCCGCGCGAAGGCGCCCGATCGGGCGGCGGTCGCCGCCGCCCTCGCCAGGGTGGGGCTGACCGAGCTGGCGACGCGGCAGATCGGCGCGCTGTCGGGCGGCCAGCGCAGGCGGGCGTTCATCGCCCGCGGCCTCGCCCAGGGGGCCGACCTGCTGCTCCTGGACGAGCCCTTCGCTGGCGTCGACACGCGCAGCGAGGCGACGATCACCGGCCTGCTGCGCGAGCTCGCCGCCGAGGGCCGGACGATCGTCGTCTCGACGCACGACCTCGTCGCGGTGCCGGCCCTCTGCGACACCGTCTCGCTCCTCAACCGGCGCATCATCGCCCACGGCACGCCGGCGCAGACCCTGGTCGCCGACCTCCTCGCGGAGGCCTTCGGCGGCTTCGTCCCCCACGAGGCGGTGCGCCCGCGGGAAGCCCGGACGTGACCGCGCTCATCGACTGGTTCGCGGAGCCCCTGCAGTTCGAGTTCATGCAGCGGGCGCTGCTGGTGGCGTTCGTGGTCGGCCTCGTCTGCTCGGTCCTCTCGTGCTGGCTCACGCTGATGGGCTGGTCGCTGATGGGGGACGCCGTCTCGCACGCCGTGCTGCCCGGCGTGGTGCTCTCGTACGTCGTCGGGCTGCCCTTCGCCGTCGGCGCGTTCATCTTCGGCGCCGGGGCGGTGGGGCTGATCGGCGGTCTGAACCGCACGAGCCGGGTGAAGGAGGATGCGGCGATCGGGGTCGTCTTCACCGGCCTCTTCGCGCTGGGGATCGTGCTCGTGAGCGTGATCCCCTCGCAGACCGACCTGTTCCACATCCTCTTCGGCAACGTGCTGGGCGTCTCCGACGGCGACATCCGCCAGGTGGTGCTGCTCGGCGGCCTCGTCCTCGCCGTCATCGCCCTGTCGTGGCGCACGCTGGTGCTCTACGCCTTCGACCCCGTCCACGCGCACGCGGTCGGCATCGCTCCCCGCAGGGTCGAGGTGCTCCTGCTCGGGCTGCTGGCGCTCACCGTGATCGTCGCGCTGCAGGCGGTGGGCATCGTCCTCGTCGTGGCCATGCTCATCACCCCGGGGGCGACCGCCTACCTGCTCACCGACCGCTTCGGCCACATGCTCCTGATCGCGGCCGCCACGGGGGTGCTCTCCACCGTCCTCGGCACGTTCGCCAGCTACCACCTCGACGCATCGACCGGCGGCTGCATCGTCTGCGTCCTCACCGCCGCCTTCGTCGCCGCCTACCTGCTGGCACCGCGGCACGGCATCCTGGCCCGCCGCCGCTCACCCTCGGTGGGCCCCGGGTAGACTCGGGCGTCACGCCATCGACGCACCGGAGCGCACATGTCCCAGATCGCCCGCGTTCACGCCCGCCAGATCCTCGACTCCCGCGGCAACCCGACGGTCGAGGTCGACGTCGTGCTCGACTCGGGGGCGGTGGGACGGGCGGCGGTGCCGTCGGGCGCGAGCACGGGCGCCTTCGAGGCGCTCGAGCTGCGGGACGGCGATCCCTCCGCCTACGGCGGCAAGGGCGTGGAGAAGGCCGTCGCGAACATCGAGGACGAGCTGGCCGGCCTGCTGGTGGGCCGCGACGCGTCGAACCAGGCGCTGATCGACCGGGCCATGATCGACCTGGACGGCACCCCCAACAAGGCCCGCCTGGGCGCGAACGCGATCCTCGGCGCCTCCCTGGCCGTCGCCCAGGCCGCCGCCGCCGACGCCGGGCTGCCGCTGTATCGCTACATCGGCGGCGCGCGCGCGAACCGCCTGCCGGTACCGCTGCTCAACATCCTCAACGGCGGCGCCCACGCCGACAACTCGGTGGACCTCCAGGAGTTCATGATCGCCCCGGTCGGCTTCCGCACCTTCGCCGACGCGATCCGCGTGGGCGCCGAGGTCTACGCCTCGCTGAAGAAGGTGCTGCGCGCCCGCGGGCTCGCCACCGGCGTCGGCGACGAGGGCGGCTTCGCCCCCGACCTGGCGTCCAACCAGGACGCCCTGGCGGTGATCGTCGAGGCCATCGAGGCGGCCGGCTACGCGCCCGGCGACGACGTCGCCCTGGCCCTCGACCCGGCGACCACCGAGCTCTACGCCGACGGCGTCTACACCCTTGCCGGCGAGGGCCGCACCCTCGACGCCGAGGGGATGGTCGAGTTCTGGGTGGACCTGGTCGACCGCTACCCGATCATCTCGATCGAGGACGGCATGGCCGAGGAGGACTGGGACGGCTGGGTCGCCCTCACCGAGGCCATCGGCGACCGCGTGCAGCTCGTGGGCGACGACCTCTTCGTCACCAACAGCGAGCGCCTCGCGAAGGGCATCGAGCTGGGCGCCGGCAACGCCCTGCTGGTGAAGCTGAACCAGATCGGCTCGCTGACCGAGACCCTCGCCGCGATCGACCTCGCGAGCCGGGCGGGCTACGCCTCGATGATCTCCCACCGCTCCGGCGAGACCGAGGACACCTTCATCGCCGACCTCGCCGTCGCCACCGGCGCCGGGCAGATCAAGACCGGCGCGCCGTCGCGCTCCGAGCGGGTGGCCAAGTACAACCAGCTCATCCGGATCGAGGAGCAGCTCGGCCCCGCCGCGACCTACCCGGGGCGGTCGGCGTTCCGGGCGTGAGAACCGCGCGGGCAGGAACGGGCGCCGCCGGGGCGTACCCGTGGGGGACGGGCGCCGACGCGTACCGCACCACGTCCCGGGGGCGACACCATCCACGCCAAACGCCTGATCGTGGCGGGCCTTCTCACCGCCATCCTCATCGGCTACATCGGTCCGGTGAAGGGCTACTTCGACCAGCGCGCCGAGCTGGCGCAGGAGCGCTCGCGCCTGCACGCGCTGGAGGCCCAGCGCCAGGAGTACACCGAGCAGCTCGCGATCGCGGGACGGACCGACGTGCTGCGCGTGCGGGCGCGCGAGGCCGGCCTGGTGATGCCCGGCGAGCGGGCCTTCTGGGTGCGCGGCGACCTCGACCCGCCGACCGCGGAGCCGGAGGATGACTCCGGCGGTGGCGGCCCCTTCGACTGGCTCACCAAGCGCTTCTGAGCGCGCGGAGGTCGCGGCCCTCATCGGCCGCGAGCCCTTCACCGACTTCGCGGTCGCGGTGCGCTGCCGTCACGGCCGCCCGGTGGTGCTGCGCAACGCGCCCCTCGATCTGCGCGGCCGCCCCTTCCCGACGCGCGACTGGCTGGTCGCCCGGCGCCTGCGCGAGGCGGTCAGCCGGCTGGAGGCCGCCGGCGGGGTGCGGGCGCTCGAGGACGACGCCGAGATGCAGGGGCACCTGCTGGCCGCCCACGCGCGCCACGCGGCGCTCCACGCCGGCCACCGGGTGGCCGGGTCGGGCGACCCGGCGCGGGTGAAGTGCCTCCACGCGCACCTGGCCTTCGCGCTCGACGAGGGGGGCTCGCCGGTGGGCGACTGGATCCTCGCGCGCGCCGGGATCGCCTGGCCCGAGGACTGCTGCCCGCCCGCCGCCGCGACCGCGGGGCCGGCGTGAGCGAGGCGGCGGTGGCGGCGGCGCGGTTCGCCTGGGAGGAGGGCCTGCGGCGCATCGACGAGCCGGCGCCGCCGGCGGTGGCGCGGGCGCGCGGGCGCATCGCGGACGCCGTGCACGACGAGCTGCGCCGGCGCGTCGGGCTCACGTTCCGGCTGGCCGATCTCGCCCGGGCGTACGAGGGCGCGTCGTCGTGGTACCTCGATCTGGCGGCCCGCGTCGCGCCGCGGGTTCCGGACGCCTGGGATCCGGCGGTCGTCCTCGACGGCGCGTTCGGCCTCTACATGCGCCAGGCCACGGACGCGCGCCGATGAGCACCGCCCCCCGCCCGCGCCCGCCGCGCCGTCCGCCGTCGCGGAAGATCCGCCTGAGCCTGGCCCTGGTGCTGCTGGCCGTGGCGCTGGTGATCGGCGTGCTGGCCGGCTACGCCGCCCGGGGCGACTCGCCGCCGGCCGGTCTGGTGACCCAGGAGCGGACGGTGCCGATCGTCACCGTCACCGCTCCGCCGGGGGGCTGACGGCGTCGCCGGGCGCGGGCGCGGTCCACAGGGCCGCCAGCCCGGGATCGCTGGTCTCGCCGCGCTCGATGAGGGCGTGGATCTCGGGCAGGGCCTTCACGTTCAGGTAGATGTGGCGCTGGCCGACGCTGGGCTTCTCCCCCAGCAGGCCGGCGCGCAGCAGGGCCTCGCCCACCTCCAGCGCCTGACGGCGGTCGTGGGCGGCGGCGCCCCGGGCGAAGTTCGCGATGTCGGTGTGGTAGCCGGTGCCGACCTTCCCCATCCTCAGCATCCGCTGCAGCACCACCCGGGCGTGCCGGCGGCGCGGGCAGGGGTCGTCGGAGATCTCGAGGCTGGGCGCGTCCTCGTCGTCGGGCGGCGCCGGGTCGCCGCTGCAGCCCCATTCGCGCAGCGAGCGGGCGAGCTCGGCGGGGTAGCTCTTCAGGTCCACGGGCTGGCCGTGCTGGACGAGCGTCACGACCACCCGCAGGGGGTGGACGCCGAGTTCGCGGGCCAGCGTCATCAGGTCACCCTCCCGCCCGGCGGGCAGGGGGGGCAGCGCGACCGCGGGGCCCCCCAGCGTCACCCCGGCGGGCAGCCGGCCCACGTCGACGCGGTTCGGGGAGGGGTGGGCCTCGGCCATCGCCTCGCGGGCGAGGGCGGGGTCGGCGCCGGGCACGACGATGCACGCGGTGCCGGCCCATTCCTCCACCCGCAACCGGTCGAGATCGGCGCCGGTGAGGCCCGCGGCCTCGACGCAGCGGGCCAGGACGACCGCGGGGCCCTTGGGGCGGAAGTCGGCCGCCACGGCGCTCGACACCGGCAGAGCCCAGGCCTGCTCGCCGCGCGCGGTGACCCCGGTCCAGGCCCACAGCGTGTAGGTGCGGCTGTGGAGGTCGCGCCCCGAGGCCTTCAGCGTGAGCTGCGCGGCCTCGTCGGGATCGCCCCGCGTCCAGGCCGCCAGGCCGCGCGCCACCTCCTCGACCGGTCGGGCGAGGTCGGACAGGGTGACGTCGGTGGCCGCCATCATCGAAAGGTAGCGCGCCGCCGCGGGTGTCCGATCCGCGTGCGTGCCAATTGGCCGCGGCGGTCACGGCCAATTGGCACTACAGCGTAAGGTGCGCCCCGGCCGGGCGCATCCGCGGCGGGACCCGTGACCCGGGGCCCGCCGCGCGCCGCCGCTACCTACTGGCCGTCCGTGGGCTCCACGGGGACGTCCGCGCCGCTGGTCGCGTCGGCGCCGGTGGCGTCCGCACCGCTGGTCGCGTCCGCCCCGCTGGTCGCGTCCGCCCCGGTGGCGTCGGCGCCGGTCGCGTCGTCGCTGCCGATCATCACGATCACGTTCGCCATCGGGTAGGTGCTCGACAGGTCGTCCTCGCTGGACAGCGGCACCGGCTCGGTGGAGATGCCCAGGTCGGCGGCCACCTGCAGCGCCTGCGCCTCGGCGCCGGGGGCGTAGAGCACGGTCGTCGCGCCGGTCGACGGCGCGTTGCCGGTGGTGACGTCCGAGTAGCCCAGGCCCTCCGCCGTCGCGGCGGTGCTGGCGGCGACGCCGGTCTCGCCGGAGGCGTTCAGGACCACCAGGCTGATCGCCCCGCGCGAGGACGGGCCGCTGGCCGTCGCGGCGGCCGCCTCGGCCGGCGCGGTGACCGTCTTCGTCTCGGTGATCGTCTTCGTCCCCCCGCCGGAGCTGGCGAGGAATCCGATCAGCAACCCGAACAGCAGGGCGACGCCGACGAAGGGCAACGCCACCTGCCTCATGGGCTTGCGCGGCGACCGCGACGGGCCGCTGCGACGCGGCCTGGGCGGCTCGTCCCAGTCGAGTTCGAGCTCGCGCTCTTCGGGCCAACGGGTGCGACTGCTCACTCTCGATCCCCCTCGATCAGGACTCGGCGCACCCCCCGGACTTGGACGGGGAGCGCCGGAGTCCTGCCCGGGATCTCCGGGGGCGGGTACCGTGCCCCCGTCACCGACATCGAAGGGGGAGCCGTGTCCGAGATCACCGTGCTCGTGCTCGCGCGGGCCAAGCCGGGCCGGGGCGACGATGCCCAGGCCGCGTTCCAGGAGGTCGCCGTGCCCACCCACGCCGAGGCGGGCTGCATCCTCTACGCCCTCCACCGCGTCACGGGCGACCCGGAGCGGTTGGTGCTGATCGAGCGCTGGGAGTCGCGCGAGGCCCTCGACGCCCACCTCGCCACCGACCACCTGACGGAGTTCCGGGCGGGCAGCGCCGACCTGTGGGAGTCGCCGCCGGAGATCATCCTCATCGAGCCGGCGCCCGCCGGCGACCCGGTGAAGGGCTCGCTGGCGGGGGCGTAGCCGCGGAGGCGGGGCGGGCGCCGGTGGCCCGCCCCCCGCCGCGGCTCAGGCCGCGATCGCCTCGTCGGTGAGCGCCTCCAGCGGCCCGTTGCGGCCGCCGATGTTCCACACGACGGTGCAGAGCGTCTCGAAGCGCACCCGGTCGTCGTGCCGCCGGGCCTTCGTCTTGCGCCGCGCGCGGCCGTCGGCGCCGATGACGGTCTCGGCGGCGAGTTCCCGCCGGGCCTCATCGAGCATCCAGCGGATCGTGTCGAGCGCGTCGTACACGGGCGGGTGGGTCATGTCCGGACTCTCCCTGGTGAAGACGGTGACGGGGTGCGGTCGTCCGGGAGCGCCGCCGCTGACGAATGTACCCCGCGCGTCGCGACCCCACATCCGTCGAAGTGACGACCCCCCGACGAGAGGGGGCGCCCGCAGGCGCCCCCTGGTACCGCCACACGCCGTCGAGCCCTCCTAGAGGTCCTCGTCCTCCTCGTCGTCGTCGGGCTCCTCGACCTCCTCGAGGGAGATCTCCTCCACCTCGTCGTCGGCGATCGCGGGCGCGGCGGTGGCGTCGGCCTCCTCGTCGCTCGCGTCGTCGTCGGCGGCGGTGGCGTCGCCCTCCAGCACCTGGGCCAGGGCGGGCGTCATGCCGCCGCTGTCCTGGTCGCCCTCGGTGACGTCATCGTCGTCCAGACCTTCGATCAGCAGCGGATCCGTCTCCAGGTCGTCGATCTCCAGGAGCTCCGCCTCGTCGGCGCGGCCCTCCGGGTCCCAACGCACCTTGACCTCACCGTCGAGGATCTCCGCCTCCGCCAGCGCGACGGGGTCGCGGGAGGTCAGCTCGCCCGCGGCGGGCGGCGGTGCCGCCTCGGCCCGCAGCTCCGCAGGGTCCGCCGTGAGCCAGAGCGTGATCTGACGAGCTCGCTTGGCGACTGCGTGAACCAGCGCGTAGCGCGATCCATCGACGTGCTGTAGCGACTGATCCAGGCGCCGTCCGTACAGCATTCAACCTCCCCGGCCGTTTATGGCACGCGAAAAACCGGCTCGACATACTAGCGCCCACGCGGCAGAGCCATCTTCAGCAACCGCGTCCCCGCGCAAGGAGGCCTCCCCAACATGCTGGTGCTCACACGCAAGGCCAACCAGAGCATCATGATCGGCGACAGCATCGAGGTCTCGGTGCTCTCGGTCCTCGGCGAGAAGGTACGGCTCGGCATCCAGGCCCCGCGTGACGTCCCGGTCTTCCGCAAAGAGGTCTTCCTCGAGATCCAGGCGCAGAACCTGGAGGGGGAGGGCGACGAGACGGTGCTCGAGGTCGTGACGGATCACGACCCGGCGGCCAACGGCACGGGGAACGGCGCCGGCTAGAGGGCGAGCCCCTCCCGCCGCGATGTTTCGCGGCGGTCTACTCGAGGTGACGGCGCGGCGGGACGCCCGCGGGGCGGCCTGGCCTATAGTTCCCCGGTCCCGGGTGGCGGCGGCGCCGCGGAGAACGCGGCCGGCGCGCGCCTCGTCGACGGTTCGCCACGGGAGGAGACCCCGCGCATGAAGGTGCACGAGCTCGACGTCCACCCCACCCTGCCGGAGCGGATCGCGTGGCTCGGGGAGATCGCCCGCAACGTGTGGTCGGCGTGGACCCCCGAGGCGCAGGACCTCTTCGCGCGCCTCGATCCCGAGGCGTGGGAGCGGCTCGAGCAGAACCCGACCGCGCTGCTGCGCGGCATCCCGCAGGAGCGCCTCGACGCCCTCGCCCAGGACGAGAGCTTCGTCGCCGCCGTGGCGCGGGTGGCGCGCCGCCTCGACGCCTACGTCACGGAGCCCGGCTGGCTGGTGCCGGCGCGGCCCGAGGCGAAGGACATGATGGTGGCGTACTTCTCGCTGGAGTTCGGCCTCGACGCGGGCATCCCGCTCTACTCCGGCGGCCTCGGCATCCTCGCCGGCGACCACCTGAAGTCGGCATCGGATCTGGGCGTGCCTCTGGTGGGCGTCGGCCTGCTCTACCGCAGCGGCTACTTCCGTCAGTCGCTCGGCCCGGACGGCGGCCAGCGCGAGCGCTATCCGGCGACCGACTGGTCGGACCTGCCGCTGGTCGACCAGACCGACGCGAGCGGCAACCCGGTGGTGGTGGAGGTCGAGATCCGCGGCGAGCCGGTGCGGGCGGCGGTGAGGCGCATCCAGGTGGGGCGCGTACCGCTGCTGCTGCTCGACTCGGACATCCCGGGCAACTCGCCGGAGGCGCGGGGCATCACCGGCGTGCTGTACGGGGGCGATCGCGAGATGCGCATCCGGCAGGAGATCCTGCTCGGCGTCGGCGGCGTGCGCGCCCTCACGGCCAGCGACATCGAGCCGACCGTCTTCCACATGAACGAGGGCCACTCCGCGCTGCTGGCGCTGGAGCGGATCCGCGCCTACATGTCCGAGGGCCTCAGCCCGGCCGCCGCGCGGGAGAAGGTGGAGGCCTCGACGGTCTTCACCACCCACACGCCGGTGCCGGCCGGCAACGAGGTCTTCGAGCCGGACCTCGCCCGCGCGTACCTCGAGCCCCTGGCGGCCGCGGCGGGCATGGACTGGGACGAGCTCTCCGGCCTGGCCTCGAACGCCGGCGACGAGTCGACGTTCGGCATGACGCCCCTGGCGCTGCGGACCTCCAGCTCGGCCAACGGCGTGGCGAAGCTGCACGGCGACACCTCCCGGCGCATGTGGCGCGGGCTGTGGCCCGAGCTGCCGGTCGACGAGGTGCCGATCGGCAGCGTCACGAACGGCATCCACACCGGCTCGTGGGTGAGCCGCGAGCTGCACGAGCTGTTCGAGCGCTACATCGGGCCCGGCCTGCGCGAGCGGCCGGAGGACCCCACCGTGTGGCAGCGGGCCGAGACCATCCCCGCCGGCGAGCTGTGGCGCGTCCACGAGCTGCGGCGCGAGCGCCTGGTGCTGTTCGCCCGCGAGCGGCTGCGCGCGCAGCTCGAGCGGCAGGGCTCGCGGCGCGTCGCCAGCCGCGAGGCCGAGGAGGCCCTGCGCCCCGACGCCCTCACGATCTGCTTCGCCCGTCGCTTCGCCACCTACAAGCGGGCGACGCTGCTCTTCCGCGACCCGCAGCGCCTCGCGCGCCTGCTGGGCGACGAGAAGCGGCCGGTGCAGCTGATCATCGCCGGCAAGGCCCACCCCCTCGACACGCCCGGCAAGGACGCCCTCCGCAGCGTGGTGCAGGAGTCGCAGCGGCCCCGCCTGCGCGACCGGGTCGTGTTCCTGGAGGACTACGACATGCACGTCGCGCGCTACCTGGTGCAGGGCGCCGACGTGTGGCTGAACGTTCCGCGGCGGCCGCTCGAGGCCTCGGGCACGAGCGGCATGAAGGCGGCGGTCAACGGCGCCCTCAACGTCTCGGTGCTCGACGGCTGGTGGGACGAGGGCTACGGCCCGGAGGTGGGCTGGGCGATCGGCAGCGGCGAGCAGTACGAGGACCCGGAGGAGAACGACGCCATCGAGGCCGAGGCCCTCTACACGGTGCTCGAGCGCGAGGTGATCCCGGCCTTCTTCAACCGCGACGCGTCCGGCCGCCCGCGCGACTGGACCACGATGATGACGGCGTCGATCCGCACCCTCGGGGCCTACTTCAGCACCGCCCGGATGGTGCGCGACTACGTCGAGAAGGCCTACCTGCCCGCCCACGAGCGCTTCGGCGTCCTGTCGGCCGGCGGCGGCGCGGCGGCGGAGGAGCTCGCCGACTGGCGGCGCCGGATGGCGGCGGCCTGGCCGGGGGTCAGCGTCCGCAGCTCCATCGCGGCCGACGGCCGGGTGCCGGTGGGCTCCGAGGTGCGGGTCGAGATGCTGGCGAACCTGGCGGGCCTGACGGTCGACGACGTCTCGGTGGAGGTCGTGACCGGGACGCCGGACGGCGAGGGAGGCCTGGCTCCGCGCGACGTCGTCACGGGGACGCCCTCCGGCGCGGTGGGCGCGGAGAACCGCTTCCTCGCCGTGGTGCCCGCCGAGCGCAGCGGCCGGCTGGCCTGCGCCGTGCGGGTGGTCGCGAAGCGGCCGGACGGGCTGGGTCCCGAGCCGGCGTTCCTCACGGCGTGGGAGCCGGCCGGGGAGTAGCCCGCCGAGCGCCCGCCGGCTCAAGGCGGAGCTCCGCGAGGTCGAGGAGAGGGGTGGCGGGAGCCCCGCCACCCCTCTCCGAGCACGAGGTGCAGCGATCGACCAGCGCCCGACGGCGGAATCCCCCTCTGCCCCCGTCCGCGACTCCTGCGCGCCGGCCCTGGCCGAGGCCGCCGTCGCGCTCGCCCGCGAGGCCCGCTCGGCGGCCGCGTCGGACGAGCGCGACCCGGCCGACGCGATCGTCCGCCTGCGCGCGATGGCCGCCGACCTCGACCGGGAGCTCGCCGGCGGCGGTCCCGCCGCCGGCCACCTCGCCGCGATGTACCGCCACACCCTGCGCCGGCTGGGTCCGCGCCCGCCCGACCTCGCCGCCCTGCGCGAGGTGGTGGGCGACCTCGAGGTGCTGCGCGACGCCTGCGCCGCGCTCTCCCGCTAACGGGAGAGCTCCACCACCTCGACCAGGTTCCCCACCGGGTCGCGCACGAACAGGCGCTCCCGGCCCACGATGCGCTGTCCGGCCGGCCGCGTGGCCGCGCCGGCCGCCTCGAGCGCGTCGCGCACCGCGGCGATGTCGTCCACCTCGAGGCAGAAGTGGTGCGCCCGCGCCGGGTCCGGCGCGATGTCGTGCGGGATGAAGTGCAGCTCCACCCCCGGCTCGCGGGTCGAGAACCAGATCCAGCCGAGGTGCGCGACCTCCTCGGGGACGGCCATCTCCGCCAGGCCCAGCGGCCCGGCGTAGAAGCGGCGCAGGTCGTCTCCCCGTCCGGCCGGGAAGGTGGCGGCGACATGCTGCAGGCGCGGTCGATCGGTCACGGGGAGAGGGTATCGGCACTGCGGACTGTGCATGTGGACATTGCGTCGACGCCCGATGCGTGCGAGCCTTGACATTGCGACAATCGTGACGAAGTTCGGGGGGAGGATTCGCCATGCGCGTGAAGGATGCGATGAGTCCGATCAGCGCTGTCGTGGGGCCGCACCACACGCTTCTCCACGCCGCCAAGCGGATGGTCCGCTACAGGACCGGCGCCGCGGTCGTGATGGATCCCGACCTGCCGGGGCCCGCCGTCGTCAGCGAGCGCGATCTGCTGCGGGCCATCGCCGGCGGCGCGGATCCGGCGGCGGCCCACGTCGAGGACCACATGACGGGCAGCATCGTCACGGCGGCCCCGGAATGGCCGGTCGAGGAGGCCGGCTCGGTGATGGTCCGCCACGGCGTGCGTCACGTGCTCGTGTTCGAGGGGCACGAGCTCGTCGGCATCCTGTCGATGCGCGATGTCGTCCGCGTCGGCGGCCTGGCCCTCGTGCCCGAGGCGGCCGCCAGCGCCGGCGGATCGTCGTAGCCGTCGGCCCCCGTCCCCGGGCGGGGGCCGAGCGACCTCTCACCGCTCCGCCAGCGCGCGCGGCGGCGGCAGCGCGCGCCGCGCCAGGCGCGCCGGCAGCCGCGGCGGGATGCGCCAGGTCGCGGCGTCGTCGGCCGGCCAGGCGTAGGCCGGCAGGCCGTCGGCGATCAGATCCCTCAGGGCCGGCTCGCCCAGCTCGCGGGCCGACCAGTCGTACAGCGCCGGCAGCCGGGGGAGGATCACGCCGAGGTCGAGGAGGTGGCCGATGCCGCTCTCGAGCCGCAGGTGGCTCTCGACGTCGTCGTTCAGCGGGTAGCGGTTGGGCAGCACGCGCGACAGCGACAGGAAGATGCCGGTCATCCCCAGCCGAGGGTCGCCCAGCCGCGGCGCGACGGGCGCGAGCCACGACAGCGCCAGGCGCGGCGCGGCGACCAGCGCGTGGGCGAACAGCACCCGCAGCAGCACGACGTTCATGAAGAACCGCTCGGTGCGCCCCTCTCCGGCGGCGAGGTCGCGGTGCTCGAGGTACGCGGCCACCACGCTCGCGTTGTGCGCCCGGTACCAGGTGCGCGCCGACGGGGCGCTCACGAAGCGCACGGCGTGCGCGACGGTGGGCGACGACGGCGGCCCGGGATGGCCGATCGCCAGCGCCCGCGACTCCCAGCCGTCGCGCATGATGCGCGCGTTCATGCCCCGCCACCAGGCGCTGCCCGGCGGGTCGGCGTCGGTGGGCCGCAGCAGCCCGCGCCGCAGCTGCCAGCCCATGAACGCGCTGGCCGCGCGCCGGTACGGCAGGTGGGTGGCGTCGTCGTCCACCGGCGCGTAGAGCGCGCGCATCAACGCCAACCGCGCCTCCGGGTCGTCGCCGACGGCGTCCACGCGATCCCTCGCGTACTCGGCGGCCGTCACCGCCACCCCGGGCCCTCCCCGCCGGCCTCGCCGCGCGGTTCAGGCGCCGATCTGAGGATCGGGGGAGAGCTCCAGCCGCACCGACGTCAGGCCGTCGGCCAGGGTGATGGTCACGACGTCGGTGAGCTGGCGCATGATCCACAGCCCCCGGCCGCGCCGCCCCAGCGGCGGCGGCGGATGGGTGTCCCACACGCTGCGCCGGTCGAAGCCCGCTCCCACGTCGGAGACGTCCACGACGAACCGGCCGTCGGCCCACGCCTCGACGCGGATCGGCGGCCGCCCGTGCTCCTGGGCGTTCGCGATCGCCTCGTCGAGGGCGAGCACGAGGTCGGTGGCGCGGTCGGCGAAGCCGCTGCGCGCGGCCAGCGCGTGGACCGCGGCGCGGACGCCGCGGATCTCGGCGGGGTCGTCGCTCAACGTCGCGACGTATCGCTCCCCGCCGTCCTCCTCCTGTGCCCGCCGCGTCGACAATCGAGCGGAATCCTCATCCGGTCGCCCTAACGACTCGGAGAGGGTAACGATCCGGGAACCCGACGCGGGCTCGGAACGCGCGCGAGTCCAGCGGATTTCGCCGTTCCGTGCGTGGACGACGCCGGTACGCGCCCTGCCGATGGCGCGTACCGGGGCCGTCCGATCGGCCATCGCCCGGTGAGGCGGGCCTCGGGAGGTACCCTGCCCGATGGCCTCGCCGAATGCAAGGGCCGCCGTATTAACTTATTTCGGTGCGCCGAACTTGCTGATCGGATCGGCGTTCACCGACGTGGCGGCTCCGACGGGGTCAGTCCTGCGGCGCGTGGCAGACGGCCTCGACGTTGTGGCCGTCGCGGTCGAGCACGAACGCGCCGTAGTAGGCGGGATGGTAGTGGGCGCGGACCCCGGGGCCGCCGTTGTCGGTCCCTCCGGCGGCCAGCGCGGCGGCGTGGAAGGCGTCGACCGCGGCCCGGTCGGCGGCCCGGAAGGCGACGTGCACCGGCGTCGGCGACGCGCCGGGGCGCAGCCAGAACTCGGGGGCGCGGTCGGTGCCGAAGCCCACGACGCCCCCGAACTCGGCGATCTCCGCGATGCCGAGCGGTGCGAGCGCGCCGGCGTAGAAGGCGCGCGACGCCGCGACGTCGGCCACGTCGATGACGATGTGGTCGATCACGCCCGCGACGATATACCGAGGGCGGCGGTCGCGACGGGGGCGATCGCGTCGGCGCACGCGTCGGCGATCAGGTGCGCCATCTCGCGCACCAGGTAGAGCCGGGTCGACTGCAGGATCTGGGCGTCGAGCGCCCCGGCGCGCACGTTCACGGTGGCGGTCACGGCCAGCTCGCCGACCGCCGGCAGCCGCTTTCCGAGACCCTCGCCGGGCCGCAGGCCGCCCGCCCGCAGGGCCACGGTCCCCACCGCCGGCAGCGCGCCGAGGGCGGCGTCGACCGCCACCACGAGGGGCGCCTCGTCGCCGTCGCCGCCGGCGGGCAGGCGCTCCGCGAGGTTCAGCGCGTGCAGGGGCCGCTCGACGGTGCCGACCACCTCGCACGGCACCGCCGCGTCGCACAGGCGCTCGCCCACCAGGGGGCCGAGGGCGTCGCCCGTCGAGCGGTCCGAGCCGATGCAGGCGAACACCACCCGCCGGGGCGGCGCGCCGCGGCGCGCCAGGGCGTCCCGCAGGGCGCGCGTCAGGCGCTCGCGGGCGCGCCGGTCGGCGACGGGGACCTGGCAGAGCACGGTCGCCGGTACGGGAGGGGCGGGCATCGCGACGAGGCTAGGGGTGGGAGCGGAGGGCGCACCCACCCGTTCGGAGGGGCCGCGGGGGTCGATCGGCCAGCCCCGGCCGGGCGCGAACCCGTCAGCCGGGGACTCAACCCGGCGCCCGGATGTGACGAAGCTATGGCACCGGATCGAATGGAGGTTGATGGCGGCGATGACGACGGGATCGCGGGAGTGGTCGACCACGGGGGTCGCGCCCTACCCGGAGCGCGGTACGCGCGTGCTGCTCGACGGCCTGCCCGGCGGCCCCTGGTCGTCGGTGGTCGAGTCGCGCGCCGACGACCTCCTCACCCTCGCGCCGCCCCGCGACGGCGGCGGCATCCCGTCGCTGCCGCTGAACCGGCCGTTCGCCGTCACCTACTCGGTGGGCGACGTCCCGTGCGAGCTGGAGGCGCGCCTCGTCGCCGGGCCGTCGCCGGAGCTGCGCGGCTACGCGGCCCGGCTGGGCTCGACGCCGCGCCGGGCGCTGCGCCGCCGCGCCGCCCGCGTGCCGGTGCGGATGGTGGCGTCGGCGCGGCTGGGCGACGACGGCGGCGCGATCGCGGCGACGACGCGCGACATCTCGGTGGGCGGGGCGCTGCTGTCGGCGGCGCGGGCCATCGAGGTGGGGCGCGCGCTCGAGCTGGAGATCCCCGTGGACGGAGAGCCGCCGCTGCGGCTCGGCGCCCGCGTGGTGCGGTGCGACTTCGAGCCCTCCGACGGCCTCGACGCGTGGCGCGTGGCCATGTCGTTCCCCGATCTCGACGATGAGGCGATGGACCGCCTCAACCGGCTGCTGCTGCGGCTGCGGCGCGCCTCGCCCGCGGCGACGGCCGCCCGCTGAGCGGGCTCGGGCGCGAGCGGACCGAGGGGCGTCGGGTGCGCCGACGCCTCAGGTACCATCCCCCGGCGCCGGAAGCCGTGACCAGGGAGCGGGCATGAGGATTGGGAGAATGGCGTGGACGGCGGGACTCGTGGCGGCCGTGGCCGCGGCGGTGCCGTCGGTCGTCGTCGCGCAGGAGCCGCCGGCGACCACCGCGCCCGTGGCGCCGCCTCCCGTGGCGCTGCCGGACGGCGTCGTCGCCCCCGGCGTGAGCATCGCGGGCGTGCCGGTCGGGGGGCTCGCGTCCGCCGACGCCCGCCGCGCGGTCATCACCCAGTTCATCGGCCCCCGCCGCGCGCCGCTGGTGGTGACGTTCAACAAGAGGAACCTGGTGGTCGAGCCGGTGAAGGTCGGCTACTCGGCCGACGTCGACTACGCCGTGCAGGCGGCCCTGCTCTACGGACGCTCCCGGCCGGTGCCGGCGGAGGGCGTGACCGTGCCGCTGAAGCAGAAGGTGAACCGGGCGCGCCTGCTCGCCACCTTGAAGCTGCGCGCCGCCAAGTACGACGTGAAGGCGGTCGACGCTGCGCTCAGCTTCAGGGGCGCCACCCCGGTGGTGCGCAAGGCGCGCCACGGCCTGGGCATCGACGTCACCAGGGCGGTGCCGAAGGTGGAGGCCGCCATCTTCGCCCGCGACCAGCCGTCGTACGCCCTGCCCACGATGCGCCTGCTCGCCTCGAGGACGTCGATCGGCCCGGTCATCGTCATCCAGCGCAGCAGCTACCGCCTCACGCTGTACCGGGGCGCGAAGCGCGTCCGCGCCTTCCCGGTCGCCGTCGGCACCAGCTCGCACCCCACGCCGTCGGGCACCTACTCGATCATCCAGAAGCAGATGAACCCGACCTGGTTCCCGCCCGACTCGCCCTGGGCGGCGGGCCTCGGCCCGGTGCCGCCCGGCGTCAGCAACCCGCTGGGCACCCGCTGGATGGGCACCTCCGCCCCGGCCATCGGCATCCACGGCACCCCGGTGCCCAGCTCCGTCGGCACCGCGGCCAGCCACGGCTGCATCCGGATGTACATCCACGACGCGGAGTGGCTCTACAGCCACATCGCGATCGGCACCCCGGTCAGGATCGTCTAGAGACGATCGCGGCGGCCGGCCCACGGGCCGCCGCCGCGGGCTCAGCCCCCGCCGTCGAGCGCGGCCCGCAGGCGGGCCGCGGCGGCGGGCGGCAGCAGCGCGCGGACGCGGGTGCCCTCGTCCGTGGCCTCCTGGGTGACCTCGCGCCCCTCGGCGTAGACCGTGGCGACCAGGGCGGTCCGGGGATAGGGGATCGTGACGTCGATCCGCTCGAGCCTGCCGCGGGCGGCCTCGGCCAGGGCCGCGGCCAGATCGTCGAGCCCCTCGCCGGTGGCGGCCGACAGCCGCACCGACTCCGGGTGCCGGTTGGCCAGCGCCTCGCGCTCGTCCGGCTCGACCAGGTCGATCTTGTTGAGCACCAGCACGCGCGGGATGTCGGACGCGCCGATCTCCTCGAGCACGTCGACGACCGCCTCGGCCCGGGCCGCCCGGCGCGCCTCGGGCTCGGATGCGTCGGCGACGTGCAGGATGACGTCGGCGTCGCGCACCTCCTCCAGGGTGGCCGAGAAGGCCTGCACCAGCTGGTGGGGCAGGTGGCGGATGAAGCCGACGGTGTCCGACAGCAGCACGTCGTGGCCGTCCAGCCGGACGCGCCGCGTGGTGGGGTCGAGGGTCTCGAAGAGCGCGTCGTCGACCGACACGCCCGCGCCGGTGAGCCGGTTCATGAGGCTCGACTTGCCGGCGTTCGTGTAGCCCGCCAGCGCGACGCGCAGCAGCGACGACGCGGTCCGCCGCTCGCGCTGCGTGTCGCGGGCCCGGCCAACGTCGCGAAGGCGCCGCCGCAGCGTGGCCATGCGGGCGCGCACCAGCCGCCGGTCCGACTCGAGCTGCGACTCGCCCGGGCCGCGGGTGCCGACGCCGGCCCCCAGGCGCTCCAGGTGCTGCCAGAGGCCCTCCTGGCGGGCGTAGGAGTACTCCAGCTGGGCGAGCTCGACCTGCAGCTTGCCCTCGGCCGAGCGGGCGTGCTGGGCGAAGATGTCGAGGATCACCGCGGTGCGGTCGACCACGCGGGTCTTGAGGCGGTCCTCCAGCGCGCGCTGCTGCCCCGGCGAGAGCTGACCCTCCGCGGCCACCAGGTCCGGCGCGAGCCGGGTCACGGCCTCCTTCAGCTCCTCGAGGCGGCCGCGGCCGAGGTAGGTGCGCGGCTCCGGCTGGTCGCGGTGCTGGACGATCGTCTCCACGACCTCGGCCCCGGCGGTGCGCAGCAGCTCGACCAGCTCGCCCAGGCGATCGTCGTCGTCGCCCCCTCCGGGCAGCGACGCGATGACCACCGCCCGCTCGGGGCCGCGCCGGTCGAGCTCGTCCTCCGGGCGGGAGGCGGAGCCCCGGTATGTGCGCTGCAGCTCGGGCACGACTCAGGACACTAGATGATGCCCGTCCGGGCGGATCCTCATGCGAGCCCTACGTCGCGCGGCGCACCCCGTCGGGCGAGACGCACCTCCTGCGCAGGAGGGCGCGCAGGGCGTCGATGCGCTCCGCGCGGGCGTCCGATCGGGCGGCGGGCTCGTCGGCGTCGGCGGCCTCCGCCGCCCGCCGGGCGGCGCGCAGCCCGACGGTCCACCCGCGGCAGCTCTTCGCGCTCGCGATGCGCCCGATGAACCGGCCCGAGGCGGTGCCCCGCCCCTGCGCGTCCACCGCGTAGACCACGATGATCGCCCCGGCCCCGCTGATCCGCCAGCTGACGTACTGGCCGTCGAGGACGGCGTCGAGGTGCGTGCGCGTCACCATGAGGCGACCGCCGTCGGTCACGCCGACGGGGCGCATGGCGGTGACCCGCACGGCGGAGGCGACGAAGGGCAGGCGCACCACGGCGCTCTGGCCCACGTGGAGGCGGGCCCGCGGAAAGCGATGGGCGAGGTCCTCGACGGCCGGCCGCCGCGCGCTGCGCTCGACCCCGTTCCAGACGCCCGGTCCGGGCGACAGGGCGAGCGGCGGGACCGGCCGCGTCAGGACGAGGTAGCCCGCGTCCGCCTGCTGCGACGTGGCGCCGGCGGCGGTCGCCGCGAGGCCGGCGAACGCGGCGGCGAGCAGGGGAAGGGAAGGGGCGCGCATCGGGGGGTCGGGTTCCCGTCTGGCGTGTCGGCAGAGAAGTTCGTGCGGAATGTCATCATCTCACCGCGACGGGGCGTCCTCCAGTGATCTGAACGGTCGGGCGCGCGGTGCGGATGTCCTCATCGGTTAACGCGCGGGGCGGCCGGATCCGTCCCGCGCGGGTCGGATCCGCACCCGCCCCGCGGGGGGTCCACGGGAACCTGCGGGGGGTCTAGCATGCCCGCGGATGACCGCCTCGCCCCTCCACGACGCCCCCGACTGGTACCGCGACGCCGTCATCTACGAGCTGCACGTCCGCGCCTTCGCCGACAGCAACGAGGACGGCATCGGCGACTTCCGCGGGCTGATCTCGAAGCTCGACTACCTGCACGATCTGGGCGTCACCGCGATCTGGCTGCTGCCGTTCTACCCTTCGCCGCTGCGCGACGACGGGTACGACATCGCCGACTACCGCTCGGTCAACCCGAGCTACGGCAGCATGCGCGACGTCGCCCAGTTCATCCGTCGCGCCCACGACCGCGGGCTGCGCGTCATCACCGAGCTGGTCCTCAACCACACCAGCGACCAGCACCCCTGGTTCCAGCGCGCGCGGCGCGCGCCCGCCGGCAGCCGCTGGCGCAACTTCTACGTGTGGAGCGACACCCCGGAGCGGTACCGCGACGCCCGCATCATCTTCAAGGACTTCGAGGCCTCGAACTGGTCGTGGGACCCGACGGCCGGTCAGTACTACTGGCACCGCTTCTACTCCCACCAGCCGGATCTGAACTTCGAGAACGCCGAGGTCCGCCGGGCGCTGTTCTCGCAGGTCGACTTCTGGTTCAGGATGGGCGTCGACGGGTTGCGGCTCGACGCCGTGCCGTACCTCTACGAGGAGGAGGGCACGAGCTGCGAGAACCTGCCGCGCACCCACGGGTTCCTCCGCGAGCTGCGCGCCCACGTCGACCGGGAGTTCCCGAGCCGGATGCTCCTGGCCGAGGCGAACCAGTGGCCGGAGGACGCCGCCGAGTACTTCGGCGACGGCGACGAGTGCCACATGGCGTTCCACTTCCCGGTCATGCCGCGGCTGTTCATGGCGATCCAGATGGAGGATCGCTTCCCGATCATCGACATCCTCCAGCAGACGCCGCCCATCCCCGACGGCTGCCAGTGGGCGCTGTTCCTGCGCAACCACGACGAGCTGACCCTCGAGATGGTCACCGACGAGGAGCGCGACTACATGTACCGGGTCTACGCGCACGAGCGCGAGGCCCGCATCAACCTGGGCATCCGCCGCCGGCTGGCCCCGCTGCTCGGCAACGACCGGGCGAAGATCGAGCTGATGAACGGCCTGCTGCTGTCGCTGCCCGGCACGCCGGTCATCTACTACGGCGACGAGATCGGGATGGGCGACAACATCTACCTCGGCGACCGCGACGGGGTGCGGACGCCGATGCAGTGGAGCGGCGACCGCAACGCCGGCTTCTCGCGGGCCAATCCGCAGCGCCTCTACCTGCCGCCGATCATCGATCCCGAATTCCACTACGAGACGGCGAACGTCGAGAACCAGGCGAAGAACCCCGGCTCGCTGCTCTGGTGGATGCGGCGCATGCTGGCCCTGCGCAAGCGCTACGAGGTGTTCGGTCGTGGCGACCTGGAGTTCCTGCACCCCGAGAACCGGCGCGTGTTGGCCTTCCTGCGCGGCGACGGGAACCGCAGCGTCCTGATCGTGGCGAACCTGTCGCGCTTCGCCCAGTACGTCGAGCTCGACCTCTCGCGCTTCAGGGGCATCGCGCCGGTGGAGCTCACCGGCCAGACCAGCTTCCCGCCGATCGGCGATCTGCCCTACCTGCTCACCCTCGGCCCCTACGCCTTCTACTGGCTGGCGATCGAGAACGCGGGGGAGGAGGCGGAGGCCGCCGACGACCGGGCGCCCCTGATCGCCAACGCCCGGACCATCGAGGAGCTCACCGGCGGGCGCACCCGGGCGGCGTTCGAGGCGGCCCTGCGGCGCTTCCTGCCGTCGCGGCGCTGGTTCGCGGGCAAGGCGCGCAGGATGCGGTCCGTGCAGGTGCGCGACGTGGTGCCGCTGGAGGGCCCGCGCGGGCGGTTGCGCGGCCGCATCGCGATCGTGCGGGTCGAGTTCGCGGACGGCGAGCCCGAGACGTACTCGGTGCCGCTCGTCATCGTCGACGGCCAGCGCGCCGAGTACCTGGCCGCCGACAACCCGCGCGGCATTGTCGCCCGCCTCAACGACCCCGAGACCTTCACGGTCGTGGCCGACGGCCTGCTCGACCCGGACGTGGCGCGCGCCCTGCTCGAGGCGGTGCGGCGCCGGCGCCGGCTGCGCGGCAGCGAGGGCGGCCGCCTCACGGGCCACGGGTCGCCGGCCCTGCGCGCGGCGCTCGGCATGGAGGACTCGCCGGAGCCCTCGATCTTCCGCGCCGAGCAGAGCAACACGTCGGTGATCTACGACCAGAGCCTCATCCTCAAGCTGTTCCGCAGGGTGGAGGGCGGCCTCAACCCGGACGTCGAGCTGGGCCAGTTCCTCACGGAGCGCGCGGGCTACCGGCACACCCCGCGGGTGGTGGGACGGCTCGAGTACCACCGCGACGGCGGCGAGCCCGCCACGCTCGCGGTGCTCCACGAGTTCGTCTCGAACGAGGGCGACGCGTGGCAGTACACCCTCGACGCCCTCGGCCGGATCTACGAGGAGATCGTCACCGAGCGCATCCGGCCCGGCGCCGCGCCGCCCGATCCGCCGCTCGGGGGCCTGCTCGACCGCGCCCGCGCCGCCGCTCCCCCGCTGGTCGAGGAGCTGGTCGGGTCGTACCTCTACTCGGCCCAGCTGATCGGGCGCCGCGTGGCGGGGATGCACGCCGCGCTCGCCTCCGACGCGGTCGACCCGGGCCTGGCGCCCGAGCCGCTCACCCCGCACTACCAGCGGGGCGTGTACCAGTCGCTGCGCAACCTCACCGGCCGCGCGCTGGGCCTGCTGCGGGGCGCGATGCCGGCCATGGATCCCGGCGCGCGCTCCCGGGCCGAGCGCCTGCTCGCCCAGGAGCAGGCCCTGCTGCGCCGCTTCTCGGCGCTCATCCACCTGCGCGCCTCGTCCGTGCGGCTGCGCTGCCACGGCGACCTGCACCTCGGCCAGATCCTCTTCACCGGCCGGGACTTCATGATCATCGACTTCGAGGGCGAGCCGGCCCGGACTCTCGGCGACCGGAAGGTGAAGCGCAGCCCGCTGCGCGACGTGGCCGGCGTGCTGCGGTCATTCCACTACGCCACCTTCACCGGCCTGCTCGACCAGTCGCTGCGCGGCGTGGTGGAGTCGGGCTCCGAGGCCGCCCGCGAGCTCGAGGCGTGGGGGCGCTACTGGTGCGACGGCGTGTCGGCGGCCTTCCTCGGCGCCTACCTCGACGAGGCCGGAGACGCGCCGTGGATCCCCGACGATCCGACGGCCCTCGCCGTCCTGCTCGACACCTCGCTGCTGGAGAAGGCCGTGTACGAGCTGTCGTACGAGCTCAACAACCGGCCGGACTGGGTGCCGATCGCCCTCACCGGCCTGCTCGACCTGCTGGCCACCGAGGTCTAGGGCACGAGCGCCGGCGGCTCGTAGGGCCGCACCGGCAGCAGCGGGAGCACCTGGCGCGCGAAGCGCTCGGCCTCCTCGGCGAGCGGCCAGCCGGACAGGATCCAGGTGTCGATGTCGAGGCGGTCCGACAGGTCGGCGATGAGCGCGGCGACGGTCTCGGGGCTACCCACCAGGTAGTTGCCCGAGCCCTTGCCCCCGATGTCGAAGGGCGGCTCGCCGGAGGTCCAGGTGGTGAGGCCCGCGGCGAGGCCGGGCGCGAACTCCAGCTCGTCGCGGCCGGGGATCCGTCCCGCGCGGAGGGCGTCGATGCGGGCCTGCACCTGGGGGTCGTCGCTCGACAGCTCGGCGAGCGGGCCGAAGCCGAAGGAGCGCAGGTTGCGGTCGGCGAGGCGCGCCATCTCGGCGGGGTCGGTCCGGGCGAGCTGCCACTCGAACCGGGCCCAGGCCTCCTCGTCGCTGTCGCGCACGATCACGCTCGCGAGCACCCCGACCGGGATCGAGCGGCCCGCGCGCGCCGCCGCCTCGCGGAGCGTGCCGAAGGTGCGCGCCAGCGCATCCGGCGTGGCGAGGAAGCTGAGGTAGACGTCGAGCACCTCGACGGCGTGGGCGATGCCCTCGGCGGAGGCGCCGGTGCCCCACACGGGCACCCCTCCGCGCTGGCGCGGTCCCGGGATCGGCGGCTTGTAGCGCGGCCCGAGGCGGAAGTGATCGCCGTCCACGGCCTCGGTCGCGTCGAGGTAGATGGAGCGCGCGAGCGTCCAGTACTCGGCCGAGATCGCGTAGCGCTCGGCCTTGGGGGCGAAGCGGCCGTAGCGGGCGAGCACCGGATCGGCGCCGTTGACCTGGTTGTAGATCAGTCGGCCGCCGGAATAGTGGTCGAAGACCTGCGCCTCCTCGGCGAGCAGCGCCGGCGGCTTCACCCCCGGGTACTCGGGGATCAGGAAGCGCAGGCGCTCGGTGTCGCCGACCAGCGCGATCGTCTCGCGGGCCGTGCTGAGCGCTCCGTAGTAGCCCAGGCGGTCGAGCGTGCCGGCCAGGTGGCGCAGGTGGGCGAGGGAGGGCCGGATGCGGTGCTCCGGCTGCCAGGGCACCTCGCCGTCGGTGCCGTTGATGTACCAGAGAAGCCGCAGGTCGTGCGCGCCCATCGTCCCCCTCGCCGTCGCCCTCGTGGGCCGCCGGGCGGCCGGGGCGCAGTCTATTAGGGATGTCTAACTGGTGGAGTGAGGGAACCCGAACTAAGTGCGCGTAACGGGATGACGCGTGGCCGCGCGCCTCATCCCGTCAGGTGCTCTAAGGACGGCTCGAGATCGCCGGGGCGACGAAGGCGCCGGAGGCGGTGAGCGCGGCCATCACGGCGTCCTGGGCGGGACGCGCCCGGTAGGGCGAGACGCCGTTCTCCAGCATGCAGACCACCATCGCCCGATCCGGGGCGAGGCCGGAGCCCGCCGGCCAGAAGTAGCCGCACAGGCTCGACGTCGGGTGGTCGAAGAGGGTGCCGGTCTTGGCCCGCACCCGGCCGGAGGCGCTGGTGCCGCGCATGCGGCCGCCCAGGGTGCCCCTGCGCCCGGCGACCGAGAGCCCGCGGAAGAACACCGGGAAGCGCGGCTGGTCGCGCATCGCCAGCAGCAGGTCGGTGATCTCCTGGGCGGTGGCCCGGTTGCCCGGGGACAGGCCGGAGCCGTCCACCAGGCGGATGCGCACGCCGAGGGCGGCGACGGCCTCGCGGGCGGCGCGCGCCCCCGCGGCGCGGCTGCCCCCGCCGAGGTCGGTGGAGAGCCGCTGCGCCCGGTCGTTGTCCGAGTCGCCGAGCACGCGGGCGGCCAGCGCCGCGCTGACCGAGCGCCGCTGCAGGGTGGCCGCCATCGTCGCCAGCTTGGTGACCGACGCGAGGCTGAGCGCCCGCGTGGTGCCGGCCTGGATGATCGTGCGGCCCAGCGTGTCGCGCACCACGAGCGCCCCGCCCGGGCCGAGGGCCGCGATGCCCCTGGTCACCGCCGCCTGCGCGGCCGGCGACGGGGCGGCCGGCGCGGGCGCCGCCACCACGGCGTCGCCGGGGGCCCAGCCGCCCAGCCGGTCGGGGAACAGCAGCTGCAGCCAGACGCGGCCGTCGTTGCCCCACGCGACCTGCAGCACCTGGCCGGCGATGCGGGTCGAGGGCACCGCCCGGGTGGGGGCGATCGCGGCGTCCGGCGCCGCCGAGAGGAGCAGGCCGGGGGCGGCGGGGAGGGCCCATCCGGTGGCCTGCGCCGGGTGGGCGGGCGGGGGGGTCGTCGGCACCGGGGCGGTGGACGACGGCGGGGGAGGGTCGGCGGCGGTGGCGGTGCCCGCGGCGAGCGCCACGAGGGCGGCCGTCAGGAACGACAGGGGGCGGGCACGGCGCACGGGCGCAGAGGCTAGCGATGCCGCGGGACGGACCCCCGCCGCGCGGGTGCGGCGGCACGTCCGACCGGCCGCCGGCGCTCTGGCAGACTGGCCGCCGATGGCGACCGACGAGCCCGCCCGTCCGTCCCCGGCCCACCGCCTGGCGCGGATGGTCGGGCGCAGCCCCCACGAGGCCGGGCGCGTCGCGTCGCCGCTCGAGCTGTTCTTCGACCTCACCTTCGTGATCGCGTTCAGCGCCGCGTCGGCCGAGCTCGCCCACTCGGTGGCGGCCGGCCACCTGCGCACGGGGCTGATCGGCTTCGCCTTCAGCGTCTTCGCGATCGCGTGGGCCTGGATCAACTTCACCTGGTTCGCCAGCGCCTACGACAGCGACGACTGGCTCTACCGGATCACCACGATGGTCCAGATGGTGGGCGTGCTGATCCTCGCGATTGGGATCCCGGCGCTCTTCCACTCGCTGGAGGAGGGCCACCACCTCGACAACCGGGTGATCGTGATCGGCTACGTGGTGATGCGCGTCGCGATGATCGCCCAGTGGCTGCGCGTCGCCCGCGGGGACCGGGAGCGCCGGCGCACCGCCCTGACCTACGTCGCGAGCATCGCGATCGCCCAGGTCGGCTGGGTGGCCGTCGCCGCCTTCGACATGTCGCTCGGGGCGACCTTCGCGGCGACGCTGCCCCTGTACCTCATCGAGCTCGCCGGCCCCTGGGTCGCCGAGCGGCGCGGGGGCACGCCGTGGCACGCCCACCACATCGCGGAGCGGTACGGCCTGCTGGCGATCATCGCCCTCGGGGAGTGCCTGATCGGCACCATCGCCTCGCTGTCGGCGATCGTCGAGCGCGCGGGCTGGACGGTGGAGACCGCGATCGTCGGCCTCGCGGGCACCGGCCTCGCCTTCGGCATCTGGTGGATGTACTTCCTGTGCCCGTTCGGCGAGATCCTCCACCACCGCCGCGGGCTCGCGTTCCTGTGGGGCTACGGCCACATCGTCGTGTGGGGCGCGATCGCCGCGACCGGGGCGGGGCTGCACGTCGCCGCCTACCGGATCGAGGGCGAGACGGCGATCGGGCTCACCGGGGTGGTGGCGGCGGTCGCCGTGCCGGCCGCGGTGCTGGTGCTGTCGCTCGGCGGCCTCTACAACCTGCTGCTGGGCCCGGATCGGATGCACGTCGCCCTGATCGCCCTGGACCTCGCCATCCTCGCGCTGGCGGTGATCCTCGCGGCCGCCGGCGCGTCGCTGGCGACGTGCCTGGTGGTCGTGATGCTGGCCCCGCTCCCCTCGATCGTCGCCGACGAGATCGCCGGCGCGCGCCGCCGCGAGCGGGCCCTCGAGCGGCTGGGCCCTACCAGGACCTCCTGAGCACCAGCAGGGAGCGCTCGGCCAGCGGCACCTCGGCGCGGGCGGGCCAGGCGCGGGCGCCCTCGGCCTCGTCGGGGTCGGCGGTCGACAGCACGTGGCGCCAGCGGTTGCCGTAGCGCCGGGCCGGCAGGCGGAAGCGCACCGCCTCGTGGGACGCGTTCACCAGCAGCATGAACGAGTCGTCGACGACCGGCTCGCCGGTCGGGCCCGGCGTCGGGATCGCCTCGCCGTTGAGGAAGGCCCCCAGGGTGCGCCGCTCGCCGTCGCGCCAGTCGCGGCGGCTCATCTCGCGGCCGTCCTGGCGGAACCAGCGGATGTCGGGCAGGCCGGTCTCGTCCTCCACGCCGCGGAAGAAGTCGCGGCGCCGGAACACCGGGTGCTCGCGCCGCAGCGCGATCAGGCGCCGGGTGAACTCGAGCAGCGCCCGCTGCGGATCGCCGAGGTCCCAGTGGAACCAGGAGATCTCGTTGTCCTGGCAGTAGGCGTTGTTGTTGCCGCCCTGGGTGCGGCCCATCTCGTCGCCCCCCAGGATCATCGGCACCCCCTGCGACAGCAGCAGGATCGCCATCAGGTTGCGCTGCTGGCGGGCGCGCAGGTCGAGGATCGCCTGGTCGTCGGTGGGGCCCTCGGCGCCGCAGTTCCAGCTGCGGTTGTCCGAGGTGCCGTCCCGGTTGTCCTCGAGGTTCGCCTCGTTGTGCTTGTCGTTGTAGGCGACGAGGTCGGCGAGCGTGAAGCCGTCGTGGGCGGTGATGAAGTTGATCGAGGCGAAGGGCCGCCGCCCGTCCGACTGGTAGAGGTCGCTCGACCCCGTGATGCGCGAGCCGAACTCGGACACCCCGTCGGCCTGGCTGCGCCAGAAGTCGCGCATCTCGTCGCGATAGACGCCGTTCCACTCGGTCCACAGCACCGGGAAGTTGCCGACCTGGTAGCCGCCGGGGCCCACGTCCCAGGGCTCGGCGATGAGCTTCACCTGGGAGAGCACCGGGTCCTGGTGGATGATGTCGAAGAAGGCCGAGAGGCGGTCGACCTCCCAGAACTCGCGCGCCAGGGTGGAGGCCAGGTCGAAGCGGAAGCCGTCGACGTGCATCTCCAGCACCCAGTAGCGCAGGCTGTCCATGATCAGGCGCAGCACGCTCGGGTGCAGCGGGTTGAGGCTGTTGCCGGTGCCAGTGAAGTCGACGTAGAAGCGCGGGTCCTCGGGCGAGCAGCGGTAGTAGCTGAGGTTGTCGATGCCCTTCAGCGACAGCATCGGCCCCATGTGGTTGCCCTCGGCCGTGTGGTTGTAGACCACGTCGAGGATCACCTCGATCCCCGCCCGGTGCAGCGCCTTCACCATGCCCTTGAACTCGCGCACCTGCTCGCCGCCCCGCCCGGTGGCGGCGTACTCGGAGTGCGGCGCAAAGTAGCCGACCGAGCTGTAGCCCCAGTAGTTCGACAGGCCCTTGGCCACCAGGTGGTCCTCGTCGGCGATGTGGTGCACGGGCAGCAGCTCGACCGCGGTGACGCCCAGCGAGCGCAGGTGCGCGATCGCCTCGTCCGAGGCGAGCCCGGCGTAGGTCCCGCGCAGGTCCTCGCGCACCTGGGGGTGCAGCCTCGTGAACCCCTTCACGTGCAGCTCGTAGATGATCGTCTCGTGCCAGGGCGTGGCTGGCGGGGCGTCGCCCTCCCAGTCGAAGCCCGGATCGATGACGATCGCGCGGGGGATGGCGTCGGCGTCGTCGGTGTCGTCGCGCACCAGGTCGGCGTCGCCGTCGCCGGGGACGTAGGGCAGCACGTTCGCGGCGTCCCAGGCCACGGTGCCGTCGATCGCCTTCGCGTAGGGGTCGATGAGCAGCTTCTCGGGGTTGAAGCGGTGGCCGGAGCGCGGGTCCCACGGGCCGTGGACGCGGAAGCCGTAGCGCTGCCCCGGCCCCACGTCCGGCAGGTAGCCGTGCCAGTTGAGGGCGGTGCGCTCCGGCAGCTCCACCCGCGTCTCGCGGTCCTCGGCGTCGAACAGGCACAGCTCCACCCGCTCGGCGTGCTCGGAGAAGAGCGAGAAGTTCGTGCCGTGGCCGTCCCAGGTCGCGCCCAGCGGGAACGGCCGCCCCGGCCACACGCGCGCGCTCATCGCACCACCGCCCCGGTCAGGGAGGGCAGATCGAGCGCCCCCGGGCGGAGCTCCGCCCCCGGGCCGCTGGCGAGCACCAGCTCCCGCGCGTCCACCGGCACCCGCACCGGCCCGCGGCCGAAGTTGCCCACCACCTCGGCGGCGCCGCGGCGCATGCCCGCCCAGCCGGCCCGCTCGTCGCACCGCACCGGGCCCTCGTCGCGCGGCAGCTCGCGCCGCAGCCGCAGCAGGGCGCGGTACAGGGCGGTCGCCTCGGCGTCGCCCTCCTCGGGGCGCAGCACGCAGGCGGCCATCGTCGCGGGGTCCTGCGGGTCGGGCATGGCGCGCGGCAGCGGCCCGAAGGCGGCCAGCTCCCGCCGGCGCCCCCGCCGCGCCGCCGCGGCGATCGCCGGGTCCGGGTGGTCGGTGAAGTAGAGGAAGGGCCGCGTCTCGCCGTGCTCCTCGCCCATGAAGATCATGGGGACGAAGGGTGACAGGAGCACCCACATGGCCGCCAGTCGCGCCGCGGGGGGCGCGAGGCGATCGCCCAGGGCGCGGTTGCCCACCTGGTCGTGGTCCTGGGCGTACACCACGAACTGGCCGGGCGGGCGGTCGGCGGCCGGGGCGCCGTGGCACCGGCGCCGGCGCGGCGACCAGCGCCCGTCGTAGGCGAAGCGGCGCTCGGTCGCGGCGGCCACGTCGGCCACCGAGCCGAAGTCGGCGTAGTAGCCGCCGCGCTCGCCCGTCGCGGCGGCGTGCACGGCGTGGTGGAGGTCGTCCGACCACTGGGCGTCGAAGCCCCAGCCGCCCTCCGAGGCGGGCCGCAGCACCTTCGGGTCGTTGAGGTCGCTCTCGGCGATCAGCACCGGCGGCCGGCGGGAGGCGGCGCGGGCGCGGTCGGTGAGCTCGGCCAGCACGTGGCGGGGACCCTCGTCGTGGATCGCGTGCACGGCGTCGAGCCGCAGCCCGTCGATGCGCATGTCGCGCAGCCACATGCAGGCGTTCTGGATCGCCCACTCGCGCACGCCGCCGCTGTCGGGCCCGTCGAAGTTCATCGTCCGGCCCCACGGGGTGGAGCCGGACGAGGAGTAGGGCCCGAAGGCGGCGAGCCGCTCCTCGCCCGGCCCGAGGTGGTTGTAGACGACGTCCAGGACCACCCCGATGCCCTCCCGGTGGGCGGCGGCGACCAGGGCGGCGAGGCCCTCCGGGCCGCCGTAGACGTGGTGCGGCGCCCAGGCGTAGAGCCCGTCGTAGCCCCAGTTGCGCAGGCCCGGGAAGGTCGCGACCGGCATCAGCTCCACGGCGGTCACGCCCAGGGCGCGCAGCGCCGGCAGCCGCTCGGCCGCGGCGGCGAAGGTGCCGGGGCCGGTGAAGGTGCCGACGTGCAGCTCGTAGATGACCAGGTCGTCGCGGTCGAGACCCCGCCAGCCCCCCTCGTCCCAGTCGAAGGCCGCCGGGTCGACCACCCGCGACGGCCCCGCCACGCCGGCCGGCTGGCTGCGCGAGCAGGGGTCGGGCAGCGGCGCGGCGCCGTCGAGGCGCACCGCGTAGTCGTCGCCCGCCGCGGCCGGCCCGACCCCCTCGAAGACGCCCCGCCCGGCGGCGTCGAGCGGCACGGTCGCGCCCGCCAGCTCCACCGCCGCGGTCCTCGCCCGCGGCGCCCACACGCGGAAGGTCGTGCCCCCGCTCTCCGGCGTCGCCCCCAGGGGGCGCTCGACGGGGGACGGCCCGCTCACCCCTCGGGCGTGAGCCAGATGACGCCCAGCGGGGGCAGCGTCACCATGGCGGACGCGCTCTCGCCGGCCCACGGCACCGGCTCGGCCGTCACCCCGCCCAGGTTGCCCAGGTTCGCGCCGCCGTAGGCGGACGCGTCGGTGTTCAGCAACTCCCGCCAGCGGCCCGCGCGCGGCAGCGGCAGGCGGTAGCCCTGGCGCGGCACCGGCGACAGGTTCGCGACCATCGCCATCATGTCGCCGCCGGTGCCGAAGCGGGCGAAGGCCAGCACGTTCGCGTCGCGGTCGTCCACCACCAGCCAGCGGAACCCGGCCGGGTCGGAGTCGAGCTGCCACAGCGCCGGGCTGTCGCGGTAGGCCCGGTTCAGGTCGCGCACCAGGCGCTGCACGCCGGCGTGGCGCGGCCGCTGCAGCAGGTGCCAGTCGAGGCTCCGCTCGTGGCTCCACTCCTGCTCCTGCGCCAGCTCGCCGCCCATGAACAGCAGCTTCTTGCCCGGGTGCGCCCACATGTAGGCGTAGAGCGCCCGCAGGTTGGCGTGGCGCTGCCAGTCGTCGCCGGGCATGCGGGCGAGCAGCGACCCCTTGCCGTGCACCACCTCGTCGTGCGACAGCGGTAGCACGAACTGCTCGGTGAACGCGTAGACCATGCTGAAGGTGAGCGAGTCGTGGTGGTAGCGGCGGTGGATCGGGTCGCGCGCGAAGTACTCGAGCGTGTCGTGCATCCAGCCCATGTTCCACTTGAGGTCGAAGCCCAGGCCGCCCTGGTCGGTGGGCCGCGACACCGCCGGCCAGGCGGTCGACTCCTCGGCGGCCATCAGCGCGCCGGGCGCGTGCAGGTGCGTCACCTCGTTCAGCTCGCGCAGGAAGCCGATCGCCTCGAGGTCCTCGCGGCCGCCGTACTGGTTGGGCACCCACTCGCCGCCCTCGCGCGAGTAGTCGCGGTAGAGCATCGACGCCACGGCGTCCACGCGCAGGCCGTCGGCGTGGTACTCGGTGAGCCAGTGCAGGGCGCTGGCCACGAGGAAGTTGCGCACCTCGTTGCGGCCGTAGTTGAAGATCAGGGTGCCCCAGTCCGGATGGGAGCCGCGCCGCGGGTCCTCGTGCTCGTAGAGCGCGGTGCCGTCGAAGCGGGCGAGGGCGAACTCGTCGCGGGGGAAGTGCGCCGGCACCCAGTCGAGCAGCACGCCGACGCCGCGGGCGTGGAGGCGGTCGATCATCCCGCGCAGCTCGTCCGGCGATCCCAGCACCGGCGACGGCGCGAAGTACGAGGTCACCTGGTAGCCCCACGAACCCGAGAAGGGGTGGGCCATCACCGGCAGCAGCTCCACGTGCGTGAAGCCCATGTCGGCCGCGTAGTCGCCCAGCTCCTCGCCCAGCTCGGTGAAGGTGAGGGGGCGGTTGCCCTGCTCCGGGTTCCAGCGCCACGACGGGAGGTGGACCTCGTACACCGACACCGGCTCGGCGTGGGGGCGGCGCTCGGCCCGCCGCGCCATCCACTCGCCGTCGGCCCAGTCGTGGCCGGCGGCGTGGACGATCGACGCCGTGCGCGGCGGGAGCTCGGCGGCCGCCGCGACCGGATCGGCCTTCAGGCGCAGCGAGCCGTCGCCGCCGCGGATCTCGAACTTGTAGTGGGCGCCCGGCCCGACGTCGGGCAGGAAGATCTCCCACACGCCGCTCGCGCCGAGGCTGCGCATGGGGTGGACGCGTCCGTCCCAGCCGTTCCAGTCGCCCACCACGCTCACCGAGCGCGCCGAGGGCGCCCACACCGAGAACGACGTGCCCGCCGCGCCGTCCAGCTCGCGCGGATGCGCGCCGAGCGCGGCCCACAGGCCGTGGTGGCGGCCCTCGCCGATCAGGTGGAGGTCGAGCTCGCCCAGGGAGGGGGCGAAGGCGTAGGGGTCGCGGAAGCGGGAGAGGTGCCCGCCGCGCTCGACCTCGACGAGGTACGGGCCCGGGCCGCTCACGCCGGGCAGGTGGGCCTCGAACAGGGCGGACGCCCGGTGGCGCAGCGCGACGGGGACGGCGTCGGGCGGCACGATCCGCACCGCGGTGGCCTCGGGCGCCCAGACGCGCACGGCGACGCCGTCCTCGGTGGGGTGGACCCCCAGCACGCGGTGGGGGTCGTGGTGGTCGCGCGCGTCGAGCAGCGCGACGTCGAGGTCGACGGCGCCGGCCATCAGCCCTCCACCCGCAGGATGTGCGCCTGGGCGACGCCGGGCTCGAGGCGCACGTAGTTGCCGCCGTGGCGCCAGCGGTACACGGCGCCGCTCAGCAGGTCGCGCACGGTCATCTCGGCCGGCAGGTCCAGGTCGCCGGGCACCTCCACGCCGCCCTCCTGCGCCGAGTGGGGATCGAGGTTCACGCACACCAGGATCGCGCCCGGCCCGCGCCCCTTCGCGTAGGCGATCAGTGAGGGATTGTGGGTCTCGAGGAAGCGCACCGCGAGGTCGTGCAGCGGCGGCGACTCGCGCCGGATGTGGTTGATGCGCCGCACCATGGGCAGCAGCGGCCCGTCGAGGGCCCGCCGCCTGACCTCGTACTTCTCCGAGTCGAGGTACTCCTCGCTGCCCGGGGCGACCGCGATGTTCTCGGCGTGCTCGAAGCCGGAGTAGATGCCGTAGCTGGGCGACAGGGTCGCGGCCAGCACCAGCCGCGCCTCGAAGGCGGGGCGCCCGCCCTGCTGCAGGTAGGCGTGCAGGATGTCCGGCGTGTTGGCGAAGAAGTTGGGCCGGAAGTAGTCGGCCGGCGCGCCCTGGAGCTCGTTCAGGTACTCGGTGAGCTCGTCGCGGCCGTTCTTCCAGGTGAAGTAGGTGTAGCTCTGGCTGAAGCCGGCCTTCGCCAGGGAGTACATGCGCGCCGGGGTGGTGAAGGCCTCGGCCAGGAACACCACGTCGGGGTGCTCGGCGCGCACGGTCCGGATCAGCCACTCCCAGAAGGGGGTCGGCTTGGTGTGCGGGTTGTCCACCCGGAAGATCCGCACGCCGCGCTCGACCCAGAACAGCAGGGCCGCGCGCAGCGCCTCCCACAGCCCGCGCCAGTCGGGGCTGTCGAAGTTGACGTTGTAGATGTCCTGGTACTTCTTGGGCGGGTTCTCGGCGTACTTGAGGGTGCCGTCGGGGCGGCGGTGGAACCACTCCGGGTGCTCGGCGAGCCAGGGGTGGTCGGGCGAGCACTGGATCGCGAAGTCGAGGGCGATCTCGATGCCCACGGCCGTCGCCGAGGCGACCAGGCGCTCCAGGTCCTCCACGGTGCCCAGGTCCGGGTGGACCGCCGTGTGGCCGCCCTCGGCGGCGCCGATCGCCCACGGGCTGCCCGGGTCGCCCGCCTCGGCGACCGGCGCGTTGTTGCGGCCCTTGCGGTGGGTCACGCCGATCGGGTGGATGGGCGGCAGGTAGACGACGTCGAAGCCCAGGTCGGCCAGCCGGTCGAGCTGCGCCTCCACCCCGGCGAGGCCGCCGAACGAGCGCGGGAAGAGCTCGTACCAGGCCCCCACCCGGGCGCGCTCGCGGTCGACGTCCACCTCCACGGCGTCCGAGAGGGCGCTGCCGGGACGCTCCGGGGAGCGGGACATCGCCTCCGACAGCTCGGGGGCCAGGGCCGCCGCCGCCCGGTCGCGGCTCGGGCCGTCGCCGACGAGGCGCCCGGCGGCCGCCAGCGCCGTCTCCCGGTCGTCGCCGTCGAGGTCGCCCGCGATCTCCTCGATCAGCGCGGCGCCCTCGGCCAGCTCGCCGTCCAGATCGGTCTGGCCGCCCTCCAGCTTGCGCTCCAGCTCGTGGCGCCACGACGCGAAGCGGTCGACCCAGGCCTCGATCTCCACCCGGTGCAGGCCCGGCGCGTCGGCCCGGAAGGAGCCGGTCCAGCGGTCGGCCGACAGCGGCTCCATCGGCGTCTCCACCGCCTCCGCCGATCCCGGGGAGCGGTGGATCAGCACCGCCCGCAGCACCTCGTGGCCGTCGCGCACGAGGTCGCACTCCACCCGCACGGCGTCGCCCAGCGTCCGCTTGACCGGCCAGCGGCCCCCCTCGACGAGCGGGGAGAGGTCGTGGATCTGGATGCGGGGGGGAGGCGTGCGTGGCGCGGGCGAGAGCACGGTCGCGGTGAGCGTACCCGGTTGCCGGGCCGCCCGAACCGGCCGCCGGTCGGTGACGCGACATCGCGCCATCCGCGCGCGCGACGCCCCGCGCGGACGTAGCCTGTGCCGGTGACGCCGGTCGCCGCTCCCATCGACCCGACGGACCTGCGTCGGGCGGGGGTCCTGCTGCACCTCTCCTCCCTGCCGGAGGGGCGTCTCGGCGACGGGGCGCGCCGCATGATCGACTGGCTCGCCGAGGCCGGCCAGGGGTGGTGGCAGGTGCTGCCCCTGTCGCCGCCGGACGCGTACGGCTCGCCCTACGCCGGGCTGTCGGCCTTCGCCGCCTGGCCCGGCTACCTCGAGCGTCCCCACGCGCCGGTCACGGACGCGGAGGTGATCGACTTCCGCGACCGCAACGCCTACTGGATCGACGACTGGGCGGGCGGCGATCGCGAGGCCCTGCACGCCCAGGTGCGCCTCGACCGGGAGTGGGCGGCGCTGCGCCGCCGCGCGGCCGATCACGGCGTGCGGATCCTGGGCGACCTCCCCTTCTACGTCGCGGAATCCGCGGCCGACGTCAGGGCCCACCCGGACCTCTTCCGCCGCGACCTGGTGGCCGGCGTGCCGCCCGACGCCTTCACCGCCGACGGCCAGCTGTGGGGGAACCCGACCTACGACTGGGAGGCCATGCGCGCCGACGGGTGGCGCTGGTGGGTGGAGCGGCTGCGCCGCAGCGCGGCGCTCTACGACGCGTCGCGCATCGACCACTTCCGCGCCTTCGAGGCCTGGTGGGGCGTGCCGCGCGACGCCGAGACCGCCCGCGAGGGCGCCTGGCTGCCGGGCCCGGGCGAGGACGTCATCGGGGCCGCGCGCGCCGCGCTGGGGCCCATCTCGCTGGTCGCCGAGGACCTCGGGATCATCACCGACGAGGTCCGCGACCTGATGGGGCGCCTCGGGCTGCCCGGCATGCGGGTGCTGCAGTTCGCGTTCCCCGGCGGCGGCGACAACACCCACCGCCCCGAGCACCACCCCGAGCGGGCCGTGGTCTACACCGGGACCCACGACAACGACACCACGCTCGGCTGGTGGGCCGCCGCCGGCGACGAGGCCCGCCGGCAGGCCACCGAGTGCGCCGCCGCCCACGGCATCCACGACGACCGGCCGGAGCGGCTGATGATGCGCCTCGCCCTGGCCTCGCGCGCGGGCCTGGCGATCGTGCCCGCCCAGGACGTGCTGGGGCTCGGCAGCGCGGCCCGGCTCAACACGCCCGGCACGACCGGCGGCAACTGGCGCTGGCGCCTCACCGAGGGGCAGCTCGGGCGGGCCGAGGCGTCCTGGCTGCGCGACGCGACCGAGGCGGCGGGCCGGCTGCCGTGATCGCGCGGGGCGTGGCGGCGGCGCTGCTCGCGACGATGCTCTGCGCGGAGGCCTCGGCGGCGGCCCCCGCCGGGCCCATCGGCCGGTCGGCCGAGGGCCGGCCGATCCCGCTCCGGGTGCGCGGCGACGCGCAGGCGGCCCGCGTCACCGCGCTCGTGGTGGGCTGCACCCACGGCGACGAGTGCGCCGGCCGGGCGGTCGTCGACCGGCTGGCGCGCCTGCCGCTCCCCGCCGGCGTGCGGCTGCTGCTGGTGCGCAACCTCAACCCGGACGGCTCGGCCCGCCGCACGCGCGTCAACGCCCGGGGGGTCGACCTGAACCGCAACTCGTCGCGGGGCTGGCGCCGCTCCCTTCCCGGAACCCCCACCTACGGCGGCCCGCGCCCCTTCTCGGAGCCGGAGGCGAGGGCGGTCCGCGACCTGATCCTGCGCGAGCGCCCGGCGCTCATCGTCTGGTACCACCAGCCCCTGGCCCTCGTCGACGTGCCGTTCGGCCGGCCGGCGAGGGCGTCGTGGCGCTACGCGCGGCGGACGGGGCTGCCGGTGCGCGACCTCGGGGGCCGGCCGGGCAGCCTGTCCGACTGGGCCAACGGGCTGCGCGGCGCGGGGCCGTCGTTCGTGGTGGAGCTCCCCGCCGGGCCGCTCGGGGCGGGGGCGGCCCGGCGGCACGCCCGCGCCGTGCTGGCGGAGGCGGCCGGGACCTAGCGCCGCGCCGCCCTCGGCAGGCCGGCGAGCCAGCGCGGGATGTCGCGCCGGCTCCGCGCGAGCGCCCGGCCGATCAGGGCCGGCACCTCGTCGCCGTGCAGGGAGGGTCCGTGGCCCACCAGCAGGTGCCGCGCCGGATAGCCGTCGAGCGCCCGCGGAGGGGTGAGCCGCAGCAGCGGGTGCACTCCGAGGGCCTCGCCCCTCGCCAGGAAGTAGGGCACGGTGCCGAGCGCCTCCGGCACGACGAGCGCGCGGCGGGCGGGCCACCACAGCGCCACCTCCCGCCAGCGGCGGCGGCGCAGCACGGGCACGGCGGCGAACGGGGTGCCGGGCACGCCGTCGAACGGGACCTCGGCCAGGGGCACCCCGTGGCGCGCCGCCAGGGCCGCGCCGTCGCGCCGGTGCCGGTCGAGCAGCTGGATGACGCCGCGCACCTCGCCCAGCCGCGCCAGCCGCTCGTCCAGGTCGTCGCCGTCGACCGGGTCGACCAGCCAGACGCCGCCCTCGTGCGCCAGCGCGTGGGACGCCCGCCGCATGAGCCTCGGCTCGGCGGCGATCCAGCCGAGGCCCCAGTCGCCGGTCTCGCTGAAGGTGAGATCCATCGGTCCGACTCTACGGCGCGCCCGGGGTCCCCTCGTCCGTACCGCGTGGCCCGGGCGCCGAGCGCGCCCGGGCCACGCGGGGGCGGCCTCAGCTCTTCCCGGCGGGGATCGACCCGTCCATCCGGTAGCGCAGCGGGGTGCGACCGTCGCTGATGATGATGTCGCCCCGGCTGTCGCTGGCGATGTGGTGCAGGCCGCCCTGGGCGGTGAACGAGCCCAGCACCTTCAGGTCCGAGCGGCGCAGGATGAAGATCTGCCCGCGCACCGTGGCGGCGTACAGGTAGCGCTGCGCCCTGTCGCTCGAGAAGGCGACCCGGGCCACCGAGCCGTAGCCGGCGCCCGCGACGCGCGGGTCGGTGAAGACACCCTTCTCGGTGATGCCCCCGCCCGCCGGGGCGGTGGGGTCGACGAGGCCCTCCCGCACGAAGGTCCCGTCGGGGCGGAACACCTGGATGCGGTTGCGCTGGCGGTCCGACACGTACAGCAGCCCGTCATCGGAGAGCTGGATGCCGTGGACGATGAAGAACTGCCGGGGCAGCGGCTTTCCGGGCTCGTAGAGCTCGGGCGGGTCGTCGTTCGGCACGTTGCCGTAGGCGCCCCAGTGGCGCTTGTAGGCGCCGGTCTCCGAGTCGAACACGATGACGCGGCGGTTGAGGTAGCCGTCGGAGACGTAGACCTCGTTGCGCGTCGTGTCGACCGCGATGTCGGTGGGGTTGCCCAGGAGCCGGGTGTCGTTGCTGCCGCCGGTCTGGCCGAACTCGCCGATCTGCAGCAGCAGGCGCCCGCTGCGGGTGAACTTCAGCACCACGTGGCCGCTGCCCGTGAGCCACACGTTGTCGTCGCCGTCCACGTAGATGCCGTGCTCGGCCGGCGTCCCGATGGGGTAGTCCGGCAGCGGCGACTGCGACGCGAACCAGGGCTTCACCCAGTCGGGGCCGCCCCAGCCGCGCACGAAGCGGCCCGTGCGGTCGAGCTCGACCACCGGCGGCGCCGCGATCTTCCCCGCCTCCAGCTCCGCGGCCGGCACGCCGGCGGGCCGGGTCAGCACCCACACGTGGTCGTGCCTGTCGACGGCGACCGAGTCGCCCTGTCCGAACACCCAGTCGTTGGGAAGGGCGGCCGGCCAGCGCGCATCGAGCGTGAAGGTCGGCACGCCCTTCGGCGCGGGTGACTTCGAGTGGTTCCTCGCCGCATCGGCCCGGTCGCCGCCGGTGAAGGCGAGCGCCAGCGCGATGCCGAGTGCGACGAGCGCCCCCAGCGTCGCCGCGATGACGCGCCGTGACGCGCCCCGTCGTGCTGTCATGTCCGACCGCTCCTGTGTCGTAGCTCTTGTGCCAAACGGCACGATGTTACGAACTAGGGAGCGATCCACTCCAGCCCGTGCGCGCCAACGGTCGACGCGGCCGACCGATCGATCGCGGGCAGCACCGTGAAATCGGGCCATGCCGGCGCCGTCTCGGCGACCACGGCGCGCGCGATCGCGACGAAGTCCCGCACCAGCGGGCGGTCGTCGCCGACGCACGTCACGACCCCCATCACCACGGGCGAGAGACGGCTGTCGCGTGCGAACGCGAGCCCGGGCAGGGGATAGGAGCGGGCGATGGAGCATCCCGCGGTGGTCACGAGGCCCAGCTGGTCGACCGCGTGGATCACCTCCTGCATCGTGAAGGCCTCCGCTCCGACCCGGGGTCGCACGCCGCCGAAGTGCTCGAAGGCCATCCAGTAGTCGCGCGACGCGCCGCCGATGGCCACGAACAGGTCGTCGAGGAAGTCGGCGATGGCGACCTCGCCGTCCCCCGCGCGGGGATGATCGGCCGCGACCAGCATGCCGCGCGGCTCGCTGGCCATCTCGTGCACCACCATGCGCTCGTCGCGCGTCGGCGAGCGGGTGAGGGCGACGTCGAGGCGCAGATCGAAGAAGGCCTCCGGCCTGCCCGGGAACTCCCGCAGCACCTGCGCCACATGCGGGTGGCGCCGCCGGAAGCCGTCGAGCAGCGGCCGGGTCATCTCGGCGAAGCCGTTGGCCTCGATGCCGATGCGCAGCGCCGGCTGCCGCGGCTCGGATTCCTCGCCGGCCGCGGCCGCGATGCCCTCCACGCCGTGCAGCACGCCCCGCGCCCGGGGCAGCAGCCGGCGTCCGTGCGCCGTGAGCGCCACCCGTCGCGAGGTGCGGTCGAACAGCACCACCCGCAGCTTCCCCTCGAGGCGCCGGATCGACTCCGACAGCGACGAGCGCGCCAGGCCCAGCCGCCGCGCGGCGCGGCCGAAGTGCAGCGCCTCCGCCAGCTGCACGAACGCCCGCAGCTCGTCCAGCGTGGGGGTCTCTCCGAGCCCTCGCCTCTCCCGCATCCCCATCCCCCGGTTGCGTTTCGAGTCCATCTCGGCGCCGCGACGCGGGTCAAGCGGCGGGCGCCCCCGGAGGCGGGCGATCTCGCGGTGCGATACCGGCGTGTCGCGGAGCGTTAACGGCCGTTGCCGCGACGCGCCACGACCGCTACTGCTCGCCCTCCAGCACCAGGGCCAGGCGGTGGGCGGCCGTCGCGACGACGTCGTCGCTCACCGACCCCTCGCCGCGCACGTAGATCGAGTTGGGTCCCACCGCGAACGACAGCCGCCGGCCGTCGGCCGAGCGGGCCCCCTGACTGCCGGGCAGGTCGGCGGGGGTCCACGCCCTCCCGTCGGGCAGCATGTCGGCCGCGTCCGCCCCGATGCCCACCGCGATGAGGTGGGAGTCCCACACGCTCACCACCGCGACCAGCCGGCGCCCGCCGGGGGCGGTCCACTCGCGCACCGCGGCGGCCTTCGGGTTGCGGGTGCGGATCCGGTCGACCAGCACCGGGTCCGGCGCGCCGGTCAGCGCCACCTGCAGGCCGGCGGGGTCCACCGCCTGCGCGGGCGCCCCGCGCAGGTCCTCGGGGCTCGGCAGCACGCCCAGCAGGGCCACGGGGTCGGCGTCCGTGCCGCCCGCGTCCGTTGGGCCGGCCGGGCCGCAGGCGGCGGCCACCAGGGCGACCAGGGCGGCGGCGAGGATGGCGGTGAGGGCGCGCACCGGCCGCAGCCTAGCCCGGGGCGCGCCCGTCGAGCGCCGCGTAGGGTCGGCGGGGCAGGCGAGGGAAGGGAGCGGCATGCGGCCGCTGAGCGTGGGTGCCTACGCGGGGGTGCGTCCCCCGATCGACGCGGCCATCGAGGGCGTGCGCGCCTCCGAGCGGGCCGGCTTCGACGCGGCCTGGTGGTCGGACCACTTCCTGCACTGGTTCCCGCCCGGCGTCTGGACGCCCGATCTCGTGCCGATGGCGGCGACCGTGCGCAGCCCCCACGCCTTCCTCGACCCCATGCCGGTCATGGCCGCCGCGGCGGCGGGCACCCGCACGATCCGCCTGGGCACCGCGGTGACCGACGCGATCCGCCGGCACCCCGCGGTGCTCGCCCAGACCTTCCTCACCCTCGACCACATCAGCCGCGGCCGCGCGCTGCTGGGCATCGGCGTCGGCGAGGCCGAGAACATCCTCCCCTACGGCCTGCCGTACGACCGCCGCGCGTCGCGCCTGATCGAGGCGATCGAGATCATCCGGCTGCTGTGGGGCACGATCGAGCCGGTCGACTTCCGAGGCGACTTCTGGAACCTGGACCGGGCGATCCTCGGCGCCGAGCCGTACGGCGACCGGCCGCCGCCCATCTGGATGGCGGCCCATCGTCCGCGCGTCCTGCGCGCGGCCGGCCGGCTCGCCGACGGCTGGATGCCCATCATCACCGACGCCGCCGACTACGGCGCCGTCCTCGCCCGGCTGCGCGCCGCCACCGTCGCCGCCGGCCGCCCGGAGGACGCGGTCACGGCCGGCCTCTACGCCTGGATCGTGGTGGACGAGGATCGCGACGCCGCCGAGCGGATGCTCGACTCGCTGCTGCTGCGGCTCGTCGCCCTCACCGCGCCGGCCGGCGAGTTCGAGGCGGCCGGCGCCGAGCCGCCGCTGGCGGGATGGGGCCTGCTGCACTACGTGCCCACCCGCTTCTCGCGGCAGGACGCGCTGCGACTGGCCGCGGCGGTGCCCGCCGAGGTGCTGCGCTCGTACTTCATGTGGGGCACGCCGGACGACGTCGTCGCCCGCCTGAGACCCTTCCGCGCCGCCGGCCTCGAGCACGTGTACCTCGCCAACGTCACCGCCCTCGGGGACCCCGCGAAGGGGGCCTCGTCGACGGCCCTGCTCACCGACGTGCTCAACGGGCTCCGGGCCCTCTGATCCCTTAACCCGCCGCCAATCGGGGGTCGGGTCGGGAAGCCGGGGCACCCTCCTATAATCGATCCATCGTCCGACGCGCGGAGAGGCACGCCGGGCACTTCAAGGAGGGGATCTCGATGAATCTCGCCTCGTACAAGGCGGGCAACAACTTCAAGACGTTCATCCTGGTGGCGGGGCTGACCGGCCTGCTGATCGCCATCGGGTACCTCATCGGCGGTGCGAGCGGTCTCGTCGCCTTCGCGGTGATCGCGGTCCTGTTCAACTTCGCGATGTACTGGTTCAGCGGCAAGATGGCGCTCAAGATGAGCCGGGCGGTCGAGGTGAGCCAGGCCGACGCGCCCGAGCTCCACCGCATGATCGCCACCCTCGCCGAGCGCGCCGGCGTGCCCAAGCCCGGCGTGTACGTGACCCCCGCCGAACAGCCCAACGCGTTCGCGACCGGCCGCAACCCGAAGCACGCGGCGATCGCCGTGACGCAGGGCATCCAGCGGGCGCTCACGCCGCGCGAGCTGGAGGGCGTGCTGGCCCACGAGATGGCCCACATCAAGAACCGCGACATCCTGATCGCGAGCGTCGCCGCCATGGTGGCCGGCGCCATCTCGGCGATCGCCAACTTCCTGCAGTTCCAGATGCTCTTCGGCGGCGATGACGACAGCCCCCTGGGCATCGTCGGCACGCTCGCCACGATCATCCTCGCGCCGATCGCGGCGGTCATCATCCAGCTGGCCATCTCGCGCCAGCGCGAGTTCGTCGCCGACGCGACGGGCGCCGAGCTGGTAGGCGACCCGATGCCGCTGGCCGACGCGCTCGAGTCGCTGCAGCGCGGCGCGGACGCCATCCCGATGCGGGTCAACCAGTCGGCGGCGCCGCTGTTCATCGTCAACCCGCTGTCGGCCCAGGCCCACGGCGGCCGCGGCTCCGGCATTGCGCGCCTGTTCGCGACCCACCCCCCGATGGAGGAGCGCATCGCGCGCCTGCGGCGGATGGCGGGCGCGGCCAGCCTCCAGCTGCAGACCTTCTAGGAACGAGGGCGAAGGGACGATGGGAATCCAGGACGAGATCCGCGCGCTGCTCTCCTCGGAGTCGGCGAAGCACAAGCGGCTGATCGAGTACGTGGTCCGCCAGCTCCACAACCACCGCGACCTCGACCAGGTGCTGGAGGATCCGTACGTCGTGAACCGCCTCTCCCCCCTGGAGCGCCGGGCGCTGCTGGAGGAGCCCGAGGTGGTGGAGGAGGCCGGCGGTGAGGCGCTGGAGCGCCTCCGGGCGCACATGGAGGAGCTCGCCGCCCGCCCGGGGTGATTCGGCCGGAGCGCTAGACTCGGCCCGGAGAGGGTCGATTCCCGAGCTGACCGCGGCGGGCGGGGGCCCTCGAAACCCCGGCCCGTCGCGGTCGTGTCGGGACGGCTACCCGAGGGCGCCGGTGCCGCGCGATCTATTCATCCAGAACAAGTCCATCATCCTGTTCGCGCAGGGTCTGGTCTTCTTCTCCCTCGGATTCGCCGTCTGGCTGCAGCGGCGACGCGCGACGCGGCTGCGGCTGTCGTCATCCCTGATCTGGCTGGCGGCCTTCGCCGTTCTGGAGGCGGTGACGGTGTGGGGGCACGTCTTCGTGCCGCTGCAGGAGACGTACTTCGACACCGACCCGTTGATCGTGCTGCGGACCGTGACGCAGCTCGCCGCCTTCCTCTTCCTGGTCCAATTCGGCCTGCGCCTGCTGGGGCTGCGGCCGGTGGTGCGCCGCGGCGCCACGGGCCTCGCGCTGGCCGTGGCCGGGGGCATCCTGCTCGCCACGATCCTGGCGGCGCCCTCGCGGGGCTGGGGGGCCGCCGAGTGGGAGGCCGCCACCGTGGCCCTCGCGCGGTACAGCCTGCTGTTCCCCGGCTCGATACTCGCCGCCGTGGGGCTGTGGCGCCAGCGGGCGGAGCTCGCGTCCGCGGGCATGACCGGCATCAAGCACTACGCGGCGGCGGCCGCCGGGGTGCTGGTGGTCTACTCGGTGTTCGGCGGCCTGATCGTGAGTCCGGGACCGATATCGCCCGGCGGCCTCGGCGACTCCGAGGGCTGGTTCGACATCACCGGGTTCCCCCTCGAGGCGATCCGCGGCATCGCCGGGCTGGTCCTCTGCATCCTGTCGGTGAAGCTGCTCGAGATCTTCGACGTCGAGGCGAAGCAGCAGCTCGAATCGCTGGACCGGGCGCGGGCGATCGCCGAGGAGCGGGCGCGGTTCCGGCGCGACCTGCACGACGGCACCATCCAGTCGATCTACGCCGCCGGGCTCCACCTCGAGTCGATGGCGATCCGGTCGGACGATCCCGCCGTCCGCGGCGAGCTGCGCGAGGTGGTGACCGATCTCAACGCCGTGACGGACGGCATCCGCGACTACATCCGGGCGCTCGCCCAGGCGCCCGCGACGCCCGAGGGGGTCGTCGCGATGCTCGACGACCTCACCCAGCGATTCGCGGAGGAGACGGGCGGCGAGGTCCGCTTCGAGGTCGAGGGCGTCGGAGCGTGCGGTCCGCTGCCCGAGGAGGCCGGCCAGCACCTGGAGCAGATCCTCCGCGAGGCGCTGTCGAACACGGCCCGCCACGCCGGCGCGTGCCGGGTGCGCGTCTCGCTGGTCCTGGCCTCCGACGAGCTCGACCTCGTCGTCACCGACGACGGCCACGGCTGCGGCGCCGCGGAGGGAGCCGGGACCGGGGGGGCGAAGCACCACGGCATCCGGAACATGCGCGAGCGCGCCCGGCGCCTGGGCGGCCGCCTCGTCGTCGAGCCGGCGCCCGGCGGCGGCACCCGCGTCACCCTGGCCGTGCCGCTCGACAGCGAGATCCCCGCCGGCGATCCCATCCACACCGAGTCATTTCCCGAGGTGACCGCCCGATGACAACCAGTGCCCCGAAGGACCCGATCCGGGTTCTGATCGTCGACGACCACGCCGTCGTGCGCATCGGCCTGCGCTCCCTGCTCAGCCACTCCGCCGGTTTCCGGGTGGTGGGCGAGGCGCAGACCGCGGCGGAGGCCGTTCAGCTGAACGAGCAGACCCATCCCGACGTCGTCCTGATGGACGTGCGGCTGCCGGACGGCAGCGGCGTCGAGGCCTGCCGGAAGATCAAGGCCGATCATCCGGAGGCCCGGGTGCTGATGCTCACCTCGTACTCGGACGAGGAGGCGATCGTCGGCGCGGTGATGGCCGGCGCGAGCGGCTATCTGCTGAAGCAGGCCGACGCCGAGCGCCTCACCCAGGCGATCCGCGAGGCCGCCGCCGGGGAGTCGACGCTCGACCCGCGCGCCGCCGGCGCCCTGCTCACCCAGTTCCGCGAGCTGTCGGCGAAGCAGGCCGAGTCGGAGCTCGCCGGCCTCACCGATCGCGAGCGCCGGATGCTCGCCCTGATCGCCGAGGGCTACACGAACCGGGCGATCGGCGAGGTGCTGCACCTGTCCGAGAAGACCGTCCGCAACCACGTGAGCCAGCTGCTGCGCAAACTGGGCTTCCAGCGCCGGTCGCAGGCCGCGGCGTGGGCGGGGCAGCGCCGCCTGGAGCTGCCGCCCGACTGAGCGCTCCCCGCGGGGTCAGCCGGTGAAGACCTCGGCGATCAGGTAGACGTTCAGGCAGATGATGACGGCCGCGATGGCCGAGGCGGCGACCGTCGTCGCCCGCCGGTTCACCATGGTGCCCATCACGTCGCGGCGGCGCGTGAAGATGATCAGCGGCACCAGGGCGAAGGGGATGCCGAACGACAGGATCACCTGGGAGAGCACGAGCGCCTGGGTGGTGTCGACGCTCAGCGCCAGCACGATCAGGGCCGGGACCATCGTGATCGCGCGGCGCAGGAACAGGGGGATGCGGCGGCGGATGAAGCCCTGCATCACCACCTGCCCGGCGTAGGTGCCGACGCTCGACGACGACAGTCCGGACGCGGTGAGGGCCACGGCGAAGGCGAGGGCGGCCCCGCCGCCGACCATCCGGTCGAGGCCGCTGTGGACCTCCTGGATGGTGTCCACCTCGGTGCGCCCCTGCCCGTGGAACAGCGCCGCGGCGATGCACAGCATGACGAGGTTGATGAGCCCGGCGAGGCCCAGGCCGAGGACGCAGTCGACGCGGTTGTAGCGCAGCAGGCGCCGCCGCTCGCCGTCGTCGGCGGGGACGATGCGGCGCTGGGTGAGGGCGGAGTGCAGGTAGACGACGTGGGGCATCACCGTGGCGCCGATGATCCCCACCGCCAGCAGCAGCGTGTCGGAGCCGTCGAGCCGCGGCACCAGGCCGCCCGCGAAGCCCGACGCCGACTGGTTGCCGGCGACGATCAGGTCGTAGACGAAGCCCAGGGCGACGATGCTGATGAGGGCGATGATCGCGAGCTCGAAGCGGCGGTAGCCGCGCTGCTCCAGGCCGAGGATCACGAAGGCCACGACGGCGGTGATGAGGCCGGCGGCGAAGAGGGGCACCCCGAAGATCAGGTTCAGGCCGATCGCCGCGCCGACGAACTCCGCCAGGTCGGTGGCCGCGGCCACGATCTCCGCCTGCACCCACAGTCCGCGCGACACCGGCTTCGGGAACTCCTCCCGCGACAGCTCCGCGAGGCTCCGTCCGGTCGCGATGCCCGCCTTCGACGACAGGTACTGCACCAGCACGGCCATCAGGTTGGCCATCACGATGACCCAGACGAGCAGGTAGCCGTGCTTCGATCCGGCGGTGAAGTTGGTCGCGAAGTTGCCGGGGTCGATGTAGGCGACGGCGGCGACCAGGCCCGGCCCGATCAGCGCGAGCCGCCCGCGAACGCGACCGCGCGCCAGGGTCCGGGTCAGCGCCGTGGGCACCTGGGCCTCGCGGGCGGTCACCGTCCCCTCGTCGGCGGGCGCGGTGACCGCGGCGCCGTCTGCGCTCACCTCGGCCTCCTTCGTCGTTCGCCGCGCCGGGGGGAGCGCGGTCCGCTAGTTACGGCTAACTATAGCGCTAGCCGTCGAAAAGTGAGGGCGCTCCGCGTGGGTTCGGGATGCCGCGACCGGGGCCTCGCGGTGGTGTGCCAATTGGCCGCGTCCGCCGCGGCCAATTGGCACACCACCCCGCGCGGCCGCTCCGAACCCCGATGACCGCCGCGTTCTCGGCCGGCTCGCCGGCCGCCGCCGATCGTCCCGCGCCGGGCGGCGCGACGCCGGATCGCCTCGTCCCGGTGCACGGAACGGCGGGCCGCGCGCAAGGAGAATTGCGTCGCGGGTAGAAACGAGCGGACGTCCCCGCCACCACGAAGGTGTGCTCGATGTCTCGACCCGCGCGCGTACTCGCCCTCGCGAATCAGAAGGGCGGGGTCGCGAAGACCACCACGACCCTCAACCTCGGCGTCGCGCTGCACGACATGGGCGCCAGGGTGCTCGCGATCGACCTCGATCCGCAGAGCAACCTCTCGATGAGCCAGGGGATCGACGTCGAGTCGCTCGATCTGGGCATGTACCACGTGCTCACCGGCCAGGCGGCCCTCTCCGAGATCATCACGCCCCGCGAGATCGACATCGCCCCCGCCGGCATCGAGCTGGCCGGCGCCGAGCTGGCGCTGTCGGCGATGATCGGTCGCGAGCGCGCCCTGCAGCGCGCCCTGCGCCCCCTGCTGGAGGTCTACGACTACGTCCTGCTCGACACGCCGCCCTCCCTGGGACTGCTGACCATCAACGCGATGGTCGCCGCCGACGGGGTGATCGTGCCGGTGCAGTGCGAGTACCTGTCGCTGCGCGGCCTGGCCCAACTCCGGCAGACCCTCACCCAGGTGAGGGAGAATTTGAATCCGGACGTGGACATCGTCGGTATCCTCCCAACGATGTACGACGGGCGCACCATGCACGGACGGGACGCCGTCGCCCTGCTCGAGGAGAGCTTCGGCGACAGGGTGTACCGCACGCGGGTGGGCAAGACGATCCGCTTCGCCGAGGCGCCGGTCCAGGGCAAGAGCGTGATGCGCTACGACCCGAACGGTCACGCGGCCCGCTGGTACCGCCAGCTGGCGCGCGAGGTCGCCGCCACCGAGGGCGGCCGCACGGAGCGCGTCGCCGCCGGCCACGGGACGTCCGCGTGAGCACGCGCGGCTCACGACCGAGCATGCGCGAGGGGCCGCTGTCGGAGCTGTTCCGCAGCACGGACGCGATGTCCGGCGAGCGCGGCCGCCTCGAGGACGAGCCCGACGCGGGACGACCGGGGGACCTGTCGAACTACGTCGCGATGATCCGCGTCATCGGCGTGGGTGGCGCGGGCTGCAACGCCGTGGACCGGATGATCGAGGCCGGCCTGCGCGGCGTCGAGTTCATCGCCGTGAACACCGACCGCCAGGCGCTCGAGGTGAGCGAGGCGGACGTGCGCATCCCCGTGGGGATGGAGATCACCCGCGGCCTCGGCACCGGCGGCGACGCGTCGCTGGGCGAGCAGGCCGTCCGCGAGAGCGAGGAGCAGATCCGGCGCGCCCTGCGCGGCAGCGACCTGGTCTTCATCGCGGCGGGCGAGGGCGGCGGCACCGGCACCGGCGGCGCGCCCCTGATCGCCAAGATCGCCCGCGAGATGGGGGCCCTCACCATCGCCGTCGTCACCCGCCCGTTCGGCTTCGAGGGCAACCGGCGCATCCGCACCGCCGAGGACGGCCTCAGCCGCCTCCAGGGCACCGCCGACACCGTCATCATCATCCCGAACGACCGGCTGATGGGCGTCCTCGAGCGCGGCACCAGCATGGTCGAGGCCTTCAAGGTCTGCGACGACCTGCTGCGCCAGGGCGTGCAGGGCATCTGCGACCTCATCACCCTGCCGGGCCTGATCAACCTCGACTTCGCCGACGTCCGCACGATCATCCGCGGCGCGGGCACGGCGCTGCTCGGCATCGGCTACGCCGGCGGGGGCAACCGCGCCACCGACGCGGCCGAGGCGGCCATCGCCTCGCCGCTGCTCGAGACGCCCATCGACGGCGCGAAGGGCATCCTGCTGGGCGTCACCGGCGGCCCGGACCTGTCGCTGGTCGAGGTGAGCGAGGCGGCGCGCGTCGTCGCCGACGCCGCCGACCCGGACGCCAACATCATCTTCGGCGCGACCATCGACCCGGACCTGCAGGGCCAGGTGTGGGTCACCGTCGTCGCCGCGAACTTCAGCGGCGAGCGCGCCGTGCCGCGCGTCGAGGAGCCGCCGCCCGCGCGGCGTCCCACGACGGGACCGCGCCGCGGCGAGCGCGCGGCCGCCCCGGCGCCGGCTCGCGGGCCCGAGGGCGCGTCCGCGGATGAGCCGGCCCGGCCGGCGCCCCAGGTCACGACCACCGCCCGGTCGGCGCACGTCGATCTGCCGTACCCGATCGCCCCGCGCCGGGAGGAGCCCGAGACGGCGGCCGAGGAGCCCGCGCCGGCCGAGGACTCCGAGACGGCGGAGGACTCCGCGCCGTCCGGCGGCGTGTTCGACGTCGAGAGCGACGTGGGCGACCCGCCCGACGCGCCCGGCGCCACGCGGGTCCTGCGCCGCCCGGACGCCGACGACGGGCGCTGATCTCGGCGACCCCCCGGTGGGGGTGGTCGCCGCGGGACATCCCTGCGCCGCGCGCGCCGGCGCCGAGGCGCTGGCGCGGGGCGGTTGCGCGGTCGACGCCGTGTGCGCAGCCTGCTTCGCCGCCGCCGTGGCGGAGAGCCCGCTCACGGGGCCCGGCGCGGGGGGCTTCCTGCTCGCCCGCTCGCCGGGCGGCGAGGTGACGATGCTCGACTTCTTCGTGGCCGTGCCCGGGCTCGGCCCGGAGGGCCGCCGGCTGGATCCGGCCGATCTCGACTCGTTCACCGTCCCCTTCGGCGGCGCCGACCAGGTCTTCCACATCGGCCCCGCCTCGGTCGCGGTCCCCGGCATGATCGCCGGCCTGGGGGAGGCCCACGCCAGGCTCGGGCGGTTGCCCCTGGGCGACCTGGTCGAGCCCGCCGCCCGCCTCGCCCGCGAGGGCGTGGTGCTGGGCCCGGAGGCGGGCTACCTCCACGGCATCCTCGGCGGCATGCTCACCGCCACGCCCGAGTCGGCCGCGATCTACGCGCCCGGCGGGCGCCTGCTGGGCGCGGGCGACCGGCTGCGCTTCCACGATCTCGCGGCGACGCTCGACCTGCTGGGGCGCGAGGGGGCCGCGCTGATGCGCGACGGGTCGCTGGCGGGAGCCGTGACCGACCATCTGGCGCGCACCGGCGGCCTCGTCACCGCGGACGATCTGCGCGACTACGCCGTGGTGCCGCGCGAGCCGCTGGAGATCCGCTACCGCGACGTCACGCTGCTCACGAACCCGCCGCCGTCGTCCGGCGGCGCGCTGATCGCCGCGGCCCTGCGCGAGATGGAGGCGATGCCCCCGCCGCGCACGGCCCCGGAGCACTATCGCGCGGTCGTCCGCGCCGGCGTGGCGGCGAACGCGCTGCGCGACGAGGCCTTCGTCGCCGACCTGCGCGAGGAGGACTGCATGGAGCGCATGTGGGCGCGCGCGGCCGTCGGCCGGGGCCCTGTCGACGGGGGCGCGACGGAGACGCGCAAGCCGGCCGGCTCCACCACCCACGTCAGCGCCATCGACCGCGACGGCGGCATGGCCAGCCTGTCGAGCTCGAACGGCTCGGGGTCGGGCGTCGTCGTGCCGGACACCGGCATCCTGCTGAACAACATGCTGGGCGAGGAGGACCTCAACCCCGGCGGCTTCGGCCGCCTCGACCCGGGCGTGCGGATGACGTCGATGATGGCGCCCACCCTGCTGCTGCGCGGCGGCGAGCCGGTGCTCGCCCTCGGGTCGGCGGGCTCGAACCGCCTGCGATCGGCCATCCTCCAGACCGTGGCGAACGTGGTCGACGGGCGGCTCGGCGCCCGCGAGGCGGTGCGGCGTCCGCGGGTGCATCCCGAGGGGGACGGCGTCGACGTCGAGGGGGGCGTTCCGGACGATGCCGTCCGCGCCCTGGCCGCCGACGGCCACCGCCTGCGACGCTGGGGCGAGCTGAACCTGTTCTTCGGCGGCGTCGGCCTGGCCGGCCGCGGTTCCGGTGGCCTCGATGCCGCCGGCGATCCGCGACGCGGCGGGGCGGCGGCCGCCGTCACCCGGAGCGGAGAGGTGATCGACCTATGACTCAGCGTCGACTCGAGATTGAGGGTCACGTCTACGAGCTGGACCCTCAGCCCATCCGGACGTCGCTCACCGACGGGCCGACGATGCTGTGGGGCTTCGAGGTCAACATCACCCGCGACGGCGATCCGCTGGCGGTGAAGACCTGCTTCGTGGGCCGCGCGAGCGTCCAGTTCCGCAAGGCCGAGGTGCTGTCGGGCGCGACCGAGGACCTCGTCGAGGTGCTGCACGAGCTGGCCTTCGAGAAGATCGAGGCGGGCCTGCGCGCCGGCGAGGACGACGACGCCATCCTCTTCGCCTGATCGCTCACCCCGAAAGACCTTCTCAGGGCCCGACGACCCCGGCGGCGACCGCGGGCGCCCGGTAGGCGGCCGCCAGGCTGGCCACCGTCTCGTGGGCGTTGAGGCCGCTGGGGTTCGGCACCACCCACAGCTCGGCGCCCTCCATGGGCTCGTCCTGGCGCCCCCGGCGGGCGGCGCGGCGCCCGAACGCCGCCCGGTAGGCCGTGATGCCGGCGATGGCCACCACCCGCGGGGCGTGCTCGGCGACGAAGCGGCGCAGGCGCTCGCCGCCGGCGAGCAGCTCGTCGCGGCCGAGCTCGTCGGCCCGGGGCGTGGCCCGCGCGACGAGGTTGGTGATGCCGATGCCGCGGGACACGAGGTAGGCCCGGTCGTCGTCGGTCATCCCGGCGGCCGGATCGATGGCGCGGTCGATGATCCCGCCGGCGCGCAGCGCCGGGTAGAAGCGGTTGACCGGGTGGGCGAAGTGGGTGTTCGTCGCCGCCGTCCACAACCCCGGGTTGATGCCGACGAACAGCAGCCGCAACCCCGGCCCCACCAGGTCGGCGACCTCCGCGTCGCGGAACGATTCGAGTTGGGCGCGGGTGAATCCCACCCCGGGATCATGCCCGTCCGCCTCCGCGCCGGTCGCCTTGACCGCGGCCGCCGCCCGGCCGATCCTGGGGCATCGCGTCTCCGATCGAGGACCGTTCCGTGCCGGACGCGCCGGACCCCGAGCCCTTCGAGGACCGCGGAGAGGCCGGCGAGCTGCTGGCCTCCCGCGTCGCGGCCCTCGTCGCGCCCTCCCCCGGACCGCTGCTCGTCTACGGCCTGGCCCGCGGCGGCGTGCCGGTCGCGGCGCGGGTGGCCCGGCGGCTGGGCGCGCCCCTCGACGCCCTCGCGGTGCGCAAGATCGGCCATCCGCTGCGGCCCGAGCTGGCGCTCGGCGCCGTCGCGGCGGGCGGGCCGGTCGTGATGGCCCGCCCGCCGGCCCTCGCCCGCGCCTCCCGGGACCGGCTGGCCGCCGAGGCGGCGGCCGCGGCGGCTCGTCTCGACGCCCGGCTGCACGCCGAGACGCCGGCCCTCGATCCGGAGGGCGCCGCCTGCGTGCTGGTGGACGACGGCCTCGCCACGGGCGCCAGCATGGTCGCCGCCTGCCGGTGGGCGCGCTCGGCCGGCGCGCGGCGGGTGATCGCCGCCGCCCCGGTCGCGTCCCGAGAGGGCGCGGACGCTCTGCGCGCCGAGGCCGACCAGGTCGTCTGCGTGCACGAGATCGACCGCTTCATCGCGGTCGGAGCCTGGTATCGCGACTTCGGCCAGGTGGACGAGGGGCGCGTGCTGGCGTGCCTGCGCGCGGCGCGCGCCGCGGACTGAGCGGCGACCCCCGGCTCACGCCGCCTCGCCGTGCCCGCCGAGCACCTCGGCGACGCCGGACGGCCCGGCGCGCAGCAGCTGGGCGGCCCGGCGCGCCCCCACCGCCCGGTCGCGCGCGGCCCGGAAGCCCACGACGTCGCCCGCCAGGCGGCACTCGCGCGCGTCCCGCTCGGCGGCCCGCGCGAGCGCGTCGAGCCGTGCCGCCATGCGCGCCGAGCGGCTGCGGTCGTCGCGGCGCCGTCGCACGGGAGGGGGCGTCGGCCGCTCCGCGCGGTCGGCGCTGGGGAAGAGGATGAGCTGACCCTGTGACGTGATCGAACGCATGTTCGTAGTGTGCCACCCCCCTCGGACGGCACCGTCACGGACTCAGGTGCGGCGGAGGTCCTCCGGCGCGAGGGGGTCGTCGGGGCCCAGGCCCTGCTCGCGCACCGTGGCCGGGCCGCCGTCGTGCGGCACCTGCACCACCACCAGCCGCCGATCGTCGCCCGGCAGCTCGAAGCGGAACGCCCAGCCGGGCGCCGTCCAGCCGGCGACGCGCAGCTTCGCCACGCCTCCGCCCTCGACGCCCGACACGGCCTGCACGGCCTCCGCGAGGGCCGCGCGTCCGAGCGGTCCGAGGACGTCCTCCGCGCGGTCCGTGCTCACCGGTCCCGGAAGGGCAGCTCGACCACCCGGGCCCGCCCGGCGCCGGCCTCGGATGCCACCTCGACCTCGCTGCCCGGCTCGGCCTCGCGGCGCAGGATGGCCAGGCCTACGGCGCCCAGGCCGGGCACCACCGCGACGCTCGTGAGGCGCCCCACCTCGCGCCCCTCGCGCATCAGCGGCGCGCCCTCGGCGGGCGGCGGATCCGCCAGCAGCAGGCCCCGCAGCACCCGGTTCACGCGGCCCCGGTACTGGGCGCGCGCGACGGTCTCCTGCCCGAGGTAGCAGCCCTTGTCGAAGGAGACCGCGACATCCTCGAGCCCCGCCTCCTGCACGAGCGTGGACGGGCCGGTGTCGCGGCCGACCCGCGGGACGCCGGCCGCGATGCGGGCGAGCTCCAGCGACTCGGCGGGCGCCTCGTGCAGGCCGAGCGCCGCGATCGCGGCGTCCGGGTCGGACACCACCAGATCGAGGGCGCCGGGCAGGTCCGACCCGACGACCAGGTCGGCGGCCGCCGCGGCGCCGGCCGGGTCCGCCCCCACCGCCGTGACCACGTCCGCCTGCTCCGGACCGAGGATCTCGAGGTCCTCGGAGAAGTGGTAGCGCTCGAGCAGCTCCGCGACGCCGTCGGCCGCGGCGGCGTCGACGACCAGCGTGTACGCCTGCTCGTCGTCGCGCCGCACGCGCAGGGCGGCCCCCAGGTGGCCCTTGGCGTCGAGCAGGAGGGCGGCGCACGACTCGCCGGCGGCGAGGCCCGCGATGTCGTTGCTGAGCAGGCCGTGCAGGAAGCCGGTCGCGTCGGGACCCTCCACCCACAGCAGCGCCGCCCGGCCCCGCACGGCGGCGCCCCCTCCGCCGGGCCGCAGCCGCGCGTAGCCCGCGGCGACCTGATCGGCGGCGCTCACGGCGTCGTCACCCTGCCGTTGGTCGTCGCCCGCTCGGCCGCGAGCGCGGCGTGCGCCGCTCCGCGCTCGGCGGCGGACAGCACGTCCCGCACCGCCACCAGGCGGCGCTCCTCGCTGCGCGTCTCGAGCAGCGACTGCTTCACGTCGGCCGGCAGGTCGAAGACGCCGGCCACGGCGTACGACAGCGGGATCTCGGGATCGAGCGCGCGCTCCTCGCCGCCCTCGGCCGCCGCCACCGCCCGGAAGCGGCGCAGCACCTCCTCGCGCAGGTCCGCGGGCGCCTCGCCGGGCTCGTCGGCGAGGGGCTCGACGATGGCCGAGAAGTAGAGGCGGCCCTCGGTCTCCTCCCGCACCCGCACCGGCTCGGTGCCGCGCGCGATGACGTGCAGCCGGCCGTCCTCGAAGCGGCGCACGAGGCCGTCGAAGACGCACGCGCAGCCGGTGTCGGCGGTGCCGGTGGGCCCGGAGCGCACGATCACGAAGGGACGGTCGTCGAGCGTGCAGTCGGCGAACAGCTGGCGGTAGCGCGGCTCGAAGATGTGCAGCGGGATCCGCTCGCCCGGAAGGGCGACGAGATCGAGCGGGAACAGCCCGAGGTCGAGGGGTTCGGCCACGGACGGATTGTAGTGCCGCGTCAGGGAACGTTCGCCCGGTTCTGACTCGCTGCAAATCACCGCGGATCCGTCGTCCTCGGGTCGACCGATAGGACACCGCTATCGGCCTCCCCTCGATCTTCGGCCCGCGGCGTTTTCGCGGTCAGAACGCGGCCGACGCCCCCTGACACGACACTAGATCGCGACCTCCGTCGTCGCCGCGCCCGCCGGGGAGGCCTCCGCCCGGCCGCAGACGGCGGCGTAGAGGCCCACCAGCCCGCGGATGTGCGCCTCGACGGTGAAGAGCCGCCGCCGCGCGACGGCCGCCTCGCGCAGGGCCCGCAGGCCGCCGGCGCGCTCGACGGCCCGCGGCAGATCCTCGGGGCGCTCGACGACGACCCCGACCCCGTGGTCCTCGATGATCCGCCGCAGCGCGCGATGGGGGCCGGCGGCGATCGGCAGGCCGGAGGCGAGGTACTCGAACGCCTTGTTCGGCAGGGCGGTGTCGAGGTGGGGGCCGTTGAGCGCGGCGTTGAAGCCCGCCCAGCCGACGTCGTAGCCGGTCAGGGCGCGCAGCAGCGCCCGCGGCTCGAGGGTGTCCATGATCCGCAGCCCGGGGGTGCGCTCGGCGAGATCGCGGTAGCCGGGGGCGTCGCGGTTGGGGAAGACGTCGACCCGCAGCCCGGCCCCGGCGAGCGCGGCGAAGTGGTCGCGCAGGTCGTAGTGGCCGCCGTTGAGGGAGAGGCTGCCCTGGTAGACGACCCGCAGCGGGCCCGGGTCGCGGCCGATGCGGGGGAAGGGGGCGAGGTCGCGCGCGAGAGCGTAGTTGCCGAACAGCAGGACGTGCTCGGGCAGCGCGTGGCGGGCCTCGATCTCGTCGAGCATCTCGCGCGACACGGCGACCAGCGCGGCGCAGCCCTCGACGGCGGCGCTCTCGAGGCCGAGCGGGTCGTCGTCGACCACGTCGGCGAGGCCGTCCTCGTAGGGGGTGGCCCGCAGGCTCTGCATGTCGTGGCAGTCGTGGATCACCGGGATCCGGCCGTCGACCACGTCCAGCGCCGCCACGGTCAGGGCGTCGGGCAGGTTGTGGCTGTGGATGACGTCCGGGCGGAACTCGGCGACCACGGCCGAGAGGGCCCGCTCCGGCTCCGCGACGGGCAGCTGCCACCAGCCGGCGAAGAGGTCGTCGCCCGACCCGTAGCGCCGGCTCAGCGTGCTGCCCTGGTAGGCGAAGCCGAGCGTGATCTCCGGCCGGCTGCCGCGCAGGGCCACCGCGTACTTCAGCGTCCGGATGCAGGGCTGACGCTGCAGGAAGAGCACCCTCACGTGGTCGGCTTCCGGTTCCGCAGGGCGTTCGCGGGGTTCCCCACCGCGATCGACCAGTCCGGCAGGTCACGGCTCACCACCGCGCCCGCCCCCACCACGCAGCCCTCGCCGATGGTCACGCCCGGCAGGATGCAGACGCCCATGCCGATCCAGCAGTCGGGCCCAACGGTGACCGGGCGCGAGGACCAGCCCTGGTCGGGGATGGGCTCGGCGGTGCTCATCTCGTGGTTGGCCGTGTGGATCATGGTGTAGGGCCCGAAGATCGAGCGGTCGCCGATCTTCAGGCCTCCGAAGCCGTTGACGTAGCAGCCGTAGTTGAACCCGACGCGGTCGCCCATCTCGATGCGGTCGGCGTTCAGCCACACGATCGTGTCGAGGTAGAAGCAGCCTTCGCCGACGACGGCGGCGTCGTCGGGGCGGAACGGGATCACGCTCTTGCTGCGCTCGGTGATCATCATCAGCACGGCCTCCCTGGGTGAGTGGAGGCACCCTACGCCCCCGGTGGCCGACCGGTACGACGCCTCGAACGGGTGACCGGGGTAACATCGCGCCCCGTGGGCACCCGTACCGACGCCGGCGACGCCGGCACCCTTCCGGACGGCCTGCGGCGCCCGGCGCTCGCCGGCGTCGAGGCCTACGAGCCGGGTCGTCCGATCGACGACGTGCGGCGCGAGCTCGGCGTCGAGTCGGTCGTCAAGCTCGCCTCGAACGAGGGCCCCTTCCCGCCGATGCCGAGCGCCGTGGCGGCCATCCGCGCCGCGGCGGAGGGCGTGAGGATGTACCCCGACCCCGGCGCCTGGGCGCTGCGCGACGCCCTCGCGGCCCACACCGGCGTCGACGCGACGTGCATCCTGCCCGGGGCGGGCGTCGACGGGCTCATCAAGCAGCTGTGCATGGCGCTGCTCGACCCGGGAGACGAGCTCGCCATGGCGTGGCCGTCGTTCCTGTCGTGGCGGCAGGGCACCCAGATCCAGGGAGGCGTCCTCCGCCTGGCGCCGCTGCGCCCCTTCGGCTCGTACGACCTCGGCGCGCTGCGCGAGCGGATCACCGAGCGCACCAAGATCGTGGTGGTCGTGAGCCCCAACAACCCCACCGGCGGCGCCGTCGGGGCGTCCGAGCTGGTCGATTTCCTCGACGCGCTGCCGCCCCACGTGCTGCCGGTGCTGGACGAGGCGTACTTCGAGTACCTGCCGGCCGGCTCGCACGACGGCGCGCGCCTGGTGGCCGAGGGCCGGCGCCTGGCGGTGACGCGCACCTTCAGCAAGGCGTTCGGCCTGGCCGGCCTGCGGGTCGGCTACCTGATGGGCCCGGCCGACCTCGTCCGCGCGCTCGGCCTCGTGCGCAACGTGTTCGACGTGAGCGGCCCGGCCCAGGACGCCGCGGTCGCCTCGCTCGCCGACGCGGCCGGGCACCTGCCCGAGCGCATCGCGCTCAACGACCGGGAGCGCCTGACCGTGGCGACCGGCCTGCGCGACCTGGGCCTCGATCCTCTGCCCAGCACCGCGAACTTCCTGCTCGTCGACCTGGGCTCGGCCGAGCGCGCCCAGGCGGTCAACGCCGCCCTGCTGCGTCGCGGCGTCATCGTGCGTCCCGCCCGCGCCTTCGGGGCGCCCACGTCGCTGCGGATCACGATCGGGACGCCGGAGGAGAACGCGCGCTTCCTCGCCGCGGCCGCGGAGGCGCTGCCGGAGGCGCCGTGACGGTCGAGGAGGCGATCGCCGGCGTCCGCGCGGGCGAGCGCCGCGCGATCGGCCGCGCCATCTCCCTGGTGGAGGCGGCCGGCGAGGAGGGGCGGCGGGTGGCCGCCGCGCTGCATCCGGAGACCGGCGGGGCGTGGCGGGTGGGCGTGACCGGCGCGCCCGGGGTGGGCAAGAGCACGCTGCTGGGCGCGCTGATCACGCGGCTGCGGGCGAGCGGGCGGCGGGTGGCGGTGGTGAGCGTCGATCCCACGAGCCCCTTCACCAGGGGAGCCGTGCTGGGCGACCGCATCCGGCTGGCCGACCACTTCCTCGACCCGGGGGTGTTCATCCGCTCGATGGCCAGCCGCGGCCACCGGGGCGGCCTGGCCGAGGCGACGGCCGATGCGATGCTGGTGCTCGACGCGGCGGGCTTCGACGTGATCCTGGTGGAGACGGTGGGCGCCGGCCAGAGCGAGGTGGAGGTGCAGGCCCTCACCGAGACCGTCGTGCTGGCCCTGATGCCCGGGGGCGGCGACGGCGTGCAGGCGATCAAGGCCGGGGTGATGGAGATCCCCGACGTGCTCGCGGTGACGAAGGCCGACCACCCCGGCTCCTCCCGGATGGCGTCCGAGCTGCGCAACGCCCTGTCGCTGGCGCCCTCGGGGCCGTGGACGCCGCCGGTCGTGCCCGTCGTGGCGCCCGACGGCACCGGCGTCGCCGAGCTGTGGCGGGCCGTCGAGGAGCATCGCGCCTTCCTCGGCGAGGAGGGGCGCCTGCGGGCGCGCCGCCGCGAGGGGCTGGCCCGCCAGCTGCGCACCCTGGCCGCGGACCGCCTCTCCCGGCGGCTGGCCGGCGCCGCCCCGCCGGAGGCGGTGGGCGCCCTTGTCGACGAGGTGCTCGACCGCCGCCTCGACCCGGCGGCGGCGGTGGACCGGCTGCTCGCCCGGGCGGGCCTGGGCGACGGGGCGGCCCCGTGAGCGAGGGCGGGCCGGAGGCGTGGCTGGTGCGCCACGGCGAGACGGAGTGGAGCAGGAGCGGGCGCCACACCGGCCGGACCGACGTGCCGCTGACCGAGGCGGGGGAGGCGGCCGCGCGCGCCGTGCGCGACCGGCTGGCGGGCGAGCGCTTCGACCTGGTGCTGGTGAGCCCGGCGCTGCGCGCCCGTCGCACCTGCGAGATCGCGGGCTTCGGCGACGTGGCCGTGGTCGATCCCGACGCCTGGGAGTGGGACTACGGCGACTACGAGGGGCGCACCACCGCCGACATCCGCCGGGCCGAGCCGGGCTGGTCGGTGTGGACCGACCCGATGCCGGGCGGCGAGTCGCTCGACGCGGTCGCCGCCCGCGCCGACCGGGTGGTCGCGCGGGCCCGCGCCGCGGGCCGGACGCTCGTCGTCAGCCACGGCCACCTGCTGCGCATCCTCGCCGCGCGCTGGCTGGGCATGCCGCCCGCGGCCGGGGCGCACCTCGTGCTGGGCACCGCCACCCTCAGCACCCTGGGGTGGGAGCGCGAGACGCCGGCCCTGCTGCGCTGGAACTCCTGACGGCGCGGGGCCGTGCCCGTGCGACGCGGCCGACGCCGGCCGCGTCGCACGAAGCTCCCTAGTGTCCTGAGTCGTAAGTTCGTCCGCAGTTCCCGAGCGAATCGCAAGGGAGGCAAGGACGCAGATCTTCCCCGATATCGCGAATATCGGGGAAGTCGAGGACGCCGCATCGCGCCGCGATGCAGCCGGGAACTGCCACGCAATTTGCGACTCGGGACACTAGAGCGGCGGCCGCTGCAGGTGGAAGTCGGTGGCGCTCTGGAACGCGTGGCACACGAGCAGCGCCAGGTCGTCGTCGCCGGGCGCGGCGTTCACCAGCATCGACAGCGGCATCCCCTCCGCCCCGGAGAGTCCTGTCGGGATCGAGATGGACGGTGAGCCGGTGAGGCTCCACGGCGAGCTCTTGCTGCCCGACGACGGCCGTGGCTGCGGGGGGCTCGGCGTCGTCGGAGTCTTCAGGCCGGCGATGTCGTCGTTGGGGTGGGCGAAGACGTCGATCGTCTCGAACATCGCCAGGAACTGCTCGTTCCAGAGCGCCCGGGCCCGCTGGGCGTCGACGTAGGCGTTGGCGGGGAGCAGGTTGCCGTTGTTGACCTGCCGGCGGTAGTTCGGGGTGAAGTCCTCCGCCCGCGTCAGCCAATTCTGGTACTGGAACGCGCCGACCTCCACGTTCACGATCGGGGTGGAGATCGAGTTCAGCGTGGTGAGGGGCGCCGGCAGGGTCGACGTCGTCACCTCCTTGACGGTGGCGCCCAGCGAGCGGAAGACCTTCACGGCGGCATCGAACGCCGCGAGCTGGTCGTCGCTGGGCACGCCGCGGAAGTAGTCGCCGGCCGACGGCACCCCGATGCGGATCCCCCTCAGCGGCCGTGACCCCGACATCTCGAGCAGGGGCTTCGCGAGGGCGTATCGCCGGACGGGACGGGTGGTCGGGTCCTTCGGATCCTGACCGCCGATCAGGTCGACGACGAGCGCCGCGTCGAGGGCGGTGCGCACCAGCGGCCCGACGTTGTCGATCGAGTAGCTGAGCGGGAACACGCCATGCTTGCTCGCGATGCCGTAGGTGGTGCGGAAGCCCGTCCCTCCGCAGTTGGCCGACGGGCCGCGGATCGAGCCGCGGGTGTCCGAGCCCATCCCCAGCAGGAACTGGCCGGCGGCGATGCCCGATCCCGATCCGGCGCTCGAGCCTCCCGGCGTGCGCGCCAGATCCCACGGGTTGTTCGTGGGCGGCGGAGAGCCCGAGGCGAGCTCGATCGTCGTCGACTTGCCGAGGATCACCGCCCCGCCCTTCTTGAGCAGGTGGACGTGGTGGGCGTCCTCGTCGGGAACGAAGCCCTTGTAGACGAGCGAGTTGGCCTCGGTCGGGTAGCCCTTCGTGAGGATGATGTCCTTCAACCCCACGGTGATGCCGTGCATCGGGCCCAGGTACGTGCCGCGCTTGAGCAGGGAGTCGGCTCTCCGGGCCTGGGCCAGGATGTCGTCCTCCGGGTAGAGGTAGGCGAAGCTCAGGACCCGCGACTCGACGGCCGCGATGCGCTCCAGCGTCTGGAGCGCCAGGTCGACGGCGCTGACGCGGCGGCGTTTGATGAGCGCCGCGACCCGGGCGATGTCGAGGTCCCAGAGGGCGTCGGGGAGCGGATCCGGCTTCCTCCGCCCCGGCGAGCCGAGGGACACGCTCGGGGAGGCCAGGGCCGCCCCCGCGGCCGCGGCGCCCGCCGTCGCCTTGAGGAAGCCCATCCTGCTGACGGGCGTGCCGCCGGTGGCCGGCGCGTCGGCGGGGGTCACGGGCGACCGCCCGGCTCGATCACGGGCAGCGGGACGTACTTGACGAGGGGCATCGGCGTCTTGGTCTGCTCGCGCGTGGCGATGAAGCCGGCGCACTCCTCGATTCCGTTGAGGCCTTCGGCGAACTGGCCGCCTTCGGGCAGCTGACCGGGGCGCAGACCGCGGGCCGCGCCGATCGCGGCGGCCAGCGCGGCGGCCTCCTCGGACGTGATGGGCATGAGGGATGCCTCCTCGATGGGGGATGTCGATCGGCCGTGCGGAGCCACCGCGGTGGCTCCGGGCACCCCGAGCCTCGCCGCTGGCTCGCCCGCCGGACGACGTCCGGGCAGACCAAGTCGCGCGCCTGGATTCTCTTTCCGCGACACTTGCGTCGCGGCGACGCCGTGTGCACCCAGGCGCCCGTCGCCGACCGGACCCGAGACCCGGGGGCCCTAGCGGTCGATGCCCTCCCCGGAGCCGCCCGTCACCAGCGGCCAGACGATGAAGACCACGACCAGGATGAGGATCACGGCGATGATGGCGAGGCTCTTGTAGGCCGTGTCGCGGGTGATGCGCCCGCCGTAGCGGGCGCGGTCGGAGCGGAGGTCGCCCAGCACGCCGTAGAGGACCTTCGCGATCACCCCGATCACGGCGATCGCGAGCCCGGCCAGGATCAGCCAGCCGGCCATCGCGCCCTCACGCCGGCTCGGCCAGCCGGTCGGCGACGGCCAGCGCCAGGCGCACCCCGAAGCCGGTTCCGGCGCCGTCCACCATGCCGGTGGCGGCGATGTCGACGTGGCACCACGGCACCTCCGCGGTGAACTCCTTCAGGAACATCGCGGCGAGCACGGCCCCCGCCTGGCGCTTGTTGGAGATGTTCGCGATGTCGGCGACCGAGCTGTCGAGCAGCTTCCGGTAGCGGTCGTGCAGCGGCATCGGCCACGCCAGGTCGCCGGACCGCTCGCCCGCGTCGCGCACCAGGGCCGTCCAGTCGTCGTCCGAGCCGAAGAGGCCGGCGTACACCTCGCCCAGGGCCACGACGATCGCGCCGGTGAGGGTGGCCATGTCGATGAGGCGGGTGGCGCCCTCGCGCACCGCGTAGGCCAGCCCGTCGGCCAGGATGAGCCGGCCCTCGGCGTCGGTGTTCAGTACCTCGATGGTGGTGCCGTTCATGGCGGTGATCACGTCGCCCGGCTTCAGCGCCGTGCCGCCGGGCATGTTCTCGGTGGCCGGGATGACGGTGAGCACCTCCACCGGCAGGCCCAGCGCGGCGATCAGCCCGGTCGCTTCGAGCACCGCGGCGCCGCCGCCCATGTCGAGCTTCATCTCCTCCATGCCGCCGGAGGGCTTGATGGAGATCCCGCCGGTGTCGAAGGTCACCGCCTTGCCCACCAGCCCGAGCACCTCGCCCGGGCGGGCGACGGCCTTCGGCCTGTAGCGCAGCACGATCATCTTGGGGGCCTCGGCGGAGCCGCGCGCGACGCCCAGCAGACCGCCCGCTCCCAGCTCCTCCAGCTTCCGGCGGCCCAGCACCGTGGCCGACAGGCCCGGCGTGGCCGAGGCCAGCTCGCGGGCGTACGTCGCCAGATCGGAGGGGGTGAGGTGGTTCGCCGGGGTGTCCGCCAGGTCGCGGGCGCCGTTCACCGCCCGCACGACGCGGTCGGCGCGGGCCAGGTCGGCCCGGGTCGCGGCGGCCGAGTGCACCGCCAGGCGCTTCAGGCCGCCGGGCGTCGCGGCCTCGCCCGTCTTGAAGCGCGTGAAGCGGCGGCCGGCGATGCCCACGCCCTCCACCAGGGCCCGCACGCGCAGGGCGTCGGCGTCCTCGGCCGGGACCAGCGCCAGCGAGGTGGCCTTCGCCGTGTCGGCGAGCCCGGCCGCGGCGCGGCCCGCCTGCTCCCACTCGTGCGGCGCGCCGTCGCCCGTGCCCACCACCCCCGCCCGCGTGGCGGCGATGGCGTCGCCGCCGTGCAGCAGCAGCGACGAGCCCGCCGCGCCGTCGATGACGCCGTCCGCGACGGCGGCGGCGACGGCCCCGCCCAGGGCGGCGTCGAGCGCGGCGGCCGGTCCGGTCAGGCGCCCCGGGGAGGCCGGGACGGTCACGACGACGAGGTCGGCCTTTGCGGCCACGGGGTCCGCGGACGTGCGCAGGGTGGTCATCGCGACTCCTGTCTCGGGAACGGGTCAAGGATAGGGACCGGTCGGCCGCGCGCCCCGGTGTGAGATGATCGGATATCCGAACATCCGGGAGGCCACCCGTGGAACGGCCCATCCGCATCGTGATCGCCAAGGCGGGGCTCGACGGCCACGACCGGGGCGCGAAGGTCGTCGCCCGCGGCCTGCGCGACGCCGGGATGGAGGTGATCTACACCGGCTTGCACCAGACGCCGGAGCAGATCGCCGCCACCGTGGTGCAGGAGGACGCCGACGCGGTGGGCCTGTCGATCCTGTCGGGCGCCCACCTCACCCTCGTGCCGCGGGTCATCGACCTGCTGCGCGCCGAGGGCGCCGCGGACGTGGCGGTGATCGTGGGCGGCACCATCCCGCGCGACGACGCGGACGAGCTGCGGCGGCGCGGCGTGGCCGAGGTCTTCACGCCGGGCGCGCCGATCGACGGGATGGCCGAGGCGATCCGCCGCGCCGTCGGCAGTCGAGCCGCTTAGCGCTCAGGCCTCGGCGGGCGCCGTCGCCGGCGGCGGGGCGTCGGACGACGGGTCGTCGAGCACCGGGACGGCGGCGGCGTCGTAGGCCATCAGGCCCGGGAGGGCCACGGCGAGGACGACGACCGCGGCGACGCAGGCGAGCCCGCCGGTGATCACCGACAGCCGCGGCGTGGTGAGGGCCGCCATCGACCCCGACTCGACGTCGCCCAGCCGCGGGCCGCTGGTCACCACGAGGCTGAACAGCGACGACATGCGGCCCCGCATGCGGTCGGGCGTGAGCGACTGAGTGATGGTGGTGCGGCACACGGCGCTGACGCTGTCGGCCGCCCCGGCGACGGCGAACAGCAGCGCCGCCGGCCAGAGGGTGGTCATGAGGCCGGCGGCGGCGATGGCGACGCCCCACACCCCCACGGCGACCAGGACGATGCGGCCCAGCCACCGGGCGCCGCCCAGCCAGCCGGTGGTGAGCGCCGCGACGGTGGCCCCGGCCGACACCGAGGCGAGCAGGATCCCCGCGCCGCTCGCCCCGGCGTGGAAGACGCTCACCGCGAGGACGGGGAACAGGGCGCGCGGCATGCCGAAGCCCATCGCGGCGAGATCGATCACGAAGCTGCCGATCAGGGCGTCGGAGCGCCGGGCGAAGCGCAGGCCGTTGCCGATCGAGCGCAGCACCGGCTCGCGCTCCCGCACGCCGATCGGGGGCTGGGGCGACATCGCCCACGCGGCGACCAGCATCCCCAGGCAGCTCACCGCGTCGAGGGCGTAGGCGATCTCGACGCCGAAGGCGGCGATGAGCACGCCGCCCACCGCGGGGCCCACGACCATCGTGAGCTGGGCGAGGCCGAACGACAGCGACAGGGCCGCCGGCAGCAGCGACCGGTCCACGGTGTTGGGGACGATCGCGCCGCGGCACACCCGCTCGAGCGCCGAGGCCGCCGCCGTGGCGCCGGCCAGCGCGAACAGCGTCCACAGGGGCGGGTCGCCGTGGATCGCCGCTGCGGTGAGGGCGGCGGCGCAGGCCACCAGGGCGGCCTGGCACGCCATCAGCAGGCGGCGGCGGTCGTGGCGGTCGGCCAGGGCGCCCGCCACCAGCGACGTGGCGACCAGCGGGCCCAGCTCGGCGAGCCCGATCATCCCGGTGAGGAAGGCCGACCCGGTGAGGATGTAGACCTGGAACGGCAGCGCCACGAGCGCGGCCTGGCTGCCGAGGCCCGTCACCAGCTGCCCCAGCTCCAGCAGGCGGAAGTCGCGGGACGTCCGCAGCGGGCGGAGGTCGGGCGTGAGGTTCCGCAGCAGCCTGGGCACGACGACCCAGGCTACGCCCCGCCGGGCCTCCGCAGTCCGGCGTTCAGCTCCTCCAGCAGCCGGCGCAGGCGCCGCATCTTCGCCTCGCCCAGCAGGGCCGTCCACTCGGCCTCGAGCTCGGCGACCACCTCTCGCGCGATGGCGTACACCTCGGCCGCTCGCGCGGTGGCGCGCACCAGGCGCGCGCGGCGGTCGGTGGGGTCGGGCACCCGCTCGACGTAGCCGTGGCGCTCGAGGTGGGCGACCAGCTCGGCCATCGACTGCTTGGTGATCTGGGCCCGCTCGGCCAGCACGCCGACGCGAGTGCCGCCGTCGTCGAGGAACTGCAGCACGTTGCCGTGGGGCGGACGCACCTCGGGATGGCCGCGCTCGGCGAAGCGGCGGTGCAGGCGCTCGCTGCCCAGCCGGAAGGGCTCGCGCAGCAGGATCGCGAGGTTCTCGGGGCGCGTGCGCGCGTCGGTGAGGGGCAGGCGGCTCGACATTCGTCAGGTAGCCTGACTATACTCGACTCGATAAAGACAGGCTTCCTGTCGATTTGGCGAGCGGGAGGAGACCGAGGTGAGCGAGCGACTGCGGGTCGGGGGCGACGAGATGACCCTCCACGCGACCGGCGCCGACAGCGCGGGCGCCCTGCTGGCGTACGAGGTGCGGATGCCCGCGGGCGGCGGCCCGCCCATGCTGCACCGCCACGCGCCCGCCGAGCTGGTGCGGGTGGAGAGCGGGGAGATGACCGTGTACGTGGCGGCCGACGGGGAGAGCCCCGGCGGATCGTTGCCGGGCCGGGCGACGTGGTGGTGGTGCCCGCCGGCCGCGAGCACACGATCCGCAACGAGACCGCGGACGAGGCGCGCGCGTTCGTCGTGCTCACCCCGCCCGGCGGCATGGAGGGCTTCGCCCGCGCCACCGCCGCGCTCGACCCCGGCGAGGTCACCCCGGCGGCGATCGTCGGCCTGGCGGGGGAGCACGGCATCGAGATCACCCGTCCCGCGCCCGCCTGACGGGGGTGCCGCCGACGCGGGCCATCCGTCCTCGGGCAGGAGGTCCACGTGGATCTCGTGGATCGCGTCGACCGGCAGGCCGACCTTCGCCGAGTAGGCCCGGATCGTCCTCTGAAGCCGGTTCCGGGGCATCGAGAGCGGGGAGCCGGACGGGGTCGGGCCGCCGGCCGGGTGGTAGAAGGCACCACGCAACCGCAGTGACCGGAGGTCCCCGTGTCCGTCGACTTCGAGCGCCGTGACGGCGTCGCCATCCTCACCCTCAACCGCCCCGAGGCCCTCAACGCCATGTCGGTGGAGATGCTCGACACGCTCGACGCGCACCTCGACGCGATCGAGCGCGACTCCGAGCTCCGGGCCGTGGTGCTCACCGGGGCGGGGGACCGGGCGTTCACGGCCGGCGCCGACATCCGCCACATGCAGACGGCGACGCCGCTCGAGGCGCGGGCCTACGCCGGGCGCGGGCACGCCGTCACCGGTCGCCTCGACGCGCTGCCCAAGCCGGTCATCGCCGCCGTCAACGGCTACGCCCTCGGCGGCGGCTGCGAGCTGGCGCTGGCCTGCGACATCCGCCTGGCGTCGGAGCGGGCGAGCTTCGGCCTGCCGGAGGTGAACATCGGCATCGTCCCCGGCTGGGGGGGCACCCAGCGCCTGGCGCGCACCACCTCGCCCGGCTTCGCGAAGGACATCATCTTCACCGGGCGCCAGGTGGACGCCCAGGAGGCTCTGCGCGCCGGCCTGGTCAACCACGTGTATCCCCACGGGGAGCTGCTGGAGCGGGCCATCGCGCTCGGCGCGGAGATCGCCACCAAGCCGGCCTGGGCCATCGCCTCCGCCAAGGAGATGATCAACCTCGCCCTCGACGGCGACCTGCGCGGCCACCTGGCGCGCGAGCTCGACGTGTTCTCGCTGGCCTTCGCCACCGAGGACCAGCGCGAGGGGATGGCCGCCTTCTTCGAGAAGAGGCCGCCGCGCTTCGTGGGCCGATAGGTGCGCGCAGCACTGGTGCGGGGCACCGATAGGTAGGGTTCGTGACGACGCCGCCGTGTGCGCCCGATCGCGTGCCCGGCGCGTCCCACTCACCTGACGCACACAGCAGGGGGCCTGATGAAGATCGCGGTCTGCGTGAAGGAGGTGCCGGATGCCGGTCCGAGCCGGCGGATCGATCCCGGCACGCTCAGGATGGATCGCTCCGGGGACAGATCGCTGAACGCGTTCGACCTGAACGCGGTCGAGGAGGCGATCCGGATCCGCGACGCGGCGGGCGAGGGCGAGGTGGTCCTCGTGTCGCTCGGCGGCAGCCGGGCGCTGGAGTCGCTGCGCAAGGGGCTCGCCATGGGGGCGGACCGCGCGGTGCTCGTGTCCGACGAGGCGGCCGCCGGGTCCGACCTGGTGGCCACGAGCAGGGTGCTGGCCGCGGCGCTGTCCGCGGAGGGGCCCGACCTGGTCCTGTTCGGCCAGCAGGCGTCCGACGGCGACGGCGCGGTGCTGTGGGCCTCGGTCGCCGACCGCCTGCGCCTGCCCGTGATCTCCCAGATCTCCGAGCTGGAGGTCGGCGGCGGCACGGCGAAGGCCAAGCGGCAGACCGAGTTCGGCTACGACACCATCACGGCGCCGCTGCCGGCGGTGCTCGCGGTCGCCGACTCGCTCAACGAGCCGCGGTTCGCGTCGCTCAAGGGCATCATGGGCGCGAAGAAGAAGCCGCAGGAGACGAAGTCGCTGGCCGATGTCGGCGTCGACGCGGGCGACGCCGGTGAGTCCGGCTCGCGCACCAAGGTCATCGCCCTCAGCCCGCCGCCCTCGCGCGGCGAGACGATCAAGATCGAGGACGACGGCTCCGGCGCGCAGAAGATCCTCGACTTCCTCGTGGAAAGGAAGCTGGTATGAGCACCCTCGTCTTCCTGGAGCACCACGGGTCGTCGATCACGAAGGGCTCGCTGGGCGTGCTGTCGAAGGCCGCCGAGCTCGACCCGTCCACGGCCGCCGTGCTGGTGGGCTCGGGCGTCGCGGGCCTGGCCGTCGAGGCCGGCAGGTACGGCGCCGCCACGGTGTACGTCGCCGACGACGCATCGCTGGAGGCGCCGCTGCCGCAGCCGCGCGTCGACGTCATCGGCGCGCTGGTCAAGGACAAGGGCATCGAGACCGTCCTGTTCGCCGCCTCGGTGCTCGCCACCGACGTGGCCGGGGGCCTCTCGGCCCGCCTCGACGCCGGGCTCAACTGGGACCTGGGCGACCTGGTCCTGGAGGGCGGAGAGCTGGTGGGCAAGCGCTCGGCGCTGGGCGACACGGTGCTCGCCGACGTCGGCTGGACCGCCTCGCCGAAGCTCGGCCTGGTGCGGGCGGGCTCGTTCGAGGCGACCGAGAAGGGCGCCGCGGGCGCGGTCGAGAACATCTCGGCGTCGATCGAGGACTTCTCCTCGAAGGCGGCCCTGGTGGAGCACACGCAGGAGGAGTCGTCCGGTCCCTCGATCGAGGAGGCGGACATCCTGGTCACCGGCGGCCGCGGCCTCGGCGCGCCGGAGGCCTTCGGGATCCTGGAGGAGCTGGCCGCCGCCCTCGGCGGCGCCGTCGCCTCCACCCGCGCGGTGGTGGACTCGGGCTGGTACCCGTACCCCACCCAGATCGGCCAGACCGGCAAGGTCGTGTCGCCGAAGGTCTACCTCGGCCTCGGCGTCTCGGGCGCGATCCAGCACAAGGTCGGGATGCAGACCTCGCAGGTCATCATCTCGGTCAACAAGGACGCGAACGCGCCGATCTTCGAGTTCAGCGACCTCGGCGTGGTGGGCGACCTCCACGACATCGTCCCCAAGCTCACCGCGCTGGTGAAGGAGCGCAAGGGCTAGCCCCCCCATCCGCGCGGCGGCCGTCACGGTCCCGCGCGCCCCGTGGCACAGTCGCCGGCCGGGTCGTCACGCGTCCCGGCCGGCGGCGCTTGTGCGGTCCTCTAGAATCGAGACATTGACGGGCTGCCTTCCCGGTGGCCGACGAGACATGCGAGGTTGGCCATGAAGGCGGACATCCACCCCGAGTACGTCGTCGCGCACGTCCGCTGCTCATGCGGCAACGAGTTCGAGACGCGCTCCACCAAGCCGGAGATCAGAGTCGAGATCTGCAGCAACTGCCACCCGTTCTACACGGGCAAGCAGAAGCTGGTGGACTCGGGCGGTCGGGTCGAGCGCTTCCAGCGCAAGCTGGCGCGGCGCCAGACCGCCAACACCTGAGAGCCCGGGCTCGGGGCCCCCGGCGCCCGGGTCGGGAACGGCGATGAGCACTGACGCGCGCGGCCTGGTCGACCAGATCCTCCGGACGCGCGACGAGCTGGCTGAGGCGCTCGCGGACCCCGACCTCCCCTCGGACCGCGGCCGCTTCGCGTCGGTCAACAAGCGCTGGGCGGACCTCGCCCGGGCCTTCGACCTGGCCGAGCGCTGGCGCGACGCGGCCGGGCGCGCGGCGGAGGCCGAGGCCCTCCTGGCCGAGGGCGACGACCCGGACCTGCGCGAGCTGCTCGACGACGCCCGCGGCGAGATCGAGGACCTGGGCCCGTGCATCCGCGAGGCCATGATCGAGCCCGACCCGAACGACGACCGCAACACGATCGTCGAGATCCGGGCCGGCGCCGGCGGCGAGGAGGCGGCCCTGTTCGCGCGCGACCTGCTCGACGTGTACACCCGCTACGCCGAGTCGCGCGGCCTGAAGAGCGAGCTGATGTCGGCCAGCGAGGCCGACGCCGGGGGCCTGCGCGAGGTGACGCTGTCGGTCAAGGGGCGGGGGGCGTACGCCGTGTTCAAGCACGAGGCGGGCGTCCACCGGGTGCAGCGCATCCCGGCGACCGAGAGCCAGGGGCGCATCCACACCTCGACGGCCACGGTGGCCGTGCTGCCCGAGGTCGAGGACGTCGACGTCAAGATCGACCCCAACGACGTAAAGCGCGACGTGTACCGCTCGAGCGGCCCCGGCGGCCAGAGCGTCAACACCACCGACTCGGCGGTGCGCCTCACCCACCTGCCCACCGGCATCGTCGTGTCGATGCAGGACGAGAAGAGCCAGCTGCAGAACTACGAGCGCGCCATGCGGGTGCTGCGGGCCCGGCTGTACGAGCGGCTCCAGGCCGAGCAGGACGCCGAGCTGTCGGCCGCGCGGCGATCCCAGCTGGGGTCCGGCGACCGCTCCGAGAAGGTCCGCACCTACAACTACCCCCAGAACCGCGTGACAGATCACCGCGTCGGCGTCACGATCCCCCTGAGGGAGCAGGTGCTGGTCGGCGGGCTCGCCGGCTTCACCGAGGCCCTCGCCGCCGAGGAGAGGCGGCAGCGCCTGGAGGACCAGACCGACGGGAGCGGAGCGTGAACGGCCCCAACCGCGATCTCCTGCGCATCGAGTTCCTCGGCGTGACGGTCCGTCACGACGAGGTGGAGATGCCGCGCGAGGACCTCGCGCTCTTCTTCGCCGGCGTCAGCGACCGCTACGGCATGTCGCGGTTCGAGTACCACTCCGACTCGGGGGCCACCTTCTCGGGCGCCGACGGGGCCGAGTGCGTGCTGCGCCCCTCCCAGATCGCCTCGTGCGGGGTCACCGGCCTCGGCTACCTCGAGGGCATCGAGCGGGTGCTGGCGCTGGTCGACGAGGCGGTCGAGCGCTACGGCATCGGGCAGATGTGGATCGAGGACATCACCCTCGTCGCGATCTGGGACGTCGAGGACCCCGAGCTGGCGCGCGAGCTGCTGGTGGGCTCGGTGCTGCAGATCGACGAGGACCGGCTGGAGCTGCTGGGCGGCGACCACGTGTCGGTGGGGCTGCGCATCTGGCGGCGCGCCGGCGAGGCGGCCATCGAGTGCGCGGTCGAGCCGATGCACTCCGAGCCGTCGAAGGTCTACATCCGGCTCGTCCAGACCCAGGGCGAGGCCGTGCCCGACGTCGCCGCGCTGCGCGAGGCCGCCGACGGCATCCACGAGTTCCTGCAGGGCCCGCTGGCGAGCTTCATCCTCGCCCGCGCCCACCGGTAGCCGCCGGGCCGGTGGCAGTCGACGTGAGCAGGCCGCTGACCGTGGCGGAGATCCTGCGCCGCAGCGCCGGCTACCTCGCCGAGCGCGGCGCCCCGAGCGCCCGCCTCGACGCCGACCTGCTGCTGGCCCACGCGCTGGGCGTCGAGCGGCTGGCGCTCTACACTGACTCGGAGCGGCCGCTCACCCCGGCCGAGCTCGCGACGGCCCGCGCGCTCCTGGCGCGGCGCGGGCGCCGCGAGCCGCTCGCCTACATCACCGGCGGCAGGGCCTTCCGCCGCCTGAGCCTGGGGGTGGGCCCCGAGGTGCTGGTGCCGCGCCCCGAGACCGAGCTGCTGGTGGAGTGGGCCCTCGACGCGGCCTCCCCCGGGGCGGCGGTGCTCGACTGGGGCACCGGCAGCGGGGCGGTGGCCCTGGCGCTGGCCGACGAGGGCGAGGATCTGGCCGTGACCGCCCTCGACCGCTCGGCCGCGGCCCTGGAGCGGGCGCGGGCCAACGGCGCCGCGACCGGGCGGGACGGGGTCGAGTGGCTGCTGTCCGACGGCTTCGCCGCGGTCGCCGGCCGTCGCTTCGCCGTCATCGCGGCCAACCCGCCCTACCTCTCGGAGGCCGACCTCGCCGCGGCCCCGCCCGAGCTCGCCTTCGAGCCGCGGGGCGCCCTGGTGGCCGGACCGACGGGCCTCGAGGCCATCGAGGCGCTGGCGCGCGAGGCGCCCGCCCACCTGCGGCCGGGGGGCTGGCTGCTGATCGAGGTGGGGGAGGGCCAGGCCCGGGCGGCGCGGGACGCCCTCGCCGCCGCCGGCCTGCGCGAGGTGACGCACCGCGACGACCTGGCGGGCATCGCGCGGGTCGTGGGCGGCCGGGCGGCGTGACCGACGTCGCCGCGCTGCGGGCGGAGCTGCTCGGCGGGCGCGTCGCCCTGCTCCCCACAGACACGGTCTACGGCCTGGCGGCGGCGCTCGACTCGCCGGAGGGGATCGAGGCGCTGTACGCCCTCAAGGGACGCCCGCGCTCCCAGCCGTGCCAGGTGCTGATCTACGGCGCCCCCCTGCTCGCCGAGCTGCTCGCCCGGCTCGACGCCGTCACCCGCGCGATCGCGGCGGCCCTGCTGCCGGGTCCGGCGACCTGCCTGGTGCCCGATCCGCAGGGGCGCTTCGCGGCCGCCGCCGGCGACGCCCCGGGCGCCGTCGGGCTGCGGGCGCCCCGCATGGAGGGGCCGCTCGCCTCCCTCGACCTGCCCCTGGTGGCGACCAGCGCCAACGACCCCGGCGGGCCCGACCCCGCCGTCGTCGCCGACGTGCCGGAGCGGCTGCGCCTCGGCGCGGGGATCGTGGCGGACGCCGGCCACCTTCCGGGCACCGCCTCGGCCGTGCTCGACCTGCGGGCCGTGGCCGATCGCGGGCCCGCCGTGCTCATCCGGCCGGGGCCGGATCCGGCGGTCGTCGAGGCCGCGGTCGAGGTCGCGGGGGCGACCCTGGTTCGTCCCGGGTGAGGTGTACCCTCGTCCGGTGAGTCACACGACCCGGGGGCGAACCGCGTGAGCTTCATCGACGACGACAGCTACCTCTCCCAGGACATCGCCGACGCGGATCCCGCGGTCGCGCGCATCCTCCGCGCCGAGACCGAGCGCCAGGGGGAGACGCTGGAGATGATCGCCAGCGAGAACTTCACCAGCCAGGCCGTGCTGCAGGCGGTGGGTTCCCCCCTCACCAACAAGTACGCCGAGGGCCTGCCGGGCAGGCGCTACTACGGCGGCTGCGAGGTGGTCGACCAGGCCGAGCAGCTCGCCATCGACCGGGCGAGGGAGCTGTTCGGCGCCGAGCGGGTCAACGTGCAGCCCCACTCGGGCGCGACGGCCAACGAGGCGGCCTACTACGCGGTGCTCCAGCACGGCGACCGGGTGCTCGGCATGTCGCTCTCGCACGGCGGCCACCTGTCGCACGGCCTCAAGGTCAACTTCTCCGGCCGCAACTACGAGTTCCACCACTACGGCGTGCGCCGCGGCGACTGCCGCATCGACATGGACCAGGTGCGCGACCTGGCGCTCGAGCTGCGCCCCCGGCTCATCGTCGCCGGCGCGTCGGCCTATCCGCGCGTGATCGACTTCCCGGCGTTCCGCGCCATCGCCGACGAGGCGGGCGCCCTGCTGATGGTCGACATGGCCCACATCGCCGGCCTGGTCGCCGCGGGCGTGCACCCCACGCCGATCGGCATCGCCGACCTCGTCACGACCACCACCCACAAGACGCTGGGCGGGCCGCGCGGCGGCATCGTGATGAGCACCGAGGAGCTGGGCGACAAGGTCGACCGCGCCGTCTTCCCCGGCCTGCAGGGCGGCCCGCTGATGCACGTCATCGCCGGCAAGGCCGTCGCCCTGGGGCACGCCCTCACCCCGGAGTTCCGGGACCGCCAGCGCCGCGTCGTGGCGAACTGCCAGGCGCTCGCCCGCGAGCTCGTCGCCGGCGGCCTCGACCTGGTGAGCGGCGGCACCGACAACCACCTCGTGCTGGTCGACCTGTCGGCCACCCCGCTCACGGGCAAGGACGGCGAGGAGCGCCTCGACCGGGCCGGCATCACGGTGAACAAGAACGGCGTGCCGTTCGACGAGCGCCCGCCCACCGTCACCTCGGGCCTGCGCATCGGCACCGCCGCGCTCACCACCCGCGGCCTCGGCGAGGAGGAGATGGCCGAGATCGGCCAGATCATCGTCGCCGCCCTGCGCCCGGAGGCCGGCGACGCCGAGCTCGACGCCCTGCGCGCCCGCTCGCGGGCGATCGGTGACCGCTTCCCGCTCTACCCGCGCCTGCTGAGCGGCTCCCCGGCATAGCCGCCGGGGGCCCGGGGCATCGGGCCTAGGGCCACTCCGATGCCGGGATGACGGCGTGCGACGTGTCCCAGCCGTGCCAGCGGTCGATGCGCACCCATGCGATCGTCCGCGGGTCGTCCCGGTTGCCGTAGGGGGCGCCGGTGTACCGCACCGCCAGCCGATCGATGCCGGAGAGGTCGGGGTCGGGCGCCGTCTCCTCCACCGCGCCCAGCAGGCTGATGTGGCGGTACCAGGAGTCGGGGTCCAGCACCGTGAGGGAGATCCGCGGGTCGCGGCGTATGTGGTCGAGCCGGCGCCGGCCGTCGTCGAAGCTGAGCAGCACGCGGCCGTCCTGCCAGTCGTACCAGGTGGCCACGGTGTGAGGCGATCCGTCCGGCCGGACGGTGGCCATGATGGCCGGGTTCGGGCGCGCCAGGAAGGCGTCGACCTGCGGCGGCACGGGGGTGCGCGGCATCGGGGCTCCTCTCGCTCGTCGGACCGCTCAAGGGTAGGCCCGGGCGGCCGCCGGCGCCCGCCGGGGCGCGCGCCTCGCGAGAGGGCCGTTCGCGACGCCGTTCTCGCCGCCGCCGGTGATCCTGGCGATATGAGCGCTTCGTGAACTAACCGTATGGGTACGGCGCACCGCGGCACCGGGGCGCGCCGCCCGCGGCTACGGTGCCTGCCCATGAGGTCCGTCCCCCAGACCACGGCGCGCGGCGCCCGGCGCGCGCTCGCCGCGGGTCTGGCCGGGATGGCGCTCGCGGCGGGCCTCGCCCTCGCCGAGACGGGAACCGCCGCGGCCGCCCGCATCGAGGTGGGCGTGTACCAGGACAACCCGGTCTCGACCTTCGCCGCCCTGCGCCGGGCCTCGGGCCCGCGGGCCACCCGCGTCATCTCGACCTACGTCACCGGCGGCAAGCTGGTGGAGCCCGGCATCGCCGCCCTCGCCAAGCGCAACCGGGCGCGGCTGCTGGTCACCTGGATGCCGGACGCCGGCACGGACGGGGCGCGCCAGCCCAAGTACCGGCTCTCGTCGATCACCCGCGGCCGCCAGGACGCCGGCCTGCGGCGTCTCGCGCGCCAGCTCGCCTCCCTCAGCCCGACGCCCATCCTGCGTCCCATGCCGGAGCCCAACACGCCCTGGTACGCATGGTCGGGCACCGTGAACGGCAACACCCCCGCGGCCTACGCCAAGGCGTGGGCGCGGGTGCGCAAGGTGGTGCGCGCCACGCCGGGCGGCAAGCGCATCAAGCTGCTGTGGGCGCCGTATGCGCGCAGCATCCCGGAGACGCCCGAGAACGCGATCGCGGCCTACTTCCCCGGCGCGGCGCAGGTCGATCTGGTGGGGGCGAGCGGCTACAACTTCGGCGCCACCGGCGCGCTCGCGTGGACCGACCCGGCCGCGCTCTTCGAGGACGCCTACCGCGAGATCTCGGCGCTGGCGCCGAAGCCCTTCTGGATCGCGGAGACCGGGTCCACCGCGAAGGGCGGCAGCAAGGCCGACTGGCTGAAGCAGCTGGCCCGCGTGAAGGCGGCCGCGATCCCCAACCTGGCCGGCATCGTGTGGTTCGACGCCAAGGACGGCAACGGCGACTTCCGGGTGAGCTCGAGCAAGGCCACCCGAGGGGCGTTCAAGGCGTTCGCGGCGAGGGCCAGGGCCCGGTGAGCCCGCGCCTCGCCCGCCCCTCCCGGCGCCATCGCGCGCGCCGCCCCGTCGCGGGCGGCGCCCAGGCCGCCCTGACCACGGCGATGGTCGACCGCCTGATGTGGCGCACCGGCTTCGGCCCCTCCGACGCCGATCGCGCGCGGCTGAAGGGCAAGAGCCTGCACCGCGCCGTGGACATCCTGCTGAAGACCGCGCAGGGGGCCCCGGCCGGTCCGCCGCCGCGCCGCGCGGACGGCTCTCCGCTGCGCCCGCACGAGTCGGACACCGACATGGTGCTGGCCTGGTGCGACCGCATGATCCGCACCGGCAACCCGCTGGTGGAGCGGCTCACCTTCTTCTGGCACCGCCACTTCGCGAACTCCCGCGAGGAGGTCTCGCCGCCGCAGCTGCTCACCACCCAGACCGAGCTCTTCCGCCGCTACTCGGACCTTGCGGCCAACCCGGTGGCCTCGTTCCGCTCGCTCGCCTACGAGGTGGGGGAGGGGCCGTCGATGCTGCGGTACCTCACCGGCGAGGACAGCAGCAAGCGCCGCCTCAACGAGAACTACGCCCGCGAGCTGATGGAGCTGTTCGGCCTCGGCGTGACGAACGCCGCCGGCCAGCCGAACTACAGCGAGACCGACGTCCGCGAGGGCGCCCGCGCCGCCACCGGCTGGCGCATCAACGACGCCAACCCGGACGCGGTGACCGCCTACTTCGACCAGACCCGCTGGGACGAGGGCGCGAAGACCGTCCTGGGGCACACCGGGGCGTTCAACCACCGTCAGCTGGTGGACGTCGTGGTGGGGCACCCGAGCCACGCGCCCTTCCTGGTCACCAAGCTGTGGGGCGAGTTCATCCCCACGCCGCCGAGCCCCGCGACGCTGCGCGACCTCACCGCCTCGTACGTGGCGAGCGGCCTGCGCGTGCGCCCGCTGGTGCGCAAGATCCTGACCCACCCGGCGATGCTGGCCTCGATCAAAGAGCCCAACATGATCAAGCCGCCGATCGTCTACGCCGTCGGCCTGATGCGCACCCTGAAGATCGGCGTCACCGACGAGAGCCTCTACTACGCGCTGCGCGACATGGGCCAGCTGCCGTACTTCCCGCCCACCGTGGCGGGCTGGGAGGGCGGGGGGTCGTGGCTCAACACGAACGCCGCCCTGGCGCGCTTCGCCGCGGCCAACAAGATGCTGGCGCTGAGCTACGCGCCGCTGCCCGGCAAGGCCCCCGAGGACGTCGCCGGCGAGACCCCGGCGCAGGCCTTCAAACGCGCCTTCGACGCGGTGGGCCGCCCGTGGATCGCCCCCGGCACGAAGGCGGCCCTGCTCGCCTACTCGGCCGCGGCGCGCGCCGTCTCGGCGAACGACCGCATCGCGCGCCAGCGGGTGCTGCGCGCCTTCCTGCTCGGCGGCCCCGACGCACAGGTGATGTAGATGAGCGACGAACGCGAGGACGAGCCGATCGAGGAGGGGGCGGCCCCCGACCCGGGAGCGGCCGAGGCGATCCGCTGCGCCGACTGCGCGCGCTCGGACAGCTTGGTGCGCGACCTCGACCCGGTCGACGCGATGCCGATCCCCGTCGAGGCGGCGGCCGGGTTCCCCGACGGCGTGCCGCGGGCCAAGGGCCTCGACCGGCGGGCGTTCCTGCGCACCGGCGTCCTGGGCATGGCGTCCGTGTACGCGGCGACCCGCATCGACTGGACGCGGGCCTACGAGGCGGCCGTGGCGTCGGCCGCCGAGCCGTCGAACCAGCTGGTGATGATCTTCCTCAACGGCGGCAACGACGGCCTCAACACGGTCGTGCCGCTGGGCGCCGCCGACTTCGACCGCTACCGCGCGGCGCGCCCCAACCTGGCCCGCGGCCAGGGTCCCTCCACCGCCGACACGGTGGGCACGACCGCGATGCCCGGCACCGGCGGCGCCCTCGGATGGGCCAATGTGGGCGTGTCCGGCACCGGCAACAACGGCGACACCCGCGGCTTCGACACGCTGTGGGGCGACGGCTCGGGCGGCGCGGGCTCGGACCTCGCGGTCTGGCCCGCCGCCGACTACACGCCGGCCAACCGCTCCCACTTCGACAGCCGCGACTACTGGTTCGCGGGCGCCCTCGAGAAGATGACGACTGGCTGGCTGGGGCGATGGCTCGACCTGTACGGCTCGCCGGACAACCCGCTGCAGGCCGTGTCGATCGACTCATCGATCTCGAAGCAGATCCGGACGGCGAAGGCGCCGGTCAGCGCCGTGCGCAGCCTCACCGGCGTCGAGTTCCGGGTGGACGGCGTGAGCACGAACCTGGTCAACACCACCGACCAGATGGCCGGTCTCGCGGCCGTGCCGGTGGCGGGAGCCTCCAACGACGCCCTTCGCCGCTCGCGCGACGTGTTCGGCCGCACGGTGCAGGTGGCGCGCTCCCTGCGCCCCCTGACCGGGGCGCCCGCCGGCGGCGGCTACCCCAACTCGAACCTCTCCCAGCGCCTGCAGCTGGCCGCGACCCTGCTCGGCGCGAACCTGGGCGTGAAGGTCGTGACCATCGACTGGGGCTCGTTCGACACCCACGGCAACCAGCTGGGCAGCCAGGATCCCCAGCTCACGACGCTGTCGCGCGCCCTCGCGGCCTTCCAGGCCGACCTCGTCGCGCGGGGCATCGAGGGTCGCGTGATGACGGTGGTGTTCTCGGAGTTCGGCCGCCGCGTGGCGTCGAACAACACCGGCACCGACCACGGGGCGGGCGGCCTGATGATGGCGATGGGCTCCGGCGTGCGCGGCGGCCTGCGCGGCGAGTTCCCCGGCCTCGCGACCCTCGACCGGGGGGACCTGCGCGTCACCACCGACTTCCGCGCCGTGTACAGCGCGATCGTGGCCGAGTGGCTGGGCGGCGATCCGCGCGCCGTCATCCCCGGCGGCCCGTTCGGCCTCGGGGCGCCGCTCGTCGGGTGAGCCCCCGGGCGCGCATCGCCGCGCTGCTGATCGTGGTGGCCATGGCCGCCGCGGCGACCGCCGTGGCCGCGCCGCGCCTTCACCGCACCAAGCTGCCGCCGCCGCCCGGCGCCGCGCTGCCCACCTCGCTGGCGGTCGACGAGCGCGAGTGGGCGGTGATCCCGTCGAAGCGGACGGTGGCGGCGGGGCCGGTGACCATCCGGGTGTACAACCGCGGCATGGACGACCACGACCTGTCGCTCATCGACGCGGCCGGCACGCTGCACCGCGTGTACCTGGAGCCCGGCCACTCCGACGTGGTGACGGCGTCGCTGACGCCCGGGGTGTGGCGGCTCTGGTGCTCCCTGTTCGAGGGCACGCCGGCCTCGCACGCCGCGCTGGGGATGGAGACCACCATCGAGGTGCGGCCCGAGCCGATCCTCTCGGCGGCCTCTCCCGGCTAGCCGCCGCCGGCGGGGTTGCGGGTCTCGATGCGGTCGCGCACCCGGCCCGTGACGTCCACGAACTCGAAGGCGGCGCGGTCGCCCTGCAGGCGCACCCGCATGAGCCCGAACTCCGCGATGTGCACCCGGGCGTCGGCGCTGGTGGGGGTGCGGTCGCTGCGCGGCGCTCCGCCGGTGCCCACCGTGAGGAACGGCACGCCCGGCGCCTCCGGCCGCTCGCGCCGCTCGTACGCGTGCAGGTGGCCCTCGAGGACGGCGGTGACGTCGGCGGCGGCGATCACCGGCAGCATCGGGCTGCCCTCGCGGATCGGCTGGTGGAGCACCACGAAGCGGGCCCGGGGCCCGGGCCGGGCCAGGGCGCGCCGGGCGAACGCGACGTCGCCCGGGTCGGCGTTGAGGCCGAGCCCGACGATCTGCACCGGCCCGTAGTCCCGGTCGTAGCGCTCGCCGTCGCCGGGCCAGTCGAGCGCCTCGACCAGGGCGGCCTGGCCGGCGGGGAAGAAGACGTCGTGGTCGCCCACCACGCCGTAGTTGGGCGCCTGGGCGAGGACCGCGCGGAGCGGCCCGAAGATGTTCTGGTCGAGCAGCTCGGGCAGCGTGACGAGGTAGCCGTTGTCGCCGGTCGTCACGAGCAGGCGCGGACGCTGCGCCTCGGCGAGCGCGGCGACCTGCGCCGAGGTGTCGTTGGGGGCGCCGTAGTCCCCGAAGACCAGGAACTCGAGGGGCTCGGTGAGGTCCTGCGGCGCCGTGGTGACGGCGCCCTCGGCGACCGCGTCGCCGCCGGCGCGGGCGGTCCACTCGTAGCGGGTCCCGGGACTCAGCCCCGTGAGCTCCCCGTCGCCGGCGACCACCCGCGCGCCGTCCGGCCCGACGGCCTCGATCTCGATGCGTGCGCCGTCGCGCGCGATCCAGCGCAGCCGGGCGGTGGTCTCGGTGACCTCGGTGAGGTACGGACCGCGGGCCAGCACGTCGGGCGGAGCGTCGCCGCATGCCGCGGCGCCGAGCCCGGCCGCGGCCACGGCCAGGAGCAGGGGGGCGCGGGGGGGGACCGGCACCGCCCCAAACCGGGCGCCCCCCGGCCGGGGCGGGGTTGGGGGGGGGTCCCGCCTCGTCGCCGGGCGGCGCCTTTGGGGGTCGGCCGGCGGCGGGGCGCCGCGCCGCCGGCCGACGGAGGGGATCGGGATGCGGGGGCCGTCACCGACCCGCCCGAGGTCAGAGGGCGGAGCCCACCAGCACGCCGACGGCGCTCGTGATCGCCATGGCCGCCGCGCCCCAGGCGGCGACGCGCACCGCCGCGCGCCGTATGGGCGCCCCGCCCAGGCGCGCCCCCACCGCCCCCAGCGCCGCGAGCGCCACCAGGGTCACGCCGACCGTCGCGGGGATGCGGGCGGGCTCCGGCGCCGTGACGGCGGCGAGCGGCAGGGCGGCGCCCGCCGTGAACGACAGCGCCGAGGCCCAGGCGGCCTGGAAGGGCCTCGCCATGCGCCCCGCCTCGATGCCCAGCTCGTCGCGGGCGTGGGCGGCGAGGGCGTCCCGCTCGGTGAGCTCCCGCGCCACCTCGTGGGCGAGCGCCTCGTCCAGGCCGCGGCCGCGGTAGATGGCGGCCAGCTCCTCCAGCTCGCCCTCGGGGTCGCCGGCCAGCTCGCGCCGCTCCAGGCGCAGGTCGGCCAGCTCCGCGTCGCGCTGGCTGCTGACCGAGACGTACTCGCCGGCGGCCATCGACAGGGCCCCGGCCGCCGCGCCGGCCACCCCGGCGGTCATGATCGCCGTCAGCGAGGAGCCGGACGCCGCCACGCCGGTCACCAGCCCGGCGGTCGACAGGATCCCGTCGTTCGCGCCCAGGACCGCCGCCCGCAGCCAGCCCCCGCGGTGGCTGAGGTGCTGCTCCCGGTGGCGCGGCATCGGCGAAGGATAGGGACGCCCTCCCGGGACGTCCCTCGGCGGATGTAGGGTGGATCGCCATGAGCGCTCGACCCCCGCTCGTCGTGGCCGGTGCCCTGGCCGGCGAGCATCTCGCGGTGCTGCGCGACGCGCGGACCGGTGCGCCGGCCTTCCGCCGCGCCGCGGCCGCCCTCGCGACCCTCGTCCTGGCCGAGGCCCTGCGCGACCTGGAGGCGGCCGAGGACGAGATCGTCACCCCCCTGGCCGTCGCCCGCGTGCCCCGTCCGGCGCGCCGGGTCACCGTGGTGCCGGTGCTGCGCGCCGGGCTGGCGCTGATGCAGCCCGCCCTCGACCTGCTGCCCGAGTCCGCCCGGGTGGGCTTCCTGGGCCTGTCGCGGGACGAGCGCACGCTCGAGGCCCGCACCTACCTCAGCAACCTGCCCGGCGGCCTGGGCGAGGACGAGGTGGTGGTGCTCGAGGTGATGATCGCGACCGGCGGCTCCAGCGCCTCCGCGCTGTCCGCGGTGCGGGCCGCCGGAGCCCGGCGGTCGCGCCTGGTGGGGCTGGTGGCCGCCCCGGAGGGCCTCGCCGAGGTGGCGCGCGTCCACCCGGACGTGCCCGTCACCGTGGCGGCGATCGACGACTGCCTCAACGATTCGGGCTTCATCGTCCCGGGCCTGGGCGACGCGGGCGACCGCCTGTTCGCCTCGACGCCGTCGTCCCGATGAGCGTCCGCGGCGCCGCCCTCGTCACCGGGGCGTCCTCGGGCCTCGGGCGCGAGTTCGCGGTGCGCCTCGCCGCCCGCGGCCACCCGCTGGTGCTGGTGGCGCGCCGTCAGGAGCGGCTGCAGGAGCTGGCCGCCTCGCTCCCCGTCGAGGCCGGCATCGTCGTGGCCGACCTCGCCACCGACGCGGGGCTGGCGGCGGTGCGCGACGCGGTCGACGCGCTGGGCGCGCCGCCGGAGGTGGCGGTGCTGAACGCCGGCTTCGGCTCGCGCGGGCGCTTCTGGGAGCTGGACCGCGAACGCGAGGCGCGGATGGTGCGCCTCAACGCCGTGGCGGTGGTGGACACGGCCGCGCACGTGCTGCCGGGCATGGTCGGGGCCGGCCGCGGCGCCCTGGTGGTGGTGAGCTCGGCGGCGGCGTGGCAGCCGGTGCCGTACACGGCCACCTACGCGGCGACCAAGGCCTTCGAGCTGAGCTTCACCGAGGCGATCGCCGAGGAGCTGCGGGGCACCGGCGTGCGCGCCCTCGCGGTCTGCCCCGGGCCCACCCGCACCGAGTTCTCGTTCGCGGCGGGGGAGAAGAAGGCGAAGTGGTTCATCCCCTTCGACGACCCGGCGATTGTGGTGAGGGCCGCGCTGCAGGCGCTCGCCGACGGCCGTCCGCGCGCGGCGACGGGCCCGGTGGCGCGCGGCAGCATGCTGGCGGCGCGCGTGCTGCCGCGCCGCCTCGTGGTGCGCGCCGCCGCCATCGCCCACCGCGACCGTCCGTTGAAGGGCTTCGGCCGTGGCACCTAGAATCCCCAAGGACCTGGTGGGGCCCGAATCCTCGTGACCACGAACCTCGTACCCATCATCTGTGCCCTGGTCGCCGCGCTGCTCGTGGTGGTGGCCACCCCGCTCGCGGCGCGGCTCGCCCGTCGCGTGGGCGCCGTCGACGTGCCCTCGGACCGGCGCATCCACACGCTGCCCACGCCGCGCCTCGGCGGCCTGGCCATCCTGCTGGGCTTCCTGGTGCCGGTGCTCTTCTACCTGCCGGCCGACTCGGCTGGTCGCGCGCTGGTCACCGGGGCGATCCTCATCACCCTGCTCGGCGCGGCCGACGACATCTGGGGCCTCGGCCCGGCGGTGAAGCTGGCCGGTCAGGCCCTGTGCGCCGCGATCCCGGTGTCGGCGGGGCTCACGATCGACCACATCACGCTGCCCTTCCTCGGCGTCGGCGACCTCGGCCCGGCCCAGTACCCCCTCACGATCATCTGGTTCGTCGCGCTGGTGAACATGATCAACTTCATCGACGGGATGGACGGCCTGGCGGCGGGGGTCTCGGGCCTCGGCGCGACCACCTTCGCGGTGCTGGCGGCGTCCCTCGGCCGCGGCGACCCGGCGATCATGGCCGCCGCCCTGGCCGGCGCGTGCGCGGGCTTCCTGGTCTTCAACTTCCACCCGGCCCGCGTGTTCATGGGCGACGCCGGCTCGATGCTGCTGGGCTTCGTCATCGCCGGCGTGGCGGTGAGCGGGGTGATGAAGAGCGCCGCGGCGGTGGCGGTCGTGGCGCCGCTCGTGATCCTGGCGATCCCGATCCTCGACACCTCGTTCGTGATCATGAAGCGGCTCAAGCACGGCCTGCCGATCTACAACGCCGACCGCAGCCACTTCCACCACCGCTTCTTCACGATCGGCTGGGGCCAGCGCAAGACCGTGCTCGCCCTGTACGCCTGGTGCGCCCTGATGGGCGCCGTGGCGATCGCCATGCGCTTCGTGCCCTACAACAACCCGGACGGCTCGATCCGGCTCTGGGGCGCGCTCGGCCTGGGCGCCGCCTTCTTCGCCGCCCTGCTGGCCTCGATCTACCTGGTCTACGTGCTCGAGATCCTCAAGTGGCGCAGCACGCCGATCGTCAAGATCGTGCGCGAGAGCCGGCTGGCCCGCTCGCGCGAGGTCGCGAACCGCTCCTGACCCCCCTCGGGCCGCCGTCCCGGCCGCGGGGCGCGGCTCAGGTGCGGTTGACGACCGAGAGGATCGGGGTGCCCGGGGCGGCGCCGGCGACGCGGATCGGCAGCTCCAGCGTCCAGCCCGAGGGGTCCGCGATCACCCGCCGGATCAGGGCGGGGTCGACGCCGGCCTCGCGCAGGCCCGGCACCAGGTCCACCGGGCCGAGGGCGCTCGCCAGGGCGGCGCCGCCGATGCGCAGGCGGGCGGTGACCGGACCCGCGGCGGTGGGCCTGAAGACGAGGCGGGCGATCCCGTCGGCCTCGAGCGGCGCCGTGGCGCCGGCGCCGGGCGCCTGCAGCACGACGGTCGCCCTGGCCGCGCGCCAGAAGTCCTCCGCATCGAGGCCGAGGCTCGCGGCCAGGCCCAGGGGATCCACTCCGAGGCGCAGGGAGACCTGGGCGGCGTCGCCGGCCACGACGGGCGGCATCACCAGCGGCGAGATCGCGACGCCGCCGGTCTCGGCGGCGTAGGCGGCGGCCAGGGCGGAGAGGACCCGGGGGTCGATCGCGGGCGACGGCAGGCAGGGGGCCGCCGGCTGCGCGGGGGAGAGCGGGAAGGTCGCGCGGTACTGGGCGACGAAGGCGGCGGCGGACGTGCCGAGCGCCGACGCCCCGGGGCCGTTGCGCAGCACCAGGCAGTTCGCGGCCCCGGTGCGGGCCAGCCTCCAGATGGCCTCCTGGTCGCCGGCGCCGATCATCACGTGCACGCGGAACTCGTCGACGCCGCCGGTCAGGACGACCTCGCGCGGCCAGGTGAGCCAGTCCTCCGCGCTCCAGGGGGCGGCCGGGTCGGCCGTCTCGAGCCAGACGCCCCCGGCGCGCCGGAGCGCCAGCCGGGCGCCCGCCCACTCGGGGGCATCGCCGAGGACGGCCCCGGGGGAGGGCACCAGCAGGTGCACGCGACGCGAGAGGATCGTGCTGTACGACGCCTTCTGCCGCGACAGGATGCGGAGCGCCTCGGCGAACCGGTCGCCGGCCTCGCCGGACAGGCGGGCGTCGAGGGCGTCCACCACCGCGACGTGCGCGCCGGAGGCGTCGATCGCGCGGCGCAGCACCTGCGCCATCTGGCGGGCGCTGAGACCGCCGAGGCCCGCCGCGGAGCCGGCGTCGGGGCCGGCCGAGACGCGGACGGCCAGGTGGTCCGGCGCGAGCACCGGCGTGCCGGGGAGCAGCTGCCAGAGGTCGTCGCCGGCCGGGTCGAGCGAGGGGGCGCCCTGAGCGCCCGCGATCATCGTCTGAATCGTGGCAGGGACGTCGTCGAGCAACGACGTCCGCGCCTGAGCGGCGGGGGCGACGGCGAGCAGTGCCGCGCCTGCGACCAAGGCGAGGTGCCGAGCTCCGAGGCGAGAGAGGGACCACGGAGACATCGGCGCGATAGTGCTCCCATCGGGGAATATGGGCAACTGAACGAATGGGTGGGTCGACCCGCGGTCGACGACCTTTTCGCCCCTCAGGATCCCGGTCCCTGCCGGGCGGCCGCGAGCGCCGCCGGGCGCGCCGGCCGCGTCGCCAGCCAGGAGCCGGTCGCGATCAGCCCGATGCCGACGACCGCCCAGGGCCCGAGGCTCTCGTCGAGGATGGGCACGCCCAGCGCCACGGCCACCGCCGGGTTGACGTAGGTGATCACTCCGGCACGACCGGCGCCGACCTCGCCGATGAGGGCGAAGTAGACGACCAGGGCCGCCGCGGTGCAGCCCACGCCGAGGCCGGCGAGGGCCCACAGGGCGGCCGCCGACGGCATCCGGTCGGGCCACGTCGCCGCCGACGCCGGCGCCAGGGCCGCGGCCGAGATCGCCAGCGCCACCGCCACCAGCCCCAGCGGGCTCACCTCACTCAGCCGCAGCCGGATCTGGAGGCCCGCGAAGGCGTAGCAGCAGGTCGCCAGCAGGATCAGCAGGGCGCCGACGAGCGCCATCCCCCCGCCGCCCAGGTCGAGCCCGACGAGCGCGACCACGCCCAGGGCGCCCACGGCGAGGCCCGCGGCGCGCCTGCGGTCCACCCGCTCGCGCGCGTCGACCCACGGTGCGGCCAGCGCGATCAGCATGGGCAGCGAGGCGATCAGGATCGCGGTGAGCGACGAGGAGACCCACTGCTCGCCCGCCCCGATGAGCGTGAACGGCACGGCGATCTCGACCAGGGCCACCACCAGCACCGCCCCGCGCCGCTCCCACAGGCCGCCGAGGGCCCGGGCGCGGATCGCCAGCGGCAGCAGCACCGCCGCGCCGATCAGGGTCCTGGCCAGCACGACGACCGGCGGGGAGACCTCCTCCACCGCCACCTTGATCAGCAGATACGGGACGCCCCAGAGCAGCGAGAGCGCCGCGAAGAGCGCCCAACCCCTGGGCGTCACGGGGCCATCCTCGCAGGGTCCCGGGGCGCCCGGCCCGGCCAGGGACGAACGAACCTCTGAAACGGCTGTTGCCGCCGCAAGGCGCGTCTATATACTCCTGCCCGCCGTGCCGGACCCGCGACCAGCGGAGCCCGGCCGGACGCACGTGACGCTCCGACCGGAGGACCTGCATCAACCCCCACTGCATCTCCCGGTTGCACAGGGGCGGCCGATGACGGCCGCGGCACCGGCGCCGACGACGACCGCACCGCGGCCCCTCGCGGCCATCGCCTCCGCCATCGGGGTCATCGTCGCCGTTCTGTCGCTGCCGGTGGTCCTCATCCTCGGCGGCCCGCTCAACGGGTGGGTCCTCGGCGTCGTCCTCTGGACCGCCAACTGGGCCCTGCAGCTCCTCACCGGGAAGATCGCGATGGGCGTCTCCGCGACCGCCGCCGTCGGGATGTCGGGCATCTCCTTCATCTCGCGGGCCTGGCTGGTCGCGATCATCCTCTTCGTGATCGCGCTCAAGTACGACGAGACCATCGGCCTCACCGCGGCCGGCGTGTTCCTCGTCGCCTTCACCTGTGACCTCGCGGGCCGGACGATGCTGTTCGCCCTGCGCCAGAAGACCCTCAAGGACACGCCTCAGTGAGTCGTCGGTTCTCCCTTCGAGCGCTCACGGCGCTCGCCTTCGCATGCCTGCTCCTGCTCCCGGCCCTCGCTCAGGCGGCCGAGGAGGGCGACTTCGACCCGTCGCTGGAGTTCGACACCTCGCCGTACGTGTCGATCGAGCTGGGCCCGATCGACCTGTCGATCAACAAGGCCGTCGTCTACCTGATGATCGCGACGGCCATCTGCATCCTGGTCGGCCTGTTCGTCATCCGCGGCGGCCTGAAGATGCGCCCCACCCGCGCGCAGAACGTGGTGGAGCTGGCCTACGAGTTCGCCGAGACGCAGATCGCCCGGCCCACGCTGCCGGCGAACCTGTACTCGCGCTACTTCCCGTACCTGGCGACGCTCTTCCTCTTCATCCTGGTGAACAACTTCATCAGCTTCATCCCGCTGCCGATGGGGCACGAGAGCTCGCTGCCGGCCGGTCTGCCCGACTTCGGCCTGTACGCCGCGACCGCGAACATCAACGTCACGCTCGCGCTGACCATCATCACGTTCATCGTCTACAACTACGAGGGCGTGAGGGCGCACGGCGCGGTGGGGTACGCGAAGACCCTGGTACCGGACGCCCCCGGGGCGATCAAGCCGGTCATCGCCGCCCTCGAGGGCCTCTCCCAGCTGCTGCGCCTGGTGAGCCTCTCGGTGCGTCTGTTCGCCAACCTGCTGGCGGGCCACCTGCTCATCATCATGTGCGCCGGCTTCGTCATCCTGCTCGGCAACTACGCCGGCCTCATCGCGATCCCCATCGGAGTCTTCTTCTACGTCTTCGAGTGGGTCCTGATCGCCGGCCTGCAGGCCTTCATCTTCGCGATGCTCAGCGGCATCTACATCGGCTTCGCGGTCGAGTCGAGCCACTAGCCCCGCACCCCGACAACCTTCCCGAACACACACTCAAGGAGAGCGATTCCGTGGCACTCGAAGGCAACATCGTCGACGCCGCCAAGGCGATCGAGCTTGGACTCGCGACCGGCTTCGGCGCCATCGGCCCGGGTGCCGGCGTCGGTTACCTCATGGGTAAGACGGTCGAGGCCGTGGCCCGCCAGCCCGAGCTGCGCGGCGAGATCATGTCGCTCATGTTCCTGGGCCTGGCCCTCACCGAGGCCATCGTGTTCTACGCCCTGCTGATGGGCTTCGTGGCCTTCTTCCTGGTCTAGGACGATGCTGCCCGGCATCCCCCTCAGCGACCTCGGGTCGATCGTCGCGGCCGACAGCCCGCTGCTCGAGGCGAGCCCCGGCCTGATGATCTGGACCGTGGTGATGTTCGCCATCACCCTCCTGGTCCTGAAGCGCTACGTGTTCGGCCCGCTCGGCGCCGCGATCGAGAAGCGCCGCTCCGACATCGCCCAGAGCATCGAGGAGGCCGAGCGCAGCCGCGACGAGGCCACCGCCCTGCTCGACGACTACAAGACCCGTCTCGCCGAGGCCCGCAAGGAGGCCGACGCGCTGCGGGAGCAGGGGCGCAAGGACGGCGAGCGCCAGGGCGCCGAGCTGGTCGCGTCGGCGCACGCCCAGCGCGACCGCGTGCTCTCCGACGCCGACGCGCAGATCAACGCCCAGGTCCGCGCGGCCGCCGGCGGCCTTCGCGACGACGTCGTGGGCCTCGCGCTCGCGGCCGCCGAGAAGGTCTCCCGCACGTCGCTCAGCGAGCAGGACCACCGCCGCCTGATCGAGGAGGCGATCAGCGAGGCCGACCTCACCGGCGTCGTGAACGGCGGGGGCGGCGCCGCCTGATGAGCGTCGCGCTCACATACGCCGAGGCGCTCTACGAGTCGGCCGTCGACGGCGACGCGGTCGCCGACGTCGCCCGCGACGTCTCCGGCTTCGCCGACGCGATCGAGGGCTCGGCCGAGCTGCGGGCCGTGCTCGACAACCCCGAGATCGACACCCGCGCCAAGAAGGCCGTCCTGGGAGAGCTGGCGGCCGGCGCCCACCCCCTCGTGGGGAACTTCCTGCAGGTGCTGATCGACCGGGGCCGCATCGGCGAGTTCCGCGAGATCGCCCGCGCCTTCGGCGAGCGGGTCGCGCAGGCGCAGGGCCGCCTCGAGGTCCAGGCCGTCACGGCGGTGCCGCTGCCGGCCGACCTGCGCGAACGGATCGTCAACAGCATCCGGGAGAAGACCGGCTCCGAGGTGGAGCTCACCGAGTCGGTCGATCCAGAGATCATCGGCGGCCTCGTGCTGCGGGTGGGGGCGGCCGTCGTCGACGGCTCGGTCCGGCACCGCATCGACGAGCTCCGCCAGAGCCTCCGCGGCGCGTCGGTCGACTCGGCCATCGCCGCCTCGTGAGCATTCCGTCTGAGAAGAGAAAGGTGACGTCCCGCTCATGAATCTTCGACCCGACGAGATCACCAAGGTCCTCCGCGACCAGATCGAGCAGTACTCGGGGACCGTCGAGGTCGAGGAGGTCGGGACCGTCCTCCAGGTGGGAGACGGGATCGCCCGCGTCCACGGCCTCCAGTCGGTCGTCGCCCTCGAGATGGTCGAGCTGCCGCACGGCGTCATCGGCCTCGCGCTGAACCTCGAGGAGGACAACGTCGGCGTCGTGCTCCTCGGCGACGACACCCTCATCAAGGAGGGCGACTCGGTGCGCCGCACCGGGAAGGTCATCCAGATCCCGGTGGGCGAGGCGCTGCTCGGCCGCGTGGTCGACCCGCTCGGCCGTCCGCTGGACGACCGCGGCCCGATCGAGACCGAGCACTACCGGCCGGTCGAGTTCAAGGCCCCGGGCGTGGTGCAGCGGCAGCCGGTGAAGGAGCCGCTGCAGACCGGCATCAAGGCCATCGACGCGCTCATCCCGATCGGGCGCGGCCAGCGCGAGCTGATCATCGGCGACCGCCAGACCGGCAAGACCACGATCGCGGTCGACACGATCATCAACCAGCGCGGCCAGGGCGTGAGGTGCGTGTACGTCGCCGTCGGCCAGAAGGCCTCGACGGTCGCGACGGTGGTGGAGCGCCTGCGCGCCGCGGGCGCCATGGAGTACACGACGGTGGTCGCGGCCACCGCCTCGCAGGCCGCCGCCCTGCGCTACCTCGCCCCCTACTCGGGCGCCGCGCTCGGCGAGTACTTCCTCTACGGCGGCGAGCACGCCCTCTGCGTCTACGACGACCTCTCCAAGCAGGCCGACGCCTACCGTCAGATGTCGCTGCTGCTGCGGCGCCCGCCGGGCCGCGAGGCCTTCCCCGGCGACGTCTTCTACCTGCACTCGCGCCTGCTGGAGCGGGCCTGCAAGCTCAGCGACGATCTGGGCGGCGGGTCGCTCACCGCGCTGCCGATCATCGAGACCCAGGCCGGCGACGTGTCGGCCTACATCCCGACGAACGTGATCTCGATCACCGACGGCCAGATCTTCCTCGAGACCAAGCTCTTCTTCTCGGGCGTCCGGCCCGCCCTGAACGTCGGCATCTCGGTCAGCCGCGTGGGCGGCTCGGCCCAGACCAAGGCGATGCGCCGGGTGGCCGGCCGCCTGAAGCTCGAGCTCGCGCAGTACCGCGACCTCGAGGCCTTCGCCCAGTTCGGCTCGGAGCTCGACGCCGCCACGCAGCGCACCCTGGCGCGCGGCGCCCGCTTCGTCGCGACCCTCAACCAGCCGGCGTACGCGCCGTGGCCGATGGAGGAGCAGGTCGCCGTGATCTACGCCGCCAACGAGGGCTTCCTCGACAACGTCGAGGTCGCCGACGTCCCGGGCGTCAACGAGTCGATCCGCGGCGCGGTGCGCGAGCGGGCGCCGGAGGTGCTCACCGCGATCCGCGACAGCGGCCAGCTCTCCGACGAGGACGCCGCCAAGATCGGCGAGATCGCGAAGGCCGTGGTCGGCTTCGTCGAGCCGCCCGCCGAGGAGCCGGAGGCCGAGGCCGAGCCCGCCGCGGCCACGGCCTAGCCCGGACAGCACGTGGCCACCACACGGGACATCAAGCGGCGGATCGACTCGGTCCGCAACACGCGCAAGATCACGCGCGCCATGGAGCTCGTGGCGTCGGCGAAGCTGCGTCGCGCCCAGGGCAACATCGAGGCGCTGCGCCCCTACGCGCGGTCGATGCGCCGGCTGATGGCGCAGGCGGCCCGTCAGGGCGGCGGCACCAAGGGCATCCCGCTGCTCGAGGAGCGCCCCGCCGAGGGGCGCGCCGTGATCGTCGCGATCACGGGCGACCGCGGCCTGGCCGGCGCGTTCAACGTGAACATCCTGCGCACCGGCTTCGCCCTGGCGAACGACCTGCGCGCCGAGGGCTTCTCGGACATCGAGTACACCGCGGTGGGCAAGAAGGGCGCCGGCACCCTGGCGTTCCGCAACCTGGCGGTGGACCGCGTGTTCCAGGGCTTCTCCGCCGAGCCGACCTACGCCGACGCCGAGCAGGTCACCGAGCACCTGGTGGGCCGCTTCCGCGAGGAGGAGGTCAACCGGGTGGTGGTGGTCTACAACGCCTTCAAGTCGGTGCTCGAGCAGAGGGTGACCACCGAGCAGCTCCTGCCGATCGAGCGCACCGTCGTGCTCGACGCCGACGACGACGGCGAGGAGGACGAGGCGCCGGAGCCCGGCCGCGGTCTGGCGCTGTTCGAGCCGGACGCCGACGAGTTCCTGAAGGCCCTCCTTCCGACCTACCTCGACACCACCATCTACCGCGCGCTGCTGGAGAGCGCCGCCGCCGAGCTGGCGGCCCGGCGCACCGCGATGCGCAACGCCACCGACAACGCCGGCGTGCTCATCGACTCCCTCACGCTCGCGATGAACCGCGCCCGCCAGGCCGCGATCACCCAGGAGATCCTGGAGGTCGTGGCGGGCGCCGACGCCCTCACCTGACCCGAAGCCACCCCGAGGAGAGATCGAGAGAAATGGCAGACGACGCTCGCAGCACGGGCACGATCCTGGAGATCAAGGGGGTGGTCATCGACGCCCGCTTCCCGGACGGGCTCCCGAGCCTCTACAACGCCCTCGAGATCGACCGCGGCAGCGACGGCACGCCGCTCGTGGCCGAGGTCCAGCAGCACCTGGGCGACGACCGCGTGCGCGCGGTGGCCTTCGACACCACGGACGGCCTCGCCCGCGGCGCCGCGGTCGTCGACACCGGCGCCCCCATCTCGGTGCCGGTCGGCGAGCGCACGCTCGGCCGCATCTTCAACGTGCTGGGCGACACGGTCGACGAGGGCCCGGACGTCTCGGCGGGCGAGCGCTGGCCGATCCACCGCGACGCGCCGACGTTCGACCAGCTCAACCCGACCGAGGAGATCTACGAGACCGGCATCAAGGTCGTGGATCTGCTCGCCCCGTACGTGAAGGGCGGCAAGATCGGCCTCTTCGGCGGCGCCGGCGTGGGCAAGACGGTGCTGATCCAGGAGCTGATCCACAACATCGCCCAGGAGCACGGCGGCCTGTCCGTGTTCGCCGGCGTGGGCGAGCGCACCCGCGAGGGCAACGACCTCTGGCTCGAGATGAAGGAGTCCGGGGTCATCGACAAGACCGCCCTGGTCTACGGCCAGATGAACGAGCCGCCGGGCGCCCGCCTGCGCGTCGCCCTGTCGGGCCTCACGATGGCGGAGTACTTCCGCGACGAGGGCGGCCAGGACGTGCTGCTGTTCGTGGACAACATCTTCCGCTTCGTGCAGGCGGGCTCCGAGGTGTCGGCGCTGCTGGGCCGCATGCCCTCCGCCGTGGGCTACCAGCCCACCCTGCAGAGCGAGATGGGCGACCTGCAGGAGCGCATCACCTCCACCCGCAAGGGCTCGGTGACCTCGATCCAGGCCATCTACGTGCCCGCCGACGACCTCACCGACCCGGCGCCGGCCGCCTCGTTCGCCCACCTCGACGCGACCACGACCCTCAGCCGGTCGATCGCCGAGAAGGGCATCTACCCGGCCGTGGACCCGCTCGACTCGACCAGCCGCATCCTCTCGAAGGAGGGCGTGGGCGAGGAGCACTACGCGGTCGCGACCCGCGTCCAGGAGATCCTGCAGACCTACAAGGACCTCCAGGACATCATCGCCATCCTCGGCGTGGACGAGCTCACCGACGAGCAGAAGCTCGCCGTCGGCCGGGCCCGCCGCATCGAGCGCTTCCTCTCCCAGCCGTTCCACGTCGCCGAGGCCTTCACCGGCCGTCCCGGCAAGTACGTGCCGCTGTCCGAGACGGTGCGCGGCTTCAAGGAGATCGTCGAGGGCCGTCACGACGATCTGCCCGAGGAGGCCTTCTTCCTGGTCGGTGGCATCGACGAGGCCGTCGAGAAGGCCGCGGAGCTCGCCCGGTGAGCACCGCCGTCGGCCAGGAGCGCAAACGCCTCGGAGTCCAGCTGCTCACCCCGGAGGGCGCGGTCTTCGACGACCTCGCCTACATGGTGATCGCCCCGAGCGTCGCCGGCGAGGTGGGCATCCTGCCGCGCCACACGCCCTTCATCGCGTTCCTCAAGATGGGGGAGACCCGCATCAAGCTGCTCGACGACACGGAGGTCGTCTACGCCACCACCGAGGGCTACCTCTCGGTGGAGGAGGACCGCGTGCTGGTGCTGGTCGAGCAGGCCGAGCGGGCCGAGGAGATCGACCGCGAGCGCGCCGCCGCCGCCCTGGAGCGGGCGCAGGCCGCCCTGGCGGAGGCCGGCGACGACGACGTCGCCCGGGTCGCCGCGGAGGGCGCCCGCCGCCGCGCCGAGAACCGCCTGAAGGTCGCCGACCGCTGATCCGCGCGGGGCGGGCGCCCGGCGCCCGCCCCGGCCGGACCGTCCGGCCTCACCGGTCCGGGGCGACCCCGCCGGGCGCGCGCTCGATCACCGAGGGCGGGGCGATGTCGCGGATCTCGTCGGGGACCGGCCGCACGACCGAGAACTCGCGGGCGAGGGCGGGCGGCGGCCCGGCCACGTCGATCGGCATCAGGTCCACCGCGCGCGGCACCTGGCCGGCGTCGACCGTCCATCCGGTCTGGCGGAACTCCCCGGCGTCCTCGATCCAGCTCAGCGAGACGAAGGGCAGGATGACGATCTTGGTGGCGATCGCGACGGCCCAGCTCACCCAGTAGAACCAGGTGGCCTGCCAGTCGGACAGCCCGACCTCCAGGACCCGGCCGAGGATGATCAGGATCACGTACTCGCCCACCGCCAGGACGAAGGTGAGCCACGGCGGCTGCCAGCGGATGATGAAGGGGTAGAGGCCCGCGTCGAGGGCCGCGCCCATCAGCAGGTACACGCCGATCAGGACGAGGTAGCCCTCGTTGCCGGTGGCCGCCCAGAGGATGAGGCCCAGGATCGCCGGCCCGATGAGGATGGCGATGCGGGTCTGGACGCGACCGAGGGGCGACGGGCACATCAGGCGAGCTGCTCGGTGGCGGTGACGTGGCGCATCGCGGCCGCGGCGCGCCGGGTGAGGCGCAGCTGCATCGCCAGGCGGCCCGGGAAGGCCCGGCGGCGCAGGCGCTCGGCCCGTGCGGCGTCGCTGACGAAGCGGCGGGCGATGTACTTCAGGCCGGCGATCGTGTCGCCGTGGGGCACCACCGCGTTGGCCGTGAGGCCCATCATCGCGAGGCGCGACTCCGGCCGGTCGAGGCCGGGCACGCCGCAGTTCGACCGCAGGAGGATGCGGCCGCCCTCCACGGGCACCCCGTAGTGCTCGATCATCCGCCGCAGCAGCGGCAGGGCGAGGGCCGACTTGTCGAAGCCGGTGGCCGCCACCACGCCGGTCACGTCCAGCCACCCCAGGTCCTCCCCGCCGCCGTCGGCCACGTGGATGCGCAGGCCGGCGGGGCCGGGCTCGATGTCGTCGATCTGGCCGACGGCGGCGTCGAAGCGCCCCTCGGCGCGGCCGCGCTCGACCCGGTCGATCCATCCGCGCCGGCGCGGATGGGTGCCCTTGAGCACATCGCCCAGGAAGCGCAGCCGCTGGTCGAAGGGCAGCTGCTGGTAGCGATCGATGCCGCGCGCCTCGAACAGGCAGCGCGGCACGTTCAGATCCTGCTCCGGGGCGATCGGGTTGCGGGTCAGGGCGAGCACCTTCGCCCCCGCGTCGAGGGCGTTGGCCCACTCGTTGACGGCGGCGATGCCGCTGCCGATCACCACGTACCGGCCGCGGGCGTGGTACGCCTTCGGCTCGTAGCCGTGCACGACGCGCTCCGCCAGGCCCGGGTTCTCCCGGGCGCGCGCCAGCAGCGGCGGGAAGGCCAGCGGCCCGTGCCCCAGCCCCATCATCACGTGGCGGGCCCGCCCGGCGGGCTGGGCGTCCTCGTCGTAGAGCTGGAAGTGGGGCCCGCCCCAGGGGCCGCCCGTCTCCTCGCGCTGGATCCAGCCGATGCGCCGCGGCAGCCGGCAGGCCTCCCACCCCAGGTCGCGCGCCACGACCGTCGCCTCGGTCAGGATCTCGGCGACGCCGGGGTTGTAGCGCCGGTTGATGGAGCGCCAGAGGTAGCGCGGGTCGCGGTGCGACCAGGCGTTGAGCTGGGCGAAGGTCGGCCAGTCGGCCGGCAGGAAGTGCGACTCGGATTCCGAGCGCAGGACGGTCTGGCCGAGGTTGGTCGCGAACCGCTGGTAGGTGCCGACCGGGTCCGGGTTGGTGCCGAACAGCGTGATGTCCTCGGGCCGGAAGCCGAGGTAGATGGCCGTGCTGTGGACGAGCAGCGATCCGAAGCCGTCGCCGATCATGGCGATGGCCGCGTCGCGGGGGGCCCTCAGCGCCACCTGCGGCCCCGCACCGTCGTCACCGGCCGAGCGCCGTTGCCGCGTCATCCGACATGATGGCGCCATGCTAGCCGAGCACGAGCGGCGCGATCCGTGAGCGAGCTCCCTCCCGACAGCACCTTCGCCGGCTTCCGGATCGTCGACGTCATCGGCCGCGGGGGCATGGGCATCGTGTATCGCGCGCTCGAGATGGAGCAGTTCGAGCGACCGGTCGCGCTGAAGGTCGTGAAGCCGGAGCTGGCGCGCGACGAGGAGTTCCGGGCCCGCTTCCAGCGCGAGGCGCGCATCGCGGCGACGCTGCAGCACCGCAACGTGATCCCGGTGTACCGCGTCGGGGCCGACGGCGAGAGCCTCTTCATCGCGATGCGCCTCGTCGAGGGCATCGACCTCGACACCCTGCGGCGGCGCGAGGGCCGCCTGGACCCGCGCCGCGCGGTGACCATCGCGGCCGAGGTCGCCGCGGCCCTCGACGCCGCTCACCGCCGCGGGCTGGTGCACCGCGACGTGAAGCCCGCCAACGTGCTCATCGAGGGGGGAGGAGAGGACGCCGAGGCGATCTACCTGACCGACTTCGGCGTGGTGAAGGACGACTCCAACCTCACCGAGACCGGGATGATGCTGGGCACCATCGACTACATGGCGCCCGAGCAGATCCGGGGCGTCGGGGTGGACGCCCGCAGCGACATCTACTCGCTGGCCTCGCTGCTGTACGAGCTCGTCGCCGGGCGCCTGCCCCTGCCGCGCGAGACGCCGGCCGCGCGCATGCTGGCCCACGTCAACGAGGACCCGCCGCCGCTGTCCTCGCTGGCCGATGCGCCGCCGGCGCTCTCGGAGGTCGTCGCCCGCGGCATGGCGCGCGACCCCGCCGACCGCTACCGGTCGGCGGGCGACTTCGCCCGCGCCGCGCTCGCCGCCGTCGAGCGCCGCCCGCCGCCGCGCGAGCAGGGATCGCTGTCGGTGGGCGACGCCGCCTTCCCAACCGCCGCCGACACCGTGATCGGATCGGGTGAGGCCGCCCCGCCGCTCGCGCCGGGGACCCCCGCGACGGGCGGCCCCCCGCCCCCTCCGCCCCCGGCGCCCACCGCCCCGACGCCGCCCGCGCCCACGGCCCTCCCGCCGACCGCGGTGGGATCGCGGACCCCCGCCGACGGCCCTCCGGCCCGGCCGTCGCGCCGCAACTGGGCGCTCGCCGCCGGCGGCCTGGTGCTACTCGGCCTGGTGCTCGGCCTGCTGGGGGCCCTCGGCGCCTTCGGCGGCGGCGGCGCGACGACCACCGAGGCCATGGTGCCGACGACGCCCACCACGCCCACGACCCCCACCACGCCCACCACCCCGACGACCCCCACGACCTCGACCGATCCCGCGACGGAGGCCCTGACGCCCGACACCGTGTCGCAGGTCCTGGCCACCTACGCCGCCTCCTGGACCCAGGGGGCCCGGGCCGGTGGCGAGGGCGGCGACCTCGGCTTCGCGGGCCTGTTCGACGAGAACATCCTGCGCACCAACAACGCCGCCCCGCGCCGGGTGCAGGGGCGCGCGCGGGTGCTCGCCCTGCTCGCGCGGCAGTGGAGCGCCTACCGGGGGCACGACGTCCGCTACCTCGTCGATGCCGGCGCGGAGCCGACCATCACCGCCGGCGGGACGCGCGCGACCGTGGACACCACCTACCGCATCGAGAGCGACCTGCCGGGTCAGGCGCTCTGCGAGGGGACCATCCGCTTCAGGATGCACCGGGTCGCGAACACCGCGCTGATCGACCGCATCGACGCCCGCTCCGCCGGCTGCCGCTGATCACGCGGGCGCGACCGCCGGCCCGGGGCCGTCGGTCGCGGCGATCGACCAGCCGAAGCGGGTGACGTCCTCGCGCGGCGCCAGCGCGCCGGCGCGGGCGCCGCGCCGGACGAACAGCAGCGGCGCGGTCGCGTGGCGGGCCAGCTCGGTGCGGGTGGCGCCGAGGCCCTCGTCGCGCCAGCGCTCCGACAGCCCCACCACCAGCAGAGCGGCATCGTCGGCGGCGTCGAGGATGCCGCGGGCCCCGGGCGGCGCGAGCAGCGGCTCGGCGGCCACGCCCACCAGGCGCTGCACCAGCAGCGAGGCGTTCGCCAGCAGCCGGCTGGCGTCGCGCTCGCCCCCGCCCTGCGCCTCGGTGCCCAGCAGCACCAGCCGCCCGCCCGTCGCGGCGGCGATCCACGCCCCCAGCTCCAGCGCCGCCCAGTCGTGCTCGCCGCCGCCGAAGGGCACGGCCACGGCGGCGCCCGGGCCGAGGGCCGGGACCCGGTCGTCGGGGGCGACGAGCACCCCCACGTCGCAGGGCGCGCGGTCGAGCACGGCGCCGACCTCCCCGCGGGGCACCGCCCCGCCCAGCAGCGGCCGCCGTCCGTCCAGCAGGAGCAGGTCGACCCCGTCGTCCGCGGCCAGGCGGACGGCGTCGGCACCCGGCTCGGCGGAGGTGTAGGCCACGGCGCGCGCGGCCACTCCGGCCGCGGCGAGGCGCCGTCGCTCCGCCTGCGCCTCGGCGCTCGCGGCCGCGAGGCTCATCTCCTCGCTCTGGAGGCCGCCGCGCACGGTCGCGCCTCGCGGCGGCCTCACGGCGCGGGCCAGGATCAGCTCGCGCGGCGGCTGGGACGCGGCGAGCGGCGCCGCCAGGGCGGTGAGCTGGGCCGTCGCGGCGGCCTCGATCGGCGTGACCAGGATGGCCCGCGACGGCGCCGGCGCCGTCGCGTCGCGGGCGCGGGCGACGGCCTCGGTCACGGGCTCCGCGAAGCGGTCGCGCGGGTCGATGAGCCGCAGCAGCGGCGCCGTCATGAAGGTGGTGACCAGCGCCATCACCACGAGGGCGGCGAAGAGGGCGTCGGTGATCACCCCGGCGGTCAGGGCCAGCGTCAGCACCACGAGCTCGGTGAGCCCCCGGGTGTTCATGAGCGTGCCGAGCACCGCGGCCTCCTGCGCGTCGACCCGCGCGGTGCGCGCCGCGATGAAGGCGCCGCCCAGCTTCCCGACGATCGCCACGGCGGTCAGCGCCGCCGTCAGCACGATCAGCTCGGGCCGCCCCAGCAGGCCCACGTCGGTGCGCAGGCCGGTGACCACGAAGAACAGCGGCAGCAGCAGGAGCAGGACGAGGTCCTCCATCCGGTGCGTGACGTCCTCGGTGAGCCCGGCGTGGCGGGGCATCACGGCGCCCAGCAGGAAGCCGCCGAAGATCACCGAGATGCCGATCTCGTCCGTGGCGTACGCGGCCAGCAGGACTCCGCCGAGGATGATGGAGGTCCACCAGACCGGCAGCCTCCCGGCTCCCTCGTAGGCGGTCGCGGCGCGGGCCAGCAGCGGGCGCACCACCCCGATCATCAGGGCGGTGAAGGCCAGGGCGAGGAGGATGGTGCGCACGACGTCCGCGCCCGATCCGGTGCCCGCGACGGCCGCGGCCAGGGCGACCAGGAACCAGCCGATCACGTCGTTGATCGCCGCCGCGCCGACGGCCATGGTGCCGACGGACGAGCCCAGCATCCGGCGCTCCACCAGCAGGCGCGCCAGCACCGGGAAGGCCGTGATCGACAGCGACACCCCCACGAAGAGCGCGTAGCCGGCGAAGCGGGTCGGCGGGCCCACCATCTCGAAGGTCGCGAGCGCCGCCACCAGGCCCAGCGCCATCGGCAGCGCGACGCTCGCGCTCGCCACGGCCATCGTTTGGCCCACGCGGCCCCGCAGCCGGCCGAGGTCGATCTCCATCCCGATCAGGAACATGAAGAACACGAGCCCCAGCTCGGCGATCGTGGAGAGGTGGGGGATGATGTCGGGCGGGAAGATCGCCGTCGACACCCCCGGCGCGACGGCTCCGAGCAGGGTGGGGCCCATCAGGATCCCGGCGAGCACCTCCCCCATCACGCGCGGCTGGCCGATGCGCGCCAGCAGGGAGCCCACCAGCCGCGTCACGGCCATCACCACCACGATCGCCAGGAACACGGCCGCGGCGGTGTCGGCGGCCGAGCGCGGCTCGGTGGCCCGCACGCGCTCCACCGCGGCCGCGCCGGTGATCGTGAGCGAGACCGCCCGCGGGGACGCCGAGCCCTCGATCCGCGCCCGCGAGCCGTCGAGGCAGGTGACCTCTCCCGAGAGCGCCCCGTCGCGGTAGGCCAGGGTGCCGGCGTCGCGCCCGGACAGGCGCACGCGCGGCGACGACGAGCCCCCGGAGAGGGTGACCGCGTCGCCGAGGCAGGCCGACCGCGGCGCCACCCGGTAGTCGCCGTTCGCCGAGCCCGGCGCGGCCGGCGGCTTCTCGCCGGGCTCCGGGGGCGTGCGGGCCAGGGACACCCGCAGCGGCCGGCCGCCGACGGTGCCGGTGAGCGCGGGCGGGACGGCCCCGTCCCCGCCGGGCGCGACCTGGGCGCGCAGCGGCTGCTCACCGCCGCCGGCGCAGGCGACCGTGCCGCTCAGCACGCCGTCGCGCAGCTCCAGCGACCCCCCCGCCCCGCCGGCCGACGACAGGTCGACGAATCGGCCGGACTGGGCGAGATCGAAGGCCGGGCCGAGGCAGGCGTCGGCGCGCGGCAGGTCGTAGCCGCCCGCGACGGCGGGCGCGGCGCGGCGATCGGCTCCGAGCGTGAGGACGACCGCTCCGACGGCCACGGCCGCGGCGAGTGGCAGCAGGACGGCCGCGAGCAGACGGACGGGGATCCTCACCGGCCGCGACGATACCCGACCGATCCCTGGACTAGATTTCCGCCATGGCCTCCCGTGCCACCGTCTCCTCCGCGCCACCGGGCCTGGCCCCGGGCACCCGGATCGGCCCGTACGCGGTGCGCGAGCACCTGGGCGGGGGAGGGGTGGGCGAGGTCTACCGCGCCGAGCCGGTCGACGGCGGCGCGGCGGTGGCGCTGAAGGTGGTCAGGCCGGAGCTGGCGGCGAACGCGGAGGTGGCGCGCCGCGTCGCCCACGAGGTCCGCGCCGCGGGCTCCCTGTCGCATCCGAACCTGGTGGGCCTGGTCGCCCACGGCGAGGATGCGGGCGTGACCTACATGGCGCTGGAGCTGATCGACGGCGGCACGCTGGAGGGGCGCATCGCCCGCGGCGGCGCGCTGCCGGCGGCGGATGCGGTCGAGCGGGTGACCGAGGTCGCGGAGGCGCTGGACGCGCTGCACGGGCGTGGCATCGTCCACCGGGACGTGAAGACCGGCAACGTGCTCCTGCGCGGGGACGGCTCGGCCGTGCTGGGCGATCTGGGCCTCGCGAAGGGCGACGGCTACACGGCGCTGACCCGCGCCGGCCGGATGGTCGGCACCATCGCTTACGCGGCGCCCGAGGTGATCCTGACCGCCGAGGCGGGCCCGGCCGCGGACCTCTACGCGCTGGGCTGCGTGGCGTACGAGTGCGTGGCGGGACGCCATCCCTTCGCCGGGCGAGGCTTCCTGGAGCTGGCGAACGCCCATCTGGAGGAGGATCCCGGCGACCCGTGCGCGGGCCGGGACGACGCGCCGTCGTCGCTGGGCGAGGCGATCCGCGCCGCCCTCGCCAAGGACCCCGCCGCGCGCCCGCCGGGCGCGCGTGCCTACGCGCGCGGCCTGCGCGCCGCCCTCGAGGCGGCGTGACCGGCGAGGGCCCGATGCTGCTCGTGCGGGGCGGCGTGCTCAAGGGCACGCAGATCGCGCTCACGGACGTGCCCCTGGTGCTCGGCCGCGGAGGGGCGGACGTCGATCTGGGGGATCCCCGGGCGTCGCGGCGGCACGCCGCGGCGCACGTCGAGGACGGCGTCGTGGTGGTGCAGGACCTCGGGTCGCTCAACGGCACCTGGGTGGGCGGCGACCGCATCGACGGGCCGACCGCCCTCGATCCGGGCGCGGTCGTGCGCCTGGGCGACACCCCCATCGAGGTGGTGGTCCCGACGCCGGCGACGATCGCCGCGCCCGGCCCCGCGGAGACCGTCGCGGCTCCCCCCGCCGCCCGCGAGGCGCCGCCCGCGCCCGCTCCGCCCGCCGCGCCGCCGCCCGCCCCCGACCCCGTGGTCCCGCTTGCGTCGTCCCGGCCGGCCAGTCGGATCGTGGCCGGCGAGGTCGCGGCGTACGCGGTGCTGGCCGCGGTGGCCCTCGCGCTGATCCTGTACTTCGCTCTCCGGTGAGGTCCCCCATGGCGATCGTGATCGAGGTGGTCGAAGGTCCGGACGCCGGCCGCCAGGCCCCGCTCGACCGGTCGCTCGTGGTGGGCCGCGACCCGGCCGCCGATCTGGTGCTGGGCGATTCGCGGGTGTCGCGCCGCCACGTGCGCATCGATCCGCGGCCCGACGGGGCGATGGTCGAGGACCTCGGCTCGGCGAACGGCACCCTGGTGGGCGGCCGACCGGCCCACGGCCCGATCGCCGTGTCCGCGGGCGCGGACGTGCAGGTGGGCGTCACGGTGCTGCAGCTGCGCACCGCGGACGAGGTGGCCGCCGAGCCGTCGCTGGCGCGTCCGGTGCCGCCGGCCCTGCGCACGCCGGAGGCGCCGCCGCGCTACGTCCCCGAGGGCGCCCTCGATGCGGCCCCGGGATCGGCGGCCCGGTCGTCTACGGCGGGCCTGGAGCGGTTGCTCGACGTGCGCGTGAAGGCCCGCGCCCGCGCGGCCCCGATCGCGATCGCCGCGCTCGCCGTGCTGGTGGTGCTCATCTACCTCGCCGCCCGGTGACCGCCCCCGTGGCGCGGCGGGCGGCCGCCGTGGCGGCGGCGGTGCTCGCGCTGGCGCTCGCGGCCTGCGGGGGCGGCGACGAGGAGGCCGCGAGCACGCCGCGGCCCGCCACGACGGCGCCGTCGACGGCGGGGCCGGCGGCTCCCGCGCCCGCCCCGCTGCTGGCCGAGGACGCCCGCGCGAGCTTCGACGCCCTGCAGAGGCGCTTGGGCGGCCGCATCGGCATCGCCGTCGAGCCCCTCGGCGAGGGCGGCGCGCAGGTGCTCGGCGCGCTCGACGCCGGCCCCGCCTGGAGCACCATGAAGGTGCCGCTGGTCGTGGCCCTGATGCGCGCCGAGGCGCCCGCCGGCCTCACGGCGCGGCAGGCCGCCTACGCCCGGCTCGCGATCGTGGCCTCCGACAACGCCGCGGCGGCCCGGCTGTTCGACGATCTCTCGGCCCGGTCCGGAGGCGAGATCGCGGCGGCCCGGGCGATCGAGCGGGTCCTGCGCGATGCGGGAGACCCGGTCACGCGGGTGGCCACCGAGCCCGACCCGCGCGGCTTCTCCAGCTGGGGCCAGACCGACTGGGGCGCCGGCGCGTCGGCGACGCTCGCGTCGGCACTCGCGCGCGGGTGCCTCCTGCCCGAGGCCGACACCGGCAAGCTGCTCACCTGGATGGGACACGTCGAGCCCGACCAGAGCTTCGGGCTGGGCGCCGCCGGCTATCCGACCGCGACCGCCCTCGCCCTCAAGGCCGGCTGGGGCCCGGGCGACGACGGCGTCTACCTGGTGCGCGAGATCGGCGTGGTCGGCACCGGGCCGCGGGCCTACTCCGTGGCGCTGCTCGCCATCCCCGACGCCGCCCCCGGCGCCTCGTTCGCGGCGGGGGCCTCCATGCTCGACGAGATGGCCGCGTGGGTGCGCGAGCACGTGGGCGACCGCGCCACGGCGCGCGCGTCCCGACCCTGCGCGCCGTGAGTAGGCTGCCGACAGCGAGCAGGCCAACCACCCGGGAGTGACCATGGCGCTGGAGCGACCCGAGATCGACCCGCCCGAGGGGGATCCCCCCGCGGACATCGAGATCACCGATCTCGTCGTGGGCGACGGGCCGGAGGCGGCCGCCGGCCACACCGTCACCGTCCACTACGCCGGCGTCGCCTTCTCGTCGGGCGAGGAGTTCGACGCCTCGTGGAACCGCGGCGCGCCCTTCCGCTTCCCGCTGGGCGGCGGCCGGGTCATCGCCGGCTGGGACGAGGGCGTCGCCGGCATGCGCGTCGGCGGCCGGCGGCGGCTGGTGATCCCTCCCCACAAGGCCTACGGCGACCACGGCGCCGGCGGCGTGATCGCCCCGGGCGAGACCCTCATCTTCGTGGTGGACCTACTGGACGTCGTGTGAGGTCGGGGCGGTGAGCAGCTCGGTCGCGTAGCGCAGCTCGCCCACCGTTACCCCCAGTACGCGCTCGGTGCGGTCGGCGCCGTCCGGCCGCCAGCCGGAGCGCCGGTAGAAGGCCTGGGCGCGCGGGTTGTCGGCCAGCACCCAGAGGGTGGCCCGCAGGAAGCCGTCGCGACGGGCGAGGGCGACGCCCCGGTCCATCAGCAGGCGCCCGACCCCGGTGCCCCACGCCGACGGCAGGACGTAGATCGCGCAGAGCTCCGCCGTGGTGGCGGTGTCGCCGTCGGGATCGCGGGTGGGGCTCCAGGCGGCGAAGCCCACCGGGGGCGCGCCGGCCGGCCCCGCCACCAGCACCCGCCGCGGCGGCCGCGCCCCGGCCAGCAGCGTGCGCCACGAGCGCTCCCGCTGCTCCGGATCGACCGAGGCCAGCGCGGCCTCGCCGAACACGTGCGCGTACGCCGCCCGCCACGTCGCGATGTGGATGTCGGCGATGGTCCCCGCGTCGTCCGGGCCGGCGGACCGGATCTCCAGGGCCTCGCGCTCGGCGCGTCGGTCCTCGTTCATGGACCCCGCCAGTCTTTCACCTCGGCCGGACCGCGCCGGGGGCGGCATCGCGATACTGCCGCGGTGATCCCGGTCCCCGACGTCCTGCGCAGCCGCGCCTTCCGCGAGGTGTGGCTGGCCAGCGTCGCGTCGAACGCGGGGTCGTGGCTCCAGGTGGTGGCCAGCGGCTGGCTGGTGCTGCAGATCACCGGCAGCCCGGCGGCGGTCGGCGCGCTGGCGCTGGTGACCCGCGCGCCGGCCTTCGTGCTGTCGCCCCACGCCGGGCAGCTGGCCGACCGCTTCGACCGCCGCCTGGTCGGCATCTGGACCTTCCTGCTGCAGGCGGTCGGCGCCGGCTCGCTCGCCGTCCTCACCTGGGCCGGCGGGGCGCACGTCGCATCGATCTACGCCTTCACCTTCCTGGTGGGGGTCGGCTTCGCGCTCGGCCTGCCGGCGATGCTCGCGCTCATCCCGGCGCTCGTGCCGCGCAGCCAGCTCTCCCAGGCGGTGAGCCTGAACGCCGCGGGGGTGAACGTCGCGCGCCTCGCCGGGCCGGCGATCGGCGGGGGCACCCTGGCGCTGTTCGGCGCCACCGCCTGCTTCGCGCTCAACGCGGTGTCGTTCATCGCCCTGGTGTGGGCGCTGCTGCGCCTGCCGCCGGAGCCGCCGCCCGCCGTCGCCGAGCGCCCGGGCATGCGGGAGGCCGTCGGCTACGCGCGGCGCGATCCGGCGATGCGGCGGCTGCTGATGGGCATGGCGGTCTTCACGGCCCTCGCGTCGCCCGTCCAGGAGCTCGCCCCGGTCATCGCCGAGCGGCTCGGCGCCGGCCCCGCCGGCCTGGGGCTGCTGCTCGGCGCGATGGGGGGCGGGGCGCTCGCCGGCGCCTGGCTGCTGGAGCGCCTGCACGGGCGCGGCTATCCGCGCCACCTCGCCCTGCCGACGGCGACGGTGGTGTTCTCGGCCGGCCTGGCGCTGGTCGCGGCGTCGCCGTGGCTGGCGCTGAGCCTGCCGGCGATGGCCTTCGCGGGGGCCTTCTGGATCTGGCTCTTCGCCGGCACCAACACGGCCATCCAGCTGCGCGCCCCGGCGCCGCTGCTCGGCCGGATGCTGGGCCTCTACCAGCTGGCGGTGATCGGGCCCATCGCGATCGGCTCGACCGTCGCGGGCGCCGTGGCCGACGCGGTGGGCATCGCCTGGACCCTCGCCGGCTGCGCCGCCCTGCTGGGCCTCTACGGCGCCTGGTGCCTGCGGAACCCGGAGCTCTCGATCGACGCGCCGCCGCGCGCGGCGGACGCCGGGCCCGGTCCGGTCGTCTAAAGAAGGGTGCGATACCCATGGCGGTATCGCCCCGACCGACGACGCAGATAGCGATGAGCTTGCAGCGAGCCGGCGGCCGCGGACCGTCATCCCGAAAGACCTTCTAACCCCGGGCGAAGGCCGCCACCGCGCCGAGCACCCGCGGCGCGATGCGGCCGCCGCCCTCCAGGAAGTGCCCCGCGGGGGCGGGCACGCGCAGCGTCCGCGTGGGCAGCCCGGCGCGCCGCCGCGCCGCCGCGAGCCGGGCCATGTCGCCGATCGGCACGGTGCGGTCGTCCGCGGCGTGCACCAGCAGCACGGGGCGGCGCACGCGGACGGCGTCGGCGACCGGGTCGCGGTCGAGGGTGGCGCGCACCACGGCGCGCCCGGCCAGGCGCAGCAGCAGCCGCTGCGCCGCCCCCGGCACCCGCGGCAGCGCGCGCAGCGGCCGGCCGGGCGCCGACAGCGTCACCACCCGCCGCGCCGGCGCGCGCCGCGCCGCCCACAGCGCGAGGTCCCCGCCCTGGCTGTGGCCGATGATCGTGATGCGGCGCGGATCGACCTCCGGCCGGCGGGCGAGGGCGGCGGTGACCGTCACCACGTCGGACACCAGCGGGCGGGCGTCCAGCCAGGCCAGGTCGGATCCGGTCGACCCCCCGATGCCGCGCTTGTCGTAGCGCAGCACCGCCACGCCGCGGGCCGCGAGCCCGTTCGCGATCGTGCGGTAGGTGGTCCGCCCCCGCCCGCCGATCCGCCCGTCGCGGTCGTTCGGGCCGAAGCCGTTGACGACGACCGCCGCGGGATGGGGGCCCGCGCCGGCGGGCACCGTGAGCGTCGCCGCCAGGCGCGCGCCCCCGGGCGCCGCGACGGTGAGCGGGCGCTCGGCCTGCTGCGGCGATCCCAGCGCCAGTAGCGCGGACGACAGGACGGCGGCGAACACCCGCTGAGGGTAGATCGCCCCCCGCGGACGGGCCCCGCCGCCCGGCCAAGGTTCGGCAAAGGGCGCGCCGGACCGCTCCCGCGGTCGCCCGTCCGATCGCGACCTATATCCTGCGCGGGTGGACGAGCTTCAGCTCGCCGAGCGGCTGATCGCCTACGACACGTCGCGGCGCTCGGGCATCGGCCCGGCCACGGACTTCATCGCGGGCTGGCTGGAGGCCCGCGGGGCGGCCGTGCGCAGCCTCGATATCGAGGGCCGCCGCTGCCTGCGCGCGCTCGTGGGGACCGGGCCCGTGCACCTCATCTACCACGGCCACCTCGACGTGGTGCCCGGCCATCCCGGCCAGTTCGTCCCGCGCGCCGAGGGCGGGCGCCTGGTCGGGCGCGGCGCCTACGACATGAAGGCCGCCCTCGCCGCGATGATGCTGGCGCTGGCCGATCTGCGCGGCCTGGAGGGCGCGCGCGTCGAGCTGATCGTGGTGCCGGACGAGGAACGCTCCGACCCGGGGGCGAACTGCACGGAGATGCTGGTTCGCGACGGGTTGAGGGCCGACTTCGTGATCTGCGGGGAGCCCACCGACATGCACGTCGGGGTGCAGGCCAAGGGCGTGCTGATGCTGCGGGTCGAGGTGGAGGGAACCGCCGCGCATGGCGCCACGCCCTGGTTGGGCGACAATGCGGTCCTGCGCGCGGTCGACATGTTCCGGCGCATCCAGACGCTGCCCTTCGCGGCCGAGTCGGCCCCGCTCTTCGAGCGGCCCTCCATCAACCTGGGCCGCATCCAGGGCGGCGACGCGGTCAACAAGGTTCCCGACAGCTGCCGGATGGACGTCGATCTGCGCTATCTGCCCGGTCAGTCCCCCGAGGAGGTCCTCCGCCAGGTGCGCTCCCTCGATCCCCGCGCCCGCGTCGAGCCGCTGCTCGAGCGCCCGCCCGCCGACGTGTCGCCGCGCCACCCGTACGTGCTCGCCCTGCTCGAGGCGGCCGGCCGCTACGAGCCCGCGACCGCCTCGGTGGGCCGCGACGGGGCGTCGGACGCCGTCGCCTTCCTCGGCGCCGGCGTGCCGGCGATCGAGTTCGGCCCCCGCGGCGCCGGCCACCACGGGCCGGAGGAGTACGTCGAGATCGACAGCCTGCCGCGCTACCGCCGCGCCCTCGCCGACTTCGCCCGCGCCGTCGCGGCGGGCGTCACCGTGCCGGCGCAGGCCGCCCCCGCCGCCGGGCCGGAGGCCGCGGCGTGACGCCGCGCCGCGAGCCGCCCCACCGCCAGGCGCGCTACTTCCGCGTGCCGCGCCGCCGCCGGGTCTGGACCTCGGTGGTGGGCTGGGGCCTGTGGGCCGTGGTGGGCCTGGTGGTCGCGATCCTGGCCGGCAGCTACATCCAGCTCGACGACACGCTCAGCGCCGCGGCGCCCGACACCAAGGAGGCCAAGGCCGCCCGCGCCGCCACCAAGCCGGTGCTGCCCGGCAGGCCGCGCAACATCCTCCTGATCGGCTCGGACGCGCGCGCCGGCGAGGCCGACCAGGGCCAGCGCAGCGACACCCTGATCCTGGTCCGGATGGACCAGAAGCGCGGGTTCATCTCGATGCTCAGCTTCCCCCGCGACCTCTACGTGCCGATCTACGGCATCGGCTGCTGCGACAAGATCAACGCGGCCTACAGCCAGAGCACCGAGACGGCGATCAAGACGATCGAGCAGCTCACCGGCCAGCCGATCAACAACTACGTGGACGTCAACTTCCAGGGCTTCGCCAAGATGGTCAACACGGTCGGCGGCGTCTACATCGACGTCGACCGCCGCTACTTCAACCAGAACCTGGGCACCGCCGCCACCAACTACGCGCCCATCGACCTGCGGCCCGGCTACCAGAAGCTGAACGGCAACGACGCGCTCGACTTCGTGCGCTACCGCCACGGCGACTCGGACTACGCCCGCCAGGCGCGCCAGCAGATGTTCCTCACCGAGCTCAAGCGCCAGGCCCGCAGCCTCAGCCTCGGCAACATCAGCAGCCTGCCGAAGCTGCAGGACCTGTTCGGCAAGGACATCCAGATGGACATCACCAACCCCCGAACTTTCCTGTCGCTGCTGGAGTTCGCCCTCCAGACGCCCAAGAACCGGATCGCCCGGGTCAAGGTGCAGGGCTACGACGACATGACCTCCGGCGGGGCGTCCATCCAGCGCGCCTCCCAGAGCGCGATCGACGAGGCCGTGGACGCCTGGATGAACCCGGAGTTCGAGGACGAGACCTCCACCGACAAGGCGCACCCGCCGGGCGAGGTGAGCGTCACGGTGCTCAACGGCTCCGGCCGCCTGCTGGCCGCCGAGGACCTCGCCCAGCTGCTCGCCTCCAAGCGCGGCTACCGCGCGCGGGTCGGCGGCAACGCCCGCGAGCTCGACAATGCCGGCACCCACGTCTACTACGCGCCGGGCTTCCGCGCCGACGCGCAGAAGATCAAGAACGTCCTCGGCCCGGCGGCCAGCAGCGCGCCGCTCGACGAGGACGAGGCCCGCGGCAACGAGGTGGTGGTGGAGGTCGGCCAGGACTTCACCGGCGCCCTGGTGCCGCCGCCGCCTCCTCCCAAGCCGCCGCCGGCGGACACGGTCGACACCACCTCGCTGATCGCTCCCCTGAAGGCGATGCGCTCGCAGGTCAGGGGCCTGCGCATGATGGTGCCCCTCAAGGTCGCCTCGAACACCCAGGTCGTCCAGGTGCGCCCTTACAAGATCGGCGACAGCCCCGCAATCAAGATCGTCTTCGCGACGGGCTATCAGAAGTACTGGGGCATCGAGATGACGACCATGAAGAACCCCCCGATCCTCCAGGGCAAGACCGGCTCGTTCACCTCGGGCGGTCGCGAGTACCTCACGTACTATGACGGCAAGAACCTGCAGCGCTTGGCCTTCCAGCGGGGGAACGTGACCTACTGGGTCTCCAACACCCTCGACAACGACCTGAGCGCCGCGACGATCCAGGAGATCGCCAAGTCGATGCGCCCCTTCAACCGCGCGACCCTGCCGAAGGGCCGCACCGACACCGCGGTCTCGGTGAGCACGGAGGACCCGCACCCGTGATCTCCGATCCCAGGGAGGACCCCGCGGCCCCCGCCGCGGAGGCGACGCCTGCCCGCGTCGGCGTGATCGGCGCCGGCTACGTGGGCCTGGTGACGGGTGTCTGCCTGGCCTCGCTCGGCGCCGAGGTGACGCTGCGCGACATCGACGCGGCCAAGGTGGCGGCGCTCGACGACGGCCGGGTGCCGATCTACGAGCCCGGCCTCGCGGAGCTGATGGACGAGCACCGCGAGCGGCTGTCGTACACGCTGTCCCTGGAGCGCATGCTGGAGCGCTCCGACATCGTCTTCATCGCGGTCGACACGCCGCCCACCTACTCGGGCGACGCCGACCTCTCCCGGGTGATGGCGGTGGTGGACGAGCTCGAGAAGGTGGGCGCCGACTCGCGCCACATCCTGGTCATGAAGAGCACCGTGCCGGTCGGCACCGGCGAGCGCGTGCGGGCCGAGCTGGACGCCCGCGGGCTCGACCAGGTGGGCTACTGCTCCAATCCGGAGTTCCTGAAGGAGGGGGCGGCGATCGCCGACTTCCTGCGGCCCGACCGGGTGGTGATCGGCGCCTTCGAGCAGGAGCACGGCGACCGCGTCGCCGCCCTGTACGCGCCGCTCGACGCGCCCGTCGTGCGCACCACGGTGCCGTCGGCCGAGATGGTGAAGTACGCCTCCAACGCCTTCCTCGCCACCAAGATCAGCTTCATCAACGAGATCGCCAACGTCTGCGAGGAGGTCGGCGCCGACGTGACGGTTGTGGCCGAGGGCATGGGCCTCGATCCGCGCATCGGCGGCGCGTTCCTGCGCGCCGGCATCGGCTTCGGCGGTTCCTGCCTGGTCGGGCGCGAGAGCGTCGTGGTGCGGCAGGACGGTGACACCCGGCTCACGACCCTGGCCGACCTCTTCTCCGACCTGGGAGCCGACGCCGACACGTCGCGCCGGGTCGAGCTCCGGCCCCGCGGCCTCGAGGTGCTGTCATGGTCGCCGGGGGCTCCCGCGCCGGAGTTCACGCCGGTGGCGGTCGCGGTACGCCGGCCCTTCGACGGCGACATCGTCGAGGTCCGGACGAAGCTCGGTCGCAGGGTGCGATGCACGCCCGACCACCCCTTCGTCGCCCGCCGCGGCGACGATCCCGTCCCGCGGATGGCCTTCGCCGCAGAGCTGGGCGAGGACCATTGGCTGCCGATCGCGCTCGGCTCGGATGATCGCGACGGCGCGGCGTCGCCCACCGCCGAGATCCTCGACGGCCTGCCCGCGGCCGGGCTCGAGCGGGAGGACGTGATCGTCCGGCCCGACCCGGCCACCCTGTCCGCGTTCGATGCGACCGCTCTCCTGCCGGCGGTCCGCGATCACGGGCGAGGACGGGCTCGGGCGCACGACATCGCCCGTTCCGGCGCGCTCAGGCTCACCGAGGCCGATGCGCTCGGCATAGATCTCGATGGCGCGACGATCGCGACCGCGCGCAACGGGACCCGGGTACCCGTCCGGATGACGCTCGACCCCCGCTTCTGGAGGATCGCGGGCCTCTACGCCGCCGAGGGGCACTGCACGGTCGACGGCGGACGCCACCGCCTCACCTGGTCGTTCCATCCGAGGGACGAGGATGACCTGGTCGACGAGGTCGCTGGCTTCTGGCGCGACCACGGCGTCACGGCGACCGTCACGCCGACGCCGACGTCGATGAGGGTCACGGTGTCGTCGCGGCTCCTCGCCGGTTGGTGGCTCGGCGTCCTCGGCCTCGGCGCCGACTGCTACGGACAGCGCGTCCCCGACATGCTCTGGGGGCTTTCCGAGCCGCATCGCCGCGCGTTCCTGGCCGGCGCCTGGCGCGGCGACGGGTCGTGGTCGCTCGTCTCCGGCGGCCCCGGCGTCGTCCTCGAGTACGGAACCGTGAGCCGCTCGCTGGCCGACGGCGTCCTCCGGCTGCTCGGCGGGCTCGGCGTCGCGGCCCGCCTCAAGATCGGACGGACGGCGAAGTCCACCGTGGACACCTACTGGATCGTCGTCTCCGGGGCCCATCAGGTCGAGTCGTTGCCCGACCTCGTCAGCGAGGACGATCGCCGGTCTGTCATCGCCTCCCTGGCCCGTCAGGCGAAGCGGATCGCGCCCACGGGCTGTCGCCGGTCGCCGAACGCCGCCTGGGTGCGTGTCCGCGCCACCGAACGGCGTCCCTTCCACGGCCCCGTCTACTCGCTCGAGGTCCCCGGCTCCGAGACCTTCGTCACCACCGGCGGCCTCGTGGTCCACAATTGCTTCCCCAAGGACGTCTCGGCCCTGAAGCAGCTCGCCGGCAACTCCGGCTACCACTTCCAGCTCCTCACCTCGGTGATCGAGGTCAACGAGCTGCAGAAGCGCCGGGTCATCGGCAAGCTCAAGAAGCACCTCGGCACCCTCGAGGGCAGGCGCATCGCCCTGCTCGGCCTGGCCTTCAAGCCCGAGACCGACGACATGCGCGAGGCCTCCAGCCTGGTGCTGGCGGCGCGCCTGCTGGCCGAGGGCGCCGAGGTGGTCGCCTACGACCCGGTGGTCGACGGGGCCGGCGACCGGCTGCACGGCGTCGAGATGTGCGGCAGCGCCGCGGAGGCCGTCGCCGGGGCGCACGCGGCGGTGCTGGTCACCGAGTGGAGGTCGATCGTCTCCCTCGACTGGGAGGCGCTGCGACCCACCATGGCCAGCCCGGTGCTGATCGACGGCCGCAACGCGCTCGACCCGGAGGCGATGATCACGGCGGGATACGCGTTCGAGGGCATCGGCCGGGCCGTCCCGGCGCGGGGCGCCTGATGCAGGCGGTCGTGCTCGTGGGAGGCGAGGGCCGCCGGCTGCGGCCGCTCACCGACACCCGCCCCAAGCCGATGATGCCGCTCGTCGACCGGCCCTTCGTGGCGCACCAGATCGACCACCTGCGCCGCCACGGGGTGATCGACGTCATCTTCTCGTGCGGCTACCGGCCGGACGCCCTGGAGGCCCACTTCGGCGACGGCTCCTCGTCCGGAGTCCGCATCCGCTACGTGGTCGATCCCGAGCCGCTCGGCACCGCGGGGGCGATCAAGAACGCGGAGGGGCTGATCGACGCCGACGGGCCCGTCCTGGTGCTCAACGGGGACATCCTCACCGACCTCGACCTCGGGGCGCTGGTGGCGCACCACCGCGAGGTCGGCGCCCTCGGCACCATCGCCCTGACGCCGGTGAAGGACCCGAGCGCCTTCGGCCTGGTGCGGCTGCACGCCGACACCTCGGTGGAGGCCTTCGTCGAGAAGCCGTCGCCCGATCAGCTGCGCCCCGGCGAGCCCTTCCGCATCAACGCCGGCACCTACCTGCTGGAGCGCGACACGCTGGACCGCATCCCGGAGGGCCGCGCCTGCTCGATCGAGCGCGAGGTCTTCCCCGAGATCGCCGCGACCGGCCGCCTGTACGGGTTCGCCAGCGACGCCTACTGGCGCGACATCGGCACGCCCGCGTCGTACCTCGCGGCCCACCACGACGTGCTGCGCGGCGCGGTGCGCACCGAGTCGCCCGCCGGGGCCGCCTACCTCGGGCCGTCCGCGGCGGTCGCCGACGGGGCCGTCGTGAGCGCGCTCTCCAGCGTCGGGTCGCGCGCCGTCATCGACGGCGGCGCCCGGGTGGAGGACAGCGTGGTCGGCGACGACGCGCGCGTCGCGGCCGGCGCCGTGCTGTCGTGGGCGATCGTCGGCGCCGGGGTCGACGTGGGCGAGGGCGCCCGCATCGAGCCGGGCGCCGTGATCGGCGACGGCGCCGTCATCGCGCCGGGCGCGCGGGTCGACGGGTCAGAGCCCGTGCCGACCGGCGCCTCGGTCGGCTAGGACACTAGGGGCACCAGCTCACCCAGGGGAGGATCCGGATGTCCGCGCTCGACACCGCCGACGGGTACGCGCTCGACAGCCTGGGGCTGTTCGGCGTCATCACCGAGTCGCTGGCCGCCTTCGACGAGGCGCGCGCGGCCGCCGAGGCCGTGGAGCTGCCGTTCCCGGCCGACGCCGTGGGCGACGTCGTGCTGTGCGGCATGGGCGGCTCCGCCATCGCGGGCGACCTGGTGCTGGGGGCGCTGCGCGACCGCATCCAGCGGCCGATGACCGTGGTGCGCGACTACTACGTGCCGGGCTGGGTGGGCGAGAACACGCTGGTCATCGTCAGCTCGTACTCCGGCGGCACCGAGGAGACCCTGACCTGCGCGATGCAGGCCATCGAGCGCAAGGCCCTCGTGGTGGGGCTCACCAGCGGCGGCAAGCTCGCCTCGTTCTACGCCGGCGAGGGCGTGCCGATCGTCCCGCTGCCCGTGGGCCTGCAGCCCCGCGCCGCCCTGCTGCGGCTGCTCGCCCCGGTCGCGGTGCTGCTCGACCGGTTGGGCCTGGTGCCGCCGCTCGGGCCCGACCTTGACGAGGCGCGCTCGACCATCGCCGCGGCCGTCGCGTCGCTCGGTCCGGAGGTGCCGGAGGACGAGAACGCGGCCAAGCAGCTCGCCCGCGGCCTGCACGGCGGCCTGCCGCTGATCTGGGGCGCCGAGCTCACGGCCCCGGTCGCGGTGCGGTGGAAGGGGCAGATCAACGAGAACGCGGAGCTCCCGGCCTTCGCCGCGACCCTCCCGGAGCTCGACCACAACGAGATCGTGGGCTACCCGGGCACGCCGCCGGAGCTGCGCGAGCTGGGGCGCCTGGTGATGCTGCGCGATCCGAGCAACCACCGCCAGGTGGAGCGCCGCTTCGACCTCACGCGCGAGCTGGTGGAGGAGAAGATCGTCAACGAGGGGCGCGTGTACTCGATCACGGCGGAGGGCGAGAGGCCGCTGGCCCGGATGCTCGACCTCGTGATGCTCGGCGATTACGTCTCCCTGTACCTCGCCCTGCTGCGGAACGTCGATCCGGGCCCGGTCGACGTCATCGGCCGCCTCAAGGACCGCCTCGCCGAGACCGGCTACGGCAGGAGCCCCGCCCCCCAGTAGGCCCGGCCGCGGCGGTCGGCCGCCGCGCGATCTCGACGCTGTCGCCGTCGCGGCCCGCTCCTGCCGGGTGCGATGCCCGTCGCATCCTGGAGTGGTGGCTCACCCACCCCGATGCCCGGTTGCGCCAATTGGCGTCGACCGGGTGCGCCAATTGGCGCCGACAGCCGCCGCCGGCCGCCCCCGCTCCGGCGGCCGTTAGGCTGCTGCGGTGACCCCGCCGCACGACGTCGTCGATCTCGCCCTGGCGCCCGCGGGGCGGCAGCGGATCGAGTGGGCCGACGGCGAGATGCCCGTGCTGCGCGCGATCCGCGAGCGCTTCGCCCGCGAGCGGCCGCTGGCCGGGCTGCGGGTGGCCGCCTGCCTGCACGTCACGACCGAGACCGCGAACCTGGTGCGCGCCCTCAGCGCCGGGGGCGCCGACGTGGTGCTGGCGGCGTCGAATCCGCTCTCCACCCAGGACGACGTGGCCGCGGCGCTCGTCGAGGACCACGCCGTGGCGGTGCACGCGCGCCGCGGCGAGGACGCCGCCACCTACTACCGTCACATCACGGCGGCGATCGACCACGCCCCCGAGATCACGATGGACGACGGCGCCGACCTGATCGGCGTGCTGCACGGCGAGCGGCGCGACGCGATCGGCGCGGTGCGCGGCGGCACCGAGGGCACCGCCACCGGCGTCGTCCGGGTGCGGGCGCTCGAGCGCGAGGGCGACCTCGCCTACCCGGTGGTCGCGGTGAACGACGCCGACACGAAGCACCTCTTCGACAACCGCCACGGCACGGGGCAGTCGACGGTGGACGGCCTGCTGCGCGCGACCAACGTGCTCGTCGCCGGCCGGCGGGCGGTGGTGGCGGGATTCGGCTGGTGCGGCCGCGGCATCGCCGGCCGGCTGCGCGGGATGGGCGCCAACGTGATCGTGCTGGAGGTCGATCCCCTCCGCGCCCTCGAGGCGGTGCTCGAGGGGTTCCAGGTGATGCCGGCCGCCCAGGCGGCGCCGCTGGGCGACCTGTTCGTCACCGCGACCGGCGACGTCAACGTGCTGCGCCCGGAGCACGTGGCGCGGATGAAGGACGGCGCCATCCTCGCCAACGCCGGCCACTTCGACGTCGAGATCGACGTGTCCGGCCTCGCCGCCCTCGCCGAGTCGCAGCGCGAGGTGCGCCCCCTCGTGCGCGAGTTCCGCATGGCCGACGGCAGGCGCATCCGCCTGCTGGCCGAGGGGCGCCTGGTCAACCTCACCGCGGCCGAGGGGCATCCCGCGTCGGTGATGGACATGAGCTTCGCCAACCAGGCCCTGGCGGTGGAGTTCCTCGCCGCCGAGGCGCGCGGCCTGGAGCGCCGCGTCTACGCGGTGCCCGCCCACATCGACCGCGAGATCGCGGCCCTCAAGCTCGCCAGCCTGGGCCTCTCGATCGACGCGCTCACCCCGGAGCAGACCGGCTACCTCGCCTCGTGGAGCCGCGGGACGTGAGCGGCGCGCCGCCGGGGCTCGCGCCGCGCGACATCATCCGGCTCACCGCCGAGGCGGTCGAGATGCTCGACCAGACCCGCCTGCCCGGCGAGTCGGTCACCGTCTCCCTGGCCGACTGGCCCGAGGTGGTCGAGGCGATCCGGGGCATGGTGGTGCGCGGCGCCCCCGCGATCGGCATCGCCGGCGCGATGGGGGTGGCCCTCGCGGCCCTCCGGTCCGCGCCGCGGGGCGACGCGGACCAGCGCGCCGAGGTCGCCCGGGCGGCCGCCGCCCTGCGCGCGGCGCGGCCGACGGCCGTGAACCTGGCCCGCGAGGTCGACCGCCAGGCGGCGCGGGCGGCGGCCCACCCGGGCCCCCCGCAGGCCCGCGCCGCGGCGCTCGCCGGGGCCGCCCGGCGCCTGCACGAGGCCGAGGTGGACCGCTGCGAGCGCATGGGCCGCCACGCGCTCGCCCTCGTCACCCGCGGCGCGCGCATCCTCACCCACTGCAACGCCGGCGCCCTCGCGACGGGCGGGTACGGCACGGCCCTCGGGGTCGTCCGCGCGGCCCACGCCGCCGACCCGACGGTGCGGGTGGTGGTCGACGAGACCCGCCCGCTGCTGCAGGGCGCCCGCCTCACGGCCTGGGAGCTCGAGCGCGAGGGCATCCCGTACACCCTGATCGCCGACTCGATGGCCGCGGCGATGATGGCGGCCGGGGCGGTGAGCCACGTGGTGGTCGGCGCCGACCGGATCGCCGCGAACGGCGACGTCGTCAACAAGATCGGCACCTACGGCCTGGCCGTCATCGCCCGCGAGCACGGCATCCCCGTGATCGTCGCCGCGCCCACCACGACGATCGACCCGGCCACCCCCACGGGCGCCGACGTCGAGGTCGAGGAGCGGGCGGCCGACGAGGTGCGGGGGCTGTCGCTGTTCGGGCGGGGCGCCGCGCCGCCGGCGGCCCCGGTGGCGAACCCGGCCTTCGATCGCACCCCCGCCCGGCTGGTGGCGGCCATCGTGACCGAGCAGGGCGTCCACCGGCCGCCCTACGAGCGCTCGCTGGCGGCCGCCGTGGCCGCCGGTCGGGCCGAGGAGGAGGGGGAGGGGGACGTGCCGTCCGGCGGCGCACCCCCGTGATCCTTCCCTGACGTTCGCGTGCCGATCCGCGCGCGACCCGGGTCGTACCGTCCGGGCATGCGCGGACCGTCCCCCATCGACGTCATCCTGCCGCCGTCCTGCGCGGCCTGCGGCCTGCCCGGCGGGGCGGCGTGCGCGGAGTGCCTCGCCCTGCTCCGGCCGCTGTGCCCGCCGCACTGCGAGGGGTGCGGCATGCCCGTGCCGGTGCCCGTGGAGCGCTGCCCGGCCTGTCGCGGGCCCCTCGCTGGCGCCCGCCAGGCGGTCGCCTACGACGAGGTCGCGCGCGGGCTGGTGGCCGGGCTCAAGGACGGGCGCCGGCGGGGCCTCGCCGAGGTCCTGGCCGAACGGATGGCCGCCTGCCTGCCGCCGCCGCCGCCCGGGGCGCTGCTGGTGCCGGTGCCGCTGGGGCCGCGGCGCATGCGCGAGCGCGGCTTCAACCAGAGCCTGCTGCTGGCGCGGGCGCTCTCGCGGCGGTGGGGGAGGGACGTCGCCGAGGCGCTCGTGCGGGTGCGCGAGGGCGCGGGCCAGCGGGGATCCGGCGCCGCGGCGCGCGAGCGCCAGGTGGCGGGGGCCTTCGCGGCGCGCGGGGACGCGGCGCCGGAGACGGCCTGGCTCGTCGACGACGTCCACACCACCGGCGCGACCCTCGCGGCCTGCGCCCGCGCCCTGCGGGCCGGCGGCTCGACCGGCGTCGGGGCCGCCTGCTTCGCCCGGGCCCTGGCAGGGCGGGGCGGGCCGTGACGCGGCCACCCGGCGACTACACTGAGGGGTACCCCCACACCCGACGCGGAGGAGGCCACCGTGCAACTCCAGGTCAAGGGCAGGAACGTCTCGGTGACGGACGCGCTGTTCGATCACGCGGAGCACCGGCTGGAGAAGCTCACGCGGATCCTGCCCCCGTGGGACGACGCCACGTCGGTCGAGCTCGAGCTCTCGGTGGAGCGCAACCCGAAGATCGAGCGGCCCCAGATCGCCGAGGTCACCGTCCGCACCAAGGGGCCGATCCTGCGGGTGCGCGAGAGCGCCGAGGACATGTACTCGGCGATCGACCAGGCGGCGCGCAAGCTCGAGCGCCAGGCGCGCCGCTACCGGGAGCGCCGCAAGGGCCACCACGGCCACGCCCCCGCCGAGGACGCGGCCGCCGAGGCGATCTCGGCGCCGCCGGCGCCCGCCGCGGCGGATGCGGCCGACGACGAGGCCCCGCGTCGCCTCATGAAGACCAAGCGCTTCGCGCTGGCCGCGATGAGCGCGGAGGAGGCGGCCCTCAACATGGACCTGGTGGAGCACGACTTCTACGTCTTCCTCAACGAGGAGGACGGCGCCGTCAACGTCGTCTACAAGCGCCGCGACGGGGAGTACGGCCTCATCGTCCCGGGCTGAGCCCCCGCGGTCGGATCCGCGTCCCCGCCCGCCGTCCGGGCGGGGGCGCGCGGGGAGCCCTGCGCTACGATGACGCGGTTGTGCCGGCCAGCGGAAGAGCGCATGAATGAGCACTGATCTCATCAACAGGGTCCTTCGCGTGGGCGAGGGCCGGGCGATGAAGGGGATGCAGGGGCGGGTCGGCCGCATCGCCGACCTCGAACCCCGGTTCGAGAAGCTCAGCGACGCCGAGCTGCGGGCCATGACCGACGAGTTCAAGGCGCGCATCGCCGACGGCGCGGACCTCGACGACATCCTCGACGAGGCCTTCGCGGTGGTCCGCGAGACCGGCAAGCGTCAGCTGGGCATGCGGCTGTACGACGTCCAGCTGATCGGGGCGATGACGCTCCACTCGGGGCGGGTCGCCGAGATGAAGACCGGCGAGGGCAAGACCTTCGCCGCGACGCCCGCGGTGTACCTCAACGCGCTCACCGGGCGCGGCGTGCACGTGGTGACGGTCAACGACTACCTGGCCCGCCGCGACGCGGAGTGGATGAAGCCGGTGTACGACGCCCTCGGCGTCGGCACGGGCGTGATCGGCACCATGATGCCCGAGGCGCAGCGCCGCGAGTCGTACGCGGCCGACATCACCTACGGCACCAACGCGGAGTTCGGCTTCGACTACCTGCGCGACAACATGGCCGTCCGCCTCGACGACTGCGTGCAGCGGGGCCATTACTTCTGCATCGTGGACGAGGTCGACTCGATCCTGATCGACGAGGCGCGCACGCCGCTCATCATCTCCGGCGTCCCCGAGGCGGCCACCGACACCTACTACCGCTTCGCGCGCATCGTCCCCACCCTCAAGAAGGGCGAGGACTTCGAGGTCGACGAGAAGCACCGCACCGCGTCGCCCACCGAGAGCGGCGTGGACAAGGTCGAGAAGGCGCTGGGCATCGAGAACCTCTACCTCGACGTCAACGGCAACCTGGTCAACCACCTGATCCAGGCCCTCAAGGCGCACTCGCTCTACAACAAGGACAAGGAGTACATCGTCCGCGACGGCGAGCTGCTGATCGTGGACGAGTTCACCGGCCGCGTGCTCGAGGGGCGCCGCTACTCGGAGGGCCTGCACCAGGCGCTCGAGGCCAAGGAGGGGCTGCGCATCCGCGAGGAGAACCAGACGCTCGCGACGATCACCCTCCAGAACTACTTCCGCATGTACGAGAAGCTCTCGGGCATGACCGGCACGGCCTCCACCGAGGCCAACGAGTTCGCGAAGATCTACAAGACCGACGTCACCACGATCCCCACGCACCGGCCGATGGTGCGCCAGGACGAGAACGACTACATCTTCAAGACCAAGGACGCCAAGTTCCGCGCCGTGGTCGAGGACATCGCCGAGGCCCACGACCGGGGCCAGCCGGTGCTGGTGGGGACGATCTCGGTCGAGATCTCCGAGATGCTGTCCGGCATGCTCACGCGGCGGGGCGTCCCCCACAACGTCCTCAACGCCAAGAACCATGAGCGCGAGGCGCAGATCATCCTCGACGCCGGCCAGAGGGGCGCGGTCACGATCGCGACCAACATGGCCGGCCGCGGCGTCGACATCAAGCTCGGCGAGGGCGTCGGGGAGCTCGGCGGGCTCTACATCGTGGGCACCGAGCGGCACGAGAGCCGCCGCATCGACAACCAGCTCCGCGGCCGCGCCGGCCGCCAGGGCGACCCCGGCCGCTCGCGCTTCTTCCTGTCGGCGGAGGACGACCTGATCCGCATCTTCTCCGGCGACCGCATCTACAAGATCCTCGACCGCCTCGGCCCCGGCGACGACCTGCCGATCGAGGCCAAGATGCTCACCAAGACCGTCGAGGGCGCCCAGAAGAAGGTCGAGGAGCAGAACTTCAACATCCGCAAGCGCGTCCTCGACTACGACGACGTGCTCAACAAGCAGCGCGAGGTGATCTACGCCGAGCGCCGCCGGGTGCTGGAGGGGGAGGACCTCGGCGACCAGGCCCGCGACTGGATCGCGGAGACCCTGGTGGACCAGGTCGACCAGTACGCCGGCGAGGACACGCTGCCCGCCGAGTGGGACCTCGAGGCGCTCTTCGGGGCGCTGCAGGGCTACTACCCGATCTCGTTCGGGGTGGCGGACATCCGCGCGGACCTCGAGGACGAGGAGGACCCGATCACGCGGGAGGAGCTCCTCGACCGGCTCGAGGACGACGCGATGGACGCCTACGAGCGGCGCGAGCAGGAGCTCGGCGCGGAGCTGGTGCGCGACCTCGAGCGGTGGGTGCTGCTCCAGCTGATCGACCAGCACTGGCGCGAGCACCTCTACAACATGGACTACCTGCGCGAGGGCATCCACCTGCGCGCGCTCGGCCAGAAGGACCCGCTCTCCGAGTACCGCCTCGAGGGCCACATGATGTTCGACGAGATGATGGGCATCGTGAAGAGCGAGTTCGTCCGCTACATGTTCCACCTCCAGGTCGACCGGGCCCCGGAGGCCGAGGAGCAGCGCGTCGCCGACGTGGACTACACGTACCAGGACGACCCGATGCAGGGCGGCTTCGAGCAGATGGCCGCCGACGGCGGCGACGTCGACGTCGAGGAGGAGGACGACCGCCGGGGGCCGCCGGTCGCGGTGGTCGAGCAGCGCGTCCTCAGCGACGACGAGAAGATCGGCCGCAACGACCCGTGCCCGTGCGGCTCGGGCAAGAAGTACAAGCGCTGCCACGGCGCGCCGAACGCCGCGCCGCTCCCGTAGCACCGACAGGAACGACCACATGAGCACCGACCAGACCGCGTCGCTCGACGACCTCGTCCAGCGCGCCGGCCGCCTCAGGGAGCGGGCCGGCGTCCTGGGCGACTATCTTTGACCCCCCCGCTCTCGAGGCGCGCGTCGCCGAGCTCGAGGGGGAGATGGGCGCCCCGGGCTTCTGGGACGACCAGGCCCGCGCCGCCGGCATCTCCGCGGCCCACGCCGCGGCCAGCGGCCGCCTGAGCCAGTACCGGGAGCTCACCGCCGAGATCGACTCGTTCGTCGAGATGGGCGAGCTGCTGCGCGAGGAGGAGCGCGAGGGCGACCTCGACGGGGCGCTGCTGGCCGAGCTGGCGGAGGGCATCGAGCGCACCGACGCGCGCCTCGCCGAGCTGGAGGAGGCGCGCCTCTTCTCGGGCGACCACGACGCCGGCGACGCCGTCGTCACGCTCAACGCCGGGGAGGGCGGCACCGACGCCCAGGACTGGACCGAGATGCTGCTGCGCATGTACCTGCGCTGGGCGGAGCGGCGCGGCCTGCGGGCCGAGCTGAAGGAGGTCCAGGCGGGCACGGAGGCCGGCCTCAAGTCGGCGACCGTGACCGTGCACGGCGAGAACGCCTACGGGCTGCTGTCGGCCGAGCGCGGCGTGCACCGGCTGGTGCGCCTGTCGCCGTTCGACGCCGCCAACCGGCGCCAGACCTCGTTCGCGGCGGTCGACGTGGCGCCGCTCGTCAGCGACGCGGTGGAGATCGAGATCCTCGACAAGGACCTGAAGATCGACACCTACCGGGCCAGCGGCGCCGGCGGCCAGCACGTCAACAAGACCGACTCCGCGGTGCGCATCACCCACCTGCCCTCGAAGATCGTGGTGCAGTGCCAGAACGAGCGGTCACAGACCCAGAACCGCGCCACGGCGATGGCGCTGCTGCGCGCGCGCCTCGTGCAGATGGAGCTGGAGCGCCGCGAGAGCGAGGCGGCGAAGGCTCGCGGCGAGAGCCAGAGCATCGGCTTCGGCAGCCAGATCCGCTCCTACGTCATCCACCCGTACACGATGGTCAAGGACCTCCGTACCGGCCACGAGACCGGCAACGTGCAGCGGGTGCTCGACGGCGACCTGGACGACTTCATCCGGGCCGAGCTGGAGCGCCGTGCGCGTGCCGGTTCCGGGCCGTCCGGCGCGTCGGGGCCCGATGGCGCGCAGGAGTGACGGGTGGGGCGTCGAAACCCACCCCCGCAGCGTTCGACGGGCATTTCCGGCGATTTCCTCGGATTGACTTGACCCTCGGCGTGCGGATACCCTCCCTGCGCCCACGGGAGTGGAGCCGCTCGCGGAACGTCATCGCGGCCTCGGCCGCAGCCCGGCTCCCCCGTCTGTCACGCCGCTGGTTCTGACCATGAGCATCGACGACACCACGACACCTACTCCCGCGCACGAGGCGCCCCGGTCCGCCGCGGACGAGCGCCGCGCCGCGCGCGCCGCGGCCCGCCGGCGGGCCCGCGAGCGCGGCACCGCCGCGATCACCCGCTCGGACCGGCGCTCCATGCTGCGCCCCGGCGACGGCCCGATGGTCATCTTCGACCACGTCAGCAAGGCGTACGCGCCGGGGGCGGTGGCCATCGACGACCTGTCGCTGTCGATCGAGAGCGGTGAGTTCGTGTTCTTGGTCGGGCCCTCCGGCTCGGGCAAGTCGACCTTCATCCGCCTGCTCATCCGCGAGCTCGACCCCACGGACGGCTCGATCACGGTGGGCGGCCGCAACCTGCAGAGCCTGCGCCGCTCGAAGGTGCCCTACCTGCGCCGCTCCATCGGCTGCGTGTTCCAGGACTTCAAGCTGCTCTCCACCCGCACCGTCTACGAGAACGTGGCCTACGCGCTGCAGGTGATCGGCGAGAGCAACCGCAACACGCGGCGCAAGGTGCCCGAGATCCTCAACCTGGTGGGGCTCTCCGAGAAGGCCGACCGGTACCCCAACGAGCTGTCGGGCGGCGAGCAGCAGCGCGTCTCGATCGCGCGCTCGTTCGTCAACCATCCGCGCCTCCTGATCGCGGACGAGCCGACCGGGAACCTCGACCCCGAGACCTCGATCGGCATCATGCAGCTGCTCTACCGCATCAACCGCACCGGCACCACGGTCATCATGGCGACGCACGACCGCGAGATGGTCGACAAGATGCAGATGCGCGTCATCGCGCTCGAGGGCGGCAAGCTGGTGCGCGACCAGCGCCAGGCCCGCTACGCGAGGGTCGACTCCTGAGCTTCTTCCTGAAGGAGGCGCTGCGGTCGATCAGGGCGAACGCGGCGGTGTCGGTCGCGGCGACCGTCACGGTGCTGATCGCGGTGTTCATCCTCGGCGCCTTCATCCCGAGCTTCCTCTACGTGCAGTCGACGGTGGACTCGCAGAAGAACCGCATCGACGTGCGGGCCTACGTCTCCGACGACGCCACCGTCGCGCAGAAGACCGAGCTCCAGAACCGCATCGAGAGGCTCAAGGACGAGGGCCTCGTCCGCGACTTCACCTACCTCACCAAGGAGGATGCGCTGAAGGAGCTGCGGGGCCGCCTGAAGGACCCCACGATCCTCGAGGCGCTCACCAGCAACCCGCTGCCGGCGAACTTCAAGATCACGCCGACCGACGCCGAGCGCTCCGACGAGATCGTGGCGGCGCTGAGGAACGACCCGGCGATCGACAAGGAGCAGGGCGTCTCCGACGGCGGCGGCACCACCGACCGCCTGCTCACCGTCGCGCGCTTCATCCAGTGGGCGGGCCTGGGCCTCATCCTGATCCTGCTCGTCGCCTCGATCCTGCTGATCGGCAACACGATCCGCCTGTCGATCTTCGCCCGCCGCCGCGAGGTGGAGGTGATGAAGCTGGTGGGCGCGACCAACTGGTTCATCCGCTGGCCGTTCGTGATCGAGGGGATCATCTGCGGGCTGGTGGGGGCCGTCCTGTCGGTGCTCCTGCTCTGGGCCGTGAAGATCACGGTGGTCGACAACTGGATCGACCAGGCCAGCAGCGCGCTGACGCGCGATCAGGCGACCACCATCGGCTTCCCCCTGCTGGGGCTGCTGCTGGTCGTCTCGGGCGCCTTCGTCGGCGCGCTCGGCAGCGGCATCACCCTGCGCCGCTTCCTCAAGGTCTGAGAGCCCGGCCCGGGACGGGCCCGGCGGCGGCGTACCCGGCCCGCCCGACGGCCGCCCGCCCGCGCGTATCATCCTTCCCCTGCGCCGGCTCCTCGCATCCATCGCCACGGTGGTCGTGGTCTTCGGCGTGTTCGTCGCCGGCGTCGTCGTCGGCGGCCATGCGGAGGCCACCGGCCTGACGCGCCTGTCCGACCCGCTGCGGGGGTTCCTGCTCGGCAACAGCGGCGAGGACCTCACCTCGCAGGTGCTGCGCACCCTCAGGGACGACTACTACGTCCCCGTCGACGCGACGAAGCTCGACCGCACCTCGGTGCAGGCGATCGTCGACTCGCTCCGGGACCCGTACACGGACTACCTCGATCCGGACGAGCTGAAGGCCCTGCGCGACCACAACGAGGGGGCGTACGTCGGCGTGGGGATCCAGGTGGCCCTGCGCGGCGGCCGGATCGTCATCACGCGCACCTTCCCGGGCGGCCCGGCGGCGAAGGCGGGGGTGCGGGTCGGCGACCACGTCACCTCGATCGACGGCAAGGACCTGCCGGAGTCGGTCAGCGCCGAGGCGATGAACGGCTTCGTCGCCGGCATCCGCGGCCCCGAGGGCTCGAGCGTGCGGCTGGGCGTCGCGACCGGCGACGCCCGGCCGCGCGTGCTCACCATCGAGCGCGCCCGGGTGCTCATCCCGCCGGTCACGAGCCGCATCATCGCCTCGGGCGGGGCGCGCATCGGCTACCTGGCGCTCGGCCAGTTCACGCGCGGGGCGGCCGACGACCTCCGCGACGCGATCCGGGCCCAGCGCGGCAAGGGCGTGTCGGCCCTGATCCTGGACCTGCGGGGCGACCCGGGCGGCCTCGTCACCGAGGCCGTGGGCGTGGCGGGGGCCTTCCTGCCGGACGACTCGCCGGTGGTCACGACCAAGGGCGAGCACTCCCCCGAGCACACCTTCCGCACCGACGGCGAGCCGGTGGCGGGCGACCTGCCGCTGTTCGTGCTGGTCGACCGCAACAGCGCCAGCGCCAGCGAGATCGTCGCCGGGGCGCTGCGCGACGCGAAGCGCGGCGAGCTGGTCGGCGAGCACACCTTCGGCAAGGCCCTGGTGCAGAGCACGGTGGTGCTGCGCGACGGCGGGGCCCTCAAGCTCACCACCGCCCGCTACCTCACCCCGAGCGGCTACGACCTCGCCAAGCGCGGTCTGCCGCCCGCGGTGAAGGCGGTGGACGATCCCCACACGCCCGGCGTCGACGAGGCGCTGCGGCGCGCCGAGCGGCTGGCGGCGGCCGCCGGGTGAGCGCGCGCGGGGGCCCGGGGGCGGTGATCGTGGCCGAGATGGTCGGGGCCGGCCGCGGGGCGGCCGCCCAGCCCGCCTTCGAGGCCGGCCCGCGCATCACCCTGGCGAAGGGCGCGCGCGGCTCGGCCCGGATCGGCGACCTGGTCACGGTGACGATGCGCGGCCGCGCCGGCCGCGTGACGGCGGTCCACGGCCCGGCGCGCTCGCCGGCGGCGGCGCTGCGGGCCCTGCTGGTGTCGGAGGGCCTCGGGCGCCCCTTCCCCCGGGCGGTCGAGGAGGAGGCCGACGCCCTGCGCGAGGGCGCGGCGGCCGGCGACCGCGGCCGCCGCGATCTGCGCGACCGGCGCGTCATCACCATCGATCCCGAGGGCGCGAAGGACCACGACGACGCGATCGCAGTGGCGCCGCAGGAGGGAGGCGCGGCGCGGCTGTGGGTGCACATCGCCGACGTGTCGCGCTTCGTGGCGGCGGGCGGCGAGATCGATCGCGAGGCGGCGCGGCGCGGCAACTCGGTGTACGTGCCCGGGGCGGTCGATCCGATGCTGCCGCACCGCCTGTCGTCCGACCTGTGCAGCCTGCGCCCCGGGGTGGACCGGGCCGTGGTGACGGCCGAGCTGGTGATCGGCCCGGACGGCGAGGTGGGGGAGACGCGCTTCTCGCGCTCGCTGATCCGCTCCGAGCGGCGGCTCACCTATCCCCAGGTGGACGCGCTCCAGGCCGGCGGCAGCCTCGGCGACGGCGCTCTCGAGGCCGACCTCGCGCTGGCGGCGAGGCTCGCCGCCGCCCTCCGCGGGCGCCGCATCGCCCGCGGCGCCCTCGAGGCGTCGTCGGCCGAGCCGGTCGTGGCCTTCGACGGCGACCGGGTGGCGTCGATCCGCCGCGAGGGCCAGACGCCGGCCCACTCCCTGGTCGAGGAGTGCATGATCGCGGCCAACGAGGCGGTCGCCCGCTACCTCATCGCGCGCGGCAGGCCCACGGTGTTCCGTCACCACGACGACCCCGCCCAGGGGCGCATCGAGATGCTCTACGCGCAGCTGGAGGAGCTGGGGGTCGCGACCCCGCCGCTGCCGGACGGCCCGATGGGCCCGGCGCAGCGCCGCGCCGCCGGCTCGGGCGCCGCGGCCGCCGTCGCCCGCCACCTGGCCGCGGGCGGCGCCGGCGGCGACGCGCTGTGGTCGCTGGTGCTGCGCACCCTGCGCCAGGCCCACTACTCCCCGGACGCGCCGACCCACTCCGGCCTGGCCAGCGCCGCCTACCTGCACTTCACGTCGCCCATCCGGCGCTACCCCGACCTGCTCGTGCACCGCGGCCTGCTCGACGCCCTGGGCCTCGCCGACCCCGGCCCGGAGGGCGCCGAGCTCGCCGCCGCCGCCGACCACTGCTCGGCCACCGAGCGCGCCGCGGCGACCGTCGAGCGGAGGGCCGACGACATCTGCGCGGCGATGCTGCTGCGCGACAGGCTCGACCGGGACGGGTGGGAGGGCGAGCTCGAGGGCACGGTCGTCGGCGTCATCGACGCGGGGCTGTTCGTCGAGATGGAGGGCGTCTTCACGGGCTTCCTGCCGTCCCGGCGCCTGGAGGAGGACCACTACCGGGCCGATCCGCTCGGCGTGATGCTGGTGGGCGACCGCGGCGGCCGGCGCATCCGGCTGGGCGACCCGGTGGGCGTGCGGGCGGTGCGTATCGAGCCGCTGCGCGGCCGGGTGGAGCTGGAGCCGTCGTCGGCCGTGCGGCGTCCCGCGGGCGTCGGACCGGGCGGCCGGCGGGAGCGCCGCGGCCGCCCGCGCTAGCATCCCGCGTCCCATGGCCGCGAAGAAGAAGAACACGGGCGCGAGGGACGAGCGCTTCCGCGACGTCGCCCAGAACCGGCGGGCCCTGCACGAGTACGCGATCGTGGAGCGCTTCGAGGCGGGCCTCGCCCTGCAGGGCAGCGAGGTGAAGGGCATCCGCGAGCGCGGCGCGACGATCTCGGACGCCTACGTGCAGATCCGCGGCGGCGAGGCCTATCTGATCGGGGCCCACTTCCCCGACTACGAGAACGCGGGCTACGCCGGCCACGATCCCATGCGCACCCGCAAGCTGCTGCTGCACCGGCGCGAGATCGAGCGGCTCGGCCAGGCCCTGGCCGAGAAGGGCCTGGCGCTGGTGCCGCTGCGCCTCTACTTCAAGGAGGGGCGGGCGAAGCTGGAGCTGGGCCTCGGTCGCGGCAAGACGCTCTACGACAAGCGCCGGTCGATCGCCGAGCGCGACGCCCGCCGCGAGGCCGACCGCGCGATAAAGGCCGCCCGCAGGCGCTGACCGGTACGCGTCTCAGGGGCCGCGGCCTGCGGCCTCCCCGCCGGCCGAGTCACATGTCCTCGATCACCAGCAGGTGGACGCCCACCGAGCCGTGGGCGCCGAGCGTCGAGATCTTCTCGATGTCCGAGGTGCGGCTGGGCGCCGACACCAGCGAGACCGCCGACGGCCGGCGCCGTCCGGGGGCGTAGGTCTCGGCCATCGCCTCCGCCAGGGTGCGGCGGATCCGCGACGCCGGCAGCACGGCGAGGTGGTACATGCTCACGACGTCGATCGAGCGTCCGTGGGCCGCGCTCGTCTCCAGCACCAGGGTGCCGCGCTCGGCCACGCCGAGGGCGGGGGCGGTGACCCCCATCGTCGCGGCCGGGCCCTCGAGTCCCAGCAGCTCGCGCCAGCCGCGGCCGCGGCCGTCCGGCCAGGCCAGCAGCTCCAGCCCGTCCTCGCCCAGGCCGTCGCGCACGCCGGTCTGCTCCAGCAGCGGGTCGGCCGCGAGCAGCGCGCGCTCGATGCCCCATTCCCGCGCCGTGGCCACCGCGGCCGCGGCGATCTCGGCCCGCGGGTGGACCGACCCGCCGCCGCGGCGGCGGGTGAGGTTGGCGATCAGCGCCTCGGCGAGGTCCTCTATCTCGGCGGCCACCGGCTCGGCAGGTCGCGCTGGTCGGTCCAGGGGGCGCCGGGCCCCGGCAGCCGGCCGATCCAGCCGCGGCGCCCCAGCAGCCGCAGCCCGAGCCGGCCGATGCGCCGCGTCGCCCCGTACACCGCGGGATGGCGCCAGGCGAGACTCCACATGCGGAAACGAAGGCGATCGCGCTTGTGCGCGGGGGTGGTGACGCGCGCCCGGATGCGCACCAGCAGGTCGTGCAGGGGGATCCCGGCCGGGCAGGCCTCGTGGCAGGCCCCGCACAGCGACGACAGGAAGGGCATCTCGGCGGCCCGCTCGGCCTCCTCCCCCCGGGGGACGCCCTCGAGCAGCGGCGTCAGCACCGCGCCGATCGGCCCCGAGTAGGGCGAGCCGTACGCCTGGCCGCCGACGCTGCGCCACATGGGGCAGGAGTAGAGGCAGGCGCCGCAGCGGATGCAGTCGAGCGCCTCCTCGAACTCGGTGCCGCGCAGGGCGGAGCGGCCGCCGTCGAGGATCACGAGGTGGAACTCCTCGGGCCCGTCGGCCTCGTCGGCCGCACGGGGGCCGGTGATGAGGTTGACGTAGCCCGCCGCGTCGTCGCCGATCGCCGCCATGGGCAGGATCTGCAGGATGTGGGAGGCCTCCTCCCAGTCGGCGCAGATGCGCTCCATGCCCATCACGGCGACGTGGATGCGCGGCAGGGCCGTGACCAGGCGGGCGTTGCCCTCGTTCTCGACCACGCAGATGGTGCCGGTCTCGGCGACGGCGAGGTTCACCCCGGAGATGCCGATGTCGGCCGCGGCGAACACCTCGCGCAGCCGGCGCCGGGCGTGGGCGACGAGGGCCTCGCGGCCGGTGGGGAGGTCGGTGCCGCTCTCCTCCATGAACAGCTCCCGCACCTGCTCCCGGTTGAGGTGGACCGCGGGGGCGATGATGTGGCTGGGATGCTGGCCGGCGAGCTGGAGGATCCACTCGCCGAGGTCGGTCTCGACCACCCGCAGCCCGGCCTCCTCGATCGACTCGTTGAGCTTGATCTCCTCGGTGGCCATCGACTTCGACTTGGCGATCAGCGACGCGCCGCGCGCCGCCGCCAGGTCGATGATGTACCGGCAGGCGGCGTCCGAGTCGGACACCCGCGCCACCTCGCCGCCGGCGGCCCGCACGTTCCCCTCCAGGCGGTCGAGCAGGGCCGGCAGGTTCCGCACGTTGCCCCGCCGGATCTCCCGCGTGCGCAGGCGCATCTCGGCGAAGGGGTGGGCCTCGCCGATGCGGGTGCGGCCGGTCTTCCAGCTGCCCGCCGCGGTGCGCAGGTTGCCGCCCAGCTCGGTGTCGGCGAGCGCCTCGACCGTGCGCTCGCGCAGTGGCCGGGTCGCGTCGGGATAGACCACGGGCCGCTCACCCATCGGCCAGCACCTCGGCCAGGTGGCGCGCCCGCAGATCGACGCCGGTGCGCCGGGCGCGGCCGACGATGTGCATCAGGCACGAGAGGTCGCAGGCCACGAGCTCGTCGGCGCCGGTGGCCGCGGCGTTGCGGGCCTTCTCCTCGCCGAGGCGCCCGGAGACCTCGGGGAAGTTCACGCTGAAGGTGCCGCCGAAGCCGCAGCACACGTCGCTCTGCTCCATCTCGCGCAGCTCGACGCCCTCGACGCCCGCGATCACCTCGCGCGGGCTGGTCCGCTCGCCGAGGATCCGCAGCATGTGGCACGAGTCGTGGTAGGTGACCGAGCCCGATCCGCGCGGGCGGGGCCGCAGCCCGTGCCGCGCGAGGAACTGCGACAGCTCGACGGTGCGGTCGGCCATCTCTCTGGCCTCGGCCTCCTCCGGCCTGCCGGCGAACAGCTCGGGGTAGCCGTGGCGCACCATCGCCGCGCACGACCCGGAGGGCACGATGACGGGATCGTCGCCCCGGAAGGCCCGCAGCGCCTGCCGAGCCACGGGCCGCGCCTGCTCGGGGTGGCCCGAGCTCCAGCCGGGCTGGCCGCAGCAGGTCTGGCGGCGCGGGATGACCACCTCGACGCCCGCGCGCCGCAGCACGGCCGCGGTCGCCCTCCACACCGACGGGGCGACCAGGTCGGAGAGGCAGGTCCGCATCAGCAGGGCGCGCATCGGCGGATCGTAGCCGGGTCGCTGCTATCCTTCGTCCAGTACCACGGGCCCGATCCAGTTTCGACGGAGCGGTACCACATCGACAAGCGAGCCGCGGACCCGGTGGACCGCGTCAACAACCGGGAAACCATGGAGCTGCGGAGAACTCTCCCAAGCTCGCTCTGGCTGCCTAAACAGCAGACCTAGGGCCATCGGCCTTCCTCCGGGTCGCGGGGAAGATCACCGGTGTCACTCAGCGACCCTGGCTCGGTGGCAACGGCAGTCGGTCACCGGGTGAGATCACAGGACAGCCTGGCGGAGGAGCGGTTCGTCTTGCGTGACGCCCTCCGTGAGATCCTCACGTGAGACTGCGCTCGGAGAAATCGATGGGGGAACGCTTTCGGACGCCGGGGCAGTGCCGGCCGGGTCCACTGGGGTAGGTCGCGAAGGGAGCCTCTCGGGGCTCCCTTCGTCGTTGCGGGCCCGATCGCAGAAAGGTCATATCCAATGTCTATAACAATGGACATTATGACCAATAAAGGGCACCATAGACCCCATTGTGCCTGACGGAGACGACACGGGCAGACGCAGGCGACCCGCGCCCGTCGCGGTGCGGAACGGCCTCGCGGAGATCGCCGACCACATCGGTGCCTGGCGGCGCCTTCAGGGCCTCACCCAGGCGCAGCTGGCCGAGAGGGCCGGCATCGACCGCAAGACGCTGGTGGCCCTGGAGTCGTCGCCGGGCGGGACGAGCCTCGAGACCGTGCTCCGCGTGGCGCGGGCGCTCGGCGTCCTGGATTCGCTGACGCGGGCCCTCGATCCGTACGAGACCGAGATGGGCCGCCTTCGCGCCGACGAGAGGCTGCCCGAGCGGGTCAGGCCCAGGCGGCCGTGAGCGAGCCCGTCGAGGTGTGGGTCGCCCACGGCGGCGAGGACGTCCTGGCGGGCAGGCTCTGGGTCGCCCGGCGCGGCCGCGGAGAGTCGGCGACCTTCGTCTACGACCAGGGCTGGGTGGCCCGTTCCGGCGCGTACCCGCTCCAGCCCGCCCTCGGACCGCTGACCACCGCCCCCTTCCACACCGACGGCACCCGAGCCCTGTTCGGCGCGTTCGCCGACGGGGCTCCCGACCGGTGGGGGAGGGCCCTCATGATGCGCGCGGCGCGCAGGCGGGCGAGCGCCCGGGGCCGGACCTCGTCCTCGCTCGGCGAGCTCGACTTCCTGCTCGGCGTCCGAGACGACACCAGGCAGGGGGCGCTCCGCTACCGCCACCCGGGCGAGGGCGCGTTCCTGTCCCCGCCGGAGGAGGGCGTGCCGGCGCTGATCGACCTTCCGGAGCTGCTCGCCGCCTCCGTGAGGTTCGAGCGCGACGAGGCGGCGAGCGAGGACGTGAGGCTGCTTCTGCGGGCCGGCAGCTCGCTCGGCGGCGCGCGCCCCAAGGCGCATGTGCGCGACGTCCGCGGACGCCTCGCGCTGGCGAAGTTCCCGAGCGTCCGCACGGACGACTGGGATGTGATGGCGTGGGAGAAGACCGCCCTCGACATCGCCCGCAGCGCGGGCCTTCGCGTCTCCGCGGCGTCGCTGCATCGCGTGGACGGACGCAACGTGCTGGTGGTGGAGCGCTTCGACCGCTCCCGGGACGGGGCGCGCATCGGCTACCTCAGCGCGATGTCGCTCGTCGACGGCAGGGACGGGGAGCCCGGTAGCTACCTCGATCTCGCGGAGACCGTCGAGATCGAGTCGTCCGCCCCCGAGGAGGACCTGAGCGAGCTCTGGAGCCGCATCCTCCTGTCCGTCCTGATCTCGAACACGGACGACCACCTCCGCAACCACGGCTTCCTGCGCGAGGGACGGGGCTGGCGTCTGGCGCCGCTCTTCGACGTGAACCCGAACCCCGATCCCGGCAACGACGTGCTGTCCACCATGATCGATCGCTCCGACGCCACCGCCAGCGTGTCCCGGCTCGTCGAGCTGGCCGGATCGTTCGGCCTGAGACCGCGGGCGTGCCGGGCGGCGATCGCGCGGGTGACGGCCGCCGTCGGCCGCTGGCGCGACCTCGCGCGCGCCAACGGCGTCTCCCGCGCCGAGATCGCGCGGATGGAGCCGGCCTTCGACCACGACCGCCGACGCGAGGCCGACGAGGCCGGCGAGATGTGAGCCGCCGGGCGGCTCAGCCCGCGCGCGCCGCCGCCAGCACCGCGTCCACCACGCGCTCCTCCCAGCCCTCCTCGAACCGCTCGCCCGCCACGTAGCGCGCGTAGTAGGCGCCGAACAGCAGCTCGATCGCGATCTCGACGTCGGCGCCGGGCGGCAGCTCGCCGCGCGCCCGGCCCCCCTCGAGGACGTCGCGCACCATCCGGCGTCCCGGTCGCAGGTCGCGCGCGCGCAACGCGGCGATCAGGTCCGGGACCTGCTCCTCCTCGACGATGCAGAAGGCGATCAGCCGCATGCCCACCCGGTCGAGCGCGCGGCGGGTGTGCGCGAGGTGCGCGACGAGGTCGGCGCGCATGTCGCCCGTGGGGCGGGGGGCGGACTCGATGCGGACGCGCGCCAGCACGGCGGCGACCAGGTCGGCCTTCGAGGGGTGGCGCAGGTAGAGGGTGGGCTTGCCCACGCCCGCCTCGGTCGCGACGGCCTCCATGGTGAGGGCGCCGTAGCCGACGCGCTCCAGCAGGCGGGCGGCCGCGTCGAGGATCGCGTCGTCGCGCTCCTGCGAACGCGGCCGCCCCCGGGCGCGGCGGGCGGGGCTCGTGCTCACGGGGTTATATTACGCCACGTTTCGTAAAGGAGGGCGTCGGAGAGGCCGCCCGTCGCGGAAAGGGTCCGAGATGAGCAGTCATGCCGCGGGCGCTGCGGGCGTCCGCGTCCCGTTCCGGCCCCTCATGCTCGCGCTCACCTGCGCGGGCGGCAGCTTCGCCCTCCTCCAGGCGATCGTGGTCCCCGCGCTGCCGGTGCTGGAGCGCGACCTCGACACCAGCACCTCCTGGGCGGCCTGGACCGTGTCCGCCTATCTGCTCGCCGCGTCCGTGGCGACGCCGCTGCTGGGCCGCCTCGGCGACCAGTACGGCAAGGACCGGATGCTGATCATCACCCTCGCGGTGTTCACCGTCGGCGCGATCGGCGCCGTCTTCGCCTGGGACATCTGGTCGCTGATCGTCTTCCGCGTCCTCCAGGGCGTCGGCGGGGCCGTCTATCCGCTGTGCTTCTCGATCATCCGCGACGAGGTGGAGCCCCGGCGGATGGGCGTCGCGATGGGGCTGATCTCGGCGATGCTGGGGCTGGGCGGCGGCCTGGGCCTGGTCCTGTCCGGCGTCATCGTCGACCACGCCTCGTGGCGCTGGCTGTTCGTCGTCGGCGCCGGCATCGGCCTGCTGGGGATGATCCTGGTGCGCCGCGTCGTGCCCCCGTCGCCCAGCCGCGCGCCGGCCGTGCTCGACATCCCGGGCGCGGCGCTGCTGTCGGCCGGCCTCGTGGCGCTGCTCGTCGCCCTCACCGAGAGCCAGTCGTGGGGCTGGGGCTCCGCCAAGGTGCTGGGCCTCATCGCGGCCGGCATCGTGATCCTGGTGATCTGGGGCGCGTTCGAGTCGCGCACCGCCCAGCCCATGGTCGACATGCGCATGCTGTCGCGGCGGCCCGTCCTGTTCACCAACCTCGCCGCGCTCTTCTGCGGCTTCACGATGTACGCCATCTTCACGGTGCTGCCGCTGTTCGCGCAGATGCCGAGCGGCCTGCCGGACGACGTGGCCTCGCTCGTGACCTACGGCTTCGGCGCCAGCGTCACCGTCTCGGCCCTCTACCTGATCCCGGGCGCGCTGGTCATGCTGCCCGCGGGCCCCTACGGCGGCATCCTCGGACGGCGGATCGGCTTCCGCTACGCCCTCGCGATCGGCCTGGCGGTGACGGCGGCCGGGTCGGCGCTGCTGGCGGGGATGCACGACGAGCCGTGGCAGCTGATGCTGGGCTACGCCATCGGCGCGGGCGGCGTCGCGATCGCGTTCGGCGCCATGCCGAAGCTGATCTCGGATGCCGTCGCCCCCACCGAGACCGGCATCGCCACCGGCATGAACACCGTCGTCCGCACGGTCGGCAGCGCCATCGGGGCGCAGGCCGCGATCACGCTGCTCGCCACCGACACCATCGGCGGCACCGGCGTGCCCGCCGAGTCGGGCTTCAGCACCTCGCTGTGGCTCGGCGCGGCCGCCGCGATCGTGGCGACCCTCCTCGCCCTCGGCATCTCGCCGCGCCGCGCCGCGCAGGAGGTCGCCGCCACCTCGGCGGGCTGATACGGGCGCTCCGGCGGCCGCGGCGGCGGGTGCGCGCGACCGCAATTGCCGCGATCACACGACAGAACCTCATCGGAGATGGTAGAAACATCCCCCGCGTGAGCGGATGTGCCCCCGTCTCCTGAGGTGCCTCTGATGTCGACCGCCCGCCGATGCCCCAGCCCGCTGCTCATCATGCTGGCGGCGATCGCCGTGGCCCTGGTGGCCGTCGCGTCGGCCTCCGCCGCCGAGCCGCCCGATCAGAGGGATCCGTGCGCCTCGGGGGGCCGCAACACCTGCGGCACCACCGGCGTGGGCACCTACGAGCGCTACCGCTACGGGCTGCGCTGGTTCGGTGACTTCCGCGGAGCGGTGGACGGCGAGCGGCAGACCTTCTGCATCGACCTGCGCTTCTGGTATCCGGGCAAGAGCTACCGCTACCGCCAGATCTCCCTGGACGGCGGCCTGAAGAACCGCGCCGGCCGGACGGTCTCGGTGCAGGCGCAGCGCCGCATGGCCTACGCCCTCTGGAACTACGGGCGCAGCAACAGGGTGAGCCAGCAGGCGGCCATGATGCTCTACGTCCACTCCCTGATGGGAGACGGCGCGCCGGGCGAGGTCGACCCCAGCGCCCTCGGGTCGGGCGTGCAGGCGCTGTTCACCAAGATCTCCCGCGAGTCGGCCCGCTACGCCGGCCCCTATCGCCTCGACGTGAAGCTGCCGGGGGCGCTCACCGTGGGCAACAGGGCCACCGGCACGGTGCGCCTGATCGCCGCCAGCGGGGCGGCGGTGCCGAACGTGGTGGTGAACCTCACCTCGACCGGCGCGAGCGGGATCCCCGCCCGGGTCCGCACCGACTCCAAGGGCGTGGCGACCCTGTCGTTCACGCCGAACGCCTCCGACGGCGTGAGCGTCGAGGCGCGCACCGAGGACGTCGCGTCGACCCTGCCCAAGATCTACTCCCCCACCTCGCCGAAGCCGGCCCGCAACGGCCAGCGCCTCGCGGCGCCCGACAGCCAGCGCCTCTCGGCGACGGCCGGCAAGGTGTCCTCGAAGGCGACCATCTCGGTCTCGACGGTGGCCTACCCGACCAACGTGCGGGTGGGGCAGGCGAGCCGTGACCGGGTGCGCATCAGCGGGCTGCCGCCGGGACGGCGCACCACCGTCACGTCGCTGCTCTACGGCCCGTTCCGCTCCCCGTCCGAGTTCAGGTGCGAGGGCGAGCCGGCCGTCCGGTCGACCTTCACCGCCACCAAGTCGGGCACCTACGGCACGCCCGTGGCGCGGCTGGAGAAGCCCGGCTGGTACACGTACCAGGTCGTCATCGCGGGCGACGATGCGCTGACGCCGGTCACGACGCCCTGCGGCGTGCCGGCCGAGAGCTTCCGGGTGCAGTCCCAGCCCGCGGTCACCACGAAGGTGAGCTCCCAGCAGGTGAAGCCGGGCGACGCCATCACCGACACCGTCATCGTCAGCGGCCTCCACGGCGAGGCGGCGACGGTGAACGCGTGGCTGTTCGGGCCGTTCCCCTCCCGCGAGGCGATCCGCTGCGACGTGCCCCCGATCTGGACCGGCTCGGTGCAGGCGAACGGGGACGGCGAGTACCTGACGGCGCCGTTCCAGATCACCACCGCGGGCTACTACACCTACCGCGAGAGCATCGACGCGAGCGACTTCGTGCGCGCCACGGAGACGGCCTGCGGCGACGCCGCCGAGACGACCGTCGCGATGGGCTCGCCCACGATCCGCACCCAGGTCAGCGCCCAGAGCACCAAGCCGGGCGATCAGATCACGGACGCCGCCCTGGTCCAGGGCCTCGGCGCGCTCACGGCGACGGTCAACGTGGAGCTCTGGGGTCCGTACAACAGCCCGGCCGAGATCACCTGCACCGGCACGCCGTACTGGACCGGCACCTTCACGGCCAACGGCGACGGCCTCTACAACACCGCGCCGGTCACGCTGGACCGCGCCGGCTACTACACCTACCGCGAGTCGATCGCCCCGAGCGAGAGCACCGCGGGGGTGCAGACCGCCTGCGGCGAGGCCGCCGAGACCACGATCACGCGCGCCGCGCCCGCCGTGAGCACCAAGGTGCTGCGCGAGGTGCAGAAGCCGCGCCGCCAGATCGCCGACCGCATCACGCTCACCGGCCTGGGCAAGACGCCGGTGGGGGTCCAGGCCGAGCTGTTCGGGCCCTTCGCCACCCGTGCCGCGATCCGCTGCACCGGCACCCCGGTGTGGCGCGGCAGCTTCGCCGCCCAGGGCGACGGCACGGTGCAGACCGAGGGGCACACGCTGGCCAAGGTCGGCTTCTACACCTACCGGGTCTCGACATCCGGCTCCGACCTGGTCCCGGCCACGGTGAGTGAGTGCGGCCTGCCGGAGGAGACCGTGCTCGTCGCGCCGACGATCAACACCGGGCGCGCGCCGGTCGCGGCGTCGTCCGGTCAGCGCGAGCAGCAGGCCGGGAAGTCGCGGCCCACCCGCGTGCGCATCGCCCGCCTGGGCATCAACGCCCCGGTCGCGCCGGTGGGCATCGACACGGCGAAGGGCCAGCTCGACGTGCCGCCGAACATCCAGCGCCTCGGCTGGTGGCGCGACGGCGCGGCGCCCGGCGCGCCCGCCGGCGCGACCCTCATCGCGGGCCACGTCGACAGCGCCCGGGCCGGTGAGGGCGCGTTCTTCAAGCTGAAGAGCGCCACCTCGCGCGACCGGGTGCAGGTCACGACGGCCGACGGACGCACCCGCACCTACCGCGTCACGTCCGTGCGCCGGGTGAAGAAGGACGCGCTGCCCGACGACATCTACTCGCTGAACGGCCGCGAGCGCCTCGTGCTCGTCACCTGCGGCGGGCGCTTCGACCAGTCGATCGGCCACTACGTGGACAACATCGTCGTCACGGCGGTGCCCGTCCGCTGATCGTGCGACGGGGACGGGGCCGCGACGGCCCCGTCCCCGCCCCAGCGCGGGAGGGCGCATGGCCGACGACGAGCGGGGAGGGGGCTGATCGCGACGCCCGCGCCCGTGCTGCTGCTCCCCCCGTCGGAGGGCAAGGCCGAGGGCGGTGACGGGGCGCCGTGGGGCGACGGCCGCTGGGCCCATCCCGAGCTGCACGCCGACCGCCGGCGCGTCCGCGACGCGGTGCGGGCGGCGATCGCGTCCGCGCCCGACGCCGCCGGCCGGCTGCTGGGCGCGCGCGGGCCGCTGCTCGACCGCGCGCTGGCCGACTGGCGCGACCTCGACGGCGCGCCCACGCTGCCGGCCCTCGAGCGCTACAGCGGCGTGGTGTGGGGCGCGCTGGCGCCGCGCGACATGGATCGCGGCACCCGGGCGCGGCTGCGGCGCCGGGTGCTGGTGCCGTCGGGCCTGTGGGGGCTGGTCGCCGCCGGCGATCCGCTGCCGGCCTACCGGCTGAGGATGGGGGCGAGCGTCGCGCCCGTGGGCGGGCTGGCGGCCTTCTGGCGGCCGCGGGTGACGCCGCTGCTGGCGGCGCGCGCCGGGCGCGGCTGGATCGTGGACCTCCTGCCGGGCGAGCACCGGGCGGCCGTGGACGCCCGCGCCCTCGGCGCCCGGCTCGTCACGGTCGAGCTGTGGACGGTGGGGCCCTCCGGCGAGCGCCGGGCCGCCGGGCACGACGGCAAGGCCGCGAAGGGCCGCCTCGCCCGGGCGATCCTCGAGGCCGACGCCCGCACGCCCGAGGCGATCGCGGCCCTGGAGGTGCCGGGACTGACCTGTGCGGGCCTCGATCGGACCGCGCGCGACCGGGTCTGTGTATCGTTTAACAGATGAACGTCGTGATCGCCGGCGGGGGCATGGTGGGCATGACCCTCGCGCGCCTGCTGCGGCAGCGCGGCTTCGCCCCGGTGGTCGTCGAGCGGATGCGCGAGGGCGCCTACGTCAGGCGGGGCTACATGCTCGGCTACCAGGGCTTCGGGCCGCTGGACGAGGTGGGCGTGCTGCGCGAGGTGCGCGCCGCCGGCCGTGACATCGCCCCGCGCGAGGACGGCTCGGCGGTCGCCATCACCCTGGAGGTCGGCGTGCTGCTGCATGCCCTCGCCCGCGATCTGCCGGTCGTCTACGAGCACTCGGTCGTCGACCTGCGCCGGTCCGGGGACGGCCGCGTCACCGGCGTCGTGGTCGAGGGCCCCGACGGGCGCGCCGAGATCCCGTCCGACCTGGTCGTCGCCTGCGACGGCGTCGGCTCGCCGGTGCGCGCGATGGCCGGCCTCGAGGCGCGCGTCGAGCCGCTGGCCGAGGCCGCCCTCACCTTCATGGGGCCCGGCGTCATCGACGTCTCCTTCGCGATGGCCTACATGTCCGACGGCGGCCACATCGGCGTGCTGGGCTGGCCGGAGGGCTCGGCCGGCTGGCGCAGCGTGGAGAAGATCGGCGCCGAGGCCGCCCTCGCGCCCGGTCTCGACGCGATCCGGCGCATGTGGAGCACCCTGCTGCCCGAGTCGGCGGCCGGGGTCGAGGCGCTCACCTCGATGGACCAGGTGCGCTACAGCGAGCCCAGCCTGCTCACCTGCCCGAGCTGGTGGGCGCCGGGGGTGGTGCTGATCGGCGACGCGGCGCACTTCTTCGGTCCCGAGACCGGCGTCAGCTCCGGCCTCGGCCTGGGCGACGCCCATGCGCTGGCGGAGGCGATCCGGCAGAGCCCGGACGACGCGGACGCGGCCTGCCGGAGCTACGAGATGTGGCGCGCCCCGGTCATCCGCCCCTACGAGGCGATGGATCCGGGTCGCGAGCGCATGCTGATGGCCGGTAAGGTGCCGCCTCGGCCGGAGGAGGGCTGGCCCCCCGCCTGATTTTCGGGCGAGGGCCGGCGGCCTCACCGCCGGAGCCCTCGATTTTCCGACACGGAACGTTTCACATACCCCTGTCGGGGGATGTGCCAGGGGGCGCCGATCGGGGCCGGGAGGGCGAGAAGCCCATTCCCACGCGAATCTCGTCCGCATAGGTTGCTAGGTTGCCCGGGCGAGGCACGCATGCCGTCGCATCCATCGACCCAGGGGGGTCTTTCGTGAACAAGAGCGAGTTCGTCAGCCGCGTCGCGGGTGAGCTGGACGTCAGCAACGCCGTCGCGACCGACGCGGTGAACGCGGTGCTCAAGGAGATCCAGGACGCGCTCAAGGCGGGCGAGGAAGTTGCATTCGCCGGCTTCGGCAAGTTCTCGGTATCGCAGCGCGCCGCGCGCACGGGGGTCAACCCTCAGGATCCTTCGAAGAAGGTGGAGATCCCCGCCCGGGCGGTCCCGCGCTTCACGCCGGGCGCCGTTCTCAAGCAGGCCGTCGCCGGGAAGTAGAGGGACGGCGGCCCCTCTGGGGTCATCGGAGCGCGCGGCCCGCCGACCGCGCCGGCGTGCCGCGCGGCGCTCCGACCCCCTCCATCCCGAGCTGACATGAGCACCGAGCTGGTCGCCGCCGCGGGGCGCGCCGCGCGCGCCGCGCATCCCGCGCTGGCCGAGGCCGGCTCCCCGGCCGTCGCCGCGGCCCTGGGCGCGATGGCCCGGCTCCTGCGCGAGCGGTCCGCCCCCGTGCTGGAGGCCAACGCCCGCGACGTCGCCGCCGCCTCCGGCGTGCTGGGCGACGCGCTGGTCGACAGGCTGCGGCTCGATCCCGGGCGGGTCGACCGGATGGCCGGCCAGATCGAGGCCCTCGCCGGGCTGCCGGACATCGAGCCGGTGGCCGGCGGACGGCGCCTCTCCGGCGAGCTGGTGCTGGAGGAGCGCCGCCGCCCGGTCGGGGTGATCGGCGCGAACTACGAGGCGCGGCCGAACGTGACGGTCGATGTCGCCTCCCAGCTCATCAAGTCGCGAAACGCCGGGGTGCTCCGCACCGGCGGCGCCGCGCTCGCCTCCGCCGAGGCCCTGCTCGACCACGTGATCGCCCCGGCGCTGGCCGAGGCGGGCCTCGACCCGGCGGCGGTGCAGCTGGTGCGCAGCGCCGATCGGGGCGCGGCCCGCGCGCTGGTGTCCCAGCCGGCGCTCATCCCGCTGGTCATCCTGCGCGGCAGCGGCGAGACCACCGCCGCCCTCGCGGCCGAGGCCTCCTCGCACGGCGTCCGGACCCTCGCCCACGCCGACGGGGGAGGGGTGCTGTACGTCGACCGGGCGGCCGACCTCGACCGCGCGCTGGCGCTCGCCGAGCGCAGCCTCGACCGGCTGGGCGTCTGCAACCGCCTCAACCTGCTGCTCGTCGCGCGGCCGCTGTGGGACGACGTCGTGCCGCGGTTCACGGCCCTGCTGGAGCGCCTGGGCATCCGGCCGTCGCTTCCGCCGCACGCGCACCCGCTGGGCCACGAGTGGGCTCTCGACGACGGCAACGAGGCCACGGTCACCATCGCGCCCGCCGACGACGCCGCCGACGCCGCCCGCATCGCGAACGCCGAGACCTCGGGCATCGCCGCCTCGATCGCCACGGACGACGCCGAGGCGGCCCGCGAGTTCATCACCGCCTACGCCGGCACCGGAGCCTTCTGGAACGCCACCACGCGGCTGCTCGACGGCTTCGCCCTCCTGGCGGCGCCGGAGACCGGGATCAACGTCGACCACGTCCCCGGGCCGCGCGGACCGGTGACCTACCGCGACCTGTACCTGCGCCAGTACGTGGTCACCCCGGGCTGAGCCGTGCGAACGGTCTGCGATCTCGGCCCAGCGACGCCTCGCGGCTTGCTATTGTCATCCGACCCGCCGGACGGGCGGGCCTTTCTCCCATGACGCACACCGATCACACCATCGACATCCGACGCGTGACGACGCGTGTGCGCGCGCAGGTCGGGGGACCCGCCTGAAGCCAGTAACGGTGCTGTTTGCCGCCTAGGCGCGGACCAGATACACGCCCGCCCGCCGGACCGTCGACGCGGATCAACGACGCGATCCGGGCGGAGTCGGTGCGGCTCATCGACGCCGATGGCGAGAACCGTGGCGTGGTGCGCCTCGCGGAGGCGCAGGACATCGCCGCGCGCGCCGGCCTCGACCTCGTCGAGGTGGCCGCCGACGCCCGCCCGCCCGTGTGCCGCATCATGGACTACGGCAAGTGGCGCTACGAGCAGGAGCAGAAGGCCAAGCAGGCCCGGCGCCACCAGAGCACGATCACCATCAAGGAGATCAAGTTCCGGCCGAAGATCGACCCGCACGACTACTCCACCAAGAAGGGGCACGTCGAGCGGTTCCTCCGCCACCGGGACAAGGTCAAGATCACGATCATGTTCCGCGGCCGCGAGCTGCTCCACCCGGAGCGCGGCGAGGCGATCCTGCTGAAGCTGGCCGACGAGCTGAAGGACATCGCCGTCGTCGAGAGCCGACCCAACCTGGACGGCCGCAACATGGTGATGATGCTCGGCCCCGCCAAGAACCTGCCCGCCGCCGACGAGGCGGAGGCGAACGGCGTCGAAACCGTGTCGCCCGAGTCGCCGCCGGCCGAGTCCGCGCCGGCGTCCGCGGCTCCCGAGTCCCCGCCCGCGGAGACCTCCTAGCGGCATCCGTTCCCGCCGCCGGCCTCCCGCCGCGCGCGCGATTCGTCTATGGTGTCCGCCGGCCGCACCGCTCAGAGGATCTCCCCATGCCCAAAGTGAAGACCAGGAAAGCCGCCAAGAAGCGGTTCAAGCTCACCGCCACCGGCAAGGTGCGCTTCCAGCGCGCCGGGCTGCGGCACAACCTGGAGAACATGTCGGGCAAGGAGAAGCGGCACGCCTCGCAGGAGGGCGAGCTGTCTCCGGAGCACGTCGCCAACGTCAAGCGTCTGCTGGGGAAGAGGTAAGCCGTGGCCCGCGTCAAGCGCTCCGTCGCCGCCCGCAAGAAGCGGCGCAAGGTCCTCGATCAGGCCTCCGGCTACTGGGGCACCAAGCACTCCTCCTACCGCCGCGCGAAGGAGCAGGTGCAGCGCTCGCTGCGCTACGCCTACCGCGACCGGCGGGTGCGCAAGCGCGACTTCCGGCGCCTCTGGATCGCGCGCATCAACGCCGCGGCCCGCGAGAACGGCCTCACCTACGGGGAGCTGATCCACGGCCTGAAGCTGGCCGAGGTGGAGCTCGACCGCAAGATCCTGGCCGAGCTGGCGACCCATGAGCCCGCCGCGTTCGCCGCGCTCGTCGAGCGCGCCCGCGCGGCCCGAGAGGCCGCGCCCGTCAGCTCGTAGCGCTGCCGTGACCGCCGCAGCGGGCGGCACGCGGCAGCTTCGCCCGGTCAGCTCGGCGCGGAACCCCGCGCTGCAGCTGGCCCGTGCCCTGCAGGCCAAGAAGGTGCGCCGCGAGCGGCGCCTGCTCGTCGCGGAGGGTGAGGACCTGGTGGACGCGGCGCTGGAGCGCGGCATCCGACCGGTGGCCATGCTGTTCGACGCCGAGCGCACGGGCGACGGCGACCCCCGCCTCCGCGCCACCGAGGGCCTGGCGGAGCGCTACCTGGTGCCGCCGCGGCTGCTGGCGGGGGCGAGCACCCTGGCCGCGGCGCCCCGGGTGCTGGCGATCCTGCCGCAGCCGCCGCCGCGGAGCTTCCGGGACGTCGCCTTCCCGCCGTCGCTCGCCCTCTACCTGGCGGGGGTCGCCGATCCGGGCAACGTGGGCACCCTGGTGCGCACCGCCGGCGCGCTCGGCTGCGACTGGCTGGCGCTGGGCCCCGGATCGGCCGACGCCTTCCATCCGCGGGCGGTGCGCGCGGCGATGGGCGCCACCTTCGCCCTGCCGCTGCTCGAGGGGGTCGCGCCCGGCGACCTGGCGACGCGCGACGGCTTCGACGTCGTCGCGGCGGTGCCGCGCGGCGGCGCGCCGCCGTGGGAGGCCGACCTCACCCGTCCGCTGGTGCTGGCGCTGGGCGCCGAGCGCCTCGGCCTGGGTCCGGCCCTCGACGCCCTCTCGGACGGCCGTCCCGTCGTCCCCGTCACCATCCCCCAGGCGCCGGGCGCCGAGTCGCTCAACGTCGCCGCCGCGGGCGCCGCGCTGCTCGCCGAGGCCGTCCGTCAGCGCGCCGCCGCGGTCCGGTAGCCTGCTCGGTCGATGAGCGACGGGAACATCTCCGAGATCGAGGCGGCCGCGCTCGCCGACATCGCCGCGGCGACCACCCTGGCCGAGCTCGAGGCCGCCCGGGTGGCCCACACCGGCCGGCGCAGCCCGCTGGCCCGGACGCTGGCGGGCATCGGCGGGCTGCCGTCCGAGGAGCGGGGCCGGGTGGGCAGGGAGGCGAACCTCGCCCGCCGGGCGGTCGAGGAGGCCCTCGGCGCCCGCACCGCCGACCTCGAGGCCGAGGAGATGGGCGCCGCGCTGCTGCGCGACGCCACCGACGTTACCCTGCCCGGCGACCCGCACCCCCTGGGCGCGCTGCACCCGATCACCCAGGCGCGCCGCGAGATGGAGGACATCTTCCTGGCGCTCGGCTGGAGCATCGCCGAGGGCCCGGAGGTCGAGACCGACTGGCACAACTTCACCGCCCTCAACACCCCCGAGGGGCACCCGGCGCGCTCGCCCAGCGACAGCTTCTTCATCGAGGGGCGGCCGGATCGCCTGCTGCGCACCCAGACGTCGCCGGTGCAGGTGCGCGTCATGCACGAGCAGCCGCCGCCGATCTACGTGCTGGCGCCCGGCTTCGTCTACCGCCGCGACGACGTCGACGCCACCCACAGCCCGATGTTCCAGCAGATGGAGGGGCTCGCGGTCGACGAGGGGCTCACCCTGGCGCACCTCAAGGGCACGATGCTGCACTTCGCCCGCACGCTCCTGGGCGCCGACGCCGAGATCCGGCTGCGGCCGCACTTCTTCCCCTTCACCGAGCCGTCGGTGGAGGTGGAGGTGTCGTGGGTCGACCGGCACGGCCGGCCCACCTGGCTGGAGCTGGCCGGCGCCGGCATGGTCGACCCGGCCGTGCTCGAGGCCGGCGGCATCGATCCCGAGCGCTACACCGGCTTCGCCTTCGGCTGGGGTCTCGATCGCCTGGCGATGGTGCGCTTCGGCGTGCCCGACCTGCGCCACCTGTACGAGGGCGACCTGCGCGTGCTGGAGCAGTTCGCGTGAGGGTGCCCGTCGCCTGGCTCACCGAGCACGTCGATCCGGATCTCTCCATCGAGGATCTCGCCGACGTCCTGTCGTCCACCGGCACGCTGGTCGAGGAGGTCCACCGCATCGGCGTGCCCGCCGGCGACGGCAACCTGGGCAACTTCCGCGTCGGCCGGGTGGTCAGCGCCGAGCCGCATCCGAACGCCGACCGCCTGCGCGTGTGCCGGGTGGACGTGGGCGATCCCCGGCCCCGCCAGATCGTCTGCGGCGCGCCCAACGTGGCCGCCGGCCAGACCGTCGCGGTGGCCCTGCCGGGGGCGCTCCTGCCCGGCGCCGACAAGCCCCTGAAGCGGGCGAAGCTGCGCGGCGAGGAGAGCGACGGGATGATCCTCTCCGAGCGCGAGCTGCAGCTCGGCGACGACCACAGCGGGATCATGGTGCTGCGCGACGGGCTCAGCCCGGGCTCCCCGCTGGCGGAGGCGGTGCCCCTCTCCGACACCGTGCTCGAGCTGGAGATCACCTCGAACCGGCCCGACTGCCTGTCGCTGCGCGGCATCGCGCGCGAGGTCCACGCCGCGACCGGCGCGCCGCTCGTGGCCCTGGACGAGCGGGAGCCGCCGGCCGAGGGCGAGGGCCGGGTGGAGGACCACGTCACCCTGGACGTGCGGGCGCCGGACCTGTGCCCGCGCTACATGGCGCGCGTCGTCACCGACGTCGCGGTGGGGCCGTCGCCGCTCTGGATGCGCGCCCGCCTGGAGGCGGCCGGCATGCGCTCCATCTCGAACGTCGTGGACATCACGAACTACGTGATGCTGCTCACCGGCCAGCCCCTGCACGCCTTCGACCTCGACCGGCTGGCCGGGCCGTCGATCGTCGTGCGCCGGGCGGGGGACGGCGAGCGCATCGTCACCCTCGACGGCGTCGAGCGCGTGCTCGACCCCTCGATGCTCGCGATCTGCGACGCCGAGCGGCCCGCGGTGATCGCGGGCGTCTTCGGCGCCGAGTTCGCCGAGGTGTCGGCCGGCACGACCCGCGTGCTGCTGGAGGCGGCCAACTTCCACGGCCCGTCGATCCTCGACGCGTCGCTCGCCCTCGGCCTCCGCACCGAGTCGAGCAGCCGCTTCGAGAAGGGCCTGCCGCGCGAGCTGCCCGCCCGGGGGATGGCCGTCGCCTGCCGCCTCCTGGTCGAGCTGGCGGGCGGCCGCCTGGTGCCGGGCGCGCTCGACGCCCTGGTGCCGGCGCCCGTGCGGGCGCCGGTGCGCATGCGCCACGCGCGCCTGCCCCGGATCCTCGGCGTCGAGGTGGAGCCGGCCCGGTCGGTCGGGATCCTCGAGCGCCTCGGCCTGGAGGTGACCGACGGGCCGGAGGCCCTGACGGCCGTGGTGCCCTTCGAGCGCGCCGCCGACCTGACCCGCGAGATCGACCTGATCGAGGAGGTCGCCCGCATCAACGGCCTCGACGACGTGCCGGCGGAGCTCCCCCGGCTGGTGGGGCGCGGCGCCCTGAGCCCCGCGCAGGCCCTGGAGCGGCGCCTGTCGCGGCTGGCGGCCGACCTCGGCCTCTCCGAGACGATCTCGCACCACCAGGTGCCGGAGGCCGACCTCGACGCGCTCCTGATCGCCGACGACGATCCGCGCCGCGACCTGGTGAGGATGGCGCACCCGATGAGCGCCGAGATGGCCGTGATGCGGCGCTCGATGCTGCCCGGGCTGCTGCGGGCGGTGGCGCGCAACCAGTCGTTCCAGCGCACCGACGGCGGCCTCTTCGAGATCGGGCGCACGTTCGCGCCGCGCGGCGACGGGCTCGCCGACGAGCGCCCCTTCCTGGCGGCGGTGCAGTTCGGCCGGGTCGGCGCCGAGGGGTGGCGCGCGTCGCCGCGGCCGGTCGACGTGCACACCGCCGTGGGGCTCGCCGCGGCGCTGACCCGGGCGGTCGGCGTGGCCGTCGCGCCGCACCCCAACCAGGCTCCCTACTTCCATCCCGTCCGCCAGGCGCGGCTGCTGGCGGGCGAGGCCACCGTGGGCTGGGCCGCCGAGGTCCATCCGCTGGTGCTGCGCAACTTCGAGGTCGGCGGTCCGGTGGCGGCGGTGGTCCTCGCGCTCGACACGCTGCTCGAGGCCGTCCCCGCTGAGCCGCGCACCTTCGAGGACCTGCTCACCGTGCCGGTCTCGACGCGCGACCTGGCGATGGTGGTGGCCGAGACGGTCCCCTCCGCCGATCTGGTGGCGGCGGCCCGCGCCGCCGGCGCGCCGCTCGTGCGCGACGTGCGGGTGTTCGACCGCTACGCCGGCGAGCAGGTGGACGCCGGGCACGTGAGCCTGGCCCTGCGCCTCACCCTGGCCGACCCCGGCCGCACGCTGACCGACGACGAGATCGACGCGGCGGTGGCGCGCGTGCGCGAGGCCCTGGAGGCGGGCGGGGCCCGCCTGCGCGGATGAGCCCCCGCTGCCACGTCTTCGGCGCGGCCGGCTTCGCCGGCGCGCAGCTCGCCGCGCTCATCGACGCCCATCCCGCCTTCGAACTCGGCGCGATCACCGCGCGCGCGGACGCGGGCAGGCGGCTGGTGGAGGTGGCCCCCGAGTACCGGGTCGAGGCGCGCCTGGTGGCGCCGGACATCGAGCTGACGGAGGCGGGCGACTTCGCCGCGGTCGCCTACCCGCACGCCGAGTCGGCGAACCTGGTGGCCGCCCTGGTGGATCGCGGCGTGCGGGTGCTCGACGTCTCGGCCGACCACCGCCTGCGCGACGCGGCGCTCTACCCGTCGGTGTACGGCTTCGAGCACCCCCGGCCCGACCTGCTGGCCGAGGCGGTGTACGGCCTGCCGGAGCGCTACCGCGACGAGATCGCCGGTGCCCGCGTGGTGGCGAACCCCGGCTGCTTCCCCGAGTCGGCCCTGCTCGCGCTGCTGCCGCTGCGCGGGCGGCTGGCGGACGTGGTGATCGACAGCAAGAGCGGGGTGAGCGGGGCGGGCAAGACCCCCACGCCGACGGTCCACTACTCGTCGGTGACCGACAGCGTGAGCGCCTACAAGGTGTACGCGCACCGCCACACGCCGGAGATCGAGCAGGAGCTGGGGGTCGAGGTGACCTTCACGCCCCACCTGGTGCCGGTCGACCGCGGCCTGCTGTCGACCTGCTACGCCCGGCTGCCCGGGGGCGCCCCGCACCAGGACGACCTGCTGGAGCTGTACCGGGAGGCCTACGCCGACCACCCCTTCGTGGAGATCGTGGAGGCGCCCCCCGGCATGCGCGCCGTGCAGCGCACCAACTACTGCCAGGTGTGCCCGCGGGTCGACCCGCGCGGCCACCGGGTGACGGTGTTCGGTGTGATCGACAACCTGGGCAAGGGCGCCGCCGGCCAGGCGCTGCAGAACCTGAACCTGATGGCCGGGCTGCACGAGGCGGAGGGCCTGCGCTGAGGTTCCCCCCGGTCGGCCGCGACGACTGGCTGCGGGCGCCGGACGGCCTGGTCGCGCTGCCCGGCGGGTCGGTGACCGCGCCGGACGGCTTCCGGGCCGCGGGGGTCGCCTGCGGCCTGAAGCCCTCGGGGGCGCTGGATCTCGGGCTCCTGGTCGCCGACGACCCGTACTCGTCGGCGCTCGTCGACACCGCGAGCGCCCTGCCGTCGGCGCCGGTGCGGCGCAACCGGCGGCTCGACCGGGCCCGCCTGCGGGCCGTGCTGGTGAACGCGGGCACCGCGAACGCGGCGACCGGCTCGCCCGGCCTCGACGACGCCCACGCCATGGCCGCCCGCGCCGGGGAGCGGCTGGGCATCGATCCCGCCGCGATCGCCGTGTGCAGCACCGGGACGATCGGCGACCGCATCGACCTGGACATGGCGGGCCGGGGCATCGACGCGGCCGCCGCCGCCCTGGACGCCGACGGCGGCGCCGACTTCGGCCGCGCCATCTGCACCACCGACCGGGCGCCGAAGGGCGGCGCCTTCCGCCTGCGGCTCGGCCGCGGCGACGTGGAGATCGGCGTCGCCGCCAAGGGCGCCGGGATGATCTCGCCCGACATGGCCACCATGCTGAGCTACGTCACGGTGGGGGCCCCGGTCGACGCGGGCGATCTCCAGGCGATGACGGCCGAGGCGGCGCGGGTCTCGTTCAACCGCATCAGCGTGGACGGCCAGATGAGCCCCTCCGACACCCTGCTGGTCATCAGCGGCGGGCTGGGCGCTCCGCTGGAGGGGGCGGATCGCGACGCCCTCGCCGCGGCCCTCGCCGCGCTTTGCCGCTGGACCGCGATCCAGATGGTGCGCGATGGCGAGGGCTCCGAGCACGCCGTGCGGGTGCTGGTGGAGGGCGCCCGCGACGACGCCGAGGCCGAGCGCGTCGTGCGGGCGGTGGGCGACTCACCCCTGGTGAAGACCGCCATCGCCGGCAGCGACCCGAACTGGGGGCGCGTCTCCCAGGCCGTGGGGCAGGCCCTGGTGGGGGCGGCCGGCGAGGTCCGCGAGCCGGTGGTGCGGGTGGACGGCGTCGCCTTCTCCGATCGGCGCGCCGCCGAGGTGATGGCGCTCCCCGAGTACGACCTGCGGGTGGGGCTCGGGCGCGGCGACGCCGCCGCCGAGCTGTGGGTGGCCGACCTCGGCCACCCCTACGTGACGATCAACGCCGAGTACCACACCTGACGGCCGTCATCCCATCGCCCGCGCGACGGCCGTGCCCAGCGCCAGCGCCGGGCCGCGTCCGGTGGCGATGACCACCACGGCGCGGCCGGGCCCGCCGTCCACGACCGCCAGGCGGCTGTCCGAGGCCGGATAGACCGCGACCTCGCGCCCCGCGACGGCGCGGCGGAGCTCGGGCGGGGCGCCGATGAGCCGGACGATGTCGTCGGGGATCGCCGGCGGCGCCGTCCCCTCGCGCGCCGCGACGCCCACCAGCAGGCCCACGCGACCGGCGCGGGTGGCCTGGGCGATCTCGACCAGGTAGTGGGAGGCCTCGCCGCTCAGGCCGTTCAGGATCGAGTTGCGGGTGCGGAACACCAGCGACTCGCGGGCCGTCCCGATCGGCACGGGGGAGACGCGGTAGCCGGCGATGCGGGCCGGCACCGCCCGTCCGCCGCTGGAGGGCGTGGCGGGCGTGTCGCGCTGCGCCCCCCGGTCCGATCGCGTCGGGGAGGGCGCCGCCGCGGTCGTCGGAGCGGGGGGCGCGTCCCCGCCGCCGGCCGTCGGCAGCACCACGGCGGCGATGACGGCCGCGGCGGCGACGGTGACCAGCACCGCGGTCCAGAGCGGGGGGAGGCGTCGCACGGGCGGATGCTCACCGTGCCCGTGAGCCGGGGCAAGCGGGTTCACCCGATCGGGTGAACCGGCGCGGAGGGATCTCGTGGCCCTCTCCCGCGGGTACGGGACCACTACGGAGCGTAGACCCGGCGGCGCCGGAGCTTGGCCCCGGGGCGATAGGAGGGCCCCGGGAGGCACGCCACACTCGGCCCCAGACCTCCCCACGTCGACGACCGGAGGCTCGGATGGCACCGGATACGACACCCGAACGCAGCGACCCCCCGGCCTCCGGCCGGGTATCCCTGCTCGCGCTGGTCCTCTCGGGCGCGTTGCGCCTGGGCGCGGACGTCGAGGGTCACGACGGCGAGGAGCGGGCCGCCGCCTGACCCTCCGGGGGCCGGGACCGTGATGTATCTCACAGGCCTCGTCGCGGGCCCGGTCCCGTCGCGACCGAGATCGGTTCGGCACTGGTGCGGCGCCGTCACGACCGGCAAGATTTGGTGGTTCGCGGCGATCGGCGCCGCGCGACACCGTCAGATCGGCCAACGAGACCCCTCTGCTCAGCGAGCCCCCAGAGAGAGCGGTACCACCCGATGACCCGTCGATCATCGAGGCGGCGCTGTCGATGGTCCGGACGCTGGACGTCGGCGCGACCCTGCGCGAGATCGCGCGCGGCGCGGTCCAGGTCCTGAGCGCGGACCGGGCGACCTGCTTCCTCTTCTCGCCCGGCGCGGACCGCGTGGCGGCGGTCTTCTCCACCGAGCCGGATCCGCTCGCGCTCGGCCGCCTCGACGCGCGCGTGGGGCGCGATCCGGAGTCCCTGCCGCTGATCGCCAAGGCGCTCGCCGGAGAGGACGGGCTCGTGCGGATCGAGTCGGCGGCCGGCGATGCGGACCTGCCCGAGCCGGCGCGGCGCGCGCTCGGCGAGGGCGCCGTCCTGGGCGTGCTGCTCGAGGACCGCGCCGTGACGCGCGGCGCCCGGCCGGCGATGCTGGGCGCGCTGATGTGCGGATACGCCGGCCCGCGCCGCTTCACCGACGGCGACGTCACCAGGCTGCGGGCCCTCGGCAACCTGGCGACGGTCGCGATCGCGAACGCGCGCCTGCACGCCGACACCGAGCACGCGCTGGCGCACGCCCAGTCGGTGTCGGAGGAGCTGAGGTCGTTGCACCGGGTGTCGCGGGCCCTGGCGGCGTCGACGCCGCCCGGCGAGGTCCTGGCGCTCGCCGCGCGCGAGGTGGCGGGCCTGCTGAGGGCGGATCGCGGCTTCGTGCTGGCCTTCGAGGGGAGCAGCGCGGTGGTCCACGGCTCATGGGGGGAGGGCGCCTCGCCGCCGGGCAGCCCCTTCCCGCTGGGCGGCGACGGCGCCCTGGCGGAGCTGCTGCGCACCGAGGGCCCCGTGCGGGTGGACGACTACGCGGGGCGCGCCGTGGCCGGGCCCGACGGCCCGCTCGCCGGGTGCGGGCCGCGCAGCGCCGTGGCCGCTCCGCTGCGGATCGGCGACGGCCTCTGGGGCGCGGTGCTCGCCGTGTCGCTCACCCCGTCGTACTTTCCGGCGCGGGCGCTGCGGCGGCTCGACGGCTTCGCCGAGCTGCTGGAGGTGGGCATCGCCGCCGCCGAGTCGCGGCGCCTGCTGGAGGCGCAGGCGCTCACCGACCCGCTGACGGGGCTGCCCAACCGCCGCGCCTTCGCCGAGCGCCTGGCGGCCGAGCTGCGCCGGGCCCGCCGGCACGGCCACGCCGTCTCGCTGGCGATGATCGACGTCGACCGCTTCAAGCGGGTCAACGACGGCCACGGGCACAGGGTGGGAGACGATGCGCTGGCCGAGATCGCGCGCCGGCTGACGGCGACCGCCCGGGCCGGGGAGCTCCTGGCCCGCACCGGCGGCGACGAGTTCTCGTGGATCCTGCCCGGCGCCGGCTCCGACGAGGCGCTCGAGGCGGCCGTCCGCGCCTGCCGGGTCGTGGCGGCGACGCCGGTGCCGGGCGTGGGCCCGGTGACGGTGTCGGTGGGCGTGGCCACCACCCGGGGCGAGACCGCGCAGGACCTGCTGCTCTCCCGCGCCGACGAGGCCCTCTACCGGGCGAAGTCGCAGGGGCGCGGCAGGGCGGTGGCCTCGGCCTCCTGACGCCCGGTGGGAGCGGGCGCCGCACCCGCCCGCCCGCGCGCCGCGCCCCGCGTCTGGCACCATCCCGCCCCGACCGCCGATGGCAGGAATCGACCCGACCACGGATCCCCGCGGAGCGCGCTGGGAGGCGCGCCTGCACTGGCCCGTCCTCACGGCGGCCTGGCTGGCGATCCCGACCGTGATCCTCTACTTCTCGAAGCTCGGCTCCGTCATGGCGGCGGTGGCGACCGGGATGGCCTGGGGCATCTGGCTGGTGTTCCTGGCCGAGGCGGTGATCATGCTGAGCGTCGTCGCCGACCGGCGCGCCTGGGCCCGGGGCCACCTGTTCGGTTTGGCGATCCTGGCCGCGACCTTCCCGCTGCTCACCCACATCCTGGAGGGGCTGCTGGCGGCCCGCGCCCTGTCGGGGGTGCAGGGGGTGCGCATCCTGCAGGTGCTCTACGTCGCGAAGGCGGCGAAGATCATCAAGTCGGTGCTGATCGTGCGCAGGGCGGGGCGCGTGCCGGGCCACCCGGCGCTGCACGCCGCGGGCTTCCTGCTGCTCGGCGTGGTGCTGGTGGGGATCGGCGATCGCATCGTGAGCGGCGAGAAGCACCCCACGCCGTTCCACGGCACCTGGGACCTGGTCAGCGACGAGCTGGCGCCGTGGTCGTTCGTCGTCGCCGGCGGCCTCCTGGCGGCCGGCGCGGCGCTCGCCCTGTCACGGCGCGACCGGGGGGCGCCGGAGGCCTGAGGGCGCCGGCCCGGCCCGCGGTGGGATCATCGCAGGCCGACGCGACGAGAGGAGGAGCCCATGAGGACGCCGCCCGCCCGCCGGCTCGGCGATCTGGAGGTCTCGGTCCAGGGCCTCGGCTGCATGGGGATGAGCCAGTCCTACGGGGCGCGCGACGACGCCGAGTCGATCGCCACCATCCACCGCGCCCTCGACCTGGGCGTCACGCTGCTCGACACCGCCGACGTCTACGGGGCCGGCGAGAACGAGCGGCTGGTGGGGCGGGCCATCGCCGGCCGGCGCGACGAGGCCGTGCTGGCGACCAAGTTCGGCAACGTGTCGATCTCGGCCGAGAGCGGCTTCGTGATCCGCGGCGACCCGGAGTACGTGCGCCGGGCATGCGACGCCTCGCTGCGGCGGCTCGGCGTCGACCACATCGACCTCTACTACCAGCACCGCGTCGATCCGACGGTGCCGATCGAGGAGACCTGGGGCGCGATGAGCGAGCTGGTGGCGGCCGGCAAGGTGCGCCACCTCGGCATCTCGGAGGCGAGCGCGCGGACGCTGCGCCGCGCCCACGCCGTGCACCCGGTCGCGGCGCTGCAGAGCGAGTGGTCCCTCTGGACCCGCGACATCGAGCGGGAGATCCTGCCGACCTGCCGCGAGCTGGGCATCGGCATCGTGCCGTTCTCGCCGCTCGGCCGCGGCTTCCTCACCGGCGCGGTCGCCTCGCTCGACGATCTGGACGAGGACGACATGCGCCGCCACATGCCGCGCTTCACCGACGGCAACCTCGACCGCAACCAGGTGATCGTCGCCCGCCTGCGCGACCTGGCCGCCCGCACCGGCCACACGCCCGGCCAGCTGGCCCTGGCGTGGCTGCAGGGGCAGGGCGGCGACGTGGTGCCGATCCCCGGGACGAAGCGGCGTCGCTACCTCGAGGAGAACGTCGCGGCGGCGACGATCGAGCTGTCGCCCGGCGACGTCGCCGAGCTGGCGGCGGCCGCCGCGGACGTCGCGGGCGACCGCTACCCGGAGGCCTACGCGCGCGTCGTGGGCGTCGAGACGCCGCCGCCCGCGTGACCGCGGCGCCCGGCGATGCCGCCGCGCGCGCCGATCGTCGGTAGGGTTTCCGACTCGATGGAAAAGGTGCTGGTCTCCCTTCCGGTCGGCGCGCGCGTCGGCATCGCCTTCTCCGGGGGCCTCGACACCTCGGCGGCCGTCGCGTGGATGCGCGACCGCGGCGCCGTCCCGTACGCCTACACCGCCGACCTGGGCCAATACGACGAGCCCGACCTGCCGGGCGTGCCCGGCCGGGCGGAGCGGTACGGCGCCGAGGCCGCGCGCCTCGTCGACTGCCGGGCCGAGCTGGTGCGCGAGGGGCTGATCGCCCTGCAGTGCGGCGCCTTCCACATCTCGACGGCCGGCAGGACCTACTTCAACACCACCCCGCTCGGCCGGGCCGTGACCGGCACGCTGCTGGTGCGGGCGATGCACGAGGACGGCGTCGACATCTGGGGCGACGGCTCGACCTACAAGGGCAACGACATCGAGCGGTTCTACCGCTACGGCCTCCTGGTGAACCCGGCGCTGCGGATCTACAAGCCGTGGCTCGACCCCGAGTTCGTCGCCGACCTGGGCGGACGGGCCGAGATGAGCGAGTTCCTGGTGAGCCGCGGGCTGCCGTACCGCGACCCGAAGGAGAAGGCCTACTCCACCGACGCCAACCTGTGGGGCGCCACCCACGAGGCGAAGGCCCTGGAGGAGCTGTCGACGGGCATGGAGATCGTCGATCCGATCATGGGCGTCGCCCACTGGGACCCGGAGGTCGAGATCGCCGCCGAGGACGTGGCGGTCCGCTTCGAGCAGGGCTGGCCGGTGGCGCTCGACGGGCGCGAGTTCCCCGACCACCTCTCCCTGGTGCTGGAGGCGAACGCGATCGGCGGCCGCCACGGCCTCGGGATGAGCGACCAGATCGAGAACCGGATCATCGAGGCCAAGAGCCGCGGCATCTACGAGGCGCCCGGCCTGGCGCTGCTGCACATCGCCTACGAGCGCCTGGTGACCGCGATCCACAACGAGAACACGATCGAAAACCACCGTCAGATGGGCCGCCGCCTGGGCCGGCTGCTCTACGAGGGGCGCTGGTTCGACCCCCAGAGCCTGATGCTGCGCGAGCCGCTGCTCAACTGGGTGGGCAGCGCCGTGACCGGCGAGGTGACCCTGCGGCTGCGGCGGGGGGAGGACTACACGATCCTCGACACCACCGGGCCGCACCTCACCTACGCGCCGGAGCGGCTGTCGATGGAGCGGGTGGAGGACGCCGCCTTCGGGCCCCTCGACCGCATCGGCCAGCTCACCATGCGCAACCTCGACATCGCCGACTCGCGCGACAAGCTCGACGTGTACCGGCGCGCCGGCACCCTCGGCGCGGGCGGCGGGGCACTCGAGCTGGGCGAGGGATTCGCCGAGGAGGAGGCGTGAGCGCGGACGAGACGCCCCCGTCGCACCCGCCCACCCGGGACGAGATGGAGCCCCGGGTCGGGGTGCTGCTCGAGGCGCTGCCCTACATCCGCCAGTTCGCCGGCGAGACGATCGTGATCAAGTACGGCGGGGCGGCGATGACCTCGCCCGAGCTGAAGGCCTCCTTCGCCCGGGACGTCGCCCTGCTGAAGCTGGTGGGCATGAACCCGGTGGTCGTGCACGGCGGCGGCCCCGACATCTCGCGCTGGTCGGACCGCCTGGGCCTCGAGGTCCGCTTCGTCCAGGGGCTGCGCGTCACCGACGCGCCCACCATGGAGATCGCCAAGATGGTCCTGGTGGGGAAGATCAACAAGGAGATCGTGGCCCAGATCCACCTGGCGGGCGCGCCCGCGGTGGGCCTCGCCGGCGACGACGGCGGCCTGATCGCCGCGGTGAAGGCCGAGCGCGAGGACGCCGACCTGGGCTTCGTGGGCGACGTCGTCGCCATCGACCCCTGGGTGCTGGAGAGCCTCGCCGAGTTCGTGCCGGTGGTCGCCTCGGTGGGGGTCGACGCCGACGGCCAGAGCTACAACATCAACGCCGACACCGTGGCCGGCCGCATCGCCGGGGCCCTCCGGGCCCGCAAGGCGATCTTCCTCACCGACGTGCCGGGCATCTTCCGCGACATCTCCGACCCGGAGAGCCTGATCAGCGAGTGCCGGGTGCGCGATCTGCGGGAGCTGATCGCCGCCGGTTCGATCGCGTCGGGGATGATCCCCAAGCTCGGCGCCGTCACCGACGCCATCGAGCAGGGCGTCACGGAGGCCCACGTCATCGACGGCCGGGTGCCGCACTCGGTGCTGATCGAGATCTTCACCGAGAGCGGCGTCGGCACCAAGATCACCCGATGATCGACGAGACGCTCGTGGCGCGTGAGGCGGCGGCCCTCATGCCGAACTACCGCCGCCAGCACGTGGCCTTCGTGCGCGGCGAGGGGGCGGCGCTCTACGACGCGGACGGCCGGCGCTACGTCGACTGCATGGCGGGCCTGTCGATGAACAACGCCGGCCACTGCCACCCCGCCGTGGTCGCCGCGATCGCCGACCAGGCGTCGCGGCTGATCAACGTCTCGAACCTCTACTACACCGAGCCGATGATCGAGCTCGCGGAGTGGATCCGCGACCGCTCCCTCGGCGGGCGGGTCTTCTTCTGCAACTCGGGCACCGAGGCCAACGAGGCGGCGCTCAAGATCGCCCGCAAGCACGGCGGTCCCGGCCGGCGCGAGGTGGTGGCGCTCGTCGACGGCTTCCACGGGCGCACCTACGGGTCGCTGTCGATGACCGGCCAGCCGGGCAAGCAGGGCGCGTTCACGCCCCTGGTGCCGGGCGTGCACCACGTGGAGCGCGACGACCTCGAGAGGCTCGCCGCGGCGGTGAGCGAGCGCACCTGCGCGATCTTCATGGAGATCGTGCAGGGCGAGATCGGAGTCCACCCGGTCCCGGACGAGATGCTCCGGCTCGCCCGCGAGCTGGCCGACCGGCACGGCGCGCTGCTGGTCTTCGACGAGATCCAGACCGGGTTGTCGCGCACCGGGCCGCTGTTCGCCTACCAGGACCTCGGCATCACCCCCGACGTGATGACCCTGGCCAAGAGCCTGGGCGGCGGCATCCCCATCGGCGCGGTCGTGGCCCGGCCGGAGTACGACGGCACGCTGCAGCCCGGCGACCACGGCTCCACCTTCGCCGGCAGCCCGCTCGCCTGCGCGGCCGGCCTCGCCTCGTGCGCGGTGCTCGCCGACCCGCGGCTGCAGGACGAGGTGCGCCGCAAGGGCGCCCGCCTGCTCGCCGGCCTGGAGGGCCTGGTCGTGGACGGCCTGGCCGCGGAGGCCCGGGGACGCGGCCTGATGACCGCCATCGACCTGCCGCGCCCGCGCGCCGCCGAGGTCGTCGCGGAACTGCTCGGCGCGGGCTTCCTGGCGAACAACACCACCGAGCGCACGATCCGCTTCCTGCCGCCGCTGGTCATCGACCAGGAGGACCTCGACGGCCTGCTCGCCGCGCTCCAGGCCGTTTTGTCGGGGGTTTAACCGACGCATCTGCCGGGCCAGTTAGCCTGAGAAGGTCTTTCAGGATGAGACGTGGTCGTTCGGCCGCGAAAACCGAGCAGTCCGAGGACGCAGGGAGGGTGCGATACCCATAGCGGTATCGCCCCGACCGAGGACGCGGGAATGCGACGGTTTGCAGCGAGTCGGCGGCCGCGGACCGTCATCCTGAAAGACCTTCTGAGGGCCGCTTTTCCGCGCCGATCGGCAGGAGGTTTCGGGTATGGGAACGGACGCCGTCTCCGTGAATGGTGACGCCACGGCCGCCGCGCGCGCGGTGGACGCCGTCAAGATCTACGGGAAGGGGGAGGCGGAGGTTCGCGCCCTGGACGGCGTCTCCGTCGAGTTCGCCAGGGGCCAGTTCACGGCGATCATGGGCCCCTCCGGGTCGGGCAAGTCGACGCTGATGCACTGCCTGGCGGGCCTCGACTCGGTGACCTCCGGCGAGGTGTGGCTGGGCGACATCAACCTCGCGACGCGCGACGAGCGGGGCAAGACCAAGGTGCGTCGCGACAACGTCGGCTTCATCTTCCAGGCCTTCAACCTGGTGCCCACGCTGACGGCGGCCGAGAACATCACCCTGCCGCTCGACATCGCCGGGCGGAAGGTCGATCGCGAGTGGATGGACCTGGTCGTCCGCACCGTCGGCCTGCAGGACCGGCTCACGCACAAGCCCACCGAGCTGTCCGGCGGCCAGCAGCAGCGCGTCGCGGCCGCCCGCGCCCTCGTCAGCCGGCCGACGGTCGTCTTCGCCGACGAGCCCACCGGCGCCCTCGACTCGAACTCGAGCACCGAGCTGCTGCGCTTCATGCGCCGCGCCGTCGACGAGTTCGGCCAGACGATGGTGATGGTCACCCACGATCCGATCGCGGCCAGCTACGCCTCGCGCGTCGTGTTCCTGGCCGACGGCAAGACCGTGGACGAGCTGCACAACCCGGACGCCGACGCGATCCTCGATCGCGTCAAGGCGCTCGCCGCCGCGTAGGCCGGGCCATGCTCCGCGCCACCCTCAAGGGCATCCTGGCCCAGAAGCTGCGCCTCGTGCTCACGGGCCTCGCCATCGTGATCGGCGTCGGGTTCATCTCCGGCACCTACATCTTCGGCGACACCCTCAACAAAGCGTTCGACAACCTCTTCGCCGGCATCTACGCCAAGACCGACGTGGTGGTGCAGGGCGTCGGCTTCGTGTCCGACCAGGACCGGCCGTCGTTCTCCCAGGACCTGCTCGCCCAGTTGCGGCGGGTCGACGGCGTCCGCGACGCGTCCGGCGGCGTCGAGGGCACCGCCCAGCTGATCAAGCCGAACGGCAAGGCGGTCTCCACCGGCGGCGGCCCCGCCCAGGGCTTCTCGTGGGATGGGGGGGAGACCAACAACCTCACCATCGACGAGGGCAGCCCGCCGACGGCGCCCGGGGACATCGTCCTCGAGCAGGGCGTGGCCGACGCCAACGACTTCGCCGTGGGCCAGTCGGTGAAGGCGGTCGTGCCCACCGGCACCCAGACCTTCCGCATCGTCGGCATCGCGTCGCTGCCCGGCGACCAGAGCCTCGGCAGCTCCAGCACGGTGTTCTTCTCGCTGGAGGAGGCGCAGCGCATCTTCCAGAAGGAGGGGCAGCTCGACTCGATCAGCGTCGCCGCCGACCCGGGCGTGTCCGAGTCGGAGCTGCGCGACCGCATCGCCCCCGTCCTGCCGGTCGGCGTCGAGGCCCAGACGGCCCAGAGCGTCCAGCGCCAGCAGTCGCAGGACATCAAGGACCAGCTGAGCTTCCTCACCACCTTCCTGCTGGTGTTCGGCTACATCGCGGTGTTTGTCGCCGCCTTCATCATCTTCAACACCTTCTCGATCACGGTCGCCCAGCGGGCGCGCCAGCTCGCGCTGCTGCGGGCCGTCGGCGCGACCGGCGGCCAGGTCACCCGGATGGTGGTGCTCGAGGCCTTCGTCGTCGGCGTGATCGCGTCGATCCTCGGCCTTGCGCTGGGCTTCCTCATCGCCCTGGGGGTGAAGGGCCTGTTCAGCCTGTTCGGCGCCGACCTGCCGAGCACCGGCATGCAGCTCACCTCGCGCACGATCGTCGTGGGCCTGCTGGTGGGCGTGATCGTGACCCTGGTCGCGGCCCTGCTGCCGGCGCTGCGCGCGGCGCGGCTGCCCCCGGTCGCGGCCCTCCGCGAGGAGGTGGCGATCCCCACCGGATCGCGCAGGCGCCGGCTCGTCATCGGCGGCGTCGTCACGGTCGTCGGCGCCGTCCTCATCGCCGTCGCCCTGCAGGGCGACACCGCGCAGCAGGTGTTCACGCTGCTCGGCGTCGGCGTGCTCGTCATCTTCATCGGGCTGGCGATGCTGGCCCCGCTCATCGCCAGGCCGCTCGCCTCGATCCTCGGGCGGCCCGGCCAGGCCCTGGCCGGCGTGCCCGGCAAGCTGGGGCGCGAGAACGCGATGCGCAACCCGCAGCGCACCGCCCAGACCGCCACCGCGCTGATGATCGGCCTGGCCCTGGTCACCTTCGTGAGCGTCTTCGCGGCCTCGATCAGCACGTCCGTGGGTCGGGCGATCGACCGCCAGTTCAAGGCCGACCTGGTGATGTACGACGAGAGCTCGTTCCAGGGCTTCCCGCTGGCGGCCGCCGAGGCCGTGCGCGGCGTGCCCGGGGTCGAGAGCGTCGCCGAGGTGCGCACCGCGCAGGTGAGGGTGGACGGCGACGAGCACTCGGTGTCGGGCGTCGACCCGGCGACGATCGCGTCGGCGTACGACCCCGAGTTCACGTCGGGCGGATGGGCCGACCTCGGCGCGGGCCGCATCCTGGTGCAGAAGGACACGGCGAAGGAGGACCACCTGTCGGTGGGCGGCACCGTGACGATGCAGTTCTCCGACGGCACCAGCGAGGACCTGCGGGTCGCGGGGCTCTACAAGTCGGGCGACGTCGGGGCGTTCGCGATCTCGATGCAGGACTACGACGCCCACGTGCCGCAGCAGCTCGACATCATCATGTTCGCGAACGGCCGCTCGGGGGTGGACGCGACGACGCTGCACGACGACGTCGACGCGGCCCTCGCCGACTACCCCAGCCTCACCGTCCGCAATCAGGCCGAGTACAAGCAGTTCGTCGAGGACTCGGTCAACTCGTTCCTGGCGCTGATCTACGCGCTGCTGGCCCTGGCGATCATCATCGCGATCTTCGGCATCGTGAACACGCTGGCGCTCTCGATCTTCGAGCGCACGCGCGAGATCGGGCTGCTGCGCGCGGTGGGCCTGAGCGCCCGCCAGTCGAAGCGCATGGTGCGCTGGGAGTCGGTGATCGTGGCCCTGCTCGGCGGCCTGCTCGGCGTCGTCCTGGGGATCATCTTCGGCGTGGTGGCGGCGTCCGCGACGCCGGACCTCGACGCGATCACCATCCCGTGGGTGCGCATCGTGATCTTCTTCGTCCTGGCCGGGCTGGCCGGGGTGCTCGCCGCCATCTGGCCCGCCCGCCGGGCGGCGAAGCTCAACGTGCTGCGGGCGATCCAGCAGGAGTAGGGGCCGCCGCCCGCCCCGGCCGGCCCCTGCGGCCGGCCAGGGCGCGGGCCGAGAGCGCGGCGGCGACGGCGCCCAGGCCCATCCCGGCGAGGCACACCGCGCCCCAGCCGACCCCGTCGAACAGCGCGCCGGCGGCGGCCGAGCCGCAGGCCCCGCCGACGAAGTAGGTCGTCATGTAGACGCTGTTCACCCGGCTCGGCGCGTCGGGCGCCAGGGCGTAGATCAGCGCCTGGTTGAGGATCTGCATCCCCTGCACGCCGACGTCGAGCGTGACGGTGGCGGCCACGACGACCACGATCAGGTCGTCCGACGCCCACAGGGCGGCCCACGAGGCGGCCATCACCAGGCCCATCGCCACCCGCGCGGCGGGAGCGAGACCGCGGTCGGCGAGGCGCCCCGCCCGGGTCGCGGCGAGCGCGCCGGCGAGGCCGGCGACGCCCAGCAGGCCGATGGCGGTGTCCGAGTAGCGGAAGGGCGCCCCGCCGAGGCGGAAGGCGATCGCGGTCCAGAAGAGGGCGAAGGAGGCCATGGTGAGGGCGCCGATCAGGCTGGTCATCCGCAGCGCCGGCTCGTCGCGGGCGAGGCGCAGCGCCGACCGCAGGAGCCCCGGGTAGCTCACCCGGGCGCGCGGGCCCTCCGAGGGCAGCTCGCGGGCGAGCGTCGCGGCGAGCAGGAATGCGACGATCGCCCCGAAGACGAGCACCGCCCGCCAGCCCAGCGCGTCGCCGATCAGGCCGGCGAGGATGCGGGCCGCCAGGATGCCGAGCAGGAGGCCCGCCATCACCGTGCCCACCACCCGCCCGCGCGAGGCCGGGTCGGCCATCTCCGCCGCCAGCGGGACGAGCACCTGGGCGATCACGGCGCCCAGCCCCACCAGGCCGAGCGCCCCGATCAGCAGCCCGATGTCCGGCGCGGCGGCGCCCACCAGCAGCATCGCCGCCGTCGCCGCCAGCACCGCGACGGAGATGCGGCGCCGCGACACGAGGTCGCCGAGCGGCACCAGGAACGCGAGGCCCAGGGCGTAGCCGATCTGGCTGGAGGTGACCGCGAGGCCGGCCACGCCCTCGGAGGCGCCGAAGTCCTCGGCCAGGGTGTGCAGCAGCGGCTGCGCGTAGTAGAGGTTCGCGACCGCCGCGCCGGTCGCGAAGGTCAGGATCAGCACCAGCCGCCTCGAGATGCCCCCGCCCCGGACGACGACGGGGCGGGAGGGGGCGGCGCGCATCGGCGCAGCATGGCAACGCGGGGCGCGATCGCGCCCCGCGGCTACGCCGCCCGGCGCTCCCGCTGGGTCAGGCGCGCCTGGGCCGCCTCGGCGGTCGCGCGCAGGAAGCCCATGTCGATGCGGGTGCCCGCGCCGTCCCCGGTGAGGACGAGGTCGTCGGCGAGCCGGCGGATGATGAGCAGGCCGCGCCCGCTGAGAGCCGTGTCGGGGGGAGGGGTGCGGGGCAGCGCGGGCACCGGGATGCCGGGGACGCCCTCGTCCACCACCGTGATCAGCACCCGGCCGGCGGTGACCTCCAGGGCCACCTCGACGGCCGCGCCGTCGCCGGAGCCGTGCTCGATGGCGTTGGTGACCGCCTCGGTCACGGCCAGCAGCACGCGCCCCGAGCCCTCGGCGGGCCATCTCTCGCGCTCCAGCAGGCAGGCGAGGGCGCACCGCACGAAGGCGACCGCGCGCAGGTCGGCCGGGATCCGGAGCGCCGATCTCACTCCCGGAGACGTCATGGGATCTTCCGCACGCGCCGTCTCATCTCTCATGCATCGTCGGTATACGCCGCGGATCCACCTGCGAGTCACCCTCGATGGTCGAGTTCGCCCCGGACGTCGCCTCCCCTGTCGAGGCGCCTCAGGCGCCCCGACCGTCCGCGCTCCGCCGCGAGAGGTCCGGACGGCCGTGGCGGGCGGCGCACTAGACTTCCCCGGTCCACGTCCCGGAGGCCCACACCGTGCCAGAGCAACGCCCGGCTCCGCCGATCGCCGGGTATCGCGCCCCGTCGCCGCGCCGCCCGATCCGCCTCGCCGCGCCCGGGAGGGGTCGGGCATGAGGCGCGGCGGCCCGCCCGCGCTGCCGCTCGATCCGGCGGCGGCCCCGCCCTTCGCCCGGGTGGAGCGCAGCCCCCGCGGCCTGCGGTTCGCCCCGACGGCGGCGCCCGCAGGCGCCGCCGATCCCGCCGGCGAGCCGCTCAGGGTCAGCGCCGGTGCGCCGGTGCGCCTGCGGCGGGCCGTGCTGGTCGACGAGGGCAGGCTCGTGCTCGGCGGCTTCCCCGGCGTCGCGTACACCGTCTCGGTGCCCCGGATGCAGGTGATCCACGACCGCCGACCGCCGGGCCTCGACCTGGTGGCCGGGGCGCCCGCCGCCAACGCGGGCCTGCTGCGCGGAGAGGCGGGATGGCGCGTGGTGGTGCTGCCCAGCCTGGGCGACGTGATCGCCGACGCGGGCCCGGGCCCGATCGCGATCCGCGCCGACGGCCGTCGCGTGGCGGTGGCGGTGGAGGGCGCGATCGAGGAGTGGGACCTCGGCGCCGACTCGGCTGCCGCCCGCCACGACGGCGTGGCGACGGCGCTCGCCTACGCCGCCGACGGATCGCTGCTGGTCGCCGCGGGCGGGGCGGTGGGGCCGCCCGGCACCGGCGCCGGCGCCGGCTCGCCGGTCGCGCTGCTGGCCACCGCCGCGGCCGCCCCGGTGACGGCGGCGCTTCACGAGGACGGCACCGTCTCGGTGTGGCGCGGGACGCCCTCCGGCGCCCCGGCGGCGGCGTTCGCCTCTCCCGTGCCGGGCGCGGGCGCGCTGGGCCTGTCGGCCGACGGCGAGCTGGTGGAGCTCGGATCGCCCGACGGGGCCGAGCCGGTCGCCGCGCTCGCGCGGTCGGCCGACGGCGCCCAGGTGCGTCGCATCGAGGGGGCCCGCGCCATCGCGACCGCGCCGGAGGGCGCCGGGGTGGTGGTCGCGGGAGACTGGGGCTGCGCCTGGTTGACACCGCTGGAGGAGGACGCATGAGCACACGACCGCTGGGCCCGCCGCCGCTGCTGGTGGACGACCCGGGACCCTGGAGCGTGGTGAGCATGGTGTTCGCCCAGGCCGGCCGGCCGGGCAAGCGCCGGCCGCAGCCGCCGATGGGCCTGATGCTGTCGCCGCCGCCCGACGTGGGGCTCGGCCTGGCCGGCCTGGACCCGGCCTCGGCCGTCGCCGGGGCGGGCAGGGTGCGGGCCGTCGCCGGCGCGCGCGAGCCCGCCCTGCACCTGGAGTTCGACGGCGAGCTCCTGCGGGGGGTCAGCCCCTACGTGACGCGGGCCTGGTCGGTGCCGGACCTGCTGCTGCAGCAGGAGGAGCGCCCCGGCGACGACCCGGCCGCCGCCCTGCCCGGCCCGACGCACCCGGCCCTGCTGGGCGAGGACGACCTGGCGGCGGCCGCCCCGTCGCCCGACGGCGCGCTGCGCGCCGTCCACACCTCCGAGGGGCGCTCCGACGTCCTGGCGGTGCTGCGGGCCGAGGGCCGCGAGGTGGTGCGCTGGATCCGCGGCGCCCGCGCCGGCGCGTGGGCGCCCGACGGCCGCCACCTGGCGATCGGCGGCCCCTGGGGCGTGCTGCTGCTGGAGGCGCTGGTGACGGACGAGTAGCGGGTGACGGCCGGTCCGGATCCGTCGCTTTCGGCGAAGACGGACGCCGGACCGGTGCTCCACAATGGCCGCGATGGCGACCGAGGTCTCCACCCCGCGCGAGCCGCCGGCGGGCGAGCAGCGGGTCACCGCGCTCGAGCTCTTCTTCGACCTCGTGCTGGTGTTCGCCATCACCCAGGTGACGGCGTTCGTGGCCGACGACCCCCACCTGGACGCGGCTGGTGCAGGGGCTCGCGATCATGGCGACCCTGTGGTGGGCATGGGTGTCCTTCGCCTGGCTGGCGAACAGCGCGGCGTCGGACGAGGGACTGGCCCGCGTGGCCCTGCTGGCGGCGATGGGTGCCCTGCTCGTGGTGTCGCTGGCCGTGCCAGAGGCCTTCGGCGACTCGGCCGCGGTCTTCGGCGTCGCCTACGCATGCGTGCGCCTCCTGCACATCGTCGCCTACCTCGCCCTGGCCCGCGGCGATGCCGTCATGCGGGCGATGGTGCTGCGCCTGGCGACCAGCATCGCGCCGGCGGCGGGCCTGCTGGTCGCGGCGGGCTTCGTCGATGACGGCGCGGTGCGCGGCGTCCTCTGGGCCCTCGCCCTGCTCATCGACTACGGCGGCCTCGCGGTCGGCGGGGTGGAGGGGTGGCGCGTCGAGCCCGGCCACTTCGCCGAGCGCCACGGCCTGATCGTCATCAGGCGATCGCCTTCCAGCTGGCGGAGATGGCGACCGAGATCGCCGCCGCCCGCGCCCTGCTCTACCGGGCGGCCCGCGCCAAGGACGCCGGCGAGCCGGTCACCGGCGTCGCGGCGATGGCCAAGCTCACCGCCGGCTGGCTGGCGGTCACCGTCGCCGAGCGCGCCGTGCACATCCACGGCGGCACCGGCTGGATGGAGGAGAGCGCCGTGGCCCGCCTCTACCGCGACGCGAAGATCCTGGAGATCGGCGAGGGCACCTCCGAGGTCCAGAAGATGGTGATCGCGCGCGAGGTGGTGGGCATCGATGGCCGGTGAGGGCGGCGGGTCCTACACGCTCTCGATCCTGGTCATGCCCACCCAGGCGAACACGCTCGGCGTGATGCACGGCGGCCACATGATGAGCTGGATGGACATGGCCGCCTGGGTGGTCGCCACCCGGGCCGTCGAGCCCGGCGAGGAGGTCTTCTTCAAGGCGATCGAGGAGTACGTGTGGCACGGCCCGATCCGGGCCGGTGAGGTCGCCCACGTCACCGCCGCCCTGGAGGCGGTGGGGAGGACCTCGCTGCGCGCGGTGCCGAGGACCCCTCGGCCAAGGAGATCCGTCCGGTGTGCGACGCCGTCTTCACCATGGTCGCCGCTGAGGACGGCCGCGCCGTCCCGGTGCGGCTGCACCCCTCGGCGGGCTGATACGCGCATCCGGCGCGATCCCGTCCGGGATGTCGAGAATTCGAGGGTCCGCGATGCTGTCGGGTCTCGCGGATACGATAGAGGCGTGTTGGCGACGGACGTCCTTGGTATCGCCGAGCGTGAGCGAGTCGCCGCCCTCGGTGAGCTGGATGCGCGCGCGCAGGGTGAGTTGGGACAGTTCTTCACCCCTGCGGTCGCAGCCGAGTTGATCGCTTCCATACCCCGGCTTCCGGAGACGGGGACGCTCCGCGTGCTCGATCCCGGCGCAGGATCCGGGATGCTCTCCGCCGCCTTGGTCAGCCGAGTGCTCACCGAGCGCCCCTGTTTGTCCCTTGACATCATCGCGATCGAACGTGATACCGCGGTGACACCGCACCTGAGAACGACGCTTGCGGCATGCGAACGCGCCGGAGGTGGCAGAGTCCGGGCGGAAGCTGTCGAGGCTGACTTCATTCTCGATTCCACCGGTCTAGACTCCTCGCTCACCATTGAGGCCCGGTTTGATCTTGTGATCGAGAACCCGCCGTACGGCAAGCTGGCCGTATCAAGTACCCACCGGCGAGCCATGCGGGTGGCCGGCGTCGATGCACCAAATCTGTACGCGGCCTTTCTCGTGCTGTCACTCTCTGCGCTCCGTACTGGTGGGCAAGTGGTGGCCATCACTCCGCGATCTTTTTTCAACGGACCGTATTTTGGAGCCTTCCGCCGCTACCTCCTTGATGCCGTTGCCCTAGACCGAGTCCATGTCTTCGGCTCACGTTCCACCGTGTTCGCCGATGCCGGTGTGCTGCAGGAGAACGTGATCTTCTCTGGGACACGTGGGGCTTCCCCTGAGCTCGTGGAGCTCTCGGTCAGCCGAGACCACACCGGCAGCGTCTCATCGCGCATGGTTTCCTACGATGATGTTGTCTTCCCGGACGACTCGAACCGCTTCATCCGGCTCGCCACCGATGCCGACGACACTCTCGTCGCCGAGCAGGTCCTCTCGCAACCGTGCTCTCTTGCCGACCTCTGCATCCAGGTTTCAACCGGCCGCGTGGTGGAATTCCGTTCGCGCCATGCGCTCAGCGACGTCGAAGTGCCGGGCGCGGTGCCGTTGATCTACCCCGGGAACCTCAGGGGCGGCGGCGTACTGTGGCCTCGGGCGCTGCGAAAGCCGCAATGGTTCCAACCAATCGACGAGAGAGACCGAGGCATGCTGCTGCCCGAGGGCTGGTACTCGGTGGTCAAGAGATTCAGCGCAAAGGAAGAGCGACGGAGAATCGTTGCCTCGGTTTGGTCTCCAGTAGAGCACCCAGGAGAAGTGGCGTTTGAAAACCATCTGAACGTGTTCCACGCTAACGGCCACGGTCTGGACAAGGACGTTTCAAACGGTCTCGTCATCTGGCTCAATTCTTCAGTGATCGACAAGTTCTTCCGTACCTTCTCCGGGCACACCCAGGTCAACGCCACTGATCTGCGTACCCTGCGATTCCCGACGCTGGACACTCTGCGCAGCCTCGGAGGGGAATGTGCTGGGTCACAGAGCGACGTTGACTCATTGGTGATGAAACTGATTGCGGCATGAGCGATCTGACTGGCGCCGCTTACGAGCGGGTCGAGGACGCTCGGATCATCCTCGAGACGCTCGGCATGGATGCCGAGCGTAGCAATGAGCGCTCCGCGCTTGTGCTCTTGGCCCTCCTGAAACTTACTCCCGTCGATTCGTGGGCGGACGCCACGAATCCGATGCTCGGTACTCGCGCCATCATGGACTTCATCCGCGACGAGTACGGGAAGGAGTATGCGCCAAATACCCGCGAGACGGTCCGCAGATTCACTCTTCATCAGTTCGGCGAAGCGCATCTCGTCGTGCAGAATCCGGATGAACCTCGGCGTCCTGTCAACTCACCAAAGTGGAACTACCAAGTTACAACCGAGGCACTGGATGTGGTCCGTACCTACGGAACCGACGGCTGGCTGACAGCGACTGACCGCTACCTCGTTGAGCTGCCGGGATTGAAAGCACGCTACGCGGCGGCCCGTGAGATGGATCGTATCCCGCTGACACTACCTGACGGGTCCGATTTCACGCTTTCACCCGGAGGCCAGAACATCCTCCTCAAGTCGATGGTCGAGGAGTTCTGCCCGCGGTTCACCCCGGGCGGACAGGTGCTCTACATCGGCGATGCCGACGACAAGTGGGCGCTCTTTGAGCGCAAGGTTCTTACGTCGCTCAACGTCGAGGTCGACGAACACGGGAAGATGCCTGATCTCATCGTCTACCTGCCAGACCGCAACTGGCTCGTTCTCTTGGAGGCAGCCAGTTCCCACGGACCCGTCGACTCCAAGAGACGGGCCGAACTCTCAGACCTGTTCGCCGGCTCCACAGCGGGTCTTGTTTACGTGTCCTGCTTCCCTGGCCGATCAGAGTTCCGCAAGTATGTGGACAGAATCGCCTGGGATTCCGAGGTCTGGTGCGCCGACCATCCAACGCACATGATCCACTACAACGGCGAACGTTTCCTCGGTCCCTACGACTGAAGAGATGCGCGCCCGGCGGGGGCGGCCGGATCGGGCCTGACGGCGGTCGCACCCCAGGGGTGGTGTGGGGGCCCTCCGGAAACCCCCGCATATTGCGCGACCGGGCCTCGCCGGGGTCGTGGTGACGTCCGAGCCGATGTGCCAACCTGACGGTCCTCCATGGCCGTCTCCGACCCGCCCTTCGTCCACCTCCACGTCCACTCCGACTACTCCGTCCTGGACGGGGCCTGCCGGGTGGAGAGGCTGCTGGACCGGGTCGAGCAGATGGGCCACGGGGCGGTCGCGCTCACCGACCACGGCGTCATGAGCGGAGCGGTCGAGCTGTACCGGCAGGCCACCAAGCGCGGCGTCACGCCGATCGTCGGCCTCGAGGCGTACGTGGTGCCCGACCACGCGGCGCGGCCCGGCAAGGAGCGGCGCAACCACCTCACCCTGCTCGCCGAGACCACCGAGGGCTACTACAACCTGATCAAGCTGTGCTCGGCCGGCTACCTCGAGGGCTATCACCGCAAGCCGCGCATCTCGCACTCGCTCATGGAGCGCCACTCGGATGGGATCATCGCCCTCTCCGGGTGCCTGTCCGGGGTGGTGTGCAGCAGCCTGGAGCGCGACGACGTCACCGCCGCCCGCGCCGAGCTCGACGCGCTGGCCCAGATCTTCGGCAAGGACGACGTCTACGTCGAGATCCAGCACGCCGGGCTCGAGCAGCAGACGGCCATCAACCAGCACCTCAAGCGCCTCGCCGCCGACACGGGGCTCACGATGGTCGCGACCTGCGACGCCCACTACCCCTGCCGCGAGGACGCCGACGCCCACGAGGCGCTGCTGGCGATCCAGACCCGCGACGTGCTCAGCAACCCGAACCGCTTCCGGTTCAGCACGAAGGAGTTCTACCTCAAGACCGGCGCGGAGATGGCCGCCGCGCTGCCGGACTTCCTGGACGCCCTACCCGTGTCGGTCGAGATCGCCGAGCGCTGCGCGGCGCTGAAGCTGCCGCTCGGCGACATCAAGCTGCCGCGCTTCCCCGTGCCGGGGGGCGAGACCGACGAGGCCTACCTCGAGCGCCTGTGCCGCGAGGGCCTCGCCCGCCGCTACCCGGACGGGCTGCCCGAGGGCGGCGAGGAGCGGCTGCGCTTCGAGCTGGGCGTCATCCGCGAGATGGGCTTCGCCAGCTACTTCCTCATCGTCTGGGACTACATGCGCTGGGCCCGCGAGAACGGCGTCGGCGTCGGCCCGGGCCGCGGATCGGCCGCGGGGTCGCTGGTCTCGTACTCGCTGCGCATCACCGACCTCGACCCGCTGGCCCACGGGCTGCTGTTCGAGCGCTTCCTCAACCCGGGGCGCAAGAGCATGCCCGACATCGACACCGACTTCTCGGTCGCGGGCCGCGACCGCGTGGTGGCCTACGTCACCGAGAAGTACGGCCAGTCCGCGGTGGCCCGCATCGGCACGTTCGGCAAGCTGCTCGCCCGCGCGGTGGTGCGCGACGCCGGCCGCGTGCTGGGCCACAGCTACGGCCAGGTCGACCGCATCGCCAAGCTCGTGCCGGAGCGGCCCATCGGCATCAAGCTCTCCGACGCCATGAAGCCGGGCACCGAGCTGGCCGTCGCCTACGCCGAGGACCCGGTCACCAGGTCGATCGTCGACACCGCCCTGCCGCTCGAGGGCCTGGTGCGCAACGAGGGCGTCCACGCCGCGGGCGTGGTCATCGCTCCCAGCGACATCACCGACTACGTGCCGGTGCGGGTGGACGACGAGGGCAACGTCGTCACCCAGGTGCCCGACCACGACGTCGAGGCCCTCGGCCTGCTGAAGATGGACTTCCTCGGGCTCCGCAACCTCGACGTGATCGAGGGCTGCCTCGAGCTGATCGAGGACCGCACCGGCCGGGCGCTCGACATCGAGACCGTCGCCCTCGACGACCCCGGCACGTACCGGATGCTCGCGCGCGGCGACGCCATCGGCGTGTTCCAGTTCGAGTCGAGCGGCATGCGCGAGGCGCTGCGCGAGGTGCGCCCCACCACCTTCGACGACATCATCGCCCTCGTCGCCCTGTACCGGCCGGGGCCGATGGCCTTCATCAGCACCTACGCGCGCAACAAGCGCGACCCCTCCCGGGTCACCTTCGAGGACCCGCGCCTCGAGCCCATCACCGGCCCCACCTACGGCGTGGCGATCTACCAGGAGCAGCTGATGGCGATCTCCCGGCAGCTCGCCGGGTTCTCGCCGTCGCGCGCCGACGACCTGCGCAAGGCCGTGGGCAAGAAGGACAAGGTCCTGATGGCGTCCCTGAAGGACGAGTTCATCGAGGGCTGCGCCGCCAGCGGCACCGCGCCGCAGGTGGCCCAGAGCCTGTGGAGCCTCTGCGAGGCGGCCGGCGACTACTCGTTCAACAAGAGCCACGCCGCCTGCTACGCGCTGCTCGCCTACCGCACCGCCTACCTCAAGGCGAACCACCCGGCCGAGTACATGGCGTCGCTGCTCAGCTCGGTGATGGACACCAAGGACCGCGTGCCCTTCTACGTCGCCGCCTGCAACGAGCTGGGCCTCGCGGTGCTGCCCCCCGACGTCAACGTCAGCCGCTCCGACTTCGCCGTCACCGGCGACCGCGAGATCCGCTTCGGCCTCACCGCCACGAAGGGAGTGGGGGAGAACGCGGTCGCCGCGATCATCGCCGCCCGCGACCAGGGAGGCCCCTTCGAGTCGCTGTGGGACTTCTGCCGCCGCGTCGACCAGGCCCAGGTCAACAAGAGGGCCCTCGAGAGCCTCATCCGCGCGGGCGCGCTCGACGCGACCGGGGCGACCCGCCTGGGCATGCTCGATGCCCTGCCGGCCGCGATGAGCCAGGCCGCCCGGCGCCGCAACGACCTCGCCGCCGGCCAGGAATCGCTGTTCGGTGCGATGGGCGGCGGCGCGGCCGAGGTCGTGGTCGAGCTCGACCCGCCGATCTCCGCCGCCGAGATGGCCCGCGACGAGCTGCTGGCGGCCGAGAAGGAGGCCCTCGGCCTGTACGTGTCGAGCCACCCGCTGCAGGAGTGCCGCATCCAGCTGCGCCGCGCCACCACCTGCGGCCTGGGGGCCCTGTCGGAGCGCGCCGACGGCGAGCCGGTCACGGTCGGCGGCATCATCGGGATGGTCAAGAACATCACCACCCGCAAGGGCGAGGCGATGATGTTCGCCCGCCTCGACGACCTGGAGGCCTCGGTCGAGGTGGTGGTGGTGCCGGCGGTGCTGGCCGAGGCCCGCGAGCTGCTGGTGCCCGACAACATCGTCGTCATGACCGGCCGGGTCGATCAGAAGGGCGAGGGCGAGACCAAGCTCGTCGCCCAGGCGGTGCGCGCCTTCCAGCCGGAGGAGGGCGCCGAGGAGGAGCGCCTGCTGCTGCGGGTGCCGGTCTCCCGCCTGCACCAGACGCCGTTCGACGAGCTCCACCGGCTGCTGCGCGACCACTCCGGCACCACCCCGGTGATCATCGACGTCGAGACGGCGGGGGGGAGGCGGCGCATCCGGCTGGGCGACCAGTTCGGCGTCGGCGACCCCGGCGACCGCGGCCTCATCGCCGAGCTCAAGACCCTCTTCGGGGAGCGCTGCCTGGCGTAGCCCGCCGGCGCTCCCGGGGCGCTTGACCACCGCCCGGGACGGTCGCTTCAATACCCCGGTGCCCGCCGGTAACCGCCGATGACGCCTGACGCCCCGGCCGCCGCGCGCGCCGGGTCGTGCAGGGCCTGCCCGGTGTCGTGCGAGCGCGTGGTGTATCCCGCGGAGTGCGTCCGGTCGGAGTGCTCGCGGCTGTACTCCCTCGCGCGGGACGGCGTCACCTTCGTGGGCTGCCTCGAGGGCGTCTTCGGGGTCGAGATCGACCTGGAGCGCCTGCACCTGCTGCAGGACGGCCGCGGCGGCTTCGGGGCCCTGCGCGCCGAGCGCGACCCCCTGCCGATGTGCCGCAGCGAGGTGGAGCGCACCTTCGAGCACCGCGCCGACGGCCCCTGCGTCAACCCGGACTTCCTGCTGTCCGGCCCGGAGCACGAGTACCGGGTGATCGTGAACCCGCGCTCGGGCGACCCCGCCGCATGAGCGCGGACGCCTGGCCGCCGCTGCGCCTCGCGCAGTGGCGGCCACCAAGGAGACCCTGCACCGCTACTGCCAGATCGTGGGCAAGACGCGGATGGCCCTCACGCCGCGGCGCAACCACTGGTGGCATGTCACGCTCCGGGTCGCCACCCGCGGCCTCACCACCGGTCCGATGCCCTACGACGGCGGCGACGTCGAGATCCTCCTCGACCTGGTCGACCACCGAGCGGTGGTGCTCACCAGCGGCGGCGAGGTGCGCGAGCTCCCGCTGCGCGACGGCCTCGCGGTGGCCGACTTCCACGATGCGCTGATGGCGGCGCTGGCCGACCTCGGCGTGCGGCCGCGCATCCTGGCCCGGCCCTACGACATCGGCGGCCCCCCGTTCCCGGACGACCGCGAGCACGCCGCCTACGACGCGGCGGCGGTCGAGCGGTACGCCGCCGTCCTGCGCTCGTCGGCGGTCGCCTTCGAGCGCTTCGCCGGCCGCTTCGTGGGCAAGACCAGCCCGGTGCAGCTGTTCTGGCACAGCCTCGACCTCGCGGTGACCCGGTTCTCGGGCGCGCGGGTCGACCCGCCCGACGGGGTGGACGCGGTCACCGCCGAGGCCTACTCCCACGAGGTCATCAGCTTCGGCTTCTGGGCGGGTGACGACAACATCCCCGACGCGGCCTTCTACTCGTACACCGCGCCCGCGCCGGACGGCCTCACCGACCGGCCGCTCGAGCCGGCGGCCGCATCGTGGAGCACGGGGGCCGGCGGCTCGCTGGCGCTGCTGATGTACGAGGACGCCCGCGCCGCGGGCGACGTCGAGGCGGCGGTGCTCGCCTTCTTCGAGAGCGCCTACCGGGGCGGCGCCGAGCTCGCCGGCTGGGACGTGGAGGACCTGGCCGCCCGATGAGCGGTCCCGTGGGGCTCATCACCGGCACCGGGCTCTACGAGCTCGACGGGCTGACGGGCCGGGAGAGCCGGATCGTGGAGACGCCCTACGGCCCGGCCGAGGTCGTCGCCGGCGAGCTCGACGGGACGGCGGTGCTGCACGTGCCCCGCCACGGCACCGGCCACGCCCGGCTGTCGCACCAGGTCACCCCGCGGGCGAACGTCGCGGCCATCGCGAGCCTCGGCGCGACCGCCCTCGTCTCCACCACGGTCTGCGGCGCGGTCGATCCGTCGCTCGACCTGGGGTCGCTGGTGGTGTTCGACGACCTCCACTTCCCGTCGAACCGCCTCGCCGACGGCTCGCTGTGCACGCTCTTCACCGCGCCGCAGATCCCGGGCCGGGGCCACTGGATCTACGAGCGGCCGTTCGGCGCGTCCGTCCGGGCGGGCCTGGTGGCCGGTGCCCGCGCCGCCGGCCTCACGGTGCGCGACGGCGGCACCTACGGGCATGTCGACGGCCCCCGCCTCAACACCGTCAGCGAGATCGCCCAGCTCGCCGCCGCGGGCGTGACCTGCGTCAGCCAGACCGGAGGGCCGGAGACCGTGCTGGCCGGCGAGGCCAGGCTGCCCTTCGCGCTGATCGGCTTCGTCACCGACCACGCCAACGGCGTGATGCCGGAGCCGACCTCGGCCGAGACCCTGGCGCGCCTCTTCCGCGAGAGCGCCGGGGCGCTGCAGCGCGCGCTGCGCGCGGCGCTGCCGGTCGTGGCCGCCGACCCGGGCGAGCCCGCCGGCATCGTCTTCGCGCTGTAACGGCTCCCCGGTCAGTCGCCGGCGATCACCAGGTCCAGCGCCGCGATGCGCCCGGGCTCGCCGATCAGCTCGATCCCGGTGATGCGGTCGCCGGCGGTGGTGAAGCGCCACACGACCCGCGGCCGGCCTCCCACCAGCCACACCACGGCGGCGTCCCCGCCGATCAGCGCGGGGGTGGCCCCCCGGGCCATGCGCACCACGCCGCGCACCTGCTCGCGCCCGCGCATCAGCGCCGGCACGCCCATGCGCACGGTCGCGTCGTCGGCGCGCAGCTCGACGTCCGGGTCGAGCAGCGCCAGCAGGCGCTCGAAGTCACCCGCCCGCGCGGCGGCGAGGAAGGCGTCGACCACGCCGGCGTGGCGTACGCGGTCGTCGCCCAGCTCGCTCGGGTCGGCCCCGCGCACCCGGCGGCGGGCGCGGCTGGCCAGCTGGCGCGCCGCCGCCGGGTTGCGCCCCAGCACCGGCGCGATCTCGTCGAAGGGCACGCCGAACATGTCGTGCAGCACGAACGCGACCCGTTCGGCGGGTCCCAGCGTGTCGAGCACCACCAGCAGCGCCAGCCCCACGGTGTCGGCCAGCAGGGCCTCCTCCGCGGGGCCGGGGGCGGCGTCCGGGATGACCGGGCCGGCGAGGTCGTCGGCGAGCGGCACCTCGGGATGCGCCCGCCGCGAGCGCAGCATGCTCAGGCATACGCGCGCGACCACCGTGGTGAGCCAGCTCCCCAGCTCGTCGATCGATCCGCTGTCCTGGCGGCTCAGCAGGATCCACGCCTCCTGCACCGCATCCTCGGCCTCGTCGGCGGAGCCCAGCATGCGCCGGGCCACCGCGGTCAGCCGCGGGCGGTGCTCCTCGAAGCGCCGCGCCAGACGGTCGTCGTCTCCCATCGGTCACATTCTCCCTCCGCCGACCGTCATGGAGGAAGACCGGCGCCGATGCGCCGGCGCGATGAGAACGGTGAGGCGGAAGGAGACGATCATGTCGATCGAGACGGAGCGTGGCGGGGACGGGCCGGTGCTGGTGACCGGCGGCACGGGCACGCTGGGGACGCTGGTGGTGCGGCGGCTGGTCGATGCGGGCCGCGACGTGCGGGTGCTGAGCCGGCGCGCGGGCGGGGCGGAGGGCGGCCCGCCGGTGCTGACCGGCGACCTCGACACCGGGGAGGGGGTCGACGCGGCGCTGGCGGGAGTCGAGGTCGTGGTGCACTGCGCGGGGGCGTCGAAGGGCGACGAGCGACGGGCCGCGGCGCTCGGCGCGGCGGCCCTCCGGGCGGGCACGCGGCACCTGGTGAACATCTCGGTGGTGGGCGCCGACCGCGTGCCGGTCACCGGCCGCGCGGACCGGGCGATGTTCTCCTACTACGCGTCGAAGTTCGGCTCGGACGAGGCGATCGCGTCGTCGGGCGTGCCGTGGACGACGCTCCGCGCCACCCAGTTCCACGAGCTGATGCTCATGGTCGCGCGCGGCATGGCGCACCTGCCGGTGGTGCCGGTGCCGTCGGGGATGCGCGTGCAGCCGGTCGCCGCCGACGAGGTCGCCGCGCGGCTGGTCGAGCTGTCCCTGGGCGCGCCGGCCGGGCTGGTGGACGAGATGGCCGGGCCGAGGATCATGGGGATGGACGAGATGGTGCGCGCCTACCTGCGGGCTCGCGGCGCCCGGCGCCTGCTGATGCCGGTGCCGCTGATCGGCGGCGCGGGCCGCGCCATCCGGGCCGGGGCCAACCTGGCGCCGGACCTCGCCGTGGGACGCCAGACGTGGGAGGAGTTCCTGGCCGAGCGGCTGGGGGAAGGCGTCCCGGGCGGCCGAGACCGGCCCCGCCGTCAGGAGGCCGTGACGCGCTCCGCCAATCCCGGGTAGTCGATCACCAGGCCGTCGGCGTCGAGCCGCAGCTCGACGGTGAAGCCCTCGAACTCGCCGCGGTCCACGTACCGCACCACCGCCGGCGCGACGTGCTCGTAGCGCTGGGGCGACGCGCGGACCGCGAGATCCGGCACCGACACCCAGGCCATCACGAGGTCCGCGCCGCCCGCGCGCCGCGCGAGCGCCTCGCGCGCCACGGGCATCGCGTTGGTGAGCGGAGACAGGCCCAGATCGCAGTCGAGCGCCCCGGCGAGCGCCGGGGCGTCGCCGCCGGGCGGGGGCAGGGGCGCGTCGCCCTCGGCCCGGGCCGCGATCGTCCACGCGCCGGACGAGGGGTCGCGCGCGAGCCGCAGCATCCGTCGCCACCCGTCACCGGTGACGGTCACGTCCAGCGCGCGGGTCACGAAGCCCGCGGCCGCGTCGAGCGCGTAGTCCAGGCGGTAGGGCAGGGGATCGGCGCCGATCTGGGTGCCGCGGGCGCGCAGCCCCTCGCCCGCCAGTTCGACCTCGACCGCCTCGGCGCGCCAGCCGTCCGTGCCCCGCCAGACCAACGTCCGTGCCATGGGGCGACGCTAGCGCCCGGCGCGGGCGGTCGCGACCGGACCGGCCGCTGTATGTTCCGTCGCCCGAACAGGTAGAAAGGGCGGGCTTACCCGCACCATCCGACGAGGTCCTCGATGGCCGCATCAGATCGTCCCCGCCGCCTCAGGCGGCTCGCCGCCGCGCTCATCCTCGCCGCGCTCGCGGCCGGAGCGCTCACGGCGAGCCAGGCCTCCGCGCAGAGCCTGATCAAGCTCCAGGGCAAGAAGTGGCCCGGCGGCGTGGTCCGCTACGCCCTGGTGAACGTCCCGGACTCCTACAGGCCGGTGATCAAGGAGGCGGTGCGCCAGTGGAACATCAGCGGCGCGAAGATCCGCCTGAAGCCCGTGCCGATCGGCGGCGCGCAGTTGCTCATCCGCCACCGCACGGGGCTGCCGGACTCGGGGCCGAACCAGTCGGCCGGGCTCGCGACGTACGGTCCGCTGGGCGGCCGGGGCCGTCGCGCCAGGGCCTTCATCCACCTCGACCTGCGCTCGCTGGACCCGGTCGGCAACGTGGCGGTGGTGGTGCACGAGTTCGGGCACGTCCTGGGCCTGCCGCACCCGAACAAGCTGGTGTGCACCGTCATGCGGTCGCCGATCGTCTTCCAGTTCTGCCCGAAGAGCCCCGATCCGGACTACGAGATCTGCAACTTCGTCCGTGAGATCGACTGGAAGTCGGTGGGCAGGCGCTACGGCTACAAGAAGCCGAAGCCGGTGGGGGCGGACTTCTGCCTGAAGGGCCCGCCGCCGGCGGCTCCCGCGCCCCCCGCCGATCTCACCTACCGGGTCGCGCCGCTCGGCGGCGGCAAGAGCGACGTGGTGCTCACCTGGACGCCGTGGCAGGACACCTCGTACCACACCATGGACGTCTCGATCGTCCGCGGCACCTGCGCGGCGCCGGATCCGGCGAGCCCGCCGAACACGGGCTCGCTCGACTCACGGACCGGCAGCTACCGCTGGACCACCGCCACCGGCGGCGTGTGGTGCTGGCAGTTCACCGGCCGCACCTACAGCCCGTTCAACGTCGTCAGCGACAAGTTCGGGCTGGCGCCGGCGACCTGGAACCTCGAGGTGCGCACCTAGCTCGCCGGCGCGTGCGCGCGGCGCTCCCTCGGAGGGGGTGTCGCGCGCTCAGCCGGGGAGGACGTACAGGCCGGCGGCGGCGCGCTCGCCGATCGCCCGCTCCTCGCCGCCGATCACGACGGTGAGCTGGCCGGCCGCGGGATCGACCCGCAGCACCTCGAGATCGGTGCCCGGCACCAGGCCCTGCTCGTAGAACCAGTGGAGCAGGTCGCCGTCGTGCTCGGCGAGCCGCACGATGCGGGCCGGGCCCGACTGGATGGAGGACAGGGGCCGCAGATCGCGGTTCTCCTCCTGCTCGTGCGACGGGTCCACCGGCCAGCCGTGCGGGCATCGGTCCGGTTGGCCGAGCTGCTCGGCCAACCGCTCGACCATCTCGTCGGAGAAGGCGTCGCCCAGGTCGTCCGCGTGGACGTGGGACTCGGCGGCGGAGTAGCCCATGAAATCGGTGAGGAAGCGCTCGATGATGCGGTGATGGCGCACCACCCGCTCGGCCTCGCCGCGCCCCTTGGCGGTCAGCACCGGGCCCTTGCGCGGGCCGCGCTCGACCAGGCCCTCGACCTCGAGCCGCTTGAGCATCTCGCTGGCGGTCGGCGCGGTGACGTGCAGCATCTCCGCGACCCGGGCCGCCGGCACCGGGGCCTCCTTGACCACGGGGCCGTACTCGCCGATGGGTGTGGCGAGGAAGTAGATCGCCTCGAGGTAGTCGTCGACGGAGTGCACGCGGCCCATGAAGGACATCCTACCCTCCCGCGCGGATGACTGGTCGGAGGGGTGGCGCGCCGCGACGACACAAGATACATTCCGCACATGCCGTCGCCGTCGGAGAGAGGGGCGGAGCCCCGCAGGGTCCTCGTCATCGCCAACGAGACCTGCGCCGCCAAGGGAGTGGCCGACGAGGTGGCGTACAGGGCCGGCGCCGGGGGCGAGGTGCTGGTGGTGGCGCCGGCCCTGGCGAAGAACCGGATCGACCACTGGCTGTCGGCCGACATGGAGAACCGCCGCCAGGACGCGCTGGCGCGGCTGGAGGCGTCGCTGGCGACCCTCACCGAGGCCGGGCTGTCGGCCCGCGGCCATCTGGGCGACGGCGACCCCCTGCAGGCGCTCGACGACGCGCTGCGCATCTACAACCCGGACGAGGTGGTCATCTCCACCCATCCGCCGCAGCGCTCCAACTGGCTCGAGCGCCAGGTGGTGGCGAAGGCGCGCGAGCGCTACGACGTGCCCATCACCCACATCGTCGTGGACATCGAGCACGGGGACGGCGCCACCGCGCGCGTCGGCTCGACCGACAGCGCGCCGGCCGACGTCGCCGAGCGGCGCCTGCGCCTGTTCCACGAGAGCGACTACGACGGGGCGCTCAGCATCCGCGCCGGCGGGTTCCGCGACGCGCCGGCCGGCGACCGCGCCGGCGTCCTCGTCACCGAGCGTCCGCCCGCCGGGCGGACGGACGACCGCGTGCTGTTCGTGGTGGACGTGCCGGCCGAGGCCGTGGCGCCCTTCGAGCACGACGCGGGCGACGACGGCCGCCGCTTCCTCCTGCCCGCCGACATGCTCAACCGCCAGGGGCCGCCCATCTCGGTCGACGAGTGGTCCGAGTAGCGGCGCCTACGAGCCGGAGATCGTGACCCGGTAGATGTAGACGGGCTGCACCGGCACCTGGCTCGCCGTGTCGGTGGGGTCGGCGCCCGGCTTGGCGAGCGAGGCGATGCGGCGGGCCACGTCGAGGCCCCTGGTGACGCGGCCGAAGCGCGTGTACGCCACCGCGAGGGCGGCGCCGTTGCCGACCACGATGAAGAACTGGGATCCGTTGGTGTCGGGGCCGGCGTTCGCCATCGCCACCGAGCCGTCGGGGTAGCCGCCGCCCGCCGGCAGCTCGTCCTCGAACACGTAGCCCGGCCCGCCGAAGCCGTCGCCCTGCGGGTCGCCGCCCTGGATGATGAAGCCGGGCACCACGCGGTGGAAGGTGAGGCCGTCGAAGAAGTGGCGCCGGGCCAGGAACACGAAGCTGTTGACCGCCCTGGGCGCCTCGGCCTGGTCGAGGGCGATGACGATGGTGCCGCACGACGTGTCGAGGGTCGCCGTGTAGTGCCTCCCGGGAGCGATCACCCGGCGGGGGCCGGACGGGTACGAGCCCGGATCCGGCGGCGGCTCCGGTGGATCGGTGCGGCAGCCCTCCGCCCCGGTGACGGTCGTCGTGGCGGGCGGCGCGGTCGCCGTGGTGCCGCCGCCCTCGGTCGGCGACGACCCGCCGCCGCAGGCGCCGGTCGCCAGCATCGCCGCGACCAGGGCCGCGAGCGCGGCGATGCGCAGGGGCCTCACGCGGGCTCCGGCCGCTCGGCGGCCTCGATGTCGCGCAGGCGGAAGTAGGTGAGCGTCCAGGCCACCGCGGCGAACGGCGCCGCGAGGGTGTTGCCCACGGCGGATTGCGCCAGGCTGCTCACGGCGCCGGACAGCGGCTGCAGGATGCCGGCCAGCACCAGCCCGAACGCCAGCAGGATCAGCGTGGTGGCGAGCGCCACCCCGAACACCGGCCAGCCGTGACCGATGACCAGCGCGCGGCTGCGGGTGAAGGCGGCGGTCACCCGCTCGCGCTCCAGCATGATCACCGGCACCAGGACCAGCCACCAGGTCAGCAGCACCAGGCCGGGGACGATGAGCAGGGCCAGCCCCGCCACGATCCCCGCCGCCGCCAGCAGGCCGGCGGTCGCGAGGGTCACGATGCGGCCTCCCGCCCGGCCCAGGCTCTCGGCCACGACCGGTTCCTCGCCGCGCTCGTCCACCCGCTCGACGGCGGCGACCAACGCGCCCTGCACCAGGAAGATCGCCGCGAGGTTGAGGAGGTTCGCGATCGCGATGCCCGGCCACCCGGCCAGGGTCAGGAGGGCCGAGACGGCGCCGACCGGCAGGTACACGAGGGCGGCGATCGGCAGGAGGCGCCGCCAGTGGCCGCGGTAGAGCAGCCACGAGCGCCGGAGGATGTCGGCCGGCTCCATCGGCGGCGATCCTATGCCCTGCGCGGCGGTGAGTGGCCGGTTCGCGTAACGGGGGGAGCATGCGGCCGGGCGGGTGAGCTACCATGCGCCAACCGGTTCCCCGTCGACGGGGAACCTGTCGAGTGCAACGAGCGAAGGACGATCAATGCCTGAGGGTGTCGTGAAGTGGTTCTCGTCCGAGAAGGGCTATGGGTTCATCACCCCTGACGACGGGGGCAAGGACCTCTTCGTCCACTTCTCCGAGATCGTGGGGTCGGGTTACCGGAACCTCGAGGAGGGCCAGCGGGTCAGCTACGAGGCGACCGAGGGTCAGAAGGGCCCCCAGGCCTCGAGCGTGCAGGCGCTCTAGGCGCCTTCGGGCAGGCAGCGAAAGGGGAGATCCCTGGCGACAAAGCAGAAGGAAGAGGCGATCGAGGTGGAGGGCGAGGTCACCGAGGCCCTGCCCAACACCATGTTCCGCGTCGTGCTGGACAACGAGCACGAGGTGCTCGCCCACATGGCGGGCAAGCTGCGGCGGTTCCGGATCCGCATCAACCCGGGCGACCGGGTCAAGGTGGAGCTGTCGCCCTACGACCTCAACCGGGGGCGCATCACCTTCAGGCTGAAGTAGGAGCCCCGCCGCGGACGGACGGTCCGCGTCGGGCTCCGCGGGGCGGCTACGAGACGGCCGCGAGGGCGGCCGGCGCACCCTGCGCCGGCACGGACCGCGGCGCCCGGGCCGCGGCGCGGTCGCGCGACCCCAGCACGATGGGGCGCAGGGGCGCTTCGATGACGCGATCCCCGGCGAGCCCCACCCTGTACGCGCGGCGGTCGTCGCGCGACGCGACCACCGCCGCGAGCCGCAGGTCCACGAAGTGGAGCGCGACGCCGTCCTCGACGGCGAGGCCCGAGGGCATCCCGCCGCCGATGGCGCCGAGGTAGGCGTCGCGGCGCTGGAGGTAGTGGGGGCAGTTGCTGCCCGGCAGCAGGCCCAGCCCGTCCTCGATCACCGTCAGCCGGCGGCCGAACGAGGCGGTGACCCCGCTCTCGAACCAGCACATCGATCCGGCGCAGAGGCCCGCCAGCACCACCCCCCGGCGCCAGGCCTCGGCGAGGATCTCGTCGACGCCGTGGGCGCGCCACACGGCCAGCAGGTTGGCGGTGTTCCCCCCGCCGACGTAGATGACGTCCTGCGACAGGAGGATCGAGCGGATGTCGTCCTCGGTGCGGTTGAACAGCGGCAGGTGGGAGGGCACGCAGTGACCGCCCGAGAAGGCGGCGTAGAACTTCACGACGTAGCTCGGGTTGTCCCCGCCGGCCGTCGGCAGGAAGAGGATGCGCGGCAGGTCGCGTCCGCTGGCCTCGAGCACGTAGTCGTCGAGCGCCGGGCGGTCCGGCTCCTCGGTGAAGCCCCCTCCGCCCAGGGCGATGATCTGCCGGGGCCGGCCGATCGACCTGATGCGCGCGCCGGGTGCCATGGCCCGATGATGGCCGCGGCCGCGGTGCTCGGCCTGGGACGCGGGGACAGACCGGCGGGGCCGGTCCGTGGCCCTCGGTACATGCGCCGTGGGCGTAGGCTGCCGCGGATGAACCGACACATCGTGGCCTGCGGAGGCGGGGGCTGGTCGTCCGACGGGCGCCCCGGGCCGGTGGAGGACTACATCCTGGGCCTCGCGGGCGCGGCCCGTCCGCGGGTGTGCCTGCTGCCCACCGCCAGCGGCGACTCGGATTGGCTGGTCGCCCGCTTCTACGACGCGTTCGCCCGCCTGGAGTGCGAGCCCTCGCACCTCGCCCTGTTCCGCGCCCACCCGGACGCCGCCGCCCCGCGCCTGCTGGCCGCGGACGTCATCTACGTGGGCGGGGGGAGCAGCGCCAACCTGATGGCGGTCTGGGAGGTCCACGGCCTGGGGCCGGTGCTGAGCGAGGCGTGGCGCCGGGGGGTGGTGCTGGCGGGGGTCAGCGCCGGGGCGATCTGCTGGTTCGAGGCGGGCCTCACCAACTCGCTGGGAGCCGGCTTCGCCGCGGTGCGGGGCCTGGGGGTGGTGGGCGGCGGCTTCTGCCCGCACGCCGACAGCGACCCGGGGCGGCTCGACGTCCTGCGCGGCCTGGTCGATTCGGGGCGGATGCCGCCGACCCTCGCGGTCGACGACGACGCGGCCGTCCACCTGACGGGGGACGGCCCGCCGGTGCTGCTGTCGGCTCGTCCGGGCCGGTCGGCCCGCCGCATCGAGCCGGACGGCGTCGAGGAGCCGCTCGAGGCGCTGGCCCTGGGCGCGTAGGCGCCGCGCCGGCCGCGGAGGGGCCGCGCTGGACGCGGCGAATGCTTCGTATTAGGGTCACCTAACATGGAGTACGGACCCTGCGGACGCTGCCCGCTGCCCGCGCACCTGCGCGAGGGGATCCGCCGCGGCTGGCGCGGTCTCGCGATCGGCGCCAGCTCGCCCGGCGAGCCGGTCTCGGTGGTCTGCGCCGTGGCCGCCGACCGCATCCCCGCCCTGGCCGAGAGGGGCCTGGCGGTGGGGCTGCCGGCCCGGCCTCCGTCGTCCCCGCGCGGACCGCGCCGCGTGGCGCTGGCCCTGGTGTCCGACCGCTCGGTGGGGCTGACCCTCGACCTGGCCTTCGCCGATGCGCGGGCGATCGTCGCCCGCATCGGCGCCGAGGGCCGGGTGCGGCTGGTGTGGGCCCGCCAGGAGGACGGCACGCCGGTGCGCGCCGACCTGGTGGGGCTCTCGCCCCAGACCGCCGAGCGGCTGCGCCACGAGGCGGCGCGGCAGGGCGAGTGGCGGGTCGAGGACCCCCACCCGGCGGGCTTCTCGCGGCGCCGCTGGATGCTCGAGGCGGCCCAGCCGCCGCCGCCCCGCCTCGCGCGCGGCGACATCTCGGGCGCCCCGGTGGTGGTGGTCGCGCCCGTCGACACGGCCGGCACCGCGCCGGAGGCGGCCGACGCGCCGGGCGACATCGAGCTCGAGTTCCCCCTCGGCCCGCCGATCCCGGAGGCCGGGTCGGCCATCCGGCTGCGCTTCGACGATCCCCGCCAGCGCGAGCTGGCCCGGGACCTCGCGGATCAGGAGCGGGTCGCGGTGCTGCTGGTCGACGGGATGGGGGGCTGGATCGCCCATGTCGACGTGACGCTGGGGGCCTCGCGCCGCGGCATCATCGCCGCCGCGGCGCGAGGGCGCGCGCGCCCCTGAGGTCGCCGGCGCCCTCGAAGGCGCCCTCGACGGCGGCCCGGTCGGGCCCGCACACGATCAGGTGCTCGGTGGTGCGCGTGTGCGAGATCGTCCCCACCCGCTCGCCCGCGGGGTTGTGGATGCCGATGCGGGCACCCACGTAGCGCGGGAAGTCGATCGGCAGGGTCGCGACGTGGCCGCGCCGCGCGAGCGCCCGGGCCAGCGCGGCGGGATCGTGGAAGCCCTCGTCGCCGACCGAGGCGATGATCCACGGGGTCGGCAGCGCGTCGACCAGCGCCTCCAGCGCCGGGCCCGCCTCGCGGCGGCGGTTGTACGGCGTGACGGTGGTGCGGCAGTCGATGCGCTTGCGCGCCACCCCGTAGGCGTCGGGGCGGTCCCAGCGCGTCAGCGTCTCCCAGATGTGGTAGTTCGCGAAGTAGGAATGCTGGTTGTACGGCGGGTCCAGGTAGGCGCAGTCGTAGTCGCCGATCTCCGGGGCGAGGGCGTTCGCGTCGCGGCGCGACACCGTTCCCGGCGGGCCCGGCACCGCCTCCGGCTCGCGCAGCTCGAGCGGCCGCAGCGCGCGGGCGGCGGTGCGCTTGAGGTACGCCATCTGGAGCCCGCAGGTGGAGTCGACCCGGTCGGCCGCCTCGATGAGGCTGGTCAGCAGCATCCCGCGCATCGGCTCGTCCGGCGCGAGCCGGTCGATCGCATCGCGGATCGCGTCGATGCGGGCGCCGTTCTCGGGGGTGAAGAAGCGCGCCTGGCGGCAGAAGGTCTCGGTGACGTATCCCGCCCGCGGCGGCAGGCCGGCCAGCCGCGCGAGCAGCGCGCGCAGCCGGTCGCGGTCGAGGTCGTCGCCGGCCGCGATGTACGCCCGGCCGAAGGCCTCCGAGTAGCTCGCCAGGTCGTTCGACAGCACCCGCAGCCCGGCCCGGCGAAAGGCCTGGCCGGCCCGCGTGGTGCCCGAGAAGAGGTCGCAGACGGAGTCGATCGGCAGCCGGCGGCCCAGGTGCTCGAGCAGGGGGGAGAGCACCCGCTTCGAGCCGATGTACTTGATCACCGGGCGGCCGCGCCGTCGGGCGATGCGTCCAGGCCGCCCCGGCGCCGGACGGCCCCCGCGAGGCGGGCGGCGCGCAGCACGATCCAGGCGGTCGCGACGCCCAGGGCGCCCCCCGCCGCGACGTCCAGCGGGTAGTGGACGCCCAGGTAGATCCGCGACAGCGCCACCATCCCCGCCAGGGCGAGTAGCGGCGCGCGCAGGCGGGGGTGCGCGGCGCCGACCACCACGGCGGCGGCGAAGGCCGTCGCGGCGTGGCCCGACGGGAAGGAGGCGTCGCCGGGCAGCGCGACGAGCGCGTCCGCGGCCCCGTCGAGCGGGGGCCGGTCGCGGTCGACCGCGACCTTCAGCAGGCGGGCGGCGCCGGAGGCGGCGAAGTAGGCCGCGAGCGCCAGCAGCGGCGTCAGCGGCGCCGGGCGGGGGCGCGTGCGCCACCAGGCGACGACGCCCGCCCCGACGATGACCGGCCCGCGCACCCAGTCGGTCGAGAGAGCCCTCATGGCGAGGGTCAGCGCGTCGGTGCGGAGCGCGATCGCGCCGTCGAGCACGGCCCGGTCGAGATCGCCGATCGCCTCGATGATCGCCATGGCGCGCAGGGTACCGTCGCGGGCCGGCGAAGACCGGGAACGAGTCCGCCCCCTCCGGAGGTCCGCCCGTGCCGCCCGTCCTGCGCCGCCTGCACCCCCTCGCCATCGCCGCGATCGGCGTGGTCCTACTCACGGCCGGCTGGCTGGCGGGTCTGACGGGCTGACGCACCCGGGCCCACCGGCCCCGGGACGCGGGACGTTCGGCGCGCCTCACCTCCGGGCTCAGGCGCGTATCATGCCGCCCCGGTGGCAGGGGCCAAGCGCAGGCGCGTCAAGATCAAGAAGCGGTGCTGCGAGAGCAAGCGGCCGTGCGCCGGCTGCCCCCTGCGTCCGGAGAACCGGAAGCGGCTGAAGAAGCTCGCCGGCCGGCGCTGACGCGCGGGCCGGGCCGGGTGGCTACGACTCGCGGCTGAGGGTCGAGGTACGGGCCGCGACGAGGTGCTCGCCGATGCCCAGGCAGGTGGGGCAGGTGACCGCCACGAGGGCGTCGCCGTGGTCCGGCCCCGCCGTGAGGATGCGGCGCTGACCCCAGCATGTGGCGCAGGGGGCCCAGACGGCGAGGGCGCCGGAGCCGGTGGGGTGCTGCGGATTCCGTGTCATCGGCCGAGTGTGAGCGCTCGCCGGGTGCGCCTCGTTGGCCACCGGGCCAACATGCCGCGCGCCGCGCCCGCCGGACGGGAGGGGCGGGGCGCCCGGTCGAATAGTCTCCCGGGGCCGCAGACGAAGACCGCAGGAGGACCGGTGAGCGCGTTCCACGACGACATGGCCGCGGGGTACGGCTTCGAGGGCGCCGCCGTCCGGCTGGGCCGCCCCTTCCAGGAGGCGACCGCGCCGGACCTCGAGGTGGAGGTGGCGATCCCCCTCGCCTTCCTCAACCGGCACGGCCTGATCGCGGGGGCCACCGGCACCGGCAAGACGCGGACGCTGCAGCTGATGGCCGAGCAGGCGTCGGCGGCCGGCGTGCCGGTGTTCGCCGCCGACATGAAGGGCGACCTCGCGGGCCTCGGCGCCCCGGGCGCCGCGGACGAGCGCGTCACGGCCCGGGCCGCCGAGCTCGCCACGACGTGGACCCCGGCGGGGTGCCCGGTCGAGCTCCTGTCGCTCACGGGCGACGACGGCGTGCCGCTGCGCGCCACGGTGAGCGGGTTCGGCCCGGTGCTGCTGTCGAAGGTGCTGGGCCTGAACGACACGCAGGAGTCGAGCCTGTCGCTGATCTTCCGCTACTGCGACGAGAAGGGCCTCGCCCTGGTCGACCTGGAGGACCTGCGCGCCGCGCTGGCCTACCTCACCGGGCCGGGCAAGGCCGAGCTGCGCGAGCTGGGCGGCATCTCCACCTCCACCGCCGGCGTGCTGCTGCGCGAGGTGTCGCAGCTCGAGGCTGAGGGGGGCGACGTCTTCTTCGGCGAGCCGGAGCTCGAGGTCGGCGACCTCATCCGCCTCGCGCCGGACGGCCGCGGCATCGTCTCGATCCTGAACCTGGTGGACGTCGCTCGCCGCCCCACGATCTTCTCCACCTTCCTGATGTGGGTGCTGGCCGAGCTGTTCGAGCACCTGCCGGAGGTCGGCGACCCCGAGAAGCCGGTGCTGGTGTTCTTCTTCGACGAGGCGCACCTGCTGTTCGCCGACGCCTCGGACGGCTTCCTCGAGCAGGTGGCCCAGACCGTGCGGCTGATCCGCTCGAAGGGCGTGGGCGTCTTCTTCATCACCCAGCTGCCCACCGACGTGCCGGACAACGTGCTGGCGCAGCTCGGCCACCGCGTGCAGCACGCGGTGCGCGCCTTCACGCCGAAGGACGCGCGGGCCCTGCGCACCGCCGTCGACACCTTCCCGATCACGACCCACTACGACCTGGCCGAGACCCTGCAGTCGCTGGGCGTGGGCGAGGCGGCCGTGACGGTGCTCGACCCGCGCGGAGTGCCCACCCCGGTGGCCGCGACGCGGCTCTACCCGCCGGCGTCGCGCATGACGCCGCTGCTGCCCGAGGAGCGGCAGGCCGCGATCGCCGCCTCGCCGCTGCGGCCCAAGTACGGGACGCGCCTCGACCGCGAGAGCGCGGCCGAGCTGCTGGCGGCGCGCACGGCGGGCGATGCCGCCGCGGCGGACGAGATCCGCGAGCGCGAGCGCGACCGCGAGGTGGAGGAGGTCCGGCGGCGCGAGGCCGAGACCGAGCGCGAGCGCTCCACGACCGCGGCGCGGCGGCGCCGTGAGCCGAAGCCCCCGGAGACCCTGGCCGAGCAGGTGCAGGACATGCTCGGCTCCAAGGTCGGCACCCAGGTCACGCGCGAGGTGCTGCGCGGTATCTTCGGCATGCTGCGCAAGCGGCGCTGATGACCCGGCCGCCGCGGGCCCGGCGGAGCTGCCACGTGGTGCCCGCGTCGAGCCCGCGGATGCTGGCGAAGGCCGCGGTCCTCGCGGCGGACGAGGTGATCCTGGACCTGGAGGACTCGGTCGCCCCGGGCGCGAAGGGCGCCGCGACGCGCGAGGCGGTCGTCTCCGCGGCGCTCGCCGGGACGGGCGCCGCGACCGTGGCGGTCCGCGTCAACGCCGTGGACACGCCGCACGGCCATCGCGACATCACCGCGGTGGTGGAGGGAGCGGCGGGCCGCATCGACGTGCTCGTGCTGCCGAAGGTGGAGGACGAGACGCACGTCACCTTCGCCGACCACCTGCTGTCGGCGCTCGAGGCCGAGCTGGGGCTGGAGCCGGGCCGCATCGCGCTGGAGGCCCAGATCGAGACGGCCCGCGGCCTCACCGCCGTGGACCGCATCGCGACGGCCTGCCCGCGCCGCCTCGAGGCGCTGGTCGTGGGCCCGGGCGACATGGCGGCCTCCCTCGGCATGCCCCACACCGGCATCGGCACCCCGGTGCCCGACTACCCCGGCGACGGCTGGCACCACGTGCTCTCGCGCGTGCTGGTGGCGGCCCGCGCGCACGGGCTGCAGGCGATCGACGGGCCGTACGCGGTGCTGGGAGACGAGGCCGGCCTGCGCGCCTCGGCGGGCGGGTCGCGGGCGCTCGGCTACGACGGCAAGTGGAGCATCCACCCGGCGCAGATCGCGGTGCTCGACGAGGTGTACGGCGTCAGCGACGCCGAGCTCGCGCGCGCCCGGGCGATCCTCGACGCCGTCGCCCGGGCCGGCCGAGACGGCCGGGGCGCCGCGCTGCTGGACGGGGAGATGATCGACGAGGCCACCCGGCGGATGGCCGAGCGCCTGCTGGAGCGGGCGCGCCTCGCCGGCCGGGACGTGGGGTGAGCACCCTCCGGGTCACGGGATCCCTGGTCGTGCCCGCCTCGCCCGAGCGCGCCTGGGCGGTGTGGTCGCGGGTCGAGGACTGGCCGCGATGGGACTGGATGGGCTCGGCCGGCGCGCGCTGGGTGTCCGGCGCGCCCTGGACGGTGGGATCGGTGCTGCGCAACGGGCACGGCCCGGGGCGGTTCGATTGCCTGCTGGTGCGCGCCGACCCTCCGCGCGAGGTGTCGTGGGAGGGCGGCGGGTTCGGCATCCGGGGCCGCCACACCTTCCGCTTCCTGCCCGATCCCGGCGGCTGCCGGATCGAGAGCTCGGAGGTGTTCACCGGCATCGGGGCCCGGAGCATGCGCCCCCTGGTGCGCTGGTTCTGGCGGCGCCAGCTGATGGCCTTCCGCCGCCACCTGGTCGCCGCCGGATCGACTCCGCCGGCCCGTCCCGGCTAGGCGGGGGGCAGCCTCACCGTGAAGTGACCCCCGGGGCCCTCGTGGGCCCGCACGTCGCCGCCCGCCGCCCGGGCCAGCCGGCGGGCCAGCGGCAGGCCCAGGCCGGCGCCCGCGCCGTCGCCGCCGCGCCGCGCCGCGCCGCCGCGGACGCCGGGCTCGAAGATGCGGTCCACCTCGTCGGCGGCGACCCCCGGCCCGTCGTCGCGCACCGACACGCTCACGCCGTCGGCGCCCTCGCTGGCCGTCACGTCCACGCGGCGGCGGGCGTAGCGGCACGCGTTCTCCAGCACCGGCTGCAGGATCCGCAGCATCACGTCCATGTCCACCCCCACGCGCAGGGTGCGGGGAGGCGGCGCCATCACCATCTCGACCTGCTCGGCGCCGGCGAGCGGCGCGCAGGCCTCGATGGCCCGGTCGACTGCCCGGCCGGCGTCGGCCGTGCCGTGGGGCAGGTCCGACGCCTCGTGCCGGGCGGTGGCGATGAGCGTCTCGATGGTCGCCTCGATCCGCTGGGTGCCGGCGCGGATCTGCTCGAGGGCGGCGCGGTACTGCTCGCCGCCGCGCTCGCGGCGCAGGGCGAGATCGGTCTCGGCGCGGATCTGGGCGAGCGGCGTGCGCAGCTCGTGCGACACCTCGGCGGTGAGGCGCCGCTCGCGCCTCATGCCCGCCGCCAGGCGGTCGAGCAGGCCGTCCAGGGTGGCCGCGAGGCGGGTGATCTCGTCGTGCGGCTCGCCCATCGCGAAGCGGCTGTCGAGATCGACCTCGCTCCACTCGGCCGCGTCGGCGGTCATCCGGGCCACCGGGCGCAGCGCCGCGCGGAGGATGAGGGCAGCGGCGGCCGCCACGGCGGTCAGGACGACGACGGCGAGGGCGCACGAGGCGAGCAGGGCCGTGATACGGGTGCGCTCGTACGGCGCCATCGAGATCGCCGCCACGACCGTCCCGCGGCGCACCCCGTCGCGCTCCACGGGCGTCGCGAACAGGCGCACGTCGCCCGGCACGTCGACGATCCGCTCCGGGCCGTCCGCCAGCTGGCGCGCCTCCCGGCCCACCTCGGGGTCGATCGAGGGCGGATCGCGCAGCACGCGGTGCCCCTGGAAGATCCAGACCCGCGTCTCGATGGTGTCGGCGGCGTCGCCGTCGCTCACCTGGATCCGCCCGTCCCGCACCGTGAGGGCCGCCACCTCGGCCAGGCCGCGGGCGCGCACGATCTCGTCGGCGTCCTTCGAGAGGTTGCTCGCGACGACCAGGTTGAACGCCGCCGTGATGATCGCCAGCACGATCCCGACCCCGAGGACGATCGCCAGCAGCAGCCGCGTGCGGAGCGCGCGGGGCAGCCGCGCGCGGATCACTTGATCGCGTACCCCACGCCGTGCACGGTCTCGAGGCTCGGCGCGTCGGGGAGCGCCCGCAGCTTGCGGCGCAGGCGGGCGATGTAGGCGTCGAGGGTGTTGTCGTTGACGATCGCGCCGTGCGGCCAGCCGGCCCGCACCAGCTCGCGGCGCCGCACGGCCTCGCCGGGCCGGGAGAACAGGGCCGCGACGATGCGGAACTCGGTGGGCGTGAGGCGCACCACCTGGTCGCCGGCCCGCAGCGCGTGAGCGGCCGGGTCGAGGTCGACGCCCGAGGCGCGGGCCAGCGGCGGCAGCCGGGAGCTGCGCCGTACGAGCACCCGCAGCCGCGCCACCAGCTCCTCCAGCGAGAAGGGCTTGGAGAGGTAGTCGTCACCGCCGGCGTCGAAGCCGGAGAGCCGGTCGACCAGGGCGTCGCGGGCGGTGAGGAACAGCACGGGCGTGTCGATGCCGCGGGCGCGCAGCGCCTGGCAGATGTCGCGCCCGTCGCAGTCGGGCAGGCCGATGTCGACCACCAGCACGTCCGGCTCGGACACCGGCACGCGCTCCAGCAGGCGGCCGCCGGTGTCGACCGCCTCGCAGCGGAAGCCCTCCTCCTCCAGCCCCCGGGATATCACCGACCGGAGCGCCGAGTCGTCCTCCACCACGATCGCCAGGGGATTGAGCATGGGGGCAGTATCGCGCGCCGGGGGCGCACGCGCACCGCGCCCCGGGTGGTCAGGAAACGTTCAGGGGGTGCGCGGCATAGTCGTTCCTACCCGAGAGCTTCGGCTCCTGGGGAGCGACAACGCGCTGGCGCGTCATGGGTGGGGGATCCGTGGCGCGCCGGCCGGCGCTCCCTCCGGCGGAGGGCCCGCCACGCAGCAGTGCGCGGGAGGCGGCTCAGGCGCCGCCGGCGGCCGCTCGCACCCCCCGATCGCGGCGAACGACAGCGCTCCGCCGAGGGCGCAGACGGCGCCGCAGACGAGCGCCGCGCGATGGAAGCCGTCGTCGAAGGCCGACGCCTGCAGCGCGCCGTCCGTCGCGATGCCCGCCGCGAGCGGCACCACGGCCACGGCCAGCAGGCCCGCCGCGCGCGCGACTGCCGTGTTCACCGCCGAGGCGATGCCGGCGCGCTCGGGGCCGGCGGCCGCCAGCACGGTGGCGGTGAGCGGCGCGACGGTGATCGACATGCCGATCCCGAACACGAGCACCGCGGGCAGCACGTCGGCCGCGTAGGGGGCGTCCTCGCCCACCCGGACCAGCATCGCCAGCCCCCCGCCGGCCACGATCGGCCCGATCCCCATGGGTAGGCGCGGGCCGATGCGCTGCGCGATGCGCCCGGCGCGGGCCGACAGCAGCAGCATCAGCACCGTCATCGGCAGCAGCGCGACGCCCGCCTCGAACGGGGTGTAGCCCGACACGGTCTGCAACTGGATGGGCAGCAGGAACAGCGCCCCGGCCAGCGCGGCGTAGACCAGGAAGGTGACGAGGTTCGCCGCGGTGAAGGCGCGCGAGGCGAACAGCGACGGCGGCACCATCGGGTGCGACCGGCGCATCTGCACGCCGACGAAGGCGCCCAGGGCGGCGACGCCGGCGACGCCCGGCGCGACCACGGCGGCCCCGCCCCAGCCGGACGAGGGACCCTCAGTGAGGGCGTAGGTGACGCCCGCGAGCCCCAGCGCCGCGAGCGCGGCGCCGGTCACGTCGAGCGGCGCCCGCGCGGCGCGGAGGTCGCGCGACTCCGGCACGCGGCGGCTCGCCCACCACACGAGCGCCGCCAGGGGCAGGTTCACGAGGAAGATCAGCCGCCACGACACCGCCTCCACCAGCCAGCCGCCGAGGAAGGGGCCGAGCGCGGTGGAGGCTCCCGACAGTCCCGACCAGGCCCCGATCGCGGCGCCGCGATCGTCCTCGCGGAAGGTGGCCTCGATCAGGGCGAGGCTGCCGGGGGTGAGCAGCGCGGCGCCCACCCCCTGCAGCGCCCGGGCCGCGACCAGCGTCCCGATGGTCGGGGCGACGGCGCAGAGCAGCGACGCCACGGCGAACCAGGCAACCCCCCACAGGAAGGCGCGCCGCCGCCCCAGGCGGTCGCCGAGCGAGCCGCCCACGAGCAGCAGCCCGGCGAGCGTGAGGGCGTAGCCGTTGACCGTCCACTGCAGCCCGGTGAGGCCGGCGTCCAGGTCGTCGCCGATGGACGGCAGGGCGATGTTGACGACGGTGCCGTCGAGGAAGGCCATGCCCGAGCCGAGCACCGTCGCGGCCAGCGCCGCGCGGCCGGCGGGCGAGCGGAGGGCCACCTCGCCCGCCACGCGGTCCGGGTCGGGGCGACCTGGGGCTGGCCGGGAGGGCACGGGTGGTTTCTACTCTGCCCGGCGGGGCTTCTCCAACCGTGACCGGGGAGGGCGCGATGGGCCGGGAGATCGCGGACGAGCGGTTCAGCGACGAGGACCACCGGATCTTCGGCGACCGCTGTCGCGAGGGCCTCGCCGTGCTCGAGGCGCTGCTCGATCGCCCCGGGTTCGGGGCCGGGGCGCCGTCGCTGGGCGCGGAGCTGGAGGTGGGCCTGGTCGACGAGCGCGCCCAGCCGGCGCCGGTCAACCACCGCGTGTGCGAGGTCGCCGACGACGAGCGCCTCGAGCTGGAGCTCGACCGCTTCAACCTGGAGCTGAACTCGCGGCCCTGCCCGCTCGCCGGGAGGCCGTTCGCGGCCATCCGCGACGACCTGGCCGCGGGCCTGCGCTCGCTCGACGCCGCGGCCGAGCGGGCCGGCGCCCGCGCGGTGGCCGTGGGGATCCTGCCGACGCTGCGCGCCGAGCACCTCGGCCCCCCGGCGATGAGCGACTCGCCTCGCTTCCGCGCGCTCAACGCGGGCCTGAGGCGGCTGCGGGGCGGTCCCTTCCGCATCCGCATCGACGGCCCCGAGGCCCTCGACACCGCCTGGGACGACGTCACCCTGGAGGGGGCGGCGACCGGGTTCCACATCCACCTGCGCGTGCCGCCGGCCGGGTTCGCCGCGGCGCTCAACGCGGCCCAGGTGGCCCTGGCTCCGGCGCTGGCGGTGGGCGCGAACTCGCCGCTGCTGCTGGAGCGCGTGCTGTGGCACGAGACCCGCGTCGCGCTCTTCGGCCAGGCGGTCGACGACCGCGCGACGATCGGCTCGGCGTGGCTGCCCTCGCGCGCGTCGTTCGGTCACGGCTGGGTGGCGGGCCCCCTCGAGCCCTTCGCCGAGAGCGTCGCCCTGCACGTGCCGATCCTCCCGGTGGTGGACGAGGAGGACCCGATCGCCGCCCACCGGGCCGGCCTCGACCCCGGGCTGCACGAGCTGCGCCTCCACCACGGCACGGTGTGGCGCTGGGTGCGCGCCGTGATGGCACCGGGCCGCGACGCCCACCTGCGCATCGAGCTGCGTGCGCTACCGGGTGGGCCGACGCTGGCCGACATGATGGCCAACGCCGCCTTCCTCGTGGGGCTGACGCTGGCGGTGGCTCCCGAGATGGGCTGGGTCGCGCGGTCGCTGCCCTTCGACTTCGCCCGCCGCAACTTCTACGCCGCGGCCCGTCAGGGCCTGGAGGCGGTGCTGCTGTGGCCGGCCCCCGAGGCCCCGTCGCCGCGCCCCTGGGCCGCCGTCGACCTGGTGCGCCACCTGATCCCGGTGGCGCGTCACGGGCTGGAGGCGGCGGGGGTGGCGGAGGACGAGGCCGAGGAGCACCTGTCCGTCATCGAGCGCCGCGCCGCCCTCGGCGCCACCGGGTCGTCGTGGCAGCGCCGGGCGCTCGCCGCGCTCGAGGGGCGCGCCGGGCGCCGCGAGGCCCTGGCGCTGATGACCGAGGCCTACATCGAGCGCGCCGCCGACGGCGCGCCGGTCCACCGGTGGAGCGTGCCGACCGGCTGACCGGCCCGGTGCCGCGCCGCCGCCCCGGAGCTACGCGCGCGCCGCCTCGTCCTCCGCGGGCACCGCGACGGGCTTCCGGTCGGGGCCCATGGCGACCATCGTGAAGTGGCCGACGACGCACAGCTCGCCCTTCGACCCCTCGACCGGCCGCTCGCGATAGACGTCCACGCGCACCCGCATGCTGGTGGTGCCGACGCGCTCCACCTGGGCGACCACCTCGACCAGGTCGCCCTGCAGGATGGGGACCTGGAAGGCGATGTTCTCGATCGCCGCCGTGACCACGGTGCTGCGCGCCCGCCGCATCGCCGCGTAGCCGGCCGCCTTGTCCATCCAGGCCAGCAGGGTGCCCCCGAACAGGTTGCCCTGGGGGTTGGTGTCCGTGGGGAAGACGGACTCCAGCAGTCGTGCCTCCATGGCCCCTCCCGGTGCCGGGGTCGCCCCACGGCGGGCGACGGGCCCTGAGGTTACGCGCCGAGGCGCTCCAGGTGCCGGGCCAGCACCGCGCGCATCGCCGCCGGCGACGGGTCGGCGCCGTCCCCGGCCACGGCGTGCAGCGCCAGGCCGTCGACGAGCGCGTACAGGGCCTCGGCCTCGATCGACGCCTCGGAGTCGGCCAGGCGGCCGTCGGTGACCTCGGCCACGGCCGCGGCGCACAGGCCGCGGAGGGCCTCGTCGGAGCGGCGGCGCACGGCGTCGAGGGCGGGGTCGACGCGCGAGCGGGCGGTGAAGGCCAGCCACACCTCCACCTCGGCGCGGCGTTCCTCGTCGAGGGGCAGCACCTCGTCGAGCACGGCCGCGAAGCCCTCGTCGAGGCGGGCCGTCGCCCGGGCGGTGACGCGCTCGATGACCAGCTCCATCGAGAAGGCGACGAGCTCGGACTGCGAGGCGAAGTAGTGGCGCAGCGAGCCGGCCGACAGCCCCGCCTCGGCGGCGACCTTGCGGACGGAGGCGCTCTCGAGGCCGTCGCGCAGGATGACGCGCCACACGGCGCGGGCGATCAGGGCGCGGCGCTCCGCGCTGTCGACCTGGCGGGGCACGGCGCCTTTCTAGCACACCCGTGCTAACATCGGGCGTGGCGATTTAGCACGGTCGTATTACAAAGGGGTGGGCGGTCATGATCGGTCTGGTGATCGTGGGATGCGAGATCGGCTTCTGGGTGCTGGTCTCGCTGGGCCTGGTGGCGCGCTACCTCCTGCGGATGCCGCGGGTGGGCCTGGGCTTCCTGGTCGCGGCGCCCCTCGTCGATCTCGTCCTCCTGTCCGCGACGATCGTGGACCTGCGCGGCGGGGCGACCGCCACCACCCTCCATGCCCTCGCGGGCGTCTACATCGGCGTGTCGGTGGCGTTCGGCCACCGCATGATCGCCTGGGCCGACGCGCGGGCCGCCCACCGGCTGGGCGGCGGTCCGCCGCCGGTCCGCCGTCCGCGCTACGGCGCCGCGCACGCCCGCGCGGAGCGCCGCACCTGGTACCGCCACCTCCTGGCCTGGGCGGTGGGCAGCGTCCTGCTCCTGGCGGCCGCCGCGATGGTGGGCGAGGCCTCCCGCACCGAGGCGCTCACCGGCATGGTCTGGCACTGGGCGATCATCGTCGCGATCGACATGGCCTGGAGCCTCAGCTACACGCTCCACCCGCGCCGGGAGCCGGCCGCCGGTCGCTGAGCGGGGCGTGCCGTGGACCGGGCCGTGGGGGCCGTGGCCAATTGGCCGTGGCGTGTGCGGCCAATTGGCCGGACGGCCGAGAAGCCTCATGGGGACCGGGATCCCGGCATGAATCCCGACTCAGTTCATCGACATGGAGGACGCCGGCCCGCGCGTCGCTCCGAGGACGGTCGCCCCCGGCCGCGCCGCGCGCTCAGGCCGAGCGGGCCGGGGCGGCGGGGATCAGCTCTCCGGCCAGCAGCTCGTACGAGCGCCGGCGGGCCGCGTGGTCGTAGACGATGGTCATCGCCATCAGCTCGTCGGCCGCGCTGCGCTCCACCAGGTCGGTCAGCCGCGCGGCCACGGTGGCCGGGTCCCCCACCGTGTGGCGGGCGCGGTTCGCCTCCACCCGCTCGCGCTCCAGGGGGGTGAGCCGGGCGTCGCGCGCCTCCTCGGGCGAGGGCACGGGCGCGCTCTCGCCGCGGCCGATGCGCAGCCACATCAGGTCGAGGCTCGCCGCGAGCCAGGCGGCCTCGTCGGCGGTCGGCGCCGTCACGACCGAGGTGGCGAGGATCGCCCAGGGCCGGTCGCCGGGCCGCGCCGGGCGGAAGTACTCGCGGTAGAAGTTCAGCGCCGGCACCGCCAGACCGGGGTTGATGTGGTGGGCGAAGGCGAAGCCCAGCCCCAGCTCGGCGGCCAGGCGGGCGCCGTAGTCGCTCGATCCCAGCATCCAGACGGGCGGCGCGCCGTCGCCGCTCGTGACGGCCCGGACGCGGTGGTAGGGGTGGTCGGGCGGGAAGCCGCCGTCGAGGAAGCCGCGCAGCTCGGAGAGCCGCTCGGGGAAGTCGTCCGCCCCGAGCGCCTCGCGGGAGCCGCGCAGCGCGACGGCGGTGGGATGGTCGGTGCCCGGCGCCCGCCCCACGCCCAGGTCGATGCGGCCCGGGTGCAGCGACTCCAGCATCCCGAAGGCCTCGGCCACCCGCAGGGGCGCGTGGTTCGGCAGCATCACGCCCCCCGAGCCCACCCGCAGGCGCTCGGTGGCGCCGGCGACGTAGCCGATCATCAGCTCCGGGACGGCGCTCGCGATGCCCGCGCTGTTGTGGTGCTCGGCCAGCCAGTAGCGGTGGTAGCCGGCGCGGTCGGCGAGGCGGGCGAGGTCGATGGTGTTGCGCAGCGCGTCCGCGGCGGTCGCGCCCGAGGGGATCGGGGACACGTCGAGGATCGAGAGGGGGAAGGCCATCGTTCCATCACCGTAGTACGACGGGCGCCGCCCCGGCCCGCCCCGGCGCCGATCTCAGCCCAGGTGCCGGTCCACGTAGCACCAGCGCCACGCCTCGCCGGGCTCGACGCTGCGCATCACCGGGTGGCCGGTCTCGTGGAAGTGGCCCGTGGCGTGACGGCCCACCGAGGAGTCGCAGCACCCCACGTGCCCGCAGGTGAGGCACATGCGCAGGTGCACCCAGCGGGTGCCGTCGCGCAGGCACTCCTCGCAGGCGCCGGGCGTGCGCGGGGTGGCGGCCGCGGGCGCGTCGCGCAGGTGCTCGCAGTCGCCCGCGCCGCGCTCCGGGCTCACCAGATCGGCGTCGTCGATGCGCGTGGTGGCGTCCTCGATGCGGTCGAGCAGCGACTCCTCCATGTCGATCATGGCGAGCACGGCGCGCAGCACCTCGTCGTCGACCGTGCCCGTGCGCCGGCGCTGCAGCACGCGCTCGCGCTCGGCCCGGATCATCTCCAGGCGCAGGCGCCGGTAGGTCGCCGACGGCGGCTCCAGCTCGTCGGCCGAGCGCCCCAGCCGCTCCCAGAGGGCGTCCGGCCGGCGACGGGCGCGGCCGCGCAGCTCCTCGATGACCTCGGGCGGGTCGTCGGGCGTCCGCACCTGCTCCAGGCGGTCGAGCCCGGCGCGCGATGCCTCGTCGAGCACGGCGGCGGCCTGCAGGGCGTCCTCGGCCACGTTCGGCGCCGTCAGCCCCAGGCGCCGCACCAGCCACGGCAGCGTCGTGCCCTGGATGAGCAGGGTGCCCGCGACCACCACGAACGCGGCCAGGTGCAGCAGGTCGCGGTGCGGCGTCTCGGTGGGCAGCACGAACGCCGCGGCCAGGGTCACGACGCCGCGCATCCCGGCCCACGAGACCACCGCCGACCCCGCGCTGCTCCAGGCCCGGCGCCGCATGCGCGGGGTGCCGACCAGGTGCGCGATCTGGCTGCCGAAGACGTAGACCGCGCGCACCGCGATGGTGGCGGCGAGCACCGCGGCGCAGACGCCGGTCACCCTCCAGGCGGACAGGTGCGCGTCGCCCACCGCCTCGACCAGGGACCTCATCTGCAGGCCGATGAGCAGGAACACCACGTTCTCGAGCAGGAACTGCACGGTGCGCCAGTTCGTGTTCTCCGCGATCCGCGACGCGGCCGACTGCAGCACCGGCGCCTTGTGCCCCAGCACCAGCCCGGTGGTGACGACGGCCAGGACGCCGGACGAGTGGACGGCCTCGGCGGGGAGGAAGGCGACGTAGGGGGCGGTGAACGACAGCAGCGTGTCGAGCACGGGGTCCTCGATGCGCCGGCGCACCATCGACAGGACGGTGGCCGCCACCAGCCCGATGGCCAGGCCGCCGCCCGCCGCCCGCACGAACTCCAGCCCGATGCCGCCCGCGCTGACGCTCTCGGTGATGGCCGTGCCGGCGACGGTCAGGGCGACGAGGGCGGTGGCGTCGTTGACCAGGCTCTCGCCCTCGAGGATCCCCACCAGCGGCCGCGGCATGCCGACCTTGCGGGCGATCGCCGTGGCCGCGACGGCGTCCGGGGGCGCCACCACGGCGCCCAGCGCCAGGGCGGCGGCGACCGTCAACCCGGGCGTCACCCACCACGCTACCGCGCCGACCGCCAGGGTCGTCACCACGACGGCGCCCACCGACAGCAGCAGGATGGGGTAGAGGTTCGCGCGGAAGTCGACCAGCGACGTGCGGATCGCCGCGGCGTAGAGCAGCGGCGGCAGCAGCCCGATCAGCACCAGGTCGGGGTCGAGCTCGATGTCCGGGATCCCGGGGATGAACGAGCCGGCCACGCCGACCACCACGAGCAGCAGCGGCGCCGACAGGTCCAACCGGCGGCAGAGGCCGGCCACCACGCCCACCGTGACGACCAGGCCGAGGACGATGAGGGCGGGCTCCACGGCCGCACATGATGCCGGGGCGGACGCGCGCGAGCCTTGACCCGGCGGCGCGCAGGCAATAGGACCCGGGTGTGGGGTCCCCGGTCCACATCACGCCGCTCACGCCGCTCGCCTTCCTGGGGCGGTCGGCCGAGGTCTTCCCGACCCGCGTCGCCGTGGTCGACGGCGAGCGCCGCGTCACCTACGCCGAGCTGGCCGCCGAGGTCACCCGCGCCGCCCACGCCCTGCGGGCCTCGGGGATCGGTCCCGGCGACCGGGTGGCCTTCCTCAGCCCGAACATCCCCGAGCTGCTCGTCGCCCACTTCGCGGTGCCCCTCGCGGGCGCCGTGCTGGTGGCGCTCAACACCCGCCTGGCGCCGCCCGAGGTCGGGGCGATCCTGGAGCACTCGGGCAGCCGGCTGCTGGTGGCCGACACGGAGCTCGCGGCCACCGTCCGGCCGGTGGCCGACCGGGTCGAGGAGGTCGTGTGGGTGGACGCGACCGGCACCGACCCGGGCGCGCCCGGCGCGAGCTGGGCGGAGCTCCTGGCCCGGGGCGCCGACGACCCGCTGCCGTGGGCGGTGGACGACGAGGACGCGACGATCGCGCTGAACTACACGTCCGGCACCACGGGGGCGCCGAAGGGCGTGATGTACACCCACCGCGGCGCCTACCTCAACGCGCTGAGCGAGAACATCACGGCGGGGCACGACCCGACGACGGTCTACCTGTGGACGCTGCCGATGTTCCACTGCAACGGGTGGTGCCACCCGTGGGCCATCGTCGCGGCGGGCGGCGCGCAGGTGTGCCTGCGGCAGGTGCGCGACGACGCGATCTGGCGGGCGATCGACGAGCAGGGGGTGACCCACCTCTGCGGCGCCCCCGCGGTGGTGTCGGTGCTGGTGAACGCCGCGCAGGCCCACCCGCTCGACCGCGGCCTCGTGGTGGTGACGGCGGCCGCGCCGCCCAACCCCACCACGCTGGCGCAGGCCGACGCGCTCGGCGCGCGGGTGATCCACGTGTACGGCCTCACCGAGACCTACGGCCCGTACACCGTGTGCCAGTGGCAGCCGGGCTGGGAGGACGAGTCGCCGTCGGCGCGCGCCCGCCTGCTGTCGCGGCAGGGGGTGGCGATGGTGACGGCCGATCCCATCCGGGTGGTCGACGAGGAGTGCCGCGACGTGCCGCGCGACGGCGTCACCGTCGGCGAGATCGTCATGACCGGCAATAACGTGATGAAGGGCTACCACGACGACCCCGAGGCGACGGCGGCCGCCTTCCGCGGCGGGATGTTCCACTCGGGCGACCTCGGCGTGTGGCACCCGGACGGATACGTGGAGCTGCGCGACCGGGCCAAGGACGTCGTCATCTCCGGCGGCGAGAACATCTCGACGATCGAGGTCGAGCAGGCCGTCGTGAGCCATCCGGCGGTGCTGGAGGCCGCCGTGGTGGGCATCCCCGACGACCGCTGGGGCGAGCGGCCCAAGGCGTTCGTGGTGCTGCGGCCCGGCGCCGCGGCCGAGCCCGACGAGATCCGCGACCACGTCCGCGAGCGCCTCGCCGCCTACAAGTGCCCGGACGTGGTGGAGCTGGTCGCCGGGCTGCCGCGCACCTCCACCGGCAAGGTGCGCAAGGTGGAGCTGCGCGAGCGCGAATGGGCCGGGAGGGCCTCGCGCATCAACTGAACGGGGCGTCCGTCCGCAGGTTCTGGCGGATCGCGGGTCGCATTCGCGGTGCCGGCGATGGGAAGATCGACCGTCGCGCCCACGACACCACCGCTTCAGGAGAACAGTGACGACGGCAACCCGCGGCGCTCCCGAGAGCGCGGCATCGCTCGGCGTGCTCCGCACGCGCCTGCTGCCCCCGCGGCTGCCCCCGAACACGGTCGGGCGCCCCGAGCTGGTGAGCCGCGTCCGCCGCGGCGTGGAGGGGCGGCTGCTGGCGATCGTGGCGGGCGCCGGGTACGGGAAGACGACGCTGCTCGTGCAGGCCCTGGAGGGGGCGCAGATGCCGTGGGCCTGGGTGTCGTGCGACTCGCGGCTGGGCACGCCCGAGATGCTGATCGCGCACGTGGCCGCCGGCATCGCCGGCGTCTTCCCGGGCGTGGCCACCCGGCTCGCCCCCGGCGGTCCGCCCGAGCGCCAGATCGCGGCGCTGGCGAACGAGCTGGTCGAGACCGTCCCCGACGAGTTCGTGCTGGCCTTCGACGACGTCCACGCGCTGGCCGACGAGCCGTACGCCGTGCTCGCGCAGCTGGCGTCGGACCTGCCGCCGAACGTGCACCTCGCCGTCACCAGCCGGCGCGAGCTGGGCATCACCAGCTCGAAGGTGGCGGCCGGCGGCGCGACGGTGGTGGGCGAGGACCTGCTGGCGTTCAGCTTCGCCGAGGCCGCCGAGCTGCTGGAGGACCTGCCCGGCGAGATGGGCGAGGAGCAGGTCGGCGAGCTGCACCAGCGCACCGAGGGCTGGGTGGCGGGGCTGCTGCTGGCCACCCGCTCGGGCGTGGCGGGCGCCGGCGCGCGCGCCGCGACGGCCGGGCCGCACTTCGACTACCTGGCCGACGAGGTGCTCAGCGGCCTGCCGCCCGACCTGCAGGGCTTCCTGCTCGACACGGCGGTGCTCGAGCGCTTCACGCCGGGCCTCGCCGCGGCGACGTCGGGCCGCCCGGAGGCCCCGGACCTGATCCGCGGCCTCGTCGCCGCGCACCTGTTCATCGTGCAGGCCGAGGGCGACTGGTACCGCTACCACCACCTGTTCCACGCCTTCCTGCGCCGGCGGCTGGAGGAGCGCCTGCCGGACCGCCTCGCCGAGCTGCACGTGCGGGCGGGCCGGGCGTGGCTCGATGCCGGCGACCACCAGGAGGCCGTGCGGCACCTGCTCGAGGCCGGCGCGGTGGAGGAGGCGACCGCCGCGCTCGAGCCGGTGGCCGAGGCGATGGTGCCGACGCCCGACCGCATGACGCTGGCCGCGTGGCTGCGCGCGATCCCCCAGGAGACGTGGCGCTCGCGGCCGGGGGTGGAGCTGGCCTACGCGCTGCTGGTGTACCTGAACGGCGACTGGGAGGGCGCCTTCCGGGCGTGGGCGGAGGCGATCGAGCGGCTCGCGTCCCGGGGGGAGCTCGAGCGCGCGGCCGCGGCAATCTACCGCTCCCAGCAGGCGATGCTCACCGCGGGCATCGCGCCGGAGGCCCGCGTGGCCGCGGCCCACCCCTACCTGGAGCGCCTGGCCGAGGCCGGCCCCGCCGGGGCGATGGCCCAGATGATCGTGGGCGTCGCGCACGCGGTCGCCGGCGACCGCGACGAGGCCGAGCGCATCATGCAATCGTCGCTCGCCGCCGCCGGGCGCCGCGAGCTGGCGCTGCTCGCCCCGTGCGCGGAGATGGTGCGCGGCTTCTACTTCGACTACCCCCAGGGGCGCATCGCCCAGGGCCTGCGCCGCATCGACCAGGGGCTCGCGCGGCTGGAGCCGATCGAGGCCCAGGAGTCGTTCATGCTCCAGGCCTTCGGCCGGGGCTTCCGCGCCGCCGTGCTCGCCGAGACCGGCCGCTACCGGGACTGCCTCGCCGAGGCCCAGATCGTGCTCGACCTCTCCGAGTCGGTGGGCCTGCGCAGCGCCCCCGGCCTGCTCAACCTGTGGTGGCGCGTGACCTCCCTCGCCGGTCTCGACGAGTGGGACGCGGTCGCCGCACTCGAGCCGGAGGCCCGCCGGGTGATGGCGGGCGGCGAGGGCACCAACATGATGTACCGGCTCGGCGCCGGGATGGCGCGGCTGGCGGCGGCGCGGGGCGACGTGAGCGGCGCCCTGGCCGAGATCGCCGCCGCCCGGGCGGCGGCGCGCGAGTACGGTGACTCGTACGAGATCCCCACCGTGCTGTGCGAGATGGCGCTGGCGGCGGCCGCGGCGGGCCGCCCGGAGCTCGCCGGCGAGATCGCGGAGGAGGCCTACGCCGAGGCGGCGCGGCTGGATGTCGACTGCTTCCGGGCGCGCGCGGCGATGCTCTCCGCCCACGCCCACGACGGTCGGCCGCCGGCCGCGGAGCGCCTCGACGAGGCGCTGGCGCTGACCGAGCGGCTCGACATCGACCTGCTCTGGACGGCCCGCGAGCGCCAGGCCGCCGGCGTGCTGCTGGCCCGCGCGCTGGCCGGCGGCGGCGAGCGCGCCCCCACCGCCCGGCGGCTGGCGGTGGCCGCGGGACGCGAGGTGCTGCACCGCTGCGCCGAGCTGCTGGACGGGGCGCCCCGGGCGCGGGCGGCCCTGGCCGACGCCATCGACGACGACACCGACGTCGCGCCCGCCACCATGGAACTGCTGCTCGCGGACGACGACCCGGAGGTCGCCGCCGCCGCCGAGCGCGCCCGGCGGGTGCTGGAGCGCCGCCCGCGGCCGCCGCTGCGCATCGAGACCTTCGGCGGCCTGCGCCTGTTCCGGGCGGGCGTGCGGGTGCCGGACGGGGCCTTCGGGCGCGCGAAGGCGCGCGCCCTGCTGGGTGCGCTCACCTGCGCCGGTGACCGCGGCGTGCACCGCGACCGCCTGCTCGAGCACCTGTGGCCCGAGCTGCCCCCCGACCGCGGCGCGCGCGCCCTCGACACCACCCTCCACGAGCTGCGCCGCACCCTCGAGCCGCTGGCCCCGCCGCGCTCGGGCGGGTCGCTGATCCTGCGCGAGGGGGAGATCTACCGCCTCGCCCTGGGCGAGCGCGACTCCTGGGACGCCGGCGAGTTCCTGCGCCTGGCGCGCGGCGACGGCGCGACGCCGGACGACACCGCCCTGGCCCGGATGCTGCGCGCCGAATCGCTCTGGCAGGGCTCCTTCCTGCCGGACTTCCCGTACGAGCCGTGGTGCGAGGACGCGCGCCGCGAGCTGGAGCGCGAGCGCATCGGGCTGCTCGAGCGCCTCGGCGCGACCCTGGCGGAGCTGGGCCGGCCGAACGCGGCCATCGAGCGCTACCGCCACCTGCTGGAGATCGACGGCGAGCGCGAGGGCTGGCACCGCGCCCTGATGCGCGCCTACGACCAGGCCGGCGAGCGCGCCCTGGCCCTGCGCCAGTTCCACGCCTGCCGCGCCACCCTGCGCACGCGCCTCGGCATCGAGCCGAGCCGCGAGACGCGCGAGCTCTACACCTCGCTGCTCTAAGCGCTCTACCCTCGATGGGGCGGCGGCGGCCCGTGGCGGCGGGCGTCCGCGGCGAGGAGGGCGCGGACCTGCCGCCCCCAGGCCCGCTCGGCGGCGGGGGACGGGGTGCCGCACGGGGTCCCGATCACGTTCGGCCGCCGCACCTCGCGCCCCGCGGCGTCGAGCAGCACCCGGCCGTCGGGCGTCGCGACGTGAGACCCGGTATCCGCATGCGGCGCTCCTCGACGGGCGGAGGCACTCTCGCGCGGTGCAAGGAAACCGGCCCCCGGCGGCCTCTAGTGTGGCATGGGCATCCTACCCCGCATCCCGCTCGCGGCGGCGTTGCTCGGTGCGGCGGCCGGCGTCGCGGCGGCCGGCCCGCCGCCCGGGCAGCCGCCGCCCGCGACCATGCCCAGCTGCGCGACGGTGCCCGTCGCGGTCGACGGCGCGGCGGCCGGGCCCTTCGCCCTCGCGCTGCCCGCCGGAGGCACCTGCCGGGAGGTCGCACAGCCGGACGGCACGGCGGTGGTGGAGCTGTACCGGGCCGACGGCACGCTCGCCGCGCGCGCCTCCATGGCCTGGTGCTCGGGGGCCACCTTCTACGGGCCCGACGGAGTGCCCATCGGCTACGTCACCCCGGGCTGCGCCATGTGGCTGCCGCCGGCGCGCCTGGCGGCGCCCGGCCGGCAGCGCGCCGTGCTGAACGCGACCGACCGCGCCGGCGTCGGCGTGGCGTGCCGGCCGGGCCTCGTGCGGGTGAGCGTCGCTCCGGGACGGCGCGTCGTGCTGCGCCTCGACCCCGGCGTCGCGCCCGCGCGGCTGTGGATGGTGGACGCCCGGGGCCGCTCCACCCGCCTGCCGGCCCGGCGCACCGTGGCGTGGACCGTGCCGCGGTCGGCTCCGCCGCTCGGCACCGTGGCCCTGCGCGTGGTCGGCCGCGACGGCGGCAGCGGCTACCACCCCTTCTGCCTGCGGGTGCGGACGTGACGCATGGATTCGCGGCGGCGGAGACCCTGTACATGGTGATGCCCCCGACCGCCGCCCCGTCGGCGTGACCACGGTCGCGCCATCCCGCCGCCCGCGGATCGAGCGCCTGCGGGCCGTGGCCGGCGCGCTGGGCGCGCTGGCGCTCGGGGCGGCCCTCGGGGCGGGCGTGCTGATGCTGGCCTGGCGGTTCCTCGCGTGAGCCGCCTCGCCGCCGCCCTGCGCGTCGCGGGTGCCCTGCTCGCCCTGGCGGGCGTCCTGTGGCTGCTGCTCGCCGGGCAGGGCGCCCAGCGCCTCGTCTCGCTGGGCTGGGCGGTCGGCGCGATGGCGCTGGCCGTGATGCTCGACGTGGCCGCGCGCGCCGCCACCGAGCGGGCTGCCGCGGTGGCCGCCGTCGCGGTCTGCGCCGCGCTCGCGCCCTGGGGCGGCGCCGAGCTGGCGCCGGCCGCGCTCTGCCTGCTCGTCGCCGGCCTGATCCACCCGGCCGCGACCGCCCGCGGGCCGGGGGCCGCCCGATCCCACGGAGGGGACCGGGCGGCCCCCGCCGCCCCGCTCGCCGACCGCCGGTAGCGCCTCTCAGTCGCGGGTCTGCGCGGCCGTCGGGCATCCGCCGCCGGGCGGCCCGCAGAGGGCGTCGAGCGCCACGGTGAAGATCTCCGAGAAGGTCGGGAAGGGCTGGATCACGTCCCGCAGCACCGTCAGCGGCACCTCGGCGCGGATCGCCAGGGTCGCCTGTCCCAGCCATTCCCCGGCCTCCGGGCCCAGGGCGTAGGCGCCGGTGAGCTTCTCCCCGTCGGAGACGAGGGTGAGGAAGCCGGGGCGCTCGCGCGGGTGCTCGTAGGTCGAGGTCCGCGCGACCTCGCCCACCTGCGCGGTCGCCGAGTGGGCGCCCTCGGTCGCGCCGACCGCCGCCGCCTGCGGGTCGGTGAACACCACCCGGGGCACGGCCCGGTAGTCGGCGCGCACGTCGCGGCCCAGCATGTCGGCCGCCGCCACCCGGGCCTGGTACTTGCCCACGTGGGTGAACAGGAAGGTGCCGGTCACGTCGCCCACCGCCCAGACGCCGTCGGTGACGCGCATGCGGTCGTCGACCCGCACGCCGCCGCCCGGCCCGGGCGCGACGCCCACCCGGTCGAGGCCCAGGCCCTCCGCGCGCGGGCGCCGTCCGGTGGCCAGCAGCAGGCGGTCTCCGCGCAGCTCCGAGCCGTCCGCGAAGCGCAGGACGTAGTCGCCGCCCTCCCGCCGCGCCGACTCGACGCGCTCGCCCAGGCGCAGCGTCACGCCGTCGGCCCGCAGCGCCTCGGCCAGTCCGCGGCCGAGGGCGGGCGCCTCGCGCCCCAGCAGGTGGGAGCCGCCCTCCACCAGGCTCACCTCGCCGCCGAGCATGCGCACCGCCTGCGCCATCTCCACCCCGACGGCACCGCCGCCGAGCACCAGCAGGTGCGCCGGCACCGCGCGCATCTCGGTGATCTCGCGGTTCGTCCACACCCCGTCCAGCTCGGCCAGGCCATCCACCGGCGGCGTGATCGGCGCCGAGCCGGTGGCGAGCACGATGCGCTCGACGGCGTGGGCGGTGCCGTCGACGTCCACCAGGCCCGGGCCGGCGATGCGCCCCGTGCCGCGGATCAGGTCGATCCCCTTCTCGCCGAGCCAGGCCAGCTGGCCGGAGTCGTCCCAGCCGGCGGTCATCCAGTCGCGGAAGGCCAGCGCCGCCGGCACGTCGAGGTCGCCGGTGATCGCCTCCCGCGCTCCCGGCACGCGACGGGCGGCGGCCAGGGCCTCGCCCGGGCGCAGCAGCGTCTTGGTGGGCATGCAGGCCCAGTACGAGCACTCGCCGGCCACCAGCTCGCGCTCGACGACGGCGACCCGCATGCCGCCGTCGGCCAGCACGCCGGCGCACACCTCGCCGGCCGGTCCCGCCCCGATCACGATCGCGTCGTAGTCCTGCGGCACGGCGTCCTCCCTTGGAGACCTTCCTATCGACCCGGGCCGACTCCCTCGAGCAGCGCCCTGACCCTGGCGGCGGCCTCGTCCACCAGCGGCGGGCCGTGTCCCGTCCCGATCCACTCCACGTCGCCGACCGTCGCCAGCTCCGACAGCGACCGCCGGTTGCGGGCCGTGTCGAGGGTGAGCCCCCTCCAGCCGATCTCGAGGCGCGGCCAGGTGACCAGCACGTCCCCCGTGAACAGGGCCCGCTCGGCCGGCCAGTAGAACGACATGCTGCCCTGGGTGTGGCCGGGCGTGTGGATCGCCTGGAGCGAGCCGACGCGGTCGCCGTCGCCGATCTCGACGTCCACCTCGCAGGGCGGCGGGGTGAAGGCCCCCAGGCGCACCCCGGCCCGCTCCAGCCACCCGCCCACGGTCAGCCCCGCCTGCAGGTGGTACACGCGCAGGGGGCGCCGCGGCCACAGGCCGACGCCCCGGCAGGGGCGCTCTCCGGTGATGATCGAGGCCTCGAAGGGGCTGGCGTGCACCGGCGCGCCGCTCAGGGCGCGCAGCCGCGCAGCGCCGCGCACGTGGGAGCGGTGCGAGTGGGTCAGGACGATGCGGCGGATGTCCTCGACGCGCCTGCCGATCGCCGCCAGGCCCCGCGCCACCACCGAGCCGTCGTCGCCCGACAGGGTGTCGATCAGCGTGACGCCGTCGACGTCCTCCAGCAGGTAGGCGTGCACCCGTCCGGCGGTGCCGTCGGTGAGGGGGTGGATGCGCCCGCTCACGCCGCGGCCGCCGCGGTCGCGAGCGGCGCCGTGGCGCCCGAGCGCCGGTTCGACGGCAGGTCCCAGGGGGCGAAGGGGTCGATGAGGTCGTCCACGATCGGGAACAGCGCCGGCAGGTTGCGTCCCAGCACGCCGGCCATCGTGCCGCGCTCGACCCAGGCCAGCCCCTCCTCGGTGTAGTAGGCGGGGGTGTAGTGGTCGGTGAAGGTCCGGTCGGACTTGAGGCGCCGCGAGGCCATCAGCACGAAGATGCGGAAGGCGGTCTCGCTGAACCCGAAGCCGGGCAGGAGAGGCTCGGCGTAGAGGCCGACCATGAGATCCACCCGCTCCACGTCGCCGTACACCGCGCGCAGCTCCGCCGCCGCGGCCGCGTCGCCGCCCACCAGCTCCTCGAAGGTCGCGGCCGGCCGCATCCGCAGCATGCGGCGGAAGTCGTTGTAGCGCGGCACGCCGCGCTCGCGGTCGCGGACGATGTCGATGGCGGCCAGGTCGATGCGCCGCGGGGCGCCGTCGCCGTCCCGTCCGCTGCGCGGCAGGTTGCGCAGCGTGTCGGGGTAGTTGTGCAGGGCCAGGACCCCCGGGCGTCCCACGCCGAACGAGGCCACCAGGTCCTCGGTCGGGAACCCGTCCACCACCGCGCGCGCGTTCGCGCCCGTCACCTCCGCCATCGTCCGCCGCCCGACCTCCTCGCCGGTGCGGGCGCTGACGAAGCGGAACTCGTCGGGGATGAGCGGGTGCATGCGGTACACCGCGACGAACTCCTCGGTGAGCGAGTAGGGCACGCCGTGGTCGTCGAAGCGCGAGCCCGGGATGCCGATGAGGACGTCCGCCCGCGTCACGCGGCGCAGCAGGCGCGAGGCCCGCGGACCCAGCGCGCCGTACCAGTTGCCGTGCATCGCCTTGCGGGTGGTGGGGTGGGGGAGGATCGAGGGCGTCCACTCGATCGTGTGGATCTTGGCCATCTGGGCCGCGTTGACGCGGCGGGCGACGGCGAAGAGGCGGTCGTCGTCCCAGTCGGGGTAGCGCCGGGCGAGCATCGCGCAGATCGCGTTGTGCTCGCGGGCGAAGACGGTGTGCAGCAGCGACAGGCCCAGCCACCAGTTGCCGTTCACGCCGGCCAGCTCGACGCCGGCCTCCTCGTCGATGGGCAGGAGGCCGTCCGCGTCGAGGCGCAGCCGGCCGCCGCGCCCCTCGCGCACCAGGGCCTCGCGGGCGGCGGTGCTGCCGTACAGCTGCGAGCCGTCCCACCAGTGCGTCTCGGTGTTGTCGTACACCGGCGGGCCGCCGGGGCGCCGGCCGTGGTCGCTGGGGTGGGTGCGGCGCACGATCATGTCGCCGCCCGGCGCGGGGCCGGGCCAGTCGTCGTCCTCGGCCAGCGGGATGCGGATCTCGTCGCCGGCGTCGCCCGTGCCGTGGCTCATCCAGTCGTGCACCTGGAACTGCAGCCAGGCGGCGGCGAGCAGGTTGAGGAACGGCACCTCGCGGGTGACGCCGTCGCGCGCCAGCAGGCGCCGGCTCACCTCGCGCGGGCTCGGCTCGAGGATGGACGCGTCGTCGGTGGGCGGCGCGTCCCACAGGGGCTGGTTGCGGCCGAAGGGCCGGCCGGCGACGCCGGCGGGCGGGGGCGCTTCCCGCTCGGTGCGGGGCTCGTAGAGGTTGTTGAGTCGCAGCCTGATGCGCATGCCCATCAGGCACAGCAGGCCGAGCGGGCGCGGCAGGCGATGCCACGGCCGGATGCGCTCCAGGGCGGCGCCCAGCGCGACGACGATCCGCTGACCCGACGACGGCTTCATCGCTCGCCCTCCCTGCCCGTTTCCGTGACGCGAACGCCGGCGTCCCTCGACCCGTGTCGAGCGGCACGACCCGCGGATCGTGCAGAAGCGTAACCGCCCTGGCGGCCGCCGAGCGCCCGGCGCACGTCGATCAGGACGGGATCCGGATCTCGACGGCGAGGAGCGCGTCGCGCGCCCGCCCGGGCTCGGAGCCGTCGGCGACCGCCCCCAGCGCCGCCCGCCAGGCGGCGGCGAGCACGCGGCCGAGGACCGGGGATGCCGGGGCCACGCTCGCGCTCAGCATCTCGGCCAGTCGGTCGCGGTCCGTGCCCGCGGGCGGCGCTCCGAGGATGTGGAGGAAGCCCTCGCGGCAGGCGTAGTCGAACCCGACGAGCAGCGCGGCCGCCACCGCCGCGGAGCGGTCCGACGGCGGCGCCGATGCCGCGATGGCGCCCTCCATCCTGTCCAGCAGGCGCCGCTCGACGTCCTCCCGCACGAAGGCGTACAGGCCGAGCTTGCTGCCGAAGTGGTGGTAGAGCGCGCCCGTCGTGACCCCGGCGGCGGCGGCGAGCTCGCCGACCTTGACCTGGTCGAAGGGGCGTGCCCCGAACTGGGCGACCGCGGCGAGGGCCAGCCGGCCCTTCGGGGAGCTCGACACGGGGATCCACTGGCGCACGAGCACATAATACGATTATGGTAAGACGTAATGGAGTTACGACGCCGGAGGCTGCGCCATGAAGCTCGAGTTCCTGCTCGTCCCGACATCCGACCTCGGCGCGTCGCTCGCCGTCTACCGCGACGGGCTCGGCTTCACCGAGATGTGGCGCGAGGGCGACGCGACCGTGGCGCTCGCCCTGCCCGGCACCGACGTGCAGATCATGCTGGACGCCAACGACCCCGAGGCGCCCCCGGGGCCGTTGTTCGTCGTCGACAGCGTCGAGGCGTTCCACGCCGCGCGCCCGGAGGCGCTCGCGGTGGTCGGAGAGGTCTCCGAGATCCCGGGGGGCTTCATGGCCGCCTACCGCGAGCCGGGGGGCGCGACCGTCTACGTCATCGACCAGTCGACCGACTCCGCCACCGGGTGAGGGCGGGCGAACGTCCTCCGGCACGGCACTAGCCGTCGTCCGGCCGGGCGGGGCCGTCGAGGCTCGCGACCACCTGCCGCCTCGCCCGGTGGAGGCGGCTCATCACGGTGCCCTGCGGCGCCTTCAGCGCCTTCGCCGCCTCGCCGTAGGAGAGCCCCGCCACGTCGACCGCCACCAGCACGTCGCGGAAGTCGTCGGGCAGGCGCGCGACGGCGGCGTACACCTCGCGCGCCGCGTAGGCGGCCTCCGGGTCTCCCGCCGAGCCGCGCGCCGGGAGATCCCCCTCGTCCGGGATCGGCGCCGTCCGGGGGCGCCGCGCCGCCTCGCGGCGGGCGTCGAGGAACGTGTTGCGCAGAGCCCGCAGCAGGTAGGCGAGGTCGTCCTCGCGGCGCAGCAGCCGCGGGCGCGCCAGCACGCGGGCGTAGGTCTCCTGCACCAGGTCGTCGGCGTCCTCCCGCGAGCCGCACAGCGCCCACGCGGCGCGATGGAGGCGGTCCAGGTGGTCGCCGAGCGCTCGGGGATCGAGGTGACGCTGCACGTCCGTGTCGTTTCGGGGCCCCGCGGTACGCAACGATATGCCCGGCTCGCGACGTCTTTCCAGATCGGCGGGAATAATTCGGCCGCGAGCGCGTCGGAGATCACAGAGGACGGGTGCGCCCGCGGGGCGACGGCGACGGGAGGACCGCGAGGATGGGTTCCGGCGGGGACGGCGGCGGGAGGCGGAGGCCGACGCACGACGAGCTCGTCGCCCTCGGCGACGGCACGCTGCCGGCCGCGCGGGCGGAGGAGTTCGAGGCCCTCGCGGCCGCCGATCCGGAGCTGGCGGCCGATGTCGCCGCCGAGCGCCGGGCGGTCGACCTGCTGCGCCGCGCCTCGGCCGAGGCGGCCGGCGCCGGGGCTCCGCTCGCCCTGCGCGAGCGGCTTGCGCAGGGGACGCGTGCCCGCCCGCTGCGCCGCGGCCTGCTGGCGGGGGGCGTCGCGGTGGCCGCGGTCGCGGTCGCCCTGCTCGCGCTGCTGCTGCCGTCCGGCTCGGGCGGGCCGACGCTCGCCGGCGCGGTCGACCTCGCCACCCGGTCGGCCGGGCCGTCGCCCGCGCCGGACCCCGCCGTCCCCGTGCTCTACGAGGGCGCCGTCGACGGCGTGGCCTTCCCGGTCTGGACCGACGAGTTCGGCTGGAGGCCGGACGGCGCGCGCACCGACGACCTGGACGGCCGCGAGGCGGGCACCCTCTGGTACGCGAAGGAGGGCAGGAGGATCGCCTACACGATCGTGGCGGGCGCCGCGCTCGACGTGCCGGACGGCGCCGGGGCGGTCAGCCGCGACGGGGTGGCCCTGCGGGTGCTCACCCGGGGGGACCGCCTGGTGGTGACGTGGCTTCGGAGCGGCCGCACCTGCGTCCTCTCCGGCGTGGGGGTGGACGAGGACACCCTCCTCAAGCTCGCGGTGTGGAAGGGCGCCGGCCGGGTCGGCTTCTGACCCGGCCGGCGCCGCCGCTCAGGACAGCGGACCGAACTCCGGCGGCGGCGTGCGGTGGCGCGTCGCCGCCTCGTAGGCCGCTCCGATCCTGAACAGCTTCTGCTCGGTGAACGGCAGGCCGAGGAACTCGATGCCGACCGGCATCCTGGCCTCCACCGGGGGCAGCAGCTCGCCCGTCTCGGCGCAGCCTGCGCGCCGAGGCCCGATCCCTGTTCGACGAGATCGCGGGCCTGGAGCGGTCCCTGCTGCGGTCCGCGCCGGGCGAGGAGAAGAACGAGGGGACGGTACGGAATTGGCCCTGGACACCGCCACCGACGAGGAGCTGTTCGCCCTTCTGGACGGCGGCCTGGCGGACGGCGACCTCCCGGAGCTGCGGGACTGACGCACGATCGGCAACGCGGGGCCCGGCGGAAGGTGACACCGGCGCCCCGCGCACCCGGCGGGCAGCGGCGCCCCCGGCGCGCGGTCCCGCGCAGGGCCAACCCTCCCGGCTGGCCCCCTACTTGCTCCCGCAGAGCCGCAGTGCGCTCTCCAAACACAGCTCCTCCGCGTCGTGCGGGAGCAGACGGCCTGCGGTGACCTCCGCGGCGGCGGCGTGCTGGAGGCCGATGATCGCGGCGGCGAGCCAGCTCGCGGGCAGCGACACGTCGAAGTCCCCCGACTCCATGCCCCGGGTGACGAGCCGTTCGAGGCGGGGCGGCACCACGTCGGACAGCGCGTTGTGGTTGGGCTCCGGGGTGCGCGGCGCCGTGGGGTTGAGCAGCATCGGGTGGCGGCGCAGGAAGCGCCAGCCGGCGTCCAGGAACTGCGCCAGCGCCTCCGCGGGCGGGGTGCTGTCGAGCCCGGCGGCGTCGAGCGCGGTGAGGTACTCGGCGGCGGCCGCCTCCAGGAGGGCGGTGACCAGGGCGTCCCGCGAGGGGAAGTGCGCGTAGACGGTCTGCCGCGTGACGCCCGCCGCGGAGGCGATGTCATCCATACTCGCGTCCGGGCGCTCGCCGAGCACGACCCGGCTCGCGTTGAGGATGGCGTCGATGCTGCGCTGCGCGTCCGCGCGGCGGCGGCGCGGCGGCGGGGCGGTTTCCTGCGAGTCGACCATTCCCTGACGGTATACGTTCCGTCGTAACCTTGACAAGCTGTGAGAGATAATCAACTCTTACGGCATGTCAAAGAATAGCGTGGGCCAGGATCAACCGGTGGTCGAGGCACGCGGCATGGCCAAGGCCTACGGCGAGAAGCGGGCGCTGGACGGGATCGACCTGACGATCCTGCGCGGCCAGGTGTTCGGGTTCCTGGGCCCGAACGGGGCGGGCAAGACCACGACGATCCGGATCCTTGCCACGCTGATCAAACCGACCGGCGGCACCGCCCGGGTGCTCGGCCACGACGTGCTCACCGAGGCCGACGCGATCCGCGCCCGGGTGTCGCTCACCGGCCAGTACGCCTCGCTCGACGAGGACCTGACGGGATACGAGAACCTGATCTTCCTCGGCCGCCTCCAGGGCCTGCCCCGCCCCGCCTGCCGGGACCGGGCCGACGCGCTGCTGGCCGCCTTCGACCTGACCGACGCGGCCGGCCGGCCGGTGAGCGGCTACTCCGGCGGTATGCGCCGCCGGCTGGACATCGCCGCCAGCCTCATCGTCACGCCCGACCTGCTCTTCCTGGACGAGCCGACCACCGGGCTCGACCCGCGCAGCCGCAACCAGGTGTGGGAGCTGGTCCGCCGGGTCGCGGCGGCCGGCACCACCGTACTGCTCACCACGCAGTATCTGGACGAGGCCGACCAGCTCGCCGAGCAGATCGCCGTCATCGACAACGGCCGGATCGTCGCCGAGGGCACCAGCTCACAGCTCAAGTCCCGCGTCGGCTCCGGCACCCTGCACCTGCGGCTGCTGGAGGAGGACCAGCGCGACCGGGCCCGGCAGATCCTCGGCGAATCCCTCGGCGGCACGGTGGAGCTGGGCGCCGATCCGTTCGCGCTGTCCGTGCTGCTCGCCACCGGGCAGGGCGACAAGGACGTGAGCCGCCTGCTCGGCCGCACCATGACCCGGCTCGCCGACGCGGGCGTGGGGGTCGCCGACCTCTCGCTCGGCCAGCCCAGCCTCGACGAGGCGTTTCTCGCCCTCACCGGCCACCGGACCGCCCCGGCCACCCCCGACCACGAGGACCAGACCGCATGAGCAGCTCCACCGCCCCCACGCGCCCCGCCGCACCGGCGGCCGACCCCATCGACGCCCTGCTCGCCGCCGGCCGCACCCGCCACCGGGCCGGTCCCGCCGCGGCCTCGGCCGCCTTCGGCAGCCGCGCCATGCTCAAGCTCAAGCACGACCCCAAGCAACTCGTGGACTCCACCGCCATCCCGATCCTGTTCACGGTGCTCTTCACCTACCTCTTCGGCGGTGCGATCAGCGGCTCCACGTCCGAATACCTCAAGGTCCTGCTGCCCGGTGTGCTCAGCATGAGCATCGCCATCGTCACGATGTACGGCGGCGGCCGGCTCGCCCAGGACGTCCGCAGCGGCGCCTTCGACCGCTTCCGTGGGCTGCCCATCTGGCGCGGCGCGTTCGTGCTCGGCGGTCTGCTCAGCGACGGCGCGCGATACGTGTTCGCGTCCGTCATCGTCATCGTGCTGGGCGTCGCGATGGGCTACCGCCCGGACAACGGCTTCCTCGGCGTCCTCGGCGCGGTCGCCCTGGTCATCGTCTTCGGCCTCGCGCTGTCCCTGGTGTGGGCGGCGCTCGCGCTCGCGCTGCGCGACCCGGCCGTCGTCATCAGCATCGCCAACGCCGTGCTGATGCCGCTGTCCTTCGCCAGCAACGTCTTCGTCAAGCCCAGCACCATGCCCGGCTGGCTCCAGGCCTTCGTCAAGGTCAACCCGCTCAGTCACGTCGCCACCGCCGCCCGCGACCTGATGAACGGCGGCTCCGGCACCGGCGGCGCGGTCGCCTGGACGCTCATCGCGAGCGCGGTCATCACGGCGGTGTGCGCGCCGATCTGCCTGCACCTGTACAACAAGGAGAGCTGACGCGAACAAGGAGAGCTGACCGCTACGCACGCCGGAGCCGGGCCGTCCGTGGGGGCGGCCCGGCTCCGGCGTGCGGGGGATCGGTCGGTCGCGGGGGACGAGTTCGGCGTACGCGTGCGTGCCGTCCGCCGCGATCACCGCGACCGCGTCCGGGTCCGAGCGGCCTGCTCCTCGACCAGGCCGCACAGCGTCCGGTCCGGGATGTCGGCGTACGTGTCGTTGGCCCGGCGGCGCTCCCTCGGCCTGCTCCTGCGGCAGGTCGGGTCACCGATCCCGTCCGGCGCCTCCGCGGGCGTCAGCCGATGTAGGCGGCCAGCTTCGAGCCCGGTCGCGGCGTCCAGTTCGTGGAGCGGACGACGGCGGGGCCCTGGCCCTTCTTGCCGAGGTAGGTCTCGGTGATCGTGTCGGCCCCGTCCGTGCGGCAGAGGACCCGCTCCACGTCCTTCACGCGGATGGTCACGGCCTGCGCGCGGGTGGCCTGGACGAAGAAGCGCACCAGGTGCTGGTAGCCGAGCCCGGGCGGCGCGGGCACGACCTCGCAGAAGCCCTTCGCGAACGGCCTGGGCGGCGCCGTGCCGACCGTGGCCGGGGCGTTCGCGCCCGAGACGTTGACGCGCGGGAGCTGCCCGAAGCGGGTGGGGAAGAGCGCCGGCTGCGAATTGTCGCCGGGCAGCAGCTCCGGCTGGCCGATCACCAGGACGTCGTCGTCGGCGGGCGACGGCACGCGCACCTTCCGGGTCACGCGGACGTTGCGGCCGTTGCGGCGCACGACGCGGGTCTTCGTCACCCAGGTGTACCGCGGCGGCTCGCCGCCCACGAAGGCGTCGCTGCCGTCCCCGGGGGCCCACACGAAGGCGTCGTCGCCGGCGCCGCCGTCGGCGATGTCGAAGTTCGGGAAGGCGGCGACGTCGCTGCCGCCCTCCATGCCGCCGATCAGGACGTCGTCGCCCCCGTTGCCCACCAGGGTGTCGGGGCCGAGCCGGCCCACGAGGACGTCGTCGCCGAGTCCGCCGAGGAGCTGGTCGCCCTTGCGGAGGGTCTGGTTCGCCGTCACGCCGGGCGGCTGGATGGTCGCGTCGACCACATCGTCGTCGTCGGCGCCGATCAGCACGAGGTCGCGGTTCGCGTCGCGCAGGTCGATCAGGTTCGCCCCGGCCGGGATCGCGGCGGCGGCGAGGCCGGCGACGGCGACGGCGGCGATCGCGGCGCGGCGGATACGGGGTCGTGACATGTCTGTCTCCTTGGAGGCGTTCGTCGGTTCTGCCCCTCTGAGACGCCGTCCCCGCCGCTTCTATTCCCGGCGTTCTCTGCGCCGCGCGCTCACGGTCGGGCGGCGAGGCGCAGCCACACCGCCGTCGCGACCGCCGTCACCCCGGCCAGCACCGCCAGGTGCACCCCCGCCCCGCCCAGGTCCAGCCAGGGCTCCTGGATGGCGCGCACGACGTGGGTGAGCGGTAGGGCGTCCGAGATGGAGCCCATCGGCTCGCCCATCGCCTCGGGCGGCGGGCCGCCGCCCCCGAGCAGGAAGAGGGGGAAGAAGAGGAGCATCCCGAGCCCCTGGGCCGAACGCGCCGACGGCATGGCGAGGCCGAGCGCGATGCCGATGCTGATGAACGCGAGCGCCCCCAGCGCCGTGCCCGCGACCACGCCGGCCGGATCGTGCACGGCCGGCAGGCCGTACGTCAGCAGGCCCGCCAGCAGCAGCACGCCGATCGCCACCGCGGTGATGGCCATCGCCACCGCCACCCAGGCCGCCGGCAGCGCCCAGCGCGGGAAGCGGCTCACCTCGAAGCGGCGCAGCACCCCGCGCTCGCGGTAGGAGGCGAGGTGGACCGGCAGCATCACCAGCCCGATCGCCGCGATCACCACCCCGAAGTAGGCGGCGATGTAGTAGTCGGAGGGGAGCACCCCCTCGAAGGCGGGATCGTCCTCGTCGAAGACTCCGCCCAGCACCAGCACCGTCAGCACGGGAAAGGCGAACACGAAGGTCAGCACGATCGGCTCGCGCAGGAACAGCCTCAGCTCGGTCGCGGCCAGTCGCAGCAGGGAGCGCATCACGATGTCCCCTCCGTCGAGGGGGTCCGTCCCGGCTCCGCCGCCCGCGGGGACGCGCCGCCGACCAGGCTGATCAGCGCGTCCTCCAGGTCGGGGTGGTGGACCCGCAGGTCCGACGGCCCCCGGTCGTGGTCGTCCAGCACGGCGGCGCACACGGGCGCCACCAGGTCGGCGCCCCCCACGGCGCGCACCCGCTCGCCCAGGCGCTCCACCCGGTCGACGCCCGGCAGCGATTCCAGCGCCGCGGGGTCGAAGGCGGCCGGCGGCGTGAAGGTCACCGAGGTGGAGCGCGCGTGGCGGTCGATCAGGTCGGTCGGGGCGCCCATGTCCACCACCCGGCCGGCGCGCATCACGGCCACCCGGTCGCACAGCGCCTCGGCCTCGTCCATGAAGTGCGTCACCAGGACCACCGTCGCCCCGCGGTCGCGCACGTCGCGGATCGCCTCCCACACGTCGCCGCGGGCCAGCGGGTCGAGACCCTGGGTGAGCTCGTCGAAGAAGACCACCCGCGGTCGGTTGAGCAGGGCGAGGGCGATGAACAGGCGCTGGCGCTGGCCGCCCGACAGCGCGGCGAAGCTGGAGCGTCGCAGCGCCGTCAGGTCCCACGCATCGAGCAGTCGCTCGGCGGAGCGGCGGTCGCCGTCGCCGAAGAGCCGCACCGCCTCGTCGACGCGCAGCCGATCCGGCAGCGCCGAGGACTGCAGCTGGCTGCCCACCAGCGACCGCAGGCGCCCGCCGGCCGTGAGGGGGTCGTGGCCCAGCACCCGCATACGGCCCCGGTCGGGACGGCGCAGGCCCTGCAGGCACTCCACCGTCGTGGTCTTGCCGGCGCCGTTCGTGCCCAGGATGCCGAAGATCTCACCCTCGTCGACGTGGAAGGACACGTCGTCCACCGCCGGTCTGCCGCCGTAGCGCTTGCCGAGGCCGTCCACCTCGATCACCGCCGTCATGGGCACCTCCTCGTGACGTGCCCGACGCTACGGCCGGCCCGCCGCGGCCGACCACCGTCCGCGGGCGGGATCCGCGCCTCCGCCCGCGGGGGGAGGCGCCGTCAGCGCTCCCGGCGCGCCACCCCGTGCTCGAAGGCGAAGACGATCGCCGCCGCCCGGTCCCGGCAGCCGAGCTTCATGAACACGTTGCCGACGTGCGATTTGACGGTCGCCTCGCTCACCACGAGCGTCCGGGCGATCTCGGCGTTGGTCGCGCCGGTCGCCATCTGGACCAGCACCTCCCGCTCGCGGGCGGTCAGCTGCTCCAGCTCGGCGCCGCGCCTCTGGCGGGGTGCCCCGTCGCGGCGGTAGGCCGCCAGCACCCGGGGCGTCACCTGGGGGTCGAGCCACGATCCGCCGAGCGCCACCGTGCGCACCGCCCTGATCAGGTCCTCGGCGGAGGCCTCCTTGAGGATGAACCCGGCCGCCCCCGCCTCGACGGCCCCCCACAGGATCTCGTCGTCGTCGAAGGTGGTCAGCACGAGCACCGGTGGCGGGTCGTCGAGCTCACCGATCCGCCGCGTCGCCTCGACCCCGTCCATCCCGCGCATGCGCACGTCCATGCACACCACGTCCGGCCGGCGCTCCAGGCGCGTCAGCGCCTCGAGCGCCTCGGCGCCGTCGCCGCACTCGCCCACGACCGCGAAGCCGTCCGCCGGCGAGAGCAACCGCTGCAGGCCGGCGCGCACCAACGCCTGGTCGTCCACCAGCAGGACCCGCAGCGGCTCGCTCACGGCGCCTCGCCGTCGTCCGCGCAGGGCAGCCAGGCCCTCACCGCCCAGCCCGACGACGTCGGCCCCGCGGTCAGGTCGCCGCCGATCGCCAGCGCCCGCTCCCGCATGCCCACGATCCCGACGCCCCCCGGTCGCCGCGCCGGCGCCCGCCCGTCGACGCTGTTGGACACCTCGATGCTGGCCCGTCCGCCGGCCACCCGCACGTCGACCGCCGCCCGGCCGCCCGGCGCGTGGCGGGCGACGTTGGCGAGCGACTCCTGCGCCAGCCGGTAGAGCGTCAGCCCCGTCACCCCGCCGACCCCGTCCGTCGGCCCGCGCATCGTCAGGTCGACCTCGAGCCCGCCCCGCCGGTACTCGCCCACCAGGCCGGGGATGTCGCCCACCCCCGGCGCCGGCGCGGTCGGGGGCTCCTGCGGATCGCGCAGCAGGCCCACCGTGCGGCGGATCTCCGCGAGGCTCTCGCGGCCCGCCCGTTCCGCCTCGGTGAGCGCCCGCTCGGCCTCGTCGGCGTCGCGGCGCAGCAGGTGGCGTGCGCCCGTCAGGTGCAGCAGCACCACCGACAGCGAGTGCCCCACCAGGTCGTGGACCTCGCGCGCGATCCGCCGGCGCTCGTCGGCCACCTCCCGCTCGGCCAGCCGCCGGCGCGCCTCCAGGAGCTGGGCCGTGAGGGTCCGCTGCCGGTTGACGACCGCCCCGAACACGATCATCAGGAGCGCCCCCATCGACCAGAACGACCACGTCCAGTCGCGGCCGTCCTGTCCGGCCAGAAGCCAGGTCGCGATCGGCGCCACGAAGGCGAGCCCGCCCGCCGCGAGGGCGCGTGCGCGGTTCCGGTCGGTCACGACCACCGGCAGCACCGCGATGATCGGGAGGAAGAAGGCGCCCTCGGCCTCACCATCGCGGTTGGCCACGACCACGAGCGCGGTGGTGACGACCAGCGCGGCCCAGGCCGGCACCGCCGGCGCCGGCACCCGCACCGCGAAGGGCGCGGCCGCGGCGCACACCAGCCAGGCGGCGTCCCCGGCACCGTTCAGGAGCGTGATGGCCACGCCGATCGCCGCGAGCCCGAGGGCCAGCCAGGACAGCGCCCGGTCGCTGCCGAGGAACCGCTCCATCCCGCCAAACCTAGCGGCGCCCGCCGGCCCGGTCATCCGCCCGTGGGCGCAACCCGTCCCTCCTTCCGCGGGAGGGGTCGACACGGCCGGGTGCTCAGGCGGGCACGCCGAGCGCCGCGACGATGAAGGCCAGGGTCTCGGCCTCCCTGCGCCAGGCGTCGTAGCGGCCGGACGGGCCGCCGTGGCCGGCGCCCATCTGGACGCGCAGGATCACCGGCCGCTCGTCGTCGGCGTCGGTCTCGGCCCGCAGGCGCTGCACCCAGATCGCCGGCTCGTGCACCGACACGCGGCGGTCGTTGAGGCCGGCGGTCGCGAGGATCGCCGGATAGCGGCCGCCGGCGATGTTCTCCGTGGGCGTGTAGCCGCGCATGATGCGGAAGAAGCCGGGATCCTCGATGGGGTTGCCCCACTCCTCCCATTCGCCGGCGGTGAGCGGCGCGTCCGGATCGAGAATGGTGTTGAGGGCGTCCACGAACGGCACCTCGGCGATCACGGCGCGGAACCGCCGCGGCGCGAGGTTGAGCGCCGCCGCGACCAGCAGGCCGCCGGCGCTGCCGCCCCTGATGGCGATGCGGTCCGGCGCCGCCCAGCCGCCGTCCGCGAGGTGATCGGCGGCGGCCACGAGGTCGGAGAACGAGTTGGGCTTCGCCTCCATCCGGCCGCGCTCGTGCCAGGTCCTGCCCAGCTCGCCGCCGCCGCGGACGTGGGCCAGGGCGAAGACGATCCCCCGGTCGAGCAGCGACAGCCGGGGGATCGAGAAGCCCACGTCCATCGTGATGCCGTACGCGCCGTAGCCGTACAGCAACAGGGGCGCGCTGCCGTCGCGCGGGGTGTCGCGATGCCACACGACCGAGACCGGGATGCGGGTGCCGTCGTCGGCCACCGCCCACTCGCGGGCGCTCTCGTAGGCGGCGGGGTCGACGCCGCCCAGCACGGGCATCCGCTTCAGCACGGTGCGCTCGCCGCTGTCGAGGTCCTCCTCCACCACCGTCGCCGGCATCGACGGCGACGCCAGGGTGAACCGCCAGAGGGAGGTGTCCCACTCCTCGTTCGCGCCGCCGCCGAGCGAGTACACCTCGCCCGGCATGTCGAGGTCGCGACCGGCGGCGGCCACGGACGCCGGGTCGGGCGGTCCCTCTCCGGCGTCCTCGATCGCGGTGAGGTCGAGCACCCGCACCCCGGGGCGCCCGTCCGCGCGCAGCGGGATCACCAGGTGGCGGGCGAAGGCCGACAGCCCCTCCAGGGGGCGCCCCGGCCGGTGGGGCAGCACGGGCTGCCAGCGCTCCCGGGCGGTGTCGTCGAGCGGCGTGCGCCACAGCGCGTAGTCGGGCGCGTCCTCGTTGCTCAGCACGTACAGCCAGCGGCCGTGGTGGGCCACCTTCAGCTCGACGCCCTGGCGCCGGGGGATCGCCATCCGCGGCCGGCCGGACGGATCGTGGGCGTCGATCAGCAGGATCTCGTCGGTGACCGCGCTGCCGACCCGGACGACGATGACGTCGCCGCTGCGGCTGCGGCCGGGCCACACCCGGAAGCGGGCGTCGTCCTCCTGCAGCAGCAGCTCGTCCCCGGCGCCGGAGGGGTCGTCGCCCAGCCGGTGGCGATGCAGGCGGTACGGGCGCTGCGCGTGATCCGGGGTGACGTAGAGGAGGGTGGACCCGTCCGCCGACCAGACGGCGCCGCCCGAGATGCCGGGGATCGCGAGGTCGAGGTCCTCGCCGGCGGCGATGTCGCGGACCCTCAGCTCGTAGAGCTCGTCGCCGCTGGTGTCGACCGCGTAGGCGAGGCGCGTGCCGTCCGGGCTCACCTCGAAGGCCCCGATGCCCAGGAAGGGGTGCCCCTCGGCCAGCTGGTTCGGGTCGAGCACCACCTCGGCGGGGAGGCCGAGGGCGGGCGCGGAGCCGTCGCCGATGTCGGGCAGGCGCTCCTGGATCGCGTACGCGAGGCCCTTCTCGGTGCGCGAGCGGTACCACCACCCGCCGCGCCGGTGGGGCACCGAGAGGTCGTCCTCCTTCACCCGCTCGCGGATCTCGGCCTCGATGGCGTCGACCAGCGGCGCGACCGGGGCGAGCACCGCGTCGGCGTGGGCGTTCTCGGCCTCGAGCAGCGACAGCAGCGCCGGGTCGGCGCCGTCGCGCATCCAGCCGAGGTCGTCGGGCTCGTCGGTGCCGTGGATCCGGCGCCGGGCGGGCCGGCGCTCCGCGATCGGGGCGGTCGCCGGGGCGAACGGCCGGGCTGGGGTCGGTGAGGGCACGAAGCGGGTGAGGGGAGTCGAACCCCCGTCTGTGGCTTGGAAGGCCATTGCTCTACCGTTGAGCTACACCCGCGCGCCGGGCGTCGCCCGGGGCGGCGGATTGTAGTGGAGCGCCGCGGAGGCTCAGGCGAGGGCGGCCACCCGGTTGCGGCCCCGCCGCTTCGCCTCGTACAGCGCCCGGTCCGCCTCCTCGAGCAGGACGGCCGGCTCCGCGGACACGGGCGGGCAGGTGGCGATGCCCACCGACGCGCTCACGGCGACCTCCGGAACGGTGCGCTGAGCCGCGGCGGACACGGCCACCCGCAGCCGTTCGGCCACCACCAGCGCGCGCCGGCCGTCGGTGGCGGGGCACACCACCACGAACTCGTCGCCGCCCCGCCGGCACAGCACGTCCGCCAGGCGCAGCTCCGCGGCCGCCGCGGCGGCGACCGCCCGCAGCACCCGGTCGCCGACGCCGTGGCCGAAGCGGTCGTTGACCTCCTTGAAGCGGTCGAGGTCGAAGGCGATCGCCGTCACCGGCTCGCCCGTCCGCGACGCCCGCGCGAGGGACCGCATCGTCTCGCGCTGCATGTGGCGCGCGTTGTAGGCGCCGGTCAGGGAGTCGGTCACCACCAGCCGGTCGCGCTCCGCCAGCAGGGCGCGGTTCACCCGCAACCCGCCGATGGCGCGCACGGCCATCAGCGTGGCGGCCGCCACGCCGGCGACCCGCAGCTCCACCTGGGAGGAGGCGGCGCCGAGCGCCACGACGGCGATCCCCGTCGAGAAGGCGCCGACCTCGATCCACAGGGGCGGGCGGTCGTGGTGGGCCGCAGCCCAGGCGCGCTGGGGCGCGCGCAGCCGGCGCATGCCCGCGGCGACCCAGCACCAGCTCGACGCGACGTACGCGGCCGCCGAGAGGGCGGGGTCGACGTGCTCCAGCACCCAGGCCAGGTGGCTCAGCCCGCCGATGAGCTGCAACCCGAGGGCGGCGCACATCCAGCGCAGCCAGGGCGGGGTGTCGCGGCGCTGGCGCACCACGATCCAGCCGAGCGTGACCGCGAGGGCCAGATCGAAGGTGGGGTAGAGGCCGTCGACGATCGCGTCGGACATCCCCACCATGCCGTGGCCCGCCGCCGGGCGCACGACGAAGGCCCAGGAGGCGCTCGCGACGGCCAGCGCCAGCAGCAGCGCGTCCATCGGCCCCTGCCAGCCGCGCTCGGGCCGCATGTGCCGGTAGATCACCGCGATGCCGGCGGCGAGGGGCAGGTAGTAGGCGAGCCACGCCACGTCGAAGGGGCTCGCCTCGGCCACCCTCCACCCGCTCAGCAGCGCCGCCCCGTGCGTCGCGTCGGTCGTCGCCCAGACGGCCTGGGCGATGCCCAACAGCAGCCACACCAGGCGGGCGTCGCCCCGGGTGTGGCGCGCGGCGGCGATGCAGACCGCCGCCGCGGCGAGCTCGGCGGCCGCCTGGGCGAGCGCCAGGGAGGCGCTGCGGGCGTCGCCGCCGAGCAGGACGGACGCCGCGGCCAGGGCCGCGAGCGAGGCCAGGACGGGCGGGAGGAGGCGGCGCGTCGGGAGCATGTCCCATGGATCGGCCGGGGACGGCGCGATCCTGAACGGCGCGCGCTCAGCCCGCCCGGGCGGCCAGTCCCTCCTCGTGCAGCCGGCGCACCCGCGCCATGTTCTCGGCGTCCGGACCCGTGCCCTCGACGCCCGGCACCTCCAGGATCACCGGCAGGCCCTGCAGCGCCGGATGGCCCAGGATGCGCCGCATCCCGTCCTCTCCGATCTCGCCGTCGCCGATGTTCTCGTGGCGGTCGCGATTCGAGCCGAAGGCCGTCTTCGAGTCGTTGAGGTGCAGCGAGCGCAGGCGGTCGATGCCCACGACGGCGTCGAACTCGTCGAGCACGCGGTCGATGCCGCCCTCCTCGTGCACCGGGTAGCCCGAGGCGAACAGGTGCTGCGAGTCGAGGCAGAAGCCCAGCCGGTCGGGGCGCGCGACCGCGTCGAACACGGCCCGCAGCTGCGCGAAGCTGCGGCCGATCGTGTCGCCGGCGCCGGCCGTGTTCTCGAGGAAGACGCAGCAGTCGCCGGGGGCGGCGTCCATCGCCTCGGCGATGCCCGCGCCGATGCGCCCGATCGCCTCGGCCTCGTTCGACCCCTTCGACGAGCCGACGTGCAGCACGACGCCCTCCAGCCCCAGCGCCTCGCCGATCTCCAGGTGCTGGATCAGGCTCTCCACCGACGAGCGGTAGATGTTGCGCGTCCCCACCGCGGGCTTGCCGGGCGGCCCGGTGGGCACGTCCCGGTCGGGGGCGCCGAGGTTGATGAGGTAGAGGCCGTGGCTGACCAGGGGCCCGATGCCGGCCTCCGCGGCCAGCTCCCGGAAGGCGTCGATCTCCTTCTGGGCGTGGGCGATGGGCCGCCAGGTGCGCGGGTTGTGCGTGAACACCTGCAGGCTCTCGCAGCCGATCTCGCGGCCGCGGCCGATGGCCTTGCTGATGCCCCCGGAGGCGGAGACGTGGGCGCCGAACCTCACGTGGGTATCCTACGGGGGTGGCCCGCCAGAGACCCGATGTCGTCGGCCCCGCCCGCGTGCGCTTCGCTCCCAGTCCCACCGGGAGCCTGCACGTCGGCAGCGCCCGCACGGCGCTGTTCAACTGGCTCGTCGCCCGTCACACGGGCGGGACGTTCGTGCTGCGCCTCGAGGACACCGACCGCGAGCGGTCGACCCCCGAGAGCGAGGCGGAGATCCTGCGCTGCCTCGCCTGGCTGGGCCTCGACTGGGACGAGGGGCCCTTCCGCCAGAGCGAGCGCGGGCAGGTGTACGCCTCGGCCCTCGATCGCCTGCGGGCGTCCGGCGCGGTGTACCCCGCCTACGAGACCGAGGAGGAGCTCGACGCCCAGCGCGCCGCGGCCCGCGCCGACAAGCGCGCCCCGGTGGTGCGCGGGCGGCGCGACCGCACCCGCGAGGAGATCGCCGCGCTCGAGGCCGAGGGGCGCCGCCCGGTGTGGCGTTTCGCGGTGGACGTGCCGGGGGAGACCGTCATCGAGGACTACGTCCGGGGGCCGGTCAGGTTCGACCACGCCCAGATCGAGGACTTCGTCGTCGCCCGCTCGGACGGCACCCCCACCTACAACCTCGCGGCGGCCGTCGACGACCTCGACATGGGCATCACCCACGTCATCCGCGGCGAGGACCACATCTCCAACACCCCGAAGCAGATGCTGGTGATCCGGGCGCTCGGCGGCGCCGCGCCCGACTACGCCCACGTGCCGCTCATCCTGGGGCCCGACAAGAAGCGCCTCAGCAAGCGCCACGGCGCCGCGTCGGTGGAGGAGCTCGAGGACGCCGGATACCTGCCGCGGTCGATCATCAACGCCCTGGCCCTGCTGGGCTGGAGCTTCGACGACAAGACCACGATGTTCACGGTGGACGAGCTGGTCGAGCGGTTCTCGGTGTCGCGCATCTCGAAGAGCCCCGCCATCTTCGACATGACCAAGCTCAACGTCATCAACGGGCGCCACCTGCGCCTGATGGGCAACGACGAGTTCGCCGACGCCCTCGTGGGCTTCCTCCGGGACACCGGCTACATCGCCGAGCGGGGCGAGGGCGCCGCCGACCTGGTGCGCCGCAGCGCGCCGCTGGTGAAGCGCAAGATCAGCACCTTCGCCGACTACGACGCCCTCGCGGGGTGGCTGTTCCGCCCGCTCGAGATCGAGCCCGGGGCGTGGGAGGTGCTCACCCGCGACGTGAAGCACTCGATCCAGGTCATCGGCAGCGGCCTCGGCCGCCTCGAGTCGCTCGGCGAGTGGACCCCCGAGGCGGTGAAGGACGCCCTCCAGGACCAGCTGCACGTGATGGGCGAGGCGGCGCGCGACTTCCTGGAGCCGCAGCGCATCGCCATCACCGGGCGGCTGGTGTCGACGGGCACCTACGAGAGCCTTGCGCTGCTCGGGCGCGAGGAGGCGTTCCGCCGCTACCGCGACACCCTGGCGCGGCTCTCCGAGCTGTGGGCGCTCGCGTGATGCGCCGGGGCCCTCAGCGCGCGGTGCTGATCCTGGCGGGGGTCATGCTGGGCGCCTTCGCGATCGTCGCCTTCGTCTTCCGCCGCCTCGACGTCTCCCAGGGGACCCTGTCGATCGTCGGCGGCGCGCTCGCGTACGCCTTCATCGCCGCGGTGGCGGTGATCCTGCTGGTCACCTGGCGCCGCCGCGGGCGCAGCGCGGGCGAGGTGGCCCGGCGGTACGTGGCGCGGCACCCCGCCGTGATCAGCTCGGTGGGCACCCCGGTGCACGTCGGAGAGCCGCAGGGCGAGACGGCGATGGGACGGGCGGCCGGCCAGGTGAACCTGACGGTGCCGGTCGACGGCCCGGAGGACGTGGCGCGCGTCGACCTGGTGATGGCCCGGCTCTCGTCGAGCTGGGAGGTGCTGAGCGCGACGCTGATGGTCGACGGGGACCGCGTGCCGCTGGCCGGCGGCGCGGCGGAGACGCGGACCGACGAGGACTGAGGGGGGATCCGTGGCCGACTCCAGCATGGGCCTGCACGAGGATCGCGGCGACCTGCGGCCGGCGACCCTGGAACGTCATCGCGGCCTCGTGTCGCTGATGGAGGAGCTGGAGGCCATCGACTGGTACCAGCAGCGCATCGACGCCACCGGGGACCGGGAGCTGCGCGACGTCCTGGCCCACAACCGCGACGAGGAGGCCGAGCACGCGGCCATGAGCCTCGAATGGCTGCGCCGCAACGATCCGGCCCTCGACCGGCAGCTGCGCGCCTACCTCTTCACGGAGGGCTCGATCGCGGCCGAGGAGGACGAGGCGCAGGGGCGCGGCGAGACGGCCGCGGAGCGCGGTGACGGCAGCCTCGGAATCGGCGGCCTGAGCGGACGGGACCGGGCATGAGCGACCACCTGCATCGCCATCTGGCGCCGGTCGGCGACGCCGCCTGGGAGCAGATCGACGCGGAGGCCACCCGGGCGCTGACCCACTACCTCACGGCCCGCCGGGTGGCGGACTTCTCCGGCCCGCACGGCTGGGACCACTCCGCGCTGGGCCTGGGCCGGGTGGGCTCCCCCGGCGTCGGCCCGTCGGAGGGCGTCGAGAGCCGGCTGCGCCTGGTGCAGCCGCTGGTGGAGCTGCGCACGCCCTTCGAGGTGTCGCGCGCGGAGGTCGACGCGGTCGAGCGCGGCGCCCCGGACGCCGACTGGGGCGCGGTCACCGAGGCCGCGCGCCTCGCGGCCCTGGCCGAGGACCGGCTCGTGTTCGGCGGCTTCGCCCCGGCGGCGGTGCGCGGGATGGTCGAGTCCTCGCCCCACGAGCCGGTCGAGCTGGGCACCGACTACGACAACTACCCGACCTACGCCGCCGCCGCCGTCGAGAAGCTGAAGCGGGCGGGCGTCGTCGGGCCGTACGCCCTGCTGCTGGGTCCGCGCTGCTACGCCGGCGTCACCGAGACCACCGAGCACGGCGGCTATCCGCTGCTTGCCCACCTGAAGCTGATCGTCGAGGGGCCCGTCCTGTGGGCGCCGGCGGTGTCGGGGGCCGTCGTGGTCAGCCGCCGCGGCGGCGACTTCGAGCTGGTCGTGGGCCAGGATCTGTCGATCGGCTACCTCGACCACGATGCGGCGGCGGTGCGGCTCTACATCGAGGGGAGCGTCACCTTCCGCGCCGCCGGGCCCGAGGCGGCCGTCGCCCTCCTGTACCCCGACGAGCGGCCGCGGGGGCGTTCCCGGAGGCGGTGACCGCCCCGGCGGGCGTCCGCTAAGATCGCCTCACCGCAAGGGGAGTATCCCCACGGGGCCGCGCGGCCCCACGGCGTCATCGTCAATACGGCCCAGGCCCGGTGACGCCGGCCCCCGCAACGGGGCGGGAGAGACCTTCGGCGTTCGGATCGCTTCCCACGTCGAAGGAGAATCCCCGTGGAGCCACCCCTCTGGGCATGGATCGCCCTGATCGGCGCCGTGCCCCTGCTGGTCGCGGTCGACCTGCTCGTCTTCGGGCGCGGCAAGAAGGAGATCACGGTCAGGACGGCCGGGATCTGGAGCATCTGCTGGATCGCGCTCGGCCTCGGCTTCGCCGTGATCATGGCCGTCACCCAGGGCCACCGCGAGGCGGGCGAGTACCTGTCGGGTTACCTGATCGAGTGGAGCCTCTCGATCGACAACCTGTTCGTGTTCGCCGTGATCTTCTCGTACTTCGCGGTGCCGAAGGAGATCCAGCCGAAGGTGCTGATGATCGGCGTGCTCGGCGCGCTGGTCTTCCGCGGCATCTTCATCGCGATCGGCGCCGCCGCCCTCGACGCCGCGGAATGGGTCATCTACGTCTTCGGCGCCTTCCTGGTGGTGACGGCCTACCGGCTCGCCCGGAGCACCGGCGATCACGTCGACCCGGGGCAGAACAAGCTGCTCAGGCTGCTGCGCCGGGTCGTGCCGTCCACCGACGCGTACCACGGCGACCGGATCTTCATCCGCCGGGCCGGACGCCGGCTGGCCACCCCCGTCCTCGGCGTGCTCGTCGTCATCGCCAGCACCGACGTGATCTTCGCGATCGACTCGATCCCGGCGATCTTCGCCGTCACCGACGAGGCCTTCATCGTGCTGGCGGCGAACGTGTTCGCCGTGCTGGGCCTGCGGGCCATGTTCTTCGTGATCGTCGGGGCGCTCGACCGCTTCCAGTACCTCAACTACGGCCTGGCCGTCGTGCTGGCCCTCGTCGGCGCGAAGATGCTGGCCAGCGACGTGTACCACCCGCCGGTCTACATCACCCTCGGCGCCGTCGTGGTGGTGCTGGGCGTCGCGGTGCTCGCCTCGCTCTGGGCCACCCGTGACCGGGGCGGGCCGGAGGAGGAGGCGATCCACCGGGCGCCGGCTGCCCGCACGCCGCCCGGCGGCTGACCGTCAGTCCGGCAGGGTCGCGATGCGCGGCGCCCGGAGCCAGCCCCGCCCGACGACGGCGGGGCCGGCGAGGGCCCGCAGGGTGGGGCCGCGCAGCCGGAAGTCGAGGCCGCGGGCGTCCACGTCGTCGTACCAGACGACGGCGCGCAGCTTCGGGTAGCCGGTCCGCAGGCGCACCATCGTCTGCCGGATCCAGGTGAGCGGGGTGCCGCCGATGCCGGTCGTGCCGATCTCGCTGATCATGATCGGCTTGCCGAAGCGCGACAGGGCCCGGTAGGTGCCGCCGTAGAGCGCGTCCGCGTCCCGCCACGAGCTCCACCGGTAGGCGTCGCCCCAGTTGAAGCCGCTGGTCGAGACCCAGTCGACGTACCGGGCGCCGGGGTAGTAGCGCACGATCTGGCGGTCCTCGGAGGCGGGGCCCTCGAGGTTGTTGATCGACCAGACCCAGCTCACGTTGCGCGCGCCCTCGTCGCGGAAGAGGTCGTGCACGTGGCGCCACGCGCGCACGTAGTCGCGCGGCGAGTTCCCGTTGGCGAGGATCCCCCACGGGTACCAGTTGCCGTTCATCTCGTGCATCAGCCGCAGCAGCACGGGCCCCTTGTAGGCGGCGACCTGGCGGGCGAAGCGCCGGATGAGCGGGTCGAAGTCGCCCGCGGCGATGCGGGCCAGGCGCACCCGCGGCTGGTCCGGGGTGTGCACCTGGCCGGCCGGCGCGTACCACGGCTCCCAGGTGACCATGGGCACCGCGCCGGCCTCCGCGATGCGCAGGGCCCAGTCGGTGCGGAACGCGCGCTCGCCGCTGAGCCACTGCTGGAACCAGCCGATGATGCGCGGACGCACCCCGTGGGAGGCCGCCCAGCGCGGGATGGCGCCCCGCACGCGGGGCAGGGCGGGGCCGGAGACCCCGAAGTAGACCCCCCTCTCGGGCGGCAGCAGCCGCTGCATCGGCGTGCCGGCGGGCACGGCGGGTACGGCGGGCGTCGCGGGGGCGGTGGCGCCGGGGGCGGTCCCGGTCGATGCGCCGCCGTCGCCGCCCTGCAGGAAGGGGACGGCGATCACCGCCCCGACGGCCGCGACGATGAGGATCGCCAGCACGGCGCGGCGCCAGGCGAGGGTGTTCATGCGGCTGTCCTCGGCAGCCGCGGCGCGAGATCTGAGCCCGGCGGCCCGCGGTGTAGGGTGGCCGCCGTGTCGCGGCCGGTGATCCTGAACGGGGCGCTGCTGCCCGAGGGCGAGGCCACGGTGCCGGTGTCCGACCTGGGCCTGCGGCGCGGCTTCGCGGCGTTCGAGTTCCTGCGCGTCGTGGGCGGCACGCCGCTGTTCCTCGACGACCACATGGCCCGCCTCGTCCGCACGCGCGCCCGCCTGGGCCTCGCGGGGCGCTGGTCCGAGGGAGACGTCCGCGAGGCCGTCGCCCGTCTCGTGGACGCCTCCGCCATGGGCGACGGGGGCATCCAGATCGTGATCACCGGGGGGAACTCGTCGGACGCCTTCACGCCCGGCGCGCCGACGCTGATCGCGACGCCGGTCTCGCTGTCGCCCCCGCCGGCCTCCGACTACGCGCAGGGCGTCGCGGTGATCACCCACCGCAACGTCCGCGAGATCCCGGAGGCGAAGACCACCGACTACCTGGTCGCGGTCACCCTCATACCGCGGATGGCCGAGGCCGGGGCGGCGGAGGCGCTTTTCCACGACGGCGAGCGCGTGCTCGAGGGCGCGCGCTCCGGCCTGGCGCTGGTCACCGCCGCGGGGGTCCTGGTCACCGCCGCCGCCGGCGTGCTCGACAGCGTTACGCGCCGCAACCTGCTGCCGCTCGCCCGGCGCGCGATGCCGGTGGAGGTGCGCGACATCCCGCTGACCGAGCTGTCCGAGGTCGCCGAGGCGCTCCTGCTCAGCACCACCCGCGGCGTCATGCCCATCACGCGCATCGACGGCCGGCCGGTGGGAGACGGGCGGGTCGGCCCCCACGCGCGCGCTCTCCGCGATGCGTACGAGCGCCACGTCGGGGACCACCTCGCCGCCGCTCGCGCCGGCCGCACGCGACGGTAGGATTCCGTAGTCTTCAGACCGCGATCGCGTTGCCGATAAGGCGAGTACGTGGATCGCACCCCCCAATCGTGCCCATGACCCTCGCGCTCATCGTGCGCCGCGTCGCCTGCCTGGCGGCCGCTGCGCTCGGCGTCGGCCTCGCCCCGGTCGTCGCGTCGTCGGCCCTCGCGGCGGGCCCGCCCACGCTCAAGGACACCTGGCGTGAGAGGGTCGGCGCCGCCGGCCGGGTGGTGGTGAACGCGGTGCGCGCCCCCCGGCTCGGCCGCAGCGCCTCGGTGGGCGCCCCGTTCGCCGGGATGCCGCTGTACGCCGACCCCGACGGTCCGGCGCGCGCCCAGGCCGACCGGTGGCGCGCCACGCGCCCGGACGACGCCGCGCTGATGGACCGGCTCGCCGCCCAGCCCCAGGCCCTGTGGCTGGGCGACTGGACGGCCGACGTCAGGGCCGCGGCCGCCGAGCGGGTGGCCCTGGCGCGCCGCGCCGGCGCCGTGCCGGTGCTGGTCGCCTACAACATCCCCGACCGCGACTGCGGCCAGCACTCCGCGGGCGGCGCCGCCGACGCGCGCAGCTACCGGGCCTGGATCGACGCCCTCGCCCGCGGCCTCGCCGGCGGTCCGTCGATCGTGGTGCTCGAGCCGGACGCGCTGGCGTCCCTCGACTGCATGGAGCCGGACGCGCGGGCCGCGCGCACCGCCCTCATCGCCGCCGCCGCGACCCGCCTCGGCAGGGTGGCCGCGGCGCGGGTGTACATCGATGCCGGCCACGCCGCCTGGGTGCCGGCCGCCGAGATGGCCCGCCGCCTGCGCGCCGCGGGGGTCGCGAAGGTCGCCGGCTTCGCCCTGAACGTCGCGAGCTTCCAGACCACCGAGGCGAGCCGCGCCTACGGCACGGCCATCTCACGGCGCGCCGGAGGCGCCCGCTTCGTCATCGACACCAGCCGCAACGGGGCCGGCCCGGCCGCGGGCGGCGAATGGTGCAACCCGGTCGGCCGCGCCGTCGGCGCGTCGCCCACCACCGATCCGGGGCTCGACCGGGTCGACGCCCTGCTGTGGGTGAAGCGCCCGGGAGAGTCGGACGGCGAGTGCAACGGGGGCCCGGCCGCCGGCTCGTGGTGGCCCGAGGCCGCGCTCGCCCTCGTCCGCGCCGCCGGCTGAGTCCCCGCTCCGGCGGCCGGGCCTCCGCCCGGACGTCCCCGCGCCTTTGGTCCGAGGCCATCCCCGCCGATAGGCGGTGCGAGCCCCGACGCTCGTACCGACATATCCGAGGAAGGCACGGATGCAGACCTCCCGCACCGAGACGCCCCGCGTCCCGGCGCCGGCCGGGACCGGGACGGTCCCCACGGCGCCCGCACGTCCCCTTCGATTCGCTCTCGCGGTGCTCGCGCTCGTCGCGAGCACCGTCTATCTGGTCTGGCGCTGGGGCTTCACCCTGGACGGCGCCGCCTGGTGGCTGGGCGCGCCGCTGGCGGTGGCCGAGACCTACGGCCTCGCGATGCTCGCCCTGCTGGCCTTCTCGTGCTGGCGGTTCGCCGACCGGGCGGTGCCGCCTCCGCTGACCGGCCGCCGGGTGGCGATCCTGATCGCGACCTTCAACGAGCCGGCGGACGTCCTGCGGCCGACCGTGGTCGGGGCGCTGCGGGTGCGCAACGACGTGCGCCCGGAGGTCTGGGTGCTCGACGACGGCGATCGCGAGTGGGTGCGCGAGATGTGCGCCGACCTCGGCGTGCGGTACCTGTGCCGCCCGGCGCCCCGCGCGCACGCCAAGGCCGGCAACATCAACCACGCCCTCACGCACGTCGACGCCGAGTTCATCGTGACGCTCGACGCCGACCACGTGCCCCGTCCGGAGCTGCTCGAGCGCATGCTGGGCTACTTCGCCGACGAGGGCGTGGCCCTGGTCCAGGCGCCGCAGACCTTCTACAACCGGGGCTTCCAGCACGCCCCCGGCGAGGAGGACCCCCTCCGCAACGAGCAGAGCATCTTCTTCGACGCCATCTGCCGCGGCAAGGACCGCCACAACGCCGCCTTCTGGTGCGGCTGCCCGTCGGTGCTGCGGCGCGCGGCGCTCATGTCGGTGGGCGGGGTCGCCACGACCACGGTCGTCGAGGACGCCCACACCACCCTCCAGCTGCACGCGCGCGGCTGGCGCACGGTGTACCACCCCGAGATGATGGCCCTGGGCCTCGCGCCGGAGGAGATCGGCGCGTTCGTGGTGCAGCGCGGGCGGTGGGCGCGCGGCTCGCTGCAGATGATGCGCCGTGACATGCCCCTGCTCAAGCGGGGGCTCAGCTGGTCGCAGCGGTTCGAGTACATGGCCAACTGCATGCACTTCCTCGAGGGGCCGCAGCGGCTGATCGGCTTCCTCGTGCCGGCGGCCGTCCTGTTCACCGGGGCCGCCCCGATCGCCGCCGCGCCCTGGCTGTACGCGCTGGTGTTCGCCCCCCAGCTCATCCTCACCCCGCTCGCGTCGCGCGAGCTCACCGACGGCCGCTACCGGCTGCTCGAGGGCGAGCGCTACTCGGTGGTGAGGATGGAGGCGTACCTCACGGCCCTCACGGCGCTGGTCACGCGGCGGGGCGCGTCCTTCCAGGTCACGCCGAAGGGGGCGCGCGACAACCGCCGCACCGTCAACCGGGCCCTGCGCCTGCCCATCGCGCTCGCGGCCGTGACCGTCGCCGCCCTCGGCTACCAGACCGCGGCCCAGGTCGCCGACCTGCCGGGGCGCCTCACGGCCGGCGCCCACGTGGTGACGGTGCTGTGGGCCGTCGCCAACGTCGCCCTGATCGCGTCGGTGGTGTCGTGGGCGCGCTCGGTGCACCACCGCCGCCGCAGCCACCGCTTCGTCGTGGACGTCGAGGCCGCCTACGGCCTCGACGAGGGCCCGGCCTCGCTGACGGCCCACGTCGCCGACCTCAGCCGGCACGGCGCCCGCATCGTGGTCGCCGAGCGCCGCATGGTGGGGGAGCGCCTGCGCCTGGTGCTGCTGCTGATGAGCGGGCCGGTGGAGCTGCGCGGGGCCGTCGCGACGGCGACCCCCGGCCCCGAGCGCGGCACCTGGACGCTGGGCATCGACTTCGACGCGCTGCCCGACGACACCGCCGACGCGGTCATCGAATGGTGCTTCCGCCACCCGTTCGGCTCGAAGCCGGTCGCGGACTCGCCCGCCGAGCCGGCGCCCGAGGTGGTACGGGCCGCGCGGCAGCTGCAGCTGGCGCGCGACGAGGCGGCCGCCTCGTCCGACGGGGAGGAGGAGGTCCGCTAGGTTCCCCGCAGGATCCCGGGACGTGGCGCAGCCTGGTAGCGCACCGCCTTTGGGTGGCGGGGGTCCCCGGTTCGAATCCGGGCGTCCCGATCCGCGCCGCGGCAGGGCCCGTCCGGGGCCTGCCGCGGTCGCCCCCGGCGCCTAGGCCGCGCGGCTCTTCGAGCGCGAGCGCCTCGTGTAGGCGATGACCAGCGGCAGGAGCAGCGGGATGGCGCGCTTCAGGAGCTTGCCCATCAGGGGTGACCTCCGGGACGTGGCCGGCGCCTCGGCGCGGGGGCCGGGCGGGGCCGCCCAGATTACGCCGTCCGCCGCGGGACTTCCCGCGGGGGCCTCCATCAGGGAGGATGACGCGGACCTCCGTGCCCGAGGAAGGAACCGAGATGGCGTTGAGCGACAAGAGCTACGGCGGGATCAGCCTGGGCGGGATCCTGGTGATCGTCGGGATCGTCGTCGCGCTGCTGTGGAGCATCCTGCTCGGCGTGATCATCGCCGTCGTGGGCCTGGTCGCCTTCGGCGGCTTCGCGAAGGGCAAGTGGTACTGAGCCCGGCGGGGACGTCGCGTTGCGACATCTGAGGTGAGCATCCGGCGGACGGCCGCCGGCTCTGCGATCATTGCGCCGGTGCGGCGACGGGTGGTGATCACTGGCGCGGGAGTCGTGAGCTCCCTGGGTGCGGGCGTGGAGTCCTTCTGGGACGACCTCGCGGCCGGCCGGAGCGGCGCCGCCTCCATGGAGGTCGAGGGCGTCGGGTCGCTGCCGGGCTTCCCCGTGACCGACGGCGAGGACGCGCGGGAGCGCTTCGGCCAGCGCGACGCGCGGCGCATGGACCGCTCGGGCCGGCTGGCGTCGGTCGCCGGCGCCATGGCCCTCGAGGACGCCGGCGACCTCGACCTGCCCAGCGAGCGCGTGGGGATCTCGCTCGGCAGCGTGCACGGCGGCGCCGACACGCTGCTCGAGGCCCACCGCACGCTCATCGAGCGGGGCGCCGACCGGGTGGGGCCGCTCACCATCCCGCTGTCCCTGGCGAACCACCCCTGCGCGGCGGCGTCGCGGGTGCTGGGCCTGCGCGGCCCCTCCAACGCCACCGCGACGGCCTGCGCCGCGGGCTCCGACGCCATCGGCCAGGCGCTGTCGGCGATCCGCGACGGCCGGGCCGACGCGATGCTGGCGGGCGGCGCCGACGCCGCGCTGTCGCCCCTCGTGGTCGCCGGCTACCTGCGGATGGGGGCCCTCGGCCGCGGCAACGGCCGGCCCGAGGCGGCGTCGCGTCCCTTCGACCGGGCGCGCGACGGTTTCGTGATCGGCGAGGGCGCGGGGATCCTGGTGCTGGAGGAGCGCGAGCACGCCCTCGCGCGCGGCGCCCGCATCTACGCCGAGCTCACCGGCTACGGCAGCTCGTGCGACGCCGGCCACCCCACCGATCCCGACCCGGAGGGGGAGGGGGCGGCGCGCGCCATCCGGGCGGCCCTGTCCGACGCCGGCGTCGGACCCGAGGCCGTCGGCTACGTCAACGCCCACGCCACGTCGACGCCGCTGGGCGACCTGGCCGAGGCGAAAGCGCTCGAGCGCGCCGGGCTGGGATCGGTCGCGGTGTCGTCGACCAAGTCGTCCCACGGGCACGGCCTGGGCGCGGCGGGCGGCATCGAGGCGGTCGCCACCCTGATGGCGTTCACCCGCGACCTGCTGCCGCCGACGCTGAACCTCGAGGACCCCGAGGCCGAGCTCGACCACATCATCACCGCCCGTCCCGCGCGCATCGACGTGGCCCTCTCCGACTCGTTCGGGTTCGGCGGGCACAACGCCTGCCTCGTGTTCGCCCGGCACGCGTGACGCCGGTCCCGGAGGATCTGCGCGCGATCGCGGAGGCGGTCAGCGCCTCGGCCATCTGCGACGCGATGATGCGCCGCCACGCGCACGTCGCCCACATCGCCGACCTGGTGAGCCCCGCCCCCGAGCGCCGGCTGCTGGGCCCGGCGGTGACGATGCAGTTCCTGCCGCTGCGCGCCGACCTGCTCGACCCCTCCGTCCACGACTTCTCGCCCATGCTCGACGCCGCCGTGGGCGACGACCCGGAGGGGCGCGTGCTGGTGGCGGGCAGCTGGGGCCATCCCGAGGTGCCGCTCGCCGGGGGCAAGAAGCTCTCGCGGCTCGCGAACCTCGGGATGGCCGGCATCGTCGCCGACGCCCGCCTGCGCGACTTCGCGGAGGTCGTCGACCTGGGCCTCGCGGCCTGGTGCCGCGGCGAGACGGTGCGCCAGGGCGGGCACGTCGTGATGCCCCACGCCGCCGGCGTCCCGGTGGTGGTGGGCGGCGCGACGGTGCTGCCGGGCGACTGGATCTACGCCGACGCCTCGGGCGCCGTCGTCATCCCGCCGGCCGACCTGCGCGAGATCCTCGAGGAGGCCGCCCGGATCGAGGAGCGCGACGCCGCCGCGGTGGAGCGCATGCGCGCGGAGGACCTGGCCCGCCGCTCCTGAGTCGCCCGCTCGTTCAGGAGCCGTTCAGACCGCAGGCGGCATCCTCAGTCGTGGCGGGCCCGCGATCCCCTCTCCGATCGCGGGCCCCCTGCAGTTCCGGGACCTGCCGCCCGGCGCACGAGGCGCCTACTCGAACTCGCGCAGGAAGCGCTCGAACTGGCGCAGGTGGCCCTCCTCGTCGCGCAGGATCTCGATGACCATGTCCTGGGTGGCCCAGTCGACGCCGTCGCAGGCCTCGATGATGCGCAGGTAGTGCTCGATCGCGCCGGACTCCGCCTCGATGACGCCCCGGATGACGGTGACGACGTCGGTCGCGTCGGCGGGCGGCTGGAGGAAGGTCTGCTCCGCGGTGAAGTCGGCGGACCCCGGCGCGGTGCCGTAGAGGTCCTTGATGCGCTCGGCGAACCGGCGCGCGTGGCCGAGCTCCTCGTCGGCGTCCTCGCCGAGCGACTCGGCGATCTCGGCGGCGCGGATCCCGTCGAGGTTCGCGGAGGCGGCGACGTAGCTCATCACCGTCTCCATCTCCATCCAGTAGGCGCGGGTCAGGAGCTCGACGATCTCGGCCCTCTTGGCGGCCTGCTTGTCGGACAGGATGCTGGTTCCCAGGCGGCTGGCGGTAGCCATCGCGATTCTCCTCGCCTCGTGCGGGTGGTGTCTCACGAGGATTATAAAGAAGAACTTAAAATAAAGAAATGCTTAGACCGACCAGACTTTCGCGATATGGTGACGGCATGAACGCGACGACCATCGAGGACTCCCTGGCGGCCGCCCTGCGCGAGCGCGGGGGGCGGGTGACGCCGCAGCGCCTGGCGATCGCCGCGACGCTCGGCGACCTGGACCGGCATGTCACGGCCGAGAACCTCTACGCGGAGGTCAGCCGGCGGATGCGCGGCGTGTCGCTGCCCACCGTCTACTCGACGCTGGATCTCCTGGAGGAGCTCGACCTGGTGCGCCGGGTCGCCACCGTGGGGGGCAGCGTCGTCTACGACCCCAACGTCGGGACGCACCACCACCTGGTGTGCCGCGCCTGCGGGGCGATCGTGGACGTCGACGCCCGCGTCGACGACGCGGCGCTGCTGGAGGCGGCCCGGGCCATGGGGTTCGCACCCGAGCTCGCCCAGGTGGCGATCACCGGCCTCTGCGCCCGGTGCGCGGCGCGGGAGGCCTCAGCCGGCTAGAGCTGCCCCCGTCCGGTCGCGGCGTCCCGGGCGTCGTGGTCGCCCAGGGCGTGCATCTCGATCTGGCGGCGGGCCGACCAGAGGGCAAAGGCCCCGTCGGGGGTGGCGAGCCACTCCTCGAAGCCGCGCTCGAAGCGCCGCCAGCAACGCGCCCTGGCGCCGAACTGCGGGTAGTCGATGTCTGCGTCGGACCGAGCCTCGCGCATTAGGTAAACCTAACATACGAACTCGGGCCCGGAGGCCGGAGCCGCCGCCGATCAGCCGGTGGTGGCGGGCACCCGGGCCGCGTGGCGGGGCGTGCCGCCGCACTCCACCGTGACGGCGTCGGCGACCCGCCGCAGGCGCTCGCCCAGCGCCGGGATCTGGCTCTCGGGCAGCTGGCTGGGGAAGGCCATCACGACCAGGATCAGGAGGGTCTCGCCCGAGGGGCCGAAGACCGGGGCCGAGACGGCGTGGTTCTCGTTCAGCTCGGCGACGCTGGATGCCCAGCCGCGGCGGCGCACGACGGTGATCTCCTCGATGAGGTCGTCGACGTCGGTGATCGTGCGCTCGGTGTGCCGGTACGGCGTGCCGTTGCGGATCGCCTCCTCGGCGTCGCCGGCGCGCATCCCGGCGAGCAGGGCCTTGCCCACCGCGCCGTCGAAGATGCCGTAGCGGTCGCCGACGGTGATGCCCACGTGCACGCCGCGCGGCGGGGTGGCGCGCTCGACGGCCTGGGCGGTGCCCTCGGCGAGGGCCTGCACGATCGCGACGGACATGCCGGTCTCGGCGGACAGGTTGCGGGCGGCCGCCACGGCGGCCGCGAGCGGGCGCGCCTCACGGGCGGCGGCGGCGCCGAGGGGGATGAGGCGGGGCCCCAGGTGGAACCACAGGGAGACCGGATCGCGGTAGAGGAAGCCCTCGCTCTCCAGCGTGGTCAGGAGGTTGAAGACCGTGCTCTTCGAGCGGTCGATGCGGCGCGCGATCTCGGACAGGCTCGCGCCCGTCCCGTTCAGGCCCTCGAGCACCTCGAGCGCCCGGATGGCGCTGACGACCGCGGGTACGCGGTACGGCTCGTCCTGGCTCATCTGCTACCCCTTCCGGGCACGCGTCGCGGGAGCCGCGGGCCCTTCCGTCGTCTCTTCTCGGCCGAGGCGTCCGGGACCGGCCGGGGCCAACGCCAACCCGTTCATAACACAGAACAATCCTGCGAGGCCCTGAACGCCGCGCGCGCAACCTAGACGCGTCTGCCCCAGGTGGTCAACCTCCCATCGGGGAAAAGATCTCAAACCGCTCTTTTTGGTGGTTTTCCTTCCCGGCGCAAAGGAGGGCCCGGTCCGTCGCATCCGGAGGAGGATGATCCCCCGTTCGGGGGATAAATCGTGCCGAAAGAGTGTCGATGAGCTCTGTGAAGGACGGCGCAGCGCGATCGGGCCGGGCTCAGTCCGTACGCCACGCCGAGACCGGAGTCCGGAGGGCACCCGGACGACCGGACCCGGGAGGGCGGGGTCGCCCCGCCCTCCCGGTCCTCTCCCGCCTCAGCCTCCGGGCAGCCGCACGATCACGAGCTTGCTCTCGGTCATGCTGCGCACCGCGAACCGCGGCCCCTCGCGGGTGTTGCCGCTGTCCTTCACCCCGCCGTACGGCATCTGGTCGGCGCGGAAGGTCGGGGTCTCGTTGACGGTCACGCCGCCGAAGCGGAGCCGGCGCGCCCAGCCGAGCGCGGCGTCGACCCGGCCCGTGAAGACGCCGGCCTGCAGGCCGAAGGGCGACGAGTTCGCGAGGTCGATGGCCTCGTCGATGGTCTCGTAGGGCGCGAGACCCACCACCGGGCCGAACAGCTCCTCGCACGACACCTTCATCGCCGGGTCGATCCCCGCGAGGACGGTGGGGCGGATGAGGCCGTCGCGGACGTCGCCGCCGGTCAGGGTCTCGGCGCCTCCCCGCCGGGCCTCCTCGATCCAGTCGAGGATGCGGTCGCGTGCGTCCTCGTCGATGACCGGGCCCACGTCGGTCTTCTCGTCCATCGGGTCGCCCAGCACGAGCGCCTCCACGGCGGGCACCAGCAGCTCGCGCACCCGGGCGTACGCCGCGCGCTGCACGTACACCCGCTGCACCGAGATGCACGACTGGCCCGCGTGGGTGAAGGCCGAGCGGGCCACCGCGGCGGCCGCCGCCTCCAGGTCGGCGTCGGCCTCGACGATCACGGGCGTGGAGTTCCCGAGCTCCAGCTCCACCTCCTTGCGCGGCTGGCGCCCGCGGATCCCCCAGCCCACGGACGGGCTGCCGGTGAACGAGATGAGCGGCACGTCGGGATGGTCCACCAGGGCGTTGCCGACCGTCCCGCCGCCGCCCGGCACGACGGCCAGGAAGCCGTCCGGCAGGCCCGCCTCGCGCAGCGTGCGGGCCAGCAGCAGCGCGGACAGCGGCGTCGCCGAGGCGGGCTTCAGCACCACCGGGCAGCCCGCGGCGATCGCCGGCGCCACCTTGTGGCACACGAGGTTCAGGGGGAAGTTGAAGGGCGAGATCGCCCCGACCACGCCCACCGGCTCGCGCAGCACCAGCCCGAGGTGGCCGGCGCCGGCGGCGCTGCCCTCCATCGGCACGATCTCGCCGGCCAGCGAGCGGGCCTCGACGGCCGAGAAGGTGAGGGTGTCGACGGCCCTGGCCGCCTCGACGCGCGCCTGGGCGAGCGGTTTGCCGGCCTCCAGGCAGATCGTGCGGGCGAAGGTCTCGGCGCGCTCCGCCACCAGCCGCGCCGCGCGCTCCAGCACCGCCGCCCGCTCGGCGGCCGGCGGCGGGGGCAGGTGCCGCAGCGCCTCCGCGACCGCCTGGTCGATGTCGGCCTCCGTGCCCTCGGCCACCGTCGCGACGACCTCGCCGGTGAACGGGTTCCTGACCGCGAGGTCGGCGTTGGCCTGCTCGAAGCGCCCACCGAGGAGCAGGCCGGTGGGCTGCCCCGGGTCGAGGGCCGGGCTCAGGATGGGCATCGCATACCTCACTGCGCCGGGTGCCGTGCGTCGAGGATAGTCCCCGCCCGGGGAGCCGGGCCGGGAGGTGGGGGAAACCCCACCCCGGGACACCCGCCGGCCGGAGGGCCGGATGCCCGTCAGCGCCATCGCGGCGCGGGGCGGCGGGGGCGATCGTGGATGCAGGCGGCGCACCCGCACCGCGGCACTCGTACCATCGGGGGACACATGTCGTTCATCCGCGCCCACATCCTCGGGCCGCTCCGCGATCCGGCGGCCTACCGGGCGTTCCTCTACGGGGCGACCGCCCTTCCGCTGGGCATCGCCTGGATCGTGCTGCTCGCGGTGGGCTGGTCGCTGTCGGCCGGCCTGCTCGTCACGCTCATCGGGCTGCCGCTGCTGCTGGGCCTGGCCCACGCGCTGCGGCTCGCGGCGCGCGGCGAGCGCGCCCTGCTGCGCGGCCTGCTGGGCGCCGACGTCGCCGATCCGGTGCGGCCCATCTGGCAGGGCTCGATCCTGCGCAGCCTGCGCGAGTGGCTGGGCGACGCGGTCGCGTGGCGCGAGCAGGTGTACCTGGTGGCCCGCGCCACCATCGGCGCCTTCCTGGGCTGGCTGGTCGTGGGCATCGCCTTCTGGGGCGGCTACCTGCTGTCGGCCCCGCTCCACTACTACGCGAGCGACATCGACTTCGGCCTCTGGACCGTCGACACGGCCGGCGAGGCCTTCCTGGCCGTTCCGGTCGGCCTGATCCTCCTGGCCGTCACGCCGGCCCTGGCCCTGGCCGCGGCCCGTCTGTGGCTGCCCATCGCCCGCGGTCTGCTGGACGCCCGCAGCGGCCCGCGCTCGACGGCGGCGGGCGTGTCGCGCAACGCGCGTCGCGGGCTCGCCGTCCACGCCACGACGTGGCTCGTGCTCAACCTGATCCTGATCGTGATCTGGGCCGGCACCACGCCCGGCGGCTACTTCTGGCCGGTCTGGCCGATCATCTGCCTCGGCCTCGTGCTGGGCATCCACGCGGTCTCGCTGGCGCCGTCGGTGATCGGCGGGGGCATGTCGCGCGGCCTGCGGCGCCTGGTCGTGCACGCCGGGATCATGGGGTCCATCGGGATCTTCCTCATCCTGATCTGGGCGATCACCACGCCCGGCGGCTACTTCTGGCCGGCCTGGGCGATCCTGGGCCTCGCCGTGCCGCCGATCGTCCACGCGGTGGTGGTGGCGGTGGGCGGGGGCGACCGCGCCGAGCTCACCGAGCGCATCGACGTGCTCACCACCTCCCGCGCCGGGGCGGTCGACGCCCAGGCGGCGGAGCTGAGGCGCATCGAGCGCGACCTGCACGACGGCGCCCAGGCGCGGCTGGTCGCCCTCGCCATGGACCTGGGCATCGCGCGCGAGAAGCTGACCGGGTCGCCCGAGGAGGTGCGCGGCCTGATCGACGCCGCCCACTCCCAGGCGAAGCGGGCCATCGCGGAGCTGCGCGACCTGGCCCGCGGCATCCACCCGGCCGTGCTCACCGATCGCGGCCTGCCGGCCGCGATCGGGTCGCTGGCCGGGGCCGGCGCGATCCCGGTGAGCCTCGAGGTGGACGTCGAGGGGCGGCTCGACCCGCCGATCGAGGCGGCCGCCTACTTCGTGGTGGCGGAGGGGCTCGCGAACGCCGCGAAGCACAGCGGCGCGACCGCGGTGCGGGTGCGGGTGGTGCGCGACGATGACCGGCTGGCGATCGAGGTGCGCGACGACGGGCGCGGCGGCGCCGACCCCGGGGGTTCCGGCATCCTGGGCCTGCGGCGTAGGGTCGAGGCGCACGACGGACACCTGCGCGTCGAGAGCCCGGCGGGCGGCGGCACCGCCCTGATCGCGGAGATCCCATGCGCGTCGTGATCGCCGAGGACCTGGCCCTCCTGCGCGACGGCGTGGTGCGCCTGCTGCGCGACCACGACATGGACGTGGTGGCGGCGGTGGAGGACGGCGACGCCCTGGTGCGGGCCGTCGAGCGCGAGCGCCCGGACGTCGCGGTGGTGGACGTGCGGCTGCCGCCGAGCTTCCGCGACGAGGGCCTGCGCGCCGCCCTGGAGGCGCGCAGGCGGGTGCCCGGCACCGCGGTGCTGGTGGTCTCGCAGTACGTGGAGCAGACTTACGCCGTCGAGCTGCTCGCCGACGGCGCCGGCGGCGTCGGCTACCTGCTGAAGGAGCGCATCGCCGATCCCTCCGACTTCGTCGAGGCGGTCCGCAGGGTGGCCGGCGGCGGCACGGCGATGGACTCGGAGGTGGTCGCCCAGCTGCTCGCGCGCCGCCGCAGCACGCCCATGTCCGAGCTCACGCCGCGCGAGCTGGAGGTGCTGGAGCTGATGGCCCAGGGGCGCTCCAACGGGGCGATCGCCGAGGCCCTCGTGGTCACCGAGGGCGCGGTGGAGAAGCACGTGTCGAACATCTTCGGCAAGCTCGGCCTGGCGCCCTCCGGGGGCGACCACCGGCGGGTGCTGGCGGTGCTCGCCTTCCTGCGCAGCGGCTGACGATCTGAGGAGGCTTCATGCCCGACGCCGAGGGCACGTTCGAGATCACCGGATGGGATCAGGAGACGTACGACGAGAGCGGCGGCGCCGCCCTCACGCGCGCGGAGGTGCGCAAGGCGTTCTCCGGGGGCCTCGTCGCCATCGGCGAGGCGCGGCTGCTGCTGGCCCAGGCCGCCGAGGGGGCCGCGGCCTACGTCGGCCTCGAGCGGATCGACGGGGTCCTCGGCGGCCGCGATGGCACGTTCGTGATCGTGCACCACGCCACCACCTGGGAGGGCGGCGAGGAGGCGTTGGCCGCCATCATCCCCGGCTCGGGAACCGGCGGGCTCTCGGGCGTCTCGGGCACCCTCGCGCTGACCCGCCACGACGACGGCAGCCACAGCTACCGGATCACCTACGCGCTGGAGTAGCGGCCCCCGGGCCGGTCAGGGGCCGACGACGCCGACCCGGCGGCCGAAGGCGGTCGCCGACGGCCAGTAGGTGGCGAGGTTGCTGACGCTCACGCCGCCGCGCGACCCGGACGACTGGACGATCCAGCCGTTGCCGAGCGCGATGGCCTCGTGCTCGATGGTGCCCTTCGCCGCCTTCGGCCCGCCGGGGCCGAAGAAGACGAGGTCACCGGGGATGAGGGAGGCGACGTCGATGCGCTCGGAGGGCTTCTCGAAGGCCATGTCGTCGGCGGTGCGGCCCAACAGATCGCGGCCGAGCGCCATCTGGCGCGGCCCCGGGCTGCCCTTGAAGACCCACCACACCAGGCCCGAGCAGTCGAAGCCGCCGTGCACCTGCGGACCCCACGGCGACCGCGGGCCCGGCCAGTCGCCGCCCCAGATGTAGGGCTGGCCCACCTGGGCGAGCGCCGACTGCACCAGCGCGCGGCGCGCCGGGCTCATCACCGGCAGCTGGATCGTCGCGAAGGCCTGCATCTGACCGATCTGCCAGGAGGACAGGCTGCGGGCCCGCGCCAGCATCCCCACCAGGTCGCCCAGGCGGACGGTCTCCTTGCGGGAGCGCTCGTAGCGCTCGAACTGGACCAGGTGGTTGTGCACCAGGCCCAGCTCGCGGGCCAGCACCTCGCTGCCGAAGTTCTTCGGCAGCTTCAGGCGGACGCCGTCGGCGGTGGACAGCCGGTTCAGCGCCTGGCGCTCGGGCTCGAGCCCCAGCGCGCGGACGAACTGGAGGTTCGCCACCCAGACCGAGACGCGGGCGGACGGGTTGCCGCTCTGCACCGTGGTGCGGGTGAGGATGGTGAGCGCGCGGTCGAGGTCGCCGCGGTTCGCGTTGCGCCGCAGGTCGGCGCCGGCCAGCTCGGGCCATGCGCCCTCGGCGACGAGCGCGTCGGCGGCGGGCTTCGCCCAGTCGTAGGGTCCGGCCTTGACGATCGGCTTGGTCGCCGGGGCGACGGTGGTCGCCGGAGCGGTGGTCGTCTGGGCATGGGCGGTCGCCGCCCCGATCAGGAGCGCGGAGGCCGCGAGGAGATGCACGAGGGTGCGCCGCACCCTCCTCCTTTCGGCTGCTGAACCCCTCTTCTTCACCATTGAGGTCTCAGGTCCTGTCTCGTCCGGCTGTGCGAGCATTCTCGGGACGGGCGATTAGCCGGCACTTACAGGTGAGGGAGGGCGATGGCCGCGACCCGTCGACGGGACCGGGAGGCGTGATCGGCCCGCTGGGAGCCGCCGTCGCGATCGCGGCGGCCATGGCCGGCGGGCCCGCCGCCCCCTCGGCCGCCGCGCCGCCGCCCGCGGACCTGTCGGGGCTGACGGCCGCGCAGCTCGCGGGGCAGCGCCTGGTGTACGGCTTCTCGGGCACCAGGCCCCCCGTCGATCTCGTGCGGCGCATCCGCCGGGGCGAGGCGGGGGCGGTGATCCTGCTGGGCGGCAACGTGCCGAGCGTCGCGGCGGCGCGGGCGCTGGTGAGGCGGCTCCAGGCCATCCCGCGGCCGGCGGCGGTCGATCGGCCCCTGCTGGTGATGGTCGACCAGGAGGGGGGCCTGGTGCGGCGCATCCCCGGGCCGCCGCTGCGGCGCGCGTCGGCGATGGGCGCCGCCGGCGTCACCTCGACGCGCGCGGCCGGGCGGGCCGCCGGGCGCCTGCTGCGGACGGTCGGCGCGAACGTCGACCTCGCCCCGGTGGCCGACGTGGCGCGCCCCGGCTCCTTCCTCGAGGCGACCGGGCGCACCTTCGGGCGCTCGCCGGGGCGGGTGGCCGGCGCGGCGGTGGCGTTCTCGCGCGGCCTCCGCGACGCGGGCGTCGCCGCCGCCGCCAAGCACTTCCCGGGGCTCGGCTCGGCGCGGGTGAGCACCGACGAGGCGCCGGGCACGGTGGCCCTCGCCCGGCCGGTGCTGGAGCGCGTCGACCTCCACCCGTTCCGCGCCCTGATCCGGGACCGGGTGCCGATGGTGATGGTGTCCACCGCCCGCTACCCGGCCGTCGACCGCGTCGCCCCGGCCGCCCTGTCGCGGTCCGTGGTCACGGGGCTGCTGCGCGAGCGCCTGGGGTTCACCGGCGTCACGGTCACCGACGCCCTCGACACGCCCGCGCTGAGGCCGGCCGGCGGCACCGGCGCGGTGGCGGTGCGCGCGGCGGGCGCCGGCGAGGACCTCCTCATCCACACCGGCTACGCGCCGGGGGTGACGGCCGCCCGTGCGCTGACCGCCGCGATCACCTCCGGCCGGCTGCCGCGCGCCGAGGCCGAGCGGGCCGTCGGCCGCGTCCTTGCCCTGCGGTCGGCGCTGCCCGCGCAGTAGCCGCGCGGCCGACGCGCCGGCCGGCTCCGCTCCTGCCATGATCGCGGCGTGGGGACGACGGGCAGACGGGGGCTGACCTTCGACGAGATGCTGGCCGAGGCGGCCGCCCGCGCCCTCGCGCCGCCCGCCGAGCCCGTGGCCCTCGCCGACCTGTCCGGCCGGGTGCTGGCCGAGGACGTCCGCGCCCGGTCAGATCATCCCGGATTCACGAACTCGGCCATGGACGGCTACGCCGTGCGGGCGGCCGACGCCGCGGCCGGCGCACCGCTGCGCCTGGTGGGGGAGAGCCGCGCCGGCGCGCCCTTCGCCGGCAGCGTCGGGCCCGGCGAGGCGACGGTCATCTCGACGGGCGCCGAGATCCCCGCGGGCGCCGACGCGGTGCTGCGCCGCGAGGACGCGGAGGAGGACGCCGCCGCCGGGACGGTGCGGGCCACGGTGCCGCCGCCCGCGGGCGCCTTCGTCCGCCCGCGCGGGGAGGACCTGCGCGCCGGCGCCGTCGTGCTGCCGGCCGGGGCGGTGGTGCGGGCCCACGAGGTGGCCGTCGTCGCCGGGGCGGGGCACGCCCGGGTGGCCTGCGTGCGCCGTCCCCGCGTGGCGATCCTGGGCAGCGGCGACGAGGTCGTCCCCGCCGGCGCCCGCCTCCTCCCCGGACAGGTGTACGACGCGAACCGGCCGGGCATCGCCGCCCAGGCCGCCGCCGCGGGGGCCGAGGTCGTCGCGAACGTCCTGGTGCCGGACGATCGCGACGCGACGATCGCCGCCGTCGGTGGCGCCCTGGACGGGTCGCCCCGGCCGGACCTGCTCGTCACCATCGGCGGCGTGTCGATGGGCCGCCACGACCACCTGCGCCCGGCCCTCGCCGACGCCGGGGTCGCGGAGATCCTCTTCGGCATCGAGATCCGCCCCGGCCACCCGCTCTGGCTCGGCCGCCGCGGGCCCCAGCTGGTGCTGGGCCTGCCCGGCAACCCGGTGTCGGCCGCGGTCTGCTTCCACGCCTTCGGCCGGCCGCTGCTCGGCCGGGCCGCCTCGTGGGAGCGGCGCCTGCCGCTCGCCGCGGGCTACGCCAAGGACACGCCGCGCACCGAGCTGATCCGGGTCGTGGAGCGCGACGGCCGGCTCCACCCGCTCCCGCGCCAGGCCTCGAACCACATCACCTCGCTCGCCGGGGCCACCCACCTCGCGGTGATCGAGGCCGGCGTCCGCACCGCCCGCGCCGGCGATCTCGTGAGGTGCTGCCCCCTGGCGTGACGACGGCCTCGCGTCGGTCGTCGGTCACGACCATCGAGGGGCGGTATCTGCTCTTTCGGCCGGTGTAGCGCGGCGGCGTCGGTCGTAGCGTCGCCGGCATACCGGCGTCCGTGGGAGGACGCCGCGGAGGGGGTGGTCATGTCGGGGGCGCGAGTCGTGCGGCGCCGCGTGGACGATGCGGGCGGCCGCCTCGTCCTGTCGGTGCGGGATCTGAGGGACACGTTCGGCGTTGCGCGGCTCACCGCCGCGGGACGAGTGCGCATCGAACGGGAGCTGGCGGAGGCGGGCCTGCGGGTGGAACCGTCGCTCAAGCGCTGCGCGTTGCACGATCCGGTGGCGATCGTGGACGTCCATCAACCGGCGGCGGCGAGCGGCTCGGCGGTCCGGCCTGCGGGGCCTGTCGCGGGCCCCGCCGCGGCCGCGCGGTCCGGTGGCTCCCGGCGCCGGGTCGCAGCGGTCGGTTCAGCGGTCGCTGTCGGCTTGGTCGCGCTGACGGTGGCACTGGGCTCGGGAGGCGGGGGAGGGGAGGCCGCCACGCCGCCGCCGCCGGAGTCCCAGCCGGTCATCACGGTCGCCGTCGCGGACGGGGCCGAGGACGCGCGCGCCAGGGCGATGGAGGAGGTTGCGGAGGCGCGAGCGCTGATCGCGGCCGATAAGCCGTCGGCCGCGATCGCGCGATTGGAGGGCATCGACTCGGGCTTCGCGGCCGACCATCCCGATCTGGCGCGGAGGGTGCGGGAGGCGCGGCGCCTCGCTGGGCTGACCAGGAGATACCTCGACGCCGAGCGGCTGGCCGAGGGCGGCTCCTTCGCGGCCGCCCGCGGTCGCATGCTGGCGCTGGCGCCCTTCCGGGACGCCCGCGCTCGCGCCCGCACGTTCGGATCGCGCGGAGCTCGCGAGCTGGTGGCACAGGCGAGGGCGGTCTACGCGTCGCGGCCCGACCGCGCGCTCGGGCTGCTGAGGAACGCGGCGAAGCTGGATCCCGGCCTGCCCGCGATCGCGTCCGTCCGGTCGCTGGCGACGCAGCGCAAGGCCGCCCTCGCGGCGCCCCCGGCTCCCACCTCGGCGCCGAGCTCGTCATCCGCCGCCTGCGATCCGAATTACGCCGGCGCCTGCATTCCGCGCGTTTCGTACGACCTCGACTGCGGCGACGTCTCCGCGACGGGCTTCAGATCGGTCGATTCGGACCCGCACGGTTTCGATAGGGATGGCGACGGGTGGGCGTGCGAGCCATGACGCCTCGGGCCGGCCGGGGAGCCCCGCGACGGCGCGCGCCGCTAGCATCGACCCACGTCCCGTCCGGCGTCGTCGGGGCCGCCGTTGCCGGAGTAGCTCAGCTGGTAGAGCAGCCGCCTTGTAAGCGGCAGGCCAGGGGTTCGAGTCCCCTCTCCGGCTTCACCCGAAACACCCATGGCGAAGGCGTTCTCGATGCGGTCGGAGGATCCCGCGGCGCACGCCACGCGCCGCGGCGCTTGCGGATCGCCTCGATGAGCTCGGACTTGCCCATCTTCGAGCGCCCGTGGATGTCGAGGTCGCGCGCCACCTCGTAGAGCTGCTGCCGGTCGCGCTCCTCGAGGGCATGTCCGGGGCGGCTTCCCCGGCGGCGCCCCTTCTGGGCCTCCACCACGAGGTCGCGTCGGGTGTCGGGCGGCAGATCGGCGATGGTCCGTTTCCGGGTCGCCGCCCGCTGGGCCTTCTTGACGTTGCGCTTCGCCGTGGCGACCTGGCGCTGGCTCGCCATGTCTTCTCCTCGTGCGGGTGGTCCGAAGGGCGTGTACTCAGGTGCTACCCGGACGTCGGGAGCCGTCACGCGCCACCCGGCGCGCGGCTCAGAGAGGGCCGGAGAAGCGCAGATCGGCGCGCACCACGGCGGTGCGGCCGGTGATGATCGCCAGCACCCGCCCGGGGCGCATCACGAAGCCGAGCGCGTCGTCGCCGTAGACGGCCATCCAGTGGCGCGTCACCCCGAGCAATCCGCGCTCGTCGGTGACCGGCTGCAGTCGATCACCGTAGATGCGGCGCAGGCGAGCCTCGGTCGTGCCCCGGCGCGCGCCCGACGGGGTGCGCCAGCGCTGCCCTCGGGCGGCGAACTTCACCGCCGCCCCGCGCGGGGCCCGCCGCAGCGTCACCTCGAGGCCCCGGGGCCACACGGCGACGGGCACGTCGACGGCGGGCGCCAGGGGAGGGCCCCAGCTCCGCTCGAGGGCCGCGAACGGGGCGCCCACCGATCGCTGGGGTCCGTAGGGCGGATCGACCCGGCCGGGCGCGATCACCCAGTCGCGGGCGGCCGCCGGCCCGGCGGCGGCGAGCAGGACGATCGCCGCGAGGAGGAGGCGTCGGCGCACCGGCGGATTCTCACGGCGTGACACGCGCCGTGGCAACCGCCCGCAGGGCGGGCGCGCCCGTCGCGCGGCGGATAGGGTTCGTGACATGAAGATCGTGATCGTGGGCGGGGGCATGGTCGGCATGACGCTGGCGCGACTGCTGAGGCTGCGGGGCGTGGAGCCGACCATCATCGAGCGGATGCCGGCGGGGCACTACATCCCGCGCGGCTACATGCTGGGATTCCAGGGCTACGAGTCGCTGGACGAGGTGGGCGTCTACCGGGAGGTGCGCGACGCGGGCCGGCCGATCGCGCCGCGGCCGGACCAGCCGCCGGTGGCGGTGGCGGTGCGCTTCGGCGCCCTCATCGAGGCCCTGCAGCGCGACCTGCCGATGGTCAACGAGCACACCGTGGTCGAGCTGCTGCACCTGGGCGACCGGGTCGCCGGCGTCGTCGCGGAGGGCCCCGACGGCACCCGCACCGAGTTCGAGGCCGACCTGGTGGTCGCCTGCGACGGCATGCGCTCGCCGGTGCGCGAGATGGCCGGCCTCGAGGCCGAGTTCGCGGAGCTGCCCGAGGCCGAGCTCGCCTTCATGAGCCCGTCGGTGGCCGACACCTCCTTCGCGATGGGCTACATGTCCGACGGCAGCCACATCGGGATGCTCTCGTGGAACGAGGGCTCGGCCGGCTGGCGCACCTGCGCCCGGGTGGGCCGCGAGGCGGCCATCGCCCCGGGCGTCGAGGCGATCAAGGAGATGTGGGCGCGCCTCCTGCCCGCGTCGGCCTCGGCGGTCGAGGGCGTCACCTCGACCGATCAGATCCGCTACTCGGAGCCGTCGCTGCTGTCGTGCCCCCGCTGGTGGACGCCGGGCGTCGTGATCATCGGCGACGCGGCCCACTTCTTCGGCCCCGAGACCGGCATCTCGTCCGGCATCGGCCTGGGCGACGCCCACGCGCTGGCCGAGGCGGTCGGCCAGAACCCCGACAGCGCCGACGACGCCTGCCGCAGCTACGAGACCTGGCGCGCCCCGGCCGTGCGGCCCTACGAGGCGAACGATCCGGGCCGCCAGCGCATCATGATCGCCGGTCAGGTGACGGGCCGCCCCGACGAGGTCTGGCCGCCCCAGGGTTGACACACCGTGCCCGGCCGTTTCACGTCGGCGGGCGTCTGAGCTACCGTCGGTGACGGCTCGCGGCCCGGACGGCCGCCCTCATACGCCGAAGGAGGCGCCGATGACCTGGCCCGAGACGGCAGGCCCACGGCCGATCGACGACCGCGTCGGGATGGATCTGCGCAAGCGGATCTGCCTGATCGCGCATGACAACCGCAAGGGCGACCTGGTCGACTGGGCGCTCTTCAACCGCGGCACGCTGTCGCGCCACGAGCTGTACGGCACGGGGACGACCGGGTCGATGGTCGGCCGCGCGCTCGGCCAGCCCGTGCGCTGCTTCCTGAGCGGCCCGATGGGGGGCGACCAGCAGGTCGGCGCCCAGCTCGCCGAGGGCGGCCTGGACATGGTCGTCTTCTTCTGGGACCCGCTGCAGTCCCAGCCGCACGACGTCGACGTGAAGGCGCTGCTGCGCATCGCCGTGCTGCACAACACCCCGATCGCCTGCAACCGGGCGACCGCCGACTTCCTGCTGTCGAGCCCGCTGATGGACGCGCCCTACGAGCGCATCGTCGACATCCGGGAGCGGATCGCGTCGTAGCGGGCTACGCCGGGACCTCGTCGCCCAGCGGCCCCTGCCGCCGCCGATCCCGGCGGGCCAGGGCGGCGAGGCCGATCGCGGCGGCGACCAGGCAGGCGAGGCCGCCCAGGGCGAGGCCGGCGCGCGGGCTGAGGTGGTCGGAGACGACGCCCACCAGCGGGCCCCCGAGCGGCGTGCTGCCGAGGAAGGCCAGCGTCCACAGGGCCATCACCCGGCCGCGGAAGCGCGGGGCGCTGGTGAGCTGGAGGGTGGTGTTGCCGGTGGCCAGGAACGAGACGCTGGCGGCGCCGGTGAGGGCGAGGGCCACGACCGCGACCGGCAGGGTGGGCGAGGCCGCCGTGGCCAGCAGCGCTGCGCCGAACAGGGCCGCCGCCACCGACAGGGGCCGCAGGCCGGTGCGGCCGCGGCTGGCGACGACGAGGCCGCCGACGATCGCGCCGGCGCCCATCGCCGAGGTGAGCACGCCGTAGGTCTCGGCCCCGCCGTCCAGCGGGCCGGTCGCGAGCAGCGGGAGGACCACCGAGAACTCGTAGGCCAGCGTGCCGACCAGCGCCAGCATCATCAGCGGCACGAGCAGCTCGGGGGTGCGGCGAACGTAGGCGAGGCCCTCGCGCACCTGCCCCGGCTCGCGCGGCGCGGGCGGCGAGGGGTGCAGGGCCGCCCGGTCCATGCCGCCGATCGCGACGAGCACCGCGACGAAGCTCGCCGCGTTGATGAGGAAGCAGATGCCGGTGCCGACCGCCGCGATCGTGACGCCGGCGACGGCCGGGCCCACGGCGCGGGCGGCGTTCATCAGCACGCTGTTCAGCGTCACCGCGTTGCGGAGCACGTCCTGCCCCACCATCTCCTGGGCGAAGGCCTGGCGCGCCGGGTTGTCGCAGGCGGTGACCGTGCCGAGCAGCACGGCCATGAGCACGACCATCCAGACCTGCACGACGCCGGTCACCACGAGGATGCCGAGCGTCAGCGCGATCGCGCCGAGGGCCGACTGGGTGGCGAGCAGCAGGCGCCGCTTGTCGAGCCGGTCGGCGAGCAGGCCGCCGTACGGCGCGAGCAGCAGGATGGGGAGGAACTGGGCGGCGGCGACGGCGCCGAGGGCCGTGCCCGACCCGGTGAGCTCCAGCACGAGCCACGACTGGGCGATCGTCTGCATCCACGTGCCGACCAGGCTGATCGCCTGGCCGGTGAAGTAGCGACGGTAGTTCGGCGTGTGAAGCGCCGAGAAGGTGGTGAGCGCCCAGGCCTGGATCAGCGGGGGTCCTCCTCCCGCGCGAGGTCCTCGAGCGCCGGCAGGGCCGCCAGCAGCGCCGCGAGGCGGTCGGCGGGCATCCGCTGCAGGCGGGCGTGCAGCACCGCGGCGCGCCGCTCGCGCAGGCGCGCCACCAGCGCGGCGCCGTCCGGCGCGGCGGCGACGCGGGTGCAGCGGCCGTCGTCGGGGTCGGGCTCGCGCTCGATGAGCCCCCGGCCGTCCAGGTGCCCGAGGACCCGCGACAGCATGGTGGGGTTGATGCCCTCCGCCTCGGCCAGGTCGCCGGCCCGCAGGGGGCCGCGGATCACGAGCGTGGCCAGCACCCCCGACTGGGTGGGGGTGAGGTCCTCCTCGGCGCTGGTCGAGCGCAGCCGCCGGCCGATGCGCACCAGGGCGCTGCGAAGGCGGATGATCGTGTCCTCATCGACTCGTGTCGCGGGCATGGCCCGGGCGCTCCTCATATTTGATTGCCGATAGGCAAATGATAGCGCGATGGGCCGGAGGGCGCCTCCGGGGCCGGCGGTCAGACCGCCCAGGCCACCGTCGTCGCCACGGCGACCCCGGCCAGCGCGATCGGAGGCCACAGCCGCATGTGGCCGGCCCGCTCACCGCCGCCCGCGCGCTCGAGCGCGATGAGCGTGGCCACCGAGCCGTGGGGGGTGGCGAGGGCGCCGCACGACAGGCCGGCGAGGGCCGCCCCCGCGGCGCCCGGCCCGGCCGCGGCGACGCCTCCGAGCACCGCGCCGGCCGGCAGGTTGCCGGCGAGGGAGGCGAGGACCGCCGTCGCGAGGGCGAGCGCGAGCAGGGCGATGAGGGATGTCGCGGGAGGGGCTCCGCCGAGGGCCGAGAGGGGCGCTCCGGCCACGATCGCGAGCGCCGCCACCACGAGGCAGATCCGCATCGGCGGCAGCGGCCACGGTCCGCGCCGGGAGGTCAGCGCGCGGGCGATCAGGAGGGCCGCCGCCGCGATGCACACCGGCCACCAGGCGGGCATCCCGATCCAGGGGGCGGCGACTCCCCCCGCGCCGGCCGCCGCCAGGGCGAGCGCGGCGGCGCGCTCGTCGGCCGACCAGCGGCCCGGCCGCGGCGGCGCCGGCCCCGTGCCGCGGCTCAGACGGCGCCTGCCCGTGATCGCCACCGCCCCGGCGCACAGCGCCGTCGCGGCCAGCGCGGGCAGCGCGTAGCGCGCCGAGAAGGCGCCCGGGCCGATGCCGGCGCGCTCCATCACCACTATGTTGGCCGGGTTGGCCTGGGGCGCGACCAGCGATGACGCGTTGACCGCGGCCACGGTGCCCAGCACCAGCGGCCGCCGCAGCCAGGGCGCGCGGCGGGCGAGGGCCAGCGACACCGGGATCGCCAGCACCGCGGCGCCGTCCAGCGACACCGTCGCCGTGAGGGCGACCGACAGCGCGACCACGAGGGCGTAGAGGGCGGCGGCGGAGCCGCGGGCGGCCCGTGCCAGGGCCGCGGCGATGCGCCGATCGAGGCCGGCGTGCTCGGCCAGCAGCCCCAGCCACACGGCCGCGGCGAGGAACGGCACCAGGGGCAGCGCCGCGACCGCCGCCGCCCGCGCGACCGCCGCCGGGACGATGCCGAGGGCGACCTCGGCCGCGGCGCAGACCGTGCAGGACGCGACCGTCCCGGTGCGGGTGGGTCCGGAGGCCACGGCGAGGACGCAGGCGGCGGCGAGTATCGTCTGGAGCGCAAGCATGCTTCACAGTTAAGCAATCTAAACAATATGCCGCCACGACCACCCCGCCCCGGACCCGCCGAGCGAGCCGCCGCCGCGGCGGCCCTCGGCCGGGTGGCGACCCCGCTCTCGCGCTGGATCGAGCGCGTGCTGGCGGCGGGCGACCCGGGGCTGACGCCCGCCCAGCACGGCGTCCTCACGGCGATCGCCGCGGGCGACGCGACCGGCGCCGAGCTGGCGCGCCGCGCCGGGGTGACGCCGGCCGCCGTCTCTCAGCTGATCGCCGCCCTGGGGGCGGCGGGCCTCGTCGAGCGGGGCCGCGGCGAGGACGACCGGCGCCGTCAGCCGCTGGCGCTGACCGCCGCGGGGCGCACGGCCCTGGGAGCGGCGGACGCGGCGATCGCCGCGCGCCTGGAGGAGCTCGTGGGCGCGCTCGCGCCCCACGAGGCGCGCGCCCTGGCCGAGGCGCTCGACCGCGTCGGCGCCGCCCTGGCGGGATCTCCGCCGCCCCCGCGCCCGCCGCATCCGCCGCGCCCCCCGGCGGGGCCGGGGAGGCGGCAGGGCGGGGGCCCGCCTAGCGGCGCTTCGGGGCCGGCTTCGGCAGCTTCAGGGTGACGATGCGGGTGGTCGAGCCCTCGGCGTTGCGCAGCGTGACGCGCAGCACGTAGCGGAACCTCGCGTTCACCTTCGGCAGCGTCAGGGCGATCGAGCGGGTACCGCCGGGCGTGAGGCTCTTCACCGTCGGACGGCCCACGCCGCGGAAGACGACTCGCCTCTTCGGCGCCTTCTTGAACACCTTCACGACGCGGCGCTGCACGCGGAAGGTCGCCTGCGAGGTCGCGCTGACGCGCACCCGCACCTGGATCTTGCGCTTGACGACCTTGGCGGTGAACACCGTGGCCCGCGGCTTGCGCAGCACGGTCGGGGTCGTCGGCACCGCGAGCGGCGGCGCGGCCGTCGTCACGTTGCCCGCCCCGTCTGCCGCCGCGACCGTCACGGTCGTGTTGGGCGCCCCGGCGAAGGTGGCGGTGAAGCGGCCGGCGGCGTCCGGGCGGACGGCCGCGCCGTTGACCGTGAGCGCGCCGACGCCCGAGGGGTCGGCGACGGCGCCGGTCACCGTGACGGCGCTGCCGCTGAGCGCCGCCGAGAGCCCGGTGAGCGACGGGCCCGTCGTGTCGGTGGGCGCCAGCTCCTTGCCCAGCGCGTCGGGCTGGTTGTTCGCGTCCGTCGCGACGAGCTTCACCGCCGACCCGGCGTCGTCGAAGATGAACGGCACCAGCGAGCCGTCGCCGGCGATCGCGCCCTTCGTCGCGCCGTTCGTCGCCGACTTGGCCATGCCGCCGGACGCGGTGCTCGCCACCGATGTCGTGCGGGCCCCGATGTCGCGCACGTAGACGTCGTCGAAGTTCAGCGTGTCGACGCCCGAGACGTCCGTCGACTGCGACGTGTAGACGACGCGCGACCCGTCGGCCGAGACGGCGCCGCGCTGGCTGGCGCCGTTGCCGGCCGTGTCCGAGCCGTCCTTGGCCGAGACGAGCGTGATCGCGCCGGTCCGCATGTCGCGCCGGTAGATGTCGTTCGCGAGGTTGGTGTCGTTGACGGCGTCGTACTTGAAGCCGCTCTCGAAGATCACGTAGCGGCCGTCGCCCGAGATGTCGGGGAAGTTCGAGCCGTCCGCGGCGGTCGGGTCGCTCGCCGCGGTCGTCGTGCCGGCGGCCAGGTCGCGCACGATGGTCATGTTCGCGGCGCCCCCGCCGGGCACGAGGTTGGTCGGCGTGCCCGCGTTGCTGACCGCGGTGAAGACGACGAGCCCGCCGTCGGCCGAGATGGCGGGGCGCTCGGCGGTGTTGTTCGCCTGCTCGCCCCCGTTGCTGACGGACGCGAGGGTCGTGGTCCCGGCCGCGATGTCGCGCACGACGACGTCGGAGGCGGCGTTGCCGTCGGCGGGGAACAGGTTGGTCGCCTGGCCGCTGCCGAAGGCCACCCGGGTGCCGTCGTAGGAGACGTCGGGGTCGCCCAGCACGCCCGCGTTCGCCTTCTGCCCGGCCGAGTTCGCCGAGACGAGGGTGACCTCCCCCGTGGCGAGGTCCTTGCGGAAGACGTCCTTGCCGGCGTCGGTGTCGGCCCCCGTCAGGTTCGTCGCCGTCGACGCGAAGACCACGTAGCGGCCGTCGCCGGAGACGGCGAACTGGATGTTGCCGACGCCGTCGTCGCCGTCCACGTTGTCGTTCGCGGGCGAGCCGGCGGAGTTGCTCGACGCCAGCACCGTGGTGCCGGACTGACGGTCGCGCACGAAGATCTGCGTCTTGCCGCCCGTGGAGGTCCCGGTGAACTCGCCGGCCGAGGCGAAGGCGACGAACCGGCCGTTCGCCGATGCGACGGCCGCCTCGACCGCAGCCGGTTTCTGCTGCCCGTTCTGGTCGAGCGAGAGAACGGTCGTGTCGCCGGGCGCGGCGGAGGCCGCGGCGGCGAGGACGGCCGCGACCGCGAGGCCGCCGGCCAGGATGGAGGTGCGCTTCACGCGGGCACCATCCACCACGGCGCGCGCGCGGGGCAACCCCCGTAGGTCGAGGACGGGGCGATGGTGGCGCGTCATGGCGGTGACCTCCGGCGGTTGGTTGACCCTGCCCCGTCATCGTCGCGGCGGGTCGCGTGCATCTCCATCGGCATCGCGACGCGGCATCTGTCGTGCCCGCGACACGGCCGCCGGCCGTCGAGTGGTCTACAGTTCCCCGCCGGGGAGGAGACCCGCGACGGCCGGCGAACATGTGTTCGTACCCCGGGCCGGCGGCCGTCCGGCCCCACGGACCATGAAAGGCAGATCGATGCACGCTGCGGGTAACGGACAGGGACGGCGCCTGCGGGCGGTGGGCGAGGACGCGACGCCCGGCGTCCACGACGTCCTGGAGACGATCGAGGCGGCGGTCGGCGAGACCCCGGAGGGCATCGCGCCGCCGGCCCTCCGCGCCGCGGTGGCGGAGCGGCTCGGGGTGGGCGTGGAGCACGTGGCCCGGCGCGACCTCGATACCGCGCTCGGCCTGCTCATCGCGGGCGGCCGGATCGACGAGGCGGGCGGCCGGCTGGTCGCCGTCGTCCAGGAAGAGCGGCGGGCGATCTGACCGCAGCGGTCCGCAGGACCGTCCTCGCGTGAGCGCGCGCGAGGACATCAGGAACGTCGCCATCGTCGCCCACGTGGACCACGGGAAGACGACCCTGGTCGACGCGATGCTGTGGCAGTCGGGCGCCTTCCGCGACAACCAGGACGTGGCGACCCGGGTCATGGACTCCATGGACCTGGAGCGCGAGAAGGGCATCACGATCCTCGCCAAGAACACCGCCGTGCGGCACGGCGGGATCAAGGTCAACATCGTCGACACGCCGGGCCACGCCGACTTCGGCGGCGAGGTGGAGCGCGGGCTGCACATGGTGGACGGCGTGCTGCTGCTGGTGGACGCCTCGGAGGGCCCCCTGCCGCAGACCCGGTTCGTGCTGCGCAAGGCCCTCGCGGCGCGGCTGCCGGTGGTGCTGGTGGTCAACAAGGTCGACCGCCCGGACGCCCGCGTCGCCGAGGTGGTGGACGAGGTGTACGAGCTCTTCATCGACCTCGAGGCCGACGAGTCGCAGATCGAGTTCCCCATCGTCTACTGCGTGGCGAAGCAGGGGCTGGCGTCGCTGACCACCGAGGACCGCGGCACCGACCTCGAGCCGCTGTTCGAGGTGCTGCGCGACCACATCCCGCCGCCGCGGCGCACGGAGGGCGCGCCGCTGCAGGCGCTGGTCACGAACCTCGCCGCCTCGAGCTACGTGGGCCGGCTGGCCATCTGCCGCATCCACGAGGGCACGCTGCGCGCCGGGCAGAGCGTCGCCTGGTGCCGCGCCGACGGAACGGTGCGCCCGGCGAGGATCACGGAGCTCTACGTGACGGAGGCGCTCGACCGCGTGCCGGCCGAGGAGGCGCAGGCCGGCGAGATCGTCGCCGTGGCCGGCATCCCCGACGTCACGATCGGCGAGACCCTCGCCGATCCGGACGACCCGCGGCCGCTGCCCGTGATCGCCGTCGACGAGCCCAGCCTGTCGCTCACCCTGGGCATCAACACCTCGCCGCTGGCCGGCCGCGACGGCACCCGGCTGACGGCCCGCCAGGTGCTGGACCGGCTGGAGCAGGAGCTGGTGGGCAACGTGTCGCTGCGCGTCGCGCCCACCGATCGCCCCGACGCCTGGGAGGTCCAGGGGCGCGGGGAGCTGCAGCTCGCGGTGCTGGTGGAGACCATGCGCCGCGAGGGCTTCGAGCTCACGGTGGGCAAGCCCCAGGTGCTGACCCGGCTGGTGGACGGCACCCTGTGCGAGCCCATCGAGCGGGCCTCGATCGACATCCCCGAGGAGTTCCTGGGCGTCGTCACCCAGCTGCTCGCTCTGCGCAAGGGGCGCCTCGAGCAGATCGTGAACCACGGCACCGGCTGGGCGCGGATGGAGTACCTGGTCCCCGCCCGCGGCCTGGTGGGCTTCCGCACCGAGTTCCTCACCGAGACCCGCGGCACCGGCCTGCTGCACCACGTCTTCGACCGCTGGGACCCGTGGCTGGGGGAGATCCGGCCGCGTCCGCGGGGCAGCCTGGTGGCCGACCGCTCGGGCGTCACCACGAGCTTCGCGCTGCTGTCGCTGCAGGAGCGCGGCACCCTCTTCGTCGGTCCCGGGGAGGACGTCTACGAGGGCGCCATCATCGGCGAGAACGGCCGCGGCGACGACCTCGACGTCAACCCGACCAAGGAGAAGAAGCTCACCAACATGCGCTCCTCGACGGCGGAGGAGCTGGTGCGGCTGGTGCCGCCCCGGCGCATCTCGCTCGACCAGGCGCTCGAGTTCGTGCGCGAGGACGAGTGCGTCGAGGTGACGCCGACCGCCGTGCGGCTGCGCAAGGTGGAGCTGTCGGCCAACGCCCGCGCCAAGCGCGCCAGGCGGGGCGCCTCCGCTCCGTCGTAGCCGGCTGCGGGGCTCCCGCGCCGCGGCTACCTGCGGCCGGTGACGCGCTCGACGTGGCGCTCGACGCGGCCGTCCTCGCGCTCGAGCAGCAGCAGGGCGCCGACGACGCCGCCGATGATCGCCCCGGCGAAGGCCAGGATGAGCATGAAGCCGGCCATCGCGAGCGGTCCGTCGACGCCCAGGGAGTCGGACGTCAGCCCGAGCCCGAGGGCGATCAGGGCGCCGGCGACGGCCCCGGCGAGGGCGATCGCGGCGGCGCGCCGCGTGACGCGCCGGTTGACGCCGCGGCGGGTCGTCGGGTCGGCGCCCTCCAGGCGGGCGTCGAGCTCCTGCGCCTCGTCCGCCTCGGCCACGGCGCGGGCGACGGTCTCCTCGCGCGCCTCCGGGTGATGGGCCCGGGCCGGGTGGTGCCGGACGTGGGGCGTGCGGTCGCGATTGCTCACGGGGTCCCCTTTCCTCGCCTGGGCGAGGGGTACCCGGTCGCTACGGCTCGCACACCTCGCCCTGCCCTCCGGCGTGCGTGCCGGGGCAGCCGGGGGCGCGGTCGCCCGCACCGGGAAGGCGCCCGAGAAGATCGACCAGGGTCTCGATCTCGCCCGGTCCGTACCTCTCGGTGAGCACCGCCTCGAGGGCCTGCGACTGGGTGATCGTGGCGTCGGCGAGCCTCTCCTCGCCCTCGCCGGTGATCTCCGCGTAGGAGACCCGCCCGTCCGACGCGCAGTGCGCCTTGCCCACCAGCCCGGCCTCCTCGAGGCCGTCGAGCAGGCGCGTGATGCCGGACGGGGTGAGGCCGACGGCCTGGGCCAGGTCGGTGCGCCGCATGCGCCCGTCGGGGGCCTCGGAGAGCTGGCGGAGAGTCTCCATGTCCATGACGGTGAGGCCGTGCGACTGCTGCAGCTCGGCGTTCATCCACCGCCCCAGGGCCGAGCTCGCGCCGATCAGGCGCACCCACGCCCGGATGCCGAGCTTATGTTGATCTGTCAACACTTGACGACGCAATGACTGCTCGTTAGGTTGCTTGCGGTGTCAATATTAGTCACACGGAGGCAGAGATGACCACGACCGCGACGCAGCTCCCCGTCGGCACCTGGGTGACGGACCCGGTCCATTCCTCGCTGGACTTCTCGGTGAAGCACATGGTCGTCGCCACCTATCGCGGCAGCCTGCCCACCTTCACCGCCACCCTGACGGTGGCCGAGGACGGCACGGGCACGCTGCGGGGCACCGGGGACCTGACCAGCGTCGTCACCGACGATCCCAACCTCACCGGCCACCTGCAGTCGCCGGACTTCTTCGACACCGAGCAGTACCCCGAGGTGTCCTTCGCCTCGACCTCCGTGACGCGCGACGGCGAGAACCTGACCGTCGTCGGCGACCTCGCCCTGAAGGGCGTCACCAAGCCGATCGAGCTGACCGGCTCGATCGCCGGCCCGGCGGTCACCCTCGGCGACGTGCAGAAGATCGGCATCGAGCTGACCGGCACCTTCGACCGCACCGAGTTCGGCCTGAACTGGAACGCGCCCCTGCCGGGCGGCGGCTTCGCCGTGGGCAACACGGTCGCGCTGGCGGCCCACCTCGAGCTGGCCGCGAGCTGACCATGAGGATCCTCGGCATCTCGGGGAGCCTGCGGGAGGACTCCCACAACACCCGGCTGCTCGAGGCGGCCCGGCGCGAGCTGCCGGACGGCGTGGAGCTGAGGGTCTTCGACGGGCTGGGCGACGTCCCGCCGTACAACCAGGACCTCGACCACGATCCGCGGCCGGAGGGCGTCGAGCGGATGCGCGAGGCGGTCCGCTCGGCGGACGCCGTGCTCGTGGCCACCCCGGAGTACAACAGCTCGATTCCCGGCGTCCTGAAGAACGCCCTCGACTGGATGTCGCGCCCCCTGGCCGAGAGCCCGCTGCGCAACATGCCCGTCGCGGTGATCGGGGCGAGCACCGGGGCGTTCGGGGCCGTCTGGTCGCAGGCCGAGGCGCGCAAGGTGCTGAAGGCGATCGGCGCCCGGGTCGTCGAGGGCGAGGTCGGCGTGGGCCACGTCCACGAGCGGCTCGGCCCCGACGGCGAGCTGGCCGACGACGAGCTGCGCGACCGGCTGAGGGAGCTGCTGCGGGAGCTGGTCGCCGCGGCCGAGCGCCGCGCCGCCAGGACGGCGGTCGCCTAGCGGGGTCGCCCGACGCGGCCTCCCGGGCGCCCGGGAGGCCGCGTGCGCGGCGGTGAGGGGCGGCTACGGAGCGCAGCTCCGGGTGGTCTGCGTGGCCTGGGCGGGGCGGGTGCCGAGGGTCACGGACACGGTGCGGCTCTTCCCGGACGCGTTCACGACCGTCAGCGGCACGTCGGCGCCGGGCTTCTGGGCGTCGATCGCCTCCTGCAGGTCGGCCGCGTCGGTGACCTTCGCGTCGCCGACGGCGGTGACCACGTCCCCGCCCGCGCACACCTGACCCTGGGAGGTGGTCACGGCGCTGTCGCCGGGATCGAGGCCCGCCTTCTGCGCCGGCCCGCCGGCCACCACGCCGGTGATGAGGGCCCCCCGGTCGGTGCCGAGGCCGGCGATCTGGGCGATGTCGGAGTCGACCGTCGCCGTCGAGACGCCGAGCCATGCGTGCTCGACCGTCCCGCCCTTCTCGAGCTGGGCGATGATCTGCTTGGCGGTGTTCGACGGGATCGCGAACGCGACCCCCACGTTCGCATCGACGCCCGAGTCGGCGATCTGCGCCGGGATGCCGATCAGGTTGCCGGCGGCGTCGAGCAGGGCGCCGCCCGAGTTGCCGTGGTTCACGGCCGCGTCGGTCTGGATCGCTCCGGTGATGGTGAAGCCGTTGGGCGCCTGCATGGTGCGGTTGAGGCCCGAGACGATGCCGGCGCTCGCGCTGGCCTCGAGGCCGAACGGGTCGCCGATCGCCATCACCGGGTCGCCCACCTGGATCGCCGAGGAGTCTCCCAGGGGGATCGGGTCGAGCTGGTCGGCGGGGACGTCGATCTTCAGCAGCGCGAGGTCGGTGGACGGGTCGGTGCCGAGCACCTTGGCGGTCACCGCGGTGCCGGAGGCGAGGGTGACCTCGACCTTCGACGCGCCCGAGACGACGTGCTCGTTGGTGAGCACGTGGCCGTCGTCGTCGATCACGACGCCGGTGCCCCCGGCGGTGGCCTGCTGCTCGGGCGCCCCGGGGTAGCCGTCCGACGACTGCTCGACGGTGGCGGTGATCGACACCACGCCCTTGCGGCGCTGCGCGTACACCTCGCTGAAGTCGGTCTGGGCGGCGCCGCTCGCCGTGGAGACCGGCGTGACCGCCGTCGGGCGCTCGACGATGGTGGTCGTGCCGCCGCCGTGGGAGTCGACGACGGCCACGGTCCCCCCTCCGATCAGTGCGGCGCACAGTGCGACGGCGGCGGTGCGGCCGGCGCGGCTGCCGATGGCGCTGCGGATGCTGGGGTTCAGGGGCATGGCGGGTCTCCCGGGCTCGTGTGGTTCGCTCCGCGCCGGAGCCCCGCTCGTCCCCCGGTGGCGCTCCGGCGCGTGGGTCGATCGAACCAGCGCCACCTCAGAGAAAGCTGTGAGACGTCCTAACGGCCGCTGGAAGCTGCGATTGCGGTTCGGTTAACGAGAACCCGCGAGCGCGGCCGCCCGGGCGGGCAGCTCGGGCGCGTCGATCCGGGCGCAGAAGGCGGCGAGGCCGGCGGTCGGCCCGCCCCAGCGCAGCGCGTCGACGCCGTCCGGCAGCACCCCCTCGCAGTCGGGGCGCAGGGTGGCGAGCCGGCGGAACAGGAGGGCGTCCTCGTGGCGCGCCGCCAGCGTCGCGGCCAGCCGCGCGGCGCCGCGCACCGCGACGTCCCACTCGGCCGGGTCGCGCGGGATCTCCTCCAGGCGCCCGTAGCGGGCCAGGAGGGCGGCCGCGCTCTTGGCGCCCCAGCCGGGCAGCCCCGGGAAGCCGTCGGCCGAGTCGCCCACCAGCCCCAGGTAGTCGGGGATCGATGCGGGCTCGACGCCGAACTTCTCCCGCACCCCGGCGGCGTCGCGGACGGTCCCGGCGCGGCGGTCGAGCTGCACGACGCGGCCGTCCACGACGCACTGCGCGAGGTCCTTGTCGGGCGTGCAGATCACCACCCGCCGCACCCGCTCGTCGGCGGCGGCCCGGGCGGCGGCGGTGGCGAGGGCGTCGTCGGCCTCGACCTCGATCATCCCCCACACGGTGACGCCCATCGCGCGCAGGCCCTCCTCGACCAGCGGGAACTGGGACGACAGCGCGGGGTCGATGCCGGCGCCGGTCTTGTAGCCGGGCCACAGGTCGTTGCGGAACGACTCGATGACCGTGTCGCAGGCCACGCCCAGGTGGGTCGCCCCGTCCTCGATCAGGTCGAGCACCGAGCGCATCACGCCCCGCGTCGCGGCGGCGCGTGACGAGGCGGCCACCTCGGGCGGCAGGCCCAGGTGGTGGCGGAACAGCTCGTAGGTGCCGTCGACGAGGTGGACCTGCACGGCCCCACCGTACCCGAGCGCGGTACGCTCGCGGCCCATCCGGAGGGAGGAACCCATGGCTGAGGCGGGCGTCGCCGGGGATGCCGTGATCGTCGAGCGCGACGGGCCGGTCGTGACGCTGGTCCTGGACCGGCCGGAGCGGCGCAACCCCCTCTCGCTGGCGACGATGGAGGCCCTGCGGGCCGCCCTGGCCGCCGCCGGCGAGGATCCGTCGGCGCGGGCGGTGGTGATCGGCGCGCGCGGGCCGGTGTTCTGCGCCGGCCACGACCTGCGCGAGCTGCGCACGCGCGACGCCGCCGTGCACGAGCGGGTGTTCGCCGCCTGCGCGGAGCTGATGCTCACGATCCATCGCCTGCCGCTGCCCGTGATCGCGCGCGTCCAGGGGCTGGCCACGGCGGCGGGCTGTCAGATGGTGGCGGCCTGCGACCTGGCCGTCGCGGCCGAGGGGGCGCGCTTCGCCACGCCCGGCGTGAGGATCGGGCTGTACTGCACCACGCCCATGGTCGAGGTGGCCCGGGCGGTGGGGCGGATGAGGGCGAACCGCATGCTCATGACCGGCGAGCCCGTCGACGCCGCGACGGCCCTGGCGTGGGGCCTCGTGTCGGACGTGGTGCCGGCCGACGACCTCGACGACGCCGCGGCGGCCCTCGCCGCCGCCGTCGCCTCGGCGAGCCGCGACACGGTGGCGCGGGGCAAGCGCGCCACCGGGGAGAACCTGGGCCTACCGCTCGCCGAGGCCTACGACCACGCCGGCGCCGCCATGTGCGCGAACGCCCTCAGCGGTGACGCGCAGGAGGGCATCGCCGCCTTCCTCGACAAGCGCGAGCCGGTGTGGACGCACCGCGGCGACCCGGCGGGGGAGTGACGCGGTCGTCGTCCGGGCGTCCGCCGGGGGCCGCATCGGTCGGGCCGGGTCAGGGGACGGCCAGGCCGCAGTCGGGCTGCTGCACGCCCAGCGACTCGAGGGCGTCGCCCCAGCCGCCGTCGGGGCCGCCCCCGACCCGGATCAGCCTCAGCAGCGGCTGGGCCCGGTTCTGGGACGGCGGGTCGGGGAAGAACTCGTCGGGGCGCTCGCGGAGCGCCCGCTCGCGCGCCTCCCAGGTCGCGCGCCGCTTCCCGATCGCGGCGCGCGCCGCGTCGAGGGCCTCGGCCCCGTCGTCGGAGGAGGCCTCGAGCGGGGCGAGCCGCGACGTCATCCGCCCCATGGCCGACCGGTTGTACGAGGCCGCCGCGAGGGCGGCGTCGAGGTCCCCGTCGGCCGCGGCCCGCAGGAAGTCGGGCGATCCGTCGGCGGTGCGCGCGTCGACCTCGTCGGCGCAGGCGTCCTCGACGGCGCGCTCGAGCGCCCGCGCGTCGAGCGGTCCCCGGGGGGACGCGGATGACGACGCGGGCGGGGACGACGACGTCTCGCCGCCGCACGCCGCGAGGAGGGCGGTGAGGACGACGGCGATCAGCACCGCACCTGCGGATCGAAGGGGGGATGGGCGCATGGGGGCTCCCGGGTGGTGGTGGCCGGTCGTCGTGCCGGGCGGCACGTTAGCGGGGCGCCGCGGGGAGCCGGGCGCGTGACCGTCGGCCCGGCACACCGGCCGCTGCTGATCGCCCACCGGGCGGGGAACCGGGTCGCCTCGGTCGGGCCGGCGGCGCGGGCGGGCGCCGATCTGGTCGAGATCGACCTCCACCTGCGCCGGGGGCGCCTGGAGGTGCGCCACGCGCGCCGCCTCGGGCCCCTGCCGATCGAGTGGGACGGATGGCGCGTGCGCCCGGCCATCGGACCGGCGCCGGCCCCCGGCCCGGCGCTCGCCGCGCTGCCGGAGGGCGTGCGGCCCCTCTACGACCTCAAGGACGGAGACGGGGAGCGGTTCGCCGAGGTGATCGCCGCGGGCGTCGCGCAGGGGCGGCTGCGGTCGCCCGCCCTGGTGAGCTCCAAGCGGTGGGACGTCCTGGCCGCGCTGGCGGGCGTGCCGGGGCTGACCGCGGTGCACTCGGTCAGCACCGCCCGCCGCGCCCGGGCGCTCGCGGCCCTGGTGGAGCGGGGCGTCGCCCGCGCGGTGTGCGCACGGCGCGACCTGCTGTCCGAGCCGGTCGCCCGCGATCTGGTCCGGCGGACCGATCTCGTCATGACGTGGCCGGTGGAGGACGAGGAGGACGCCGCGCGGCTCGCGCGGTGGGGCGTCGGCGGGCTGATCGTCGACGACCTGGCGCTGCTGGCCCGCCTGCGCCGTCAGTACGGCCGGTAGGTCGCCACGGTCGCGGACGCGGTGACCCGCATCGGCCGCGGCAGCGCGGCGATGCGGGCGGCGAGCTCGTCCCGGTCGATGTGGTGGGCGCTCGGCCCCATGACCGCCGCGTGACGGACGTCGGCGTGGCTCAGCTCCATCGCGAACTCGCACGAAGAGGTCGCGCCGCGCTCCAGGTGGGCGCCCAGGGTGGCGCTCATGCGCTCGGGCTTGCGCGGATCGACGGTCAGGAGCCCCAGGGCCTCGACCAGCTCGGCCATGTGGGCGGCGGTGGGGGTCACGACGAGGAGCCGGCCCTCCGGCGCGAGCGCCCGGGCGATCTCGCGGGCGTTGCGCGGCGCGAAGGCGTCCAGCACGAGGGCGGCGGAGCCGTCGCGCACCGGCAGGCCGCGCCAGACGTCGCAGACGACGGCGGCGAGCCGCGGGTGCGCCCGCGCGGCGCGCCGCGCCGCCGCGCGGGACGCGTCGAGGGCCACGCCCGCCCGTTCGGGGCGGGCGTCGAGCAGCCGGGCCAGGTGGTGGCCGGTGCCCGCGCCCAGGTCGAGCAGCACGCCCGGCGGGTCGTGGGCGAGGGCCGCCGCCGCGGCGGCGTCGATCGCGGCGTTCAGCGGGGCGAGGTGGCCCGCGGCGAGGAAGGCCGCCCGCGCGGCGACCATCTCGCGCGTGTCGCCGCCGGGGCGGACGTCGCCGGGCAGCAGCGTCACGTGCCCCTCGCGGGCGATGTCGAACGAGTGGCCCGCCTGGCAGCGCAGCGCCGCGGCGACCTCGGCGAGGGGCCGGCGGCACACCGGGCAGGCGAGCGCCGCGAGGGAGGCGCCGTTCACGCGTGACCTCCCCGGGCGGCCGTACTACGGTGGTCCCCATGGCCACCTGGGACGACGTGCGCCGGATCGCCCTCGCGCTGCCCGAGACGACCGAGCGCCCGAGCCACGACGGCGTCGCGGCCTGGCGGGTGCGCGACAAGCTGTTCGTGTGGGAGCGCCCGCTGCGCCGCGCCGATCTGGAGCACCTGGGCGACGCCGCCCCGCGCGGGCCGATCCTGGGCGCCCGGGTCGCCGACCTGGTCGCGAAGGATGGCCTGGTGGCGGACGAGCCGCGCGTCTACTTCACCACGCCCCACTTCGACGGCTACGCGGCGGTGCTGGTGCGGCTGGACGAGATCGCGGTCGCCGACCTGGAGGGGCTGATCGTCGACGCCTGGCTGCTGCGCGCGCCCAGGCGCGTCGCCGCGGCGTACCTCGAGTCCGCCGGCTGAGCCGACGCTAGTGTCCCGAGTCGCAAATTGCGTGGCGGTTCCCGGCTGCATCGCGGCGCGATGCGGCGTCCTCGACTTCCCCGATATTCGCGATATCGGGGAAGATCTGCGTCCTTGCCTCCCTTGCGATTCGCTCGGGTACTGCGTACGAACTTACGACTCAGGACACTAGGCGAGGGACGGCGCCGGCGCGCCGGCCGCGTGCGGCGGCCAGAGCCGGTCGGAGAGCAGCGCGACCGCGGCGCCCATCAGCGACACCACCAGGGCGGTGGCCTGGATGCCCAGGCTGAAGGCGATGGCCGACTGGGCGCCGAGCCCGTAGGTGGCGACGAGCGCGGGCACCAGGGCGGCCTCGCGGACGCCGACGCCGCCGGGCGAGATGGCCAGCAGGCCAGACAGCACGATCAGCGCGAACACCAGCAGGGCCGCGCCGGGCGGCATGTGGAACGCCTGCAGCAGGGCCGCGAGGCTCACCACGCGGCCGCCCACGGCGACGAGCTGCAGGGCCACGGCCGCGACCACGTGCTCGCGGCGCGAGAAGAGGGCCGCGCCCCTCGCCAGGTCGGCCACCGGCCCGCGCAGGCGGCGCGGCACCAGGCGCTCGGCGCGGCCGGGGCCCAGCCTCCAGGCGGCGACGAGGGCGAGGACGAGGCCCGCCAGGGTGACCCCCGCGACCCAGCGCAGCACGCCGGCGCCGGCGGGCAGGGGGATGACCATCACGGCGAGCGCCATGACGACGAAGGTGACCAGGCTGTCCACCGCCCGGTGGGCGCCCATGCTGCCCGCGACGCGCAGGCAGCCCTCGCGGCGCGCGGCCGGGTGGCGGCGGATGGCGGCGAAGCGGACGACGTGGCCGAGCTGCGCGGGCAGGATCTCGCCGGCCCCGTGCCCCAGCCAGTGGGCGCTCATCACGTGGCGGCGGCCGACGCCCACCCCGCCCGCGCGCAGGCCCACGCCCCAGACCAGGCCCGACGCGATCTGGCCGACCGCGTAGGCGATGGCGGCGGCGACCACCCACGGCCAGCTCACAGTGGCGAAGGTCTCGCGCAGCGCCCCCGGCTTGACCGCGTGCATCGCGCCCCAGGACGCGAGCGCGACGAGGGCGAGCGTGGCCGCGGCGGTGACGGCGCGGCGGGAAGGGCGACCTATGGCGGGAAGGCGGGGGGACACAGATGGAGGCGCCCGCGATGCGGCGCCCGGAGGTCCTCTCGACGCGGTGGCGGACTCGGGAAGCTCGGCCGCCGGGCATGAAAGCCGAAGTGGCGCCCGGGGGCAAGGTCGTCCGTCACACCGCCCCGGCGGCGGAGCGCGCGGCCGGGGGCCGCGGCGCCCCGGGGCGGGCGCGCTGAGGGAGGGCGAGGGCGAGGAAGAGGATCACCAGCCCAGGGATCTGGGCGAGGTGGTAGAGCGAGGTGGGGTCGAGCCCGATCCGGTCGGTGACGTCGCCGGGTATCGCGCGGGCGGCCGCCGCCGCGGCGCTCGCCGCCAGCGCGCAGGTGACCGCGGGCGCCAGCGGATGGCGCTCGCGCAGCGCCGTGCCCCAGAGGACGAGCACGGCGATCATCGTGAGCCCCTCGCAGAGCAGGATCGAGTTGACCCCGGCGTGGCCCGTGAGGGCGAGCGCCGCGTAGGCCACCAGCGACACCGAGCGCAGCAGCCAGAACACGCGGCCGCGCCCGGGGCCGAGCACCTCGTGCACCGTCGCCGCCAGCAGGTACGAGACGGCGATGACGACCATCATGCTGATGACGGCCCAGCTCGGCTGCGCCCACGTGTCGGAGTGGGTGACCACGCCGTGGTGCACCGCTCCGAGCAGCGCCGCGATCCCCGTCCACCAGAAGGTGCGGCGCCAGTGGCGATGGATCCCCGGGTAGCGGCCGAGCCGGATCGCCAGGCCCGTCACGACGAGGCCCAGGACCAGGTCGGTGAGTGACATGGCCGGTTCGGAGAGCATCGGGGGAGGGTCGACGGTAGCGCTCCCCGCCCGAGCCCTGTCTGTTGACGAACATATGTATTTGACCTATAGTGGCCGCCATGAACACGGGACGACACGGACCACGAGGACCGCACGGCCGATTCGGGCCGCCGGGCCGCCGCGGCGGGCGCGGAGCGCGCACCCGCCGAGAGCGGGAGCCCGGCGTCTGGGAGGTCGGCGCCCGCGTGGAGCGGTTCGTCGAGCCGGCGCTGCTGCTGCTGCTGTCCGAGCGGGAGATGCACGGCTACGAGCTGCTCGAGCGCCTGCCCGAGCTCATCCGCGAGGAGCGCCGCCTCGACCTCGGCAACCTCTACCGGCTGCTGCGCTCCCTCGAGGAGGAGGGCGTCGTGCGGTCGCGGTGGGACGAGGGCGTGCCCGGCCCGGCCAAGCGGGTGTACCGGCTCACGACCTCCGGCCGCGCGCTGCTCGACGAGTGGGTGCGCGCGCTGGGCGAGGTCGCGGGGCTCATCGTGGCGTTCGTCGAACGCCACGGGAGGGGAGAGGGGGTGAGCACATGACCCACGGACATCACAGGGGCCGCCCCGGCCCGGGACGCGGATGCCGGCCCGGCGGATTCCGCCGCCGCTTCGGCGACCGCGAGCAGTGGCTGGAGCGGCTGGAGCAGTACCAGCGCGACCTGGAGCAGGAGACGGCGGACGTCGCCGACCTGATCCGGCGCCTGAAGCAGGATCCCCCGGCGGCGCCGACGGCGGAGCCGGCGACCGGCACCGTGTGAGCGATGCGTCGGCACGGAGGGAGGACGCGGCGCGCGACGCGCCCTCCCGGCGACGCGCTCCAGGCTCGGATCACGAGCGTCTCGTGCCCAGGCCGTAGAGCAGGCCGAAGAGGGCGTGCATCGCGGCCTCCTGGGCGAAGACCCGCCGGTCGGTGAGCAGGCGCGGCCAATACCCGGACCGCCGGTCCGGGTGGACGCGATCGACGACCGCCATGCCCGGCCAGGCGGCCAGGCCCTCCGCGCTCGCCCAGAGCAGCCCGGCCGTCGGCCCGCGGACGCCCAGGGCGCCCAGGACGGCGCCGAGGGCGGCCCCGTTCGCGACGTGGAGCGCCGTGCCCGCGGCGGGCCACAGGCCGTCCGGGCCCGGCACCAGCCGGCCGACGAGCCGGGTGTCCGAGAAGCGCGTCCCGCAGGCGCGCGCGGCGAGCGGCTCGACGGCCGCCCAGGCGGCCGCGGCGGCGGCCCCGGCGGCGGCCCCGCGCAGGACGCGGTCGCGCCTCACCACCTCTCCGGCACCCGGGCGATCGACGCCGGCGGCTCGGACGGGCGCTGCGCCTTCTCGAGCTTGGCGAAGGTGAGCTTCTCCGGTTTCACGTGCTCGTGCCGCACGTGGTCGAGCAGGTGCCGGATCAGGTTCAGCCGCGCGCGGCGCTGGTCGTTCGCGTCGACCAGGAACCAGGGCGACTCCGGCGTGGAGGTGCGCTCCAGCATCTCGTCGCGGGCGGCCGAGTAGTCCTCGTAGCGCGAGCGGGCCTGCAGGTCGATGGGGCTCAGCTTCCACCGCTTCATGGGGTCGTCGAGGCGCTCGCGGAAGCGCTCCTCCTGCACGTCCGGGTCGACGTCGAGGAAGTACTTCACGAGCTCCAGGCCGGACCGCACCAGCATGCGCTCGAACTCGGGCACCGAGACCAGGAAGTCCTCGACCTGCTCGCGCGTGGCGAAGTCCATCACCCGCTCCACCCCGGCGCGGTTGTACCAGCTGCGGTCGAAGAGGCAGATCTCGCCGGGGCCGGGGAGGTGCTGCACGTAGCGCTGGAAGTACCACTGGCCCTTCTCGAAGTCGGTCGGCGCGGCGAGGGCGACCACGCGGTAGCCGCGGGGGTTGAGCGGCTCGACGATGCGCTGGATCGTGCCGCCCTTGCCGGCCGTGTCGCGCCCCTCGAAGATCACCGCCAGGCGCCGGCCGTCGCGGCGGATCGTGGCTTGCAGGTCGAGCAGCTCGAGGTGCATCCGCTCGAGCGCCCGCTGGTACGCCTTCTTGTCGAGCTTCTCGGCCATGGGGTCGCCCTCCGGTCGGCGCCCCGCACGATACCGGGCGGGCCGCCGGCGGCGGCCAGGACTCGCCCCGCGGGAGGCGAAGACGATCCTCGTGAGAGGAGCCGGAGAGGGCCCGTCCACGCGAGCGGTGCTGCGCGTGGTGGGCGTGCTGCTTGCCGTGGGCCTGGGCCTCTGGCTCGTCTGGGTGTCGCGCGGGGTGCTGATGTGGGTCGCGATCGCCGCCTTCCTGGCGGTGGCGATCAACCCGCTGGTGAACCTGCTGCAGGACCGGCTGAGGATGCGCCGCGCGCCGGCGATCCTCGTCGTGTACCTGCTGGGGGCGGGCGCGGTGACCGGCGCGGCGCTGGCGTTCGTGCCGCCCCTGATCGAGGCCGGCCAGCAGCTCACCGAGGAAGTGCCGGACTACATCGACCGGCTCGCCGAGTCGCAGTGGGTGCAGGACCTCGACCGCGAGTACGACATCCTCGACCGGCTGGAGGAGGAGGCGACCTCGGCGCTCGAGGGCGTCGCCGGCCCCGACACCGCGGTGGAGCTGGCGACGCGCGTCGTGAACGGCCTGGTCGCGCTCATCAGCATCGCGGTGATCTGCTTCCTGCTGAGCCTGAACGGCCGCCGGGTGCGCGCCTTCGCGCTCGACCTGGCGGAGGGCCGCCGCCGCGAGCGCCTGGAGCGGGTGATGGACCGGATCTACCGGGTCATCTCCGGCTACGTGGTCGGCGTGTTCGCCGTCGCCCTCACCGGGGGCATCGCCGTCTGGATCTTCCTCACCGTGCTCGACGTGCCCTTCGCGCCGCTGCTCGCCTTCTGGGCCGGCCTCGCGTCGCTGGTGCCGCTCGTCGGCGCCACCGTGGGCGGCATCCCCTACATCGCGGTGGCGTTCTTCCAGGGCTGGCCGATCGGCCTCGCCGCGGTGATCTTCCTGATCGTCTACCAGCAGATCGAGAACAACGTCTTCCAGCCGGTGATCCACCGCTTCACCGTGCAGCTCAACCCGCTGTGGATCATCCTGGCGGTGCTCGTCGGCACCACGGTGCTGGGCCTGGTGGGCGCGCTGATGGCGATCCCCATCGCCGGCATCGCCCAGGTGCTGATCCAGGAGTGGTGGAGCGTCCGCCGCCCGCCGCCGCCCCCCGAGCCGCCCGTCGCGATCGCCCCGGTCCCCGCCCCGCCGCCGCCCGACTGACCGCCGTCAGCCCCGGATCGGGGTGAGCGGCTCGGCGCCCGCCAGCACGGCCGCGACGTTGCGGCAGGCCAGCTCGGCCATCGCGGTGCGGGTCTCCAGCGTCGCCGATCCGATGTGCGGCGTGAGCACGACGTTCGGCAGCGCGGCGAGCCCGGGGTGCGCGCGCGGCTCGCGCTCGAGCACGTCGAGGGCGGCGCCCGCGATGCGGCCCTGCCGCAGCGCCTCGACCAGGGCGGCCTCGTCGACGATGGGCCCGCGGGCGGTGTTCACCAGGTAGGCGTCGGGCCGCATGCGGGCGAGGGCGGCCGCGTCGATGAGGTGGCGGGTCTCCGGCGTGAGGGGGCAGTGCAGGGAGACGACGTGGGCCCGCTCCAGCAGCTCCCCGAGCTCCACGCGCCCCGGCTCGGGGCCGGGCGAGCGGCGGGTGTGGATCACGTCCATCCCGAAGGCGCGGGCCCGCCCGGCCACGGCGCGGCCGATGCCCCCGAGGCCGACGATGCCCAGGGTGCGGCCGCGCAGCTCGGCGCCGACCATGAAGTCCATCGACCAGTCCCACGCGCCGCCCGCGCGCACCAGCCGGTCGCCCTCGGCCACCCGCCGGGTGACGGCGAGCATGAGGGCGAGGGTGAGGTCGGCGGTGGCGTCGCTGAGCACGCCGGGGGTGTTGGTGACGATCACGCCGCGCGCCCGCGCCGCGGGCAGGTCGACGTTGTCGTAGCCCACCGCGACGTTGGCGACGACGCGCAGCCCGGCGCCGGCCGCGTCGACGAGCGCGTCGTCCACCCGGTCGTGCAGCGTCGCCACCACCCCCGACGCGCCGGGCAGCACGGCGTGCAGCCGCTCGGCGGGCAGGGGCCGCGCGTCCGGGGGAGCCCAGACGTCGGCGCCGGTCGCGCGCAGGATGGCGAGCGCCGATTCCGCGAGCACGGTGGTGACGACGATCCGGGTCACGGCCGCGGACTCTACGATGCGGCCGTGGACCCGCGAAGCTCCGAGCTGCTCGAGCTGCCCGCCATCCGGGAGCGCCTCGCCGGCCTCGCCTCGTTCGAGGCGGGCGCCGCCCTGGCGCGCGCCATGGCGCCCTCGCCCGACCCGCGCGAGGTGTCGGTGCGCGCGGCCGAGACCGAGGAGGCCGTCCTCCTGCGCGACGCGGGCCTCTCGGGGCCGGGCGGCGCGTCCGACCTGCGGCCGCCGATCGCGGCGGCGGCGCGCGGCGAGGCGCTCGACCCGCCCGACCTGCTGCGCGTGCTGGCGACGGTGCGCATCTGGATCGAGGAGCGCGAGGCCCTCGCCGCGCAGGAGGAGATCGCCCCGCGGCTCGCCGAGATCGTCACGCTGCCCGACCTGGGCGCGGCCCGGAGGGTCGAGGCGGCGCTCGAGCGGGCGATCGATCCGCGCGGCGGCCTGCTCGACACGGCCTCGCCCGAGCTGGCGTCGCTGCGCCGCCGCCTGGCCGGCGCCCGCCGCGCCGCCTCGGAGCTGCTGCGGGAGCTGGCGGGCCGGCTGCGCACCCACCTGCAGGAGGCCTTCACCACCGAGCGGGGCGGCCGCCCGGTGCTGGCGGTGAAGGCCTCGTCGCGGTCGGCGGTGCCGGGCATCGTGCACGACAGCTCCGGGTCGGGCCAGACCATCTTCGTCGAGCCGATGCCGCTGGTGGAGGCGAACAACCGCGTGCGCGAGCTGGCCGCGGAGGAGGCCGAGGAGGAGCTGCGCATCCTGCGCGAGCTCTCGCGCCTGGTCGCCGAGGAGGGCGGCGCCCTGGAGCACATGACCGAGGCGCTCGCCCACCTCGACGTGGCGCTGGCGCGCGCGGCGCTGTCGATGGCCTGGGGCGGCGTGCCGGTGGAGCCGGCCGACGAGGTCGATCTCGAGGCGGCCCGCCATCCGCTGCTCGACCCGCGCCGCGCGGTGCCCATCGACCTGCCGCTCGCGGGGACCCGCGCGCTGGTGGTCTCGGGGCCGAACACCGGCGGCAAGACCGTGGCGCTCAAGACGCTGGGCCTGCTGGGGATGCTGCACCAGTGCGGCCTGCGCGTCCCGGCCCGCCGGGCGCGCCTGCCGGTGTTCGACCGGGTGCTGGCCGACATCGGCGACGACCAGTCGATCGCCGAGAGCCTGTCCACCTTCTCGGCCCACGTCCGGCGCCTCGTCGCGATCATGGAGGCCGTGGGGCCGCGCTCGCTGGTGCTGCTGGACGAGCCCGCCGCCGGCACCGACCCCGACGAGGGCGCGCGCCTCGCCCAGGCGGTGGTGGAGCGGCTGGTCGAGCGGGGGGCGCTGGTGCTCGCCACCACCCACCACCCCGAGCTGAAGGCCTGGGCCAGCGCCGCGCCGCGCGCCGCGAACGCCGCGGTGGGCGTCGACTCCGACACCCTCACGCCGCTGTACGCCCTGCACATCGGTGCGCCGGGCGCCTCGCACGCGCTCAGCATCGCCGAGGGGCTCGGCCTCGACCCGGCGGTGATCGAGGCCGCGCGCGTCGCCGGGCCGCCCGAGCGCCGCGAGCTGGAGGCGCTCCTGTCGGAGGCCGCCACCGCCCGCGCCGACGCGCGCCGCGAGCGCGAGCAGGCCGCGGCGGCGCGCGCCGAGGCCGAGGCGGCGCGCGCCCGCGCCGATCGCCGCGCGGCCGACCTCGACCGCCGCATCGCCCGGCTCGAGGAGCAGCGCGAGGCCGAGCGGGTCGAGGCGCGGCGCCGGGCCGAGCAGGAGCTGGCGGGCCTGGGGCGCGAGCTCGCGGCCCTGCGGGCCGAGATCGCGGCGGCGCGGCGGCAGGAGGGCGAGCGGCGGGACGCGGTGGCCCGCGCGGCCGACGAGCGCGCCCGCGAGCGCGACCGCCGCCTGGGGGCCGCCTCGCGGGCCCAGGCCCGCGCCCGCGAGGCCCTGCGGCCGCCCGATCCGGTGCCCGGTGAGGGGCCGCCGCTCGAGGTGGGCGACGCGGTCGTCGACCCGGTGGTGGGCCTGCGCGGGCGCATCGTGTCGATCGACGGATCGCAGGCCGAGGTGCTGGGCGGGGCCGCGCGCATGCGGCTGCCGCTGACGCGGCTGGCCCGCGACCTCTCGGCGGCCGGCCGCCGCCCCGAGCCGCCGCGCGAGCCGCCGCCGATCAGCGTCCCCTCGTCGGGTCCGCCGCCGTCGATCGAGGTGGACGTGCGCGGCCGCCGCGCCGACGAGGCGCGCGCCACGGTGCGCGAGCGCATGGACGCGGCCTCCATGGCGGGCCTGCCGGAGGTGAGGGTCGTCCACGGGCACGGCACCGGCGCCCTGCGCGCGGCCGTGCGCGAGGAGCTGGCCCGCCACCCGCTGGTGGCGCGCGCCGAGCCGGCCCCGCCCGAGAGGGGCGGAGACGGCGCGACGATCGCCTACCTGACCGACGACTGAGCGTCGGTCAGCGGGTCACTCGGGAGCGGGGAGCTTCGAGATCCCGGTGAGCACGTTGACGTCGGGCGCCATCGTGCGGAACGCGTCGTCCTTCTGCAGGACGCCCACCGTGTACACGGGAGCCTCCTGCATGCGGGCGAGCATCGACGCGGCGTCGCGCGAGCGCGGGACGGCCTTGTAACAGGACACCAGGATGGCGGCGTACTCGCCGGTCTTGGCGGCGTCGAGGGGCTTCGGCCACAGCGGCTCGACGACCTCGACCTCCCAGCCGGCGTCCGTGAGGCGCTCGACGGCGGTGTCCGTACCGGGGAAGCGGACCTTCCCCTCGTTGTTCTTGACGGCGTCCGTGGGGACGGTCACGAAGAGTAGTTTGGGCATGTCCCGGAGCCTACCGATCGCGCCGGGACGCGGCGGGACGGCGCTGTCCCGGGTATCCGCTCGTGACACTCGCCACGAGCGATTTCTCACTGTTCGCAACGGTCGCCACGAACCGGGGAGCCGGTGTAGATTGCGGACGGCCGGCGGGTCCCGTGTGCAGCCCGCCCCGCAGTCACACACGCCGAGATAGTCGACCCCAGGGGGGCGAGATGTCGATCAGTGCAGCGGATATCCCCGACAAGACATTCCTGCAGACGGTCGGGGACCGTCGCAGCATTCGTTACTACGACCCGGACAAGACGGTGGAGGACTGGAAGATCCAGACCATCCTCCAGACCGCCCGCCGCGCCTCCTGCCAGGGGAACATCAACGCCACCGAGGCGATCGTCGTGAAGCGCGGCGAGGACCTGGACCTCTGGGACGAGATCGAGGAGTGCGTCTCCGGCTTCAACGTCCAGATCATCAACCAGTCCTCGCACCTGATCTTCTGGCTGACGAACCTGAACGCCTGGTACGGCCGCGCCAACGACGGTCTCTCGTCGCTCTCGCTGTCCGGCGCCCTCACCAAGTACCACGGCTGGAACTACGAGTTCACGATGACGCAGACCGTGCCGCGTCTGATGAGCTTCCCGACCGAGCGCACCGAGAACCTGCTGCGCTTCGAGACCGGCCAGGCGGTCGGTGCCGCCACCCTCGCCGTCTCGGCGCTGGACCTCGGCAGCATCCTGATCGCGTTCGGCCGTAAGCCGGGCGGCGTGGAGAAGGCCTTCGGCCTCACCCCGAACCTGAAGTTCACCTGGGCGCACGCCATCGGCTACCCGCTCGAGGACTTCAAGGCCGGCGGCCAGCGCCCCCGCCTCAAGTTCAGCAAGCTGTTCCACAAGGGCGCCTACGGCGTTCCGCTCGAGCCGGACGACGCGGTCGACGCCGCCCTCACCGAGAAGGGCCTCCACCAGGAGCAGTCCCCGACGGCGGGCCGCATCCAGGAGATCGACGACCTCGCGGCCAGGTTCAGCCGTGACCCGGGGGTCGTGTCGTGGCCCGACAAGGAGGTCCGCCGCCTGCTCGTCGACGACGACTGGGACTTCGGGCCGAACATCCGCGCCCGGGCCGAGGAGGTCCTCGCGGCCGGCGGCCTGCCGGAGTACCCCGAGGAGATGAAGGAGACCTTCAAGAAGCTCCTCGAGGAGCACAACATCGACACCACGAAGTACCTGGGCTAGACCGCCTCGGCACTCTCGTAGGGCTCAGCGGCCCCGTCCCCGGAGACCCCGGGGGCGGGGCCGCCGCCGTTGCGGGCGGCGCGGCGCCGCCGGATCCTGGCGTCGGTGATCAGCAGCACGGCCACCCCGAGGCCGGCGGCCAGCAGCGACCCGGCGAGGATGCCGACCTTCGCCGCCGACAGGGCGTCGGCGCCGCTGAAGGCCAGGGTGGTGACGAAGAGGGAGATGGTGAAGCCGATGCCGGCGAGGCCGCCGAGGCCGATCATGTGGGTCCAGGCCACTCCCCGCGGCAGGCGCGACAGCCCCAGCCGCACCGCCAGGTACGAGCCCCCCACCAGGCCCAGCGGCTTGCCCAGCACCAGGCCCACCATCACGGCGAGGGTCAGGGTGCTGCCGGCGGCGGCGTCGATGGACGCCCCGTCGAGCACGATGCCGGCGTTGGCGAGCGCGAACACCGGCACGACCAGCAGGCTGGTCCAGGGGTGCAGGGCGTGCTCGATGCGATCGAGCGGCGCGATCGCCTCGCGGCTCAGGTAGGCGAGGCGCCGCCACGCCGACGTGCCCGGGTCCGGCCCGGCGCCGAAGGCGCGCTCGGCCACGATGCCGGCCTCCCGCGCGACGCCGCTGCGCGGCTGGAAGGGCCGTACGGGGGTGAGCAGCCCGAGGGCGACGCCCACGATCGTGGGGTGGATGCCCGCCAGGGCCGCGAACACCCAGGCGGCGAGGCCGAGGGCCAGGTAGGGCATCAGGTGCCGTACGTGGATGCGGTTGAGCACGGCCACCGCCACCAGGCAGGCGACGCCGGCCAGCAGCCAGCCCAGCTGCGGGCCGTCGCTGTAGAAGACGCTCATGATCGTCATGGCGCCGAGGTCGTCGATCACGGCGATGGCGAGCAGCAGCGCGGTGAGCGCCGGCGGCGCCCGGCGGCCCAGCAGCGCCAGCACGCCGAGCGCGAAGGCCGTGTCGGTCGCCACCGGCACGCCCCAGCCGTGCTGGGCGTCGCTGCCCGCGGCGACGGCCAGGAACAGCAGGGCCGGCACCGCCAGGCCGCCGAGGGCGGCGAACAGCGGCAGCATCGCCGCGCGCCGGGTGCGCAGCTCGCCGATCGCGAGCTCCCGCTTCACCTCCAGCCCGATGACGAGGAAGAACAGCGTCATCAGGCCGTCGTTCACGATGTGGCGGAGGTCGCCGGAGACGTGCCAGCCGCCGATGTCGAACGAGATCGCGGTGTGCCACAGGTCCTCGTAGGAGCCCGTGGAGAGGTTGGCCCACACCAGGGCGGCCAGGGTGGCCACCAGCAGCGCGAGGCCGCCGGACGCCTCCCAGTGGACGAACTCGCGCAGCGGGCGCACCACGGCCCGGGGCACGGCGCGGTCGGAGTGCGACCACGGCGCGACCAGGCGCGGCCGCGTGGGGTCCGTGCGGCTCAGCGGCTCCCTCGGCGGGCGGTGCGGCGCGTCATCCCCCACAGGATGGCAGCGGCGGCGCGGTCCCGCCATGGGGTGCGGACCCCAAAGCGCCGACCGGGGCCCGGCCTACGGCTCGACGAGGCCCCGCCGGATGGCGTAGCGGGTCAGCTCCACCCGGTCGCGCATCCCCAGCTTGGCGAGGATGTTCGCGCGGTGGCTCTCCACCGTCTTCACGCTGATGACGAGGGCGTCGGCGATCTGCCGCGAGGTGTAGGCCTCGGCGATCAGCTTCAGGACCTCGAGCTCGCGGGCCGAGAGCGCGTCGCCCGGCAGCTCGCCGTCCTCGCCGGCCCGGGCCAGGTGGTCGCGGATCAGGGCCGAGGCCGCCGCGGGGTAGATGAACGGCTCCCCCCGCACCGCGGCGCGGCACGCCGCCACCAGGTCCTCGTCGGCCATCGACTTGAGCACGTAGCCGGACGCCCCGGCCTTCAGCGACTCGAAGAAGTACTGCTCGTTGTCGTACATCGACAGCATCACCAGCCGCAGGTCGGGGCGCCGCCGCGACAGCTCCCGCGCCGCCTGCAGGCCGGTCATGCGCGGCATCGCCACGTCGAGGACCGCCAGGTCGACCGCGGGGTCCATCGCCAGGGAGACGGCCTCGGCCCCGTCGCCGGCCTCGGCCACCACCCTGATGTCCGGCTCGCCCTCCAGCACGAGGCGCAGCCCGCGGCGGACCATCGCGTGGTCGTCGGCCAGCAGCACCCCGATCGTCACGGCGCCCCCGCCGGCACGGTGAGCAGCACCTCGACGCCGCCCTCGGGCGCCGGGCCCAGGCGCAGCGTGCCGTTCACGAGCATCGCCCGCTCCCGCATGCCGCGGATGCCTCCGCCGCCCGAGTCCTCGTCGCCCGGCCCCATGCCGCGTCCGTCGTCGGCGACGCGCATCGCGACGCCGCCCCCGGCGGGGCGCAGCGACAGCCGCGCCCGCCTCGCGCCGGAGTGGCGTACCACGTTGGTGAGCGACTCCTGGGCCACCCGGTAGATCACGAGCTCCGCCTCGGGCGTCAGCTCCGGCAGCCCGTGGTCGATCTCGCGCGCCACCTCGCAGCCGCTCTGGCGGGTGACGGCCGCCGACAGGGCCGTCAGAGCGCTCGGCAGGCCCAGATCGTCGAGCGCCTCCGGCCGCAGCTGGCGCACGACGCGCTTCAGCTCGTCGAGGCCGGCGCGGGCCGCCTCCTGGGCGCCGCGCACATCCCCGCGCAGCTCCTCGGGGGCGCGTTCGGACGCCCGCTTCAGCTGCAACAGCACGGCGGTCAGCGTCTGGCCCACCTCGTCGTGGAGCTCGTGGGCGATGCGCAGCCGCTCGGCCTCCTGGGCCAGCAGGCTGCGGCGGGAGCTCTCGGCGCGCTCCTCCTCCAGCCGCGCGATCATCTGGTTCAGCGTCTCGACGAGCTCGGCGACCTCGAAGACGTCGCCGCCGGAGGGCACGGGCAGGCGCTCGCCGGGCAGCAGGCGCTCGGTGCGCCGCGCGAGGGCGGTGAGCTCGCGGACGGGGGCCAGGCTGCGGCGCACCAGCACGATGCTCACGGCGAGGAGCGCCGCGAGCCCCGCCACCACGACCGCGATCTCGGCGGGCACGGCGCGCGAGCTCACCCGTATGGGCAGCAGGATCAGCGCGAGGGCGGCCGCCACCAGCACGGCGGCCCCGGGGATGTAGACGCGCCAGAAGAGGGGCACGCCGGGTGGATATCACAGGCGCCCGGGCGGGTCGGAGTCCGGTCTCCGCGCGGCCGCCCTACGATGCGGACGAGCGCTCAGCGCGACAACGACGCCGGGAGGCACCCCATGCGCCTGTCCACCCGCAACCAGCTGCCGGGCACCGTCGATTCCGTCGTGACGGGGGAGGCGATGGCCGTGGTCAAGGTCACCCTCGACGGCGGGCAGCCGATCACGGCCTCCATCACCAGGGAGGCGGTCGACGACCTCGGTCTCGTGCCCGGCAGCGCGGTGACGGTGCTCGTGAAGTCGACCGAGGTGATGCTGGCGACCGATTAGCGCGCCGGGCGGCGCGATCGCCCGGTCGTGACGATCCGGCCCGTGCGCTACCGTCCCGCCCGCCGGCGCCCGTAGCTCAGCCGGATAGAGCGACGGCCTTCTAAGCCGTGGGTCGCAGGTTCGAATCCTGCCGGGCGCGTCGATGGCCACGCCGTTCTCGGCGTCGTCCGAGTCGAAGGCGTCGGAGTGCCGCACCAACTGACGGGCCACGAGCCGGGCGATCTTGCGCGCCGCGCCCTTCAGGAGCGGGGAGCGCCTGCCGAAGGAGGGAGGGCCGCGCCCCGCCGGCGCGCGCCACCCGGCTCATGGCCTCCTCCTCCACGCCCCACCCGCCGCGCCGCGGGCTCCTGCGCCTCGTCACCGTGATCGCCGCATCGCTGGCGTTCGTGTGCGGGCTCGCAACCCCGGCGCTGGCCCGCGTGGTGGAGACCCACCCGGCCAACCAGGCCTTCTCGGCCAACATGACCGGCTGGTCGACGTCGCCCGCGGCGACCTGCACGGTGGTCCTCGTGCCGCTGTGCTCCGTGACCCCGCAGCACGCCGCGGCGACCGGCAACCCGGCCGGGGCCCTGCAGGTGAGGTTCACCAGCCTCGTCACCCTGCTCAACGTCATCGGCGGCACCGGCTCGTTCACCTCCGACCCCTTCACGGTGAGCCAGCCGTCCGACTCGGCCGAGCTGCGCATCGACCGGCTCGCCCAGGTCGCCGACCTGCTGAGCCTGGGCGGCGGGGTCGGCTGGCGGGTCCGCCTGCTCGACCTCACGACGCCCGCCCTCTCGCAGACCCTGGTCGACGAGCCCGTCCTCGTGGGCGACGCGGCCTGGAACAGCCGGGTGCTGCCCGTGCCGACGGCGCTGGTGGCGGGCCACCAGTACAGCATCGCGATCCAGACCGACTTCTCGGGCACGCTCAGCGCCATCCAGTCGTGGGACGTCTTCTACGACAACGTCGCGCTGCAGCTCGAGGTCGACGAGAGCCCGGTGATCGGGACGCCCGTGACGCCGGTCGTCGGCGCCACCGGCGCGACCCTGGGGGCCCAGGTCGACCCGCGCGGCCACGCCACGACGGTGCACGTCGAATGGGGCGTCACGACCGCCTACGGCCAGCAGACCGCGCCGCAGCCGATCGGCTCGGGATCGTCCCCGGTGGCCGCGACGGCCGATCTCTCGGGCCTCGCCCCCGGCACGACCTACCACTACCGGGTGGTCGCCACCTCCCTCGAGGGGACCACCGAGGGGCCGGACCTCACCTTCACCACCCTCGACCCTCCGCGCGTCACCGGCCTGGGCACGGCCGCGGCGGCCGACGGCTTCACCGTGACCGGCCAGATCGACCCGCGGGGCTTTGCCACCACCTACCGGGTGGAGTACGGCACGTCGGCGAGCTACGGCGCCCAGACCGCCCCCGTCCCGGCGGGCTCCGGCACCGGCGACGTGCCGCTGAGCGCCCCGGTCACCGGGCTCGCGCCCGGCACCACCTACCACTGGCGCCTGGTCGCGACGAGCGACCAGGGCACCTTCACCGGTCCCGACCGGACCGTCACCACGCTGGCGCCGCCCACCGCCTCGGGCTTCTCGTCCACCCCCGCTGAGGACCGCTTCACCGCCCACGCGACGGTCGACGCGAACGGCGTCGCCACGACGGTGACCATCGAGTACGGCGCCACCACCGCGTACGGCTCGACGGCGCCCGGCGCCCCCCTGAGCGGCGCGGACCCGGTCGCGGTGGACATCCCCGTCACCGGCCTCGCCGCCGGCACCACCTACCACTGGCGGGTCGTGGCGACCAGCGCCGACGGCACCTTCACCGGCCCCGACCAGACGGTCACGACGCTGGCGCCGCCGGTGATCTCCGCCCCCTCGTCGACCCGCGCCGCGGACTCCTTCACCGCCCGTGCCACGATCGATCCGCGCGGCCACGCGACGACCTACCGCATCGAGTGGGGCATCGGCGACTTCGCCAACAGCACCGCGGCCGTGGCGGTGCCGGGCCCCGGCCAGATCGCCGAGACCGTCTCCGGCCTCGCCTCGGGCACCACCTACCGGTGGCGCGTGGTGGCCGAGAGCGCGCAGGGCACCGTGGTCGGCGCCACCCAGACCGTCACGACCCTGGCGCCGCCCGCGATCTCGGCCCTCGGTGAGACGGCCGTCACGGACCAGGGCTTCACCGCCTCCTTCGCGGTCGATGCCCGCGGCGCCGCCGCCTCGGTGGCGGTGGAGTACGGCACGACCGCGGCGTACGGCCAGACGGCGGCGGCGGACGTCGCGGGCACCGGCCCGGTGGCCCGCACGGTGCCGATCTCCGGTCTGACGCCGGGCACGGTCATCCACTGGCGGGTCGTTGCCGAGAGCGCCGAGGGCCGCACGGAGGGCCCCGATCGGACGGTCACGACCCTCGCGCCGCCGGTGCTGTCGGCCTTCGACGCGACCCCGGGCGCCCTGAGCTTCCAGGCGACGCTGCAGGTCGACGCGCGCGGCTTCGGCACCGAGGTGCGCGTCGAGTACGGCACCACCCCCTCCTACGGCGCGATCACCGGGCCCGTGGACGCGGGCGACGGCGGCTCGCCGGTGGCCGTGAGCGTCCCGGTGACCGGGCTCGCCCAGACCACCACCTACCACTGGCGCGCCGTGGCCACGAGCTCCCAGGGCACCGTCACCGGCCCCGACCAGACGGTCGCCACCATCTCCGCGGCCGCGCCGCCCGCGCTGGGAGCGTTCTCGGCGACGCCCGGCGCCGGCGCGTTCATCGCCTCCGGATCGGTCGACCCGCGCGGCCACCTGACCGACGTCCGCGTCGAGTACGGCCCCACCGCCGCCTACGGCGCGCTCACCGACCCGGTCGAGGCCGGAAGCGGCGCGGGCCCGGTGGGCGTGGAGGTGCCGGTCGCCGGGCTCGTGCCCGGCGCCGTCTACCACTGGCGGATCGTCGCCGAGAGCGCCGAGGGCACCGTCCACGGCCCCGACCAGACCGTCACGACGCTGGCCCCGCCGGCCGGCCTCGCTCCGAGCGGGCCGATCCCCGGCCCGCCGCCCGCCGGCGGCGACCCGGGCGCGGGCACCTCGCCCCCTGCGCCGGACGCCCCCATGACCCCGTTCGGGCGCTGCACCATCGTCGGCACCGACGGCCCCGACAGGCTGACGGGCACCCCCGGGCGGGACATCATCTGCGGCCTCGGCGGCGGGGACGTCATCCGCGGCCTGGGCGGCGGCGACGTCATCTTCGGCGACGCCGGGGACGACGTCATCGACGGCGGTGCGGGGCACGACATCATCCGCGGCGGCGCCGGTCGCGACATCATCGCGGGAGGCGCGGGCGACGACCGCATCCTCGGCGCGGCGGGCGACGACCGCCTGCGCGGCGGCGCGGGCCGGGACCGCCTCGACGGCGGCGCGGGCGACGACGCGGTCGACGGCGGAGCCGGCAACGACCAGCTCGTCGGCGGCGCGGGCCGCGACCTCCTGCGGGGCGGCGCGGGCGACGACCAGCTGCTGGGGCGCGCCGGCGACGACCGCCTGGAGGGCGGCCCGGGGGTCGACCTGCTGATGGGCGGACCCGGCGACGACCGGCTGATCGGCGGACCCGGACGCGACCGCCTGAACGGCGGGCCCGGTCGCGACACGGCCGTCGGCGCGGCCGGGGAGCGGCTGGTGATCCGGGTGGAACGCCGCTGAGCGCCGCGGCGGGGTCCATCGCGCCCGCCGTTCAGGCGGCGGTCCGGAGGCCCGTCCTATAGTCGCCGCTCGGCGGCGGATCGAGGGGGCGGCGATGGGGGCGAGGGCGCGGCGGCTCACGGGCGGTGTGGCGGGGATCCTGGCGGGGCTGCTGCTGGCGGCCGGCGCCGGTCAGGCGGGCGCCGCGGTGCAGACGGCCTCCTCGGGCGGCGTCAGCGCCACCCTCACCTACGCCGGCACCCTCTACGAGCCGGGCCCCGTGACCCTCGACATCGCCCGCGACGGCGTGGTGCAGCGCCTCACCGGCTTCGGCGACGCCGGGGGAGACGCCCCCGCCTACGGGGTGGCCGGCCCCGGCGCGGTCCGGGTGCGCGACCTCGACGGCCAGGGCGCTCCCGAGGTGCTGGTGCGGCTGTACTCCGGCGGCGCCCACTGCTGCACGCGGTCGGCCATCGCCACGCTCTCGCCGCAGAGCGGGACCTGGTCGCTGCAGACCCACGACTGGGGCGACGCCGCGTGGGTGCTGCGCGACCTCGATCGCGACGGCGCGCCCGAGCTCGTCTCCTGGGACGCCCGGTGGGCCTACTGGGGCGGCGTCTACGCCACCTCGCCGCGGCCGATCCAGATCTGGAGCGTCCGCGACGGCGCGCTGGTCGACGTCACCCGCGCGCACCGCGCCGCCGTGCTGAGGGACCAGGCTGCCCAGTGGCGCTACTACGCCCATCACCGCAACCTGCGCCAGGGACTGCGCGGGGTGCTGGCCACCTACGTCATCGACGGCTACTCGGCCGGCCGGCCGGCCGCGGCGTGGACGCGCGTCTACGCCGCCTACCGCCGGCCCGACCGCCTGCGCTTCTTCACCGCCCTGCGCAACCGGCTCACCCGGCTGGGCTATCGCGCGGCGAGCGACCCGGTGCCGCCGGTGCGGTAGCCCGTCGCCGGCGGCGTGCCGCCGGACCCGGCCGGGGCGCCCCTGCTCAAGATCGGGGTGGACGCTGCCGATGGCGCGGCGGGGCGGGAGGAGCCGCCCTCTTCCCGCACCCCGGAGACAGGATCGCTCATGGACGAGACACACCCCGCCCGTCGGCCCGCGATGCGCCGCGGACGCGGCCTGCGGGCCCTCGCCGCGGCCGGCCTCGGGGCGCTGACCCTGGCGCTCGGCGCCGGCTCCGCGCTCGGGGCCGTGATCGAGACGCACCCCGCCAACCGCACCTTCGACGCGGCCATCGGCCCGTGGACCGATGCGTCGTCGTGCTTCGTCCTGGGCCTGCCGCTCTGCACGGCCGACGGCGCCTTCGCCGCCGCCGCGGGCAATCCCGGCGGCGCCTTCTCGTCCGAGTTCAACGTCCTGATCGGCGCGCTGGGGCTGGCCGACGGAACCGTCACCGCCCGCAGCGAGGACTTCACGATCGGCGCGACCCAGCCGACCTCGGCGACCCTGCGCATCGATCGCAACGCCCAGATCGCCTCCCTGCTCTCGATCGGCGCGACCGTCGACTGGACGGTGCGCCTGGTCGATGTGGACACGCCCGCGAACTCGCAGACCCTCCTCGCCCAGAACATCGCCGGCAGCGACGCGTCGTGGCAGACCCTGAGCCTGCCGGTGCCGGTGGCGCCGGAGGCCGGGGGCACCTACCGCATCGAGGTGCAGACCTCGCTCGGCGGCGAGCTCATCGCCGCCCTGCAGTCCGGCACGGTGGCCTTCGACAACGTCGCCCTGGAGCTGGCGGTCGACCAGCCGACCCTGTCGGGGGTGACCGCGGCGCCCGGCCTGGAGGGCGTCCGCATCGACGCGTCGGTGGACGCGAACGGCAGCCCCACCACCTGGCACGTCGAGTGGGGCCCGGCGGGCGGGCCGCTGTCGAACTCGACCTCTCCCCAGTCGGCGGGCTCCGACGCCGACCCGGTCGCGGTGACGACCACCATCACCGGGCTCACGCCCGGGACGGCCTACGACTACCGCGTCGTCGCGACGAACGCGGGCGGCACGGCGACGTCGTCGAGCGCGACCGTCACGACCCTGACCGGATCGAACCCGCCCGGCAATCCGGGCGACCCCGGTGACCCGGGCGCCCCCGGTCAGCCCGGTCAGCCGGGCGCCCCGGGGCAGCCCGGCTCCCCCGGCGCGGGCGGCCCCGGCACCGGCTACCCGCCGATGACGCCCTTCGGCCCGTGCACCATCGTCGGCACCGCCGGTCCGGACACCCTGGTCGGCACGGCCGGCCGGGACATCATCTGCGGCCTCGCCGGCGACGACGTCATCAGCGGCCTCGGCGGCGACGACGTCATCTTCGGCGACGCCGGCGACGACATCATCGACGGCGGCGCGGGGAACGACATCCTCCGCGGCGGCGACGGCACCGACTCGATCATCGGCGGCGCCGGCGACGATCGCATCCTGTCCGGCGCCGGCAACGACGAGGTGAAGGGCGGCGCCGGTCGCGACCGGATCAACGGCCAGGCCGGCAACGACCGCATCGACGGCGGCGCCGGCAACGACCAGCTGCAGGGCCTCGGCGGCAACGACACGCTGCTGGGCGGCGCGGGCAACGACCAGCTGATCGGCGGGGCGGGCAACGACCGCCTGGCCGGCGGGGCGGGCAACGACCTGCTGCAGGCCGGGGCCGGCAACGACCTCCTCGACGGCGGCGCGGGCAACGACCACCTCGAGGCCGGCGCGGGCAACGACGTGCTCCTCGGCGGGGCGGGGAAGGACAAGCTCAACGGCGGGGCGGGCAACGACCGCCTCTCGGGGGGCGCCGGCCGCGACGTCGTCGGCGGCGGCGCCGGGCGCGACACCGCGATCGGCACCCGGGGCGACCGCGTCGGCCGGGTCGAGGTGATCCGGTAGCGCCGGCACCGGAGCGGCCCTCCGCGAGGGGGCCGCTCCGGGCCTCGTATCCCGCGCTAGTCCTCGCCGAGCGTCAGCTCCTCCGGCAGGCGGAGGACGATGAACTCCGTGTCGTCCGGCGCCCTCTCCCCGACGTGGCGTCCCACGCTGAAGGGGAAGTTGTTGTCGTTGATCACCCCGATGCGGTCGGGGCCCAGCACCACCACGTCCTCGATCGTCGTGAACGGGAACGAGAAGGTCGCGCCCAGGCCGACGTCGCCCTCGCGGGCGCCGCGGGTGGAGATGCCGGCGGGGTCGGCGATGTCCTGCAGGTCGACCAGCGTGGTCTTGCCGACCTCCTCGCCCGGCTCGCCCAGGGTGACCTTCTGGACCGCCTTGTAGCCCGAGAGGTCGCCCTCGGAACCGTCGCGCTCCAGCACCAGCCCCTGCGTGGGCGAGTACAGGACGAAGTCGCCGATGTTGGTGCCGCGATCGTCCAGGCGGTAGTCGTAGCGGTCGCCGGTGTACTCGCCCGACGCGATGTCGAAGGCGCTGATGCGCAGCACCTTCCCGTCGTCGCCGGTGAGGGGCAGCTCCAGCAGCGGGTACAGCGTCCTCCTGTCGGGCGAGATGGCCATTCCCTCGAAGCCGCCGCTGCGCTGGGCGCGGAACGGCGTCGACCGCGCGGTCTGCCGGTACGGCCAGCGGATGCCGGCGAGCCACGGGCTGTTGCCCGTGCGGCCCTGCGGCTGCAGGTTGGTGCCGTCGTCGCTGCCCGCGATCGACGGGTCGTCGAACACCGGGTAGTCGCCGATCAGGTAGACGGTGCGGATGGCCGGGTAGAGCTTCTGCACCGCCAGCAGGCTGCGCCAGTCGAAGCTCTGCACGTCGGCGCGCTCGGCGAGGCCGTTGTCCTCGATCGCCTCGCCCAGGGCGCGGGCGAACGCGCCGGGGTCGGCGGTGCGGCGGGAGTAGACGTTGCCCAGCGGGTCGCGGTCGGTGCGCGGGTTGATCTTGCTCTCGATGTTGAAGCGGACCCGCTCGGCGTTCGCGGCCTTCGCGTCGGCGCCGGGCTCCGAGGCGCCGGGGCCCTCGCGGTACCACCGCGCGTAGAACCCGACGAAGTCGAACAGGTTCTGCAGGGTCGGGACGGCGTAGGGGTCGTCCAGGCCCGCCTCCTTCGCGAACGCGACGGCGACGGGGGAGAGGGAGCGGTCGTTGCTCTGCGGCTCGCCGCGGAAGACCTTGTCGCAGACGAAGCGCGACTGGATCTCCTCGCGCGTCAGGTCCCTGATGAGGACGTCGTCCTCCGACTCGTAGGCGGAGCCGTCGGCCCGGCGGCACTTGGCCGCCTCGACGTAGGGGTCGTGGAACAGCACCAGCTCGCCGTCCTTCGTGAGGCCGGCGTCGGTCTCGAGCGTGGTGACCAGCTCGTCGAGCCCGGCCTCGAACGCCGGAAGCGTGTTCTCCGGGCGCAGGTTGCGCGAGCCGCGGTGGCCCTGGACGTCGAACTTCTCGGGGTCGACCAGGCCGTCCTCGTCGAGGAGATCGCCCGGCGTGCCGTCGCCGTCGGCGTCGAACGCGGCGACCGCGTCGTGCACCAGGTCGGGGCGGTCCGAGATGATCCCGTCGACGCCCAGCTTCAGCAGCTTCTCGATCGTCTCGGTGTCGTTCACCGTGTACGGCACGACCGGGAAGCCCGCCGCGTGCAGCGAGGTCACGTCGATGATGTCGCTGGACGCGGGCTCCAGGCCCGAGCCCTCCGGCGGGGCGATGCGGAACTCCTCGCCCGTCTCCGGGTCGCCGTCGTTCAGCAGGGTGGCGGCGGGCGAGGCGACGATCTCGTGGTCGTTGCCGTGGGCCCGCGCGTGGGCCCGCACCGCGTTCAGCGCCCGCACGGTCGCCGACTCCTCGCTGTACGGGCTCTGCGGGGAGCGGATCTCCCTCTCCGGGTCGTCGGCGTCCGGCAGCGGCACCGGCGGCTCCAGCACGACCCCGGTGGCGCTCGTGTGGATGAGGAAGGGACCGAACTCGTCCCCGAACCAGAGCGTGCCGTCGTCGGCGCGCTGGATCGACTCCACGTCGAGGTCGGCGCCGGTGAGGATGCGCGACCGGGTGAACTCGTTGACGATCGGGAAGTCGATCTGCCTTCGCGGATCGCGCAGGCGGATCGCGCCGAGCACGCGGATGGTCCCGGCGCCGCCTGCGGCGGTCGCGAAGCGGGACGCGATGCGGTAGGCGCGCAGCTCGAAGTCGGCGGAGTTCTCGAGGCTGCCGTAGCCGTTGTCGGCCAGGGCGAGGAAGGTGCCGTCGCCGTTGTCGAGCACGCCCGAGAAGCCCTGCACGGGCTGGCGCGAGAAGGGCGGCGCGATGCCGTTGATCGGGTCCGCGCCGAGCAGCGAGCCCGACGGCGGGCCGGCGGCGAAGGTGCGGGCGGGCAGCACGGCGCGGCCGTCGAGCGTGGCTGCGGGCGCGGGCGGCTCGGCCGCGCCGGCCGTGGCGGCGGCGGCGGCGATGCCCGCCGTCACCGCCACGGAGGCGAGACCGGCCAGCGCGCGCGGGAGGCGGAAGCGCATGTGTCCTCCTGGGTGATGTGGGCAGGGACGCTCACCGCACCGATGCGGCGGGGTCCGGGGGCACGCTAGGCGCCGTCCGCGCCGCCACGGGTTACCCCTCGGTCAAGCCCGCGTTTCGTCCTGTGACGGGTCCGCCGACCCGGGGCGTACTCTGGTCCGGTGCCGCGCCGCCAGCGCCAGCAGCAGGCGCTCGAGAGGGTCCTCGGGACCCCCGCGCTGTTCGCGACCGCCTACGGCAACGTCGGCTCGTCGATCTACTACGCGCTGGGCGTCACGGCGGCCCTGGCGCTGGGCCTGACGCCGGTCGTCTTCCTGGTCGCGGGGCTGATCTTCGCCGCCACGGCGGCCACCTACGCCGAGGGCACCGTGCGGCACCCGGAGGCGGGGGGCTCGGCCAGCTTCGCCCGCCACGCCTTCAACGAGCTCGTGAGCTTCGGGGCGGCCTGGGCCCAGATGCTCAACTACATCATCACGATCGCCATCTCGGCCTTCTTCGTGCCCCACTACCTCTCGATCTTCTGGGAGCCGCTGAAGCGGAACCCGTGGGACGTGGTCGTCGGCATCTGCGTGATCGTGCTGCTGGTGGCGGTGAACATCGTGGGGGTGAAGGAGGCCGCCCGCCTCAACGTGGTGCTGGCGGTGATCGACTTCGCCACCCAGGCGCTGCTGGTGATCCTGGGCTTCGCCCTGATCTTCTCGCCCGAGATCCTGGTGGAGAACGTCCACCTGGGCGCCGCGCCGACCTGGCAGAGCTTCTTCCTCGCGATCCCGGTGGCGATGATCGCCTACACCGGCATCGAGACGATCTCGAACCTCTCCGAGGAGGCGCGCGACCCGTCGCGCGACATCCCGCGCTCGATCCGCCTGGTGGCGGTGGCCGTCTACGCCATCTACTTCACCCTGCCGGCCATCGCGCTGTCGGCGATGCCCGTGACGAGCGGGCCCGACGGCTACACGACGCCCCTCGGCCTGGGGCCGGAGGACGGGGGCTTCGCGAACGACCCGGTGCTGGGGCTGGTCGACAACCTCGGCATCGGCGGGGCGCTGCTGTCGGCCCTGCAGGTGTACGTGGGCGTGCTGGCGGCGACCATCCTGTTCATCGCCGCCAACGCGGGCGTGATCGGCGCCTCGCGCATCACGTACGCCATGGCCGGCTATCGCCAGCTGCCCGAGCGGTTCCGGCGCCTGCACCCGAAGTTCAAGACGCCCTGGCTGGCGCTGGTGCTGTTCGCGGGCGCCGGCGCCATCATCGCCCTGCTGCCCGGGCAGACCGACTTCCTGGGGACGATGTACTCGTTCGGCGCGATGCTGTCGTTCACCGTGGCGCACGTGTCGCTGGTGGCGCTGCGGGTGCGCTTCCGGGACGAGGAGCTGGTGTATCGCGCGCGGCCGAACCTGCGGCTGCGCGGGATCGACTGGCCGCTGTTCGCGATCCTGGGGGGCCTGGCGACGGGCGTGGCCTGGCTGGTCGTGGTGATCCAGGAGCCCACGACGCGCTACGCTGGGCTGGGCTGGCTGGCGGTGGGCTTCGCGGTCTACGTCCTCTACCGGCGCCGCGTGGTGGACCTGCCGCTGCGCGCGACCTCGCGGGCGCCGGCGATGATCCTGGGCGCGGCCCTCAACGTGGAGTACCGCTCGATCGTGGTGCCGGTGGTGCGCTCCGCCGAGTCGGAGGAGGCCCTGGTGGCGGCGGCCCGCCTGGCCGCCGAGCGGCGCTCGAAGGTGGCCGTGGTGCACGTGCTGGTGGTGCCGATGGAGCTGCCGCTGAACGCCGACATGCCGGACGCCGAGCGCGAGGCGAACGCCCTGCTCGACGACGCCCGGGCGCTCGTGGAGAGCCACGGGGCCCGCGCCGTCACGCGCCTGCTGCGCGCCCGCGACGCCGGCCCGGCGATCGTGGCCGACGTCGTCGCGCGCAGCGCGGAGCTGGTGGTGCTGGGGGCCCGCCGGCGCCTGTACGGGCGCCGCTCGCCGCTGTTCGGCCGGACGGCCCGCCACGTGCTCAAGCACAGCCCCTGCCGCGTGATGGTGGCCGCCGGGAGGGTCGCGGCCTGATGCGCGGCGCCCTGCCGGCCGTCCTGGCGATCGTCGTGGCCCTGCTCGGCGTCGCGGTGATCGTCAGGACGATCGCCGCCGGCGTCGGCGGCGGGCTCGGGCTCCTGATCGGCGGCCTGCTCCTGGCCGGCGGGCTGCTGCGGTTCTACCTGGTGCGCTCGTGGCGCGACGGCTGAGCCCGGCGCGCGCCCTGCGGGCGCGCTCCCTGGCGCTCCTCGCCTACGGCGAGATCGGCTCGTCGCTGGTCTTCGCCCTCGGCTTCGTGGTGCTCTACGCCGTCGGCCTGACGCCGTGGGTCCTGCTGGCGGTGGGCCTCCTGGTGCTGGTGGTCACGCTGTCGTACGCCGAGGGGGCGGCGGCGATGCCCGAGGCGGGGGGCGCGGCCACCTTCGTGCGCCGGGCCTTCAGCGACTGGGCGGGCTTCGCGACCGGCTGGCTCATCCTGCTCGACTACGTGGTGGTCATCGCGCTCGCGGCGCTGTTCGTGCCGCACTACCTGGGCACCGCCTTCGACCGCGGCGGCCTCACCGACCGGCCCTGGGACGCCGTCGTCGCCATCGTCGTGATCGCCGCCCTGGCGGCGGTGCGGCGCATCCGCCGGGTGCGGCTCATCGCGATCGCGGCGGTGATGGCGGCCGTCGCGCTGGTGGTGCAGCTCGCCGTCGGCATCGCGGGGCTGATCCTGGTCTTCTCGCCCGACGCGCTCACGCGGGGGGTGGACCTGGGCACCGCCCCGTCGTGGACGTCGATCGCCGTCTCGCTGTCGCTCGCGATGCTGGCCTACACCGGTCTCGAGACCGTCACCAACTTCGCGGCCGAGGTGCGCGAGCCCGGCCGCACCATGCCGCGGGGGCTGTTCGTCGGCATCGGCATGGTGGTGGTGGTGAACGTCGTCGTGGCGATCGTCGGCGTGTCGGCCTTCCCGGCCCACGCGTACCCCTCGACGCCGGACGGGGTGGGCAGCAGCCTGGGCGACGACTGGCTGCGGGCGCCCCTGGTGGGCGTCGCCCGGGCGGTGGGGGACGAGCTGCCCGCCGGGGGCCGGGCGCTCGAGGTGATCGTCGGCGTCACCGGCGCCCTCGTGCTGGTCACGGCGATCGCCACGGCGATGGCCGGGGCCGAGCGGCTCGCCTTCTCGATGGCGCGCTACGACATGCTGCCCCACCCCTTCGCGCGTCCCGAGCGCGGCGCCCAGCCCACGCCGGCGGCGACCTTCGTCACCGCGGCGATCGCGGTGGTGCTGCTGGTGGTCGCCGACCTGGTCGGCGACGGCGCCCGCTTCCTCGCCGGCCTGTTCAGCTTCGGCGTGCTCATCGCGCTCACCGCCGCCCAACTGGCGGTGGTGCGGCTGCGCATCCGCGAGCCCGGGCTCGAGCGGCCGTTCCGCGTGCCGCTGGGCGTGCGGCGCGGCGCCGCCGTGATACCGGTCCCGTCGCTGGTGGGGGCCGCGCTCACGGCGGCGCTGTGGGTGGCCTCGCTCTACAGCCACACCGGGGCGCGGATCGCCGGGCCGGCGTGGCTCGCGGCGGGAGGCGTGGTGTTCCTGCTCTCGCGCCGCGCCGCCGGCGAGACCCTGCTGGGCCGCGCCGTCCCCGCCCGGCCCGATCTGGTGCCCTACGACGAGGGCCGGGCGGAGCGGATCCTCGTCCCGCTGAAGCTGGGGGACATCGGCCAGGAGGTGCTGGCCACCGCGCTGCGGCTGGCCGAGGAGCGCGGCGCGCAGGTGCGGGTGATCCACGTGCTGAAGGTGCCCCTGTCGCTGCCGCTCGACGCGCCGATGGACGAGAAGCAGGAGCTGGGGCGGGCGGCGCTCGAGGAGGCCCACGAGATCGGCGAGGAGCACGGCGTGGAGGTGACCGGTACGGTGGTGCGGGCGCGCGGGCTGGCGGAGGCGATCGTGGACGAGGCGCGCGACGGCGACGCCGATCTGATCGTGATGGGGTCCGCGGCGCGCTGGCGCGGTCAGTCGCGCTTCTTCAGCCCAACGGTCGAGGAGGTGCTCCGGCGCGCCCCGGTCGAGGTGATGGTGGTCGCGTATCCCGAGGGCATCCTCGACGAGGAGGACGGCGCATAATGTCGGTGGTGAACACGGCTCAGAGGGCGATCATCGTCGGCTGCGGGAGGGTGGGGGCGACGCTGGCCACGAGGCTCGCCGACAGCGGCTGGGAGGTGGTGGTGGTGGAGCTCCGCGAGGACGCCCTCCAGCGCCTCGGCGACGAGTGGCGCCATCCGGTGGTGATCGGCCACGGCATGGACGGAGAGGTGCTGGAGCAGGCCGGCATCGAGGACGCGCGGGTGCTCATCGCGGCCACCGACGGCGACAACACGAACCTCGTCGTGGCGCAGGTCGCCACCAGGCGGTTCAACGTCCCCCACGTCGCCGCCCGGATCCAGGACCCGGCGCGCGCGGAGGCGTTCGAGGGGCGCGGGTTCGAGGTCATCTCGCCCGTGAAGGTGGCGATCGAGGGGCTGGCGCGCTGGGCCGCGCGGGCCGCGGAGGAGGGCTGATGTTCGCGATCGTGGTCGGGGGCGGGAAGATGGGCGCGAACCTCACCCGGCAGCTGGCCAAGCGCGACAGCGAGGTCGTCGTGGTCGAGGCCGCGCAGGCCCGCGCCGACGTGCTCGAGGCCGAGTTCGGCCACCGCGTCGTCCACGGCGACGGCACCGAGCTGTACGTGCTGGAGAGGGCCGGCATCTCCCGCCCGCCCGACATCGTGGTCGCGGTCACCGGCGACGACGAGGACAACCTGATCATCTCCCAGCTCGCCCGCGAGCGCTACGCCGTCCAGAAGGTGATCGCCCGCGTCAACGACCCGCGCAACCAGGAGCACTTCGACCTGCTGGGCATCTCGCCGACGGTGTGCCCCACGCAGCGGATCATGGCCCTCATCGAGCACGAGGTGCCGGAGCACGACCTGGTCCACCTGCTGGAGCTGAAGAAGGAGGACCTGGAGATCATCGAGGTGGAGATCGAGGAGGGCGCGCCGTGCGTCGGCACCGCCGTCGTCGACCTCGACATCCCCTCCGGCAGCAAGCTCATCTCGATCGTCCGCGACGGCATCGCCCGCATCGCGGTGGGGGAGATCAGGCTGCAGCCCGGCGATCAGGTGCTGGCCATCCTCGAGTCGGCCCGCGAGGACGAGGTGAGGAGAACCCTCATCGGAAGGTGAGGAAAGGTGGGGGCGGGAAGGCGTAGGTCAGCCGAACAACACGCCAACGCCGTGCTCGACCCCGCACTCACCGAAGACGCGCCGTGGACACACGACCTCGGCCCCCAACCCACCGACCCACACGCAGCGGCCACGTGGCGCGGCCATGCCCGCACGGTCGCCGCCTACCGCGACCGCATCACCGACACCCACGCACTCGGCCCCGAGCCCGAGTTGTCGCCAGCTACTCGAGGACCGAGCCATCGAGCAATGGGCGACGAGTCGGGAACGGCGTGGGCCGTTCCTGTGATCGCACGGGCCTCTCGGGTTCGCGCTTTCTTCAAGTTGTTTCGGGGTGGTGGCGGAGGTAGGTTCGGGGACGTTTCGCCGTCCCCCGGGGAGGATCCTGATGCCGTTCGCGATGTCGAGGGCGCGCGCTGTGATGCGTGCCGGTCTGCTGCTCGTCGGTGCGCTGCTGCTACTCGGGGTGCCCGCGACGGCGTCGGCGGGGTCGTCGACCGTTGCGGCCGGCTACGGTGTGTCGTGCTCGGTCAGTGGTGCGGGGTCGCTCGCGTGCTGGGGGTCGCAGAAGCATGGCTCGCTCGGCACCGGGCTGACCGAGCCGGCGGAGCAGCCGACGCCACAGCGCGTGGTCGGGATGGAGTCGGGCGTGACCGAGGTTGCGGCCGGGGTCCCGGCTTGGGCTGCGGTCAGCCACGTGTGCGCGATCCAGTCGGGGGCGCTCAAGTGCTGGGGGCCGAACCAGGACGGGCAGCTCGGCAACGGCACGACGATCCCGTCGTCGACGCCGGTCGCGGTACTCGGTTTGCAAAGTGGTGTCACGGATGTCGCGGTGAACGGTGACAGGACGTGTGCGGTGCAGTCGGGTGCGGTGCTGTGCTGGGGCAGGAATTTCGGTCCGACGCCCGTCGCTGCGGGTTGGCCGGGTTCGGCGGCGAACGTCGCGAACGTCGAATTGGGCGCGCCCGACGGGTTCGATGCCGCTCACGGATGTACCGTCTCCACGGACGGCGTGCTCACGTGTACGCGCATCGGGACTGGGCCGCAGGATTGGGGGCAGTTCGCGCTGAGCGGGACGACCGGCGTCGTCGATGCTGCGACCGGTGATCAGCTCACGTGCGTGGTCACCACGGGCGGAGCGGCGTTGTGCGCGGGCCTCAACAACGAGGGGCAGACTGGCAGGGGCGGCAGCAGCGCAGGTGAGCCGGGCAACACTCCGCACCCGCCGGTGGGCATGGAGAGCGGGGTCGCGCACATCGCTGCTGCGGACAGGTCGGCCTGCGCGATCAAGACCGACGGCAGCGTGTGGTGCTGGGGCGGCAACCTCCACGGCCAGCTCGGGCGCGTCACCTTCGACGGGTGGTCGCACGTCTCGAATGTGCCCGTCAAGGTCGAGGGGCTCAGCGCCGCGGCCGTGGCGGTGTCCATCGAGCGCGACCACGCGTGCGCACAGCTCACCGACGGCACGACGTGGTGCTGGGGCTACAACGGCAACGGCGAGATCGGCCTGCCCCCACAGCAGTCTGGCGTCGCACCGCGCATGGTGCCACAGCCCACGAAGGCGGAACCGATCCTGCTGGGACCGGCGAAGGTGGTCCCGAAGCCCGCGGCCAAGGCGGTGGTGAAGGTTGCCAAGCCCACGGCGGCGCTCACCGGTGGTGCGGTGGTGAAGGTGACGCCGACGACGACGTGCACGTCGCTGACGGTGACCAGCACGTTCCGGCAGCCGGCGACGCCGACACGCAGCGGTGCGGCGGGCCGGTCGCTGGGTCACGCGAAGGCAACAGCGCCAGTGCACGGCATGTACCTCGGCGGGTTCGGCACGCCCACGGTGAAGCTCAAGGGCGGTGGCTCGGTGACGCTGCCGAAGCTCGTCGTGCCGGCGGTGATCCCTGGTCAGCAGGTCACGATGAAGGTGCAGCCGGTCGTCACGGCGCCCAAGTCGTCCGCGAAGGCGGTCGACCCGCCGAAGGTGCCGATCCAGACGAAGGTCGCGTGCGCGGTGCCCAAGACGACGGCCGCGCTTGCGCCGCTGCCCGGGCTGGGCGGGTTGCCAGCGGCGACGCGCACCGCCTTCAAGCCGCTCGTGCCGACGATCATCGCCAGCACCGCTCGGACGGCGACGCCGAAGCCGGTGACGACCACCACGACCGTGAACCCGCCCCGCACCACGCCGAGCCCGGCGTCGAACCCGGCGAAGCTGACGCCGGGGCAGTGGAGCGGCAAGGTCGACGGCACCGTCTCGCACGCCGGTCGCACCGTGCCGGCGGGCGAGGTGTCGTTCACGGTCGGCGACGACGGCGTCGTGCGCGACTTCATGCTGAAGGGCGCGGAGCGGTGCGTCACCCCGGCCGGCTCGCGTCAGGGCGGCAGCGTCACGTCGCAGCCCTGGTTCACGACCATCCGTCTCACCCGCGAGATCAAGCTGTCGCCCGCCAGCGGGTTCCCCCGCAAGGGCTTCACGACGTTCAGCTCGACCAAGCACCCCGGCACGAAGAGCATCAAGCTCGGAGCGGGTGCGAGCCAGCCCGGTCTCACCGCGCACGGCACGGGCTCGATCACCGGCACCGTTACCGCGACGCGCACCACCACTGTCGCCGGCCACACGGCCGTCGTGTCGTGCTCGATGACGGCGACGTTCTCCGCCAAGCCCGGCGGCACCACCGTCACCGAAATGAACAACGGCTACACCGACTGAACTGTCCACAACCCGGGGCCGACGCCCCCGAAACACCACCACGAACGCGCGCCCCCACCACACCGATGGGGCGCGCGTTCGTCCACCACCGCGACCCATCAACACCCCGCGCGCAGAGACAACCCGACACGTATTCGAGTCGTCACACAGGCATCGTGTGCTGCTTGAACGCCGACGTATCATTCTCGCGGAGACCTCGACGACCTCGAACCCCTGCGCCTCCGCAAACGCGCGACAATCGGCCTCCTGCCGATCAACCCCGCGCTCCAACCCTTCCGGGTCATCACTGATACGGACGTACAGCACCGCCCGATGCTGCGGCGCGTGCCCGGTCGGGACTCTCAACGTACTGGCCATGAGACGTACCTCGCTCGTCACTCATGAACGTAGGTACGTTTACCGTCCCACGGGAAGGCGATCGCCCCTTCGGCGCGAAGGGTCCATCCGGACCGTCTCGACGCACGAAGGGAGGAACCGTGGCCGACGGCAAGGTGAACGGCAACAGCACCGGGCAGCACGCCGCCCCGGGCGGTGCGACGGCGACCGCGGAGCCGTCGGAGCCGGCGGGCGACACCGCGCGGGTCGATCTGGCGATGGCGCGCGTGCTGGCCGCCCAGACCCGCTCGTGGCTCCACCGCAGGCAGCTCACCCCCGAGGTGCTGGCCGCCACGCCGCGCATCTCCACCCGCGAGTGGCTGGTGCGGGCGGCCTTCGCGCTGTTCGCCGTGGTCACCCTGGCGGTGGTGGTGTTCTCCGCCCTGGGGCTGCTGAACGCGACCGAGGTCGCGTCGGCGATGCTGCCCGTCAGCACCCTGGCCGCGGTGATCGTCGGCGTCTACCTGGGATCCGGCAAGGACTGAGGGACCGTGTCTGAGATCGACGAGCGCCGCGAGCACGTGCTCGCGGCGCTCGTGGTCGCGGGCGCGGCGGGCGTGTCGGGGGAGGCGCTCGCCGGCGAGCTCGGCTGCTCGCGGGCGGCCGTGCACCGCCATGTCGAGGCGCTGCGGCGCGAGGGCACGCCGATCGAGGGCGGGCACGAGGGCTACCGCCTGGCGGAGGGCGCCGACCCGGTCGTGCCGCGCCTCGTGTCGCCGCGCCTGGTGCCGCCCCTCGCCGGGCCGGTGACCTGGAGCGCCGAGACCGGCTCCACCAACGACGACGTCGCCGCCCTGGCCCGGGCGGGCGCGGCCGAGGGCACCGTGGTGGGCGCCGACCGGCAGGTGCGCGGCCGCGGCCGGCGCGGCCGGCCCTGGACCACCGAGCCGGGCGACGCGCTCACCCAGTCGGTGCTGCTGCGGCCCGCCGTGGCGCCGGTGGAGGCGGGACTGCTGCCGATCGTCGTCGCCGTGGGCGTCGCGGAGGCCCTGCACGACGAGGCCCGGATCATCTGGCCGAACGACGTGGTCATCCGCGACCGCAAGGTCGCCGGCATCCTCTGCGAGTCGGCGGCCGATCAGGAGCGCGTGGCCTGGGCGGTCGCCGGCATCGGCATCAACGTGCGCTCCGCGCCGCGCCTGCACGACGCGCGCTGGCAGCCGGGCTCCCTCGCCGACGTCGGCCCGCCGCCGGCCCGCGCCGATCTGCTGGTCGCCCTGCTCGAGAGCCTCGGCCGCCGTTACGCGCAGTGGGTGGACGGGGGCGCCGCCGAGGTGCTCGACGCCTACGCCGCCCGCGACGCGCTGGCCGGCAGCCAGGTGGAGGTGGCGCTGTCGGGCGAGAGCGTCACCGGGACGGTGCTGGGCCTCGACGAGCTGGGGCGCCTGAGGGTGCGCGCGGCGGTGGGGGAACGGGTCTTCGCGGCGGGCGAGGTGACGCGGGTCCTCCGCTGATGGGGGCCGAGATGCACCCGGTCGACTCCGAGGCCGTCGCCCGGGTCGGCTACGACGGGGACGCGCGGGAGCTGTACGTCGAGTTTCGCAGCGGGCGCACCTACGCGTACGCCGGGGTGACCGAGGAGACCTGGCGGCGGCTGCGGGAGGCGGAGTCGGTCGGCGGCTTCGTGAACCGGGTCCTGAAGCCGCGTCACGCGGTGCGCGAGGTCGCCGACGGCGGCTGAGGCCCGTCGGCGCGGCGCGCGCCCGGCCCTCGCCCGGCGGATATCCTCGCCGCGGTGCGGGTCGCTCTCTACCACGGCGCGGGGCGCCTGACGCTGGTGAGCCGGCCCGACCCGGCGCCGGGGCCGGGCGAGCTGGTGGTGCGGGTGCGGGCGTGCGGCATCTGCGGCAGCGATCTGATGACCTGGTACCAGGATCCGCGCGCGCCCGTGGTGCTCGGCCACGAGCCGGCCGGCGAGGTGGTCGCGGCGGGGGAGGGCGCGCCGTTCGGCCCCGGTGAGCGGGTCTTCGTCCACCACCACGTCCCGTGCATGACCTGCCGCCTGTGCCGCGCGGGGCGCCACACGCTGTGCGAGCGCTTCCGGGAGACGCGCATCGATCCCGGCGGCCTGGCGGAGCTGGTGCGGGTGCCGGCCGAGAACGCCCGCCTCGACGTCCTGGCCCTGCCGGAGTCGGTGTCGGAGGTCGCCGCCACCCTCATCGAGCCGCTCGGCTGCGTGCTGCGCGGCCTGCGCCTCGCCGGCCTGGAGCGGGGGATGCGGGTGGCGGTGGTCGGCGCGGGGGCGATGGGGCTCCTCTACGTGGAGGCGGCGCGGGCCCTCGGAGCGGGGCCGGTCGCGGCGGTGGAGCCGCGCGAGGACCGGCGTGCCCTGGCCCTGCGCTCGGGCGCCGCGCCGGTGGCGAGCGCCGACCCGGACGCGGTGCGCGACGCCCTGGGCGGCCGGCTCGCGGACCGGGTCTTCGTGTGCACGGCGAACCGCGCCGCGATCGCCGCGTCGCTGCACCTCGCCGCCCCGGCCGCCACGGTGCAGCTCTTCGCGCCGACGCCGCCCGGCGAGCTCGTCCCCCTCGACCTCGGCGCCGTCTTCTTCCGCGAGGTGAGCCTCCAGTCGACCTACTCGGCCGGGCCCCTCGACACCCGCGACGCCCTCGATCTGATCGCCTCCGGCGCCGTCGACGCCGAGTCCCTCGTGTCGCACCGGCTGCCGCTCGCCGAGGTGGAGGAGGCCTTCCGCCTCGCCCGCTCGGGCGAGGCCGTCAAGGTGGTCGTCGAGCCGTAGCGGCGGGTGCCGGGCGTCGTCGGCGTCGCTCGGGTGGGTTGCGCCAATTGGCGCGGGCGGCGTCTGGCGGGGCTCAACCCCGAACTCCGGCGAGGCGACGACCGCATCGTCGTGATCGCGGATCCACAGTGATGTCCCGTCCCCGGAGATCTTCGTCGGCCACGGCCGGCGCCCGGTGAACCCGGCGTTTCTGGGGCTCCCATCCACCCGTGATGATCGAGCGCCAATTGGCGTCGACCGCCCGCGCCAATTGGCGCGGGCCGCACCCGGCGGGACGCTTTGGCCATTTGGCCGTGGCACGCGCGGCCAATTGACCGAAGCGGGCAGAGGGGCCCGTCACGGCCGGCGAGCGGGGGACGATCGGTGCTTCCCGGGAGGGCGATCGCGGCGCGTGGCGGCCCGAGCCCGCCCACGAAAGGTGCCGGAGGTCGACCGCGTGGGGACACGATTCCGGCTCGGGGAGGTGGCCGCCGCGGACGGATCGGGTGGGGGACGGCGCGAAGGCGCGGGGATCGGCGCGCTGCGCGGCGGGACGGGGCGCCGCCGCTCATCCGTATCTCGGGCATGACACGCATGACACGCGTGACACGCCACCTCCTCGCCTTCGCCCTCGCCGCGGCCGCCCTGACGCTGGCCGGATCGGCCACCGCGCTCGCGGGGGGTTTCGCCACCGTCACGGTCGAGCCGCTCGCGGGGGCTCCGCGCGCCGGGGAGGCGATCGACGTCGGCTTCACCGCGCGCGGGCACGGCATCACGCCCTTCCGCGCGGGCCGGCTCGGGCTGGCGCTGCGCGGACCGGACGGGCGGAGGATCGCAGTGCCCGCCCGCGAGTCCGGGCCGGTGGGTCACTACGTCGCGACCCTCCGGCTGCCGGCCGCCGGCGACTGGCGCTGGGAGGTCGTGAACGGCGCGGGCCCGGCCGCGTACACCTTCCAGGACCTCGGCACGCTGCGCGTCGCGTCCGCCGCGAGGGCGCCCCTCGACGCCGCCCCCGCCGCCTCCGCGGGCGGCGACGCCGGCCCCGGCGCCACGGCCCTGGGCCTGCTGGGCGGGGCCGTCGCGGCGCTCGCGCTGCTCGCCGCGCGCCTGCTTATCGACCGCCGCCGCCGCGCCGTCCGCGCGTGAGCCCCCGCGGTCAGGCGGCCGCCCTCGCCGTCGCCGCGATCCTGCTCGCCGGCGGGGCGGCCCTCACCTGGGGCCGCGGCGGCGCCACGTCACCGCCACCGGCGGCGTCCGCGTCGCCGGGGCCCGCCCTCGACGGCCGTTCCCTGTTCCTGGCCAAGGGGTGCGCCGGCTGCCACGCGGCCGCGGGCGTGCCGTCGCTCTCCGGGTGGGGCCCCGACCTCGGCCGGATCGCCGAGCGGGCCGGCGCGACCGTTCCGGGGCTCGATGCCGCGACCTACGTGCGCCGGTCGATCCTGGAGCCCGGGGCGTACGCTCCCCCGGGCGCGCCCGCCGCCATGCCGCGCCTGGAGGTGACGCCCGCCGAGGCCGACGCGATCGCCGACTTCCTGATCTCGAGCGGCCGGTAGCCCGGGTCGCCTGGCAACCTTCGGGGGTGGCCCGGCGCTCCCCCCTCATCGACGTGCTCCGCCTGCCGGGCGTGGCGCGGGCGCTGGGCTCGTCGCTGGTCGGCCGCCTGTCGTACACGTCGATCGGCCTGCTGCTGATCCTGCACGTGCGCGACCTGGGTGGCGGATACGCGGGCGGCGGCCTGGTGGTCGCGGCCTTCTCGATCGCGATGGCGATCGGCGCCCCGCTGGTGGGGCGGATGGTCGATGCGCGCGGCCAGACCGGCGTGCTGTGGCTCACCGCCGTCGCCGGGCCGGCGCCGCTGCTCGCCATCGCCCTGCTGCCCCACGGGATGCCGATCGCGGTGATCGCCGTCCTCGCCGCGGTCGGCGGGATCGGGCATCCGCCGCTGTCGGGGTGCATGCGCGCGCTCTGGTCGGTGCTGATCGCCGACCGCGACCAGCGCCACGCCGCCTTCAGCCTCGAGGCGGCGGCCATCGAGACGACCTTCGTGGTGGGGCCGGTGATCCTGGTGGGCGGAGTGGGCACCTTCGTGTCGTACGCCGCGGGCCTCGCCGCCTGCGCGGCGCTGCTCGCGGCGGGGACGCTCGCCTTCGCCTCCGCGCCGGCGTCGCGGGGCTGGCGGCCGGCGGCCCGGCGCGGCCGCCGGCGCGCGGCGGGCGCCCTGTCGAGCCCCGGCCTGCTCGCGCTGATGGTGGGCGTGGCCTTCCTCGGCGCCTCCTTCGGCGCCGTGGAGCTGGCGACGACCGCCTTCGCCGACGAGCGGGGCGCGCCGGGGGCCGTGGCCCTGCTGCTCGCGGTCTGGGGGGCGGGGAGCCTGGTCGGCGGCGTCCTCTACGCCCGGCGCGGGGCGCCGCCCGATCCGGTGCGGGCGATCCTGCTGATGCTCGCCGGCCTCGCCGCCGCGGACGCCCTCCTGGCGGCGATGCCCGGCATCGCCGCGCTGGCCGCGGCGCTCGTGATCGCCGGCGCCGCGATCGCGCCCTCGTTCGCGACCCTGTACGGCATGGTCGAGGGCATCTCGACCCCGGGCACGCTGACCGAGTCGTACACCTGGCTGCTGACGGGCATCTACATCGGCTCGGCGGCCGGGTCGGCGGTCGCCGGGAGCCTGGTGGAGGCGTCGTCGTCGCGGGCCGGGTTCGCGCTCGGGGCCGCCGCCGTCGCGGCCGCCGTGCTGGCGCTCGGCGCGCGCCGGGCGACCCTGCGCGCGCAGCACGAGGCGCCCGCGCCCACCGCCGCGGTCGGCGGGTGAGCGCGGGCGCCCGTGAGGGCGCCTACCGCGGGGGCAGCAGGCGCAGGGAGCGGGTGGCGCGGGTGGTCTGCGCGCCGACGCGGGTGGTGGCCACGGACCGGACCGCGACGCCCCGGGTGCGGGCGACCAGGGAGCGGACGGCGGGGGTGACCTTCACCGACACGGCCGCCGTGCGGCCGGGCGCGACGCTGAAGCGCTTCGCGCCGATCCCGCGGAACGCGCCCCGGGACCTGCGCTGCAGGGCCAGGGTGCCGGTGCAGCGGACGGCGGCCGTGGCCGGGCAGGAGACCTTCACCTTCGCGACGCCGGCGCGGGACAGGCGCGCCGTCGCGGTGGTGAGCCGCACGGCGGGCGCCGGGGAGGCGCCGGGGGCGCCGGGAGCGCCGGGGCCCGCGGGGGCGGGGGCCTCGCACTCCGAGAGCGTGTCGACCGGGTCGGCGTCGACGGTGTCGGCGTCGGGGCCGCACGAGACGGCGTCCGGCTCGCCGTCGCGGGCCTGGATGTCGTCGCGGCCGGCGCCGCCGCTCAGCTCGTCGCCGCCGTTGCCGCCGATGAGCCGGTCGTCGCCGGCGCCGCCGGTGAGGGCGTTGCCGCGGGCGGAGCCCACGAGCAGGTCGGCCTGGGCGGTGCCGACCACGTTCTCGACGTCGGTGGCGACGTTGTCCTGCTCGCCGTCGGCGCCGTCGTTGAGGAGCCCGTCGATGCGTACGGTGACGCCGGTGGCGCGGCCGTCGTAGGTGACGGTGTCCACCCCGTCGCCTCCGTCGTAGAGGTCGGCGGCCGGCGTGCCGCCCGGCGTCGCGGGAGCGTCGTTCGCCAGCAGGCGGTCGTCGCCGTCGCCGCCGAAGACCTGGTCGGCGCCGACGCCGCCGTCGATGGTGTCGGCGCCGTCATCGCCGAGGAGGATGTCATCGAAGCGGCTGCCGATGAGGGTGTCGTCACCGGAGCTGCCGATCAGGGTCGAGCGGGGGGAGTCGGCTGCCCGCATCACGTCGGGTCCGGAGCCGCCGTAGATGGTCTCGACGTCGGAGCCGATCTCGTCCCCCTCGCCGGCCTCGCCGTCGTCGGCGACGCCGTCGGCGGAGAGCTGGAGCGGCGCGGTGCGGGTGGCGTAGCTCATGGTGTCGACGCCCTCGCCGCCGACGAAGCGGTCGGCCTCGAGCCCGTTCGCCTCGAACGAGTCGTTGCCGGGACCGCCGAAGACCTCGGCGCGGTCGGCGGACGCGACGCCGGTCGCGCGGGTCGTCAGGCGGATGCTGTCGTTGCCGTTGCCCACCAGCACGCCGATGAAGGGTTGGTAGGCGCAGGTCACGGTCGTCGCGTCGACGGCGGTGCAACCGGTGCCGGGGAAGATGGTGACGACGTCCCGCACGAGGTAGTTGGTCGAGGAGGCGGGATCGGGGCGGACCACGATGCCGTGGTTCTCGTTGGTGTCGCCGAGGATGACCAGGCCGCCGCCGTTCGAGGTGACGCTGGTCGCGCCGAGCGCCTGGCTCGCGCCGACGAGGGAGAGGGCGGCCGTGGCGGCGAGCGCGACGGCGGCGCGTCGGCGGCGGACGGGGCGGCGGGCGGTGGTGGGCTGGGCGGTCATCGGAACCTCCGGTGGGTGTGGGGTGAACGCGCACCCCCAGGCTCGTCGCGGGGGGCGTCCGCGACCGCTCGCCGGGCGACGCACCGAACGTCGCCGGCGCGACACAGCCCGGCCTCCACGCCCTCTCTGCCAGAATGGGCCCGTGACCGACCCGGGCCCGCCCGGCGGAGAGGACCCGCCGGCCTCCGCGATCCTGGCGTCCGACGCCGAGCGCGACGGCGCGCTGGAGCGCCTGCGGGACGCCGTGGGCGAGGGCAGGCTCACCCTCGAGGAGCTGGCCGAGCGCACCGACCGGGCATTGGCGGCGCGCACCCGCGGCGAGCTGGAGGCGGTCACCGCCGGCCTGCCGGCGCCCGCGTCCGCGCCGGTCGCCGCCGGCCGCTCCCGCGGCACCCGCTGGGTGCTCGGCATCATGGGCGGCGGCTCGCATCGCGGCCGCTGGCGCATCGCCGAGCGCTGCAGCGTGGTCAACGTGATGGGTGGCGCCGACCTCGACCTGCGTCAGGCGACGATCGACGCCCCCGAGATCACCATCACCGTCGTCTCGCTGATGGGCGGCTCCGACATCCTCGTCCCCGAGGGCGTCGACGTGGAGATGAGCGGCTTCGCCCTCATGGGGGGCGACAGCCTGCGCGTCGAGGGGCCGCCGCCGGGGCCGGGCGCGCCCCGGGTGCACATCCGCTCCTGGTCGATCATGGGCGGTACCGACGTGAGGACGGCGGGGCGGGGCTGATCGCGTCACCGGCGAGCGCCGCGTCCGCCGCCTTGCGCGCCACGCCGGCGTCGAAGCGGGCCCGGTCGACCACGAACCTGCGGTGGGTCCCGGCGCAGATGCGCTCCGTGTCCTCGGCCTCGGCCGAGAAGGTGAGCCTCCGACCCTCGACCGCGTCGAGGGTCGCCCTCACCACGACCTCCAGGCCGGGCGGGGTGGCGGCGTCGTGGGAGAGGTCGACGTGGACGCCCAGCGACAGCTCGCCCTCGTCGAGGTGGGGCGCGATCAGCTCGATGCAGCACCACTCGACCAGGCCCACCATGAACCCCGTGGCGAACACCTCGGGCATGGCCGCGAACTGCGGAGACTCCGGGTAGAGGCGGGGCACCGTCTTGGTGGCCGGCACCACGAAGCGCAGCTCGTGGGTGAGCCCGGGCGCGAGGCTGTCCTTCACGGCGCCGCGGTTCCCGTGCGGCCGGGGCGCCGGCGGTGGACGAGGGCGGTGCACAGGAAGCCGAGGGGGCGGTCGTCGAGCGCGGTGAGCCGGTGGATCTCCCCGGAGGCGACGAAGACCGCGTCCCCGGGCCCGGCGTCGTGCTCCCGGTCGCCCAGGCGCACGCGCGCGCGGCCCTCGAGGATGACGATGGCGTGCTCGTGCGCGTGGCTCTCCAGGGCGGACGCCCCGCCGGCCGGTATGCGGAAGTAGCGCAGCTCCACGTCGCCGGCCCCCTCGGCGGCGCCGATCAGCGTGTGGCGCTCCGCCCCGGCCGCGTAGCGGCGGGCCGTGACGCCCTCCCAGGTGCCGTCCTCGCGCCGGTGTCTCACCAGTCCCATCGCCGCAACGCTACGGCAGCGGGCGCGCGGCGGGAAAGACGCTATGCTCCGGCCGGTCACCGGCCCGGTGGCGTTTCGAGGTGGACGTAGCTCAGTTGGTAGAGCTCCTGGTTGTGGTCCAGGCGGTCGTGGGTTCGAGTCCCATCGTTCACCCCTCAGCGCGGGTGTGGCGAAACCGGTAGACGCGCTAGGTTTAGGTCCTAGTGGGGCAACCCTTGGAGGTTCGAGTCCTCTCACCCGCATATATGTGTCCGAGGCGCGCCGGCGGCCCCCGTGGCGACCGCGTCGCGAAGTGGGAGGATCGGGTTCCATGCCGTTGACCGCAGACGTCACGCCCCTCGAGGAGAACCGCGTACGACTCGACGTCGCGGTCCCCGAGGACGAGGTCCAGAGGGAGATCGACCGCACGGTCCGCAAGCTGGGGCGCGAGGTGCGCATCCCCGGCTTCCGGCCCGGCAAGGTGCCCGCCACCGTGGTGGTGCAGCGCCTCGGCCGCGAGGTGGTCGTGCAGGAGATGCTCAAGGAGGCCCTCGACCGCTGGTACTCGAAGGCGGTGGAGGAGTCGGGGGTCCAGCCGATCGACGATCCCGACGTCGATCTGGAGGACGTGCCGTCGGAGGGCGAGCTCACCTTCCAGGCCACCGTGCGCGTGCGCCCGAAGGCGACCCTCGGCGAGTACCTGGGCCTCGAGGTGGGCAGGGCGGAGCCGGAGGTGCCCGAGGGCGCCCTCGAGCAGCAGCTCGAGGCCTTCCGCCAGCGGGCCGCCCGCCTAGAGGCGGTGGACCGCGCCGCGGCGACGGGCGACTTCCTGGTGATCGACTTCGACGGCAGCATCGCCGGCAGGCGCCTGAAGAGCGCCGGGGCCCGCGACTACTCCGTCGAGCTTGGCGGCGGCCGCCTGCTGCCCGAGTTCGAGCGGGCCCTCACGGGCGCCTCCGCGGGCGACAGCGTCACCTTCCCGGTCTCGTACGGCGAGGACGACCAGCGCGACGAGCTGCGCGGCCGCACCGTGGACTACACGGTCACGGTGAAGCAGGTGCAGCAGAAGGTGCTGCCGGAGCTCGACGACGACCTGGCCCTCGAGGTGAGCGAGTTCGACACCATCGACGAGCTGCGCGCCGACGTCCAGAGGCGCCTCGATGAGGCCGCCCAGGCGCAGGTCGACGAGCTGTACCGGCGCATGATCATCGACGCCGTCACCAAGAACGCCACGGTCGACGTGCCCGAGGTGATGGTGAACCGGCGCATCGGCACCATCCTCGGCCAGACGGCCCAGCAGCTTCCGGAGGGCGTGTCCCTCGAGGACTACCTCGCCGCGGGGGGCCGGAACCTGGCCCAGGTGGTCGACGAGCTGCGCCCCGACGCCGAGATGGCCCTGCGCCGCGAGCTGGTGGTCGAGGCCGTCGCCGACGCCGAGGACATCCAGGTGACCGACGAGGAGATCGAGGCGCAGGTCAAGGAGGACGCCGAGACGACCGGCCGCTCCCTCGACCGCCTCATGCACGAGCTCCGCCACCACGGCGGCTGGGAGCCGATGCGCCAGGACATGCGCATCCGCCGCGCGGTGGACCGGCTGATCGAGAAGACGGTCGCCATCCCCATGGCCCAGGCGGAGGCCCGCGAGAAGCTGTGGACGCCCGAGGAGGACCGTCCGGGCGCGGCCACGGGCGAGAGTGGCATCGTGACCCCGAAAGGGATGGACGCCCCCGCGGGGAAGCTCTGGACGCCCGGGGACCCCCGCTGAACCAGACCTGCGCCAGGAGGAACTGCAGTTGAGCCCACTGATCCCGATGGTCGTCGAGCAGACCTCGCGCGGCGAGCGCTCGTTCGACATCTACTCGCGGCTGCTCAACGAGCGGATCGTCTTCCTCGGCACCCCGGTCGACGACCAGATCGCGAACCTGATCGTGGCCCAGCTGCTGCACCTCGAGAGCGAGGACCCCGACAAGGACATCTCGCTCTACATCAACTCCCCGGGCGGGTCGGTGTACGCGGGCCTGGCGATCTACGACACGATGCAGTTCATCAAGCCGCAGGTGCAGACCATCTGCGTCGGCATCGCGATGAGTATGGGCGCCCTGCTGCTGGCCGGCGGCGCCGAGGGCAAGCGCATGGCCCTGCCGAACGCGAAGATCCTGATCCACCAGGTCTCCAGCGGCTTCAGCGGCCAGGCGACCGACATCGAGATCCACGCGCGGGAGATCATCGACCTGCGCAAGCGCCTCGACGAGATCATCGCCAAGCACACCGGCCAGGCGATCGAGAAGGTCGCGAAGGACACCGAGCGCGACTACTTCATGAGCAGCGCGGAGGCGAAGGAGTACGGCATCGTCGACCGGGTCATCGAGAGCCACTAGGGCTCCCGCGACCACCCGGACCCATGGCGAAGACACAGGACACCAACGAGCAGCTCCTCTGCAGCTTCTGCGGCAAGTCGCAGCGGCAGGTGAAGAAGCTGATCGCCGGCCCCGGCGTCTACATCTGCGACGAGTGCATCGATCTCTGCAACGAGATCATCGACGAGGAGCTCACCGCGCCGGTGAGCTTCGACCCGGACGCGCTGCCGCGCCCGCGCGAGATCTACGACGTGCTCAACGACTACGTGGTGGGGCAGGAGGAGGCGAAGCGCACGCTCGCCGTCGCCGTCTACAACCACTACAAGCGCGTCAACATGATGTCCGCCGGCGAGTCGGACATCGAGCTGCAGAAGAGCAACATCCTGCTGCTCGGGCCCACCGGCTGCGGCAAGACGCTGCTCGCGCAGACGCTGGCCCGCATCCTCAACGTGCCCTTCGCGATCGCCGACGCCACCGCCCTGACCGAGGCCGGCTACGTGGGCGAGGACGTCGAGAACATCCTCCTCAAGCTGATCCAGGCCGCCGACTTCGACGTCAAGAAGGCCGAGACCGGGATCATCTACATCGACGAGGTCGACAAGATCGCGCGCAAGGCCGACAACCCGTCGATCACGCGCGACGTGTCCGGCGAGGGCGTGCAGCAGGCGCTGCTGAAGATCCTGGAGGGCACCGTCGCGTCGGTGCCGCCGCAGGGCGGGCGCAAGCACCCGCACCAGGAGTTCCTCACCATCGACACCACCAACGTGCTGTTCATCTGCGGCGGCGCCTTCGCCAACCTCGAGAAGATCATCGAGCGGCGCATCGGCCACAAGGGCGTGGGCTTCGCCGCCGAGGTGCAGAGCCGCCACGAGCACGACCCGCACGACGTGTTCAGCGAGGTGCTGCCCGAGGACCTCATGAACTACGGGCTGATCCCGGAGTTCATCGGCCGCCTGCCGGTCATCTCCGCCGTCCACCAGCTCTCGCGCGACGACCTGGTGCAGATCCTGAACGAGCCGAAGAACGCGCTGGTGCGCCAGTACCACCGCTTCTTCAGCTTCGACGACGTCGACCTGGTGTTCGCCGACGACTCGCTGCAGGCGATCGCCGACAAGGCGCTGGAGCGCGAGACCGGCGCCCGCGGGCTGCGCTCGATCATGGAGGCGGCGCTGCTCGACGTGATGTTCGAGCTGCCCTCCCGCGACGACGTGCGCAAGTGCGTGGTGACGCGGGAGACGATCGAGAAGGGCCTGCCACCGACCCTGGTCACCGAGGCGCCCGAGCGCGTGGCCGAGGCCGGCGGCGAGTCCGCCTGACGACCCGGGCGGTCCTTCCCCGATGAGCGAGACCCCCGGCCCGGCGGAGACGCCGACCCGCTTCGACCCGTCCGTCGTCGAGCCGCGCTGGATCGAGCGCTGGGACGAGGCCGGCGTGGGCCACCCCGGCACCGACGGCGACGGCCCCACCTTCGCGATCGCGATCCCGCCGCCGAACGTGACCGGCGTCCTGCACATGGGGCACGCCCTCAACAACACGATCCAGGACCTGCTCATCCGCCGGCGCCGCATGGCGGGCGACGACACCCTCTGGATCTGCGGCACCGACCACGCCGGCATCGCGACCCAGGCGATGGTGGAGAAGACGCTTGCCGCGCAGGGCGTGACGCGGCAGGAGCTGGGTCGCGAGGAGTTCGTGCGCCGGGTGTGGCGGTGGCGCGACGAGTACGGCGGCCGCATTATCGGCCAGCTCAAGCGCCTGGGGTGCACCCTCGACTACGGGCGCGAGCGCTTCACGATGGACGATGGGTACGCCCGCGCGGTGCTGCACGTCTTCGTGGACCTGTACGAGAAGGGGTACATCTACCGCGACCACCGGCTGGTGAACTGGGATCCGGGCCTCGGCTCGGCGATCTCGGACCTCGAGGTGGACCAGCGCGAGGTCACCGACACCCTGGTCAGCATCGCCTACCCGCTGGCCGACGGCTCGGGCGAGATCGTCGTGGCGACGGTGCGGCCGGAGACGATGCTGGGCGACACCGCGGTGGCCGTGAACCCCGACGACGAGCGCTACCGCGACCTGGTGGGCCGCACCGTCGTGCTGCCGCTGGTGGGGCGGGAGATCCCCGTCATCGCCGACGCCTACGTCCAGTCCGACTTCGGCAGCGGGGCGCTGAAGGTGACGCCCGCCCACGACCAGAACGACTTCGATCTGGGACGGCGCCACGGCCTCGAGGCCATCAACGTGATCGGCGAGGACGGCCGCCTCACCGCCGAGGCGGGGGAGGCCTACGCGGGCCTCACGCCCGCGGAGGCCCAGCGGGCCGTCCTGCGCGACCTGCGCGCCGCTGGGCTCATCCGGGCCGAGGAGCCGTACACCCACGCGGTGCCCTTCTCGCAGCGCTCGGGCGCCCGGGTCGAGCCGCTCGTGTCGCTGCAGTGGTTCTGCGAGATGGAGAGGCTGGCCGCGCCCGCCATCGCCGCGGTGGAGGAGGGGCGGGTGCGCTTCACGCCCGCGTCCTCCGGCGAGGTGTACCTCAACTGGCTGCGCGACATCCGGCCCTGGTGCATCAGTCGCCAGCTGTGGTGGGGCCACCAGATCCCCGTCTGGTACCGCGGCGAGGAGATCCACGTCGGCGCCCAGGCGCCGCAGGGCGACGGCTGGGAGCGCGACCCGGACGTCCTCGACACCTGGTTCAGCTCGGCGCTGTGGCCCTTCGCGACGCTCGGCTGGCCGGACGACACGCCCGAGCTGCGCCGCTTCTACCCCACCCAGGTGCTCTCCACCGCCCGGGACATCATCTTCCTCTGGGTGGCCCGGATGGTGATGATGGGCCTGGAGTACATGGGCGAGGAGCCCTTCTCGGAGGTCGCGATCCACGCCGTCGTGCAGGCCCCGGACGGGCGCCGGATGAGCAAGTCGCTGGGCACCGGCATCGACCCGGTGGAGCAGATCGATGAGCACGGCGCCGACGCCCTGCGCTTCGGCCTGGTGCTGATGGCGAGCACCCAGGACGTGCGCTTCTCGGCCGACCGCATCGACCAGGGCCGCCAGCTCGTGACGAAGCTCTGGAACGCGGCGCGGCTGGTGCAGGCCCGCGGCGGGCGGATGGGCCTGCCGGCGCCCGCGCCGCGCACCGTCGCCGACCGCTGGATCGCCTCGCGCGTGGGCGCGGCGGTCGACGAGGCCGAGACCCTCGTGGCCGGCTTCCAGCTCTCGGCCTTCGCCGACCTGCTCTACCACCTGGTGTTCGACGACTTCTGCGACTGGTACCTGGAGCTGCTGAAGGCGGGGGAGGCCACTCCCGAGGTCGCCGGCCATGCGCTGGAGCAGATCCTGGCCCTCGCGCACCCGCTGATGCCCTTCGTGACCGAGGAGTGCTGGGCGCTGCTCGGCGGCGGGGGGCTCCTTGCCGTGCACGACGCGCCGCGCCGGCCCGGGCCGCCCGACCCCGGCGCCGAGTCCGAGGTCGCCGCCGCCCGCGAGGCGGTCAAGGCGCTGCGCGCGTTCCGCTCCGGCCGCGGCCTCGCGCCGCGCGCCCGCCTGGTCATGGACCCCCCGCCGGCGCCGCTCGTCGGGGCGCTCGACGCGGTCGAGCCGGCGGCCGAGGGCGACCGCGCGGGCCTCGTCAGCGTGCTGCTGGCCGACGGCCGCTCGGTCGCGGTGGGCGCCTCGCGCGAGGACATCGACCCGGCCGTCGAGCGCGCCCGCCTGGAGCAGGAGCTGGCCAAGGCCGAGAGCGAGCTCGACCGGGCCACGCGCAAGCTGGGCGACGCGCGCTTCGTGGAGCGCGCCCCGGCCCACCTGGTCGAGGCCGAGCGCGAGAAGGCCGCCCGCTACGCCGGCGAGATCGAGGCCCTGCGCGCTCAGCTGGAGGGCTCCTCCTGAACCCTGTCGAGGCCCGCGCATGGATCGCCGGACTCGAGATCCTGGGGATGCGCTTCGGCCTCGAGCGGATGCGGGCGCTGCTGGGCGCGCTCGGCGACCCCCAGCGCTGCGCCCCGGCGCTGCACGTGGTGGGCACCAACGGCAAGTCGTCGACCACCCGGCTCGCGGCCGCGGCCCTGGGCTCCCGGGGGGCCCTGGTGGGGACCTACCTGTCGCCCCACATCGTCGACTGGACCGAGCGCATCCAGGTGAGCGGCGCGCCGATCGGCGAGGCCGAGCTGGCCGCCGGCGCGACCGCGGTGCGACGGGTCGCCGAGGGGCTCGACCTCGATCCCGGCGACGGCGTCACCCAGTTCGAGGCGCTCACGGCGATCGCCTTCCACGCCTTCGCGGCCGCGGGGGTGGACGCCATGGCGATCGAGGCGGGCCTCGGCGGGCGGTACGACGCGACCAACGTGCTGCGGCCCGGCGCCGCGGTGATCCTCACCAACCTGGCGCTGGAGCACACGGCCCTGCTCGGCGACACCGTCGGTGCGATCGCCGGCGAGAAGCTCGCGGTGTGCGCGGACGGCTCGCGGCGCCTGGTGGTGGGGCCGCTCGACGCCGAGGGGCGCGCGGCGGTCGACGCCGAGCTGGCCGCGCGCGACATCGTGGCCGTCCGCTACGGCGAGGACCTGGGCGCGGTCGACCGCGGCGGGCTGGTGGAGGTGGTCACCCCGCGGGCGACGTACCGCGACCTGCCCCTGGGCCTGCGCGGCGACTTCCAGCGCGAGAACCTGGCGGTGGCCCTGGCGGGGGCGGAGATGGTGGCCGGCGGCGCCCTCGACGAGGCGCCGCTGCGCGGGGCGATCGGCGCCGTGCGCATCCCCGGGCGCCTCGAGGTGATCGACGGCGCGCCGCCCGTGGTCCTGGACGGCGCCCACAACCCGGCCGGGATGGCCGCGACGACCGCGGCGCTGCCCGCCGTGCTGGGCGACCGCCGTCCCGTGGTGGCGGTCGTCTCGGTGCTGGGCGACAAGGACGCCGCGGCCATGATGGCCTCGCTCGCGCCGGTGGCCGACGTCGTGCTCGCCACCCGGTCGAGCCACGCCCGCGCCGTTCCGCCGGACGACCTGATGACCATCGCGCGGGCCGCCGGCATCGACGCCCGGCCGGCCGCCGAGCCGCACGACGCGGTGCGGGAGGCGCGCGCGCTGGCCGGTCCGGCGGGGGCGGTGGTCGTGGTCGGCTCGCTGTACCTGCTCGCCGACGTGCGCTCTCGGCTGGTCCCTGAGACGGATGGGACCCCTGCTATGCTCGCCCGCGCCCGGAAGGGCAATGACCCGACCGAGGCGAACTCGTGCACCATGACCACAGATTCCGCGTGATCGCGCCTGCCGTGTTCGCCCCGCCCGGACGGAGGCGCCGACCGTGATCGCCACCCTCGCTTCGCTGCCTGGCCTGCTCGCGGCCCAGGCCGGTACGGACACATCGAGCGACGACCCGTTCGAGTCGATCTCGTCGTTCTTCGACTCGACGCTCTGGAGCGCCCTCCGGCTCATGCTCCAGATCTTCGTGGTGCTGCTGTGGCTGGCGCTGGTGTACTGGACCTACCAGGACGCCCGCCGCCGCATCGCCGCGCCCGGCGCCATCGCCGGGTGCGTCGCCCTCTCCGTGCTGCTGCCGTTCCTCGGCTCGATCATCTATCTGATCGTCCGCCCGCCGGAGTATCTCGACGAGGCCCGCGAGCGCGAGCTGGAGCTGCTCGCCCTCGAGCAGCGCCTCGGCGAGCTCGGCGACCAGGAGGGCCAGGAGATCGTCAGCCGCATGCTGGCCCGCGAGGGGCTGGCCAACAAGGGCGACGCGCAGGGCGTGCAGCGCGCGCTCAAGCAGGCGGGCGTGGCGTCGGTCGACGACCTCCGCGACCTGGACCTGCGGCTCACCGAGCTGGAGTTCCGGCTCAAGCTCAACGACCGCGGAGGCCTGCCGGCCTCGCGGGAGGACCAGGAGCGCGAGGCGCGCCACGAGGCGCGCCAGCAGCAGCTCACCGACACGGCCGGCGGTGAGACCGCGGGCGAGACCGGCCGGGCCGCCCGCTGGCGGCGCACCCGGCGCGACCAGGACGCATATGACTGAGCGATCGTTCGTGATGGTGAAGCCCGACGGCGTGGCCAGGGGCCTGACCGGTGAGATCATCAGCCGCATCGAGCGGCGGGGGCTCTCCATCCTGGCCGTCGAGAAGGGCGTGATGGCGGTGGCCGTGGCCGAGGAGCACTACGGCGAGCACCGTGAGCGGCCCTTCTTCGGCGAGCTGGTCGAGTTCATCACCTCCGGACCGGTCGTGAAGCTCGCGGTCGAGGGCGAGGGGGCGGTCGGCGCGCTGCGCACGATGATGGGCGCCACCAACCCGCTCGACTCGGCGCCCGGGACGATCCGCGGCGACTACGCCCTCGACGTCGGCCAGAACATCGTCCACGGCTCGGACTCGCCCGAGTCCGGCGCGCGCGAGCTGGCGCTGCACTTCCCGGGGCTCTGACCGCCGGCCCGGGGCCGAACCTGATCCTGCTGGCGTCGGGCTCGCCCCAGCGGCGGGCCCTGCTGGAGTCGATCGGCCTGCCCTTCCGCGTCGTCGTCTCCGGCGTCGACGAGGTCGGCGACGCGGCGGCCAACGCCCGCGACAAGGCGCGGGCGGTCGCCGCGTCCCACGGGATCCCGCCCGGCGGCGCCGTGCTGGGCGCCGACACGCAGGTGCTGGCGGGCGGCCGCGTGTTCGAGAAGCCGGCCGACGCGGCCGAGGCGCGGGCGATGCTCACGGCGCTGTCCGGCGGCTGGCACGAGGTCGCGACGGCCGTCCACCTGATCGCCGGGTCCGGCGAGCACGCGCTGCGCGACGTGGCCCGGGTGCGCTTCCGGCGGCTCGCCCCCGCGGCCGTCGACTGGTACCTGGCCACCGGGGAGTGGCGCGGCCGGGCGGGCGGCTACGCCGTCCAGCTGAGCGGCGCGGCCCTCGTCGAGCGCATCGAGGGCGACTACACCACCGTCGTGGGCCTGCCGCTGGGGGCGCTGGTGGGGCTGCTGGAGGCGGTGGGGCTGGCGCCCTGGAGCGGCACTCCGTCCGGGGGCGCCGCCACCCTTAGCTGATGGACCCGGACCCGCGTGACGCCCGGCGCGAGCATCGCCGCGCCCAGACCCGGCGGCGCCGGCGGGTGGCCACCGCGGTCGTCGCCCTGCTCGCCCTCGGCGCCGGCTTCGGGCTCTCCCGGGTCGTCGGCGGGCGCTCCTCCGGCGGCTCCGGCGCGCCCGGGCCGACCGGAGCGGCGACCGCCACCGCTCCCGCGACGACCACCCGGGCCGCCCCGCGCCCGCGGGCGCCCGGCGGCCTGCCGTCGGCCGCCGAGCAGCGGGCCGCGGTGGAGCGCCTGATCGCGCTCGGCCTGCCGATCTACCGGGGCGGGGGGAGGGGCGACGCCGTGGCGCTGACCTTCGACGACGGCCCGGGGCCCTACACGCCCAAGGCGATCGACGCGCTGCGCGCGAACGGCGCCCGGGCCACCTTCTTCCTCAACGCGAAGGAGCTCGCGCCGTACGGCGACCACGTCGCCTCCGAGAAGCCGGTCGCGGCGATCGGCAACCACACCTGGCACCACTACGACCTGGCGACCCTCGGCGCCGCCCGGATGCGCTCCGAGATCGTCGACAGCCAGAGGGCGATCGCGAGGGCGGCGGGGCGGCCGGTGACGCTGATGCGGCCCCCCTACGGGAGCCGCAGCCCGGCGATCGACGCCGAGGTGAGGAGATCGGGCGAGCTGGAGATCCTGTGGTCGGTCGACTCCCGGGACTCGCTCGGGGCCGGCTGGGAGGAGATCCTCGCCACCTGTCGCTCGGTGAAGCCGGGCGCGATCGTCCTCATGCACGAGAACCGCGGGCAGACGATTAAGGCGGTCAACCGCTGCCTGCCCGCCCTGCGCAAACGCGGGATCCGGATGGTCACGGTGCCCGAGCTGCTGGCCCTCGACCCTCCCACGCTGGAGCAGGTGCGCGCCGACGCCCGCAACTTCGCCGGCGTCTCCACCGGGTGAGCGGGCGGGTGCCGGAGCTGGCGCCGGACCAGGCGCGCCGCATCGCGCTCGCGGCCCAGGGCATCGGCGAGCCGGCCCCGGCGGCGCGCATCGACCGCCGCCACCTGCGCCGGGTGCTCGCCCGCACCGCCCTGCTGCAGATCGACTCGGTGAACGTGCTGGAGCGGGCGCACTACCTGCCGGCCTACTCGCGCCTGGGGCCGTACCCGACGGCGATCCTCGACGACATGGCGTGGGGGCGGCGGCCCGAGCTGTTCGAGTACTGGGGGCACGAGGCCTCGCTGCTGCCGCAGCCCCTGCAACCGCTGCTGCGCTGGCGCATGGAGCGCGCCCGGCGCGGCGAGACGTGGGGCGTGATGGCCCGCCTGGCGCGCGAGCGCCCCGACCTGGTGGAGCGGGTGCGCGGCGAGGTCGCCGCCCGGGGTCCCGTGCGCCCCGCCGACATCGACGGCCACGGCCGCGCGGGCCCCGGCATGTGGGAGCGCTCCGAGGTCAAGCAGGTGCTCGAGTGGCTGTTCTGGACCGGCGAGGTCGCCGTCGCCCGCCGCGAGGGCTTCGCGCGCCTGTACGACCTGCCCGAGCGGGTACTGCCGCCGGCGGTGCTGGCCGCGCCGACGCCGAGCGAGGAGGACGCCCACCGGCGGCTGCTGCTCGTCGCGGCGCGCTCCCTGGGCGTGGCGACGGCGGGCGACCTGGCCGACTACTTCCGCATCCGCGTGCCGCTCGCGCGGCCGCGCATCGCCGAGCTGGTCGAGGACGGGGCGCTGCGGCCGGTGACGGTGCGCGGGTGGAGCGAGCCCGCGTTCATGCACCCCGAGGCGCGCCTGCCGCGCCGGGTGCGCGCCGCCACCCTGCTGTCGCCCTTCGACCCCCTGGTGTGGGAGCGCTCGCGCGCCGAGCGCCTGTTCGGCTTCCGCTACCGCATCGAGATCTACGTGCCGCGGCACAGGCGCGTGCACGGCTACTACGTGCTGCCGTTCCTGTGGGACGACCGCCTGGCCGCCCGGGTGGACCTCAAGGCCGACCGGGCGCGCGGCGTCCTGCTGGCGCTCTCGGCCCACGCCGAGGACGGCCACGGGCACGGCCCGCTGGCGGAGGCCCTGGCCGCCGAGCTGCGCCGGCTCGCCGGCTGGCGCGGACTCGGGCGCGTGGAGGCCGCCGACCGGGGCGACCTGGCGCCGGCCCTGCGCCGCGCCCTGGGCGCGGCGCAGGGCTGAGTCCTAAAGAGCGCGTAGCAGGATGACGCGTGGTCGTTCGGCCGCGAGCCTCATCCTGTTAGGTGCTCTTAAATCGCGGCGGCGTGCCCGCCCTCACCGACCCCGGCCAGGTCCTCCTTGCGCAGGGCGAGCAGGGTCGCGAGGACGCCCGCCGCCGCGAAGGCCGCGGCCACCCAGAAGGCGAGGCTGAAGCCGCCCGTGAGGGCGTGGTGCCGGTCGTCGCCCTCCGCGGCCAGCGTCTCGGTGTGGGTGGTGGCGACGGTGGTGAGGATCGCGACGCCGAGGGCCCCGCCGATCTGCTGGCTGGTGTTGATGAGGCCCGAGGCCAGGCCCGCCTCCTGCGGCGGCACGCCGGCGAGCGCGGCGATCGAGACCGGCACGAACGAGAAGCCCAGCCCGACGCCGATCAGCAGGAACCCGCCGAACAGGTCGGCGAAGTAGGTGCCGTCGGCCGAGATCTGGGTGAACCAGAGCAGCCCGGCCATGTTGCTGAGCAGGCCGATGGTCAGGACCGGCTTCACGCCGATGCGGGTGACGAGCGCCTGGGCGAGCCCGGCCATGACGACCGACGTCAGCGCGACGGCGAGGTAGCCCACGCCGGTCTGCACGGCGGAGTACTCGAGCACCTGCTGCATGTAGAGCGACAGCAGGAAGAACATGCCGAAGACCACCGACCCCAGGGCGAAGCCGACGATGTTGGCGCCGCTGGGGGTGCGGTGGCGGAAGAAGGACAGCGGCATCAGCGCGTGCCGGTTGCGGCCCTCGACGTAGAGGAAGACGGCCATCAGAACCGCCGAGGCGATCAGCACGCCGATCGTCTCGGCGCTGCCCCAGCCGTTGCTGTTGGCCTGGGTGAGGCCGTAGACGAGCAGCATCAGGCTGGCCGTGACCGACACCGCGCCGACCGAGTCGAAGTGGCGCGCCATGCCGTCGATGCGGCTCTCCTTCACGAAGCGCCGCACCAGCAACAGGGTGCCCAGCCCGATCGGCACGTTGATCCAGAACACCCACTCCCATCCGGCGTACTCGGTGAGGAAGCCGCCGGCGAGGACGCCGATGGCGGCGCCCGACCCGGCGATCGCGCCGAGGATGCCGAGGGCGGTGTTGCGCTCCTTGCCCTCCTGGAAGGTCACCGAGACGATCGAGAACACGGAGGGCGCGAGCACCGCCGCGCCCACGCCCTGCAGCACGCGGGCGGTGATGAGCATGGTGTCCGACTGCGACAGGGCGCACATCAGCGAGAAGACCGAGAACAGCACCAGGCCGGTCATGAACACCCGCCGCCGGCCGAGGATGTCGCCGGCGCGTCCGCCCAGCAGCAGCAGGCCGCCGAAGGTGAGCCCGTAGCCGCTGATGACCCATTGCAGGTCCTCCGGCGAGAAGTCGAGGTCGGTCTGGATCGCCGAGAGCGCGACGTTCACGATCGACACGTCGAGCACCACCATGAGATATGCCACCCCGAGCACCGCGAGCGCCTTCCAGCGGTCGGGGTCGGGCGCTGCCTGGGTCGTCATCGAAGTGCCTCCCGTACGCGGTCGGAGAGCGTCAGACGCGGCCGGCGACTCTAAGAGATCCGCCGGACGTCGGCCCCCGCCGCCGCCGGAGATCCGCCAGATTCGCCGATACATCCCTCAGGGTGGTGAGGAGCGGCGCTCAGAACAGGGGCGGGTAGCGCTCCAGCAGGTCGGCGTGCCGGCGGGCGCGCTCGCGGGCGGCGAGGAGCTCCTCGTCGCCGGCCTCCTCCTTGAGGCGGCGCAGCGTCTCGAGGATCTTGCGGCGGCGCTCCTGGCGCTCGCGCTCCTGTTGCTCGGCCCGGCGCATCGCGCGGCGGTACGAGCTGTTGTCGTCGGCGAAGAGGGGCGGCGACGGCATCCCCGGAACGGTAGCGAACACCGTGGCCGGCGCATTGCGGGTTCGGCGTCCAGGGTGGCGACCGCCCGGTAAGACGGATACGGTTGCCCGGCCGGTCGCGCCCCGCTCGTGACCGGTCCCCGGCGGGGTGGGGTAGAATCCCGCGCTTTGCAGGCCCTCATCGCGCCTGCGGACGCCAGCTAAGGGAGGCGACCGATCGGGTTCTGGAGCTACCTGACCGGGTTCGGCGGACGCGACATGGCCGTCGACCTCGGCACGGCCAACACGCTCGTCTACGTGCGGGGCCGCGGCATCGTGCTGTCGGAGCCCTCGGTGGTCGCCATCGACCAGCGCTCGGGCGAGGTGCACGCCGTCGGCATCGAGGCCAAGCGCATGCTGGGACGCACCCCCGGCAACATCAGCGCCATCCGGCCGCTGAAGGACGGCGTGATCGCCGACTTCGACGTGACCGAGCAGATGCTGCGCCACTTCATCCAGAAGGTGCACCAGAACCGCTGGGCCCACCCGCGGGTGGTCGTCTGCGTGCCCTCCGGCGTGACCGGGGTCGAGAAGCGCGCGGTCGAGGAGGCGACGCTGTCGGCCGGGGCGCGCAGCGCCTTCCTGATCGAGGAGCCCATGGCGGCGGCGATCGGCGCCGGCCTGCCGGTGGCCGAGCCGACCGGGAACATGGTGGTGGACATCGGCGGCGGCACCACCGAGGTGGCCGTGATCTCGCTGGGCGGCATCGTCGTCGCCCAGTCCATCCGCGTCGGCGGGGACGAGCTCGACGAGGCGATCATCGGCTACGTCAAGAAGGAGTACAAGCTGATGATCGGCTCGCAGACGGCCGAGGAGGTGAAGCTCGAGATCGGCTCCGCCTACCCGCTGCGCGAGGAGGTGCAGGCCGAGATCCGCGGCCGCGACATGATCACCGGCCTCCCCAAGACGGTCGTGCTGTCCTCCGAGGACGTGCGCGAGGCGCTCGAGGAGCCGCTGCTCCAGATCGTCGACGCCGTGAAGAGCACCCTCGACAAGACGCCGCCGGAGCTGGCCTCGGACATCATGGACCGCGGCATCATGCTGGCCGGCGGGGGATCGTTGCTGCAGGGCCTGGACGAGCGCCTGCGCCGCGAGACCGAGATGCCGATCCACGTCGCCGAGTCGCCGCTCACCTGCGTGGCGGTGGGTTCCGGGCGCTCCCTCGAGGAGTTCGAGGTGATGCAGAAGGCGTCGTCGAACGGCCGGCAGCGCAGGCGGTACTGAGCAACCCGGCAGAGGAGATCTGATGCCTCCCCCGCAGGTGGTCGCGACAGGGGTCGCGCGCAGGCGCGCGATCATCAGGCGAGGGGTGGTGTCGGGGCTGGCGGTCCTGTGCCTGGTGATCTTCACGGGCTACTTCCGCGAGTCGCCCGGCGGGCCGCTGCACGACGTGCAGGCCACCAGCGCGAGCGTGGTGGGCCCCGTGCAGGACGTCGCCACCAAGGCCGTGCAGCCCTTCCGCGACGCGTGGGGCTGGGTGACGAGCCTGCGCGACGCGCGCGACCGGGCCGAGCGCCTGCAGGCCGAGAACGACGTGCTGCGCGCCGAGAACGCCGCGAACCAGGTCGACCGGGCGATGCTCGACGAGCTGCAGCGGCAGACCGGGGTCACCGAGCTGGGCACGCAGGGCTACCGGAAGGTGCGCGCGCCGATCATCGCCCGCTCGCCCACCGCCTGGTACCGCACGGCGGTCGTCGACATCGGCGACACCCCGGGCGTGGTGGAGCAGTCGCCGGTGGTGGCGGGCGGCGCCCGCGGCGCGGGCCTGGTCGGCGTGGTGACCCGGGTGGCGGGCAGCAAGGCGACCGTCGCCTTCATCACCGACGGCCAGACCGAGGTGGGGGGCATGATCCCCGACGCGAGCCGGGCGATCGGGCTGCTGCAGTCGATCGGCCCGGGCGAGCTGCGCATGAGCGGGGTGCCGAAGGCCGCGGCGGTGGAGACGGGCCAGTCCGTGGTGACCGGCGGCTTCGACTCGGCGCGGCTGCCCAACCCCTACCCGCCGGGCATCCCGGTGGGCGTGGTCACCAGCGTCGGCCGCCAGGACGTCGACCTCGACTGGACCGTTCAGGTGACGCCGATGGTCGACACCGGCCAGATCAGCTCGGTGGTCGTCCTCGTCCCGGAGAGCGCGCGGGCGAAGCGACGGGCGGCGGGGTGACGACAGAGCTGGGCACGCGGGCCGTCGGGCCCGCGACGCCCCGGCCCACGCGCCCGGCGCGCGGCGCCGGGCTGCGCTGGGTGGCGCTGATGGTCGTGCTGGCCGTGCTGCTGCAGGTCTCGGTGATGCCGTACGTGAACCTGGCCGACGGCATCCCCGACCTGCTGGCGCCCACCGTGGTGGTGGTGGCCCTGCTGCGCGGCACCCTGGTGGGGACCGTCACCGGCTTCGCGGCGGGCATGCTGCTCGAGCTGACGGCGCCGGTCGACACGCTGGGCGTCTTCGCGCTGCTGTACCTCGCCGTCGGGGCGTGGTGCGGGCGCTACTGCGAGCGCCAGGAGTCGGGCACCCTCGCCGCACCCCTGGTTCTCTCGGTCGCCGCCGCGCTCGTGGTACAGCTTGGGTATCTGGTCTTCCAGCTGCTGCTCGGCAACAGCATGCCCGCGTCCGAGTTCGTCGCCAGCGTCCTGCTGCCCACCCTGGCGCTCACCGCGCTGCTCTCCCCGCCCATCCTGCTGGTGGCGCGGCGGCTGCTGGGCGGGCCGCGGGTCGTGGAGCCGTACGGGATGAGCACGTGAGCGCAGGGGTGCCCCGGGGGCGGGGCCGCCGCGGCGGCTGGGCTCCCAACCTCACGCCCGGCGGCGCGGTGCGCATCGCCGTCCTCGGCGGCGTCGCCCTCGCCCTGCTGGGCGTGCTGCTGGTGCGGCTGTGGTTCCTGCAGATCGTCAGCGAGGCGCAGTACGCCGCCGCCGCCGACTCGAACCACCTGCGCTCGGTCACCATCGAGGCCGAGCGCGGCAGCATCCTCGACCGCAACGGCGATCCGCTGGTCACGAACCGGGTGGCCACCAACGTCGTGGCGCTGCCCAACGAGCTGAAGGGCGACCGGCGCGCCTCGGTGCTCCGGCGCCTTGCGCCCCGGATCGGCGTCTCGGTGAAGAGGATGAACGCCGCCCTGGAGTACGGCGACCGGCACCGGCCCTACGACTCGGTGGTGCTGGCCGAGAACGTGCCCCGGCGGGTGGAGGCCTACGTCGCGATGCGGCTGCGCCAGTTCCCGGGCGTGCAGCTGACGCCGAGCTACGTGAGGGCCTACCCGAAGGGGTCGGTCGCGGCCCACGTGCTGGGCACGGTGGGCAAGATCAGCGACGCCCAGCTCGACGCGTACCGCAAGCTCGGCTACGTCGGCAACGAGACCGTGGGCCAGACGGGCATCGAGCGGCAGTACGAGGACGTGCTGAAGGGGACGCCCGGCGAGAAGCGCGTCGAGGTGGACGCCGCGGGCGAGCCCGTCCCCGGCGGCATCGAGCAGACGGTGCCGCCGGTGGCGGGCCGCGACGTGAAGCTCAGCATCGACCTGCCCACCGAGAGGGCCCTCGAGGCCGAGATCAAGCGCCAGGCCGACGCCCAGGGCGCCGAGGGGGCGGCCGGCGTGGCCCTCGACCCGAACACCGGCGAGGTGCTGGGGATGGCGTCGTATCCGACCTACGACCCCCAGATCTTCGTCGACGGCGACGCGACGCGGATCTCCCGGCTCTACGACGATCCGCGGCACCCGCTGCTGAACCTGGCGATCGGGCCGCAGGGCTATCCGCCCGGGTCGACGGCGAAGGCGATCACCGCCGCCGGAGCGCTGCAGAACGGCCTCATCACGCCCACCACAGAGCTCGAGTCGCGGTCCGAGATCACGCTCTACAAGCAGGTGTTCCCGAACTTCCGCGGCGAGTCGCACGGGTGGATCACGCTGCCGACGGCCCTCGAGGTGTCGAGCGACACCTTCTTCTACCAGGTGGGCGACGAGTTCTGGAAGGAGCAGACGCCGACCGACTACCCGCTCCAGGCGTGGCAGCGGAAGTTCGGCCTCGGATCGCCCACCGGGGTCGACCTTCCCGACGAGTCCGGCGGCCTGGTGCCGGACCCGCCCTGGAAGAAGAAGAACTTCGCCGGGCCCTCCTTCGGGCCGATCGACCGCGACTGGCTGGCCGGCGACACGATTCAGCTCGCCACCGGGCAGGGCTACATGCTGGCCACGCCGCTCCAGATGGCCGCCGCCTACGCGGCGATCGCCGACGGCGGCGTCTGGCGCACGCCCAGCGTGGGCCGCCAGGTCACCGATCCGAACGGCCGCGTCGTGCAGCGGCTCTCCCAGGAGCGGCCCACCCGCTCGCTGGGCCTCGGCGAGAGCACGCTGTCCACGATCCGCCAGGGGCTCTACGAGGTCGCCAACTCGCCGCAGGGCACCGCCTACGAGGTGTTCCACAACCTGCCGGCCGACGCGAAGGTGGCGGGCAAGACCGGGACGGCCGAGCAGAAGAGCGGCCCCGACCCGCGCGACCACTCGTGGTTCGTGGGCTACGCCCCGGCCGACAACCCGAAGATCGTGGTGGCCGTGGTCATCGCCCGCGGCGGCACCGGCGCGAACGCCGCCGCGCCCGCCGTCTGCGGCACCATCGCGGCCTACCTGAAGTTCGATCCGGCCCTGTGCGGCACGCCCACCCAGGAGAGCCGATGAGCCCCGGCGGGAGATGGGCGCGCCGCCCGGGCGGGCGCGGCGGGGCCTCGGGCGGCGGCTGGGCGCCGAACCTCACTCCCGGCGGCGCGGTGCGCATCGCCGTCCTCGGCGGCATCGCCCTGAGCCTGCTGGCGGTGCTGCTGGTGCGGCTGTGGTTCCTGCAGATCATCGGCGAGGAGCGGTACGCCGCCGCCGCCGAGTCGAACCATCTGCGGACGGTCGAGATCGAGGCGCCGCGCGGCAACATCCTCGACCGCAACGGCGTCCCGATCGTCACCAACCGGCGCGCCACGAACGTCGTGGCCCGGCCCAACGACCTGAAGGGCGAGCGGCGCATCGAGGTGCTGCGCCGCCTCGCCCCCAAGGTGAGGGTGCCCCTGAAGCGGATGCTCGAGCGGATGAAGTACGGCGACGAGCACCGGCCCTTCGACGCCGTCGTGCTGGCCGAGAACGTCGACGCGGACATCGCCGCCTACGTCGCGATGCGCACGCGCCAGTACCCCGGCGTCGCCCTGGCGCCGACGTACATCCGCGCCTACCCCGAGGGCGACCTGGCGGCGCACATCCTGGGCCAGACCGGGAAGATCGACGCGAGCGAGCTGGCCGCCTACCGCAAGCGCGGCTACGCGGGCGACGAGGTGATCGGCAAGGGCGGCATCGAGTATCAGTACGAGGCCATCCTCAAGGGCACGCCGGGCGTCCGGCGGGTGGAGGTCGACGCCTCGGGCAACCCGGTCGCCGCCGGGGTCACCCGGTCGGTCGCGCCGGTGCCCGGCCGCGATCTGCGGCTCACCATCGACGCGCGCATCCAGAGGGCGCTGCAGGACGCGATCGAGGAGCAGGCCGTCAACCGCGGCGCCAAGGGCGCGGGCGTGGTGCTCGATCCGAACACCGGCGAGGTGATCGCCATCGCCTCGTACCCGACCTTCGACCCCTCGATCTTCATCGAGCGCAAGGCCAAGGTGATCGACGCCCTCTACAAGGACAAGACGACGCCGAACCTGAACCGGGCGATCCAGGCCACCTACCCGCCGGGGTCCACCTTCAAGGTGGTCACCGGCTCGCTGGCCCTCCATGATGGGTTCATCACCGCGGACCAGCAGCTCGACTCGCCCTCCACCATCGAGCTCCACGAGACGCCCTTCCAGAACTACCGCAAGATCGCCCACGGGCTCGTCGACATGCGGCGCGCGCTGGAGGTTTCCAGCGACACCTACTTCTTCCAGATCGGCGACGACATCTGGGAGAGGGACGACAAGGCCGACCCGATGATCCTGCAGCGGGCCATGACCGCCTACGGCCTGGGCTCCCTGACGGGCATCGACCTGCCGAGCGAGACCACCGGGGCGCTCCCCACCCGCGCCTGGAAGCTCAAGACCTTCTGCCAGGAGGGCTGCGACGCGGTGCAGAGGACCTGGCTGGCGGCCGACACGATCCAGATGACGGTGGGCCAGGGCTTCGTGCTCACCACGCCGCTGCAGATGGCGCGCGTCTACGCCTCCATCGCGGGTGGCGGGGTGCTGCGCACCCCCACCGTCGCGCGCGCGGTCACCGACCCCAACGGGCGCGTGGTGCGCCGGCTCTCGGAGGGTCGCCCCACGCGGACGCTGCCCTACACCGCCGACGAGCTGGGCGTCATCCGCGACGGCCTGTACCGGGTGGCGAACGGCTCCGAGGGCACGGCCTCCGAGGTCTTCCGCAACCTGCCCGAGGGTGCGAAGGTCGCCGGGAAGACGGGCACGGCCGAGCAGAAGAGCGGCGAGGACCAGAGCGACCACTCCTGGTTCATCGGCTACGCCCCCTACGACAACCCGAAGTACGTCGTCGCGATCGTGATCGAGCGCGCCGGCGTCTCCGGCTCCCAGGCCGGTGCGCCCGCCGCGTGCGACGTGTTCGCCAGCGCCCTGCGCTTCGATCCCGAGCTCTGCGGCGTCGCCACGGAGGACACCAACTGACCACCTTCGCCCCACCGCGCCGCCACGCGTCCGGGCTCACCGACCGGGTGCGCGGCGCCATCGCCAGCCTCGACTGGGTGCTGGTGCTGGCCGTCGCCCTGTGCACCGTCTTCAGCGTCTACGTGATCGCCGAGACCACCCGCAACGACGTCGCCGGCGACCCGCGCTTCTTCGTCGACCGCCAGCTGCTCTTCATCGCGGTGGGGGTGGTGCTGATGGTGGTCGCGGCGCGGCTCAACCTGGAGCGGCTCACCCGCTGGTCGTGGGCGCTGTGGGGAGGCCTGCTGGGCGCGCTGGCCGTCGTCTACGTGGTGGGCGAGGCGGCGAAGGGGTCGAACCGCTGGATCGACATCGGCCCCTTCAACCTGCAGCCCTCCGAGTTCGGCAAGGTCGTGATGATGATCGTGCTGGCAGGCCTGGCGATCGAGCGCCTCGACGCGGTCGAGTCGCCGCGCTTCACGCTCTTCCTGGCGGCCGTCATCGGCCTGCCGGCGGTGGTGGTGTTCCTGCAGCCCGACCTCGGGACGTCGCTCGTCTACGCGGCGATCCTCGGCGTGGTGCTGTTCCTCGTGGGCGTGCCGTGGTCGCACTTCGCGGTCATCGGGTCGCTGCTGGCGATCCTCGTGCTCGGCGTGCTCTGGATCCTCCCGCACGCCGGGGTCCACGTGCTCGACGACTACCAGGTGCAGCGCCTGACCGCCTTCATCGGCGCCGAGCGCGACACCAGCGACGCCGGATACCAGCTCGACCAGAGCACGACGGCGATCGGGTCGGGCGGGGCGCTGGGCAAGGGCCCGGACGGGGCCACCCAGGCCCAGAACAACTTCATCCCCGAGCACCACACCGACTTCATCTTCGCCGCGACGGGGGAGATGTTCGGCTTCGCCGGCGGAGCCCTCCTGATCCTGCTGTACGCGGTGATCCTCTGGCGGGGCCTGAGGACGATGGCGCGAGCGTCCAGTCAGGTCGACATGATCGTGGCCGGTGCGGTGCTGGCCATGTTCGCCTTCCAGGTGTTCGTTAACATCGGCATGACCGTGGGCATCATGCCGATCACGGGGATCCCGTTGCCGCTGATGAGCTACGGCGGCAGCCACACCCTCACCACCTTCGTCGCCATCGGCCTCCTGCTGGGCATCTACCGGCGCCGCTCGGCGATCCCCGGCTAGTGGTCGAACCGGGAAGGCCGTGACATGGGGGTGATCGGACTCGCCACGCGGGGCGTCAAGACCGCGCGCCCCTACGCCGACGCCGTGCGCGACGCCGACGGCACCTCGCGCGAGGGCGGGCAGCTCGCCGTGCTGCCCGGCGACCGCGAGGCCACCCGGCGCCTGCGCGAGCTGCTGGGCAACCCAGCGGCGACGCCGAGCGAGGACGCCCTCGCCGTGGTGGCGATCACGGACGCCGGCCAGCTCGACGCGGTGCTGCCGTCGCTGCGCCGCCGCCGTCGCTCCGGCGCCGGGGCGCTCGCGATCCTGATCGGCACGCGCGCGGCGCGGGCCGCGCTGGAGCGGGCGGTCGTGGCCGGCGGCGGCCTGGAGGTCAGCAACGTGGCCCACGTGGCCTCGCTGGAGGGCCCGGGCGCCCGCGCCGCGATCGACGCGGTCATCCGGGCGCTCGGCCCGCGCGCCGTCGCCGCCGGGCGCCTCCACCCCGCGCTGCGGGGGCCGATCGGGGCCCACCTGGTGCGGTCCGGCGCGCGCCAGGCCGCCGCCATCGGCGCCGTGCCGCTCGCCGGCGCGGACATGCCGGTGCTCGCCCTGCTGCACGTGCGCCTGCTGGCGCAGCTCGCGGCGCTCCACGACCGCCCCTTCGGCGCCGAGCGCGCGGTCGAGGCCCTCGCCGCCGTCGGCGCGGGCTTCGGCTGGCGGGCGCTGGGGCGCTCGGCCGTGGGCCTCGTGCCCGGCGCCGGCTGGGCCGCCCGCGGCGGTGTCGCCTACGCCGCCACGCGCGCGGTCGGCGAGGCGGCCCTGGCCCGCCTCTCGGCCGGGCACGATCTCATCTCCGGACCACCGATCGAGCGGGCCCGGCCGCAGATCGACAAGGTCCTCGGGCGCCTGCGGCGCTCGTGACGCCCTTTTCGTTCGAGGGGAGGCTCCTCTGAAGAAGCAGATCCTTGTGTCCGTCGACCGCGCCGAGACCCGGGTCGCGATCCTGGAGGACGGGCGCGCCGCGGAGTGCTACATCGAGCGCCGCGGGCATCGGTCGGTCGTCGGCCACGTCTGGAAGGGCCGCATCGAGAACGTGCTCGCCGGCATGGAAGCCGCCTTCATCGAGGTGGGCCTGGAGAAGAACGGCTTCCTGCACGTCGACGAGGTCGTCGCCCTGGGGGTGCCGAAGCGCAAGCGCCAGATCGCGGAGCTGCTCAAGCGCGGCGACGAGGTGCTGGTGCAGGCGACCAAGGACCCGATGGGCTCGAAGGGATGCCGGCTCACGATGCAGCTCTCGCTGGCCGGCCGCTACGTGGTGTACGTGCCCTTCGGCGACGGCGTGGGCGTCAGCAAGCGCCTCGCCGACGACGAGCGCACGCGCCTGCGGTCGATCTGCGGCGCCCTGCCGCTCGAGAGCGGCGGCCTGATCGTGCGCACCGCCGCCGCGGGCGCCTCCGCATCCGAGATCGCGCGCGACCTGCAGCACCTGAAGCGCCTCTGGCAGACGCTGCAGGAGCGCGGCGCCCAGGCGAAGGCTCCCCAGCTCCTGTACTCGGAGGCCGACATCTCGCTGCGCGTGATCCGCGACCTCCTGAACGCGGACGTCGACGAGGTGCTGGTCGACGACGCCGCGCAGTTCGAGCGCATCACCGGCTTCCTGCGCCGCACCTCGCCGGAGATGGCCGACCGGGTGCGCCACTACCACGGCGAGCGGCCGCTGCTGGCCGAGTTCGGCGTCGAGGCGACGGTGCGCTCGACGATGGACCGGCGGGTGCCGCTGCCCTCGGGCGGCTACCTGGTGATCGACGACACCGAGGCCATGACGGTGATCGACGTCAACAGCGGCCGCAACGTCGGCCGCGGCGGCAACCGGCTCGAGGACACGATCACGAAGACCAACCTCGAGGCGGCCTCCGAGGTGGTGCGCCAGCTGCGCCTGCGCGACATCGGCGGCATCGTGATCATCGACTTCATCGACATGGACGACGAGCGCAACCGCAGGGCGGTGAAGGCCGCCCTCGACGACGCCCTGTCGCGCGATCGAACGCGCACCTTCGTGGTCGACATCTCGCCGCTCGGCCTGGTGGAGATGACCCGCCAGAACATCTCCGACGGCCCCCGCGAGGTGATGACCGAGGTGTGCCCCACCTGCGCCGGCGTCGGCGTGGTGCCCAGCGACGAGACGCGGGCGATCTTCATCGAGCGGGGCCTGCGGGAGTCGCTGCCGGGGCGCACCGGCACGGTGGCCGTGACCGTGCACCCGAGGGTCGCCGCGGTGATGTCGGGCGAGGACGGGGCCCGCCTGGCGGCGCTGCAGGAGGAGGTGGGCGTCGAGATCCGGCTGGAGCGCGACGCCGGCCTCGACCTGGACGGCGTCAGGACCCGGGCCCTCGACGGCGCGGCCCCCGCCGCGCCCGCGGCCGAAGCGGCCGCCGAGGATCCCGCGCCGCCGCCGGCCCGCTCCTCGCGCCGGCGCGTGAGCTCGCGCGCCGGGAACGGCTGAGGATCAGGGCACCCGGGACTCGTCCCAGAGGAAGCCGTAGAGCGGGTGGGCGACGTACCGGCCCACCCGCGACGAGACGACGTCGGTGCGGACGATGTTCGCGAAGGGGGCCCAGGGCGCGCGGCGCGCGACGGCCCTCTCCACGGCCTGCCAGCGCTGGGCGCGGACGGCCGGGTCCCAGGTCGCGCTGGCCTGCGCGATCAGCCGGTCCACCGCCGCGTCCGAGAACAGGCTGTAGTTGAGGTTGGCCCCCGGCCGGATCGCCTTGCCGGAGAGCAGCAGGGTGAACCAGTCGTCGCCGTCGGGGTAGTCGTTGCGCCAGCGGGCGTAGCCGATCTGCGACGGCGCCGCGGGGTCGGAGAGGGTGTCGAGCAGGGCGGCGCGGTCGAAGAGCCGCGGCAGGGGCTTCAGGCCGATGCGGGTGAGGGTGGCGGTGAGCTGGGCGGTGACGGTGGGGGAGGGCTGGAAGGTCGTGCCCCACACCGCCACGGTGGCGCCGGTGGCGCCCGCCCTGCGCACCAGGGCGCGGGCGGCGGCGACGTCGGGGCCGGCCACCGTGCCGCCCGCCAGGTTGCCGGGCACGCCCGGCGGCATCACGCCGGTCGAGGGGACGGCCTGGCCGGCGAAGGCCCGTGCCATCGCCCTGCGGTCGATGGCCAGGTTCACCGCGCGGCGCACGCGGACGTCGTCGAACGGCGCCCGGCGCGTGTTCATGAACAGGTAGTAGGTCGTGCCCTCCACGTGGCGCCGCAGGCGGGCGGCGGACAGGGTGCGCGCCAGGCCGACGTCGGCGGACGAGGCCCGGGCCATCGAGTAGTCGGCGTCGCCGGCGCCGATGCGGCGGATGCCCTCCCCGGAGCTCACGCCCAGATCCACCCGGATGGCGTCGGGCCCGCCCGGCGCCGGTCCGGCGGCGCCCGCGACGTAGCCCGGGTTGCGCGCCAGGTCGATGCGCTGGCCCGGCACGTAGCGGCTCACCCGGTACGGTCCGGCCGAGGCGATCGCCTGGGTGCTCTGGTCGGTCGGCGGGGTGCCCTTGGGGACGGCGAAGCCGAACGGCAGCGCCAGCGCCTGGAGCAGGGAGGGCTGGGGGCGGCTGAGCCGGAACTCCACCTCGCCGGTCGCGTCGCGCGCGACGATGCCCGCTATCCCGCCGGACTTGGTGCGCTCGAAGGCGGGCGCGCCGACGATGACGCGGAACAGCGAGCGCCCGGGCGAGTCGGCCAGGAACAGCCGCTCGATGCTCGCCTTGACGTCGCTGGGCAGCACCGGGCGGTCGGCGGGCGGACCGAAGCGGGCGCCGGGCCGCAGCCGGAACACCAGCCGCCGCCCCCCCGACAGCACCTTCGGCATCGCCGTCGCGAGCGCCGGCACCACCTCCGAGCCGGCGGTCGACGGGGCGTGGCGGTAGGCGACCAGGCCCTCCCCGGCGTTCACCAGGATCTGCCAGGCCCCCGGCGCATAGGCCAGGGCCGGGTCGAGGCTGTCCGGGTTCTGGTCGCCCGTCACGACGAGCGTGCCGGCGACGGCGGGGACGGACGCGGCCAGGGGGATGGCGAGGGCGGCGACGATGAGCGCCGAGCGCAGGAGGTGTCTCACGTGAGAGAGCGTTGTCACACGCGCTGCGCGGGGGGTCAAGCGAGACTGTGCGTAGCGACCCGCCTCCAGGATCGCTAACATCCCCCGTCGCCCGTCAATCGGTCAGGACTGAGGATCGTGCCGAATTACGCCGTCATCGCCCTCGGGGGCAAGCAGTACCGCGTTCGCGAGGGGGAGCGGCTCGTCGTCGACCGCCTCGACGTCGCGGAGGGGGAGACCTTCGAGCCGCGGGTCCTCGCGACCGGCGACGGCGAGGGCATCGCCGACGGCGGCACGGTCACCGCCACCGTCGAGGAGCACCTGCTGGGCAAGAAGGTGCTCGTCTTCACCTACAAGCCCAAGCGCAACTCGCGCCGTCGTCGTGGACACCGCTCGCGCCTGTCGCGCGTGCGCATCGAGTCCATCGCGGCCGGCTGATCAGGCAGGAGCTCCGATATGGCTCACAAGAAGGGTGGCGGCTCCAGCCGCAACGGTCGTGACTCCAAGCCGAAGATGCTCGGCGTGAAGGTGTTCGCCGGCCAGGTCGTCCCGGCGGGGTCGATCATCGTGCGCCAGCGCGGCACGCGCTTCAAGCCGGCCGAGGGCACGGGCATCGGCCGCGACCACACGATCTTCGCCACGGTCAGCGGCCGGGTGGAGTTCACCAACGGCCGCAAGGGCCGCCGCATCTTCGTGCGACCGGAGGAGCCGGCGTCGGTCTAGGGCGCGTCGGGGCCGTGTAGTGCCGTTCACCGATCGCGCGCAGATCAACGTGGAGGGGGGCCGCGGCGGCAACGGCTGCCTGTCCTTCCGCCGTGAGCCGAAGATCCCCCGGGGCGGCCCCGACGGCGGCAACGGCGGCCGCGGCGGCAACGTGGTGCTGGTCGCCGACGAGCAGGTCACCGACCTCTCGCGCTTCCGCCACGCGGTGCACCACCGGGCGGCGAACGGCGGCCACGGCGAGGGCAAGCAGCGCCACGGCCGCGCCGGCGGCGACCTGGTCGTGGCGGTGCCTCCCGGCACGCGGGTCATCCGCGACGGCCACACCATCGCCGAGCTCGCCGCGCCCGGCGACCGGGTGCCGGTGGCCCGCGGCGGCGACGGCGGGGTGGGCAACCGCGCCTTCCGGTCGTCGACCCACCGGGCGCCGCGCACGACCATCCCCGGCACCGACGGCGAGGAGACGTGGCTCACGCTGGAGCTGCGCCTGCCCGTCGACGTCGCCCTGGTGGGGCTGCCGAACAGCGGCAAGAGCGCGCTGCTGGTCGCCCTCACCGGCGCCGCCGCGACCGTGGCGCCCTATCCGCACGCCACCCTCGAGCCGGCCCTCGGGCCCCTGGAGGACGAGGACGGCCACCTGTTCCTGGTCGCCGACCTGCCCGGCGTCGGGGCCGACGGGCTGCCGCGGCGCGACGCCCACCTCGAGCAGCTCGAGCGGGCGCGCGTGGTGGTCCACTGCGTCGACGGCTCCGACCCGGAGCCGGTGGCCGACCGCCTGGAGCGCGCCGCCGGCGGCATCGACCCGTACCTTCCCGAGGGCGCCGAGGTGCTCGTGGTCGCCACCCTCTCCGACCCGGACGATCCGCCGGAGGGCGTCGATCTTGCGGTCGAGACGGAGTCCGGCGCCGGCGTCGAGGCTCTGCGCCGCCGCCTCCTGACGCTGCTGACGGCCTGATGGCCGTCATCGTGGTGAAGCTGGGGTCGTCGACCCTGGTCGACGACCGGGGGGCGCTGCGCGACGCGGTGCTCGAGGCGCGCGTGGCCGACCTGGTCGCCCTGCGGGCCGCCGGGCACCGTCCCGTCCTGGTCACCAGCGGGGCGATCGCCTGCGGGCTGGGCCGCCTGGGCATCGCCGAGCGCCCCACCGCGCTGCCGGACCTGCAGGCCGCCTCGGCGGTGGGCCAGGGGGTCCTGTTCGAGCGCTACGCGTCCGCGTTCGCCCCCCACGGGGTGGTGCCGGCCCAGGTGCTGCTCACCTCCGGGGACCTGGCGGGCCGCGCCACCTACCTCAACGCGCGCGGCACCCTGCGGCGGCTGCTCGACCTGGGCGCGGTGCCGGTGGTCAACGAGAACGACACCACCGCCACCGACGAGCTCACCTTCGGCGACAACGACGTGCTGGCGGCGCAGGTGGCGATCCTGCTGGGCGCCGCCTGGCTGCTGCTGCTCACCGAGCGGGAGGGCCTCTACGCCCGCGGCGCCTCCGGCCCCGAGCTGCTGGGCGACGTGCCGCCCGGGGTGCGGCCGGACCAGGTCGAGCTGGCCGACATGGGCGGCTCCGCCAGCGGTCGCGGCGGCATCGTCAGCAAGGTCGCCTCCGCGAGCATGGCAACCGGCGGCGGGGTGGCCTGCGCGATCGGCTCCGGCTCCGTGCCGGGCGTCATCGAGGCGGCGATCGCCCGCCCCGGCGCCGCGACCCGCTTCCATCCGGCGCCGCGGCGCGAGCCGGCCTTCAAGCTGTGGCTGCGCTACGCCCGCCCCGCCCTGGGCCGGGTGCTGGTCGACGCCGGCGCGGCCGGCGCGCTGCGCGAGCGGGGCACCTCGCTGCTCGCCGTGGGCGTCACCGGGTGCGAGGGGAGCTTCGCGGCCGGCGACGCCGTGGAGGTGGTGCATCGCGGCGACGTGGTGGGCAAGGGCGTCTCGTCGATGTCGTCGGACGAGGTGCGCGCCGTCGCGGGCCTCAAGTCGGACGTCGTGCGGACCCGCTTCCCGGAGGTCGCCTCCGAGGTCGTGCACCGCGACCAGTTCGTGCTCGCCGAGGGCTTCCGGGTGCGGCCGGCGGACGGTCTGTTGTAATGGGTTCGATGTCGGGGGAGCTCGAGCGCGTCGCGCGGGATGTGAAGGCGGCGAGCCGCGTGCTCGCGACCCTGCCGGGCAGCCTTCGCGACGCCGTGCTCGACGAGATGGCCGAGGCCCTGGAGCGCCGCTCCGCCGAGATCCTGGCCGAGAACCGCCAGGACGTGGACGCCGCGAAGCGGGACAAGCTGGCACCCGCCATGATCGACCGGCTGCTGCTCGACGAGGATCGCATCGCCGACATGGCCGTCGGCATCCGCACGGTGCGCGCCCTGCCGGACCCGGTCGGGGCGGTCGAGGCCGGGGAGCGACGGCCGAACGGGTTGGAGATCGTGCGCCGGCGGGTGCCGTTCGGCGTCATCGCCTTCATCTTCGAGGCCCGCCCCAACGCCCTCTCCGACGCGGTAGCGCTCTGCATCAAGAGCGGCAACGCGGTGATCCTGCGCACCAGCCGGGTGGCCCGCCGCACCGCGCGCATCCTCGCCGAGGTCCTGACCGGCGCCCTCGTCGAGGCCCGCGCCCCGCGCTGGGCGATCGCGCTGCTGGGCGGCGACCACGACGAGATGCGGCGGCTGGTGCGGATGGAGGACGTGGTCGACCTGGTCGTGCCGCGGGGCGGCTCCGAGCTCAAGGCCTTCCTGAAGGAGCATGCGCGGGTGCCGGTGATCTACGCCGCCGCCGGCAACAACCACGTCTACGTCCACGAGGACGCCGACGTCGAGCAGGCGCTGAAGATCGCCGTGAACTCCAAGGTCAGCCGGCCCGGCGTGTGCAACGCGGCCGAGACGCTGCTGGTGCACGCGGGCATCGCGAAGACCTTCCTGCCGCAGGCGCTGCGCCGGCTGGCCGCCCAGGGCGTCGAGGTGCGGGTCGATCCGCAGGGGCGGCGCCTGCTGGGCACCGCCGGCGCCGACGTGCCGGAGGCGACCGCCGAGGACTTCGACACCGAGTACCTGGACCTGGTGATGGCGGTGCGGGTCGTGCCGTCGCTGGACGAGGCGATCGACCACATCGACCGTCACGGCTCCGGGCACTCCGAGGCGATCGTCACCCGCTCCCTGGACGCGGCGATGAGGTTCCAGGACGCGGTGGACGCCGCCGTGGTGCTGGTCAACGCCTCCACCCGCTTCACGGACGGCGGCGAGTTCGGGATGGGGGCGGAGATCGCCATCTCGACCCAGAAGCTCCACGCCCGCGGGCCCATCGGCCTGCCCGAGCTGACCACCTACAAGTACCTGGTGACGGGCCACGGGCAGATCCGCTGAGCGCCGCATCGGCGTCCTGGGGGGCACCTTCGACCCGCCGCACATCGGGCACGTCGTGGTGGCCGTCGAGGCCCTCTGGCAGCTGGAGCTCGACGAGCTGAGGCTGGTCCCGGCGCGGATCCCGCCGCACAAGCCGGCCGGGCCCTGGACGTCGGCCGAGCGGCGCGCCGCCTGGGTGGAGGCCGCCGCGGCCGAGCACGAGGGCCTGGTGGCGTCGCGCATCGAGCTGCTGCGCGAGGGACCCAGCTACACCGCCGACACCCTGGAGGAGATGGCCGCCGCCGAGCCCGGGGCGCGGCTGTGGTTCGTGCTCGGCGCCGACCAGCTGTCGGAGCTGCCGCGCTGGCGCGATCCGCAGCGCATCCTCGCCGCCGCGCGCCTGGCGGTGGTGCCCCGCGAGGGGCGCTCCCGCAGCGAGCTCCAGGAGACCGCCGACCGGGTGGCCCCCGGCCGGGTCGACTGGCTGGACGTGCCGGAGATCGGCATCTCCTCCAGCCTGGTGCGGGCCCGCGCCGCCGCGGGCCGGCCCTTCGCCCACCTGCTGCCGGCGCCGGTGGCGGAGGCTGTCCGGCGGGAGGGTCTGGTACCCTCGGCGACGTCGGACGCCCCGCGAAAGGACACCTCTTCACCTCGCTCGATCTGACCCAGGCAGCCGCGGCCGCCGCGGAATCGAAGAACGCCCGGGACATCGTGATCCTCGACATGCGGGGCCTGGTGGCCTACACCGACTACCTGGTGGTGTGCACGGGGCAGACGCCGCGGCAGACGAAGGCGATCGCCGAGGAGGTCCGCCTGCGCCTGAAGGAGGACCACGGGGCGGTCGCGCGCAAGGTCGAGGGCGAGCGCGAGGGGGAGTGGATCCTCCTCGACCTGCTCGACATCGTGGTCCACGTGTTCACGCCCGAGGCGCGGGAGTTCTACCGCCTCGACCGCCTGTGGCGCGACGCCCCCCGCGAGGAGTTCGCGGAGCGGGTGTCGTCGTCCGGCTCCGCCTGAGCCGCCGCCACCGCCCCCCGCGGACGTCGGATCCGCATGACGTAGCGCGCGTCGCGCCGCGCGTACCCGCCGTTCGGGGAGGCGCGCTCGGGCCGCATGTCGGCTTACGATCACGCATCGTTATCCCGGACCGACACGGCCGCCGCATCCCCCTCGATCCACCGGACAGGCCCTGAGCATCCGGATCAAGCAGAGGAGCCTCCCGATGTCGACCAAGAAGACCCTCGGCGCGGGCCTCGCGGCCCTCGCCGTGATCGCGCCTGCGGCGTCTGCGGCGACCATCCCCGCCGGCCCCGGCTGGGGCATCATCAACCGCAACACGATCGGGGCCGCGACGGCGCAGCTGCGCACCGGGCCCGTCCCGGCGCCGCTCGGCGTCGGCAGCGTCCAGCTCGACGTCGCATCCGGTGCCGACAAGATCTCCTGGGGCAACGAGACCGACTTCGCGGGCCGGCCGCTCGCCGGCATCGAGTCGGTCGCCTTCGGCGTCTACCAGACCGGCGAGAACATCGCCATCGCTCCGGGGAACCTGCCGAACGTCGCCATCGAGATCGACCCGACCGGCGCCGCCGACGGCACCGCCCCGAACTACTCCACGCTGAACGGCGTCTCCCCCGTCGCCCCGGCCGACCGGTGGTCGGTGGTCGAGTCACAGCTGTACTGGCTGACGGGCACCGCCGGCACCACCTCCGGCTTCGACCAGAGCCACCCGGGCACGCTTGCCCAGATCCAGGCCGCCTTCCCGCAGGCGACGATCCTCACGGTCGCCATCTCGAAGGGCCGCGACAACTCCTGGCACGGGGCGGTGGACGCGCTTCGCATCAACGACGACGTCTACGACTTCGAGCCCTTCACCGCCGCCCCCGCCGGCCCCGGAGGTCAGGACGGCCAGAACGGCGCCCCGGGCGCCCCGGGCGTGACGACCACCGTGACCGGCACCGTCTCCTCCGAGCCGGTCCTCGCGGGCAACAGGGTGCGCTTCGTGGCGATCCGCAAGCTGCGCGGCCTGCGGCTGGTGTCGGCGACGGCGATCCTGCGAGGGGCTCGCCTGCCGGTCCGCGGATACCGGGTCCGGGTGGACCTGCGCGATCGCACGGCGGGCCGCTACCAGGTGAAGGTCACGGCCCGCTACCGCACGGCGAAGGGCCAGGCGGTCACCCGTCGCCAGGCCACGGTGCTGGTCGTCTCCCGGGTCGGGTGACGGACGACCGGGCGGGGCCTTCGGGCCCCGCCGCCGGAACGGGCCGGACGGTGTGAGATCGCCGTCGTCACGGGCGTCTCGACGGAAGTGGAGGATACCGGGATCGAACCGGTGACCTCTACGCTGCCAGCGTAGCGCTCTCCCAGCTGAGCTAATCCCCCGGGGACCCGCGGAGTATAGGCCAGCGGAAGCCCTCCCGGAAGGACGGCCGCGCGGCGGGCGCGTCGCGCGACGACCGCCCCGTGCGGGACCCGGCCCGCCGTTCATGCAGAATCCTGAACCTCGGCACCCTCCCCGCGAGGTCCATCGTGCGCACCATCATCCCCCTGGCCGTCTCCGCCGTGCTGGCGCTGGCCACCGGTCCCGCCTGCCTCGCCGCGACCGTCGAGGGCACCGTCGCCGACCCGACGGGCGACGCGACCGGCGGCGGCCCCGACATCGTGTCCGCGCAGGCCTCGTACGACGACTCCGGGGCGATCAGGGCGGTCGTGACGCTGGCGGCGCCCCCGGCGGCGGGGTCGGTGGTGATCGTCCAGCTCGGCCCGGGCCCCTCGGGGGCGGGATGCGCCACCCCCAACCTCTACGTGGGCACGCTCGACGCGACCGGCGGGGCGGCGGAGGCGGGCTACATCCCGTCGCCCGGGGAGACGGGGCCGACCGCCCCGGCCACCATGACCCTGTCGGGGGCGACCGTCGCCTTCGACGCGCCGACCTCGCCGGTGCTGGCGGGCCGGACGGTGGCGTGCGGCACCGTCGCCGTCGCCCCGAGCGCCGCCGCCAGCCGCAGCGACATCACGCCGCAGTTCACCCTGACCGCCCCGCCGCCGCCCCCGGAGCCGGCACCGCCGGCGCCCCCCGCGGCGCCGGCGCTGGCGGTGACGGTCTCCGGCGTGCCGTCGGCGGTGAGGCGCGGCCGCTGGATCACGGCGCGCGTCCGGGTGGCGAACACCGGCACGGCGCCCGCGAAGAAGGTGCGCGTCACCGTGGGGAGCGCGCGCGGCGTCGTGCGCCGGGGCGCCACGGCGCGCACCGTCGCGTCGATCGCCCCCGGCAAGGCCGTGACCCTGCGCCTGCGTCTGCGCCTGGCGCCCGCCGCGCGCGCGAGCTCGGTGCTCGCGGTGCGGGCCCGCAGCGGGACGCTCACCGCGGCGGGGAGGATCCGCCTGTCGGTGCGGCGCCCCGCGCCGCCGGCGCCGCGGACGCCGGCCGGCCCGCTCACGAACACCTACTGGTGGGGCTTCGTGAGCCACACCGACTGGGCGTGGGACAACCGGGGCGTCTACTTCTACGACGGCAGGTGGGCCTACCGGGGCATCCCGACCGGTGGGCTGCCGGCGTGCACCCGCGTCACCGCCGGGCGCGACGAGAAGGGCAACCCCACCGACGGATGCGTGCGGTACACCTACGACGCCCGCACCGGCGCGCTCACGGTGGGCGACCTGAAGGGCACCTACAAGGGCGGCAAGCTCACGCTCGACGACGTGGCGATGACCAGGCTCGGCATCCCGCCCGCGGGCGCCCGCTACCAGACCGATCTCGAGCACCGCGGCTTCCGCGGCCTGTGCGGCCTCATCCTGGGCTGCACCACCTGGCACTACACCCTCGCGCTCAACCTCTCCGGAGAGTTCGTGTACGCCGAGAGCTCTCTCAGCAGCCTGGGCGACGGCTTCACCACGCCGGGCGTCTGGGCGGGCCGCTACCCGCCGAACCAGACGGGCACGTACCGGATCCTGCCGCGCGGCACGCTCCGGCTCTCGTTCGCCGACGGCACGGTGACCGACCGCACCATCGGGATCGACGCCGACAAGGCCGGCAGGCGCGACCCGGTGACGGGCGGGCTGCTGCTCGACGACACCAACTTCTACCCGGCCGACGACTGACGGAGAGGCCGCCTTCGCGCCGGTTCGCAGAGTAAGTACGTATCGTCACGTGCGGGGGAGCGGGGCGGTCGCGGTCGCGCGGCGGCCCCTGAGCCCCGTTGGCGACGGGCACCCGCGGGTCGCGCGCATGTTCGTGCCGATCGTCACGATGGTTGAGAACCCGCTCTCCATGCGCCATCGGGGGCGGCGGATGCCCGATTAGACTTCACGGGCACCGGTAACAAGGGGGAAGGGTGGAGATACATGGGGGCATTTGAGGACGAGGTCGCGCAGACGCGCGAATGGTTCGCCCGGGACCGCTTCAAGGAGATCACCCGGATCTACACGGCCCGCCAGGTCGCGGAGCAGAAGGGCACCGTGCCGCAGGAGTACACGATCGCCCGCGACGCGGCCGACCAGTTCTACGCGCTGCTGCGGGAGAAGTTCGCCACCGGCAAGTCGATCACCAGCTTCGGTCCGTACTCGCCCGGCCAGGTCGTGCAGATGAAGCGGGCGGGCATCCAGGGCATCTACCTCGGCGGCTGGGCCACCTCCGCCAAGGGCTCCACCAACGAGGACCCGGGCCCGGACCTCGCCAGCTACCCCCTGAGCCAGGTGCCCGACGAGGCGGCCGGTCTGGTGCGCGCGCTGCTGACCGCCGACAAGAACCAGAAGTTCCTGCGCCTGCGCATGACCCAGGCCGAGCGCGACGCGACCCCCGAGGTCGACTTCCGGCCCTTCCTGATCGCCGACGCCGACACCGGTCACGGCGGCGACGGTCACGTCCGCAACCTCGTCCGCCGCTTCGTCGAGGTCGGCGTCCCCGGTTACCACATCGAGGACCAGAAGCCCGGCGTGAAGAAGTGCGGCCACCAGGGCGGCAAGGTCCTGGTGGGCTCCGACGAGCAGATCAAGCGCCTGTCCGCCGCCCGCTTCCAGCTCGACATCATGGGCGTCGGCGGCATCATCGTGGCCCGCACCGACGCCGAGGCCGCGAACCTGATCGACGGCGCCGGCGACGAGCGCGACCAGCCCTTCATCCTCGGCGCCACCAACACCGAGGTCCCGTCCTACAAGGCCGCCTACCTGGCGATCATCCGGCGCTTCAACAGCCAGGGCGTCGCCGACCTCGCCGGCCACCTGATCTACTCGCTGGCCGACGAGGAGTACGCCGCCGCCGACGAGTGGCTCCAGAGGACCGGCCTCACCGCGAAGATCGACGAGGCCGCCGCCGCCTTCCTCGCCCAGCCGGGCGAGAACGCCGCGGAGGCCGTGCTCGACGGGATCGCGAACGACTTCATCGAGATCTGGGAGGCCGACGCCGGCCTCAAGACGCTGGGCGAGGCCGTCGCCGACCTGATCAGCTTCCGCAACGACGAGGGGAGCGCCCCCGACGTCTCAGTCGAGGAGTGGCTCGAGTTCGCCGGCCGCGCGTCGTGGTACGAGGTGCGCTCGCGGGCGCGGGAGCTGGGCGTGGACGTGGTCTGGGACGCCGAGCTGGCGCAGACCCCGGAGGGCTACTACCAGGTGCGCGGGGGCATCCCGTACGCCGTGGCCAAGTCGCTCGCCGCCGCGCCCTTCGCCGACCTCCTGTGGATGGAGACGAAGACGGCCGACCTCGAGGACGCGAAGCAGTTCGCGGACGCGATCCACGCGGTCTTCCCCGAGAAGATGCTCGCCTACAACCTGTCGCCGTCCTTCAACTGGGACACGACGGGCATGAGCGACGACGAGATGCGCAGGTTCCCCGAGGAGCTGGGGAAGATGGGCTTCGTCTTCAACTTCATGACCTACGGCGGCCACCAGATCGACGGCCTCGCCGCGGAGGAGTTCACCACGGCGCTGCGCGAGGACGGCATGCTCGCCCTGGCGCGCCTGCAGCGCAAGCTGCGCCTGCTCGAGTCGCCCTACCGCACGCCGCAGACCCTGGTCGGCGGCCCGCGGGCCGACGCCGCCCTGTCGGCGGTGTCCGGCCAGACGGCCACCACGAAGGCGATGGGCAAGGGCTCCACCCAGACCCAGCACCTGGTCCAGATCGAGGTCCCGCCGAAGATCCTCGCCGGCTGGCTGGAGAGCTGGTCGCGTCACCACGGCATCGAGGGCCCGCTGCGCGTGTCGCTGCGGCCCCACACCGCCGGTCAGGACCTGCTGGAGCTCAGCGTCCTCAGCCCGGAGGACGAGAAGCTGGCGAACATCGTGTTCGGGACGATCCAGGACCGGCGCGGCCGCCAGATCATCTCGGTGCGCGACCAGAACACCTTCGACGAGGACCTGCGCCGCAAGCGCCTCGCGACCCTGCTGCACCTGTTCCTCATCCACCGCTACAAGGCGGCGGCGATCCACTACCTCACCCCGACCGAGGACAACCACGCCCAGGCGGCGAGCCTGAACCGGCGCGGCATCTTCGAGAGCGTGTACGACGAGGTGGGCGAGATCATCGTGGCCGACGTCAACCGCGACGTGGTGGCGAAGCTCGTCGCCCCGGACAGCCCGGAGCGCGAGGAGCTCATCACCGGCGGCGCGGTGGCGGCCGCCGGCTGATCGACCGCGGGGCGCGAGCCCCGCGCGCACGGCTCGACCCGCGGCCCCCGTCGCCCTCCGGCACGGGGGCCGCGCTGCGAGCGCGGCCGGGACCGATTCGGGACCCGCCCCCGCCGGGCCGCGGGATAGCGTCGCCGCGTGGGACGCGCACGCACACGCACGGGTATGGCCGCCGCCGCGGCGGTCGTCGGGGTGGCCGCGTCGCTGGCGTCGGCGGGCGCCGCGGGCGCCGCCACCTACTGCGTGGGCGCCCCCTGCGACGGCGGCACCCTCCAGCCCGGCCTGCAGGCCGCGCTCGACGCCGCCGCGGCCGACGCCGGCGCCGACCTGATCCGCATCGCGCCCGGCACCTATGACGGCGTCTTCTCCTACGAGGCCATCGGCCCGGTCGAGATCGCCGGCGCCGGCGCGGGCGCGACGCTGCTGCGCAACACGGCCGTCCCGGACGAGGAGACCCTGCGGGTCCTCGCCGGCCCCGGCAGCGCGATCCACGATCTCGGCGCCGAGACCGGGCCGGTCGGCGCATCGTCGCCGAGGGCGATCCAGGTTCGCGACGTCGCCGTCTCCCGCGTCAGGGTGACGGCGCCCGCCGCCGAGGCCCAGGTCACCGGTATCGAGTTCCTGGGCACCTCGTCGCTCACCGATTCCGAGGTCGAGACGCCGGCCGCCTACGGCATCGTCAGCCTCGGCGACCTCACCCTCACGCGCGTCCGCGTGCGCGCCGCCTACGGCTTCTTCCAGGCCTTCGGCGACCCGGACGCGGTGATCACCGGGTCGACCTTCGACGCGACGTACTTCGCCGTCGAGGCCGACGACGGCACGGTCGCGATCCGCAACACGGTCATCCGCTCGACGGGGCCGACCGGTACGGGCCTCATGGCGCTCGCCCGGAACGTCGGCGACGCTCCCGCGATCACGGCGCGGCATGTCACGATCACCTCCTCGAGCGGCGAGTTCGTCGGGGCCAGCGCGGCGAACATCGCCGGCGCCGGCGCCAGCGCGAGCGTCGCCCTGTACTCCACGACCGTCTCCGGCGGGACCGCGCCGGTCCAGGCCTACACGACCGGGGCGGGCACCGCGACCGTCGTCGGTGACCACGCGAACCACTGGCCCGCCGCGACGTCCCAGACGGGCACGGGGACCGTGGCGCTGGGGCCCACCAGCATCTCGGTCGATCCCGGCTTCATCGCCGGGCCCGGCGACCTGCGCCTGCGCCACGACTCACCCCTGATCGACGCGGGCGACCCGTCCGACGGGGGCGGGTCGTACGGCGCCGGGGACGTCCGCGGCCTGCCGCGCGTCGTCGGCGCGCGCCGCGACATCGGGGCGTACGAGTACCAGTTCGCCCCGCCGGTGGCGGTCGCGACCGCCACCGCCACCGGCGGCCTGGGGGCGCGCTTCGACGGCAGCGCCTCCAGCGACCCCGACGGCGACCCGCTCGTCCACGCCTGGGCGTTCCCCGACGCGGTCGGGGCGACGGGCGCGGTGGTCGACCGCGCATTTGCGGCCGCCGGCGCCCGCAGCGGCACCCTCACGGTCACCGACCCGACCGGTCGCAGCGCCACGGCCACCGCGAGCGTCGTCGTCGGCGGCCCGGGTCCGGGCGCCGGCGCCGCGCCGCGCCTGTCGGCCCTGAAGGTGTCGCCGAGGCGGGCGCTGCTGGCGCGCAAGGCCTCGCGCGGCCGCCGGGCGCTGCCGGCGCGGCCGGCCGTGATCGGCGTGACCGCCTCGGACGCCGGGCGCCTGCGCGTGGTGGCCGAGCGCAGGACGACCGGCCGCAGGAGGGGGATGCGCTGCGTCGCCCCGACGCGCGCCCTCGTTCGCGCCCGGGCGAGGACGTGCGTCCGCTACGTGAAGGGCGCCACCATCACACGCCGGGTCGCCGCGGGGGCCGTGAAGGTGAGCTTCACCGGCAGGGTGGGGCGCCGCACGCTGCCGATCGGCACCTACCGGCTCACCCTGACCCTCACGAACGCCGCGGGCGTCGCCGGCGCGCCGCTGCGGACGACGGTGGGCCTGGCCCGGCGCTGACACCGCCCGGCGGGCTCAGCGGCGGGTGCGGATGAACGCGGTCAGGCCGTAGGCCGTGACCGGCACCATGCCCAGGCGGCGGTAGAAGCCCTCCGCGCCGCGCTCGGCCACCAGCACCTGGTGGTGGAAGGTGTCCATCGGGTAGTGGTCGAGGATCGACTCGAGCAGGGTGCGGCCGATCCCCTGACGCTGACGGTCGGGGGTGACGAGGATGTCGGCGATGTAGACGGCGAACGCCTCGTCGGACATCGCGCGGGCGAACCCGACGATGCGGTCCTCCTCGGTGGCGACCACGCAGTACGACGAGGAGCGGATGGCGGTGCGCAAGCGCCCGGGGTCGCTCGCATGCGTCCAGCCGTGCGCCCGGTACAGGGCGATGATGCCGTCGAAATCGTCGTCGGCATCCGCCTCTCTGAGGGTGACGGGTGGTCGGGTCGTGGTCATCTGGCTCCCGGGAGCGTATGCGATACTCGCGCGGATGTCGGCGCCCGCGCGGATCCTCCCGGAACGGTACGACCCGGCGCGCGTCGAGTCCAAGTGGCAGGCCGCGTGGGAGGCCGAGGACGCGTTCCGCGCCGAGCCGCTGTCGCGCGACGGCGAGACGGCCGAGATCCCGGACCGCGACAAGGCCTACGTGCTGGAGATGCTCCCGTACCCGTCGGGGGAGATCCACATGGGCCACGTCAAGAACTACACCCTCGGGGACGTCATCGCGCACCACCGCCGCCGCACCGGCGCGGCCGTGTTCCACCCGATGGGCTACGACTCGTTCGGCCTCCCGGCCGAGAACGCCGCGATCCGCACCGGCGAGCCCCCGGCCGAGGTCATCGCCCGCAACATCGGGCGCATCCGCGAGCAGCTCAAGCTGCTGGGCTTCAGCTTCGACTGGAGCGCCGAGATCTCCACCAGCGACCCCGAGTACTACCGGTGGACGCAGTGGCTGTTCCTGCGCTTCTGGGAGGCCGGGCTGGCGGAGCGGCGCGAGGCCGCCGTCAACTGGTGCCCCAACGACCAGACGGTGCTCGCCAACGAGCAGGTCGTGGACGGCCGCTGCGAGCGCTGCGGCCACGAGGTGGAGCTGCGCCAGCTCACCCAGTGGTTCCTGCGCATCACCGACTACGCCCAGCGCCTGCTGGACGACATGGACGAGCTGGTCTCGTGGCCGGAGCGTGTGCTCACGATGCAGCGCAACTGGATCGGCCGCTCCGAGGGCGCGCGGGTGGTGTTCTCGGTGGAGGGCTCCGATCGGGTCGTCCCGGTCTTCACGACCCGCCCGGACACCCTGTTCGGCGCGACCTTCTTCGTGCTGGCGCCGGAGCACCCGCTGGTCGGGCACCTGGTCGAGGGCCGTCCGCAGGAGCGGGCGGTGCGGGAGTACGCCGCGGCGGCCGCGCGCGCCTCGACCGCCGAGCGCGGCGACGCCGACCGGCCCAAGACGGGGGTCTTCACCGGCCGCCACGTCATCAACCCGGTCAACGGCGAGTCCATCCCGATCTGGGTGGCCGACTACGTGCTGATGGACTACGGCACCGGCGCGATCATGGCGGTGCCGGGTCACGACGAGCGCGACTTCGACTTCGCCCGCGCCCACGACCTGCCGGTGCGGCGGGTCATCGGCCGGCCGGGCGACGATCCCTCCGCGCCGGTCGAGGAGGCCGAGCCCGGGGACGGGGTGGTGGTCAACTCCGGCTTCCTCGACGGCCTCGCCGTCCCGGAGGCCAAGCGCGCGATCTCGGCCTGGCTCGCCGAGCGCGACCTGGGCGAGGCCACGGTGGGCTACCGGCTGCGCGACTGGCTCATCTCGCGCCAGCGCTACTGGGGCGCGCCGATCCCGATCGTGTACTGCGAGGGCGACTGCGGCGCGGTGCCGGTGCCCGAGGACCGGCTGCCGGTGCTGCTGCCCGAGGTCGACGACTACGCGCCGAAGGGGCGCAGCCCCATCGCCGCGGTGGACGAGTTCGTGCGCACGACCTGCCCGTCCTGCGGCGGCCCCGCCCGGCGCGAGACCGACACCATGGACACCTTCGTCGACTCCTCCTGGTACTTCATGCGCTACACCGCCCCGCACCTGACGGGCGCCCCCTTCGAGCGCGAGGTGCTCGACTACTGGTTCCCGGTCGACCAGTACATCGGCGGCATCGAGCACGCGATCCTGCACCTGCTCTACGCGCGCTTCTTCACCAAGGTGCTGCACGACCAGGGGTTCCTGAGCGCCGACGAGCCCTTCGCGCGCCTCTTCACCCAGGGGATGATCCACCGCGACGGCGCGAAGATGAGCAAGAGCAAGGGGAACGTGGTCGCGCCGGACGAGCTGCTGGGCCGGCTCGGCGCGGACACCCTGCGCCTCTACGTGATGTTCATGGGCCCCGCCGCCGACGACGTGGAGTGGAGCGACCGCGCCGTCGAGGGGCAGCGCCGCTTCCTCGACCGCCTGTGGCGCCTGGTGGGCGGCCTGCCCGCCGGGCCGCTGGCCCCGCGACCGGACGCGTCGTCGCTCGACCCCGGCTCCGAGGCCCTCGACCTGGTGCGCCGCACCGAGCGCACCATCGCCAAGGTCAGCGACGACATCGGCGAGCGGTTCTCGTTCCACACCGCCATCTCCGCCATCCAGGAGCTGCTGAACGCGGCCACCAGGGCGCAGTCGGAGAGGCGCCTGGACGACGAGGCCGGGGCGGGCGCGCTGCGCTACGCCGCGCAGAGCGCCGTGTCGCTGCTCTTCCCGTTCGCGCCGCACATCACCTGCGAGCTGTGGGAGGCGCTGGGCGGCGGGGCCCTGTGGCGCGAGCCCTGGCCCGTCGCGGACCCGGCCTTCCTGGTGCAGGACACGGTGACGGTGGTGGTGCAGGTCAACGGCAAGCTGCGCGACCGGCTCGAGATCGCCGCGGACGCCGACCAGGCGACGGTGCTGACCCGGGCGCGGGAGCTGCCGAAGGTGCGGGCGGCGGTCGACGGCCGCGAGGTCGTCCGCGAGGTGGTCGTGCCCGGCCGGCTGGTCAACCTGGTGGTGAAGTAGGGCGGTCCCGCGCCGCCGCCGTCGCGCGGACGGCACGCCGGCGGCACGATCCGCGCGCCATCCGCGCGCCGGGGGCTCCTAGCCTCGGTGCATGGATCGACTGCTCCCATGGCTGCGCCGCTCCGGCTGGGCGTACATCGCCGCGGCGGTGGCGCTCGCGCTGGTGGCCGTCAGGGTCGCCGGCGGCGACGGGGGAGGGGGCCAGCCGTCCGCCACCTCCCCCACGGCGCCCGCCGCCCTCGCGGCGCCGGCCGGCGACGGGCCCGCCGCCGCCGAGGTCCCGTTGCTCGTGCACGTGGCCGGCGAGGTGCGCGACCCCGGCGTCTACGAGCTCGCCCCTGGCGCCCGGGTGATCGAGGCCGTCCGCGAGGCCGGCGGCCCCACCCGGCGCGCCGACACCTCCGCCCTCAACCTGGCCGCGCCGGTGCAGGACGGCCAGCAGGTGCGGGTGCCGCCCCGGGCGGCGGCCGGCGCCGCGGGCGACGGGCCGGCGCCCGCATCGGCGGCGCCCGGCGCCCCGATCAGCCTGTCGTCGGCGACGACCGACCAGCTCGAGGCGCTCGACGGCATCGGCCCGGCGATCGCCGGGCGCATCGTCGCGTGGCGCGACTCCAACGGCGGCTTCGGCTCGGTCGACCAGCTGCTCGAGGTGCCGGGCATCGGGCCGGCGCGGCTCGAGGCGCTGCGGCCACACGTCGTCCCGTGACGGGCGCCCGCATGCTCCCGCGCGACCGCCGCGCCCGGATCCGCGACCGATCCGGCCGAGGTTCGTCTATCCTGGCTGTAACGAGGACGGTGGCAGAGCCGTCCGCCGGTCGGAGAGAGGCCCCGGCTGAACCGGTTCCTGAAGAGTGCGGCGTTCCCGATCCTGATCGTGATCCTGCTGGTGTTCGTCGCCCAGCGGCTCGTGGTCTCGGACGAGCCGTCGACGCCCAAGCCCACCTACTCGGAGTTCATCCAGCAGATCGAGAGCGGCGACGTCGCCTCGGCCACGCTCAAGGAGCAGAGCCGCGACGTCAACGTGGTCCTGAAGAACGGCCAGAAGTACACGGTGGGCTACACCGAGGCCGGCAGCCAGGACCTCATCACCGCGCTCGAGACGGCGAACGTGAACTACAACATCAAGGGCATCCCCGGATCGCCCTGGTGGAGCTCGCTCATCTGGCTGGCCCCGTTCGTGCTCTTCATCCTGTTCTGGTTCTACCTCATGAACCGCATGCAGGGCGGCGGGTCGAAGGTGATGAGCTTCGGCAAGAGCCGCGCCAAGCGCATGTCGGTCGACGCGCCCAAGATCACCTTCAAGGACGTGGCGGGCGCCACCGAGGCGGTGGAGGAGCTCCACGAGATCAAGGAGTTCCTCGAGAACCCCAAGAAGTTCCAGTCGCTCGGCGCGCGCATCCCGAAGGGCGTGCTGCTCTACGGACCCCCCGGCACCGGCAAGACGCTGCTGGCGCGGGCGGTCGCCGGCGAGGCGGGGGTGCCGTTCTTCTCGATCTCCGGCTCCGACTTCGTGGAGATGTTCGTCGGCGTCGGCGCCTCGCGCGTCCGCGACCTGTTCGAGCAGGCCAAGCAGAACTCGCCCTGCATCATCTTCATGGACGAGATCGACGCCGTCGGTCGCCACCGCGGCGCCGGCCTCGGCGGCGGCCACGACGAGCGCGAGCAGACGCTCAACCAGCTGCTCGTCGAGATGGACGGCTTCGAGGCGAAGGACAACATCATCCTGATCGCCGCGACGAACCGGCCGGACATCCTCGACCCGGCCCTGCTGCGGCCCGGCCGCTTCGACCGCCAGATCGTGGTCGACCGCCCGGATCGCGAGGGCCGCGCCCAGATCCTGCGCGTCCACACCAAGGGCAAGCCGATCGCCAAGGAGATCGACCTCGCCGCCCTGGCCGGCCAGACCCCCGGGTTCACCGGCGCCGACCTGGCGAACCTGGTGAACGAGGCCGCGCTGCTGGCGGCCCGCAAGGGCAAGCGCCTCATCGAGCAGTCGGAGCTCGAGGAGGGGATCATGCGGGTCATCGCCGGCCCCGAGAAGAAGAGCCGGCTGCTCTCCGAGAAGGAGCGCGTCGTCACGGCGTACCACGAGATGGGCCACGCCCTGGTCGGCCACTTCCTGCCGAACGCGGACCCGGTGCACAAGATCTCGGTCGTGTCGCGCGGCCAGGCCCTCGGCTACACCATCTCGATGCCGGAGGAGGACACCTTCCTCACCACCCGGGCGCAGCTCGAGGACGCCATGGCGATGACCCTCGGCGGCCGGGCGGCGGAGGAGATCGTTTTCGACGAGATCACCACCGGCGCCGCGAACGACCTCGAGAAGGTCACCTCGACGGCCAAGCAGATGACGATGCGCTTCGGCATGTCCGACAAGCTCGGGCCGCGGGTGCTCGGCCACAACCAGGGCGCGCCCTTCCTGGGCCGCGACATGCACTCCGAGCCCGACTACTCGGACGATCTCGCCCGCACCATCGACTCGGAGATCCGCCGGATCATCGAGGAGGCCCACCAGCGGGCGCGCGACATCCTGGTGGAGCACCGCAACGACCTCGAGACGCTGTCGCAGATCCTGCTGCGCCGCGAGACCATCGAGCGCGAGGAGTTCCTGCGCCTGCTCGACGGCGAGAGCGAGGAGAGCGTGTTCGCGGAGCGCGACCGGCGCGCCGCCGAGGCCGCCAAGGGCGACGCCGCGACCCCCGAGCCGAAGGCCAAGCGCAACCCGTACCCGGCGCCGCCCGGAGACCCGATCCCCGAGGGCTGAGCAGCAGCTCAGGCCGGGCGGGGGGCGCCCTCCAGGACGATCGGCTCGGCGACGGTGCGGCCGCCGCGGGGCCGCCCCATGGCGGTGAGGCCCAGGCCGGCGAGCACGGCGCCGCAGCCCGCGATGATCCACCACCCGGCGTGGGTGGCCGTGGCGATGGCCGCGGGGTCCCTCGCGTGGGAGACGGCCACGGAGCCGACGATCGCGACTCCCAGCGACACGCCGAGCTGGCGGCTGGTGCTGGCGATGCTCGCCGCCACGCCCGCCTGATCGGGCGGCAGGCCCGACACCGCGGTCTGGGTGATCGGCGGCTGGGCGAGGCCGTGACCGGCGCCGATCAGGATGTAGGCGCCCGCCAGCCAGGGGATCGGCGTGGTGGCCGAGACGCCCACCAGCATCGCCCCTCCGGCGAGCATCGCGATGCCCGCGACCACCACCGAGGGCCGCGCGCCGTAGCGCCCCACGAGGCGCCCCGACAGGGGCGACACGATCATCATGGTGGCCGCCATCGGCAGGGTCAGGAGGCCGGCCTCGAGCGGCGACATGCCGCGGGCGTCCTGCAGGTAGATCGAGTTGAGGAACAGGAAGCCGCCCATCGCGAGCAGCGCGCAGACGGCGGCGAGGGTCGCGCCCGAGAAGGGGACGCTGCGGAAGGCACGCACCTCCAGCAGCGGCTCGTCGTGGCGCAGCTCATGGGCGACGAGCAGGGCGATCAGCACCGCGCCGAGCGCGAACAGGGCGATGGTCCGGAGGGACGCCCAGCCCGCCTCCGGCGCCTCGATGATCGCGAAGAGCAGCGCGGCGAGCCAGCCGATCATCAGCACCTGGCCCACCGGGTCGAGGCGCCGCGCCCGCGCCGCGCGCGACTCGGGGACGTAGCGCAGCGTCAGGGCCAGGGCGACCGCCCCGACGGGCACGTTCACCCAGAAGATGGCCCGCCAGTCGCCCCCGTCGGTGAGCGCGCCGCCCAGCACCGGCCCCACGGCGAGGCTGATGCCGAACACCGCGCCCCACACGCCGATCGCCCGGGCGCGCTCGCGCGGGTCGGTGAAGGTGGTGCGGATGATCCCCATCGCGATCGGGTTGAGCATGGATCCGCCGATCGCCTGGATCACCCGGGCGGCGAACAGCAGGCCGGTCGAGGGCGCCAGCGCGCACAGCAGCGATCCTGCGGTGAAGACCACGATGCCCACGCAGAAGACGCGCCGGCGCCCCAGCCGGTCGCCGATCGACGCCGACAGCATCAGCAGGCTGCCCACCACCAGGGTGTAGGCGTCGATCGTCCACTGCAGCTCCGACACCGACGCGCCCAGGTCGGCCCTCATCGACGGCAGCGCGACGTTCACGATCGTCACGTCCATGCCCACCAGGAACAGGCTCAGGCAGCAGATGGCGAGGATCGCCCGGCGCCGTCCCCGTCCCGGTGCGAGCGGGGCCTGGCGCGGGATCGTGGCCATCTGACACGACACTAGCGCCGGCACGGTTCCGCCCGCCCGGCGGCACAAAGGCGCGCGGTCGCGTGCGCGCGGCGCTCCTAGCGTGGGGCGATGGCCGCCGCCGTCCATCGCCGCGCGCCCGCCCGCCTCCGCTTCGCGCCCCACGCCGTGCTGGCGGCCTTCTGCGCCGGCCTCGCGGCGGACCTAGCCGTGGCGGTGCCGGTGGCGCCCGCGGCCGCCGCGACGGGGGCGGCGGGGCTGGCGGCGGCCTGGCTGGCGCGCGGCGGGCGGGCCGCGCCCGCCCTGGCGGCGCTGGCGGCCACCGCGACGCTGGCCGGCCTGGCCTGGGGCGGGGCGCGCCTGGAGGCGACGGCCCCGCCGCGCCTGGATCTGCCGGCGCGGGCCTCCGGGACGGTGGTGGTCGACGCGCCGGCGGCGCCGGACGGCCGGGGAGGGTCGCGGGTGCGCGCGCGGGCCGAGCGGCTGCGGGTGGAGGACGGCTCCGAGGTGCCCGCCGGGGCGGGGGTGCTGCTCGACCTGGACGACGCCCCCGCCGGGGCGCCCGCGCTCGGGACGCGATTGCGCGTGACCGGGCGCCTGCGGCCCGCGGCGGGGCCCACCGCGCCGTCGTGGTGGGCCGGGTGGCTGGAGCGGCAGGGCATCGCCGCGCGCATGTCGCCCGAGGCGATGCGGCCGCAGGGGCGGCGCGGCGGCCTGGCCGGGCTGCGCGACCGGTGGCGGGTCTGGGCCGGGAGGAACGCGGGGGCCGGCCTGTCCGGGGACGTCGCCGTACTGGTGCGCGGCATGGCGCTCGGCGGGGCCACCGGCCTGTCCGAGGACGCGGAGGACGCCTTCCGCGACTCCGGCCTCTGGCACCTCCTGGCGGTCTCGGGCCAGAACGTCACCGTGGTGGCGCTGGCGGCGATGGCACTGCTGGCGGCGCTGGGGGTGGGGCGGCGCGCCCGGGTGGCCGCCGCGGCGGCGGTGATGACCGCCTACTGCCTGGCGTGCGACGGCGGCGCGTCGGTGGCCCGGGCGGGCATCGTCGGCGGCCTGGGCCTCGCCGCCGAGCTGCTGGCGGCGCCGCGCGAGCGCTGGTACCTGCTCCTGGCCGGCCTGGCGGCGATCCTGGCCCACCAGCCGCGCGCCCTGCACGATCCGGGGCTGCAGCTCTCCTTCGCGGCCGTCGCCGGGCTGTTCGCGATCGCCCCGGTGCTGGCCGCCCGGCTGCGCGGCTGGCTGCCGGGCCGCGTGGCCGACCTCGCGGCGATGGCCGCGGCCGCCGGGCTGGCGACGGCGCCCGTGCTGGTGTGGCACTTCGGCCGCCTGTCGCTGGCCGGCCTGCTGCTGAACGTGGCGGCGGTGCCGGTGGCGGCGCCGGTGGTGGTGCTGGCGCTGGCGGGCATCGCGGCGGGCGCCGTGCTGCCCGCCGCCGGCGTGGCGCTCGCCTGGCCGGCCGGAGCGGGGGCGGCGCTGCTGCTGGGCGCCGCCCGCCTGGCGGCCGCCGTCCCCGGCGCCGCGGTCGACCTCCCCGGCTGGGTCGCGGTGGCGCTGCTGGCGCCGGCGGCGGCGCCGGTCCTCGCCGAGCGGCTGAGGGAGCCGGGTGCGGCCGCGCGGGCGCGCGCCCTGCCGTGGCGGGCCCTGGCGACGCTCGCGGCGGCGCTGGTCGCCGCCGGCTGGGTCCTCCCCCGCCCGGGTCCGCCGCCGCCGTGGCCCGCCTCGCCCGCCCTCACCACGCTCGACGTGGGCCAGGGCGACGCCCACCTGCTGCGCAGCCCCGAGGGCGCCGCGGCGCTGGTCGACGCCGGGCCCCCGGCCGCGTCGGGCCCGTCGCCGGCGCGGCGGGCGCTGGCGCGGCTGGGGGTGCGCCGCCTGGACGTGCTGGTCCTCACCCACGACTCGCTCGATCACCTGGGAGGCGCGGCCGACGTCATCGACCACATCCCGGTGGGGGTGCTGCTGGCGCCACTCGAGCCGGCCGACGGGTTCCCGCCGGCGGCCCTGCGGGTGCTGAGGGCCGCGCGCGAGCGGGGCGTGCCGGTGCGCGAGTACCGGGCCGGCACGCGCGTGCCGGTGGGCCGCTGGAGCCTGCGCGTCCTGTCGCCGGCGGTGCCGCGACCGGCCGGGGCCGACCCGAACCCCTACAGCATGGTCGCGCTGGCCAGCGCCGGCGCCCTCGACGTGCTGCTGACCGCCGACGCCGAGAGCGACGCCCTGGCCCGCCTGCCGCTGCGCCCGGTGGAGGTGCTCAAGGTCTCGCACCACGGATCGGAGGATCCCGGCCTGGCGCCCGTCCTCGACCGCCTGCGCCCCGCCGTGGCGCTGGTGCCGGTGGGGGAGGGCAACCCCTTCCGCCACCCCCGCGCCGACACCCTGGCGACCCTCGCGGCCGCCGGAGCCCTGGTGTGGCGCACGGATCTGTCGGGCGACCTGACCGTCTCGGCCCCCGACGGGAGGGTCGTCGTCCAGCCGGGGCGGTAGCGTGTCGCGGTCATGACGACCCGGCAGCCACCCGAGCCCCTCAGGCCCGCCTACGCGATCTGGGGGGAGGACCGCGCGACCGTCGACCGCGCCGTGGCGCGCCTGGCGGCGCGGGTGCAGCGCGAGGGGGGCATGCCCCCCGAGCGGCTGCGCGCCGCCGAGACCTCGGGCGAGGACGTCGTGGCGATCTGCGAGGCCCTCTCCTTCGGCGGGCTGCGGCTGGTGCTGGTGGAGGGCGCCGACGAGTGGAAGGCGGCGGACGCGGCGGCCGTGGTGGCCTACCTGGGGGCGCCGAACCCCCAGACCTGCCTCACCCTGATCGCGGCCGGGGCCGTGACGCCGAAGCTGGGCGCCGCGGTGGCCGAGGCCGGCTCCGTGCTGCACTACGGCCCCGACCCCAAGGACAAGCCGCGCGATCGCGCCAAGTGGTTCGCGAACCACGTCGCCAGGGAGGTCGACCGGGCCGGCGGGCGCGTGAGCGCGGCCGTGGCGCGGCGCGTGGTGGAGCGGGTGATGGTCGACCGGCCCGACGCGCGGCGCAGCGGCGTCGTGGCGATGGAGCTGAGCCGCGAGGCCGAGAAGCTGGCGGCCTACGCCGACGGCGAGCCGGTGGGCAACGAGATGGTCGACGCGCTGGTGCCGCGGCACCCGGACGCGAAGACCTACGAGCTCTCGGACGCCCTGGTGCGGGGCGACGCCGCCGCGGCCTACGACGTGCTGCAGGACCTCGCCACCGGCGACGATCCGGTCGCGCCGATCGTGGTGCAGGTGCAGCTGACCAACCACTTCCGCCGCCTCGCCCGCGTGCAGGCCCTGCCGGGCCGGCCGTCGACGGAGGACGCCGCGCGCGTGACCGGCGTGGGGGGCTTCCCGGCGCGGAAGCTCGCCGAGCAGGCGCAGTCCCTGCCGGCGGGCGCGGCCGAGCGGGCGGTGGCCCGCCTGGCGGCGCTGGAACTCGACCTGCGGGTGTCGGCCCTGCGCGAGCTGGGCCGCACCCGCGACGACGGCGAGCGGCTGGTGCTCGAGAGCGCCGCCCGCGACCTCATCGCCCTGGCGCGCGGCGGGACGCCGGCGCCGGAGGGACGCTAGGCGGTGGTGGTCACCCTCTGGGCGATGCGGGCGACGCGGCTCTTCTTGCGTGCCGCGTTGTTGGCGTGAATCACGCCCTCAGCGGCGGCGCGGTCGATGAGGTGCTCCAGCTCACGGGCGCGCGCCGCGATCTGGTCGCCCTCGCCGGCCTCGGCGGCGTCCGACAGGCGCCGGAACAGGGTCTTGATGGTCGAGCGGTACCGCAGGTTGCGGTCGCGCTGCTCCAGCGAGCGGCGGTTGCGCTTCTTCTGCTGCTTGATGTTCGCCACGCGGGCGGTCCTCCGTCGTCGAATCGGCGAGGTATCGTAGCGATCCTGTCCGGACACGGCCAGCCATGAGCGCACGGCGCGCGGCAGCGCGCACCGGAGGCGCCCACCGAAGCATCGGCCGCAGCACGGCCGTGTTCGCCGTCTGGACGGGCGTGAGCCGCGTGGCGGGGCTGGCGCGCGAGATCCTGGCGGCCGCCCTCTTCGGCACCAAGGGGCCGATCGCGGCCTTCGTGATCGCCTTCCAGGTGCCGAACCTGCTGCGCAGCCTGGTGGCCGACTCGGCCCTGTCGGCGGCCTTCCTGCCGGTCTTCACCGAGCTCGAGGAGAAGGGCCGCCACGCGGAGGCGCGCCGGCTGGCCGGGGCGCTCGTGGGGATGATCAGCATCGGCCTGGGCCTGCTGTCGCTGGTCGCGGTGGTCACCGCGCCGTGGGTGATGCCCCTCTTCGCCCCCGGCCTCGAGGACGACCTGCAGGACGACCTCGTGCGGCTCTCCCAGATCATGTTCCCGATCGTGGTGCTGCTGGGCCTGACCGGCCTGGTGTCGGCGGTGCTGCAGGCGGGCAACCGCTTCGGCCCCACGGCCTTCGTGCCGGTGCTGTGGAACGTGGTCATCATCTTCACCCTGCTGGTGGCGACGCCGCTGGTGGCCGACGACGACCGGGTCACCTTCTACGCCGTGGCGATCGTGCTGGGCACCATCGCTCAGCTGCTGTGGCTGCTGCCCTCGCTGCGGGGCCTCGGGCCGTTCCCGCTGTCGCTGGGCTTCGGCAACCCGTACGTCAAACGGGTGCTCATACTGATGCTGCCCGTCACGCTGGGGCTGGGGCTCATCAACGTGAACCTGGTGATCGACGGGGCCTTCGCCAGCCTGGTGAGCGACGAGTCGGTGCGCGCCATCGACGCGGCCTTCCGCCTCTACCTGCTGCCGCAGGGCATGTTCAGCGTCGCGATCTCGACGGTCCTGTTCCCCAGCATCTCCCGCCTGGCCGCCCGCGAGGACTGGGAGGGCATGCGCGACACGATCGCCGACGGCCTGCGGCAGATCTTCTTCATGCTGCTGCCGGCGTCGGCGTTCCTGCTGGTGCTGTCCGAGCCGATGGTGCGGCTGGTGTACGAGCGCGGGGAGTTCGACGCCCAGAGCACCACGCTCACCAACGAGGCCCTGTTCATGTTCGCCATCGGCCTGGCCTTCAACGGGGCCAGCCTGCTGGTGATCCGGGCGCTGTTCAGCCTGCAGCTGCCGTGGCTCGCCACCAAGGTCTCGGCCTTCGGCGTGCTGCTGAACGTGGCCCTCGACGCGGCCTTCTACAAGCCCTTCGGCACGGGCGGCATCCCGCTGGCGACCTCCCTGGCCAGCATCGTCACCTTCATCGCCCTGACCTGGATGGTGGAGCGGGAGCTGGGCGGCCTGCACCGCGAGTGGATCCTGGACGGCGTGATGCGCAGCGCCGTGGCGAGCGCCATCGCCGCCCTGCTCGGCTGGGCGTCGTGGCGGGTGCTCGACGACGCGCTCGGCCAGTCCCTGGGCGCCCAGCTGCTGTCGGTGGGCACCGCCGTGGCGGCGGCCGCCATCGCCTACCTCTCCGCCGCCCAGGCCTTCGAGATGCACGAGCTGCGCGCCCTGTCGCGGCTGGTGCGGCCGCTACGATGACCGCGTGGACCAGAGCCGCATCCGCAACTTCTCCATCATCGCGCACATCGATCACGGCAAGTCGACCCTCGCGGACCGCATCCTCCAGGCCACAGGCGCGGTCAGCGAGCGCGAGATGCGCAGCCAGGTGCTCGACTCGATGGAGCTGGAGCGCGAGCGCGGCATCACCATCAAGGCGCAGGCCGTGCGGGTGCACTACACGGCCGCCGACGGGGAGACCTACCAGCTCAACCTGATCGACACGCCGGGGCACGTCGACTTCAGCTACGAGGTCTCGCGCAGCCTGGCGGCCTGCGAGGGCGCGCTGCTGGTGGTGGACGCCAGCCAGGGGATCGAGGCGCAGACGCTGGCGAACACGTACCTGGCGATCGAGGGCGACCTCGAGCTGATCCCGGTGCTGAACAAGATCGACCTGCCGGCCGCCGACCCCGAGCTGCACGGCCGCGCGGTGGCCGACCTGATCGGCGACGACCCCGCCCACGTGCTGCGCATCTCGGCCAAGACCGGCGAGGGCGTGGCCGAGGTGCTGGAGGCCATCGTCGCGCGGGTGCCGCCGCCGTCCGGCGACCCGGACGCGCCGGCCCGCGCCCTGATCTTCGACTCGGTCTACGACCAGTACCGCGGCGTGGTCGCGTTCGTGCGCGTCGTCGACGGCCGCTTCACCACGGGCGACCGCCTGAAGGCGATGGAGACGGGCCTCGTGGTCGAGGCCGAGCAGATCGGCGTCATGGCGCCCGCGATGACGCCCACCGGGTCGCTCTCGGCGGGCGAGACCGGCTACCTCGTGACCGGCCTCAAGAACCTGGGCGACCTGCGGGTGGGCGACACGCTCACCCTGGCGAGCCGGCCGGCCGAGGAGCCGCTGCCCGGCTACCGCGAGGTCAAGCCGATGGTGTTCTGCGGCCTCTTCCCGGTCGACGCCGACGACTATCCCGACCTGCGCGACGCGCTCGAGAAGCTGTCGCTGAACGACGCCTCGCTGCGCTGGGAGCCCGAGACCTCGCAGGCCCTCGGGTTCGGCTTCCGCTGCGGCTTCCTGGGCCTGCTGCACATGGACATCGTGCGCGAGCGCCTGGAGCGCGAGTACGACCTGGAGCTGCTGGCCACCACGCCGAACGTCGCCTACCGGGTCACGGACACCGCGGGCGAGACCCGCGAGGTGCGCTCGCCGGCCGACCTGCCGCCGCCCACCAACATCGAGACCATCGAGGAGCCGTACGTCCGCTGCACCGTGCTGGTGCCGCAGGACGGGGTGGGCGCCGTGATGGGCCTGTGCCAGGACCGGCGCGGCGTGTTCGTCACCATGGAGCCGATCGAGCAGCGGATGCAGGTCGTGTACGACCTGCCGCTCGCCGAGATCGTCCTCGACTTCTACGACCAGCTCAAGAGCCGCACCCGCGGGTACGCGTCCCTCGACTACGAGGTCATCGGCTACCGCGAGAGCCCCCTGGTGAAGCTCGACATCCTGCTGGCCGGCGACACGGTCGACGCCCTGTCGATGATCGTGCACCGCGACCAGGCCTACGCGCGCGGCAAGCACCTGGTGGAGCGCCTGTTCCGCACCATCCCGCGCCAGCTCTTCGAGGTGCCGATCCAGGCGGCGGTCGGCGGCAAGATCCTGGCCCGGGAGACGGTGAAGGCGATCCGCAAGGACGTGCTCGCCAAGTGCTACGGCGGCGACATCAGCCGCAAGCGCAAGCTCCTGGAGAGGCAGAAGGAGGGCAAGAAGCGGATGAAGCAGGTCGGGTCGGTCGAGGTGCCGCAGGAGGCCTTCCTGTCGGTGCTCCAGATCGGCGACGACAGCCGCAACGGCGGCAGGTGACCGTGGTCCGGCACCTGTACGTTCACCTGCCCTTCTGCGCGTCCCGCTGCGGCTACTGCGCCTTCGTGGTGGAGGTGGGCGGCCTCGACCGCCGCGACGCCTACGCCGACGCCCTCCTGGCCGAGATCGACTGCGAGGCCGGCCTGCTCGGCGAGATCGAGACCGTGTACCTGGGGGGCGGCACGCCCACCCTGATGCGCCCGCGCCGCCTGGCCCGGCTGCTCGACCGCCTCCGCCCGCTGCTGGCCGACGGCGCCGAGGTGAGCGTCGAGGCGAACCCCGAGACCGTCGATCGCCGGGCGCTCGCCGAGCTGCGCGCCGCGGGGGTGACGCGCCTGTCGCTGGGCGTGCAGTCCTTCCGGCCCCACCTGCTCGAGGCCCTCGACCGGGCCGCGACCCCCGACCAGGCGCGCCGGGCCGCCGAATGCGCGCGCGCGGTCGGTTTCGACGACCTCAGCATCGACCTGCTGTTCGCCGTGCCCGGCCAGAGCGCGGCCGACCTCGAGGCCGACATGGCCGACGCGCTCGAGCTGGGCCCGGATCACCTGTCCTGGTACGAGCTGGAGCTCAAGCCCGGCTCGGCCCTCGCCCGCCGCGGCACCCCCGCCTTCGACGAGGACGAGGCCGCCGACGCCTACCGCCGCATCGTCGACGACCTGGAGGCGGCCGGCTACCGCTGGTACGAGACGGCGAACTTCGCCCGGCCGGGCCACGAGTGCCGGCACAGCCTCGCCTACTGGGGCGCGGCCGACTACCTCGGGGTGGGCGTCGGGGCGGTGAGCACCGTCGACGGGCGCCGCCGGCGCAACGCCCCCGGCGTCGACCGCTACGTCGCCGCCCTCGCCGCCGGGCGGGAGCCCCCGCGCAGCGCCGAGAGCCTCGACGCCGACGACCTGCGCCGCGAGCGCTGGATGCTGGGCCTGCGGCTGGCCGACGGCCTCGACCTCGACTGGTCGGGCCCGCCCGACCACCCCGAGGCGCTCGACCGGCTGGGCGCCGCCGGCCTGCTCGACCGCGCCGGCCGCAGCGTCGCGCTCACCCGCGAGGGGCGCTTCGTGCAGAACGCGGTCCTCCACCAGCTGATGGAGTACGCATGAGCGGGCGGGGGGAGCTGAAGCCGCGCCAGGAGGCGATCCTGCGCACGGTGATCGAGGAGCACATCGCCACCGGGTCGCCCGTCGGCAGCAAGAACATCGCCGGCCGCGAGGGCATCGACTTCGCCTCGTCCACCGTGCGCTACGAGCTGGCCCGGCTGGAGGAGCTGGGCTTCCTCGACCACCCCCACACCTCGGCGGGCCGCGTGCCCACCGACCGCGGCTACCGCTACTACGTGGACACGCTGCTCACCCGCGACCCGCCGGCGCGGCCGCCGGCGGTGGTCGAGACGGCCCTCGACCTCACCGAGATGCGCCGCGAGGTCGACGCCGCCCTGTCGCGCCTGGCCGACGTGGTGGCCCAGGTCACCAACCTGCTGGGCATCGTCACGGCGCCGCCGCCCACCTCGTCCACGGTGCGCCACGTCGAGGTGCTGCTGTTGCAGCCCCAGGTGGTCATGGTGGTGGTCATCACCTCCACCGGCGCCGTCACGAAGCGGGTGTTCGCCTTCGACGGGGCGGTCGATCCGGGTCTGTGCGAGTGGGCGGGCGCCTTCCTCAACGAGCGCGTCGCCGGTCAGTCGCTGGGCGCGCGGATGATCGAGTCGCGCCTGACCGACCCGTCGCTGGGGGGGAAGGAGCGCGACTTCCTCTCGGTGCTGGCCCCGGCCCTGACCGATCTCGAGGACGACGCCGGCGCCACCATCTTCGTCGGCGGCCGGGCGCGCTTCCTGGCCGAGCAGCGCCACCTCGACCTGATGGCGATCGACTCCCTCATGGAGAGCCTGGAGGAGCGCTACGAGCTGCTCGCGCTGCTGCGCGGCGCGCTGTCGCGCAACGAGGTGTACCTGCGCATCGGCGCCGAGCTGCCGGATCGCAGCCTGGCCGGGCTCAGCATGGTCGCCGCCAACTACGGGGTGCCCCGGCGCAACCTCGGCACCGTGTCGCTCTTCGGTCCGACGCGCATGGACTACCGCCTGGCGATGGCCACCGTGCGCGGCGCCGCCCAGATCCTGTCGCGCTACGTCGAGGGCGTCTACGAGTAGGACGGCGGCGGGGCCCCTGCGCCGTTGGCCAGCTCGTGGTCGGCGGTGACGGTGGTGCGGCCGAGCGCGCCGTCGGGGGCGACCTCGTAGACGCCCATCCGCCGCAGCGGCGGCGAGTACGCGTGGATCGACACCGCCCGCCCGGCGCCCACGCCGCGCACCCGGTGCACGTGCGAGGGCGAGAACGCGACCGACCGCCCCGCCCGCAGCCGCCGCCGGATCGGCCCCTCCAGGCCGAGGCGCTCCTCCACCAGCTCGCCCCGCACCACGGCGAACGCGCCGTTGGAGATGTCGTGGTCGTGGAAGCCGGTGTCGTGGTCCTCCCCGCTCCAGCAGATCAGCCACACCTCGATGCGCTCGTCCCGCCACAGCAGCTCGTAGAGCCGCTCAGCCGGATCGTGACGCACGCCCGGCTCCCAGAGACCGGGCGTCGCGGCGAGCCCGTCGACCAGGGCGCGCAGCGCGGCCGGGTCGAGCGGGGCGATCGAATCCTCCGCCGGGGGCGAGGAGAGCAGCTCGATCATGCGTGAACCTCCTGGAGCGCGAGCAGCCGCGCCGGGTCGGGCCTGCCGGCGGGGCGTCAGCCCTCGCCGTTCTCGGACGGCGACGCCGGTGCGATGTTCGGGTTCACCCGGAAGAGGTTCCCGGGGTCGTAGGTCGCCTTCACCGTCCGCAGGCGGTGGAGGTTCAGGCCGTAGGTCGCCTTCATGCGGCCGGCCGCGTCGTCGAGGTCCTCGTCCATCCAGAAGTTGACGTAGCCCCCGGGGCCGGAGAAGGGGTGCACGGCGCGCCAGTAGTCCCTCGCCCACTCGGTGACGGCCGCGGCCCTGCGGGGGTCGGAGTCGATGCCCGCGATCACCATCGACCAGCGCGCCTCCCGCGCCCGCCACGCCGTGGCGCCGGGGTCGACCCGATGCACCGCGCCGTCGACGGGGTAGAGGTGCATCACGCACTGCGAGCCCGGACCGAGCCTGCGCGCGTGCTCGAGGTGGACCTCGATCGCCTCGTCCGGCAGCTCGTGGACGAAGTCGCCGCGCCAGTACCACTGCATGCCGGCGGGCATCAGCGGATCGAAGAGCTTCTGCATGTCCACGAAGCGCTGGCGGCCGCGCCAGTCGAAGAGGGGCGGCGGGAGCGCGTCCAGCAGCGGCCTCATCGCCTCGATCCCCTCCTCCTCGGGCCCGTTGTGGCACGCGATCAGCGCGCCGACCGTCGCGCCCTGGTGCTCCGGGGGGAAGGGGGCGGCCTGCGGCACGGTCTTGAGGCCGGCGAAGAGCCCCAGCCGCTCGGGCGCCCGCGGCAGGAAGTCGCGGTACGCGCGCAGCATCGCGCCGGCGTCCCGGACGTCCCAGAAGACGGGTCCCCCGAAGACCTCGTCCACCGGGTGGGCGCGGAAGAGGAAGGACGTCACGACGCCGAAGTTGCCGCCGCCGCCGCGCAGCGCCCAGAAGAGGTCGGCGCGCGAGGCGGGGCTCGCGGTGACCACGCGGCCGTCGGCGAGCACCACCTCGGCCTCCAGCAGGTTGTCGATGGTCAGCCCGTGCTGGCGCGTGAGGTAGCCGGTGCCGCCGCCGAGGGTCAGGCCCCCGATCCCGGTCGAGGAGACGAAGCCGGTCGGCACCGCCAGCCCGTGCGGGGCGGTGGCCTCGTCGATGTCGGCCAGCGTGCATCCGCCTCCGGCGCGGACCGTGCGGGCGCGCGGGTCGACCTCCACCCGGCGCAGCGCGGCCAGATCGATGACCAGGCCGTCGTCGACGCCGCCGAGCCCGGCGCCGTGATGGCCGGCGCCCCGCACCGCCAGCGGCAGCCGGAGCTCCCGCGCCCGGTCGACGGCGGTGACCACGTCGCCGACGTCGGCGCACAGGGCGATCGCCGCCGGACGGCGGTCGATCATGCCGTTGTAGAGGGCGCGGACCTCGTCGTAGTCCCCGTCGCCGGGGCGGACGAGGCGGCCGCGCAGGCTGCTCTGAAGCCCCTCGAAGGTCGTGTCGAGCATGGTCGGACTCCCGTGTCGTTCTCGGTCGTGGATCGTCGATCCGGGCGACCGTAGGACCGGCGGCGCGGCCCCCGGAAGGCCCGATCGGCCGAATCTCTTGCCCGTCCGTCCGGGGCCTGCCCCGCAGTCCTGTCCTCGTGCCCGATCGTCTGGGATGGTGGGCGGCATGGACGTGCTGTCCGATGTTCTCCTGGCCGTCCGCCTGTCGGGCGCGCTCTTCTACGACGTGCAGGCGCGGGCCCCGTTCGTGGCGTCGAGCCCCAGCACCGAGGCGGTCGGCCGCCGGCTGATGGTCGACGCCGAGCACGTGATCGCCTTCCACGTCGTGACCGCGGGAGGCTGCTGGGTCGAGCGGATCGGTGAGGGCGGGGAGCCCGAGCGGGTGCGGGCCGGCGACATGGTGATGTTCCCCGGCGGCGACGCGAACTACATGGCCTCCGCGCCGGGCATGAGGGGCGAGCCGATGTGGGAGCGCTACTTCCGCCCGATCGACGAGCCCCTGCCCATGACGATCAGCGTCAACGAGCGCGGCCCGGGGGAGAGGTGCCGCTTCGTCTGCGGCTACCTCGCCTGCGACACGCGGCCCTTCAATCCCCTGCTCGCGTCGCTGCCCCCCATGATCCGCGCGCCGGTGTCGCCGCAGAGCTGGGGGTGGGTCACGACGCTGCTCGACACCGCGGTCGAGGCGAGCGCGGCCCGGGGCGCGGGCCGCGAGGCGACGCTGGCGAAGCTCGCCGAGCTGATGTTCCTCGAGGCGCTGCGCCAGCACATCGAGGCCCTGCCGGCCGAGGCGCGGGGCTGGGTGGCGGGGCTGCGGGACCGCCGGGTGGGGGACGCGCTGCGGGTGATCCACGCGCGGCCGGCCGAGCGGTGGACGATCGACCGCCTGGCGCGGGAGATCGGGATGTCGCGGTCGTCGCTCGCCGATCGGTTCGCCGACTTCACCGGCATGCCGCCGATGACCTACCTCACCCGCTGGCGGCTGCAGCTGGCGGCGCGCATGCTCGAGCGGGGTGTGATGGTCACCGAGGCCGCGGCGGCCGTCGGCTACCAGTCGGACGCCGCCTTCACGCGGGCCTTCACGCGCCACGTCGGCACCTCGCCGGGCGCCTGGCGGGCGGGGCGCGAGGGCGGCCCGTGACGGCCCGCCGCGGCCGCCGCCCGATCAGTGCGCAGGCGCCCCCTCGCGCGGGCGTCGCGGCAATCGGAAGGCGAGCGCGAAGGCGATCGCGAGCGGTGCCAGGGTGCACAGCAGGGTGATGCCGAGCGCCTCGGAGGGCGGGCGCGGCGCGTCCATCACGTCGAAGAAGATCGTCGCGACGATGGCGATGCCGAGCGCGAACGAGAGCTGCTGGAGGGCGTTGAGGACGCCGGACGCGGTGCCCACCTCGGCCTCCGCGACACCGCCCAGGATGACGTCGAAGAGCTGCCCGAACACCATGCCCGCGCCGATGCCCACCACGGCGGTGGGGACGACCATCGCCCAGGGCGAGGGCCGGTCGAGGGCGAGGGCAGTCTCGGCCATGCCCCCGATGCCGGCCGCCGAGACGGCCACGCCGGCCGCGACCAGCCGGCGGCCGAAGCGGGCGACGAGGGCGAACGAGGCGACCATGCCGGCCACCATGCCCACCGACAGCGGCACGAGCGACAGGGCGGCCTCGATGGGGGTGAGGCCCTCGCCGATCTGCCAGAACAGCGACAGCACGAGCATGATCCCCGCGAAGGCGGCGAAGAAGGCGGCGGCGACCGCGATGCCCGAGGTGAAGGCCCGGTTGCGCATCAGCGTCACCTGGACGAGGGCCCGCTCGGCCGGCCGGCGCCGCTCGTAGAGCGCGAAGCAGACGGCCAGCGCCAGTCCCAGGGCGATGACGGCGAAGGTCCAGGCGGGCCAGCCCTGCTCGCGCCCCTGGATGAGCGGATAGACGAGGGCGAGGGCGGCGCCGCCGATCAGCGCCATGCCGGGCAGGTCGAGGCCGCCGCCGCGGGCCGCGACGGTGCGCGGCATCCAGCGGGCGCCCACGACCAGGCACGCCACGCCCAGGGGCACGTTCACCAGGAAGATGGCCCGCCAGCGGGTGCCCAGCAGGTCGGCCTCCACGAGCAGCGCGCCGACGATCGGGCCGAGCACCGCGGCGATCCCCATCACCGGGCCGAAGACGCCGAACGCCCGCGGCATCTCGCGATCGTCCAGCACCTCGGTGAGCATGCCGAAGCCCTGCGGGATCATCAGCGCTCCGAACGCGCCCTGCAGCACCCGGGTCGCGATGAGGGCCTCCGGCGACCAGGCCAGCGCGCAGGCGGCCGATGCGAGGGTGAAGCCGGCGGCGCCGATCAGGAACAACCGCCTGCGCCCGCAGAGGTCGCCGAGCCGCGCGCCGGTGATGAGGAGCACGGCGAAGGCCAGGGTGTACCCGGCGCCCAGCCACTGCAGCAGCGTCTCGCCCCCGCCCAGGTCCGCGCGGATGGCGGGCGCGGCCACGTTCGTCACGGTGGAGTCGATCAGGTCCATGACGTCGGCCATCAGGACCACCGCGAACACCAGCCACCGGCCGGGGTGGCGCGCGATCGCGCCGGCCGCGGCGGCCGCCGCCGAGCCGATGGGCGAGGGCGCGTGCCCCGCGGTGGTGTCCGTCATCTCGGCCTCCCGGTCCGGCGCCTGCCGTTCGTGACGAACGACGTTCGCGACGAACAATGTACGTGGCGTACACTGTTCGCGCAACCCGGAGAGGACGACCCCGATGGCGACCGACCGAGCCGACTCCCCCCGCCGCTCGACCCGCGACCGCCCCGCCAAGCCGCCGCTGTCCGAGCGGGCCGTCGTCGATGCGGCGATGGGCATCCTGCGCGCCGAGGGCATCGACGCCGTCACCATGCGTCGGGTCGCGGCCGCGCTCGACACCGGGGCCTCCTCGCTCTACGTCTACGTGCGCGGCCGCGACGAGCTGCTGCGGCTGCTGTTCGACGAGGTGGTGGGCGAGGTGCCGTCCGGCGGGCCGGTCGATCCCGCGCGCTGGCGCGAGCGGCTGAGGGAGCTGTGCGTCGCCTCGCTCGAGGCCCTCGAGCGCTACCCCGGCATCGCGCGGGTGGCCCTGGCCGAGGTGCCCACCGGCCCGAACGCCATGGCCGGTGCCGAGACCATGATGGCGCTGCTGCGGGCCGGGGGCGTCGAGCCGGGGCGGGCGGCGCTGGCGCTCGACACGCTCTTCCTGTTGATCACGGCGAAGGCCGTGGAGAACGTGATCGAGCGCCAGCGGGTGGAGTCGGGGACGGGGACGGGGTACGACAGGGAGCGGTTGCTCGCCGCCTTCGCCGGCCTGGCCCCGGACCGCCATCCGACCCTGGTGGAGCACGCCCGCCTGATCGTCGAGGGCGACGGGCGCGACCGCTTCCTCTTCGCGATCGACACCTTCGTCGACGGACTGCTCGTCCGCGGCGCCGCGGCGGAGACCGCCGGAACCTCCTAGTCTCCCGGTCCCGTCCCGACATCGAGGAGCCTGACGCCCCGTGGCCGACGACCGCTACGAGATCCTGGAAGTCTGGCGCCGCCCCCTGCTGGGCGACGGCGGCGCGGCCGTGCGCGTGCTCGCGAAGATCGAGGCCGGGGCCTACGGGCCGGAGGAGTACGCCGTCGGCATCAGCACCCGGCCCGAGGCGCAGCTGGCGCCCCTGCTCGACGAGGCGGACCTGTTCACCGGCCTCTCCTTCGCCGAGGCCCACTGGGTGGCCGCGGTGCTGGCCAGCGCGGCCGACCGGGTGGAGGACGCCGAGGCGCTCCTGTTCGACCTGCGCGTGCCGGTCGACCTGGCCTGGCGCGACGTGGAGCTGGCCTCCGAGGTGGTCGAGCCGGGCGGCCTGCGCTCGGGGCCGCTCGTCTCGTGGGAGCCCGAGGGCGGCACCGGCTCGGGGCGCTACGCCATCGCCACCTACACCCTCGACTGCGGCCACCAGGCCGTCGAGCTGCTGCGCCAGGACCCCGACGCCGCGCCCTTCTGGGTGGAGGACGGGTCGGTCGACCACCTCGTCGCGCGCGACGCCCGCAGCCTCGCCCGGCTGCTGTTCCGGGCCCAGAACCTGGAGGAGGCCCACTCGCTCATCGACGCCGCCCAGGCGAACCTGGCGACCCACGCCGAGGACGACGAGGACGACGACGACGAGGGGGACCACGAGCGCTGAGGGGATGGCGCGGCACCGTCGCTGCTCCTAGGATCCGCCCCGGATCCGGTGTTCGCGCGAAGGGAGTCATGCGATGGCGTCGCTGACGGTGTGGCGGTTCGACGGACCGGAGACGGCCGACCAGGTGCTGAAGCGCCTGCTGGAGCTGCAGAAGCAGGCCCTGATCGCGGTCCAGGACGCCGCGGTGGTGAGCTGGCCCGAGGGCGCGCGCAAGCCGCGGACGCGGCAGCTCGCCGACCTCACGGCGGCGGGCGGCGTGGGAGGGGCCTTCTGGGGGTTCCTGTTCGGGCTGATCTTCTTCATGCCGCTGCTCGGCGCGGCGATCGGCGCGGTCACCGGCGCGGTCACGGGGCACCTCACGGACGTGGGCATCGACGACGACTTCATCTCCTCGGTGCGCGAGAAGGTCACGCCGGGCACCTCCGCCCTCTTCCTGCTGAGCTCCGACGCGGTCGTCGACCGGGTCGCGAAGGAGCTCTCCGACGTGAAGGGCGAGCTCGTCAGCACCAACCTCACCGAGGAGCAGGAGGCGAGCCTGCGGGCCGCCTTCGGCGAGGACTGAATGCCATGAAGGAGGGGGCCTCCTCGGAGGCCCCCTCCTTCATGGCAGAGCTGCGGCGGCACCTGCAGCCCGTGCGTCTGTCAGATCTCGATCGGGGTGCCATTCCTGCTCCTGCTGACGAGCGATGACCGGTCCTCTCCGCGGTCTGCCGGGTCTCGGCGCCCTCGCCCTCGTCGCGATTGCCGCGCTCGCGGGTTGCTCGGGCTCGAACTCGTCCGAGGCACCCGCCTCGGCGCCACCTGACGCTCCGACGGCGAGCGGCGCGGACGGCGTAACGTCGACCTCCACGGTGGTCGAGACGACGACGCCGGCCCGCAGGGTGACCTGTGCGGAAGCGTTCTCGGTCCGGCGCGCGGGGGCGTCCTCCGCGGGGGGAGCCGACGGGCTCGGCCCGGTCCGCTTCGTCGGCGTCCAGGACGCCCGCCGGCGGACGAACCTGACCAAGCCCTCGGCGGCGCGCGACTACTGGACCTACAAGGCCCCCTTCGAGGTCACCCTGGCCCGCCGGGCCTCCGTCACGATCTCGAGCCGACGGGGCAGGATCCTGATCGGTCGGGAGACGATCGGCGACGCCGTGAGGCCTTGGAGCGGCCTGCCCGGGCGCGTGGTGATCGCCCCGTGTCCGTCCCGCGCCGGAGGCGGCCGTCATGTCGCAAGCTTCCCCGGAGGGTTCGCCCTTCGCGAGCCCGGGTGCATCGACGTCGCCGTCCGCAGAGCCGGCGGGTCGGCCTTCCGCCGCTCCTTCCCTCTGGGTGTGCCTTCGTGCTGAGCCCGCCCGGCAGACGATTCCGTGAGGGCCGAACGCCGCGTGGGTGCCGCGTTCTCCGGCGGGCTCGCCGGGGCGGCGTGCTCGACGCTGGGGCGCGGCGGCGGGCGGTCGGACCGCCCGCCGCCCTTGCTAACCTCGCAGGCCGATGGCGCGCGATTACTACGAGGTCCTGGGGGTCTCCCGGGGCGCGAGCGAGGACGAGATCAAGAAGGCCTTCCGCCGGAGGGCCCGCGAGCTGCATCCCGACGTCAACCCCGATCCCGAGGCGACGGCGCGGTTCAAGGAGTGCGCCGAGGCCTACGAGGCGCTGTCGGATCCCGAGACGCGGGCGGTCTACGACCGCTACGGCCACGAGGGCGTGCGCGCCCGGGCGGGCGGCGGAGCCGGGCAGGGGGCCGCGGGCTTCGGCTCCTTCCAGGACATCTTCGACGCCTTCTTCGGCGGCGGCGACATCTTCGGCCGCCGGGCCGGCCCGCGCGAGGGCGACGACATCCTGGTGGGGACGCGGATCGACTTCGTCGAGTCGGCGGCGGGCGTCAGCCGCACCGTCGAGTACGAGGTGCTCGGGGTGTGCGACCTCTGCGAGGGGCGCGGGGCCGAGCCGGGCACGGCGGTCGAGACCTGCGAGACCTGCCACGGCAACGGCCGCGTGCGCCAGGTGGCGCGCACCCCGCTGGGCCAGATGGTGCGCGAGCAGGCCTGCCCGACCTGCGGCGGGCGCGGCTCCCGGCCCACCACGCCCTGCTCGGCCTGCCGCGGCCGCGGCAGCCGGCGCCAGCACCGCACGGTCGAGGTCGAGATCCCGGCCGGCATCGCCCACGGCCAGCGCATCCGCCTGGGCGGCCAGGGCGCGGCCGGCGAGCCCGGCGCCGCGCCCGGCGACCTCTACGTGCAGGTCGAGGTCGCCGAGGACGCCCGCTTCGCGCGCGAGGGCCTCGACGTGATCACCCGGGTCGCCGTGCCGGTGACCGAGGCGATGGTGGGGGCGACCCTCACGGTGCCGACGGTCGAGGGCGACGCCGAGGTCGAGCTGCGGCCCGGCACCCAGCCGGGCGACGAGTTGCTCCTGCGCGGCAAGGGCTTCCCCGCGATCAACGGCCACGGCCGCGGCGACCAGCGGGTGATCGTGGAGGTGCGCGTGCCCCGGGTGATCACCGAGAAGGGGCGCGAGGCGGTCGAGGGCCTGGCCGAGTCGCTCGACGCGCGCAGCTACCGCGAGGACGAGGGCTTCTTCGACCGGCTCAAGCACGCCTTCCGCTGACCCGCCGCTGGTGCGGCTCTCGGTGACCGTGCCCGCCGAGCTGGGCGAGCGGGCGATGGCCGAGGCCTGCGGCCTGCTGGGCACCGGCTGCCGCGAGGGGCGGGGCCCGCAGGGGGAGGTCCTGCTCGACTTCTGGGTGCCCGCCGACGCGGCCGACGCGGCCGCCCTGCGCGACGGCCTCGCGGCGGCGGGCATCGCCGCCCGCGTCGAGGCGCGGGCCGAGGACGAGCGGTGGCGCCACGCGATGCGCGCCTTCCACCGGCCGGTCGAGGTGGCCGGCCGCCTGCGGGTGCGGCCGCCGTGGGCCGACGCCGGGCCCGGCCTGCTCGACGTGGTGATCGACCCGGGCATGGCCTTCGGCACGGCCCAGCACGCCACCACGCGCGCCTGCCTGGCCCTCCTCGCCGGGCTGGGGCCCCCGGGCTCCGTGCTCGACGCCGGCTGCGGATCGGGTGTGCTGTCGATCGCCGCGCTGCGCCTCGGCTTCCGTCCGGTGAGGGCGGTCGACGCCGACCCGCTGTCGGTCGACGCCGCCCGCGCCAACGCGCGCCGCAACGGGGTCGACCTCGACGTGAGCCTCGCGCGCATCGGCGACGACCCCCTGCCGGCGGCAGACGTCGTGCTGGCCAACCTCACCGCGACCGTGCTGGGCCTGCTGGCCACCGCGCTGCCCGCCCCCGCGCCGCGGGCGCTGATCGCCTCGGGCATGCGGCCCCACGAGGCGGATGCGGTGGCGGCGCTCTTCGCCGCCCACGGGCTGGGCGAGAGCCGGCGGGTGGTCGAGGACGACTGGGCGACGGTGCTCCTGCTCCGGTCGTGAGGCACGTCTTCCGCTACCTGGTCGCCGACCCGCCGGCGCCGGGGGACGTGGTGACGCTGGCCCCCGCCGACTCGCACCACCTGGCCCGGGTGGTGCGCCGCCGGCCGGGCGACGTCGTCGAGCTGGGCGACGGCGCGGGCGCGGTGTGGAGCGCCCACGTGCTGGACCCCGGACCGCCCGCGACGGTGCGGGTCGCGTCCCGGGTCGAGGCGCGGGCGCCCGCGCCGGTCACCCTGTACCAGGGGATCCTGGAGTGGGGCCGCCTCGACGTGCTGGTGGAGAAGGCCGTCGAGCTGGGGGTGGGGGAGATCGTCCTGGTGGCCACCGAGCGGTCGCGCCGGGTGCCCGAGCAGCAGGCCTGGGAGCGCCGGCGGGCGCGCGTGCTGAGGGTCGCCGAGTCGGCGGTGCGGCAGTCCGGGCGGGCGGTGCTGCCGGCGGTGCGGGGGCTGGTACCGTTCGGCGATGCCATGCGCGAGATCACGCCGGGGGAGGGCTTCCTGATCGATCCGCGCGGCGACGAGCCCCTCGCCGCGGCCCTCGCCGGCCGCTCGGCCGGGACGGCGCTCGTGGTGGGCCCCGAGGCCGGTTTCTCCGACGGCGAGGCGGCGGCCGCCCGGGCGGCGGGGCTGCGGGCGTGCACCCTGGGGCCCGCGGTGCTGCGGGCCGAGACGGCGGGCATCGCCGCGGTGGTGCTCGCGACGGCCGGGCGGGAGGGCTGATGCTGTTCTCCGTCCGCTTCCTGGGCTGCAAGGTGAGCCAGGCCGACGCCTCGCTCATCCGGGACGCCCTGCGCGACGCCGGTCACGTCGAGACCGCGCCGGAGGCCGCCGAGGTGCACGTCGTCAACACCTGCGCCCTCACCGTCGAGGCCGAGCGCAAGAGCCGCCGCGAGGCGAACCGCGGCGCCCGCCGGGGGCGGGTGTTCGTGTCCGGGTGCGCGGTGAACCTGAACATGGGCCAGTTCGCCGGCCCCGGCGTCACCACCCTGCCCGGCTCCGCCGACCGGGCGGCGGCCGAGATCGTCGAGATCCTGGGCGGCGCGCGCGAGGTGGCCTGCGCCGACGACGCGCCGCGCGTCGCCGGCCGCACCCGGGCCTTCCTGAAGGTGCAGAACGGCTGCGACTCGGCGTGCGCCTTCTGCATCATCCCCACCACCCGCGGCCGCGCCGAGGGCCGGCCGCTGGCCCGCATCCTGGCCGACGCCCGCCGGCGCCTCGGCGAGGGCCACCCCGAGCTGGTGCTCACCGGCATCAACATCGGCAGCTACCGCGACCCCGCCACCGGCGCCGACCTGGCCGACCTGGTGCGCATCGTGGGCCGGGTCGACGGCCTGCGGCGCCTGCGCATCTCCTCCATCGAGCCCGGCGACGTGAGCGCCCGCCTGCTCGAGGCCGTCGCCGAGACCCCGGTCGTGGCCCCGCACCTGCACGTGCCGCTGCAGAGCGGCGACCCCGGGGTGCTGGCGGCGATGCGGCGCGCCTACGGGCCGGGCCAGTACCTGGACGCCTGCCGGCGGGCGCGCGACCTGATCCCGGGCCTCAACCTGACGACCGACGCCATCGTCGGCTTCCCCGGGGAGGACGAGGACGCCTTCCGCGCGACGGCCCGCGTGGTGGAGGATCTGGGCATGAGCAAGGTGCACGTGTTCCCGTACTCGCCGCGGCCCGGCACCGACGCCGCCGCGATGGACGGCCGCCCCGACCCCCGGACCCTGCGCGAGCGCGCCACGCGCCTGCGCGACCTCTCCGACCGCCTGGGCTTCGCGCACCGCCGCCGGCGCGTCGGCGAGCGCGACCGGGTGCTGATCGAGAAGGCCCAGCCCGACGGGGCCCTCACCGGCCTGACGGCCGACTACACCCGCGCCGTGCTGCCGCCCGGGGCCGGCCGGCCCGGCGACCTGGTCGACGTGGAGCTGGTGGGAACGGTGGGCGAGCACCTCGACGGGAGGCCGCTGTGAGCGACGCGGGCCGCGACTGCCTGTTCTGCCGGATCGTCGCGGGGGAGATCCCCGCCGACGTGGTGGCGCGCGACGAGCGCTTCGTCGCCTTCCGCGACATCGCGCCCAAGGCGCCGGTGCACCTGCTGGTGATCCCGGTGCGCCACGTCCCGTCGGTCGTGGCGGTCGACGGCCTCGACGAGGCCGATCGGGCGGCGATGCTGCCCTTCGTCGCCGCCGTGGCGCACGAGGCCGGGCTCGATGAGGGCGGCTACCGGGTCACGACCAACCACGGGCCCGACGCGCGCCAGAGCGTCTTCCACCTTCACTGGCACATCCTGGGAGGAGCGCCGCTATCCGAGAGCATGTGAGCGCGGTGGATCCCACCGGCCGCACCGTGCGGATGATGGAGCTGGACAACCGCGTGGCCGTCGAGCTGGCCGGGGAGCGCGACCGGGTGCTTCAGGCCCTCGAGCAGCGCCTCGACCTCGACCTGAGCCTTCGGGGCAACCACCTCACCATCACCGGCGAGGACCGCCGGGTGGAGGCGGCCGTGGGGGTGGTGGAGCAGCTCACCGGCCTGGTGGCCTCCGGGCGCGAGATCGGCCCCGAGACGGTGGAGACGGTGGCCGACGCCGTGGAGGGCGCCGAGGCCGTCGGCCCCATCCTCGACGATGTCGTCTGGCGCAACCGCCAGGCCGTGGTGACGCCCCGCACGGGCGGTCAGAAGCGCTACGTGGACGCGATCCGCAACAACACCATCACCTTCGGCATCGGCCCGGCCGGCACCGGCAAGACCTACCTGGCGGTGGCCTTCGCGACCGCCGCGCTGATGCGGCGCGAGGTGGGGCGCATCATCCTCACCCGGCCCGCGGTGGAGGCGGGCGAGCGCCTCGGCTTCCTCCCCGGCGACCTCGCCGCCAAGGTCGACCCGTACCTGAGGCCCCTGTTCGACGCCCTCTACGACATGCTCGAGGCCGAGCGGGTGGAGGGCCTGTTCGAGCGCGGCCAGGTCGAGGTGGCGCCGCTGGCGTTCATGCGCGGCCGAACCCTCAACGACAGCTTCATCATTCTGGACGAGGCGCAGAACACCACGCCCGAGCAGATGCAGATGTTCCTCACCCGCCTGGGCTACGGGTCGCGGATGGCGGTGACCGGCGACATCACCCAGATCGACCTCCCGTCCGACCAGCGCTCCGGCCTGGTGGCCGTGGCGGACGTGCTGGAGGGGGTGGACGACATCGCCTTCGTCCGGCTCGACCGCCGCGACGTGGTGCGCCACCGGCTGGTGCAGAGGATCGTCGACGCCTACGCGTCCGCCCGGGGGCCGGGAGCGACGTGATCGAGATCGAGGCCCGCGGCGAGGTGGACACCGCCCCGCTCGTCGCGCGCCTCGTCTGGGCCTGCGGCCGGCTGGGCGTGGAGCGCGCGACGCTCGGCCTGCTGGTGGTGGGCGAGGACGAGATGGCGGCCATCAACGCGGAGCACCGGGCCATCGACCGGCCCACCGACGTGCTGGCCTTCCCGGTGGACGGCCCGGACCTCGACGACTGGCCCGAGGACGGCCCGCCGCCGGAGCTGGGCGACATCGTCATCTGCCCGCCCGCCGCCCAGGAGCCGCTCGAGACGCTCGCCGTCCACGGGCTGCTGCACCTGCTGGGCTACGACCACGAGACCGACGACGGCGAGATGCTCGCCCTGCAGGACCGGCTGGTCGACGAGGCCGAGGCCGCGGAGGCCGCCGGGTGACCACGGGCGGCGAGACCCGCGAGCACCCGCCGGCGGCGCCGTCCGGCGACGAGCCGGGCCCCGCCGGGCTCCCGCGCCAGGGAACCCTGCGCTGGTCGTTCACGTGGGCCTTCGAGGGCATCGTGTACGTGCTGCGCACCCAGCGGAACATGCAGATCCACGCGGGCGCCGCGGTCGTCGCGCTGGTGATGGGGCTGCTGCTCGACTTCTCGCGCCTCGAGCTGGCGGCGCTGATCGGGGCGATCAGCCTGGTGCTGGTGGCCGAGATGATGAACACCGCCGTGGAGGCGGCGATCGACGCGGTGGTCACCACCTACCACCCGCTGGTCAAGATCGCGAAGGACGTCGCGGCGGGGGCGGTGCTGGTCGCCACGGTCAACGCCCTGGCGATCGCCTACTTCCTCTTCTACGACCACCTCACCGACTCGAACCGCGAGCTGCTGGGCAGCGTGCGCCGCTCGCCCACCACCCTGGTGGTGGTGGCGATGATCGTGACGGTGATCGCCGTCATCGCGATCAAGGCGATCACCGGGCGCGGCACCCCGCTGCGCGGCGGGCTCCCCTCGGGGCACGCCGCGGCCGCCTTCGGGGCCTGGACGGCGGTGACCATCATCTCCGAGCCGCTGCGCCACGCCGCCCTGGTCTCGACGCTCGCCTTCCTGATGGCGCTGCTCGTGGCCCAGTCGCGGGTGGAGGCCGGCATCCACTCGCTGGTGGAGGTGGTGGCCGGCGCGGTGCTCGGCACCGGCATCACCATCATCATCTTCCAGGTGTGGGGATGACCTTCCGCTCCGGACTGGTCGCCCTGGCGGGGCGCCCGAACGTGGGCAAGTCCACGCTCGCCAACGCGCTCGCCGGCAGCCGCGTGGCCGCGGTGTCGCCGCGGGCGCAGACCACCCGCCGGCGCATCACCGCGGTCGTGCACGGCGACGGCTGGCAGGCGGTGCTGCTCGACCTGCCGGGCTTCCAGCGACCGGCCGACGGCCTCACCGCGCGGATGCAGGCCACGGTGGACCGCAGCCTCGTCGACTGCGACGCCGCCCTCTACGTGCTGAACGCCGCCGAGCCCGTCGGCCCCGGCGACCGCTTCATCGCCGAGCGCCTGCGCGCGTCTCGGCTGCCGGTCATCACCGTGCTCAACCAGGTCGACCGGCTGTCCCCGGACGAGATCGCCTCCGCCATCGCGCGCGCGGCGACGCTGGTCGAGTTCGTGGCGCTGCACCCGGTGAGCGCCCGGCAGGGCACCGGGGTGGACGGGCTGCGGGCGGACCTGCCGCAGATGCTGCCGGAGGGACCGCGGTTCTTCCCGGACGGCGTCGCCACCGACCAGACCGACGAGGAGCTGGCGGCCGAGCTGATCCGCGAGGCGGCCCTGTTGCGGCTGCGCCAGGAGATCCCCCACGCGCTGGCCGTGGACGTGATCGAGATCGAGCCCGCCCGCCGGGGCGTGGTGGTGCGCGCCGGGATCGTGGTCGAGACCGAGTCGCAGAAGGGGATCGTCGTGGGCCGGGGCGGCGGCATGATCCGCGACATCGGCGCGTCGGCGCGCTCCGCCCTGTCGCGCCTGTGGGGGACGGAGGTGCACATGGACCTCACCGTGAGGGTGCGCAAGCGCTGGCGCGACGACGAGTCGATGCTGACGCGCCTCGGGTTGTAGCCCTCCGCCCGAGGCGCCGCGGGTCCCGGCCGCCGGGGTCGGACCGCCGGCCTTGTCGCGATGTTCGCCAAGGGCATACAGTCGGAGCCCGGCCCTTCCGCCAGAGCGGCCCTGTGCGAGCGCACGATTCCCGGATCCCCGAGGGACCACCGTCCGAGCGCGGCCTCGACCGCGCGTCGGCGCTCGAGGCCGTGGTCGAGGACCTGGGCGCCGAGCTCTCGCTGCGCCCCCTGCTGGAGCGCATCCTCGACCGCTCCATCCGCCTGCTGGGCGGGGACGCCGGCTCGATCTGCCTGGTCGACGAGCTGGCCGGCGTCTACCGCAAGGAGGCCGACATCGGCGTCGCCTGCCAGCAGGGGCGCGTGTTCCCGCTCACCGAGGGGGTGACGGGCGCGGTCGTCGAGCGGCGCGGCTCGGTGATGTTCGCCGACTACGGGCAGGTGCCCGGCGGGCACGTGCCCGAGGCCGACCGCGGCTCCCTGCGCGGCGTCATCGGCGTGCCGATCTGGTGGGGCGATCGCATCATCGGCTCGTGCGTGATCTTCAGCCGCGACGCCGGGCGGGCCTTCGACGCCGCGGACGCCGGGCTGCTCGAGCTGTTCGCCAAGCACGCGGCGCTGGCGATCACCTACGCCCGCCTGCACGAGACGGCCGAGGCCAACGCGCGCTCCGAGGCCGCGGCCGCCGAGCGCAACCGGATGGCCCGCGAGGTGCACGACACCGTGGCCAAGGGCCTCGTCTCGGTGCTCCTGCACCTGCGCTCGGCCGGCGCCGCCCTGGACGCCGGCGACCGCGACGGCGTCCGCGCGGCGCTCGACGAGGGCGAGGCCGCGGCGCGGTTCGCGCTCGACGAGACCCGGCGCAGCGTCCTCGGGCTGGCCCCCTCGCCCCTCGCCGGCCGCTCGCTGGAGGAGGCGCTGGAGCTGGAGCTCGCCTGGGCCGACCGCACCGGATCGGCGGACGTGCGCCTGGTGGTCGCCGGCCGGCCGGTCGCGCTGCCCGCCGAGGCGGCCCACTCGCTGTTCCGCATCGCCCAGGAGGCGCTCACGAACGCCCTCCACCACGCCGACGCCCGGTCGGTGCGGGTGGGCGTCGTGTACGCGGACGGGGGCGTCACGCTGCTGGTGCAGGACGACGGCGCCGGCTTCGACCTGCCCGGCGCCGAGACGGCCGGGGCCCTGCACGGCATGGGCCTGCGCGGCATGGCCGAGCGGGCGCGCCTGATGGGCGGCACCCTCGAGATCGAGTCGACCCCCGGATGGGGCACGCGCGTGCGGGCCCGGGTCGCCGACCTCGACGAGGCCGCCGACCCCGCCGCGGGCGGCCGCGTCACCCTGCTGGTGGTCGACGACCACGAGGCGGTGCGCGTCGGCATCTCGCGCCTGCTCTCCGACTCGGAGCCGTCGATCGAGATCGTCGGACAGGCCGGCTCGGGACGGCAGGCGCTGGTGCTGTGGCGCGCCCTGCGCCCCGACGTCGTCCTGATGGACCTGCGCATGCCGGACGGCGACGGCGTCGAGGCGATCGCCCGGATCCGCGCCGAGGACCCGGAGGCGGCGATCGTCGCGCTCACCGCCTTCGACCACGACGAGCTGGTGACCGGGGCGGTGCGCGCCGGCGCCCGCGGCTACCTGGGCAAGGACGCCTCCGGGCCCGAGCTCGCCCGGGCCGTGCTCGCCGCGGCCCACGGCGGCGCGCTCCTGTCGGGCGACGCGGTGGAGCGCCTGCAGGCCCACTTCAGCGGGGCGGCCGCCGGCCTCTCCGAGCGCGAGCGCGAGGTGCTGGCGCTGCTCGAGCGCGGCCTGCCGGACCGGGCGATCGCCGAGGCGCTGACGATCTCCGTGAAGACGGTCGAGAAGCACGTGGGGGCGATCCTGCGCAAGACCGGCGCCCGCAACCGCACCGAGGCGGCTCTGCGGGGACGGGAGCGCGCCGCGGGGTAGAGGGATCCCTCAGCGCGGGACGGGTGATCCCCCCGATGGCGGGCCGGGCGACCTGTCGTAGCGTCGCGGACGACCGGCGTCCCGGTGGCCGGAGGGGCCATGCCCGTCGTCCCGTTCAAGGAGATCGTCGACCGCGCGTTCGCCGAGCGCTACGGCGTCGCGGCGTTCAACGTCGTCAACGACCTGAGCCTGCAGGCGGTGATCGAGGCCGCCGAGGAGGCGCAGGCCCCGCTCATCGTGCAGACCTCGGTGAAGACGGTGAAGTCGATCGGCGCCCGGGTGCTCCACGCCATGTTCCGGGAGATGGCCGAGCCGGCGTCGGTGCCGGTGACGCTGCACCTCGACCACTGCCCGGAGCGGGAGGTCATCACCCTGTGCCTCGACACGGGGTGGAACTCGGTGCTGTTCGACGGCTCCGCCCTGCCGGTCGCCGAGTGCACCCGCCAGACCGTGGAGGTGGTGGCCGAGGCCCGCCGCCACGGCGCGCACGTCGAGGGGGAGATCGAGGGGGTGCGCGGCGTCGAGGACGGCGTCGGCTCCGACGAGGAGGGCGAGATCTACCCCCTCGACGAGGCCGTCGCCTTCCTGGAGACGACCCGCGTCGACGCGTTCGCGCCGGCGATCGGCACCGCCCATGGCGTCTACACGAGCGCGCCCGAGCTGAACCCGCAGCGCGTCACCGACCTGGTGGCGCGGGTGCCGGTGCCGATGGTGCTGCACGGCGGCACCGGCCTCTCCGACGACGCCTTCAGGGACCTCATCGCCCGCGGCTGCGCCAAGGTCAACATCTCGACGGCGCTGAAGGTCACGTACCTCGACTCGACGCGCCGGTTCCTCGACGAGAACCCCGGCAAGTACGACCCGCCGTCCCTGTTCCGCGCGCAGCTCGCGGCGATCAGGGAGATGGCGGGGCGCCACATCCGGCTGTTCGGCGGCGCGGGCAAGGCCTGGTGAGAGCGCTGATCTTCGACTGCGACGGCGTGCTCGCCGACACCGAGCGGCACGGCCACCTGCCCGCCTTCAACCGCGCCTTCGCCGAGTTCGGCCTCCCCGTGCGGTGGTCGGAGGAGGAGTACGGCCGCAAGCTCGGCATCGGCGGCGGCAAGGAGCGGATGGCGAGCCTGCTCACGCCGGCGTTCGTGCGCGACGCGGGCCTTCCCCTCGACCGCGAGGGCCAGGCGGCCGAGGTCGCGCGCTGGCACGCCCGTAAGACGGCGATCTACACCGAGATGGTGGCCGAGGGGGCGCTGCCGGCGCGCCCGGGCATCCCCCGCATCATCGGGGAGGCCCTGGACGCCGGCTGGACCCTGGCCGTCGCCTCCACGTCGGCGGAGCCGTCGGTGCGGGCGGTGCTGGATCACGTGGCCGGGCCGGAGCGGGCGGCCCGCTTCGCGGCGGTGCTCGCCGGCGACGTGGTGGCGCACAAGAAGCCGGCCCCCGACATCTACGCGCTCGCCCTCGCGCGCCTGGGCGCCGAGCCGGGCGACGCGCTCGTGATCGAGGACTCCCGCAACGGGCTGGAGGCGGCGGCGGGCGCGGGCCTGCGCTGCGTGGTCACGGTCAACGGCTACACGGAGCACGAGGACTTCACGGAGGCGGAGCTGGTCGTCAGCTCCCTCGGCGACCCGGGGGGCGAGCGCACCCGGGTGCTGGGCGGCCACGGGCGCGCCAGGCCGGGCGACCACGTGACGTTGGGCGACCTCGAGGCCTGCCTCGAAGGCTGACACGGCGAGCGAAGGGGGCGGGCGACGATGGGTCAGGCGGGCTTCGACAGGGTCGAGCTGGTGGTGCGCACGATGGCGCAGACCGCCGTCGACAACGAGGGCTACTTCGGCGAGCTCGACGCGGTCGTCGGCGACGGCGACTTCGGCTACTCGCTGGCGCGCGGCTTCGAGATCGTCCTCGCCGACTGGGACGGGCTCGACCGGACGGACGTCGCCACCTTCCTGCGCAAGGTCGCGGTGATCGTGACCAGCCGCATCGGCGGGACCTCGGGCCCGCTGTGGGGCACCGCGTTCCTGCGGGCGGGCGGCGCGGCGAACGGCGCTGGCGACCTCGGGTCGGCCGAGGCCGTCGCGATGCTGCGCGCGGCGATCGATGGGATCAAGCAGCGCGGTCAGTCCGACGTGGGCGACAAGACGCTCCTCGACGCGCTGGTCCCGGCGGTCGACGCCCTGGAGGCGCGGCTCGCCGCCGGCGCGGACTCCGGCGCCGCGGTGACGGCGGCGGCCGAGGCCGCGCGCGAGGCCGCGGACGCGACCAGCGCGATGCTGGCGAAGCGCGGCAGGGCCTCGTACACGGGCGAGCGCAGCATCGGCAGTCCCGACGCCGGCGCCGTCGGCGTCGCCGTGATGTTCGAGCAGATCGCCAAGGCCTGGCCCGCGGCCTGACGCCGCGGCCGGCGACCACGCCAGAAAGGTGACGCCGTGAAGAAGTTCGTGAACGACCCGAAGGACTTCGTACCCGAGATGCTGAAGGGCATCGCCCTCGCGAACCCGGACACCATCAGGTACGTGCCCGACTACAACCTGATCATGCGGGCCGACGCGCCGCGCGACGACAAGGTGTCGATCATCCAGGGCTCCGGTTCCGGTCATGAGCCCGCGCACGTGATGGCGGTGGGGCGGGGGATGCTCGACGCGGCGTGCCCCGGCGACGTCTTCTCGGCCCCGCCGATGGACTACGTGCTGGAGACGAGCAAGCTGCTCAACACCCCGAAGGGGGTGCTCCACATCATCAACAACTACACCGGCGACCGCATGGCCTTCGACATGGGCCGGGAGATGGCCGAGGCGGAGGGGGTGCGCATCGGCACCGTGATCGTCGACGACGACGTCGCGGTGAAGGACTCCACCTACACGGTGGGCCGCCGCGGGGTGGCGGGCAACTTCTTCGTCATCAAGGCGCTGGGGGCGGCCTCCGAGCGCGGGGCCGAGCTCGACGATCTCGTCGCCCTCGGCGAGCGGGTCAACTCCGCGGCGCGGACCATGGGCATGGCGCTCACCTCGTGCACGCCGCCGGCCAAGGGGTCGCCCCTGTTCGACCTCGGCGACGACGAGATGGAGATGGGCGTCGGCATCCACGGCGAGCCGGGCCGGCGCCGCGAGAAGCTGGCGGCCGCGAACGCGATCGTCGACGAGCTGCTGGAGGCCGTGGTCACCGACCTGCCCTTCTCGTCCGGCGACGACGTGGCGCTGATGATCAACGGCCTCGGCGGCACGCCGATCAGCGAGCTCTACCTGCTGTACGGGTACGCCCACGAGCAGCTCGCCGCGCGCGGCATCAACGTGCGCCGCAACTACGTGGGCGAGTACTGCACGTCGCTCGACATGGCCGGCTGCTCCCTCACGCTCGTGAAGCTCGACGACGAGCTGGCCGATCTGCTGGCGGCGCCGGCGGAGATCCCGATCCGGGTCTTCTGAGGCGGGGGCGGGGCCGCCGCCCGAGGTGCCGGGCGGCGGCGGCCGCCGCGCGCGAGACTGTGCCGGTGGCGGCGGCCGCCGACTACGACGGGTTCCTGCTCGACCTCGACGGCGTGGTGTTCCGGGGCGCCGCGGCGATCCCGGGCGCGGTCGAGTCGCTCGCCGAGCTCAGGCGGCGCGGCGCGCCCTGCGCCTTCGTCACCAACAACGCCTCCCGCACCCCCGACGAGGTCGCGGCCCTGCTGCGCTCGCTGGGGGTGGCGGCGGAGCCGGACGAGGTGGTCACCGCGGCCGTCGCGGGCGCCCGCGCCCTGGCGGACGAGATGCCCGGCGGGGCGCCGGTGCTCGTGGTGGGGGGCGCCGCGATCGAGACCGCGCTGCGCGAGGCCGGGTTGCGCCCGGTGCGCTCGCAGGGCGACGGCCCGCGCGCGGTGATCCAGGGCTGGGCGCCGGAGGTCGGCTGGGGGCAGCTCGCCGAGGCCGCCTACGCGCTCGCCGACGGCGTGCCGTGGCTGGCGACGAACGACGATGCGAGCGTGCCCACCGAGCGCGGCTTGGCGCCGGGCAACGGCGCCCTCGTCGCGGCGGTGGCGACGGCGACCGGGCGCCGGCCCCGGGTGATCGGCAAGCCGCAGCCGCTGATGTTCGCGCAGGCCGCCCGCCGGATGGGCGCGCGGCGGCCGCTGGTGATCGGCGACCGCCTCGAGACCGACATCGCCGGGGCCGTCCGGGCCGGCTTCGACGGCGCCCTGGTCCTCACCGGGGCGAGCTCGGCGGCCGCCGCCCGCAGCGCGCCGCCGCAGCGGCGGCCCACCCACGTGTGGGCCGACCTGCGCGGTCTGCTCGCCGACTGACCGGCGGCCGCGACTCGGGACACTAGCGACGCACCAGGGGCACGCTCGCCACCAGCAGCAGGCCGGCGACGAGCCACAGCGCCGAGTACGACACCGTGCCGAGCGGCAGGTCGAGGGCGTTCTGGGCGGTGATGGCGGCGGCCGCCAGCAGCGGGCCGGCGATGACGCCGACGCCGCGGCTCATGCTGTAGACGCCGGTCAGCAGGCCGTGGCCGGCGGCCGGCATCATCGGGATGAGCATGGCGAAGGGCAGCGCCATCATGATCCCGGCGCTCGCCCCGATGAGCGGGACCGCGGGGATCAGGGCCGCCGGCTGGTCGAAGAGGAAGGGCACGATCATCGGCGCGCCGTAGGCGATCGCGGCGGCGCGCACGACGGCGCCCGTGCCGAAGCGGTCGGCCAGCCGGCCGGCGAGGGCCGCGCCCACGAGCACGCACGCCCCGGCCGCTCCGATCACCCCGGCGGAGGCGACCAGGCTCAGCCCCAGGCCGGTGGTGACCCACAGCACGACGAAGGTCCGGATGGCGCTGAGGGCGGCCTCCCAGAGCGCGTTCGCGACGAAGAAGCGCCGCAGGTCGGCCGACTCGGCGAGCAGCTTCCGGACGGTGCGGAAGGCGTCCGCCGCCCGCAGCACCGTGCCGGGCTGCTGCTGCAGCGGCTCGTCGGCGCGCAGCAGCGCCCACACGAACGCCGCGGTGGTGACCCCCAGGATCCCCGCCGCCGCCGCGAAGGGCACGACGTCGCCGGTGGCCAGCAGCATGCCCCCGCCCACCAGGGCGAGCACCGTCCCGACCCCGCGGGCCACCGCCTGCGCGCTCTGGGAGCGGCCGTGGTGGGGGGCGGGCACCAGGTCCGGGTAGAGCGCGCGGTAGGGCTCGTAGGCGATGTAGTAGCCGGCGAAGACCACGACCACGATGGCGAGGGCGGGGGCCGGGCGGTGCTCCAGGCCCAGCAGCACCAGGGCCGGGAGCATCACGACGACGCCCACGATCACGAAGGGCAGGCGGCCGCCGATGGCGCTGACCAGGCGATCCGACCGGGCCCCGACGATGATCGGCAGGAACAGCGCCAGCAGGCCGTCCACCGCGATCAGGGCGGCGATGACGGTCGCCGACCCCGCCTGCCGGGCCACCACCACCGGCAGGTAGGTGCCCACCACGGTCGACGCCAGGGACAGGCCGAAGGTCGGGACGGCGAGGAGCGCGTGGGCCGTTCCGGACGTCCGTGAGGCGGGCAGGTGCAGGTGCGCTCCGGGCGGTGGGCGGGGGTCGGGGCTCCGCCAGGGTACGCGCGGGGCCGGGCGCAGGCCTCCCTCGGGCCTAGACGAGCAGCCGGCTGCCGCCCCGCGCGATCGCGATGCCGCGCCGCGTCAGGGCGGCGGCGAAGCCGTCCGGGTCGTCGGGGGTGACGAAGGCCGCCACCCGGCGGCCGGTGTCGAGGACGAAGGCCTCGCTCTTGCCGGGCCGGAGCGGGTCGAGGTTCGCCCAGTAGTGCGGGTTCGCGGTGCCCCAGAGGCGGAACCGCCCGCTGAGCGCGTTCATCGGCACGCGGGTGACGGCGCGCAGCGCCGGGTAGGGGATCGACCGCGTCCCCCACGGCAGGTAGTAGGCGCGGATGCGGACGCCGTCGTCGTCGCAGCTGATGAAGCGGTCGCGGTAGTGCGCCGCCGTCGCGGAGTCGGTCACAGCCAGCCTTTCTCGTCGGCGACGCGCAGCGCCTCGACCCGGTTGCGGACGCCGGTCTTGGCGATGGCGGCCGACAGGTAGTTGCGCACCGTGCCCTCGGAGAGGTGCAGGCGGCGCGCGATGTCGGCCACGGTGGCGCCCCCCCGGGCGGCGACCAGGACGTCGCGCTCGCGGCCGGTGAGGGGGGAGGGGCCGCCCGCCAGGGTGGCCGCGGCGAGGGCGGGGTCGACGACCCGCTGCCCGGCGGCGACGCGGCGCACGGCGTCGGCGAGCTGCTCGGCGGGCGCGTCCTTGACCACGAAGCCCAGCGCGCCCGACTCCATCGCCCGGCGCAGGTAGCCCGGGCGGCCGAAGGTGGTGAGGATCAGCACCCTGCACCGCGGCACCCCCTCGGCCAGCAGGGCGGCGGCGGCCAGCCCGTCGAGGCCCGGCATCTCGATGTCGAGCAGGGCCACGTCGGCGTCGGTGGCCCGCGCCGCGTCGACCACCTCGTCGCCGCGGCCGACCTGGGCGACCACCTCGAAGTCGTCCTCCAGCTCGAGCAGCGCGGCGAGCGCGGATCGCACCAGGGCCTGGTCGTCGGCCAGCAGCAGCCGGATCACGCGTGCACCGCCCGGCCCATGTCGACGCGCAGCCGCCAGCCGCTCGTCCCCGCGCCCGCCCGGATGGTGCCGCCCGCCGCGGCGACCCGCTCGCGCAGCCCGGCCAGGCCGCTGCCGCCGCAGGCGTCCCCTCCGGGCCCGGAGCCGCGGCCGTCGTCCTCGATCTCGAGCCAGGTCGGCCCGATCGCGATCGTGCAGGTGCGCGCGCCCGAGTGGCGCACCACGTTGGTCACGCCCTCGCGCAGCACCCAGCCGAACAGTTCCGCGTGAACCGGGTCGGCGACCTCGACGGCGCTCGGGGCGCGGGCCTCGATGCCCGCGGCGCGCAGCACCTCGCGGGCGCCGGCCAGCTCGCCCGCCAGGTTCATGTCGCGGTAGCCGGCGACGGCGGCGCGGACGTCGGTGAGGGCCGAGCGGGCCAGCCCCTCGACCTCGCCGATCTCGCGCGCCGCGCGGTCGGGGTCGCGCTCGGCGAGGCGGCGGGCGAGCCCGGCCTTCACCGTGATGGTGGTGAGCGAGTGGCCCAGCAGGTCGTGAAGGTCGCGCGCGATGCGCGAGCGCTCGTTCTCGGCGGCGAGCCGCGCGACCTCCTCGCGGGCCTGCGACAGCTCGCGGTGCGAGCGGATGATGGTGAAGAAGGCCCACATCGCCATGGCCACGAGCGGCAGCGTGATCACCATGTCCCAGTCGATGCCGGTGTCCCAGGCCGGCACGAGAGCGGGGGTGACGGCGGCGACGGCGGTGAGCAGCGCGACCGAGGCGAGCGCCTCCCGCGAGCGGCCGTGCATCACGAAGCCCGCCATCAGGAGCACGGCGACGAAGACGCACATCACGAACGCGTCCTCGTGGGCGAAGAGCGACTCGATCCCGGTGAGGACGACCATCAGGCCGACCGCCGTCCAGTAGCGGGCGCTCGACGTGCGGGCGTACGCGAGGGCGTAGAGGTAGGCGGCGCAGAACAGGGCGACGCCCGCGTATCCGGCGACGGCGGCGGCTCCGTCCGAGTGGTCCGCGACCCCGCCCACCGTCTGGGCCAGGTACACCAGCCAGATGCCGGGGAAGACGAGGGTCTTCCACCCGCCCGGCCGGCGCACGCCGGGCGGCCCCCCGAACAGGGGCCCGCCCGGCCCCCGCCGCTCGTGCCGATGCGCGTTCCCGTCCATCAGGGTTGAGGTTAGACCCGTGTCGTGTCTCGGCGGTACACCCGGGCCGCGACGGCGGCGAGGACGATGCTCCAGAGGGCGATCACGAGCCAGCCGCGCGCGCTCCACGACGCGCCCCCGGCGCCGATCTGCCCCGCCTTCACCAGCCAGTAGGAGGGGATCCAGCGGGCGAGCTCGCTGAGCCATCCGTCGCCGGTGATGGGGAACCAGGTGCCGCCGATGAAGGCGAACAGCGAGGTGACGCCTCCCAGCGCCGGGCCCATCGAGTCGACCGTCAGCAGGTGCCCCATCGCGATGCCCAGGACGGCGAAGGGGACCAGCGCGACCAGGATGAGGCCGGTCATCTCCAGCCAGCGGGTGAGCGGCATGCTCACGCCCAGGCCGATGCCGGCGACGTACAGCAGCACGATGCTGACGCAGGCCATCAGGTAGCCGGTGAGGATCTTGGTGCGGAAGTAGGCGGGCACCGACAGGGGGGTGAGGCGAAGCTGCCGGTTCCAGCCCACCGAGCGCTCGGCCGCGATGCGGGCGCCGCCGGCGATGACCGCGACCATGGTGCCGAACGAGATCAGGCCCACCATGTAGTAGAGCGGCGCCGAGATGCCGCTGTCGAGGAAGTCCGTCTCGCCCCGGTTCGGACCGGCCAGCAGCAGGTACATCGCGAGCGGGAAGATCAGCGAGAAGATGAAGAAGCGCCGGTTGCGGAAGGTGCGCAGCACCTCCAGGCGCGTGTAGGCGGCGGCGGTCACGGAGCCTCCCGTCCGGCGAGCGCGGCCTCCGGATCGTCCCCGGTGAGCTCCAGGAACGCCTCCTCCAGGCCGGCGCCCGCGATCTCGATGTCGTGCGCGGCGGGGTAGTCGCGCAGCAGCGCGCGGATCGCCTCGTCGGAGTCGGTGCAGGTGAGGACGACCGCCTCCCCGCGCCGGTCGGCCGACGACACCCCGGGCAGGGCGCCGAGCATGTCCGGCGGGACGCCCGGCAGCGTCGCCCGGATGGTCCGCATGCCGACCCGCGCCTTGATCTCGGTGGCGGGGCCGTCGGCGACGATCCGGCCGTGGGCCATCAGCACCACCCGGTCGGCGAACTCGTCGGCCTCGTCGAGGTAGTGGGTGGCGAAGACGATGGTCTTGCCCTGGGCGGCGAGGGCGCGCATCGTCCGCCAGAAGTCGCGCCGCACCTCGACGTCCATCGCCACGGTCGGCTCGTCGAGCACCATCAGGGTCGGGTTGGAGACCATGGCGAGCGCGAAGCGCACCCGCTGGGTCTGACCGCCCGACAGCTTGGTGGTGCGCCGGGACGCGATGTCGCCGATGCCGGCCGTCTCGATGACCTCGTCCACCCCGAGCGGCTCCGGATAGAGGGAGGCCATCATGGTGACGATCTCGCGGACGCTGAGGTCGTTGATGAGGCTGCCGGTCTGGAGCATGGCGCCGACCCTGCCCGCCGCGATCGCCCGGTCGGGCGACAGGCCGAAGAGGGTCGCGGTGCCGCGATCGGGCCGCGCGAGGCCCAGCATCATGTCGATGGTGGTCGACTTGCCGGCGCCGTTGGGCCCGAGCAGCGCGACCGTCTGGCCGCGCGGGATGTCCAGGTCGACGCCCCGCACGGCGCGGACCGGTCCGGCGGGCCCGCGGAACGACTTCTCGAGCCCGGTGAGCGTGATGCCCGCGTGCGGCGGGGTCTGAGTCGATGTCATGCGACAAGGGTCGCGCGATCGCCGCCTCCGCGGCAGGGCCGCGGCGCGCGGATCGTCCATGACGTACGTCAGACCGGCCGCGCCCTGGCCGGCGCGCCGGGATGGGGGCGGCTCTGTGGTGAGTATTGGGTGTGATGGGTGATGAGGGGTGGTCCGAGAGGGCGTTGATCGAGGGAGTGCTCGCCGGTGATGAGCTGGCGGCGAGGAGGCTGTTCGACCGGCATTGGCCGGCGGCGTGGCGCACGGCGTACGGGATCACGGGTCGCCGCGCCGCGGCCGACGACGCCGCTCAGGACGGGATCGCGCAGGCGTTCCTGCGGCTGGCGCAGTTCGATGGGGAGCGGCCGTTCGGGGCGTGGCTGCACCGGATCGTCGCGAACCGCGCCCTGGACCTGGTGCGGCGGGAGCGTCGCGGCGCCCCGCTGTCGGAGGAGGGGGTCGCCGACCCGGTGGACTGGGTGGGCCGCACGCACGATCACGATGAGCTGATGGCGGCCCTCGCCGGGCTGCCGCGGGACCGTCGCCTGGTGGTGGTGCTGCGCCACTGGGCGGGGTGGACGCCGGCGGAGATCGCGGATGCGCTGCAGGTGCCGGTCGGGACGGTCTACTCGCGTCTGGGGCGGGCCCTCGATCAGCTGCGGACGAGGGTGGAGGTGGGACGTGGCGATGGATCTTGACGAGCGGCTGCGCGCCTGCGGGGGCGCGCTGGGGGAGCCCGACCCGGCGGTGACCGACCGGGCGTGGGCGGCCGTCCGCGGCGGCCTCGCCCGCGAGGCGCCCACGTCGCGGCGGCGGCGGCATCGGTCACGTCGCGGGCTCCTCGTGGCGGCGGCCGCCCTCGCCGTGGCGGGCGGCGCGGGCGCGGTCGCCGTCACCACCGCGGTGCTCGACTCGGCGAACCCGCCGGGATCGGTGATGCGCGTGACCGGCGGCACCGCCCGGGCCGCGATCGACGCCGACCCGATCCTGTCGCGCGCGCCGTGGATCCGCCAGCACGGCGCGCGTCCGCGCGTCCAGGAGGTCGATCCCCTGCCGTCGCTGGTCTTCCCCGCCGGGGTGGACTACCCGGCGGCCCTCCAGAGCCTCTACACCTCGGTCGCCGCGACCGGGCGCCTACCGGCCGGCACCGCGCTCGGGCCGCCGCTCGCCCCGGGCCGGGTGGTGGAGCTGCCCACCGACCCCACCCGCGGGGTCGCACTGGATCTCCGCGCCCCCTTCGGGTACGCCCTGCCGGGCGGACAGGTGCTGCCGCCGAGCTACTCCCTGCCGGGGACGCTGACCCCCGCCCAGGTGCGGCAGCGGCTCCGGGACGCCGACGCGCAGGGCCTCGCGCTGCCCGAGGGCGCGATCGTCGATCCCACCCAGCTGCGCCCCTGCATGATCGCCGGCCCCGACGCGCCGCCCCCCTGCGCACTCGCCTCGGGGTGACACCGCAAGCGGGTGGATGGTAGGTTGGCGTGCAGTTCGTGGCATTCAGCACGAGACGTGCCCGCGTCCCCCGCAGTCCCCCGAGGAGGTGTCCATGGTCCCGAACCCGCGCGCGAGGCGGTGGCGGCGTGCCCTGGCGCTGCTGGCGACCCTCGCGGCGTCGGCGCTCCTGGCCTCGTGCGGCGGCGGGTCGGGCACGCCGACCCTCGTCTGGTACATCAACCCGGATCCGAATCCGCCGGAGGGCTTCTCGGGCGCCTTCGGCCAGGCGGGCATCGCCGAGCGCTGCAGCACCGACCGGTACCACATCCGCACCGAGCTGCTGCCGCAGAGCGCGACCGAGCAGCGCATCCAGCTGCTGCGCCGGCTGGTGGCGAAGGACTCGTCGATCTCGCTCATGAGCCTCGACCCGGTCTTCACGGCCGAGTTCGCCGACGCGGGCTTCCTCGAGCCGCTCCCCGCCGACCTCTCGACCGAGCTGACCGACGCGACGCTCGCGGGCGCCGTGCAGGGTGCCAGCTGGCAGGACCGCCTGGTCGCGGCGCCGCTGTGGGCCAACACCCAGACGCTGTGGTACCGCAAGTCGCTGGCGCGGAAGGCCGGCCTCGACATGACCGCGCCGGTCACCTGGGACCAGATCATCGACGCCGCCGCGCAGAACGGCGCCACCGTCGGCGTGCAGGCCAACAAGTACGAGGGCTACGTGGTCTGGATCAACGCCCTCATCCAGGGCGCCGGCGGGAGCATCGTGAGCGACACCCAGGCGGGGACCGACGCGAAGGTGGAGATCGGATCCGAGGCCGGGGTGGACGCCGCCCGGATCATCCAGAAGCTCGCCTCGTCCCCGGCGGCCGAGCCGGACCTGTCGGTCTCCAACGAGGGCACCGTGCTCGGGCCGCTCGGCTCCGACGCCGGCGGGTTCATGGTCAACTGGACCTTCGCCTACAACAACTACTCCGGCGACAAGGCCGTGTTCGACGACCTCGGCTGGGCCCGGTATCCGCAGACCGTGGCGGGCCGCGAGTCGCGGCCGCCGACCGGCGGCATCAACGTCGGCGTGAGCCCCTACGGCAGCCACACCGACCTGGCGCTCGACGCCGTGCGCTGCATCACCTCCCAGGAGAACCAGGTCACCTACGCGGTCGAGACGGCGAACATGCCGGCCCGCCAGGGCGCCTACGACGACCCGGCGCTGCGCGAGCAGTTCCCGGCCGACCTGCTGCAGCTCTGGCAGGAGTCGATCGACGGCGGCGGCCCGCGCCCCGCCTCGCCGTACTGGAGCACGATCGTGAACGCCATCCTCAACAAGTGGCACCCCGCCGACTCGGTGAACCCGCAGTCGACGCCCCGCTCCTCGGCGGAGTTCATCGAGGACGCCCTGAAGGGCAAGGTGCTGCTGTGACCCGGCGCACGGGGGGCACGCCATGAGCACCGACGCCGTCTCCGCGCCGCGCCCGCACGTCTCCGACCGCTCCCGCGCCGAGCAGCGGCTGGGGTGGAAGCTGGTGGCGCCCGCCGTGGTGCTGATGCTGGCGGTGACCGCATACCCGATGGTCCGGGCGATCTACCTGTCGCTGTTCCAGTACCGGGCCACCGCGCCCGACGACCGCGAGTACGTGGGGGTCCAGAACTACGCGACCATCCTGACCGACCAGCTGTGGTGGCAGGACGTCTGGAACACCGTCCTGATCATGGTCATCACGGTGGCGATCGAGCTCGTGATCGGCTTCGCCTTCGCCTACGTGATGTGGAAGATCATCTTCGCCCGGGGGGTGATCCGGACCTCGATCCTGATCCCCTACGGCATCGTCACCGTGGTGTCGGCGTTCGCCTGGCAGTTCGCCTTCAGCCTCAACAACGGCTTCGTGAACGGGTGGCTGCCCTTCGTCGGCAGCGACTACAACTGGTTCGGCGGCCACTGGTCGTCGATGACCGCGATCATGGTCTCCGAGATCTGGAAGACCACGCCCTTCATGTCCCTGCTCCTGCTGGCGGGGCTGGCGCAGGTCTCCGAGGACATGATCGAGGCGGCCAAGGTCGACGGGGCGTCGTGGTGGCAGCGCCTCTTCAAGGTGATCCTGCCCAACATGCGGGCGGCGATCATGGTGGCGGTGCTCTTCCGCGCCCTCGACGCCTTCCGCATCTTCGACAACATCTTCGTGATGACCCGCGGGGCGCAGGACACCGAGTCGGTCTCGTTCCTCACCTACCGGCAGGTCATCGAGCAGTTCGAGCTGGGCATGGGCTCGGCGCTGTCGGTGCTGCTGTTCCTGTCGGTGCTGCTGATCGCGTTCCTGCTGGTGAAGCTGTTCCGCGTCGACCTGGCGCAGGCGAGGGGAGGCGAGTGATGAAGGCGCGGATCAACGCCGGCGTCATCCTCGGCGCGGTCCTGATCCTGGCGTGGTGCCTGCTGCCGATCGTCTGGATCCTCTCCCTCTCGTTCAAGCCCCAGGGCGAGACGGCCGCCGGCAGCCCCCAGTTCCTGCCGAAGGACTGGACCTGGGACAACTTCAGCACGGTGTTCCAGAACGACGACTTCCAGCGCGCGCTGGTCAACTCCTTCGGCATCTCGATCATCGCGACGGTGCTGTCGGTGATCATCGCGACGCTCTGCGCGTACGCCATCGCCCGGCTCCAGTTCAAGGGCAAGAAGCTGGTGCTCACGATCGCCCTGGCGATCGCGATGTTCCCGGTGGTGTCGCTGGTGGGGCCGCTGTTCGACCAGTGGCGCACGCTGCACCTGTTCGACACCTGGCCGGGCCTGATCATCCCCTACATGTCGTTCACCCTGCCGCTCGCCATCTGGACGCTCACCGCCTTCTTCCGCGAGATCCCGTGGGAGATGGAGCAGGCCGCCCAGGTGGACGGCGCCACCTCGTGGCAGGCGTTCCGGAAGGTGATCGTGCCGCTGGCGGCGCCGGGCGTGTTCACCGCGGCGATCCTCACCTTCTTCTTCGCCTGGAACGACTTCGTGTTCGGCATCTCGCTGACCTCGACGACGAACGCGCGTCCCGTGCCGGCCCAGATGGCCTTCTTCGTCGGCCCCGATCAGTTCAACCCGCCGGTGTCGACCCTGGCCGCGGCGGCGGTGATGGTGACGGTGCCGGTGATCCTGTTGGTGCTGCTGTTCCAGAGGAAGATCGTCGCGGGCCTCACGGCCGGCGCGGTGAAGGGGTAGGAGAACCCATGGCTGAGATCCAGATGAGGAACATCGTCAAGCGCTACGGCGACGGGTTCCCGGCGGTCAACGACGTCAGCATCGACGTCGACGACGGCGAGTTCCTGATCCTCGTCGGCCCGTCGGGCTGCGGGAAGTCGACGCTGCTGCGGATGATCGTGGGCCTCGAGGACATCACCTCGGGCGACATGATCATCGGCGGCACCCGCGTCAACGACCTTGCCCCGCGCGAGCGCGACCTGGCGATGGTGTTCCAGAACTACGCCCTCTACCCGCACCTCACCGTCTACGAGAACATCGCCTTCCCCCTGCGCCTGTCGAAGAAGCTCAGCGACTCGGAGATCGACGCCAAGGTGCGCGAGGCCAGCAGGACGCTCGAGCTCGACGAGCACCTGGAGCGCAAGCCGGGCAACCTGTCCGGCGGCCAGCGGCAGCGCGTCGCCATGGGCCGGGCGATCGTGCGCGACGCCAAGGCGTTCCTGTTCGACGAGCCGCTGTCGAACCTCGACGCCAAGCTGCGCGGCCAGATGCGCACGGAGATCTCGCGGCTGCAGCGGCGCCTCGGCATCACCACCGTCTACGTCACCCACGACCAGACCGAGGCGATGACCCTGGGCGACCGGGTGGCGGTGCTCAAGCGCGGCATCCTCCAGCAGCTCGCCGCCCCGCGCGAGCTCTACGAGCAGCCCGCCAACCTGTTCGTGGCCGGCTTCATCGGCTCGCCGCCGATGAACTTCATGCCGGCCACGGTGAGGGGCGACCGGGCCGAGCTGCCGTTCGTGACGGTCGATCTGCCCGAGCACATGCGCGGCGGCGCGCTCGAGGACGGCACCCTGCTGATCGCCGGCATCCGCCCGGAGTACTTCGAGGACGCGCGGGTGATGGACGACGCCGCGAAGGCCGGCGGCGCCACCTTCCGCGCCACGATCGACGTGGTGGAGTGGCTGGGCAACGAGGCCTTCGGCTACATCCCCTACGAGGCGCCGCCCGAGGTCGAGAGCCAGCTCGAGCAGCTGGCGAAGGACACCGACAGCGAGGCCCTGCGCACCCAGATCATCGTGGCCCTCGACTCGGCCAGCCGCATCAGCAGCGGCGACGAGGCCGAGCTCTACGTCGACTCGAGCCGCATGCACCTGTTCGAGCCGGGGACGGGGGAGAACCTCACCCTGCGCGCCGGCAACGGGAACGGCGCGGGCGGGAGGGCCGGCGGCGACGGCGGCGGTCCGCGGCACAGCAGCCCCTACTAGGCCTCTCCGTCCTCCCGCAGGAGGCGCTCCTCCGGCAGGCCCGGCAGCACCGAGTCGACGTACGAGTCCATGGCCGCCTCGTTGCCGACCTGCCGCCCGGCCCGGTCGGAGAGGGCGTCGCGGTGGCGCAGCATCTCGTGGAACAGCTCCGGCGGCTCGCGCCGTGAGCGCAGCGCGTCGGGCACCCGTGCGATGGCCGGCTCGTAGATCTCGCGCAGCCAGCGGTAGTCGGCCACCGCCTCCGGTATCGGCGCGCCCTCGCCCTGCTCGAGCCAGGCGCGGAAGGCCGCGATGTCGTTCAGCAGGCGCCGCGCCTGGTTCTCCTGCACCCGCAGGCCGGTGCGCGCGGCGAGGCGCCGCGAGTGGTGCCCCTCCTCCACCAGGGTGGGACGGATGCGCAGGCGCTGGCCGTCGGCCGAGCGCACCAGCGCCAGCTCCTGGACGTCGAAGCCCAGGTCGTGCAGCCGCTCCATCCGCCGGGCGACGCGCCACTGCTCGTCGGCGCCGACCTCGTCCTCGCTGGTCAGCTCCCGCCACAGGGCGCGGTAGCGCTCGCCGAAGCTCGCCGCCAGGGCGATCGCGTCGAGGCCCTCGTCGATCCGCCCCGCCGCCTGCAGGTCGAGCAGGCCGCCCGTGATGTTCTCCACCGCCACGTCGACGTCGCCGGTGCGCAGGCCGTCCCCCAGCGACGGCTGTCGCTCGGCGGTCTCGGCATCGACCAGGTATGCGCCGAACGCCCCCGCGTCGCGCCGGAAGAGGGCGTTCGAGAGGGAGAAGTCGCCCCAGTAGAAGCCCTCCAGGTGCAGGCGCGCCATCAGCAGGACGCCCGCGTCGAGCAGGCGGTCGAGCAGGCCGGGACGGCCGCGCCGCGCCAGCAGGTAGTGGTAGGGGAGGGCGTAGTCGAGGTAGCGGGTGATCAGGCAGGCGCCGCCCTGCGCGTGGCCGTCCGGGTCGCGCCGGCGCACCAGGCCGACCGGCTCCACCGACGGCAGGTTCTCGTCGCGGAGGGCGAGCAGCATGCGGTACTCGCGCAGCGCCGCGGCCGCGTCGGTCTCCTTGACCGCATAGACGCGGTCCTCGTAGGCCACGAAGCGGACGACGTGGCGCGAGACGCCGCGGGCCATGCGCACCAGGCGCTCCGAGCGCCATTGCCCGAGCGGGTCCGTCCAGGGCAGGTCGAGGAAGTCCGGATGGCCGCCCCGCACCACCACCTCCAGCTCGGCCGTCACCGCGCCACCGTCCCGGCGGTCGCGAGGCCCGCGCGGTCGCCGTCGAGCCGGATGCGCTGGAGCGGCGCGATCGTGCCCCCGAAGTGGCGGCGGGCCTCCTGCGGCCCGGCGGCGGCGAGCTCCTCGGCGCTCCGTCCGCCCAGGTCGTAGGCGTCGACGAACGCCACCACCCGCAGGTCGGGCAGCACCATCCACGAGTAGGCCTGGGAGGGCTCGCCCGGCGGGTTGCGCAGCACCAGGCCGCTGCCGTTGATGGGCCGGTAGGGGCCCCGCAGCGCCGGCGCCACGAAGCCGTAGAGGCCGGTCGGGGCGTCCAGGCCCGGGGCGAAGGTGCGGGCCTGGGTGGAGAAGAGGAGGTGGTAGCGCCCGCCGTGCACGACCAGGTGGGGACGCTCGAGCTCGGTGTTGACGCCGTCCGCCGCGATCAGCGGCGGCGCCAGGCGGTAGCCGCCGTCCCCGTCGGCCCGCGCCAGGCCGACCGCGCCGTCGAAGCGGCTGCGCGCCCCGGCCAGGGACCCGGCGAACAGCACCCAGTCGGCCCCGTCGGCGGGGTCGCGGACGGGGAACGGGTCGCGGAAGGCCCTGATGAAGCCGGGCTCGCCCCCGGGCCCGTCGGTGGGCGCGTAGATGCGCCCGTCGGCGGCGAGCACCTCGCGGTGGGGCGTCCAGTCGCCCCATGCGATCGCGTCGCCCCGCCGCGACAGGCGCGCCGTCGTCGCCACGATCCGCTGGTCGTAGTGGGGGGCGCCGGGGTCGCGCCCGCCCGCGGCCGTGTAGAGCACCTCCAGGCGATCGCCGTCGAGCGTCGCCGAGCCGGCCCACTCGCGCGATCCGCGGGCCGCGCCCTCCGGGAACAGCGGCCCCAGGTCGTCCCACCCCCCGCCGCGCCGCGCGAACAGCCGCAGGCGGGCGATGTCGTGCCGGTCTGCCGGATCGCCGCGCGCGGGAGCCGAGAGCGCGAGCCACAGGCCGGCGCCCCCGGCCTCGGCGAGGGCGCCCGCGGGCGTGCGCACCGGGCCGATGTCCCAGACGTCGTGATCGGCGCTCATCCGGACGAGGTCGCCGGGACGGATGACCGGCGGCGCGTCGCCCGGCCGGTCGGAGAGGCGCGCCAGGTGCTCCGGCCGCCACGGGCTCGTCACGGCGTTCGTCATGGACGGACACTAGTGTCCCGAGTCGCAAATTGCGTGGCAGTTCCCGGCTGCATCGCGGCGCGATGCGGCGTCCTCGACTTCCCCGATATTCGCGATATCGGGGAAGATCTGCGTCCTTGCCTCCCTTGCGATTCGCTCGGGAACTGCGTACGAACTTACGACTCAGGACACTAGCCATCGCGCCCGCCGGCGGCGGGTCGCCCGCGACGGCGCTCCGTGGAAACCCGCAGCGCGCCCGCGGGCCGCCCCGATGGAGCGCCGGGACCGCCCGGCGAGGCTGCCCGGCATGACGGCACTCGAGCTCGCCCGCCTCCAGTTCGGCGTCACCACGGTCTACCACTTCATCTTCGTGCCGCTGAGCATCGGGCTCGCGGCCTTCGTGGCGGTGCTGCAGACGGCCCACCACCGCACGGGCAAGCCGGTGTACGACCGCATGACCCGCTTCTGGGGGAAGCTGATGCTGCTCAGCTTCGCGGTCGGCGTCGTCACCGGCATCGTGCAGGAGTTCCAGTTCGGCATGAACTGGAGCGAGTACTCGCGCTACGTCGGCGACGTCTTCGGCGCGCCGCTCGCGATGGAGGCGCTGGCCGCCTTCTTCCTCGAGTCGACCTTCATCGGGCTGTGGATCTTCGGCCGCGGGCGCCTGCCCGCCCGGGTCCACCTGGCCACCATCTGGCTGGTGGCGATCGGGTCGATGATGTCGGCCTACTTCATCCTCGCCGCGAACTCGTGGATGCAGCACCCGGTCGGCTACGAGATCGCCGAGTCCGGCCGCGCCGAGATGACCAGCATCTGGGCGCTGCTCACCAACTCGACGGCGGTCTACGCCTTCTTCCACACCATCCTGGGAGCCCTGGCGACCGGCGGCATGGTGATCCTGGGCATCTCGGCGTACCACCTGCTGCGCCGCCACGACGAGGACGGCTTCCGCCGCTCGGCGGTGCTCGCCCTGGCCGTCACGTTCGTCGCGACGGTCTCCACCGCCACCGTCGGCCACTTCCAGGCGCAGCTCATGACCGAGCAGCAGCCCATGAAGATGGCCGCCGCCGAGGCGCTCTACGACACCCAGGAGGGCGCGCCGTTCTCGCTGCTCGCGGTGGCCCCGTTCGAGGCGACCCCCGAGCGGCTCACCCACAACATCGAGATCCCGAACGTCCTGTCGTTCCTGTCCACCAACCGCTTCGACGGGCGGGTCGAGGGCATCAACGACCTGCAGGCCGAGTACGAGGACCGCTACGGGCCGGGCGACTACCGGCCGGTGATCGGCGTCACCTACTGGTCGTTCCGCCTCATGGTCGGCTCCGGGGTGCTGATGATCCTCTTCACCGGCCTGGGGCTGCTGCTGCACCGGCGCGGGAAGCTGACGGTGTCGCGGCGCTTCCTGCGCGTGGCGCCCTGGGCGATGGCGCTGCCCTTCGTCGCGAACGCCACCGGCTGGATCTTCACCGAGATGGGCCGCCAGCCCTGGGTCGTGCAGGGGCTGCTGCACACCGCCGACGCCGTCTCGCCGACGGTCGGCGCCGGCACCGTGGCCGCCAGCCTGATCGCCTTCGCCCTGCTCTACGGGGTGCTCGCCGGCGTCGCCGGCTGGATCGCCGTGAGGGAGATGCGCAAGGGCACCGAGCCCGACGCGCCCCCGCCCGCGGCCGACGCCCCCGCCGATCTCGCCTACTGACCCGGGGAGACCATGGACCCCTCCGCACTCGAGACCCTCTGGTTCGTCCTCATCGCGGTCCTGTGGGCCGGCTACCTCCTGCTGGAGGGCTTCGACTTCGGCGTCGGCATGCTGCTTCCGTTCGTGGGTCGCGGCGACGCCGACCGGCGCACCCTGATCAACACGATCGGGCCGGTCTGGGACGGCAACGAGGTGTGGCTGCTCACCGCGGGCGGCGCCACCTTCGCCGCGTTCCCCGAGTGGTACGCGACGCTGTTCTCCGGCTTCTACATCCCGCTGCTCCTGATCCTGCTGGCCCTGATCGTCCGCGGGGTGGCGTTCGAGTTCCGCGGCAAGCACGACGCGCCGCGCTGGCGTCTCACCTGGGACACGGCGCTCGTGGTGGGTAGCGTGGTGCCCGCCCTGCTGTGGGGGGTGGCGTTCGCCAACCTGGTGCGCGGCGTGGCCCTCGACCCCGACGGCGAGTACGCGGGGGGCTTCTGGGACCTGCTCAACCCGTACGCCCTGCTCGGCGGGGCGGCGACGCTGCTGCTGTGCGCCGCCCACGGCGCGATCTTCCTGACCCTGCGCACCCGGGGCGACCTGCTGGCGCGGGCCCGCGCGGCCGCGGTGCCGCTGTCGGCGGCCCTGGTGGTGGCGGGCGCCGGGTTCCTCGCCTGGACGCTGGCGCGCTCGGCGTCCGATGACGACCTGGCGCCGCTCGCCCTGGCGGCCGCCGTCGTGGCGGCCCTCGCCGCCCTCGCCGCCCCGGCGCTGCTGCGGGCGCGTCGCGAGGGCTACGCCTTCGTCGCGACCTCGGTGGTGGTGCTGGCCCTGGTGGTCGTGATCTTCGCCAGCCTGTGGCCCAACGTGATCAACTCGTCCGGCGACCCGTCGCTCGCGCTGTCGATCGCCGAGGCTGCGTCCACGAGCTACACCCTGACGGTGATGACGGTGGTGGCGGTCGTGCTCACCCCGGTCGTGCTGCTGTACCAGGCGTGGACCTACTGGGTGTTCCGCCACCGCATCGGGGGCGACGTCCCCGAGGGCGTGAGGACGCCGCTCGACATCCTGCCGCGCCGCGAGGGCGGCGCCCCGCAGGAGTAGCCGATGCACGCCCTCCACCGCCGGCTGCTGTGCGACAGCCGCGCCGCGCGGTGGCACCTCGTGGCGGCGGTCGCTCTCGGGGGGGCGACCGCCGCCACGGTCGTCGCCCAGGCGCTGCTGCTGGCCCGGGTCGTGGCCGGCGTGTTCATCGAGGGGCAGTCCCTCGGCGACGTCCGCGTCCCCCTCGTCGCCCTGGCGGCGGTCTCGGCCCTCCGCGGGGCGCTCGCCTGGGGCTACGAGCTGGCGGGGCACCTGGGGGCCTCGCGGGCGATATCGGCGATGCGCGTCGGGCTGGTGCGCCACGTGCTGGGCGCCCGGCCGGCCGCCCCGCCGGGATCGCGCAGCGGCGAGCTCGCCGCGGCCGCCGTCAACGGCATCGACGCCCTCGACGCCTACTTCGGCCGCTACGTGCCCCAGGTCTTCCTGTCGGCGATCGTCCCGCTCGCCGTGCTGGCGGTCGTGATGCCGCTCGACGGCACCTCGGCGGTGATCATGGCGGTCACGCTGCCCGTCATCCCGGTGTTCATGATCCTGGTCGGGAAGGCGGCGCAGGTGTCGGCCCGCTCCCGCCTCGACGCGCTCCAGGCGCTGAGCGGGCGCTTCCTCGACGTGGTGCGGGGGCTGCCCGCGCTGCGCGCCCACGGCAGGGCCGAGGCCCAGTCGCAGGCCCTGGAGAGCACCGGCGACCGCTTCCGCCGCGAGACGATGTCGACCCTGCGTGTCGCCTTCCTGTCGGCGCTGATCCTCGAGCTGGCGGCCGCGCTCGGCGTGGCGCTCGTCGCCGTGGCCGTCGGCATCCGCCTGGCGGGCGGGGGGATGGAGCTGCAGGCCGGCCTGGCGGTGCTGATCCTGGCGCCCGAGCTGTACGCCCCCCTGCGCCAGCTCGGAGGACAGTTCCACGCCAGCGCCGACGGCATGGCGGCCGCGGAGCGGGTGCACGAGGTGCTCGACCGGCCGGCCCTGCTGGAGCGCGCCGCCGACCCGGTGGCGCTGCCCGACCCGGCCTGGGCGCCGCTGCGGCTGGAGGGCGTGCGCTTCCGCTACCCGGCGCGCGACGTGCCGGTGCTGGAGGGCGTCGACCTGGGCGTCGCGCCCGGGGAGCGCGTCGCCCTGGTGGGGCCGAGCGGGGCGGGCAAGAGCACGCTGCTGGCGCTGCTGATGCGGCTGGCCGACCCGGAGGGCGGCCGGGTCACCGTGGGCGGCGTCGACCTGCGCGACGGCGACCCGCAGGCGTGGCGGCGCCGCGTCGCCTGGGTGCCGCAGCGGCCGGGCCTGGTCGCGGGCACGGTCGCCGACAACGTCCGCATGGCCGACCGGGGCGCGTCCGACGCCCGCGTGCGGGAGGCGCTCGCCGCGGCGGGCGCCGGCCGGCTGGTGGCGTCGCTGCCGCGGGGAATCGACACCGCCGTGGGGGAGGGGGGCCGCGCCCTGTCGGCCGGCGAGGCGCAGCGGGTGGCGCTGGCGAGGGCCTTCCTGCGCGACGCCCCGCTGGTGCTGCTCGACGAGCCCACCGCCGCCCTCGACCCGGCCACGGCCGCCGAGGTGGCGGAGGCGATCGAGCGCCTGTGCCGGGGCCGCACGGCGGTGATGGCCGTCCACCGCCTCGACCTGGCGCGGCGCGCCGACCGGGTGGTGGTGCTGGAGGGCGGGCGCGTCGTCGAGGTCGGCCCGCCCGAGATGCTGGGCGGCCTGCACGGGGCGTTCGGGGCGCAGCTCGCCGCCGCGACGGCGGGGGCGGCGGCGTGAGCGCCGGCGCGCTCGCCCGCGCCGCCCGCCTGGCGGCCCCCGGCCGGGGGCGCCTGGCGCTGGCGCTGGTCGCCGGGGTGCTGGCGGTGGGCTCGGCGATCGCCCTGCTGGCGACCTCGGGCTACCTGATCAGCCGGGCGGCCCAGGGGCCGCCGATCCTCACCCTGACCGTCGCCATCGTGGCGGTGCGGGCGTGCGCCATCGGGCGCGCGCTGTTCCGCTACGTGGAGCGCCTCTCCTCCCACGACGTGGCGCTGCGCGTGCTGGCCGGCATGAGGCGGCGGCTCTACGAGCGGCTGGTGCCGCTGGTGCCCGGGGGCATCCCCGCGATGCGTCCCGGTGATCTGCTGAGTCGCCTGGTGGCCGATGTCGACGCGATGCAGGACCTGTTCGTGCGCGTGCTGGGCCCGCCCGTCGTCGCGGTCGTCGTGTGCGCCGGGGCCTCGGGGGTGGCGTGGGCGATCCTGCCGCAGGCCGGGCTCGTCCTGGCCGTGGTGCTGCTGGGGTCGGCGGTCGCGCTGACGGCGGCGGCGGCGACGTCGGGACGCCGGGCGGCGCGCCGCCAGGCGGGGGCCCGCGCCGCCCTGACCGCCGAGATCGTCGAGGACGTGCGCCTCGCGCCGGACCTGGCGGCGTACGGGCTGGAGGACGAGCGGGTGGACCGCGTGCGCGCGCTCGACGCCGACCTGGCGCGCACGGCCCGCGCCGACGCGGCCGCGGGGGCGACGACCACCGGCGCCCTCGCCGCCCTGGCGGGCCTGGCGGCCGCCGCCGTGCTGTGGGTGGGCATCCCCGCCGTCGCCGACGGCCGCCTCGACGGGGTGCTGCTGGCGGCGCTGGCCCTGCTGGCGCTGGCCTCGGTGGAGGCGCTCGCCCCGCTGCCCGCCGCCGCCCAGCGCCTGCGGGCGATGGCGACCGCGGCGGGGCGCCTGGAGGAGGTCTCCCGGCGCCGCCCGCCGGTCGCCGACCCGGCCGAGCCCCTGCCGGTCCCCGCCCGGCCGGCCCTGGCGCTGGAGGGCGCGCGCCTGCGCTGGTCGGAGGACGGGCCGTGGGTGCTCGACGGCGTCGACCTGCGCCTCGACCCCGGCCGCCGCGCGGCCGTGGTCGGCCGCAGCGGCGCCGGCAAGAGCACCGTCGCGAGCGTCCTGGCGCGCTTCCGCGACCTCGACGGCGGCCGCGCCCTGCTGGACGGCCGCGACCTGTCCCGCTACGCCCAGGACGACCTGCGCCGCGCGGTGCGCCTGTGCGACCAGGACGCCCACCTGTTCGCGGCGAGCATCCGCGACAACGTCCGCATCGGGCGCACCGGGGCGGAGGACGGGGAGGTGCTCGACGCCCTGCGGCGGGCCGGCCTGGGCGACTGGGTGGCGGGCCTGCCCGACGGCCTGGACACCCAGGTGGGGGAGGACGGCGCCGAGGTCTCGGGCGGCCAGCGCAGCCGCATCGCCCTCGCCCGAACGCTCGTCTCGCGCGCCCCGGTGCTGGTGCTCGACGAGCCGACCGCCCACCTCGACCCGGCCGGGACGGGCGCCTTCGTGCGCGACCTGCTGGACGGCGCCGGCGACGATTCCGTGCTGCTCATCACCCACTCGCCGATCGGGCTCGACCGCTTCGACGAGGTGATCGTGCTGCACGACGGTCGCATCGCCGACCGCGGCACCCACGCGGAGCTCGTGGCGCGCAGCGATCTCTACCGGGAGCTGATGGCGCTCGACATCAGCTCGGGCGCGCCGCGATGATCGGCCGGAGGCGGGAAAGCGCGACCGCCCAGGCATGCACGTCATGGTCGATCCAGTCGAGCAGACGATGGATGGTCCGGGTGTCGGCGATCAGGTCACGGCTGTGGATCGGTTCATGATGGGCGATCCGGTTGCGCACCGTGTGCAGCTCGTCCAGCGCTCGGTAGACGGTTGCACGTCGTTGCGGTCGCAGGTTCGGGAAGGCATGTCGCAGGTGGCCGGTCCACAGGGTCGCTTCGTAGCGCTTCGCGAGCAGGAACTTCCAGAACCCGAAGTTCAACTCGGCAACCACCCTGCCGGGGGTTTCCGGGCGGCGCAGTCTCCGTACCCGGCGGCGTGCAGCGTCGATGTCCTCGTGCGCGAGATCGGAGAGGACGCCGAGCGGATCGTCGTACCAGTGCCCTGAGAGGGCACCGTGACGCGCGGCGAGCTGCGTGCTCAGGGCGTTGCGAAGGACGACTTCAAGGACGCCCAGGGCTCGTACAGCGCGCCGGAGACGGCGAGGTTCCACTCGTACAGGTTCACAGCTCGGAGAAGGTCGCCGCCGGTGGTATGCAGGTAGGGCGCGAGGCGCTCCGGGGAGAGGGCGACGGCGATCCGCGCTATGTCCGGCTCGCCGCGTGGCGCCATCGGCCCTCCGTGCTACCTTCTCCCATGAAGACCCCGGAAGGCCTCTGCGAAAGCATGTCTCCGGGGTTACTGCTTTCCGAGCCTACGCGCGACGCCCGACGACCTCACAGGAGCGACGCGCCGGCCTCCTGAGCGGCGACCGCGCCGGCGCGCCAGCCGGGCGCCCGTCCGCCGGCCGGCGGATCCGGGAGTCGGGCGACGGCGCCCGAGATGAGCAGCAGCCATGCGATCACCGAGTTCGAGTTCCACATGTCGCCGGCCCCGACGGCGTCGCGGCCCCAGACGTGGAGGGGAACGGCGGGCACCAGCTCCAGCAGCCGCCGCGCGACCGCCGGGTCGGTGCTCGCCGTGATCGGTCCCGCGGCGGCGTGGTCGAGGTCGGAGATCGCGCCGCCCCTCCAGCGGCGGACCTCGTAGCGCAGGAGGGGCAGCCGTCCCGCCCCGGCGACGCCGACCGATCCGGTGGCCACGACGCCGTGCGGGCCGGGCGGCGTGCCCCAGGCGGGGGCCAACTCGATCGCCGTGAGCTCGCCCGCGAGCGTCACCAGCAGGGCGGCGTGGTACAGCGCGCGCCGCTCGCGCCGGGCGAGCGCGGCGGCGACCGCCTCGTAGGCCCGGCCGCAGGCGGGCACCACCCGGCCGCCGGCGCCGAGGGGCAGCCACCACAGGTCGACGGCCGCGCTCACGCCTCCACCGCCGCGTAGCCCATGCCGAACGACCGCGCGCAAAGCGGCAGAATCGGCGGCACGATGCCGCTGCCGATCATCATCGTCACGCAGGTCGCGAGCACCGGGTCGCGCAGGGCGTCGGGCGCGGCGTCCGGGTTCGCCATCCTCGGAGGGGTTCCGCGTGTCCGGGGCTAGCTGCGCGGACGATCAGCGGTTCGAGCCCTGGGAGACCTTCGCCATCGTCGCTCTCGTCACCCTCGCCGCCGTGATGTGCAGCGTGGTGACCGACGAGTCCGTCGTGATATTCGGCGCGGGTATCGCAGGCGGCGTGGCGGTGACGGCGATCGTGGGATTCGCCCGGCGGTGGCCCGACAGTTTCCCACCGCAGATGAGGTTGCGCTGGGCGCTTCCCATCTGCGTCGCCGTCACGGTCGGCATCTACCTGCTCGCGGATGCCCTCGGGCGGCACGAGGACGCGTCGGGCGCGATGGCGATCGTCATCGCCCTGCATCTGGGGTGGGCGCTTCCGGTGACCGCCTGGCCCCGGCGGCCTCGGGGTGGCACGGGCTAGGGCGCACGCGAGGGCGCGCCGCTCACCGGCGGCCGTCCAGCAGGGCATCGAGCCGGTCGAGCAGCTCGACCTGGCTCTTCACGACCCGGCGGCGGGCGTCGTCGAGCCCGTGCCAGGCCACCCGGTCGAGCTCGGGGAAGCTCTGGATGCGCCCCGAGCGGGGAGGCCACTCCATCTCGAACAGGCCGGGCCGGATGGCCGCCGGATCGAAGTCGCCCTCCACCGCCCAGGCGCGCACCCGCTTGCCGCGGCCGCGCACCTCGCCCAGGTCGAGCAGGGGCCCGTCGGGCGGCGCGTGGCCGACCTCCTCGCGGAACTCGCGTCGCGCACCGTCGAGGGGCTCCTCGCCGACCTCGATCTCGCCCTTGGGGATCGACCAGGCGCCGTCGTCGCGGCCCGCCCAGAACGGGCCGCCCATGTGCCCCAGCAGCACCTCGCGCGCGGCCCCGCCGAGGCGGTAGACGAGGATGCCGGCGGAGGTCCTCACGCGCCCAGCAGCCGGCTCATGCGGCGATCGCGGTAGAGGCGGCCGCCGGTCTGGCAGGTGGGGCAGTAGACGATCTCATGGCCGGTGAACGAGACGCGGGCCAGCGCGGTGCCGCAGCGCAGGCACGGCTCGCCGTGATGGCTGTGGGCGACCGTGACGCGCCCCTCGCGGTTCGGCAGGTCGGTGGCGATCGTCGCGCGGGCCCGCTCCAGCGCCTGGCCGAGGACGGTGTCGGTCGCGGCGCGCAGGCGCTCGATCTGCTCGTCGTCGAGGGAGGGGGCCCGGGCGAAGGGCGCCAGGCGCGCCGCCCACATGATGTCGTCGCAGTAGGCGCGGCCGATGCCCGCGACGCGGCGCCCGTCGCGCAGCGCCGTGTGCAGCAGCGCGCCCGCGCCGCCCATCGCCGCCCGCCAGCCGTCTGCGTCGAGGCCCAGCGGCTCCGGCCCGAGCCGGGTGAGCGGCCGGTGGGCGGCGAGGCCGGCGGCGTCGAGCAGGTGCGCCGAGGCCCGCCGGTGGGTCGACAGCTCGCGCAGGCGCAGCACCTGCCCCTCGCCCAGGTCGAGGTCGAGGGCCGCCTGGCGCCCGGCGCGCGGGCCGCGCGGCGTCGCCAGGCCGAGGCGGCCGGCCTGCATCAGGTGCACGACCAGGGTGAGGTCGCCCTCCACCGCCACGCCCAGCAGCTTGCCGCGCCGCCACACCCGCTCGACGGCCCGTCCGGCCAGGGCGTCGAGCGGCGGGTCGCCCGACTTGAGGGTGGCCGGGTGCAGCAGCCGCGCCCCCCGCACCACGCGACCGCGGAGGGCGTCGGTGAGCCCCTCGGCGAGGGCCTGCAGCTCGGGCAGCTCAGGCACCGGCCGCCGCCCGGCGCGTCGCTATACTCGGCCGGATGATCAGGCTCCCACGCGTCGTGTCGTCCTGATGCGTGCCGAGGACCTCACGAAGACGCTCGATCAGATGGTGCTCGGGGCCGACATCACCGAGGCCGACATCGAGCGGGCCTGCGCCGAGGCGCGCGAGCACCACTTCGCCGCCCTCTGCGCGCTCCCCCGCTTCGTGCCGCAGGTCGTGGAGCTGCTGCGCGGCTGCGACGTGAAGACCTGCGCCGTGATCGACTACCCCCGCGGCGCGTCCACCACGGCCGAGCGCGCCCAGGCCGCCGACCGGGCCGTCGCCCAGGGCGCCGACGAGATCGACATCGTCATGAACTACCGGGCGATGCTGACGGGTGATTTCAAGCTGGTACGCGACGACCTCGCGAGGGTGGTGAGGGCGATCCGCGGCCGCGCCGCGAACGACGCGCGGGGCGACGTGCTGGTCAAGGTCATCATCGAGGCCCCGCTGATGGACGACAAGCTGAAGCGCCTCGCCTGCAAGATCGTCGACGACGTCGGGGCCGACTTCGCCAAGACCTGCACCGGCGAGGGCACCGAGGCCACGGTCCACGACGTGGAGCTGATGCGCGACGCCCTGCCCGAGGGCGTGGGCGTGAAGGCCGCCGGCGGCGTGCAGACGCTCGAGGCGGTGCAGGCCATGATCGGCGCCGGCGCGGCGCGGGTGGGCACCTCCGCCGCGGTCAGCGTCATGGCCGAGCTCCACGCGCTGAACGGCGGGGCCTAGTGCCCCGCACGGGAACGGGCGCGCCGGTGCCGGCGCGGGAGCTGGCGGACCGGGTGCGCTTCAACGACGACGGCCTGGTCTCGGCGATCGTGCAGGACGCCACCGACGGGCGCGTCCTCACCCAGGCGTGGATGAACCGCGAGTCGCTCGAGCGCACGCTCGAGCGCGGCGAGACCTGGTTCTGGAGCCGCTCGCGCCGGGAGCTGTGGCACAAGGGCGCCACCAGCGGCAACACCCAGGCGGTGCGGGCGGTGGTGCTCGACTGCGACCGGGACGCCCTCCTGGTGCTGGTCGACCAGACCGGCGTCGCCTGCCACACCGGCGCCCCCTCCTGCTTCTTCACGTCGCTCACCGACGGCGACCCGCCGGCGCCCTTCGCCGCCCTCGCCGACCTGGAGCGCACCATCGCCGAGCGCGCCTCGGCGGCCGACCCCGACTCCTCCTACACCGCCCGCCTGCTCGCCAAGGGCATCGACACCGTCTGCAAGAAGGTGGGGGAGGAGGCCACCGAGGTGGTGATCGCGGCGAAGGGGCGCGAGCGCGACCAGGTGATCTACGAGAGCGCCGACCTCCTGTACCACCTGGCCGTGCTGTGGCGCGAGGCGGGGGTCGAGATGGGCGAGGTGGCGGCCGAGCTGGCGTCGCGCCGGGGGCGCGGCGGCCTGAGATGACCCGGCTGCGCCTCACCGCGCCGCCGCGGCCCGGGCCGCGCCTCGATGTGACGCCGGGGCCGGAGGCCCTGCGCGCCCTGGCGGGGCGCTTCGGGCAGGTGCCGCTGGCCCACACCTACATCGCCGACTGCGAGACGCCGGTCAGCGCCTTCCTCAAGCTCCGCGACGGCGGGCCCGCCTTCCTGCTCGAGTCGGTGGAGCACGGGCGCCTGGGCCGCTACTCAATGATCGGCACCCGCCCCCAGGCGATCCTGCGCGGCGCGGGCGGCCGCCTGGTCGAGACGGCGGCCGACGGCACGACCCGCGAGCTGGACGCCGGCGACCCCTTCGGCGCCGTCGAGGACGCCGCCGCCCGCGTCGGCATGGCCCCTCCCGCCGAGCCGCTCAGCTTCTACGGCGGCGCCGTCGGCTTCTTCGGCTACGACCTGGTGCGCACCGTCGAGCGGCTGCCGGACGAGCCCCCCGACGACCGCGGCATCCCCGACCTGGTGGCCCTCATCACCGGCCCGGTGGTGCTGTTCGACCACCTGCGCCGCACGCTCACCGTCGTCGCGCCCTGCCGGCTCGACGACGGCGCCGATCCCGAGGCGGCCTATTGGCGCACCGTCGCGGAGCTGTCCGAGCTGAAGGCGCGCCTCGCCGGCCCGGTGCCCGTTGCCCCCGCACGGGAGGGCGAGCCGGCGCTGGGCGAGGTGACCAGCAACATGACCCGCGAGGCCTTCGAGGCCGGGGTCGAGCGGGCGCGCGAGTACATCTTCGCCGGCGACGCCTTCCAGATCGTCCCCTCGCAGCGCTTCTCGGCGCCGGTCGACCTCGATCCCTTCGCCATCTACCGCGGCCTGCGCACGGTGAACCCGTCGCCGTACATGTTCTTCCTCGAGGTGGACGGCGTGACCCTGGTGGGGTCGTCGCCGGAGATGCTGGTGAAGGTGGAGGAGTCACACGTCGAGATGCACCCGATCGCCGGCAGCCGCCCGCGCGGCGCCGACGAGGACGAGGACCAGCGCCTCGGCGAGGAGCTGATCGCCGACCCGAAGGAGCGGGCCGAGCACGTGATGCTGGTGGACCTGGGGCGCAACGACCTGGGGCGCGTGTCCGAGATCGGCACCGTCCACGTCAGCGAGCTCATGGACGTGCGCCGCTACAGCCACGTGATGCACATCGAGAGCGGCGTCGTGGGGCGCCTCGCCCCCGGCATGCGCGCCTCGGACGCCCTGCGCGCCACCTTCCCGGCCGGCACCCTGTCGGGCGCGCCGAAGGTGCGGGCGATGGAGATCATCGACGAGCTGGAGCCCACCAAGCGCGGCCCCTACGGCGGCGCGGTCGCCTGGCTGGGATGGGACGGCAGCCTCGACTCGTGCATCACCATCCGGACGCTGGTGTGCCACGACGGCATGGTCCACGCCCAGGCGGGGGCGGGCATCGTGGCCGACTCGGTGCCGGCCACCGAGTACGAGGAGACCCAGAACAAGGCGGCCGCCCTCTTCCGGGCCATCGAGGTCGCCGCCGCGCAGGCGGACTGGTAGCCCGTGCCCCGCGTCGTCCTGATCGACAACTACGACAGCTTCACCTACAACCTGGTGCAGTACCTGGGGGAGCTGGGCGCCGAGATCGAGGTGCGCCGCCACGACGCCATCGACCTGGCCGGCGTGCGCGCCCTGGAGCCCACCCACCTGGTCGTCTCGCCGGGTCCGAAGACCCCCGACGAGGCCGGCATCTCGGTCGCGGCGATCCTCGACCTGGCCGGCACGGTGCCGGTGCTGGGCGTGTGCCTGGGCCACCAGGCCATCGGGCAGGCCTTCGGCGGGCGGGTGGTGCGCGGGCGCGAGCCGGTGCACGGCAAGACGAGCGAGATCCGCCACGACGGCCGCACCGTCTTCGCCGGCATCGAGAACCCGATGACCGCCACCCGCTACCACTCGCTGGTGGTCGACCCCGACGGCGCGCCCGACCTGGAGGTCACCGCCTGGACCGACGGCGACGTGGTGATGGGCCTGCGCCACCGCTCGCTGCCGGTGGAGGGCGTCCAGTTCCACCCCGAGTCGATCCTCACCGGATCCGGCAAGGCCCTGCTCCGGAACTTCCTGTCCCTCACCGCCTGACCCCGAAGGAATCCCCCAGGACACCAGATGCCATCTCCCGTCATCTCCGCGGCCATCGACCGCATGCTCGGCGGCGACGACCTGGGCCGCGACGGCGCCGCCGAGGCCCTCGAGGTCGTCATGGCCGGCGAGGCCGGCGACGCCCAGACCGCCGCCTTCCTGATCGCCCTGCGGGCGAAGGGCGAGACCGCCGAGGAGCTCGCCGGCCTCGCCGCCGCCATCCGCGCCCGCGCGCAGCACGTCGAGGCGCCGGACGGCCCCTTCATCGACACCTGCGGCACCGGCGGCGGCCGGTCCACCTTCAACATCTCCACCGCCGCCGCCTTCGTGGTGGCGGGGGCGGGGGTCTCGGTGGCCAAGCACGGCAACCGCTCCGCGACCTCCAAGTGCGGCAGCGCGGACGTGCTGGAGGCGCTCGGCGCCCGCATCGACCTGACGCCCGAGGCGGTGGGCGCGTGCCTGCGCGAGACCGGGCTGGGCTTCATGTTCGCCCCGGCCCACCACCCGGCCTTCACCCACATCGTGCCGGTGCGGCGGGCCCTGGGGGTGAGGACGATCTTCAACATGCTCGGCCCGCTCACCAACCCCGCCGGCGCGCCCCGCCAGGTGCTGGGGGTGAGCGACGTGGCCTACCTGGAGCGGATGGGGCGGGCGCTCGCCGAGCTGGGCACCGAGCGCGCGCTGCTGGTGCGCGGTCGCGACGGCATGGACGAGCTGTCCACCGCGGCCCTCAGCGACGTGGTGCAGGTGACCGACGGGGAGGTGACGGTCACCCACATCGACCCCGCCGAGCTGGGCTTCGCGCCACCGCCGGACGGCGCCATCGAGGGCGGCGACCCGGGCCACAACGCCGCGGTGCTCACGTCGGTGCTGGCCGGGGAGCCGGGACCGGCCCGCGACGTGGTGGTGCTGAACGCCGCCGCCGGCATCTGGCTGGCCGGGGCGGCCCCCGATCTGCCCGGCGGCGTCGCCGCCGCGCGGGCCAGCATCGACTCCGGCGCGGCCCGTGATCGCCTCGCCGCCTTCGTCGACGCCACCCGTTCGCTCGCCGTCCCCGCCCCTTACTAACATCGTCGCGATGGCAACGTTCCTGGAGACCGTCGTCGAGCGCACCGAGGCCGACCTCAAGGCGCGCAAGAAGGCGATGCCGGAGGCCTCCTTGCGCGAGCGGCTCGGCCCCGCCCGCCGCGGCCGTCCCTTCAGCGAGGCCCTGGTGGACGAGGGCATCTCCCTGATCGCCGAGATGAAGCGCGCCAGCCCGTCGCGGGGGCCCATCCGCCCCGAGGCGAGCGTCGGCGACATCGTCGGCGCGTACCAGCGGGCCGGCGCCAGCGCGGTGTCGGTGCTCACCGAGCCGCAGTGGTTCGGCGGCAGCCTCGACGACCTGGTCGCCGCGCGGGCGGCGTGCGACCTCCCGCTGCTGCGCAAGGACTTCGTGGTCGACGAGTACCAGATGCTCGAGGCGCGGGTGGCGGGCGCCGACGCCGTGCTGCTGATCGTCGCCGCCCTCGGCCGCAAGCGGCTCGCGAAGCTGATGGCCGCCGCGGGCGAGCTCGGCATGGACGCCCTCGTCGAGGTGCACGACGAGGAGGAGGTGCGCACGGCGGTCGACGCCGGCGCCGAGGTGATCGGCATCAACAACCGCGACCTCCACAGCCTCGAGGTCGACCTCGCCACCACCTTCCACCTGCTGGCCGACATCCCGGCCGGCACCGTGGTGGTCGCCGAGTCGGGCATCACCGAGCCCGCTCAGGTCGAGGACCTCGAGGCCGCCGGGGTCGACGCCATCCTGGTGGGCGAGGCGCTGATGCGCTCCGACGACCCGGTGCGGGCGGTCAAGGACCTCCTCGGATGATGGCCGGCTCCCGGCCATCGGCCTCGGTCTCGGCCGGCCTCCGATGAAGCGGCGCGGCCGCTTCGAGGTGGTGGTCGAGGGGCCCGGCCTCGACGGGTCGATGTCGCGCACCGTCATCTCCGCCCACCGCGACGAGGACGACGCCCTCGACGCCGCCGCGGTCGAGCGCGAGCGCATCGAGGTGCTGCACGGCGGCGGTCCCGCCCAGTGGAGGGTGCTGGTGGTGCAGGGCGACGAGGTGGTCGACGAGGCCGACCTCGACCCCGTGGACGACGCCCCCGCGCCGCCCGAGCCCCCGCCCGCCCGTCCCGACCGCGAGCCGCTCGACGAGCCGCTGCCGCAGCGCGCCGAGGCCACCTGGGTGATCCACGCCCCGGAGGAGTTCATCGGCCGCGAGCGCGACGACGAGCCGGAGCCCGAGGGCGAGGCCGAGCCGCCGCCGCCGCCGCGCCTCGACCTGCTGCCCGACGAGGTCGAGACCGACTGGACCGTCAGCGGCCCCGACGAGTTCATCGATCGGGCCCGCCGACGGGCGCCGTAGGGGACGAACGCCACGTGCCGCCGGCCGCCGCCGCGCGGCTACAGTGACGGCGATGACGGACGCGCCCATCCCCGACCAGCCGGCCGCCGGCGGCTGGGATCGTCGCCGCACGATCTGGGCGGTCGTGGCGGGCCTGATCGTGGCCGCCGTCGTGGCGCTGCTGGTGGTGGGCCTGCTCAACCGCGACGTCGGCACGTCGATCCAGGACGCCCTCGACGCCGGCGAGCGGCCGGACGCGCCGGCCTTCAGCGCCGACGTGCTGCAGGGCGGCGACGGCATCCCCGCCGCCGGCCGGGTGTCCCTCGGCGACCTGCGGGGGAGGATCGTGATCCTCAACTTCTGGGCGTCGTGGTGCGACCCGTGCAAGGAGGAGGCGCCCGTCCTGGAGCGGATCGCGAAGCGCTACCAGGGCCGCTCCGACGTGGTGCTGCTGGGCATGGACACCCAGGACGAGACCGGCAAGGCGAAGGGCTTCCTGCGCGACTTCGGCGTCTCCTACCCGTCGCTGCGCGACGGCACCGACGCGACCTACCGCGCGTACCAGCTCACCGGCGTGCCCGAGACCTTCATCATCGACCGGCAGGGCCGCATCGCCGCCCGCGTCATCGGCATCGTGGAGGACCCGGCGAGCGTGACCACGCCGGTGGACCAGCTGTGACGCGCCGCGCGCTCGCCCTGGCCCTGGTGCTGCTGGCCATGGCGCCGGCCCTCGCGAGCGCGCTCACCGTGAGCGACGTGGCCCGCGAGGTGAAGTGCCCCACCTGCAACACGCCGCTCGAGGTGTCGAGCGCCCCCGTCGCGCTCGACATGAAGGAGTTCATCCGCGAGCGCATCGACCGCGGCTGGGACAAGCAGCGGATTATCGACGCCCTCGTGGCCGAGTTCGGCAAGAACGTCCTCGCCACGCCGCCCAAGTCCGGCTTCGACCTGCTCGCGTGGCTGGTGCCCGGCATCGCGGTGGCGCTGGGGCTGGGCAGCATCCCGATCCTGATGCGCATCTGGGCGCGCCGCCGCCGCGACGGGCCCGAGGAGGCGGTCGAGATCAGCGACGACGACGCCCGCAGGCTCGACGACGAGCTGCGCCGCCGGGGCCTGCGCCCCTAGTGCCACGGCACTAGCCGTCGGGGAGCCGCGATCCGCCCGTTCAGGTCGGGCCCTCCGCGACCGATAGCAGGACCGACGTCGGCAGGGAGGCGGGGTGACCGCACGGATGCGGAGTGGGTGGAGCGTGGCCGGCCCCGAACGGGTCGCCGAGATCATCGACCGGCTGGGCGCGGAGCGCCGCCCCGAGCGCCTCGCCGCCGCCGCCCTCGATGCGGCCCTCGCCGTCACCGGCGCGCGCGCCGGGCGCCTGTGGGGGCCGGCGGCCCCCGGTCGCCGGGGCCTGCTGGCCGAGGAGGGGCGCCCCGGGACGGGGGAGGCGATCGTCGTCGAGGCGCCGGTCTCCGGGCCGCGCGCCGTGGTGCGCCTGGAGGTGTGGGGCGCCGCCGAGGACCCGGGCACCGATCCGGTGCTGCGCATCCTGGCGGCCCACTGCGCGCTGGCCTTCGAGCGCGTCGTCGCCGACTGGGAGCGCGCCGCGGCGCAGCGCCGCGCGCGGCGGCTCGCCGAGGCGGCGGGCGCCCTGCACGACGCCGAGGAGCCGGGCGACGCGATCGCGGTCGCACTCGCCCGGGCGCGCTCCCTGGTCGGCGCGCGCGCCGCCGCCCTCGTCGCCGGTGCGCCGCCGGACGCCACGGTCACGGCCGACGGGGTCGACGCGCTCGGCACGCCCGGCATCGACGCCCTCCTCACGCCGGAACGGCGGGCGGCGCTCGCGGCCGGCGAGTGGTGGTGCGGCGCCCTCGGCGCCGACGACCCGCTGCGGCGCCACGGGTTCGGCGCCGTCGCCCTGGTGGGGGTGGGCCGCGGCGCCGGGCTCGGCGCCCTCGCCCTGCTCGACGCCGACGAGCAGCCGCCGTGCGCGTCCGACCTGGCCGCCGTCGCCGACCTGTGCGGCCACCTCGCCGGCGCCCTCACCATCTCCGGCCTGCGCCGCGAGGTGCGCGAGCTGGCGGTGGTCGATCCCCTCACACGCTCGTTCAACGCCCGCTACTTCCACGGCAGGGTGGAGCAGGAGTGCCAGCGCGCGCTGCGCGCCGGAGTGCCCCTGTCGGTGGCGATCATGACCCTCGACGGCCTGCGCGAGATGCGCGAGGACGGCCGCGGCGCGACCGCCGACGCGGCCCTGGAGGCGCTGGGCGCGCTCATCACCCGCCGGCTGCGGGCGATGGACGTGGCCTGCCGCGTGGGCGAGGACGAGCTGGCCGCCATCCTCCCCGAGGTCGAGGGCCTCGACGCCCTGCGCGTCGGCGAGCGCCTGCGCGTCGGCGTGCGCGAGGACCCGCTGCTCAACGAGTGCTTCACCCTGTCGCTGGGCGTGGCGAGCTTCCCGGCGCAGGCCGGCACCGGCGAGCGCCTGGTGTCGGGGGCGCGCAGCGCCCTCGGCTGGGCGCGGGCCGACGGCGGCGACCGCACCTTCCTGTTCGACGCCGAGGTGGCGCGCACCATGCGGGCGCGCGAGGCGGAGGACGACGCGACCGAGGAGGCCCTGCTGGCCACGCTCTCGGCGCTCGCCGCCTCCATCGACGCCCGGCATCCATCGACGGTGGGCCACTCGGCCGCCGTCGCGCGCCTCGCCGCCCTGCTGGGCGAGGAGATGGGGCTGCCCCCCGAGCGCGTCGACGAGCTGCGGCTGGCCGGCCTGCTGCACGACGTGGGCAAGATCGGCGTGCGCGAGGACCTGGTGATCCGCGAGGGGCCGCTGAGCGACGCCGAGCGCGACGAGCTGCGCCGCCACCCGGAGATCGGCGAGCGGATGCTGTCGGGCACCCGGCTCGCGCCGCTGCGGCCGTGGGTGCTGCACCACCACGAGCGGCCCGACGGCCGCGGCTACCCCGGAGGGCTCGTCGCCTCGGCGATCCCCCTGGAGGCCCGCATCCTCGCGGTGGCCGACGCGCTCGACCACCTCCTCCACGGCCGCCCCGGCCGCCGGCCGATCGACTTCCGGCGGGCCATCGAGACGATCGCCGCGCGCGCCGGCAGCGCCCTCGACGCCGCGGTCGTCGCGGCCCTCGAGGCGCTGGCCGCGCGCGAGGGCGAGGCCATCGGCCACCGGCTTTCGTAAAGCGGGAGATTCACCCCCGCACCCTCAAGTCGGAGGAGGGAGCGGGCGACATGAGGGTGACAGCGATGTAACCCCGACTCCCGGAGGACTCCATCACATGACCGGTCGATCTCGGCGCAGGACGCGCCTCGTCGGCTCCCTGCTCGGCCTCGCCGCGCTGGCGGCGACGGTCCCGGCGGCGAACGCCGCGACATCGAGCGCGAACATCACGGTCGGGAGCGGTGCGCTCACCCTGGCCACGACGAACTTCGCCGCCGCCAACGCGGCGCTCACCGGCGCGGCCCAGACGATCAGCACCAACCCGACGGCGCCGTGGACGGCCACCGACGCCCGCGGCACGGGCGACCCGTGGACCGTGGTGGCGTCGGCGACCGACCTCGTGTCGGCCGGGACGCCCGACCGCGTGATCCCCTCGGCGAACCTCGCCATCACGACCGGCACGGTCACCGCCGTCGGCGCCTCCGACCCGGCGACCGGCATCACCGGCGTCAGCGGCTCGGCCTTCACGGTGCCCACCGGGGCCGGCCAGACGGACGTGGCCCTGCTGTCGGCCACGGCCAACCACCGCGGCTCGTACGACTTCTCGCCCCAGCTCGACATCACGGTGCCGGCGACGGCGCTCGCGTCGTACCCGGGCGTGCCGTACACGTCGACGATCACGCTGACGATCTCCTAGTCATGCGTACGCTCATCGCCCGGGCGCTCGTCGCGCTCGGCCTCCTGGCGATGGCGCTGCCCGCGATCGCGACCGCCGCCGAGGGGTCGCTGGTCGGCGTGCGGCCGGTCGATCCGAACGCGAGCTGGCTCGTGCTCACCATGGAGCCGGGCCAGGTCGTGCGGCAGCAGGCGCTGGTCATGAACCTGACCGACCGGCCCCAGCCGGTGCGGCTGTCCTCGGCCGACGCCGTCACGACCGCGGACGGCGTGTTCACCCTCGCGGGCGAGCACGCGACGCCCGCGGGCGTCGGTGCCTGGATCACCCCCGACGAGACCCGCATCACCCTCGCCCCGAACGAGCGCCGGGCGGTGGGGCTCACCATCCGCGAGCCGGCCGGCACCACGCCGGGCGACCACGCGGGCGGCCTGGTGGTGCAGTCGGACGAGCCCGCCGAGACCGGCGGGGGCGAGGGCGTCGCCGTGCGGGTGCTGGAGCGGGTCGGCATGCGCGTATACGTCACCGTGCCGGGCACGCGCGACGGCAGGGTGGCGATCGAGGACCTCGACGCCACGGCCGCCGGCGACGGCGCCGTGCGCGGCGCGGTGGGGCTCCCGGACGCCGTCGACGTCCGCTTCCGGGTGCGCAACCGCGGCAACGTGAACTTCACCCGGCTCAGCGGCCGGGTCGACCTGCTCGAGGGCGACGACGTGCGCGAGAGCCGGCCGCTCGACTTCGGCACGATGCTGCCGGGCGACGACCAGGAGGTCGCGATGTCCCTGCCCCTGCCGACCTGGTCGCCCGGCTCCTACCGGGTGCGGGTCACCGTGGCGGGCGCGCCCGCCACCCACACGCAGGCGACGGTCGATGTGGGCGCCGGGCGCGTGTACGCGGCCGGCGGGCTGATGGTCGGGCTGGTCGGGCTCGGCGGAGCCGGCCTGTGGCGGCGCCGGAACCGCCGTGCGGCGTGAGGCCATCGCCCTCGCGGCGTTCCTGACGGCGGCGTGCGCCGCCGCGACCCCCGCCGCGGGGGCCGCGGCGGACGCCCGCCTCTCGCTCGACAGCGGCGGCCTGTCCGCCTCCGGTCCGGCGCGGGTCGACCTGCCCGCGGCGACCCTGGCGGGCGTGCCGGTCACGGTCGAGGGGCCCGCGGGGCCGTTCGAGGTCGCCGACACGCGCCCCGCCGCGCTGGGCTGGACGCTGGTCGCCTCCGCGACCGCGCCGGTGGACGCCCTGGGGCGCCCCCTCGGCGGCACCCTCGTGCTGGTGCCCGACCGGGTGTCTGCGGGACTCGCGCCCGGCGGCGGCCCGGCCCCGCTCGACGCCCCGCGGGCGCTGATGCGCGCCGCGCCGGGCGCGGGCCTCGGCACCAGCAGCGCGACGCCGCGGCTGCGCCTGACCATCCCCGCCGACGCCCCGAGCGGCGACTACACGGCCGTGCTCACCATCACGATCTCGTGACCGGCCGCCTCGCCATCGCGCTCGGGGCCGCCGCGTTCGCGCCGGCGGCCCTCACCCTGGCGGGCTGCGGCGCCGACCCGGTGCCCGCCGCCGCGCCGCCGCCCCCGGTCACCGCGCCGACGTCGGCCGCCCCCGCCCCCGCCCCCGCCCCGGCCGCCCCGCGCTCCGAGCCGTTCGCCCTGGTCCCGGATGCGCCGGGCGACGTCGTCGAGGTCGCCGGAGCCCCGGGCGAGCGCGTGCCGGTGCCGCTGCGCCTCGCGAACGGGGCGGGTGCCGAGCGCGGCTTCTCCCTGCGCGCCGACGATCCGCTGCTGACCGTGCCGGCGCGGGTGAGCGTGCCGGCGCGCCAGAGCGTCGCCGTGGCGGGGGTGCTCTCCATCCCGGCCGGCGCGCGGCCCGGGGCCCGCCGCGCGACGGTCACGGCGCGCGCCGACGCGCCGGGGGACGGGGCGGTGCGGGTGAGCTACCGGTCGGCGGTCGCGGTGAGGGTGCGGGTGGTGTCGCCGTGAGCGCGCGGGCCGGCGCCCTCCTCCTCGTGCTGGCGGCGCTCCTCGCCCTGCCCGGCATGGCGCTGGGCTACGGCACCACGACCACATACGCCGCGCAGTCGGCCGGCACTCCGCCGGGCGCGTGGGCGAACGTCCCCGCGGCGGGCAGCGCCACCGACTCCGGCGCCGCCGCCACCCTCACCGAGAGCGATACCGGCGCCGGGACGGCGTCGACCTACCCGGCGAACCGGGTGTTCTCGGGCGATGCCTCCGGCTGGACGAGCGCGAAGACCGAGGGCCTGCTGGCGACCGTCACGAACTCGTACGACGGGGGCGCCGGCGCCCCCGCGGGATCGCTCAGGAGCGCCTACAGCGCGACGGTCGGCGCGCTGGGGCTGATGAACGGCACGGCGACCTGGACCAGCGACGCCTTCACCTACTCCGGCGCGGCCCCGGCGACGGTGGGCTTCTCCTTCGACCGGACGGTCGTCCAGACCGGGGTGAACCTCGCCGCCGTGGGCTGGACGGCGACGCTCGTCGACGTCGCGGGCGGCACCGCCACGACGCTGATCACGGGCTCCACGAGCACGCCGCAGGGCTGGGCCACCCTCACCGCCGCCGGCCTCGCGTCCACGCTGATCGTCCCCGGCCGCACCTACCGCATCCGCCTGGAGGTGACCTTCAACGCCATCGTCTCGCTCGCCTCGGGCATGACCATCAACATCGACAACGTCGTCCTGACGGTGCGGCCGCCGCAGATGCGGGCCGACGGCGAGCTGCGGGCGCCCGGCGTGCCGGTGGGCAGCACCCAGACCCTGGAGATCCGGGCCAGGACCACCGCCGAGCCCTTCGACGTGCTGGTCTGGAACGGGACGGCGTGGACCGGCCGGGCGACGATCTCGGCGGTCGCGCCGTCGTGGGACGCGGTCTCGTACGGCCTCACGCCGGCCGAGCGCAACGGCGGCACGGTGCGGGTGCGCTTTGTCGACACGGCGACGGGCGCCGACGCGACCGCCGACGTGCTGTCGATCGACTACATGCGCATCGTCTCGACGGGCGGCATCACGGTCTCGGGCCCCGCCACGGTGACGATGCCGTCGCTGACCCTCGACGGCGCGTCGGCTCAGACCTCGTCCGTCGCGCTGGGCCAGGTGGAGGTGGTCGACAGCGGCGGCGGCGCGTCGGGGTGGACGCTCGCGGCCACCGCCACCCGCTGGGCGCGCGACGGCGCGCCGGCCGACCTGCTGCCGGCCGGCGCCTTCACCGCGACCACGGCCGCCCCCACCACGCCGGACGGGTCGGACCTCACCGGCGTCGTCGCCGGCGCGGGGGGCACGTTCGGCCCCACCGTGCCGATCACGCTGATGAGCGCGACGGCGGGGCACGGCGTCGGCACCTTCCGCCAGAACCCCACCCTGGCCCTGGTCGTGCCGCCCACCGCCTCGTTCGGCGTGTACCGGTCCACCATCACCCTCACGGCGTCGTGAGGACGCGACTCGCCGTGACCGCGCTCGCCGCCGCCGCCGCAGCAGCCGCCGTCCCGGCCCCCGCCGGGGCGACCGACGTGGGGGTGCGCGTCGTGAACCGCGACGCCCCGGCCGTGGCCCTGGTGACGCCGGCCGACGGGGCGCGCCTGGTCGCCGGCCGCGCGATCACGCTGCGGGCCGCGAGCGCCCGCGCCGACCGCCTGATCCTGCTGGTCGACGGCGCCGGCATCGCCGAGGGCCCCGGCGGTGAGCTCACGGCCAGGTGGACGCCGCGCCCCGGCGCGGCGGTCATCGTGGCGCTGGCCCGCCGCGAGGGGGCGCCGGACGCGCTGGCCCGGGCTCGCGTCCGGGCGTCGTCCGCGTCGCAGGCGCTGCCGGGCGCGGCCCCGCCGCAGGCGACCGACCGGCGCGAGGCGCGGCGGCCCGACCGGCGCGCCGCCGCGCCCGCCGCCCCGGCGCGGCCCGCGCCGTCGTCGCCGGCGGCCGAGCCCGAGCGCGCCCCCGCCCGCCCGGCCCCGGTCGTCCCCGACGCATCGGGGCCGGCGAGCGCCGCGCCGTCGCCGGAGGCCCCGTCCCCGCCGGTCGCCGCCCACGAGGAGCCGGCGGCGCCGCCGGCTCAGGCGCCGCCCGCGGCGATCACCGCCCCGCCGCGCTCCGGGCAGGGGGGCGACCCCGCCCCCTGGCTGGCCGGCGCGGCCTCGCTGCTGCTCCTGCTGGCGGCCCTGCCGCGCCGTCGCGGCGGCGACGACGACGCGATGGTGGACTTCTGATGGCGGCCCGCGCCTACCCGGGCGAGCGCGGCCGCCGGCCGTGGTTCCAGCTCGAGGGCCGCCACACCGGCCTGCTGGCCGGGCGCCTGGCGGCGATCGCCGTGGTCGCCGGCGCGGCGCTGGTCGTGCCGGACTCCACGCTCGCCCACGACACCCGCCAGGCGCTGCTCGCATCGGCGGCCGCGGCGCTGCTGCAGGCGGTGCTGTGGCTCTTCCCGCGGCGCTACCCCATGCGGCTGCGCCTGGCCGTCGACCTGAGCCTGGCGGGCGACGCGGCCTGGGCCGGCGCCATGGTGGCGGCGGCGGGCGGACCGGGGAGCGGGGTGGAGGCGCTCTTCCTGGTCACCTCCCTGTGGGCGGCCCTCGGCTACTCGGCCCGCACCGGCCTGAAGGCGGCCGCCCTCTCCACCCTCGCCTTCGTCTATCTCCGCTACGACCAGGAGGGCGACCCCTGGACGGCCGCGTCGATCGGGCGCCTCGCCTTCTTCTGGGGCGTGCTGGCCGCGGCGATCATCGGCGCGGCCGCCGGCGAGCGCGAGCTGCGCGTGCGCGCCGAGCGCCTGAGCGTTCTGCACGGCGCGGCCGCCGCGCTGCTGCAGGCCCGCGAGCCGGAGGCGATGCTCGCCGCCGCCCGGGCCGCCTGCGAGCGGCTCGCCCCGGGATGGCGGGTGTCGGTGAGGCTGGGCGCCGCCCCCGACGAGGTGCGCCTGACCCGCGCCGGCGGCGAGGGCGTGGTGGTGGTGCCGGTGCCGGCCGACGAGCGGCCGGTCGGCGCCATCGAGTGCCGGCGGGCGCTGGTGCCGGGGCGCCGGCGGCACCGCATCCGGCTGCGCGATCTGTCGGCGATCGAGACCCTGGCCGCCGGGCTCGGCAGCGCCCTGTGGCGCGCCCAGCTGATGGAGCGCATCGAGCGCCAGAGCCTCACCGACGGCCTCACCGGCCTCGGGAACCGCCGCGCCTTCGACGAGGAGCTCGCCCGGCGGCTGGCGGAGGCGTCGCGCAGCGGGCGCCCCCTGTCGCTGTGCCTGCTCGACATCGACAAGTTCAAGTCCTACAACGACACCTTCGGCCACCGCGCCGGCGACGACGCCCTCTCGGCCGTGGCCGGCACGATCACGGCGTCCTGCCGGGCGGCCGACATCGCCTGCCGGTACGGCGGCGAGGAGATGGCGGTGCTGCTGCCGGACACCCGCCTCGCGGACGCGGCCGAGGTGGCCGAGAGGCTGCGCCGCGCGGTCGAGGCGATCCCGATGGAGCATCGCCCGGTCACCGTGAGCATCGGCGTCGCCGCGACGGTCGGCGACTGCTCGGCGGAGCTGCTGATCGAGGCGGCCGACCGCGCCCTCTACGCGGCCAAGGAGGGCGGGAGGAACCGGGTGGTGTCGGGCAGCGCGAACGTCGTGGGCGAGACGCTCGCGCCCTCCGAGGGGGCGTAGGCCCCGGGGCGGCTGCCCACTAGACTGGGGCGGGTGAGCGGTGCAGTGCGCGTGGGGACGGCCTCGTGGACGGATCCCGAGTTCATCAAGGCCGGCTGGTACCCGCCGGGGGTGAAGGACGACGCGGCGGAGCGCCTGCGCTACTACGCCGCGCGCTTCCCCATGGTCGAGGTGAACGCCGGCTTCTACGCGCTGCCCGCCATCGAGACCGTCGCCTCGTGGGCCGAGCGCACGCCGCCCGGCTTCCGCTTCCACGTGAAGGCCCACCAGGTCATCTCGGGGCATCCGTCCGACCCCCGGCGCCTGCCGCCGCCGCTGCGCGGCCTGCCCGCGAGCCTCGACGCGAAGGGGCGCATCCGCCGGCCGAGCCGCGAGCTGCGGGACGCGGTCATCGACGCCCTGGTCGAGGCCACCGGGCCGCTCGGCGACAAGCTGGGCGCCATCCTGGTGCAGCTGCCGCCCTTCGTGGTGTCCGGCCCCGATCAGCGGGCCGAGATCGCCCGCATCGTGACCCGCCTGCGCCCGGCGCGCGCGGCCGTCGAGTTCCGCCATCGCTCGTGGGCCGAGCCCGGTGAGCGCGAGGCGGCCGCCGAGATGCTGGGGGAGCTCGGCGCCGCCTGGGTGGTGGTGGACGCCCCGCGCATCGACGCGAAGAACGTGATGCCGCCGATCGTGGAGGTGACGAGCCCGGATCTCGCCTACCTGCGGCTGCACGGCCGCAACCGGGTCGCGTGGAACAGCGGCCGCACCGTGGCGGAGCGGTTCGACTACCGCTACGACGACGCCGAGCTGGCCGAGTTGATCGATCCGGTGCTCGATATGGCCGAGCGCGCCCGCGAGGTGGCGGTCGTCTTCAACAACAACGCCCGCGACCACGCCCTGCGCAACGCCGCCCGCTTCGGCGAGCTGCTGGGCGGCTCCGGCGCGTGAGGGCGCCTCGCCTGCACATGGCCGCGGCCGCCGTGGCGCTCGCCGCCCTTCTGGTGGCGTGCGGGCCGGGAGGGGAGGAGGAGCCGGCCGCGGCCATCGACCACCTGCGCTACCGCTACGTGGTGGGCGACGCCTCGCCGGTGATCGGCGAGGTGTGGGAGTACCGCCCCTCCGACGGCTGCTGGCGCAGCCGAGTGGAGCTGCGCGACGCCGACGGCGTGATCATGCGCGAGATCTCCACCATCGTCCCCGGCGCCGACGGCGAGGGGCGGCGCAGGATGGAGCGGCGCGAGCGGCGCGGCGAGAGCGCCCGGACGCGCTACCCGCACGACGATCCCGCCTGCGGCGCGCGCGGCAAGGCCCCCACCAAGATCGCGGTGCTGCGCCAGCTGGCCGAGGCCGGCGCGATGCGGCGGGTGGCGACCGAGCGGCGCGGCGAGCTGCTGCTCGACGTGCTGGCCGGGCCGGCCGAGCTGGCGGTGTTCGGCGATCCGCGCCTCGATCGCGAGCGGCGCGACGGACTGGTGGACGCGGTGCCGGCCGACGCCGAGGCCCGGCTGGTCTACGAGCCCGGCACCCGCCGGCCGGTGAGCCTGTGGGTGCCGCCCACCGTGATCGCCCCCGCCGACGAGGACGCCGGGCCCGACCGCCACGTCGCCGCCCAGGAGATGCGCTACTCGGTGGTGCAGGAGATCCCGGCCGACCCCTCGGGCCTCGCCGTCTTCGATCCGCCGGTCGCGGCGCCCGGCGTCAGCACCGGATGAGGTGAGCCGGAGCCGCTACGACGCGGTGGTGGTCGGCGCCGGGCCCAACGGGCTGGCGGCGGCCATCACGATCGCGCGCGCGGGCCGCTCGGTGCTGGTGCGCGAGGGGCGGGACACGGTGGGGGGCGGGTGCCGGTCGGCCGAGCTCACGCTGCCGGGATTCGTCCACGACCTGTGCTCGGCGATCCACCCGCTGGTGGCCGGCTCGCCCTTCTTCGCCGGCCTGCCGCTGGAGGAGCTCGGCGTGCGCCTGCTGCAGCCGCCGGCCGCCGCGGCGCACCCGCTGGACGACGGCACGGCGGTGCTGCTCGAGCGCTCCGTCCGGGCCACCGCGGCCGGGCTCGGGCCGGACGGGCCGGCCTACGCGGCCCTGATGGAGCCCCTGGTGGCCCGCTTCGAGGCCGTGATGGGCGCCGCGCTGGCGCCGCCGCTCGGCGCGCCGCGGCATCCGGCGGCCCTCGCCCGCCTGGCGCCGCTCGCCCTGCGCTCGGCCGCGGGCCTGGCACGGCGCTTCGCCGGCCGGCGCGCGCCCGCGCTCGTGGCGGGCCTCGCCGCCCACTCCATGCTGCGCCTGGAGGCGCCCCCGAGCGGCGCCTTCGCGGTGCTGCTCGCCCTGCTGGGCCACGCCGTCGGCTGGCCGGTGGTGCGCGGCGGCGCGCAGCGGCTCGCCGACGCCATGGCCGCCCATCTGCGCGCGCTGGGCGGCGAGATCGAGACCGGCCGCCCGGTCGCGTCGCTGGGCGAGCTGCCGCCGTCCCGGGCCGTGCTGCTCGACGTCGCGCCCCGCCACGCCCTGCGGCTGGCGGGCGACGCCCTGCCGGGGCGTTCGCGGCGCGCCCTGGCGCGCTTCCGCCACGGGCCGGGCGTGGCGAAGATCGACTGGGCCCTCGACGGCCCGATCCCCTGGCGGGCCCCCGGGTGCGCCCGCGCCGCGACGATCCACCTGGGGGGCACGATGGAGGAGATCGCCGCCTCGGAGCGCGAGGCGACCCGCGGGCGCGTGGCGCGGCGCCCCTACGTGCTGCTGGCCCAGCAGACCCTGGTCGATCCCGGCCGGGCCCCCGCCGGCCGTCACACGGCGTGGGCGTACTGCCACGTGCCGAGCGGTTGCGGGGCCGACATGACCGCCGCCGTCGAGGGCCAGGTCGAGCGCTTCGCGCCCGGCTTCCGCGATCGCATCCTGGCCCGGGCGGTCCGCGGACCGGCCGAGATGGAGCGCGAGAACCCGAACCTGGTGGGCGGCGACATCAACGGCGGCCTCGCCGACCTGCGCCAGACGCTCGCCCGTCCCCGTCTCGCGCCCGCGCCCTACGCCATCGGCCCCGGGCTCTACCTGTGCTCGTCGTCGACCCCGCCCGGCGGCGGCGTGCACGGCATGTGCGGCCACCACGCCGCCCGCGCCGCGCTGAGGCGCGAGCTGCGCTAGGGCTCAGCGGCCGATGTTCACCCAGAGCGCCGTGACCCGGCCCCCGGCCACCTCGGCGCGCAGGCGGGGCGCGGGGGAGCGGCGGGTGCCGGCGCTCACCAGCCACCAGCGGCCGCCGCGGAACCGCGCCGCGGGGTAGAGGCGGCGCAGCTTCGAGGCGCTGTCGCCAACGGCCAGGCCGCGGGCGGTGGCCCAGGCGGCGGTCGACAGGCGCGCCCAGCGCGCCGTGGCGGTGGCGGGGGAGCAGGGGTCGCCCGGTCCGCTCACCTGCACGGCCGCGCCCAGCGCGGGCCAGCGCACCAGGCAGGTGGCGCCGGCGGCGCGCGCGGAGGCCGGCGTGCCCAGCCGCCGGATGCCGTCCGCCAGCGGCCGGCGGCGCAGCGCCCAGCCGCCGAGGTTGGCGCCGCTGCGGGCGGCGATCAGCTTCAGCGGCAGGGTCAGGGAGGCGCCCGGAGAGGCGGGCGGCGCCGCCGGCGACGGCGCCGCCACGCCGTTGTAGGCCAGCATCGCGCGCCAGATCGACAGGACCTTGCCGGCGTACGCCGGGTCGGTGGCCCAGTTGCCGTTGCCCATCTGCTCCCAGGTCTGGGCGCGGCCGTAGGGCGTCACGCCGGTGAAGCGGATGTCGGCCAGGGGCCGGGCCAGGAGCGCCGGGTCGGCGGTGGGGCTGGCGTAGGCGAAGAGGTGCTGGATCTGCGCCCTCACGCCGAGCTGGGCGCTGGCGAAGCCCAGCCCGCGGGCGCAGCTGTCGCACGCCCCCAGGCCCGAGAAGTTGTTGTCGGCCGGCTTCACCTGCCCGCCGTAGCCCAGGTAGCCGGTCTCGAGCATCGACTGGGCGAAGGCGATGTCGCCGCGCACGCCCTGCGCGCCGCCCTCGTCCAGCATCAGCGCGGCCAGCAGCGGCACGGGGGTGGGGCTCTTCGAGACCTTGCCGGTCGAGGCGTACCACGCCGAGATCTGATCGGCGCTGAGCAGCGACGGCCCGAGCACCGGGGTGCCGCCGACGGGCGCGACCGGCGCGGCGGTCTGGGCGAGGGCGGCGAGCGGCGCGGCCAGGAGCAGCGCGCAGGCGAGGGCGAGGAGGCGGAGACGGGGCATCGCCGTTCTCTATCGGCGCGCGCGGCGCGGATCAAAGCCCCTGCGCGGAATTCGCAACGGACCGTTACGCATTCTTAGAGTGCGTAAACGGGTGAGATGCGCTAGTCGCCCTGCGGGTCGGCCTCGCCGGGCGCGGCGCCGAAGCGGCTGAGCACCCAGTCGGGCACCGGGCCCTCCGGCGTGGGCTCGCGCAGGGCCTTCAGGGCCTCGGTGGTGCGCTCGGTACGCGGCGACCACCACGGGGGCCGGGCGCCCTTGGCGTTCGCGTCCGGCTGCTCCTCGTGGACCAGGGTGCCGTGCCGCAGCACCTGCACCCGGTAGTTGGCGGCCTGCTCCGGCGCGGCCCGCTCGATGCGCAGGCGCTCCTCCTCGGCCACCCGCCGGGCCTCGTTCTCGGAGCGGTAGGAGCCCACGACGCCGCGCTGGGCCGCGACCGCTCCCGCCTGGCCGACGATCACCACCTCGTAGCGTCTGCGCGCGAGCACCGGGGCAGGTTACCCGTGTCCGGCCCCGAGGGCACCATGACGACGTTCCTCGACCGGCCGGCCGTTCGGGCCGATGTCGGAAGGGGACCCGGTCGGGCAAGAGCGCCGCCGCCCGCGTCGAAGGGTCCGGTTCCCCGTCCGCCGTCCCTCCGGGAGCCCACGTGCCGCCCGCCGCCCCGCCATCGCGCCGCCCGCCCCTGTGGGGCTGGCTGCTCGCGGGGCTGGCGGCGCTGGCGGTCGCAGCGGCGCTGATCGTGCGCGCGACCGGCGACGGCGGCTCCCCCGGTCCGGCGGGCGCGCTCACGGCCACGGCCCCGGCGACGGCGCCGGTCGCTCCGTCGCCGCCGCCGGTGAGCGCCGAGCGGCGGGCGATGGCGGAGCTGTCCCTGCGCGGCACCCCGATCTACCGCGGCTCGGAGCGCCGGAAGCTCGTGGCGCTGACCTTCGACGACGGGCCCGGGCGGGAGACGACCGACGTGATCGGGCAGCTCGCCCGGCTGCGGGTGCCCGCCACCTTCTTCGTGATCGGCCGCCAGATCGCCGGCCGGGAGAGCGAGCTGCGGGCGATGGTGGCCCACGGCCACGAGGTCGGCGTGCACACTTGGAGCCATCCGGACCTCACGACGCTGAAGCGCCCCCGCGTGCGCTCCGAGGTGCTGGGCACGCGCAACCTCATCCGGAGGGTGACGGGGGTCGACCCGGGGTTGCTGCGCCCGCCCTACGGGGCCGTCGACCGGGCGGTGCTCGACGATATCGCCTCCGAGCGCATGGTGGCCGCGCTCTGGGACGTGGACGCCCTCGACTGGCACGCGGACGCCGGCCCGGGGAAGATCGCCGCGACGGTGCTGCGGGAGGTGCGGCCCGGCTCGATCATCCTGATGCACGACGGGCCGGTGGGGCGGCCGGGCGCGACCGTCCGCGCCCTGCCGCGCATCGTGCGCGGCCTGCGCGCCCGCGGCCTCGAGCCGGTGACCGTGAGCGAGCTGCTGCGGCGCGACCCGCCGCCCGAGCAGCCGCCCCCGGCGCGGGCGACGACGACCGCGCCCTCCGACGAGGGGCCGGCCGCGCCCGCCCACGACGGGTCGTCAGGTTCCGTTCAGAAGCGGTAAGTAAACGTTCGCTAACTTCATCCGGGTGACCGATGAGACGGCACCCGCGGCGCAGCAGCGTCGGATGAGCGGGCCCGAGAGGAGGCAGGCGCTGCTCGACGCCGGGCGGCGCCTGTTCGCGCGCCAGGGCTTCTACGGCGTCTCCGTGGGCGACATCGCCGCCGAGGCGGGCTGCTCGGAGGCGATCCTGTACCGCCATTTCGCGAGCAAGCAGGCGCTGCTCGCGGCGGTCAACGCGCGCATGGCGATGCGCTTCCGCGACGCCCTGGCGCGGGCGGCGGCGGACGCCGGCGACGATCCCTTCGCCGGCGTCGTGCGGCAGCTGGCCGCCTCGGTGGACGACCCTCACATGCCCGAGGCGCTCCGGCTGCGGTCGCTGACGGTGACCATGGTCCACGATCCCGAGGTGAAGGCCGTGATCGACGGCGTCGCCACGCGCTTCAAGGACGTGATCACCGAGGCCGCCCGCGCCAGCCAGGCCAACGGCCACCTGCGCGACGACATCCCGGCCGAGGAGGCGATGCGCCTGCTGGGCGGCGTCAGCTTCCTCGCCGCCTTCGAGTGCGCCCACCACGGCGACGAGGCGGTCGCCCGGATGGTCGGCACCGCGCAGGCTCTGCTCACCCTGCTGCGCCCGGCGGCACCGAGGAAGGAGGGGACGTGACACGCGTCCAGGGGAACAAGTGGTGGACGCTCGCGGCGATGTGCTTCGGGCTGTTCCTGATCATGCTCGACAACACGATCGTCAACGTGGCGCTGCCGTCGATCCAGGACGAGCTGGACGCGTCGCCGTCCACGCTGGAGTGGACGATCAACGCCTACGTGCTCTCGTTCGCCGTGCTGATCCTGCTGGGCGGGAAGCTGGGCGACCGGTTCGGTCGCAAGCGGATGTTCCTGGTCGGGCTGGGCGTCTTCACCGCCTTCTCGATCGCCTGCGCGCTGGCGCCGACGGCCGAGTGGCTGGTGGCCTTCCGCGCCGCCCAGGGCGTGGGCGGGGCGCTCATGAACCCGCTCACCCTGTCCATCCTGGTCGCCGCCTTCGACCGCGAGGAGGTGGGCACGGCCATCGGCATCTGGGCCGGCATCTCCGCCCTCGCCCTGGCGATCGGCCCGCTGGTAGGCGGCGTCCTGGTGGAGCACGTCGACTGGTCCGCGATCTTCTGGGTCAACGTGCCGATCGGCCTGATCGGCGCCGCGATGACGGTGCTGGCGGTGCGCGAGTCGCGCGATCCCGGCGCCTTCCGGCTCGACCTGCCGGGGGTGGGGCTGGTCACGGCCGCCCTCTTCTGCATCGTGTGGGGCCTGATCGAGACCAACTCCCACGCCTGGGGATCGGCGTACACCATCGCCTTCCTGGGGGCGGGCCTCGTCCTCATCGGCGCCTTCATCGCCTGGGAGGCCCGCGCCCCCGAGCCGATGATCCCGCTGTCGTTCTTCCGCACGGCGGCCTTCACGGCGCCCAACATCGTCGTCGCCTTCGTCGGCCTCGGGCTGTTCGGGGTCGTCTACTTCCTCACCCTCTACTTCCAGAACGTGAAGGGCTGGTCGCCCACCGAGTCCGGCGTGCGCACCCTGCCGCTCACGATGATGGTGATGGTGATCGGGCCGCTCGCCGGCCGCCTGCAGTCCCGCTTCTCGGCCCGGCATCTGATGAGCCTGGGGATGCTGCTGGCCGCGATCGGGATGGCCGGCCTCAGCCAGATCCAGGTCGACACCGGCTACGGCCGCGTGTGGCCCTTCTTCGCCCTGATGGGGGCGGGCATCGCGCTCGCCATGCCCACCACCTCCACCACCGCGATGAACGCGGTGGACCGCGAGAAGTCCGGCATCGCGTCGGGTGTGGTGAACGCGTCCCGGCAGGTCGGCGCGGCCGTCGGCCTCGCCATCCTGGGCGCCGTGGGCGCGACCCTCGCCTCGAACTCCTGGGGCGACCGCATCGCCGGCCTGCCGCCCACGGCGCACGCCCAGGCGGAGCGCCTGGAGGAGGCGGTCATCGGGGCGCGCGGGGACATCGTCGGCCGCTTCGCGGGCGAACAGGGACGGCACGAGGCCCTCGAGTCGTTCGTGGTCGGCGTCCACGGCGCCATGTGGCTGGCGGCGGCCCTGATGCTGGCGGCCTCGCTCACCGCCTGGTTCGGCCTGCGCGGCACCTCGGCCGGCGTGCCGGCCGGCAGGGAGGCCGGCGAGGCGGCCCGCCCGCCCGCGATGGAGCTCTGAGCGGGAGCCCGGCGGGGCCCCGGCGGCTGCGGACCGTCACCCTGAAAGACCTTCTTATAGGGTCGTGCCATGGCCGACGAGCCCACCGAGGCCCCGCCGAACTGCCCGAAGTGCGGCATCGTGATGCGCCCCGCGACGCGCGCCCACGGCACCGTGCGGGGGCGCGCGGTGCCGCGCGACACGGCGGTGAACGTGTGGCGCTGCCCCGCGTGCGCCCGGGAGATGCCGCGCGGCGGCTGAGAGGCCGTCAGGCGCCCAGGCGCGCCGGGCGCGCGCCGGCGCGGGTGGCGAGGCCCTCGATGCGGATGGCCGTGGCCACCGCGGCGGCCTTGTCCCGGTCGGTCGCCCCGTCGGCCACGAACCACGCCTCGCGGCTGAAGTACGCCAGCCGCTTCGCCGCGTCGGGCCGGCCGACGGCCTCGCCGGCCTGGGTCTCGAGATAGCGGAGGATCTCGCCGCATTCGCGCTGTGACCACCCGCCGCCGCCCTCGGGGTCGGCGCGCCGCGAGATGAGCCACCAGATGAGGGCGAGGAACGGCAGCTTGACCAGGATGAAGGCGGCGATCAGCCACACGGCCAGCGTGCCGGGGCTGCCCGCGCCGGCGGCCAGCAGGGCCGCGAACATCCCGACGCCCAGGATCACCGCGGCCAGCACGCCGAAGCCGACGAGGCGCGTCGTCCTGACGTCGCCCTCGTCGTCGACCAGCAACCGGCTGAGGGGTGAGCGGCGCGGAGCGTCCACGGGTCGAGGGTAACAACGATCGCCCCCGCTGTCCGTCGGCGGGGGCGATCCCGACGGATGGGGAGTTGTCCCGTCACCCCCGGGCCCGTACATCTGACCCGATGGCGCGCAGGCATCCGGGCAGAGGGGCATGGCGGCGCGCCGGCGCCGCCGTCGTCGCGGCTGCCGGGCTCGGGGCGGCGCTGCCCGCCGCGGCCTCCGCCACGGACGCCCTCGACCGGGCCCTCGATCACCTCGCCCGCTGGCAGGATCCGCGCGGCGGCGGCTTCAGCGACGACGCGCGCGGCACCCGGCCGGGGCCGAGCGCGTGGGCGGCGCTGGCCGTGGCGGGGGCGGGGCAGGACCCGGCGGGGTGGAGCCGCGGCGGCGCGTCGCTGCGGCGGGCGGTGTGGAGCGACGTCGCGCGCCTGCCGCTGGCGGACCTGGAGCGCACGGCCGTCGCGGCGGCCGCCTCGGGCCTCGACCCGCGCGCCCTGGACGGGCGCAACGCGGTGCGCGAGATCGTGCTGGCGCAGGCGGCCGACGGCGCGATCGGGGACGACGTGTCGAGCACGGCGTGGGGGCTGCTGGCGCTGCGCGCGGCCGGCCTGCCCGCCGGGTCGCGGGCGATCCGGCTCGCGCGCGCATCGATCGAGCGGCGCCAGCGCGGGGACGGGGGGTGGGCGCGCACCGCCTCGCCCGGCTCCGATCCGAACAGCACCTCCGTGGCGGTGCAGGCCGTCGTCGCCGCCGGGGCCGATCCGGTCCGATCGCCCTCCCTGCGGCGGGCCCGGGCCTACCTGCGCGCCGCGCAGCACGCCGACGGCGGCTTCGGCCCCGTGCCGGGGAGCCCCACCACCGCGCTCACCACCGCCTGGGTCGCGGTCGGACTGTCGTCGATGGGGGTCGATCTCCGCTCCGGTCCGTGGAGCCGCGGCGGCGGCCCGCTCGCGGCGCTGCGCCGCCTGCAGCAGCCGGACGGGGGCCTGCGCAACGCGCCGTCCTCCGGCACGACCTCGATCTGGGCGACCTCCCAGGCCGTGCTGGCGTTCACCGGGCGCCCCCTGCCGCTGGGCGCCCACCGGTCCGCGGAGGAGGTCCGCCCCGCGTCGGCGCCGACTCGTTAACGGGAGAACGATCTTGCGGGCGTCCGGGGGCTTTGCCACACTCGGTGGGTCCGGAAAACGTCGCTCGAGGGGCCGAGATGGTCACGCTCACCCATGAGGCCAAGGACAAGCTGCGCGAGCTGATCGCCGCCGAGGGGGATCCCCGGGCGGGGCTGCGCGTGCAGGTGGTGCCCGGCGGATGCTCCGGTTTCGAGTACGCCCTCTCGCTCAGCGGACCGGAGGACGGGGACGAGGTCGTCGAGAGCGACGGCGTCCGCGTGATCGTGGACCGCTTCAGCGTGCCGTACCTGCTCGGGGTCGAGCTGGACTACGAGGAGGGCTTCCAGGGCGCCGGGTTCCTCATCAACAACCCGAACGCCTCCGCCTCCTGCGGCTGCGGCAAGTCCTTCCAGGCGTAGGTCGGGCGCGGCGCCGGCCGGGCGCCGGGGCTACCCGGCGGCGCCGTAGTCGGCGGTGACCGTCGCCGTCGCGCAGCCCGGCGCGATGGCCACGCCGATGCCCACCAGGCGGAAGCGGCGATCCAGTAGGTTGCGGCGGTGTCCGGGGCTGCGGAGCCAGGCGTTCACCACCGTCCGGGCCGCGGCCGCCGAGCAGGTGCTGGTCTGGGCCAGGTTCTCGCCGGTGCTGCGGCCGGCGGGGAAGCCCGCCGCCACCAGGCGGGTCCAGAAGGGCGAGCCGTCGGCGCCGTCGTGGGTGAGGCGCCCCAGGGACAGCAGGAAGCGGCTGTGGCCGCGCGCCGGTCGCCTCAGCACGGCCGACGACCTCAGCCGCGGCAGGCCCGCGTCGGTGCGCACGCGGTTGCTCTGGGCCAGCAGCGAGCGCTCCAGGGCGGCGGGCGACAGGGCGGCAGGGGCGGGCGCGGCGGAGCCGGGGGAGGGCGCGACGGCCAGGACGGCACCGGCCGCCAGCGCACCCAGGGAGATCCGGGTGAGAGCGGGCATGCCGGGTCTGTATCGGCAGCCGCGGCGGCGACTGTAGTCCCGGAGCGCACATGAGCGGCGGGCCGGTCGACGAGCGCGTGCACTGGTTTCCGCCCGCGGCGGGGCTGTCGGTGCCCCTGTGGAGGTTCGCGCGGGCCGTGCTGGAGCCCACCACCCCCTGGCTGGTGGGCTTCCGCGTGGCGGGGCGCCGCCGCATGCCCCGCAGCGGCGGGGTGCTGGTCGTCGCCAACCACGTCGGCGACATCGACCCGCTGTTCGTCGGCCTCGCCTGCGTGCCGCGCCCCGCCCAGTACATGGCGCTGTCGATGCACTTCACGAGCCGCCCCGTCGCGCGCCTGCTGTTCCAGCTCGGCGCCTTCCCGATCCGGGTGGGCGAGGCCGACGTGCGCGCCATGCGCTACGCCCGCGAGCAGCTCGCCGTCGGTCGCGTGGTGGTGATGTTCCCGGAGGGGTCGCCCAGCTGGGGCGGGCCGATGGGGGAGTTCCACGAGGGGATGGGCAACCTGGGGCTGACCCCGGGCACGGCCGTCGTGCCGATGGCGGTCTGGGGCACCCATCGCATCCTCCGCGAGCGGCGCGTCGTGGGCCGGGGGCCGGTCTTCGTGGCGGTGGGCGAGCCCCTCGCGGCGGCCGCGACGGGGAGCCGCAGGCAGCGGGCGGCCGACCTCACGGCGCGCGCCCGCGCCTCCGTGGCGGCGCTGCTCGATCCGATCGCGCGGGCCCACCCGTGATCGCGCAGGCCGCGCCTCCCGCGCCGGTGATCTCGGCGCCGGCCGTGAGCTTCGGGACGATGGCGGTGCGGCTGGGCTCCGGCACGCGGCGCGTCGAGGTGCAGGCCGACGGGCGCATCACGGCGCGCATGGGCGTGCCGGCCGGCCCGCGCACGGTGGCCGTGCCCCTGCCGCTCGGCGTCCACGCCGTGCGGGTGCGCGCCGCCGGCGCCGGCGGCGCGCGCTGGTCGGCCACCGTGCGGGTGCGCGTGCTGCCGCCGTCCGGGCGGCGGGCCGGGCGCATCCCCGGCTTCACCGACCGGCGCCTGCAGGGCGACATCGACCGCCTGGTGCGCGGCCTGCCCGCCACCGCGGGCGTGTACGTGCAGCACCTGGTCACCGGATGCGGGGCGAGCTACAACGCCGACGCCCAGTTCCCCGCCGCCAGCACGCTGAAGGCCGCGATCCTGGTGGACGCGGTGCGGCGCGGCCGCGCGCGCGATCTCGCGTCGCTGCTCGACCGCATGGTCGTCGACTCGGACGACGTCGCCGCCAACCAGGTGCTCGCCGCCCTCGGCGGGGGCTCCGGCACCTCGGGCGCGGCGAGCGTCACCGACACGCTGCACGACCTGGGGCTCGACCGGTCGCTCGTGCGGCGCCCGTACATCATCGACGAGCGCACCCCGCTGCCGATCCGGACGGTGTCGCAGCCGGCCCTCTACACGAACTTCGTCACCACCCCCTTCGAGCTCGCCCGGCTGATGACGGCGATCCACCGCGGCGCGGTGGGCCGCGGAGGGGTCGCGCGGCTGGGCATCGACCAGATGGAGGCCCGCGCCGAGCTGCTCGCCCGGCTGCTCGACGTCCGCGACGCCACCAAGCTGCGGGCGGGCCTGCCGGCCGACGTGCCCCTCGCCCACAAGAGCGGATACACCGAGGAGGTGAAGCACGACGGCGGCGTCGTCTACCTGCGCAGCGGCCCGGTGGTGGCGGTGGCGATGACGTGGAGCGCCTCCGGGGTGAGCGACTACTCCGGCGACCGCTTCATCGCCGACGTCGCCCGGGCCGCGCGCTCGCGCCTGGCGGGCGGAGGCTCCTGTGACGGCCTGCCGCTGAAGGGCGGCCGCCGCTCCGGGTAGCCTGCCCGGGTCGAGGCGACGAGGGGAGGCGTGGATGTCTACGGCGGCGGGCTGGTATCCGGACCCCACCCGGCAGGGGCGCCTGCGCTACTGGGACGGATCGATCTGGACGGAGCACGTGAGCGAGAACGGCGGGATGGCGATCGACCCGATCCAGGGCTACCCGCCCACGCCGCCGTCGCCGCCCACGCCGACCGGCGAGGCGACGACCTCCCACACGGCGCCCACGGGCAGCGTGGCCGCGGCCGGGGTCGCCGCGGCCGGCGGCACGGCCGCGGACGATCTCCGTCCGCCCCTGCTGCTGGGGCGGATCGGCTTCGGGGTGGCGGCGGTCGGGGGGATCCTCGCCGCCTCGTCGGCCGGCTCGGTGATCGTCGAGCAGCAGACGCCCTTCGGCCTCAACACCATCACCATGGCCGGCGGCGCCTGGCTCGGCATCGTGGGCACGGTCCTGTGCCTCGCCGCCGCGGCCCTGCCGTGGCTGTGGGCCCGCATCAGCGGCATCGGCGTGGCCGCCCTCTTCGGCGCGATCCTCGCCTTCGCGGTGATCGGGTTCCGGAGCTCGGGCGACTTCGTCGACGACCTGGACGTCAGCCTGCGCGGCGCCGGCTGGCTGCTGGTGGGCGGCTCGCTGCTGTTCTTCGCGGGCGCGATCCTGGCGATCATCGGGCTGCGCAGGCCCGTCACCGGCCCGGTGCCCGGCGCCGCCCCGGGCGACGGCAAGGCCGTGACGGCGCTGGTGCTCGGCATCGTGGGCCTCTTCATCTTCGTCACCGCCGGCCCGGCCGTGGCCTTCGGGCTGCTGGCCCTGGACGACAACGCGGCGACCGAGGGCCGCATCGGCGGTCGCGGCATGGCGATCGCCGGCCTGGTGCTCGGCATCGTGGCCCTGGCCCTGTGGATCATCGGCCTCTTCCTGGGGATGATGCTGGCGCAGCCATCGGGCGAGTGACCCGCCGGCGGGATGATCGGATGGATATGATCGTCTTATGCCGAAGATCACCTATCTGTATGGCGCGCCGACCTCGTCGTACCTCATCTGCACCACGCCGCGCAGCGGCAGCACCTTCCTGTCGGAGGCGTTGACCAGCATCGGCATCGCGGGCCGGCCCGAGGAGTACTTCCAGCAGGTGGTGCGCACCGGCGTCCCGCGCGGCCCGTCCGAGTACCTGTGGGGCGTGCCGCGCGAGGACCTGCCCCCGCGCCTGGGCCCGCGCGACGGCGACACCCGCGTCGACCCGCTGTTCGATCCGCGCCGCTTCACCCACTTCGCCGAGTACGTCTCGTGGGTCCTGGCCACGGCGACCACCAGCAACGGCGTCTTCGGCGCCAAGATCATGTCCGCCTACGTGGAGGGCCTCGACGCCGGGCTGCGGTCCTCGCTGGGCGACGGCGTGCCCCAGGGCATCCACCCGCTGCTGGCGTCCGTGTTCCCGCGGCTGCGGTACGTGCGGCTGGTGCGGCGCGACAAGGTGCGCCAGGCCGTATCGCTGTGGCGGGCGCTCCAGACCTGGCAGTGGCGCGAGGACGGCCCGACGGTGCCGGCGGCCGACGAGCGCGACGCCCGCGGGGAGCCGCTGCGCTACAGCTTCGCCGCGCTCGACCACCTGCGCCGCGGCCTGGACGACGAGGAGGCGTGGTGGGACGCCTACTTCGCCGCGGCGGGCATCGATCCGCTGACGATCGTCTACGAGGACTTCGCCGACGGGCATGATGACACCGTGCGCGAGGTGCTCCGCTATCTCGAGATCCCGTTCGACGACGACCGGCCGCTGCCGAGCCCCACCATGCGGCGGCAGTCGGACACCCGTTCCCACGAGTGGGTCGAGCGATTCCACACGGACGCCGGCACCGGGTGACCGGGCCCCGTCCGAACATCCTCTACCTCCACTCCCACGACACCGGACGGCACATCGAGCCGTACGGCCACGCGGTGAGCACGCCGCGGCTGCAGGGGCTGGCCGAGGAGGGCATCGCGTTCCGCAGGGCGTTCTGCGCCGCCTCGACCTGCTCGGCCAGCCGGGCATGCCTGCTCACGGGCCAGCACGCCCACTCGAACGGCATGCTCGGCCTCGCGCACCGGGGCTGGTCGCTCAACGACTACAGCCACCACATCGTCCACACGCTGCGGCGGGCCGGGTATCGCTCGACGCTGATCGGCGAGCAGCACATCTCGAAGGAGCCGGGGATCATCGGCTACGACGAGGTGGTGAAGATCGCGACCACCCGGGCCACCGACGTCGCCCCCGTCACCATCGACCTGCTGCGCGACGCCCCCGCGCAGCCGTTCTTCCTGTCGGTCGGCTTCTTCGAGACGCACCGCGAGTTCTTCCGCCCCACCGAGGGGGAGGAGCGCTACACGCTGCCGCCGCCGAACCTCCCGGACACCCCCGAGACGCGGCGCGACATGGCGGCGTTCAACGCCAGCGCCCGCTCGCTCGACGCCGGCGTCGGCGCGGTGCTCGACGAGATCGACGCCCTCGGGCTGCGCGAGAACACGCTGGTCATCTGCACCACCGACCACGGCATGGCCTTCCCCGGCGCCAAGACGACGCTCACGGACAGGGGCATCGGCGTGTTCCTCATCCTGCGCGGCCCCGGCGGCTTCGAGGGGGGCCGGGTCAGCGACGCGCTGGTGTCCCACGTCGACCTCTTCCCGACGGTGTGCGACCTGCTCGACATCGAGCGACCCGCGTGGCTGCAGGGCGTGTCGCTGCTGCCGCTCGCGGAGGGCGCCCCCGCGGTGCGCGAGGAGGTGTTCGCCGAGGGCACCTACCACGCGGCCTACGAGCCGCAGCGGGCGATCCGCACCGATCGCTGGAAGTACATCCGCCGCTTCGACGACCGGGTGCTGCCGGTGCGCGCGAACACGGACGACAGCCCCGGCAAGGAGCTGTGGCTGGCGAACGGCTGGAGCGACCGGCCGATCGACCGCGAGCAGCTCTACGACCTGATGTTCGACCCCGCCGAGATGCGCAACGTCGCCGGCGACCCCGCCCTGGCCGGCGTGGAGGCCGACCTGCGCGGGCGCCTGGAGCGCTGGATGGTCGAGACCGGCGATCCCCTGCTGGACGGCCCGGTGCCGCCGCCGCCGGGCGCCGAGTTCAACGAGCAGGACCAGATCTCGCCGCGCGAGCCCACGCGGGTGGCGCGCCCCCGCCGCGGCGGCTAGCGGCCGTGCGGAGCGGTCGCCGGCGATAGCGGTCAGGGCCCGGTCGGGAACTCCCACTGCAGCGCGTCGGCGCGCGCCGACGCGACCATCCGCCCGGCGCCGTCGAGGCCCTCGATGGCGGCCGGCGCGCGTCCCCGCGGCGCGCGCACCGCGAAGCCCCCCGCCGCGCCCACCGGGGCCTGGCGGGCCGTCCCGTCCGCATAGACCAGCCGCACCGATGCGACGTCCTCGCCGGCGACGCCCCAGGCGACCAGCAGCCGCTCGTCCCGCGCCGGCGTGGTCGCGAGCGGGGCCAGCAGGTCGGCGCCGCCCCGCCCGAAGCGCTCGCGCCAGAGGTCGGCGTCGTCGCACTCGCTCCCGCCGACGCCGTAGGCGATGCAGGCGCGACCGGTGGCCGGCTCGCGGAAGGCCACCATCTCCTCGCCGCCGGCCGCCGCGAGCACCACCGCGCCCTCCCCGCCGTCGATCCAGCGGCTCATCTGCGGCGTGAGGCCGATCACCGTATGGGCGTCGTCGCGTCCCGTGAGGACGGAGGCGAAGCGCTCGAACGCGCCGCCGATGGCGGCGCGCGCCGGCGGGATCGCCGATGCGGCGGCCGCGGCGATCACCAGCGCCACCGCGATCGCGGCGAGCGAGCGGCGGCGCGCGTCCGCGCGGGCGCGCCGGGCGAACACGGCGGCCACCTCGTCGGCGCCCGGCTCCGCCACGGAGCGCAGCGGCGCGAGCGCCTCGCGCAGCAGGTCGTCGGCGGCGCTCATCGCTCCCCCTCCCCGGGTCGCAGGGCGCGCACCGCCTCGGCGGCGCCCAGGGCGCGCCGCGCCCGCGAGAGCAGCGCGGCCACGGTTCCCGGCGGGCAGCCGAGGGCGTCGGCGACCTGGGCCTCGGTCAGGTCCTCCACGTAGCGCAGGATCACCGCCGCCCGCTGGCGCGCCGGCAGGCGGCGCAGCTCGGATCGCACCGCCGTCCGCACCGCCAGCTCGGCCGAGTCCGGCGGGGCCGACGCCGGCTCGGCCGCCGGCCCCGCCTCGTCGAGCGATTCCTCGCGGCGCAGCGTCACGCGCCGCCGCCGGGCGGCCCGCACGGCGCGCCTCACCGCGATCCGCCGCGCCCAGGCGTCGAAGCTGGCGGGCTCCCGCAGCGCGCCGATGTGGCGCAGCACGTCCACCCCCGCGTCCTGGACGACGTCGGCCGCGACATCCGGCCCCGCCACCCCGGCGGCGATCGGCGCGGCCAGGCGGAGCGCCCGCGCGACGAGCGCCTCGAGCGCCCGGCGGTCGCCGGCCTGAGCGGCGCGGACGAGCGGGGCGGATGGCGTTGACGGGTCGATGGCGGGGGCGCGCTCGGGGTGGCGGGCGGCCTCGGAGCCCCTTTCGGGACGAGGGTCCGCGGCCGCCGGCTCGCTGCGAACCATCGCATCTCGGCGTCGTCGGTCGGCGGCGAGCGCGAGGGCGCTCATGCGCCGGGGCGCTGCCAGGGGTCGGAGAGGAGCTCGGCGGCGCGGGCGGCGAGCTCGCGGCGGCCGGCGAGGCCGAAGCGGGCCGCCAGGCGGGCGACGTGGGTCTTGACCGTCGTCGGCGCCACGATCGTCCGGCGCGCGATCTCCTCGGTGGAGAGCCCCTGGGCCAGCAGGCGGAGGATCTGGGCCTGGCGGGCGGTGAGCGGCGGCGGACGGTCCCGGTCGGCCAGGAGGCGGACGGCGGCGGTGCTGGCGACGCAGCGGCCGGCGAGGACGTCGGCGACCGCCCGCCGCAGGCGCCGCCGGGTGGCGTCGGCCCCGATCACGCCCGCCGCTCCGCGCGCCAGGAGAGCGGCCTCGGCGTCGGCGTCGACCGCCTCGGCGAGCACCAGCACGGGCGTGCCCGGCGCCGAGCGGGCGACCTGGTCGCAGAGGTCGGTGCCGGCGAGGCGCGGCGCCCCCACGACCAGGTCCGCGCCGCCGCTGAGCGCCGCCCGCAGACTCGCCGGGGTGACCGCCCGCGCGGCGACGCTCCATCCGGCCGTTCCGGCGAGCCAGCCGTCGATGCCGGCGGCGAGTACGGGCATCGAGGTCGCCACAACCAGGCGGGCCGGGGTGGGGACCACGGCGATCACGGGCGCCCGGTGGTCGGCGAGGCGGGGGAGGGCGCGGTCGCGCGGCGAGGTCATGACGACTGAGAGCCCGCCGGGGGCCGTTTCTCTTGCGCGGACGACACCGCTGTCGTCCGGGGGACGCATCGGGCGGCGCGGGCCCCCGCTTCGGTTGACCCGGGCCCGGACGTTCTGTGACCTGTACCGCGGCGACCCGGAGGAGGCGGACCTGAGACGAGCGATCATCGTGGCGACCGTCGCGCTGGCGGCCGCGCCCACCGCCCTCGCCGGGGCCCCGCAGCCCGGGCCGCCCCCGCTCGTGCTGGTCGACCCCGGTCCGGTGCGGGAGATACCCGCCCTCCCCGCGCCGTGGAGCGAGACGCCGCCCGCGGCGGTGCCGGTGCCGGCGTCCCCGGCCCTTCCGGCGCCGCTCGTCGCGCCGCAGGCCCCGATGCCGATGATGAGGCCGGCCGAGCTCCTCTCCGAGGGGGTCATCGTGGCCGGCCCGGGGCGCCCGGTGCGGCTCAGATCGCCCTACCCGGTGGCGAGGGTCTCGGAGGGACGCGCCTGGCGGCCCGTGGCGATCACCTCCGGGGGATGGCTCCGGTTCGCCCTCGACGACGTCGCGGTGAGCTTCAGCGACGGCTACGTGGTCGTGAGGGCGCCGCGATCGGCTTCGATGGTGTCCTTCACGGTGACCGATGCGCAGGGGCGCGGCACCGCGCCCTACCGGCAGCTCTTCCGCCCGTCGGCGGCGGACCGCTGCGAGGCCTGGCTGCGCGGGTTGCGCCGCGCGCAGGGGGTGCGCGACGGCCGGAGGGCGAGGGCCATGCGCGCCCTGCTGCTCCGGCGCTGCGCCCACCCCGCGGGCATCCCGAGGGAGACGGCGCGGCGCTGATCGCGCGGGCCGCGGTGCCGCATCGCTCAAGTCCCGGGGGCGGGGGCCGATCCCTTCCGCGGGGCGCACCCGATCCCGGATCGGAGTGGCGCCAGGAGACCCACTCCGAAAGGACACCCGTGAAGCGCACCAGCGCACTGGTCGCCGGCCTCATGGTCGCCACCGCCCTGTCCGTGGGCGCGACGTCCGCCGTGGCCGCCCCGGCCAAGGCGGCTCCGGCGAAGGCGAAGGCCGTCAAGAAGGCCAAGGCCAACCAGACCAAGACGTTCACCAAGATCAGCAAGGCCTACAACGGCCTGCTGCCGAAGGTCACCTGCCCCGCCGGCGCCACCAAGGTCGCCCAGGCCAAGGCGATCCGCGCTCAGGCCCTCAAGCACCCCACCAACATCAAGAAGGCCACCCTCTCCCAGCTGCGCAGCAAGAACGCGCGCAACCGCACCGCCCTGCTGCGCCTCACCCAGGGCGCCGTCGCCTGCGGCGTCAGCGTCGTGACCACCCCCGGCAAGAACACCGTCACGGTGATCCCCGGCCAGAACGGCACCACCGTCATCCCGGCCACCCCGCCCGGCACCCAGGGTCCTGACGGCACCACCCGCGTCACGGTGACGCTTCCCCTCGGCAGCCTGCTGAACGGCCTCAACCTCGACCTCGGCAACGTCCTCAACGGCACCCCCCTGCCCGACGTGCTCAAGCTCGTCCCGCTCGACCAGCTCCAGGGGCTGCTGCCCGGCGTGCTGCAGGCCGGCGTCGACGTGCCCGCCCTGAAGAGCCTGCTGACCTCCACCATCAACACCGCCCTCAGCTCGGTGCCGGTCCTCGGGCCGCTGGTCGCCCCGGTCGTGACCCCGCTGCTGAACCAGGTGCTCAGCCTGCTCGACGGCGGCGACCTCAGCTCCCTCTTCCAGCTCACCAAGGTCGGCGACAACGTGATCCAGCTCGTCCCGACCGGCCTCCTCGGCCAGCTGATCGGCACGGTCGAGAGCGTCCTCGGTGTCTCCCTCGGGAACATCACCGGCGACCTGCCCCTCGACATCCTGCTGCCGACCCAGTCGTAGCGTCGCGATAACGCTCCCCGCGAGGGGTGCGGTGAGGCCCCCGGCTCCCCACGAGCCGGGGGCCTCACGCGTTGCGGTGGCCCGACTCAGGACCAGGGCAGCCGCTCCCACCCCCGGGGGCGCTCGGCGCGCAGCGGGGCGGAGCCCGCGCGGGCGTAGGCCTCGGCCCCCGAGCGGGTGGGGGTGATGACCCCGACCCCGTGGCGCAGGGCGACGGAGCGCACAGGGTAGTCGAACGCCGTCTCTCCCCGGCGCGATCCGCACATCAGGATGATGCACGGATCCTCGCCCAGGCCCATGACGGCGTGCTCCGTGCCGGGCGGCGAGTGCACGAAGTCCCAGGCCCGCAGCACGTGCTCCTCGCCCTCCACCAGCAGCAGGCACTCGCCGGAGAGCACCAGGAGGCACTCCTGCTCCGACTCGGAGTGGTAGAGGCCGGCCGACTGCCCCGGGCGCAGCACCCGGATGTTGACGCCGAGGTGGGGGAAGCGGGCGCGGCCCTCGAAGTCGCACGCCGACCCGAACGTGTCGCTGGTGCTCCAGGCGGCGTCGCGCACGTTCACCACGAACCACCCCTCCGAGCCCGGGGCGATCCCGGACGGGGTCTCGACCATGCATGCCTGATCCGTCATCGCGCCCTCCGGCGTCGCGCCTCCGTTGCCGAACGTATGTTCGTACGCGCGGGCGCGTCGCACAAGGGCGGGGCTCACATCGGGCGCAGGTGGGAGAGCTTGTCCGGGTTCACGATCCCCCGCACCACCTGCACCCGGCCGTCGGCGATGTCGAGGGCGAGCACGCTGAACACGCTCCCATCCTCCCGCACGTACACCAGCCCCGGTTGGCCGTTGACGGTGACGCGCCGCATGCGCAGCCCCTCGAGCCGCCGCGCGGCGCGCGCCCAGTTGCGCAGGGTCCGGGCGACCCGGGCGCGGCCGGAGAGGATCCGCGCCAGCGCCGGCGCCTTCCCGCCGCCGTCGCCGATCAGCCGGACGTCGTCGGCGAGCAGCGCCTCGAGCTCCTCGATGTCGCCGTCGCCGGCGGCCGCGAAGAAGCGCTCCGCCAGCGCGTCGCGCCGTTCGCGCGACGCCTCGAAGCGCGGGCGGCGTTCGCCGATCAGCCTGCGCGAGCGCGCCGCCAGCTGGCGCGCGTTGGCCTCGCTGGTGCGGACGATCTCCGCCACCTCGTCGTAGCCGTAGGCGAACACGTCGTGCAGCAGGAAGGCCGCGCGCTGCCGGGGGCTGAGCCGCTCGAGCAGGAGCAGGAAGGCCATCGACAGCGAGTCCTCCTGCTCGACCAGCGCCGCCGGATCCCCGCCCACGCCCGCCTCGTCGACGACCGGCTCCGGCAGCCACTCGCCGACGTAGGTCTCGCGCCGGGCGCGCGCCGAGCGCAGCTCGTCGATCGACAGCCGCGTCACGATCGTCGACAGGTATGCGCGCGGGGAGTCGATCCGCTCCCCGCGCCGGCGCGCCGCGAACAGGCGCAGGAAGGCCTCCTGGACGACGTCCTCGGCGCCGGCGACGCTGCCCAGCATCCGGTAGGCGATGCCGAGCATCGGCCGGCGCAGATCCTCGAAGAGCTCCGCGTCGGTCACGACTCAGACCCTCCCGGCCCGGATCGCGGCGGCCAGGCTGCGGTTGCGCGGCGTCCAGCCCAGGTCGCGCCGGGCCTTGTCGTTCGACGCGCCGGGGGCCCGGGTCATGATCGCCACCGCCGCCTCGCCGGCGAGCAGCCGCGCCAGCCAGCGCGGCACGCGCCGCGGGGGCCGCGCGCCGAGGGCGGCGGCCGCGTCCGGCATCCACTCGGCCGCGCGCCGGTGATCGTCGTCCACGACGTTGTAGATACCCGGTGCGCCGCGCTCGATCGCGGCGACCGTGGCCGCGGCCGCGTCGGCGACGTGCACGAAGGCCGCGATCCCGCCGCCGTCGCCGACGAGCGGGAACTTGCGCGCCCGCAGCGCCTCGAGGTGCTCGGCGCCGGCGGCCATGCTCGTGCCGGGCCCGTAGAAGCCGCCGTAGCGCAGGACGATGCCCTCGATGCCGTCGGCCCCGGTGACGGCGTCCTCCAGGTGGCGCAGCGCCGCGAGCGTCGTGCGCATCGCCGCGGCCGGGTGCGGGTCGAAGGGGGCGTCCTCGGCGTTGACGCCGCGACCGGTGCGGGCGAACGGCCAGCCGGCGTAGGACTGGGCGACGAACCTGCCCGCGCCGGCGGCCCGGGCCGCCGCGAGCAGGTGGTCGGTGCCCTCGATCCGCAGGCGGTTGGTCGCGGCGAAGCTCCGCTCGAAGCGGCGCAGGTCGAGGGAGCCGGAGAGCGCGGTGAGCTGGTGCACGACGACCTCCGGCTCCGCCGCCGCGACCGCCGCGCCGACCGCGTCGGGGTCGAGCGCGTCCATCACCGCCCCGCGGGCGCCGAGCGCCTCGATCGCGGCGATCCGCTCCGGCCTGCGGGTCGTGCCCGTGACGTCGTGCCCGGCGGCCGCCAGCGCGGGCACCAGCTGCCTGCCGAGGGCGCCCGTGGCGCCCGCTACGAAGATCCTCACGGCTGCTCCCTCCGTCGCGTTTCAAGGCTACGACGGGGGAGGGGCGGGGTCTGTGACAGTCGCTCGCGCCGCGGGCGGCGCGGATCAGGTCGCCGAGTACATCCCGGCGCCGAAGCGGACGTGCAGCAGCGCCGCGACCGGCGACTGCGGCCACGCGCAGGCGATGAGGGGCTCCGGTCCCGCCGCCAGGCGCACCGGGGGATCGTCGCCGGTCGCCTCCCAGAGCATCCCGCCGGGGTGGCCGATCCGCCGGTCGAGCGTGAAGAGGCCCGGCATCCGCCGGGGCTCGAGCTGATCGAGGCCCTCGCGCGAGCAGCACACCGCCCAGGTGCGGGCGATGCCGCCGGCGCGCCGCCGCTCGTCGAGCCGGCCGACGTCCACGGGCGGCAGCACCACCCCGAACGCGTCGCGGCAGGTCTCGGCATACCCGTCGCCCGCGGCGAGGCGCCGCCAGGCCTCGGCCACCGCGGCCGACGGCACGGTCACGAAGGAGGCGATCTCCGCCGCCCCGCACACGGCCAGCCATTCGCGCAGGCCGGCCTCCAGCTCGCCCGACAGGCCCTCGGGCATGGGCCACCGCTCGATGGCCCTGCGCCGGCCGCGGGTCGCGCGCGCCACGTCAGCCCTTCGGGTCGGTGGAGAAGCTCGGGTAGCGGTCGGTGAGCGGCATCCGGGCCCACCGTAGGGGCCTCCGCCCGGGCGGGCAAGGGGGTCCTTTCACAGGATCCGGCGGGGGACGGGGCGGGGGCGTCTACCATCCCCGGGCCCGTGGGGCCCGGGAGGGGTCCCGTCCCATCCGTGGAAGGTCGTCCACCGCCGTGAGAATCCTGCGCCCGCTCATCCTCGCCGTCGTAGCGCTCGCGCTTGCCACCGTCCCGGCACCGGCCCAGCAGGCGCTGCCGTACGTCGCGATCGACCCGGGACACGGCGACAAGGACACCGGCGCCGTCGGCTACCTGCCGCCCGGCACCGACACCGGCATGACGCCGCGCAGCGACGCCCAGGGGCGCGTGCTGATCTACGAGAAGGACGTCAACCTCGACGTCGCGCTGCGCCTCGACGGCTACCTGCGCGGCCGCGGCTGGCGCACCCTGCTCACCCGGACGGCGGACCTGGCCGGGGGCGACCGGCCCTTCACGACGACCCAGGCCGATCTGAAGGCCCGCGTTGACGCGGCGAACGCCGCCAGGGTCGACCTCTTCGTGTCGATCCACAACAACGCCCTGTCGGCCACGAGCAGCGGCACCGAGACGTACCACTTCTACTACGCGAGCGCGGCGTCGCGGGCGCTCGCCGCCGACGTGCAGGCGGCGATGGTGCAGACCCTGAAGCTGCCCGACCGCAAGGTGCAGAGCGCGGGCTTCTACGTGCTGCGCCACACCGAGATGCCGGCCATCCTCACCGAGAGCGCCTTCCTCTCCAACCCGAGCGAGGCGCTGATGCTGGCCGACCCGAACATCCGCCAGGCGATCGCCGAGGCCATCGGCCGCGGCCTCGAGGCCTTCGCCGCCCGCCCGGTGACCCCCCCGGCGCGCCTGGCGCCGACGATCGGCCCGTGGAAGGTCAAGCCGCGGTCGGTGCCCCCCGGCTACCGGCTCGTCAAGACCGGCCGCTCGAACCCGGTCGGGCGGGGCGGCTGGCTCGCCGTCGTCTCCACCTTCAAGGCGGTCCCCGGCGGGCTGCCCGCCACCATCGGCCCGTGGAGGGTCAAGCCCCGGTCGGTGCCGGCCGGCTACCGCCTGGTGAAGACGGGGCCGAACAACCCGGTCGGCCGCGGCGGCTGGCTGGCGGTGCAGAAGATCAACCCGTAGCGCCGCGCCTCGGCCGCGCCGGGGTCATGCCGGCGCCAGGCGCCTCCGGACGGCCTTGATGCGCTCCACCGCCGGGTCGGGCAGCCGCATCGCCGCGGCCCGCGCCCGGTGGCGCCACCGCTCGGGCGCCGTCGCGACGACCGCCTGGGGGAAGCTGCGCCCGCGCGGGATGAGGGTGGCCCAGGCGACCGGGTCGTCGCCGTCCGAGAGCCGCAGCTTGTAGGGCTGCGCCTTCTCGCCCAGGTCGAGGCGGACGTCGCCGACGGCGAAGCAGTGCTCGATGACGTCGTGCAGGGCCACCATCGAGGCGCTCTCGCGCGCCCAGGCGGGGTCCCAGCCGCGGTTCCAGAGGGCGGCCTCGCCGCCGGCCGCGAGCACGATCTCCACCGAGATGATCCCGTCGGCGGTGCGCAGCAGGTACAGCCGCATGCCGCCCGACGGGACGAGGCGCTCGGCGGCCTCGCGGAGCATGGCCATCGACGGCTCGCGCCACAGCCGCGAGCGATCGCCCCAGTGGGCGCCGTGCATGCGGCGGTAGGCGTCGAGCGCCTCCGCCACCTCCGCGGGGCTCTCGGCCAGCGCGAAGGCGACGCCGCGCTCGGCCAGGCGCCGCCGCGCCCGCCGCAGCTTCTGCCGGGTGCGGGACCCCTTGGTGGCGAGCCAGTCGTCGTAGCCGCGCCCGGCGAGGGACAGCACCGGCGCCGGCTCGCGCTGATGCCAGTGCAGGCGCGCCCCCAGCGGCTCCGGCCACGCGCGGCGCAGCAGCGACGGCGCCGCGGCGCCCGCGTCGATGCGCTGCAGGCTGATCACCCCCGGCGCAGGGTCGGATGCCGCCAGCGCCCGGGCCACGAGGCGGACGACCTCCTCCTCGCGCCCCGGCGCGGCGAGGATGCCGCTGCGCTGAGGTAGCGAGGGCGTGCCGAACATGCGGGCGTAGGCGATGCCCAGTGGGCCGCGGTCGACCAGGAAGGGCGCCAGGCCCACCAGCCGCCCGCCGTCGCGCACCGTGACGACCCGGGTGAGCGCCTCGCGCGGCGCGACGTGGCGGCGCCAGGCGATGAGCAGGTCCGGCAGCGAGCCGGGGCGGCGCGTCGCGGCGGCGAGGGCCTCCCAGTCGTCGCGGACGCGCGCGAGGCCGGCGTCGTCCTCGACCAGGTCGACGTCGAGCGACCGGCGTTGCGGCTGGGGGCGTGGCACGGAGCCTCCGGTATGGGACACGGTCGACCGAGCCCAGCACCGTGCCGGTCCCGCTCGGCCACCCGACCCTCTCCCACCGCGCCGCGCGGGGCAAGGGCGCGATCCTGCCCGAGCGTTCAGTTCAGTGACAGGCGAACGTATGGAATTCGCCATCGACGGTGCGCGCGTCATCGTTCGCCGACCCCAGGTCGATGGGGAAGGGGGATCACCCGGGGATCACTTGCCTGCCGTTCGGTATGGGAAGCCTTGCCTGCACCTTGCCGGCATCGGCCTTGTTGCCGCCGTCGGGTCCCACCGCAGTAGGTGTTCAACGTTCAGGACACTGTCAGGACCGATGCCATAGACCAACTCCCGTCGATCACGTTCCTCATCCGGAACGGGCATCCGCGCCCAATGCCGACGGAGGCTGACTATGGCAAGACGCACACTCTCGGGTTTGGGACTACTCCTCGCAGCGGCGCTTACTCTGGGGAACTCCAGCTTCGCGCTTGCGGGCTCCTCGGTTTACGCCCCCTGGCCGACTAGCCTCGGACCAGGAACATGCAATAGCGCGTCCTATGGGCCGCTGCCCCACTTCACCGGTAACCGCGCTGACAATCTCGGGAGCGGCAATATCCCGTACGGCGTTGACACACAGCCCTCGGGTGGAGCTTGCGCGAATGTGAACCACTACGCAAACACGTTCGCAAAAGGTGTGAACCAGGTCATCGTGACCTTCACACCGTCGCCGGCCGGTGAAGATTGGTGCTGGATACCGGCACCGTACACCGGGCATGGGGCATGCAAGGCAACGTGGTAATGGTCTTCAGGTCTGGGCAAGTCATCGAAGAATGAGGGGTATGATGGAGGGATTGGCAGGCGGACGATTGCAACGTCTTACCTTGTGGATTCTTGGAATCGCGATGGTGGTCGCCGCTCTTGGTGTGACCTTGGCTCTGGCTGCGGGTTCAGGGAGCAGTGACCCGCTCGACAGTCACCCCTCGGCAAGCGAGATCGCCGCGGTCAGGGTCAGCGCATTTGATGGGCCAAGCCAAAGTGTGCCTGCGTCGGTCGCTGACAGCCCCATCATGAAAGAGGCGGGAATCGACGCAGCTTCCCTGCACGAGGCTCAAGACCTCGGCGACGGTCATGTCCTGTGGATCGGGAAGGCGGGAAAGAAGCTGTGCCTCATGGTCACCTCCGGTGCCAACGGGGCCGCTACCTGCAACGATCCCTCCGTTATCGCGTCGTTCGGTTCGATTCCCTTGATCGTGGGGAAGGGCGAGAGCGGTCAATGGGTTCTCGGGATGGTGAGTGATGAAGCCCGGACGGCGAGTATCGGCACGAAGTCGACGTCGGTCAAGAACAACACCTTCGCGCTCGATGTCGCCGCGGGCGAGCCTGCGGGACCCGTTGAGGTGAAGGGCGCGACCGGAGTCGGGAGGCGGGTCAACTACGACAAGCTGTGAAGATGTAGCCGGGGAACCGACGAGAGACACGGTTGCCGGCGCGTTCCCTGACGCGCCGGCAACCACGATGGGCAGCGGCATGAGATTCCGTCTCACCGGAACCGGCGTGGTGGACGGCGCTGGTTCCTATCGTGTCACCCTCGGCGACCCCCAGCGGTCGTCGTGGACGAGGGTGCGCCAGGGGCGCTTGATCCTCGCCAGCGCCGGCGGCAGCGCGGTGGGGAACTCCTCGGGGTAGCCGAGCGGGGTGAGCAGGGGCGCCTCGACCTCCGGCGGCAGGCCCAGCAGGGCCCGGAACTCGTCCTCCACGAACCACTGGAAGACGGTCGGCACGGTGCCCAGCCCCTTGGCCCGGGCCGCCACCATCAGGTTCTCCAGCAGGAAGGCCACCGAGGTGAGGTCGGCGTCGCGCTCGAAGTCCCCGCCGCCCTCCAGCCGCGGGTAGGCGTTGCGCGGCACGCGCAGGGCGACGATCCAGACCGGCACCTTCGGGTAGGTCGCGAGGGTCTCGCGGGCGTAGCGGTGGGCCCACTCGGCGTGCTCCTGCGCCGTCGCGCCCTCGGCCGGCGGCCGGGCGACGGCGAAGTACTCGCCGCCGCCGCGGATGATCAGGTCGGCGAGCGCGGCGCGGATCGCCGGCTGGCGGACGACCAGGATGCTCCAGGCCTGGGTCATGCCGCCGGTCGGGGCCAGCAGCGCCAGGCGCAGGATCTCGTCGAGGTCCTCGTCGGACACGGGCCGGTCGGTGTACCGGCGCACGCTGCGCCGCCTGCGGATCGCCTCGAGCGCGTCCATCGCTCCCCCTTCGTGCCGTCGGTCACGAGCCGGGGTGATCCTACGCGCGGCGGGCCGCTACGGGTCCGCCAGGCGCTCCGGGTGGCCCAGGGTGCCGAGCTCGGCCAGGTCGCGGCGGAACAGCAGCGCCACCGCCCAGTCGATCGCGACCCGCGCCTTGCGGGCCAGGCCGGGGATCTGGCTGAGGTGATAGCCGCGGGCGAGGAACCAGGCGGGGAAGCCGCGGAACTGGAGGCCCAGGACGCTGGCGACCGCCTTGCCGCGCCCGAGGTCGACGAACACGCCCAGCGTGCGGTACGTGAACCGCGACGGCGCGCGCCCCTCGATCGCCGCGACGATGTTCGCCGCGGTGACGCGGGCCTGCCGCATCGCGTGCTGGCAGGTGGGCGGGCACGGCAGCCCGGGGCGGGCCGGGTCGGGCACGGCGGCGCTGTCGCCGAGCGCCCAGATGCCGGGGCGCCCCTCCACCGCCGTGGTCTCGTCGACGATCGCCCGGCCGCGCCCGTCGGTGGGCAGGCCGAGCATCGCCATGGTGGGATGGGTGCGCACGCCGGTGGTCCACACCAGCGTCTGGCAGGGGATGCGCTCGCCGCCCGACAGCGTGACCGCTCCGCCCGAGGCGTCGGTGACGGTGGTGCCGAGCTTCATCTCCACGCCGCGGCGGTGCAGCTCGCGCATCGAGTAGGAGGACAGGCGGGAGCCGACCTCGGGGAAGATCGACTCGGTGGCCTCGATCAGGATGAAGCGCGGCCGGTCCTCGGCCAGGGCCGGGTAGCGCTTCTTCGCGTCGCGCAGCAGGTCCTCGATCTCGGCGAGCGCCTCGACGCCGGCGTAGCCGCCGCCCACGAACACGAAGGTGAGCCGCGCCGCGCGCTGCTCGCGGTCATCGGTGGTGGCCGCCAGCTCCAGCTGCTGGATGGCGTGGTTGCGCAGGTAGATCGCCTCGGCGACGGTCTTGAAGCCGATCGCCGCCTCCTGCAGCCCCGGCACCGGCAGCGTGCGCGACACCGATCCGGGCGCGGCGACCAGGTGGTCGTACGGCAGGTCGCGACGGTCCCCGGCGCTCGACTCGAAGGTGACGACGCGGCCCTCGGCGTCGTGGGCGACGGCGGCGCCCACCAGCACGGCGGTGCGCCGCAGGGCGGGGCGCAGCGGCACCACCACGTGGCGCGGCTCCAGCGTGCCGCCGGCCGCCTGGGGCAGGAAGGGCGTGTACACCATCGCGTTCGAGTCGTGGATGACCGTCACGTCGAGGTCGGGGCCGCCGCGGCGCGTCGCCCGCTCGAGGGCGAGCGCGGTGAAGAAGCCCCCGAAGCCGCCCCCGATGATCACGACGCGGGTCGGACGGGTGTCGCTCACGCCCTACAGTGTAGTCCGGTCGCGGATCGGCCCGACCGGGGAGGGGAGCCGATGGCGATCGACTGGGGGGACGGCGACTACGCCCGCACCGCCGAGGCGCTGCGGCCCGCGGCGGCGCGCCTGGTGGCGGCCGCGGGCGTCGGCGAGGGCGACCGGGTGCTGGACGTCGCCTGCGGCACCGGCAACGTCGCGCTGGCCGCGGTCGCCGCCGGCGGACGGGCGACCGGCGTCGACGCCTCGCCGGGCCTGGTGGAGATCGCCGCCCGGCGGGCCGCCGAGGCGGGGGCGGACGCCCGCTTCATGGTGGGCGACGCCGGCGAGCTGCCGCTGCCGGCGGGCGGGTTCGACGCCGCCCTCAGCTGCTTCGGCGTGATCTTCCACCCCGACCCCGAACGGGCGGTCGGGGAGATGCTGCGCGCCGTCCGTCGCGGCGGCGTCATCGCCCTGACCGGCTGGATCGAGGCCGGGCCGATCACGGCGGCGGGCCGCATCCTGCGCGACGCGATGCCCGGCGACGGCGGCAGGCGCCCGGCGTGGGGCGACCGCGAGTGGGTGGGCCGGCTGCTGGCCGCCGCCGGCGCCCGGGGCGTGCGGATCGAGGAGGCCGCGCTGACCTTCGAGGCCGACTCGCCGGCGGCGTGGTTCGAGGAGCAGGTGCGGCACCACCCGGTGTGGCGCTTCGCGCGGCGCCTGCTCGACGACGACGCCTGGGACGACGTCCGCGAGCGCAGCGTCGCGGCGCTGGCGGAAGGCAATGAGGACGACCGCCGCTTCCGCGGCACCTCCGGTTACCTCGTCATCCGCGCCGAGGCGCCGTGACCGCTCACCCGGTGAGGGCGGCGCCCGGCGGCCCCGTCCGGATCCGCGGGTCGCGCATCAGCCTCACCCGCCCGATCTCGCGGAAGCCCATCGCCCGCAGCACCGGCGACGACATCTCGCCGGCCGCCGTCGTCAGGCGCGGCGTGCCGCGCGAGACGGCGTCGCGCCAGCGGGCGTGGACCAGGGCCCGGTAGACGCCCCGGCCGCGTGCCTCGGCCCGCACCGTCCCGCCCATCAGCAGCGCCGCCCAGGGCGTGAACACGGCGCGGCCGAAGCCCGCCGGCGCGCCGTCGAGATAGGCGACGTAGTGCTCGATGGCGGGGTTGCCGCCGTAGGCCTCCCAGCGCTCCCGCGCGCAGCGGGCGATGGCGGCGCGGCGCTCGGGCGGCGTGCCCCAGATCTCCATGTCCAGGTCGACCGCCCGGCGGTAGGCGTCGAGGTCGCGGACCCGCCGCACCTCGACCGCCGAGGCCCCGGAGGGCTCGCGGTCGATGGCGAGGCTCACCAGCTCCGGCACCTCGTCGTCGGGTCGCAGCCCGAGGTCCCCCAGGCGCCGCGCCAGATCGCGGGGGGTCGCCCGCTCCCCGGCCCACCACAGCACCGGGTTCCACCCGTTGTCGGCCGCCATCGCGCGCACCCGGCGCACCGCGTCGCCGACCCGCCCCTCCGCCAGGCGGATGCGCTCGATCGTGGCCGCCCGGCCGCGCACCACGATCCAGAGCCCGTCGTCGACGATCAGGTCGCCGACCGGGTCGATGGGCGACCACACGCCCGGCTCCTCCGCCAGCTCCCTCAGGCGCGCCTCCATCGCGTCCACCGGCCGCACCGTACCGGGCGCCCACGCGCCCCGGGCAGGGGTCCCCGAGGTGGCCGTCACGCGACATCGGGTCGCCGGCGCGACGCCTTCAGATCGCCGCGGCGCGCCTTGTCGGCCAGGCGGCGCTCGCGGGCGGCGCGGCCCGGCCGCGTGGCCCGGCGCGGCGGGGGCGGCGGGGCCAGGGCGGCGGCGAGGCGCCGCTCCAGCCGGGCGCGCACCGCCTCGCGGTTGCGCTCCCGCGAGCGCTCGTCCTGGCTCACCAGCCGCAGGGGCCTCGCGTCCAGGCCCAGCCGGGCCCGCAGGCGCGCGGCGATCCGGGGCGGCAGCTCCGCCAGGTCCTCGGTCGTGATCGTCAGCTCGGCCCGGGTCTCCGCATGATCGCGGCGCTGGCCGCCCGGCCCGGACGACCGCGAGTAGCTCCACGTCGCCCGCTCCGCCAGGTGCGCGGCGATGTGGGCGGGGGTCATCCCGCTCCGGCGGCCACCTTGGGCGTCTCGCCGGACGCGGCCTGGGCGCGGGCCTCCTCGATGCGCGCGGCCGCCTCCTCCCGCGTGACGTCGTGGCCCTTCTCGCGCTTCCAGATCACGAAGCCGCACCCCGGGTTCTTGCGGCTCTTCCAGCTCGTGCATCCGTATGCGCGGCTGTTCTCCACGATCTGCCCGCCGCAGCCCGGCGTGGGGCAGTCGCCGATCGGCTCCTTGGCGGGCGCCGGAGCGGCGTTCGTCTCCCCGCGGGCGACCATCTGGCGGGCGGTGTCCGCGTCGACCTCGCCCTTCTGGCCGCGCACCTTCTTCCAGATCACGTAGCCGCAGCCGGTCTCGGAGCGGCTCTTCCAGCTGGTGCAGCCGAAGCTGCGGGTGCGCTCCACGATCTCGCCGCCGCACCCCGGGGTGGGGCAGGGGCCGATCACCTCGCGCTCGCTCTCGAGGTCCTTGCTGGAGCGGCCGGCGGCGATGTGCTCCAGGGCCTCGTCGCGGGTGAGGGTGTGGCCGTTCTGGCGCTTCCACAGCGTGTAGCCGCAGCCGGGATCGTCCTTGCCGTGGTACGAGTCGCAGCCGTAGCTCTTGGGGTACTCCACGATCCGGCCCGCGCAGCCCGGGGTGGGGCAGGGGGCGATCGGGGTGCGCTCCACCCTGAGGTCGGCGCGCTCCTTGTCGGCGAACCAGGCGACCACCTCGCGGGTGAAGCCGTGGATCTCGCGACGGAAGTCGGAGGCGCCCTCCTCGCCGCGCTCGATGCGGTTGAGGCGCTGCTCCCAGCGGCCGGTCAGCTCGGGGCTGGTGAGCAGGTGGTCGCCGAGCATGCGGATGAGGCCGATGCCCTTCTCGGTGGCGCGCAGGCTGCGGCCCTCGCGCTCGACGTACTCGGCGTCGACCAGCCGCTCGATGGTGGCGGCCCGGGTGGCCGGCGTGCCGATGCCGGCGTCCTTCATCGCCTCGGCGGCCTCGTCGTCGTCGACGAGCTTGCCGGCCGTCTCCATGGCGCGCAGCAGCGTGCCCTCCGAGTAGCGGGCGGGCGGCTTGGTGCGCTTCGCGAGCGCCTCGGCCTCGGTGCAGGTCACCGACTGGCCCACCGCCAGGGCGGGCAGCGACTGCTCGGCCTCGTCCTCGCCCTTGCGCTCGGACGCGCCCGCCGGCGCGTCCTGGGCGGCGGGTGCCCTGTCGACCGACTCGCCGTAGGCGGCGCGCCAGCCGGCCTCGATCATCACCTTGCCGCGGCTGCGGAACAGGTGCTCGCCCACCCGCGTCTCCACCACCGTGCGCTCGAAGCGGGCCGCCGGGTGGAAGACGGCCAGGAAGCGCCGGGCGACCATGTCGTAGATGCGCTGCTCGTCGCGGCCCAGCCCGGACAGGTCGTGGTCGCCCTCGGTGGGGATGATCGCGTGGTGGTCGCCCACCTTCGCGTCGTTGACCACGCGGCCCAGGGGCAGCCGGTCGAGGCCCAGCACGTAGCGCGCCGCGTCGGCGTACTGGGGCGCGGCCGCACCGACGCCGCTGGCGACCGACTTCAGCTGGCCCGCCATGTCGCCCGACAGGTAGCGGGAGTTGGTGCGCGGATAGGTGAGGAGCTTGTGCTGGTCGTACAGCGCCTGCGCCGCGCCGAGGGTGCGCGAGGCCGAGAAGCCGAAGCGGCTGTTCGCCTCGCGCTGCAGGGTGGTGAGGTCGTAGAGCAGGGGGGGCTGCTCGACCTGCGGCTTCGTCTCGAGCGACTCGACGGTGCCCGGCCGGCCCGCCACGGCGGTCGCGATCGCCTCGGCCGGCGCGGCCTCGGTGAGGCGGGTGGTCGAGCCCTCGTGCCAGAGGCCGCCGTAGCCGTTGCCGCCCTCCGTGGCGAAGCGGGCCTCGACCTCCCAGTAGTCCTGGGGCACGAAGTCGGCGATCGCCAGGTCGCGGTTCACGATCAGGGCGAGGGTGGGGGTCTGCACGCGGCCCAGTGACAGCACCTTGCGGACGCTGCCGGCCTTCGTGGTCGCGGCGCGGGTGGCGTTCATGCCCACCAGCCAGTCGGCCTCGCTGCGCGCCCTGGCCGCCGCCTCGAGCGGCTGCATGGCGTCGTCGTCGCGCAGCGCGTCGAAGGCGTCGCGGATCGCCTTCTGCGTCATGGAGCTGAACCAGGCGCGCTTCACCGGCTTGTCGTGCGCCGCCTTCGGGGCGGTCTCCAGGATGAGCTTGAAGATGAGCTCGCCCTCGCGCCCGGCGTCGCAGGCGTTGACGATCTGGTCCACGTCGGCGCGCGCCATCAGCCGGTGCAGCGACTTGAGCGTCTTCGCGGCCCGGGCGTCGCGGGGGTGGTACCTGAAGGCCTCCGGCAGGATCGGCAGATCCTCGTAGCGCCACTTCTTGAAGCGCTCGTCGTAGGCGTCGGGGTCGACCTGCTCCACCAGGTGGCCGACCGCGAAGGCGACGATCGCCCCCGGGCCCTCCCAGTGGTCGCCGGTGCGCGCGGCGGACGATCCGAGCAGCGCCTTGGCGACGTCCTGGGCGACCGACGGCTTCTCGCAGATGATGAGCGACTTCGACATGGCGCGGCAGGTTAGCACCGGTCCCGGCGACCGCGTCCCGGTCCGTCTCACCGCTGTCACGCGCCCCCTTAAGGGGGCGGCGCGGTGCGCGCGGAGGGGGCGACGGCGGCGCGCGGGCGGCCCGGGTCGGCGGTCGCCGTTCAGTCGGTGCCGATGATCCGGCCGACCCGCTCGTAGGTCTCCGGGGGCACCGTCTTCAGCTCGCTCACCGCGTCGGTGAGGGGGACGTCCTCGACCGCGTCGCCGTGCAGGGCGGCCATCCGGCCGAAGGCGCCCTCGGCGACCATCTCCGCCGCGCGGGCGCCGAAGCGCGTGGCGAGCGACCGGTCGTAGGCGATCGGCGTGCCGCCGCGCTGCACGTGGCCGAGCACCACGGCCCGGGCCTCGACGCCGAGCCGCTGCGACACGCCCTCCGCCAGCCGGTCGCCGACGCCGGCCTTCGCCATCAGGGGGTGGCCGAACTCGTCCAGCTCGCCGTCCCCGGCGGCGTCGTCCAGCACCACGCCCTCGCTCACCACGATCACCGAGTAGCGCCTGCCGCGCTCGCGGCGGGCCGCGATGCGGGCGCACACGGCGTCGAGGGTCGCCTGCCTCTCGGGGATCAGGATCGCGTGGGCGCCGCCGGCGAGGCCCGCCTCGAGGGCGATCCAGCCCGCGTGCCGGCCCATCACCTCGACCACCATGGTCCGGTCGTGCGACTCGCCGGTGGTGTGGAGCCGGTCGATCGCGTCGACCGCGATCTGCACGGCCGTCCAGAAGCCGAAGGTGTAGTCGGTGCCCGACAGGTCGTTGTCGATCGTCTTGGGCACGCCGACCACCGGCAGCCCGTGGTCGGTGAACAGGCGGCGCGCCACGCCCAGGGTGTCCTCGCCGCCGATCGCGATCAGGGCGTCCAGGCCGAGGTCCGCGAAGGCCCGCTCGCACTGCGCCCCGCCGTCCGGGTCCTTGAAGGGGTTCGTGCGCGAGCTGCCCAGGATGGTGCCGCCGCGGGTGAGGATCGGGGCCACCACGTCGCGGTCGAGCGGCTGCGTGTCGCGCCGCAGCAGACCGCGCCAGCCGCCGTGCAGCCCTACGTGCCGGTGGCCGTGGGCGCCGGCCCCGACGCGGACCGCCGCGCGGATCACCGCGTTGAGCCCGGGGCAGTCGCCCCCACCGGTGAGCACGCCGACGCGCATCGCGGGCGAGCCTAACGCCAACCGCCCGCCGACGCGATGGCGCCGGGGCGGGGCGGGTCGGGCCGCGGCTTCTCACCGGGGCCATATGCACCCGGGCGGTGCCCCGGCGCCGTCGCGCCGGCCGCATCCGGGTGGGTCGGCCCTACACTCGCCTCGTGCCACGGGCCAGGCCACACGATCCGTGCTGGTGCGGCAGCGGCCGCGCCCTCGGCCGCTGCCACCTCGACCCGGGCCGGCTGCGCCGGCCGGCGGTGGCCCGGGGGCGGGTGAGCGCGGCGCGGCCGGTGCCGCGCGCGATCGCCCGGCCGGACTACGTGCGCAGCGGCCGGGTCCCCCGCCGGGCGCCGCTCCAGCTCCACGACGCGGCGTCGCTGGCGCGCCTGCGCCGGGCGTGCGCGGTCGCCGCCGAGGTCCTGATCCGCGCCGGCGAGGCGGTCGCCGCCGGCGTGACCACCGACGAGCTCGACGCCGTCGCGCACGAGGCCTACCTGGAGCGGGGCGCCTACCCCAGCACCCTCGGCTACCGGGGCTTCCCGAAGTCGATCTGCACCTCGGTGAACGGGGTGATCTGCCACGGCATCCCCGACGACCGCCCCCTCGCCCCCGGCGACATCGTCAACATCGACGTGACCGCCTACGTCGAGGGGATGCACGGCGACACCTCGGCCACCTTCGCCGTCGGCGAGGTGGACGCGGCGGTCGCCGCCCTGGTGGAGACCACGCGCGCCGCGACCCTGGCCGGCATCGCGGCGATCCGGCCGCACGGGCCGCTGCAGCGCATCGCCGGCGCCATCGAGCCCTTCGCGGGATCGCGGGGCTACGGGGTGGTGCGCGAGTACGGCGGCCACGGCATCGGCGCCGCGTTCCACGCCGCGCCGCACATCCACCACTGCGTCGTCCCCGGCGATCGCGAGGTCGCCCTGCCGGGGGTGAGCATCACCGTCGAGCCGATGCTCTACTGCGGTGCGCCGAGCTTCACCTGCGCCGACGACGGCTGGACCGAGCGGCTCGACGACGACATGCCGTCCGCCCAGTTCGAGCACACGATCGTGGTCACCGACGAGGGCGCCGAGATCCTCACCGTCACCGCCGACGGCCGCAGCGCCGTCGGCGCCTGACGGGCGGGCCTACGGCGCCACGGAGGCGCCGCGCAGCCGGGCGATCAGGGCGCACAGCGCCGCGCCCGTGATCGCGCACGCCGTCGCCGCCGCGGCGAAGGCGGGGCGGTTGACCTCGACCTGGAACACGTCGACGTCGCGGCCCACGGCCACGGTGACCGTGATCACGATTCCGACCGCGGCGACCGTCGCGGCCGCCGCGAGCAGGCGTGTGCGCGGCGAGCGGATCCCGTCCGCCAGCTCGCCGCGGCCGGCGGGGCCCGACAGCACGGCGGCGACCACCCCGGTCCAGGCCGCGGTGAGCAGGTACGCGCCCAGCACGTCGCTCGGGCGGTGCCAGTCGAGCGTGATCACCGCGACGCCCACCCCGGCCGCGTAGGCGGCGCCCAGTGCGGCGACCGGCCAGCGGAGCACCGCCGGGGCCACGAGCAGCAGCGCCGCGGCGAGCGACATCGCGACCGTGACGTGGCCGCTCGGGAAGGTGCCGCTGGTCGGCACCCACGGATCGGGGTGGAGGTCGGGTCGCGGCAGGGCGGCCTTCAGGATCTGCGCGCTGATGTTGGCGCCCGCGATCAGCACCGCCGCCCCGAGCGCCAGACGGGGGCGCCGGCGCAGCAGGGCCAGCCCCACGATGACGGCGCCGATGACGGCGAGCGACGAGATGTGGATGCTGTCCAGCAGGTCGGTCGTCGCGCGATAGACGCGGGGAGCGTCCTCGCGGTGGAGGTTGCCGCGGGCCATCTCGTCGTGGATCTGACCCCACTCGGTGCGGATCGCGACGGCGTAGAGCGCCGCCAGGGCGGCTGCGCTGAGGGCGGTCAACGCGATGAATGCCGCCGCGGCGGCGGGGAGGGGGGTGCGCCTGTCCACGGACGAAGGGTAGGGAGCGGCGCGGCCCGCGCCCCTTGCGCCCGCGGGCGGCGGGGGCTTCCATAGTCCGTACGCGTCCCGCTCTCACGGAGGAGGCCCGATGGCGAGGCTCGACCCACGCACCCTCATCACGCGCCGGCCGTCGCTGCCGGCACGTCCCTCCCTGCCGTCCCTGCCGCCCCTCCCCGAGCTGCCGGACCTCCGGTCGGTGCCTCGCCTGCGGCGGCGCGGCGGGGCGCCGCGGCCGGGGCGCCGCGCGCTGATCGCCGCGGGAGCCGTGGCCGCCGGCGGCCTGCTGGCGACGCTGGCCTTCCTGCGCCGCCGCTCCCTGATGGCCGCGTGCGCGAAGGCGAAGGACCGCGTGGCCGGCATCGCGTCGCGCAACGGCGCGCCGGACAAGGTGGAGGAGGCGTCGATCGAGTCGTTCCCCGCCTCGGACGCGCCGGGCTACGGCGGGCCCGGCATCTGACGGCGGGTCGGGGGCGCCGGCGATGGAGTGGGCCCTTCTCGCCGGCGTCCCGGCGGAGGACGTCACCCGCGTGCTCTCGATCGCGCGGCGGCGCACCTTCCGGCGCGGCGAGGTCGTGTTCCACATGGGCGACCCGGCCGACACGCTGCACCTGATCGCCGAGGGGCGGTTCGCCGTGCGGGTGCAGACGCCGCTCTCCGACTCGGTGGTCCTCACCATCCTGGGCCCGGGCGAGATCTTCGGCGAGCTCGCCCTGCTCGATCCGGGCGGGCGGCGCAGCGCCACCGTCGAGGCCCTCGAGGCGGGCGAGACGCGCTCGATCCACGCCCCCGACTTCGCGCGCCTGCGGGCCGAGCACCCGTCGGTCTCGGAGGTGCTGATCGCGATCCTCGCCGGCGAGGTGCGCCGCCTCACCGATCACCTGCTGGAGGCCCTCCACGTGCCGGCCGACCGGCGCGTGCTGCGCCGCCTCGCCGACCTCGCCGACGCCTACGATCCGACCGGCGACGAGGCCGTCGTGCCCCTGCGCCAGGAGGACCTGGCCGGCCTGGCCGGCACGTCGCGCCCCACCGTGAACCGCGTGCTGCGCGAGGAGGAGGAGCGCGGCCTGGTACGGCTCGCCCGAGGGCGCATCGCGGTACTCGACCGGGAGGGGCTGAGGCGCCGCGCGCGGTAGCGCCCGGCGGGACGGCTAGCGGCGCGCGGGCCGCGCGTGCGCCGTGTAGGTGCGCCCGGCCCGCACCGTCACCCAGCGGTTGCGGCGCAGGTCGCGCACCCGCACGCTGCCCTCGGTGACCTTCACGACGGTCGAGGCGCAGCCGTCGATGATCGTCCAGGCGGTGCCGCGCGCGATCGCGGTCGCGTAGCGGCCGCGGGTGCGGTAGGCGCCCTTCACCCTGATCTGCAGCCTGCGGGTGCGCGCCCTCGGCGCGGCCCGTCGCTTCGCGTCGGTCGTCCTGACCCCCGGCCGGGCCGGCGCGCAGCCCGTGACGGGGCCCGTGAGGGTGAGGTCGGCGACGGCCGCGTCGCGGGCAAGCTGGCGCGCGGTGAAGGCGCCCTTCGACACCGTGGCGGTGGCCAGGCCGTCTCCCGCGCGCTCGCGGGCGGTGAGCGCGACGGTGCCCGCGGTGGCGTCCACCGCGGAGCGGTTCAGGGCGAGATCCGGCTCGCGCAGGACGATCGGCGCTCCCTGACCGGCCTGGCGCACCGTGACGTCGCCGCCGGCGGGGTCGACCCCCAGCGAGGCGCCGAGCGACGGCCCGGGCACGGTGCCCAGATCCGAGATCCGCCGCACCCGGCTGTTGCCCGCGTCGGCCACCAGCACCCCGCCGCCGGGGGCCGCGGCCAGGCCGTCGGGCCCGTTGAGCAGCCCCGCCGCCGCCGGCCCGCCGTCGCCGCCGAGCCCCGCCCGGGAGCCGGCGACGGTGAAGGCGATGCCGAGCGGCGTGACCCGCCGGATGCGGTTGTTGCCGGTGTCGGCCACCAGCAGGCCGCCGTTGGCGAGCGGGATCGCGTCGGCCGGCCCCTGGAAGGCCGCGGCGGTGGCGAGCCCGCCGTCCCCGGCGAGGCCCGCCGCGCTGCCGGCGACGGTCGTGATGACGCCGGCGGGGGAGACCCGCCGCACCCGCGCGTTGCCGGTGTCGGAGATCAGGAACCCGCCCCCCGGCTCGGCCCGGACCCCGCGCGGCGCCGACAGGCGCGCCTGGGTCGCGGGGCCGCCGTCTCCGGCGAGGCCGGGCGCGCCGCCGGCGACGGTGCTGATGATCCCGTCGGGCCCGACGCGGCGGATGCGGTCGTTGCCGGTGTCGGCGATCAGGTAGCCGCCGTCCGCGGTGACGGCCACGCCCTGCGGGGCGTCGAGGCGCGCGAAGACGGCCGGGCCGCCGTCGCCCGCCAGGCCGGGCGCGCTGCCGGCGACGGTGCTGATGATCCCGTCGGGCCCGACGCGGCGGATGCGGTCGTTGCCGGTGTCGGCGATCAGGTAGCCGCCGTCCGCGGTCGCCGCGACGGCGGACGGCGTGTCGAGCAGGGCCACCGCGGCGCGGCCGCCGTCGCCGTCGAAGCCCTGCCCCTCGCTCGCCACGGTCGTGATGATCCCGTCGGGCGCGACGCGGCGGATGCGGTGGTTGGCCGTGTCGGCCACGAGCAGGGCCCCGTCGGCCGCGACGGCGGTGCCCCGCGGCGAGCTGAGGAGCGCGTCGGCGGCCGGCCCGCCGTCGCCGGCGAAGCCCGGCACCGTGCCGGCCACGGTCGAGATCGTGCCGTCGGCGCCCGAGGCCGCGGGCACGGCGAGGGCCGCCGCGATCAGGGTGGCGGGGAGGATGTGGGACCGCCGGAACCGCATGGCGGGCACGATACGCCGACGGGCGGCCGGTCTGCGTGCCGGGCGGCACGCGCGGACCGTGCCGGCCGCGACCTTTCTCCCGGAGCCCGTTCCGGGACGAGGCGCGCGCCGTCCCGGGGCAGGCTCTATGGTGGCGCCCGTGAGGCTCGACCGCCGGCGCCTGCGCGTGGTCCTCATCGCCGCCGTCGGCGCGCTGGCGATCGCCGCCGGCCTGATCCTGCACGGCGCCGGTGCGCTGCGCGGCCCCGAGGACCTCACCCTCGACGCGAGGTTCTCGATCCGCGGCGATCGCGAGGCCTCCCCGCGGGTGTCGGTGGTCGGCATCGACGACGAGACGATCCGGCGGGTCGGCGCGGGGTGGCCGCTGCCGCGCGACCTGCACGCCCGGGTGATCCGGCGCCTCGCCGCCGACGGCGCCCGGGTGATCGCCTACGACATCCAGTTCTCGGAGCCGACGGCGCCCTTCGACGGCTCCGCGGCCGCGGCGCGCGCGGCGGAGGACCGCGACCTCGCCCTGCAGGACGCGATCGTCGCCGCCCGGCGCGTCGTGCTGGGCACCTCGACGGTGCTCCCCGACGGCGGCCCCGACGTGCTGTTCGACGACGGGCTGCTGGCCGAGGCCCGCGCCGGGGCGGGGATCACCAACTACCAGGTGGGCCTGCGCGGCACCTTCAGGCGGCTGCCCTACGAGGTCGAGGGCCTGCGCACCTTCGCCGTGGTGGCGGCCGAGAAGGCCCTGGGGCGGCCCGTCGGCACCGGCGGCTTCGGCGACGGCGGGGCGTTGATCGACTACGCCGGCCCGGCGGGGACGATCCCCGAGATCCCGATGTGGCGGGTGCTGGAGGGCTCCGAGCCGAAGGATCTGATCCGCGGCCGCGTGGTGGTGGTGGGGGCGACGGCGCCCAGCATCCAGGACATCCACCCGGTGCCGATCGGCGACGCGCCCATGTCGGGGCCGGAGATCAACGCGAACGCCGTCGCCACCGTGCTCGACGGCGTGCCCCTGCGCGAGGCCTCCGGGGGGCTCTCGGCGCTGGTGATCGTGCTGCTGGCCGCGGCGATGGTGGCGGTGGCCCTGCACCGCGCCGGCCTGCGCCTGCTCATCCCCGCCGCCCTCGTCGCGGCCGCGCTCTACCTCGTCGCGGCCCAGCTGGCGTTCGCGTCGGGGACCGTCGTGCCCGTCGTCGCCCCCCTGGTCGCGCTGGTGATCGCGGCGGTGGGGGCGCTGGCGGTGAACTACGCGACGGTGGAGCGCGACCGGCGCCGGCTGCGGTCCGAGTTCGCCCGCTTCGTGCCGGCCGCCGTGCTCGGCGACGTGCTGGAGACGGCCGGCGACGCCCAGCGGCTCGGCGGCCGGCGCATCTACTGCACGGTCGTCTTCTGCGACCTGCGCGGCTTCACCGCCCGCGCCGAGCGCCTGCCCCCGGAGGTGGTGATCGACGCGCTCAACCAGTACCTGGGGCGGATGACCGACGCCATCCTCGACCACGGGGGGACGCTGGTCACCTTCCTGGGCGACGGGGTGATGTCGGTGTTCGGAGCGCCGGTGGAGATGGCCGACCACGCCGACCGGGCGATGGACGCGGTGCGCGAGATGCGCGGCCCCGCGTTGGCCGAGGTGAACGCCTGGGTGGCGCAGCGCGGGCTGGGCGAGCCCTTCGAGATGAGCGTCGGCGTGTGCAGCGGGCCGGTGATGTCCGGCAACGTGGGCTCGGAGCGCCGCCTCGAGTACGCGGCGGTGGGGGACACCACGAACACGGCCGCCCGGCTCCAGTCGCTCACCCGGGACACCCCGCACTCGGTGCTGGTGGCCGACACGACGCGCGCGTCGCTCACCCGGCCGGCCCCGGATCTGGTGCCCGTGGGCGCTCTCGACCTGCGCGGCCGGAGGGTTCCGGCGGCGGTCTGGACCATCGGCGCGCCGGGCCCGGCGGAGCGCTCAAGTCCCGGGGGCGGTGCGCCGAGAGGCAGGTGATGGTCGACCGCGACGAGCCCCGCCCAGACCACGGAATGCGGGCGCTCGTCGCGGTGCGCGACACCCGGCTGCGCGCCCGTCTCGGCACGTTGCTCGCGGCGGGCGGCTACGAGGTGCTCGCGGTCGCCGACGAGGCCGCCGCCCGGCGGGAGCTGGACGGAGGGGACGTCGCGGCGGTGATCGGCGGCGCCGCCCCCGACGGCGACCTCGCGGCCCTCACCCGCCTGGCGCGGACCGCCCCGGGCCACCCCGCCATCGTCGCGGTGGTCCCCGGCGGCGACGCCGACGTCGCCCGGATCGTCCTGGAGGGCGGAGCCGATGACTACGTCACCGAGGAGGCGCTCGACGTCGACCTCGTCGTGCGGATCGGCAGCGCCGTCACCGGCGAGCGCCGCCGGGCCGCGGAGGAGCGCGCGTCGCTGCACCGCATCGCGGTGGCAGTGGCGCGCGGCGCGTCGCCCGCCACGGTCTTCGACCTGGTGGCCGAGGAGGTGGCGCGCGTGCACCGCGGATCGGGCGGCGCGGTCGTGCGCTTCCTCGATGACGAGGCGGTCTACGAGGGCCGCTGGACCAGTCGGCCCGAGGGCCCGCAGGCGGGGGACCGCCTTCCGCTGGACGCGCCGCTGCCGTCGTGCCGGGTGGCGCGCACCGGGCGGGCGGCCCGCTGCGACGACCTGCGCGGGTCGGCGGGCGCGGCGGCCCGGGCGGACGGGTACTACGGAGCGGTCTCGGCGCCGGTGCGGGTGGGCGACCGCCTGTGGGGCGCGGTGACCGTCACCTCGACCGTCGACGAGAGGCTGCCGCCGGCCACCGAGGGGCGCCTGGAGCGCTTCGCCGAGCTCGTCGCCCTGGCCATCGACAACGCGCTCACGCGCGCCGAGCTGTCGCGCCGCGCCGCCACCGACCCGCTCACCGGGCTGGTGAACCGGGGCGTCTTCGAGGAGCGCCTCGCCGCCGAGGTCGCCCGATCGCGCCGGCACGGCAACAACCTGGCGCTCGCGATCATCGACCTCGACGCCTTCAAGTCGGTCAACGACAGGCACGGGCACGTCGCCGGCGACGAGGTGCTGCGCGAGATGGGCCGCCGCTTCGGATCGCTGGCCCGCGAGGCCGACGTGGTGGCGCGCCTCGGCGGCGAGGAGTTCGCCTGGCTCATGCCCGAGACCGACGGCATGGAGGCGTGGCACGCGGCGGAGCGGCTCCGCGCCGAGGTCGCCGCGCTGCGGCTACCCGAGGTGGGCGGCATCACCGTCTCGGCCGGGGTCTGCGACCTGGAGCGGGCGGGCAGCCCGGTCGACCTGTACCGCAACGCGGACGCCGCCCTCTACTGGGCGAAGCGCAACGGCCGCGACGTGGTGTTCCTCTACTCCCCGCGGGTGATGCGGCCGATGGAGAGCGGGCAGCGCGCCATGGAGCTGCGGCGCGGCCAGAGCTTCCACAGCGTGCGGATGCTGGCCCGCGCGATCGACGCCCGCTCGCCGGCCACCCGCCGCCACTCCGAGCGGGTCGCGGCGCTCGCCACGTCCATCGCCGAGACGATCGGCTGGACGCCCGAGCGGGCGGCGCTGCTGCTGGAGGCCGCGCTCGTGCACGACGTCGGCAGGGTCGCGATCCCGGACGCGGCGGCCGACGGGAGCGGCGGGGGCCGGGAGGACGACGCGACCTACGCGGTGCTGGGCAGCCGGATGCTGGCCGGCGTGCTCACCGACGAGCAGGTGGCGTGGGTGCGCCACCATCGCGACCCGTGGCGCGACGCCCCGGACCTGCCCGAGGGCGCGCTGATCCTGCACGTCGCGGACGCCTGGGACACCATGACCGGCGCCGCGGGCGACGGGGGCGTCGAGGCCGCGCTCGATGCCTGCCGCGCCGCGGCCGGGCACCGGTTCTGGCCCCGCGCGGTCGGCGCCGTCGAGATCCTCTGGGAGGCGGGCGTCCTCTCCCGCGAGGCCCCGGTGCCCGATCGCCGGGCGGCGGCCGGGTGAGCGCGCCGCGGCGCGAGCCGCTAGGGCTCGACCCCGCACCTCAGGTCGAGGTCCACGCCGGCGTCGGCCAGCGACTGGCCCGCGCGCAGCGGCCCGGCCACCACGCCGGCGGCCACCGGGCCGAGGTCGGCGATGCGCATCTTGGTGCGGCACACCGGCTGGCGGACGTCGGCGAAGGCCCGCTCGGCGAGGCGGAGCGCCTCGTCCATGCCGCTCGCCGCGACCACCACCTGCTCGTGCTGGAACGGGCCCTCCCAGCCGCTCGTGGCGGCGAAGAGGCGCAGGGCGGCGGCGGACATGCCCTCAGGCTAGACCAATGTCCAGTGATGGGGGCCTAAGGAATCGCCGTAGCGTGTCGAAAGACCGGATGAACAATCACCGCGATGGGGAGGACCGGGGCATGGGGGTCGCACGACGCGGGGCGCTTGTCGCCGCCGCCGCCATGGCGCTGGCGGCGCCGGTCGCGGCGGCGCAGGAGCCGGCGGCGCCCGCGCCCGCCGCGCCGGCCGCCGCGCTCACGAGGGTCGAGATCCCGTCGAGCGTGACGGTCGGGCATCCGATCACGGTGCGCGGGCGCGTCACGCCCGCCGCGGGCACCCTCTCGCTGGACTACTCGCCCGACGGCGGGACGACCTGGCGGTCGCTGGGGCAGAACGCGCCGACGGCCGCCGGCCGCTTCGGCCTGCGCGCCCCGCTGCCCGGCCCCGGCAGCGTGCGGGTGAGCCTCATCGCCGCCGACGGCTCCGTCCTCGCAGGCGAGGCCCGCTACGTCAGGATCGTGCGCCCGGTCGACTTCACCGTGAAGGTGATGGCGACCGAGAACATCTCGGGCCTGCCCTTCACCGCCCGCGGCGCGGTCCCGGGCGCCGCCCGGGGCGAGAAGGCGGTGATCGAGGGCTCGGTGAACGGCGGCAGGTACCGCGCCATCCGCCGCGTCGCCATCACCAGGGGCCGCGTCTCCGCCACCTTCACCCCGCCCTCCGGCGGCCGCTGGCGGTTCCGCCTGGTGGCGCCGGCGCGGCCGGGCGTCGACAGCGGCGGCAGCATGGCCTCCCAGTCGATCCAGGTGTTCGCCAAGAACCCGCACCGGGTGCCGGCGTCGGCCCCGCACTACCTGGTGCAGGTGATCCACGAGACGCAGCTCTACTACTACCAGCGCGGCCAGCTGGTGCGCGTCCTGCCGGTGGTCTTCGGCAAGCCCTCGACCCCGACGCCCATCGGCCGCTTCGCCGTCTACTCGAAGACGGCCGGGCCCGGGCCCGCCTTCGGCCCGCTGGTGCTCTGGTACTACCGCGGGTACGGGATCCACGGCACCAACCAGGAGTACCTGCTCAGCCGCAGCTGGCGCTACTACTCCCACGGCTGCACCCGGAACTACAACGACAACATCCGCTGGCTGTGGCCGCAGGTCCCGGTCGGGACCCCGGTCATCAACCTGAGGTAGGGGCGCCCCGCCGCGCCCGGCGCCCGCGGCCGTCACCCGGCCCGCGGGTGCCGGGCGCGGCGCGCTGGTAACGTCGCCGCACCATGAGGACGTGGTCCGTCGCCCTCGCCGGGGCCGCGATCCTGGCGGTCCTGCCCGCGGTCGCCCTCGCCGGGTGGTCGGAGCCTGCCCGCGTCACCCGGGCCGACGACGGCCGCTTCTCTGATCCCGCGGCCGCGGTCGGCGGCACGGGAGAGGCCGTCGTGGCATGGGTGCGCGAGCCGCCGACCGCGACCGGCGGCTCCGGGCGGGTGTTCGTCGCGACGGCGCGACGCTCGGGGGCGTGGAGCGCGCCGCGGCCGCTGTCGGGCGTCGGCGCGAGCGGCCCGCGGGTCGCCGTGGGCGCGCGCGGCGACGCGATCGTCGTCTGGAGCCGCGGTCGCGCCATCGCCGCGGCCGTCCGGCGCGGTCCCGGCGGGCGGTGGGTGCCGGGACCCGTCGTCATGGCCGGCACGGCCGTCCGCGACATCGTGGTGTCGATGGACGCGACCGGACGGGCGACGATCCTGTGGACCGAGCGGCGCGGGTCGCGCTTCGCGGTGAGCGTCGCCACCCGCGCCACGCGCACCGCCCGCTCGGCCTGGTCCGTGCGCCCGGCCCACCTGTCGGTGCCGGGTCCCGCCGCCCCCTCCGTCGCGCTGAGCCCGTCCCACGGCGCGCTCGCGGCCTGGGTGGAGCGCGGTCGCGTGCGTGCCGCGCGCACCACCGACGGCCGGTTCGAGGAGCCGATGGAGCTGTCGGAGGAGGCGTCGGGCACGCCGGGGGTCGCGCTGAGCCCGGCCGGAGCCGCGCTCGCCGCGTGGAGCTCGCGCCTGCCGGGCGGGACCTCGGTGATGCTGAGCGCCGACCGCGGCGCCCGCGACGGCGGCTGGGAGGACGCCGAGGACGTCGGCGTGGGCGCCGAGCCGGCCGTCGCCCTGAACGACGCCGGCGACGCCGTCGTCGCCTGGGACGTCGGCGAGCCCGGAGCCTCGCAGGGCATCGAGGCCGTCACCCGCCGGCGCGGCGGCGCCTGGCGCTCGTCCACCGTGGTGCGACGCCGCTCGTGCTCGTGCGCCGTCGACATCGGGCGCGCCGAGATCGGCGCGCAGGGCGACGCGATCGTCTCGTGGTCGCGCGACGGCGGGCCCCGGGGCGGCGGGGCGGGCGTCATCGCGGCGGGGGGCGGCGCGTGGGGCGTCGCCCCGGACAGCCGCGCCGCCGCCGGCGACGCGCCCGCCGTGGCGATGGGGCCGGAGGGCACCGGGCTGGCGGTCTGGGCCGAGCAGGGCCGGGGCGCAGCCGTGCGCGCGACCCTGCGCAGGCGCTGAAGCATCCGGCCGGGCGCCTTGGAACCGGGCCGCCCGGCTGATTCCATATCCGTCGGCGACCGGCGGATGACGAGGAGGGCCATGGCCACGACGGTGCAGGCGGAGCGCGCGGAGACCTGGCCCCTCGCGCAGCGGGCGGTGACCGCCCTGGCGCGGCCGGGCGGCGCGGAGATGACCGAGCGCGTGATCGAGGGCCTCGGCCTGCAGGAGGGCGACCGGGTGGTGGAGCTCGCCCCCGGGTTCGGGCTCACCGGCGCGATCGTCCTGGGGCGCGGTCCGCGCACCTGGACCGCCGTCGACCCCGATCCGCTGGCCGTCGAGCACCTGGCCGCGCTCGCCGCCCCCGCCGGCCGCGAGGCGGTGGTCGCGCCGGTCGACGAGACCGGGCTCCCCGAGGCGTCCGCCACCGTCGTCATGGCCGACGCGCTGCTCACGGTGCTCGACGACGGCGGCCGCCGCGCGGTGATCGCCGAGGCCGTGCGCCTGCTGCGCGCCGGCGGCCGCGTCGCCTTCCACGACCTCGCGCCGGGGCCCGCCCTCGACGGGGAGGCCCGGGCCGACCTCGCCGCCTGCGGCATCCGCCCGCTCACCACCGACGAGCTGCGCGCGCTGGTGGAGGACGCGGGCCTCGTGGTGCTCGGCACGCTCGAGGGGGCGCTGCGCCTGCCGGCCCAGCGCGACCTGATGCGCGAGGCCGGGCCCCGCCTGGCCCTCAGGATCACGCGCGAGCTGGCCCTGAAGGGCGGCCTGCGCCAGGCCTCCCTGTCGGCCCGCCAGGCCCTGGAGCGACGCGAGCTCTCCCTGCGCTCCGCCATCGTCGTCGCCGAGAAGCCGCTGGTCCTGGGGTTCCGCCGCCCCCGCCCGTAGGGTCGCCGGGTGACGCCCTGCGGCTCGACGGCCCGGGGCACGCACTAGTCTGCTCGGCGTGATCTGCCGGTCGTCCGTCCTCCTGCTCGCCGCAGCCGCCCTCCTCGGCGCTTCGGCCGCGTCCGCCGCCGAGCCGCCGGCCCCTGCCGCCCCGACGTCCACCAGGGCGTGGGTGGCGCAGATCCTGGTGCCCGCCACCGCCCGGGTCGCGCCCCGTCCGGGCGCCCGGGCGCGCACCGTGGTGCGGCCGACGGCGCCGCTCAACCACGTGCAGCGCACCAACCAGTACCTCCTGGTCACCCGCACCGTGGTGAAGGACGGCGTGCGCTGGGTGGAGCTGCTGCTGCCGATGCGGCCGAACGGCACGCGCGGCTGGCTGCCCGTCGACAAGGTCGCCCTGCGCTCGACCCCGTACCGCATCGAGATCCGCCAGAGCGCGCGCCGGCTGACGCTCTTCAAGGCGGGCCGGGTCGTGTTCCGGGCGCCGGTCGCGGTGGGCAAGCCGGCGACCCCCACGCCGCTCGGGCGCTTCTTCGCCGTCGCGGAGCGGCTGCAGCAGCCCGATCCGCGCGGGTTCCTGGGCCCCTGGGTGCTCGCCCTGACCGGCTACTCCGAGACGCTCAACGAGTACGCCGGCGGCGACGGCCGGGTGGCGATCCACGGCACGAGCCTCCCCGGCCTGATCGGCACCCGCGCGAGCCACGGCTGCATCAGGATGTTCAACGCGGACGTGACCCGGCTGCAGCGCGCCGCGCGTCCCGGCACGCCGGTGCGGATCCTGCGGTGAGCCTGCCGCTGCCCGATCCGCCGCTCGGCGACGGCGTGATCGCGCTGCGCCCGCCGGGCGACGAGGACCTCCCGCGCATCGTCGCGGTCTGCAACGACCCGCTGGTGCAGCGGTTCACGCGCATCCCCAACCCGTACGGCGTCACGGAGGGCCGCGACTTCATCAAGGGCGCCCGGGCTCGCCGCGAGAGCGGGGCGTCGCTGGAGCTGATGGCCGTCCCGGCCGGCGGCGGCGAGGTGATCGGCTGCATCGGCATCACCCGCGACCGCCACGACGCCCGGCGCGTCGAGATCGGCTACTGGGTCGCCCCCGACGCGCGCGGCGCGGGCGTGGCGACCCGCTCCCTGATGCTGCTGTCGCGGTGGGCGATCCGCGACGCCGGCGTCCTGCGCATCGACCTGGAGGCGGCCGCCGGCAACCGCGGCTCGCAGGTGGTGGCGGAGCGCTGCGGCTTCGTCCTCGAGGGCACGCTGCGCGACGCCTGGCACCGCGGGCCCCGGCGGGAGGCCATGCTGCTCTACTCGCTGCTGCCGAGCGACCTCGCCGCGGAGACGTAGGCTGTGGGGATGAGCGAGCGGACGCGCGGCGGATCGATCTGGGAGGACGGCCTGGGCCGGCGCGACGAGGACGCGCGCGTGCTGTCCGAGGACATGGCCGACCTCACGCCCGATCCGCAGGCGGTGCGCTACGGCGAGGGGCGCGCCCACGTGGTGGTGCAGGCCGTGGTCGGCGGCCCCGTGCACCGGCACCGGCCGTACGTCGATCTGCTCTGGCACGAGGGCCTGCGACCGGTCTACTCGCGCCTGACCCCGGACGAGGCGGAGCGGGTCGCCGCCATGCTGGCGGCCGCCGCCGAGCGGGCGCGCCGGGAGCAGACGCCCGGCTGACGTCCTCCGGTCGGCCCTCCGTCTTGGGCTGACCGCATGCCGCATGGGGCCGTCTGCCGGTAGGCCGGATCGGGTGGCCCGATGGTGGTGTTCGGCGTGCCCTGTTGGTGCGTCTGGTCAATTGGCCACGCGCGACGCGGCCAAGTGGCCAAAGGCGGATCCGGCGTGCCCTGTTTGGTGCGTTGGTCAATTGACCGCACACGACGCGGCCAATTGACCGGACGACCCCGGCGCGGCCCCCGCGACCCTCCGGACCGGCCCGCAGAAGCCCGTCCCGCGGCCGCCGGGGACGCGCGACGGACGTGACGGACACGGAGCTCATCCGGCGCGAACGGGGCGTCCGGCGGCGCGGAGAGCTCCGCCATCCGTCACGGCGGACGCGCGTCCGGGTCGACGGTCTGACGGGGGTGTCAGGGCGGCCGGGCGGGTCCCGTGCGGTCCCCCGATGGCCCCGGAACAAGGCTCTTTGCAGGAAAGGAGTGCGGACGACGGGTTGGTAGACGGCGACGATGGTGTCTACTCTCCGCGCCGTGGCCGGGCGGATTTCCACCGATGCGCTGGTGAGGGCGCTCATGGACGGAACGGCGGACGGGGTCCTGGTGCTGGACTGCGACGGCCGGGTGCTCGAGGTCGGGTCGGGGCTCTGCGAGATGCTCGGCATCGCCCGCGACGACATGGTGGGCCGCTCGCCGCCGCACCCCTGGTGGGTCGACGGCATGATGCCCGGCCGTCGCTTCGCCCCCGGCGGCGTTCACGAGGGGCCTGCGGTCCTCGTGCGGGCGGACGGCAGCACCATCCCGGTGGCGGTGCGGGCCGCGCGCGTGCGGGAGGGGCGCGACGGCGGCCCCGGCCGGCCCGACACGGTGGTCACGATCCGCCGCGCCTCCGAGGCGCGCGGCCTCGCCATGGACGACGCCCGCTACCGCGCCGTGGTGGCGGCGATGCGCGACGGCGTCATCGTCACCGACCTCTCCGGGCGCGTCACCGACTGCAACCCCAGCGCCGAGCGCCTCCTGGGCCTCTCCTCCCGCGACCTGCTGGGCATGCGGGCGGGCGACCTGGACCTCGTGCGCCTGGACGGGACGGACCTGACTCCCGGCGACCACCCGGCGAACGTCGTCGCCGCGACCGGCCGCTCCGAGACCGACATCGTGGTGGGCCTGCCGGGCCCGACCGGCGACGTGCGCTGGTTCTCGGTCGACGCCGATCCGGTCCCCGGCGACGACGGGAACGCGATCGCGGTCGTCACCACGATCCGCGACATCGCCGAGCGCCGCCGTCGCGAGGCCATGATCGGCCGCCTGGGCCGCATCCTCGAGCAGTCCCGCGACGAGGTCTACGTGTTCGACTCGCGCGCGCTGCAGCTCGTGCAGGTGAACCGCAGCGCCGTCGCCAACACCGGCTACGCGGTGGAGGAGCTGCAGCAGATGACGCCGCTGGAGCTGCTGCCGGAGCTGGACCGCGCCTCGTTCGAGTCGATCGTGGAGCCGCTGCGCTCGCACGACGTGGAGCGGGTCCAGTTCGAGACCGTCCACCGGCGCCGGGACGGCAGCACCTACCCCGTGGAGGTGCGGATGCAGCTGGTGGGGTCGGAGGTGCCGCCCATGATCGCCTCGGTCGTGCTCGACATCACCTCCCGCCACGCCGCCGAGGTGGAGCTGCGCGGCCGCGAGGCCGAGAACCGGCGGCTCGCCCACGAGCAGGGGGCCCTGCGCCGCGTCGCCACCGCCGTCGCGCGCGAGGACGACCCGCAGTCGGTCTTCGACCTGGTGTGCGAGGAGGCCGTGCGCCTGATCGGCGCCACCGCCGGCGGCCTGGTGCGCTTCGAGGACGAGGAGGGGATCGCCACGCTGGTGGGGTCGTGGTCGGCGACGGGCGCGCCGCCCACCTTCCCGGCCGCCTCGTCGCTGGCCTCCGGGGGGGCCGCGGCCCTGGTGCACCGCTCGGGCCGCGCCGCCCGCGTCGACCCGCCGCCCGGGCCGGAGGGCCACCGCATCGGCACGGCCGCCGCCCCGGTGCGCGCCGGCGAGCGCCTGTGGGGCGCGATCGGCGTGTCCGGGCTCAGCCCGGGCCGCGTCTACCCGGACGCGGTGGAGCGCCTGGGCCGCTTCGCGGAGCTGGTGGGCATCGCGGTGAGCAACGCCGAGGCCCGCGCCCGCCTCGCCGCCCTCGCCGCCACCGACCACCTCACCGGCCTGGCGAACCACCGCACCTTCCAGGAGCGCCTGGCCCAGGAGGGCACGCGCGCCAGCCGCCACGGCCGGCGCCTGTCGCTGGTGCTGCTCGACATCGACCACTTCAAGCGGGTCAACGACGACCTGGGCCACCAGGTGGGCGACGCGGTGATCCGGGAGACGGGCCGCCGCCTGGCCGCCCTGGCCCGCACCGGCGACCTGATGGCCCGCGTCGGCGGCGACGAGTTCGCCTGGCTGATGCCCGAGAGCGGCGGGATGGAGGCCTGGCGGGCCGCCGACCGGGCGCGCGAGGCGATCGCGGCCGAGCCCTTCCCCGGCGTCGGCCACATGACGATCTCGGCCGGCGTCTGCGACCTGGAGCAGGCCCCGCGGCACGGCGAGCTGTTCCGCCTCGCCGACGGCGCCCTCTACTGGGCCAAGCAGCACGGCCGCGACGTCGCCTTCCTCTACTCGCCCGAGGTGGTCGAGGTGCTGTCCGACGCCGAGCAGGCGGAGCGGCTCACGCGCCTGCAGGCCCTGCAGAGCATCCGGGTGCTGGCCCGCGCGGTGGACGCGAAGGACCCCTCCACCCGCCAGCACTCCGAGCGCGTCGCCGAACTCGCACTGGTGCTGGCGAACGCCCTCGGCTGGCCGGCGGAGGAGGCCGCCGCCCTGCGCGACGCCGGCCTCGTGCACGACGTCGGCAAGATCGCGGTGCCCGACGCGATCCTCTTCAAGCCGGACCGGCTCACCGAGGAGGAGTTCGCCCGCGTGAAGGGCCACTCCGCCCTGGGCGCCGAGATCGTGGCCGACGTCCTCTCGGCGGCGCAGGTGGCCTGGGTGCGCGGCCATCACGAGCGCTGGGACGGCGGCGGCTACCCCGACGGCCTCCGGGGGACCGAGGCGCCCGAGGGCGCCCGCATCCTCACCCTCGCGGACGCCTGGGACGTCATGACGTCCGTCCGCCCCTACGGCGAGCCGTTGACGCGGGAGGACGCGCTGGCCGAATGTCGGCGATGCTCCGGTACGCAGTTCTGGCCGGCCGTGGTCGGCGCCCTCGAGCGGGTCGTGCGCGAGGGGAGGCTGCCGCCGGAGCGCTGACAGATCCGCAGGTGCGGGTTCCAAAGGGGAAGGGGAAGACCATGGACCTGAGGGGGAACGCGGTGACGTGGCTCGGCCACGGCACCTGGCTGTGGGAGACGTCGGAGGGCAAGCGGGTGCTGGTCGATCCCTGGCTCGACGGCAATCCGTCCTGTCCGGACCACCTGAAGGACCCGAGCCCGCTGGACGCCGTGCTGGTGTCGCACGGCCACTTCGATCACACCGGCGACGCCGTGTCGATCATCAAGACGAGCGGGGCTCCCGCCGTCGCGATCTTCGAGGTGGGGCAGGCCCTCATCGACGAGGGCTGCGAGAACGTGGTGCAGATGAACAAGGGCGGCACGGTGGAGGTCGCGGGCATCAAGGCGACGATGGTGGACGCCCGCCACTCCGGCCACCAGGCCGGCTTCGTGATCGAGTTCCCGGACGGTCTGGTCGTGTACCAGGCCGGCGACACGGACGTGTTCGGGGACATGGCGCTGATCGCCGAGATCTACCGGCCGCACGTGAGCGTGCTGCCCATCGGCGACCACTTCACGATGGGCCCGCGCCAGGCCGCGCACGCGGTGCGGCTGCTGGGCGCGACCCAGGTGATCTGCGGCCACTTCGGCACCTTCCCGCCCCTGGTGGGCCGGCCGGCCCACCTGCGCGAGCTGGTGGGTCCCGGCGTGGACATCCCGGACCTCGAGCCCGGAACCCGCTTCGGCTGACCGCCCGCGGGGCGCGGGCCGGCGGCTCAGGTCGCGGCCCGCGCCCCGACGGCGGCGAGCAGGGAGTCGACGACCCCGGCCACGAAGCCGTCGTCGATCGGCTGCCACGACACCATCGCCCGGTAGAACAGCGGCCCGGCGAGCATCGACACGGCCTCGTCGCGGTCGAGGTCGCTCGGCAGGGAGCCGCGCTCGACGGCGCGCCCCAGCGCCTCGGTCAGCGGCCGCCGGCACTCCGCCACGTAGGAGATGTGCAGCTGCGACAGCTCCGGGTGGCGGGTGGCCGAGTCGGCCAGGGAGCGCAGGATCGCGCAGCGCTCGGTGTCGCGCAGGGAGACGGCCAGCGCCGACATGACGGCCACCAGGTCCTCGCGCAGCGAGCCGGTGTCGGGCGCCTCGTCGACCGGCTCCGAGCGCAGGCCGAAGGCGTCCACCAGCAGCGCGTCCCGATCGGCCCAGTGGCGGTAGATCGTGGTCTTGGCGGTGCCGGAGCGCTGGGCGACCGCCTCGATCGTCACGCCCGGGAAGCCCTCCTCGGCGATGAGCTGGGCGCAGGCCTCGAGGATCGCCGAGCGCGAACGCACGATCCTGGGGTCTCGAGGCACGCGCACCCCCTCCGGGAACCGGCGGACGCGGCCGCGTCCGCCACGCGACCGTAGCAGGACGCTTTTGCGCGCAGTAACTGGACGGCGGTCCAGGCTCAGCGCGCCGGCGCCGCGTCCGCGGGGGGCGGATCGAGGTAGAGCGCGGGCTCCAGGTAGATGATCCGGGCGATCGGCACGGCGGCGCGCACCCGCGCCTCGACGGCGTCGATCGCGGCCGCGACGCCGGCGACGCTCAGGCCGGCGGCCAGCTCGATCTTCGCCGCCACCAGCAGCTCGTCCGGGCCCAGGTGGAGGGTGCGCATGTGGATGAGGCGCCGCACGTCGGGTGCGCTCTCGATCTCGTCCCGGATGGTCCGCTCCTGCTCGGCGCTCGCGCCCTCGCCGATCAGCAGGCTCTTCATCTCGACCACCAGGATCACCGCGATGGTCACCAGCAGCACGCCGATGGCGAGGGTGCCCATGCCGTCCCAGCGCGGCTCGTCGAGGGTGACGGCCAGGGTGAGGCCGGCGAGCGCGAACATCAGGCCCAGCAGCGCGCCGAGGTCCTCCAGCAGCACCACCGGCAGCTCGGGCGTCTTGGAGCGCCGCACGAAGGCCACCCAGCCCAGGCCGCCGCGCACGTGGTTCACCTCGCGCACCGCCGTCTGCAGCGAGAAGCTCTCGAGCGCCACCGCGACGCCGAGGATCACGAAGGCCACGATCGGCGAGTCGATGTCGTGCGGGTCGCGCAGCTTCTGGACGCCCTCGTAGATCGCGAACAGGCCGCCGACCGAGAAGAGGACGAGGGCGACCACGAACGACCAGAAGTAGCGGTCGCGCCCGTAGCCGAAGGGGTGGTCGGGGGTCGGCGGCCGCTGCGCGGTGCGGCCGCCGAGGAACAGCAGCCCCTGGTTGGCGGTGTCCGCGCACGAGTGGATGGCCTCCGCCAGCATCGACGAGGCCCCGGTCACGAGGAAGCCGACGAACTTGGCGATCGCGATGCCGAGGTTGGCGAGGAAGGCCGCCAGGATCGCCCGCTTGCTCCCCTCGTGCATCAGCTCTCCCGGTCGCCGTGGGCCCGGCCGGGAATATGCCAGGGCGGGCCCGGGCAGGACAGGCGCGGGCGCGTCGCGAAAGCGGTCGGACGACGACAGGGGGCGGCGGATGCGGGTGAGGGCGACGGCGGTGGCGGCGGGTCTGCTGGCGGCGGGGGCGGTCCCGGCCGCGGCGGCGCCGGGCTGGGAGGCGGCCAAGCGGATCTCGACGGCGGGCACGGTGTCGGTGGAGCCGGCCGTCGCGGCGAATGCCCGGGGCGACCTGGCGGTGGCCTGGAGGGCGCGCCTGGGGCGCTTCGAGGTGGTGCAGGTGAGCCTGCGCGCCGCCGGCGCCGCGCGCTGGACGGCCCCGGTCACGTTCGGGCCCATCGTGGCGCGGGTCTCCGGCGTCGCCGTCGCGGTGGGCCCGACCGGCGCGGCCTCGGCGGCGTGGTACGGCAGCGGCGGGGGCGGCGCGCCGGGGCGTCAGGCCTACTCGGCGCGGGCCACCCCGGGCGGCGTGGTGCGCGTCTCCCAGACCGCGGTCCTCGGTCCGGCGGCCCCCGGCGCCGCCCCGCCCGCCGTGCTGGCGGCGGGCGGCCCGGCGCTGGTGGCCTTCACCGGCGCCGACGGGCGGATCGCGCTGAGCGCCGGCGGCCGGGCCGCCGCGCCCCTGCTGGCGCGGGCGCCGCGCGGATGCGCGCGTCAGGACGCCCCGGGCCTCGCGCCCGTCGCCGGGGGCGGGGCGCTGGCCTGGCTCGACTGCCGCGGGGCTGGCGGCCGCTCGGAGCTGCGGGTCGCGACGGGCACCCGCGCCGGATCGTTCGGCGCCGCGCGCGGCGCGGGGGCGGCGTCGGCGGGGCCGACGCTCGCCACCGTGGCCGCCGGCCCCGGGGGGACGGCGCTCGTGGCGTGGAGCCGCCGCGACGCCGCCGGCGCCCAGCTCGGCCTGGCCGCGCGCGGCGGCGCGCGCTGGACCCCCCTGGCCCTGCCGGCCGCGCCGGGAGCCGCCCCCGCGGCGCCCGCGCTGGCGCGCGCCGCCGCGGGCGGTTCCCTGGTCGCGTGGGCCGGCCCCGCCGGCGTCTCCGTCGCGGCGGGGCCGGAGGGGGAGGCGCCGCTCGGCGCGCCCGCCTTGCTGGCGCCGCCGGCGCCGGGCACCCGGCTGGCGGGCGCGGGGCTGGCCGACGATGGCGCCGCGGTGGTGGCGTGGGTCGAGGGGGCGCCCGCCCGCGCGGTGCTGCGGGCCGCCGCGCGCCCCGCCGGCCAGCCGGCCTTCGGCGCGCCCGCCTCGGTGCGGGCGCTCGGCAGGGTGACCGGCCCGGTGCGGATGGCGGCCGGCGCGTCGGGCCGCGGCGTGGTCGCCTGGTCGCGCGGCGGCGCGCGCGACGGGGTCGTGCAGGCGGCGGTCTGGTCGGCGCGCTGAGCGCCGCCCGTGCTCAGCCTCAATCCGTCGTATCTCGCGGCGCGGATGCGCGAGATCGCTCGCGCCATGCGGGATTCGGCGCGACCCGAGGGGTCACCCTGCGGGTGCGGCACCGAATCCCGCCTGACGCGGCGCTTTCACGCCCCGCATCCACGATCTCCAACGGATCGAGGCTCAGATGTGGAGCTCCTCCGGCTGGAGGGCGCCGGCGGCGAAGCGCGACCCCGACAGCGCGCTCGCCGCCGGGTGGGTGCGGTAGGCGCCGGTCAGCATCAGCTCGGCCAGGCACAGGCCGGCGGCGTACGACTGCATCACGCCGCGACCCGAGAAGGAGTGGATCTCGTAGGCGTCGCGCAATCCCGCCGCGGCGCCCAGGAGGGCGGAGTTGTCGGGCGACAGCTCGTACAGGCCGGCCCACCCGCGCACGTGCTCCAGCCGGTCGAAGGCGCTGATGCGGGCGGCCAGGCGCGGCCAGATCTCCGCCTCGAAGAAGGCGCGGCCGTCGTAGTCGAAGCGGTAGCCCGGCGGGTCGCCCGGCGGCGAGTAGCCCGCCAGCACCAGACCGCCGCCCTCGTGGTGGAAGTACACGTCGCTGCTGTCGACGATCATCCCCTGGTCGGAGAGGTCGACGTCCCGCGAGGCCACCACGGCGATCTGGCGGCGCACCGCGCGGCACGGCACCGGCGCGCCCCACAGGCCGGCGACGCGCGACGCCCACGGCCCGGCGGCGTTCACGACCATCCCGCACCTCACCCGCGCCGGCGGCCCGGTGCGCGGCTCACGGCCCTCCAGGGCGTCCGCGGCCCCGTGGGCGTCCACCTCGGCGAGCTCGACGGCGGCCACCCGGTCGCCCTCGCGCACGGCCCCCACCACGAGCCGCCGGTCGACGAAGCGGGCCCCGGCGTCGCGGGCGCGGCGCCGGTAGTGGTCGCGCACGGCGCTCGGGTTCACCAGCCCGTCGAGCGGTGAGAAGGTCGCGCCGGCCACGCCGTCCAGGGTGTCGATGTAGGGCCAGCGCGCCGCCACCCCGGCGGGGGTCAGCAGCTCGACCGCCCGCCCGAAGCGGTTCTGCATCCCGACGTGCGCCACGGCCTGCGGCCACCGGTCGGGGCCGTGCAGCCACAGGTACCCGCGGCGCCTGAAGCCGAGCTCGTCGGCGTGCTCGGCGATGAAGTCGATGCTCGCCGCGCACAGCTCCACGTTCACCGGGCGCCACCAGGTGGCGCGCACGCCGCCCGCGTTGCGCTCCGAGGAGGAGCGCTCGCCCCCCAGGTCGGGGTCGACCACCACCACGTCGTCGGCGCCCATCTCGGCCAGGTGCATCGCCGCGGAGCTGCCCGCCAGGCCCCCTCCGACCACCAGGATGCCCACCGAATCGCCGATCTCGGATCCCCTCACATCCCTCATGATGACGGGGAGGAGGGGTGGGGGGGAGGGGCGCCTGCGGCGGGGGGGAGGGGGCCCGGAAAAAGAGAGACCGGGGGGAGGACTGAGAGGACTGGACTTTCCGCTAGATCCGCCGAAACTGCCGGGCATGAACTGCTATCGCCTCACACTCGCGCCGCGGGTCGCGCTGGTGCTCGCCGCCCTGGCGGCGGCCGCCGCGCTCGCCTGCGGCACGGCCCGCGCGGCCTCGATCACCATCGCGCCCGGCGACACGCTGAGCGCCATCGCCGCCCGCGCCGGGGTCAGCCCCGCGACGCTGGCGAGCGCCAACGGCATCACCGACCCGCACATGATCATCGCGGGCACGGCCCTCCGGCTCCCCGCGCCCGGCACCGGCTCGTCGGCCCCGGCCGGCGGCAGCGGCGGCTCCTACCGGGTCCGCAGCGGCGACACGCTCAGCGCCATCGCGGCGCGCAGCGGCGTCAGCGCCGCGGCGCTGGCGAGCGCCAACGGCCTGAAGAACCCGAACCAGGTGATCGCGGGCCACGTGCTGGTCATCCCGGCCGGCGGCGCGAGCGCCCCGGCGGCGGGCACCTCGAGCGCCTCCACCGGCTCGTCGGCCGGCGGCTACCGCGTGCAGCCCGGTGACAGCCTGGCCTCGATCGCGAGCCGCTACGGCACGACGCCGGCGGCCCTCGCCGCGCTGAACGGCCTGTCGAACCCGAACCGGATCGTGGCGGGCACCACCCTCAGCATCCCGGCGGGGCTGACGGCCCAGGCGGTCCCGGCCGCGGCCGTCGCGCCCCCTCCCTCGGCGTCGAGCGGCGAGGTGTCCGCGCTGCTGGCCGAGAGCGCCGCCCGCCACGGGGTCGACCCGGCGCTGGCGCGGGCCATCGCCTGGCAGGAGAGCCGCTGGACCCAGTCGGCGCTGTCGAGCGTCGGCGCGGTCGGCGTGATGCAGCTCATGCCCGAGACGGCGAAGTGGATCGGCCCGGCGATGCTCGGCCGCCAGATCGACCCGAGCAACGTGGCCGACAACATCGACGGCGGCGTCGCCTTCCTCGGCTGGCTGCAGTCGCGGGCGGCGGACGAGCGGCAGGCGATCGGCGCGTACTACCAGGGCCTCGAGTCGCTGAAGACGCGCGGCCCCTACGACGACACGAAGAGCTACGTGGACAGCGTGCTGGCGTTCCGGGGGCGGGTGTAGAGCGGACGGCGGCCCCCGGCGAAGGGGGACGCGCCCAGCTCCCGGAACACCTCGGTGCCGTCCGCCCGCTCGCGGGCGCGCACCGAGCGCAGGTTCAGCAGGTCCACCAGGCCCACGCCGCACAGCACGCCGCCGAGCACGGCCGACAGGCCGCCGCCGGCGGCGATGCCGGCCCCCACCGCGGCGGCGCCGATCAGCAGGCTGATGCTGCAGCGGCGGATGGTCTCGGAGCGGATCTCCACGCGGGCCTCCTCCGAGGCCGGGCCCGTCTCCCCGCTGCGGAGCCACTTCGACGAGAAGCTGCTGACCGCCGCGAGCGCGACGAAGGTGGCGACGAAGGGGATGATCGCCCGGGCGGGGGCGACGTCGTCCCGGATCAGGGCGACGACCAGGCCGATGGCGCCGATCACCAGCTGGCCGACGCCGGTGGTCCTGAGCTCGAGGGCGAGAGGCGCGATGGGCCGCACGGGCTGGGATACTGGCACACGTGGCCCCCGCGCTCGCGATCCCGGTGGACGCCCAGCTCATCGGCGAGGACGCCGCGGGCCTGGCCGACTTCGCCCGCCGGGCCGAGGCGGCGGGCATCGCGCGGCTCTGGGCGCCGGAGCTCCACCGCTCCGCCACGGTGCCCCTGGCGGTCGCCGCCGCGGCCACCGAGCGCATCGAGCTGGGCACCGGCATCGCCCTCGCCTTCACCCGCAGCCCGATGGTGCTGGCCCTCGAGGCCGTCGACCTGGACGAGCTGTCGGGCGGGCGCCTGATCCTGGGGCTCGGAGCCGGGGTGAGGCGCCTCAACGAGACCTGGCACGCCGGGCCGTACGCGCCGCCGCTGCGCCGCATGCGCGAGATGGTCGCCGCCGTCCGCGAGCTGATCGCCGCCCTGGCGCAGGGGCGCGACGCGCGCAGCGCGGGCCGCCTCTACGACGTGAGCGTCCGCGGGCTGCGCCGCACGGCGGCCACGGCGCGCCCGGCCGTGCCGGTGTGGCTGGCGGCCGTGCTGCCCGGCATGACGCGCCTGGCCGGGGAGATCGCCGACGGCTTCCTGGACCACCCGGTCACCTCGCCCGCCTGGCTGCGGGAGCGGCTGGTGCCGCAGCTGCGCGCCGGCGCCGAGCGGGCGGGCAGGCCGCCGCCGCGGATTGCGGGCGCCCTGATCTGCGCCGCCTGCGACGACGACCCGGCGGGGGCGCGGCGGGCGGCCGCGGCCACGGTGGGCTTCTACGCCACGGTCCGCACCTACCACGAGCTGTTCGCGCTGCACGGCTTCGCCGACCGCCTGCCCGCCATCCGCCGGGCCTTCCTGGCGGGCGACGGCGAGGGCCTGGTCGAGGCGGTCGGCGAGGAGATGACCGACGCCTTCGCGGCGGCGGGGACCGTGGAGCAGGTGCGCGAGCGCGCCCGGGCCTACGAGGGCCTCACCGACCGGCTGTGGGCCACCCCGCCGCACCACATGCAGCCGCCCGCGGAGATCGCGCGCTGGCAGGCGGGCATCCTGGAGGCCTTCGGCCACGGCTGACCTGCGCGAGTACCGGGCGCGGCGCGACTTCCGGGCCACCCCGGAGCCGCCGCCCGATCCGGGCGAGCCGGAGGGTCCGCCGCGCTTCTGCGTGCAGCGCCACTCGGCGCGGGCGCTCCACTTCGACCTGCGCCTCGAGCGCGACGGCGTGCTGGCCTCGTGGGCGGTGCCCAAGGGGCCGCCGCTGCGCGTCGGGCCGAAGCGCCTGGCGGTGCGCACCGAGGACCACCCGCGCGGCTACCTCGACTTCTCGGGCGTCATCCCCGAGGGGCAGTACGGCGCCGGCCGCATGAGCGTGTGGGACCACGGCACCTACGAGCAGGAGCTGATCTCCGACACCGAGTGGAAGGTGATCCTCCACGGCGGGCGGCTCGACGGGCACTACCACCTGGTGCGCACCGGGGAGCGCAACCGGCGCGAGGAGTGGCTGCTGTTCCGCTCCGGCGCGGGGCCGGAGGGCGTCCCCGACCCGGTGCCCGCCTTCCGCGAGCTGCGCCCCCAGCTGGCCGACTCGGTGCCCGAGCCCTTCGACGACCCGCGCTGGGCCTTCGAGCTGAAGTGGGACGGCTACCGGGCGCTCACCCTGGTCACCTCCGACGCCACCGAGATGCGCAGCCGCCGCGGCGTCGACATCACCGCGACCTACGCCTCGATCGGCGACCTGCGGCGCCAGGTGATGTGCCAGGAGTGCGTGCTCGACGGCGAGGTGGTGGTGCTCGACGGCGACGGCCGGCCCGACTTCGCGGCCCTGCAGGCCGGCGAGGGGCCCTTCAGCTACGTCGTCTTCGACCTGCTCTACGTCGACGGCGAGTGGATCACGGACCGCCCCTGGAGCGAGCGGCGGGCGCTGCTGGCGCAGGCGGTCGCCCCGGAGGGCCGGCCGCGCCTGATCCTGAGCGACCACGTGGAGGGCACCGGCCGCGCCCTCTTCGACGCGGCGCGCGCGCAGGGGCTCGAGGGCGTGGTGGGCAAGCGGATGGACGCCGCCTACCGCCCCGGCCGCCGCGTCGCCGAGTGGCGCAAGGTGAAGGCGGTGCAGGAGGCGGAGGCCGTGATCGGAGGCTTCACCGAGGGCGGCGGATCGCGCCGCGGCACCCTCGGCGCGCTGATCGTGGGCGAGCCCGCGCCCGGGGGCGGGCTGCGCTACCTCTCCCATGTGGGCTCCGGCTTCTCGCACGCCGTGGCGCGCGAGCTGTGGGAGCGGCTGCGCGCCGCCGAGATCCCCGACTCGCCCTTCGACGGGCCGGTGCCCGACCAGCCGGCCGCGCCGCGCTTCGTCGCGCCGGCGCTGCGCTGCGAGGTCGCGTTCGCGGATCGCACCCGCGACGGCCACCTGCGGGCGCCGGTCTTCCACGGCCTGGTGGGCGACGAGCCGGACGGGCCGGCGGGAGTGCCGCCGGGGCCCTTCGGTGGCGCCGCCGGCAGCCGGGTGGTGGAGGAGGGCGGGCGGCGCATCACGCTCACCAACCTCGACAAGCTCTACTGGCCGCGCGAGCGGATCGCCAAGGGGCACCTGCTCGACCACTACCTGCGGATGGCGCCGATCCTGGTGCCCCACCTGACCGGCCGGCCGATGATCCTGAAGCGCTACCCGCACGGCGTCGACGGCGAGATGTTCTTCCAGCACAACGTCACCGACGCGCCCGGGTGGATGCGCACCGTCCCCCTGTCGCGCAGCGGCCGCAGCGACGAGAAGACGAGCAATTACGTAGTCGTCGACGACCCGATGGGTCTGCTGTGGCTGGCCAACCTGGGCTGCATCGACCTCAACCCGTGGCAGAGCCGCGCCGACGCGCCCGACGAGCCCACCCAGGTGCTCTTCGACCTCGACCCGGCCGACGGCCTGCCCTTCGACCGGGTGGTGGAGGCCGCGCTGATGGTGCGCGACGCCCTCGACGCGGTCGGCCTGCGCGGCTACCCGCGCACCTCGGGCGCCACCGGGATGCACATCATGGTGCCGCTGGTGGCGGGCATCGCCTACGAGCCGGTGCGCCTGTTCGCCCGGGTGGTCAGCGAGGGGCTGGTGCGGGCCCGGCCGGACCTGGTGACCACGGTGGTGAAGGTGGCCGACCGCGGCCCGCGCGTGTACCTCGACGCCAACCAGAACGGCCGCGGGCGCAGCATCGCCGCGCTCTACTCGGTGCGGCCCCGGCCCGGCGCCCCGGTCGCCACGCCGCTGCGCTGGGACGAGGTGCGCCCCGGCCTCGACCCGCGGCGCTTCACGATGGCCGAGATCGCCCGCCGCGTGGAGCGCGACGGCGACCTCGCCGAGCCCCTCCTGTCGGACCTCCAGGACCTGGCCGGGGCGGTGGCGCGCCTCGGCGGCTGATCGCCTACGGTTCGCGCCCGATGCCCACTCGCCCGGGAGACCGCCGCCCGCGCCCCGGGATGCGCGGCGCCGTGACGCGCCGCCTGCGTCTCGCCGCGGCCATCGCGGCGATCGCCGCCGTCGCCGGCTGCACCTCGGCGACGCCTCCGGGTCCCGAGCCCGCGCCCCCGCCGCCCGAGGGCACCGGCTACTTCGTCGGCGCGGCGCCGGACGGCTTCGGCGGGTCGGTCGACCTGCTCGCGGGCGATTCCCTGACCCGGGAGGTGCAGCACGCGCTGGGGCGCAGGCCGCGGCCCGACGCGCTGCTGCCGGCGGTGGGGATCGCCTCGCTGGTCAACGACAGCACCGAGCCGATGCCCCTGCCGATCTTCGTCGCGCTGTTCGAGGGAGGCGGCGCCCTGCCGCTCACCACGGCGCGGGCGGCGCTGCGCCCGGTGCGCACCGCGCTGGCCCGGCGGGTCGAGCGGCGGCTGCCCGACGAGCCGCGCACGGTGCCCGCGCGGGGCACCGCGATCGTCTACGTGGTGCTGCGCGGGGCGAGCGCCCGGGCCGTCACCTCGATGCGCATGACGGCCCGGCCGGGACAGCCGGTGGAGCTCTCCGCACGTCGCCGGTAGGGGACCGGGCCCCGACGGCGAACACTCGCTTCGCATGCCCCCCGACGTCCACGCACTCGCCGAGCGGCTCAAGCGCGACTACGAGCGCTTCAGCCCCGCGCAGCAGTCGCTCGCCCGCTACCTGGCCGACCACCTGGCGGACGTCCCGCTGCTGTCGGCCCACGAGGTGGCGCGCGCCTCGCACTGCAGCCCCGCCACGGTCGTCAGGTTCGCCCAGGCGCTCGGCTACTCGGGCTACCCCGAGATGCAGCGCGTCGTGCGCCGCGCCCAGCGGCCCGGCCTGCCCCCGCGCCCGGGCGAGCGCCAGCTCGGCCTGCCCCTGTCGGCGGAGGGACTCGAGTCGGCCCTCGCCGCCGAGCGCCTGGCCCTCGACGACGCCGCCGAGCGCATCACCAGCGCCGGCCTCGCCGCCATCGTGGCGGCGCTCGCCCCGCGCTCGCCCCTGATCATCGCCGGCGAGGGCCACGCCCGCAGCGTCGTCACCCTGATCGAGGAGCGCCTCGCGCGCGCCGGCCGCCCGGTCGCGGCGGTCACCGGCCTCGAGCCCGCATCGCGCGCCTGGCTCGACTCGCTGGGCCCCGGCGGCGGCGTGCTGGCGATCGCCATCGGCCGCGAGTCGCGCGTCGCGCAGGCCGCGATCGCCGCCGCCCGCGCGGCGGGGGTGCCGGCGGCGGCCCTCGTCGACTCCAGCCTCAACCCGCTCGCGCGCTCGCCGCTGGCGCGGGTGGTGCCGGCCGACGCGCGCGACGGCTCGCCGACGCTCGTCGCGATGGTCGCGGTGGCGCAGGCCCTCGTCGGCGCCCTGGCGCCGGCCCCCGCCCGGCCCGACCTGGCGGCCGTCGGGGCCTGAGCGCGCCCCGGGCCGGCGCGGTCCGCGGCGGGCGCGGTGCGGGGGTCCGGTAAACTTTCCCGCTGGACACGAGCGGGAAGGGGACCGCGTGGCAGAGGGAAACGGCCGGACCGGCACGAGGCGCGTCAAGACGGGCCTGGCGCAGATGCTGAAGGGCGGCGTCATCATGGACGTCACGACGCCCGACCAGGCGCGCATCGCCGAGGAGGCCGGCGCCTGCGCCGTGATGGCGCTCGAGCGCATCCCCGCCGACATCCGCGCCGACGGCGGCGTCGCCCGCATGAGCGACCCCGAGATGATCGCCGGCATCCAGGAGGCGGTGTCGATCCCGGTGATGGCGAAGTGCCGCATCGGCCACTTCGTCGAGGCGCAGGTGCTGCAGGCCCTGGACGTCGACTTCATCGACGAGTCCGAGGTGCTGACGCCCGCCGACGAGGCGAACCACATCGACAAGCACGCCTTCACGATCCCGTTCGTCTGCGGCGCGACCGACCTCGGCGAGGCGCTGCGCCGCATCGCCGAGGGCGCCGCGATGATCCGCAGCAAGGGCGAGGCGGGCACCGGCAACGTCGTCGAGGCCGTGCGCCACATGCGCGCCCTGCGCGCCGGCATCGCCCGGCTCACGGTGCTGGGCGCCGAGGAGCTCTACGCCGCGGCGAAGGAGCTGCGCGCCCCCTACGAGCTCGTCGCCCAGGTGGCCGCCGACGGCCGCCTGCCCGTCGTGACCTTCTCGGCCGGCGGGGTCGCGACGCCCGCCGACGCGGCGCTGATGATGCAGCTGGGCGCCGAGGGCGTGTTCGTCGGCTCCGGCATCTACAAGAGCCAGGACCCGCCGCAGCGCGCCCGCGCCATCGTCGAGGCCGTCACCCACTACCAGGACCCCGAGGTGCTGGCCCGCGTCTCGCGCGGCCTGAAGGAGGCGATGGCGGGCATCGAGATCTCGTCGCTGCCGCCCTCCGAGCTGCTCCAGGGCCGGGGGTGGTGAGCACGAGCACCGCCGCCACACCGGGCCGGCCGCGCATCGGCGTGCTGGCCGTCCAGGGCGCCTTCGCCGAGCACGCCGCCGCTCTCCGGGCGGTCGGCGGCGACCCGGTCGAGGTGCGCGCGCCGCACGACCTCGATGGGCTCGACGGCATCGTGCTGCCCGGCGGCGAGAGCACCACCCTCGGGCTGGTGGCCGAGCAGTCGGGCCTGCTGGCGCGCCTGCGCGAGCTGCTCGCCGACGGGCTGCCCGCGCTCGGCACCTGCGCCGGGATGATCGTGCTGGCCCGCGCCGTCACGGAGGGCGCCCAGCCCCTGGTGGGCGGCATGGACATCGTGGTGCGGCGCAACGCCTTCGGCCGCCAGCGCGCCTCCTTCGAGGCGCCGGTGGAGGTGCCGACCCTCGGCGCGGAGCCGGTGGACGCCGTCTTCATCCGGGCCCCCTGGATCGAGCGGGCGGGGCCCGCGGTCGAGGTGCTCGCCACGCACTCCGGCCACGGGGTCGCGGCCCGGCAGGGCGAGCTGATGGTGACCGCCTTCCACCCCGAGCTGGCGGGTGAGCGGCGCTTCCACGAGTGGTTGATCGAGAGGGCGCGGCAGCGCCGTGAGCGGGGCGAGCTGCCCGCCGAGGAAAGGGGGCGGGATCGTGTCAGGGCACAGTAAGTGGGCCACCATCAAGCGCAAGAAGGGCGCCGCCGACGCCAAGCGCGGGCAGCTCTTCTCCAAGCTGTCGCGGGCAATCATCGTCGCGGCGAAGGAGGGCGGGGCCGACCCCGACGCGAACGCGGCCCTCGCGAACGCGATCCAGAAGGCGCGCGACAACTCGATGCCCAAGGACAACATCGACCGGGCGATTCAGCGCGGCGCGGGCGCGGGCGAGGGCGACAACTACGAGTCGATGCTCTACGAGGGCTATGCGGCCGGCGGCGTCGCGGTGATCTGCACCATCCTCACCGACAACCGCAACCGCACCGCCAGCGACCTGCGCTACATCTTCACCAAGAACGGCGGCTCGCTCGGCTCGCCCGGCAGCGTGGCGTGGCAGTTCGACCGCAAGGGCGTGGTCGTGGTGGACCGCGAGGGCGTCGACGAGGACCGGCTGATGGACGTGGCGCTCGCCGGAGGGGCCGAGGACATCGTGGAGGACGGCTCCCAGTGGCAGATCACCACGGAGCCCACCGAGTTCATGGCGGTGCGCGGGGCGCTCGAGGAGGCCGGCATCGGCTACCTGTCGGCCGAGCTCACCATGCTGCCGAAGAGCACGGTGCAGCCGGACGAGAAGGAGGCCCGCCAGATCCTGCGCCTCGTCGACCAGCTCGAGGACAACGACGACGTGCAGGACGTGTACTCGAACTTCGACATCTCCGAGGAGGTGCTGGAGGCCGTCGCGGGCTGATCGGCGCGCGGGCGGCGGACCGTGACGGCCCGCTGCCGTCCGGGCCGCCTGCTTCAGTGCCGCCCATGACCGGCGCGGGCGGAGAGGATCGTGTGCTCGGAATCGACCCGGGCCTCGCGTCGACCGGCTACGCCGTGGTGGACGGCCCGCCGGGACGCCCCCGCGTCGTCGCGATCGGCACGGTGCGCACCTCCCCGCGCACCGATCACGCCGTCCGCCTGAAGGAGATCTACGAGGAGGTCGCGGCCCTTGCCTCCGCTCACGGGGTCGGGGGCGCCGCCATCGAGGCCTGGTTCGTCCACCCCATGAGCCGCGCCGCCATGGCGATGGCCGAGGCGCGCGGCGCGATCCTGGCGGCGCTCGCGGGCTGCTCGGTGAGCGTCACCGAGTACACCCCGAACAGCATCAAGCAGGCCGTCACCGGCCACGGCGCCGCCGACAAGGCCCAGGTAAGGATGATGGTCGAGCGGCTCACGGCGGCCCGGCCCACCACCTCGCACGCCGCCGACGCGCTGGCCGCGGCGATCTGCCACATGAGCTCCGCGCCGCTGCGCGGGGCCATCCGCCGCGCGCGCTAACGTCGATCCGTGATCCGCGCGATCCGGGGCCCGGTGCTGGCCCACGAGCCCGAGGGCCCCGTCATCGAGGTGGGCGGCCTCGGCGTGCTCGTGCGGGTGTCGGCCACCACGGCCGCCACCCTGCCGGCGACCGGCTCGGTGGCCGCGCTCCACACCGTCCTGGTGGTGCGCGAGGAGTCGCTCGACCTCTACGGCTTCGCGACCGCCGACGAGCGCGGCCTGTTCGAGGCCTTCACCGGCGTCTCGGGCGTCGGCCCGCGCCTCGCCCTCGCCATCTGCGGCCTCGACCGGCCCGACGAGCTGCGCTTGGCGCTGGCGCGCGGCGACAGCGCCCGCCTGCAGGCGGCGAGCGGGGTGGGCAAGCGCACCGCCGAGCGGGTGGTGCTGGAGCTGCGCGACCGCGTCGGGGCGCTCAACGGCGCCGCCGCCGGCGCCGCCGAGGGGTCCGGGGCCGGGCAGTACATCTCGGCTCGCGACGGGCTGGTCGCTCTGGGCTTCACCGCCGACGAGGCCGACGCGGCCCTGGCCGACGCCCCGCCGGGCCTCGAGGCCGAGGGCCTCGTGCGCCACGGCCTCGCGCGCCTGAGGCGGCCGTGAGCGACGAGCGCCTGGGCCAGGGCGAGGAGCTGGGCGTCGAGGACGAGCTCGACCGCTCCCTGCGGCCGCGGCGCCTCGACGACTTCATCGGCCAGGAGCGGGTCAAGCAGCAGCTGGCCATCTTCCTCGAGGCCGCCCGCCAGCGCGAGGAGGCGCTCGACCACGTGCTGCTGGCCGGGCCCCCGGGGCTGGGCAAGACCTCCCTGGCGGGCATCGTGGCCAACGAGCTGGGCGTCGCCTTCCACGTCACCAGCGGCCCGGTGCTGGAGCGCAAGGGCGACCTCGCCGCGGTGCTCACCGCCCTCGGCCCCCACGACGTGCTCTTCATCGACGAGATCCACCGCCTCAACCGCGCGGTCGAGGAGGTGCTGTACCCGGCGATGGAGGACTTCCAGCTCGACGTGGTCATCGGCCAGGGGCCGACGGCGCGCACGCTGCGGCTGGACCTGCCGCGCTTCACCCTGGTCGGGGCCACCACCCGCACCGGGCTGCTCACCACCCCGCTGCGCGGCCGCTTCGGCGTGCATCAGCGCCTCGACTACTACGAGGCGGGCGACCTGGCGGCGATCGTGCGGCGCTCCGGCCGCCTGCTCGGCGTGCAGATCGACGAGGAGGGCGCGGGCGAGCTGGCGCGCCGGGCGCGCGGCACGCCCCGCATCGCCAACCGGCTGCTGCGCCGGGTGCGCGACGTGGCGCAGGTCCGGGGGATGCCCTCGATCGACTCCGCCGTGGCGCGAGAGGCGCTCACCCTGCTGGAGGTCGACGACATGGGCCTCGAGGAGCTCGACCGCCAGATCCTGCGCCGCCTCGTCGAGACCTTCGAGGGCCGCCCGGTGGGGCTCGGCACCCTCGCCGACAGCGTCGGCGAGGCGCCCGACACGATCGAAGACGTGTACGAGCCCTACCTGCTGCAGGAGGGCCTGCTCACCCGCACCCCGCGCGGCCGCGTGGCGACCGCCCGCGCCTACCGCCACCTCGGGCTGATCCCGCCCTCGCCGGCCGCCCAGGACGGCCTCTTCTAGCCGGCCGCGGTCCGGGGCGGCGGATCGGTCGCGCGTCTGGCGCGGGCCGTCCGCCCCGGATATGGTCGCGCCGTGAGCAACCGATCCGTCCGCGACGTGATGGCCCCGGTGAAGGTGCGGGTGGGGCCGGAGCGCTCGCTGCGCGCCCTCGCCGCCGACCTGGCCGAGGCGCGCACCGGCCTCGCGGTGGTGGAGGCGGAGAGCGGCGGCGTCATCACCGAGCGCGACGTGCTGCGGGCCATCGCCGACGAGATCGACCTCGACACCGCCGCGGTCGGCGACTGGATGACCCGCGAGCCGATCGCCGTGGAGCCGGACGCGCCCATCGAGGCGGCCTGCGACCTGATGATCGAGCGGGGCGTGCGCCACCTGCTGGTGATCGAGCGCGGCGAGCTGATCGCCGTGCTCAACATGCGCGACGTGGTCGGCGTCCTGTCCGGCGCCGCCGCGCCGGGCCAGGTGCCCCCCGCCCGCGAGCCGAGCCCCTAGCTCTAGCCTCCGGCGTCGCGCCCGCCGGCGGCCCGGTCGCGGTGGGCCTCCTGGGCGTCCCACTCGCGCGGCTCGCCCACCTCGCCGCGCAGGGCGCGGGGGAAGTTCCGCACCAGCTCGAGCGGGTTGCGCCGCAGGTTGTGCCGCAGGCCCGCCGGAGGGGGGGTGGGGGCGAGGGCGCCCGAGCGCTTGCGGCTCAGCACCTCCTCGTAGAGCGCCTCCACCCGGTGCGCCACCCGCGGCCACGAGTAGCGCTCCACCACCACCTCGCGCCCGCGCGCGCCCCATTCGGCGCGCATGGCGGGGTCGTCCAGCAGCTCGGCGATGCCGGCCGCGAGGCCCGCGGCGTCGCGCGGCGGCACGAAGCGCCCGGGCGCGCCGTCGCGGATCACCTGGCGGAAGCCGATGTTGTCGGCGCACACGACGGGTGTGCCGGAGGCCATCGCCTCGAGCAGCACGACGCCGAACGACGCGAGCACGCAGGGCGCCGCGAACACGGTGGCCTCGCGGTAGAGCCGCGGCCGCTCCTTGTCGAGCAGCCCCAGCCAGTCGATGCGATCCCACACGCCCAGGCTCTTCGCCTGGCGGTGGTACACCGGGCGCATCGGCCCGTCGCCCACCACCTGCACGCGGAAGTCGCGGCCCTCGTCCTTCAGGATGCGGGCGGCCTCGAGCAGCGTGTCGAGCCCGTTGCGCGGGTCGAAGCGCCCCACGAAGAGGATGCGCGGCGGCCCCTCGGGGCGCGCCTCGCCCTCGGCCGGCGGCCGGTAGAGGTCGACGTCGACCCCGTTGGGGATGATGTCGTAGTCGCGGGGGATGTACGGCCCCACGGCCTCCACGCAGGCGTCCGACACGGCGATCAGCCGGTCGGTGCGCCGCACGGCGCTCTTCACGTAGCTCATGAAGAGGCGGTACGCCCAGTGGCCGCCCTCGAAGTAGGTGTGGAAGGTGCCGACGTTGACCGGCGCCCGGGACGCGCGCAGCGAGAACAGGCACAGGGTCGGGGGGGCCATGCCCTGGGCGTGCACCACGTCCATGTCGCGCAGGGTGCGGGCGATCTTCGGCTTCAGGCCGATGCCCACGCTCATCCGGGCCACCGAGCCGTTGCTGACCACGGGCATGGAGATCCCCATCCGGGCGGTGCGGTAGCCGTGCACCGCCAGGTTCTCGGCGTCGATCAGCCGCGCCCTCCGCTTCATCCGCAGGGGGGCGAGGCTGGTGAGCACCGTCACCTCGTGGCCGCGCCGCACCAGCTCGCGGCTGAGGTTGTGGACGTGCTCGGGCACGCCGCCCAGCACCGGGTAGGCGTACTCGGTGACCATCGCGATCCTCACGACGGTCCCCGGGCCCGCTCCCAGGGCCTGCGCATGTCGCCGGCCAGGAGGGTCGCGACGAGGAGCCCCAGCGAGACCGTGATCACGCCGCCCACGCCGTCCATCCACCAGTGGTTGGCGGTCGCCATCACCGTGAACAGCATGAAGGCCGGCCAGATCCAGGCCAGCCAGCGCAGGCGGGACGGCCGCAGCAGCCAGAACAGCGTCAGCCCGAACAGGAAGCTCTGGCCGACGTGCATCGACGGCATCGCGGCGAACTCGTTGCGGAAGGGCTGGAACCAGTCGAGCGCGCCCCCCAGGGTGAGGGTCGCCTTGGTCGGGTCCTCCAGGTTCAGGTCGGTCAGCCGGGGCGGCGCGAGGGGGTAGATCCAGTACCCGACGACCGCCAGGAAGTTCGTGATCCAGAACCAGTTGCGGAACACCGGGAACCAGGCGCGGCGGCGGAACCACACGAAGACGAACATGATCGTGAAGCCCGCCGTGTAGGCCAGGGTGTAGAACCACTTGGTCACGAACTCGCCGAAGGCCGTGGCGTGGGCGATGTCCTGGACGTCCGGCTCGATGAACAGGCCGAGGGCCTTCTCGATGTCGACGATGTCCAGAGCGTGGCGCAGGGGACGGGCGGGGTCGTCGACCGCCACCATGTCGCGCAGCCACTCGTAGGCCACGAACAGCACCAGGAAGAGCAGGATCTCGCTCCAGAGCGGCCAGCGCGCGGACCATGCGCGCGCGAGGAGCGATGGCCGGCCGGGAGCCGGCAGTGGCTGGGCGGGCGCCGTCACGGCGGGTGAAGCTAGCACGCTGCCGGGCCGACCCGGATCGTCTGAGACAGCCGGTCCCTTTGCTATTCTCGCCGCCCCGTATCCGGGTTGTCGGCCTCCCGTGCCCGCCCGCCCCAGCGAAGGGTGCCCTACCGGACATGTCGGCTCTCCTCTTGCCGATCTACATCGTCGTATTCATCGGCCTCATCTATCTCGTCGGCGTCCGCCCCCAGCAGCGGCGGCGCAAGGAGCTCGAAGCGCTTCTCACGCGTCTCGCTCCGGGAGACGAGATCGTGACGGTCTCGGGCATCTACGGGACGGTCACCGAGGTCGAGGACGGCGAGACCATCCTTCTGGAGGTCGCGGAGGACACCGACATCCGGGTGGCCAAGGCGTCCATCGCCAGGGTCGTCGCGGGGCGTGGCGCCGAGGAGATCTCGGCGACCACGGACGCCTGACCGAAGGGGGGATCCGCCCATGAGGCGACCTCTTCTCCTGCTCATGCTCGTCCTGGGGCTGGTGGCGGCCTCGGTCGTCGCCATCGCCCTGCGGCCCGCCGTGCTCGGCCTCGACCTGCAGGGCGGGGTCGAGGTGGTGCTGCAGGGCAAGGCCACCGAGCAGTCGCCGGTCAACAAGGAGGCCATCGACCGGTCGGTGGAGATCATCCGCAACCGCGTCGACGCCTTCGGCGTCTCCGAGCCGGAGATCCAGACCCAGGGCAGCGACCAGATCGTGGTCGCCCTGCCGGGCGCCGACGATCCCGAGCGGGTCGTCGACGACCTGATCCAGCCGGCGAAGCTCCTGTTCATCAACTACGAGCAGAACCTGGCCAGCCCGCAGGGCTTCGCGACCGAGTACGAGGCGCTCAAGTGGGCTCAGGGGCAGACGCCCAAGGACGTGCGATCGGGCGCCCAGCCCGGCTTCTACGCCTTCACCAAGGGCAGCCACGCCTACATCGCCGGCCCCGAGATCGACCGGGAGACGCTGCGCGACAGCCTGCCCAGCCGCTACACGCTCGAGAACGTCGACGTCGAGGAGCTGCCGAGGGGCTTCTTCCTCGCGACGTCGCCGGGCATCGACCCGGACTCGCGCATCCGCGAGTGGGTGGTGTTCCAGGACCACCCGGCCGTCACCGGCCCGGACGTCGAGTCCGCCCAGGCGGTCTTCCAGCGCACCGGCCTCGGCGGCAGCGAGTGGGTGGTGCAGCTCAACTTCACCGGCGAGGGCGGGCGCAAGTTCGCCGACGCCACCCGCGAGCTGGCCCAGGACGGGAACATCCAGGGGCGCTCGATGCCGTTCGCCATCCTGCTGGACGGCGAGATCATCTCGACGCCCACCGTCGACTACGAGCGCTACCCGGCCGGCCTCGGCAGCGGCGGGGCCATCATCGAGGGGCTCAGCCAGGGCGAGGCCGAGACGCTCGGCAAGCAGATCAACTCGGGCGCCCTGCCGATCGACCTCGAGGTGATCAGCCAGAAGCAGGTCTCGGCCACCCTGGGCAAGGAGTCGCTGCGCCAGGGCCTCATCGCCGGCCTCTCGGGCCTGGTGCTGGTGATCCTGTTCCTGGTCGGCTACTACCGCTTCCTCGGCCTCATCGCCGCGGCCGGGCTGGTCGTCTACGGCGTGCTGCTGTGGGCGGTCGCGGTGCTGGTGCCGATCACCCTCACCCTGCCGGGCATCGCGGGAATCATCCTGACCATCGGGGTGGCGTCCGACGCCAACGTGGTCATCTTCGAACGCGTCAGAGAGGAGGCGCGCAGCGGCAAGCCGCCGCGCGCCGCGGTCCTCTCCGGATACAAGAAGGGCATCTCGGCGATCATCGACGCCAACGTCGTGACGCTGGCGACCGCCGCGATCCTGTTCCTGTTCTCCACCGCCGGCGTCAAGGGCTTCGCCTTCACGCTGTTCATCGGCGTGCTCCTGTCGCTGTTCACCGCCGTCATCGCCACCCGCGCGGTCTTCAACGTGCTCGCCGACACCAAGGTGATGCAGGACGACCGCCTCATGGGCCTGCGCCAGCGGGAGATCCGCTGGAAGTTCGACTTCGTGGGCTACTGGAAGCTGTGGATGGCGATCTCGTTCATCCCGCTGGTGGTCGGCGCGGTCTGGATCGGCGTGAAGGGCCTCAACCTCGGCCTCGACTTCGAGAGCGGCACGCGCATCACCGCCGCCTTCGAGCAGCAGCAGCCCAGCGAGGACCAGGTGCGCGAGGTGTTCGCCGGGCTCGGCTACGCCGACGCGACCATCCAGGCGACCACCGAGAACGTCGACGGCCGCGAGGTGCGCGGCTTCCAGATGCAGACCGAGACCCTGCAGCCGGCCCAGCAGAGCGAGCTGCAGCGCGCGCTCGAGCAGCGCTTCGGCAACCTCGACCGCGAGTCGGTGCAGATCGAGTCGGTGGGCCCGACCTTCGGCGCCCAGGTGATCAGGAACGCGGTCTACGCGATCCTGCTCAGCTTCATCGTGATCATCCTGTACCTGACCATCAGGTTCGAGTACAAGCTCGCGCTGCCCGCGCTGCTCACGGTGGTCCACGACGTCTGGCTCGCGATCGCGGTGTACTCGATCACCGGCCGCGAGGTGACCAGCGAGACCGTCGCGGCCCTGCTCACCATCCTCGGGTACTCGCTCTACGACGTGGTGATCGTGTTCGACCGCATCCGGGAGAACGTCCCGATCATGCGCAAGGCGACCTACCGCCAGGTGGTCAACACCTCGACCCACGAGGTGCTGACGCGATCGCTGATCACGTCGATGACCACCCTCATCCCGATCCTGGCGCTGTTCTTCTTCGGCGGCGAGACGCTGAAGGACTTCGCCTTCGCGCTGTTCGTCGGCATCCTCACCGGCGGCGTGTCGTCGATCGCCATCGCGGCGCCGCTCGCGGCGATCTGGAAGGAGCGCGAGCCGGAGAACCGGCGCCGGGCCGCGAAGGTGCGGCGCCAGCAGGCGCGGGTCGCGACCGACGCGGACGTCGCCGACCTCGACGTGCTGGCGCGCGCCGAGGCCGCCCTGGCGGCCGAGGAGGCGCGCGAGCGCGGCGACGACTACGAGCCGGAGGGCTTCGGCGGCGAGCAGCGCGCCATCGGCGCGGGCGGGTCGGCGGCCGCGGTCGCGACGTCGCAGGAGCCGCCCCCGGACGGGAGCGACGCGCACGAGGGCGGGGAGCTCCCGGGTGAGGAGCCGCCGGGTGAGGAGCCGCCGGCCGACGAGCCTCCGGCCGAGGACGGCGGGGTGGGCGCGACGCCCGACGGCCCCGAGCCGGCCCCGTCGGGCGGCGAGGCGGACGACGGCGAGGCGAAGGCCCCCCGTCAGCGCCGGCCGAGGGCCGATCCGAACCGGGTGCGCCGTCACCGCAACGTGCAGAGGAAGCGCCGATGACCAGCGTGCGCGAGGGGGTTGAGCAGGCCGTCCTGATGTCGATCGGGGCGGCCGCGCTCACCCGCGAGAGGGCCGAGGCGGCCGTGGCCGAGCTGGTGCGCCGCGGCCAGCTGGGCGGCGACGAGGGCCGGGCGGTCGTGGAGCGCCTGATGGCCCGCGTGCGCGGCGAGGGCGGCGGCGGGGCCGGCCTGGTCGGTCGCATCGAGGACGGCGTGCAGGGCGTGCTGCGCGAGTTCGGGGTGGTCACGCGCGCCGAGCTCGAGGAGATCCAGGTGCGGCTGGTGGAGCTGGAGCACCGCCTCTCCCTGCTCGAGAAGCAGGACTGACCCGGGGCACGGCGGGGCGTCCAGACGGGCGAGGGCCGGTGCCCGTCCGTGTCCGACCTCGCTGCTACCTTGGCGCGATGGCGCGTGGGGAGCGACGACAGAACCTGGCGCGCATCGGCGAGATCGCCCAGGTCGCCGCGCGCCACGGCTTCGGCTACGTCTTCGGGCGCAGGGAGGCGCCGCCCGACGGCGACGAGGGCGCCCCCACCCGCAACCGGGGCATGCGCCTGCGGGCGATGCTCGACGAGCTGGGGCCGACCTTCGTGAAGTTCGGCCAGCTGCTGTCGACGCGGCCCGACATCGTGCCGCCCGACATCCTCCACGAGCTGCGCGGCCTCACCGACGACGCGCGGCCCGAGCCCTTCGACCGCATCCGGGCGGTGGTCGAGGAGGAGCTGGGCCTGCGCATCGAGCAGGTCTTCGTCGAGTTCGACGAGCGCCCGATCGCCGCGGCCTCGATCGGCCAGGTGCACCGCGGCCGGCTGCCCGACGGGCGCGAGGTCGTGGTGAAGGTGCAGCGCCCCGACGCCGAGCGGCAGCTGGCGGCCGACGTGAGGCTGCTGCACCAGGTGGCCCGGCTGGCCCGCGAGCGGGTGCGGCGGCTGCAGTTCATCGACGTGGTCGGCGCGGTCGACGAGTTCTCGCGCACCGTGCGCCGCGAGCTCGACTACGGCATCGAGGCGCGCAACGCCGAGATCTTCCGGCGCAACTTCGCCGGCGACGAGACCGTGCACGTGCCGCGCATCTTCTGGCGGTACACCACCTCGCGGGTGCTCACGATGGAGCGGGTCGAGGGCACCTCGCTCAGCCAGATCGACCTCTCGGCCTGGTCGGGCGAGGATCGCCGCAGGCTGGCGAACCGGGTCACCGAGACCTGGATGCAGATGGTCTTCGTGCACGGCTTCTTCCACGCCGACCCGCACCCGGCGAACGTGCTGGTGCGCGACGCCGACCACCTCAGCCTGGTCGACTTCGGCATGAGCGAGCAGCTCACGCCGCGCGACCGCGAGGCGGCGGTGCGCCTGCTGCTCGACATCCTCAACCAGGACGCCGAGCGGCTGCCGCGGCGCCTGCGGGCCCTGGGCATCCGCTACCCGCGCCAGATGGAGGAGGAGCTCGGCGACCGCCTGGCGGTGATCCTGCAGCGCTACTCGGCCAGCGCGATCGGCGAGATCGACGCGCGCGAGGTGCTGCGCGAGATCTTCCAGACCATCTACCGCCTGGACATCACCCTGCCGGCGCGCTGGGTGATGCTCGACAAGACGCTCGCCACCCTCGCCGGGGTCGCGCTCGAGATCTACCCCGACTTCAACGTGTTCGAGGTGGCGCGGCCCTACGCGGTGCGGATGGCCGCCCAGCGCTTCCGCCCCGACCGGGTGGCCGACCGGGTGCGCGTCGACGTCGGGCGCTACGCCGAGGCCTTCCTCGACTACCCCTTCCAGATCTCCGAGCTGCTCGACGAGTTCAAGGACGGGGAGCTGGAGATCACGGTGCGGCCCGAGGGCTTCGCCGAGGCCGTCGACAAGCTCCACGCGAGCGCGAACCGGCTGGTGCTGGCGCTGGTCGCGTCGGCCCTCATCATCAGCTCGGCCGTGATCGGGGTGTTCGCGCGCTCCGCCGACCTGGCCGGCCTTGCGCTGATCGCCCTGCCGGGCGCCGTCATCGCCATCGCGATCGTCGTGTGGCTGTGCGTGGGCATCTTCCGGTCGGGGCGCTGGTGAGCTGGCGCGCCGCGCGGGTGGCCTTCGCCGCCGTCGCCGCCGTCCAGGAGGCCCTCGACGTGCCCGAGCCGGTGGCCTGGACCCTGGTGCGGCGCGGCCTGGCCGACCCCGCCGCCGCCCGCGAGTTCCTGCGCGCCGACGGGCCGCTCGCCCCGCCCGAGCAGCTCGCCGGCATCGGCGAGGCCGCCGACCGCCTGGCGCGGGCCGTGCGCGGGGGTGAGCGCATCGCGGTGCACGGCGACTACGATTGCGACGGCGTGTCGTCCACGGCGATCCTGGTCAGCGCCCTGCGCGGCCGCGGCGGGGACGTCGTGCCCTTCCTGCCCAGCCGCTTCGCCGAGGGCTACGGGGTCGCGACGTCCAGCGTCGAGCGCCTGGCCGGGGCGGGGGCGCGCCTTCTGGTGTGCGTCGACTGCGGCACCTCCGCTGTCGAGGCGCTCGAGCTGGCGGTCGACCTCGGGATGGACCCGATCGTCCTCGACCACCACCTGGCGGGCGGGCGCCGACCGCCAGGCATCCTGGCCAACCCGGCCCTCGGCCGGCCCGCCGACGACCTGCCCGCCGCCGCCGGGGTCGTCCACATGGTGGTGCGGGCCCTGGCGGCTCGCATGGACGGGGGCGCGCTGGCCCCGGACGCCGACGAGGCGATCGACCTCGTCGCCCTGGCCACCGTCGCCGACGCGGTGCCGCTGGTGGGCGACAACCGGCGGCGCGTCATCCGGGGGCTCGCCGCCATCCGCGACGCGCCGCGCCCGGGCATCGCCGCCCTGTGCGCCGCCGCGGGGGTGGAGCCGCGCGCGGTCACGGCGCGCACGCTGGGGTTCACGCTCGCCCCCTGCATCAACGCGGCCGGTCGGCTGGCCCACCCGGAGCGGGCCCTGGAGCTGCTGCTGGCGCCCGACCGGGCGACGGCCGACCCGATCGCGGCGGAGCTCTGGGCCACCAACGCCGAGCGCCGCGAGGTGGAGCGGGCCATCCTGGAGGACGCCGTCGCCCAGGTCGAGGCAGAGCCCGACGAGATCCGGCGCGCGGGTGTGACCGTCGCCGCGGGCGACGGCTGGCACGAGGGCGTGGTCGGCATCGTCGCCTCCCGCCTGGTGGAGCGCTTCGAGAAGCCGGCGATCGTGCTGGCCCGCGGCGACGCCGTCGCGAAGGGCTCGGGACGCAGCCTGCCGGGCGTCGACCTCCACGCCCTGGTGGGGTCGGCCGCGCACTCCCTCACCCGCTGGGGCGGGCACTCCGGCGCGGTGGGCCTGGAGCTGCCGCTGGGAGCGGTGGCGGCCTTCCGCGACGACCTCATCCGCGCCGCCGAGGGCCTGCACGGGGCCATCGCCCGTGCCCGCGTGAAGGGGGTCGACGCCGTCGTCGGCGGGCGCGACCTCACCCTGCGCACGGCCGAGGCCATCGAGGCGCTCGCCCCGTTCGGCCGCGGCAACCCGCCGGTGCGCCTCGCCCTGCCCGGCGTCGAGATCGAGTCGTCCGGCCGCGTGGGCGACGGCCGCCACCTCACCCTGCGGCTGCGCTCGTCCGGGGTGATGGCGCGGGCGATCGGCTTCGGCATGGGCGAGCGCCACGGCGCGCTGGCCCTCGACGCGCGCCACGACGCGCTGGTCGCGCTGGAGGTGGAGCGCTGGCAGGGCATGGTGGGCCCCCGCGTGCGGCTGGAGGGCGTGCACGCGCTCGCCGCCGCGGCCGGCCCCGAGGCGCCTCCGCCGGGCCTCGCCGCCGCCGACGTCCGGCGCGCGGCCGAGGGAGACGGCCCTCCCAGCGCGCCGCCGCCGGCCGGGCCGCCTCTGGGCGTGCGCGACCGCCGCGCCGAGGGCGCCGCCCTCGCGACGCTGGCGGCCCTCGCGGGGGCCGATCGCGGCGCCGTCGCGGTCGTCGCCGATCTCGACCGGCGGCGGGCCGGGTTCGCCGCGGTGCTCGACCCGGAGCGGATCGGCGCCGCGGTCGGCGTCGCGACCGAGGCCGATCTGGCGGGCGGGGCGATCCTGCTGGAGCCCGGCGAGGCGCGCCTGGTGATGCTCGACTACGCGCAGCTCGCCGCGGTCGGGGTGCCGGAGGGAATGCACTTGGTGCTCGTCGACCCGCCGGCGTCGCCGGCCGAGGCGGCCTGGGCGGCGGCCCGCGCCGCCGGGCGCTGGCTGCACCTGGTCTTCGGCCCGGCCGAGGCGGCCCTCGCCCTGGCGGTGGCGGAGGAGCGCGGCGAGCTGCGCCCGGCGGCCACCGCGATCTGGGTGGGCCTGCGCGGCGGGTCCCACCGCGCGTGGGGGCCGCCGCTCGACGCGGTCGCCCTGGGGGAGGGCCCGCGCCGCCCCGTCGCGGTCGCGGCCGCCGCGCTCGCCGTCCTGGCGGAGCTCGGCCTGGTCGAGGTGGGGGAGGACGGGGTGCGCGCCGCCGTCGACCCGCCCCGCCGCGAGCTCGACGAGTCCTCCCTCTACCGCGCCGCCCGGGCACGCCTGGAGGAGGCGCGCGCCTTCCTCGCCCTGGCCGAGTCGCTCGATCTCACCGCCATGGCCCCGGAGCCCGCCCCCGTCTGACGGGCCCGGGCGCGGCCCCTCCCAGGCCGGCCTGGCCGTGGTCGGTCAATTGGCCGCGTACGCCACGGCCAATTGGCCGACCACTCCGCCGAGGGGCTCGCCCACCGATCCCGACGCTAAACGCGGCGCGCCGGCGGGGTGCGTGCCGCGCCCTCCCCGGCACGATGCCGCGACGGTTCCGGCACGAACAATGCGGCTCCGGCGCTCCCTCGACGCGCGGTTCCGGCGCGAGCGCGTCGACGGCGTGCCGGATCGGTGACGGCGGAGGGGGTGGGCGGGGATCGCCGGCGACCGGACCGGCCCGGCTCCCGGGTACGCCCGGGCCTCGACCCCGCCCGGCCGCGGATGTGGTTGGTCAATTGGCCGCGTACGCCACGGCCAATTGACCAACCACCCTCACGACCGCCCCGCCGGCCTCCAGACCCCGCCCCGGCGCCCCGGACGATGGAATTGCGCGGGAGCGGTATCGTTCATCTATGGCGGAGGAACTCGCGGACATCGGGCTGGACCTGGCCGCCGGAGGCGCGGAGCTCGACGAGCTCGTCGCCGACGTGGCGCAGCACCACCCCGACCTCGACGGGGACGCAATCCGCGCTGCTTACGCATACGCGGAGGAGCGCCACCGGGCGCAGCTGCGTCACTCCGGCGAGCCCTTCATCACCCATCCGCTGGGATGCGCGCGCATCACGGCCGGGCTGGGCCTCGACTCCACCGCGGTGATCGCAGCGCTGCTGCACGACGTGGTCGAGGACACCGCCACCACCCTCGACGACGTCGAGGAGCGCTTCGGCGCCGAGGTCGCGACGCTCGTGGACGGCGTCACCAAGCTCTCGAAGATCCACTTCGAGAGCCAGGAGGAGCACCAGGCCGAGAACTACCGCAAGCTCATCATCTCGATGTCGAGCGACATCCGGGTGCTGATCGTCAAGCTCGCCGACCGGCTGCACAACATGCGGACGCTGGCGTACATGACCAAGCCGAAGCAGATCCAGAAGGCGAAGGAGACCCTCGAGGTCTACGCGCCGCTGGCCCACCGGCTCGGAATCCACTCCCTCAAGTGGGAGCTGGAGGACCTGGCGTTCGCCACGCTGCACCCCAAGCGCTACCGCGAGATCCAGCAGATGGTCAACCAGCGCCGCCCCGACCGGGAGGCGTTCATCGACGACGCCGGGCGCATCCTGCAGGCCGAGCTGGAGCAGGTCGGCATCGCCGGGGTCGAGATCACCGGCCGGGCGAAGCACTTCTACTCGATCTACGAGAAGATGACCCGCCGGGGCAAGGAGTTCAACGAGATCTACGACCTCACGGCGATGAGGGTCCTCGTGGACTCGGTCAAGGACTGCTACGGGGCCGTGGGCATCATCCACTCGCTGTGGAAGCCCATGCCGGGGCGGTTCAAGGACTACATCGCCATGCCCAAGCCCAACATGTACCAGAGCCTGCACACCACGGTGATCGGGCCTGCGGGCAAGCCCCTGGAGATCCAGATCCGCACCTACCTGATGCACCGCACCGCCGAGTACGGCGTGGCGGCGCACTGGCAGTACAAGGAGGCCGTGCGCGGCGACCAGCCGGCCTGGGTCTCGCGGATGATGGACTGGCAGAAGGAGACGAAGGACCCCGCCGAGTTCCTCGACGCGCTGCGCAGCGACCTCTACTCGGACGAGGTCTTCGTGTTCACGCCCAAGGGCGAGGTGCGCGACCTGCCGCGCGGCTCCACCCCGCTCGACTTCGCCTACGACGTCCACACCGACGTCGGCCACCGCTGCGTGGGGGCGAAGGTCAACGGCCGCATCGTGCCGCTCACCTACACGCTGGCCTCCGGCGACTTCGTCGAGATCCTCACCTCGAAGGCCCCGCGCGCGCCGTCGCGCGACTGGCTGGGCGTGGTCAAGACCACGAAGGCCCGCTCCAAGATCAGCCAGTTCTTCCGGCGCGAGCGGCGCGAGGACGCCGAGCACCAGGGGCGCGAGGCGCTGCAGGAGTCGCTGCGCAAGGCGGGCCTGCCCAGCCAACGGGTCGCGGGCTCGCCGCTGCTGCTCGAGGTGATCAAGGAGATGGGCTTCCGCAAGGCGGAGGACTTCTACATCTCGCTCGGCATGGGCAAGACCTCGGTGCAGGTCGTGGTCAACAAGATCCTGCACCGGCTCAAGGCCGGCCAGGCGGTCGCCGAGGAGGCGGCCCCGGGCACCGGCGCCCGCGGGCGCCGCCCCGCGCCGGCCAGCTCGTCCACCAGCTTCGGCATCGAGATCGAGGGCCTCGCCGACGTGCTCGTGCGCCTCGCCAAGTGCTGCAAGCCGGTGCCGGGCGACCCCATCCTCGGCTACATCTCACTGGGCCGGGGCATCACGATCCACCGGGAGGACTGTCCCAACGCCCGGGCGCTCCAGAAGAACCCCGAGCGGTTCACGCCGGTGCGATGGAGCGGATCGAGCCAGCAGTCCTTTCGAGTAGAGGTGGCCGTTGACGCCTGGGACCGCGCCCGCCTCCTGGAGGACCTCTCCCGGGCTTTCGCCGAGAACGGCGTCAACATCGTGAGCGCGCACTGCTCGATGGAGGACCAGATGGTCCACGACCGCTTCACCGTGGAGGTGGGCGACATCGAGACCCTGAAGTCGTCGATATCGGCCCTGCGCCACGTGGAGTCGGTGTTCGACGCCTACCGGGTGACGCCGGACGGATAGGGCCCGGCGCGCTGCGGCGGCCTACGGCCCCAGCAGCTGGCGGCTCAGCTCTGCGGCGAGCCATCGCTCGTAGGCGTCGATGGTCCAGCCGGACTCGACGACCAGCTCCTGGTAGACGCCGACGGCGGCGAGGGCACGGTAGATCGCCTGGCCTTCGGCGAGCGGGAGCGCGAGCGCGTCGCCGAGGGAGGCGACGATGCGGTTCAGGACGGAGTTGCGTCCGTCGAGCTTCGCGCGCAGCAGAGCCCGCGTCTGCGCGTCCTCCGCCATCGCGGCCTCGAACAGCCGCATCACGTCGTACCCGGTCTCGAACAGCGACCGCAGGAAACGGGCGGCGAGGCCCACCGTCGCGACGGGATCGGGGTCCTCCACCGCCCCCTGGACGATCTCCCGCGCGTGGGCGTCCTCCAGCCACCTCTCGCAGATCGCGGAGAGGATCTCCCGTTTGGCGCCGAACGCGGAGTAGACGGTCCGCGGGGCGACGCCGGCCTCCTCGGCGATCGCCGCCATGGTGGTCATCCGGTAGCCCTGGGCGGCGAACAGCCGCCGCGCCGCGGCGGCGATGCGGTCCCGCGTCGCCTGCGCCTGCTGCTGCCGGTAGGTGAGCGGGGGGTTGACAGCGCCGACCACGTCAGAACAGTATCAGCGCACCCAATGCAGTATTGCTGCATTAAGCGTATCGCTACTGCAGAGGAGGCCCCGAATGCCCACCCCGTACCCCCTGCTGTACCGCATCGGCTTCACGCCGTGGGAGCGGACCACGAGCCTGGGGCCGCTGCCCGGCCTGCTCGATGAGCTGCCGCCCGGCCGGGCGCTGGACGCAGGGTGCGGCACGGGGCGCCACTCGGTGCTGGCGGCGCGGGCCGGCTGGACCGTGATCGGTGTCGACTCGGTCGAGAGACCGCTGCGGGCGGCCCGTGCCCGGGCGGTGGAGGCGGGCGTGTCGGACCGCGTCTCGTTCGTGAGAGGCGACGTCACGCGACTCGGCGCGGTCGTCCCGGACGGCTCCTTCGACCTGGTGATGGACGTTGGCTGCCTGCACGGCCTCTCCGCCGCCGGGCAGGGGGCGTTCGCGTCCTGGGTGACGTCCCGCACGCGGGAGGGAGCCCGGCTCGTCGTGCTCGCGGCATTGCCGCGCCGCGGCATCGGTCCGAAGGGCATCGACGGCGCCGCCCTCGCGGCCCTGTTCGCGGAGGGGTGGTCGATGGCCGACACGGCCGAGTCGCCCGGGCAGGGCGGCGGGCCCCTGCGGGACGCCGAGTTCCGCTGGTACCACCTGCGCCGGGAGACGTCCACCACGGCGTGAGGATGGTCTCGGAGCCGCCCGGGATCGCCCGAGACGGCGGGGCCACCTGCTAGCGTGGCGCGCCGTGGATTGGCTCGATCTCGTCACTCCGTCAGCGGCGATCCTCGCCCTGTTCGGAGTCGTCGCCGTCATCGTGGTCGCGATCCGGCAGGGGCGGGCGATCCGCCGGCTGGAGGACCGTCTCGCCAGCACCGGCGACGCCGCCGAGGATGCGCCCCTGCAGCGCATCGCGGAGCTGCAGGCGCGCCAGAAGATCTCGGAGGGCGGCACCGGCGGGCTCCGCGGCGAGCTGCGCACTGGCCTGGTCGTGCTGGCCAGCGCCCTGGTGCTGGTCGCCGCGATCGGCGGCGTCTGGTACCTGTTCATCCGCGACGACGGCGACGGGGGCACGGCCGCCGGCGGCGCCACCACCGAGCAGGCCACGACCCAGGCGGGGACGACCGGCAACCCCCCCGAGCCCTCCGACGAGTCGCTGGTGCCCGCCGACCCCCCCGCGCCCTCCGATCCCTCGGCCGTGGCGGTGATGGTGTGGAACGCGACCGAGCGCAACGGCTTCGCCGGCGAGACCGCCACCCGGATCATGGGCGAGGGCTTCACCAACGTCGACACCGACGACGCGCCGGATGCCGAGAAGGGCCGCGCCGAGTCGGTCGTCATATGGTTCCGCGGCAACCGCGACGCGGCGCGCTACATCGCGAGCGTCCTGAGCATCAAGAAGGCGGCCGTGGCGGACGGGATCACCCAGGACCAGGTCGGCGGCGACGGGGTCGTCGTGATCCTGGGCGAGGACCTCGCGAACGCCACCGGCACCGGCACCACCACGACGCCCTAGGAACCGGGGCGCCCGTGGCCCCCGCCGCCGGGGGTCTCGATGCCCAGCACGTCGCCGGCGCGCAGCGCGCCGCGCCACTTGGCGGGCAGCTCCTCGCCGTTCAGCGTCGTCCGCCCCGGGCGGCCGTCGCCGCCGCCCTCGCGCCCGGCCGGCCCGCGCCGGCGGCGCTCGGCGATGACCGAGGCCTCGGCGTCCACGAGCGCCCGCACCCGGCGCACCACGCCGTCGCCCCCGCGGCGGGCGCCGTCGCCGCCCGAGCCGCGGCGCAGGCGGTACTCCTCCACCCGCAGCGGGTAGGCGGTCTCGAGCGCCTCGACCGGGGTGTTGAGCGTGTTGCTCATCGCGACGTGCACGCCGCTGGGGCCGTCGGCCCGCGACGAGGCGCCCTGGCCGCCGCCGATCGTCTCGTAGTAGGTGAAGCCGGGCCCGCCGATGGTGAGGTTGTTCATCGTCCCCTGGCCCTGGGCGGGCACGTCGAGCGCCCGGCCGAGCGCCGCGGTGACGGCGTCGACGATGCGGCTGGAGGTCTCGACGTTGCCGCCCGCCACGGCGTGGGGCGGCGAGGCGTTCACCAGCGAGCCCTCGGGGGCGATCACCCGGACGGGGGCGAAGGCGCCCGCCGAGGCCGGGATGTCCGGGTCGGTGACGCTGCGCACCACGAAGTAGACCGCCGAGCGCGTCACCGCCGGCGGGCAGTTGCAGTTGCCCGGGCCGGCGTCGTCGGTGCCGGTGAAGTCGACCGTCATCGCGTCGCCCGCGACGGTCACGGCCACGCGGATCCAGAGGTCGTCGTCGCTCACCCCGTCGCCCTCCAGGGCCTCGGCCGCCGCGTAGCGGCCGTCCGGCATCTGCGCGATCGCGGCGCGCGTGCGCCGCTCGGCGTAGGCCAGCAGCGCGTCGAAGGCGGCGCGCACCGTCCCGGCGCCGTGGCGGCCGGCGACCTCGGCGAGGCGCCGCTCGGCCAGGCGGTGCGCGGCCAGCTGGGCGCGCAGGTCGCCCTCGCGCTCGCCGGGCGTGCGGGTGTTGGCGAGCAGCAGCGCCAGCACGTCGGGCACCGCCTCCCCGCCGACGGAGAGCCGCACCGGCGGGATGACGATGCCCTCCTGGATGAGCTCGCGCGAGCCCGCCGGCATCGATCCCGGGGCCATGCCGCCCACGTCGGCGTGGTGGGCGCGGGTGACCGCGTAGGCGGCGACCTCGCCGTCGAGCGCCAGCGCGTTGATCATGGTGAGGTCGGGCAGGTGGGTGCCGCCGCGGTAGGGGTCGTTCACCAGCCACACCTCGCCCGGCGCCGCCCCGCGCGCCCGCGCTGCCGCGACGGCCTCGGGCATCGCCCCCAGGTGGACCGGGATCGACGCCGACTGCACCACCATCCGCCCCCGCGCGTCGAACAGGGCGGTGCTGCAGTCGCGGCGCTCCTTGATGTTGGGGCTGAAGGCGCTGCGGATGAGCGACGCCCCCATCTCCTCGGCCACCGCGCGCAGGGCGTTCGCCATCACCTGCAGGGTCACCGGGTCCATGGCCGCCGCGTCGCTCACGGCCGCTCCATCACGATCGTGCCGCGGGCGTCGGCCCGGGCGGTCCAGCCCTCGCCGACCCAGCAGGTGGCGCCGTCCATCGGGATCACCGCCGGCCCGCGGATCTCCGGGCCGGGCTCGCCGAGGGGCATCTCGGGATCGGCCCCGGGCCGCTCGGCGGAGAGGCGCAGCGACACCGCCTCGACGGGCCGGCCGGGGTCGGCGTCGCCGTAGCGGACGCGGTGGGCCTCGTGGAAGGCCCGCGCCAGGGCGTCCTCGTCGGCGGAGGGGTCCCAGTCGATCGTCAGCGAGTGGCTCTGGCCGGCGTAGCGGCAGTCGGCGGCGGCGCGCCGGGGCGCGTCCGGCAGCTCGGCCGCGGCCCGCTCGTCGAGCGGCGCCAGCAGGCCAGCCAGGCGCCCCTCTCCCACCGGCGCGAGGACGGTCTGCACGTAGTCGCGGCGCTCGCCGGCCTGCACCAGCCCCAGGGCGCACAGCACCCCGGCGGCCGGCGGGGCCAGCACGCGGCGCACGCCCAGCTCGTCGGCCACCGGGCAGGCGTGCAGCGGCCCCGCGCCGCCGAAGGCGACGAGCACCGCGTCGCGGGGGTCCTCGCCGCGCTCCACGCTCACCAGGCGCAGGGCGCGCACCATCTCCTGCACGGCGACGGTGACGATGCCCGCGGCGCAGTCGTCGAGGCCCATGTCCAGCGCGCGCGCCAGCCGTCCCACGGCGGCGGCGGCGGCGTCCGCGTCGAGGCGGATGCTGCCGCCCAGCGCGCCGTCCAGGGGCAGCCGGCCCAGCACGACGTTGGCGTCGGTGACGGTGGGCTCCGTGCCGCCGGCGCCGTATGCCGCCGGCCCCGGCCGGGCGCCGGCCGAGCGCGGGCCCACCCGCAGCGCCCCGCCCGAGTCGGCCCAGGCGATGCTGCCGCCCCCCGCCGACACCGTCGCCACGTCCAGCATGGGCAGGTGCAGGGGGTGCCCGGCGATGACCGTCCCCGCGGTGCGCGCCGGGGCCCCGTCGCGCACCAGCGCGACGTCGCACGAGGTGCCGCCCATGTCGAAGGTGAGCGCCAGGGGCACGGCGGCGGCGTCCGCCAGGCGCGCCGCGCCGATCACCCCGCCGGCGGGGCCGCTCAGCACGGTCCAGGCGGCGTGCTCGGCCGAGTCGGCGATGGGCAGCACGCCGCCGCTCGACTGCATGATCGACGGGGCGGGGAGGCCCGCCCGGGCCGAGCGGGCGGCCAGGCGCTCGAGGTAGGCGCGCAGCACCGGCGTGAGGTAGGCGTCGACCACCGTGGTCGAGATGCGCTCGTACTCGCGGATCTCGGGCAGCACCTCGCACGAGGCGCTGACGTGCACGCCGGGCAGCGTCTCGCGCAGGGCGGCCGCCACGCGGCGCTCGTGATCGGGGTGGGCGAACGAGAACAGCAGGCCCACCGCGACGGCCTGTGAGCCGTCGGCGCGGACCGCCTCCACCGCGGCGGCCAGCGATGCCTCGTCGAGCGGCGTGAGCACCCCGTCGGGGCCGCACCGCTCGCGCACCTCGTGGCGGCGCGCGGCGGGGACGAGCGGCGGCGGGTGATGGGCGTCGAGCCGGTACAGGTGGGCGCGGTCCTGGCGGCGCAGCTCCAGCACGTCCCCGAAGCCCTCGGTGGTCACCAGCGAGGTCGGGGCGCCCCGGCCCTCCAGCAGCGCGTTCGTGCCCACGGTCATGCCGTGGCCGAAGCGGGCGACCCGCCGCGGCTCGATGCCCGCGCGCCGCAGCGCGGCCGTCACCGCGGCGATGACGCCCTCGCTCTGGTCGTCGGGCGTCGTGGGCACCTTGGCCGTCACGACGCGCCCGCCGCTCACCACCACGGCGTCGGTGAAGGTGCCGCCCACGTCCACGCCCACCAGGGCTCCTTCGGGGGGCGCGGGGGCGGGCTCTATCATCCGGCCGCACTCTACCCCGGAGTCCCCCGTGCGCCGCCCGCTGCTCGCCCTCGCCGTCGCCCTGGTCGCCGCCGCGCCCGCCGCGGCGATCCCCGCGGTGAGCGGACCGCCGGGGGTGCCGCTGCGCGCCGCCCCGCCGCTGGCGCCGGGCCCGCCGAACGGGGCCTTCACGGCCGGCCTCGACGGCTGGACGGTGGCCGGCACGTCGCCGCCGCTGCCGCAGCCCCGAGGCGTGCGCCTGGCGGGCGACACGAGCATCGTGTCGTCGCCCTTCGCGGTGCCGGGCGACGCCCAGCTGCTCACCGTCACGGCGCGCTCGCCGGCCCTCGCGGCCACGCTCGACGTGCTGGCCCGCCCCGAGGACGGCGGCGCGGACGTGCTGCTGGGCTCGATCGAGCCGGCCGCGGCGGCGCGCGCCCACGGGGTGGGCCTGGCCCCGGTCGCCGGCCGGACGGTGCGCATCGTGCTCGACCCGGTGCCCGCCCTGGGCGGCTCGCTCGACGTGCTGGGCGTGGGCCCGGTCACGGCTCCGCTGCCCCTGTGGACCGTCGAGCGCGGCTCCCCGGCGACGGCGGGCCCGGCGCGGGCCCCGTACCTCCACGTGCCGGTCGACGACCTGGCCGTCACCTCGCCCCGCTTCTCCCCCGGCCCGGGAGCGCGCGCCCTCATCGTCGCCATCCGGGGCGAGGGGGTGGTGCGCGCCGACGCGGGCGGCCGGACGGTCACGGCCCGGGCCGCCGCCGCCTGGCGCGACCTGCGCATCCCCCTGCCGCGCGGCCGGCGCAGCGTGGCGCTGCGGCTCGAGGTGCGACCCGGGACCGGCGCGGTGGACGTGCGCGACCCGGGCGCGGTGCGCCGAGCGGTCTTCGCCGGCGGCCTGCGGCGCGCGACCTCGTCCGGCCGCACGCGGGTGACCGGGCGGCTGGTGCCGGCCGGCGGCGGCCTGGCGGTCGAGCTGCGCGACGCCGCGGGACGGCGCGTGGCGCGCGGCCGCGCCGACTCCGCGGGACGGCTGCGCCTGAGCGCCCGCGCGACCGGCCGGCTCACCCTGGTGGTGCCGGGCGATCGCACCCGGATCGGTGCCCGCTTCGGGCTCTGACCGCCCCCGGCACGTATCGTCCGCGTGCGCCATACGGAACGGACGAAAGGGAGACCTGAATGTCGGTAGCCAAGGTCATCGAGCTGAGCGCCGTCTCGAAGGAGGGCTTCGAGGCCGCCATCCGGGAGGCCATCACCAAGTCCGGTGAGACCCTCCGCAACATCCAGGGCGCCTGGGTGAAGGAGCAGAAGGTCGTCGTCGAGAACGGCGAGGTCACGGGGTACCAGGTCACCCTCGCGGTGACCTTCGTGGTCGACTAGTGGACCTCGGCCCGCCCGCGGACCCCCCATGCGGGGGGCCGCGCGGCCGGCCGCGCGCTACCCCTCGATGCGGCGGGCGTAGGCGCCCGGGAACTCGCCGGACAGGCTCTGAGCGAGCGCTTCGGCCTCGGCCCGGGTATCGAACTGGCCGGCGTACGCCACCCAGTAGCCGGGCCGCAGGCCGGGGTAGTCGGACGACCGGAGCACGCCGGCGTCCTCGCCCGCGTCCGTCGCCTTGTCGGCGAACTGCCGCGCCGTGCTCTCGTCGCCCGCCGACCGGAGGATCGCGGTCCAGGCGGTCGTCCCCGAGGGCCAGTCGGACGTGCCGTCGGAGGCGTCGTCGGTCGACGTGTCGGTGAAGTCGTCCGTGGAGGTGTCGGTGACGTCGTCGGTCGAGGTGTCCGTGGACGGGTCGGTGGGCGTCGTGGAGCCGCCCGTCACGGTCGGGAAGCCGGTGCTCGTCCCGGTGTCGGTCGGGATGGTGAAGGTGGTGTCCGGCGGCAGGGTGCCGGTGGGGGTCGACGGGAAGGGGGGGGAGACCGAGGTGCTGGGGCCGGGGATGCCGGTGATCGCGGTGACGGGGGTCGAGCCGGATGCCCCGCCGCCTCCGTCGTCGTTCACCACGGCGTAGGCGAACGCGCCCGCGCCGAGGCCCAGCACGGCCATCGCGCCGGCCAGGACGGCCACGCCGCGGCCGCCGCGGCCCAGGCGCGGCGCCGCCGGGGTGGGGGAGCCGCACTCGAGGCAGTAGGTCTGGTCGGGCTCGAGATCGGCGCCGCACACCTCGCAGCGGGCGGGCGGGGGCGGCTCCTGCTCGGCGGCGTCGCCCTCGTGCGCGTCGTCGGGCGGCCGGGTGACGTCGTCGTCGCTCAACGGCTCTCGCGGTCCGCGTCCATCGGCTGCGCCGAGATGATCACCGTGACCTGGTCGTCGCCGCCCTCGGTGGGCACGAGCTGCGCGCCGCACTGCCAGCAGTAGCGCGCCTCGGCCCGGAAGGGCGCCCGGCAGGCGAGGCAGTTGCCCGCGTGCTCGGCGGTGTCGGTGCGCCGGCGCCGCTCGCGCCGCTCGCGCTCGATGGCGTCGAGGCGCGCGTCGATGTCGCGCACGCTGTCGTCGAGCGCCGCCACCTCCCCGGCGCGCAGGCTCAGGACCTCCTCGGCGAGCATGTCGCGCCGGTGCAGCTCGTAGGCGAGGCCGCCCAGGTGGTAGACGGCCTCCTGCCGGCCGGCGAGCAGCTTCTTGCGCCGGCGGCGCAGGGCGGCGGCGCCGTCCCCGTCGTGGGGCAGGGCGCCCTCCGGCTCGGCGTCGCCGCCGGGCGCGTCGGGCTCGGCCTCGGCATCGGTCGCGGCCTCGGCGGCGGGGCCATCCGCGGGCGCGGCGGGCCGGCGCCTGGGCAGGAAGCGCCGCCAGCCCTGGGTGCCCGGCTCGGCCGCGGCCTCGGCGGCCGGCTCCACGGCGGGCGTCTCGTCGGGGGGAGAGGGGTCCATGCCTCGGCGCATGGTATCGACCTGTCCGGCCGAGTCGGGTTACGGCCGTTGACGCTCATCCGGGAGGGTCCCTATACTGCGGCGCGCATCGAGAGCGGTGGAGGGAATGGCCCTGTGAAGCCGCGGCAACCAGCGTGAGAGCGCCAGGTGCCAATTCCATCAGGCGAACGTCGCCTGGGAGATGCGGGAGTCACGACGGCCCCACGGCCGGTCCGAGCCCTCGCCCCTCCCGGCAGAGGGCTTTTTCATTGGCGCAGATCATGGACCGGGAGGGGTCGTGACGGAATTCCAGACCGCGGCGACCGCGCTGCGATGTAAGGAATGCGAGCGGACCGCCGAGCTCACGGCGGCGTACGTGTGCGAGTACTGCTTCGGGCCGCTCGAGGTCGTCTACGACATGGATCTCGTGGCCTCGCGGGTGAGCCGCGAGAGCATCGCGGCCGGGCCGCAGTCGATCTGGCGCTACCGCGACTTCCTGCCGTGCGCCCCCGCCGACGCCGGGGTGGGCCTGCCCACCGGCATGACCCCCCTGGTGCGCGCGCCGCGGCTGGCCGCGGCCCTCGGGCTGCGGGACGTCTGGGTGAAGAACGACACCGCGAACCCGACGCACAGCTTCAAGGACCGGGTGGTCTCGGTGGCGCTCGAGAAGGCGACGCAGCTGGGCTTCCAGGTGGTGGCCTGCGCCTCCACCGGCAACCTGGCGAACTCGGTCGCCGCCCACGCCGCCGCCCGTGGTCTCGAGAGCTACGTGTTCGTGCCGGCCGATCTCGAGGAGCAGAAGATCATCGCGACCGGCGTGTACGGCACGACGCTGCTGGCCGTGGACGGCACCTACGACGACGTGAACCGCCTGTGCATGGAGGTGGCGTCCGAGCGTCCCTGGGCCTTCGTGAACGTCAACGTCCGGCCCTACTACAGCGAGGGGTCCAAGACCCTGGCGTACGAGGTCGCCGAGCAGCTGGGATGGAGCCTCCCCGACCGCTGCGTCATCCCGATCGCGTCGGGGTCGCTGTACACCAAGATCCACCGTGGCTTCCGCGATCTGCTCGAGACCGGCCTGGTCGAGGGCGCGCCACCGGTGCAGAACGGCGCCCAGGCCGCCGGCTGCGGCCCGGTCGCGGCCGCCTACGACGCCGGCCTCGACTTCGTCTCGCCGGTGCGGCCGGACACGATCGCGAAGAGCCTGGCCATCGGCAACCCGGCCGACGGCATCTTCGCGCTCGACGTCGCCCGCTCCACCGACGGGGCCGTCACCGCGGTCACCGAGCAGGAGATCGTGGAGGGCATCGAGCTGCTCGCCACCACCACCGGCATCTTCACCGAGACGGCCGGCGGCGTCACCACCGCGACGCTCGCGAAGCTGGCCCGCGCCGGGCGCATCGACCCCGACGAGCGGGTCGTGCTCTTCATCACCGGGGACGGCCTCAAGACCCTCGACGCCGTGGCGTCGCGGGTGGAGCGCCACCCCATCGCGGCGACCTTCACCAGCTTCGAGGCCGCGGTGGGCGACGCCCGCCTGATCGCCTGACGCAGAACAGCCCAAGGAGAACCCGACCGATGTCCGTGACCGTCCGCATCCCCGCGCCCCTGCGCCCCGTCGTGGGGGGAGCCTCCGCCGTCGAGCTGGAGCCCGGCACCGTGCGCCAGCTGATCGACCAGCTCGACGCCCGGCACTCGGGCTTCCGCGACCGGGTGGTGGAGGAGGACGGGGCGCTGCGCCGCTTCGTCAACGTGTTCGTCGCCGGCGAGGACGTGCGCTTCGCCGAGGGCATCGAGACGGCGGTCGCCGACGGCCAGGAGGTCACGATCCTGCCGGCCGTCGCGGGCGGCTGAGCACGACGGGGAGCGCGCCCGGCACCGCCCTCGTGGTGGGCGGCACCGGGCTGGTGGGGCGGGCGCTGGTCGCGCGCCTGGTCGCCGGCGGCGCGCGCGTCCTGGCGACGGCGCGCACCCTCACGGCCGAGCGCGCGCTGCGCGAGGCGGGCGCCGAGGCGCTCCACACCGACATCGAGAACATCGGCAACTGGAGCGCGGAGGCCGCCGAGGCCGACCTGATCCTCCACCTGGGGCTGCCGCGCCTCGATCCGCCGCTGCGCGCCGTGGGGGCGCGCCGCCGCGCGCGCCGGGCCGCCGCGGGCGCGCGGGCCCTGGCCCGCCTCGCCGAGGGCCGCCCGGTGGTCGTCGCCTCGACCGGCCTGGTCTACGGCGCCGCGACCCCTCCGGCCTGCGACGGCGATCCGGCCCCCGGCGGACCCCTGCTGGCCCGCGCGGCCCTGGCCGCGGAGGCGGAGCTGGCGGGCCCGGCGACCAGGGTGGTGCGCCTGCCGTGGATCTACGGCGAGAGCGGCCTGGTCAGCGACCTGATCGACGGCCTGCGCGCCCGCCGGTACCGCATCGTGGGCGACGGCGACAACCCGTGGGCGCTGCTGTCGGCCGGTGACGCGGCAGAGGCCCTGCTGGCGGCGGCGGCCGCGCCCCCCGGCGTCTACACGGCGGCGGAGGAGGAGATCCCCACGCAGGCCGAGGTGGTGGGCGCCATCTGCGCGGTGCCGGGCCATCCGTACCCCGACCACGCCCCGCCCGGCCTGGCCGCGCTCGCCCTGGGGGGCGCGATGAGCCGGGCCCTCGCCGCTCCGCTGTCGATCCGCACCGGGCGTCTGGCCGAGCGCGGGTGGGCGCCCCGCGACCGGTGGCGCCGCGACCTGGTCAGCCTTGCCGGGGGCCCTCGGGGGGAGTCGGCTCCAGCTTCACCGTGAGGATGCGGGTGGCGTTGCCCACCTGGTACTGGATGTCGAGGGTGTCGCCCTTCAGATCGCCGTAGACCCCGATGCCCATCGCGAGCATGGTGCGCTGGCGCAGCCCCAGCTTCGGCTGGGCGCGCAGGGGCGGCTCGAAGCGCAGCCGCCGGCCGTCCACCACGAAGCCCTGGCCCTCCTCGCGCTGCTCGCCGTTCACGAAGATGCGGATCGGCGCCTCGGCCTCGCCGGGCAGCGTCACGTAGTGGACCGAGTTGGGCACCGGGGTAAGGGTACCGCGCCGGGCGCTACCGTGAGGCCGATGCGCACGCGGCGACTGCTCGGGGGACGGTGGACGGGCCTGGGGCTGGGCCTGGTCGGCGTGGTGCTCGTGACCGTCGCCATCCACCTGATGCGCGGCCACGTGGAGGTGCTGTCGATGGCCGTGCTCTACCAGCTGCTGGTGCTGGCGGTGAGCGGGGGCTTCGGCACCCTCGCCGGGCTCGCGACGGGCGCGGCCTCGGTGGCCGCCTTCAATTGGTTCTTCCTGCCGCCGACCCAGACGCTCACGATCGGCGACACGCGCAACTGGGTGGCGTTCGGCGTCTTCGCCGCGACGGCCCTCATCACCAGCCGCCTGGGCTCCGGCTATCGCGACCGGCGGCGCGAGAGCGAGGAGCGGCGCCGCGACGCGGAGCTGCTCACGGGCCTGGCCGAGACGGTGCTCGCCCAGATCGGCCCGGGCGCGCCCGGGCCGCGGGTGGCGGATGCCGCGGCCCGGGCGCTGGGGGTCGAGCGCTGCGCGATCGACCTCTCGCCGGCCGGCGGGCCGGGCGGACGGGCGGCCCGCCTGGCCCCCGCCGCGGAGGGCTTCGCGGTGCCGCTCGTGGCGGCGGGCGCGCCGGTGGGCATCCTGGAGGTCGGCCGGGCGCTGCCGGACGGCGGCGGGCGCTGGGCGCGGATCGCGTTCGTGGAGGCCGCCGCGGGCCTGGTGGCGATGGCCGTCGAGCGCGGCCGGCTGATCGAGGGGGCGATGAGCGCCGAGGGCCTGCGCCGCAGCGGCGAGCTGAAGACGGCCCTGCTGCGCTCGGTGTCGCACGAGTTCCGCACCCCGCTGACCGCGATCCGCACGGCGGCCCACGCCCTCGCCGAGAATCCCGGGCCGGCCGCCGCCGGGCCGCTGGCGGCGGCCCTGGCCGAGGAGACCGGCCGCCTCGACCGGCTGGTCGCGAACCTGCTCGACCTGTCGCGCCTCGAGGCCGGCGCGCTCGAGGCACACCTCGACTGGTGCGATCCCGGGGAGATGATCGCGGGCGCCCTGGAGGCCGCGGAGCCCCTGCCCGAGGGGCTCGTCGTTGAGACGACGGTCGATCCGCGCGGGGCGCTGGTGCGCGCCGACGCCGTGCTGAGCGAGCGGGTGCTGGTGAACCTCGTCCACAACGCGCTGCGCCACGGCGCGCCGCCGGTCCGCGTCGATGCCCGGGTCGCGGGGGCGGCGCTGGAGCTGGTGGTGTCGGACGGCGGCGCCGGCGTGGATCCGGCGCTGCTCGACCGCCTGTTCGACCCGTTCGTGGCCGGACCGGGCACCGGCGGCACGGGCGTCGGCCTGGCGCTGGCACGGGGCCTGGCCGAGGCGCAGGGCGGGTCGCTGCGGGTGGAGCGCGACGGCGGCCGCACCGCCTTCGTCTTCTCGCTCGGCCTGGCGCCGGTGCCGCAGGTGGCGTGATGGGGGGCGGACGCGTGCTGGTCGTCGACGACGAGCCGCAGGTTCTGCGGGCGCTCTCCGCGGCCCTCGAGGCGGCCGGCTACGAGGTGACCGGCGCATCCACCGCGGCCGCCGCGCTGCGGGCCGCGGCGCTGCGCCGCCACGAGGCGGTCGTGCTCGACCTGCGCCTGCCGGATCTGGACGGCGTGGAGGTCTGCCGCCGCCTGCGGGAGTGGTCGCAGGCGCCCGTCGTCGTGGTGTCGGCGGTCGACGCCGAGGACGAGAAGATCGCCGCCCTCGACGCGGGCGCCGACGACTACGTGACCAAGCCGTACGCGGTGGGCGAGCTGCTGGCGCGGCTGCGCGCGGCGATGCGGCGCTCCGCGGCGCCCGCGGGGGAGGCGCCCGTCGTGCGCTTCGGCGACGTCGAGGTCGACCTCGCGCTGCGCGAGGTGACGCGGGCGGGGCGGGCGGTGCACCTCACGCCGCACGAGTACGGGCTGCTGGCCGAGCTGGCGCGCCACCCGGGGCGGGTCATCACCCACCGGGCGCTGCTCTCGGCGGTGTGGGGTCCGGGCTACGGGGACGAGACCCATTACCTGAGGGTCTACATGGGGAACCTGAGGCGGAAGCTGGAGGCCGACCCCGGCCGGCCGCGCCACCTCGTCACGGACACGGGGGTCGGCTACCGGCTCAGGTCGTAGGCGCCGCCCCCGGGATCCTCCGGGCGCCGCCGCGGGCCGTGGGCCTACCATTGCCCGATGCCGCACGTTCGACGACCCCTCGGCGAGACCGCCGCCGGTGCGGCCATGCCGATCGCCTGCTCGCTGACGGCGGACGACCGCCGCGAGCGGGCCCGGCGCTGGCACGCGCTCGTGGGCGATGCGATCGCCGAGCCGGTCGAGGGCGGGCTGGCGTTCGCGCTGCCGTCCGCATCGGCGCCGGAGGCCACGGCGCTGGCCGCCGCCGAGGTCGCCTGCTGCCCGTTCTTCGCGTTCCGGCTCGCCATCGACGCGGACGGGATGCGGCTGGAGGCGCGGGCCCCGGAGAGCGCCCGCGCCCTGGTGGAGGAGCTCTTCGGAGGGCGCTGAGGTCCTCTCCGCTTACGAAGACCGTCCGAAACGCTCACAAACCCATGATGGGCGCGCGCCGGCGGGACGGGCAGGGTTCATCCCCGTGGAACGTGCCCCCCTCCGCCCGGCGGCGGCGCTCGCGCTGCTCCTCACGGCCGCCGCCGCGCCCGCGACCGCCGCGATCGAGACGGCCCACGACTCCCAGGGCCGCACCATCACCTTCGACGTCCAGGCGCCCGGGGCCGACGTCGCCGGCTATGCGGCGATCCTCGACCGGACTCTGCACGGAGCCGAGATCAGCTCGGTCACCGTGACGATCGTGCCGCAGGCCCGGATCGCGACCGAATGCGGAGCGGGCGCGGCGGCCTGCTACCGATGGAGCTCGCGGGGCGGCGCGGTGATGTTCGTCCCCGACCTTCCCCCCGAGCGGGTCGGCGCGGCCCTCGTGCACGAGTACGGCCATCACGTTGACAACGTCCACCCGCACATCGCCGGCGCGCCCGGCCTGGACGGCACCGCCGGATGGTGGAGGGCGCGCAACATCGCGGCGCTGCTCGCCGCGGGCGAGGTGGCGTGGGACTACGGCAAGGGCTGGGACCGCTCGATCGCGGAGATCTTCGCCGAGGACTTCACGGCGACGAACCTGCCGCAGTACGGCGGCCTGATCGGCTGGCTGGGCGCCCCGCCGGCCGCGGTGCAGCAGGCCATCCGGGCCGACCTCGGCGACGCTCCCGTCACGCCGCCCGCGACCGGGCCGGGAACGGTGTCGCCGCCGCAGCCCCCGGGTGCGTCCCAGCCCGTCGCGACGCCGCCCGCCACCGGCACGGAGCCGGTGCCGTCGGGGGCCTTCGCCCGCAGCCGCTTCCGCGTCGTCGGCCGCCTCGCCGACCGGGGCCATACCGGCATCGCCTTCCCGGTCGCCGCCACGCGACGCGTCTCCGTCCGCCTGGGCGGCGTGCGGCGCGGCCTCGTGCGCGCCACGCTGCGCTGCCCCGGGATGGCGCGGGCCCGATCGATCACCGCCGCGCCGCGCCGCGCCGCCACGCTGGTCGCTCCCCGGGTCGCCCCTGGCACCTGCCGGCTGACGGTGAGGGCCCTGGGCCGGTCCACGCCCTTCGGCCTGCTGATCCGGAAGACCGCCGTCCGCTGAACCCGCCGCGGCGGCGGATCGCCTCCACCTTCGTAGGGGGAATGCCGCCTTGACGCGATCTTTAGGCCGGCGGCGGGCGCCTTGAGACGGCGTTGACGGGGCCGGGCCTAGCGTCCGGCTCATGGGTGACATCGCATCGATCGCCATCGCGGTCGCCGCCTTCGGCCTCTTCTTCGCCGCCGTCTGGCTGATCGGCAGGGTCGAGTAGTGGGCGCGGGCGACATCGCCGCCCTGGCCGTCGCGGCTCTGCTGTTCGGCTACCTCTGCTACGCGCTGTTCAGGCCGGAGCGCTTCTGATGTCCGCGAACGGCGTGGCGCAGATCGTCGTGTTCCTGCTCCTGGTGGCGGCGCTCACACCGCCGCTCGGCATCTACATCGCGTGGGTGTTCGAGGGGCGGCGCATCCCCGTGCTGGGCCGCGTGCTCGGGCCCGTGGAGCGCGGGATCCCGCGCCTGCTGCGCATCGACGCGGCGAAGGAGCAGGGCTGGCGGGCGTACGGCCTGGCGGTGCTCGGGTTCAGCGTCGCGGGCTTCGCGGTGCTGTACGCGATCCTGCGCCTGCAGGGCCACCTGCCGCTCAACCCCGCCGGCTACCCCGGCATGGGCTGGTTCACCTCGTTCAACACGGCGGCCAGCTTCCTCACCAACACCAACTGGCAGTTCTACGGCGGTGAGGCGACCCTCTCGTACCTCAGCCAGATGGCCGGCCTCGCCGTGCAGAACTTCGCGTCGGCGGCCGTGGGCCTGGCCGTGCTGGCCGCGGTGATCCGCGGGTTCGCCCGGCGCGGCACGGACGCGCTCGGCAACTTCTGGTCGGACCTGGTCCGCATCACGCTCTACCTGCTGCTGCCGCTGGCGATCGTGGTCGGCCTCGTGCTCGGCTCCCAGGGCGTGATCCAGACCTTCGACGACCCGGTGACGTACCGGACCCTGGAGGCGCGCACCCTCGGCGCCACCGACGACGCCGGGCAGCCGGCCACCCAGACGATCTACCGCGGCCCGGTCGCGTCGCAGATCGCGATCAAGCACGTCGGCACCAACGGCGGCGGCTACTACAACTCGAACTCGGCCGTCCCCTTCGAGAACCCGACGCCGCTCACCAACTACATCGAGCTGCTCGCGGAGGTGGCGATCGCCTTCGCCCTCACCTACACGTTCGGCCGCATGGTGGGCGCGCAGCGCCAGGGGTGGGCGGTGTTCGCGACCATGATGGCCATCCTGGTGGTGGCGATCGCGGTGATCGTGCCCTTCGAGCAGCGCGGCTCGGAGGTGCTGCAGGGCACCGGGGTGGAGCTGTCGGCCACCGCCGACCAGGCGGGCGGCAACATGAGCGACAAGGAGGTGCGGTTCGGGCCGGTCTCCACGGCGCTGTTCGCCGCGGTCACCACCGGGACGTCGACCGGGGCCGTCGACGGGGGCCACGACGCCCTCACCGGCGGCGGCGGCGCCGCGGCGCTCGCCCTCATGACGCTCGGCGAGGTCGCCCCCGGCGGCGTCGGCTCCGGCCTCTACGGGATGCTGCTGTTCGTCATCGTGGCGGTGTTCATCGCCGGGCTGATGGTGGGCCGCACGCCCGAGTACCTGGGCAAGAAGATCGGCGCCCGCGAGATCAAGCTGACCATGATCGGGATCCTGGTGATGCCGGTCGGGCTGCTCGTCATGCTCGCCGTGGCCGTCACCACCGACGCCGGCACCGCGTCGATCCTCAACGCCGGGCCGCAGGGCTTCTCGGAGGCGTTCTACGCCTACGCCTCCCAGTTCAACAACAACGGCAGCGCCTTCGCCGGCTACGGCGTCACCGAGCTGTCGGCCACCCTCGGCGGCGTCGCGATGCTGCTCGGCAGGTTCCTGCCGCTGCTCGCCGTGCTCGCCCTGGCCGGCGCCCTCGCCCGCAAGGAGCCCGTCCCGACGAGCGCCGGCACCCTGCGCACCACCACGCCGACCTTCGTGGCGACGCTCATCTTCGTGATCGTCCTGGTGGCGGCCCTCAACTTCATCCCGGCGCTCGCGCTGGGCCCGATCGCCACCGAGCTCTCCGGGAGCCCCTTCTGATGCGCCGCGCCCTGCAGCCGATCGCGGCGGGGCTGGGGATGATGGCCGTCCTCACCGTCCTGCTCGGCATCCTCTACCCGCTGGCCATGACCGGGGCGGCCCGGGTGCTGTTCCCCGACAGGGCCGACGGCGACCTGGTGAGGCTCGACGGGCGGGTGGTCGGCTCGCGCCTGGCGGGGCAGTCCTTCACCTCGCCGGCCTACTTCCACAGCCGCCCGTCGGCCACCACGCCGCCGGACGACCCGTCGGCCACGACCTTCGCCAACCTCGGGCCGAACACCCTGGCCCTGAAGGAGGCGGTGGACGGCTACATCGCCGACGCCCTCGCCCTCGAGCGGCCCTACGACCCGGGCCTGCGGGCGCAGGACCTGCCGGTGGACATGATCACCACCTCCGGCTCGGGCATCGACCCGGACATCACGGTGGCGAACGCCCGCCTCCAGGCGACACGCGTGGCCGCCGTGCGCGACTACCCGCTGCCGGAGCTGCTCGATCTGATCGACGACCGCACCAGCGGCCGCTCGCTCGGCCTGTTCGGCGAGCCCGGCGTCAACGTGCTCCTGCTCAACCTCGACCTCGACCGGCTCGCCGGCCCGCCGCGCCGATGACGAGCCCGTCACGCACCCGGCCCGGCCTGTTCGGCGCCGACATCGTCGTCCCGGCGCTCGCCGCGTCGCTCCGCAAGCTCGACCCGCGGATCCAGCTGCGCAACCCCGTGATGTTCGTGGTGGAGGTGGGCAGCGCCGTCACCAGCGGCATCTTCCTCGCCGACCTCGTCCGCGGCCGCACCGACGGGCTCTGGTTCACCGGGGTCGTCGCCCTGTGGCTCTGGCTGACGGTGCTGTTCGCGAACTTCGCCGAGGCCGTCGCCGAGGGGCGCGGCAGGGCCCAGGCCAGCGCCCTGCGGGCGACGCGCCGTGAGATGACCGCCCGCCGGCTGCGCGACGGCGGCGGCGAGGACGCGGTGCCCGCGCCGGAGCTGCGCCCCGGCGACCTCGTGGTGTGCGAGGCCGGCGACCAGATCCCCGGGGACGGGGAGGTGGTCGAGGGCGTCGCGTCGGTGGACGAGTCGGCGATCACCGGCGAGTCGGCCCCCGTGATCCGCGAGTCGGGCGGCGACCGCAGCGCGGTCACCGGCGGCACCCGCGTGCTGTCGGACCGCATCGTGGTGCGCATCACCCAGGAGCCGGGCGGGAGCTTCCTCGACCGCATGATCGCCCTCGTCGAGGGCACGGCGCGCCGCAAGACGCCGAACGAGATCGCCCTCAACATCCTCATCGCCGGCCTCACGATCGTGTTCCTGGTGGTCACGGCGACGCTGCGGCCGATGGTCACCTACGCCGGCAGCGAGGTGTCCCTGACCGTGCTGATCGCGCTGCTGGTCGCGCTCATCCCCACCACCATCGGGGCGCTGCTGTCGGCCATCGGCATCGCCGGCATGGACCGCCTGGTGCAGCGCAACGTGCTGGCGATGAGCGGCCGGGCGGTGGAGGCGGCGGGGGACGTCGACACGCTCCTGCTCGACAAGACCGGCACCATCACGCTCGGCAACCGCCAGGCGGCGGAGTTCATCCCCGCCGACGGGGTCGACGAGCGGGAGCTGGCCGAGGCGTCGCAGCTCGCCTCCCTCGCCGACGAGACGCCCGAGGGGCGCTCCATCGTGGTGCTCGCCAAGGAGCGGTTCGGCCTGCGCGAGCGCGAGGAGGTCGCGCGGGGCCTGGAGTTCGTCCCCTTCAGCGCCGAGACGCGGATGAGCGGCGTCGAGAGCGGCGGCGTCGCGATCCGCAAGGGCGCCGCCGACGCGGTCGGGGCGTGGGTGGCGCGCCAGGGCGGCGCCATCCCCGAGGGGCTCACCGCCGAGGTGGAGCGCGTCGCCCGGGCCGGCGGCACGCCCCTCGTGGTGGCCCGCGCCTCCACGGCGCTCGGCGTGATCCACCTGAAGGACGTGGTGAAGGAGGGCATGAGCCGGCGCTTCGGCGAGCTGCGGCGGATGGGCATCCGCACGGTGATGATCACCGGCGACAACCGCCTCACCGCGGCCGCGATCGCCGCCGAGGCCGGGGTCGACGACTTCCTGGCCCAGGCCACGCCCGAGGACAAGATGGCCCTGATCCGCGAGGAGCAGGGCAAGGGGCACCTGGTCGCGATGACCGGCGACGGCACCAACGACGCGCCCGCCCTCGCCCAGGCCGACGTCGGCGTGGCGATGAACACGGGTACGGTGGCGGCGAAGGAGGCCGGCAACATGGTCGACCTCGACTCGGACCCCACGAAGCTCATCGAGGTGGTGGAGGTGGGCAAGCAGCTGCTCATCACCCGCGGCGCCCTCACCACCTTCTCGATCGCCAACGACATCGCGAAGTACTTCGCGATCCTGCCCGCCGTGTTCGCGACCGCCTACGCCGCCCGCCCGGGGGAGACGGGCCCCCTCGACGCCCTCGACGTGATGGACCTGGGCACCCCGCGCAGCGCGATCATCTCGGCGATCGTCTTCAACGCCCTGATCATCCCGGCGCTGGTGCCGCTGGCGCTGCGCGGGGTGAGGTACCGGGCGATCGGGGCGACGCGCCTCCTGCGCCGCAACCTGCTGATCTACGGCGCGGGCGGCGTGGTGGCGCCCTTCCTCGGGATCAAGCTCCTCGACCTGCTGATCCACGGCGTGCTCGGGGCCTAGTGTCCCGAGTCGCAAATTGCGTGGCGGTTCCCGGCTGCATCGCGGCGCGATGCGGCGTCCTCGACTTCCCCGATATTCGCGATATCGGGGAAGATCTGCGTCCTTGCCTCCCTTGCGATTCGCTCGGGAACTGCGTACGAACTTACGACTCAGGGCACTAGCGCATGGCACCGGGGGCGCGGCTGAAGGTGTACGTGGGCATGGCGGCGGGGGTCGGCAAGACCTACGCGATGCTGGAGGAGGGGCAGGAGCGCCTGCGCGACGGCGAGGACGTGGTGATCGGCTGGCTGGAGCCCCACGGACGGCCCGAGACCGCCGCGATGGCGCAGGGCATACCGGTGGTGCCGCCGGTCGTGGTCGAGCACCGCGGGCTGGCGCTGCGCGACATGGACCTCGACGCGGTGCTCGCCCGCGCCCCCGAGGTGGCCCTGGTCGACGAGCTGGCCCACACGAACGCGCCGGGCATGCGGCACGAGCGCCGCTACGCGGACATCCAGGACCTGCTCGGCGCCGGCATCGACGTGCTCTCGACCGTCAACGTGCAGCACATCGAGAGCCTCAACGACCGCGTGTTCGAGCTCACCGGCGTGCGGGTGCGCGAGACGATCCCCGACCGGGTGCTGCTCGACGCCGACGAGCTGGAGCTCATCGACCTGCCGCCGTCCGCCCTCCAGGCCCGGCTGCGGGCCGGCAAGGTCTACCCGGCCGAGCGGGTCGACGCGGCCCTGCTCAACTTCTTCACCACCCAGAACCTCAGCGCGCTGCGCGAGGTGGCGCTGCGCGAGGTGGCGGGGGCGGTGGACGCCCAGCTCGCCCGCGACACGCCGGGCGAGCGGGTGGTGCTGCGCGGCGCCCCCGCCGAGATCTCGGACCGGGTGATGGTGATCGCCCGGCCCCGGCCCGGGGCCCAGCGGCTCATCCGCATGGCGTGGCGCACCGCCCGGCGCCTGGGGGCCGAGCTCGACGTGATCTGCCCGGAGGGGCGCCTCGACGAGGAGGGCGTGCGACAGCGCGACCTGGCGCGCGGCCTGGCGGTGACGCTGGGGGCCCACTTCACGCTGGTGCACGAGGCGGAGCTGGCCGACACGGTGATCGGGATGGTCGCCGAGCGGGGCGTGACCCGGCTGGCGATGGCCGTGCCGCATCGCGGCGGCGTGCTGGGCCGGATGCGCGGCGATCTGCTGTCGGCGCTGCTGGAGCGCCTGGAGGGCGTGGACATCCTGCTCATCGCCGACCGGCGGCGGGCGACCGGGACGGGGGACGGGGAGGACGGGTGAGCGGCGGCGCACGGGTGCTGGTGGCGACCGATCATCGGCGCCGGCCGGGGGCCGCGCTGCGCTGCGCGGCGGAGCTGGCCGGGCGCGACGGGGAGGTGGTGCTGGCCTCGATCATGGTCGTGCCGCTCGCCCAGCCGCTCGACGCGTCGCTGGCGCGGGCCGTCGACGAGGCCTGCGGCGTCCTCGACGCCGCCGAACGCGACCGCGGCGCGGCGCGGGGCGGGTTCGACACCCGCCTGGTGCGCGCCCGGTCGTTCGCCGAGGGCGTCCTCGCGACCCTCGCGCAGGAGCCCTTCTCCAGCGTCGTGCTGGAGATCCCGGGCGGCGCGTCCGTCGACGGGATGCGCGCCCAGGTGGAGCTGCTGCTCGACCGGGCGCCGGCGGACGTGGTGATCGTGCGCCCCGCGCCGATCCCCTCCGGAGGCGCCCGGTAGGTCGTCGCGGCGGCTATACGGCCGGGCGGTGGCCGCCCTCGACGGCGCTGCTACCGTGAACGGCCGTGACCGACTGGGTGACCCAGGTCATCGACGCGATGGGGTACGTGGGGCTGGCGCTCCTGATGCTCCTCGAGTGCGTCTTCCCCCCGATTCCGAGCGAGGTGATCCTGCCCTTCGCCGGTTTCGTGATCGCCGAGGGCGGCATGTCGTTCCCGCTCGCCGTGCTCTCCAGCACCGCCGGGTCGCTGGCCGGGGCGCTGGTGCTGTACGCGATCGCGCAGCGCGGCGGCCGCCCGCTGGTGGCGCGCCACGGCCATCGGCTGGGGGCGGGGCCGGAGCGCCTGGAGCGCCTGGAGGCGTGGATGGAGCGGTGGGGGGCGCCGACGGTCCTGGTGGGCCGGTTCGTGCCGCTCGCCCGCAGCGCCGTGTCGCTGCCCGCGGGGCTCGCGCGGTTCCCGCTGTGGAAGTTCACGCTCCTCACCGCGGTCGGCAGCGCCCTCTGGAACGCGGGCCTCATCGGCCTGGGCTGGGCCCTCGACGAGTCGTGGCGCTCGGTGGAGGAGCGCCTCGGCCCGGCGAGCACCGTGATCGGCGTCGTCATCGTCCTGGCGCTGGCGGCGCTGGCCGTGCTCGGCTGGCGCAGGGCGCGCCGGGGGCAGGTGACCGGCTCTTAGACCTCCCGCGGGTACTCCCCGCGGAGTAGTCGAGATGCCGCTCCCGGTGCGACGCGCGGCCGCGCGCGGCGGCGGACCATGACCCCGTACCGTCGAGAGAGGGAGGGGTCATGGACATCGCGGGGAACCTGGCGGCCCACGCCGACGGCTGGGGGCCGCACCCCTGGTTCGGTCTCGTGTGGCTGGGCGTCTTCATTCTGTTCTGGGCGAGCGTGTTCGTCATCGGCCGCCGCTTCTGGTGGCGGCGCGGCGGCGGCCCGCCCTGGGGCGGCGGCTCGGCCCGGGCCGTGCTCGCCGAGCGCTTCGCGAAGGGCGAGCTGACGGAGGAGGAGTACCGCCGCGCCGTCGCGGTGATCGACGAGCGGCCGCCGCGGGCGGGATAGGCTCGGACGCGCCGGGCGCCCGGTCGGGACGCGATCGGGCGCCCGCGGTGTTGAGGGGGTGTGAGGACCACGATCCACGACGTCGATCGCCCCCTCCTCGACGAGGCCCGGGCCGGCTCCGGCGAGGCCGCCGATGCGCTGGTCGCCCGCCATTGGCGCTCCGCCTGGCGGGCCGCCCGCGGCATCACCGGCGACGACGCGAGCGCCGAGGACGTGGTGCAGGACGCCTTCGTCGCCGCCCTCCAGGGGCTCGACCGGTTCGACCCGGAGCGCGGCACGTTCGCGGCCTGGCTGCACCGCATCACCGTGAACCGGGCGCTCAACGAGGTGCGCCGCCGGCGGCGCCGCCCCCAGGTGGCCGAGGACGCCGCCCACGCCGTGGCGGCGCCGGAGCCGGTCGATCCCCTCGACGCGGCCTTCCTCGACGCCATCGCGGGCCTGAAGCCGGACCACCGGGCGGTGGTCGTGCTGCGCTACGGCCTCGACTACACGCCGCCCGAGATCGCCGACCTGCTCGACGTCGCCGAGGGCACCGTCAACTCCCGCCTGGGGCGCGCCCTCGCCACCCTCAGGCAGACCATGGAGTCGCCCCATGCCGGCTGACCTGGAGGACCGCGTCCGCTCCGCCCTGCGGGCGGTCGAGCCGCCGGACGAGGCGGGCGCCCGCCTGCGCGGCGACGTCCGCAGGCGCCTCGCCGCCCCGCCCGCGCGGCGACGCCGCCCCTGGCTGCGGCGCGCGATCGCGCCCGCCGGCGCCGTCGTCGGCCTCGCCGCCCTGGCGGGGCTGCTGGTGGTGCTGCTGGTGAGCTCGCGCGGCGACGACCGCCCCGCGGCTCCCGCGGGGCGGGGCTACGGGGTCGAGACGATCCTGCGCGCGACCCCGAACAGGGAGGGCCTGACCGCGGACCAGGTCGGCGCGCGCCTCGCGGACGCGCTCCGTGGACGCGCGAGGGCCGGTCAGTACGCGGTGACGGTCGAGGATCTCGGCGCCGGCCGGGTGCGCGTGTTCGTTCCCGGCATCGGCGACACGGCATGGCTCAGGAAGACGATGACGGCAGGCCTCGACGTCGCCGTCTACGACTCCGGGACCTCCGTGGCCGCGCTCGGCGACGATCTCGCGGGGCTGGTGGACGATGTCGAGGTGCCGGTTCGGGCGCCGCATGCCGCCCGTGGCGTCTTCTACCGGGTGGCGCCCGGAGCGACGGCAACGACCAGCCTCATCGCGGGGCCGTTCGGTTCGGCGCGGGAGGCGGTGCCGTCGACCTCGCGGACCGGCCGCGTCGTCCGGCTGCCGGTCGGTGCGGCGCTCGTGCTGGCGAACGATCCGATCGGTGCGCCGGCGGGCCACCTGTCCTTCGCCGTCCTGCGCGATCCGATCGTCTCCCCCGGTCAGATCGTCGCGGCGAGGGCCGACGGCAGCCGACTCGTCCTGACCGTCGACCGGTCGGCGCGAGTCACCGTCGCTGCGCGCATCGACGCGCAGCCGGGTGCCGCGACGAGCCTGCTGGCAATGGGCGGCCCCGGTTTCCTTCCGCAGATCCTCGACGCGCGTTTCTCGTCGTATGACGCGGCGACGGGGGAGATGACCTTCGGGACGCGCCGCGCCAAGGCCGCGACGGAGTTCGCAGGCAGTCTCGCGGGCGGAGGAGTGGATGCGGCGATCAGCGTCGAGGCGTCGCGGCGCGTCGGCACGGCGCCGCCTCCCGTCGGTGAGCGGCCGGCGGAGATACCCGAGGAGATCGCGGATCTGGCGGGCGGCGACTTCACCAACGACCAGTGGCGCCCCCGGCTCGACACGGTGCGAAAGGTGATCGAGGGCGACCTCGGCGGTCAGAGGTGGAGGGTCTGGTCCTACACCAGCGCGAATGGCCGCCAAATGGTGTCGGTCGCCGGCGGCAGCGGGGCGTGCGCGCCCGCCCCCCGGATAATCGTCGAATGCATGGCGAGCGGCGGTGGATCGGCCCCCTCGATCCTCCTCGGCCGGGTCTCCTCCGACGTCACGCGGCTGGAGGCGAGGTACGCCGACGGCGTCTCCCTCCCGGCCATCGTCCAGAACGGCTTCTTCCTCGTCGTCGGCGCCGGCGCCGAGCACGGGGGACTCCGCGACCTGATCGCGCGGGACGGGAGCGGTGAGGTCCTGGCGGAGCTTCCGTCCACACTGGCATCCGCGCTGACACCGCCCGAAGACCGAACGGCGACCGGGCCATGACGGCGGGCTGATCCTCGAGGGACGTCTGCGCCGCGGGGCGGCGTTGACAGAGTGTGAGGTCGATGATCGAGGACGCCGACGCCCCGCTCGTGGCGCGGGCGCGGGGCGGATCCGCAGAGGCGGCGTCCGCCCTCGCCAGGGCCCACTGGCGCTCGGCGTGGCGGGTGGCCCGGGGCATCACCGGCGACGACGGGATCGCCGAGGACGTGGTGCAGGAGTCGCTCGTCGCCGCCCTGCGAGGGCTCGACAGGTTCGACCCGCGGCGCGGCACGTTCGCCGCCTGGCTGCACCGCATCACGGTGAACCGGGCGATCGGCGAGGTGCGCCGTCGCCGCCGCCGCCCCACCGCGCCGGAGGAGGACGGCCGCGACGCCGTCGCCGCCGATCCCCCGCCCGGCTCGAACGACGCCTTCCTCGACGCTGTGGCGGAGCTGAAGCCCGACCACCGGGCCGTGGTCGTACTGCGCTACGGCCTCGACTACACGCCCACCGAGATCGCCGGGGTGCTCGATCTGCCGGTCGGCACCGTCAACTCCCGCCTGGCCCGCGCCCTGACCATCCTGCGCGAGACGATGGAGTCGCCCCATGTCCGCTGACCTCGAGGACCGCCTGCGCGCCGCCCTGCGCGAGGCCGAGCCCGGCGAGGACGCCGGTCGGCGCCTGCTCGACCGCGTCGCCGCCGACCTCGCCGCCCGACCCCGGCGCCGCCGCCTGCGGCGGGCGCTGAGGCCGGCGGGGGTCGTGCTCGCCCTCGCGGCGCTCGCCGGACTGCTCGTGGTGCTGCTGGTCGCGACCCCCGGTGAGGAGCCGGCGTCGCCGCCGCGCGCCACCGGCGTCGAGGGGGTCCTGCGCGCCGTCCCCGGCGACCCCGCCGCGACGCCCGCGGCGGTCGGGGCGGAGCTGACGCGCGCGCTCGTCGAGCGCGCCCGCGCCCGCGGCATCACGGGATTCGAGGCCACCGACCTCGGCGACGGCCGGGTGCGGGTCTTCGTGCCGCGCACCCACGACACCGGCTGGATCTCCTGGATCTCCGGCGGATTCCGCCTGATGCTCTACGACGGCCGGGCGTCGCTGGTCGCATCGAGCCGCCGCGTCGAATCGCTCCTCGACAGGGTCGGCCTTCCGGTGGGCGACGGAGCGCCGTCGGCCGGGAGCTACTACCTCATGCTCCCCTCTCCGCTCGGCGGGACCCTCGTCGGGCCGGCCTCCACGCCCGCCGCCGCCCGGCGCCTGCTGCCGACGGCGCCCTCACCGGGCGCGCGGGTCGTCCGCGTCGGCGCCGGCGTCACGATCACCTACCTCAACGGCCGCTACGCGGCCCTGCGCGATCCGATCGTCTCGCCCGGGGACATCGAGGGCGCCCGCGCCGACGGGCGCCGGGTGACGCTGCAGATCGCCGAGGGCGGTCGCCCGGCCGTCGCCGCCGCCGTGGGCCGGGGGGCGGGGAACATGGTCCTGCTGCGCGACACGGGCAACCTGGCGGCGCGGGTGCGCGGCCTCGCGCGACCCGTCTTCGACGAGGCCGGCGGCCGGCTCACCTTCCGCTCGGCGAGCGCGGCCCAGGCGCGGCGCGCCGTCCGCGAGATCGCGGGCGGGGGGGTGGCGGCGGCGGCCATCGAGGTCGAGAGCGCCACGACCGTCGGGCCGCCGCCTGCGCGTCGCGGCGAGCGCGTCAGGCCGCTGCCCCTCGCGTTGAGGCGGATGATCGCCGTCCGGCCGGCCGTCCTCTCGGATCCCGCGCGCATCCGGCCGGCCACCCTGCTGCGGGTGCTGACCGCGAGGGAGGGTGGGACCGCCTGGGCCCTCTGGTCCTACCTCGGCGAGAACGGGCAGGAGTACGTCGCGCTGACCGGGCTCTACGCGACCTTCTCCGGTGGCGGCTGCGCCATCGCCCCCGATCGTCCCGTCCTATCCGTGTGCGGTCACGGCGGGAGCGCGTCGTCGCCCGCGACGGCCTACTACGGCCGCGTGGGCGACGACGTGGCCTCGGTCACGGCGGCGTTCCCGGATGGGCGCCGCTACGCGGCCGTCGTGGACAACGGCTTCTTCCTGGTGGTCGTTCCGACGTCGCGCCCGAAGGCGTCGCCGCGATTCATCCCGCGCGACGCCTCGGGCAGGGAGATCCCCCCGGCGCAGGAACCGTGAGCATCACGCCCGGTAGTGCCCGGTGGCGGTCTCGTGGCGGAGGGTGATCCCGTCGGGTAGACGCCCGACGGGCACCCTTGCGACGACGGCGTAGAGGCCCGGGCCGGGCGGTGTGATCGCGGCGGAGAAGGTGCCGTCGGGCGCGACGATCGCCTCCGTCTGCGCGGACGATCCGATCAGGTCGATCCGCACCGGCAGCCCCGCCATGGCCGCGGTCGTCGCGCCCGACACCGTCACCGTCCCGTCGGCGAGCGGGGTCGCATCGGCCGGGAAGCGCCCCGGCGCCGGGTTCATCGAGACCGTCGCCCCGTCCGAGACGGGGAGGGCGCCGAGCGCGACGTCGGCCGGTGCGGAGGCGTTTCCGGCGGCGTCGATCAGTCGCACCCGCGCGGACGTCGCCCCGGCGACGAGCGGCACCGTCACCGCCCCGGAGCCGCGGCGGCCGGCGACGAGCCCCGGCGCGGCGTCCGCGGGCACGCGGGTCACGGTGCCCCTCTGATCGACCTCGACCCACAGGACGCCCGCGCCCGTCGCGTCGGCGCGCAGGTCCAGGGTCAGCTCGGCGCCGGCGCCGGGGCGCCGCACCACCGAGGCGCCGGCGACCGTGAGGGCGGGTGGGGTGCGGTCGAGCCAGGTCACCGCGACGCGGCGTCCTCTCGTCAGCACTCGCAGGCGGAATGCCCCCGGAACCGTCAGCGTGCGTCCCGGTGCGAAGATCTGCCGTGCCAGGCAGGCGCGGACGCCGCGACAGGCGACCGCCGGGTTCGTGGCGGGCACGCGCAGCGGCTCGGGGAAGAGGTCGGCGCCCGGTGCGTAGCGCGGCACGACGCGCGAGATCGCGACGCCGCGCGGTGCGGCGGAGCCTCCCAGCCCGTCGACGACGACGCGGCGCCGGGTCTCGACGTACCAGTCCCGGTCGGCGGCCCGCAGGCGCAGCGCGGTCGGGCCCGTCCCGTCGACCGGCCGCAGCGCCACGGCGCCGCCGGCCGGCGGGGCGTCGGTCGGCGGCGCGAGGCGTGCCGCGACCATCGTGAACGCGCCGAACGCGCTCGCTCCGCCGCCCATCACGTCGAGCAGGTCGCCGTACTCGTGGGTGTGCCGCGGATGCTCGGCGCACGCGAGGGGGGCGAACGGCCGCCGGCACGATGTCGGGGCGAGTGCGTGGGCGAGCCCGAGGGTGTGGCCCAGCTCGTGGACCACCGTCTGGGGGATCCGCCACGAGGTCCCCTGCAGCTCGGCACCCCACGTGCTCCCGTAGCCGTAGCCCGGTCGCGGCGAGGCCCGCACGTACACCGGTGTGGCCCCCCGCCAGACCACCCCGCGGGCGACCGACCGCTCCACCGCCCGGCGATCGCTGACCGCGCCGTTCTCGCCGCGCGGCGGCGCGTAGACGGGCCCGATCTCGAACGTGAGCAGCAGGCGTCCCCGCGACACGCGCGCCATCAGCGCGGCGGCGCGGTGGAAGGCAGCCTCCAGGCGAGGCCTGGCGGGCACCGCCTGGCCGGGCTCCTTGATCGGCAGCACCACCACCCGCAGCGTCGAGCCGCGCGGCCGCAGCCCATCGCCCGCGAACGCCATGGGACCGGTCGCGGCGGCCGAGGGCGGGGCGACCAGGGCCGCGGCGGCCAGCAGGAGGGGGAGGAGACGCGCCACGCCCGGCGAGGGTAGCGGGCGCGGCGCCGTCGATCAGCTCTCGGTCGCCAGGGTGGCGGCGGGCGCCTCGGCCGGCCGGGGCGCCTCCGGCTTCTTGCGCGAGAGCAGCAGCGCCGGGCCGATCGCGCAGATCACCAGCGCCAGCGACCACCAGAAGGTGTGGGCGAAGGCGTCGCCGATCACCGGGGCGAGCCGCTCGCGCGCGTCATCCGGGATGCCCTGCGCCGCGCCGAGGCCCTCCTTGCCGGAGGCCCCCGGCAGACGGCTGGTGAGCTGGTCCGACAGCACGATCGCGAGGATCGCGGTGCCGATCGACCCGGCGACCCGCTGGATGATGTTGAGCGCCGACGTGGCGCGGGCCACCTGCGGCCGCTCCAGCGTCTGGTAGGCCGAGGCCATCGCCGGCATCATCGTCGCGCCCAGCCCCAGGCCGAGCAGGAAGAGGATGCCCGAGACGAGCACGTAGGACGTGTCGTAGCCGATCCGGGTGAGGCCGAACTGGCCCACGATCACGACCGCCAGGCCTGCCAGCACCACCCGGCCCGGGCCGATGCGGTCGGTGATCCGGCCGGCGATCGGCATCATCAGCGCCGCGCCCAGGCCCTGCGGGATCACCAGCAGCCCGGCCATCATCGCCGACTCGCCGCGCACCAGCTGGAAGTAGAGCGGCAGCAGGAAGGACGTGCCGAACAGGGCGGCGCCGAACAATGCCGTGGTGCCGGCGGCGGAGCTCACCGCCCGCCGCGTGAACAGCTTCACGTCGATCAGCGGCTGCTCGTGGCGCCAGGCGTGCGCGATGAAGCCGACCACCAGGATCGCGCCGGCCACCAGCGGGACCACCGCCCGGGCCGAGTTGAGCCCGCCCTCGGCCGAGGTCTCGGCGATGCCGTAGACGAGGGCCGCGAGGCCGGGCGACAGCACGGCCAGGCCGAGCCAGTCGAGGCGCTCCGACGGAGCGGGGCGGTCGCCGGGGAGGATGCGCGCGGCCATCGCCAGGGCCACGATCCCGATCGGGATGTTGATGAAGAAGATCCAGCGCCACGAGACGTCGTCCACGAGCCAGCCGCCGAGCACCGGCCCGGCGATGGGGCCGAGGATCATGGGCACGCCGATCACGCTGAGCACCCGGCCCACCCGCTGCGGGCCGGCGGCCTGGGTGAGCATCGTCATGCCGGCGGGCATGATCATGCCGCCGCCGAGCCCCTGCAGGATGCGGAAGCCGATCAGCGACTCGGCCGACCAGGCGAGGCCGGCGAGGATCGATCCCGCCATGAACAGCGCGATCGAGGTCATGAACAGCCGCTTCGTGCCGAAGCGGTCGGCCGCCCAGCCGGTGAGGGGGATCACCGTCGCCAGCGCCAGCATGTAGCCGGTCGACACCCACTGGATCGTCTCCAGCGACGTGTCGAAGTCGCGCGACAGGTCGTTGATCGCGACGTTGACGATCGTGGTGTCGAGGATCGACATGATCGCCCCCAGCACCACCACCGCCGCCACGCCGATCAGCGCCCGGTCGAACCCGATCCTTCCTCCACCGCTCACGCGCAGCCTCCCGTCCCCGTCACCGGCAGCCCCAGGCGCGCGAGCACCGGCTCGAGCGCCGCCGCCAGTCCTTCCACCTCATCCGGCGCGAGACGCGCCAGCAGCCGCTCCATCGCCTCGCGGCGGGCGTCGACGATGCGCCGCACCGCCGCCTCCCCCTCGTCGGTCAGCGCCACCAGGCGCACCCGCCGGTCGCGGTCGTCGCCGCGGCGGGCCACCAGGCCCGACGCCTCGAGGCCGTCCACCATCCGCACCGCGGCCGCGCCCGAGAGCCCGACCGCCTCCGCCAGGGCGCCGATCGACAGGGCCGCCCCCTCGCGCCACAGCACGAACAGGGCCTTCCCCTGGGACAGCGACAGGTGCTCCCGGGCGATGACGCCCATCGCCTGGGGCTCGGAGGCGCGGCTGATCTCGGCCGACAGGGCCATCAGCTTGTCTGTGACGTCCGCAACTATTGGCGTACTCAAAGAGTGCATACGTGCATATATAGCACCGCTGCAGGCATCGCGCCCGCGCCGTCGCCGGGACGGCTCCGTCCGCTCCGCTGAACGGACCGTCCGCGGTCCAGTGGCCGGACGGGGAACTATCCGGTCGGCCGTTGCGGCGTATCCGGGAGGCGACCGCAGACCTATTCGCCCGGCCGGTGCCCCTCGGGGGCGCGTATTGCCAGCCTTGTCGGAACCGTGCGGCAGGGTGGCCGCCGTGTGATCGAGGGGGATCGATCTTGAAGCGTTCACGTATCCGTCGGCAGCTCGGGCTGACGGCCGCCGCGCTCGGAGTCGCGGCGACCATCGCCGGAGCGGCCAACGCGGCCGACCTGGCCACGCCGATCCCGGTCGGCGATGACGGGACCGCCCGGCCGTACGCCATCACCACCGACGACGCCGCGAACCTGTGGTTCACGGATCCGGCGACGCAGAAGGTGGGATCGCTCACGCCCGGTGGTGAGCCGGTGCTCCACGACGCGCCGAACGCCGGCAAGGGGATCACGTTCCGGCCGGACTCGGGCGCGGACGGGGACTCGGCCGGCGTCTGGTTCACGACGACGGACGGCTCGGTCGCGCGAATGTCGGCCGACGGGTCGATCGGACTCAGCGGCTCGATCGATGCCGCGGCCGATCTGCGGGGCATCGTCGCGAGCACCGTCACCGACGCCTCCGACAGGGTGAATCCTCTCTGGATCGCTGCCAGCGGCGGGTCGACGGCTCGCCTGTGGCGGGCGTCGGCGTTCCTGCCGGGCGGCAGCAAGGTCGCCCAGGGGACCGAGGGCACGAAGGCCGGCCGCGACATCGCGAGCTCCGGCGCCAACATCTACATGACCGAGGCGGCCGGGGCCGCCAGCCCCGGAGTCCAGTGGGTCAGCGCGACGGGCGGTGAGGGGGCTCCGGTCCTGCTGCCGGGCACCGGGGGCGACGCCTACGGCATCGCCGTCGCCACCGACGGCTCGATCTGGGTCACGTACGCCGACTCGGTGAAGCACTTCTCCATCACCCCGGCCGGGGAGGCGGATCAGCCGCCCTCCGCCGCCCTCATCGACGAGTTCGAGCTCCCCGCCGGCGCCATCCCCCACGGGATCACGATCGGTCCCGACGGCGCCGCCTGGTTCGCGGAGAGCGCGAGCGGCAAGGTCGGCCGGGTCACGGCGGGCGAGGCGCTTCGCGAGACGGCCCTGCCGGGGTGCGCGAACCCCGAGGACATCGCCGTCAGCGGCGACGCGCTCTACCTCACCTGCACCGACTCGGCGAACCTGATGAAGGTGCTGCCGGGCGCCGGGACCGACCCGGATCCGGGCGGCGGCGACCCCGGCACGGGCGACCCCGGCACCGGCAACCCGGGCACGGGCAACCCCGGCACGCAGAACCCGCCGGGCGGCGGCGGCGCGGGCGGCGGTCAGGTGACGCCGCCGACCACCATCGCCAAGGGCTCCTTCTCGCTGAAGAAGAAGACCATCGGCGCCGGCACGCGCTTCGCGGTGAACGTGAAGTTCACCCAGCCGGTCGCCGGCAGCCGGGTGAAGGTGCAGTACCGCAGCAACAACACGAAGCTGCGCGGGGCGATCCGCTCGTACCGGGTGCTCGCCAGCAAGCTCGTGACGGGCAAGAAGGCCGTCTTCTCGCTGCGGATCAGCAGGCCGGGCACCTACCGGCTGCGCGTCAGCTACGTCGCCGGCGGCAAGACGACCTTCGCGAAGGCGGTGGTCGTGAAGGTGGTCGCGAAGCCGAAGGCGGGTCGCTAGCGGCTGCGGTTTATCCCTCCCGTCCCGGCTCCATGCCGGGTCGGGAGGAGCTTGATCTCATATTCGTTAGAATGTCCGTATGTCGGACCGGTGCGATCTCCTCTGCCTCGACCTGCCGAAGGCGGAGGCCGTACGGCGTGACCTGCCGCCGGTCGCCGCTCTCGAGGCGGCCGCGGTCGAGGCGAAGGCGTTGGGCGACCCGACCCGCCTCCAGCTCGCCCTCGCCCTCCGCCGGGGCGGCGAGCTGTGCGTCTGCGACCTCGCCTGGCTGAGCGGCCGCCAGGACAAGATCGTCTCCCACCACGTGCGCCAGATGCGGGCCGCCGGGCTCGCGCGCTCCCGCCGCGATGGCCGGATGGTGATGTACTCGCTGACGTCGCGCGGCGAGGCCCTGGTCGATGCGGTCGCGCCCGCCGAGCGGTCGCGGGCGCCGGCCGCCCGATGAGCACGGGGGCTCCCGCCGCCTATCGGGTGCACGACATGGACTGCGCGGCGTGCGCGCGGACCGTGGAGAAGGCGGTCGCCGCGCTCGACGGCGTGCTGACGGCGGAGGTGTCGTTCGGCACCGCGACCCTCCGCGTGGAGGGCGACGTCCCCGCGCAGGCGGTCGAGGCGGCGGTGCGGCGCGCGGGCTACCGGGCGTCGCCGGCCGGCCGGCGCGGCGCGCCCCAGGCGCCCTTCTGGCGGCGCACCCCCCGCGCGATCTCCACCTCCGCCGCCGTCCTGCTGCTGGTCGCGGCGGTCGCCGCGGCGCCGGCCGGCGCCCCCCGCGCCATCGAGGAGCCGCTCTACCTCGCCTCCATGGCGGCCGGGGGGTGGCCGGTCATGCTGGCGGCGCTCACCGCGCTGCGGCGGCGCTCGCTGGACATGAACATGCTCATGAGCCTCGCGGCGCTCGGCGCGGTCGGCATCGGCGACTACGCCGAGGGCGCCTGGGTGCTGGTGCTGTTCGCGGTCGGCACCACCCTGGAGAGCTTCGCCCTCGACCGCAGCCGGCGCTCGGTGGAGCTGCTCATGGACCTCGCGCCCGCCGAGGCGCGGGTGCTCGATGCCGGGCTGGAGCGGACGGTCCCCGTCGATGACGTGGCCGTCGGCAGCCTCCTCGTCGTGCGGCCCGGCGAGCGCCTGCCGCTCGACGGCGTGGTCGTCGACGGCGCGTCGAGCGTCGACGAGGCCGCCCTCACCGGGGAGTCGGTGCCGGTGGACAAGGCGTCCGGCGACGACGTCTTCGCGGGCACCCTGAACGCCCACGGCCTCCTCGTGGTGCGCTCGACCTCGGACGCGGCGGGGACGACGCTCGCCCGCGTCGCGGAGCTCGTCGCGGAGGCTCAGGGCAGCCGCGCGGGCGCGGAGCGGTTCGTCGACCGGTTCGCCCGGATCTACACGCCCCTGGTGCTCGCGGCGGCTCTTCTGGTCGCGGCCGTGCCGATCCTCCTCGGCGGCGACGCCGGAACCTGGGTGTACCGGGCGCTGGCGCTGCTGATCGTCGCCTGCCCGTGCGCCCTGGTCATCTCCGTCCCGGTGGCCGTGATCAGCGCCATTGGCGGCGCCGCGCGCCGGGGGGTGCTGATCAAGGGCGGGCAGGCCCTGGAGGACCTCGCGCGAGTCCGGGCGGTGGCCGTCGACAAGACGGGGACCCTCACCGAGGGGCGCCCCGAGCTGACGAGCGTGGTGCCACTCGGCGGCGGGAACGAGGGGGAGCTGCTCGCCATGCTGGCCGCGGTCGAGGCCGGCTCGGAGCACCCCCTCGGCCTGGCCGTCGCCCGCGGCGCCCGCGAGCGGGGGGTCACGGTGCCGGCGGCGACGGGCTTCCGGGCCCTCCCGGGCCTCGGTGCGCGCGCCGTCGTCGCCGGGCGGCTCCTCTGGGCCGGCGGCCCGCGGCTCGCCCGCGAGGAGGGCGCGGCGCTGCCCGACGCCCTCGCCGTCCTGGAGGCCCGGGGCGAGACCGCGATCATCCTCGGCGACGGCGGGCGCGCCCTGGCCGTCTTCGGGCTCTCCGATCGCCTCCGCGGGGGGTCGGCCGACGCGCTCCGTGCGCTGCGCGAGGATGCCGGCGTCGGCGAGCTGATCATGCTGACCGGCGACAGCGAGGCCGTCGCACGTGCGATCGCCGGGCGGGTGGGCCTGGCGGACTGGCGATCCGGGCTGATGCCGGACGAGAAGCTCGCTGCCGTCCGCTCCCTGGAGGCGCGCCACGGCTCCGTCGCGATGGTCGGCGACGGCGTCAACGACGCGCCCGCCCTCGCCGGCGCGACCGTGGGCGTGGCGATGGGCGCCGCCGGCTCCGACGTGGCCCTGGAATCGGCGGACGTCGCGCTGATGAGCGACGACCTCGGGCGCCTGCCGGGGGCGCTCCGCGACGCCCGCAGGGCGCTGGGCGTCATGCGCCAGAACGTGGCGGTGTCACTGGCCGCGAAGGCGGTCTTCGTCGCGCTGGCCCCTCTCGGCTACGTCTCGCTGGTGCTCGCGGTCGCCGCGGACATGGGGGTGTCGCTGCTGGTGATCCTCAACGCCCTGCGCCTGCTGCGCTCCTCCGAGCGGCCGCGGGCGTCCGCGGGAGCCGCCCCGCCCGCGCCGCCGGAGCCGGCGGCGTCCCCGTCCTGCACCGGCGACTGCTGCGCCCCTGCCGCCTCCCTTCCGACGCGCGCCATGCCGCGCCCGGACGACGGCGCCCCTGGTGACGGGAGGGGCGAAGCACGCGCGGCAGGATTCGAACCTGCGACCTCTGGCTCCGGAGGCCAGCGCTCTATCCACTGAGCTACGCGCGCTCGGGGCGGTAGCTTAGCCCACGTGCGGGTCGCCGTGATCCCGGACGCGCTCCCCGTCCCGGCCGGTGCGGGTCCCGGCGGGCGGCGGCGCTCTACAGGGGCGCGAGCAGGAGCGTCGCCAGAACCCGGTTGGCGCGCCGGGTCAGGGCATCCGCGTCGGCCGGGAGGCGTTGCTCGCCCACGCCCGGGCCGCCCGGCGTCGGGGCCGGGCCGAGCGCGAGCGTCACGCGCAGGAGCTGGCCGCGCACCACCACCCGGCGCGGTGCGAACGCGGCGGCCCGCTGACCCTCGTACGGGCCGTCGCGGAAGTCCTCCGGCGCGAACCTCAGGGGCGGCGTCGACACGCGCGCGCCGGCCGGCCGACGGCGCGGCCGGAAGAACCGGGTCACCGTGAGCGTGAGGTCGCCGGGCCCGAGGCGGGCCTGGGTCCGCTCCGCGTCGTCGCCGTCGCCGTCGCCGATCGGCACGGTCGAGACGACCAGCGACTGCGCGCCGCGACGGGCGCTCGCGCGCGCGTGCCAGGCGTGCGGGATGCGGAGCCACGGCCCGCCGCCGACCGTCGTCCCGCGCGCGATCCGCAGGCCGTTCGCCACCGCGAGCGCCTCGGCGCGGCGGGCCGGCGGCGCGTCGCGCCCGATCGCGACCAGCAGGTAGAAGGCGCGTCCGCTCTGGCGGAAGGGCCGCCACCACACCCGCACCCGGCGGTCGGTCACGCACGCGAACCCCTCGGCCGCCCGGGCGGGGACGAGCCTCCAGCGCGCCGGCCGCGGCGGGTACCCGCGCAGCGGGTCGTCGCCGGCCGATCCGCCGGTTGCGCCCGCACCCGTGCCGCTGCGCTCCAGCAGGCTCACGAAGGCGCCCGCCGGCGCCGCGCGATCGATCGCCCGGCCCGGCATGTGGGCGCAGGCCCGCGCGGCGACCGGCATCGGCCCCGTGCCGAGCGAGACGAGCTCGTGCGGGTCGGAGAGGTGCGGCGTCAGGGGCCGCTGCGCGATCCGCCAGCCGGCCGGCACCGGAATCGCGATGCCCCGCGCGGCGTCGCCGTGGATCCGCGACGACGGCGCGTCGGGCGCCGCGGCGGCGCCGGGCGCCTGGGCCAGGGCCGTGCCGAGCGCGACGGCGATCCCGATCGATCGGATCCTCATGACGGGACTACGGCCGAGGACGGCGGATCCGTCCGCCCCGCGGCCGCCGCCCGGGCCGGTAGCGTGGCCCCGACGGAGCCGTGCCGGACGAGGGGGGACGCGATGCGGGTGGCGGTGGTCTCGGACACCCACATCCCGGGCGCCGGCGCGCTGCTCCCCCGGGCCTGCCTGGAGCGGCTGCGCGCAGCCGACGCGATCATCCACGCCGGCGACTGGTCGGACGCCGGGACGCTCGGCCTGCTGCGCTCGCTGGGGCCTCCCCTGGTGGGCGTGCACGGCAACGTGGAGCGCCCCGAGGTGCGCGCCGCGCTGCCGGCGACGGCGGAGCTGGCCGCCGGGGGCCTGCGCATCGGCGTCGTCCACGACGCGGGCCCCGAGGCGGGCCGCCTGACGCGCCTGCGCGCGCGCTTCCCCGCCTGCGACGGCGTCGTCTTCGGCCACTCGCACATCCCGCTGCACGCGGTGGCCGAGGACGGGTTCTTCATCCTCAACCCCGGCAGCCCGACCGACCGGCGCCGCCAGCCGCGTCACACGATGGCGGAGCTCGCGATCGACGGCGGGCGCGCCGCGGTGACGTTCTGGGCGGTCGACGACCCGCCGGGCGAGCTGGCGCCGGAGCTGGTGCGCCGGAGCCCGTAGGTGCCCTGAGCCTGAATCCGTCGTATCTCGCGGCGCGGATGCGCGAGATCGCTCACGTCATGCGGGATTCGGCGCGACCGGAGGGGTCACCCTTCGGGTGCGACGCCGAATCCCGTCTGACGCGGCGCTTTCGCGCCCCGCATCCACGATCTCCAACGGATTCAGGCTGAGCCGGGGCGCTTGTAGTCTCGGAGGGGTGGATCTCTACGTCACCCTCATCGGGACGGCCGCCTCCGTCCCCACGGCGGCGCGCGGCACCGCCGCGACGCTCATCTCGCGCGGCGGCGAGCGCTGGCTGATCGACTGCGGCGAGGGGACGCAGCGCCAGCTGCTGCGCTCGGGCCTGGGCCTGATCGACCTCGACCTGCTGCTCATCACCCACCTGCACGGCGACCACTACCTGGGCCTGCCGGGCATCCTCAAGACCTACGGGCTCCGCGGCCGCGAGCGGCCGCTGCGGCTGGTGGGCCCGCGCGGGCTGGCCCAGCTGATGACGATGCTGCGCCCCGTGGTGGGGCGCACGCCCTTCCCGCTCGAGATCGAGGAGGTCGACGAGCGTCGCGGCGGCGAGGTGTGGGCGGGCGACGGCGCCACGGTCGAGGCCTTCCCGGTGCGCCACTCGGTGCCGGCGGTGGGCTACGCGCTGGTGGAGGGGTCGCGGCCCGGCGCGTTCGACGTCGACGCCGCCCGCGCCCTGGGCGTGCCGTCCGGGCCGCTGTTCGGGCGCCTGCAGCGGGGGGAGGCGGTCGAGGCGGCCGACGGCGCGACGGTGCGCCCCGAGCAGGTGATGGGCACGCCGCGACCCGGCCGGACGGTGGTGGTGACCGGGGACACCGAGCCCTGCGCCACGACCCTGGAGATCGCGACCGGCGCCTCGGTGCTGGTGCACGAGGCCACCTTCCTCGACGCCGACCGCGACCGCGCCCGGGAGACCCGCCACACCACCGCCCGCGAGGCGGCGGCGCTGGGCCGGGGGGCCGACGTGGGCCTGCTGGTGCTGACCCACATCTCGAGCCGCAACCACCCGCGCGAGGTGCGCGAGGAGGCCGAGCGCGAGTTCGCGCGGGTGGTGGTGCCGCGCGACTTCGACCAGGTGGAGGTGCCCTTCCCGGAGCGCGGCGCCCCGGTCGTCCACACGGCGCGCGAGCGCCGGGCGCGCGCCGAGGCCGCGCCGGCGGAGGGCCCGGACGCTCCGTCTGAGGCTCCTGCTAGCGTGTCCGGGCACGACCTTTAAAGCCGGTCCAGAGAGGCCGGAAAGGAGCGCTCATGATCCACCGCCGCGACCGCCGCCGAACCGCCGCGCGCACCTAACCGTGTCCGGCAAGGTCCTGGTCGACGCCGACCAGGTCCGCCGCACGGTCACCCGCATCGCGCACGAGATCGTCGAGCGCCATGCGGATCCGTCGCGCCTGGCCCTGGTCGGGATCCACACCCGCGGAGTGCCCCTGGCGGCCCGCCTCGCGGAGCACATCGAGGAGTTCACGGGCATCGCGCCGGCCCGCGGCTCGGTGGACATCGCGCTCTACCGCGACGACGTCGGCCTCGACGGACGCCGCGGCGCCCTCCCCGTGGTGAGCGACACGAACCTCGACTTCGACGTCGCCGGCCGGGCGGTGGTGCTGGTGGACGACGTCCTGTTCACCGGCCGCACCATCCGGGCCGCCATCGACGCGATCTTCGACTACGGCCGGCCGCCGATGGTGCAGCTGGCGGTGCTCATCGACCGCGGCCACCGCGAGCTGCCGATCCGGCCGGACTACGTGGGCCGCAACCTGCCCACCTCGCGGCGGGAGCGGATCAGCGTGCAGCTGGAGGAGATCGACGGGCGGGATCAGGTGGTGCTCGACGAGGTCGACGTGAAGGAGGCCGTGTGACCCGACGTTCGCTTCTGACCATCTCCGACCTGGACCGGGCGGAGATCGCGCGCATCCTCCGGGTGGGCAACCGCTTCGCCGAGGTCATGCAGCGCGACATCAAGAAGGTGCCGACGCTGCGCGGCCGCACGGTCATCAACATGTTCTTCGAGGCCTCCACCCGCACCTCGACCTCGTTCGAGCTGGCGGGCAAGCGCCTGTCGGCGGACGTGATCAACGTGAAGGGCTCCGGATCGAGCGTCGAGAAGGGCGAGACGCTCAAGGACACGGTCATCACGCTCAACTCGTACATGCCGGACGTCCTGGTGATCCGCCACGCCTCGGTCGGCGCCTGCCAGCTGGCGGCGCGCTTCACCGACGCGGCCGTCGTCAACGCCGGGGACGGCAAGCACGAGCACCCCACCCAGACGCTGCTCGACCTCTACACCATCGAGCGCGAGGTGGGGCCCCTCGACGGGCTGCACATCGCCTTCGTCGGCGACGTCGCCCACTCCCGCGTGGCGCGCTCCGGCATCCGCGGCTTCCAGGCGATGGGCGCCCGGGTGAGCCTCATCGGCCCGCCCACCCTCATCCCGCGCGACGCCCGGTCGGCGCTCGGGGTGGAGGTGTCGAACGACGTGCGCGACGTGGCCGACGCCGACGTCGTCTACGTCCTGCGCATGCAGCTGGAGCGCATGGGCGCGGGCGGCTTCGTGCCGTCCCTGCGCGAGTACGCCTCGACCTACGGGATCAATCACGGCCGGCTGCGTCCCGGGCAGCGCGTCATGCACGCGGGGCCGATCAATCGCGGCGTGGAGATCTCGGGGGAGCTCGCGGACGACCCGAAGACCCTCATCGAGCGCCAGGCCGCCAACGGAATGGTGGTGCGGATGGCGGTGCTCTACGACCTCCTCTCCGAGCCGGCGGCCATGCACGAGCCGGCCGAGCAGCTCGGCAGCGCGGTCGCCGTCTAGTGGCGGCCAGGCTGCCCCAGCGACCCGGCCCCGCCGCGTCGCTGGTGATCCGCGGCGCCCGCGTGCTCGACCCGGCCGCCGGCATCGACGAGGTGCGCGACCTGGTGGTGCGCGACGGGCGCATCGGCGGGTCGCCGGAGGGGCTCGAGGAGATCGACGGCACAGGCCTGGTCGCGGCGCCCGGGTTCGTCGACCCGCACGTGCACCTGAGGGTGCCGGGCCGCGAGGACCTCGAGACCGTCGCCACCGGCAGCCGCGCCGCCGCGGCGGGCGGCTTCGTCGCGATCGCCGCGATGCCGAACACGTCGCCGGTGGTGGACAACGCCGCGGTGCTGGGGGCGCTGCTCGACCAGGCCGCCGAGGACGCCGTGATCCGGGTGGGCTTCTACGCCGCGATCACCGTGGGCCAGGACGGCCGGGAGCTGACCGAGCAGGCCGAGCTCGCCGAGCTGGGCGCGGTCGGTTTCAGCGACGACGGGCATCCGGTCGCCAACGCCGAGGTGATGCGCCGGGCGCTCCAGTACCAGCGCATCACCGGGCTCCCCCTGGTGCTGCACGAGGAGGACCCGCACCTGTCGGGCCGGGGCGTCGCCCACGACGGCCCGGTGGCCACCCGCCTCGGGCTGGCCGGCATCCCCTCGATCTCGGAGAGCGTGGCCGTGGCGCGCGACGCGGCGCTGGCCGAGTACGAGGGCGGCCGCATCCACATCTGCCACGTCTCCGCCGCCGAGACGGTGGAGGAGATCCGCCGCGCCAAGGGGCGCGGGGTCCGCATCACCGGCGAGGTCACGCCGCACCACCTGGTGCTCACCGACGAGGCCGTCGCCTCGCTCGACCCCGCGCGCCACAAGATGAACCCGCCGCTGCGCGCCGAGGACGACCGCCTGGCCCTCATCGCCGCGCTCATCGACGGCACCCTCGACTGCGTCGCCACCGACCACGCGCCGCACGGCGGCGACGAGAAGGAGGTGCCCTTCGAGGAGGCGCCGTTCGGCATCACCGGCCTCGAGACCGCCTTCGCGGCCTGCAACACCCACCTCGTCGAGACGGGGCTCGTCGACCTGCCCACGCTGGTGCGGCGCATGAGCGCCGACGCCGCCGGGGTGATCGACCTCCCGGCGCCGACCCTGGCCGACGGGGCCGTCGCCGACGTCGCCCTGATCGACCCGGACGCGGCGGTGCTGGTGGGCGAGGGGGGATTCCAGAGCCTGTCGCGCAACTCGGCCTGGCTGGGAGAGGAGCTGCGCGGCCGGATCGTGCTGACCATCGCAGGGGGGCAGATCGCATGGCGAGCGTGACGCGGCATCCGTCGCTCTTGGGCCGCGAGGACGCGGGCCTGATCGTGGTCGACGTGCAGGAGGCGTTCCGGCCGGTCATCGACCGCTTCGACGAGACCGTGGCCAACGTCGGCCTGCTCGCCGAGGGCTTCGGCGTGCTGGGGCGGCCGGTCCTGGTGAGCGAGCAGTACACGAAGGGCCTCGGCGCGACCGTGCCGGAGGTGGCCGGGCGCCTGCCCGAGGGCACCCCCCGCATCGAGAAGCTGCGCTTCTCGGCCGTGGGGGTGGAGGAGTTCGACCGGGCGCTCGAGCGCACCGGGGTGCGCCGCTGGGTGGTGGCCGGCATCGAGGCGCACGTCTGCGTCAACCAGACCGCGCTCGACCTGCTCGACCGCGGCCACGAGGTGCACGTCGCCGCCGACGCGGTCTCGTCGCGCTCGCCGCGCAACGTGGCGCTCGCGCTCGAGAAGCTGCGGGCCGCGGGAGCCGCGATCACCAGCGCCGAGACGGCCCTCTTCGAGATCCTCGAGGTGGCCGGTAGCCCCGAGTTCAAGCAGATCTCGAAGCTGGTGCGGTGAGCGCCCTGCTCGCGCTGGAGGACGGCCTGGTCCTCGACGCACGCTCGGTGGGGGCGGCGGGCACCGCGCTCGGCGAGATGGTCTTCACCACCGGCATGAACGGCTACCAGGAGGCGGTGACCGACCCCTCCTACCACGGCCAGCTGCTCTGCTTCACCGCTCCGATGGTCGGCAACTACGGCACCGGCCCGGGCGGCGACGAGAGCGACCGCGCGTGGCCCGGCGCCGTGGTGATGGCGCGCGCGGGCGACCGGCCGGGGGCCGCCGGGCCGGTGGGCTGGACGAGCTGGCTGCGCGCGCGGGGCGTCGTGGCCGTCGACGACTGCGACACCCGCCGGCTGGTGCGCCATCTGCGCGACCGGGGCGCCATGCGGGGCGGCGTCACCACCGAGCTGGGCGCCGAGGAGCTGTTGGCCCGCGTCAGGGAGCACCCGTCGCTGGACGGCCGCGACCTGGCGTCCGAGGCCGCCGGGCCGCGGCGCGCGCTGGGCGACGACGGCCCCCGGGTGGTCGCGATCGACTGCGGGATGAAGGAGAGCATCGCCGCCGGCCTGGTCGCGGCCGGCTGCCGACTCGAGGTGGTGCCGGCCGGGACGGGCGCGGACGAGGTGCTGGCGCGCGGCCCGGACGGGGTGTTCGTCTCGAACGGGCCCGGCGACCCGGCGGCCGTGACGACGGTGGTCGAGGCGGTGCGCGGCCTGCTGGGGACGGTGCCGGTGTTCGGCATCTGCCTGGGGCACCAGATGCTGAGCCGGGCCCTCGGGCTGCGCACCGAGAAGCTGCCCTTCGGCCATCGCGGCGCCAACCACCCGGTGCGGCGCAGCGACACCGGGCAGGTGGAGATCACGGTGCAGAACCACGGCTACGCGGTCGTGGCCGACGGGCTGCCCGACGGCGTCGAGGTCACCCGGACCAGCCTCTTCGACGGCTCGGTGGAGGGCATCGCCGCCCCCGAGCTGCGCGCCTGGTCGGTCCAGTACCACCCCGAGGCGCGGCCCGGGCCGCGCGACGCCCGCTACATGTTCCGCGACTTCGTCGGGAGCCTCCGCTAGTGCCCCGCCGCGACGATCTCACCACCATCCTGGTGCTCGGCAGCGGGCCGATCGTGATCGGCCAGGCCGGCGAGTTCGACTACTCCGGCACCCAGGCCTGTCGCGCGCTGTGCGCCGAGGGCTACCGGGTGGTGCTGGTCAACTCGAACCCGGCGACGATCATGACCGACCCCTCGGTCGCCGACCGCACCTACGTCGAGCCGCTCGACCCGGCGGCGGTCGAGGCCGTGATCCGCCGGGAGAAGCCCGACGCGCTGCTGCCCACCCTGGGCGGCCAGACCGCCCTCAACCTGGCGATGGAGCTGCACGCGTCGGGCGTGCTGGCGCGCGAGGGGGTGGAGCTGATCGGCGCCGACGCCGACGCCATCACCCGCGCCGAGGACCGCGACGTCTTCCGGCGCACGATGGCCGAGGCCGGCCTCGCGATGGTCGACAGCGTCGTCGTCACCGACATCGATGCCGGCCGGCGCGCCGCCGAGCGGCTGGGGCTGCCGGTGATCCTGCGGCCCGCGTTCACGATGGGCGGGGAGGGGGGAGGGGCGGCCCGCACCGCGGCCGAGCTGGACGACCGCCTGGCCCGGGCCCTCGACGCCAGCCCCATCTCGCAGGTGCTGGTGGAGCGCTCCGTGCTGGGCTGGGCCGAGATCGAGCTGGAGGTGATGCGCGACACGGCCGACAACGCCGTGATCGTCTGCTCCATCGAGAACGTCGACCCGATGGGCGTCCACACCGGCGACTCGGTCACGGTCGCGCCGGTGATGACCCTCACCGACGCCGAGCTCCAGAGTCTGCGCGACGCCGCCCTGGCGGTGATCCGCGCGGTCGGGGTCTCCACGGGCGGCGCGAACGTCCAGTTCGCCCTCGACCGCACGACCGGCGAGGTGGTCGTCATCGAGATGAACCCGCGGGTGTCGCGCAGCTCGGCCCTCGCCTCGAAGGCCACCGGCTTCCCGATCGCCAAGATCGCCGCCCGCCTGGCGGTGGGCTACACGCTCGACGAGCTGCCCAACGAGATCACCGGGGTCACCCCGGCGAGCTTCGAGCCCACCCTCGACTACGTGGCGGTCAAGATCCCCCGCTTCGCCTTCGAGAAGGTGCCGGGCGCCTCCACCGAGCTCACCACCCACATGAAGAGCGTGGGCGAGGTGCTGGCCCTGGGCCGCACCTTCGGCGAGGCCTTCGGCAAGGCCATGGCCGGCCGCGAGCTGGACGTGACCCCCGACGTGCCGGCCGATCCGGAGGAGGCGATCGAGCGGCTGCGCGTGCCCTCGTGGGACCGCTACGACGTGCTGCTCGGCGCCCTCGCCGCGGGGGCGGACCCCGACCGGATCGTCGGGGCGACCGGCATCGACCCCTGGTTCGTCGACCAGTTCGCCCGCCTCGCCGAGGTCCGGCGGGCGCTGGCGGGCCCGCTCGACGCCCTCGACGCCGGCGCGCTGCGCCGGGCGCGCCGCGCCGGGCTGGCCGACCGGGACATCGCCGCGGCGACCGGCGCCGCCGAGCGCGCCGTCGGGGCGCGCCGCCGCGCCCTCGGGGTGGTGCCCACCTACCACGCGGTCGACACCTGCGCCGCCGAGTTCGCCGCGCTCACCCCCTACTACTACTCGGCGTTCGAGACGGCGGGGGAGCTGGAGCGCGACGGACGCGAGTCGATCGTCGTGCTGGGGTCCGGGCCGAACCGCATCGGCCAGGGCATCGAGTTCGACTACTGCTGCGTCCACGCCGCCGAGACGGTGCGCGAGCTGGGCTACGCCTCGGTGATGGTGAACTGCAACCCGGAGACCGTCTCGACCGACCACGGGGTCAGCGACCGGCTGTACCTGGAGCCGGTGAACGTGGACGCCGTCCTCGACATCTGCGCGGCCGAGAGGCCGGTGGGCGTGATCGCCCAGCTCGGCGGCCAGACCCCCCTGCGGCTGGCCCGCGCGCTCGCCGAGGAGGGCGTGCCGCTGCTCGGCACGCCGCCCGACGCGATCGACCTGGCCGAGGACCGCGGCCGCTTCGGCGAGCTGCTCGACCGGCTGGGCCTGGAGGCGCCGCCGTGGGCGGTGGCCCCCGACCCGTCCGCGGCGCTGGAGGCGGCCGAGAGGGTCGGCTACCCGATCCTGGTGCGGCCCAGCTACGTGCTGGGCGGCCGGGCGATGGCCGTCTGCGACGCGCCCGACGCCCTGCGCGCCTACCTCGAGCGCGAGCGCCCCGCCGGGCCGGTATTCGTCGACCGCTTCCTGGAGGGCGCCGCCGAGTTCGACGTCGACGCGCTCTCGGACGGCCGCGACTGCTGGATCGCCGCCGTGATGGAGCACGTCGAGGCGGCCGGGGTGCACTCGGGCGACTCGGCGTGCGTGCTGCCGCCGCAGGGGATCGGCCCGGATCTGCTGACTGAGCTCGAGGAGCAGACGGCGGCCCTCGCCCGCGGCATCGGCGCCGTCGGCCTGATCAACGTGCAGTACGCCGTCCGCGACGGGCGGGTCTTCGTCATCGAGGCCAACCCGCGCGCCTCGCGGACGGTGCCGTTCGTCGCCAAGGCGACCGGCGTGCCGCTGGTGCGGCACGCGGTGCGGCTGATGCTGGGCGCCACCCTGGGCGAGCTGGACCTGCCGGTCGCCGCCCCCGCCGCGCAGGTGGCGGTGAAGGAGGCGGTGCTGCCGTTCGGCCGCTTCCCCGGCGCCGACCCGCTGCTGGGCCCGGAGATGCGCGCCACGGGCGAGGTGATGGGCGTCGGCGGCAGCTTCGCCGAGGCCTTCGCCAAGGCCCAGCGCGGCGCCGGCCAGGCCCTGCCGCGCGCGGGCGTCGCGTTCATCTCCACCCGCGACGCCGACAAGCCGCGCGCCGTCGCGGTGGCCTCGCGCCTGGCCCGCGCGGGGCTCTCGCTGGTGGCCACGAGGGGGACGGCGGCCGCCCTCGCCGCCGCCGGCCTCGAGGTCGACGAGGTGCGGAAGATCTCGGAAGGGCCCCCGCACGTGGGCGATCTGATCGCGGCGGGGGAGATCAGCCTAGTGGTCAACACCCCGCGCAGCGGTCAGGGCGCGCGGTCGGACGGCTACGAGATCCGCGCGGCGGCGGTGCGCGCGGGGGTGCCGTGCGTCACCACCATCGAGGCCGCGGAGGCGGCGGCCGCCGCCGTGTCGGCCGGAGGGCCGGAGCGCCCCCGGGCGCTCCAGGACGGCCGCTCCGCGGGACGCGCCGGCACCGCCTACCGGCCGGGATCCGCGACGCCCTCAGGGTGAACCTGAGGCCGAGATTCTGTAAGAACCGCAGTTTCGCATCTTCGCCTGCAACAAGCGTGAAAACGGGGTAAAACGGCTGCAAACCGGGGCTTGCCTGATCCGGTTGACCGACCCTAGAATGCCCTCCGTGGCGACCACGAGTGCCAAGCCCTCCTCCCAGGCGCCCGCGCGGTCGCTCGACCAGCGGATGGAGGCGCTGCGACGGGCCAACGAGATCCGCTCGCGCCGGGCGCAGCTCAAGAAGGATCTGAAGAGCGGGCGCACCAGCATCGGCAGCGTCATCTCGAACCCGCCGGAGTTCGTGCTCACCGCGAAGGTCTTTGACATGCTCATGGCCGTTCCGAAGTACGGCAAGGTCAAGGCCACGCGATTCCTGAACACGTGCCGCATCTCGCAGGGCAAGACCATCGGCGGACTGTCGGATCGCCAGCGGTCCGAGCTGCTGGAGCTTCTGCACAAGTAGACCGGCCGGCGCGCGTCATCATCGTGTCCGGGCCCTCGGGGGCCGGCAAGGGCACGCTCATCTCCCGCGTGCTGCCGCTCTTCCCGTCCCTGGAGGTCGCGGTGTCGGCCACCACGCGGCGGCGCCGCCCCGGCGAGAGCGACGGCGTGCAGTACCACTTCCTCACGCCGGAGGAGTTCGAGCGCCGCGCTGCCGCGGGCGCCTTCCTCGAGCACGTCGCCTACGCCGGCAACCGCTACGGCACCCTCCGCTCCGAGGTGGACCGCATCCGCGACGGCGGGCGGTGGCCGATCGTGGAGATCGAGCTGGCGGGCGCCCGGGCGGTGCGGCGCGACCTGCCCGAGGCGGTCTCGGTGTTCATCGCCCCGCCCTCGCTGGACGAGCTGGCCCGCCGCCTGGAGCACCGCGCCACCGACACCAGCGGGGAGATCGCCGCCCGCCTGGCCACCAGCCGCATCGAGTTGGAGGCGATGGGCGAGTTCGACCACGTGATCGTGAACGCCGAGGTCGATGCCGCCGCCGCCGAGCTGGCCGGCGTCATCGCCGAGATCACCGGCGAGCGGCCGCGTGGCTGAGATCCTGCTGGGCGTCTCGGGCGGCATCGCCGCCTACAAGGCCGTCGACGTGCTGCGCATCCTGCAGAGCCGCGGCCACGACGTGACCGTGGTGATGACGCGCACCGCCCGGCGCTTCGTGGGCCCGTCCACCTTCGCCGCCCTCTCGGGCCGGCCGGTGGGCACGAGCACCTTCGGGGCCGAGGAGCGCCCCGGCTACGGCCACCTCGACCTGGCGCGCCGCGCCGACCTGCTGCTGGTCTGCCCGGCGACGGCCGACACCCTCGCCCACATGGCCGCGGGCCTCGCCGGCGGGCTGCTGGGGGCGGTGCACCTGGCCTTCGACGGGCCCGTGCTGGTCGCCCCGGCGATGAACACGCGCATGTACCTGCACCCGGCGACCGCCGAGAACCTCGCCCGGCTGCAAGCGCGGGGCGTCGGGGTGATCCCGCCCGCCAGCGGCCTGCTGGCCGACGGCGAGACCGGCGTGGGGCGCCTGGCCGACCCGCTGACGGTCGTCGACGCGGTCGAGGCGCGGCTGGCCGGGGCCGGCTCGCTGGCGGGCCGCAGGGTCCTGATCAGCGCGGGCGGCACGCGGGAGCCGATCGACGCCGTGCGCTACGTCGGCAACCGGTCGAGCGGCCGGATGGGCTGGGCGGTCGCGGAGGCCGCCCGGCGCCGCGGCGCCGCGGTCACCGTGCTCGCCTCGAACGTCGACCTGCCGCGGCACCCCGACGTGCGCTACGTCGATGCGCCCACCGCCGAGGGGCTGCGGCAGGCCGCGGGCCGGGAGTTCCCCGCCTGCGACGTGCTCGTGATGGCGGCCGCGGTCGCCGACTTCCGGCCCGTCGCGGCGCAGGACGGCAAGATCGACAAGAGCGCCCACGGGCACCTCGAGATCGACCTCGAGCCCACCGTCGACATCGTCGCCGAGCTGGTCGGTCGCCGGGAGCGCCAGGTGGTGGTGGGCTTCGCCGCCGAGCACGGCGAGGCGGGCCTCGCCCGGGCCCGCGAGAAGCGCGCCCGCAAGGGCCTCGACCTGATCGTCCACAACGACGTCTCGGTGGACGGCATCGGCTTCGGCTCGGCCGACAACGCCATCACCATCATCGGCGCCGAGGGCGAGGAGCACGTCGCCAGGGCGAGCAAGGAGGCCTGCGCCGAGCGGATCTGGGACGCCGTCGTGCCGCTTCTGGCCTAGCGTCCTCACCGGCATCGCGCGCCCGGCCGGCGCCTATTCGGCGGCCCGGTGTACTACCGTCCCGGCATCGCCTCCTCGCCCGTCCTCACCCCCCTGCGCGACGACGAGCTCGAGCCGGCCACGGCCCTGGCCGGATCGCTCGTCGAGGCCTGCGCGCGCGCCGTGCGCGCCCCGCGCGAGAGCCTCGAGGCCTGCGTCGTCGCCCTCGTCGCCCGCGGCCACGTGATGATCGAGGACGTCCCCGGGGTGGGCAAGACGGTGCTCGCCAAGAGCCTGGCCCGGGCCAGCGGGTGCGACTACTCCCGGCTGCAGTGCACCGCCGATCTGCTGCCCGCCGACGTCACCGGCGTGACGGTGTGGGATCAGAACGCCGCGGCCTTCCTCTTCCGGCCCGGCCCCGTCTTCGCCAACCTCGTGCTGGTAGACGAGGTCAACCGCGCCTCGCCCAAGACCCAGTCGGCGCTGCTGGAGTGCATGGAGGAGGGCCAGGTCACGGTCGACGGCGAGACCCGCGCGCTGCCCGAGCCGTTCATGGTGATCGCGACCCAGAACCCGGTCGAGTACGAGGGCACCTTCCCGCTGCCCGAGGCCCAGCTCGACCGCTTCGCCGTGAGGGTGAGGCTGGGGTATCCCGCCGGCTCCGACGAGGCGGCGATGATCCTCGACCTGGCGGCGCGCGACCCGGTCGACGAGGTGCCCGAGGTGGCCGGCGAGCGCGAGATCGGCGCGCTGCGCGAGGCGTGCGGCCGCGTCCACGCCGACGCGTCGCTGGCGGCGTACGTCGTCGGCCTGGTGGCCGCCACCCGGCGCGATCCGCGCATCCGGCTGGGCGGCAGCCCCCGGGCGAGCCTGGTGCTGCTGCGCGCGGCCAAGGCCCTCGCCCTGCTGCGCGGCCGCGGCTACGTGCTGCCGGACGACGTGAAGGGACTGGCGCCGGCGGTGCTCGCCCACCGGCTCATCCTGACCCCGGACGCCCGCGCCCGCGGAGCGGTGGCCGAGGAGGTCGTCGCCGACGCCGTCGGGGCGGTGTCCGCCCCGCTGTGAGGGCGCTGCCGGCGGGGCCCTCGGGGCGGGCGGTCGCGCTCGCCGGCGCCGGGGTCGTCGCCCTCGTCGCCAGCCGCGGCTTCGGCACCACCGCCCTCGCGACGCTCGGCGTCGGGCTCATCGCCCTGCCGGTGCTCGCGACCCTGCTGGTGTGGGCCGTCGCCCGCGGGCTGCGGGTGCGGCGCCGGGTGTCGCCGGCGCGCTGCCGCGCCGGCGACACCGTGACCGTCGCCCTCACCCTGGGGGGCTGGCCGGCGCGTTCCGGGCTCGCGCACGTGCTGGGCATCGCCCTCGACCCCGGCCTGGGCTCGCTGCGGGGCCCCGAGGCGCCGCGGATGGAGACCTCCCGCAGCTGGCGCGTCACCTCCGCGCCGCGCGGCGATCACCTGCTGCCGCCGCCGCGGCTGCGCGTGACCGATCCCTTCGGCCTCGCCGGCGCCGCCCGGGCCGGCCGGGGCGACACCCGCCTGCTGGTCGCGCCGCGCGCGCCGGCCGTGCCCGGCCTCGAGCTGGTGGCCCGCTTCGACGGCAGCGGCCCGCGACGGCGCCGCGCGGTGTCGGGCTTCGGGGAGCTCGACCGGGTGCGCGACTACCAGGCGGGCGATCCGCTGTCGCGCATCCACTGGCCCCAGACGGCGAAGCGGGGCCGGCTCCAGACCAAGGAGCTGAAGGCGGCCGAGGGCTTCGGCCGCTCGGTCCTGATCGTGCTGGACGGGGCCGCCGCCGGGGGCCGCGACTTCGAGACGGCCGTCACCGCGGCGGCGGCGATCGCCCGCCACCTGGCCGAGCGCGCCGAGCCGGTGGGCCTGGTGCACACCGGCCGCCGGCCGGCGCGCCTGGCGGTGGGCAGGGCGGCGTGGCCCGAGCTGGAGCTGGCGCTCACCCAGCTGGAGCCCGGCGGCGAGCGCGCGCTGGCCCTCGCGGTGCGCGCCGAGGCCACCGCCGCCGACGCCCCCGACCTGATGATCGTCTGCACCTCGGCGGTCGACGCCGGGCTCGGCCCCGCGCTGGCCCAGGCGCATGGCGCGGGCGTCGCGACCGCGGTCATCCTGGCGGGGGCGGCGGCCGCCGCCGCCCCCGAGCTGGCGCGCGGCGGGACGGACATCGCGATCGTGGCCGGCCAGGACGACGTGGCGCGGGCGCTCTCGCCCCGCGAGGCCCGTGTCGTCGTCTCCTAGGGCCGCCGCCGGCCCCGCCGCCGCGGCGCTCGTCGCCGTGGTCGTGCTCGCCGTCGCCTGGAACGGCCTCTACCGGGAGGTCGGCGCGAACCACGTGGCGGCGCTCTGCATCCTGGCGCTGCTGCCGGCGGCCGCGAGCCTCGCGCCCCGCGGCCGGGTGGCGGCGGTGGCCGCGGCGCTGCTGGTGGCGGTGCCCACCACCCTCGCGCTCGCGCTGCGCCGGCCGGTGGGCGATCTGCTCCTGCTGCGCGGCGACGCCTGGACCGACGTGCAGCGCCTGGTGCCGCGCGGCATGCGCGCGGGCGCCGATACCGGCCTGCCCGTGTCGCCGGGCGACCGCCCGGAGCTCGTGGCCCTGCTCGACGTCGCCCTGGTGGTGCTGGCCGGCGTGGCGGCCTGGCAGATACTGGCCCGCCGCCGGCCCGTCGCGGGACTGGTCGCCGTCGGCGTGGGGCTGGCCTACCGCTGGACGGTGGAGCCGCCGGCGTCGTCCGCGGCGGCCGGGGCCCTCGCGCTGGGCGGCCTGGTGGTGGTGCTGGCGCTCGCCTCGTGGGACGCGCGGTCGTCGGGGCCGGCGTGGCGCCTGGGCGGCACCGTGGCGATCGGCGGGGCGGTCGTCGTGCTCGCCGCGGCCCTCGGCGCCGGGCCGGCGCAGGCCGGATCGGCGTGGTGGAGCTGGAAGGACTGGGAGCTGGCTGGCTCGGACCCGGGCGCGGCGACGCTCGACACGGGGCAGGGCTACGGCGCCCTCGACCGGTCGGGCGAGCCGCGCGAGGTGCTGCGGGTGCGGACCGAGGTGCGGCTGCCGATCCGGGCGGCCGCGCTCGACGACTTCGACGGGGTCTCGTTCGTCCCGACGGAGGGCGACCTGGGCCCGATGCGGCTCGACGGAAAGGTCATCGACTTCGGCGTCACCGCGATACCGGCCGGATCCGAGCGCTTCGAGCAGCGCATCACGGTGCGCGCGACGCGCAGCCAGCGACTGCTCTACTCGGGGCGGCCGTGGCGGGCGACCGGCCCCTTCGGATCGTCCGCCGAGCAGATCGACGGGGCCGTGCAGATCGAGCGCGAGCTGCGCACGGGGGACCAGTACACGGTGCACGGCTACGTGCCGCGTCCCGATCCGGGCGACCTGATCGCGGCCGGCGCCTACGACCCGGCGACCATGCCCGAGGGCGAGACGCGGGTGCGGGCCCCGCGCAGCGGGCGCGCCTTCGACGTGCCGGCCTTCGGCAGCGGGCGGGAGGGCCCGTCCGACGCGGAGCTCGGCGTCCCGTACGCGCGGGTGCGCGAGCTGGCGCGCCGGATCGCCGGCGACGCCGCCGGCCCGTACGCGGCGGTGAACCGGATCGAGGAGGCCCTGCGCGCCGGGTACGTCTACGACGAGGACCCGCCGGTGCCCGAGGGCCTGCCTCAGGACCCGACCCGCTGGCCGCCGGACCGTCCGCCGCTGGCCGTCTTCCTGCTGGAGACGCGCACCGGCTACTGCCAGCACTTCGCCGGGTCGATGGCCCTGATGCTGCGCACGCTGGGCATCCCCGCCCGGGTGGTCGTGGGCTACACCGGCGGCGCCTACGTCCAGCGCATCCAGGAGTGGTCGGTCACGGACCGCGACGCCCACTCGTGGGTGGAGGTGTGGTTCCCCGAGTGGGGCTGGATCCCGTTCGACCCCACGCCGGGACGGTCCGCGCCGAACCCGGCGTCGGTCTCGTCGGCCGACTACGCGCCCACCCTGGCGGACATCGACGAGCGCATCGCCGAGCGCCCGGTGAACCCCGGCGACGCCACCGGCGAGGAGGCGCCCCCCCGGACCCCGCAGACCACCGACGCCCCCGAGCCGGCCCCCGCGCCCGCGGCCGCGCCCGCCGCCGGCGGCTCGCCGTGGCGGTGGGCCTTCCTGGCCCTCCTGGTGCCGTTCGCGGTCGCGCCGGGCGCTCGCCTGGCGCGGCGCCTGCGCGGACGGTTGGGCGGGGACGAGCGCGACCGGGTGGTGGCCGCGGCGCGGGACCTGGAGGATTCGCTGAGCGCCCTGGGCTGGGCGCCGGCGGCGAACGCGACGCCGCGCGAGCGCGCCGGCGAGATCCTGGCCCGCACGGGGATCGATCCGACGCCGCTGTACGAGCGGGCCGCCCGGGCCCGCTTCTCGCCGCAGCCCGTCGCCGCGGGCGCGGCGGCCGAGGCCTGGCGGGACGTCGCCCGCCTGCGCCGGCGCATCCGCCGCCGCGCGCCCCTCGGCAGGCGCGTCCTCGCGACCCTGGGGCTGCGGTGGCGCAGGCGCGATACGGTGGGGGCGTGAGCGAGACCGAGGCCTACGAGGCCTACCGCAACGGCCAATGGCTGCTGGAGGCCCGCGAGTTCCGCCAGGCCGCCGTGTCGCTCGAGCGCGCCAAGGCGCTGGAGCCGGACAAGGCGTCGATCCGCGAGGCCCTCGGCCGGGCGTACCTCTCCTCGCGCGCCTACCGGCGCGCCGCCGAGGAGTTCGCCGTCGCGGTCGAGCTGTCGCCCACCGACGGCTACGCCCACTACTGCCTGGCCCGCTCCCTCTCGCGCCTGGGCGACCCCGCCGCCCGCACCCACTACCGCCTGGCCGACCTCTTCGGCACCGGCCTGGAGTAGGGCCGACCCGCCGGCCTCGCGGGGGGCGTCACCCGGGAGGGGGCCGGAACTCCGTTCCCTCGGGGACGTCGAAGCCCGTCCTCACCAGGCCCTCGTAGGTCTCGTCGACCGCGGTGGCGAGCGCGCCGAGCAGCCCGTCGAGGGCGTCGCCGTCGAGGGCGGCCAGCGGGGCGTCGGCGGCGAGGTAGACGTCGCCGTGGTCGTCGACCGCGAAGCGCCAGCCACGCAGGGAGAGGTTCTTGCGCAGCAGGCGCGCGTACACCTCGTCGCGGCGGCGGTCGGGGGCGCGGCAGATGAAGGCCCGGGCCGTGAGGGTGCGCTCGCCGAGCCGGAGGACCGCCACCACCGGGCCGCGCTTGGTGGACGGCACCCGCACGGCCCAGCCCCCGTCCGCGGCCTCCCGCTCGAGGCCGACGGCGTCGAGCCAGGCGGGAAGGGGATCGGCGGCGGGCATCGGGGCGATCGTATCCGGGCGGCGCGCGTACGATGCGCGCGTGCGCGTCGTGCTGCAGCGGGTGAGCCGCGCCCGGGTCGAGGTCGCCGGCGAGGTGGTGGGGGAGATCGGGCCCGGCGTCCTCGCGCTGGTCGGGGTGGCCCGCGGCGACGACGCCGACGCCGCGCGGCGCCTGGCCGACAAGACCGCCCGGCTGCGCATCCTCGCGGGGGCCGAGCGGCCCTTCGACCTGGCCCTGACCGACGTGCCGGGGGCGGGCCTGCTGTGCGTGAGCCAGTTCACCCTGCTCGCCGACGTGCGGCGCGGCACCCGCCCGTCCTGGTCGGACGCGGCGCCGCCGGACCGGGCCGCGCCGCTCGTCGAGGCGTACGCCGACGCCGTCGCCGCGCACGGCATCCCGGTCGCCCGCGGGCGCTTCGGCGCCCACATGGCGGTCGACCTGGTGAACGACGGCCCGGTGACCCTGGTGCTGGACAGCCGCGACCTGGGCGGTCCCCGCCGCGGCTGACCGGCCGCGCCTGCCCGGTCCGGTTGGCCTGCTATCCTCATGTTTCCACGAGGGCGAGAACGGCGGCGGCGACGGGAGGTGGGTGATGAACCCACCTTTTTTGTGGCCTCACACCGCCGCACGGAAAGGGGGTGGGTCATGGACGTCGAGGCGATCATCGAGCGTCGCGCCGAGAGCGCCCTGGCCGAGGCCCTGCCCCGGGTCGACCTGCTGGAGCTGCGCCTGCTGCCCGCCAACGGCGGCACCCTGCGGCTCGTGGTCGACCATCCGGACGGCGTCGACCACGGCGTGTGCGCCGACGTCACCGCCGTCCTCGACCGCGCCGGCCTCCTCGACGAGTACGGGGCGGAGGTGTGGTCGCCGGGCCCCGAGCCGCCGCTGCGCACCGCGGAGCACTTCCGCCGCGCGGTGGGGCGCAGGGTCCGGGTGCGCCGTCGCTCGGAGGCCTCCGGGGGCGGCGGCGCGCGCTTCCGGAGCGGTACGCTGGTCGGGGCCGACGAGCGGTCGCTGAGCCTGGCGACGGCCGAGGGAGTGATGGAGATCCCGCTGGCGGACGTCGCGAGGGCGCACGCGCTCGAGACGCAGGAGCCGGCGCGATGAGTTGGTGCCGAGTGGGCGGGGCGGTGGTCGAGGCGGCCGCCGCCGGTCAGCACGTTGGGGGGAGCAGCACGTGAACCGAGAGATCATCGAGGCGATCAAGCAGATCGAGCGCGAGAAGGGCATCGACTCCGAGACCCTGCTCGTCGCCCTCGAGGACGCGCTTCTCGCCGCGTACAAGAAGACGCCCGACGCCGCCGAGTACGCGCGCGTCGAGATCGACCGCGAGACGGGCGAGATGCACGTCTACCAGCTGATCCTGCCGGAGGGCGAGGAGCTGCGGACGCTGCCGCAGGAGGAGCCGGTCATCCCCGAGGGCGTCGACCCGGAGGAGTTCGAGCCCCCCGCGCCGGAGATCGACTGGGCCGCCTACGCCGAGGACGAGATCCAGGCCGTCGACGTCACCCCCGACAACTTCGGCCGCATCGCCGCGCAGACCGCCAAGCAGGTGATCTTGCAGCGCATCCGCGAGGCGGAGCGGGAGATGATGTACGAGGAGTACGTCGACCGCGTCGGCGACGTCGTCACCGGCATCATCCAGCAGTCCGACTCGCGCTACACCCTGGTCGACCTCGGCCGGGTGGAGGCGCTGCTGCCGGAGAGCGAGCAGGTGCACAACGAGCGCTACGACCACGGCGCGCGCGTCAAGGCCGTGATCACCGAGGTGCGCAGCTCCACCAAGGGGCCGCAGGTCATCGTGAGCCGCCGCTCCGACCAGCTGGTGCGCGAGCTCTTCAAGCTCGAGGTGCCCGAGATGGCGGACGGCCTGGTGGAGATCCGCGGCGTCGCCCGCGAGCCGGGGTGGCGGTCGAAGATCGCCGTCATCTCCCACGTGCAGGGCGTCGACCCGGTGGGCGCGTGCGTCGGCCCGCGCGGGTCGCGGGTGCGCATGGTGGTCAGCGAGCTGCGCGGCGAGAAGATCGACATCATCCCCTTCAACGACGAGCCGGCCCGCTACGTGGCGAAGGCGCTCTCGCCGGCGCGCGTGCGCGAGGTGATCGTCGACGACGAGGCCCGCCAGGCGACGGTGATCGTGCCCGACGACCAGCTCTCGCTGGCGATCGGCCGCGAGGGGATGAACGCGCGGCTCGCCGCGCGGCTCACCGGCTGGCGCATCGACATCAAGAGCGAATCGACCTTCGCGAAGGAGGAGGCGGACGACGACTTCGGCGGCGACGCCGACGCCGCGGTCGCGCGCTGCGCCGCGGTGCTGCGCACCGGCAAGCGCTGTCCGAACGCCGCCGTCCCGCCGACGCGATACTGTGCCCTGCCCGCCCACTCGCGGCTGGGCGAGGTCGAGGTCGGGCTCGGGCGGATGCTGACGGCCGAGGAGCTCGAGGAGGCCAGCACGCCCAAGGGCCTCGAGCGCGTGTCCGGATTGGTTCCGGCCGCGGTCGCCGCCGGCGGGGAAGGTGAGACGGAGGAGGGCGCCGAGCAGTAGGGGATCACACGACGCGCGCCCGGCGGATGCCGGAGCGACGGTGCCTTGCCTGCGGCGCCCGCAGCGAGAAGCCCGCGCTCGCCCGGTTCGTGGCGGTCCCTGCGGAGGGGGCCCACGAGCTGAGGCGGGACGACCGGGCGCTGCTCGGGGGGCGCGGGCTGTACGTGTGCCGGCGCCGGGAGTGCTTCGAGCGGGCCGTTGCGCGGCGCGGATTCCACCGCGGAGCGCGCCTCGGCGGTGAGCTGACGATCGACCCGGCACTGGGCGCGGCGGTCGGGATGGAGGGCCAATGGGGGACGTGATGGAGAAGAAGAGGATCTACGAGATCGCCAAGGACGAGGGGCTTCCCAGCTCCCTCCTGCTGCAGCGGCTGCAGCGCGCCGGCGTCCAGGTGAAGACCGCGTCGTCGACGGTGGACGTGGCCGAGGCGCTGCACGTGCTGAACCCCAACCGGTACCCGAAGCCCGAGCCGAAGCCCGAGCCGCCCGCCCCCAAGCCCAAGAAGGCGCCGGCCGCGCCGCGCCGCGAGCGCGCCGAGGCCCCGCAGCCCGCGGCCGAGCCGGCCGCCGCGACGCCGGCGGAGACCCCGCCCGCGCCCGCCCCCACGCAGAAGGAGGCCCCCGCGCCCGCCACCGCCCCCGCCGAGGCCGCCCCGGCCGCCGAGGCCCCCGCCGCCCCCAAGGCCGAGGCGCCCTCCGCGCCGGCGACCGAGCAGGCCGCGCCGACGAGCGCCGCGCCCGCGAGCGAGGCCCCCGCCCCGCCGAAGGCCCCCGCCCCTCCGAAGGCCGAGGCGCCGGCGAAGGCCGAGGCCCCCGCGCCCCCCGCCGAGAAGCCGGCCCCGCCCGCCCCGGAGGCGGCGCGGCCCTCTCCGCCGCCCGCCCCGTCGACGCCGCCCGCCCGTCCCCAGCAGTCCGGCGGGCCCTCCGGCGACAACCGGCGCGGCCAGGACGCCCCCCGGCGCGACGGCGGCGGGCAGTCCGCCGCGCGTCCCGGCGGCCAGGGCGGCGGTCAGGGCGGTCCGCGTCCCGGCGGCCAGGGGGGAGCCCGTCCCGGTCAGGGCGGCGCCCGTCCCGGCGGCCAGGGCGGCGCGCGTCCCGGCGGTCCGTTCCGTCCCGGCGCCGGCCGTCCCGGCGGCGGTGGCGGCGGCGGGGGCGGCGGCCCGCGCGGCAAGCGCCGCCGCGTCGTCATCGACCCCCAGGCCGGGCGCCGCGGCCCCGCGCCCCAGGGCCGCGACCGCCGCCGCGGCGGCGGCCCGCCGCGGGGCGAGGAGAAGCCGGTCCAGCAGATCGCCCCGGCGGACCTGCCCCCCGTCGAGGTGCCCTCCGGGGCGACGGTCAAGGACTTCGCCGACATCCTCGACGTCTCGACGGCGCAGATCATCAAGCTGCTGATGGGCCTCGGCGAGCTCGCCACCATCACCCAGTCGCTGTCCGACGAGGCGATCGAGCTGATCTCCGCCGAGCTCGAGCGCAAGGTCGTGATCGTGCACGCGGAGGAGGAGGCCGAGCGGCCCGAGACCTTCGACGACGCCGAGGAGGACCTGGTGCCGCGCGCGCCGGTCGTCACCGTGATGGGCCACGTCGACCACGGCAAGACGTCGCTGCTCGACGCGATCCGCTCCACCGAGGTGGCGGCGGGCGAGGCCGGCGGCATCACCCAGCACATCGGCGCCTACCAGGTGCATCACGAGGACCGCGAGATCACCTTCCTCGACACGCCGGGCCACGAGGCCTTCACCGCCATGCGCGCCCGCGGCGCGAAGATCACCGACGTCGCGGTGATCGTGGTGGCGGCCGACGACGGCGTCATGCCGCAGACGGTGGAGGCGATCGACCACGCCCGCGCCGCGGACGTGCCGTTCATGGTCGCGGTCAACAAGATCGACAAGGCGGGCGCCAACCCCGACCGCGTCAAGCAGGAGCTCTCCCAGCGCGACGTCATCCCCTCCGAGTGGGGCGGCACGCACGAGTTCGTCGAGGTCTCGGCGCTGGAGCACACCGGCATCGACACCCTGCTCGAGACCGTGCTGCTCGTCGCCGACGCCGACGCGGAGCCGAAGGCCAACCCCCGTCCGGAGGCCTCCGGCGCGGTGATCGAGTCGCGCCTCGACGCGGGCCGCGGTCCGGTGGCCTCGGTGCTCGTGCAGCGCGGCACACTGCGCGTCGGCGACGTGATCGTCGCCGGCGACGTCTACGGCCGCGTCCGCGCGATGGCCGACTACACCGGCGCCACCCTCGACGAGGCGGGCCCCTCGGTGCCGGTCGAGGTCCTGGGCCTCGGCGGCGTCGTGGACGCCGGCGAGCGCTTCCGGGTGGTCGACAACGAGCGCGCCGCGCGCCAGATCGCCACGGAGCGCAACCAGCGCCTGCGCGCCGAGGAGCTGGCCAACCGCCGCCCGGTGTCGCTCGACGACCTCTTCGCGCGCATCAAGGAGGGCGGGCTCAAGGAGCTCAACATCATCATCAAGGGCGACGTGCAGGGCTCCGTCGGGGCGCTGCAGGACGCGCTCTCGAAGATCGAGCAGACCGAGGTGCGGCTGCGCGTCATCCACACCGGCGTCGGCGCGATCAACGAGTCCGACGTCATGCTGGCGTCGGCGTCGCAGGCGATCATCATTGGCTTCAACGTCCGGCCCCGGCCGGAGGCGAAGGTCACGGCCGAGCGCGAGGGCGTGGACATCCGCACCTACCGCGTCATCTACCGCGCCATCGAGGACGTGCGCGACGCCCTCGTCGGCCTGCTGGAGCCGGACATCGTCGAGGACGTGATCGGCGAGCTCGAGGTGCGCGCCACCTTCCGGGCCAGCCGCCTCGGCACCATCGCCGGCTGCTACGTCACGAGCGGCGTGGTGCGCCGCAGCGCGAAGGTGAGGCTGCTGCGCGAGGGCACCGTCGTGCACGAGGGCTCCATCGCCTCGCTGAAGCGCTTCAACGAGGACGTCCGCGAGGTGCAGCAGGGCTTCGAGTGCGGTCTGCTGATCGAGGACTACAACGACATCAAGGAGGGGGACACGGTCGAGGCGTACGAGCTGCGCGAGGTCGCCCGCACCTCCCAGGCCTCGGCCCCTCCGCCGCCGCCCCCGCCCCCGCCGTCGGACCCGTCGTCGGAATCGGACGACGACTCGGGGCAGTAGCGCCCCGGTGCCATGGAGTACGGCCACGTCGGCATCCTGACCGTCGACCTGCATCTGCCGGACGGCGCCAGCGTGAAGACCAAGCGCAAGGAGCTGCTGCGCGTGAAGAGCGCGCTGGCGCGCCGGCACGCCTGCTCGGTGGCCGAGGTCGACCATCACGACCTGTGGCAGCGCTCCCGGCTCACCCTGGCGGTGGCCGGGCGCACCGCGGGCGACGTGGCCGAGCGCCTCAACGCGGCGTCGCGGGCGCTGCACGCCGACGAGGCCTTCCAGGTGGTCGACGAGGCCCGGGAGCTGGTGGCGGTGTCCGGGGACGACCCCCAGCGGTGGGAGCGGTGATCGCCGTGGCGCGCCGCCCCCGAAGCACCCGCATGCGGCGGGTCGACACGCAGGTCCGCCAGGTGCTCGCCGAGGCCATCGGCCGCGAGCTGTCCGACCCGCGCCTCGGGTTCGTCACGATCACCCGGGTCGAGGCGACCCAGGACGTCCGCGAGGCGAAGGTCTGGTTCACGACCCTGCGCACCCGCGACCGCCAGGCCAGCCAGGACGCCCTCGACTCGGCCCGCGGCGTGCTGCAGGGGCGCCTGGCCGCCGAGCTGCGCGCCCGTCACACCCCGCAGCTCACCTTCCACTACGACACCTCACAGCGCGACGCGGAGGCCCTCAGCCGCCTCATCGACGAGGTCGCCGGCCCCGGAGACGACGAATGAGCACACGCACCGCCCGCACCGCCTCGCGCGCCGACATCGCCGGGACGCTGGCCCGCCCCGGCGGCCGCTTCGTGGTGGCGGCGCACCACAACCCGGACGGCGACGCGATCGGGTCGCTGCTGGGGGTGGCGCGGGCGCTGCGCGCGGCCGGCCAGGACGTGGTGATGGCCCACCCCGATCCCGATCCCGTCCCGGCGGACCTCGCGTTCCTCCTGGCGCCCGGCGAGGTGATCCTGCCGGCGCCGCCGGCCGACCTGGCCGAGCGCACCCTGATCGCCGTGGACTGCGCCAGCGAGCTGCGCCTGTGGCCGGAGCCGGTGCACGAGGGCGCGGCGGTCGTGGTGAACATCGACCACCACCAGGACAACACCCGCTTCGGCGATCTCAACCTGGTGGAGCCCGACGCGTCGAGCACCGCCGAGGTCGTGGCGGGCGTGATCGAGGCCGCCGGCTGGCCGCTGACGCGCGACGTCGCGGAGCCGCTCTACGTCGGCATGGTCACGGACACCGGCCGCTTCGGCTACACGAACACCGGCGCCGCCACCCACCGGGTGGCGGCCCGGTTGATCGACGCGGGCGCCGACGTCGCCGAGATCTCGCGGCGCCTCTACGAGGAGCAGCCGCTCGACCGGCTGGTGCTGATCGGCCGCGCCCTCGCGGGCGCCCGCCGGCTGGCCGGCGGGCGGATGCTGCTCGCCCACCTCACCCGGGCCGACTTCGACGCGGCGGGCGGCGACGACACCGAGGGCATCGTCGAGGTGCTGCGCGGGGTGCGCGGCATCGAGGCCGCCGGGCTGGTGAAGGAACAGGGCCCGCCCGGGACGCTGCGGGTGTCGCTGCGCGCCGCCGACCCGGACGTGGACGTGTCGGTGATCGCGCGCGAGGGCGGCGGCGGCGGCCACCGGGCGGCCGCCGGCTTCAGCAGCTCGCTGCCGGCGGAGGAGCTCATCGAGTGGATCGGGCGGCGCATGGCCGAGCGGCTCGATGCGCGGGACGCCCGTGGGTGAGGCCGCCGGCGTCGCGCCGGCGCTGTGGCTGGTCGACAAGCCGGCCGGGCCGACCTCGCACGACGTCGTCGCGGCGGCGCGGCGCCGCCTCCCGCGGCGCACCAAGGTGGGCCACTGCGGCACCCTCGACCCCTTCGCCACGGGCCTGCTGGTGCTGGCGGTGGGGCGCGCGACGCGCCTCGTGCCGTACCTCACCGCGCTCGACAAGACCTACCTCGCCACCCTGCGCACCGGGTTCACGTCCGAGACCGGCGACCCGGAGGGGCCGGTGGAGCCCGCCGGCGCCCCGGCCTCGGCCGGCGATCTGTCGGCCCTGCTGCCGACCTTCCTCGGGCGCACCCGCCAGCGCGTGCCGGCCTACAGCGCGGTGAAGGTCGACGGCGAGCGCCTGTACCGGCGGGCGCGGCGCGGCGAGGCGGTCGAGGCGCCGGAGCGGGAGATCGAGATCCACGAGATCGCCCTGGCCGAGGACCGGGGCGACGGCGTGTTCGCCGTCGCGGTGCGCTGCGGCAAGGGCACCTACATCCGCCAGCTGGCGGCCGACATCGGGGAGGCCCTGGGGTGCGGCGCCTACCTCACCGAGCTGCGCCGCACCGCGGTCGGCGCGATGTCGGTGGAGGATGCGGTGGCCCCGGACGAGGTCGCCGCCGAGGGCGGCCTCGACCCGCTGAGCGGCCTGGGGCACCTGGCGCGGCGCGAGCTGACCGAGGCCGAGGCGCGCGACGTCGCCCACGGGCGCCCGGTGCCCGGCGGCGGCGGGGGCGGCGACCCGGTGGCCCTCGTGCGCGACGGCCGCCTGGTGGCGGTGGCCCGTCCGTCGTGCGGGGCCCTGCGACCCGCCGTCGTGCTCGGGGACGCCCGGTGAGGCGCTACCGCTCCCTCGGCGGCCTCCCCCTCGGCGGGCGACGCCGGGTGGTCGCGGTGGGGACCTTCGACGGCGTCCACATGGGCCATCAGGCGATCATCCATCGGGCGATCGAGATCGCGAACGAGCGGCGCGTCGACTCGATGGCGCTCACCTTCGAGCCGCAGCCGATCGCGGTGCTGCGCCCGGAGCTGAAGCCCGCGGTGCTCACCGCCATCGGCCTGAAGAGCCAGCTCATCGAGCGGCTGGGGGTGGACGAGCTGCTGGTGGTCCCGTTCACGCGGGCCTTCTCGCGCATCCGGGCGGAGCGGTTCATCGAGATGCTGCTCTCGCCGCCGGTGGCCGCCGAGGCCGTGGTGGTGGGGGAGAACTTCCGCTTCGGCCACGGCGGCGCCGGCACCGTCGAGATGCTCGCCCAGTTCGGCCGCTCGCGCGGGCTGACCGTGGAGACGCCGGCGATGGTGACCAGCGACGACGGCAAGCCGATCTCGTCCACCCGGATCCGGCGGCTGGTGGCCACGGGGCAGGTGTCCGAGGTGATCCCGCTGCTGGGCCGGCCGCACTCGGTGGAGGGCGTCGTCGTGCCCGGCGACCGGCGCGGCCGCACGATGGGGCTGCCGACCGCGAACCTCGAGATCGCGGGCGACTCGGCGCTGCCCAGCCGCGGCGTCTACGCCGGCACGGCCGTGCTCGCGGCCGGCCGGGTGACGGCGGCGGTCAACATCGGCGTCGCGCCCACCTTCACCGCCTCGGAGCCGCGCTCGGTGCTGCGCCTGGAGGCCTTCCTGCTCGACTACGACGGCGGGGACGTCTACGGCCAGGCCATGCGCATCGAGTTCCTCGAGCGCCTGCGCGACGAGAGGCGCTTCGACTCGGCGGACGCCCTGGTGGCGCAGATCCGGGCCGACATCGAGGCCACCCGCGAGGTCGCCCGCCGGGCGGGGGGCTCCTGAGGATCAGCCGGCGGCGACCGTCGCCGCCCCGGTGAGCGGCGCGTCCTCGGACACCAGGTCGCGGCAGGCCGTCTCGGGCAGCCACCGCAGCGCGAGCACCGCGGGCGCCAGGCAGCCGCCGAGGACCAGCATGAGCAGGGACGTGCTCACCACCCCGGACAGCCCGCCCAGCACGGCCAGCCCCAGCGAGCCCGCCGCCACCTGGCAGGCGAGCACGAAGGCGGTGGCGGTGGCCCGGATCTCGGTGGGGAAGAGCTCGGCCAGGTAGGCCACCGACGCCGCCACGAAGCACGAGCCGGCGGTGGCGAGCAGGAAGAAGCCGGGGGCGAACAGCGCCCGCACCTCGGTGAACACCAGCACCGTGCCGGCCGCGCCGAGCAGGGTGGCGAGGGCGATCACCGGCCGGCGGCCCAGGCGGTCGCCGAGGCGCCCCCCGATCCAGTAGCCCAGGATGCCGAACACCGCCGAGACCAGGATGAGGGCGGTGAAGACGGCGCTCCAGCCGTAGTCGGTCTGGGCCAGGTCGGAGGCGTAGAAGAAGCCGCTGGTCTGCACCAGCCCGAATGCGGCGACGATGACGGTGACGCGCCACAGCCGTCCGCGCAGGCGCGGCTCGACGCGCGGCCACAGGCTCGTCTGCAGGCGGCCGCCCGTGCGGGCGGCGGAGAAGGCCCGCGTCTCCGGCAGGCGCCGGCGGAGGACCGCGACCATCGCCAGCGGGGCCAGGGCGACGAGGTAGAAGAGGCGCCAGTCGAGGGGCGTGAGGGGCGCGACGAGCAGCAGCCCGGCCACGGCCCCGTAGCCGACGCCCGCCACGATGCCGAGCAGGGCGAGGCCCGTGCCGCGGCGGTCCTCGCGCAGCTCCTCGGCGATGACGAGGCCGGAGAGCGCCGACTCGCTGGCCAGGAAGACCCGCGCGATCATCTGGGCCACGACGAAGGCGGCGAGGCCCCAGGCCAGCGCGGTGGCGCCGGTCGCGACCGTGAAGGCGGCGAGCGAGGCGATGAGCAGGCTGCGCCGCCCCCAGCGGTCGGCCAGGCGCAGCACCGGCAGGCTGCCGAGCGTGGCGAGGCGGATGATCGCGACGCCGATGCCGAAGGTCGCGATCGAGACGCCCAGGCCGGCCGCGATCGCCGGCGCCGCGAGGGTGAGCAGGGCGACGTCGTAGACCTCGAAGAACCCCGCGCCGGAGAGGGGCACGAGGACCGACCATTCCCGCCGGTTGAAGCTCACCAGCGATCGGATGTGGCGCCTCCCGCGCTCGCCGCTTCGGCCGACCGCGGCGCGGCGGCCCCGGAGAGCGGGTGCCCGCGACGATGACGTCCCTGCGCGCCAGGATAGACGCCGGGGCGGGCCGACCGCGAACCGCCGGGTCCGGCGCCGCGCGCGGCGCCGGACCCGCGGCGGTCCTACAGCGGCGGGCGCTTCGCGTGGAAGTCGGTCGCCTTCTGGAAGGCGTGGGCCACGTACAGGGCCTCGGCGTCGTTGCCGGGAGCGGCCACGCTCTGCATCGACAGCGGCATCTTCTCCGCTGCCGAGAAGCCCGTGGGGATGGCGATCGCCGGCGCGCCGGTCAGGTTCCACTGGCCGGTCTTGCCGCCGCTCGACGGGCGCGACGACGGCGTGCCGCCCCCCTCCTTGAGGCCGGCGATGTTGTCGGCCGGGTGCACGAGCACATCGACCTCGTCGAAGACCGACAGCAGCTTCTCGGCCCACAGGCGCCGCACCCGCTGGGCCTGGGCGTACGCGTGGCCCGGCATCAGCACGCCGACCGAGACGCGGGACAGGTAGGCCTCCGACATGTTCTGGGGCTGGGTCATCAGGTTGACGCGCTGATAGGCGGCGACCTCCGCGCTGCGGATGATGCTGTAGAACGAGTCGTAGGTCGTGAGGCCCGGGATCAGCACCTGGCTGGTGACCTGCCTGATCGTCGCGCCCTGGGCCCGCAGCACGTCGACGGCGTCGTCGAAGGCGGCGAGCTCCTCGTCGTTCGGCACCCCCAGCAGGTAGTCGCCCGGCGCGGGCACCCCGACCACCACGCCGCGCAGCGGCTTGCGCGACGGGGCCTCCAGCAGGCGCTTCGCCAGCCGGTAGCGCTTCACCGGGCGGGTCAGCGGGTCCTTCGGGTCCTGGCCGCCGACCGCGTCCACCACCAGCGCGCAGTCGAGCGCCGAGTGGGTCAGCGGGCCCGGGTGGTCCATCGACCAGGCCAGGGGGAAGATGCCGTACAGGCTCACGGTGCCGTGGGTCGGCTTGAAGCCCGAGAGCCCGACGTTCGCCGCCGGCCCGCGGATCGAGCCGCCGGTGCAGGTGCCCATGCCCACCATGAACTCCGAGGCTCCGACGCCGGCCGCCGAGCCGGAGCTCGATCCGCCGGGGGTGCGCAGCAGGTCCCACGGGTTGTTGGCGGCGGACGCCGTCGCCGTGGCGAGTTCGCTGGTGCCCACCTTGCCCAGCACGACCGCCCCGCCCTTCTTCAGGCGGGTCACGGCCTCCGCGTCGAAGTCGGGCACGAAGCCGGTGTAGAGCTTCGAGTTGCCCTCGGTGACCTTGCCCTTCGTGAAGTAGATGTCCTTCAGGCCGACCGTGATGCCGTCGAGCGGGCCGAGGGTGTCCCCCCGGCGGGCGCGTCGCTCGGCGGCGCGGGCCTGGGTGAGGATCTCGTCGTCGCCGTACCTGTTGACGAAGGCGAGCACCCGCGGCTCGACGGCCTCGATCCGCTCGAGGGTCGCGAGGGCGAGGTCGACCGGCGACAGCCTGCGCGCGCGGATCAGCTCCGCCGCCTGCCACACCTCCAGGTCGTAGAGCGGCACGTCCGGCACCTTCGGGCCCGACCCCTTCGAGGCGCGGGCCGCGACGGGCGCGGCGAGGGTGGAGGCCGCCGCGGCGGCCGCGGCGGCGCCGCGGACGAAGTCGCGCCGGCTCATCGGCGTCGTCCCCGCGCTCACGGGCGCCACCCCCCGCCGGGCTCGACCGTGGGCACGGGCACGAGCTTCACGGCCGGGACCGGGGTCTCGACCTGGGGGATGGCCTCGAGGATGGCCTCGCACTGCTCGAGGCCGTTGAGCACGTCCGCGAAGACGCTGGTGGGAAGCTGGTCCTCGCGCAGGCCGTAGAGCGGCCCGAGTTGCAGCGCGAGGGCCCGCGCCTGCTCCGGCGTGTAGGGCACGTCGTTGCCTCCTGATGGGTTGCGGCTCTCTCCACGGGCGCGTCGCGGCGCCCTCCGCCTCCCGGCAGGTCGCGGAGGCGCCCCTACAGCGTCCGATCTGGAGCGCTCCGGTGGTAGCCGACGCGGGGCCGGGATCGTCACCCGCGCTTGCTCCCCGCGGCGGTTGCGAGCGGGCCGCCGGCCTGATCCCATGGACCATCCGCGGTACGGGCGGATGAGGGAAGGGCGCCCCGCGCCGGCGGGGGAGCCCCCCGTGCTATGGTCGCGTGCCGCCGGGGCCCCGACCCCGCGCGCGCGAGACACATACGACCCGGGGCGGCTGCGGCTGCGCCGAGGCTGAGACGGGAGCGAGACATGGCGCTGGCCAAGGACGTCAAGGCGAAGGTGATCGACGACCACCGTCGTCACGACACCGACACCGGATCCCCCCAGGTGCAGGTGGCGATCCTCACCGAGCGGATCAACGGGCTCACCGAGCACCTCAAGAGCCACCAGAAGGACCACCACTCGCGCCGCGGGCTGCTGCAGCTCGTCGGCCGCCGCCGGCGGCTCCTGAACTACCTGCAGCGCAACGACCTCGACGCCTACCGCGAGCTCACCAAGACCCTGGGCCTGCGGCGGTGATCCGGCGGCGGAGCGCCGCCCTCGCCGTCCTCCTGCCGGTCGCCGCGGCGCTCCTGGGGGGATGCGGCGAGGACGGCGCCTCCCGCCCCTCCACGGCCTCCACGGCGGAGGGCTGGACCTCCTACGTGCCGCTGACCGGCGTGTACCGCGTCGATCTCGATGCCCTCTGCGCCGCGCGCCGCGAGCGGGAGCGCGCGAGCGAGCCGGACTCGGACGACCCCGAACGGCTCGCCGTCTTCCTCGAGGGGCTCGCCGCCTCGACCGATGACCTCGCCGGGGCGATGGAGCGCCTGAGCCCCCCGGACGAGCTCGCCGCGTTGAACCGGACCGCCGTGGCCGGCCTGCGGGCCGCCGCCCGGATCTACCCCGAGGCCGCCGCCGAGGTGCGGACCGACGGGGCCGACGCCGCCGAACGCCACTACCCGCGGTTGCTCGACGCGCTGGACGGCCTGGACGAGCTGGGCCGCACGGCCCCGGCGCCGTCCTGCGTCGTGCGCTCCTGAGCCGCCCGCCCGTCCGCCGGTGCCCGTGCTAAGGTCGCCGGGTGCTGATGCCACAGGCGTTCGGAGCGCGATGCCGTTCGCGTCGCCCCCACGCCGGGCCGCAGAGCACGGAGGGACCCCGCGCGGGGAGGGCCCGCGGCGGGTGAGGGACGAAGGCCCGCGCCGGGTGGTGCGGGCACGAGGGCCCCGGCCGAGCGGCGCGGGGCAGACAAGGGACGTGACATGGCAGTAGAGAAGGTGACCGCCCAGATCGGCGACGCGCCGATCGAGTTCGAGACGGGCAAGCTCGCCAAGCAGGCGAATGGTTCGGTGCTCGTCCGCTCGGGCGACACGGTGGTGCTGGTGACGGCCGTGGGGGCCCAGGAGCCCCGGCCGGGCGCCGACTTCTTCCCCCTGACGGTGGACGTTGAGGAGCGGATGTACGCGGCGGGGAAGATCCCGGGCGGCTTCATCAAGCGCGAGTCGCGCCCCAGCGACCGGGCCACCCTGACGGCCCGCATGACCGACCGCCCGATCCGCCCGCTGTGGCCGAAGGGCTACCGCAACGAGACCCAGGTCGTGGCCACGGTCCTCTCGGTGGACCAGGTCAACGCCTTCGACATCCTGGCGATCAACGGCGCCTCGGCCGCCCTGCTGCTGTCGGAGCTGCCCTTCCAGGGCCCGGTCGGCGCCGTGCGCATCGGCCTCTCGGGTGACGAGTTCATCATCAACCCGACGCTGCAGGAGCTGGAGGAGTCCGAGCTCGACCTGGTCGTCGCCGGTTCCATCGAGGCGATCTCGATGGTCGAGGCGGGCGCCAAGGAGGTCGACGAGGAGACGATGCTCGAGGCGCTCCAGATCGCCCACGAGGAGATCCGCCGCCTCTGCGAGACCCAGCTCGAGCTGCAGAAGAGGGCCGGCAAGCCCAAGTGGGACGTCGCCCCGGTGGCGGTCGACCCGGCGCTGCTGGCGAAGGTCGAGAAGGCCGCCGGCGCCGACCTGGCCGAGGCCACCCTCGAGCAGGCGAAGCTCGCGCGCCGCGACAAGGTCGCCGCGGTCCGCGCCGCCGCCGCCGAGGCCGTGATCGGCTCCGACCCGGAGCCGGAGGAGAAGGCCGCCTTCTCGACGGCCTTCGACTCGCTGCAGAAGACGCTGATCCGCCGCCGCATCGCCGTGGACAAGCAGCGCCCCGACGGCCGCGACGCGACCGAGATCCGGCCGATCACCGCCGAGGTGGGCGTGCTGCCCCGCGTGCACGGCACCGGCCTGTTCACCCGCGGCGAGACCCAGGTGCTCACCAGCCTCGCGCTGGGCACCACCAAGGAGGCGCAGCGCATCGACGGCCTCGGCATCGAGACCACCAAGCGCTACATCCACCACTACAACTTCCCGCCCTTCAGCGTGGGCGAGATCGGCTTCATGCGCGGCCCCAAGCGCCGCGACATCGGCCACGGCGCCCTCGCCGAGCGCGCCCTGCTGCCGATGATCCCGGACGAGACCGAGTTCCCGTACACCCTGCGCCTGGTGTCGGAGACGCTGGAGAGCAACGGCTCGTCGTCGATGGCGTCGGTCTGCGGCTCCACCCTGGCGCTGCTCGACGCCGGCGTCGCGATCACCCGGCCGGTGGCCGGCATCGCGATGGGCCTGATCAAGGAGGGCGACGACTACGTCGTGCTCTCCGACATCCAGGGCGACGAGGACCACCTCGGCGACATGGACTTCAAGGTGGCCGGCACCGAGCAGGGCATCACCGCCCTGCAGATGGACATCAAGATCACGGGCGTGACCTTCGAGATCCTGCGCGACGCGCTCGCCCAGGCGAAGGCCGGGCGCGCGCACATCCTCGGGATCATGGCCTCCACCATCGCCGGCCCCCGCGAGGAGCTGTCGGCCTGGGCGCCGCGCATCACCGCGATCAAGATCGACCCGGACCGGATCGGGATGGTCATCGGCAAGGGCGGCGAGACGATCCGCGGCCTGGAGGCCGACTACGAGGTCGAGATCTCCATCGAGGACGACGGCACGGTGAAGGTGTACGGCGTGGACGGCCAGAGGGCCGACGCCGCCGTGGAGCAGATCCGGGCGATGACGAAGGACGTCGAGATCGGCGACACCTACCTCGGCGCGAAGGTCGTGAAGACGACCACCTTCGGCGCCTTCGTGGAGCTCACCAAGGGCGTGGACGGGCTGCTGCACATCTCCAACCTGTCGCGCGGCCGGGTCGACAAGGTCGAGGACGTCATCAACCGCGGCGACACGGTGGACGTGCGCGTCGTCGAGGTCGACAAGGTCCGCGGCCGCATCGGCCTGCGCATCGTCGGGCTGGAGGACGAGCCCGAGGGCGAGGACGCGTCGGGCAACGGGTCGGCCGCGGCCGACGGCGAGGCCCCGCCCCGCCGGCGCCGGCGCCGCCTGTCGGCCGCCGAGTAGGGCCCGGGTCCCGATCGTGACCGGGGCGCCCGTGCTGGGCGTGGCGCCGGGGGGCCTCCGAGTGGTCTCGGAGGCCATCCCCGGGGTCCGCTCGGTCACGATCGGGGTCTGGATCGGCGTCGGGTCGCGCTTCGAGCGGCCCGACGAGGCCGGTCTGTCGCACTTTCTCGAGCATATGCTGTTCAAGGGCACGCCGACCCTGTCTCCCGAGCGCATCGCGCAGGAGTTCGACGCGCTCGGCGGCGAGGTGAACGCGGCCACCGGCCGCGACTACACCGTGCTGTACGCGCGCGTGCTCGACGAGCTGGTGGACCGGGCCTTCCCGCTGCTCACCGACATGCTCCAGCGCCCCGCCTTCGTCGACCTGGAGCAGGAGCGGGAGGTGGTGCTCGAGGAGATCGCGATGTACGAGGACGACCCCCAGGACCAGATCCACGACCTGGCGACGCTGGCGGTGTTCCCGCAGCAGGCGCTGGGCCGGCCGGTGATCGGCACGGCCGAGGTGGTCGGCTCGGTGACCGAGGAGATCGTCCGCGGCTACCACGGCGGCCACTACACGGCGCCGAACATGGTGGTCGCGGCCGCCGGCAACATCTCCCACGACCGGGTGATGGGGCTGGTGGAGGACCTGCTGGGCGGGCTGCCGCGCCAGGAGGCGCCGGGCGCCTTCGAGCCCGGCCGGCCCGGCGCGCCCGCGCTGGTGGTGAAGGAGAAGGCGACCGAGCAGTACCACCTGTGCCTGGGCGGCCCCGGCCTGTCGCGCAACGACCCGCGGCGGCACGCCCAGTCGGTGCTCGACACGATCCTCGGCGGCTCCATGAGCAGCCGCCTGTTCCAGGAGATCCGCGAGAAGCGGGGCCTGGCTTACGCGGTCGGCTCGTACGCGGTCGGCTACGCCGAGACCGGCCAGGTCGGCGTGTGGCTGGGCACCCGCGAGGACAACCTCGCCACCTGCTGCGAGATCATCGGCGCGGAGCTGCGGCGGCTGGGCGACGAGGCGCTGCCCGCCGACGAGCTGCGCCGCGCCAAGGACCACCTGAAGGGCCGCCTGATCCTGGGCCTCGAGAGCTCGGGCACCCGGATGAACCGCATCGGCCGCGCCGTCCTCACCGGCGGCGAGCTGCTGACGGTCGACGAGATCGTCGACCGCGTCGAGGCGGTGACCGCCGACCAGGTGCAGGACCTGGCGCGCGAGCACTGGCAGCCCGAGTCGCTCTCGGTCGCCGCCATCGGCCCGAACGGCGACGCGATCCGCGACGCCGCCGGCCGCCTCTCGACCGAGCTGGTGCCGCTCTAGGGTCGCGCATCGCGCCGCGGCTATCGCGCGGCGCGGGCGGCGTCCATGGCCGCGCGGGCCAGCGCGGCGCGCTCGATCCCCATCCGGTCCAGGGCGCGGACGGCGGTGCCGCGCTCCATCCACGCGACGGCCGCGACCACGTGACCGCCGCGCAGGTGACCGGGCTTCGAGAGCCTCACCGCCTCCCGGAAGGCGGTCTGCGCCGCGCCGGTGCTGCGGAACGCGCCGCGGCCGCGGCGCGGCTCCTCGGCGGCGGGCGGGTCGGGCTCGTCGTCGGGCGCGTCGATGTCGACCGCGCGCAGGGCGTCGGCGTGCTGGGCGGCGATCGCGTCCGGGAGATCGCCGGGGTCCGCTCCGACGGCCTCGAAGGCGGCCCGCGCGCTGCCGTCCGGCAGGTCGAGGGCGGACAGCAGCAGGTGCTCGGCGCCGGGCGGGTCCTCGCCGGCGCGGCGGGCGTGCCCCTCGGCGCCCTCGAGCAGGCGGCCGACGGTGCGCATGTCGGTGAACGGGTTCTTCAGCTTCACGGGCGTGTCTCCGGTCGGCCACGACGGGCGTGGCGCTTGTGGGCGGCCTGGCGGGTGACGCCGAGCGCCTCGGCCACCTGGGCCCAGGTCCAGCCGTCCTCGATGGCGCGGGCGACGGCGGCGCGCTCCAGCCGGTCGGCCAGGCGGCGCAGCGCCACCACCGCGGCGAGGGCCTCGGCGGGGTCGTCCGCGGTGGGGATCTCGATCCGCTGCGCCACGGTCTGTCAACGGTAGTTGACGGATCGATGACCGTCAACCGAGGTTGACAGCGACCGATGCCGGGAAGATCACCGGTTAACGGGAGGCCAAGGCGGGAGGGGCGGGCAGACGGGCGCGGCGCACCTCGTCTATCAATCCGGGCGTGGGAGACACCCGCGAACTGCCGACCGAGCCATTGCCGCGCGCGCCGGGCGGCCGCCGCCGGCCGCCCGGCGCGCGGGCGATCCTGATCGCGCTGGCGGTGATGGTCGCGTTCGCCGACTCGTCGATCGTGGTGCTGGCGCTGCCCCAGCTGATCGGGGCCTACGACAGCTCCGTCGAGGAGATCGCGTGGGTCGTCACGGCCTACAACCTGGTCGTCGCCGTGCTCGCGATCGCGATGGTGCCGTTCGCGCGGCGCCTCGCCCCGCGGCGGATGGCCGTCGCGGGCCTGGTCCTGTTCGCCGCCGCCTGCGGCTGGTGCGCGGCCGCCGGCTCCACCGCCGAGCTGGTCGCGGCGCGATCGGTGCAGGGGGTGGGCGGCGCCCTGCTGCTCGCCGCCAGCCTGCCCCTGCTCGACGCCGCGACCGGCTCGCAGGGCCGCGGCGCGGCGCTGTGGAGCGCCGCCGGCGTGGTGGGCGCGGCGATCGGCCCCGCGGCGGGCGGCGCCCTGACGCAGGGCTTCGACTGGCGGGCGATCTTCATCGCCCAGATCCCCCTGGCGCTGGCGGCCCTGGCCGCGCTGCCGGGCCTCCGCGTGCCGCCCAACCCCTACCCGGCGGGCATCGGCCAGGGGCTGCGGGCCCCGACGGCCGCCGGCGCGGCGCTGGCCCTCCTGTCGGCGGCCCTGGTGGGCGCCCTGTTCCTGTCGGTGGTGCTGATGATCGACGGGTGGGGGCACGAGCCCCTGCTGGCGGCGGGCATCGTCAGCGCGCTGCCCGGCGGGGCGCTGGTGGGCTCGTTCCTCGCGGGGCGCAGCGAGGCGCACGTCGCGATCGGCGGCGGGGCCGTGCTGCTGGCGGCGGGGCTCGGGGCGATGGCGCTGCTGCCCGAGGCCAGCCTGCCGATGCTGGCGGGCGCCCTCGTCCTGTGCGGCCTGGGGGTCGGCCTGGCGCTGCCGGCGCTGACCGGCGCCTCGCTGCGCGGCCGGGAGCCGGCCGCCGCGGGCACCTGGTCGGTGGGCGTGCGCCACGCGGGGCTCGTGGTGGGGCTGGCGCTGCTCGCGCCGCTGCTGGCCGCCGACCTCGACGGCGCCGACGAGCGCGCCCAGCTGGCCGGCACCTCGGCGCTGCTCGAGGCGCCGCTCTCCATCGACCGCAAGATCGAGATCGGCGAGCGGGTGGCCGAGGTCCTGCAGGCGACCCCGGCCGGCCAGGTGCCCGACCTGCTGCCCGTCCTGCAGCCGGGCGAGGGCGACGATCCGGCGCTGTTCGCGCGCCTGCGCGGCCGGCTGGACCGGGTGATCCAGGCCACCATCACCACGGCTTTCCGCAACTCCTTCGCCCTCTGCGCGGCGCTGGCCCTCGCGGCCCTCCTGGCCCTGGCCTTCCTCAGGCGGCGGGAGCTGCGATGAGGGCCGCGCTGCGCTGGGGGCACCTCGCGATCCTGCTCGCGCTGGCCGCCGCCGGGGGGCTCATCGCGCTCGAGCTCACCCACGACTCGCCCGCCGACGCGGTGCTGTCGGTGCCCAGCCCGTGCGGCCGCGCCGTCGACCTGCCGGGGGGCGGCGTCGACACGGCGGCGCAGCGCATCGGGCTGCGCGCCCTCGACTCGGCGGCCTGCTCGTTGGGCACCACGCGGGAGGAGCTGCTGCTGCGGGTGGCCACCTCCCTGCGCGAGTCGCGCGATCTGCCGCCCGGCACCGAGGAGGCGATCCGCGACGGCGTCTCGCAGGCGATCGACACCGAGCGCGACGAGGGCGGCCTGAACGCCGTGGAGGCGTTCTTCCTGCGCCAGGTCGCCGAGCGCGCCCCGGTGAGCTGGGTCGTCGAGGTCGTCGAGCGGTCCGGCGCCTTCGGCTGAGCGCGCCCCGCGGCCCGCCGCCCGTGACATGGGCCCCGGTGCGGTGGCACGATGGGTCAGGTGACCAGCCGCCCTCCCGACGGCCCGCGCCTGGACGATCTCGCGCGGCTGCGCCGTGTCCGCGACCGGATCGACCGGGAGTACGCCCGGCCGCTCGACGTCGCGTCGCTGGCGCGCGGGGCGGGCATGTCGGCCGGGCACCTCAGCCGCGAGTTCCGGCGCGCGTACGGCGAGTCGCCCTACAGCTACGTCATGACCCGGCGCATCGAGCGCGCGATGGCGCTGCTGCGGCGCGGCGACCTCAGCGTCACCGAGGTGTGCTTCGCGGTCGGCTGCGCGTCGCTCGGCACCTTCAGCACGCGCTTCACCGAGCTGGTCGGGATGCCGCCCAGCGTCTACCGGCGGCGCGAGGCGCAGGCGACGGCGGGCATGCCGGCCTGCCTCGCGCGGCAGGTGACCCGGCCGATCAGGAATCGAGAAGCGCGGGGGGCGGGGCCGCGGCTAGCCTCGTCGACATGACGACGATCACGATTCACTCCAGCTTCCTCCCCCAGGAGGACCCGGACGCCTCGCTGGCCTTCTACCGCGACGTCCTGGGCTTCGAGGTCCGCAACGACGTCGGCTACGCCGGCATGCGCTGGATCACGGTGGGCCCGCCCGACCAGCCCGCCGTCTCCGTGGTGCTGTACCCGCCGGCCGCCACCCCCGGCGTGACCGACGACGAGAAGCGCACCATCGCCGAGATGATGGCCAAGGGCACCTACGCGAGCATCCTGCTCGCCTCAACCGACCTCGACGCGACCTTCGAGAGGGTGGCCGCCGCCGGCGCCGAGGTCGTCGAGGAGCCGACCGAGCAGCCCTACGGCGTCCGCGACTGCGCCCTGCGCGACCCGGCCGGCAACCTGATCCGCATCCAGGAGCTGCGCTGAGCGTGGCGACCCGGACGAGAACGGAGCCGCCGGCCTCCGCGCCGCAGGCGGCCGACGGCCACGACCTGATCCGCGTGCGGGGAGCGCGGGTCAACAACCTCAAGGACGTCAGCGTCGAGATCCCGAAGCGCCGGCTGACGGTCTTCACCGGCGTCTCCGGCTCGGGCAAGAGCTCGCTGGTGTTCGGCACCATCGCCGCGGAGTCGCAGCGGCTCATCAACGAGACCTACAGCGCCTTCGTGCAGGGCTTCATGCCGACGCTCGCGCGGCCCGAGGTCGACGTCCTCCAGGGCCTGACGACGGCGATCATCGTCGACCAGGAGCGGCTGGCGGCGAACCCGCGCAGCACGGTCGGCACCGTCACCGACGCCAACGCGATGCTGCGCATCCTGTTCAGCCGCCTCGGCGATCCGCACATCGGCCCGCCGAACGCCTTCTCCTTCAACGTCCCCTCGGTCACTGCCAGCGGCGCCATCACCGTCGACCGGGGCGGCAGGACGCGCACCGAGAAGGCGACTTTCAACCGCCTCGGCGGGATGTGCCCGCGCTGCGAGGGCCGGGGCGCGGTGAGCGACGTCGACCTCTCCGCGCTGTACGACGACGCCAAGTCCCTCAACGAGGGCGCGATCACGATCCCCGGCTACAGCATGGAGGGCTGGTACGGCCGCATCCTCCGCGGCTGCGGCTACTTCGACCCCGACAAGCCGATCCGCAAATTCACCAAGCGGGAGCTGCACGACCTGCTGCACCGCGAGCCGACCAAGATCAAGGTGGAGGGGATCAACCTCACCTACACGGGCCTGATCCCCCAGCTCCATAAGTCCTTCCTGGCGAAGGACGTCGACGCCCTGCAGCCGCACATCCGCGCCTTCGTGGAGCGGGCGGTCGTCTTCACCACCTGCCCCGACTGCGAGGGCACCCGCCTCGCCGAGCCCGCCCGCTCGTCGCGGATCGCGGGCGTCAGCATCGCCGACGCCTGCGCGATGCAGATCAGCGACCTCGCGGAGTGGGTGGGCGGCCTCGACGAGCCGTCCGTCGCGCCCCTGCTCGAGGCGCTGGGGGAGACCCTGGAGTCGTTCGTCGAGATCGGCCTCGGCTACCTGTCGCTCGACCGCCCGTCGGGGAGCCTGTCGGGCGGCGAGGCCCAGCGCACCAGGATGATCCGGCATCTGGGCTCCTCGCTCACCGACGTCACCTACGTCTTCGACGAGCCGACCATCGGCCTGCACCCGCACGACATCGAGCGGATGAACGACCTGCTGCTGCGGCTGCGCGACAAGGGCAACACCGTGCTGGTCGTGGAGCACAAGCCCGAGGTGATCGCGATCGCCGACCACGTGATCGACCTCGGCCCCGGCGCGGGGGCGGCCGGCGGCGAGGTGGTCTGCGAGGGCTCCCTCGACGACCTGCGGGCCGCCGGCACGCTCACCGGCCGCCACCTGGACGACCGGGCCGCCCTGAAGGAGGCCGTGCGGCCGCCCCGCGGGGCGCTCGAGGTGCGCGGGGCCGCCACCCACAACCTGCGCGACGTCGACGTGGACATCCCGCTCGGCGTCCTGTGCGTGGTCACCGGCGTCGCCGGCTCCGGCAAGAGCTCGCTGATCCACGGCTCGGTGGCCGGGCGGGAGGGGGTGGTGGCGGTCGACCAGACCGCGATCCGCGGCTCGCGGCGCAGCAACCCGGCCACCTACACCGGCCTCCTCGATCCGATCCGCAAGGCGTTCGCGAAGGCCAACGGGGTGAAGCCGGCGCTGTTCAGCGCCAACTCCGAGGGGGCCTGCCCCACCTGCAACGGCGCCGGGGTGATCTACACCGACCTGGGGATGATGGCGGGCGTCGCCACCACCTGCGAGGACTGCGAGGGCAGGCGCTTCCAGGCCGAGGTGCTCGAGTACCGCCTCGGCGGGCGCGACATCAGCCAGGTGCTGGCGATGCCGGTGAGCGAGGCGGAGGAGTTCTTCGGCGAGGGCGACGCCAGGACCCCGGCCGCCCACCGCATCCTCGGCCGCCTCGCCGACGTCGGCCTCGGCTACCTCACCCTCGGCCAGCCGCTCACCACGCTGTCGGGCGGCGAGCGCCAGCGGCTGAAGCTCGCCGTCCGGATGGCCGAGGACGGCGGCGTCTACGTGCTCGACGAGCCCACCACCGGCCTCCACCTGGCCGACGTCGAGCAGCTGCTGGGGCTGCTCGACCGGCTGGTCGACTCGGGCGCGTCGGTCATCGTCATCGAGCACCACCAGGCGGTGATGGCCCACGCGGACTGGATCATCGACCTCGGCCCCGGCGCCGGCCACGACGGCGGCCGGATCGTCTTCGAGGGCACCCCGGCCGACCTGGTCGCCTCCCGCTCGACCGTCACGGGCGAGCACCTGGCGGCGTACGTCGGGAGCTGACCGGGGCTCGAGCGGCACCACGGCCTCGTGCCTCCCGGCCGGCCGCCGCCCTCGACCCGGGCGGCGCTCATCGGGCTCTCCTCTCAATGGAGATCGACCAGGTGATCGTCGTGATGGAGCCCACACCGCAGGGGAACCGCCCTGCCCACGGCACCTCACGGCGCGCGTCGGCCGCCTGACCCCGGCACGCGGCGCGGCGGATCCGGGGAGGGGCGGGGGTTCCGGGGCGTCGGCGCGCCCCTCCCCGCTCTGGCCATTTGGCCGTGGCGTGCGCGGCCAAGTGGCCAGGCCGCGCGTGGAGCGGTCGCGAACCCCGTCGCCCGCGCCGCGTCCCACCCGGCGGAGGCCGCGATCGCGCCGGCAGGTGCGCGGATGCGTGACGATCGCGGTGACGTCGGCTCATCGGAGGGGGGTTCCGGGGCGTCGGCGCGCCCCTCCCCGCTCTGGCCATTTGGCCGTGGCGTGCGCGGCCAAGTGGCCAGACCGCGCGCGGAGCGGTCGCGAACCTCACCGCCCGCGCCGCGTCCGACCCCCGGTCACCGCGGTCGCGCCGGTGGACGCGCGGATGCGTGACGATCGCGGTGACCCGGGGGCGCGCCGGCCGCGCGCCCGCGCGCCTCTGTAGGCTCGCCCCGTGATCGCGGTATGCGTGTCCGGCGCCGGGGGGCGCATGGGTCGGGCGGTGGTCGCCGCCGTGGAGGCGGAGGACGACCTGACCCTGGTCGCGTCGGCCGACCCGGCCCTCGGCGGCGGCGAGGGGGTGTTCCCGGACCTGCCGTCGGCGCTCGCGGCGGCCCCGGCCGACGTGGTGGTCGACTTCACCCGGCCCGAGACGGTGTACGCCAACGCGGTGGCGGCGCTCGATGCCGGCGTGCACGCCGTGGTGGGCACGACGGGCCTCAGCGACGGGCAGGTGGCCGACCTCGGCCGGCGCGCCGAGGCGGGGCCCGCCAACATCCTGATCGCCCCCAACTTCGCGGTCGGGGCCGTGCTGATGATGCGCTTCGCCGCCGAGGCGTCCCGCCACATGGCGAGGGCGGAGATCGTGGAGCTGCACCACGACGGCAAGCTCGACGCGCCCTCGGGCACCGCGCTGCGCACCGCCGGGCTGATGGAGGGCGAGGTGCCGATCCACTCGGTGCGCCTGCCCGGCCTGGTCGCGCACCAGGAGGTCATCCTGGGCGGCCTGGGCGAGACCCTCACCATCCGCCACGACTCGCTCGCCCGCGAGAGCTTCATGCCCGGCGTGGTGCTGGCCGTGCGGGCGGTGCGGGAGCGGCCGGGCCTGACGCTGGGGCTCGAGCCCGTCCTGTTCGGGGACGCCCCGGCCTGATCGCCGACGCCGCCGCGGCGTCGTGGTGAGACGGCCCTCCGGACGGGAGGGGGCCGGGTATGCTCGCCCCTGTGTCGCGCCGGATCCGCAAGCTGCTGGTCGCCAACCGCAGCGAGATCGCCATCAGGGTGTTCCGCGCCGCCGCCGAGCTGGGCCTGCGCACCGTGGCCATCTACTCGCTGGAGGATCGCTTCGCCCTGCACCGCTTCAAGGCCGACGAGGCCTACCAGGTGGGCCGCGGAGCGGAGCCGGTGCGCGCCTACCTGGGCATCGACGAGATCGTCGGGATCGCCCGCGACTGCGGCGCCGACGCCATCCACCCCGGATACGGGTTCCTGGCCGAGAACCCCGACCTCGCCGACGCCTGCGCCCGCGCCGGGCTGACCTGGGTGGGCCCGCCGCGCGAGGCGATGGACCTGCTCGGCAACAAGGTCCAGGCGCGGGCTCTCGCCGAGCGGGCCGGGGTGCCGGTGATGCCCGCCACCGGCGCCCTGCCGGACGACCCGGCCGAGGCGCGGCGCCTGGCGGAGGCGGTGGGCTTCCCCCTGATGGTGAAGGCCAGCTGGGGCGGGGGAGGGCGCGGCATGCGCGTCGTCCGCGACCGGTCGGAGCTGGACGACGCGGTCGCCACGGGGCGCCGCGAGGCGAAGGCCGCCTTCGGCAACGACGAGGTCTTCCTGGAGCGCCTGGTCGAGCGCGCCTGGCACATCGAGGTGCAGGTGCTGGCCGACCGCCACGGCGGCGTGGTGCACCTGTTCGAGCGCGACTGCACCGTCCAGCGCCGCCATCAGAAGGTGGTGGAGATCGCCCCGTCGCCGCGCCTGCCCGCCGAGCGCCGCGACGCGATCTGCGACGCCGCCGTGCGCCTGATGCGCGAGGCGCGCTACGAGTGCGCGGGCACGGTCGAGTTCCTGATGGACGAGGACTCGGGCGAGTTCTTCTTCATCGAGGTGAACCCGCGGGTGCAGGTGGAGCACACCGTCACGGAGGTGGTCACCGGCATCGACATCGTCAAGGCCCAGATCCGCCTGGCCCAGGGCGCGGCGATCGGCGACCCGGCCAGCGGCGTGCCCCCCCAGCGCGAGATCGGCATCAACGGCTCCGCGATGCAGTGCCGCATCACCACCGAGGACCCCGAGAACCACTTCATCCCGGACTACGGCCGGATCAGCGCCTACCGCGAGGCCACCGGGTTCGGCATCCGCCTCGACGGCGGCACGGCCTACTCGTCGGCCGTGATCACCCCCTTCTACGACTCGCTGCTCGAGAAGGTGACCGCCTGGGCCCCCACCCACGAGGAGTCGATCCGCCGGATGGACCGGGCGCTGCGCGAGTTCCGCATCCGCGGCGTGAAGACCAACCTGCCCTTCCTCGAGGCCCTCATCAGCCACCCGCGCTTCGTGGCGGGCGACTACACGACGCGCTTCATCGACGAGACGCCGGAGCTGTTCCGCTTCCGCCCGCGCCGCGACCGCGCCACCCGCCTGCTCTCCTTCATCGGCGAGGTGCGGGTGAACGGCAACCCCGAGGTCGAGGGCCGCCCGCGGCCGGAGCACGTCCCGGTGCCCCGCATCCCGGAGGTGGAGCCGGCCCTCTCCGAGCCCGCCGGCACCCGCGACCTGCTGAAGCGGCTGGGCGCCGAGGGCTTCGCCCGCTGGATGCGCGAGCAGGAGCGGCTGCTGCTCACCGACACCACCTTCCGCGACGCCCACCAATCGCTGCTCGCCACCCGCTTCCGCACCCACGACCTGCTGGCCCCGGCGCCCTACTACGCCCGCGAGCTGTCGCGCCTGTTCTCGCTGGAGGCGTGGGGCGGGGCGACCTTCGACGTGGCGATGCGCTTCCTGCGCGAGGACCCCTGGGACCGCCTGGCCCGGCTGCGCGAGACGGTGCCGAACATCCTCATCCAGATGCTGCTGCGGTCCTCCAACGCCGTGGGCTACACCAACTACCCCGACAACGTGGTGCGCTACTTCGTGCAGCAGGCGGCCGAGGCCGGCATCGACCTGTTCCGGGTCTTCGACAGCCTGAACTGGGTCGACAACATGCGCGTCGCGATCGAGGCCGTGCGCGAGACCGGCGCGCTATGCGAGGCGGCCATCTGCTACACGGGCGACCTCACCGACCCGGCGCGGGCCAAGTACGACCTCGCCTACTACACCCGCATGGCGCGCGAGCTGGAGGCCGCGGGCGCCCACATCCTGGGCATCAAGGACATGGCGGGCCTCTGCAAGCCCGAGGCGGCGCGGATGCTGGTGCGGGCGCTGCGCGAGGAGACCGGCCTGCCGGTCCACTTCCACACCCACGACACCAGCGGCATCTCGGCCGCGTCGGTGCTGGCGGCGGCCGAGGCCGGGGTCGACGCCGCGGACGCCGCGATGGACCCCATGAGCGGGCTCACCTCCCAGCCGAACCTCGGCGCGATCGTGGAGGCGCTGCGCGGCGGCCCCCGCGACACCGGCCTGCCGCGCGAGCCGCTGGCCCGGGTGGCCGGCTACTGGGAGGCGGTGCGGGCCGCCTACGCGGGCTTCGAGAGCGACATGCGCGCCGGCGCCGCGGAGGTGTACGAGCACGAGATGCCCGGCGGCCAGTACACGAACCTGCGCCAGCAGGCGCGCGCCCTCGGCATCGAGTCGCGCTGGCGCGAGGTGGCGGGCGCCTACGCGGCGGTGAACCGCATGTTCGGCGACATCGTCAAGGTGACCCCGTCGTCGAAGGTGGTGGGGGACCTCGCGGTGTTCATGATCACCAACGACCTCACCCCCGACCAGATCCTCGACCCGGAGCACGAGATCGCCTTCCCCGACTCGGTGGTCGAGTTCTTCCACGGCGACCTGGGCCAGCCCTACGGCGGCTTCCCGGCGGCCCTGCAGGCGAAGGTCCTGAGAGGCGCGACGCCGCTCTCGGTGCGTCCCGGCGAGGTGCTGGCGCCCGCCGACCTCGACGCCGAGCGGGCCGAGGCCGAGCGCATCGTGCGCCGCCGGATCACCGACCGCGAGCTGGCCAGCTACCTGATGTACCCGAAGGTGTTCACCGACTTCGCCGAGCACCAGCGGCTCTACGGCGACGTCAGCGTGCTGCCCACGCCGGTCTTCTTCTACGGCCTCTCCCGCGACGACGAGCTGTTCGTCGACATCGAGCGCGGCAAGACGCTGGTGATCCGCTTCCTCGCGGTCGGCGAGGCCGACGAGGACGGCCGCCGCACCATCTTCTTCGAGCTCAACGGCCAGCCGCGCGAGGTGAAGGTCGTCGACCGCTCGCTCACGCCCAGCGGCCCCGGCCGGCGGCTGGCGGACGAGGGCGACCCCGGCCACGTGCCCGCCCCGATGCCGGGCCTGGTGGTCGCCGTGACCGTCCAGGTCGGCGAGCGGGTCGCCAAGGGCGATCGCCTGCTGTCGATCGAGGCGATGAAGATGGAGACCGGCGTCTTCGCCGAGCGCGACGGGGTGGTGCAGGAGATCCTGGTCGCCGCCGGCACCCAGGTGGAGACCAAGCAGCTGCTGATGGTGGTGGGCGAGGACGGCACCGCGCCCGGCTCCTAGTAGGAGCCTGTCGTGGAAGTCGGTCGCACGTCCGCCGGCCCGCCGACCGGCGCCCTCGGCCCCGGTCACCGAGGAGCCGGGCCGGACCCGTCAGAATGGCGCGATGACGAACGTGCACCGCGTCGTGCTCGCCGTGGCGCTGCTGGCGACCACCGCGCTGACGATCCTGCTGGGCATCACCGACCCCCGGGAGCCGCTCTACTACCCGACGCGGTTCCTGGTCTGGAATCTCTTCCTGGCGTGGATCCCGATGGTCTTCGCGGTCGGCGTCGCGACGGTCCGCTCCCGGGCCCTGCTCGTCGCGCTGGTCGCGGGCTGGCTCGCGTTCCTACCGAACGCACCGTACCTGGTCACCGATCTGGTGCACCTCCGCGAGGGCTACGAGCTGTGGCGACACGTGCTGCAGTACGGCTTCGCCGCGTGGACCGGGATCATCCTGGGGGTAGTGTCGATGCTGCTCGTCCACCGGCGCATCGAACGCGCGGCCGGAGACGTGGCGGCGTGGGCGCTCGTCGCGGTGTCGGTCGGGCTGTGCGCGATCGGCATCGTGATCGGACGCTTCCAGCGCTGGAACTCGTGGGACCTCGTCACCCGGCCCGACGCCGTCGCGGCGACCACCCTCGACTGGGTGCGGTCGCCGTTCGCGCAGGTGGAGTCGACGGGGGTGGCGCTCGCGGTCGCGGCGTTCTTCGGGCTCGCCTACCTCACGGTGTGGGCGCTGTCGTCGATGGCGCCGCCGGGAGGACGGTCATGACGGCCTGGTGTCCCGAGTCGCAACCGGCGTGGCAGTACCCGGCTGCATCGCGGCGCGATGCGGCGTCCTCGGCTCCCCCGATATTCGCGATATCGAGGGTGATCTGCGTCCTTGCCTCGCTTGCGATTCGCTCGGGAACCGCATACGAACTCACGACTCAGGACACTAGTAGCGGATCCGTCTGCGGATGCGCTCCAGGGCGACCGCGGGGCGCTCGGGTCGGATGAGCACATCGACGCGGCCGGACGCCTTCGGGTTGAAGTGGGACGCGTCCGTGCGGATCAGCAGCGCGTCGCCGGCCGCGGTGATGTCGAGGCCCCGCATGCGGGGATCGTCGAAGGGGACGTTCACGATCGGCATGCCGCGCACGAACACGCCGAGCCGTCGCTCGGTCACCACGAGGGCCGCCCTCACCCAATCGCGGCGCCAGTTCGAGTACCGGCCGGGGGCGCGGTAGTGGCGGTAGGTGACGTGACCGGAGAGCCCCTCCTCGATCAGCACCGGCCGCTCCGCGTCCAGCTCGGTGCGCAGCGCGTCGGGCAGCTCTCCGCGGCCGAACACCAGCGTGCCGAGGGGGTTCCTCACCGGCGCAACGCTAACGGCGACGGATGCGCGCATCACCCCGGCGTGTCGCCGTGCGACCCGCTCCCGCGGGACCCTCTGCGCTTCGTCTTCAACCTCGTCCGCCTGCCCGCCACCGGCGACCGGGCCGAGGCGGATCGGCTGCTGCGCGACAACCGGGCCGCGTACGACCGCATCCGCGACGCGGGCGGCACCCTCTACCCGGTGAGCGCCCTGCCCATGTCCCCGGAGGACCGGCGCCGGTCACTCGGCCCGGCCCACGCCTCGCTGGAGCCGGCCCGGCGCATCCTCGATCCGGGCGGGATCCTGACCCCCGGATACGAGGTCTTCGCCGCGCCGCCCGGCCCCGGTCTCGCCTGACCGCGCTGGTACGATCCCGAGCCGTCGATGGGGATCCGCACGTGGCGTATCTGAGCCTGAGGGTGGCGCGTTGGGCCCGCGGCTGATCGGGCTGGCCGCGCTGCTCGCGCGCCGCCAGGGCGCCGCGGCCGCGCAGGCGCTCCTTCGCAGCGGGCGCGCCTGGATGGCCGACCCGGCCAACGACGAGACCCGCCGGGCGCTGCTCGAGCAGCTGCGCACCTGGTCCGAGCGGGCCGGCGGGGCGGTCGCGGTGGCGGCGCAGCGCATCACGAAGGAGATCGAGAAGCGCAAGGTGTCGCCGGCGGCGTGGGAGCGCGATCTGATGGCGCTCCGCTACGAGATCGCCGACATGGCGCCCGGGCCGATGCGCGAGGCGGCGCTCGACGCCTACGCCGCCCAGGCGCGCGCCGGGGTCCATCTGATCACCGCCTCGTCCCGGCCGGGCGACGCGCGCCGCGAGGTGCTGCGCACGCTGCGGGCCGAGGCGTCCATGCTGAAAGGGGAGCCGATGACGGCCGACGAGAGGGAGCGGGCCATGGCGGCCGTCGACGAGGCCCTGCGCGCCTGCGCCGGGGACGGGGCGGGCGCCGCCTCGTGAGCGCCGAGACGGGCTACGACGCGATCGTCTGCGGCGGCTCCTTCGGCGGCCTCGCCGCGGCGTCGCAGATCGGCGGCCGGGTGCTGGTGATCGACAGCCAGCCGATCGGCGACGGCGAGACCTCCGCCTCGGCGGTGCCGCTGAGGTGCCTCGAGAACCTCGACCTGCTCGACTGCGTGCAGCAGGTGCACCGCGAGATCGTCATCCACACCAAGCGCCACAGCCAGCGGCTGCGCTTCTTCGACTTCGCCACCTTCGACTACCGGCGGCTGTGCGAGGACCTGTTCGCGCGCACCGGCGCCGACTTCCTGCAGGCGCGGATCACCGGCGCCGGCGCCGGCGTGGTGCGCACCACCAGGGGCACCTTCGAGGCGCCGATCATCATCGAGGCCGCCGGCTGGCGCACCTCGGCGCCCAAGGGGCGCGCGGCGCGCCGCGCCCGGGCGCCGCGCAAGAGCTTCGGGGTGGAGGCGCGGCAGCCCTTCCGGGGAGAGGGCCTGCACTTCTACGTCGGCCCCAACCACGGCAGCCGGCGCTTCTACTGGATCTTCCCGGCGGGCGACCACGTGCGCGCTGGCCTCGCCACCTACACCGGCCACTCGTCGCTGTCGCAGGATCTGGTGGAGTTCCTCGAGCGCCACGACCTGGGCGCGCCGGGCCACCAGCACGGCGGGTTCTTCACCTCGCGGATGATCGAGCCGATCCGCGACGGCATGTTCGTGGTGGGCGACGCCGCCGGCCACTGCCTGCCGGTGTCCGGCGAGGGGATCCGCCCCGCGCTGGTCTTCGGCCAGCTCGCCGGGCGCCTGGCCGAGCGGGTGCGCACCGGCGAGCTGACGCTCGACCAGGCGCTGTCGCACTACCGCGCCTACCTGCAGTCGCGCCGCCGCGGCTACCGCTTCCTCGACCGGCTGCAGAGCGTGCTCAACGTGCTGCCCGATCCGCTCTTCTCGCTGTTCGCCCGGGTCATCGCCAGCCGCAGGGTGCTGCCGTGGGCGGTCGACCGCTACTGGCGGGTCGCCGACCCGGACCTGCTCACCGCCGTGCCGTCGCGCGACCCGGTGCCCCCGGCGGTGGGCGCCGGCTGATGCCGCCCGGGGCGGCGGCGATGTCCTGGTGGGACCGCAACGTCGTCGAGCCGCAGAAGCTCCCCGTGACGCTGCTGCTCGTCGCCTTCATCGTGACCTTCCTCGTCACCCGCCTCATCACCCGCTCCATCCGGGCGGGGAGGGGGCCCTTCGGCAACGTGCAGGCGGGCGGCGTGCACCTGCACCACTCGACGCCGGGGATCATCCTGCTCACCGCCGGGGCCGTGGCGGCGGTGGCCGTCCCCGCGAGCGGCCAGTGGCGGGCCGCGGCGGCCGTGGCGATCGGCATCGGCGCGTCGCTCGTGTTCGACGAGTTCGCGATGATCCTCCACCTCGACGACGACTACTGGACGGCCGAGGGACGCCAGTCGGTGCAGGCGGTGGGCCTGGTCGCGGCCTGCCTGCTGCTGATCGCGGTGGGCTTCGCGCCGCTCGGCGTGAACGGGGTCGGAGACTCGGAGCTCGGCCTGCGGCTGGGGGTGGTGTCGGCGGTCGCGCTCATGGCGGCGGCGGTGCTGGTCTGCGCCCTGAAGGGCAAGTACCGGCTCGCCCTGGTCGCGCTGTTCGTGCCGCCGGTGGCCGTCGCCGGCGCCCTGCGGCTGGCGCGCCCGGGGTCCTGGTGGTTCCGGCACCGCTACGGGCAGAGCCGCGCCGCGCGCGCCGCGACGCGGGCGAGCGCCTTCGACGCCCGCTGGGACCCCCGCTGGCGGCGCATCGGCAACATCGTCGCGGGCGCCCCCGACCCGTAGGCGCCGGCCCGCGCGGGCGGCGCCGGGCCCGCCGATATACTCCGGATCGTGCTCGGCGCGATCCTGACCGCGATGGCGACGCCCTTCGACGCGGACCTGCGCGTCAACGAGGGGACGGCCGCGGCCCTGGCGCACCACCTGGTGGACCACGGCTCCGACGGCCTGGTGGTGGCCGGCACCACCGGCGAGGCATCGACCCTCACCGACGACGAGAAGGTGCGGCTGTACCGGCTGGCCGCGCGCGAGGTGGGCGACCGCGCGAGCATCGTGGCCGGCACCGGCAGCAACGACACGGCGCACTCGGTGCACCTCACCCGCCTGGCGGCCGAGGCCGGCGCCGACGCGGCGCTGGTGGTGACGCCGTACTACAACAAGCCGCCGCGGGCGGGCATCGTGGGGCACGTGGCGGCGATCGCCGAGGTCGGCCTGCCGGTCGTGCTCTACAACATCCCCGGCCGCAGCGTCGTCAACATGGAGCCCGACCTGATCGCCGAGCTGGCGGAGATGCCGGGCGTCGTGGCCGTGAAGCAGGCGAATCCCGACCTGGGCGAGCTGGCCGAGGTCGCGAAGGTGCCGCTCGCGCTCTACGCCGGCAACGACGACATGCTGCTGCCGGTGGCCGAGCTCGGCGGGGCGGGGGTGATCTCGGTGGCCTCGCACCTGGTGGGCGAGGAGATGGCGGCGATCGTCGCGGCGGCCCGCCGCGGGGACCTCGACGACGCGCGGCGGCGCGACGCCGCGCTCGCCGACCTGTACGCCGCCCTGTTCGTCACCACCAGCCCCATCCTGATCAAGGCGGCGCTGGAGATGACCGGGATCATCCCCTCCGGGCGGCTGCGGCTGCCGCTCGTCGAGGCGACCCCGGTGCAGCGCGACATCCTGCGCACCGTGCTGGAGCGCCAGGGCATCCTCTCGCGGGCCTGACGCGGCCCGTCGGAGGGGCGGATCGCCGGCCGGCGAGCACAACAGCACAACGGACGCAGAACGAGGAGGCAGACATCGCGAATGACGCGACCGACGCGCGCGTGCGGGTGATACCGCTCGGCGGCGCCGGTGAGATCGGGAAGAACATGTACGTGGTCGAGCACGACGGCAGGATCGTCGTCATCGACTGCGGCATCACCTTCCCGAAGAACGATCAGATGGGCGTGGACATCGTCCTGCCCGACTTCGGGTACCTCACGGAGCGCCCCGGCGCCGTCGAGGCGATCATCCTCACCCACGGCCACGAGGACCACATCGGCGCCGTGCCCTTCCTGCTGCGCGCGATCGGGCGCGTGCCGGTGTACGGGCGCCGCTTCACGCTCGCCCTGCTGCGGCCGAAGCTCGGCGAGCACGGACTGGCCGACGACACCGAGCTCGTCGAGGTGCCGTACGGCGAGGACGTCGAGATCGGGCCGTTCGCGACCCGCTTCATCCCGATCACCCACTCCATGCCGGACTGCTCGGCGGTGGCCCTGCGCACGCCGGCCGGGGTGATCCTGCACACCGGCGACTTCGGCATCGAGTTCGACCCGGTCGACGGGCGGCTGTCCGACGTGCCCGCCCTGGTGGGCCTCGGCGACGAGGGCGTCCAGCTGCTGCTGGCCGACTCGACCAACGCGCAGGAGGCGGACGTCGCCCTGCCGTTCCCCAACCGCAACGTGCGCGAGGGCCTGTCGGCGCTGCTCGCGACCGCGCCCGGACGGGTGCTGGTGACGACCTTCTCGTCCCACGTGCACCGCATCCAGCAGGTGCTCGACACGGCCTACCAGGACGGCCGCGCCGTCGCGCTCATCGGGCGCTCGCTGACCCGCAACGTCAACACGGCGACCAACCTGGTCGACCCCGACACCGGCCGTCCCTACCTCACCGTGCCGCCGGGCACCCTCGTCTCGCTGCGCGAGCTGGAGTCGCGCCCGCACGACGAGCAGGTGATCCTGTGCACCGGCAGCCAGGGCGAGCCGATGGCGGCCCTCAGCCGCATCGCCCGCGGCGAGCACAAGCACATCCAGATCGTCACCGGCGACACGGTGCTGTACAGCTCGAGCACCGTGCCGGGCAACGAGCTGGCGGTGGGGGAGATCGAGAACCGCCTGGTGCGGCAGGGCGCCGTGGTGCGCCACGGCGAGGAGGCCGGGCTGCACCTGTCCGGCCACGGCCGGGCCCGCGACCTGCTGTTCATGCTCCAGTGGACGCGGCCCCGCTTCTTCGCGCCGATCCACGGCGAGACCAAGCACCAGCTGGCCCACGCGCGCCTCGCCACCCGGGCGCCGCTCGGCCTGGCCGACGGGGACGTGCACGTCCTCGACAACGGCGACGTGCTCGAGCTGACGCCCGACTCGGCCCACGTGGCCGAGCAGGTCCACGTGGGGCTCACCTACGTCGACCAGGCGGGCGGCGGCGACGTCGCCGAGAGCGTCCTGCGCGACCGCCGGCACCTCTCCGACGACGGCCTGGTGGTCGTCATCGCCCGCATCGACGCCTCCGACGGCTCGACGGTGGGCGAGATCGAGGTCGTCACCCGCGGCTTCGGGCCGGGGGACGACGCCGAGATCATCGAGGAGACCCGCCTGGCGGTGGAGCGCAGCCTGGAGGACTCGTCGGCCCAGCGGGTGACCGAGGTCGGCGTGCTGCAGCACCAGCTGCACGACGCCGTCGCCGGCCTGCTGCGCAAGCGGACCCAGCAGCGGCCCATGGTGCTGCCGGTCATCGTCGAGGTGTAGCGCCGGGATCGCGCGCGGCGGACCCGGCGGCCGTCCGGGTCCGCTTCACGCGCGCTTCATGTGCTCTGAGAGAGTGTCGGGGCATGACCATTCGACGCGTTCTCACACCCCTCCTCGCGGCGGCCGCGCTCCTCGTGTCGGCGGCGTCCGCGACGGCCGCCGCCCCCTCGCTGAGCGTGAGCGGCAACCGCCTGGTCGACACGAGCACCGGCGCCGTCTTCGTCCCCCGCGGCGTCAACTTCCCCAGCTTCGAGTACGCCTGCTTCTACGGCTACGGCTACTCGAACGAGGCCGGCCCGGCGAGCGTCGGCCCCACCGCGGCGCAGGCCCGGCTGATCGCCGGCTGGCACGCGAACACGGTGCGCGTGCCCCTCAACCAGGACTGCTGGCTGGGCGATGACGGGGCGCCCGGCGGCGGGCTCACCGCCACCGGCTACCGCGACGCCGTCGCCGCCTGGGTCGCCCGCCTCCACGACGCCGGGCTGGCGGTGATCCTCGACCTCCACTGGACCGGTCCGAACGGCGTCCCCGCCGAGGGGCAGCGGATGATGGCCGACGACCGCTCGCCGGCCTTCTGGGCGTCGGTCGCGGAGCGCTTCCGCGACGACCGCGCGGTGATGTTCGACGCGTTCAACGAGCCCTACTCCCGTTTCTACGACGCCGGGTCGGCCTTCCCGCTGAGCTGGGCCTGCTGGCGCGACGGCGGCTGCGCCGTGCCGCGCCAGAACGACATGTCCGGACCCTTCGACGGGGCGACCTTCGCGACGACGGGCATGCAGGCCCTGGTCGCCGCCATCCGCGGCGCCGGGGCGACCCAGCCCATCCTGCTGGGCGGCCTGGACTACGCCAACGACCTCCGCGAGTGGCTCGCGTCGCGCCCCGCCGACGGGCAACTGGTCGCGAGCTTCCACAACTACGACGGGCAGCGCTGCTCGACGGTCGCCTGCTGGGACGCCGAGATCGCCCCGGTCGCCGCCCAGGTGCCGGTGGTCGCCGGCGAGTTCGGCGAGACCGACTGCTCGCCGGCCCACGACCAGCGGTGGATGTCGTGGGCCGACGCCCACGGCGTGGGCTACCTGGCCTGGCAGTGGGTGGTGCTGGCGCCGTCCGAGCGGGCGAACCCGGCCTGCGCGAGCCTCGTCCTGATCGAGGACGTCGCGGGGACCCCCGCGGCGCCGAACGGCACCGCGCTCAAGGCGCACCTGGCGGCGCTGGCCGGCGGCCCCGGCGCGCCGGGCACGGGCGATCGCGTCGCTCCGAAGGTGACCCGCGCGGCGCTGCGCCGCCTGCGCGGAGTCGTGCGCCTCACGGCCACCTTCAGCGAGCCCGCCACCCTGAAGCTGGTGCTGCGCACGCGCCGCGGCAGGGCGGTCGCGACCGCGACCGGCACGGTCCGCGCCGGCCGGCGCACGGTCGCCGTCACCGGCCGCCGCCTCGCGGCCGGGCGCTACCGGCTGTACGTCACGGCGCGCGACCGCGCCGGCAACCGCGCCCGCACCCGGGTGATCGCGCTGCGGGTGCGGTGAGCCCCGCGGCCGGCCCGGGCGATTCGCCCCGGGCCGGCCGCGGACCGGTCAGAGGGCGGCGGCGATCCGCTCCCAGCGGGCGCTGACGTCCGACCAGTCGAGGTTCGCGACGAAGGCCTCGAGGTACTTCGGGCGGGCCGTCGAGAAGTCGCGGATGTACGAGTGCTCGTACACGTCCAGGCCGATGATCGGCGTGGCGTTCCACACCGGGAAGGTGTCCTGCGCGTCGCCGATGTACAGGTCGAGCCGCGACCAGTCCCAGTCGAAGGCGACCCAGGCCCAGCCGCGGGCGGCCATGCCGGCGGCCTTCAGCTCGGTGATGAGGGCGTCCTGGCCGCCGAAGTCCTTCTCGATCTGGGCGGCGAGGGCGTCCGAGGGGGAGCCGCCGTCGGCGGACAGGTTGCTGAAGTACAGCTCGTGGTTCTTGATCCCGCCGATCGCGAAGGTCAGCGCGGCCCGGTAGCTGCGGTAGTCCGAGAAGATCTGGTTCGCGCTGCCCGGGTCGGCGCCGGCGAGCCGCTCCTGGATCTCGTTGTACTTCTTGACGTAGCCCTCGTAGAGGCCCCAGTGGGCCTCGACGGACTCGGCCGAGATGCCGTCCAGCTTCAGGATCTTGTCCGGCTTGGCGATCGCCGAGACCTGGTGGGGCGTGCCGATGCTCACGGGTGCTGCCTCCTCGTCGCGCTCGTTCGAAACTCTCCCGGCGATCCTAGCCCGTACATCCCAACCGGGTCCGGGATTCCGGGATTTCGTGACGGACGCCTTCCCGGGCCGGCCCGGGCAGGAACCCGCGGCGCGGTCGCCAATCAGGTTGCGGCGGGCACGTGCCCGTACGTCGTGCATCCGGCCGGAGGTGGTGACATCGCAACGCACGTGGCAGGGCGAGGGCGCAGGCGCCGGCCGGCGAGCCGCGCCAAGGGCCGCTCCACGGGATCGGAGACCCAGACCCGGGAGCTGATCGGCCTGGGCCTCGTCGCCCTCGGCGTCCTGCTCGGCATCGTCCTCTTCCTCGGCGTCACCGCCGGGCCCCTGGGCGGCTGGCTGGAGGACGGCCTGCGCATCCTCATCGGACGGGCGGTCGCCCTGGCGCCGCTCGTGCTGATCGCCTTCGGCGTCGCCCTCATCCTCGACCACCCCCTGCTGGACGCCCGTCCGCTGCGCCTGGGCGTGGGCCTCGGCGGCGGCGCCCTGCTGGTGGCGCTGGCGGGCGGCAGCCTGGGCCTCGGCGGCGGCGCCCGGGACGGCTTCTTCGTGCGCGAGACGATGATGGACGGCGGCGGCATCCTGGGCGAGGCCGGCTACTGGGCCACCAGCTCCACCGTGGGCGGCATCGGCACCGCCTTCCTCGTCGTGGTGTGCCTGATCGCCTCGGCCATCCTGATCTCCGGCGCGTCGCTCGGGCACGTGCTGCGCCGCGGCTCCCGGGGCGCCGCCGTCGCGTCGCGCAGCGTGGGCCGGGGCGTCGCCACGGCCACGGTCACCGCCATCCGCGGCAGCCAGCGGCTGCGCGAGCGGATCGACGCCCTGGAGCCGCCCACCCTGGTGGGGCGCCCGAGGCGCCCGAAGGCCGTGCCGCGCGACCTGGTCGACGGCGCCGACGCCTTCTCCGACATCTTCGCCGAGCCCGCCGTCATGCCGCCGTCGCCCGCGCTGGGCCCGGGGGAGGAGGATGAGGACGCGCCGCAGCGCGCCCCGGTGGCCGCGGTGTCGGCCGCGCCGGAGCCCGCGTCCGATGCGCCCGCCGCGCCGGCGGCGCCCGCCCCGGCCCGGCGCGGCCAGCTCGGCCTGGTCGACGAGTCGCCCGAGCTGGCGCCGGTGTTCGCGCCCGCGCCCACCGCGATGTCGAAGCGCCCCCGCGGTTCCGACCGCTCCGGCGGCTACGCGCGCCCCTCCATCCGCCTGCTGAAGCGCTCGAGCGGCCCGATGTCGCAGCCGGAGGAGCTCGTGCGGCACACCAGCCGCCAGCTCGAGGAGGCTCTCGGCCACTTCGGCATCGAGGCGAAGGTGGCCGACTTCGTGAGCGGCCCGCGGGTGACGCGCTACGAGCTGCAGCTCGCCCCCGGGACCAAGGTCGGGCGCATCACCGCGCTGCGCGACGACCTCGCCTACGCCCTGGCGGCCCGCGAGGAGCTGCGCATCATCGCCCCGATCCCCGGCAAGCAGGCGGTCGGCGTCGAGGTGCCGAACCCGGAGGCGTCGCTCGTCACCCTGGGCGACATCACCCGCGAGTTCCCCGACCACGCCGGCCCGCTGATGGCGTGGCTCGGGCTCGACCTCGGCGGCAAGCCGGTCTACATCGACCTGGCCCGGATGCCCCACCTGCTCATCGCGGGATCCACCGGGACCGGCAAGAGCGTCTGCCTGAACTCGCTGCTCGCCTCGATCCTGCTGCGCTCGACCCCGGACGACCTGCGGATGATCCTGATCGACCCCAAGAAGGTCGAGCTGAACCACTACGAGAGCATCCCCCACCTGCTCACGCCGGTGGTCACGAACATGAAGGACGCGGCCGCGGTGCTCTCCAACATCGTCCGCGAGATGGAGACGCGCTACGAGCTGATGGGCATGGCGCGGGCGCGCAACCTGCGCGACTGGAACGAGGCGCGCGTGGCCGCCGGCGAGCGGCCCATGCCCACGATCCTGGTCGTCATCGACGAGCTCGCCGACCTGATGATGGTGTCGCCCGCCGAGGTGGAGGACTCGATCATCCGCCTCGCCCAGAAGAGCCGCGCGGTGGGCATCCACCTGGTGCTCGCCACCCAGCGGCCGTCGGCCGACGTCATCACCGGGATGATCAAGGCCAACGTGCCCTCGCGCATCGCCTTCGCGGTGTCGTCCCAGGTCGATTCGCGGGTGATCCTCGACGCGGGCGGCGCCGAGTCGCTGCTCGGCCACGGCGACATGCTCTTCCGGCCGGTCGGCACCTCCCGCCTGCAGCGGCTGCAGGGCGCCTTCGTCGGCGAGGAGGAGATCAAGGCGATCACCGACCACTGGCGCCGACAGGGCGCGCCGGAGCTGCGCGAGGAGCTCATGGAGCGCCCCGAGCCCGCCGACGATCCGGCGGCGCCGGAGATGGACGACATGATGGAGCGGGCCATCGAGATGGTGGTGCAGCAGGGCACGGCGTCGGTGTCGCTGCTCCAGCGCCGCCTCGGCGTGGGCTACGCCCGCGCGGGCCGGCTGGTGGACGCCATGGAGCAGATGGGGGTGGTCTCCGGACACGAGGGATCCAAGCCGCGCACGGTGCTCGTGGGCGAGGCCGACCTCGACCGGATCCTGCGCCGGACGCCCGCCCGCGACGACGACGGGGACGACGAGGAGATCCCGCTCCCCGACCCGCAGTAGCGGCCCCTCCCGGCGCGGGGCCGTTTGCGTTCCGTCCGTCGGCTGGGCTAGGGTGCCGGGCCGGACGAGGTCGTCGCCTCCTCCGAGCCGCCCCACATATATGTTCGAGATCGGGAACACACTCCGAGAGGCGAGGCTGCGCCGCGGCCTCGACATCCTCGACTGCGAGGCCGAGACCAAGATCCGGTCGAAGTACCTCCGCGCCATGGAGGAGGAGCACTTCGACCTGATGCCCTCGCCCACGTACGTCCGCGGCTTCCTGCGGACGTACGCCGAGTTCCTCGACCTCGACGGCCGGCTCGTCCTCGACGAGTACGAGTCGCGCTTCGGCGACCTCGAGCGCGCCTACGACCCGCATGCGCGCTCGGCGCGCGGCGCCGCCGCCGCGGGCCGCCCGTCGACGTCCCGATCGGCCGACCGCGGTCGTTCGCCGCGCGGCGGCGAGGCCCGCGCGGCGCGCGGATCGGCGCCCGAGCGCACCCCCCGGCGGCGGCGCCGCACCGAGGCGCAGCTGCTGTGGCTCGCGATCGGCGGCGTGATGGCCGTCGCGCTCCTGGTGTGGCTGGGCATCGGCGCCCCGGACGACTCGCCCACGCCCCTGCCGAGCACCCCGAGCACCGGCGCGGCCACCTCGTCCGGCGCCGTCGCCCCGGCCCTGGCAGAGGATCCCGACACGGAGTCCGCCGAGGCCCCGATGCCGAAGAAGGCCACGCCCATCGTGCTGACCGGCACCGGCACCGACGGCTGCTGGGTGCGGGTGCGCAGCCGCACCGCCGAGGGCCGCATCGTCTACGAGGGGATCATCGCCCCCGGGACATCGAGGACCTTCCGCATCCGCGAGGCGATCTGGATCAACGCCGCCAACCCGGCCGGTCTCGTCGTCACCATCGGCGGCGTCCCCGCCGAGCTCGGCTCGACGGCCAGCGGCAACTGGACCATCACCCCGCAGGGAGTGAAGGCCGACGGCTGATTCAGGCTGAGCCCGCTGCGGCGCCGGTGCGCGCCGCGATCGTGATCACCGGGGACGAGGTGCTGCGCGGCCTCATCCAGGAGCGCAACGCCGGGGTGCTGGCGCGGTCGCTCGACGCCGCCGGCGTCGAGCTCGCGGCCACCCGGATCGTGGGCGACGACATGGACGCCATCTCCGGCGCGGTGGCCGACGCGGTCGCGGCCGGCGTGGATCTGGTCGTCACCAGCGGCGGCCTCGGACCGACCCACGACGACATCACCATGGAGGCGGTGGCGGCCGCCGCGGGGGTGGGCGTCGCCGTCGACCCCGAGGCGCTGGCGCTGGTGCGCGCCCGCCAGGCCGGCCTGGCGCTGCCCGGCGCGGTGCGCGACGCCTCCGAGGCCAAGCAGGCCTCCCTGCCGCGGGGCTCGCGGGTGCTGGCGCCGGTCGGCACCGCCCCCGGGTGCACGCTCGAGATCGGCCGCAGCGTCGTGGTCGTGCTGCCCGGGCCCCCGTGGGAGCTCGAGGCGATGTGGGAGACCGCCCGGGGCGTCCGGCCGGTCGCGGACGCGCTGGCCCGGGCGGGCGGGCCCCGCGAGCGCGTGCTGCGGCTCTACGCCGTCCCCGAGTCGCGGGTGGTGGGCGTGATCGACCGGCTGCCGCACGAGGTCATGCCCGCCCTGCGGGTGGGCATCTGCGCCAAGGACGGGGAGCTCGAGATCACGGTGCGCCACCCGCCGTCGGCGGCCGCCGCGGCCGATGCGCTGGAGGCCGCGATCGCGGACGAGGTGGGGGAGTCCCTCTACAGCCGCGACGGCGCCACCCTGGACGAGACCGTCGCCCGGCTGCTGGTCGACGCCGGCCACACGGTCGCGGTGGCCGAGTCGTGCACCGGCGGCGGGCTGGGCGCGCGGCTCACCGACCTGCCCGGGTCCTCGGCGTACGTGGTCGGCGGCGTGATCTCGTACTCCGACGAGGTGAAGCGGTCGGTGCTGGGCGTCGACCCGGAGGTGATCCGCCGCGACGGGGCGGTCTCGGCCGAGTGCGCCCGGCAGATGGCCGGCGGGGCGCGTGCGCTCGTCGGCAGCGACTGGGCGCTCTCGGTCACGGGCATCGCCGGCCCCGGCGGCGGCACGCGCGAGAAGCCGGTGGGCCTCGTGTACGTGGGCCTGGCGGGACCGGCCGGGGTCGAGGCGCACCGGCTGCGCGCGCTGCGCGGGGACCGCGCCACGCTCCGCCGCCGCTCCGCCGCGGTGGCCCTCCACCTGCTGCGGATCGCGCTGGAGGCCGCCCGGCGCGGGTGACGGCCGGCGTCACGCTCCCGCGCGTCCGTCGACCCGGACCGATGGGAACGCGTGTTCGATTTCAGCCGACGACCGCTCTATGATCCTCCGTGTCGTCGTCGCACCGGTCCGTTCGCCGGCCGGCAGCGGCGTACCCCGCCAGTTCCGTCCACAAGGAGGCCCCCGTGGAGAAGCAGGAGGCGCTCAGCTCGGCCGTCGCCCAGATCGAGCGCCAGTTCGGCAAGGGCTCGATCATGCGGATGGGGGACGCTCCCGAGGTCGAGATCGCGGCCATCCCCACGGGCTCGCTCTCGCTCGACATCGCCCTCGGCATCGGCGGCATCCCGCGCGGCCGCATCGTCGAGGTCTTCGGCCCGGAGAGCTCGGGCAAGACCACCCTGCTCTACCACCTCATGGCCCAGGCCCAGCGCCGGGGCGGGCTGTGCGCGTTCATCGACGCGGAGCACTCGATGGATCCGGCCTACGCCAAGCGCATCGGCGTCAACACCGACGAGCTGCTGCTCTCCCAGCCCGACCACGGCGAGCAGGCGCTCGAGATCGCCGATCTGCTGGTGCGCTCCGCGGCGCTCGACGTGGTCGCGATCGACTCGGTGGCGGCCCTCGTGCCGAAGGCCGAGATCGAGGGGGAGATGGGGGACACCCACGTCGGCCTCCAGGCGCGCCTCATGTCGCAGGCGCTGCGCAAGCTGGCGGGCACGCTCAACCGGGCGGGCACCATCTGCATCTTCACCAACCAGCTGCGCGAGAAGATCGGCGTCATGTTCGGCTCGCCCGAGACCACCCCGGGCGGCCGGGCGCTGAAGTTCTACGCGTCGGTGCGGCTCGACATCCGCCGCATCGAGACCCTCAAGGAGGGCACCGAGGCGGTCGGCAACCGGGCCCGGGTGAAGGTGGTCAAGAACAAGGTCGCCCCGCCCTTCCGGCAGGCCGAGTTCGACATCATCTACGGGGAGGGCATCTCCCACGAGGGCAACCTGCTCGACCTCGGCGTCGAGCGCGGCCTGGTGCAGAAGAGCGGCGCGTACTTCTCGTTCGGGGACGAGCGCCTCGGCCAGGGGCGGCACGCGGCGCGGGCCTTCCTGCGCGAGCACACCGACCTGGCGGCCATCCTCGAGGGCAAGATCCGCGAGGACGCCGGTCTCACGGTGATGCCGGCCTTCGACCCCGAGACCGGCGAGGTGCGCGAGCCGGAGCCGGCGAAGGTCGAGCTGGCGGGCGCCAAGGCCTGACGGGCGTGACGGATCGGTGCTCCGACACGCTGTCGGAGCACCGATCCGGGCGCACGGGAGCGTGCAAGCAACGTGCTAGCTTGGTGACCATGAAGACCCTCTACGTCCGCAACGTCCCCGATGAGGTGGCGGCGGAGCTCAAGGCTCTGGCGGCCGCCGAGGGACTCTCGGTCAACGGGCTCGTCCTTCGGGAGCTGGCGGGCGTCGCGCGGCGTGCCCGCAACGCGGCGATCTTCGCCCGGATGTCGGCGAGGGAGGATCGTCTCACGGCCGACGAGATCGTCGAGCTGATCCGCGAGGGACGCGAAGAGAGGGATGCCGGGCTCGACCGCGGGATGGGTCCGTGACCCTGGTGGTCGACGCGTCGGTCGTCATCGACGCCTTGGAGGGCGGGCGCGAGAGCCAGGCGCTCATCCTGGATGAGGACGTCCACGTCCCCCATCTCGTCGACGTCGAGGTGCTCAGCGGCCTGCGTCGAGCGGTTCTCCGCGGGCGGTTGGCGCGGGCCGCCGCCGCGGACATGCTCTCTCGTTGGGCCCGCCTCGGCGTGGCCCGGCACGAGATGGGTCCGCTGCTCCCGCGGGCGTGGAGCCTGAGGGACAACCTCACCGCATACGACGCCATGTACGTCGCGCTCGCCGAGCGCCTCGGGTGCGCCCTCGCGACGAGCGACGGGGCGATGGCGTCGGCACCGGGCATCCGCTGCCCCGTCGTCAGGGTCCCGCCGGCGCGCTGAGCCTGGATCCGGCGGAGATCCGCCGTCGCTCCGTTCAGGGAGCGAGGTCGTAGGGGTAGTCCGTCAGGGTCTCGCAGCCGTCCTCGGTCACGAGCAGCAGATCCTCGAAGCGCACGCCGCCGATGCCGGGAAGGCCCTCCACGCCGGGCTCGACGGCGATGACGTCACCGGCCACCAGCTCGTGCTCGGCCGAGAGGCCGAGCCCCGGCGCCTCGTGCACCTCCAGGCCCACCCCGTGGCCGAGACCGAAGTAGAAGCCGTGGTCGAGCGACTCGCCGGGCACCCTGGTGCGCTGGGAGGGGAAGCCGCCGTCCTCGATGACCTGGGCGGCGGCGTCGTACAGCGCGCGGCCGCTCACGCCGGGCCGCACCAGGGCCCGGGAGGCATCGAGCGCCGCGCGCACCAGGTCGCGCAGGCGCGCCACCTCGGCGGACACCTCGCCCACGACGAAGGTGCGCGTCATGTCGGCCCAGCAGGCGGTGGCCTCGTCCCGCGGCCACAGGTCGATCTCGATCGGCAGGTGCGCGGGCAGGGGGCCGCCGCCGCGGTCGTGGCCGCCGCCCGACCAGGCGCTCACCACCATGATGTCCGCGGGGGCGGGGGCGCCGAGGGCGGCGCAGCGGTCGCGGATCGCCCCGCGCACCCGCTCGGCGGTGAGGGGCTCGCCGTCGAGCAGCAGGCGATCGCCCTCGACGGACGCCGCGCGCAGCAGGGCGGCGCCGGCGGCCATCCCTCGCTCGGCGGCGCGCTGGGCGCGCCGGATGCCGGCCATCTCGGCCCCGCTCTTCACCCGGCGGCGCGCGTCGAACAGCGGTCCGTCGACGTCGAGCACGACGCCGTCGGCGCGCAGGCGGTCGGCGACGAGGAGGGGGAACTCCCGCGGCACGGAGGCCCGCGCGATGCCCGCCTCGGTCACGGCGCGCGACACCATCGTCATCAGCGCCTCCTCGCGCGGCGTCCCCGCGGCGATCGCCTCGAAGAAGCCGAAGCGGTCCGGCAGCAGTACCTCGGCGTGCGGGAGGACGCGGGCGATGCGGTCGCGCTCCAGCACGTTGGTGAGCACGATCGGCCGCCCCCCGCGCTCCATGTAGAGGAACGGATCGCCGATGGCCAGCGGCACCTCGTGCCGCAGCGTGGGCGAGCGCTCCGTGTCGGCGTAGATCAGGACGTCGGCCATCGACCGACATTAGAGCGCGCAACAGGATGACGCGCGGCCGCCGACCCCCGATCGCGCGCGGAATCCTTACCGGGCTCTCATCGTCGGGGCCGCAATCGGTCGCTAGCGTCGCCGCCGTGAGCGAGCGACCGCAGCTACGCCGCCTCCGCCCCTCGCCGGCGCTGATCGTCGCGCTGCTCGCGGTGGTGCTGGCGGCCTCCGGGTCGGCCGTCGCGGCCAAGCTGATCACCGGCCGCGACGTGAAGAACGGCTCGCTGACGGGCCTCGACATCCGGAACCGGTCGATCACGATGTCCGACCTCGCCCGCCCCACGATCGCCCGGCTGCAGGCCGGAAAGCCCGGCCCGCGCGGCGCGCGGGGCGCCACCGGGCCGAGGGGCCCGAAGGGCGCGACGGGCCCGCGCGGGGCGACGGGAGCCGCCGGCACGTCGAGCGGCTACGCCGTGCGCCTGCCCGCGGCGGTCGACCTGCCCGCGGCCGGCGGCCCGGTCACGGTTCTCGCGGCGTCGGTGCCCGCGGGGGCGTACATCGTCACCGCCCGGGTGCAGGGCGAGTCGGTGGCGGGCGGGCAGGCCGACCTCGACTACGTGTACGACTGCTCGCTGCGCGGCGGCGCGGCGGTCATCGACGCCCAGGCCCTGAAGGCGGGCGCGACGGCCGGAGCGCAGGTCGCGCTCATTTTCACCGGGGGCGCGCGCATGACCGCCGCGGGCACCCTCGGCGTGGTCTGCGCCGCCGGCAACTCACGCCCGGCGCGCGTCGTCAGCGGCGCCCTCACCGCCACCCGGGTCAGCTCACTGAGCTGACCCCTCCGGTTCCGGACGACCGCGCGCCGGCCGGTCCGCGCCGTTCAGGTGATAGATCAGGCGGGAACTGCGCGGAGAGGATCGGAGGGGACGTGCGCGGAGGACGGCGATGGACGATCGCGGCGGCGATCGGCGTCAGCGGGATGCTGGCGGCGGCGGGCGGGGCGGCGGCGCAGAAGGCGCCGAGCCGCATCGTCTACGAGTGCGGGGCGAACCTCTGCGTGATCGATCCGGACACCGGCAGGGGCGGCGCGCTGACCGCCGACGGCACGCCCGAGCGCCGCTGGTGGTCGCCGAGCATCTCCCGCGACGGGCGGCGCCTGGCGGCCGTCCTCGCCGGCGCCGCCCGGAGCGGGCCCTACGGCGGCGCGCTCGCCGACTACGACGCGAAGGCCTCGACCTTCACCGTCGACGTCGCCGTCCCGCCGACGGGCACCGCCGTCGCCTGGTTCACGTCGCGCACCGAGCGACGCAACAGCCCACGCTGCTACTGGACTCCGGGCGGCCTCTACTGCGACTACCTCAACACGACGCTCGTCACCATCACCACGGTGGGCGGCTTCCCGCCGAACGTGGAGCGCGGCGGCAGCGCGGTCGGGTTCATCGGCGCCGGCGGGCTGCTCACGGTCGCGTCCGAGCCCTACCAGGTGAGCGACCCCGAGCTCGGCGAGTACACGAGCCATCGCGACGTCATCTGCACGGTCGCCGACCCGGCCGACCCCGACTCGCCCTGCGCCTCCGTCATCCGCGTCGACGCGGGGCGCAGGCCGGTCGCCGTGACGGGCTCTCCGGACGGCCGGCTGATCGCCGCCGTGGTGACCACGACCGACGGCACGGACCCCGTCCTGTCGCTGTACGACGCCGCCTCGGGAGCGAAGCTGCGCGACGTCGCGGCCGGCGCGCTCTACGCGACCTTCTCGCCCGACGGCGCGCGCATCGCCTACGAGGGCGGCGACGGCGCGATCCACGTCGCGCCCACCGGGGGCGGCCCCGGGCGGCGCCTGACGGCCGGCGGGCATCCGTCGTGGGGCCTCGGCGAGGCGGTGACCGCGAAGGGCGCCTCCCTCTCGGCGACGGCGCCGCTGCGCTATCGCGGCGGCCGGATCGGGGTGCCGCTGCGCTGCGAGTCGGCGGCGGCGTGCCGCGGCACGCTGCGGCTGCTGGCCGGCCGGCGCGTCGTGGCGACGACGCGCTACTCGCTGAAGGCGGGACGGACGGCCACGCTGCGGGTGAGGCCGACGGTCGCGGGGGCCGGTCGCCTGGCGCGCGGCCGCACGCACAGGCTCACCCTGAGGCTGGCGCCGGCCGGGGGGAAGGCCACGACGCGGGCGGTGACGGTCGGACGGTAGCCGGGAGGCTAGGATCGCCCCGTGCGCTACCACCTCACCACCTTCGGCTGCCAGATGAACGCCCACGACTCCGAGCGGATGAAGGGCGTGCTCGAGGGCATCGGCTACCGCGAGGCGGGATCGCGCGACGACGCCGACCTCATCCTCTTCAACACCTGCACCATCCGCGGCAGCGCCGACGAGCGCTTCCTCGGCAACCTCGGCGACGCGAAGCGCGTCAAGCGCGAGCGGCCCGACGCGATCGTGGCGATCGGCGGCTGCTGGGCGCAGAGCATGAAGGAGGAGGTGTTCCGCGACTTCCCCTTCGTGGACATCGCCTTCGGCCCCGGCGAGGTGTCGCGCCTCGGCGAGCTCGTGGCCCGGGAGCGGCTGGACGCGGTCGGCGCCTTCAGCTTCGACGGCGCCTTCAGCGGCACGCTGCCCGCCAAGCGCGAGCGGGCCCATCAGGCCTGGGTCCAGATCTCGGTGGGGTGCAACTGCGTCTGCGCCTACTGCATCGTGCCCAGCGTGCGCGGGCGCGAGCGCAGCCGCGACCTCGCCGACGTGGTGGCCGAGGTCGCCTCCCAGGCGGCCGAGGGCGTCCGCGAGGTCACCCTGCTGGGGCAGAACGTCAACTCGTACGGCCGCGACCTGCCGAAGTCCGAGCGCGCCACCTTCGCGGAGCTGCTGCGCGCCGTCGCGGCGGTCGACGGCATCGAGCGCGTCCGCTACACCAGCCCCCATCCGAAGGACATGAAGCAGGACGTCATCGCCGCCATGGCCGAGTGCCCGGAGGTCTGCGAGCACCTGCACCTGCCCGCCCAGTCGGGCAGCACCCGCGTGCTCAAGGGCATGCGCCGCACCTACGGCCGCGAGCGCTACCTCGACCTGGTCGCCCGCCTGCGCGACGCGATCCCCGACCTGTCGCTGACCACCGACCTGATCGTCGGCTTCCCGGGCGAGACCGAGGAGGACTTCGCCGACACGCTCTCCCTGGTGGAGGAGTGCCGCTACGACGGCGCCTACACCTTCCTCTACTCGCCGCGGCCCGGCACCGAGGCCTCCGAGAGACTGCCGGACGACGTGCCCGCCGAGGTGAAGCGCGAGCGCATCGGCCGCCTGGTGGAGGTGGTGCAGCGGGTGGCCTCGGAGCGGGCGGGCCGCTTCGTGGGCTCCACCCGCGAGGTGCTGGTCGAGGGGCCCTCGCGCACCGACCCCTCCCGGCTGCGCGGTCGCATCAGCCAGAACATCGCGGTGAACTTCGACGGCACGGCGCCGCCGGGGGCGCTGGTCGACGTGCGCATCGAGTCGGCCACCTCGACCACCCTCTCCGGGCGCGAGGTGGGCGTCGCCGGCGAGGTGCCCGTTCCCGCCTGACCGCTCCCCGGCGCCTCTCGTGCTGGCCCTCCTCGGGCCCACGGCGGCGGGCAAGAGCGCCCTGGCCCACGCCGTCGCGCGCTCCCTCGGCGGACCGGTGGTCGTCGCCGACCCCTTCCAGCGCTACCGGGGCCTCGAGATCGCGGCCGACGGCCCCCGCCCGGCCGAGCGCGCCGAGGTGGACTACCGCTGCGTCGGCGACCTGGCGCTGAGCGAGCGGTCGACCGCCGCCGCCTTCGCCGAGGCGGCCCACGCCGCGATCGACGAGGCCATCGACCGCGGGGTCGTCCCGGTGGTGAGCGGCGGCACCGGCCTCTACGCCCGCGCCGCGCTCGCCGACCTGGCGTTCCCCGCCGAGCCGGACGAGGCGGAGCGGGCCTGGGCCGAGGAGCTGGCGCGCGACGATCCGGCCCGCGCCGCCGCCGATCTGGCGCGACTCGACCCGGCCGCCGCCCGGCGCATCGACCCGGCCAACCCGCGCCGGGTGGCGCGGGCGCTGGCCCTGGCCCGCGCCGGAGGGGCGGCGCCGGGCCCGGCGGGCCTGTGGTCCGGCGAGCGCCGCCGCCCGACCCTGGTCGTGGCCCTGACCCGCCCGCGGGAGATCCTCGACGAGCTGATCGCGGCCCGCGTGCGGCGCGAGCTCGACGACGGCCTGGTGGCCGAGCTCGAGGCCGCCCTGGAGGCGCCGGACACCTCGCGCGAGGCGCTGCAGGTGATCGGCGCGCGAGAGGTCGCCGCCGTCCGGGCGGGCGCCCTCGACCCCGGCGAGCTGCCGGAGCGCCTCGCCGCGCGCACCCGCCGCCTCGCCCGCAAGCAGCTCACCTGGCTCCGGAAGGTGCCCGTCGACGCCGCCATCGACCTGGGCGACCGCCCCGCCGAGGATGCGCTCGGACGCCTGATGGCGCTGTGGCGGGAGGCCACGGACCGTCCGGTATCCTCCGGCGGATGACGTTCGCCAAGTGGCAGGGCCTGGGCAACAACTACCTGATCGTCGACCGGGCGACATGGCGGCACGCGCCGCTCACCGCGGCCCGCGCGCGCCGGCTGTGCGACCGCAACTTCGGCGTCGGCGGCGACGGGATCCTCGAGGTGTCCGACGAGGCCGGCAGGCCGCGCATGACCGTGTGGAACCCCGACGGCAGCCAGGCCGAGAACTGCGGCAACGGCATCCGCATGGTCGCGCGCTACCTCGACGGCGAGGGGCGCCTGCCCGCGGACGGGGTGATCCTCACCGGCGGGGGGCCGGCGGCGGTGCGGACCCTGGCGGACGGGCGGGTCGAGGTGCGGATGGGCCGCGCCCGCTTCCCCGCCGGCGAGGCCCGCGAGGCGCTCGCGGTGAACGGCTCCTCGGTGGAGTTCGCCGAGGTGTCGATGGGGAACCCGCACGCCATCATCGACCACCCGGACCCGGCCGCCGTGGTGCGCCGCCTGGGCCCCGGGATCGAGGTGGCCGACCGCTTCCCCGAGCGCACCAACGTGGAGTTCGTGCGCGCCGAGGGCCCGTCCGAGCTCACCATGCGCGTGTGGGAGCGCGGCGTGGGGGAGACGCTGGCCTGCGGCACGGGCGCCTGCGCCGCCGCGGTGGCGGGCGTGCGCCTGGGCGGGCTCACCAGCCCGGTCACCGTGCACCTGGCGGGGGGCGACCTCGTCATCGACGTCGACGACGACCTGGAGGTCACGATGACCGGACCGGCCGAGGAGATCTACCGGGGGGACATCTCCGGCGACCTGGCGCGCGCGCTGGAGGAGCTCTGACCGCGCGGACCGTCGGAGCCGAGCGGCTCCGGCGCCTGCCCCCGTACCTGTTCGCCCAGATCGAGCAGAAGATCGCGGCGAAGCGCGCCGCCGGCGTCGACATCATCTCGCTGGGCATCGGCGACCCCGACACGCCCACCCCGCCCTTCATCGTCGAGACGGCGCGGGAGCAGGTGGCGCGACCCGACACCCACCAGTACCCGTCGAACCGGGGCCGCGAGGGCTTCCGCGAGGCCGTGGCGGAGTTCTACGCGGGCCGCTTCGGCGTGACGCTCGACCCGGCCACCCAGATCATCCCGGCCCTCGGGGCGAAGGAGGCGGTGGCGAACGTCAACCTCGCCCTGCTCGACCCGGGCGACGTGGCCCTGGCGAGCGACCCCGGCTACCCGGTGTACACCACCGGCCCGCTGCTGGCGGGCGCCGAGCCGGTCGCGCTGCCGCTGCTGCCGGAGCTCGGCTTCGAGCCCGACCTGGAGGCCATCCCCGACGACGTGCTGAGGCGGGCGCGGCTGATCTTCCTCAACTATCCCAACAATCCGACGGGCGGGGTGGTCGAGGGCGACCTCTTCGAGCGGGTGGTGGAGCTCGCCCGCCGCCACGACCTGATCGTGGTGCACGACAACGCCTACTCGGAGATCACCTACGACGGCTACCGGGCGCCGTCGTTCCTGGCCACGCCGGGGGCCGACGAGGTCGGCATCGAGATCTTCTCGCTCTCGAAGACCTACAACATGACCGGCTGGCGGGTCGGCGCCGTCGTCGGCAACGCCGACGTGGTCGGCGCCTACTGGCAGCTGAAGACGAACGTCGACAGCGGCATGTTCGAGGCGATGCAGGAGGCGGGCGCCGCCGCGCTGCGGTCGGACCAGTCGTCGGTCGCCGAGATGTGCGCGATCTACCAGCGCCGCCGCGACGTGCTGGTCGCCGCGCTGCGCACGATCGGGCTGGAGGTGGAGCCGCCGAAGGGCGCGATCTACGTCTGGGCGCGCGTCCCCGCGGGCGAGACGTCGGCGTCGTTCACGGAGAAGGTGCTGGAGGAGGCCGCGGTGGTGATCTCGCCGGGCGCCGCCTACGGCGCGAGCGGCGAGGGATTCGTGCGGATGAGCCTCACGGTGCCGGACGATCGCCTCAACGAGGCCGCCGAGCGCATCGGCGCCCTCGTGTCGGGGTGAGCGCTCCGGACCTGCCGGTCCGCCGGGTGCGCGACGGCGCGGTGCTGCCGCGCCGCGCGCACCCCGGCGACGCCGGTCTCGACCTGGTGGCCGCCGAGAAGGCGCTGATCCCCTCGCGGGGCCGCGAGGAGGTGCCCACGGGCATCGCCATCGCGGTGCCGGAGGGGTACGCCGGCCTGGTGCTGCCGCGCTCCGGCCTCGCCCGGCGCCACGGCGTGACGCTCACGAACAGCCCGGGGCTGATCGACGCCGGTTACCGGGGCGAGGTGGTCGTCCTGATGATCAACCACGGCCACCGGCCCCACGCGGTGGAGCCCGGTGACCGCATCGCCCAGCTGGTGCTCGTCCCCGTGTCCCTGGGCGACGCACGGTGGATGGACGCGCTCCCCGACTCGGACGGCCGCGGCGAGGGGGGCTTCGGCTCGACCGGAGCCTGAGCGCGCTACCGACGGCGCCTCGGATCGAGCAGGGTGAGGGTGCCGTCCGCGCCGGGCTGAGAGCCCGCCGAGACGGCCACGAGCCCGGTGCGGAGCTCGGCGGCGCCCGTGACCGGCAGGCGCGAGCGGAGGGTCCAGGCCGGGCGCCCGTCGGCGGCGATCGCCCGCACCGCGCGGCGGGCGGGAGCCGTCAGGGCCACGTAGACGCGGCCCGACGGGCCGGTCGACAGCAGCGCCGCGCGATCGCCGTCCGCGGTGCGCCAGAGCTGCGCTCCGGTGGCGGCATCGACGGCCGTGACGCCCGCCGCGGGCCGTCCCGCCGCGGCGATCCGGCCGAGGTAGAGGCGCTGCCGGACGGGGTCCACGGCGACGGTCGCGGGCGTCACCGCCTGGCCAGCGGCGATGGCGCGGGACCATCGCAGCGCGCCGTCGGCGTCGAGGGAGGCGACGGCCGATCCGTCGGTCGCGAGCGCGCCCGAATCGAGGCCCGCGAGCATCCGGGAGGGGCCGAGGCGCGTCCAGGCGACGCCCGGGGCGGCGGTGTCGACCGCGATCACGACGCCCGGCAGGGGGGTGCCGGTGGCGGCGTCGCGGGCGTCGCGGAGGGCCACGTAGACCCGTCCCGAGCGGTCGGCGACCACCATCGGCGGCACGTTGAACTCGTCCTGCCAGCGCAGGTCGCCCAGGGCCAGCCGCCACAGGTCCCTGCCCTGCCGCCGGGCGATCACCACGGGCAGGTCCGGATGGTCGCTCTCGCCGCCCACGAAGATGCAGGTGCCGTCGGCCCGCACCACACCGGAGCAGCCGGAGACGGCCCGTCCCCGCCGGTCGACGGCCCAGATCCGGTCGCCGTCGGGGCCGAGCGGACCGTAGGTCCCGTCCGGCTGGAGGCGCGTGGGCTGGGGACCGTCGTCGCAGTTGCCGCAGCCGGCCGAGCCGCGGTTCCTCCAGAGGCGGGTCGCGTTCGAGCGGAAGGCGATCGCGAACCAGCCGGACGACCTCAGCAGGTCGGGCGCGATGATCACCGCGCCGTTGCCCGGCCCCGGCAGCACCTGCCCCGCGCGGGCGGCGACGGGCCAGCCGGGCACCGCGGCCGGCGCGGCCGCCGCCGCGGCGCCGCCGAGGGACGCCGCGATCATCGCGGCGACCGCCGCGCCGGCCCCCCATCGCCCCCGCATGCGCCGAGCCTACCCCGCGGGCCTCTCGGTCAGCGACGGGAGCGGGTGGCGCGGGCGACGGCCGCGGCGTGGGCGGCCTCCTCCAGGGAGTCGTCGAGCGGCTCCAGCACGGGCCGCTCGCCGGTGCGGTGCTCGAGGGCCCAGGCGATGACCGTGTCGGCGATCCAGGGATTCTTCGGCAGCAGGGGGCCGTGCAGGTAGGTGCCGATCACGCGGCGGCTCACCGCGCCCTCGAGGCGATCGTCGCCGTTGTTGCCGTGACCGCTCACGACGCGGCCGAGCGGGCGGGTGCCCGGTCCCAGCCGGGTGCGGCCCGCGTGGTTCTCGAAGCCGACGACCCGGCGCGTGACGCCGTCGAGCTCGGCCTCGATCACCAGGTCGCCGATCAGCCGGGTGGGGCCGGCGACCGTGTCGAGGTCGAGGATGCCGATGCCGGGCATGCGCGCGCCGTCGGCGCCGGTGTAGCCGTGGCCGGCCAGCTGGTAGCCGCCGCAGACGCACAGCGCGGCGGCACCGCCCTCGACGGCGGCGCGCAGGCCGGCGGCCTTCACCTCGGCCATGTCTCGCGCCACGACCTCCTGGTCGCGGTCCTGGCCGCCGCCGAGGTAGTAGAGGTCGTGGGCGCCCGCCTCGACCGGCTCGCCGATGCGCGACGGCGTCACCTCCAACCCCAGCCCCCGCCAGGCGAGGCGCCGCTCCAGGACCGCGATGTTGCCCCGGTCGGCGTAGATGTTCATCTCCTCGGGATAGAGGTGGCACAGGCGGACCGCGGTCACGCCGCCACCGCCCGCACCACCTGGCGCTCCGACGCCGGACCGACCGGCGCGCCGTCGAAGTCGCCGGCCACCTGCAGCGGGCGCAGCCCGGCGTCGGCGAGCAGGGCGTCGAGCTCGTCGGGGGGGAAGAGGTGCACGTGGTGGCGGCGCAGCACCTCGCGGCCGCGGCGGGCGCCGCCCCGCTCGCGCACGCGCAGGGTGAAGTCGAGGGTCCCGCTGGCGGCGTCCCAGGCGTCGTACCAGGCGGAGTGGATCAGGGTGATGCCGCTCTCGGCGTCGCGGTGCACCCCGCCCGGGCGCTCCAGGCCGATGGTCTCCTCGATCTCCGCGACGTCGGGCAGGGCCACGTCGAAGATGAGCTCTCCGCCGGGCTCCAGGTGGTCGCGCGCGCCGCGCAGGCAGGCGAGCCGGTCGCCGGCGTCGACCAGCGCCTGCAGGGTGTTCATCGGGATCATCACCAGCCGGAACCTGCGGCCGAGGTCGAGGCGCCGCATGTCGCCCTCCACCGGATGCACGCGGGCGGCGACGTCCGCGCCCTCGGCGGACAGCCGGCGCTCCAGCTCGGCGAGCATGGCGGGAGAGCTGTCGAGCGCCCACACCTCGGCGCCGTCCCGGGCGAGGGGGATCGCGACCCGGCCGGCGGCCGTGCCCAGGTCGAGCACCGGCGAGCCCAGCCGGCGGGCCGCCTCCCGCCAGAACGGCAGGTCCTCGGTGTAGTGGCCGTGCTCGCGGGCGAACGAGCGGGCCTCGTCGTCATCGCTCACGCCAGAAGGCCTCGGCCGCCCCGCGCCGCACGAGCGTCTCGCGCAGGCCGAGCATCGCGGTGTAGGTGGGCAGCACGTAGAGGGTGCCGCCGGCGGGGGTGCCCGCGACGGCGGCGTCGAGCGCGGCCTCCGGCTCGGGCACCACGCGCATGCGGTCGGCGGGCAGCCCCGCGTAGCGCATCCGCAGCGCGAGATCGTAGGCGCGGTCGCCGGTCAGGACGAGCGAGGCCGCCCGCTCGAGCAGCGGCTCGTAGTCGACGTCCCAGATCCACGAGACGTCGTGCCCGTCGGCGGTCCGGTCGTTCAGGGCGATGAGCAGGTGCGGCGGGTCGGGGTCGAGCAGCACGGTGCGGACGGTCTCGTTCGCCCCGGTCGGGTTCTTCGCCAGCAGCAGGACCAGCTCGCGGCCGTCGAGCTCCACGCGCTCGGCCCGGCCGAAGGCGGCCGCGCTCGACTCGAGGCCCGGGACGATGGCCTCGGCGGGGAGGCCCATGGCGATGGCGGCGGCCGCGGCCGCCGCCGCGTTGTAGGCGTTGTGCAGGCCGGGCAGGCCCAGCTCGGCGCGCAGCGGCCCGACCGGCGTGTCGAGCTCGAGCGCGATGCCGCGGACGCCGCGCAGGTCGACCGCCGTCACCCGCACGTCCGGGCGCGGGCGGCGCGCGCCGCAGGCGTCGCAGCGCCAGTGGCCCAGGTGGCCCAGCGTCACGAGGTCGTAGGAGAGCGGCGCCGAGCAGGCCCGGCAGCGGGTGGAGTCGGCGGCGTGGGGGAGGGCCGCCAGGGCGACCGAGGGGTCGTCGATGCCGAAGGTGAGGGTGCGGTGGCGGTCGTCGGCGAGGGCCGCCACCGCGGGATCGTCCGCGTTCAGCACCGGGATCGCCCCGTCGGGGAGGGCCGCCACCATCTCCTGCCAGCGCGCGGCCAGCGTCTCGAGCTCGCCGTAGCGGTCGAGCTGGTCGCGGAAGAGGTTCATCAGCACCAGCACGCGCGGGCGCAGCTGGCGGGCGACCTCGGTGAGGGCCGCCTCGTCGACCTCGAAGAGGCCGCCCCGGGGCACGGGACGGCGGCGGCGGGCGTCCAGCAGGGCGGTCGCCACGCCGGTCATCAGGTTCGCGCCGGACGGGTTGGTCACCAGGTCCCACCCCGCCGCGCGGGCGCACGACGAGATCAGGCGGGCCGTCGTGGTCTTGCCGTTCGTGGCCGAGATCAGGGTGACGCCCTGCGGCAGGGCCGCGCCCAGCTCGGCGACGGCCTCGGGCCGCAGCCTCAGCAGCACCTTGCCCGGCAGGCTGGTGCCGCCGCCGCGGCCGAGGCGGCGCGACAGGGTGCCGGCCGCGCGGGCGATGGTGAGCGAGGGGCCGGGCACCGGCTGATGGTAGCGGCGGCCCGGGTCCTCTACGCGGACGCCGCCGGGGCCCAGCCCCCGTCCGGCCGGCCGACGAGGACGTCGCTCAGGCGCACCTCGAAGATCCCCTGGTCCACCACCCCGGTCACGCCGGCGACGCGCTCGGCGAGGGCGGCCCAGTCGCATCCGGCGGGGATGGCGAGGTCCATCAGCACGAGACCGTCGTCGCTGCGCCCGCGACGCCGCCGCGGGCCCAGATCGGCCAGCTCCTGGGCGACCCGCCGGGCGGCGAACGGCACCACGGCGACCGGCAGGCGGCCCCAGCTGTCGAGCGAGGCGACCACCTTGGGGGCGTCCACCAGCACCAGGAAGCGCGCCGCCGCGTCGGCGACGATGCGCTCGCGCACGAGCGCCCCGCCGGCGCCCTTGACCACCAGGCCCGCCGGATCGACCGCGTCGGCGCCGTCGAAGGCCAGGTCCAGGGCGCCCGTGAGCCGGCCCAGCGGGACCCCCAGCTCCCGCGCGAGGGCCGCGCTGGCCCGGGAGGTCGGCACCCCGGTGCAGCGCAGGCCGCCGGCGACCCGCCGCGCGAGGGCGCGGATGCCCGCGGCGGCGGCGCGGCCGGTGCCGAGCCCCACGCGCATCCGGTCCTCCACGAGATCGGCGGCGGCGCGCCCGGCGGCATCCCAGGCGCGCTGGCGATCGTCGTCGGTCACGTCCGGAAGGCTATGCGACGATGCGGACGTGCTCCGCGAGATCGCCCCCGGCATCGTCCTCATCGACACCATGCTGGGCGGGATGGAGGGGGTGATGGCCGCCTTCCTGGTGACCGGGCCGCAGCCGGCGCTGATCGAGACCGGCGCCCGCACCTCGGCGCCCGTCGTGCGGGGGGCGCTCGCCGAGCTGGGCCTCGGCGCGCGGGACCTTGCCTGGATCGTGCCCACCCACGTCCACCTCGACCACGCCGGCGGCACCGGGATCCTGGCGCGGCACTTCCCCTCCGCGACGGTCGTGACCCACCGGCGCGGCGCGCGCCACCTGGTCGACCCCGCCCGCCTGGTGGCCTCCTCGGCGGCCGTCTACGGCCACCGCCGCGCCATCTACGGCGGGCTCGACCCGACGCCGGCCGAGCGGGTGATGGGGGTGGAGGACGGCCACCGCGTCGCGGTGGGACCGGGCCGCGACCTGGTGCTCGTCGAGACCCTGGGCCACGCGCGCCACCACATGTCGGTGCTCGACGAGCTCACCGGGACGGTCTTCGCCGGCGACGCGCTGGGGGTGCGCTTCCCGGGCGCCGGCCTGTACCAGGCGCTGCCGCCGCCGGACATCGACCTGGCGATGGGCGACCGGTCGCTGAGGCGCCTGCAGCGGCTGGACCCGCCGATGCTGTGCCCCAGCCACTACGGGCCGGTGCCCGACCCGGCGGGCGACCTCGCGCTGGCCCGCGAGCAGCTCGCGCGCCTCGACGAGATCGTGGCGGCCGCCGGCGCCGACGAGGAGGCCCTGGCGCGGGCGGTCGACCGGCTGCTGCCGATGGAGCGGGCGGTGGCGGAGGCGGGGGCCCTGCGCGACTGGCGCCGGCTGGGCTGGGCCGAGGCGAACATCGCCGGCCTGGCGGGATGGGCGGAGCGGCGGGCCGCGGCCGGCGGCGCGGGCGTCGATCCATTATTGTCTGAATAACGTGAAAGCGGTGCTGGCACAGCTCGCGGTGCTCGCCCTCCAGGCCGATCGGCTGGATGCGCTGCTCGTGCGCCTGCCCGGGAGCGTGTGGGCCCTGCCCGGGGCCCCGGCCGGCGCCGAACCGCTCGAGCAGGTCGCCCGCCGCGCCCTCGCCGACCAGACCGGGGTGGAGGAGATCGCCCTGGAGCAGCTCTACACCTTCGACCGCGACGGCGGCGCGGCGGCCAGCGTCGCCTGGCTCGGGCTGGTGGCCGCGCCGCGGCACCGCCTGCGGCCGGGACCCGGGGTGGTGGAGGTGCGCTGGTTCCCGCTCGACGACCTCCCCGCCCTGGCCGCCGCCGACCGCGAGGTGCTGGCCTACGCCCACGCGCGGCTGCGGGCCAAGGCCGCCTACTCGCCGATCGCGCTGCAGCTGCTGCCCGAGACCTTCACCCTGGCCCAGGTCCAGGCCGCCTACGAGGCGGTGCTGGGGCACGCCCTCGACACCCGCAATTTCCGCCGCGACCTGCTCGCCGCCGGGGTGGTGGAGGCGGCGGGGCGCAGCCGCGGCCAGGGCCCCGGGCGACCCGCGCGCCTCTATCGTCCCGCCCCGGGGGACTTCCAGGTGCTCGCCCGGGAGCGCCGCATCGCCCGCGCCATCGCCGGTCCGCCGGCCACAGAGGGAGAGAGCCAATGACGCCCGCCGTCATCATCGTCGACATGCTGGACGACTTCGTCACCGGCCAGCTCGCCAACCCGCGCTCGGCGCGCATCATCCCCGTCATCGCCGAGCTCGCCGACGCCGCCCGCCGGCGCGGCTGGCCGGTGGTGTACGCCAACGACGCCCACCTGCCCGGCGACTTCGAGGAGCGCGTATGGGGCCCGCACGCCCTGGCCGGCACGCCGGGGGCGCAGGTCATCCCCGAGCTGTCGCCCCGCCCCGGCGACCTCGAGCTGCCCAAGCGCTTCTACTCGTCCTTCTACGAGACGGGGCTGGACGCCTTCCTGCGCCAGAACGGCGTCGACACGGTCATCCTCGCCGGTCAGCACACCAACATCTGCGTGCGCCACACCGCGGCCGACGCCCTCTACCGCGGCTACCGCATCGTGGTGCCGCCGGACGCGGTGGAGGCCTTCACGCAGGAGGACCACGACTCGGGGCTCGCCTACCTGGACATGGCCTACAAGGCCGAGCTGACGCCGGTGGCCGAGCTGCTGGGCGCGGTCGCGGCCGATCGCTGATCTCGCGCCGATGAGGGTGGTCCCGCGCCAGGGCGGATGGGTGGAGATCGTCTGCGGCCCGATGTTCTCGGGCAAGTCGGAGGAGCTCATCCGCCGCCTCACCCGCGCCACCATCGCCGGCCAGCGCGTCGAGTTGGTGCGCCCGTCCAGCGACACGCGCGGGCCGGACGAGCTGGTGAGCCACGCCGGCCGCCGCATGCGGGCGCGCCGGCTGGGCCACCTCGACGAGCTGCGGCGGGTCGAGGCCGACGTGCTCGGGGTCGACGAGGTGCAGTTCTTCCCCTTCGAGATCGTGGAGATCATCGACGAGCTGGCGGGCTCCGGCATGCGCGTCGTGTGCAGCGGCCTCGACATGGACTACCGCCGCCGCCCGTGGCCGGTGACCCAGTCGCTGATGGCCCGGGCCGAGTTCGCGGACAAGCTCCAAGCCGTCTGCCACCGCTGCGGCGGCCCGGCGACGCTCAGCCAGCGCCTCGACGAGGACGGCTCGCCGGCCAGCGAGAGCGGCCCGGCGATCGAGATCGGCGCGGGAGGCAGGTACGAGGCGCGCTGCCGCGGCTGCTACCTCCCGGGCCGGTGAGCCCGCCGCGCGCGGGACGAACGCCCCATGCGCGGGGCGATCGGCGGGTGGGTGCCCTCCGGGGCCCGTGGTAGCCTTGCGGCGCATTCGCCCGATGACGAGAGGACGACGATGGCGCAGCACGGAGATGGGGGACCCTCGGATCTTCCGGCGACGTGGCCGTTCCGGCTCGCCGGCACCATCTTCATCATCGCCATGGTCTGGTTCTGCCTGGGCTTCGCCATCCACGATCTGGGCAACACCCTCGACGGCCACATGGGGGTCTTCAAGTGGCTGATGATCGTCGCGGCGGTGCTCGTGGTGGGCGGCACGATCTTCAACATCGACCGGGAGCGGCGCCGCAAGCGCCACGGGTGAGCCCGCCGCGGGTCGCCCCGCCCGCATCCCGACTGGCGGAGCGCGTCGCCTGGCTGGGCGATGAGGCGTGGAGCGCCGAGCTGGCCGCCCTCTCCGGCGACGGCGAGCGCCCTCGGCCGGTCGGAGAGCCACCGACCTTCCACGAGATCGCGACCGACGGGATCGCCGTCGTCGACGCCCTCGCGGAGGCGGGTCGCTGGGACGAGGCGGCGGCCCATGCGCGGCGCCTGCGCGCCTTCTTCGGCGGTCAGCGCGCCACCCTGAGCCCGGTGGCGGGGCAGGCCTTCGACGGCGTCCTCGCCGCCGTGCTGGCACGCGACGCCCAGGAGCTGGCCGACTTCGGCGAGCTGCTGGGCGAGCTCTTCCCGCGCCCGGAGCGCGCCTGATGGACGACGGCGGCCCCGAGAACCGCCGCGGGCGGCTGCTGGTGGCCTCGCCGGCGCTGGAGGACCCGAACTTCCACCGGGCCGTCGTGCTGATGCTGGAGCACTCGGCGGAGGGCGCCCTGGGCCTGGTGCTGAACGATCCGACGCCCCTGCTCGCCCGCGACGCCCTGCCGGGCGCCCTGGCCGAGGCGATGCCGGAGGACGAGCGCATCCACCGCGGCGGGCCGGTGCAGCCGGAGGCCGTCATCGTGCTCGCCGAGTTCGACGATCCCGAGCGGGCCGCGGCGATCGCCTTCGGCGACGTGGGGGTGGTCGACCCGGACGCCGAGACCGAGGGCCTCGACGGCGACGTGCGGGCGGTGCGCGCCTTCGGCGGCTACGCCGGATGGTCCGGCGGCCAGCTGGAGAGCGAGATCGCCCAGGAGGCGTGGATCGACGCGGAGCCCGAGGCCGGCGACGTCTTCACCACCGAGGCCGAGGGCCTGTGGTCGCGCGTCCTCGACCGCAAGGGCGGGCCGTGGCGCATCCTGGCCCGCATGCCGGAGGATCCGACCACGAACTAGCGAGAGCGCCCGCGCCCCGGAACGACGACGCCCCCGGTCCTCGCGCGGAGGAGCCGGGGGCGCCGGGACGAGCGGCGGTGCGCCGGGCGGGCTAGCCCAGGCGGCCGGAGTCCGGCAGCGAGCCCAGCTTCTGCAGCGACTGGCTCTCAACCTGGCGGATGCGCTCGCGGGTGACGTTGAACATCCGGCCCAGCTCGTCCAGCGTGCGGGGCTTCTCGCCGCGCAGGCCGTACCGCAGCTCCAGCACGCGGCGCTCGCGGTAGCTCAGCTGGTCGAGCAGGTCGCGCAGGGCCTGCTCGCGCAGGCTGGTCTCGGCCGACACCTCGGGGGCGACGGTGTTCTCGTCCGCGAGGAAGCGGCCGAGCTCCGACTCCTCCTCCTCGCCGACCGGCTTCTCGAGCGACACGGTGGGCTGCGCGCTGCGGAGGATCTCCTCGACCTCGTCGGCGGGGAGTCCGGCGGCCTCGCCGATCTCCTCGACCGTGGGCTCGCGCCCGAGCTGGCCGATGAGCACGCGCTCCGCGCGGCTGATCTGGTTGAGCTTCTCCACCACGTGGACCGGGATGCGGATGGTGCGGCCCTTGTCGGCCAGCGCCCGGGTCACCGCCTGGCGGATCCACCAGGTGGCGTAGGTCGAGAACTTGAAGCCGCGGCGCCAGTCGAACTTCTCGACGGCGCGCACCAGGCCCAGCGTGCCCTCCTGGATGAGGTCCAGGAACGGCAGGCCGCGGCCGCGGTAGCCCTTGGCGATCGACACGACGAGACGCAGGTTGGCCTCGACCATCTGCTGCTTCGCGGCCTGATCGCCGAGCTCGATGCGCTTCGCGAGGCGGACCTCGTCGGCGGCGGTGAGCAGCGGCACGCGGCCGATGTCCTTGAGGAAGAGCTGCAGGGCGTCCGTCGTCTGCTCGACCGCGTGGGTGGTGCGCCGCGGGCGCTCCACCTCTTCGGCCATCTCCGCGGCGCGGGCACCGGCCTCGGACTGCTCGAGCAGCTCGACGCCCGCCTCCTCGAGGTGCTGGTAGACGGCCTCGGCGGCCTCGGCGTCCAGGCCGAGCGCGTCGAGAACCTCGGCGACCTCCTCCATGCCGAGGAAGCCCACCTCCTGACCGCGGACGATGAGCTCGCGGAGCTCGCCGTCGCGGGTCAGTCCGGTCACTTGCTGCGTCGTCATCCGCCTCCGTTCCCACGTGAGATGCTGCCGACCATCCGGCGGCCGCGCGGGGCCACCGGCAGGGCGCATGGCCCCTGCTGCTCGTCACCGTCTTCGGCCGGACGCCCCGAAACCGATAGGCGTGGCGTCGTCCGCGCGACGACGGCTCGCACGCTCATCACCCCCTCGGAGCGGCCGTAACCGACCGGCCCGAGACTATGTTCCGGATTCTGCCCGCCGTCAAGGGGCGAATCGCCCATGGCCGCGGGGATCGCGGTGATCGGCTAGCGGTAACCGCAGACCGGCCAGGGGGCCGGACCGCTGCGGGCGTAGAGCAGGCCCGCGCGGTAGTCCTGCTCCGCCTCGGATGCGGCGGCGGGGTCGCCGGTGCCGCCGACGCCCTCCCAGGTGCCCTGGTCGAACTGGTACTTGCCCCGGTACTGGCCGCTGGCCGACACGGCGCGCGGGTTGCCGCCCGACTCGCATTGGGCGATGCGCTGCAGCACCTCGGGCGCCGGGCCGCCGGGCACCGAGGACGGCGTGGTGGAGCTCTGCGCCGGCGGGTCCTGGGAGGCGGGGGCCTCCGGCTCGGCGGCGGGGGTCGAGGGATCGGCCTGGCGGCGCAGGTCGGCCTCCTCCTGCTCCGCGGCGGCGGCGATGGCGGCGTTGCGGGCCTGGCGCTGGGCGGCCGCCTCGCGGTCGGCCAGGGCCTGGTCGAGGGCCTGCTGGGCGTCCTGGAGCACCGCCCGGCGCTGCGCGAGGAGCCCCTGCAGCTCGGCCAGCCGGCTCTCGGCCGTGGCGACGTTCGCGTCGGCCTCCTCGCGGTCGTCGATGAGCGAGGCGCGAAGACGGCCGAGGCGCGCCTTCGTGTCCTCGATGCTGCGGACGATCCGCTCGTCGCTGCGGCCGATCGCCTCGAGGGCCTGCTGCGCGTCCACCGCCTCGGCGATGCCTCCGGACGAGAGCACGATCTCGACGAGCGAGGGCGGCTCGTTCTGGTACAGGGCGACCACCCGCTCGCTGAGGCGCTCGACGGCCACCACGCGGGCCTTCTCGGCCTCCTTCAGCTGGGTCGTGGTGTCGGCGATCTGGGCGCGCAGGGCGTCGGCGCGGCGGTGGGCGTCGGCGCTCGCGGTGGCGGCGGCGCCGGCCTGCGCGTCGATGCGGGTGAGCTCGCCCTCGAGCTCGCGCACCGCGCTGCGCTTGGCGTCGATCACATCGACCGCCGGGGCGGCGTTCAGCGACAGCGATGCGAGCGCGCCGAGGACGGCCGCGGCACCGAACGCGGCGATCATGGCCCGTGGGACCTTTCGCGGCCGAAGGCACCGGCCGTGGAGGAAGAGGCGACTCAAGGGCGAAAATGTGTGTTTCGCGAGCGGGTACAGCGCAAATCGCCGCGAGTCGGGGACCGTACCACGGCCTCCGCGCCGCCGTGTAGCGGCGGATGCCCCGAACGGGGGACGCTAGGGCAGCTCGGTGCGGCCGAAGCGGCGCGCCGCGGCCCAGGTGGCGAGGGCCGTGGCGGCCAGCAGCAGCGCGATCGCGACGCCCGCGGAGACGTCCGGCGCGTTCACCACGACCACGCCCTCCACCGCCACGGCGCGGCCGTACGCGGCGATGGAGAGGCGGTCCGCGGAGGCCGCGAAGGTCGCGATCGACCCCTCCCAGAGCAGGATGTACAGGACGCCCAGGATCACCGGACGGCGCACCAGCATCGCCAGCAGGCAGGTGACGGCGCTGTAACACAGCGTGCACAGGGCGATGCCGACCAGCGGCCAGACGATCTGCTCGGCGGTGAGGGCGTCCCGGAGGCAGATGACGGCCGCCGCGATGGTGCTCGGCACCAGCAGCGCCATGCAGGCGAGCCACGCGGCGAGGACCTTCGTCACCACCAGGGAGAGCCGGGGCAGGGGGGTCGAGGCCAGGTAGAGGATGGTGCCGTCCTCGCGCTCGTCGGCGATGGCGCTCGACCCGAGCACCACCGCGACGAACGCGGCGATCGTGGGGATGACGAGGCGCTGCAGCAGCCGGGCCCAGAAGACCTCGCGCGCCACGGTGGCGTCGCCGGCCGCGTAGACGAGGGCGGCGACGATGGGGATGAGGGCCAGGACGCCCAGCGCGAGGGCGCGGCGCCCGCCGAGCAGGCTGCGCAGGGTGAGGCGCAGCAGCGGCGCGCTGGGGGCGAGGGCGGGGGCGCTCACCGGCCGGCTCCGCGGGCCCGGGCGTGCAGGTAGGCGTACACGCTCTCGAGATCGTCGCCCACCGGCTCCACCCGGCGCAGGCGGGCGCCGACGTCGCGGGCCAGGGCGGGCAGCGCGCGGCCGAGGCCCTCGACGTCGGCCGACTCCACCACGATCTCGCCGCCGTCCATGCGAACCGACGACACGACGCCCGCGCCCACCAGCTCGCGGGCCAGGTCGCGCGCGCCGTCGGCCTCGACGCGGATCGTCCGGGGCCGGTCGGCGATGAGCTCGCGGATGGCGGCGGTGGAGCCGGTGGCGACCAGATGGCCGTTCACGAGCACGATCACGCGCGGCGCCATCCGCTCCACCTCGTGGAGCACGTGCGACGAGACGACGACCGTGCGGCCCTCCGCGCCCAGGCGCTCGATCAGCTCGACCACCGTGCGCCGCTGGGCGGGGTCGAGGCCGTTGAGCGGCTCGTCCAGCAGCAGCAGCTCGGGCTCGTGGGCCAGGGCCTGGGCCAGCTTCACGCGCTGGCGCATGCCGTGCGAGAAGCCCTTCACCTTCCGGTCGGCGACGTCCAGCAGGCCCACCTCGCCGAGGGCGCGCCGGGCGGCGGCCGAGGGGTCGGGCGCGCCGCGCAGGCGGGCGCAGAAGGCCACCGTCTCCTGGGCCGTCATGAAGGGCCAGAGGGCGTCGCGGTCGTGGGAGACGCCGATGCGCCGGTAGGCGCCGGGGTCGGCCGCCAGGTCGGTGCCGAGCACGCGGACGGTGCCCGAGCTGGGGGTGGTGAAGCCGGCGCACAGCTTGAGGGCGGTCGACTTGCCGGCGCCGTTGTGCCCCAGCAGGCCGGTGACGCCGGGGCCCACCCGGAAGGTGACGTCGGCCAGGGCGACGGTGTCGCCGTACCAGCGCGAGACGCCCTCGAAGACGATGCGCGCGTCGCTCACGCGTCGGATCCGGCGCGGTAGCGGCGCAGCAGCACGATCGCCGCGACGCCCACGACGACGACGTAGACGAGGGCCCAGGCGCCGAGGGAGTTGGGGATGTCGTCGCGCGCGTCGGGGAAGATCTTCGCCGCGAAGTTGATCGGCAGCACCGAGAGGGCGAAGAGCTGCAGCCGGTCGGAGTCCTCGAACAGGCCGCCGAGGATGCCCATCAGGGCGGTGGGCGCGACCAGCAGCAGCAGGTAGCCGCCGACGGCGTAGGCGCGCCGCCCGGTGAGCGACGCGACCGCCAGGCCGATGAGGCCGTAGTAGAGGGCGTTGATGAGGCCGGCCGCGAGGATGCGCGGCAGCTCGGCCCAGTTGTCCTCGAACCAGGCCAGCGGGAACTCCTCGAAGACGAGGATCCCGACGAACAGCACCAGCATCGGCAGCAGCGTCACCAGCAGCAGCGGCGTCACCGCGGCGAGCACCCGGCCCAGCAGGTACTCGCGGCGGCTCACGGCCGTCGAGAAGTAGAGCGCGAGGGTGCCGTCGCGCCGGTCGGGGCAGAGCAGCTCAGGGGTCGTGACGGCGGCGAACAGCAGGATGATGACGCCGATGATCGCCTGGTAGCCCGAGAAGGGGAGGGCGTCGGAGAGGTCGATGCCGCTCTGGTCGGCGAACAGGCCGCGGACGCCGAGCACGATCACGGCCGGCGCCGAGGCCAGCAGCATCAGGGCGATCGGCACCGCCTTCGCCTTCCAGCCGCGCCGCGCCCCGAGCGAGCGCAGCGCCCCCCAGCGCGCCAGCGAGTAGAGGCGCGCCCCGCGGCCGCGGCGCGCGCCCTCGAAGCGCTGGTAGCGGACGTCCCGGATCTCCGCGTCGGCGGGGCCGAGCGAGCTCATGCGAGCACGTCCACGAGGGCGTCCTCCAGGGTGGGCCCGGCGGGCCTCAGCTCGCGCAGCCCCACGCCCGCCTCGGCGGCCGCGTCGCGCACGCCGTCGAGCAGCGCGTCCTCGCCGGGCCCGGTCACCAGGAGGGTGCGCCCCTCGCCGGGCTCGGCGCGCAGGCCGCGGGCGGCGAGGCGGCGCGCGAGGTCGTCGAGATCGCCGCTGGCGCGCACCAGCAGGCCCTGGGAGGCGAGGCCGCGCATCGCGTCGATGCGCCCGGCCGTCACGAGCCGCCCCTCGCGGAGCACGACCACGGCGTCGCAGGTCCGCGTCACGTCCTCCAGCACGTGCGACGACATCAGCACCGCGATGCCGAGGTCGGACGAGAGCCGGCGCACCAGGGCCAGCATCTCCTCGCGGCCGCTGGGGTCGAGGCCGTTGGTGGGCTCGTCCAGCACGACGAGGTCGGGCGAGTGGACGAGGGCCTGGGCGAGCTTCGCGCGCTGCTTCATGCCGGTCGAGAAGGTGCGGATGAGGCGCGAGCGCTCCTCCTCGAGCCCCACCTGGAACAGCACCTCCGAGGCGCGCAGCACCGCCGCCCGCCGCGGCAGGCCGCGCAGCTCCGCCAGGTGCACGACGATGTCCCGGGCCGTCATGTCGAGCGGCAGGCAGTCGAGCTCCGGCATGTACCCCAGCCGGCGGCGGATCTCGTCGGGGTGGCGGGCCGCGTCGATGCCGAGCACCTCGATGCGGCCGTCGTCGGGCGTCACCAGCCCGAGCAGCGACTTCATCAGCGTCGACTTGCCGGCGCCGTTGCCGCCGAGCAGCCCGGTCGCGCGCGCCTCGAGGGCGACGCTGACGTCGTCGAGGGCCCGCACCCGGCCGTAGCTCTTCGAGACGCCCGCGACGGCGACGAGCGGCGCGGCGGGCGTCGTGCCGGTGGGGGGACGCGGCTCCACTCCGCGGCAGTGTACGCAGGCGCGCCCGCGAGCAAGCGCGCGGCGGGTGAGCGGTCAGTGACCGCCCATCGCCAGGATGAGCGGCAGCGCCATCGCGGTCACCGCGGCGGTGGAGCATGAGCGCGGCGTTGACCCGCTCCGATCGGGCGCTCCCCCCGCCGCGTCGCCGCGGCGGGGGGAGCCGGTGACGCTAGGAGGCGGCGACATCCTCCGTCTGAGGCGCGGCCTGCGGGGCGACCGCGCCCTCGCCGGTGAGGGCCGCGTTGTCGCCGCCGATGAAGGCCTCGGTGAGGTCGTGGGCGGCCGCGTCCGGGTACTGCACCGGCGGGCTCTTCATGAAGTAGGACGACGGCCCCTCGAGGGTGCCGCCGACGCCCCGGTCGAGCGCCAGCTTGGCGCAGCGCACGGCGTCGATGACGATGCCGGCCGAGTTCGGCGAGTCCCACACCTCGAGCTTCAGCTCGACGTTGATCGGGATGTCCCCGAAGCCGGCGCCCTCCAGGCGGATGTGCGCCCACTTGCGGTCCTTCAGCCACGGCACGTAGTCGCTCGGGCCGATGTGGACGTCCTCCTTGGCGATCTCGTCGTCGAGGATCGAGGTGACGGCGTTCGTCTTGGAGATCTTCTTGGACTCCAGGCGCTCGCGCTCGAGCATGTTCAGGAAGTCGGTGTTGCCGCCGAAGTTCAGCTGCGAGGTGTGCGAGAGCTTCACCCCGCGCTCGCGCATCAGGCGGGCGAGCTGGCGGTGCACGATGGTGGCGCCGACCTGGCTCTTGATGTCGTCGCCCACGATCGGCAGGCCCCGCTCGGCGAAGCGCTGCTGCCAGTAGGGCTCGCGGCCGATGAAGACCGGGACGCAGTTCACGAAGGCGCAGCCCGCGCGCAGGATCTGCTCGACGTACCACTTGGTGGCGTTCTCGGAGCCCACCGGCAGGTAGCTCACCACCACGTGGGTGTTGGTGTCGCGCAGGATCCCGGCGATGTCGGCCGTCGGGCCGGGGGCCTTCTCGATGACCTCGGACAGGTACTTGCCGAGGCCGTCGTGGGTCATGCCGCGGTGCACCTCGACGCCCAGGTTCGGCACGTCGGCGAGGTGGATGGTGTTGTTGGGCTCCGCGACGATCGCCTCGGAGAGGTCCTTGCCGACCTTGGTGGCGTTGATGTCGAAGGCGGCGGTGAAGTTGATGTCGCGGATGTGGTAGCCGCCCAGGTCCACGTGCATCAGGCCCGGCACGAACTCGCCGGGATCCGCGTCCTTGTAGTACTGGACGCCCTGGACCAGGGACGAGGCGCAGTTGCCCACGCCGATGATGGCTACGTTCACGGTGTCGCTCACGGGCAACTCCTTCTCGAGGCGGCGACGTACACGAAGTCTGTTCGTGTTTTTACACCAATCGGCCTTTAGTGTACAGTCGTCGCCGTGAGGCGCCCTCTGATCGGCTACGTGAGGGTCGCCCCCCGGGAACGATCGGAGGGGCGTCCCGACCTGGACTCCCAGCGGCGGGCCCTGGCCCGCGCGGCCGAGGAGAAGGGCTGGGAGCTCGTCGACGTCTTCGAGGACGTCCGCTCGGGCCGCACCATGCGACGCCCCGGCCTGCGGGCCGCGATGGCCGCCTGCCGCCGCGGGCGGGCCGAGGGCGTGGCGGTCGCGCGCCTCGACCGGCTCACGTACTCGCTGATGGATCTCGCCGAGCTGGTGCGCGAGGCGATGGAGGACGAGCTCACCATCGTGTGCCTCGATCCGGAGGTCGATCTCGCCTCGGACGGAGGTCGCGCGGTGGGCGAGGTGCTCGCCGAGGCGGCCACCTGGCAGCCGCGGCCCCTCGAGTCGGCCGGCCGCACCCTCTCGGGGCGCCCCGGTCGTCCGTCGTCGACGCCCCCGGCGGTGGCGGCGCGCATCCGCTCGCTGCGCGCTCAGGGCATGACGCTGCAGGCGATCTGCGACACACTCAACGAGGAGAGCATCCCGACGCCGCGGGGCGGCAGCGAGTGGCGGCCGACGTCGCTGCGGGCCGTGCTGCGGTCCGGGGCGACCTGAGCCGGCGGCCGCGGACCGTCATCATGAAAGACCTTTAGAGCCTGTTTCGGAATGGCGCGTGGTCGTTCGGCCGCGAAAACCGAGCAGTCCGAGGACGCAGGGAGGGTGCGATACCCATAGCGGTATCGCCCCGACCGAGGACGCGGGAATGCGACGGTTTGCAGCGAGCCGAACGGCCGCGAGCCTCATTGCTAAACAGGCTCTTAGGCGGCCTCCGGCGAGACGAGGGCGGGAAGGGCGTGGCGTTCGCAGTAGTGGGAACCGGGGAGGGCCCGCCGTCCGCATCGGCGTCCGTCGGCGCCGCGGCGCGCGCAGCGCCGAAGCGAGGGCGGCTCGACCTCGTCGTCGCGCCCCACCTGGCTCCGGGCGGCGTCGAGGTGGGCACGCATGAGAGCGTGGGCCTCGATCCGCGCCTCGGGGCGCAGCATGTGCAGCACGCGGCGGAAGAGCCGCAGCGAGGGGCTGTCGCGCGGCGGCTCGGCGAGGGAGGCGACGGCCTCCTCGCAGGCGCTCAGCAGCTCCCGCTCGTCGGCGCCGTCGGCGGTCAGCGGTCGCAGATCCCGGAAGAGTGCGCGGCTGAACTGGTACATGGCCCGAGAATACGCTTGTATCGCACAATCTTCCAGCGACTTGAGTATCGGGTGAGGGCGGCGCCGTGACGATCCCCGACGACCACCTGGGCGCCCTCCTGCGGGCGGCCCGCCGCAGCGTGGAGGAGCAGGTGCTCGACCGGCTCCACGCCGCCGGCTACCCGGATCTGCGCGTGTCCCACCTCGCGGTGCTGGTGTGGGTGGGGGAGGAGGGGACCCCGCAGGCCGAGATCACCGAGCGCTCCGGCCTGACCGCCCAGGCCGTGAGCCAGGTGCTCGACGACCTGGTGGCGCGCGGCTACCTGCTGCGCCGTCCGGCGGAGGCCGATCGCCGGGCGCGCACGATCGTGTGGACCGCCCGCGGGCGCGTCGCCCGCGAGGTGGCCCTGCGCGTGGTCGCCGACCTGGAGCGGGCGTACGCCGAGCGTCTCGGCGAGCGCCGCTACGCCACCATGCGCCGCTGCCTGGCCGAGATCGGGGCGTCGCGCACCGACACCGGCATGTTCACCGCACCGGGCAGCTGACGCCCGCCCGGTCGACGTAGCCCTGCCACCTGACGGCGTAGCGGGCGAAGTCGAGGTCGGGGTACGGCGTCGCCAGCTGCTTGAGCAGGCGGATGTGGTAGCAGTGGTAGTTGAGGTCGGCGAAGTAGCTCCGCCACGGCCGTCCCGGCGTGAGCATGGCGTAGTAGCTCCACGAGCCCGAGTCGTGGTCGGGCAGATGCCGGTCGAGCGTGGCGGCGCCCTGGTCGGCGAGCGAGCGCGCCAGCTCGACGGTGGCGAGCACGTCCGGATCGCCCTGGGCGCCCGCCTCGAGCAGGGAGGCCGTGCCGCGCAGGTTGAGGATCGTGACCATGAAGCCGTTCAGCGCGCCGCCCTTCCAGGGGCTGGCGCCCGGGTAGGCGCGCTCGACGTACCAGGGGGCGAGGGGCTGGTCGGGCGTGATCCGCACCATGCTGCGCACGCCGCCGTCGTTCACGTCCACCGAGAACGAGGCCAGCGTCAGGCGGACGGCCTCCGCGAAGCGCGGATCATGGGTGCGGTCGTAGGCGTGGGCCATCACCAGCGCCAGGCGCGCCTGGGCCATGCCGGACACTCCGGGCACGAGCGCCGAGGGATCGTCCAGCTCGTCGTAGTACTCCCAGCTCAGGAAGTCGCGGCCGCCCGCCGAGCGCCGCACGCCCATCTGCAGCATCGTCTCGGCGAGCTGCTCGACGGGGACGCCCTCGTTGAGCCCCTGCCAGCGTCCGGTGGTGGCCACAGGGTTGACCGCGAACCCGTGGCCGCGGCGGTAGGTCAGGATGACGCCCTGCTCGTCGACCAGCAGCACCCGCCGGACGGGCGCGGCGCGGCGCGCGTACCACCACGCGTTGTCGCGCAGCGCGCGGGCGACGGTCTGGCGCCGCCCCTCGGGGACGTTCACCGCGTCGGGTCCGAGGTAGGCCTTCCACATCGACAGCAGGCGCCGGATGTCCGACGCCGTGTCGGAGCCCGCTGCCGCCCGTGACAGCGCCGTCGCCAGCTCGCGCCGGGCGGGCTCGAAGCCCGAGGCGGTCTGACCGGGCGGGATGCGGATGCCCTGCGGGGCCGGCTGGACCGGCGCGGTGGCGCGCGCCGGGGGCGTGGAGGGGGCCGACGGCGCCCGGGGGGTCGTGGTCGTGGTCGGGGCCGGCGGGGGTTTCGTCTCGGTCTCGGGCTCGGTCGTGGCGGGCGGGGGCGGCGCGGGTTCGGCCTCGGTGGTCGGCTCGGGCTCGGGTTCCGGCTCGGGCTCCGGGTCGGGCAGCGGCGGGGCGGGCTGCGGCAGCGGCGTGGTCGCGACCGGGGCCGGCCGGGGAGGGGGGGTCGTGACGGGCTCGGCCGGGTCGAGCAGGGCCTCGTCCGGCGGAGCCGTGCTGACGGCCGGCGAGGCGGCGGCTCCGCCGTTGCCGTTGTCGATGAGGGCCGCTCCGCCGAACCCGGCCAGGCCGGCGACCACTCCCGCCGCGAGGACGACGGCGATCTGCTGCCCGGTCCTCATCGCGCGGATCGTGCCATGCGGGTCGGGCCGCGACAATCGGCGACAGCGCCGTCGCGACGCGCTCCGCGACGGCGTATGACACGCTGTGCGCCCTGCGAAAACGCGAGAGAACGATGGCCAACGTCGACGACCTCCCACGATCGGCCGGCACCGTCGAGCGCCGCAGCGAGCCGCGGATCGCGGTCGGCGTGCCGGTCACCGTCACCCAGGGGCTGCGCCGCGCCTCCGGGCGGGTGATCGACGCCGGCGAGCACGGCGTGCTCGTCGAGCTCGAGGCGCCCCTGGCCGTGGGTCGCTCCGATGCCGTGATCACCCTGACGCTGCCGTCGGCGGGGCCCCACGAGGCCGACGCGCAGGTGGTCCGCGCGGGGCCCGGGCCCCGCGGCGGTCATCTGGTGGCGATGCGGGTCGGGCCGGTGCGGCCGGTCGCGCCGCGCGAGCGGACCCGCCGGGTGGGCGGCCGCGCCGCGCCGCAGAAGCCGCGCCGGCCGCGCTCGCGGGTGGTGATGATGGCCGAGCTGCGGGCCCTCGGCACCCGGGCCTACGAGCTGGCGGTCATCGACCCGGCGGAGGTTCCGCCGCCGGCCCTCAACGAGTGGCTCACCCGCCTGGCCGAGGACCTGGGGGTCTGGCCGCCGCCGCCGGCCCGATCCGCCCGCGACCTGCTGATGGCCATCCGCGACGTCACCCGCGCCGCCCGGGAGGCGCCGCTCCCTCGATGACCGAGGCCTAGAGCCCGGACCAGCCCCGGTAGCGCTCGTCGGGCCAGGCGGCGCGGGCGTCCTCGAAGCGCCGCAGCGTCTCCGGCGCGCGCGGCGGCGCGGCGGGCCGGACGGCCGCCTCCCGCAGGGGAGGGGCCGGGGCGGGCGGCGCGGGGGGCCTCGGCAGGGTGCGGTCGGTGCGATCCATTGCTGCCTCCGGTGCGGGGCGTCGGATTGCGGATCGCCGCCGACGCTACGCCCGCGCCCGGACGTCATCCGGCCGGTGCGCGATGATCGCCGTCATGGCGGCGCGGGTCGGAGAGGGCCGGGTGCTGAGCGGTCGGGCGCTGAACAGGGCGCTCCTGGCCCGTCAGTTCCTGCTCGGGCGCGTGAGCATGCCGCCGCGAGAGATGATCGCCCACCTCGTCGGCATGCAGTCCCAGGTGCCCACCGATCCGTACCAGGCGCTGTGGAGCCGCATCGACGGCTTCGACCCGCACGAGCTCGGCCGGCTGATGACCGACCGCCGGGTGCTGCGCGCCGGGCTCATGCGCGGCACGATCCACCTGGTCACGGCGGAGGATTGCCTGGCCCTGCGGCCGTTCGTGCAGCGGCTGTACGACGCCGTCCTGGTGCGCAAGCCGTGGGCGGCGGGCATCCGGGGCGTCGACCGCGCCCGGCTCGCCGCCCGGGCGCGCGCGTTCCTGGACGGGGCGCCGCGCACGGCGGGCGAGCTCCGCGACGAGCTGGCGCGGCGGTGGCCCGACAACGACGCGGCGTCGCTGGCCCACGCCGTCCACGCGCTCGTGCCGACGGTGCAGGTCACGCCGCGCGGGGTGTGGGGGCGAGCCGGCCGCCCCATGTGGACGACGGTCGAGTCGTGGCTCGGCCGTCCCGTGCCCGACGCGGCGCCCGCGGGGGAGATCGCCCTGCGCTACCTGGCCGCCTTCGGGCCCGCCTCGGTGATGGACCTCCAGGCGTGGGCCGGGGTCACGCGGCTGAAGCCGGTGATCGAGGAGCTGCGCCCCGGTCTGGCGACCTTCCGCGACGAGGCGGGCCGCGAGCTGTTCGACCTGCCCGACGCGCCGCGGCCCGATCCCGACACGCCCGCCCCGGTGCGCTTCCTGCCCACCTACGACAACGTCCTGCTGGGACACGCCGACCGCACGCGGCTGGTCTCCGACGAGCTGCGGCGCGCGCTCGCGGCGCGCAATCCGGACGGCTACGACTACGGCACCGTGCTGGTCGACGGCCGGGTCGCCGCGACCTGGCGCATCGAGGCCGACCGGGCCGCCGCCCGCCTGATCGTGTTCCCGATCGAGGCACTCGATCCGGTCGCCGGCGAGGTCGGGGCCGAGGCCGGGCGCCTGCTGGAGTTCTCGACCCCCGACGCGTCGCGCCGCGAGGTCGAGTGGCGCGAGCCCTGGCGGTAGCCGGAGCTACGCGAAGAGCTCCCGGCCGAACCAGTCGCCCACCTCGCGCACCCCCGGCGGCACGGCGAAGACCGCGCTGCCGGTGTGCTTGATGTACTCGTTCATCAGGTCCACCGAGCCCAGCCGGTTCTGGATGGCCACGAACTGCGTCTGCGGGTCGCGGTTGAAGCAGATGAAGAAGAGGCCGGCGTCGAGGCGGCCGGTGGTGGGGTCGGTGCCGTCGGTGAACGAGTAGCCGCGGCGCAGGATCTTGGCGCCGTCGTTGGCGCTCGGGCTGCTGAGGCGGATGTGGGAGCCCGGGTCGATCACCATGGCGCCCGAGGCGTCCTTCGCCGCCAGGTCCGGCGGGTCGAACTCGTCCGTGCCGGTGAGGGGCGCGCCGGTCTCCTTGTTGCGGCCGAAGATCCGCTCCTGGTCGGCGATGAAGTCGGCGTCCCAGGTCTCGATCGACATGCGGATGCGGCGGGCGACGAGGTAGGTGCCGCCGACCATCCAGGGCTGGTCCGAGTCGTCGCCGACCCAGACGAACTGCTCCATGTCGTCGACGTCCTCGGCCTTGATGTTGTTGGTGCCGTCCTTGAAGCCGAAGAGGTTGCGCGGCGTCGCCTGGCCGGTGCTGGTGGAGGAGGTGCGCCCGAACCCCAGCTGGGACCAGCGCAGCGCCACCGTGCCGCGGCCGATGCGGGCGAAGTTGCGGATCACGTGGAAGGCGACCTGGGGGTCGTCGGAGCACGCCTGCACCCCGAGGTCGCCGCCGCAGCGGGTGGGGTCGAGGACGTCGACCGCGAAGGTCGGCAGCTCCCGCAGCGCCGCCGGCCGCCGCTTCGCCAGCCCGAAGCGGTCGTCGAAGAGGGAGGGGCCGAAGCCCACCGTGATCGTCAGGTTGGCCGGGTTCAGGCCGAGGGTCTCGCCGGTGTCGATCGGCGGGCTCTGGGGCTGCGTCTCGGTGGGCCCGATCGCCTCGCCGCGGGTCATGCGCGAGGCCGCCGCCGCCCACGAGCCGAGCAGGCCGGCGAGGGCCCGGACGTCGGTGGTGGTCACGTCGAAGGCCGCGAAGGCCAGCCGATCCTGGGCCGGCGTGGCGATCCCCGCCTGGCGCTCGCCGTAGAAGGGGACGACGCCGGCCTCCGCCGGCGTCCCGTCGTCGGAGGCGGTGGCGCGGCCGATGCCGTAGCCCGCGCCACCTCCCGCCACGACGCCCACGCCGGCCACGGCGGCCCGGCCCAGGAAGGCCCGGCGGCTGACGCCGCCGGCGCGGGGCGTCGTGTCGCTCATCGGATCAGGCGCCCACGACCTTGCCGGCCACCCGCGACAGCGGCTCGTGCACCGCCAGCAGCGCCTGCGAGATCTTCGTCGTGTCCGCCTTGGTCAGCTGGTCGTAGTACTTGTACCCGGAGGGGTTGCTCGCATCCTTGTACGAGTCGAGCAGCGTGTTCAAGGCGTCGAAGCGGCTCTGGATCGTGGTGGTGAGCGTCGGGTCGATCTTGACCAGGCCGGCGCGCAGGTACTGGAAGGCCTGCTCGGAGCCCTCGACGTTCGCGACGAAGGTCTGCAGGTCGATCAGCGAGTAGCGCTCCTCCTCACCGGTGATCTTGTTGTTGCCGGCCTCCTCCAGCAGGCCCACGGCGCCGTTCGCCAGCTCGGCCGGCTGGAAGCCGCTGAGGGAGTTGGTCACCTGCTTCAGCTTGGTCACGTCGGTGACCAGCTTGGCGGCCATCGCGGCGAGCCCGTCGGTGCTCTTCGCCTGGAAGAGCCCCTTCTCGATCGGGTGGAAGCCGGTCCACTTCTGGCCCTTCTCCACCATCTCCGGGCGGGCGTCGATCGCGAAGTCGAGGTCGGGGAACGACTCGGCCACCGGCTCGATGCGCTCGTAGAAGGGACGGGCCTGGACGTAGGCCTCCTGGGCCGCGGCCAGGTCGCCCGAGTCGATCGCGTCCTTCAGGGTGGTCACCGCGCCGACCATCTGGTCGGTCTGGGAGATCACGTAGTCCTTGTACTGGTTCGCGCCGTCGACCAGCAGGGCGTGGGTGCCGGTGGCGGGGGCCTCGGTGGCCGTGCCGGTGATGGTGAGCGCCGAGGTGTCGGAGTCCGCCCCCGGGCAGTAGATCTGGTAGTCGCCGGGCTCCAGGTTGAGCGAGAAGGTGCCCGAGAAGCCGGGCGGCAGGTTCTCGCGCTCGCCCAGGATGCGGCTGTCGCTGAGCAGCTCGACCTCGCTCACGCCGGCGGCGTCCACGTTCTTGACGTTGAAGGTGAGCGGGCCGGCGTCGTACGAGTCGTAGGCGGCGGTACAGCCTGACTGGGCGACCGTGATGGCGACGTCGGTCAGATCGGCGGGCGCCGCTCCACCGCCGCCGGTGGTCGAATCGTCAGACGAGCCGCCGCCGCAGCCGGCGAGGGTCACGGCGAGGGCGCCTGCGGCGACGATGGCACCGATCCGCCGAGGACGCGAAAGGGACTTCACGGGCACGGTCACTCCTTGGGCAACTCGGGGTTTCGAGCACGGGGGTGGGGGACCATACTCGTGTATTTCGGCGATCCTAACGTCCGCTGCGGGCCGGTGCTCAGTGAGGCTCAGCCCTGGCCCGCGGTCGTCACCTCCGGTTCAGGTTCGCCGCGCCGGCGGTCGGCGACGGCCGCCGCGGCGGCGGCGATCAGGGCGAGGACGGCGACCACGCCGAGGATGAGGGCGGCCCGCCGCATGGCCGACCGGTCGTCGGCCGCCGCGGCGTCGTCCCGGGCGGTCGCGACGGCGGCGTCCCGCGCGGCGGGCGTGGCGGCGACGGCCGTGCTCACCACCGGCTCGGAGAGGGGGAGGGGGCCGCGGCTGAAGGCGACCGTGGCGATCGTGTCGGCGCGCACCTCGGCGTCGATCAGCCGGCCGGTGTCGCGATCGATCCACGCCCGCACCGTCTCGGTGGTCTCGTAGCTCGCGGCCAGCGGCTCGCGCTCGGTGCGGCTGGTGATGCCCAGCGGCAGGCGGCCGCCGTTCGCGTCGGCGACGTCCGCGAGGGTGACGGACCGGGGCAGGGAGCCGGGCGTCGCGGCGGCGTCGCCGGCGACGTAGAGGTCGGTCGCCCGCCCGGAGCGCTCCTCGGCGCCGGCGGGCGTCGCCGTCCAGGATGAGCCGGTCGTGGCGAGCGTGATGCGCCGGTCGGCCCCGGCGCGGCGGACGTCGAGGTACGTCGTCTCGCCGCTCCCGGACGTCGCCGTCGCGAGCGGGCCGGTCGCGACGGGGGCCGCGTCGATGCGCTGCTCCGCCGGGGCGTGCGGGGTCCCCGGGGCGAGGAGGGCCAGCAGCGCCGCCGCCACGGCGCAGGCCGCGGCGGTCGCGCCGGCGCCGATCGCGACGGCCCGGGTCGGAACGCGGCGGCCGGAGGGCCAGAGGACGAACAGGCCGACCACGATGACGTACGCGAGCCAGACGACGACCTCGATCAGCACCGGCTTGGGCTGGAGGCCGAGCATCCCCGTGAGCAGCGACGACAGCACGCTGCCGGGCTGCACCAGCCAGGTGAGATCGACGGTCGATTCCTGGCCGAACTCGATCCATCCCGCGGCGTGGGCGGTGTGGACCGCCGACACCAGCAGGCCGGCGGCGACGAGCACCAGCACGGCTCCGGTGGCGGTGAAGAAGCGCGCCAGGTTGATCCGCACGCCGCCGCGGTAGATGCCGTAGCCGAGCGCCGCGGCGAGCAGGATGCCCAGCAGGACCCCGGCGCCGGAGGCGGCGGGCGAGTCGCTCTCGTTGAAGGCGGCCAGCAGGAAGACGGCCGTCTCGAAGCCCTCGCGCAGCACGGCGAGGAAGGCCATCGCGACGAGCGCGCCGGCGCTGCCGGAGACCAGCGCCGACTCGGCGGCCCCCTCCAGCTCGCCCTTCAGGTCGCGCGCGTGCCGGCGCATCCAGACGACCATGTACGTCACCATGCCGACGGCGATCACCGCGACGACGGTCTCGAGGCCCTCCTGCTGGCGCTGCGGCAGCTCGGCCGACAGCACCTTCAGCGCGATGCCGATCGCCAGGCAGATCAGCACCGCGGCGCCGACGCCCAGCCACACGAGGCGCAGCGCGTCGAGGCGCCCGCGCTGGCGCAGGAAGGCGGCGATGATGCCGACGATCAGGGCGGCTTCGAGCCCCTCGCGCAGGCCGATGACGAAGGTGGGCAGCACGGCCGATGACCTCTGCTTCGGCGGACCTTAGACGCCGCACGATAGACCACCGAACGTCATGCGCCGTTCGGTGAAGGGGAGAGCGGCTCCCGGATCCGCGCCATGCCGCGGGGCGATCCATAGCGTCGGTGCACTCGGTCCCGGCGCGACCATTGCCGGCGCCCGGGACGGCTGACGTAATCCGACCGCGGACGGGTTCCCGGCCGGTCGGCTCGCGACGGACGCTCGCGCACCGACTCAGACGCATGGAGAGGAGCGATCGTGACACTCGACGAGGCGCCCCCCGAGACGACGGACGAGCAAAGCCTCAGGCGTGGCGACTTCCTGCGGCGCGCCGCCGTGACCGGAGCGGCCGCCACGGGGATGGGATCCCTACTGGCCGGTCCGGCGACGGCGTTCGGGACGAGGTCGAAGCGCCCGCCGAAGACGCGTTCCCACACGCGCAGACGCGGCCTGCGGGATCGCATCAACTTCATCTCCCACTTCGACGTCAACGTGTCGGACCTCGAGCGCTCTCGCCGGTTCTACGAGGCGACGACGGGGCTCAGGGTCGTGACCGAGACGGCCGCCGAGCAGTCCTTCCCGGGATTCGGGATCACGCGCGGCCGGTTCAGGGGCTACATGATGAGGGACGAGGGCATGCAGGGCTCCTATCCGATGATCCACCTGGTCGAGTGGGAGCGGCCAAGGCCGGTGGGGACGCCGTATCTCTCCCAGGCGAACGTGGGCTGGTACCGGATCGTCCCGCTCGTCCCCGGGGACCCGGGCGCGAGCGAGGAGGCGCGCGCACGCGTGATCGCGGCGGGGAGCGAGCCGTTCTTCCCCACCACGGACGTTCCGGTCACGTTCAATCCGGCGACGCCGGCGGTCCCCTATCGGGTGTTCGCGTGCCACGACCCCGACGGGACGACGCTCGAGTTCGCCCAGAGGCCCAGCTTCACGGCACCCAGCCGGATCGGCACCGTCGCCCACAACACGACCGATCCCGACCGCTACCTGCCGTTCTACGAGGACGGGCTCGGCCTCGATTTCGTCTCGGGCACGGGTATTCCCGACCCGGCGCCCAACGTCTACAGCCCCCTCGGCGGCATGAGCCAGATCACGGGCGCGACCTTCATGGTGCGCGGCGACAGGCGCTTCGTGTTCGACTGGCTCGAATGGACGGAGTCGGATCGGTTCCCGACCCCGTACCGGGAGCCGAACCACCTCGGCATCGTCCGCTGCGCCTTCGAGGTCGACGACATCGAGGAGGCGTACCGCGTGCTCCGGCGGCTGGAGCCGCGCTGGGGTCGCCTGGTGAACGGCCCGCCCGAGGAGTGGGACTTCGGGCCGGGGTTCGGCGTGCGCAGGGTCGTCAACTTCACCGATCCCGAGGGCGTCGGCTTCCAGCTCGTCGAGCAGCCGCCCTTCCCACTCGCCGCGCTGCACCCATGGGGGTCCGACCGGTTCGACTGAGGACCGCCCTCCGGCCGGGAGGCTCCGGGTCACGCGGCATTGATACGCTCGCCGCCGTGATCAGGAGCCTCGCCGGCTGGACGGGGGGATTGATTGCGGATGACAGCGCTCAGCGGGGGAGCTCACGGAGAGGCCGCCTCAAAGGGGCGGGCGCCGACGGTCGTCGAGTTGCGCGCGTTCATCACCGTCGCCGAGGAGCTGCAGTTCGGCGCGGCCGCCAGGCGGCTCGGCGTGTCGCAGCCGACCGTGTCCCAGGCGATCCGCCGGCTCGAGGCCCGTCTCGGCTACGTCGTCTTCGAGCGCACCTCGCGGCAGGTCGCCCTCACCGAGGCGGGCGCGCGGCTGCTCCCTTCCGCGCGCGACATCGTGGCGCGCCTGGAGCGCGTCGTGAGGGCCGTCCCCGCGACCCCCGCCGCCGGTGCCGGAGGCGGGCGGACCGCCCTAACGATCGGAATGCTGGGCTTCGGCTTCGCGGAGCTCACGGGCCCCATCCTCGCGATCTTCGGGCATCGCCACCCCGAGGTCGACGTCGCCCTGCGCGGCCTGCCCCCGAACCCGCGCGCCTTCCTCGAGAGCTCCCTCGACGTGGCGATCACCTACGAGCCCTTCGCCGATGAGCGCCTGGTCGTCCACGAGATGGCCACCGAGCCTCGCGGGGTGCTCGTTCCCGCCCGCCACCCCATGGCGGCCGCCGACACCGTCCCGCTCGCCGACGCGCTGGCCGAGCCCTTCGTGATGGCCACGCCGAGGAGCTCCGTCGGCGACTACTGGCTCGCGATGGACGAGCGCGGCGGCGAGCTCCCCCGCCTGGGCGGCTACGCCCGGAACACCACCGAGGTCGTCAACGGGATCCTGCATCTCGGCCTCGTCACCCTCGCCAGCCGCTCCTTCGCGAGGATGCTGCCCCTCCCGGGTTGGGCCCTGGTCGGCGTCGGCGACCTCTCGCCCTGCACGATGACCGTCGCGGTGCGCGCCACCGACGAGCGCCGGATCGTGCAGGACTTCGTCCAGGTCGTCGGCGAGGTCGTGCGCGAGCTCGCCGACCTCGCGCCGGGTCTCACGCCACTCGGGGATCCACACTTGGGGTGACCTATTCGCCGGCCGCCCCGACGTAGGCGTGGAAGCGGTAGATCGCCTCGCGGCGCACCTCGGCGCGGACCGCCGAGGTCAGGACGGTCGTCGCGCCGCCGCAGTCGCCGATGCAGCCGGTCCGGTACGGCCGCAGCAGCCAGCGCGGGTGCCCGTCGGGCCAGGGCCGCAGCCGCGCCGCCGGATGGAGCGCGCGCGTGTCGGCGCTCGCGGCGCCGACGCGAAGCCCCCGGTCCGTCCGCCACCGCGGTCCGATGGTCGAGATCTCCTGGATGCGTCCCCAGCGCGGCGCGCAGGCGGTCGCGCCGCGCGGCAGCAGGCCCAGGTTGGCGAGGACGACCCGCGCCCGCGGCCGCGCCCAGACCGCCCGGCACGCGGCACCGCTCTGGGAGGCGGGCCCGATCGATTGCGGCGGTCCCCAGGCGCGCCGCAGGTCGCGCAGCGTCCGCGCTCCCGAGGCGGTGTCGTAGCCGGCGACGATCGCGCGGCCCTTGCCGAGGTCGCGCACCACCCACGGCCCGGTCGCCGATGGCCGGGCCTGGGCGATCCCGGCCGCGCACAGGGCGGCGGCGACGGCGAAGGCGGCGGACGCTGCGGCGGCGTGGCGCACACCCGCCATCCTAAACCCACTCCCCTACGCACCAGAACTGAAGTTATGTCGCTTTGTATCGTCGGACCGGGACTTCGGCCTTTCCCCCTTTGTCGTGGCATGAAACGGAGATGCTGGCCCATCAGAAGATGCGGGGGTGTCCTCCGAGGCGGCCCAGGGGCGGCGGCGGGGGCCGGTCGGCCGTGAGCAGCGCCGCCGCCACGACCCGCTTGCTTGACGGATCGACGACGAAGCGGACCGCCCGGAGGTTGCCCACCGTCTCCGAGAGCGGAGACCCGTCGGCCGGGAAGGGCCCCTGAAGCTCGGCGACCAGCACCGGACGGCGGCGCTGCGCCGAGGGAGCCGTGGTCGCCGCGACCCCGGCGCGGGCGGCGGTGGTCCTCACCCAGGCCCGTGCGGCGGGGTGGCCGTTGCCGAGGGCGCGCTGCAGGCGCGCGCTCAGCTCGACGATGCAGGTCGGCGTCCCCTTCAGATGGGTGGCGCAGGAGTGATGGGCGACCTGCGGCGGGCCGGTCGGCGCCGGCGCGCCTGCGGCGGGTAGCGCGAGAGCGCCCGCGAGCGCGAGCACCCCCACCGCGCCCGCCCATCCGCGGCGCTGCGCACGGACGGTCATGCGTTCACCTCAGCCTTGTCGGCAATGCAGGGTATGTCGTTCCTGAGCCCGCGGCAGGGCCGGATTCTTGCGCGTCAGGCCGATGCCGCCGCCGGCGGCCTGCCGGTCGTTCGCGGCGGTCGCGCCCCGGCTGACCTCGCGATCACGGGACGATGCTGCGCCCGGTGGCGACGCGCCCCTCAAGCCACGCGCCGAGCTCGTGGCGCTGGCGGTCCGTGAGCCACTCGCGGCAGGCCAGGTCGAGGCGCTCCGCTTCGTCGCCCCGGCGGCCCTCGTCGGCCCCGCGGCCGAGGCGTCCCGCCAGCCAGTCGACGAGCGCGTCGCCCTCCCCCGGGGGCCGCGCGGCGACGAGCTCCCTGATGCGTGCGATCGCCGGTTCCATCGTCCGGCGACCGTAGCGAACGTGTGTTCCCCTGTGAAGCCACTATTCGGCTCCGCCAGCCGGTCGTGTTCCCGCCGGACCTCATGTGAACGGGGCGCGCGGCCGATGAGGCCCTCGTGGTCACGGCACGAATCCTCCGCGGGCGTCTCTGGTGCGCGGTCCTCGCCGCGGCGGCCGGCCTCGGCGCCGGGGCGTTCGCGTCCCAGGCGCGGGCCGGGGTGGAGATCGTCTACCTGCCCGCCGACGCGGCCGACGCCGCCTACGATGCGGGCCTCACCGGCGCCCTGCGCCAGATGCCGGCCGACACCACGAGCAACCCGCGCTGGCCGGCCGACCGGCGCATCGGCAAGGTGTCGGTGAGCAAGACGAAGCTCACCACCAAGACCGCCGCCCAGATCGTCCGGATCGTCCAGGCGGAGCTGAGGAAGCCCGAGAACGGCGGCCAGGTGGCCATCGACGAGCTCAACCCCAACCAGTGGTCGGCGGCCCAGGCCGCCCAGCTCGACCGCGCCTGGATCATGCTCGGCCCGGACGCGCAGCGCGTGTCCGTGTACGCCTCCCCCGCCCTGGTCGAGCAGGTCGGCCGCTCCGACCCGCGCCTGCGGCTCGCCACCAAGCAACTGCGCCTCTTCGACGTCGCCGTCCGCTCCGGCGCCACCTACCTCCAGATGTACCGCGGCGGCTGGGTGCCGCTGCCGGCCGAGGACATGGCCGGGCACGTCACCCGCTGGCTCGCCCGCTGGCCGGAGGCCGAGGCGGGCAGGCTGCGCCTGCTGATCGGGCCGGGGATGGGCCTCTCGCAGGAGGAGCTGTGGAACCGGGTGCGCGCGACGCCGGCGGGGCGCACGCTGCTCGGCAACGGCGTCGGCCTCGTGGGCGGCACGCGCATGTCCCCCGCCGAGGCGCGGGAGTGGGTGCGCCAGTACATCGGCTATCAGGAGGCCCCCCAGGCCTCGCCGCCCGGCGGCGACATCGAGCCGCCGCGCGTGGGACCGCCGGTGATCACGGCGCCGGCGAAGCTGCGGGCCGGCGGTCGCTTCCAGGTCGCCGCGAACCGCGCCGGCAAGGCCGTCGTCCAGCTGCTGCCGATCAAGCGCGGCCGCCCGCTCAGGGGCCGGGCCATCTCGAAGCTCGTGTTCCCCACCGAGGGCACCCTCGCCGCCGTCCTGCCGCGCGACGCGCGCAGCGGCCGCTACCGCATCCTGGTCACCTTCTGGGGATCCGGCATCAAGGAGCGGGCGACGCTCGATCTGCGCATCGTCGCCGCGCCCCGCCGCGCGCGCTGATCGCCCCCGCCGCGAGGGCGGCTCGTGACGGGCGTCCGGATCGACCCGGCCTCTCCCCCTCCCGGCAGGATCGACCGGCGCGGTGGCGAATCATCCGCACCATGCCAGCGATCACCATCTCATCCGGGCCCCTGCGCGGCGTGCAGCTCCAGGTCGCCGAGCGCCGCTGGTCCCGGACCCGTCGCGCGATGAGGGCGGTCACCCGCCGTCGCGCTCCGCGCCGCCCCCCCACCGCCCGCCAGCTCGTCTAGGCGACCGCGCGTGCGCGGGCGCCCGGTGCCGACCCGGCCGCCCGGTAGGGTCAGAGGGTGGAAAGCCGACGTGACCGCCCTCGCCTCACCCGCGACCTGATCCTCGACACGGCGCTCGCCGCGATCGACGAGGGGGGCATCGCGGCGTGCACGATGCGGCGGGTGGCGAAGCGCTTGGGCGTCGAGGCGATGTCGCTCTACTGGCACGTGGACGGCAAGGACGCCCTGCTCGACGGCGTGATCGCTCGCCTGATGGAGCAGACCCTGCTGCCCCGGCCGGAGCGCGAGCTGAGCTGGCGCGAGGGCTTCGAGGACTTCGCCCGGCGCTTCCGGGCCATGAGCCTGGCCCACCCGCAGGCGGTGCCGCTGCTCGCCCAGCGCGCCTGGTCCGCCTACCAGGCGGCCGGCCGCATCGCGTCCGACGGCCTCACGGCGCTCGAGGCCGCCGGCTTCGACCGGATGTCGGCGGTGCGCGCCACGCGGGTCGTCTCGCGCTACGTGGTGGGCTTCGCGCTGGGCGAGGCGGGATCGCCGCCCGTCCCCCGGCCGGGCGGCGAGGCCGAGCCCGCCCTCCAGGCCCTGCTCGACGACCTGGCGGTCGACGACCAGACCGTCCTGTTCGAGTTCGGCCTGGAGACGCTGCTCGACGGCCTCGAGGCCCGCTTAGCGCGCTGAGCCGTCCGGCTCCAGGCGGCTGCCGAGCCCGGCCGGCATGACGGCGTCGTGGAGGCCGAAGAGCTCGGCCGAGTAGGGCGTCTGGCCCACCACCGCCGACGTGCCGCCGTCGACGGGGATCGTCGCGCCGGTGATGTAGCTGCCCGCGTCGGACGCGAGCAGCAGCAGCGCCCCGACCAGCTCGTCGGGGTGCCCGGTGCGCCCCAGCGGCGCCTGGCGCTCGATGCGCTCGCGGAAGACGGGCGCGGCGAGCACCGCGTCGGTCATCTCGCTGGGGAACCAGCCGGGCGCGATCGCGTTGACGCGCACGCCGCGGTCGGCCCAGCTCACGGCGAGCGACTGGGCCACGTTCACCAGGGCGGCCTTCGACGCCTGGTAGGCCGGCGGGAAGAAGGGCACGCCGGCGAGGCCGGTGTAGGAGGACAGCACGATGATCGAGCCGCTCCCGGCGGCGAGCATGCGGCGCCCCACCGACTGGCAGGTGAGCCAGGTGCCGGTGAGGTTGACGCGGACGGACTGCTCGAACAGCTCGGCCGGCAGGCGCTCGGGCATGGAGAAGCCCTCCGGCACCGCCCCGGCGTTCGCGACGAGCACGTCGATGCGCCCCAGCTCCCGGACGGCGGCCTCGGTGGCCGCCTCCACCTGCTCCGCGTCGGTGACGTCGCAGGCCAGCGGGACGGCCCGCCGACCCGTGGTGGACGAGATGCGCTCGGCCACGGCCTCCAGCCGGTCGAGGCGCCGCGCGGTGAGCACGACGTCGGCGCCGGCCTCCGCCAGGGCCTCGGCGAAGGTGACGCCGAGGCCCGACGAGGCGCCGGTGACCAGCGCGACGCGGCCGGTGAGATCGAAGAGCGAGCTGGCGGGGGGCATCGGGCGCCTCCGGGAGTAGGTGACTTACACCGTAAGTTACAGACGCGACGAGGGCTCCGCCACGCCCCGCGGCTGGATCAGCGGTTGCGCAGGCCCCGCGTGTCGACCACCTCGAAGTCGTCGCCGGTGAGGCGCCTCAGCTCATGGAGGTCGTCGTCGTCCCAGCCGGCGTTCGGCGCGCCGCTGACGTACCAGGGCGAGCCGTTGTCGGCGAGGATCATCCCGTAGCGCTTGAGCGCGGTGAGCACCACGCGCGACTGGGGACCGAACCGCGACAGCGACACGTTGCTCTTCAGCCGCACGCGCAGCCCCATGGGCGGCAGCGCCGGGTCGGAGGAGGCGCCCGCCTGGTGGCGCGCCGGATAGACGTAGGCCCGCCGGGTGCGCGGCGCGGTGAAGCGCAGGGCGTGGTCGATGATCCCGCGGGCGACCTCGTCGTAGCGCACGAGGCCCGGGAAGATCGGCAGGCCGGCGGCGTCGGCGCTGGTCCAGCCCGCGGGGCGCAGCCGGTTCGAGCGCAGGTCGAAGACGGCGCCCGACCCCGCCACCCACCGTCCGCCCGAGGCCCGGTTCACCGCGAAGAGCTCGTACAGGCGGCAGGCGCTCCGGTCGAGCAGGATCATGTGGGCGTCGCCGCCGGCCTCGATGCGCGGCCGCGCGGGGATCGGGTAGCGCACCCGGTCGGACTCGGCGCGGTAGGTGAACCGCACCGCGCGGCGCGGCGTCGTGCGCCCCACCACGTTGAAGGGGATGCCGTAGCGGCCCCGGTCGCTGAAGTCCGGGTGCAGCGGCGCGTCGCGCCCGATCGACGCGATCAGGCGGGCCGAGTCGGGGTGCACCGGCAGCGTGCGCACGTCGGTGTTCCAGACGTTGCCGGCCGGCAGGATCGGGCACCCGGGCGCGCTCGGCAGCGGGGTCGCCGCCGCCGAGGCGGCCCATGCGAGGGCGAGGGCGAGCGAGGCGACGGCGACGAGGGCTCGGGAGCGCACGGCGGCCAGTATGGGGGCTCGGGGCCCGGCGGGCCAGCCCCCCGGACGGCCAGGCCGGCGGGGCGGGCGCATAGACTGCCTGCGTGCGGATGCGCTTCGGCATCTTCCTGGCGCCGTACCACCGTCCCGGCGACAACCCGACGCTCGCGCTCGAGCGCGACCTGGAGCTGATCCAGCGCCTCGACGCCCTCGGCTACGACGAGGCGTGGGTCGGCGAGCACCACAGCACCGGCTGGGAGACGATCGCATCGCCGGAGATCTTCCTGGCGGTGGCCGCCGAGCGCACGCGCCACATCCGGCTGGGGACCGGCGTCGTGAGCCTGCCCTACCACCACCCGCTCATGGTGGCCGACCGCATCGTGCTGCTCGACCACCTCACCCGCGGGCGCATCGACTTCGGCGTCGGCCCCGGCGGGCACCTGACGGACGCGCGGATGCTGGGCATCGCGCCCGAGCTGCTGCGGCCGCGGATGGCCGAGGCCCTCGACGCCATCGTGCGCCTGTTCACCGACCCCGAGCCCGTCAGCCACGAGTGCGAGTGGTTCTCGCTCACCGACGCCGTGCTGCAGCTGCGCCCCTACCAGGACCCGTATCCGCCGATCGCCGTCACCAGCATGGAGTCGCCCGCCGGGATGGTGCTGGCCGGCCGCCACGGCGCGGGCGTGCTGTCGCTCACCGTCGCCCGCGGCCCCCGCGGGCCGATCGACCTGCGGGCCCAGTGGGCGGTCGCCGAGGAGGCCGCCGCCGAGGCGGGCACCGCCGTCTCGCGCCGGGACTGGCGGCTCACGATGCCGATGCACCTGGCCGAGACCCGCCGGGAGGCGCTCGACGACGTGCGCGAGGGCGCCGGGGCCCACATCTTCGACTACGTCGAGGGCATCACCGGCCGGCCCAGCCCGGTGCCGGGGCCGCGCGACCGGGTGGTCGACCAGATGGTCGAGGCGGGCGCGTGGGTGATCGGCACGCCCGACGACGCCGTGCGTGCCATCGAGGCGCTCGTCGAGCGGTCGGGGGGCTTCGGCGGCCTGATGGTCACCGGCCACGACTGGGCGACGCGCGAGAAGACCCTCCGCAGCTACGAGCTGCTCGCGCGGCATGTGGCGCCCCGCTTCCAGGGCTCGCTGGCCGGCATCGACTCCTCGAACGCCGTCGCCCGCGCCCGTCACGAGATCACGGGGCGCCAGCGCACGGAGGCCGTCGAGGCGGCCCAGCGGGCCTACGAGGAGGGCGCCGGCTCACGGGCGTGACGATCGCGCCCCCGGCGGCGGACATGCCGTGAGGGGCCGCGGGGCCCGGATCGGAAGGGGGACGCGATGGTGCGCAGGTCGCTCGGTGGCGGGATGGCGGGCCTCATGGCCGCGGCGGCGATGGGCGGCGGGATGGCGGGCGGCGTCCCGGCGGCGGAGGCCGCTCCGGCGCCCCTGTCGCGCTTCGCCTCGTGCGAGCGCTTCACCGGCTACGTTCAGGCGAAGGCCCTGCCGCGGGCCTGGGCGTGGGGCCTCACCGGGTACGCCTCGCCGATCATGATGCGCGAGCGCCTCGGCGGCGTCGAGGACTCCTCCGCCGCCGCCCCCCGGGCGGCCGCTCCCGCACCGGTGGCGGGCAGCGACTACTCGGACACCAACGTGCAGGAGGCCGGCGTCGACGAGCCGGACCTGGTCGAGACGGACGGGCGCACCCTGTACGCCATCGCCGGCGGCCGCCTGCGGGTGGCCGACGTGTCGACCGGCGTCGCGCGCGAGCTCGACTCCTTCGCTCCGGACGGGGCCACCCTGACCGGCCTGCTGCTGATGGGCGACCGGCTGGTGGCGCTGGGCGACGCCGATCCCGAGCGCTCCTCGTGGGCGCCGCGGACGCCGGCCGCGCGCTCGGCGGCCTTCGTCGCCATGCCGGCGGCGCAGGTGCGCACCGTGGCGATCGAGCTGGACGTGTCCGACCCCTCCCACGTGCGGGTGCTGTCGCGGATGGCCCTGGACGGCCACCTGGTGAGCGCCCGCGCGACCGGCACCACCGTCAGGCTCGTCACCCAGAGCGCCCCGTCGCGGGTGCCGCTCGTCTACAGCACGTCGTCGGCGGCGGCCGACCGGCGGGCCGCCCGGCAGGCGAACCGGCGCGCGATCCGCCGATCGGCGGCCGGCGCCTGGCTGCCGCGCCTGGCGATCATCAACCCCCGTGGCCGGTCCACCGCGAGCCGCGTGGCCGTGGGCTGCCGCGACGTCGCCCGGCCGGCGGAGTTCGCCGGATTCGGGATGCTGACCGTCGTGACGGTGGGCGTCGGCGAGACGCTCTCGGTGCTCGACTCGGACGCGGTGATGGCCGACGGCGAGCTGGTCTACGCCTCCCCCACCTCCCTCTACGTCGCCACCTCGCGCTGGATCGACCCGGCCGCGGCCGACGGCGCGGCTCCCCCGCCGCGCGGCGCCACGCGCATCCACCGCTTCGACACCTCGGTCCCCGACCGCACCGAGTACCGCTCGAGCGGCGTGGTGGCCGGCTACGTGCTCAACCAGTTCTCGATGAGCGAGCGGGACGGCGTGCTGCGGGTCGCGACCACCGAGGAGCCGGCGTGGTGGAGCCCGGGCGACGACGAGCCCGGCGAGAGCGCCGTCACGACCCTCACCGAGCGCGACGGGCGGCTGGTGCGCCTGGGCCGCGCCGGGGGCCTGGGCCGGGGCGAGCGGATCTACGCCGTGCGCTTCCTCGGCGACCTCGGCTACGTCGTCACCTTCCGCCGCACCGACCCGCTCTACGTGGTCGATCTCTCCGACCCGGCGAAGCCCGTCGTGCGCGGCGAGCTCAAGATCCCGGGCTTCTCGTCCTACCTGCACCCGGCCGGCGATGGACTGCTGATCGGCGTGGGCCAGGCCGCGACCGGGGAGGGCCGCACCCTGGGCACCCAGGTGTCGCTGTTCGACGTCACCGATCCGGCGAACCCGCGGCGCCTCGCGGCGCGCACCCTCGACCTCGACTGGTCGTCGGCCGAGCAGGACCACCACGCCTTCCTCTTCTGGCCGCAGACCGGCCTCGTGGTGGTGCCGGGCCAGCGCTACGGCGAGTCGGGCGACTCCTTCCTGGGCGCCGTCGGGCTGCGCGTCGGCCGCGACGTCGGCGTCGCGCCGATCGCCCGCATCGACCACCCGTCGACCGGGGACGAGCGCGATCCGGTGCTGCGCTCCGTGGTGGTGGGCGACACGCTCTACACGATCTCGGACGCCGGCATCCGCGCCGGCGACCTCACGACGCTCGGCCGACGGGCGTGGACGGCGTGGGGGTGATCGCCGGCGGGCGGCGGCGCTGGAACAGGAGCACGCCCTCGCGGTCGTAGATCAGCTTCCAGTACGGGCTGCCGATGAGCTGGTTCAGGCTGCCGCGATAGCTGGCGGGCCGCAGCGTGGGCCGGTCCTGGGCGATCGCCCGGTAGCGCCTGTTGTCCGCCACCACGATGAAGTCGGAGTTGGTGTTGCGCTTCGGGAAGAGGTAGATGACGCGCCGCGCCGAGAGGTGGGACGCCGGGGCGTTGGTCGCCGACACCACCGCGTCGGGCGGGATCATGCCGACCGCCTGCTGGAGCGCCCGCGTCTGATCGTCGCGGCTGAACTGGTGCAGCGGGCTGCCCTGCCATCCGATGGGCAGCCAGCTCCAGACGGGCAGGGGGCCCTGGCGGGCGCCCGCCAGCACCAGCGTGCCGACCAGCAGCAGCGCGGTGAGCCCGGGTCGGGCGATCAGCGGCGCCAGCCGCTCGGCGACCCGCTTGGGCACGCCGCGGTCGCGCAGGTTCGCGAGGCCCAGGATCGAGGCGGCCACCAGGAACGGCACCAGCACCGCGGTGTAGTGGTACTGCAGCGACTGGGCCGGTCCGCTGCTGGCGAAGAGGTTGATGAGCAGCTGCGGCAGGGCGCACGCGGCGAGCAGCGGCGCGGCGAAGGGCAGCAGCAGCAGCGGCAGGAACAGCGCCAGCAGGTAGATGCCGCGGCCGGGGGTGATCAGCACCGCGACGGCGTCCCAGGGCCGGGTGAGGAAGGTGATGAGGATGTCGGTCGGGCCGTCCCCCAGCGACGAGTAGCGGCTGACGTGGGGGTTGACGCCGGGGTCGATCGCGAAGGCGGGCATGATCACCAGCAGCGCGATCGCCACCCACAGCAGGCCGCCGATGCCGAGCACGGCGGCCGCCCGGCGCCGATCGGGGTGGCGCACCGCCATCCAGACGGCGAGCGTGGCGAGCATCACGCCCACCTGCTCCTGCGAGAGCGCCGCGAGGGCGGCGCAGACGCCGAGCGTCCACCACCGGCCCTCCTCGGCGGCCCAGATGCAGAACAGCAGCAGGGGCGCCGCCAGGGTGACCGGGTGGAAGTCGAACAGCACCGAGTGCTGAAGGCCCGGGTACAGCAGGTAGACCGCCGCCGCGGCGACGGCGAGCCGGTCGTCGCGCAGCCACCTGCGGCCCAGCCAGAAGGCCGGCAGCGCCCCCGTCGCGACGATCACGGCCTGGGCGACGAGCAGCACCTCGGGGCTCGACCACATCATCCAGAGCGGCGTGAAGAGCGCCAGGATGGGATCGACGTGGGCGCCGAGCCGGTTGAACTCCTTGCCGCTGACGTCGGTCGTCTGGAACAGGCGGCCCTCGGAGGTGCTCCACACGGCCTGGACCATGTTCCCGAGGTCGAACCGGCCCGTGGAGAAGGTGCGGTAGCGCAGCACCGACAGCCAGGCGAAGACCCCCGCCCACACGGCCATCAGCCCCCATACGACCAGGAGCGCCCGGTCGCCGGTGAGCCGCCGCACGAGCGATCGCGAGGAGGGCGGCTGCGGTGCGGGGACGGGCGGCGGCGACAGCTTCCGGTGGCGGCCGGTGTCGTCCCGCGGATCGGCGTCGATGATGGGGCGAGCCGCCGCGCACTCCCTTCGTCATCCCGCGGTCCGTTAGTGCTGCCGGCAGGATGGTAGAGCACCCGTCGGTCGTCGGCTTTCGTGGCAGAGTGCCCGCGTGGGCGGACGTTTCGGCATCGGCGCGGCCCTCGCCGCCGCGGCACTGGCCGCGGCGGCCCTGCCGGCGGGCGCCGGGGCGACCGGCGACGCGGACCTGCGCGCCGCGGTGTCGGCCCGCCTGCCGGCGCTCGACGCGGCCGCCGCCCGGGCGCGGCCGTCCGATCCGTCGTCGATCGACCGGTTGTACGACGCCGCCCGGCGGATGGAGGAGTCGGTGCGCCGCGCCGCGCCGGTGGGCGCCGCCTGCCGCCCCCTGCTGGACGGCGCGCGCCGCCTCGCCCGCGCCCGGGTGCGCCAGGCCGAGGGCGTCGACCGCCTCGATCCGGCGGCCGAGCGGCGCGCCCGCGCGCTGGCCGACGCCGGGCGGTCCCGCCTGGGGCGCCTGCGGCGCGGCTGCACGGGCTCCGCCCGGCCCGCCGCCCCCGCCGTTCTCGCCCTGTCGCCCGGGTCCGGTGAGGCGAGCTTCGGCGCGCTCGTCGCCCGCGCCCCCGCCGGCGCGAGCGCGGCGCGGCTGCGGATCGACGGCGGCGCGCCGGCCGCGCTGGAGGTGGCCGGCGGGCGCGTGCGGACGCGCATCGACGCGCCTCCCGGCGCCCACGACCTGGAGCTGCGCTACCTGCGCGACGGGCGGGTGGTCGCGACGGCGCGGGCCGCCGGGGTGAGGCTGCTGCCCGCCGGGTCGGCGGCGGCGGCCCCGGGGCGCGGTCGCGACCCCGCAGCCGCGGCGGCCCTCGCGGAGCTGGGGCGCGCCGCCCCCGGGGCGGCGGCCGCCTGGGTGCAGGACCTCCGCGGCGGCACGGCGGCGGGCTGGAACGCGGACGCCCCCTTCCCCGCCGCCTCGACGGTGAAGCTGGGCCTGCTGGTCGCGGCGCTCGGCGTGGTGGGGCCGGGCGACTCGACGCTGCGCGAGGACCTGCGGGCGATGACGGTGTGGTCGTCGAACCTGGCCGCGAACCGCGTGCTCGCCCGCCTGCCCGGCGGGCCGGTCGCCTCCGCCCGCGCCGCCCAGGAGGCCCTCGCCCGGATGGGGGCGACATCGAGCACCTTCACCGGCGGCTACATCGTGGGCACCGAGCTGCAGCCGCTGCTGCCCTCCTCCCCCGCCGGCCCCGCTCCACCGCGGGTCTCGTCGCGGGTCACGACCGCCCGCGACCTCGCCCGGGTGCTCTTCGCGATCCACGCGTCGGCCGCCGGCGACCCCGCCGCCCGCGCCGCCACCGGGCTCACCGTCGCCGAGGCGCGGCTCGCCCTGGGCTGGCTGCTCGCCTCCGAGCAGGCCGGCGACAACGCGAGCCTGGTGGCGGCCGGGGCGCCGCCGGGGACGCCGATCGCCCAGAAGAACGGGTGGCTCGACGACGCGCGCCACGCCGCCGCCATCCTCTACACGGCCTCCGGTCCCCGCATCGCGGTGCTCCTCACCTACCGGGCGGGGGGCATGGCCCGCTCCCGGGCGGCCGCCCTCGGCGCCCGGGTGGCGGGCGTCGCCGCGGGCATGTGATCGGGCGCCGCCCGGGAGCGTGGCCATTTGGCCGCGGCGTCTGCGACCAAATGGCCACGCCTCACTGAAGAGCGCGTAACAGGATGACGCGGCCGCGCGCCTCATCCTGTTAGGTGCTCTAAAGCCCTGCATCCTGCGGATGACGAGGGGCGTCTCGTGCGCCGTGTTACGCTCCCCGCAACCAGGGGAGCCGCCGAGGGGCGGCTGAGAGGAGGCGCATCCGCCTCGACCCTTGAACCTGATCTGGGTAATGCCAGCGAAGGGACGGTGGGGGAGATTCGGGAGAACGCGCTCATCGAGCGCATCGATCGCCGCTCCGGGCGGCGGCCCGGCACGCTGCTCGGCATCGGCGACGACGCGGCGGTGCTGGCGGTGGGCGACCGCGCCGTGGTGACCTGCGACCTGCTGGTCGAGGGCGTCCACTTCCGCCGCTCCACCACCGGCATGGCGGACCTGGGCCACAAGGCCGCGGCCGTGAACCTCTCGGACCTGGCGGCGATGGGTGCGCGGCCGGTGGCCCTGATCGTGGGCCTCGCCATCCCGCCCGGGCTGGACTCCGCCTCCATCGACGCGCTCTACGACGGCATCGACGGCATGGCCGCCCGCGCCGGCGCCACCGTCGCCGGCGGCGACGTCTCGGCCGCCCCGGCCCTGGTGCTGGCCGTCACGGCCGTCGGCCGGCTCGCGCCGGGGAGCGAGGCGGCCACCCGCTCCGGCGGCCGCCCCGGCGATCTGCTGTGCGTCACCGGCGCCCTCGGGGCGTCGGCCGCGGGCCTCGCCCTGCTCGAGCGTCCCGACGCGGCCGCCGGGGTGCCGCAGGCCGACGCCCTGCGCGCGGCCCACCTGCGACCCGAGCCGCGCGTCGAGGCCGGGATGCTGCTGTCGCGCGGCGGGGCGACGGCGCTGATGGACGTCTCGGACGGGCTGGTGCTCGACGCCGGACGGCTGGCCCGGGCGTCGGGCCTGCGGGCCCGGATCGACCTCGACGCGCTGCCGGTGGCGCCGGGCGTCGCCGCGGTCGCCGCCGCGCTGGGCGCCCACCCGCGCGCCCTCGCGGCGACCGGCGGCGAGGACTACGAGCTGCTGGCCGCCGTCCCGCCGGGCCGCCTCGACGCCCTGCGCGCGGCGCTCGCCCCCCTCGACCTCACCGTCGTGGGGGCCCTGGAGGAGGGCGACGGCGCCCCCAGGGTGGTGGACGGCGACGGCGCGGCGGTGACCCTGCCCGCTCCCGGGTGGGAGCACGATGTCTGAGCCCGCGCCGCGCATCGAGGCGCGCGGCCTCACCCTCGACCTGGGGTCGACGCCGGTGCTCGCCGACCTGAGCCTCACCCTCGACCCCGGGGAGATGGTCGCCCTGGTGGGTCCGTCGGGCTGCGGCAAGAGCACCCTGCTCTCGGTGCTCGCCGGCCTGCTGCCCCCGGACGCCGGCGAGGTGCGGATCGACGGGCGCACCACCTCCGCCGGCGGACGGCTGGGGCGGCTCACGCTGATGCCCCAGAGCGACGCCCTGCTGCCGTGGAGGACGCTGGAGGCCAACGTGGCGATGGCACCGGCCCTGGCCGGCGTGCCGCGGGGCGAGGCCCGCGCGCTGGCCCGCCGCGCCCTCGCCCGCTACGGGCTGGCCGGATTCGAGCGCCACTACCCCCACGCCCTGTCGGGGGGCATGCGCCAGCGCGCCGCGCTCGCCCGCACCCTGCTGGGCGGCGCCCGGGCTTGGCTGCTGGACGAGCCCTTCGGCGCGCTCGACGCGCTCACCCGCTCCGACCTGCAGGGCGTGCTGGCGGGCGCCTGGGAGCAGGAGCGGCCCACCGCGCTGCTCGTGACCCACGACCTCGACGAGGCCCTGAGGCTGGCCGACCGGGTGCTGGTGTGCTCGCCGCGGCCGGCCCGGGTGATCGGCGAGGTGGCCGTCGGCGCCCCGCGCCCGGAGCGGCGCCGGGACGCCGGCTGGCCGGAGGGCGTCGAGCTGCGCGCCCGGCTGCTGGCCACCCTGCGCGGAGCGGGCGTGGCCGCGTGAGCACCGCCGGTCACGCGCCCGCCGCCGCGGTCGAGGGGGCTCCCCGGCCGGCCCGCCGCCCGCCCGCCGCGCTGCGGCGCCTGCCGCTGCTGCTGCTGCCGGCGGCGGGCCTGCTGGCCTGGCAGCTCGCGATCTGGCTCGCCGCCCCGCGCCAGTGGCTCCTCCCCTCCCCCGGCGACGTCGGCTCGGTGCTGTGGGACGAGCGCTCGCGGCTGTGGTTCCACGCCCAGGCCACGCTCGTCGAGGCCGCCGCCGGCTTCGCCCTCGCCGCGGGCGTCGGCGCCCTGCTCGCGGTCGCGATCGTGTCGTCGGGCCTGGTCGAGCGCACGCTCTACCCGTGGCTGGTCGCGAGCCAGGCCATCCCGATCCTGGCCGTGGCGCCGCTGGTCGCGATCTGGCTGGACTACGGCGTCGCCCAGGTGATGGTCGCCTTCGTGATCGCCTTCTTCCCGGTCGTCGTGACCGGCGTCGACGGGCTGCGCGGCGTCGACCCGGCCCTCGGACGGGCCGCGCGCACCCTCGGCGCGGGGCGGGCCTGGGTGTTCGCCCGCATCACCGTGCCCGCGGCCCTGCCGTCCCTCTTCTCCGGACTGAAGATGGCGGCGGTCTTCTCGGTCACCGGCGCCGTGGTCGCCGAGTACGTCGGCGCCGACCGCGGGCTGGGCTACCTCTCCGAGTTCTCGACCGCGGAGTTCGAGACCGCCCGCAGCTTCGCCGCCATCGCGCTGCTCGCCGTCATCGGCGTCGCCTTCTTCGCCGTCGTCGCGCTGGCCGAGCGCCTCGCCCTGCCCCACCGCCGCCACCCCGCACAGCCCGCATGGAGATCCCGATGAGCATGAGAGTCCCCCGCCGCCTGGCCCCCGTGGCCGCCGTCCTCGCCGCCGTCGCGCTGCTCGTCGCCGGATGCGGCGGCGACGAGCCCGCCGGCGACCTCCGGCGGGTCGACCTCATCCTCGACTGGTACCCGAACGCCGATCACGCCGGCATCTACGGGGCGATCGACCAGCACTACTTCTCCGACGAGGGCCTCGACGTCCGGCCCGAGGTGCCCAGCGACCCCTCCGCCGCCCTGAAGCGGCTGGCGGCGGGCCGGGCGCAGTTCGCCGTCTCGTACGAGCCCGAGGTGCTGCTGGCCCGCTCACAGGGCATCCCGGTGGTGGCCGTCGGCGCGATCATCGTCCATCCGCTGAACAGCGTGATCGTGCGCTCCGACCGCGGCATCGCCCGGCCCCGCGACCTGGAGGGGCGCACCGTCGGTGCGTCCGGCCTGCCGTCCGACAGGCCGCTGCTCGACGCCGTGGTGCGCTCGGACGGCGGCGACCCGTCGAAGGTGACGGTGCAGAACGTCGGCTTCAACCTCAGCCCCGCGCTCGCGGCCGGTCGCGTCGACGCCGTCATCGGCGCGTACTGGAACATCGAGCAGGTCGAGCTGGAGAAGAAGGGCGTGGAGGTCTCGGCCTTCCGCCTGGAGCAGCACGGCGTGCCGGACTACGACGAGCTGGTGCTGGTCACGACCGACCGGATCGCGTCGGAGCAGCCGGATCTGGTGCGCGCGACGCTGAAGGGGCTGCGCTCCGGGCAGGACTGGGCCGCCACCGATCAGGCCGGCGCGGTGGAGCACCTGCTGAAGGCCAACCCGGATCTCGACGAGCGGACGGTCAAGGAGCAGCTGCGCATGACCGCCGACCTGCTGTCGCCCGCGGACGAGCCGACTCTGACCGTCGACCCGGCCGAGTGGCAGCGCTTCGCCGACTGGATGAGCCGCAGCGGCTGGCTGACCGAGCCGGTGACGGTGGCCGACGCCGTCACCGACCGCTTCCTGCCGGCGGATGAGCGGTGAGCGCCGTCGACGTCGCGGTGGTCGGCGCCGGCCCCTGGGGGCTCGCCACCGCCTGGCGCGCCGCCCGCGAGGGCGCGCGCGTGGCCGTGATCGACGACGGCGCGCGGCCCGCGGCCCGGGTGGCCGCCGGCATGTTGGGCCCGTGGTCCGAGGCCGCGCCGGGCGAGGAGGCCCTGCACGCGCTGCTGGTGCGCTCCCTGGCGGCCTGGGAGGCCTTCGCCGCCGAGCTCGCCTCCGACTCGGGCGGCGCCGACACCGGCCTGCGGCCGGGCGACAGCCTCGCCGTGGCCGTCCGCCCCCGCGACGTGGCCCCGGTGCGGCGGAGGCTGGAGATCCTCGCCGACTGGGGCCGGCCCGCGGCCTGGGTCCCCGGGTCGGCGCTGCGCGAGATCGAGCCGGGGCTCGGCACGTCGGTCGCCGGCGGGGCCGAGCTGACCGGTGAGCGGCAGGTGCAGACCCGCGTCTTCCTCCCCGCGCTGCGGGCCGCGGCCACCGCGCGCGGCGCGCGCATCGTGGAGGGCCGCGCCGCGGCCCTCCGGCCCGGGGGCGTCGAGCTGGAGGGCGGCGCCCGGGTGGAGGCCGGGGTCACCGTGGTGGCCGCGGGCTGGGCCGCCTCGCGCCTGGTGGCGGGCGCGCCGCTGCGGCCGGTGAAGGGCCAGATCCTGCGGCTGCGCACCGCGGGCGGGGCGCAGCCTCCCATCTCCCGCATGGTCCGCTCGCCCGGCGTGTACCTCGCGCCCCGCGACGACGAGGTGGTGGTGGGCGCCACGATGGAGGAGCGCGGCGACACCGCCGTGACCGCCGGGGCGGTGGCGGCCCTGCTGGAGGAGGCGATCCTGGTCGTCCCCGAGCTCGCCGAGTTGGAGCTGGCGGAGGCGGCGGCCGGCCTGCGGCCCGCCACCTCCGACGGGCGCCCGGCGATCGGCCGCGCCGCGGACGGGTCGGTGTGGGCGCTGGGCGGCTACCGCCACGGCATCCTGCTGTGCCCGCTCGCCGCCGACCTGGCCGCCGCCGCCGCGCTGGGCCGGGCGATGCCCGACTGGGCGGCGGACCTCGCCCCCGACCGCTTCCTGCGGGGGACGCCGTGAGGATCAGGGTCAACGGATCCGACCGCGACGTGCCGGCGGGGACGACGGCGGCGGACGCCGCCCGCCTGGTGGGCGTGGAGGCGTCGGAGCGCGGCGTGGCCGTGGCCGTGGGCGGCGACGTGGTGCCGCGCGGCGAGTGGGCCGCGACCCGGCTCGTCGACGGCGACGAGATCGAGGTCGTGCGGGCGGCGGCCGGAGGCTAGTGCCGTGTTCGGTGACGTTGGTCCGTTATGGCCGCGAAAACCCGGCGGGGCAAGGACGCAGCGTCATCCGCATGGTCGTCGTCATGTGGATGATCGAGGACGCCGCATCCGCCGAGGTTTGCAGCGAGCAAGAACGGGGTGAACGTTGCCTGACGCGGCACTAGGAACGGGGTTCAGGGGGAGCGTGCCATGGACGAGGATCTGATCATCGCGGGCGAGCCGGTGGGCTCGCGGCTGCTGCTGGGCTCGGGGGGCTTCGACCACCCCGACACGCTCGCGGCGGCGCTGCGCGCGAGCGGCGCGCGCATCGTGACGGTGGCGGTGCGCCGGGTGGAGCACGCGCCGGGCGGGATCTACGAGGCGATCGCCGCCGCCGGGGCCCGGGTGCTCCCCAACACGGCGGGCTGCTTCACCGCCCGCGAGGCCGTCGCCACGGCGCGCCTGGCGGCCGAGGCGCTGGAGACGAACTGGGTGAAGCTGGAGGTGATCGGCGACCGCCAGACCCTGCTGCCCGACACGGTCGAGTTGCTGAAGGCCGCCGAGACGCTGGCGGGCGAGGGCTTCGTGGTGCTGCCCTACACCGGCGACGACCCGGTGCTGGGCCGCCGCCTGGAGGAGGCGGGATGCGCCGCGGTGATGCCGCTGGGCTCCCCCATCGGCAGCGGCCTGGGCATCCGCAACCCGCACGCCCTCGAGCTGATGCGCGAGGTGGTGTCGGTGCCGCTGATCCTGGACGCCGGCATCGGCACGGCGTCCGATGCGGCCCTGGCGATGGAGCTGGGCTGCGACGCGGTGCTGGCCGCGACCGCCGTGTCGCGCGCCGCCGACCCCGAGCGGATGGCCCGCGCCCTGCGACGGGCGGTGGAGGCCGGCCGCGACGCGCACCTGGCCGGCCGGGTGCCGATGGTGCGCCACGCGCGCGCCTCGACGCCGGACCTCGGCCGCATCGACCTGGCGCTGAACGAGTGAGCGGCGCCCTCCGGCGGCGCCTGCTGGCCGAGTCGCGGCTGTACCTGGTGGCCCCGGCCCGCATCCGCGCCGGGCGGCTGGCCGAGCTGATCCCCGCCCTGGCGGCCGCGGGCGTCGACATCGTCCAGCTGCGCGAGCGCGGCCTGGCCGGCGACGCCCTGCTCGCCGAGGCCCGGGCCTGCGCCGACGCGGCGGCGGCCGCCGGCGTCCTGTTCATCGTCAACGACTCGCCGCGGCTGGCGCGCGCGGCGGGCGCCGACGGCGTCCACCTGGGCCAGGAGGACGGCACCGTCGAGGAGGCGCGCGCCCTGCTGGGCCCCGACCGGATCGTCGGCCGCTCGTCGCGCGGCGGGGAGATCCTGGAGCGGGCCGCGGCGGAGGGCGCCGACTACGCGGCGGTCGGTCCGGTGTGGGAGACCCCCACCAAGCCCGGCCGGGCCCCGGTGGGCCTGGCGCCGGTCGCCGCGGCGGCCCGCGCGGCGCGGCTGCCCTGGTTCGCGATCGGCGCCATCGACGCGCGCCGGGTGGGCCGGGTGGCGGCGGTCGGGGCGCGGCGCATCGTGGTGGTGCGCGCGATCTGCGACGCCGACGACCCCGCCGCCGCGGCCCGCGACCTGCGCGCCCGCCTGGTCGACGCCGCGCCGCGGGTCATGACGGTCGCCGCGACCGACTCCGGCGGCGGAGCCGGCGTGCTGGCCGACGTGAAGGCCATCGTGCGGGCCGGGGGCTTCCCCCTGTGCGCCCTCACCGCGGTCACCGCCCAGTCCACCGTGGGCGTCGAGGCGGCGGCGCCGATCGACCCCGCGCTGGTGCGGGCCCAGATCGCCGCGGCGGCCGGTGACGTCGGCGTCGACGGCGTCAAGACGGGGATGCTCGCGACGCCGGCGCTGGTGGAGGCCGTCGCGGAGTCGCTCGCGGCCCTCGACCCGGCCGACGAGGTGCCGGTGGTGGTCGATCCCGTGCTGCGCGCCGAGTCGGGCGCCCGGCTGATGGACGACGGCGGGGACGCGGCGTACCTGCGGGCGCTGCTGCCGGCGGCGACCGTGATCACCCCCAACCTGTTCGAGGCGCGCGCCCTGGCGCGGCGCGACGGCGACGGCGCCGAGGAGCTGGCCCGCGCCCTGCACGACCGGCTGGGGTGCGCCGCCATCGTCACCGGCGGGCACGGGGAGACCAGCGCCGACGTGCTGTGCGACGGGGCCGGCGTGCTGCACCTGCCCGGGCCGCGCCTGCCGCGGGCCACGACCCACGGCGCCGGCTGCACCCACTCCGCCACCCTGGCCACCCTGCTCGCCCGGGGCCTGCCGCTGCGCGAGGCCGCCCCCCTGGCCAAGCGCACCGCCACCGCCGCCGTGGCCGGTGGCCGCCCCTTCGGCGCCGGCGCGGGACCGGTGGACGTGACCCGGGCGCCGGCGCCGTGAGCGCCGCGGCCATCGGCGCGGCGATCGCGCCCGTGACGGGGGCGATCCTGGAGCACCCCTTCGTGCGCGGCCTCACCGACGGCTCGCTGCACGAGGAGGCCTTCCGCCGCTACGTGGTGCAGGACGGGCTCTTCCTGCGCGACTACGCCCGCGCCCTCGCCCTGTGCGGCGCCCGCGCGGCGGACGGCGACGGCCTGCGGACCTTCTGCGTCCACGCGGCCGAGGCGGTGGCCGAGGAGCGCGAGCTGCACGAGCGCCTGTTCGCCGAGCTGGGGGTCGACCCGGAGCGGGCGGCCGCCGCGGAGCCCACCCCGACGTGCCTGGGGTACACGTCGTTCCTGCTGCGCGCATGCGCGGTCGGCGAGCGCCACGAGGGGCTCGGGGCGGTGCTGCCCTGCTACTGGATCTACCGCGACGTCGGCCTCGCCCTGGCCCGCGCCGGATCGCCCGACCCGCGCTACGCGGCCTGGATCGCGACCTACGGCGGCGAGGCTTTCGGCGAGGCGGCTCAGGCCGCGATCGACGCCTGCGACCGGGCCTTCGCCGGGCTGCCGCGGGCCATGGTGGACGCTGCCGCCCGCCACGCCCTCACCGCGGCGCGCTACGAGTGGATGTTCTGGGACTCGGCGTGGCGCGGCGAGTGCTGGCCGCCGGCACTACCATTGGAGGCGTGACCCTGACGCGCGACGAGTTCGAGGATCTGGTCGCGGACGCCATGGACGACGTGCCCGAGCCCTTCGCCGCGGCCCTCGACGAGGTGGCGGTGGTGGTGGAGGACCGCGCGCCCGCCGAGTGGGGGTCGCTCTACGGCCTCTACCAGGGCGTCCCCCTGACCGACGGGCCGCTGCCCTCCGGCTACCTGCCGCCGCGCATCTCGGTGTACCTGCACCCGATGGTCGACCACTACCCCGACCGCGAGGAGCTGGTGCGCCAGATCCGGATCACGGTGCTGCACGAGCTGGGCCATCACCTCGGGTTCGGCGAGCAGCGGCTCGAGGAGCTGGGGTACGGATGAGCCGGTCCGGCGACGAGGTGATCGCGGCGATCCACGGCCGGCGCAGCACCGGGAAGGTGCTGCCGGAGCCGATCGCCCGCGAGGAGGTCGAGGAGCTGCTGGCCGCGGCCGTGCGGGCGCCGAACCACCACCTCACCTTCCCCTGGCGCTTCGTGGTGCTGGCCGGCGATGCCCGCCGCGAGGTCGGCGAGGCCCACGCCCGGGCGGTGGCGGCCGCCAGGCCGGACCACCCGCCGGCCGGCATCGAGAAGGAGGCGGCGCGCCTGGAGCGGGCGCCGGTGGTGATCGCGGTGGCGGTCGCGGGGCCCGACGATCCGGCCACCGCCCGCGAGGACCGCGACGCCGTGGCCGCGGGCGTGCAGAACCTGCTGCTCGCCGCCCACGCCCGCGGCCTGGGCGCGATGTGGCGCAGCGGCGCGATGGTGGAGGAGCCCGAGGTGCGCGAGGCCCTGGGGCTCGCCGACGGCGACGAGCTGGTGGGCTTCGTCTACCTGGGCCGGCCGGCCCAGGAGCCGCCGCCGCGCGAGCGGCCCCCGCTCGCCGACGTCGCGGTGTGGCGCGGGTGGTGAGCGCGGCGATACCCTTCTCGGACCGTCGAGCCGGTTGGGGGGTGAGTGATGGCGGCTGAGACCGTTGCCGACCGGGTGTTCACCCGGGTGAGCGAGCTGTTGGACGGAGGCGGCGTGCCGACGCGCGCCGAGGCCTTCCGACTCGTGTCGAGCGAGGTGGGCCGATCGGTGTCGGCCGTCTCGTCGGCCTTCTACGCCGGAGCCCGCCGGGCCGAGGACGCCTCGGTCGCCGAGCCCCCGCCCGCCCCCGGGCGCCGCAGGGGCCCGCACTCGGACTCCCCCACCCTCTACGCCGAGATGCTCCCGCTCGTCGAGGCGGGCGCCAGCATCGAGCAGGCCGCCCGCCGCTTCGGCCACGACGAGGGCGTCGAGGAGATCGCCGCCGGGTTCCGCCGCTGGCTGGCCCGCGAGGGGGGCGCCGAGACGGTCGCCGCCGCCGACTCCGAGGTCGCCGCCGACGCGGTGCGCGCGCTGCGCGACGCCGAGGCCCGGATCACCGCGCTCGAGGCCGAGAACCGCGCGCTCAGACGGGATCTCGCCACGGCGACCCAGGCGATCGCGCGCGCCGGCGCCATCCTGGACGCCGCGACCTAGCTCCGGCGGCCGGACCGACCACCCGCACCGCCCGCTCTCAGACGACGAGGAACACGGACCGAGACATGCCCCCCTACCGCTCCCGCACCACGACCCACGGCCGCAACATGGCCGGCGCGCGAGGCCTCTGGCGCGCCACCGGCATGAAGGACTCCGACTTCGGCAAGCCGATCATCGCGGTCGCGAACTCCTTCACCCAGTTCGTGCCGGGCCACGTCCACCTGAAGGACCTGGGCCAGCTGGTGGCGCGCGAGATCGAGGACGCCGGCGGAGTGGCGAAGGAGTTCAACACGATCGCCGTCGACGACGGCATCGCGATGGGCCACGACGGCATGCTCTACAGCCTGCCCTCGCGCGAGCTGATCGCCGACAGCGTCGAGTACATGGTCAACGCCCACTGCGCCGACGCCATGGTCTGCATCTCGAACTGCGACAAGATCACCCCGGGCATGCTGATGGCGGCCCTGCGGCTCGACATCCCCTGCGTCTTCGTGTCGGGCGGGCCGATGGAGGCCGGCAAGGTCGTGGCGAACGGCGTGACCAGGAAGTACGACCTGATCGACGCGATGGTGGCCGCCGCCGACGACAGCGTCTCCGACGAGGCGGTGACCGTCATCGAGCGCTCCGCCTGCCCGACCTGCGGCTCGTGCTCGGGCATGTTCACCGCGAACTCGATGAACTGCCTCACCGAGGCGCTCGGCCTCTCCCTGCCCGGCAACGGATCGGTGCTCGCCACGCACGCCGACCGGCGCCGCCTCTTCGTCGAGGCCGGCCACCTGGTGGTCGACCTGGCCCGGCGCTTCTACGAGGGGGACGACGCGAGCGTGCTGCCCCGGTCGATCGCGACCTTCTCGGCCTTCGAGAACGCCATGACGCTCGACATCGCGATGGGCGGATCGACCAACACCGTGCTCCACCTGCTGGCCGCGGCCCACGAGGGCGGGGTCCCCTTCACGATGGAGGACATCGACCGCCTGTCGCGCCGCGTCCCGGTGCTGTGCAAGGTCGCGCCGGCGGTGCCCGACGTCCACATGGAGGACGTGCACCGTGCCGGCGGCATCATGGCGATCCTCGGCGAGCTCGACCGCGCGGGGCTGATCGACCGCGAGGTCGGCAACGTCGCCGCCGGCACGCTCGGCGCCGCCCTCGACCGCTGGGACGTGCGCGCCCCCGTCGGCACCGGCGCCGCCGGCGGCGGCGCGGACGACGGCGTGCGGGACTTCTACCGCGCGGCGCCGGGCGGCGTGCCCACCCAGGTCGCGTTCAGCCAGGACGAGCGCTGGGATGAGCTCGACCTCGACCGCGAGGCGGGCGTGATCCGCGACGCCGCGCACGCCTACTCGCGCGACGGCGGCCTGGCGGTGCTGTTCGGCAACCTCGCCCTCGACGGCTGCATCGTGAAGACGGCGGGCGTCGACGACTCGATCCTCGTCTTCAGCGGCCCCGCCCACGTGTTCGAGAGCCAGGACGCCGCCGTCGAGGGCATCCTGAACAGCCGGGTCGTGCCGGGCGAGGTGGTGCTGATCCGCTACGAGGGGCCGCGCGGCGGGCCCGGCATGCAGGAGATGCTCTACCCCACCAGCTACCTGAAGTCGAAGGGGCTCGGGAAGGCGTGCGCGCTCGTCACCGACGGGCGCTTCTCGGGCGGCTCGTCGGGCCTCTCGATCGGCCACGTCTCGCCGGAGGCGGCCGAGGGCGGCGTCGTCGGCCTGGTGCGCCAGGGCGACGTCATCGAGATCGACATCCCCAACCGGCGCATCCACCTCGCGGTCGACGACGCCGAGCTCGATCGCCGCCGCGCCGAGCAGGACGCGGCCGGCTGGCGTCCCGCCGAGCCCCGCAGGCGCAGGGTCACGGCCGCGCTGAAGGCCTACGCCATGATGACCACCAGCGCCGCGCGCGGCGCCGTGCGGCAGGTCGAGCGGGACTGAGCCCCCGGCGGGCGGTGAGCGGCGCATCCGCTTCCGCCCGCGGCGTCCGCAGTCGCCGAGGCGGCGTCGGGCCGGTTCGGGGTTTCAGGGCCTCCGCGGGGTGGTTGGCCAATTGGCCACGGCGTCCGCGGCCAATTGGCCAAAGGCATCACAGGGGGCTCAGAAGCCCCTGGCCATGCGCCTTCACGGCCCGGAGGCCCGCCGCGTCACCGCGACCGGGCGGGCGGACTCGTCAATGTCGTCAACGTTGATCGCATTCGATCAACGTCGATCGGGCCGAGGGCGGCGGCGGGCGCCGTGAGGCGCCGCGCCGCCGTGCGGGACCCGTTCCTTCGCCGGCGCCCGGCTACGGGCGGGGCGGGGCCTCCTCGAGGCCGGAGATCGCCAGGGCGCCCTCGCCCTTGTAGCGGTTGTTGAGGTTGATGATGAGGGCGGTGGAGCCCTCGATGACGAGCGCGTTGGCGAGCGGGCCCGCGTCGAGGCCGCGGGTGCCCGGGATGCTCGACGTCAGCTCGATCACCGTCTCGCGCGCCGACTTGCTCTTGCCGGCCACCAGGACGTCGGCGTTCAGGTGGTGGCGGGCCTGCAGGCCGGCGGCCGGCAGGTTGTTGTAGGCCACGACGACTCGCGCCTCGGGGGCGAGCTCCTGGATCCACGCCGCGCACGAGCCGTGCGGCACGTCGCGCACGGCGAGCGCTCCGTACTTGCCGAACTTGATGGCGTTGACGACCGAGATGACCACCTTGCCGGCCAGCGCCGAGGCCATCGGCGGGATCGTCGCCTCGATGCCCTCGTAGGGGATCGAGACGATGGCGACCTCGCCCGCCTCGGCCGCCGCCACGTTCTCGAGCGGCGTGAAGGTGCCCTCGGGGAGCGCCTCGCGCAGCGTCTCGGCGGCCTGGTCGGCCCGCTCCTGGCTGCGCGACCCCACGACGATCTCGTGTCCGGCCGCCGCGAAGTTCACGGCGAGCCCACGTCCGAGGTCACCGGTCCCGCCGAAGATCGCGATTCTCATGGGGTCAGTCGTCTCCCGTGTCGGTGTCACCCACCCGGCGCCGGGCGGCGTCGAGCGTGTTGGCGAGCAGATAGGCGATGGTCATGGGGCCGACGCCCCCCGGCACCGGGGTGATCCATCCGGCCACCTCGGCCGCCTCGGCCGTCGCGACGTCGCCGCGCAGGCCCTCGTCGGTGCGGTTGATGCCCACGTCGATGACCGCGGCGCCCGGCTTCACCCAGTCGCCGCGCACCATCTCCGGTCGTCCCACCGCCGCCACGAGCACGTCGGCGGTGCGGCAGAGCGCGGGCAGGTCGCGCGTCCTCGAGTGGGCCACGGTCACCGTGGCGCTGCGCGCGGTGAGCAGCAGCGACATCGGCTTGCCCACGATCAGGCTGCGGCCGACCACCACCGCGGTCGCGCCCTCCAGGGGCACGCCGGCGCGGTCCAGCAGCCACATGATCCCGGCGGGGGTGCACGGCACGGAGCCGGGCTCGCCGCGCACGAGGCGCCCCAGGTTCACCGGGGCGAAGCCGTCGACGTCCTTGTCGGGGTGGATGCGGTTGGCGATCACCACCTCGGACAGCTGGTCGGGCACCGGCAGCTGCACGAGCATGCCGTCGACCGAGTCGTCGGCGTTCAGCTCGTCGATGAGCCCGTTGAGCGCGGCCTGCGAGGTGGTGTCGGGCAGCACGATGCGGCGCGACGCCATCCCGGCCTCGTCGGCGGCCTTCGCCTTGCCGGCCTGGTACAGCTCGGAGGCCGGGTCGTCGCCCACCTGCACGCCCACCAGGCCGGGTGCCCGCCCGTGGCGGGCAGTGAACGCCGCGACCCCCTCGGCGACCCGTGCTCGCAGTTCGGCCGCGGCCTGCCGGCCGTCGATGATCGTCGCCCCCACGCTCCCCCCTCGTCCGGTGCTACGACACCTTACGCATCGGAGCGGCCCCCGCCATCAGGCGCCGCTCGGCCCCGTCCTGGGCGAAGCGCACCCGCACCAGCTCGCCGCCGCTCTCCACCCCGGTCACGACGCCCTCGCCGAAGGTGGCGTGAAGCACCGAGTCGCCGGTGGCGAGGCGCCAGGCGCGCGGGGCGTCGGCGTCGGTGGCGGTGAAGCCCGCGAAGGGGTTGCCGCGCCGGCGGGCGCCGGGCGGCTCGGCCAGGGCGTCCACCGGCAGCTCGCCCAGGAAGCGCGACGGCAGGCGGTAGTCGCGGCCTCCGTGCATGGCGCGGCTCTCGGCGTGGGTGATGAGCAGGTGGCGCCGCGCGCGCGTGATCCCCACGTAGAAGAGGCGCCGCTCCTCCTCCAGGGCCTCGGGCGAGTCGGAGCGGACGTGCGGGAACAGGGCCTCCTCGAGCCCCGTGATGATCGCCGTCTCGAACTCCAGGCCCTTGGCGTTGTGGATCGTCATCAGGGTGACGGTGCCGGCCTCCTCGTCCACCAGGTCGGCGTCGGCCTGGAGGGCGATGCCCTCGAGGAAGCCGTCGAGGGTCGGCTCCTCGGCGGCCGCCGAGTACTCGGCGCCCACGCGCACCATCTCCTCCAGGTTCTCCACCCGGCCCTGCGCCTCGAAGGTGCCCTCCCGCCCCAGGGCCTCGAGCAGCCCGGAGCGGTCGAGCACGTCCTGGATGACGTGGTCGAGGCCCGCGCCCTCCGCCAGCCGGTCGCGCACGTCCTCGACCAGGCGGCCGGCGGCCACCAGGGTGGCCCGCTGGGCCGGCTGCAGGCCCGGCACCTCCTCGGCGCGCAGCAGCACGTCGCCGGGGGCGAGCTCGTAGGCGTCGGCGTAGGCCTGGATCTTCGCGACGGCGCCGGGCCCGATGCCGCGCTTCGGCGCGCCCAGCATGCGCGCCAGGGCGATCGTGTCGGCCGGGTTCGCCACCACGCGCAGGTAGGAGAGCAGGTCGCGGATCTCGGCCCGCTCGTAGAAGCGCGGCCCGCCGACCACGGTGTAGCCGATGCCGCGCCGCACCAGCTGATCCTCGATCGCGCGGCTCTGGGCGTTGGTGCGGTAGAAGACGGCGACCTCGCCCAGCGACTCGCCGCGGGCGAGGGCGCGGTCGATCTCGCCCGCCACGACCCGGGCCTCCTCGTGCTCGTCGCGGCAGGCGACCACCTGGATCGGGTCGCCGTCGCCCGCGTCGGTCCACAGCCGCTTCGGGTGGCGATGGGGGTTGTGCGACACCACCGCGTTCGCGGCGCGCAGGATCGTGCCCGTCGAGCGGTAGTTCTGCTCGAGCGCGACGACCTTGGCGTCCGGGTAGTCGTGCTCGAAGTCGAGGATGTTGCGCACGTCGGCGCCGCGCCACGAGTAGATGCCCTGGTCGTCGTCGCCCACGGCCATCACGTTGCGCTGGGGCTCGCCCAGCAGGCGCACCAGGCGGTACTGGGCGTGGTTGGTGTCCTGGTACTCGTCGACCAGCACGTGGCGGAAGCGCGACTGCCAGCGCTCCCGGACGCCCTCGTCGCTCTCGAGCAGCTGCGCCGTGACCATGAGCAGGTCGTCGAAGTCCATCGCCCCGTTGGCCTGCAGCGCGTCGGCGTAGCGGCGGTACGCGCGGACGATGATCTCCTCGGCGAAGGAGCCCGACAGCGCCGCCAGGTCCTCGGGGCCCTGCAGGCGGCTCTTCGCGTCCGAGATGCGCGCCTGGACGGCCTTCGGCGGCATCCGCTTCGGGTCGACCTCGTCCTCCACCAGGCAGCGCCGGATGAGGCGGAGCTGGTCGTCGCCGTCGTAGATCGAGAAGTCGCGCGGATAGCCGGCGGCGGGTGCCTCCCGGCGCAGGATGCGCACGCACGCCGAGTGGAAGGTGCAGGCCCAGATCGCCCGGGCCCGCGGCCCGACCAGCTGGGCGATGCGCTCGCGCATCTCCGCGGCGGCCTTGTTGGTGAAGGTGATCGCCAGGATCGCCTCGGGCGGCACCCCGGCCTCGCCGATGAGCCGGGCCACGCGATGGGTGAGGACCCGGGTCTTGCCGCTGCCCGCCCCCGCCAGCACCAGCAGGGGGCCCTCGTCGTGCAGCACCGCCTCCCGCTGCGGGGGGTTCAGGGCGGCGGCGGCGTCCTCCGGCACTCTCCGATCCTATCGGAGGGACCCGGACGCCCCGTGCGCCGCGGCTCAGATGCCGGCGCCGCCGTTCAGGCCGAGGATGGAGGTGACCTCGTCGGCGACCGAGGTGCGGTCGCGGGGGGCGGGCTCGCGACCGGCGCGCAGGTCGCCCACCTCGCGCTCCAGCTCGGTGATCCTCCGCACGAGGGTGGTCATCGCCTCGGCGACCGGGTCGGGCAGGCGAGTGTGCTCGATGTCCGGGTGGTGCACGTCGCGCGGCACGCGCTGGCCGTCCACCACCACCGGCCGGCCGGGGTTGCCGACCACGGTGGAGTTGGGCGGCACGTCCTTGATGACGATGGCGCCGGCGCCGATCTTGGCGCCCTCGCCGATCTCCAGCGGGCCCAGCACGCGGGCGCCGGTCCCGACGATCACCCCGTCGCGCACGGTGGGGTGGCGCTTGCCGGTCTCCTTGCCCGTCCCGCCCAGGGTCACCCCCTGGTAGACGGTGACGTCCTCGCCGATCCAGGTGGTCTCGCCGATCACGACGCCCATGCCGTGGTCCACGAAGAAGCCGGGGCCGATGCGCGCGCCCGGATGGATCTCGATGCCGGTCACGAAGCGCGAGAACTGGCTGAGCAGGCGCGCCGGCAGGCGGGCGCCGCGGGTGTGCATGGTGTGGGCGACCCGGTGCATCCAGAGGGCGTGGAGGCCCGGGTAGCAGAGCAGCACCTCGCCGAGCGACTGGGCCGCGGGGTCGCGCTCCCTGGCCGCCTCGATGTCGCGGCGGACCAACCCCGCCGCCCGCCGGATTCCCGCACGCAGCGAGGTTCGTGGCATGCGGGCTAGTATAGGCGCCCCCTGTCGCGAGGTGCCTCGACGTTGAAACGTCAGAAGCTGAAGCTCACCTTCCCCGAGCAGCTCATCCGGGAGCCGGTCATCTACTCCCTGGGCAAGCGCTTCGACGTGGTGACCAACATCCGCCGCGCCGACATCCGCGAGACGACCGGGTGGGTGGTGATGGAGGTCACCGGCACCGAGCAGCGCATCGACGAGGCCCGCCGGCACCTGGAGGGCCTGGGCGTGCGGGTCGATGACCTGGAGGCGTACCTCGAGTAGCGTCGCCGTGAGCGGGGCCTCCTGCCGGCCGGGGCCCTCCCCCACCGCCGCCGCGCTGCGCCTCGACGGCCTGCGCGCCGACGGTCCGGACGCCCTGCGCGAGCTGCTGGGCAGGCTGCCCGACCCGCCCTGGGACGCCGAGGTCGCCGACGGCGACGGCCTGGCCGCCCTCCTCGCGGCGGAGGGCTTCGAGGCCTACGCCCGCACGGCGGTGATGGCGCGCCCGCTCGAGGGCCTGCCGCGCGCGACCCCGGTGCCCGGCGTCCGCGTCGAGGAGTACCGCAACGACTGGGCCGACCGCTTCGGCGCCGCCGAGGCCGCTGCGATGGAGGGCCTGGCCGCCTTCTGCGAGATGGGCCAGCCCACCGGCTATGAGAGCGCCGAGGGCTTCGACGCCTTCCAGGTGGCGTTCGACGGGGACGGCCTGGTCGGGTTCGCCCAGGCGATGGTCCCCGAGGGCTGGATCAACTGGCTCGGCGTGGTGCCCGAGGCGCGCCGCCGGGGCATCGGGCACCTGCTGCTGGCCGAGGTGGGAAAGCAGGTGCGCGAGGCGCGCGGCACCCACCTCGCCGCGCAGGTGGAGGCCGACGGCCCCGGCCAGGCCTTCCTGGCGAAGCTCGGCTTCCGGGAGCGCGGCGGCCGCCGCACCCTGATGATCCGGAGGGCCTAGCCCGCCCGCCGCTCAGTCGCCGAAGAGCGCCGGCGTCGAGAGGTAGCGCTCGCCGGTGTCGCAGAGCACGGTGACGATCGTCTGGCCGGCCCGCTCGGGACGGCGCGCGATCTGCAGCGCGGCCCACACGTTCGCCCCGGCCGAGATGCCGGCCAGGATGCCCTCCTCGCGGGCGAGGCGGCGGGACGTCTCGAAGGCGTCGTCGGCCGTCACGGCGATCACCTCGTCGTAGACCGACGTGTCGAGCACGCCGGGGACGAACCCGGCGCCGATGCCCTGGATCTTGTGGGGGCCCGGGTGGCCGCCCGACAGCACAGGGGAGTCGCTGGGCTCCACGGCGACGGTCAGGAGGCCGGGGCGGCGCTCCCTCAGCACCTCGGCGGTGCCGGTGATGGTGCCGCCGGTGCCGACGCCGGCGACGAAGACGTCGATGGCGCCGCCGGTGTCCTCCCAGATCTCCTCGGCCGTGGTGCGCCGGTGGATCTCGGGGTTGGCGGGGTTCTGGAACTGCTGCGGCAGGAACGAGTCGGGCGTGTCGGCCGCGATGTCCTCGGCCGTGGCGATGGCGCCGTCCATGCCCTGGTTGCCCGGGGTGAGCACCAGCTCGGCGCCGTAGGCCCGCAGCAGGGTGCGCCGCTCGACGCTCATCGTCTCCGGCATGGTGAGGATGCAGCGGTAGCCCTTCGCCGCGCACACGAACGCCAGGGCGATGCCGGTGTTGCCCGAGGTGGGCTCGACCACGACGCTCCTGCCGGGCGTGAGCAGGCCCTCCGCCTCGGCGGCCTCGATCATCGCGAGGCCGATGCGGTCCTTCACCGAGCCGGCCGGGTTGGCGGCCTCCAGCTTGCCGAGGACGGTGGCGCCGCTGCCCTCGGAGATGCGCGCCAGGCGCACGAGCGGCGTACGACCGACGAGATCGAGGATGGAGTCGGCGATCGGCACCCGGCGGACCCTAGCAACGCCCTCGGGCTACGCCACCCCGGCCTCGAGCCGGGCGAGATCCTCGGAGGGGCGCGCGCCCCACTGCTGGATGATCTCGGCGGCCGCCAGGGAGCCCAGGCTGCCGCACTCGAACAGCGAGCGGCCGTGGGTGAGCCCGTGCAGGAAGCCCGCGGCGTACATGTCGCCGGCGCCGGTGGTATCCAGCAGCCGCTCGACCGGCGCGGCCGGCACCTCGACCGTCTCGTCGGCGGTCACGATGATCGAGCCCTTCTCGGAGCGGGTGATCGCGGCGATCTCGCACCGGCCGCGGACCGCCGCGATGGCGGACGGCAGGTCGGGCGCCTCGTAGAGCGCGAGGATCTCGTCCTCGTTGGCGAAGAGCACGTCGACGTCGGTGTCGACCAGGCTGCGGAACTCGTCGCGATGGCGCTCCACGCAGAACGAGTCGGACAGCGAGATCGCGACCCGCTGCTCGGCCCGGCGCGCGGCGGCCATCGCCACCCGGAAGGCCTCCTTGGCGCGGGGCGGATCCCAGAGGTAGCCCTCGAGGTAGGTGACGGCGGCGCTCTGCACCAGGTCGACGTCGATGTCCTCCGGCCCGAGGTCGACGCAGGCCCCGAGGTAGGTGGACATGGTGCGGTGGGCGTCCGGGGTGACGAGGATGAAGCAGCGGGCCGTGGGCGGGCCCGACGGGGCGCGGGAGGTGTCGAAGCGGACGCCCAGCGAATGGATGTCGTGGGCGAAGATCTCGCCCAGCTGGTCGTCGCGCACCTTGCCGATGTAGGCGACCTTCGAGCCGAAGGAGGCGGCGCCGGCGACGGAGTTGGCGACCGAGCCGCCCGACACCTCGACGGCCGAGCCCATGTGGGCGTAGAGCTGGTCGGCGCGGTCGGCGTCGATCAGCGTCATCGAGCCCTTGACGAGCCCCTCGGCCTCGAGGAACGCGTCGTCGGTGTGTGACAGCACGTCCACGATCGCGTTGCCGATGCCCAGCACGTCGAGCTGCGCAGCCTGCGTCATCCGCCCCTCCTCCTCCGCCGAGACCGCCGCCGGATGTGACGGCGTCCGTTATCCGGCCGTGAAGTTCCCACGCGTGCGTCCACAGGGTGTGTAGAAGCGGACCCGCCGCGCCCCGCGCGCAAGGATGCCATACGGGGCCCCCGTCGGACTACGCCGACAGGCGCGCCAGGGCGCCGGCCAGCACCTGGGCGCCCTGCGCCACCTCCCGCGGCGACGTGTACTCGTCCGGCCGATGGCTGACGCCGTCCCGCGACGGCACGAAGATCATCGCGGCCGGGCAGATCCGCGCCATGAAGACGCAGTCGTGGTAGGCGCGGCTGATCATGCGCACCGTCCCGAGGCCGGCCTCGGCGGCGCTCCGCTCGATCGCGGCGAGCACGGCCGGGTCGGACGCGGCGGGGTCGTCGGCGTTCAGGATCTCGTCGCGGTGTGACACGCCGCGGGCCGCCGCCGCGGCGCGCGCCGCCTCCCGCACCCGGGCGAGCACGGCGTCGCGGCGGGCCAGGTCGGTGTCGCGGATGTCGATGTCCATCCGGACGCTCCGCGGGATGCTGTTCACGGCGCCCGGCTCGACCGACAGCAGGCCGACCGTGCCCACCGTGTCCGGCGCGCCGCTGCCGCGGGCCTCGCGGTCGACCGCCAGGATCACCTCGGCCGCGGCGACCAGGGGATCGTGGCGCAGCGGCATGAGGACCGCGCCGGCGTGGCCGCCCTCCCCCGCCAGCTCGACGCGCAGGGTCGACGGCGCCGCGATCGCGGTCACCACGCCGATCGGCACGCCGCCGCGCTCCAGCTCGGGGCCCTGCTCGATGTGCAGCTCCACGAAGGCGGCGTACGCCCCCTGCGGCAGTCGCGCCCCCTCCACGGGGCCGGTCATGCCGGCGGCGGCGCGCACCTGCTCGAAGGTGAGCCCCTCGGCGTCGCGCAGCCGGGCCAGCCGCTCCGGACCGGTGGTGCCGGCCAGCACCCGGCTGCCCAGGCAGCCGTAGGCGAAGCGCGTCGGCTCCTCGGCGGTGAACACGATGAGCTCGATCGCCCGGCGCGGGCGGTGCCCGGCCGCGGCCAGAGCGCGGACGGCCTCGAGCCCTCCGAGCACGCCGACCACGCCGTCGAAGCGGCCGGCGTCGGGGATGGCGTCGATGTGGGAGCCGGTCGCCACCGCCGGCAGGTCCGGCTCGGAGCCCTCCCAGCGGCCGAAGATGTTGCCCACCGCGTCCACCCGCATCGCGAGCCCGGCCGCCTCCATGCGGGCGGTGAGCCAGGCCCGGGCGCGCAGGTCGGCCTCGGTGAACAGCACCCGGGTGACCGAGGGGTACGGGGTGTCCGAGAAGCGGGCGAGCTCCTCGATCTCGGCCTCGAGGCGGGCGCCGTCGACGGGGGCGGTCACGACAGCGGGTCCCGGTTCCAGTCCTTGTAGATCAGGTAGCGCGCCGGGCCGCCGTAGGCGCACGCCCACTGGGGGCAGAAGGGCCCCATCCACACGGCGTCGCCCGGCCCCAGCCGGTACCAGGAGTCGCCGAGGCGGTAGACGAAGCGCCCCTCGAGCACGAGCAGGCCGTGCTCCATGGAGTGGACCTCGGTCATGGGCAGCGCGGCGCCGGGCGCGAAGTCCATCAGGTTCAGGGCGAGGTCGAGCGCCGGCTCCTCGCGCAGCAGCGCCCGCACCAGGACGTCGGGGTCGCCGAGCAGCGGCGTCGGCGCCACGTCCGCGGCGACGGCGGTCGCGGGGCCGCCCGCCTCGACCCCCGCGACGGGGACGTACGGCTTGTCGATGACCACGGCCCGGGCCGCGTCCGCGGCGGCGAGGGCGTGGGCGGCGCCGGGGGGCAGATGGGCGCAGGCGCCGGCGGGAAGGGGCCGGGTCGCGCCCCCGTGGGTGAGGCGCAGCGTCCCCTCGAGCACGTACACGAGGCGCTCCGCGCCCGCCGCGGGCGGCCCCGCCCGCCCGCCCTCGTCGAAGCGCGCCAGGCTCATCGCGAAGCGGGCGCCCATGCCCGGGCCGATGAGCTGCACGTGCTCGACGCCGCTCCAGCCGGGGACGGGCCCCGGGACGTGGGTGGCCGGCGAGATGACGGCGTGGTCCCGGCGCACGGCGCTGCCCGATCGGTCGCTCACGGCGTCTCCTCGATGCGGATCCGCATGATGTCGGCGATCTCCTCCACGGCGATGCGGCGCTCCTCGTCGGCCTCGTTGCCCAGCCGGGCCTCCCCCGCCTCCAGGATCTCGGCGATCGAGCGGCCGCGCACCCGGATCACGAACGGGACGCCGAACCTGGTGCGGTAGTGCGCGTTGACGGCGCGCAGGCGGGCGAGGTCGCCGGGCGCGAGCCGGTCGAGGCCGGCCGAGGCCTGCTCGGCGGCCGACGCCGGCGTCAGGTCGCCCTCGGCCGCGGCGCGGCCCGCCAGCTCCGGGTGGGCGGCGATCAGGTCGACCTGCTCGGCCGGATGCGCCTCGCGCACCACCGCCGCGAAGGCGGCCGCCACGGCGGCCCGGTCGGCGAAGGGGCCGCGCCGGGCGGCGCGCTCGGCCACCCACGGCGCGTGCTCGGCCACGTGGCCGAAGCGCGCGACGACCTCGTCCGCGTCGCTCACCGGACCCCCGCCACGGCGGCCGGGGTGAGCGGCACGCGCGCCAGCTCGCGCCCGGTGGCCGCCCGGACCGCCGCCACGACGGCCGGCGTCGAGGCGATGGTCGGCATCTCCCCCACGCCGTTGAGGCCGTAGGGCGCGTCCGGGTGCGGCCGCTCCGAGATCGACATGCGCACCGGCGGCATGTCGAGCACCGTGGGCACCAGGTAGTCGGTGAACGAGGCGTTGCGCACGGCCCCGTCGCGCAGCTGGATCTCCTCCATCAGGGCGAGGCCCAGCCCCTGGGCGATGCCGCCCTGGATCTGGCCCTCCAGCGCCAGGGGATTCATGGCGCGGCCGACGTCCTGGGTGGTGGCGATCTCGACGGCGCGCACCAGGCCGAGCTCCGTGTCGACGTCGCACACCGCCCGGTGGGCGGCGAAGCCGAGCGCCACCAGGGAGTCGCCCTGGCCGCTCTCGGGGTCGAGCCGCGCCGTGGGCCGGTGGCGGAACTCGACGGTCTCCTCGATCGGGCCGGAGAGGAGGGCCTCCTCGACGTCGGCGGCGCCCCGCCCGGCGACCGCCGCGCGCACCCGCTCGCACGCCGCCCGCACCGCCCCGCCGGTCATCCAGGTCTGGCGCGAGGCCGACGTCGATCCCGCCGAGCCCACCGCCGTGTCGGCCGGCAGGATCACCACCCGGTCGACGTCCAGCTCGGTGCGCGCGATCTGCTCGAGGATCGTGACGAGCCCCTGCCCCACCTCGGCCGCCGCGGTGTGCACCTCGGCGAGCGGCCCGTCCCCGTCCAGGGACAGGCGCACCCGGGCGGTCGAGTGGTCGTCGAAGCCCTCCGCGAAGGCGATGTTCTTGAACCCCACCGCGACGCCGACCCCCCGCCGGACGCCCTCGCCGTGGGTGGCGTTCGACACGCCGCCGGGCATCTCGCGCAGGTCGAGGTCGAGGCTCGCGGTGTCGGGCGGCAGCGGCATGGAGCGGAGCTCCTCCAGCAGCTCGCGCACCGGCGCCGGGCCGTGGACGACCTGCCCGGTGGGCAGCCGCATGCCGGTCGCCAGGGCGTTGCGGATCCGGATCTCGATCGGGTCGATGCCGAGGGCGTCGGCCAGGCGGTCCATCTGCGACTCGTGGGCGAAGGCGACCTGCACCGCGCCGAAGCCGCGCATGGCGCCGCACGGCGGGTTGTTGGTGTAGGCGACGTAGGCGTCGATGCAGGCGCTGGGCACCTCGTAGGGCCCGCAGGCGAAGGTCGCCGAGTTGGCCACCACGGCGGTGCTGCTCGACGCGTAGGCGCCGCCGTCGAGCACGATGCGGGCGCGGACGTAGACCAGGCGGCCGTCGCGGGTGGCGCCGTGCTCGTACGACATCCGGGCGGGGTGGCGGTGCACGTGCCCGAAGAAGGACTCCTCGCGCGAGTAGGCCATCTTCACGGGACGGCGGGTGCGCAGCGCGAGCATGGCCACGTGGATCTGCATCGACAGGTCCTCGCGTCCCCCGAAGGCGCCGCCCACGCCCGCCAGGTGCAGGCGGGTGAGCTCCCGCGGCAGACCCAGGCTGGCCGCCACCTGTCCCTGGTCGACGTGCAGCCACTGGGTGGCGATGTGCAGGTCGATGCCGCCGTCCTCGGCCGGCACGGCGAGGGCGGACTCCGGTCCCAGGAAGGCCTGGTCCTGCATGCCCATCTCGTAGTCGCCCCGCACCACGACGTCGGCGCCGCCGGGCGGCGCGCCGTGGCGGATGGGGACGTGGCGCAGCAGGTTGCCGCCCTCGTGCAGCGGGGGCGCGCCGGGCGCGAGGGCGGCCTCGGCGTCGGTGAGCGGCGCCAGCGGCTCGTAGTCGACCTCGATCAGCGACGCGGCGAGGCGGGCGGTCTCGGGGTGGTCGGCGGCGACGATCGCGACCGGCTCGCCCTGGTAGCGGACGCGGTCGATCGCGAGCACCGGCTGATCGGGGATCTCCATCCCGTAGACCGGCCGCCCCGGCACGTCGCGATGGGTGAGCGCCGCCCGCACCCCGCCGAGCGCCAGCGCGGGGCCCGGGTCGATCGACCGGATGCGGGCGCTGGGATGGGGACTGCGCAGCGTGGCGCCGAACAGCATCCCGTCGGCGTGCAGGTCGGAGGCGTAGGCGAACTCGCCGCGCACCTTCGGCGCGGCGTCGCGCCGCACGACGCTCTCGCCGATGCGGCCGCGCTCGATGGTGCGGGTGGTGCTCACGCGGCCATCCGCTCGCTCGCGGCCGCCGCCCCGCGGGCGATCTCGTCGGCGTCGGCGGCCACCGTCCGGCCCGCGCGGGCGACCGGCTCCCCCGCCACCAGCACCAGCTCGGCCGGCCGCGGCGGCCCCAGCACCAGGGCGGCGACCGGGTCGTCGATGCCCGCCTGGCCGGCGCCGTCGACCCGCCACAGGGCGATGTCGGCCAGCTTGCCCGGCTCGAGCGAGCCGATCTCGTCGTCCCGGCCCAGGCAGCGGGCGCCGTGGACGGTGCCGAGGGCGAGGGCGGTGCGGGCCGTCATGGCCCGGGGGCCGCCGCGCAGCCGCGCGAGGTAGAGCGCCTGGCGCAGCTCGGCCGCCAGCTCGCCGCACTCGTTGGACGCCGCGCCGTCGACGCCCAGCCCGACGGTGCCGCCGGCGTCGACCAGGTCGGCGGCCGGCGCGATGCCCGAGCCGAGGCGCGCGTTCGACGAGGGGCAGTGGGCCACGCCGGTGCCCGTCTCGGCGAGGCGGGCCACCTCCGGCGCCGAGAGGTGGACGCAGTGCGCCAGCCACACGTCGGGCCCCAGCCAGCCCAGGCGGTCGAGGTACTCGACCGGGCGCACGCCGAAGCGCTCCAGGCAGAAGCGCTCCTCGTCGAGCGTCTCGGCGAGGTGGGTGTGCAGGCGCACCCCGCGCCGGCGGGCCAGGGCCGCCGATTCGAGCAGCAGGCCCTCCGTGACCGAGAAGGGCGAGCAGGGCGCCACCGCGATGCGCAGCATGGAGCCGGGCGACGGGTCGTGCCAGCGGTCGATGGCGGCGTCGGTGGCCGCGAGGATCGCGTCGCGGTCCTCCACCACCTCGTCGGGGGGCAGGCCGCCGGCCGACGCCCCCAGGTCCATCGAGCCGCGCGCGGGGTGGAAGCGCAGCCCCACCTCGGCCGCGGCCCGGATCGCGGCCTCCAGCAGGTCGCCGCCGCCCGCCGGGAAGAGGTAGTGGTGGTCGGTGCTGGTGGTGCAGCCCGACACCGCGAGCGCCCCGAGCGCGGCCCGCGCGGCGAGGTGGGTGGTCTCGGCGTCGAGGCGCGCCCAGCGCGTGTAGAGGAAGGCGAGCCAGCCGAAGAGGTCCTCGTCCTGGGCGAGCCCGCGGGTCGACCACTGGTAGAGGTGGTGGTGGCAGTTCACCAGGCCGGGCGTGGCGAGGCAGCCGGAGCCGTCGATGCGGGCCGCCCCCTCGGCCGCCGGGGGCGCGCCCGCCCCGAGGGCCGTGATGCGCCCCTCCCCCACGAGGATCCAGCCCTCGGCGTGCTCGGTGCCGGAGGGGTCGACGGTCGCGATCGCGCAGCCCTCGATGAGCAGCGGTCCGCTCACGCCGCCCGCCGCGCCGAGGCCAGCCGCACGGCGTCGAGGATCTTCTCGTAGCCCGTGCAGCGGCAGAGGTTGCCGGCCAGCGCCTCGCGGATCTCGGCGTCGGCGGGCTGGGGGTTGCGCCGCAGCAGGTCCTCGGTGGCCATGATCAGCCCGGGGGTGCAGAAGCCGCACTGCACGGCGCCGCACTCCACGAAGGCCCGCTGCACGGCGCCGAGCTCGCCCTCCGGGGCCAGGCCCTCGACCGTGTCGACGCGCAGGCCCTCGGCCTGGCGCGCCAGGACCAGGCAGCTGCAGGCGAGGACGCCGTCGAGCATCACCGAGCACGATCCGCACTCGCCCTGCTCGCAGGCGTTCTTGGCGCCCCACAGGCCCAGGCGCTCGCGCAGCACGTACAGCAGGCTCTCGCCCTCCCAGATGCCGTCCACCTCGTGGGCGGCGCCGTTCACCGTGAGGGTGAGCCTCACGCGGCCCGCTCCCGCCAGCACCACGACAGGGTGCGCCGGCCCAGCACCGACAGGGCGTGACGCCGGTAGGCGGCGCTGCCGCGCACGTCGTCGATGGGCCGGGCGGCCGCGCCGACGAGCTCGCCGAAGCGCGCCATCGCCGACCGCGGAGGCGCCGCGCGTCGCTCCCAGCACGACCCCTCGTCGAGCACCCCCTCGATGAAGGCCTCGGCCTCCGGGGCGCGGATCACGGTGGGCGCGGCCGAGCCGATGGCCGTGCGCACCGTGCGCGCCTGCGCGTCGAGGGCGATCGCGAAGGAGCAGACCGCGATCACCATGGCGTTGCGGGGCCCGACCTTGGCGAACTGCTGGGGGCCGCGGGCGGCCGGCAGCCGCACGGCGGTGATGAGCTCGTCGGCGGCCATCACGTTGCGCTTCGGGCCGGTGCAGAACTCCCCGATCGGCACGGAGCGGACGCCGCCCGACGAGGCCAGGCGCACCTCGGCGCCGGCCGCCACCAGGGGCGGCAGGGCGTCGCCGGCGGGCGACGAGGTGGCGATGTTGCCACCGAGCGTCCCGCGGTTGCGGATCTGGGGAGATCCGACCGTGCGCGCCGCCATCGCGAGGCCCGGCGCCAGCATGCCCAGCTCCTCGACCAGCCGCGTGTGGGTCATGCCGGCGCCGATCACGAGCGCCGCGCCCTCCCGCTCCCAGTGGGTGAGGTCCACGACGCGGGTGAGGTCGAGGATCCGCGCGGGCCGACGGCGGGCGAAGTTGAGCTCGACCATCAGGTCGGTGCCGCCCGCCAGGGGCAGCGCCTCGGGGTGCGCCGCGCGCGCCGCCAGGGCGTCGGGGAGATCATGCGGCTGAAGCGTGCTCTCCAAGCACGAGAGGATACGGTCGCGCGGCCCGCAAGGCGAGCCCGGCCGCGCGCGATGCGACGCCCCGGGCACCTCCGTTCCGTCGCCCGCGCGACGGAAGGCCGCGGCCGTCGCTGAGAGCGTCGACGCCGTCACCAACCGGAAGGAGACGGCAATGCGGCTTCCCATCGGACGACCCTCCCCCGCCACGATCATCGCGACCATCGCGCTCGTCGCGGCCACGACGGGCGTCGGCTACGCCGCCGGTACGATCGGCTCGGCCCAGATCGCCGACAACAGCATCCGCTCGAAGGACATCCGCGACGGCACCATCCGGCGCGTCGACCTGTCGAACGCGACGGTGCGGTCGCTGCGCGGCGCGCAGGGCCCGGCGGGACCGGCCGGCGCGCGGGGCCCGCAGGGCGCGCCGGGGGCTCCCGGCCAGACCGGCGCACAGGGCCCGCAGGGCGCCCCCGGCATCTCGGGCTACCGGCGCGTCGAGGTCTTCAAGACGATCCCCGCGGGCGCCACGTCGATCGTCGTCTCCGCGAGCTGCCCGGAGGGCACGCGGATCGTCGGCGGAGGCGGCCTCGTGCAGGACTCGAAGTTCGCGATCACCTACAACTTCCCCCAGTCGAACGACATCTGGCAGATGACGGCCGTGCTCCTGCCCGGGCAGACGACCACCGGAGGGTTCCAGGGCGCCGCGATCGCCATCTGCGCGACGGTCGCGACGTGAGGCGGCGTCACCGCTCGACGCGGTAGCGCAGGTGCGTCACCCCGGGCGCCGCCGCGGCCAGCACCGGCTCGAGGCGTCCGGGGATGTCGTCCAGCTCGCCCAGCAGGCGGCTGCCGCCCCCCAGCAGGACCGGGACGAGGTGGAGCGTCAGCTCGTCGGCCAGGCCGGCCGCGAGGTAGCCGCGGACGGTCTGCGCGCCGCCGGCGATCTTCACGTCGCCGTCGCCCGCCGCCTCGCGGGCGGCCGCCAGGGCCGTCTCGATGCCACCGGTCACGAACTGGAAGCTCGTGCCGCCGGAGAGCTCCAGGCGCTCGCGCGGGTGGTGCGTGAGCACGAACACGGGGTGGTGGAAGGGCGGGTCGTCGCCCCACCAGCCGTTCCACGGCGGGGCGCCCCACGGACCCGGGCCGCCGCCGAACATGTTGCGCCCCATGATGGTGGCGCCGACGTTCGCGATGCCGTCCTCCATCACCGGCGTCGACGCGTTCACCTCTCCGCCCTCCAGGCCGTGGGCGCGCCGCCAGGCCTCGAGCGCGAGCGCCCACTCGTGCAGCCGCTCGCCTCCCCGGCCCAGCGGCTGCTCGACGCTCTGGTCGGGGCCGGCCGCGTAGCCGTCCAGCGACACCGAGATCTCGATCCTCACCCGTCCCATGCGTCCTCCTCCTCGCGCGGTCGTCGTATCGATCGACCGTGCGCGCGGCCGGAACTCATCGCCGCCGGGGCACCGCGCCGCCGGGGCGCGGTCACTGCTTGACGTACGGGATGCCGATCGACGCGGGCGGCCGGGGCCGGCGGATGATGCCGGCGACGGCGATCAGGACGACGACGAACGGCAGCGCCGGGAAGAGGATGGCGAGCGACTGGGAGTAAACCGGCAGGCGGTCGGCGACCGCGTACATGAACCCGAACAGCAGGGCGGCGAGCAGCGCCCCGCGCGGATGCCAGTTGCCCAGGATGAGGGCGGCGAGGGCGATGAAGCCGGCGCCCGCCGTCATGTTCTCGCCGAAGGAGTTGACGAAGCCGATCGACAGGAACGCGCCGCCGAGCGAGGCGAGCGCGCCCGAGATCAGCACGCCGGTGTAGCGCATGCGATACACGGAGAGGCCGAGGGTGTCGGCCGCCCGCGGATGCTCGCCCACCGAGCGCAGGCGCAGCCCGAACGGCGTCCGGAACATCACGAAGTAGGCCACGATCGCGGTCAGGAACATCAGCCAGATCATCAGGTTGAGGTTGCCGATCGCGTCGCCGAAGTAGGGCACCGAGTCGAGGAACGACAGGTGGACGCTCGGGATGCCGGGCAGGTCGGACGGCGTGCCGTTGGCCCCGTAGATGTCGATGAACAGGTAGCCGGACAGGCCGAGGCCGAGGAAGTTGATCGCGGTGCCGCTGACGATCTGGTCGGCGCGCAGGTTGATCGACACGAAGGCGTGGATCAGGGCCATGCCGAGACCGGCGGCGAGCCCGGTGAGGATGCCCACGAACCATGACCCGGACTGGTCGGCGCCGAGGGCGGCGAAGAAGGCGCCGGCCAGCATCATGCCCTCGAGGCCGATGTTCACCACGCCGCTGCGCTCGGAGAACATGCCGCCGATCGCCGCGAAGGCCAGCGGCGTGGCGTAGCGCAGCGTGGAGGCGGTGAGCGCCGACCACACGACGACCGACTCCAGATTCGAGACGGCCGACACCGTTGCGGCGGCTCCGAGCGCACCGAAGATGACCGCAAGGGCGGCGGCCGTGAAGCCCAGGCGGCGCTGTCCGAGCAGTCCGCTCCACACGCCGAGGACGAGCGCGACCGCCCCGATCGCGATCGGCACGGCCATCTGGCGCACCGTGAAGGGCGGCAGGGCGACGACCGCCGCGGCGACCGCGAGCACCACGGCGCCGAGCCCGATCGCCTGGGCGCGCCCCGGCACGCGGGCGAGCGCCCAGGCCCGCAGCCGCTCGGCGACCGGCGGCGGCGCCGACTTGGCCTGGTCGGCGGCCGCGATGGTCTCCGCCAGTTCCTCGTCGGCTATCCCGGGCCGGCGCCGGAACGACAGCCGGGGCAGGTGGAAGCGCGGCAGGCGACGGGTCTTCCACAGGTAGAGGATCAGCAGGTCGGCGCCGATGAACAGCAGCACCAGCGCCTGGATCATCAGGGTGAGGTTGCCGGCCAGTTCCGGGGCGAAGACGTTCGGGTCGAGGCTGCGGGTCGAGGTCCCGTACAGGAGCGCCCCGAACAGCAGGCTCGCCAGCGCGACGCCGATCGCGGTGTTGCGGCCGAGCAGGGCGACGGCGATGCCGATGAAGCCGATCTGCGAGGTCTGGATATCGATGTTGCTGAGGCGGAACTGCCAGCCCAGGATGTCCATCGCCCCGCCCAGCCCGGCGAATGCGCCGGAGATGGCCATCGCGGCGAAGTAGCTGCGGCCCACCGAGATCCCGCCAGCGCGCAGGCCCGCCGGAGGGCCTCCCGGGGCGGCGCCCCGGCCCTGCGCGCCGCGATCCAGGCGGCGGCGAAGGCGTCGCCCGCCCCCGCGCTGTCGACCGGCGGCCCCCCGGGGACGGCCGCCGGGACCCGCTCGCGCCCCTCGGGACCCCACCAGGCGGCGCCCTGCGCGCCCAGCTTCACGACCACCTCGCGGGCGCGCCGGCGCAGGGCGGCCGCGATCTCCCCGGCATCCCGGGAGCCGGTCAGCGCCTCCCCCTCGTCCCGGGTCACGATCGCGACCCCCAGGCCGTCGAGATCGGCCAGCAGGGCCGGGCCGCCGGCGGCGGCCAGCGGCGCGGCAGAGCAGCCGTCGAGCGAGGTCGTCATCCCCGCCGCCGCGGCCGCGGCGAGGGCGGCGAGCGCCGCCGGGCGGGTGGCGCCGCGGACCAGGGTGTAGCCGGACAGGTGCAGGTGCCCGCCCGCCGCGAAGGCCCCCAGCGGCAGGTCGTGCGGCGCCAGCCGCGCGTTGGCCCCCTCGTCGGGCAGCATCGTCCGCTCCCCCGCGCCGTCCACGAGCAGGATGCAGGCGCCGCTGGCGGCGCCGGGCGCCACGGCCAGGCGCGGGACCACCCCCGCGGCCTCCAGGGCGCGGATCGCGTCGCGGCCCGGCGCGTCGTCGCCGACGCAGCCGGCGAACACCACCTGCTCGCCCAGGCGGGCCAGCCAGGCCGCGCTGTTCGCCCCCGATCCGCCCGGCCTCAGCTCGATCGCGGCCGGCGTGTCGCCGGCGGGCACGATGGCGCCGTCGAAGCGGGCGATGACGTCGGTCATGACGTCGCCCACCACGACGACCGGCCCGCGGCTCACCGCGCGAGCGCCCCCGCGATCCGGGCGGCCAGGGCGGCGTTGCGCATCACCAGGCGCACGTTGGCGCGCAGGCTCTCGCCCTCGGTCTGCTCGTGGAAGCGCGCCAGCAGGAAGGGCGTCGCCTCCTTGCCCGCGATGCCCGCGAGGGTGGCCGCCTCGAGCGCGTCGCCCAGCACCCGGTCGTGCAGGGTCGGCTCCATCTGCTCGCCCTGCGGCAGCGGGTTGGCCACCACGACGGCCTCCGGCTGATCGAGGACGCGCCGGGCGGCCTGGATCGCCGCGACCTGCTGCGGCGAGTCGACCCGCCAGGGCACGGCGTGACCCGAGTCGCTCAGGTAGAAGCCGGCGAGCCGGTCGGTGCCGTAGCCCAGCACCGGCACCGACAGCGTCTCCAGCCGCTCGAGGGTCGCCGCCACATCGAGGATCGACTTCACGCCGGCGCACACCACCACGATCGGCGTGCGGGCCAGGGCGAGCAGGTCGGCCGACTCGTCGAAGCTCGACGACGCCCCGCGGTGCACGCCGCCGAGGCCGCCGGTGGCGAACACCTGGATGCCGGCCCGCCGGGCGGCGAAGGCGGTGCCCGAGACCGTGGTCGCGCCCGCGCCGCCGCGCACCAGCGCGGGCGCCAGGTCGCGGACGCCGAGCTTCGCGACCTCGTCCGACGTCGCGATCCGCTGCAGGGCGGCCTCGTCGAGACCCACCCGCACGGCCCCGTCGACCACCGCCACCGTGGCGGGCACCGCCCCCTCGGCCCGCACGGCGCCCTCGATCTCGCGGGCCACCCGCAGGTTGTCGGGCCGGGGCAGGCCGTGGGCGATGATCGTCGACTCCAGCGCCACCACCGGGCGGCCGTCGGCCAGGGCCGCCGCGACCTCGTCGGAGACCCGGATCAAATCCGGGCCGGGTGCCACACCGTGCGCACCTCGCAGTAGGCCAGGGCGGTCTCGATCGACTGCTCGCCGCCCGTCGCGGGGGTGCGCTTCAGGTTCTCGGCCGCGCGGGCCTCCAGGTCGGCCACCATCGCGGCGGGCGCGCCCGAGGTGTCGAGCAGGTCGACGTCGTCGTGGTCCGCCAGCCAGGGCAGGAGCTGGGCGGCGTCGCCGGTGAGCAGGTTCACCACGCCGCCCGGGACGTCGGAGGTCGCGATCACCTCGCCGAGGGTGCTGGTGACGAGGGCCGCCGGGCCGCCCGCCAGCGCCACGACCGCGTTGCCGGCCATGATCGCCGGGCACACCAGGCCCAGCACGCCGCTCAGGCCGCCGTCGTCGGGGCAGGCCAGGGCGCAGACGCCCAGCGGCATCGGGTGAGTGAGGTTGAGGAAGGGCCCGGCCACCGGGTTGACGCCCCCGGCGAGCTGATCGAGCTTGTCGGCGAAGCCGGCCCAGTAGACGGCCCCGTCGACGGCGGCCTCCGCGTCGGCGCGCGCCTCCCGCGCCGGCACGCCGACCGCGGCGAGCTCGCCGGCCAGCTGATCGACCCGGCCCTCGAGCACCTCGGCGATGCGGTAGAGGATCTGGCCGCGGTTGTAGCCCGAGCGGGCCGCCCATCCCTCCTGCGCGCCGCGGGCGGCCCGCACGGCGTCGCGCACGTCCTTGCGCGAGGCCCTGGCCACGTGGGCGAGCAGCCGCCCGTCGGGCGACGCGACCGGGAGGGTGCGGCCCGACTCCGACCGCGGGAAGGCCCCCCCGATGAAGAGCTTGTAGGTCTTGCGGACGGCGAGCCGGTCGGTCATGCGCCCACCGGCTCCAGCCGCAGGTACTCGGCCAGGCCCTGGCGGCCGCCCTCGCGCCCGAAGCCCGACTCCTTCACGCCGCCGAACGGGCTGGCCGGGTCGAACTGGTTGAAGGTGTTGGCCCACACCACGCCGGCCCTCAGCCGCTGGGACACCCAGAGGATGCGCGAGCCCTTCTCGGTCCAGACGCCGGCCGACAGGCCGTAGCGGGTGGCGTTGGCCTTCGCGACGGCCTCGGCCTCGGTGCGGAAGGTCTGCACGGTCAGCACGGGGCCGAAGACCTCCTCGCGCACGATCGTCTCGGAGCCGCCGACCCCCGACACCAGCGTCGGCGGGTAGAAGAAGCCGTGGTCGGGCAGCGGCCGCTGCGGCTGGAAGACCTCGCAGCCGCCGGCGGACGCGTCGTCGACGAAGCCGCGGATGCGCTCGAGCTGGGCGGCCGAGTTGATCGCCCCGACGTCGGTGTTCTTGTCGAGCGGGTCGCCCACCCGCAGCAGCTCCATCCGCCGCCGCAGCCGGGCGAGCAGCTCGTCGGCGACGCCCTCCTGCACCAGCAGGCGCGATCCGGCGCAGCACACGTGGCCCTGGTTGAAGAAGATGCCGTCCACGATGCCCTCGACCGCCTGGTCCAGGGGGGCGTCGTCGAACACGAGGTGGGCCCCCTTGCCGCCCAGCTCTAGGGTGAGCCGGCGGCCGGTGCCCGCCAGGGTGCGGCGGATCGCCTTGCCCACGGAGGTGGAGCCGGTGAAGGCGACCTTGTCGATGCCGGGGTGGCCGGCCAGCGCGGCCCCGGTGGCGCCCGCGCCGGTGACGACGTTCACCACGCCGGGCGGCAGCTCGGCCTCGCGCACCAGCTCGGCCAGCAGCAGGGCGGTGAGCGGCGTCGTCTCGGCCGGCTTCAGCACCACCGTGTTGCCGCAGGCCAGGGCGGGGGCGATCTTCCACGCCGCCATCAGCAGCGGGAAGTTCCAGGGGATGATCTGGCCCACCACCCCCAGCGGCCGGGCCGCCATGCCCGGGACGGCGTACTCGAGCTTGTCGGCCCAGCCGGCGTGGTGGAACAGATGGGCCGCCGCCTGGGGCACGTCGAAGTCGCGCGACTCGCGGATCGGCTTGCCGCCGTCGAGCGACTCCAGCACCGCCAGCTCGCGCGCCCGGTCCTGCACCAGGCGGGCGAGGCGGAACAGGTACTTGGCGCGCCGGCGGCCCGGCAGGTCGCGCCAGGTCTCCTCGTAGGCGCGCCGGGCCGCGGCGACGGCCGCGTCGACGTCGGCGGCCGAGCCCTCGGCCACCTCGGCCAGGACGGCCCCGGTCGAGGGGTCGATGGTCGGGAAGACGGCGCCGTCCCGCGCCTCGCGCTCGCGGCCGTCGATGACCAGGCCGTAGCGCGCCCGCAGGTCGAGGATGTCGCGCCCCTCGACGGAGGGCACGTACGAGGCGAAGGTCTCGGCGAGGTCGGCGGCGCGGTCGCGCCGGGGGGTGGTGGTCATGGGGGCTGCCTTCAGTCCACGGGGAGGTCGGTCACCCGGCCGTAGCGCCCGGTGCGCTGGAAGCGGCGCTGCAGGACGATGTCGTTGAGCAGGGTGGAGGCGCCGATGCGGAAGCGGTCCGGCGTGAGCCAGGCGGTGCCGAGCGTCTCGGCCACGATCGCCAGGTAGCCGAGCGCCTGCTTGGAGGTGCGGATGCCGCCGGCCAGCTTCAGCCCGGCCTCGCGCCCCGTCTGGTCGGCGTAGTCGCGGATCGCCTCGGCCATGCACAGGGCCACGGCCGGCGTGGCGGAGAGCGGCAGCTTGCCGGTGGAGGTCTTGATCACGTCGCTGCCGGCGGCCAGGGCGAGCATCGAGGCGAGGCGGACGGTCTCGAGCGAGCCCAGCTCCCCGGTCTCCAGGATCGTCTTCAGGTGGGCGTCGCCGCAGGCCTCCTTGGAGGCGGCGATCTCGTCGTGCACGTCGCCCAGCCGGCCGGCGAGCAGGGCGCCGCGGTCGATCACGATGTCGATCTCGTCGGCGCCGTCGGCCACCGCGCGACGGATCTCGGCGAGGCGCTCCTCCAGCGGGCTCTGGCCGGACGGGAAGGCGCCCGCCACCGAGGCCACGCGCACGCCGCCGTCGCCCACCGCCCGGGCGGCCACCGCGACCAGCGACGGGTACACGCAGACGGCCGCCACCGGGGCCAGCGACGGGTCGTCCGGGTCGGGGCGCAGCGCGCGGGCGCACAGGGCGCGCACCTTCCCCGGCGTGTCGGCGCCCTCGAGGGTGGTGAGGTCGATGCAGCGCACGGCGAGCTCGAGCCCCGCCGCCTTGCTCTCCCGCTTGATCGAGCGGGCCGCCAGGCGGCGGGCGCGCTCCTCCAGGGCGTGGGCGTCGACCGCGGCGACGCGCAGCGGCCGGTCGAGCCCGGCGGCGTCGAGCACGGCGCCGCGCCTGTCACGGGAGATGAGCGCCATCGGCCGATCTTGGCAGGTCAGGCGCCGGCTGTCGCGAGCAGCGCGGCCAGGCCCTCGCGCACCGCCGCCAGCGTCCGCCGCGCCCGCGCGCGCGCCGCCGCGGCGTCGCCGTCGGCCACCGGCTCCACGGCCTCGCAGTAGCACTTGAGCTTGGGCTCGGTGCCGCTGGGGCGCACCAGCACCCGCACGCCGCCGTCGAGATCGAGGCGCAGCACGTCGGCCGCGAGCCGGCGCGCCCCGGCGACGGCCCGCGGCCCGAGCCGCGCAGGCGGGTCCGCCGCGAGGCGGTCGACCAGGGCGAGGCGACGCTCCCCCCCGCCCCCCGACTCGTCGCGCAGCGAGAAGTTCTCGACCACGTGGGCGCCGTGGGCGCGGTGCAGGTCGTCGAGCCGGTCGAGGAGCGTGCGCCCGCGGGCGCGCTCGGCCGAGGCCAGCGAGGCGAGGGCCAGCGTCGCCGAGAGGCCGTCCTTGTCGCGCACGTCAGCGCCGATCGCGTAGCCGAGGGCCTCCTCGTAGGCCAGCACCTGGGTCCACCGCGGATGCTCCATGGCGGGGCGCGACAGCCACTTGAAGCCGGTGAGGGTCTCGGCGTGGTGGGCGCCGCGGGCCTCGGCGATCCGGGCCAGGAGCCCCGAGGAAACGACGCTCGACACGACCAGCCGGTCGGGCCCGGCGGTGACCTCGTCCAGCAGCCAGTCCCCGAGCAGCGCCCCGACGTCGTCGCCGCTGAGCTGGACCGGCGGGCCCCCGCCGGCGGGGGTCACGAGGCAGGCCGCCCGGTCGGCGTCCGGATCGAGGGCCAGGCCGATCGCCGCGCCGCTCTCGACCATGCGGGCGGCGAGCAGGTCGGTGGCGCCCGGCTCCTCCGGGTTGGGGAAGGCGACGGTCGGGAAGTCGCCGTCCGGCTCCTGCTGGCGGGCCACGGGATGCACCGCGGCATGTCCCGCCGCGCCCAGCAGGCGCACGAGCAGCGCGCCGCCGACGCCGTGCATCGCCGTCAGGGCGATCGCGATCGGCGCGCGGGCGGGCGGCACGCGGGCGAGCGTCGCCTCGACGTAGTCGTCGACCACGGCCTCGGGGAGCGGGTCGACCGGGGCGGGGAGCGCCCCCTCGGGGACGATCGGCGCCCGGCCGCCGGCCACCCGAGCGATCGCCGCCTCGATCTCCGCGTCCGCGGGGGGCACGATCTGGGCGGCGTCGTCGAGGTAGAGCTTGAGGCCGCTGTCGGCCGGGGGGTTGTGGCTGGCGGTGACGACGATGCCGGCCGCGCAGCCCAGGGGGCGGATGGCGAACACGCCGACCGGCGTGGGCAGCGGCCTCGTGCCCAGGATCACCGGCACCCCGTGCGCGCAGAGCACCTCGGCCACGTCGGCGGCGAACTCGTCCGAGCGGTGGCGCGCGTCGAACACGACCACGACCGGCCGCGGGGCGCCATCGCCCGCCCGCGCCGTCAGGTACGCGGCGACCCCAGCCGCCGACTGGCGCACCACCAGCCGGTTCATGCGCATAGGGCCGGCGCCGCGCCGGCCGCGCAGGCCCGCGGTGCCGAACTCCAGGCGCCCCGCGAAGCGGCCCGCCAGCTCCCGCGCGTCCCCGGCCGCGACCAGGGCGTCCAGCTCGGCGCGCGTGGCCGGGTCGGGGTCGCCCTCCCGCCACGCGCGGGCCCGGGCGAGCAGCTCCGGCGCGATCACGTCAGGCGGCGGCGATCACCGCGGCCAGCAGGTCCACCAGCCGGCCCGCCGAGTCGCGGCCGGTCTCCAGCACCTCGCGGTGGTCGAGCGCGGTGGACGACATCCCGGCGGCGAGGTTGGTCACCAGCGACACCCCGAACACCTCCGCGCCGAGGTGGTGCGCGGCGATCGCCTCGAGCACCGTCGACATGCCGACCAGGTCGGCCCCCAGGGCCCGCAGCATGCGGATCTCGGCGGGCGTCTCGTAGCTGCCGCCCAGCAGGCCGGCGTACACGCCCTCGGCGAGGCCGGGCACCGCGGCGGACGCGGCGGCGCGCAGGCGGGGGCTGTAGAGGGCGGAGAGGTCGGCGAAGCGCGCGGGCACCCAGTCCGGCGGCTCGGGCCCGGTGAGCGGGTTGGCCCCGGTCAGGTTGAGGTGGTCCGAGAGCGCGACCGGCCGGCCCGGGCCGTTCTCGTGCACCAGCGAGCCCGCCGCGTTGGTGAGCACCACCACCCGGCACCCGGCCAGCACCGCCGAGCGGACGCCGTGCGCCACCGTCTCGACGGGGTGGTCCTCGTACAGGTGGGCGCGCCCGGCCATCACGAGCACCGGCACGCCCCCCGCGTCGAGCGAGTGGGCCATGCCGCTGTGGCCGGCCACGGCGGGCGCCGGGAAGCCCGGCAGCTCCGGCATCGGCACGCTCTCGCGGATCTCCCCGAGCCCGGTGACGACGTCGGCCCAGCCCGACCCCAGCACCAGCGCCACCCGGTGCTCTCCCAGCCGCGCCCGCACGGCCTCGGCGGCCTCGCGGGCGACGGTGTAGGGGTCCCGGCTCACGCGCGGGACTATCTCACGCCGCCCTCCGGGACGCGGTCGCGCCCCTCAGCGGGTGAGCTTGACGGGGGTGCCGACCGGGATGGTGCGGGCGAGGAAGCGGATCGGCCCGTTGTCGATGCGGATGCAGCCGTGCGAGCGGGCGCTGCCGAGCGGGTCGCGCAGGCTGGCGCCGGAACGGCCGTGGATGGCGACCCGGCCGGGCCCGCCGCCGAAGTTCTCGAGCACCGCCGAGGTGGCGGTCAGCGACAGCGCCCAGGGGCCGAGGAAGGCGTCGGGGTCGGGCTGGCGGTTGCGCTCGTAGACCGCGGCCAGCCCGTGCGGGGTCGGGGTCGCCGCCCTGCCCACGACGGCCCGGTAGGTGCGGATGCGCCGGCCGCCGCGATAGACGACGACGCGGCGGGTGCGGATGCGGACGTCGATCCAGTAGCGGGTGAAGGAGAGCTGGACGTGGTCACGGGGGATCCATCCGGTGGAGCCGGTGGGCCGGGCCGCGATCAGCACCTTGAGCCATTGGCGGTCGTTGCGGACCGCGGAGTCGAGCACGAGCAGCACCTGATCCTGTCCCGACCAGTCCGTGGAGGGGCGGAGCCGCCGGCCGCCCCGGCCGGGGTGGTCGAGCCGCGCTCGCGCTCGGGTGGCGACGATCAGGCGCGCGGTGGTGGCGCCGTGCTCGCGGGTGGGCGGCGCGATCGCCGCCGGGTCGGCGGCCCGGGCGGCGGGGGCACCCGCCAACGCGCAGCCCACGACGATGCCGAGCATCGCCGGGCCGATCGCAGACGCCCGGAGCATCACGCGGCCCCCGGCGGAGCGGGCGGCAGGAGATGCTCGACCGTCGCGCCGAGATCCGCCGCCAGGCGCGCGGCGATCAGCGACCGGTGGCAGGCCGCCGGCGGCCCCTCGACGCAGAAGAGCAGGATCGACGCGGGGGCGCCCAGCCACGCCGCGAAGGCCGCGCTGTCGAATCCCTGCAGCACCTCGCGGTCGTAGGCGTCGAGGTACTCGTCGCTGAGGGACGTGCGCTCGCGATAGCCGATGCCGAGCGCCTCGGCGTCCCGCGCCACGATGCGGCGGGTGGCGTCCGAGGGCGCCACGTCCAGGCGATGGACGTAGACGATGCTCATCTCGTCCAGCATGGCCTGCAGGCGGGTGCCGTTCGCCCAGCCGTAGGCCCGCCCGCGCAGTCCCCGGCGCCGTCGCACGTCCACGAACACGTCCGGCAGGACGTCGGCGACGGCGGCCGCGAAGCCGGCGGCGTCCCACCCGTACGCCCCGATCGTCACCACCCGCATGTGCAGGCCCGCTCGGTCCCGGGCTCAGATGTGGAACATGGGCGCGCTGCGCGCCCGACCGATGCACCGAAATCCGCCGCAGGCCCGCGGCGATCGGGCGGCAGGCTCCTGGCGGCCGCCCGCGCGTCAGGTACGGGGCAACGCCAGCCGTGACCAGGGCGTCCAGTTGGCGTGCGTAGCCGGGTCGGGATCGCCCTCCCGCCACACGCGGGGCCGGGCGAGCAGGTCGGCATCGGCACGCTCTCTCGGATCCGCCCCGAGCCCGGTGACGACGTCGCCCAGCCCGATCCCAGCACCACCTAGTGCTCTCCCAGCCGCGTCCGCACGGACTCTGCGGCCTCGCGGGCGACAGTGTGGGGGTCCCGGCTCACGCGCGGGACCATCTCACGGGGCCTGCACCGCGTCATCCGCTCCCCGACCTAAAGTCCTAGCGATGATCTCGGACTGGGCAATTGTGGGTCTAACGCTCGTCCTCGTCGTGACCACCATCTACTACGCGGTGCAAAACGGCCGCATGGCGAAGGAGATGGAGACAGCACGACGCCAATCAGTCGCACCGCGACTTGTACTCGATCTCGAGCTGGTGGGTTCTTACGTCTTTGCTGTCGTCCGCAACGTCGGGCAAGGACCTGCGGTCGCAGGTCGTTTCCGGCTGAACTTCGTCGGACCGGACTCAACGCAGTCATTCGCGGTCGAGTGGGAGACCCATGCGCTGGCGCCTGGCAGTCAACGCATTTTCGGGCCCAAGCCGGCAGGTGAAGATCTCTTCGATGCAGAGGCCCTCTTGGTGCGGGCCAATGCGATCGTCTTGGAGGGACGATTCCACGACACATTCGGCGATGAGCGTCACGTCGCAGACCGGATGGAGGACCTCGCCGCTCGGATCAAGGCCCACCGGCAGGTAGAGACGCTCATTCGCGAGTCCGACGGCGACAAGAACCGGAAGGAGCTTCGGAAGCTGACCAGACAGATCGAGCTTCTACGAGGCGGTGTGGATCGGGTGGCGGGCGCTCTTTCAAACGAATCCACAACGAACGTTGGCGAGGCCCGTTCAGGCCGCGAAGACGCTCGATAAAGCGACCAGGACGTCCCGCTAGATGTGGAACATGGGCGCGCTGCGCGCCCGGGCCTCGCGCTCGACCATATCCGCGATCGTGAGGCCGTTGAGCAGCTCCGAGAGCGTGGTGCGCGCCTCGGTCCAGACCGACTCGGTGCCCTGCGGCGGCACCGGCGCGCCGGGCGGCGCGAGGCGGCCGTCGACCGTCTCGACCACCTCGAGGATGGTGACCTGGGCCGGCGGGCGCCGGAACGAGTACCCGCCCTTCACGCCGCGCTGGCTCTGCAGGATCCCCGCCCGCCGCAGGCCGGCGAACAGCTGCTCCAGGAAGTGGAGCGGGATGCCGCGCGCCTCCGCCACCTCGAGGATCGGCACGGGCCCCGCCGACCCGCGCTGAGCCAGCTCGGTGAGCGCCAGCACGGCGGAACGGCTCTTCTCGGTGATGGTGATCACGGCGACTCCCTCAAAACCCGGCGAACCTGCCCGAGTTTACCGGAGTCAGCCGGCGGGCTCGTCCTCCAGGAGGAGGTTGGTGTAGCCCTCGCGCTCCACGGGCGGTGCGGGGCGGCCCCCCTGCCTTCCGCGCAGCTGGTAGACGCGCTCCAGGGCGTCGATCCACGCGTCCAGGTCGCCGACGATCAGCTCGTACGTCACGGCCGGCGTGTGGAGCAGCAGCCGGGGCCGGCGGCCGCCGCGCGGCATGTCCCCGGGGCTGCGCGGGAACCGCTCGATGCGCGTGATGTCGTCGAGGGGGATCTCCCGCCGCTTGGCGCGGAGGAAGGTGTCGAGGATGGTCGGGACGAACACCAGCCGCTCGCGCAGCAGGAACAGGGTGCCGTGGCGACTCAGCCAGCCGTTCTGGAGGTCGGCGCCGGAGCGCTTCAGCACCTCCTCGTCGGGCCGGGGCCGCTCGGCGTGCGGTCCGCGGGGAAGCTTGGTGCCGGAGCCCTCGGACGGGGTCATCGGGCGGGCACCGGCCTGTGCGTGGTCATTGCGATCCTTTCCGGTACGAACCCGGGAAGTCTATCGGCGCAGGATCCGTCCGAGCGCGTCGGTAGCGTCAGATCCCGATTCGGTCATGCCCGCACCGGGGACTGGGTTGGACAGATACGACGCCTGGCTCGCCGATTTCCGCCGCCGCCTCGCCCAGCACGACGCGGGGGTCGCGTGCCTGGCCCGCGACATCGCGTCGCGGACGAGCTGGTCGGTCACGGCGGTGCGCAGCAGCCCCGAGTTCGCGGCCCCGCCGGTGACGGCCGGCCAGCCGCCGGACGTGCTGTGCCGGGTCGGCGGGGAGTCGCCGTCGCTCTGCTTCGAGGTGGAGCTGCCCGAGACGCTGGTGCGGCGGGCGACGATCGAGCGCCTGCGCGAGCTCGCCGCCCATCGCTCCATCGAGCCGCGCGTGGTGCTGGTGGTGCCGCCCGACGAGCATGAGCGCCACATCTCCCAGGCCCGGCGGATGCTGCACCGCGCCGGGCTGCCCGTGGAGGTGGTGGCGATCGCCCCCGACGAGAAGGCGATCACGGGGGCCGACTGGTAGCCCCACGACCAGCGGGGTCCGATCGGGCCCGCCGCCGCGCTTCCCCCCGGCCGCGGACCCGCCCGAAAACACCGGGGGCGCCGATCGGACGGCGCCCCCGGGGCCACTCACACGACCGTTCCGGCTAGTTCAGGAACGGGATGATGAGCAGGGCCACGATGTTCGCGACCTTGATCATCGGGTTGATGGCCGGACCGGCGGTGTCCTTGTACGGATCGCCGACGGTGTCGCCGGTGACGGCGGCCTTGTGGGCCTCCGATCCCTTCCCGCCGTGGTGGCCGTCCTCGATCATCTTCTTGGCGTTGTCCCACGCGCCTCCGCCGGAGGTCATGGAGATCGCCACGAAGATGCCGGTGACGATGACGCCGAGGAGCAGGCCGCCGAGCATCTCGCGGCCGTTGTTCACCCCGAAGATGAAGCTCACGATGATCGGGAAGAGCACCGGGATGGCGGCGGGCAGCAGCATCTCGCGCTGCGCCGACGCGGTCACGATGCGGACGCAGCGGGCGTAGTCCGGCCGCTCGGTGCCCTGCATGATCCCGGGCTTCTCCCGGAACTGGCGGCGCACCTCCTCCACCACCTGACCGCCGGCCTTGCCGACTGCCTCCATCGAGAAGGCGGCGAACAGGAAGGGCATCATGCCGCCGATGAACAGGCCCACCACCACGAACGGGTTGATGAGGCTGAAGTCGACCGTGGCGGCCGCGGACGCGCCGATGGCGTGTCCCAGTTCCTCCACGTACGACACGAACAGCACCACGGCGGCGAGACCGGCGGAGCCGATCGCGTAGCCCTTGGTGACGGCCTTGGTGGTGTTGCCGACCGCGTCGAGCGGGTCGGTGATCGCGCGGACGCCCTCGGGCAGCTCGGCCATCTCGGCGATGCCGCCCGCGTTGTCCGTGATCGGCCCGAACGCGTCGAGGGCCACCACCACGCCGGTCAGGGACAGCATCGCCATCACGGAGACGCCGATGCCGTAGAAGCCGGCCAGCTGGTAGGTCGCGGCGATGGCGGCGCCGATCACCACGATCGGAGCGGCGGTCGCCTTCAGCCCGACCGCGAGGCCGGAGATGATGTTCGTCGCGTGCCCGGTCTCGGAGGCCTGGGCGATCTTCTTGACCGGCGGCCACAGGGTGCCGGTGAAGTACTCCGTGATCCCCACCAGGGCGATCGTGACGCCGATGCCGATCACGGCGCACCAGAAGTAGTCGAGCCACTCGGCGCCGCCCACGGTGTCCTGGGCGCCGTCCATCAGCCAGTAGGTGATCGGGATGAACCCGAGCACGCTCAGCACGGCCGAGACGCCGAGGCCGGTGTACAGAGCACCGGTGACCGAGCCCTTCGGCCCGACGCGCACGAACCAGGTGCCGATGATCGACGTGAGGATCGACACGGCGCCCAGGGCGAGCGGGTAGACCAGCGCGTTCGCCCAGTCGGCCAGGAACAGCGAGCCGAGGAACATGACGGCGACCGTCGTGACCGCGTAGGTCTCGAACAGGTCGGCGGCCATGCCGGCGCAGTCGCCGACGTTGTCGCCGACGTTGTCGGCGATGACGGCCGGGTTGCGCGGGTCGTCCTCCGGGATGCCGGCCTCGACCTTGCCCACCAGGTCGGCGCCGACGTCGGCGCCCTTGGTGAAGATGCCGCCGCCCAGACGGGCGAAGACGCTGATCAGGCTCGACCCGAAGGCCAGGCCGACCAGCGGCTGCACGTCGTCGGCGTCGGAGCCGAGGATCAGGAAGTAGGCCGACACGGCCAGCAGGCCGAGGCCGACCACCAGCAGACCGGTCACCGAGCCGCCCTTGAAGGCGACGCTCAGCGCCTGCGGCAGACCCTTCTTGGCGGCCTCGGCGGTCCGCACGTTGGTGCGCACCGAGACGTTCATGCCGATGAAGCCGGCCGCCGACGACGCGACCGCGCCGATCAGGAATCCGATGGCGGCCTTCCAGCCGAGAAGGGTCGAGTCGACCGTCTCGCCCAGCAGGCCGATGAGCAGGAAGAGGACGACTGCGACCCCGGCGATGATCGTGTACTGCCGGGTGAGATAGGCCTGTGCACCCTCCTGCACGGCGACCGCGATCGAGCGCATCTTCTCGTCGCCCGCGGGCTGCTTGAGCAGGTAGATGGTCAGGCCGACGCCGTACGCCACGGCCAAGAGGCCGAAGACGAGGGCGAGCCATACGGTGTTGTCCGACAGGAAGTCGGCCAAGTGCTCCCTCCGAGATCGGGTTCACAGCGAGCGCCACGATCCGATCACGGCGAGCGCTCCGAGACGCGCTGCGGCGCCGCCCTGTCGGGACGGGTCGCGCAGCGACGCTTTCTACCACACGGCCCGGACGCCCGTCAGCCCGAGATCGGCTTCGCGGAGGGCTAGCCGCGGCTCCCGGGCGGCACCCACAGGCGACTCGCCGGGTCGTCGGGCGGGCGCCGCGGAGGCGCATCGGCCGGCGGGGAGGGGTCCTCGTGCCCGGCCGGGGCCTCCCCCGCGGGCGCCCCGGCGCCCTCGACGATCTGGGCGTAGGCCATCTGCAGCTGGGCCAGCGGCTCGCGGAAGGGGCGCACCTGGGCGACGCCCAGCTCGCGCTCCGCCACCGACACGAGGGCCCGGAGCGTCTCGATGGCCTGGCGGGCCTGGGTGAGATCGCGCGGGTCCTCCTCGCGCGGCGGGCCGAAGCCGAGGCGGATCGAGGCCATGTCGACGAAGGTCGCCATCGTCTGCAGCAGCACGTCCCGCACCGGCGTGCGCGCGAGGCGCTCGGCCAGGGCGGCCATCATCTCCTCGGCGCCGGGCGGCGGCGCCCCGGGGTCGCCCGTGCTCATGCGGCACCCGCCGCGGCCGCGATGGCGAGGATCTCCTCCGCCGAGCGGCGGGTCCTGTCGACCGTCTCTGCATGCATGGCGCGCACGTCCCCCAGTTCGTCGAGTCGTCGCAGTTGCCGGATCGCCCCGTTCCCCCGGGACAGCATGGTCGGCACCCGGGCCAGGTACGGCGCCAGGCCGAGGGGCTCGTGCACCGGGGCGGTCCATTCGAGCAGGGCCTCGATCGCCGCCGGGGTGCCGACCTCGACGCCCCGCTCCAGGTCGATCAGGCGGCCATCGAGGCCGTGGCGCTGGGCCCGCCACAGGTTCTCCTCGATCAGCCCGCGCGGGTGGGTGGGCAGCGGCGCGCCGGCGTCGGCCGCGCGCGCGAAGGCGGCGACGCAGGCCAGCGTCAGGGCGCCCACGGCCAGGGCCTCCCCCATCTCGGTCTGGCCGTCGCAGATCCGCACCTCCACCGTGCCGAAGCCGTGCGCCGGGCGCACGCTCCACCAGATCTGGGTGCTCTCGATGATCGACCCGGTGCGCTGCAGCAGATCGACGTGGCGCGCGTACTCGCCCCAGTCGCGGTACGCGTCGGGGATGCCGCAGCGGGGGAAGCTCTTCGTGAACACCTGCACGCGGGTGGAGTGGAGCCGCGTCGGCCGGCCGCCGAACACGGGGCTGTTGGCCGACAGCGCCAGCAGCTCCGGCAGGACGCTGCGCACAGCGGTGGACACGGCCACCGCCCGGTCGGCGCCGCGCACGCCGACGTGGAGATGGAGCGACCAGGTGTTGTTGGTCCACGCGATGTAGCCGAGATCCTCCTCCACCCTGCGGTAGTGCGGGGTGTCGATGATGCGCTGCTCGCTCCAGGGGCTGAAGGGGTGCACCCCGGAGATGCCGACGGCGACGCCCAGCCGCTCGGCCAGGGCGATCGTCGCCAGGCGGCCCTCGGCCAGCTCGCGCGCCGCGGCGGCGAAGGTCTCGTGCCGGGTGGTGCGGTACTCGATCTCGCTGGCGATCAGCTCGCCCGAGAAGCGCTCGCGCAGCGGCTCGTCGGCCGCCGCCATCATGTCCTCGAAGCGGTTCGCGAGGGCCAGCGTCGCGGGGTCCAGGAGCTGGTACTCCTCCTCGATGCCGACGGTGAAGTCGGTCGACCGCTCGAAGCGTTCGCGGACGCCGTCGAGGATGCCGCCGGAAGGGATCAGGGCGTCGGCCACCGGCGGCGAGCATAGCAACGGCCCGGCCCGCCACCCCCGCTGCCCGGGACGCGCGTCAGGTCAGGTAGAAGTAGAGCGCGTAGAGCAGCTCGACGGCCGGGCTCGACGTGTGGACCGTCACGTCGGACGGCACGGTCAGCAGGGCGTCGGAGTAGTTGAAGATGATCTTCACGCCCGCCGCCACCAGGTCGTCCGCGACGGCCTGCGCCGCCTCGCCGGGGACCGCGAGGACGCCCACCATCACGCCGTCGTCGGCCACCACGCTCGAGACCTCGCCGTAGTGGCGCACCGTGAGGTCGCCCAGGCGCATGCCCACCCGGTCGGGATCCACGTCGAAGATCGCCGAGATGCGGAAGCCGTGGTCGGCGAACACGCCGGAGGTCGCGATCGCCTGGCCCAGGTTGCCCGCGCCGAACAGGGCGATGTTGTGCTGGCCGGACGTCCGCAGGATCTTGCGGATCTGGTCGATCAGCGAATCGATGTCGTAGCCGACCCCGCGCTTGCCGAACTTGCCGAACCCGGAGAGATCGCGCCGGATCTGCGTCGGGTTCACGTTCGTGTACTCCGAGATGGACTGCGAGGAGATACTCGCCTTGCCCATCTTCTTGGCCTGCGTGAGGACCTGGAGATAGCGGGACAGGCGCGCCGCGACCCCCAGGGTGAGTCGGTCAGCCGCCATCGGGAGCCATCCGTTCGCCCGGACTTTGTGACATCTTGGTCAACCTACGGCCGCCTCGCCCCCACCGCAAGTACCCGGGAGCCCGGCGTCGTGAAACCTCCCCGACGGGCGAGGCCCCGGGAGCGGGGTCAGCCGAGGGTGAAGGGCCGGCCCGTGCGGGTGAGCGTGCGGCCGTCGGGCCCGGTGGCCGTCGCCCGCAGCCGGTACGTGCCGGCGGGGACGTCGAGGCCCGAGGCGAGCCGCCGGGCGATGAGGAAGCGGTAGGTCCCGGCGGGCCAGGCGCCCGTCTGGGCGGCGCCCGACACGGGGAGGGCCTCGCCGCCGGCCGCGGGCACGAGCTCCAGGCGCACGCCGTGCAGGGGGGCGGAGGTGATCCGCCCGTCGTCGTGGCGCAGCAGCCCGATGCGCACCAGCGCCTCGGGCAGGCCGCCGGTGGTGCGGACCTCGGGGGTGCCGAGGGCGTCGGAGGGCGTCCGCGCCGGCCGCGACGGCATCACCAGGACGGAGGAGACCGCCGAGCCGGTGTCGGCGTCGCGGACGATCAGGCGTCCCTGCGAGCCGCGCGTGGGGAGCGGGACGTCGACCGCGGTCCGGCCCCCCGGCGCCAGCCGCAGCGGCCCGGCGAGCGGCGGGTCCCCGGCCGCGTCGTCGAGCCCCACCACGTACCGGCCGCCGGTGCCGGCCAGATCGGCGATGACGAGGTGCGCGACGGCGCCGTCGCCCTTCGGCCGCGAGGCGACGATCGCCGGGCTCACCCGCAGCCGCGGCTCGGTGACGAGGCCGAGCCGGCCGGCCCCCTGGCGCGCGTTGGCGACGCCCTGCAGCGGCGTGGCCGACTGGACCAGGATGGACCGCACCGCCCGGGGCCCGAGATCGGGATGATCGACGCGCAGGCGCAGCGCGATCGCCGCCACCTCGGCGGCCGCGGCGCTGGTTCCGGTGAGCGTCGCCTGGGCCGGCCCGCCGCCCGCCGCGGGCCCCGGCCAGGCGGTCACCACCGCCGACCCGGGGGCGACGAGGTCGGGCTTCTGGCGGCCGTCGATCGTGGGTCCCCACGACGAGTAGGAGGCCACCCGCGGCTTGACGCTCGCCGGGGCGCTCGACCGCAGGGCGACCGTGAGGCCCGTCTCCTGGGCCGCGAGCCGCGCGAGCGCGGAGCCCTGATCCTGGCCCAGGCCCACCACCGGGAGGGCCAGGCGGCCGTCGCCGGCGACCGCGCCGAAGGTCGCGGGCCCGTTCTCGTCCCAGATCGCCAGCGCCGCGGCGCCCGCGTCGGCGGCGTTGGCCGCCTTCGCGACGATCGAGCCGTCCCCGCGCGCCACGACGGCCAGGCGGCCGGCCACGCGGCTGGCGCCGGAGGCGTCGCGGAAGTCGCCGGGCTCGTCGCCGGTGGCGAGCCCGGCGGGCCCGCTCACGACCGCGACCTCCAGCGATCCGGCGCCCGGCTCGGGCCCCAGCAGGGGCAGCGGTCCGAGGCGGGCGCTCGCCGGCCCCAGGAGGGCGTCGAGGTCGGCGGTGCGCGGGGCCGCGTCGGTGGTCGCGCCCACGGCGATGACCGACTGGGAGGCCGCCAGGCCGCCGACCGATCCCGGGCGCGAGAAGGTGGGGCCATCGTTGCCGGCCGGCGCGACGACGGTCGACCCGATCTGCTGGGCGGAGGCCGCCGCCTCGGCCAGCGGATCGACCCCGCCGCCCTCGAAGCCGGCCGCGAGGCCGATGAGGATGACCTGGGCCGCGTCGTCCGTCGAGCCGTCCGAGTCGGGATCGACCGCCCGTTCCATGGCCGCCAGCACGCGGTCCGACCGCGCCAGCGCCTGCAGCCGGCCGTCGACCGCCTCCTGGCCCACCACCCGGTAGCTCACGAGGCGCGGCATCCGCGCCGCCGGCAGGCCCTGCAGCGCGGGCGAGCGCAGCACGATGCCGGCCATCTGCGTGCCGTGGGCCTCCTGCGCGGGCCTGCGGGGGTCGGCCCGCGGGTCGGAGTCGCCGTCCACCAGGTCGGCGCCGCCGATGATGGGGAAGGTCGGGCCCATGCCGCCGCCGAGCCACGGATGCGACGGGTCGATGCCCGCGTCGATCAGCGCGATGTGGGCCGCCCTGCCCCGGGCGCCCTCGGCGGGCCGGCGCGCCGCCGCGGAGTCCGCGGGCGACGTCCGCGCGGGCGCGATCTCCTCGGGGGCGGTCGCCTGGGCCGGCGCCAGGTACGAGACGGGCACCACCGCGCGCACGCCCACGAGGGCGCCGAGCGCCTCGACCCTGCCGGAGGGCAGCCGGACGGCGACCGCGTTGACCAGCATCCGGTAGCGGTAGGTGACCGTGGCGCCCAGGTCCTGCAGCACCGAGTCGAGGCCCCGCTGGCGCTCGCTGATCGCCTTCGCGGCGGCGGCCCGCCCGCCCGGCGGCGCGGCCGCGGCCGGCGGGCCGTCGAGCAGCAGGATGACGGACGCCGTGTCGCTCGGGGTCGGCAGCTGCGGCGCCCGGTAGGCGTCGAGCAGTCCGCGCCAGCCGGCCGCGGCGTCGAGCGCCGTGGCGCGCAGCGCCGCCGCGCCGTCGCCCGCCGGAGCGGTCGGCGCGGTCGCGGTGCCCGTCTGGCCCAGCGCTGGCGGGGCGGCGCCCAGCAACGCGACCGCGCCGATGACCAGGGGCGCCCTCACGCGGCGATGCCTCCGGGCGGGGCGGTGGCGACCGCGTCGTAACCCAGGTAGAGGGGCCACTCGACGGCCTCGGTGAACTGGGCGGCGGCGCCGATCATGGCCGCATTGTCGGTGCAGAGCGCCCGATCGGGAACCGCCACGCGCAGGCCGGCCGCCTCGGCGCGCTCGTGGACGAGCTCGCGCAGCCGCCCGTTGGCCGCGACGCCGCCGCCCAGCGCGACGGCCGGCACCCCCTCGGCGACCGCGGTGTCGACCAGCCGGCGGGCGAGGGGCTCGACGATCGCCTCCTGGTACGCGGCCGCGATGTCGGCGCGCTCGGCGTCGTCCGGCGCGTCGCGATCGCGCAGCTCGTAGAGCAGGGCCGTCTTGACCCCCGCGAACGAGAAGTCGCGCTCCCCCCTGCCGCGCAGGCCCACGGGGAAGCGGTGCGAGGCCCGGTCGCCGCCGCGGGCGAGCCGCTCCAGCGCCGGCCCCCCGGGGTAGCCCAGGCCCAGGAGCCGCGCGCCCTTGTCGATGGCCTCCCCCGCGGCGTCGTCGATCGTCTGCCCCAGGGTGACCGGCCGCCGGTAGTCGCGCACCAGGTCGAGGCGGGTGTGGCCGCCCGACGCGATCAGGCTCACGAAGGGCGGATCGAGCGCCACCGGCTCGAGCCACGCCGCCGCGATGTGGCCGTGGAGATGGTCGACCAGCGCCAGCGGCTTGCCGGCCGCGTAGGCGAGGGCCTTGCCGGTGGCCACCCCGACCAGCAGGGCGCCGATCAGCCCGGGGCGCTGGGTGACCGCCACCAGCCCCACATCGGCCAGGGCGAGCCCCGCCTCGTCGAGGGCGCGGTCGACCACCGCGTTCACGGTCCCCAGGTGGTGGCGCGCGGCGACCTCGGGCACCACGCCGCCGTAGGGCGCGTGCAGCTCGGCCTGCGAGGCCACCACGCTCGACACGACGACGCGGCCGTCGACCACCGCCGCGGCAGTCTCGTCGCAGGAGGTCTCGATGGCGAGGATCGGCGCCGTCACGCCTCGGCGTCCTCCGGCATCCCGCCCCGCCACATGATGATCGCGTCCTCGCCGTTGTCGGAGTAGTAGCGCGGGCGGATGCCGTGCTCGAGGAAGCCCTTGCGCCGGTACAGGTGGATCGCCGGGGCGTTCGACACCCTCACCTCCAGGGTGAACCCGAGGTGGCCGCGGTGGCCCGCGCGCTCGAACAGCTCGTCGAGCAGCCGACCGCCGTGGCCCTGATCGCGGTGAGCATCGCGCACGCAGAGGTTGAGGATGTGCCACACGTCCGCGTAGCGCGACACCATGATGTAACCCAGCACGTCGCCGCCGCGGTCGGCGACCAGGTCGAGGGTGCCGGGGCGGCCCAGCTCCGACAGGAACATGGCCCGCGTCCACGGCGTCGCCGACGTGGCGCGCTCGATCTCGACCACCTGGGGGACGTCGCCGACCCTCATCGGGCGGATCCGCACCTTCGGCGGCGCGGGCGGTCGCTTGCCGCGGGGCACGTCAGCCGCCCCGCGCCGCCAGCGCGGCGCGCCGGTTCACCTCGGCGTCCGGCAGCCGGGCGTAGACCGGCCGGGCCGGCAGCACGGCTCCGGCGGCGGCCCGGCGGGCCAGGGCGACGGCGGAGATCCGGTGCGCCGCGGCCCCGGGCGCCGGCGCGCGCAGGCCGGGCGCGTCGAGCGCGTCCCCGCCGGCGGCGACGCCGTCGCCGCCCAGCCACACCTCGTCGCCGAGCGCGGCGAGCAGCCGGGCCAGGTCGCCCGGCGCCCGCGCGGCGGGCGGCAGCAGCTCCGCCAGGGACCCGTCCTCGCCGGTACGGTAGGCGGCGCAGAAGAGCTCGCCGCGGCGGACGTCCAGCACCGGCGCGACCGGGGCGCCGGGCGGCGCCGCCTCGGCGATCCCCAGGGCCAGGGCCTCGAGGGACGAGGCTCCGACCACCGGGACGCGGAGGGCCTGCCCCAGCCCCAGCGCGGTGGCCAGGCCGATGCGCAGGCCGGTGAACCCGCCCGGGCCCACCCCCACGACGATGTCGGTGATGTCCCCGACCGCCCGGCCGGCCGAGGCCAGGAGGCCGTGGGCGGCCTCGAGCACGCGGCGGCCCGAGCCGGGCTCGGGCGCCAGCCACAGCTCGGCGAGCGGGTCATGTCCCCGGAGGAGCGCCAGGCTCGGGCTCGCGGTGGCTGTGTCGAGCGCGAAGGTCGTCAATGAGCAGGCGGAGCCCGGTGCGGATGTCCGGCTGGGCGGCCTCCAACAGTACCAGCCTCCTGGTACCTCCCAGGTGGCGCAGTTCCACCTCCAGCCGCGGCTCCGGCAGCGCGTCCAGGATCGCGTCGGGCCACTCCACCAGCCCGACCGCGTCGTCGCCCACGGCCGCCCTCAGGAGCTCCGCCTCCTCGTCGTCCGGGCCGCCCAGCCGGTAGGCGTCGACGTGGGCCACCGGAACGTCCCCCCGGTAGAGCTGGGCCACCGTGAAGGTGGGGCTGGTGACCGGCCCGGTCACGCCCAGCGCCCGCGCCACGGCGCGGGTGAGGGTGGTCTTCCCCGCCCCCAGCTCGCCGCGCAGCAGCACCAGGTCGCCGGGCCGCAGCAGGGCCGCCAGGCCGGCGCCGAGCGCGGCCGTCGCCTCGGGCCCGTCGCTCTCCCATGTGAGCGGCTCGGCGCTCAGAAGAGGCCGAGCTGCTCGTCGGCCGGCGGCGCCGCGGGCGCGACCGGGGCCGGGGCGGGAGGCGGGGGTGCCGGGGGCGCCGCGGACGGGAGCGCGACGTGCGCCCGGGGCGCGCCGGGGCCGGCGGCGATCAGCTCGGGGATGCGCGCGAAGTCGGCCTGCAGGGTCGTGAGCATGGCCCGCGTGTAGAGCGCGGCCGCCGGGTGGAAGAGCGGGTACAGCAGCACGGGGTGGTCGCCGATCCGCAGCGGCAGCTCGTGGCCGTGCACCCGGCTGATGCCGTCGGGCCTGCCCGACAGCAGCTTGGTGGCGAAGTTGCCGAGCGTGCAGATGAGCGCCGGCCGGATGAGGGAGATCTGGCGGAACAGATGCGGCTCGCAGGAGCTGATCTCCGCAGGCAGGGGGTCGCGGTTGCCCGGCGGGCGGCATTTGAGCACGTTCGCGATGAAGACCCGTTCGCGGCTGAGGCCGATCTGCTCGAGCAGCGTGTTGAGCAGCTTGCCGGCCTGGCCCACGAAGGGGATGCCCTGACGGTCCTCGTGGTAGCCCGGGGCCTCCCCCACGAACATGACGTCGGCGTCGGGGTCGCCGCTGCCCGCGACCACCTGGGTGCGCCCCTCGCTGAGGGCGCAGCGCGTGCAACCGAGGACCTCGTCCCGGGTGTAGGCCTCGAGCGCCTGCTGCCGCTCGCTCATGGTCGAAGGCTACGCCCGGCATCGGCCGGCTTGTCGCGGCGGGACACCCGGCGATATGCTGAACGCGTCTTCACGTCATGCCCGGCATCTCGCGGTCGCGGGAGTTGGAGCTAGGCGCCGGAGCGGCGGCCCGGACGAGCCGGGATCCGTCGGCCTGCCCGGAGCCGCGCGGAGGCGCCGCAACGTGCTCTCGGACACCTCACTCCCCTCTCACCGGTTCATCCCGGTGAACGTCGTCCGCACCGTCTCGGACCTGCGGGCCGCGGTCTCCGCGCTGCGCGCGTCCGGCCGGCGGATCGCGGTCGTGCCCACGATGGGCGCCTTCCACGAGGGGCACCTCTCCCTCATGCGGCTGGCGGCGGCCGACGGGTACGCGGTGGTGGTGACGCTGTTCGTCAACCCCGCCCAGTTCGCGCCCGGCGAGGACCTCTCGCGCTACCCGCGGGACGAGGAGCGCGACCTGTCCCTCGCCGCCGCCGAGGGCGTCGACCTGGTGTTCGCGCCCGACGCCGCCGAGATCTACCCGCCCGGCTTCGGCACGGCCATCACGGTCGACGGTCCCAGCCGCGGGCTGGAGGGCGCGACCCGCCCCGAGCACTTCGGCGGCGTCGCGACGGTGGTGGCCAAGCTGCTGCTGGCGGTGCGGCCCGATCGGGCGGTCTTCGGCCAGAAGGACGCCCAGCAGGTCGCCGTGGTGCGGCGCCTGATGAGGGACCTGCACCTCGACGACATCGAGCTCGTCGTCGGCCCCACCGCCCGCGAGGGGGACGGTCTGGCCATGAGCAGCCGCAACGCCTACCTGGACGCGGCGCAGCGGGCCGCCGCGCCCGCCCTGCACCGCGCCCTGCGGGCCGCCGAGGAGCTGGCGGCCGCGGGCGAGAGCGACGCCTCGCGCATCGAGGCCGCCGCGCGCGACGTGGTGGCGGCCGAGCCGCTCTTCGACCTGGACTACGCCCGGGTGGTCGATGCGGACACCTTCCAGCCCGTCGACCGCCTGGAGGCTCCCGCCCTCCTGGCGATCGCCGCACGAATCGGATCCACCCGGTTGATCGACAACATCCCGCTCCCAACGCACCCTCGGAGGGCCTAGTGCCGCCTCTTTCCCGAACCATGCTCAAGAGCAAGATCCACCGAGCCACCGTCACCGATGCGAACCTGAACTACGTCGGCAGCATCACCGTCGACACCGATCTGCTGGAGGCCGCGGACATCCTTCCGTACGAGCAGGTGGGCGTCCTCAACATCAACACCGGCGCGCGCTTCGAGACCTATGCGATCGAGGGTCCCGCGGGAGGGGGCGACATCTGTCTGAACGGCGCCGCCGCGCGCCTCGCCCAGCCGGGCGACCTGGTGATCATCCTGACCTACGCCCAGTACGCCGCCGAGGATCTCGCCGACGGGTTCGAGCCGGTCGTGGTGCACGTCGACTCGGCGAACCGGCAGGTCGAGGTGGAGGCGCCCGAGAGCGTCCCGACCCTGTGGGAGGAGCGATGAGCACCTACGGCGATGAGGCATCCGCCCGCGGCGGGGCCGGCGCCGCGCCCGCCGCGCCGACCGCGGCGCAGCTGCGCGCCCGCAAGGGGGGCCGGCGCCTGGCGATGCTGACGGCCTACGACTACCCCACCGCCCTCGCCCTCGACTCGGCGGGGCTCGACATCCTGCTGGTCGGCGACAGCATGGGCGAGGTCGAGCTGGGCTACGACACCACCCGGGCGGTGAGCCTGGAGATGATGGCCCACCACGTCCGCGCGGTCCGCAACGGCGTGCGGTCGACCCACCTGTGCGCCGACCTCACCGCCGGCACCTACGCGACGGCCGAGGACGCGCTCGCGAGCGCCCGCCGCCTGGTGGACGCCGGGGCCGATTCGGTGAAGCTGGAGGGCGGGCTGATCCCCCAGGTGGAGGCGATCGTCGCCGCCGGGATCCCCGTGATGGGGCACGTCGGCCTGCTCCCCCAGACCGCCGAGGTGTACCGCCGGGAGGGCAAGACGCCGGACGAGGCGGACCGCATCGCGGCCGAGGCCCGCGCCCTGGACGCCGCCGGCTGCTACGCGATCGTCATCGAGGCGGTGCCCGCCGAGCTGGCGCAGCGGATCACCGCCGAGGTCGGGTGCCCCACGATCGGCATCGCCGCGGGCGCGGAGTGCGACGGCCAGGTGCTCGTGTCCACCGACCTGATCGGCCAGCTGCCGACGACGCCGCGCTTCGTGAAGCCGCGCGCGGACGTCTACGGCGCGGTGGTGCGGGCGGCGCGGGAGTTCGCCGCCGAGGTCCGCGGCGCCGGGGAGGAGCCCGTGGCGGAGGCCGTGTGAGCCGGCGGATGGACGATGCGGAGCGCCGCGCGTTCCTCTCGTCCGGCGCGAGGACCGGGAAGCTGGCGACGGTGCGGGCCGACGGGAGCCCGCACGTCGCGGCGGTCTGGTTCGTCCTCGACGGGGACGACGTCGTCTTCACCACGGGGGCCGAGACGCTCAAGGGGCGCAGCCTGCGCCGCGACGGCCGGGCGTCGCTGCTCGTGGACGACGAAACCCCGCCCTTCGCCTTCGTCCGGGTGGACGGCACCGTCACCCTCTCCGACGACCTCGCCGAGATGCTGGTGTGGGCCACCCGCATAGCCGCCCGCTACATGGGCGACGACCTGGCCGAGGCCTACGGGCGCCGGAACGCCGTGCCGGGCGAGCTGCTGGTGAGGCTCACGCCGACGCGGTTCGTGACCGAGGCGGGCGTCGCCGACTGAGGAGCGGGCCGGGGAGGCGTTCTCCGGCGCCCGCGCCGGCGCCCGATTCCGCCCCCTCCCCCCGTCACGCCCCGTTGCGCCGGTGCGCACGGATCGGCGGTTGCTCGGCACGGTCATGGTGTCGCCGGGAATGGTGATGCCGGCTCCGCGCGTGGTCTGGCCAATTGGCCGAGCACGCCGTGGCCAAATGGCCAGAGCCCGGCGCCACCGCGTTTCAGCGTGAGGAGCGTGAGGGCTCCTGCGTGACGCATGCCGGCGGCCCTCACCTCGAGCCCACGTTCCTGGCCCGTCCGTGTGCCCGCCGCCGTCACGCCTCGCCGTCGCTTTCTGCACGGATCAGGTGATCCGAGGCGCGGTCGCGGCGACGGCCGGGCGCACTGATGCCGGTTCCGCGCGTGGTCTGGCCAATTGGCCGAGCACGCCGTGGCCAATTGGCCAAACCACCGCACCACGGCGCCGGTCGGGTGGGTGGCGCCTGCCAGGGCGCGTTCCGTCGATCGGGACGCGCGCCGTCGGTCCCGGCCCGCGCGCCGGAGCGGCGATCACCGAGGGGATCGGTGACCGGCTCCGGCCCGCGGTCGCGAAACCGGCAGGGCCCCCCTGCTAGCCCTTGCTGCCCGCCGCGATCTTGCGGAGGTTCAGGGCCTCGTCAAGCACCTTCTCGTCGACGCCGTGCTCGCGGGCGACCTCGCGGAGCGCCTTGCCGGAGGCGGTGGCGTCCTTCACGATCGCCGCGCCCTTGTCGTACCCGATGAACGGGTTCAGGGCGGTCGCGACCTGGAGGTTGCCCTCGGCCAGCTCGTTCAGCCGCGGCAGGTTCGGCTCGATGCCGGAGATGCACTTGTCGGCGAACAGGCGGGACGTGGTGGTGAGCAGGTGGATCGAGCCGAGCAGGTTGCGCGCGAGCAGCGGGATGCGCACGTTCAGCTCGAACTGGCCCTGCATGCCGCCGATGGTGATGGCGGTGTCGTTGCCGATCACCTGGGCCGACACCTGCAGCACGACCTCCGGGATGACCGGGTTCACCTTGCCCGGCATGATCGACGAGCCCTTCTGCAGCTCGGGCAGGAAGATCTCGGCGAGGCCGGCGCGCGGGCCGCTGCCCAGCAGGGCGAGGTCGTTCGCGATCTTGGTGAGGGAGACGGCCACCACCTTGAGGGCGCCGGACACCTCGACCAGGCCGTCGCGGGCGCCCTGCGCCTCGAAGCCGTCGGCGGGTCCGGAGATCGGCAGGCCGGTGGCCTCCACCAGCTTGGCCCGCACCCGCTCGGCGAACTCGGGGTGGGTGTTGAGGCCGGTGCCGGCGGCGGTGCCGCCGAGGGGGAGCTGGCCGAGGCGGGCGGTGGCGTCGGCGACGCGGTCGCGGCCCTGGCGGATCTGGGCGGCGTAGCCGGCGAACTCCTGGCCCAGCGTCACCGGCACCGCGTCCATCAGGTGGGTGCGGCCGGTCTTGACGATGTCCGCGTACTCCTCGGCCTTGGCGGCGAGGGCGTCGCCCAGGTGATCGAGGGCCGGCAGCAGCCGCTCCACGACCTCCTCGAGGGCGGCCGCGTGGACGGCCGACGGGAACACGTCGTTCGAGCTCTGGCCCATGTTGACGTGGTCGTTGGGGTGGACCCCCTCGCCGGCGAGGTTCGCGATCACCTCGTTGGCGTTCATGTTCGACGACGTGCCCGACCCGGTCTGGAAGACGTCGATCGGGAACTGGTCGTCGTGCTGGCCGGCGGCCACCGCGTCGGCGGCGGCGGCGATGCGCTCGGCCAGGGCGGCGTCGAGCTTGCCCAGGTCGGCGTTCACCCGCGCCGCGGCGCCCTTGATCCGGCCCAGCCAGCGCACCACGGGAAGCGGCACGCGCTCACCGGATACCGGGAAGTTCTCCACCGCCTTGCGGGTCTCCCCGCCCCAAAGCTCCGCCATCCTGCCCCCTTCGACTCGACTCCGTGAACGTGCAGCCAACGGGCAAGCCTACAGCGGGGCGGGCGGCGCCACGGTCCCGGTGATGCTCGACCCTCCCCCTTCCGGGAGGACGACCCGAACCACTGCTCTACGGCGAGCCGGACGAGGGCCGACAGCCCGCGGCGCGGCGGGCGGCGTCGAGCACCCGCCGTGCCCGGTCCGGATCGTCCACGTTGACCGTCACCCGGCGTCCGCTCACCAGCGTCAGGCGCAGGGCGGGACCGGTCCGGAGGGTGAGCCGCAGGCCGTCCCGGCGGGTCCAGCCGATGCCCCACGCGGACGACCAGCGCGGGATCTCCGTCGCCTCGGCTCCCGCGATCTCCTCGACCGGGAAGCGGAACCGCGGCCAGCCGAGCGCCCCGAACCGCACGAGCACCCCGCGGGGGCCCGCGGTGACCCGCAGGCTCGACGCCGTCACGAGGTTGGCGATCACCGCGACGCCGGCGATCGCGAGCGCCATGGCGACGCCCGCCGCCGACGGGGCGCGGCCCGAGACGAGGGGCAGCGCCACCAGCGGCACCGCCGCCGCGGTCACGAGCGTCAGGACCGGCCAGTTCGCGGCGTGCGCGCTGTACGCCTCCACCGGCCCGGCGTGAGACGGCCCGGTCACGCGAGCCTCTCGATGAGCCTCACCAGCTCCGCGCGCGGATAGCCGTGCGTGCGGGCCAGCGCGACCAGCCGCTCGGCCGCCTCCTCGACCGGGGCCGCCACCGCGGCGCCGGCGGCGACGCGGACCCCCCTCCCGCGCCGGAACTCGAGCAGGCCGTCCGCCCGCAGGATGCGGTAGGCGGAGAGCACCGTGTTGCGGTCGACCCCGAGCGCCTCGCCCAGCTCGGCGGCGGGGGGAAGCCGGTCGCCCTCGGCGAGGTCGCCCCCGGCGACCGCCCGGCGCACGCAGGCGGCGATCTGGCTCCGCAGGGGCTCGGGACTCTCGGGATCGACCGACCAGTACATGGTGCTACTGATACTAGCACCATAGGCTTATCGAGGACCAGCAGCGCGTCGGCTTCCCTACGAAGGTCGCTCATTTCGTCCCGACGCCGATGTTGACCACGTTGCTGAGAACGGCCCGCCCGTCCGCCCCGGCGCGCTCGCGGAGCATTCCGTCGAGGACCCGACGCAGCCGCGCTCGCCGATCGTCGCCGAGATCCTCGACGAGCATGCCGGCGATCGGATTGCCGTGCAGCACCCAGTCCCACATCTCCTGCCCCGAGCCGAACCTGAGCCGCTCGGCGGTGCGGTCGACGCGCACGTCGGTGAGGCCCGCGTCGGTCAGCCGCCGGCGCAGGACGGCCGGATCGGCCACCTGGAACTCGCGCGGCGGCGGATCGTCGGGGAGGCCCGGGAACTCGGGGGCGACGGCCCTCAGCGCGCCGCTGAAGAACCGGATGAACTCGAGCTCCGCCGGCGAGCCGTAGGCGACCATGAGCACGCGCCCGCCGGGTCTCGTCACCCGGACCATCTCGCGAAGCGCGCGTGCCTGGTCGGGCACGAGCATGACCCCGAACTGCGACCCCGTGACGTCGAAGCCGTCGTCGGGGAGCTCGAGCGCATGACAGTCCATCACGCGCCCCTCCGCGTTGATCAGTCCCTCCTCGCGGACGCGAGCCGTGAAGCGGTCGATCATCGCGGGCGACCAGTCGATCGCGAGCACCTCCGCCCCCAGGCGTGCGGCGGGCAGACCGAGACCACCCGTCCCCGCCGCGACGTCGAGGAACCGCTCGCCGGGCCTCAACCCGACGACCCCGAGCGCCTCATTCGCCAGATCGGCCTCCTGCGGAGCCACGTACCGGTCGTAGCCCGCCGCGATGGCGTCCCAGGCCTCCGGTGGCGCGACGTGCTCTTCCGGCGTGGTTGCCTCGCTCTCACCGGCGGTCATCGTCCCCTCCTCGGCAGCGGCTGTCCTGGGATCCGACCGTAGGGGGCGAGGGGCATTCCGACGTCGGGCGAAACACCCAGTTCCGCGAGGACGGGGCGTGGGTATTCCTGTGCAGCGGCGGCGGCTACCGGACGAGGCCGTGCCTGTAGGCGTACGCGGTGGCCTCGGTGCGGGACGCCACGCCCAGCTTCGTGAAGATGTTGCTCACGTGCCGCGCGACCGTCTTCTCGCTGATGAACAGCTCAGTGGCGATCGCGCGGTTGGTCCTGCCCGCGGCCACCAGCACCAGCACCTCGCCCTCGCGGGGGCTCAGCGGTCCCGCCTGCGGCGAGGAGCCGGCGAGCCGGGCGAGGCGCTCGAGGTCGGGCCCGGCACCCAGCTCCTCGAACGCGCCGCGTGCGCCCTCGAACTCGAGCTCGGCGCCGGCGTCGTCGCCGAGCTCGCGGCACGCGACCCCGATCAGCAGGCGGACGCGCGCCGCGTGATGGGGCGCATCGAGGTCGTGCCACGAGCGCTGCGCCGCGCGGAGCCTCGCAAGCGCCGCGCGCGGGTCGCCCTCCGCCAGGAGGACGGCACCGGCCGCGCCCGCGGCGAGCGCGCCCATGTACGGGGCGTCGAGCCGCGCGGCGATCCCGGCGAGCTCGTCGGCCGCCGTGCGCGCCGCCCCCGCGTCGCCGGCGTCGAGCATGACCTCCACACAGGCGGGAAGCAGGCGCGACCGAGCGATCGGATCCTCGACCTCATCCAGCGCGCGGCGGATCGCCGGGAGAGCGAGCTCGATTCGTCCCTGCGCCGCACGCAGCAACGACATCCCGGGCTCGGGGTCTCGTCCCGCCAGGCTGGCCTGGCGGTAGGACCGCTCCGCCTCCGGGAACTCGCCGCGCAGTCGCTGAATCTCCGCCAGCTGGTAATGGGCCGCTCCGAGTGCATCCCACGCCGGTGGCCCGGCGAGCCACTCGCACGCGCGCCGCGCGGAGGCGAGGGCATCCGTCCACGCGCCCTGCAGCTGGAGGATCTCGCAGCGATGGACGAGACAGTTGCCCCGGAACGGGATCCGGTCGGGCTGCGAATCGCACCAACGCGTGAGCGCCTCCGTCCACTCCCTCGCGCGACGGAGGTCGAGCACCGCTTGGCACAGGGCGATCACCTGGCAGTAGGCGATCCCCGCGAGGATCGGCGCCACCTCTCCCGCGGTGACCGAGACCATGACCTCGTCCAGCAGCGCCATGCCCTCGGCGACCCGTCCCTGCAGGATCAGCGCGTATCCGCGGCCGAGCCGCGACAACGCGGTCGCATCGTCATCGCCGAAGCGCTCCGCGATCTCCCCGGCCTCGACGATGCTCGGATACGCGGCGTCCGCATCTCCCTCGAACAGAAGCGGCACGGCCCTCAGCATTCGCAGCCACGCCTGCTCGACGCAGTCGCGCCGGCCCTCCTCCAAGAGCCGCCCGCCCCGGGCGACCCACCCCATCGCCGGAGCCAGCTCGCCCCGGAAGAAGAGCCCGAGCGCGTGCCGGAACGCGCAGTTTGCGGCGCGTTCCGCTTCGCCGCGTCGCAGCCAGGCGAGGTGCGCCCGTGTCCAGGCGTCCTCGCAATCGGCCGCTCTCCCCACCATGTAGGCGGCGACCGCGAGGCGCTCGAGGGCCTCGACGTCCAACCGACCCTCGCCGTCGGCCGCCGAGAGCTCGGCGAAGGCGTCACCCCACCTCGGCCCCTCAGGCGAGCCGCGGGCGCGCTGCTCTCCATCCGCCGCGGCCATCGTCGCCACGATACGCCCACACGCGGGCGCGTCGAGCCCCCGAGCGGCTAGTAGGCCTTGGCCGCGATGCAGACCAGGTCGGGCTCGTCCTCCGAGTCGGGCACGGAGCCGTCGGCCCGCTGGACGCAGCGGATGCTGACGGCGTGCTCGGCCAGGCGGTCCTCGCCGTCGTCGCCGACCAGGGACCAGGGCAGGCGGGCGAAGCCCTCGCCCGCCGCCTCGACCGCGTCCTCGATGCTCGCGACGTCCCGGGTGCGGGCCTCCAGCGTCGCCCGGGCCTCCGCCAGCAGACCCTCCTGGATCGCGACGAGCAGGTCGCGGACAGCGTCGCCCGCGCCCTCGCGCGGCACCTGGATCTTCTCCGACGTGTCGCGGCGCGCCAGCGTCAGCACTCCCGCGGCGATGTCGCGCGGGCCGAGCTCCACCCGCACCGGTACGCCCTTCAGCTCCCAGTCGGTCACCCGGCGGCCGAACGAGCCGCCCGGGGCGGCGTCCACCCTGACGCGCAGCCCCGCCTCGCGCAGCGCGTCTCCCACCGCCTCGGCCTCGGCCGCGAGGGCCTCGTCGTCGCGCACCGGCAGCACCACCACCTCGATCGGCGCGAGCCGCGGGGGCACGCGCAGGCCGCGGTCGTCGCCGTGGGTCATGATCAGCCCCCCGACGATCCGGGTGGACGAGCCCCACGAGGTGGTCCAGGCCAGGTGGCGCTGCGAGTCGGCGCCCAGGTACTCGATGCCGAAGGCGCGGGCGAAGTTCTGCCCCAGCTCGTGGCTGGTGGCCATCTGGAGGGCCTTGCCGTCCCCCATCATCCCCTCGCAGGTGAGGGTGTTGGTGGCGCCGGCGAAGCGCTCGCGGGCGGTCTTGCGGCCCACCAGCACCGGCGCGGCGAGCTCCGTGACCATGAAGTCGCGGTACACGTCGAGGTGGATGCGCAGGGCGTACGCCGCGGCGTCGGCCTCGTCGACGTGGGCGGTGTGGCCCTCCTGCCACAGGAACTCGCTGGTGCGCAGGAAGATCCGCGGCCGCAGCTCCCAGCGCACCACGTTCGCCCACTGGTTGAGCAGCAGCGGCAGGTCGCGGTAGCTCTGCACCCACTTCGCCATGAACTCGCCGATCACGGTCTCGCTGGTGGGCCGCACCACCACCGGCTCCTCCAACCTCTTGCCGCCGCCGTGGGTCACGACCGCCAGCTCCGGGGCGAAGCCCTCCACGTGCTCGGCCTCGCGCTTCAGGTAGCTCTCCGGGATGAACAACGGGAAGTAGGCGTTCTCGGCGCCCGCCGCCTTGATGCGCAGGTCGATCGCCGCCTGGATGCGCTCCCAGACCGCGTAGGCGTACGGCCGGATCACCATGGTGCCCCGCACCGGCCCGTTGTCGGCCAGCTCGGCCTTGGCCAGCACGTCCTGGTACCAGCCCGGGAAGTCCTCGCCCCGGGGCGTCACGACCGACTTCGCCATTCTCTCCCCCCGCCCGCCTGCCGCGGGCTACGCCGTTTGCGTGCCAAGGCGGCCGAGGGAGACGAGCATCCCCATGGCCGCCTGCGTTCCGATCTCGAGGTACTCGTGCCGCAGGTGCTCGTCGGGGCCGTGGATGCCGTCGTCCGGCAGCCCGAAGCCCGTCAATATCACCGGGATCCCCTTCGCGGCGATCACCGCGACCACCGGGATCGTGCCGCCCACGCGCACCGGGGCGGGGCGCCAGCCGGTGCCGGCCTCCATGCCGTCGGCCGCCGCCACCAGCACGGGATGCTCCGGATCGAGCGCCGCGGGGAGCGCCAGGCCGTGGTGCTCGATCTCCACCTCCGCCCCCGCGGGCGCCGCCGCGCGGATGAGCTCGTCCAGCAGCTCCGACATCAGGCGCGCGTCCTGGCCCGGCGCGAGGCGCATCGACAGGGTCGCGGTGGCCTCGCAGGGGACGTTCGTCTTGACGGCGCCGGGCTCGCCCGCCGCGACGCCGTGCACGTCCACCGAGGGCGAGGCGAGGGTGCGCATGTAGAAGCCCTCGGCCGCGCCGGCGTCGGACGGCCGCAGGCCGGCGTCGGCGAGCACCTCGCCGCCGCCGGGCAGCCCGGCCCAGGTCGAGACCTCGGCGGCGCCGGCGGGCGCGACGCCCGCGTACAGGGCCTCGGGCAGCCGCCCCTCGTGTGGCGTGACCGCGGCGAGGATGGCCATCAGCGCGTGCACCGCGTTGAGCGCCGCGCCGCCGTAGATGCCGCTGTGGGCGTCGCTCGCGGCGGTGCGCACCCGGATGCGCCGATAGGCCATCCCCCGGACGCCGCTGCAGATCGTCGGCCGCCCCGGCGCGGCCATCGGGCTGTCGAAGATGATCGCGGCGAGCGCAGGCTCGTCGTCGGCCGTGAAGTGGTCGAGGGCGGTGGTGCCGCCGCTCTCCTCCTCCCCCTCGATCACGAACTGCACCCGCACCGGCAGGCGCCCCTCGGCCGCGAGGCGCTGCACCGCGACCAGCAGCATGAAGAGGTTGCCCTTGTCGTCGCTGGCGCCGCGCGCGTACAGGTCGCCGTCGCGCAGGGTCGGCTCGAAGGGCGGGGTCGTCCACAGCTCCTCGGGACCGGGCGGCTGCACGTCGTAGTGCCCGTAGAGGATCACCTTGGGCGCATCCGGCGCGTCATCACCGGGGGCGACCTCTCCGACGACCAGGGGGTGCCCCGTCGAGAGCCGGATCTCGGCCTGGCCGCCCGCCAGGCGGATCTCGCGTGCCACCAGCTCCGCCGCCCGCGCCATGTCCGGCGCGTGCTCGGCGACGGCGCTGATGCTGGGGACGCGCAGCAGCGCGTCGAGTCGGGCGAGCTCCTCCGGGGTCACCCCCCGAGTGTACGGATGGTCCCCTCCACGCGGAGCGCGACCTTGCCCTCGGCGTGACCCGACTCGACCCGCGCGAGGGCGCGGCGCGCCTCGACCAGCGGGAAGGTCTCGGTGACACGGGGGTCGAGGCGCCCCTCGGCCGCGAGGCGGGCGAGCTCGACGAGGACGGCGGTGCTGCGGTCGCGCACCACGGGCCCGCCGCCGAGGCTCGTCGCGAGAGCCCGGTCGGCCACCGAGCGCACCGTGACCGGGTCGGCGGCCAGCGCCGCCGCGGCGCGCAGGGCATCCCCTCCGGCCAGGTCGAAGACGGCGTCGACGCGCGATGCGGCGGCCCGCACCGCGGCGGCCATGCCGGGGCCGTAGGCCACGGGGATCGCCCCGAGATCGGCCACCAGGTCGTGCTTGGCCGGGCCGGCCACGCCGACCACGCGCAGGCCGCGCGCCACCGCCAGCTGGACGGCTGCCACGCCGACGCCGCCACCCGCGCCGTTCACCAGCAGGGTCGCGCCCTCCGGCAATGCCATCTGGGTCAGCGCGTCGAAGGCGGTACCGGCCGCGACGGGCAGCACGGCCGCGGTGACAGGGTCCACTCCGGCCGGCACGGGAGCGGCGAAGGCGGCGATGACGAGTGCCATCTCGGCCCAGCCGCCCAGGAGGCCCGGGGTGCCGCCGAACACCTCGTCGCCCGGCCGGACGCCGGTCACGCCCGGGCCGACCGCCTCGACGACGCCCGCGACCTCGCGCCCGAGGACGGCCGGCAGCGCCACGTCGCCGTAGGCACCCTCGCGCATCTTCGCGTCGCCCGGGTTCACCCCGGCCGCCCGCACCCGGACCAGCAGCTCGCCCCTCCCGGGTACCGGCGCGGGATGCTCGAACAGCGCCTCCTCGGCCGGTCCGCCGAACCGCGTGAATCCGTACGCGAGCATCACGACCCAGTGTGACGCCCGGACATGCGACGGGGCCCGGGCGGCGCTCCTTCGCGCCGCCCGGGCCCCGTCATCGACCGGTGGTCAGCGCGCTCCGCGCCTGCGGCGCAGTGAACGGCCGCGCCGCGCGCCCTCGATCCGGTCGAGGGTGAGCTCGCGGGCGAGGTAACTGGAGAGATGAGGGTTCGGGTGCATCGCCGCGCTCCTGTGAGGTGGTCATCGACTGCACCTCGGAGGCTAGGCCCGGCACCCCGTTCCCCTCGTCGGCAGGCACTGCCCATGTTGGGCCGGGCACCTACCTATCTTTGCCGACGCCCAGGCGCTGCGCGGCACGCACCGCCTCCCCCCGCGACGACACACCAGCGTTTGCAGGATCGCGGCGGCGTGGTGGTCGACCGTGCGCGTGGAGAGCACCGGCCGATCGGCGATCCCTGCGTCCATCGCCCCGTCCCGCCCGCCGGGGCCGCGGGGGATGGAGCGGCGCGCCGCGGCGCCGTGCTCGGGAGGGCATGCCCATCTTCGGCCGTCGCGCGGGCGATACGCTTGCCGGCGTGGGCGAACCCGGCCGAATCCACATCCGGACCGAGCGCCTCGTGCTGCGCGAGCCGCGCCTCGACGACCTCGACGGCTGGGCCGCCTTCATGGCCGACGAGCGCTCGATGCGCTACCTCGGCGGTCCGGAGCCCCGCGCGGTCGCCTGGAGGGCGCTGATGGGCAATGCGGGCGCGTGGGCGCTGCAGAGCTTCAACCTCTTCGCCGTCGAGGAGCGGGCGACCGGCCGCTGGGTGGGCCGGGTGGGGCCGCTCCACCCGGAGGGCTGGCCCGGCGACGAGGTGGGCTGGGGCATCCTGCGCGAGTTCGAGGGCCGGGGATACGCCACGGAGGCCGCCGCGGCGGCCGTCGACTGGGCCTTCGAGACCCTCGGCTGGACCGACGTCATCCACTGCATCGATCCGGGCAACACCGGCTCGCAGGCCGTCGCCCGCCGTATCGGCTCGCGGCCGCGCGGCCCGGGGCGGCTGCCGGCCCCGTTCGCGGACGACCCGATCGTCATCTGGGGCCAGACGCGGGACGAGTGGCGGGCGGCGGTCGCCGCCGGCTGACCGTCACCCGGCGGCGATCATCGCCACCCCGCCCAGCGCCGCGGCCGCGCCGACCGCCTGCAGGCGCCCCATCCGCTCGCCGAGCATGATCGTGGCGAGGGCCACCGTCACCACCGGGTAGAGCGAGCCGAGCACCGAGACGACGCTGAGCAGGTCGCCCCGGCTCGCCTCGGCGAACAGCAGGTTCGCGGTCAGGTCCAGCGTCCCGCACGCGACGACGAACCAGGCGACCGGGCGAAGGCTGCTCCAGTCGGCGCTCACCGCCAGGGCGATCGCCAGGGCCAGGGGCGCCGACCCCGTGCGGACGGCCACCATGGCCCACACCGCGCTCTGCGCCGAGCCCTCCGCGAGCAGGGTGAAGAACACCCCGAAGCCGAGCGCCGCGACCGCCGCCAGGCCGGCGCCGCGCAGCTTCACCTCACCGGGAGCCCGCGCCGCGAGCGCCGCGCCGGCGAGGGCGACGAACATCCCGGCGATCGCCACGGCGCCCGGCGAGCTCCCCCGGGCGAGGTCGACGGTCAGGGGGACCAGCGCGCCGAGCGACGCGATCGGGGCGATCAGGCTCATCGTCCCCACCGCGAGCGCTCGGTAGAAGCAGAGCAGGCCGACGATGCCGGCACCGCCCGCCGCCGCGGCGAAGGCGAGCTCGCGCCCGGGCGGGACCTCCGGCCTCGCGCCGGCCAGGATCGCCACCGCCAGGACCGCGCCGACGGCCTGGCTGGCGGCGACCACCGCGAACGCCGCCGCTCGGCGGCTGACGAAGCCGCCGAGGAAGTCGGACACCCCCCACGCCACGCTGGACGTGAGAGCCAGCAGGACGACCCTCAATCGCGGTCGTGCGGCAGCGTCAGGTCGAGCGCGGGCCCCTTCGGCACGATGCCGGTCGGGTTGATGGCGGCGTGGGTCAGGTAGTAGTGGCGCTTGATGTGGTCGAACGAGACGGTCTCGGCCACGCCGGGGGTCTGGTACAGGTCGCGCAGGTACGGCCACAGGTTGCGGTGGTCGACGATGCGCCGCAGGTTGCACTTGAAGTGGCCCACGTACACCGCGTCGAAGCGGATGAGGGTCGTGAACAGACGCCAGTCGGCCTCGGTCTGGCGGTCGCCGACCAGGAAGCGCGAGCGGCCGAGGCGCTCGTCGAGCGCCTCCAGGGCGGCGAAGAGGTCGTCGAAGGCCTCCTCGTAGGCCGCCTGGGTGGTGGCGAAGCCCGCGCGGTACACGCCGTTGTTGACGCGGGGGTACACCAGGTCGTTGACCGCGTCGATCTCGTCCCGCAGGGCCTGCGGGTAGAGGTCGACCGACGCGTCGCCCCAGCGGTCGAACTCCGAGTTGAGCATGCGGATGATCTCGGCCGACTCGTTGTTGACGATGCGGCCGCTCTCGCGGTCCCAGAGCACCGGCACCGTCACCCGGCCCGCGAACGACGGGTCGCTCGCCAGGTACGCCTCGGAGAGGTAAGCGAAGCCGTTCACCGGGTCCGGGCCGTGGCCGGGCCCCTCGGTGAAGCGCCAGCCGCGCTCGTCGCGCACCGGGTCGACGACCGACAGCGAGACGACGTCCTCCAGCCGCTTCAGGCGCCGCACGATGATCGTGCGGTGCGCCCACGGGCACGCCAGCGACACGTACAGGTGGTAGCGCCCCGGCTCGGCCCGGTAACCGGACGAGCCGTCGGCGGTGACCGCCTCGCGGAAACGGCTGACCTGGCGCACGAAGCGCCCGCCGGAGTCGGTCTCGGCCCGGAACTGGGCCCGCCCGCGGGCGTCGCTCACGAGGCGGCCCGCGCCAGGCCGGGTCGCGCGCCGCGGGCGCCGAGCAGGATCGGCCTCAGGTACTCGCCGGTGTGGGAGCCGGGCGACGCCGCGACCTCCTCCGGCGTGCCGGCCGCGATCAGCGCCCCGCCCCCGGCCCCGCCCTCGGGCCCGAGGTCGACGACCCAGTCGGCGCTGGCGATCACGTCGAGGTTGTGCTCGATCACGACCACCGAGTTGCCCTGCTCCACCAGCCTCTGCAGCACCTCCAGCAGCTTCTCGATGTCGGCGAAGTGCAGGCCGGTGGTGGGCTCGTCCAGGATGTAGAGGGTGCGACCCGTGGCGACCTTCGACAGCTCGCCGGCGAGCTTGACGCGCTGCGCCTCGCCGCCGGAGAGGGTCGTGGCGGGCTGGCCGAGCCGCACGTACTCCAGGCCCACGTCGTTGAGGGTCACGAGGCGGCGATGGATGCGGGGCACCGCCGAGAAGGCCTCGACGGCCTCCTCGATGGTCATCTCCAGCACCTCGTGGATGGTGCGGCCGCCGTAGCGCACCTCCAGCGTCTCGCGGTTGTACCGCCTGCCGCCGCACACCTCGCAGGGCACGTAGACGTCGGGGAGGAAGTGCATCTCGATGGTGATGGTGCCGTCGCCCTTGCACGCCTCGCAGCGGCCGCCCTTGACGTTGAAGCTGAAGCGCCCCGGCGTGTAGCCGCGGGCCCGGGCCTCCTGGGTCTGGGCGAAAAGCTGGCGGATGTGGTCGAACACGCCGGTGTATGTGGCCGGGTTGCTGCGCGGCGTGCGACCGATGGGCGACTGGTCGATGTCGATGACCTTGTCGAACTGGTCGAGCCCGTCGATCCTGTCGTGCGCGCCCGGGCGGCGCGGCCGTCGGCCGATGCGCCCCTGCAGCGCCGTGAGCAGCACCTCGTTCACCAGGGTGCTCTTGCCCGATCCCGAGACGCCGGTGACGCAGGTGAGCGCGCCGACCGGGAAGGCGACGTCGATGCCGCGCAGGTTGTTGGCGCGGGCGCCACGGACCGTGAGCCAGCCCCGCGGCTCGCGCCGCGCGGCCGGCGGCCGGATGCCGCGCCGCCCCGACAGGAACGCGCCCGTCACCGAGGCCGGCTGGGCCTCGACGTCCGCCACCGACCCCTCGGCCACCACCCGCCCGCCGTGCGTGCCCGCCCCCGGGCCCATGTCGATGACGTGGTCGGCGCTGCGGATCATGTCCTCGTCGTGCTCGACCACCAGCACCGTGTTGCCCTGATCGCGCAGCCGCTCGAGGGTGCCGATGAGCTTGCGGTTGTCGCGCTGGTGCAGGCCGATGGAGGGCTCGTCCAGGATGTAGAGCACGCCCACCAGGCCGGAGCCGATCTGGGTCGCCAGCCGGATGCGCTGCGCCTCGCCGCCCGACAGCGTCCCCGCCGCCCGGGCCAGGTCGAGGTACCCCACGCCGACGTCGTTCAGGAAGCGGAGCCGCTCGTTGATCTCCTGGATGATGCGGGCGCCGATCAGGGTGTGGGTGTCCGACAGCCGCAGCGACGCGAAGAACTCCAGGGCGTCGGAGACCGGCATCAGCGTGAGCCGGTGGATGTCGAGGCCGCCCACCGTGACCGCCAGCACCTCGGGCCGCAGGCGCGCGCCGTTGCACGAGGGGCAGGGCCGCAGGGACATGAACTGCTCGATGGCGTCGCGCATCGCCTCCGAGATGGAGTGCGTGTGCTGACGGCGCAGCTGGGGCATCACGCCCTCGAACCACCCCCAGCTGGCGCCGCCCTTGCGGCGGCTGCCCAGGAACAGGCGCTCGCGTCGCTTCGGGCCGTCGAGCAGCATCCTGCGGTGCTTCTCGGGCAGCCGCCTCCACGGCCTGTCGAGGTCGATGCCGTGCGCGTCGGCGATCGCCGCGAGCAGCAGGTCGTAGTAGTCGGTGGTGCGGTCGGTCCAGGGCAGGATCGCGCCCTCGGAGAGGGTGCGGTCCGGATCGATGACCAGATCGGCGTCGACCTCGCGCATGAACCCCAGGCCGGTGCAGGTGGGGCAGGCGCCGTGGGGGGCGTTGAACGAGAACATGCGCGGCGACATCTCGGCGAGCGAGGCCCCGTGGTCGGGGCAGGCGAACCGCTCCGAGTAGGTCCACGACCGCGGCTCCCCGCCGCCCTCCTCCCCCGCCCGGGGCGCCTCCTCGATCCGCACCAGGCCGTCGGCGAGCCGGGTGGCGGTCTCGAGGCTGTCGGTGAGCCTGCGGCGGAGGTCGTCGCGCATGATCAGGCGGTCGACCACCACCTCGATGGTGTGGTTGAACTTCTTGTCGAGGGCCGGCACCTCGTCGAGGGTGTAGGTGACGCCGTCGACCGCCACGCGGCTGAACCCCTCGGCGCGGATGTGCGCGAGGACGTCCCTGTGCTCGCCCTTGCGCCCCCGCACCAGCGGGGCGAGCACCAGAAAGCGCGTGCCCTGGGGCAGCTCGAGCACCCGGTCGGCGATCTGCTCCACGCTCTGGCCGGTGATCTCCCGCCCGCACACCGGGCAGTGCGGCACGCCCACCCGGGCGTACAGCAGGCGCAGGTAGTCGTAGACCTCGGTGACCGTGCCCACCGTCGAGCGCGGGTTGCGGCTGGTGGTCTTCTGGTCGATCGAGATGGCCGGCGACAGCCCCTCGATGTGGTCGACGTCCGGCTTGTCCATCTGCCCGAGGAACTGGCGGGCGTAGGCCGACAGGCTCTCGACGTAGCGGCGCTGCCCCTCCGCGTAGAGGGTGTCGAAGGCCAGGCTCGACTTGCCCGAGCCCGAGAGCCCGGTTATGACCACCAGGGCGTCGCGCGGGATGTCGACCGACACGTCGCGCAGGTTGTGCTCCCTGGCCCCCACGACACGGATGGCATGGGCGGGTGACGGGCGTGTCGCGGACATCCGGCCAAGTGTAGAGGGGGCTCCGGAGGCGACGCCTGCGCGCCGTGCGCGGCGCGGTGTTTCGCCGCGACCACGGTTCCTTCACCACCGTGCAACCGGGGTTGGGGGAGGCTGGCCGGCGGCCCGGACACCAACCCCGAGGAGACACATGTCACAGCGCCCCGTGCGCAGGCGCATCGTCGCGGCCGCCGCCCTCGCCACCTCCCTCGCCGTCGCCGCTCCGGCATCCGCCGGCTTCGGCCACGGCCACGGTCACCATCGCGGTGACCGCGCCGGCGGGTTCGACACGATCGCCCATCTCAACGTCCCCGACGGCGGCGTCGCCGAGATCGTCACGGCGACGCCCGACGGAAAGACGCTGCTGTACTCGGATGCCGGCAAGGAAGCCGTCGGGGTGGTCGACGTGACCGACCCCGCCTCCCCCGCCCACGTCGCGCGGATCGCGATGCCCGGCACCCCGACGAGCGTCGCCGTGACGGAGGACGGCTCGCGCGCGGTGGTCGCGGTGCAGACCCTGTCCCGGGAAGAGGGCAAGCCGCCCTCCGTCACCCCCGGAAAGCTGGTGGTGATCGACCTCGCGACCGACGCGATCGTGCGGGAGATCGCCCTCGGCAACGGCCCCGACTCGGTGGCCCTCACCCGCATCGACGGCGTCGACGTGGCCGTGATCGCGATCGAGAACGAGCCCCTCGTGGTCGACGCCCAGGGCAACGCCACCGACGACGACGCGCCGGGCGTCGAGGGCGACATCAGCGGCCCCGGCTACGTGCAGGTGGTGGCGCTCGACCCGGCCGCCCCGCGCGTGATCGACGTGCCGATCGACCTGACCGGCACCGCCGGCGCGCTGTTCCCCGACGACCCGCAGCCCGAGTTCGTCAGCATCCGCGGCACCACGGCCGCGGTGACGATCCAGGAGAACAACGCGATCGCGCTGATCGACCTGCGCGCCGCCCTGGCCGGCGAGCCGGCCGTCGCGAAGCTGTGGAGCGCGGGCGTCGCGGGCGACCGGCCCGCCGACCTCGTGGCCGACGACGACATCTCGTTCACGCAGGTCTTCCCGCGCGACGTCGACCGCGGCGAGTACCCGGACGCGGGCGCGCGCACCCCGGACGCGATCGCCTGGAGCGCCGACGGCCGCTACCTCTACACCGCCGACGAGGGCGAGACGGACTTCACCGGCAGCCGCGGCTGGACCGCCTTCGACGCCCGCACCGGCGAGGCGGTGTGGGAGGCCGAGGACCTGGAGCGGATCGCCGCCTCCTTCGGCCACTACCCGGACAGCCGCTCCGACGCCAAGGGCCTGGAGATCGAGGGCATCACCACCGGCGTCTTCGGCGGCCGCGACCTCGCGTTCGTGGGCTCCGAGCGCGGCTCGTTCCTGGCCGTCTACGACCTCTCGAACCCGCGGCGGCCGCGATTCCTGCAGCTGCTGCCCACCGGCGTCGAGCCGGAGGGGATCCTGGCGATCCCGAGCCGCGGCCTCGTCGTGGCGACCGCGGAGGGCACCGGCGACCTCACGATCTTCCGCGCGGCGCGCCACGCCGGATCCCCGGCCGTGCCGCAGGTCCGCTCGAAGGCTCCGTGGGCGGCCCTGTCGGGCCTCGCCGCCGACCTGCGCGACTCGCGGGTGCTGTGGTCGGTGCCGGACAACGCGCTGCCCTCGGCGCTCTACCGCATCGAGCTGAGGGGGGCGTCGGCGACGCTCACCCAGACGCCGATCACGATCGACGGCGAGCGGGCGCGGCTCGACCTGGAGGGCATCGCGGTCGACACCTCCCGCGCCGCCCCGCGCACGCGGCCGGGCTTCTGGCTCGCCCACGAGGGCAACGCCGCCTTCGGCGCGGACGGCTACTCCGCCAACGCGCTCGTGCAGGTGGACGCCCGCGGGCGGGTGCTGGGCGAGGTCCCGCTGCCCGCGGCGATCGACTCGCCGACCGGCGGCGTGATCCGCAGCAACGGCTTCGAGGGCGTGGCGGTCTCGGACGACGGCCGGTACCTCCTCGCCGCGATCCAGCGCGACTACGCCAAGGACGCCACGATCGACGGCGTTCGGTACACCCGCATCGCCCGCTACGACCTGGCGCGGGGGACCTGGGACTTCTTCCTCTACCCGCTCGAGTCGACCGACGTCGAGGACGACTGGATCGGCCTGTCGGAGATCACGAGCCTCGGCGGCGACCGCTACGCCGTGATCGAGCGCGACAAGCTGGCCGGCGGGGCGGCGCGGATCAAGCGCGTCTACTCCTTCTCGCTGCGGGGCGTGACCCCGACGGACGGCGCCCCGATCGCGGAGGGCGCGGACCTCGCCGGGAAGGTGCTGCGCAAGTCGCTGCTGCGCGACGCGCTCGCGCAGAGCGCTCCCTTCGAGAAGCTGGAGGGCTTCGCGGTCGCCCGCGACGGGCGGCTGTGGGCGGCGATCGACAACGACGGCGGGCTCCACGAGTCGCGCCTGTTCACGCTCGGGCGGCTCGGCAAACGCTGATCCGCCGCCGGGAGCGGCCCGCACCACGGCACGGACGCCGGGTGCGGGCCTCCCGGGGGTTCTTGGCCGAGGGGCGAGCGGCGCCCGGACGGCCTTGGCCGCCGGGACATACGGCCCCCGGTCCGCTCGCCCTACGGTGCCGGCAGTGCTATCACCAGAACGGCAGTGGCCGCGTATCCCCTCCGGCAGACGTCGGCGGCAGCGACGCCGGTAGCTGAGACCAGCGGGCTGTGCGCCCCGGGCGCGGCGGCCCTCCCCGACGAGAGGATCACGCACGTGCTTCCACTCCGCGCCCCGGGTCACCGGGGGTCCGCCTCGCCCCTCCGCACGGCTCTGACGGCGCTGCTCGTGGCGCTGCTGGCGCTCGTCGCGGTGGCCGGCCCGGCCCACGCCGCCGACCGGCCGGCGGCCGCGCCGCCGGCCTCGGTCCTCAGCCCCCTGGGCGAGGACGCCGCCGCGGTCGTGAGCTACAAGGACCTCGTCGGGGCGGCGGACGCGCGGAACCTGAACGCGGCGGTGGTCGACACGTCGAGCTACTGGGTGGCGGCCGTCGACCGCCAGGGGCGCGTCATCGCCGCCGCCATCCCCAGGCCGAAGGCCGGCACCGACTTCGGCGCCGCCGGCGCCGCGCAGCCCGCGACGACCGACCCCGGCGCCCTGCCGGGGGTGTTCGACCTCGCGACGCGGCTCAAGACCGACGGCGTCACGGTGCTGGCCCCCGCCCGGACGGGCGACGCGGCGGGCGGCATGAGCGGGATGATGCGCTACCTGGTCCTGCCCCTCGGCTTCGCGCTCGTCGCCCTCTTCATCGTGGGCGGCATGATGCTCATCCGGGGCCGCAACCCCGGCGGGCGCGGCCTCGGCGGGCGCGGCGGCGCCGCCGCCCACGGACGCATCCGCAGGAACGCCCAGGTGGAGCCGCCGGCCGTGCGCTTCGCCGACGTGGCCGGCTGCGACGAGGCCGTCGAGGAGCTCACCGAGGTCGTCACCTTCCTGCGCGAGCCCGAGCGCTTCAGCGCGGTGGGCGCCCGCATGCCGCGCGGCGTGATCCTGCACGGGCCTCCCGGCACCGGCAAGACGCTGCTGGCCAAGGCCGTCGCCGGCGAGTCGGGCGTCCCCTTCTTCGCCCTCTCCGGATCCGACTTCGTCGACACCTACGTCGGCGTCGGCGCGAGCCGCGTGCGCGACCTCTTCGCCCAGGCCCGCAAGAGCGACGGCGGGGCGATCATCTTCTTCGACGAGATCGACGCCGTGGGCCGCGCCCGCGGCGCGGGCGGGGCGGGGGGCGCCGACTCGGAGCGCGAGGGCACCCTCAACCAGCTCCTCGTGGAGCTCGACGGCTTCGGCGAGCGCGACCGCATCGTCGTCATCGCCGCGACGAACCGGCTCGACATGCTCGACGCGGCGCTGCTGCGCCCCGGCCGCTTCGACCGCCGGGTGCAGGTGGCGCTGCCGGCCGAGGCCGGGCGCCTCGCGATCCTCACCCTGCACTCGGCGGGCAAGCCGATCGACGACCCGGCGTCGCTGGCCGCGCTGGCGCGGGTCACCGCCGGATTCGCCGGCGCCGACCTGGCGAACATCGTGAACGAGGCGGCGATCATGGCCGCGCGGGACGGGCGCCGCACGATCGTGGGCGGCGACCTGGACGAGGGCCTGCTGCGCTCGATCGCCGGCCCCCAGCGCAACGACCGGCGCATCGCCGAGGGGGAGCTGGAGGTGATCGCCTGGCACGAGGCCGGCCACGCCCTGGCCGCCGAGCTGTGCCCCACCCACGTGAAGGCGCAGCGGGTCACGATCCTCTCGCGGGGCGACGCCGGGGGCCTGGCGCTGTACGGCAACCAGGACCGGGCGCTCACCTCGCAGCAGCGCCTGCACGAGCGCATGGTCGTGGCGATGGCCGGACGGGCGGCCGAGCAGGTGCGGTTCGGCCACATCTCGTCCGGCGCGGCGAACGATCTGGAGCAGGTGAACGGCATGGCGCGCGAGGCGGTGGAGCGGCTGGGCTTCTCCCCCGACGTCGGCCAGATCGCGTCGACCTCGGGGCCGCACGGCATCCCGCTGTCGGGCGAGACGCGCACGGCGATCGACCGCGCGATCGGGCGCATGGTCGACGCCGCCTACGCCGACGCCGTGGCGCTGCTGGAGGGGCACCGCGACGAGCTCGACGCCCTGGCCGGGGCGCTGCTGGCGCGCGAGCAGCTCGACCGCTCGGAGATCGAGGAGACGCTCGCCTCGGTCGGCGGCGGGGGCCGCCGCCTGCCGGCGCGCGCCGACGCCCTGCCGACGGCGCGGGTGCCGGCGACGGCCACGGCGGCCGACGAGCCGTCGGCGGAGGAGCCGGACCGTCGCCGCGGCCGGCGGGCGCGCCTGCCGCGGGTGCGGCGCCCGGGCGTCCCGTCGCTGCCCTCCCTGCCGCGGCCGCGTCTGAGAGCGCGCGCCGAGGGCGCTGCGGCCGCGATCTACTCGGTCGCCCTGCCCCGGGTGGGCGAGGGCCGCAGGCGGCGCGCCCGCCGGAAGGGCCCCGGCCTGGCGTAGCCGGTGCGCGCCCGGCCGCGGGCGCGCACCGCCCACGATCCGTCACGGGCGGCGGATCGGTCCCGCGCGTCGTTCGACCCGCTTCGGGCGTCCGCCGCACGAGACCCGGTCCGGCGCGGCGCGATCGGAGCCCTTCCGCGCGCGGCCTGGCCAATTGGCCGAGTGCGCCGCGGCCAATTGACCGGCGGGCCCCGCGTCCGCGCGCTCCGCCGCGGCCGCGGATGCGGGGCGGCGGAGACCTCCGAGTGAGCTACGAGGAGGTCGCCCGGGGGTCCCTCACCCCGCCGGCGCCGACGGCGCCGTCAGCCCCCGGAGGAGGGGCGGTAGGTGCCGAAGGACCAGACGTTGCCGTCCGGGTCGCGCACCGCGAAGTCGCGCGAGCCGTAGTCCTGATCGGTGAGGCCGCGCACCACCTCGGCCCCCGCGGCGACGGCCCGGTCGTGGAGGGCGTCGGGGTCGTCGACGACGATGTAGACGGCTACCGGCCCCGGCAGCGCGAAGGGGCTCTCGCCGGCGCGGCGCGTATCGGACGGCATCACGATGCCCGTGCCCACGAGCACCTCGGCGTGCTGCAGCGGGAGATCGGGGGCGGGCGGATAGACGGCGACGGGGACGGCGCCGAACGCCCGCTCCAGCCAGGCGATCGCCGCGCGCGGATCGGCGAAGGGGACGATCGGGAAGGCGCCGTTCGTGGTCTCGGTCACTCTGGTCGCTCCTCGGAGCTCGACGACGGGTCGCGCCCGACGCTATGCCGCGGCCGGCTCCGCCGATTGGACGGAATTGATCCTCTCCGCACGCAGCCGGGCCGGCGTGACCCCGGCGAGGTCGCGCACCTCCCGCGCCATGTGCGCCTGGTCGAAGTAACCGCAGGCGACGGCCGCGCGCGCCCAGTCGACCGGGCCGTCCGCACCGGCCAGGGCGGCGAGCCGCTCGAAGCGCACGATCCGGGCGACGGCCTTCGGCGGCAGGCCCACCTCGTCGCGGAAGCCGCGGATCAGCCGCCGGGCGCTCCAGCCGAGCTCGCTCGCGAGCCCGCCGATCGGCTGCGCCCCGCCGCTGGCCCGGATGCGCCCGAGGGCCCAGCCCACCTCGCGTCGCAACGGCGGGGCGTCGCCCAGGCGCCGCGCCAGCGCGCGCTCCACCAGGGCGAAGCGCTCGTCCCACGTCGCCGCCTCGGCGAGGCGGCCGGTCAGCGCTTCGGCCGACGGCCCCATCACGTCGCGCAGGGCGACGCTGCGGCCGGCCAGCTCCCGCAGCGGCACGCCCAGCAGGCGCCGGGCCGCCCGGGGCGCCAGATCGACCTGCAGGCAGCGTGCCCACCCGCCGTGGACCACCCGCACCGGGCCGGTCGTCAGGCCGGCCGCGAACGACCCGAGGCGCTCCCCGGGGGTCGCCGGGTCGCGGCCGTCGGCGACCTCCCAGCCCGCCCCGAGATCGAGGATCATGGGCACGTGGCTGCACGGGTACTCGATGAACTCCACCGGCGCGCCCGCGCGCTGCTCGAAGCCCGCCATCCTCAGCACGGCGCGGGCCGTCGCGGGCGAGGGCCGGCGCACCCGGTGCACGACGCTCACGAGTGCGGCCCCGCCTCCCACTTGCGCAGCAGGTCCTCGTGGCGCCGCCTGCGCTCGCGCCCGTCGTCCCACGACCGGTCGTCGGCCCGGGATGCGAGGGGAGCGCGCCCGTCGCCCCAGAGCGCGCCGGGCACCGGCATCCCCTCCAGCGCCGCGAGCAGATCGTCCTCCTCGAGCCACGGCGCCGCGAGGGTGCGGAACGTCAGGTCGTCGGGGAGGCGGTCGCTCATCGCCGTCGCGTCGCGGCCGATCGTCGGGCCGAGCGCCGCGGCACCGGGGCGGCGCGCGCCGGCGCGGCGCCCTCCGCCGCGTCCGCGCCGCCGGCGGTGCGCTCGGCGAGCTCACGGCGCAGATCGGCGATCTCGTCGCGCAGCCGGGCGGCCAGCTCGAAGCGCAGCTCCTCGGCGGCCGTGAACATCTCCTGCTCGCGCTCGACGATCATGCGCTCGAGCTCGGGCGGCGCGACCTCGGCCAGGGCGTCGGGCTCGCCCGGGCGGCGGCGGCGCGCCGGCTGCACGGCGCCGTCGCCCAGGCCGAGCAGCTCGACGATGTCCGACACGCCCTTCGTGATCGAGGCCGGCGTGATGCCGTGCTCCTCGTTGTAGGCGACCTGGATCTCGCGCCGCCGGTTGGTCTCGCCGATCGCGGTGCGCATCGCGTCGGTCTCGCGGTCGGCGTACATGATCACCCGCCCGGCGACGTTGCGCGCCGCCCGGCCGATGGTCTGCACCAGGGAGGTCGTGCCGCGCAGGAACCCCTCCTTGTCGGCGTCGAGGATCGCGACGAGGGTCACCTCCGGCAGGTCGAGGCCCTCGCGCAGGAGGTTCACCCCCACCAGCACGTCGAACTCGCCCAGGCGCAGCGACCGCACCACCCGGATCCGCTCGAGAGTGTCGATCTCGGAGTGCAGGTAGCGCGCCCGCACGCCCGCCTCCACCAGGTAGTCGGTGAGGTCCTCGGCCATCTTCTTGGTGAGGGTGGTGACCAGGGCGCGCTCGCCGCGCTCGGCGCGGACGGCCAGCTCCCGCATGAGGTCGTCGATCTGGTGGTGGGTGGGCCGGACGTCGACCTCCGGGTCGACCAGGCCGGTGGGCCGGATGATCTGCTCCACCACGTTCTCGGAGCGGCGCCTCTCGAACTCCCCCGGCGTCGCCGAGACGAAGATCACCTGGTTCACCCGCTCCAGGAACTCCGGCAGCTGCAGCGGCCGGTTGTCGAGCGCCGAGGGCAGGCGGAAGCCGGCGTCGATCAGCGCGAGCTTGCGCGACCGGTCGCCCTCGTACATGCCGCGCAGCTGGCCCATCGTGTTGTGCGACTCGTCGATGAAGCAGACGAAGTCGTCGGGGAAGAAGTCGAGGAGGGTGTGGGGCGGCTCGCCGGCGCTGCGCCCGTCGAGGATGCGCGAGTAGTTCTCGATGCCGGAGCAGAAGCCCAGCTCGCGCAGCATCTCCATGTCGTACTGGGTGCGCTGGCGCAGCCGGTGCGCCTCGACCAGGCGCCCCGACGACTCGAACAGGGCCGCCTGCTGCTCAAGCTCGGCCCGGATGTCGCGCACCGCGCGGTCGATCGTGTCCGGCGGGGTGACGTAGTGGGTGGCCGGGTAGATGCCCAGGTGGCCCACGTCGCCGAACACCTCGCCGGTCAGCGGGTCGTACTCGGTGATCGACTCGACCTCGTCGCCGAACAGCGACACCCGGTAGGCCCGCTCGGAGTCGGCCGGCTGTACCTCGAGGGTGTCGCCCTTCACGCGGAAGCGACCGCGCTCGAGCACCGTGTCGTTGCGCTGGTACTGGTTCTCCACCAGGCGGCGGAAGAGGCGCTCGCGCGGGAACTCCTCCCCCACCGTCAGCAGCACCACCCGGTCGCGGTAGAGGGTCGGCGAGCCGATGCCGTAGATGCAGCTCACCGAGGCCACGATCACCACGTCGCGCCGGGCGAGCAGCGCGGCCGTGGCGGCGTGGCGCAGACGGTCGATCTCGTCGTTGATCGACGAGTCCTTCTCGATGTAGGTGTCCGTGGCCGCGATGTAGGCCTCGGGCTGGTAGTAGTCGTAGTAGCTGACGAAGTACTCGACGGCGGCCTCGGGCAGCAGCTCGCGGAACTCGTTGCAGAGCTGGGCGGCCAGCGTCTTGTTGTGGGCGATCACCAGCGCCGGGCGGCCCACCTCGGCGATCACCCGGGCCATCGTGAAGGTCTTGCCCGAGCCGGTGACGCCCAGCAGCGTCTGGAAGGCGTCGCCGCGCCTCAGGCCCTCGGACAGGTCGGCGATCGCCTGGGGCTGGTCGCCGGTGGGCGCGTACGCCTGGGAGATCGCGAAGGTGGTGCCGGCCATCGGGACAAGGGTAGCGCCACCCCTCGGCGTCGTCGCCGCCTGGCGACCGGAGGCCAAAGATCGGCGGCGATACTTGGTGGCCGGGGCCAAAGTGACCGCCGGGGGGCTGCCCGTATCGTTCCCCTCGTGATGTGAGGCGGTTGAGAGGGGACGCCCCGTCACACCAGGCCCCGCGACCGGGACGCGGGGCTTCGCACCCGCCCGGTGGGACCGCCAGGTCCCACCGGGCGCCCCCATGCCCACGGCCGGGCGGGGCCCCGCGGGATCGCCCGCCGCGGGCCGATCAGCGGGGGGTCAGCTCGTCGCCGTAGGCGCGGGCGTAGATGTCCCGCTCGCGCTGCACCTTCTCGACGAACGCGCGCGTCTCGGGGAAGGGCACGTCCTGAGGCACGCGCAGCACCCGTCCCCGGGCGCGCGCCCGGTCCACCCACTCCTCGACGTTCGCCTCGCCCCCGTTGTAGGCCGCGAGGGCCAGGCCGAGGTCGCCCCCGAAGCGGTCGAGCAGGTGCCGCAGGTAGGCGGTGCCGTAGGCGATGTTGACGTCCGGGTCGTCGAGGCGATCCGGCGACGGGCTGGGCCGGTCCGGCCGCCCGGCGACGTAGCGGGCGGTGTCCGGCAGCAGCTGCATCAGGCCGACGGCCCCCTGGGGCGAGCGCGAGTCGGGCACGAAGCCGCTCTCGGTGTCGATCACCGCGGCCACCAGCGCCGGGTCCAGGTCGTTGCGCACCGCCTCCTGGCGGATCGTCTGCTCGTACTCCAGCGGGTACCACAGGCGGGCGTACCACCCCGGCATGGTCCGGTGGACCTCGTACCAGGCGGCGCCCAGCAGCCCCAGCGCGACCAGCACCACCAGGAGCCAGCCGATGCGGCGCCCGCGACGGCGCGGGCCCACGGCGCCGGGCCGGCGACCGTGGCGATCGTCGTCCCGCGGCGCGGCCACCGCCCCGGGGGCACCCGGAGCGCGCTCAGTGGTCGAGGCGCGACGCATGACAGGCCCGACCAGCGTACTCCAGGTACCGGTCGGCGACCCATCCGCGCAGGGCGTCTCTCGTTCCGTCGTTCACGAAGACGCGGTCGGCGCGCTCCGCCTTCCGGTCCTCGGGCATCTGCCGGGCCCGCCGGGCGTCGAAGTCCTGTCCGCGGGCCTCGACCCGCGCCCGGCGCACGGCGTCGGAGGCCGTCACCAGCAGCGCCGCGTCGAACAGGTGGGCCAGGTCCGCCTCGAACAGCAGCGGCACCTCGCAGACCAGCAGATCGGGCGGGGGCACCCTGGCCGCCTGCCCGGCGATCCAGCGCTCCCGGGCCGCGCCGACGCGGGGGAAGATGATCGCCTCGAGGTCGCGCAGTCCGCCCTCCTCGGCGAAGGCGCGCGCCGCGAGGGCCTGTCGGTCGACCGCGCCGACCGGGCCCAGGATGGCGTCGCCGAAGCGGCCGACCACCGCCGCGACGACCTCCGGATCCTCGTAGAGGGCGTGCACGGCGGCGTCGCTCGACAGGACGGCCGCGCCGCAGTCGGCGAAGAAGCCGAGCGCCTCCGACTTGCCCGAGCCGATCCCCCCGGTCAGGGCGATGCAGGGGGGCGTCGCGCGCCCCCCTGCATCCCGGGTGCCGCTACTCCTCGGAGGGCCCGGCGACGGCGGCCTCGACCCCCGCCTCGGCCTCGGCCTCACCGGAGGCGTCTGCCTCGGCGACCTCGGCCGGCGCATCCGGGTCGTTCGACTCGTCGACGTCGACGCCCTCGACGACCTCGGCCTCGACGGCGTCCACCTCGGCCTCCGCCTCGACCTCATCGGCCGGGACGTCCTCGTCCGCCGGCGCGCTGCGGATCTCGTCCGGCAGGCGGTGCTGGATCGGGTCGCTGTCGGCCACCCGCTTCAGGCTGAGCGACAGGCGGCGCCGGTCGGCGTCGATCTCGATCACCCGCACGGCGAGCACGTCGCCCTGGTTGACCACCTCGCGCGGGTTCTCGACGTGGTGGGCGGCCAGCTCCGAGATGTGGACCAGGCCCTCCACGCCGGGGTGGATCTCCACGAAGGCGCCGAAGGTGACGACCTTGGTGACGCGGCCCTCGACGACGTCGCCGACGTCGTAGCTCTCGATGACGCTCTGCCACGGGTCGGCCTGGGTCTGCTTGAGGCCCAGGGAGATGCGCTGGCGGTCGCGGTCGATGTCGAGCACCTTGACCTTGACCTTCTCGCCGATCTGCAGCACCTCGGAGGGGTGGTTGACGTGGCTCCACGACAGCTCGGAGATGTGGATCAGGCCGTCGATGCCGTCGAGGTCCACGAAGGCGCCGAACTCGACGATGTTGGAGATGACGCCCTCCACCACCTGGCCGGGCTGGAGCTCGTCGAGGATCTTCTGGCGCACCTCGCGCCGCTCGTCCTCGAGCACCGCGCGCCGCGACAGCACCACGTTGTTGCGGTTGCGGTTGAGCTCGATGACCTTGCACTCGAGCTTGCGGCCCAGGAACTCGTCGAGGTCCTGCACCCGGCGGATGTCCACCAGCGAGGCGGGCAGGAAGCCGCGCACGCCGAGGTCGAGGATGAGACCGCCCTTCACGACCTCGATCACCGTGCCCTCGACGTTCTCGCCGGCCGCGGCGGCGGCCTCGATGCGCTTCCACGCCTTCTCGAAGCGGGCCCGCTTCTTGGACAGGACCAGGCGGCCGTCCTGGTCCTCCTTCTGCATGACCAGCGCGTCGACCCACTCGCCGAGGGAGACCTCCTCCTCCGGCTTGATGCTCTTGCGGATCGAGAGCTCGGGGAGGGGGATCACCCCCTCGCTCTTGTAGCCGATGTCGACCAGGACCTCGTCCTTGTCGACGCGGACCACCCTCCCGGTGACGACATCCCCCTCGGAGAAGATCGGGATCGTCAGGTCGTAGTTGGGCACCCGCACCCCGTCGACCTCGATGTACTCGGGGCCGTCCAGGGTGCGCACGGGGGTATCGAGGTCGACGGGCTCCACGGGCGGAGCGTCGATCTGCTCCACCGTCGTGATGTCGGTCTCGGGGTAGTCAGTGGTCATTGGTTTCGAATTATCCTCGTTGCGGTAAGGGCTCCGGGCACGGCCGAGGGTTCCGGCCGCGGCGGAAGGCGGTGAGTATAGACCCGAGTGACGGATGTGGCGAGCCTTCCCGCGCCCGCCCGGCGGCAAACCCGCAGAACCGGATCCGCCGCGCGGACCGGGACCTAGAGGGCGTCCAGCACCTGGACCAGATCGGGGGCCGACAACCGTCCGGCCCGGGCGGCGCGGAGCCGCCCGTCCGCGCCCACGGCGAGGGCGGCGGGCAGGCTGCGCACCGGCAGCGACGCCGCCCTGGGGTGCTCGGCGATGTTCACCCTCACCACCCCGCGCGGGCCGGCCGCGCGCTCCAGCTCGCGCGCCACGGGCTCGCAGCGGGCGCACCCCGGGGCGGTGAGCACCACCAGCCACGGGCCCTGACCGTCGAGGCCCAGGTCGTCGCGCAGATCCCCCCGGCGGGTGCGGCGCGCGGCGAACAGCAGCCGGTACGCCTCGCATCCCACGCAGAGGCCGGTGATCGCCGACAGCAGCGCCACGGCGGCGACCAGCCCCGTGACGATCCAGCCGGCCAGGTCGAGACCCGTGTAGAGCAGCACCAGGGCGACGGCGAGGGCGCCCGCGGCGAGCATCTGCGAGAAGCGCACCGGCGCGGCGGGCTCGAGGTCGCCGGCGGGGCGCGCGAGCAGGCGGAACAGGCGGGCGACCGGCGACCAGCGCGGCCCGGCGAGGCCCAGCAGCACGAGACCGAGGGCCACGGCCACCACGGGCTCGGTCTGGAACAGCACCGCCTCCAAGCTCAGCACGCCGGTGACGGCCTGCGCGAAGCGGGGCTGCAGGGGATGGACCGCCGCTAAAGCCACCATTCCCATAATGTTATCCGAGTTTGGGCGCTCAGGTTCAGTTCCGGGCGTCGTGCGCCGCCCGCCGCTCGGGGTCGGCGAGGATGCGGTGGGCGGCGTTCAGCCGTGCCAGGCGCCGGGGCGCGTCGTCTGACCGGTCGCGCAGCACCATCTCGCGCAGGGCGCCGAAGGCGGCGTCGATCACCTGGGGGCAGGCGTCCGGCTGCACCTGCAGCACCCGGTACGGGTCGCTCAGCTCTTCGCGTCCAGCCACGTGTCGCCGGTGCCCACATCGACCGCCAGCGGCGGGTCGAGCGGGTAGGCGCCCACCATCGCCTCGCGCACCGCGGAGGCCGCCCTCGCCGCCGCCCCGGCCGGCGCCTCGATGAGCAGCTCGTCGTGGATCTGCAGGATCAGCCTGGCGTCGGTGCCCGACTCGGCGAGCGCGGCGTGGGCGCGCACCATCGCGACCTTGATGATGTCGGCGGCCGTGCCCTGGATGATCGTGTTCACGGCCAGGCGCTCGCCCAGCTGGCGCAGCTGCAGCGTGTTGCCCGACAGCTCGGGGATGGGCCGGCGGCGCCCCAGCAGGGTGGTGACGAAGCCGTCCTGCGTGGCGGCCGCGATGGTCGTGTCGATGAAGTTCCGCACCCGCGGGTAGCGCGCGAGGTAGGTGTCGATGTAGGTGCGGGCGTCGGCGCGGGGGATGCGCAGCTGCTCCGACAGGCCGAAGTCGCTGATGCCGTAGACGATGCCAAAGTTGACCGCCTTGGCCCGGTCGCGGGTGGCGCGGTCGACGTCGGCCGGCCGCATCCCGAACACCTCCGCCGCGGTGGCGCGGTGGACGTCCTCGCCGCGGCGGAAGGCGTCGGCCAGGGCCGGCTCGCCGGAGACGTGCGCCAGGATGCGCAGCTCCACCTGGCTGTAGTCGCAGCTCACCAGCACGCTGCCCGGCTCGGCCACGAAGGCGCCGCGGATCTCGCGCCCCAGCGCGGTGCGCACCGGGATGTTCTGCAGGTTGGGGTTGGTCGACGACAGGCGCCCGGTCTCGGCCACCGTCTGGTTGAAGGTGGTGTGCAGGCGGCCGTCCTCGTCGACCTGGTCCGGCAGCGCCGACAGGTAGGTGTTGTCGAGCTTGGTCAGCTCCCGGTACTGGCCGATGAGGCCGATGATCGGGTGCTTGTCCTCGAGCAGCTGCAGCACCTTGCGGTCGGTGCTCCAGCCGGTCTTGCCCTTGCGGAAGGTGGGCAGGCCGAGGCGCTCGAAGAGCACCTGGCCCAGCTGCTTGGGCGACTCGATGACGAACTCGCCGCCGGCCAGCTCCCAGATCCGGTCGCGCAGCTCGTCGGCGCTGTCGCGCACCCGGTGGGCGATCTCGCCGAGGCGGTGGACGTCGAGGCGCACGCCCACCTGCTCCATGTCCGCGAGCACGCGCGTGACCGGCAGCTCGATGTCGCGGTAGAGCGGCTCGAGGCGCTCGGAGCGCAGGGCCTCGGCCTGGCGCGCCGCCAGCGCGCGCACCAGCAGGGCGTCGCGGGCCGCGCCCTCCACCCCCTCCGCGCCGATGCCGGCGTCGGCCGCGAGCTCGTCGAGCGGGTAGCCGCGGCGGCGCGGCTCGAGCAGGTAGGCGGCGATCATGGTGTCGTGCTCCACGCGCAGCCCGTCTCCCGCGGCGCGCAGGACGGCCTTGGCGTCGTGGCAGCTCACCGCCGGGCCGCGCAGCGCGGCGCCGAGGGCGGCGTCCGCGGCGGCGTCGCGGGGCCCCGTCAGCACCTCCTCGCCCTCGCCCGCGACCGCCCACTCCTCCTCGCCCAGGGCGAGGGACACCGACGGGGCACCGGCCAGGCGCATCGCCAGGTCCTCCGGCGCGCCGGGCACCGCCCGGCCGCTCACGGTGACCGCGGCGACGGGGGCCGGCCCCTCGGAGCCCCCCTCGACCAGGTCGTCCAGCCGGCGGGTGAGGCTGCCGAACTGGAAGTGGTCGAAGAGCTCGCGGATGGCGGCCATCCGCTCCGGGCCGAAGTCGACCGGCGGGACGTCGGCCAGGTCGAGCTCGACCGGCGCGTCGGTGCGGATCACCGCGAGGTCGCGCGTCTTGCGCGCGTCCTCGGCGTGCACCGTCAGCGCCTCGCGGCGCTTCGGGCTCTGCTCCGACGCGTGATCGAGGATCGCGTCGAGGCTGCCGTACTTCTGCAGCAGCTGGGCGGCGCCCTTCTCGCCGATGCCGGGCACCCCCGGCAGGTTGTCGCTGGGGTCGCCCACCATCCCCCGGAAGTCGACCATCAGCTCGGGGCCGATGCCGTAGCGCTCGCGCACCGCGTCCGGGGTGTAGACGGTGGTGTCGGTGACCCCGCGCCCGGTCGCCATGACGCTGATGCGGTCGTCGACCAGCTGGAACGAGTCGCGGTCGCCGGTGAGGATGACCACGGCCTCCCCCGCCTCGGCCGCCCGCTTGGCCAGCGTGCCGATGACGTCGTCGGCCTCGAAGCCCCGCAGCTCGGTGTTGACGAAGCCGAAGGCCTCCATCATCGGCCGGAAGTGCGGGCGCTGCTCGCGGAAGAGGTCGGGCGTCTTCTGGCGGTTCGCCTTGTAGGTCGGCTCCTGCTCGTGCCGGAAGGTCGGCCCCGGCGGGTCCCAGCACACCACCACCCGCCCCGGCCGCTCCTCGACGAGCATCTTCATCATCATCGCCGCGAGCCCGTAGAGGGCGTTGGTCGGGAAGCCCGTGTCGGTGGCGATGCTGTCCGGCAGGGCATGGAAGGCCCGGTAGGCCAGGCTGTACCCGTCGATCAGGAGCAGCGGCGCCGTGGTCGGCGGTGCGGCGGTCTCGGGCACGGGGCCAGGATACTCGCGGCCTCCGTCGGCTCGCCGAGACGGCCGATATGCTGACCGCCCGCACATCGGCCATCGCGTCCCGCGTCCGCGAGGAGAATCAGTGGCAGTCACCCCGTCCGCCCAGTACAGCATCACCCTGCGCGTCGAGATGGACTCCGTGCAGACCGACCTGCTCGGCCGCCTCACCACGGCCATCGGGGCGGTAGGGGGCGACATCGGGGCGATCGACCTCGTCGGGACCGAGCACGACGCGGTGGTGCGCGAGCTGGTCGTGAACGCGTCCGACCAGGACCACGCCGCCCAGATCGTGTCGGCCGCCGAGGGCGTCGAGGGCGTCCGCGTCCAGTCGTCCTTCGACCGCACCTTCCGTATGCACCAGGGCGGCAAGATCGAGATGACCACCCGGATCCCGCTCGAGACCCGCGACGACCTCTCGGTGGCCTACATGCCGGGCGTCGCCCGGGTCGCGTCCGCCATCGCGGAGGACCGCGACAAGGCCTTCGACCTCACCATCAAGCGGAACATGGTCGCCGTGATCACCAACGGCACCGCGGTGCTCGGCCTCGGCGACATCGGCGCCGCCGCCGGCATGCCCGTGATGGAGGGCAAGTCGATGCTGTTCAAGGAGTTCGGCGGCGTCGACTCCTACCCCATCTGCATCGACTCGAAGGACCCCGACGTCCTGGTGAAGACGATCGCGGCGATCGCGCCGGTCTGGGGCGGCATCAACCTGGAGGACATCGCCGCGCCGGTCTGCTTCGAGGTCGAGGACCGCCTCAAGGCGATGCTCGACATCCCAGTCTTCCACGACGACCAGCACGGCACCGCCATCGTCACCCTCGCCGCCCTGATCAACGCGACGAAGATCACCGGCACGAAGATCTCCGACCTCAAGGTCGTGGTGAGCGGCGTCGGCGCCTCCGGCGTGGCCTGCTCGAAGATCCTCATGAACGCCGGCGTGAAGAACATCATCGGCTGCGACTCGCGCGGCGCGATCTACAAGGGCCGCACCGAGAACATGAACTCGATGAAGGACTGGTACGCCGAGAACACCAACCCGGAGGGCATCCGGGGCGGCCTCACCGAGGCGGTGGAGGGGGCGAACCTGTTCCTCGGCCTGTCCGGCCCCGGCACCTTCTCGGTGGACCAGCTGAAGACGATGGCGAAGGACCCGATCGTCTTCGCGATGGCCAACCCGACGCCCGAGATCATGCCGGAGCTCGCCGCCCCCTACGTCCGCGTGATGGCCACCGGCCGCTCGGACTACCCGAACCAGATCAACAACGTGCTGGCCTTCCCGGGCATCTTCCGCGGCGCCCTGGCCTGCCGCGCGACCCAGATCAGCGAGGCCATGAAGGTGGCCGCCGCCGAGGCGATCGCCGCCTGCATCAGCGACGACGAGCTCAACGAGGAGTACATCATCCCGAGCGTGTTCAACCGCTCCGTCGCGCCCGCCGTCGCCGAGAAGGTGGTCGAGGTGGCGCAGGCCGAGGGCCTCGCCCGCCGGGTGCCGCACGCCGGCGAGCTGGCCTTCGACGTCTGAACGGGAGGGGCACGACATGAGCGCCGCCGCCCACGAGGAGCCCGCCGAGCCCACCACGGGCTGGGTCGCGAAGCACCACCGCCAGTACGTGGAGAGCGGCGGCGCCGTCGGGCACGAGTGGCGGCCCGGGGTGCCGACGCTCCTGCTCACCACCCGGGGGCGCCGGTCGGGGCGCCTGCGCCGCACGCCGCTGATCTACGGGCGCGACGGCGACGCCTACGTCATCGCCGGCTCCCTGGGGGGATCGCCGCGCCACCCCTACTGGTACCTCAACCTGCGCGATGACCCGGCCGTCACGATCCAGGTGAGGGACCGGGTGCTCCCCGTGAAGGCCCGCACCGCGACCGGGCGGGAGCGCGAGCGGCTGTGGCGGACCATGGCCGCGATCTTCCCCGACTACGATGCCTACCAGGCGAAGACGTCGCGCGAGATCCCGGTGGTCGTACTGGAGCCCCGCGAGGGCTGAGCGGCCGGCGCGGGCGGGCTACACTCGCCTGCGATCCGGGGATGTGGCGGAATGGCAGACGCGGCGGTCTCAAACACCGCTGAGGGCGACCTCGTGGGGGTTCGACTCCCCCCATCCCCATCCGGACCGGGAGTGCTCACAGGGGCCCGCAGCGCACATCTCCGCCGGCGGAGATGACCGCCCCGCGCGTGGCTCCCTCGCCGTCGCCGAGCACGGCGAGCGCCCCTTCGGGGAGCGCCGTCAGACCCGCCGGGAACAGCTGCGCCCGCCTCGCCATCCCACGGTGGCAGGCGCCCCAGGGGCGGGCCGGCCCGCCCGCGATCGCGCCGTCCCGATCACGGTAGGCGTGACGCTCGCGCGATCGAGGCGACAGGTCGCGCCACCGCATATGGTCCCGACCCACACCCGGCCCGCGGCCGCGGCCACCAGCCCCGCGTTCGCCGGTGCGCCGCGCGCCCAGAGCGGCCGCCCGGTCGCGCCGACGCGGACGATCCGGGGACGGGAGCCGCCCGTCAGAAAGGTGACCGTCGCGGGATCGGCGGCGAGGGCGCGGATCCCGGCCTTCTCCCGGCGGCGCAGGACCACCGTGCCGCGGCGCTCGTCGAGGGCGATCAGCATCCCGGGACGGCGCCGGTCGGGGTCGATGGCGAGCCACACGCGGTCCTCCGAGACGGCGAGGGCGGCGAACCGGCGGCCGAGATGGAAGCGCCCCCGGATCGCGAGCGACCCGCGGTCGACGCGCAGCAGCTCGTACCCCGACCGCGCGCCCGGCGGGTGCACCAGCACCCAGGCCGACGAGCCTCCGACGCCCACGCCGCTCGCGAACCCCGGCAGATGACGGCGCGCCTCGATCGCGCCCTCGCCCGACAGCCGGAGGAGTCGATCGCCCCGGCCGTCCGCGACCCAGACGCGTACGCCGTCGGCGGCGATCGAGAACGGGTATCCGAGCCTCGCGCTGCGGGCGCGCACCGCGCCGGTCGCGGGATCGAGGCGCACGAGGCGACCGTCCGAGGTGGCCGCCCACGGCCCCGCGGGGGTGACGACCGCCGGCAGCGGGCCGACCTTCCCCGCCGCCCCGCCCGCGCCGGCCGCGATCGCGAGCCCCGCCGCGCACGCCCATATGCCCCCGTACGCCCTCATGACCGACCTACGGCCGGCGGCGCCGCCCGCGTCCCGGCCGTGCCAGGATCAGGACCCACCGCGATCCCGGAGGACCGATGACCGCAGCGCCCGCCGCCGACGAGGCACTCGTCCGGGAGGCCGTCGCGCTCGCCCGCGAGGCCGGCGACCTCACCCTGCGCTGGTTCGGCAGGGCGGACCTGGCGGTCGACCGCAAGGGAGACGGCACGCCGGTGACCGAGGCCGACCGCGCCGTCGAGGCGCTGGTGCGCGAGCAGGTGGCGGCGGCGCACCCGGACGACGGGGTGCTCGGCGAGGAGCAGGCGGAGAGGGTCGGCACCAGCGGCAGACGGTGGATCGTCGATCCCATCGACGGCACCAAGGCCTTCACCCGCGCGGTGCCCCTCTACTCGACGCTGCTGGCGGTGGAGGACCAGCACGGCCTGGCCGCGGGGGTGATCCATCTCCCCGCGCTCGGCCAGACGGTGTGGGCGGGACGGGGCCGGGGGGCGTTCATCGACGGCCGCCCGGCGCGGGTCAGCGCTCGGGCGGGCCTGGCCGGCGGCTACTTGACCGCCAGCGAGTACTCGCACTGGCCGGCGGAGATGCTGCTCGCGGTGCACGGGTCGGGCCTGGCGATGCGCACCTGGGGCGACGGCTACGGCTACGCGCTGGTCGCGACCGGACGGGTCGACGCGATGGTCGACCCGGTGGCCGAGCCCTACGACCTCGCCCCCATGCCCCTCATCCTCGACGAGGCCGGCGGCCGCTTCACGAACCTGGCCGGCGCGGACGGCTACGCCGGCGGCAGCGGGGTGGCGACCAACGGCCTGCTGCACGAGGAGCTGCTGGGGCTTCTCTCCCCCGCTCCGGGAGGGTCGCGCTAGCGGCGGTGGGAGCGGGCGTCGGCCTCGTAGCGTCCGAGGTCGATCGCGAACAGCCAGGCGAGGCGGCTGGAGCCGTCGCCCGATCGCTGGGCCCGCATGTTCACCGCGACGCGGCCGTCCTCCGGCATGCCGTCCATGCCCACGGCGCGGCCGAAGCGGCCCAGGCTGAGCTCCTCCAGCGGGGCGGGCAGGTTCGCCACCCGCAGCGGGACGAGCAGCCTCGGTCCCGCCGGCGTGCGGTGCTCCAGCCCGAAGCGGGTGAGCAGCGTCGCCAGCGCCAGCGCGGGATCGGCCGCCAGCTCGGCGGCGTGCCCGTCGGAGTCGCCGTACACCCGGTAGCCCGCGTCGACGTACACGCCGCGCTCGGATCGGTGGACGCTGAGCGCGAGCGCCACCGACGGCGCCGCCCCGGGGACGCGCCGCACCCAGAGGTGCATCGGCCCGAGGGCCTGCTCGTAGGTCGCCGCGGCGTCCGGCCGCTCGGCCGCCTCGTGGGCGTGGCTCTGGCGCAGTACCCCCGCGGTCATCGCCTCGTAGCGCGCCGCCGGCGCCCGCAGGTACGGCCCGGAGGGCGGCTCCGGTCCCCTCGCCTCGGCCAGCCCGGCGACGATCTCCTCGGTGCTCTGCACGGGCATCGGCGCAGCGTACCGATCGCCGCGCCGAAAACCTGGCCGGACGAGGGGGGCGCCGCGGCGCCGAACGGGGATACGTTCGCGCGGTGAGCTCGATCCGCCGAAATCGCCGATATACGCTAGCGCTCAGTACCCTTTTCGCGCTTTTTACGGCGGGAGCGACCGCCGTCGCCGCCCCGCCGGTGATCTCCGGGAGCAACAACGACGCCTGGAACGGCGCGCCGCGGTACACGGTCACGGGCACCGCCTCCGGCGCGCAGTTCAGCTGGACCCTCTCCGACGGGCAGTCGGGCTCCTCCAGCCGGTCCCCGTTCCAGGTGGCGCCGGCGGCGCCCGCCCAGGACGGCGCGTACACCCTCACGGTGCGGCAGACGACCTTCCTGTTCGTGACCGAGCAGGCCCAGCGCACCTTCGTGATGGACCGTCAGCCGCCCGCCGCGCTCGTCCTCTCCGGCCCCGGGCATCCCGTGATCGCCGGCTCGCCCGCGACGTTCGCGTGGACCGGCGTCGAGGCCAGGGCCAGGGTCACCTGGCGGGTGCGCGACGCCGCCGGGGCCGTCGTCGAGGGCCCCGTCACGACGACCGAGAACCGGGTCGCGATCGACGACCTCCCCGCCGGGGAGTACCGCTTCTCGGCCCTCCAGACCGACGCGGCGGGCAACGCCGGCCCCGAGGCCGCCGTGCCGCTGTCGATCGTCACGGCGAGCCTGCCGGCCCCCGACCAGCCGCCGGGCACGGGGGATCCCCTCTCCCCCGGCCCGCAGAGGCCGTCGCGGCCCACCACCTCGGGGGCGGCGATCCCCACCCTGAGGCCGAACTGGCTGCGGCCGCGCGTGGCCACCACCCTGAAGACCCGGCGGCCCATCCTGAGCTGGCGGCGCTGGCCGCGCGCCACCCAGATGTACAACGTGCAGATCTTCCGCATCGTCGGGCCGTTGACGGTGCCCGACGGCCGCGTGAAGGTGCGCAAGGTCCACGGCTCCTTCCCGCGCATCACCCGCATGCGCTCGCCGCGGCTCCGTCCCGGCTCGTGCTACGTCTGGCGGGTGTGGCCGTACCTGCGCGGCGGCTACTCCAAGGGCCCCCTCGCCATCAGCAACTTCTGCGTGAGGGCCGCGACCCGACCGTAGGCGGCGCCGCCGGGCCGCGCTACGCTGGCGCCCGTGCGCGCGAGCGCCATCGGATGAGGGGCGTCGTCATCACCCGCCACGGCGGGCCCGAGGTGCTGGAGCAGCGGGAGCTGCCGGAGCCGGTTCCGGGCCCCGGCGAGGTGCTCCTCGACGTGGCCGCCACCGCCGTGAACCGCGCCGACCTGCTGCAGCGCGAGGGCCGCTACCCCCCTCCCCCCGGCGCCAGCGAGCTGCCCGGCCTCGAGGCGGCGGGCACCGTCGCGGCCGTCGGCCCCGGCGTGGCGGGATGGGCGCCCGGAGACCGGGCCATGGCCCTCCTCGCCGGCGGCGGCTACGCCGAGCGGGCCGTCGCCCCGCAGGCCCAGCTCATGCCCGTGCCGGACGGCCTGTCGCTCACCGACGCGGCGGCCGTGCCGGAGGTCTTCCTCACCGCCTGGCAGTCGCTGGGCCGCCTCGCCCGCCTGGGACCGGGGGAGACCCTGCTCGTGCACGCGGCCGCCGGCGGCGTGGGGACCGCCGCGATCCAGGTGGCGCGCGAGCTGGGCGCCGACTGCATCGGCACCGTGCGCGACGCGGCCAAGGCGGAGGCCGTCGCCGCCCTCGGCGCGCGGGCCGTGGTCGCGCGCGACGGCCGCTTCGCGGACGCGGTGCGCGACCTCACCGGCGGCGCCGGGGCGGACGTGATCCTCGACCTGGTGGGCGCCTCGTACTGGGACGAGAGCATCCGCTCCCTCGCCCGCCTGGGGCGGATCTCGATCGTCGGGCTGGTCGGCGGGAGCAGGGCGACCATCGACATGGGCGCGATGATCGGCCTCCAGCACACCGTCTTCCTCAGCACCATCCGGTCGCGCACCGCCGAGGAGAAGGCCGACCTCGTCGCGGACTTCACCGCATGGGGCATCGGCCGGCTGGCCGACGGGCGGCTGCGCCCCGTGATCGAGCGCGTCCTGCCCCTGGCCGAGGCGGCCGAGGCCCACCGCCTCGTGGGCGACAACCGGACCGTGGGAAAGGTCGTGCTGACCACCCGGTGAGGGCCGGGCCATGCGATACGGTGTCGGCCGGTTCCCCGACACGAGAAACGGAGAACAGATGAAGAAGCTCCTGGTGCTCCTGCTGCTTGCGGGCCTCGGCTACTGGCTCGTCAAGGACCGCCTGGGCGGTGAGCCGGACGAGTTCGTGTTCACCGAGGCGCCTCCCGCGACGGCCGACGCCGAGCAGGCCTCGCCGCCCGCCGTCTGATCGGCGGCGCGGCCGGGTCGCAGGGCCGCTGATGAGCCTGCGCCTCTCGGACGATCACAACCGACTGCTCGGTGACCTCGACGGCGAGCTGCGCGCCGCCGCCGAGGCCATCGGGCTCGCCCTCGGCGGACAGCTCACCCGCCTGGCGCCGGCGCTGACCCGGCCGGCCGAGGGCGACGAGGCCGACGCGCGGCTCGCCGCGCTCGATCTCGAGCACGAGGACGCCCCCGACGGGGTGTCGCTGGCCGCCTGCCTGGCGGCCCACCGCGCCTACGTCGCGTCGCGGGGCGACCCGTCGGCCGTGAGCGCCGGCGCCCTGGCCCTGGGCCGGCTGCTGGTGTGGGGCCAGCGGGCCGCGCTGCTGGGCCCGGCTCCGCGCATCGTGTGGCTGGGGCCGCCGGCCCGCCGTCCGGAGCGGTCCGACGTCGTCGCCCTCCGGGCGACCTGCGCGCTGGAGATGGCGGGCGCGACCCGCCGCGCCGCGGCGCTCGCGCTGATCGCCGCCCCCGCCGGCGACTAGTCCAGGAACTCCCGCAGGCGCTGGGTGTCGCGGTAGGCCTGGAGCTTGGTGAGCGTCTTCGCCTCGATCTGGCGGATGCGCTCGCGCGTCACCCCGAAGCGCTGGCCCACCTCCTCCAGCGTCCGCGGCTCCTCGCCGCGGAGGCCGAAGCGCAGCTCGAGCACCTTCCGCTCGCGATGGGTGAGCTGGCCGAGCACCTCCTCCAGCTCCTCGCGCCGCAGCAGGCTCGACACCGCGTCGGCCGGGCTCTGGACCGCCTGGTCCTCGATCAGGTCGCCGAGCTCGGAGTCCTCGTCCTCCCCCACCGGGGTCTCCAGCGACACCGGCTCCTGGGCGACCTTCTGGATCTCGCGCACGCGCTCGACGGTCACCTCGAGCTCCTTCGCCAGCTCGGCGATGGTGGGCTCGCGGCCCAGGTCCTGGAGCAGCTGCCGCTGCACCCGCGACAGGCGGTTGATCGTCTCGACCATGTGCACCGGCACCCGGATGGTGCGCGCCTGGTCCGCGATCGCGCGGGTGATGGCCTGGCGGATCCACCAGGTCGCGTAGGTCGAGAACTTGTAGCCCTTGCGGTAGTCGAACTTCTCCACCGCCCGGATGAGGCCGAGGTTGCCCTCCTGGATCAGGTCGAGCAGGGCGAGGCCGCGCCCCACGTAGCGCTTCGCGACCGACACCACGAGCCGCAGGTTCGCCTCGATCAGGGCCGCCTTGGCGGTCATGTCCCGCCGCTCGATGCGCTTCGCCAGCGACACCTCCTCGGCGGCGGTGAGCAGCGGCACCCGGCCGATCTCGCGGAGGTACATGCGGACCGGGTCATTGGAGTGGGCCTTGACCGTGAGGTCGAGCCTCGGGCCGGCCGCGCCGGGGGCCTCCACGCCCTCGCCGAGCACCTCGATGTTGAGCTCGGCCAGCACCTGCAGCAGCCGCTCCTGCTGCTCCTCGCCGAGATCGGCCGACTCGACGACGTCCGCCACGCGGGAGAGGGGTACGGCCCCGAGCTCGCGGCCCTCCTCGATCAGCTCGCGGACCTCGTCGTACCCCGTGACCGATACCTCGGTGCTCACGCGTCCCCCCTCAGGGCCGCGCGCAGGCGGCGCACCAGGTCGAGGGTCTTCAGCAGGCCCCCCTCGTCGCCGGCGGCGCGCAGCTCGGCCGCGCGGCGCTCCAGCATGGGGATCTCCACCCGGTAGGCCGCCTCGCGCAGCTCCGGCTCGGTGACCTCGACGCCGGCCACCTCGACCCGCAGCGCGACCGCCGTGGCCGACAGGTCGTCGGCCCAGTCCTCGGGCGCGACGGCGCCGGAGCGCAGCAGCTCGAACGCGCGCCGGTGCTCCTCGACCTCGAACGCCTCGGCCGGGAAGCCCTCCAGGTAGGGTCGCGCGGCCTCGGGGAGGGCGACGGCCATCGCCAGGAAGCGGCGCTCGCGGACCTCCTGGGGCGAGCCGCCGGGGGCGGCCGGGACGACGGTCGTCGCCGGGGCGTCCTGCCGCGACGCGCGGCGCAGTCGCTCCTCGAGGCCTTGCGAAAGCTGAAGTAGGCCTGCGGTCAAGCGAACCCCTTCGTCCTTCTCAACCGAGTCGGGAAACAGGCGGAGCAGGTCGGTGATCTCCTGCAGCGCCTCCTCGCGACCCCGTGGAGACCGGCCCGCCCGCGCGACGCGTGAACGGATGAGGGAAGTTACCAGAGGCTCAGACTCTGTGATGAATCGCGCAAGCTCGGTTCGGCCGGCCTCGTCGGCGGCGAGATCGCCCGGATCGCGGCCCGGAGGCAGGCGCACCGCGGAGAAGGTGAGGTTCACGCCGCGCCCCGCCTCGACGCTGCGCCAGGCCGCCCGCTCGCCCGCGGCGTCGCCGTCGAAGCACAGGCGCACCTCGGGCGCCCAGCGGCGCAGCAGCTCGAGCTGGGTCGTCGTGAGCGACGTGCCCATGCAGGCGACGGCCGACTCCACCCCGGAGGCGACCAGCCCCATCACGTCGGTGTACCCCTCCACCACCACGAAGTAGTGGCTGCGGGTCGCCGCCTGCCGCGCCTCGGCGAGGCCGAACAGCAGGCTGCGCTTCTTGAACTGGTCGGTCTCGGGCGAGTTGACGTACTTCGCCCGCTCGGCCGGATCGAGCGTGCGCCCGCCGAACCCCTGCACCCTGCCCTGCGCGTCGGCGATGGGGAACATGATGCGCGACGCGAAGAAGTCGGCGGCCTGGCCGCCGCGCAGGCGGGCGAGGCCCGCCTCGGCCAGCAGCTCGCGCGGCACCCCCTCGCGCAGGGCCCTCCCCACCAGCACCGCTCCGCCGCCCGGCGCGTAGCCGATGCGGAAGCGGCGGATCAGGTCCTCCGCGAAGCCCCGGCCCGCCAGGTACTCGCGCGCCGGGGCGGCCTCGTCGGCGCGCCACAGGTACTCGGCGTAGAAGGCGGCCGCCCGCTCCAGCAGGCGGCGGCGGCGGTCGGCGGCCTGGCGGCGGGCCTCGTCGCGGGGCGACTCCTCCTCGCGGCGGATCGCGATGTTGAAGCGCTCGGCCAGCGCCTCGACGGCCTCGGCGAACCCGGCCGCGCCCTCCTTCTCCTGCATCCAGGTGATCGCGTCGCCGGTCGCGCCGCAGCTGTGGCAGTAGTAGCGGCGGAAGTCCGGCGGGATCAGGCTGAAGGACGGTGTGCGCTCGTCGTGGAAGGGGCAGCGCCCCCACCAGCGGCCGCTGCGGTTGACCAGCTCGACGCGCCCGCGGATGAGCTCGACGAGGTCGGCGCCCTCGCGCACGGCGTCGATGCTGTCCTGGGTGATCAGGGCCATGGGATGAGGGGACGGCGGCTCAGAGCGGACAGGATACGGCGCGGCGGATGACCGGGCGCCCGACCTCAGCCCCCCGGGGAGGCGCCGGCGAGCGCGACGACCGCGCCCGCGACCAGCAGCACCGCGCCGATCGGCACGCGCAGGCGGGCGCCCGGCGGGGCGATCGCCTCGATGGCCATGACGGCGCCGAGCAGCAGCATCCAGGCCGGCCCGGTGAGCCCCAGCACCATCAGCGCCATCAGGGGCCCGCAGCAGCGCAGGGTCGCCGCGGCGTGGGCGAGGCCGGCGCGCACGGCGTCGCCGGTCGGGTCGCCGCCGTCGAGGGCGGCCGGCGCGCGCCGGGCGCGGCAGGCCGCCAGCGACCGCCGCTTCGCCGGGGTGAGCTGGTACGCCCCCGCGGCCACCAGGCCCGCCCACAGCGGCGCCGCGCCGGCCAGGAGCACCGCGGCCCACACGACGGCGCCCGCCGCGATCCACGGCCCCAGGTAGGCGCCGGCCAGCAGCGCCCGGCCGCGACGGGTGGCGCCGAGCAGGGGCGCCGCGACGGGCAGCATCATCGCGGTCACCATCAGGGCCCAGCCGCCGGTCCACACGGCCATCTCGAGGCCGGGAGCCGCGTGGGCGTGCCCGCCGCCGTGCAGCAGCGGAGCCCAGCCGGTCGCGCCGATCGCCCACAGGGCCGCGGCCGCCAGGGCGGCGACCGCCCCGACGCCGACGACGCGCGCGCCCCCGGCGGCCGCGGCCCGGCGCGCGATCACGGCGGCGGCCGACCGCCGCGGCGGCGCAACCGCGGATCGCCGCGGTCCTCGGCCGACACGTTGACCGTCCTGCAGACCGCGCACCTCACCCGCACCCTGCGCGTCATGTACTCGCCGTCCATCCGCGCGGCGAGCACGTTCCCGCAGGTCACGCAGACGTAGTCGTCGGGTCCGTTGCCGCGGAACACCGGGCGGGCCGGGTCGTCCTGGATCGCCGTGCCGCCGTCGCGGGGCACCTCGCCGGGGCGCACCTCGCGCATGGCGATCCGGGCCACGTCAGCGCCCCGGGCGTCCGCGGGGGGTCACAGGGCGCCGACCCTGGCGGCGAAGCTGGTGACCAGCGCGTCGAGCACCCCGGCCACCACCCCCTCGCCCATCGAGGCCGCCTTGCCGGTGATCTGCGCCGAGGTGTGGATGTCCCCTCCGCCCTCCTTGAGCGCGAAGAGGATCGTGCCGTTGGCGTACCCCTGTCCCCCCTTCTCGCGCGACTTCACCTCGAGCACCGCGCGATGGGCCGCGGGGTCCTGCTCGATCACGGCGACCGTGCCGACGAAGGTCATCGACATGGCGCCCATCTTCACCAGGATCTCGGCCTTCGCCGAGTCGGGAGAGGTCAGCTCGACGACGCGCGCGCCCTCGACGCACGGCACGATCCGCTCCAGATCGAGGATCGTGGCGTAGCTGTCGTCGATCGGCCGCTGCGTCGAGAAGGTGTGATCCAGCTCAACTGCCATCGGCGTCGTCCTTGTCGTATACGGGCGCGGGATGCCGCGCGGCCTGGGCACCACTATAATGCGGATTGTGTCTATCTCCGCCGGCACCTACCGCCTCGGGCCGGCCGACGGGACGCTGGCCCTGAGGACCGGCCGCGCCGGAGCCGCCGCCAAGGCCGGTCACGACCTGCTGATCCACGTCGACGCGTGGGAGGCGGTGCTCGAGGTGGGCGCCGACGGGGCCTCCGGCAGCCTCACGGTCGACGTCGACTCGTCCTCCCTGCGCGTGGTCGAGGGCACCGGCGGCCTCATGCCGCTGGGCGACGACGACAGGTCCGACATCAAGAAGACGATCGACGACGAGATCCTGAAGCGCCAGCCGGTCACATTCCGCTCCACCCGGATCGCGCCGGCCGCCGACGGCCTGTCGGTGAGCGGCGACCTGACGCTGCTGGGCACCGCCCGCCCGGTCGCGTTCGACCTGGCGGCCGGCGCCGACGGCGCCCTCACCGCGGCGGCGACGCTCACGCAGAGCGACTGGGGCATCAAGCCCTACTCCGCGCTGTTCGGCGCGCTCAAGGTCGCCGACGACGTCGCCGTCGAGCTCGACGCGCGCCTGCCGCAGGGCTGACGCACCCGCCTCGAGGGGGATCTCGCGGATCAATCGGCGTAGACGGCCTGGGCGTCGAGGCCGCCCTCCACGCCCCGCGGCAGCTCGCCCGAGCCGTGGGCGTAGAGCGCGATCGCCTCGATCGTCCTCACCCGGCCCGGATCGCTGCCGTCGCCGCTCACCCAGGCCCCGTTCGACCAGCTGAGCGACTCGGCCGGCGCCCCCAGATCGGCGCCGGCCAGCAGTTGGGCCTTGTCGCGGATGCGCCGGGTGGCCGTGGCGATCGCGGCGGGCGTGCCCGCCGACGGGACGGTGTTGAAGCCGTGCCCCACGCCGAACCTGTCGGTGTCGGCGGGCACCACCTTCACGTCGAGGGCGGGGACGCCGAGGTCGTCGGCGACGAGCCTCGCGTACTCGGCCTCGCGCCCGTCCGACTCGATGGTGAGGCTCAGCACCATCTTCCCGGTGGGATGAACGCGCAGGAAGACCGCCCGGTAGGCCTCGTCCGCCATCACTGATCCTCCTCGTCGGGGGAGGCGGCCGCCCGCCGGCGCCGCTCCTGGTGGGCCGTGAGCGCGTTGTGCTCCGGCAGGTCGCAGAAGGAGGGCCGCGGGCCCCCCTGCGGATGGGCGGGCGCCGCGGGGCGCTCGCATCCGGGGTAGATGCAGGTGGGCTCGCCGGTCACCGCCGCCACCCCGGGCTGGTGTTGCCGCGCCGGGGGTTGTCGCCCACGGGCATGGCCACCGAGCTGCCCGCCACCGGCGTCGCGCTGGCCCACGGCTCGGGCTCGTCGTCGGGCGGGATCGCCCGGCGCGCGGCCGGCGCGCCGCCGGCGCCGCGGCCCCGCTCGGCGCCGATCTCGTCGATCACCTCGGCCAGGGCGGCGAAGGTGTGCCCGCTGACCAGGGCGTCGCAGTGCGGCAGCGCCGCCACCATGCCCCCGGCGGCCACGCGGAAGGACGACGCTCCGGCCCGCGGGTTGACCCACACGATGCGGTGGGCCAGGCGGGCCAGCCGGCGCATCTCGCGGCCCACGAGGGCGGGATCGCCGCGCTCCCAGCCGTCGGACAGGATCACGACGATCGCCCCGCGCGCCATCCCGCGCCGGCCGTGCCGGTCGTTGAAGGCCCGCAGCGCGTCGCCGATGCGGGTGCCGCTCGACCAGTCGGGCGCCGCGGCCGCGGCGCGCCGGATGGCGCGCTCGGGGTTGCGCGAGCGCAGCGCGCGGGTGAGCCGGGTGAGGCGCGTGGCGAAGGCGAAGGCCTCGGCCTCGGGGCCGCTGGCCGCCGCGCAGGCCAGGAATTGGAGGTAGGCCCGCGCGTAGGGCTCCATCGATCCCGAGATGTCGCACAGCAGCACCAGGCGCCGCTGCCGCTCGCGGCGGCGCCGGCGGGCCAGGCGCACCGGGTCGCCGGCCGTGCGCATGCTTCCGCGCAGGGTGCGCCGCAGGTCGAGGCGCCGCCCCCTCGCGCCGACCTCGTGGCGGCGGCTGAGGCGCACCGGGGTGGCCAGGCGCAGGGCGGCCATCATCTCGTAGAGCCGGGCGCGCTCCGCGGCGTCGAGGGCGTCGAAGCTCTTCGTCGACAGGCGCTCGTCGTCGCCCGCCGCGGCCAGCGGCACGTCGACCGCGTCGTCGCCGGGGTCGCCGTCCGCGCCCGCGGTGGCGGCCGTCGCGCCGCCCGCGTGGCGCGGCGCCTCCGCGGACGAGGCGTCGTCGTCCGCGCGGGGCCGGTCGTCGGCCGGGGCGGCGACCGTGCGCGCCTGCCGCGGCGTCTCGGACGCGGCCCCGGCGCCGCGCGGAGCGCCGAACACCTCGGCGAACACATCGTCGAAGGCGGGCACCTGGGCCGGGTCGGACACGAGCACCGCCCGCGCGGTCCAGTAGAGGCGCCGCCGGCCGTCCGGTCGCACGATCGCGAGCGCACGGACCAGGCCGACCTCCCGCGCCGCCGACACCGGCACGCCCGCCGACCGCAGCCGGCGGCCCAGCGCGCCGGCCAGCGCCGGCAGGTCGAGGTGGACCGTCTCGACGGCGAGGGCGGACTCAGCCATGCGGGCGCACCAGCTCGTCGAGCCCGGCCTCGCGCACGGCCTCCTGGTCCTCCTCGTACTTGAGCACCGCGCCCAGCGTGCGGCCGGCCGACGCCGCGTCCAGCCGCTCCACCCCGAGCAGCCGCAGGGCGGCGAGCCAGTCGATCGCCTCGGCGATGCCCGGCGGCTTCTGCACGTCGCTCTCGCGCATCCGCGCCACCGCCGAGGCCACCTGCACCGCCAGCGCCTCGGGGGCGTCCTTCACCCGGCGGCGCACGATCTCGACCTCGCGGGCGGCGTCCGGGTAGTCGATCCACTGGTACAGGCAGCGGCGCTTGACGGCGTCGTGCAGGTCGCGGGTGCGGTTCGAGGTGAGGATGATCACCGGCGGGTGGCTCGCCCGGATCGTGCCGATCTCGGGGATCGTCACGGCGGCCTCGGCCAGCAGCTCGAGCAGGAAGGCCTCGAAGGCGTCGTCGGCGCGGTCGACCTCGTCGATCAGCAGCACCGCCGGCCGCGGCCCCGGGTGCTGCAGCGCCGCCAGCAGGGGCCGGCGGATGAGGTAGTCGGGCCCGAACAGATCGCCCTCGCGCAGCTCGGCGTCCCGGGCGTCGGCCAGCCGGATGCTGAGCAGCTGGCGCGGGTAGTTCCACTCGTAGAGCGCCTCGGCGGCGTCGATGCCCTCGTAGCACTGCAGGCGCATCAGCGGCGTGTCGAGCGCGACGGCCAGCGACTTGGCGGCCTCGGTCTTCCCCACCCCGGCCTCGCCCTCGATCAGCAGCGGCTGCGGCAGCCGCACCGCGAGGAAGAGCGACGTGGCGAGGGCGTCGTCCACCAGGTAGTCGACGGACGCCAGCCGCAGGGCCAGCATCTCGACGTCCGGCGCGAGGGCCGCCAGCTCGCCGGCGGCCTCGCCCGTGACGCGCCCCTCGCTCATGGGGCGCCCGCCGCCAGCACCGCCGCGTAGTCCTCCTCGGTGTCGACGTCGAGCGGCACGGCCCCGGGCACCGGCACCCGCCGCGCGGCGTCGCCCGCCCGGTCGACCATGCGCCACACGCCCCTGTCGCCGTGCAGCGACGACAGCTCGCCGAAGAGCGGGCGGGCGAAGGCGATCGGGTGGCCGGGGCCGTCGTCGTAGGCGCACAGCGCCAGCTCGGCGTCGCCCCGGCCCTCGAGCAGCGCGCGCACCGTGGCCGCGCTCACCCCGGGCTGGTCGCCGAGCATCAGCACCAGCACCTCGCAGCGCGGGTCCACCGCGCCGAGGGCGGCGGCGATCGACGACGAGCAGCCCTCGCCGTAGGCCTCGTTCACCACCACCGTCGCCCCCGCGAGGTCGACGCCGGCCCGCACCTCGGCGGCCCAGCCGCCGATCGCCACCACCAGCTGGTCGAAGCCGCACTCCCGCGCCACCCCCACCACGTGCCCGAGGAGGGTGCCGCCGGCGTAGGGCAGCAGTTGCTTCGGGCGCCCCAGCCGGCGCGAGCCGCCGGCCCCGAGGACCAGGCCCGCGACGACGGGCTCAGTCCGGGTTGGCGGCACTCTGATGCCGGGCCGCGAAGGCGTCCCGGCAGCCGTCGCAGCAGAACCAGACCGTCTGCCCCTCGTGCTCGATCGACGGCGTGCCCGGCACCGCGGCGACGGACATCCCGCAGATCGGGTCGACGGCGGTGGCCGCCGGCTCGGCGGCCCGGGGCGGGCGGTCGGCCGCGGGCCCGCTCGCGCCCCGGCGCACCTGCACGATGCGCGACATGATCGACAGGGCGATCTCGCCCGGGGTGCGGGCGCCGATGTCGAGCCCGGCGGGCACGTCGATGCGCGCCAGCAGCTCGTCGGGCACGCCGTCGCCGCGCAGTTCGCCCAGCACGCCGTCGCCCCGCGCGCGGCTGGCGACCAGGCCGACGTAGGGCACACCGTGCTCCAGCGCGGCGCGCAGGGCGCCCAGCTCGTCGCGACCGTGCGCGGCCACCACCACCGCGAGGTCGCCGTGGCGGGGCGGGTCGTCCTCGGCGGCGGCGACGTCGAGCCCGACCTCGGCGCCGAGGCGCCTGAGGGCCGCGGCGATCGGCGTGTCGCCCGCCACCACCAGCCGCGGCGACGGCACCACCGGCTCGACGAAGATCTCGATCGCCCCTCCCGACAGGCACGGGTTCTGGACCGTGACCGCGCCCTCCTCGCCGTCGTCCACGCCCTCCTCCGCGAAGGGCGTGATGCGCAGCAGAAGCGGCTCGCCGGTCCGCATCGCCTCGAGCGAGTAGGCGCGCACGCTGTGCTCGGCGCACGAACCGCCGACGAAGCCCTCGATCGTGCCGTCCGGCAGCACGAACGCCACCGCGCCCACCTGGGCGCTCGTGGGCCGCTGCGCCCTCACCACCGTGGCGGTGGCGAAGGCGTCGCCCGCGGCGCCCAGCTCCTCGATGCGGCGGGCGATGTCGGCGGTGATCACTGCGGCGGCTCCGGGCGTCCCTGCATCGCGGCCCAGACGCGGGCCGGGGTGCAGGGCATGTCGATGTGATCGACGCCGTGGGTCTCGTGCAGCGCGTCGATCACCGCGTTGACGATCGCCGGCGGCGAGCCCACGTTCGGCGACTCGCCGACGCCCTTGGCCCCCAGGGGGTGGTGCGGGCACGGCGTCACCGTCTCGCCCAGCTCGAACTCGGGGCATTCCAGCGCCGTGGGTATGAGGTAGTCCATGAAGGTGGAGTTCAGGCAGTTGCCCTCGGCGTCGAAGCTGATGAGCTCCATCAGCGCGATGCCGACGCCCTCGGCCAGGCCGCCGTGGATCTGCCCGTCCACGATCATCGGGTTGATCCGCACGCCGCAGTCGTCCACGGCGATGAAGCGGCGCACGGTGACCTGGGCGGTGTCGGGGTCGATGTCGACCACGGCGATGTAGGCGCCGTAGGGGTAGGTCAGGTTCGGCGGGTCGTAGATCACCTGGGCGTCGAGGCCGCCCTCCAGGCCCTCGGGCATGGGCTCGCCGCTGTACGCGCGCACCGCGATGTCCTCGATCATCGCGCCCTTCTCCGGGTCGCCCTTCACGTACCAGCGGCCCTTCTCCCAGGCCAGGTCCTCGGGGCGCGCCTCCAGCATGGTCGCGGCGATCAGGCGGGCCTTGTCGCGCACCTTGCGCGAGACGATCGCCACCGCGCCGCCCGAGACCGGCGTCGAGCGGCTGCCGTAGGTGCCGAGGCCGTACGGGGAGCGGTCGGTGTCGCCGTGCCGCACCTCCACGTCCTCCGGGGGGATGCCCAGCTCCTCCGCCACGATCTGCGCGAAGGTGGTCTCGTGGCCCTGCCCCTGGGTCTGGGCGCTGATGCTGACCACGGCCTTGCCGGACGGGTGGACGCGCAGGTCGGCGCCGTCGTTCATCGAGAGGCCGAGGATGTCCATGTGCTTGCGCGGCCCGGCGCCGACGCCCTCGGTGAAGAACGAGACGCCGATGCCCATCAGCTCGCCGCGGGCCCGCTTCTCGGCCTGCTCGCGGCGCAGGTCCTCGTAGCCGGCGATCTCCATCGCCACCCGCATCGTCTCGGCGTAGTTGCCCGAGTCGTAGGTCCAGCCGGTGGTGGTCTCGTACGGGAACTGCTCGGGGGCGATGAAGCTGCGCATGCGCAGCTCGATCGGGTCGACCTTCATCTCGTGGGCGAGGGCCTCGACCATCCGCTCCACCATGTAGACGGCCTCGGTGATGCGGAACGAGCAGCGGTAGGCGACGCCCCCCGGCGCCTTGTTCGTGTAGACGGCCTTCACCTTCACGTGCGCCGCCTCGAGGTCGTACGACCCGCAGCAGATGTGGAAGAAGCCCGCCGGGAACTTGGTGGGCTGGGCGGTGCTGTCGAAGGCGCCGTGGTCGGCGATGACGTCGACCCGCAGCCCGGTGATCCTCCCGGCCTTCGAGCAGATCTGGGCCCGCATGACGTAGTCGCGGGCGAACCCGGTGGAGACGAGGTTCTCGGTGCGGTTCTCCACCCACTTGATCGGCGCTCCCGCCACGATCGAGCCGGCGATGGCGCACACGTAGCCCGGGTACACCGGCACCTTGTTGCCGAAGCCGCCGCCGATGTCGTTGCACTTGATGCGGATCATGTGCTCGGCGAGGCCGGCCACGTGGGCGTACACCGTGCGGTGGGCGTGCGGCGCCTGGTTGCCGTTGTAGATGTCGAGCTGCCCGGTCTGCGGGTTGAAGTCGGCGATGATGCCGCAGGTCTCGAGCGGCGCCGGGTGGCAGCGCGGGTAGAGCATCTCCCGCGTCACGACGGTGTCGGCCTCGGCGAAGGCGCGGTCGGTGGCGTCCTCGTCGCCGGCCTCCCAGGTGGGGCTGGCCAGGTTGTCGGTCTGCCCCTCCTTGTCGTCGCGGATCAGCGGCGCGTCCTCGTCGAGCGCGCGGCGCGCGTCGACCACGGCCGGCAGGGGGTCGTACTCCACGTCGATCAGCGCCAGCGCGTCGTTCGCGATGTACCGGTCGTCGGCGATGACGAAGGCGACCTCCTGGCCCTGGAAGCGCACCTTGTCGCCGGCCAGCACCGCCTGGGTGTCGTAGGAGATCGTGGGCATCCAGGCCAGGCCGAGCGTCTCCAGGTCCTTGGCCGTCACCACGGCGTGCACGCCCGGGTGGGCGAGCGCCTGCGAGGTGTCGATGGAGACGATGCGGGCGTGCGCGAAGGGGCTGCGCAGGATGGCGCCGTGCAGCATCCCCGGCAGGTGGATGTCGTCGAGGTAGGTGCCCTGGCCCCGGATGAAGCGCGCGTCCTCCTTGCGCTTCAGGCGGCCGAAGCCGATGGGGCGCTCCTCGGTGGCGCTGGGGAGGTTCTCGGTGGTGCTCATCGCGTGACCTCCGCCCGCCCGGCCGCCTCGCGCTCGGCGGCCCAGCGCACCGCGGCGACGATGTTCTGGTACCCCGTGCACCGGCACAACCCGCCGGAGATGGCGGTGCGGATCTCCTCGTTGCTGGGATCCGGGTTCTCGTTCAGCAGAGCACGGGCGGTCATCATCATGCCCGGGGTGCAGAACCCGCACTGCAGGGCGTGCTTCTCGTGGAAGCCCTCCTGCACCGCGTCGAGCCGGCCGTCCTTCTCCAGCGACTCGACCGTGTCGACCGAGTGGCCGTCGCACATCACGGCCAGCGCCGTGCACGACTTCACCGCCTGGCCGTCGACGTGCACGACGCAGGCGCCGCAGTTCGAGGTGTCGCAGCCCCAGTGGGTGCCGGTGAGGCCGAGGGTCTCCCGCAGGAAGTGCACGAGCAGGAGGCGGGGCTCGATCTCGCGGGAGACGCGCTCCCCGTTGACGATCATCGAGACGTTGATGTCAGGCCTCCTGTCGAAGGGCGCGCGACGTGGCGCGCCGCAGGGCGCGTTGCGTGAGGACACCCGCGAGATGGCGCTTGTAGTCGGCCGGGCCGCGGCCGTCGGCCATCGGCATGCAGTCCTGCGAGGCGATCTGGGCCGCCTCGGCGAACAGCTCCTCCGAGGGCGCGCCGCCGCGCAGCAGCTCCTCGGCCCGGGTGAGGTGGATCGTCGTGAGCCCCACCGCGCTCAGCGCGAGGCCCGCGTCCTCGATGGTGCCGCCGTTCACCCATACGGCGGCCGAGGCGGCCGCGATCGCCCAGTCGCCCGCCCGGCGCTCCACCTTCTCGTGGGCGCTGCCGGCTCCCGGCCGCACCGGCAGCCGCACCTCGGTGAGGATCTCCCCCGCCCCCACCGCCGTGGTGTAGGGCCCCACGTGGAAGTCGGCGATGCCGACCACCCGCTCGCCCTCGGCTCCCCGGATCACGACCTCCGCCTGCGCCGCGGTGCAGGCGGCCGACAGGTCCTCGGCGGCGTCGGCCTGGCACAGCGAGCCGCCGATGGTGCCGCGGTTGCGCACCACCGGATCGGCGATCACCTGCTCCGCGTCGCGGAACACGGGGAAGCGCTCGGCCAGCAGGTCGGATCTCAGGAGGTCGACGTGCCGGGTCAGCGCCCCGATGCGGATGGAGCCGCCCTCCTCGCGGATGTACGACAGCTCGTCGAGGTCGTTGATGTCGATCAGGTGCGTCGGGCTCGCCAGGCGCAGCTTCATCATCGGCAGCAGGCTGTGGCCGCCCGCGATGACTCGGGCCTCGGGGCCGTGCCGTCGCAGCGACGCGATCGCCCCCTCGACGCTGGTCGCGCGCTCGTACTCGAACGGAGCGGGTGTCTGCACCGGTGTCCTCCTAGGACCGGGCGGGAAGCCGCCTGCGCGGCTTGCCGATGTCGTCGCGCTGCTCGTACTGCACCGGCGCGTCGGTGCCGATGACGGGGGACCGCGGCAGCTTCCGGGGCTTCGTCTGGCGCTCCTCGGGGTAGAGCCTCATCGCGGCGCCGGCCGAGTAGCGGGCGTTGCGCACGGCGGGGCCGTGCGGGTTGCCGAGCGCGATCGGGGCCTCGCGGCCGAGGCGCGCCAGCGTCAGGGTGCCCTTCGTGTAGACCTCGCCGATGCGCGGCGGCGTGATCGAGCCGCTGCCCGGGTGGTCGCGCAGGCCGGCGGCCGCCGCGCCCGGGTAGAGCCCGTCGACCAGGCCCATCGCGTCGGTGAGGCCGGCCTTCTTCACCAGCAGGCCCTCAAGGGCCGACACGCCGGCGTCGAGGTTGGCGTTGATGTCCCTCACCACCTCGTTCACCGGGGCGGTCTTGGCCAGGATCTCGCCGACGCTCGCGATCGCGCCGTCGAGGCCGTCCGTGATCCTGCGCAGCTCGAGGATGGTGCCGACCAGGTAGACGACGAGGGCCGCCACGATCAGCAGCACCGCGATGACGACGAGCACGGCGGATGCGGTCACGTCCCCTCCCTCAGCTCGCCGGCTCGGCGTCGTCGATGATCACGTCGAGGGAGCCGCCGTAGGCGGCGACGCCCGCGATCGTCCGGGCCACCTGCTCCTGCGTGGTGAGCAGCAGCGCGGTGGCGTCGAGGTCCTTCGATCCCGCCGCGGCGGCCTCGCCGATGCGGGTGACGGCGGGCACGATGCCCCGGGCGGTCGTGTAGACGCCGTGGAGCAGGTAGACCACCACGGGAAGCACCACGACCAGCAGCACGATTCCGATGGCCCAGATCATCGCGGCCGCCTCTCCGCCACGATCGCCGCCTTGCGGCCGATGCCCGGGAGCGCCGACAGGATCACGTCGAACTGGGCGTTGATCGCCGTGACGGCGGGCTCCAGCGGGCGCAGGTGCTCCCGCTCCACGCCGTCGAGCGCCTCGCCGAGGGTGGCCAGGTCGGACGAGATGCGGGCCAGCCGGCGGCGCACCTCGATCAGGGCCAGGGCCACGACCGCCACCACCACGACGGCGAGGAGGACGCTGAGGAGGACCAGCAGGGCGTAGTCGCTCATGCCGCCTGCCCCTCCTCCCCGAAGCCGTCGGTCAGGGCGTTCATGTAGCCGTCCTGGATGACGGCCTCGTCGACGATCTGCGCCAGCACCGGGGCGGTCGCCTGGAGCTGCGGGATGCTCGCCGTGTTCCCGGCCACCTTGGTCGCCGCCTCGAGCAGGCCGCGGACCGACCGCTCGATGCCGATGACGGTCGTGATCAGCAGCGCGAGCAGGGCGGCGACGACCAGGGCCGCGACGAGCCCGAGGATGAGGGCCAGGACCCACCATTCGTGGCCGCTCACTTGCCCACCGCCACCTTGCGGAGGGCGCGGGCGGAATGGAGGATCCGCACCCCCGAGTCGTTGATCCGGGCGATGTTCGGCAGCTCCGCGGTCTGGTCGTTCAGGACCTGGACGGCCTCGTGGGCGGTGCGCGCCTGCTTCGCGATCCGCATCGCGAGCATCACGATCGTGATCACGATCGCCGCGGCGACCAGCACGACCACGGCGCCGAGCACGATCCCGAGCACCCACTGTGCGCTGACGGACATCAGCCCTCCCCGGCGGCGCCGCCGGGGCCGCGGCGGCGGGGCGGGTGCTGCGTGGGCATGGGGGGTCCCCTCTCGTCGGCAGTGGAGGGTGGAGACGCCCACGGCCCTCGGCCCTCAGGGGGCTATGTGTGTCTCCATTGTCACGAACTCTCCCCAACCTCGGGCCGCTTGTCGAGAGGCACCGTGATCATCCGAGTGGCGGTCGTCCCTCCCGTGAGGGGACGAACGCACCGATCCTCACGGCGTCGCGTCCGGCGGGGCGGCGGACCCTCCGGCCGCCGGCGGGGGCGCCGCCGTCCCACCGAGCCAGGCGAGCAGCGCGCGCCGGGAGAGTCGCCACTGGTCGCCCAGGCGCCGGGCCGGGATCTCCCCCGCCTCGGCCGCCGCGCGGATGACCGCCTCGTCGACCCGCAGCAGCGCGGCGGCCTCGGAGAGGTCGAGCACCTCCCTCTCGGGATCGGGCTCGGCGGAGGGAGCGAACTCGTGCCGGCCGGTGACGAGCTCCCGCAGGGCCCGCCGCCCGGCCGGCGTCGACGCGTCCACGTGCCGGCCCACCAGGCCGGCCACGAGATCCTGCTTCGACGCCCCGAGCTCGAATGCGGCGCGGTCGAGCCGCTTCGCCTGCTCGGCGGGCAGGCGCACGTAGAGGGGGGTTCGCTCGTTCATCCCGATATCAAGATAGCACGGTGGTGGCAGCCGGTGCCCGGCCGGGGTGGCGGCCGGCGAGCGCCGTCGGGGGCCCGGCCGAGCGCTCCGTGGTCAATTGGCCACGGCGCGCGTGGCCAATTGGCCGCAGCGGGCGTGCGCGCTCGGCCGGAGCGGCCGCGGTCAATTGGCCGGAGCACGCGTGGCCAATTGACCAGACCACCGCGGAGCCGCCTCCCCGGCGTGGCCACGCCGGCGACGGGTGCGCCGATCATCGCCTCCTTGCACGCAGAAGAGCGTCGACGGCCGCACCGCCGCCGTGAGAGGTTCGCCCGCCTCCGGGTGGCGCCACCTCCCCCTCGCATGCAGAACGGCCGCCGCAGTCGCGCGGAACGGGGACGGACCGTGCCGCCGGGCGCGCGGAATCGCGCCGGGCGGGGCGGGCCGCCGCGGGAGCCGTCTAGAGGGGGCCCTCGCTCGGCATGAAGGCCTCGCGGTAGGCCCTCAGCGCGTAGCGGTCGGTCATCCCGGCGACGAAGTCGGTGACGCGCCGCACGTGGTCGGCCTCGGGCGCCGGGGGCAGCAGCTCGGGGTGCGCGTCGAAGTGGCGGAAGAGCGCCTGCACGACGCCCCTCGCCCGCGCGGCCTCGAGCGAGGCCGGCGGCGCGAGGTACACGTTCTGGAACATGAAGCGCCGCAGGCGCAGGAACGACTCGCCGATATCCGCCGACTGCACGATCTCGGTGGCGTGGCGGCTGGTCTCGACCACGTCGGCGACCAGCGTGGTCAGCCGCTGCGAGGTGGTGGAGCCGAGGATCGCGACCTCCTCCCGGGGCAGGTCCTCGGGCGTGATGATCCCCGCCCGCTGGGCGTCCTCGATGTCGTGGTTGACGTACGCGACCCGGTCCATGAGGCGCACGATCTGCCCCTCCATCGTCGCCGGCCTCCCCGGCCCGGTGTGGTGCAGGATCCCGTCCCTCACCTCGCGGGTGAGGTTGAGCCCCTCGCCCTCGCGCTCCAGCACCTCCACCACGCGCAGGCTCTGGACGTTGTGCTCGAAGCGCCGCCCGTGCTCGTCCCGCAGAAGCTCGTCGAGGGCGGCCTCGCCGGCGTGGCCAAACGGGGCGTGCCCCAGGTCGTGGCCCATCGCGATCGCCTCGACCAGGTCCTCGTTGAGTCGCAGCGCCCGCGCCACGGTGCGCGACAGCGCCGACACCTCGAGCGTGTGCGTGAGCCGGGTGCGGTAGTGATCGCCCACCGGGGCGACGAACACCTGGGTCTTGTGCTTGAGCCTGCGGAAGGAGGTGGTGTGGAGGATCCGGTCGCGGTCGCGCTGGAACGCGGTGCGCAGCGGCGAGGGCTCCTCCGGCCGGTCGCGCACCGCGTCCGCGGCCCGCGCCGCCCGCGGCCCGAGCGAGGGCTCCAGCGCGCTCACCTCAGGGCGATCGGGAACACCCACGGGCCCGACACCCGCTCGTGCGGCGCGCCCCGCTCCCCCACCGTGCCCACCGTCACGGTGAGCCGTCGCACATCGTCCGGCAGCGCGGGCGCCACCGCGAACGCCCCCTCGAGGCGGTTGCCCTCGGCGCGGCTCTCGACCGCCGCGACCCGGTACAGCCGCGCGGCGTCGTCGACCGCGATCACGTCGAGCACCCGCATCTGGCTGCGCGTGCGCGCGTCGGAGGCGTGGCACATGTAGCGCAGGCGCGCGCCGCGCTCGTGCCGCTCCAGGGCGGTGAGGGCGATGTCGAGGCCGCCGATCGACTGCACCTGGTTCACCGCGATCACGCCGCGCAGCGTGCCCGGCCCGAAGGCGAGCGCCGCCGGGAACGGCTCGGGGATCTCGCCCCAGCCCTCCCGTACGACCGCGTGCTCGGCGTGCTCGGCGGGGATCGCGTCGGCCGAGCGGTGCTTCCAGATGTGCGGGCTCTCGCGGAACAGGCCGACCAGGGCGCGGTGCGACAGCGCGCGCCCGTCGTCGGGCACGTAGACGCCGTGCCGCTCGCCGCCGCGCACCAGATCGAAGTAGGCCGCCGGCGGACCGGCGGCCGCCGACCGGTCGGCGTAGTACATCCGGTCGATCCGCCAGCCCTCGGCCAGGAGCGCCATCAGATCGCCGAGCCCGGCGAGCTCGAAGCGCTCCTGGTCGAGGCCCACCGCGGCGGCGCTAGGCGCCCAGCGCCCCGCGCGCGGCGGCGATGCGCGCCGTCTGCACGCGGAAGGGCGAGCACGATACGTACTGCAGGCCCGCCCGGTGGAAGAACATCACCGACGCGGGGTCGCCGCCATGCTCGCCGCAGACGCCCAGCTTGATGCCGGGCTTCGTCTCCCGGGCGTCCGCCGCGGCGCCCTCCACCAGCTTGCCCACGCCCGCCACGTCGATCGTCTCGAACGGGTTGAAGGTGATGACGTTGCCCTGCAGGTAGTGGGTGAGGAACTTGTTCTCGGCGTCGTCGCGGCTGAAGCCCAGCGTGGTCTGGGTGAGGTCGTTGGTGCCGAAGGAGAAGAAGTCGGCGTGGTTGGCGATCTCGTCCGCCAGCAGGGCGGCGCGCGGCAGCTCGATCATGGTGCCGACGAGGTAGTCGATCTTCTCGTCGCGCTCGCGCAGCACGGTCTCGGCCACGTCGACCACCTGGGCGCGCATCAGGCGCAGCTCCTCCTCGAAGCCGACCAGCGGGATCATGATCTCCACCAGCGGCGCCTCGCCGGTCTCGGCCTTGATCGTGCAGGCGGCCGACATGATCGCGGCGACCTGCATGCGGTACACGTCGGGCATCTCGATGCCGAGGCGGCAGCCGCGGGTGCCGAGCATCGGGTTGACCTCGTGCAGCTGCTGGACCAGCGGCAGCTGGCGCTCGGCCTCCGGGTCGGGCGTGCCGGTGGCCTTCGCCACCGCGACGCGCTCCGACAGCTCGACCAGGCTGGGCAGGAACTCGTGCAGCGGCGGGTCGAGCAGCCGGATCGTCACCGGCAGCCCTGCCATCGCCCGGAAGATCCCCTCGAAGTCGCTCTCCTGGAAGAGGCGCAGCTTGTCGAGGTGCGGCTTCCGGCTGGCCTCGTCGCCGGCCATGATCATGCCCTGCACGTACGGCAGGCGCTCCTCGCCCTGGAACATGTGCTCGGTGCGGCACAGGCCGATGCCCTTGGCGCCGAACTCGCGGGCGCGGGCGGCGTCCTCCGGCGTGTCGGCGTTGGCCCGCACGGCCATGGTCGCCGCGCGGTCGGCCCACTCCAGGATGCGCGCCAGGTAGGGGTTGTTCGGGTCCGGCGGGGTGAGCGGCGCGTCGCCGCCGTACACGGTCCCGCTGGTGCCGTCGATGGTGATGCGGTCGCCCTCGCGGAAGGTCTCGCCGCCGATGCCGATCGACCCGTCCTCGTTGAACCGGATCTCGCTGACGCCGCAGACGGCCGGGGTGCCCATGCCGACGGCCACGATGGCGGCGTGGCTGGTCTTGCCGCCGCGGGCGGTGAGGATGCCCTGGGCGGCGACCATGCCGTGGAAGTCGTCGGGCGTGGTCTCGTCGCGCACCAGGATCACCTGCTCGCCGGCCCGCCCGCGGGCCTCCGCCTCGTCGGCCGTGAACACCACCGCGCCGACGGCGGCGCCCGGCGAGGCGTTCACGCCCTTCGCGAGCGGCGCGGGCGCCTGGACCAGGTCGAGCTGGGGCAGCAGCAGCTGGCGCACCTGGTCCGGGTCGACCAGGTTGACGAGCGACTCGTCCTCGGTGACCAGGCCCTCGTCCACGAGGTCGACGGCGATGCGCGCCATGGCCTGCGCGCTGCGCTTGCCGTTGCGCGTCTGCAGCATGAACAGGTCGCCGTCCTCGATGGTGAACTCGACGTCCTGCATGTTGCGGTAGGTCTTCTCCAGCAGCGCCATCGTGTCGATGAGCTGGCGGAAGGCCTCGGGCAGCTCGTCCTCGAGCTCGGCCAGCGGACGGGGCGTGCGGATGCCGGCCACGACGTCCTCGCCCTGCGCGTTGATGAGGAAGTCGCCGAAGGGGACCCCCGACTCGCCGGTGACGTTGCTGCGGGTGAAGGCGACGCCGGTGCCCGACCGCGGGCCGGTGTTGCCGAACACCATCTGCTGCACGTTCACGGCGGTGCCGAGGTTGTGGTCGATCCGGTTGAGGCGGCGGTAGTCGCGGGCGCGCCGGTTGTCCCACGACTCGAACACCGCGCGGATCGCGTCGTCGAGCTGGGCCCGGGGGTCCTGCGGGAAGGCCTCGCCCTTGTGCTCCTGGTAGATGCCCTTGAAGGTCCCGACCAGGCCCTTCAGGTCGTCGGCCGTGAGGTCGACGTCCTGGGCGGCGCCGCGCTCGGCCTTCAGGGCCGACAGCGCGCGCTCGAAGTGCTCCTTCTCCACCCCGGCCACCACGTCGCCGAACATCTGGATGAAGCGGCGGTAGCTGTCGTAGGCGAAGCGCGGGTTGCCGGTGCGCGCCGCGAGGCCCTCGACGCTCGTGTCGTTCAGGCCGAGGTTGAGGACCGTGTCCATCATCCCCGGCATCGAGAACTTCGCGCCGCTGCGTACCGATACGAGCAGGGGGTTCTCGGGATCACCGAGGCGCTTGCCGGCGGCCCGCTCGAGACCGGCGAGGTGGGACGACACCTCCTCGGCGAGCCCGGAGGGGAACGCGTGGCCACCGGTGAGGTACGCGATGCACGTCTCGGTGGTGATCGTGAACCCCTTGGGCACGGGCAGCCCGAGGCGGGTCATCTCCGCCACGTTCGCGCCCTTGCCGCCCAGCAGCTCGCGCATCTCGCGCGACCCCTCGGAGAAGTCGTACACCCGCTTCACCCGGATCTCGGTACTACTCACCGCGCCCCCCTTGGTCGGTCACCCCGGTGAAGTCCGCGACGCGCGCGAAGGCTGCCGCCGTCTCGCGCACCAGCGCGTAGCGCCGCGCCCGTATCCCCGGGTCGTCCGCGTTGACCAGGACATCTACGAAGAACCTGTCCACCGCCCCGGCCAGCTCGGCGGCGGATCGAAGGGCGCCCGGCAGGTCACCGCCCTCTCGTGCCTGCTCGATGCGCGGTCGCGCCGCATCGAGCGCCGCGCGCAGCGCGGCCTCCCCCGGGTCGTCGCCCGGGCTGACGGGGACATCGTCCCCGGGGCCCTTGCGCGCGATGCGCGCCAGTCGCGTGCTGGCCGTCCAGGCGGCCTCGAAGTCGTCTCCGCCGCGCGCCGCGGCGAGGGCCCGCGCCCAGGCCGCGGTGGCGGGCGCCCCGCCGATCGCGGCGCCGATCGCGGCGGCGGCCTCCTCGGCGCCGATGCCCTCGGCCCCCAGCAGGTACACGAGCCGGTCCTGCAGGAAGGCCTCGATCTGGGCGCCGGTGTCCGCGCGGGAGAGCGACAGATCGGCCCCCTGCGCGGCCAGCCGGTCGTGGGCCGCCTCCACCAGCGGGCGCGGATCGGCGTCCCAGCCGCGGTCGAGCAGGATGCGCATCAGCCCGAGGGCGGCGCGGCGCAGGCCGTAGGGGTCCTTCGACCCGGTGGGCGCCTCGTCCACGGCGAAGGCGCCGGCCAGGTTGTCGATCTTCTCGGCGGCGGCGACGAGCGCCCCGGCCTCGCCCGCCGGGAGCGGCGAGTCGGCGCCGGCCGGCAGGTACTGCTCCTCGACCGCCAGGGCGACGTCCTCGGCGATCCCCTCCCGGCGGGCGTACTCGGCCGCCACGTAGCCCTCGAGCTCCGAGAACTCGGCGACCAGCACGGCGCCCTGGTCGGCCTTGGCCAGGCGGGCGGCCTCGACGGCGGCCGCCCGGGCTGCGGCCGGCGCGCCGACGGCGTCGGCGAGGGCCGCCGTGCCCTCCACCAGCCGGTCGCGCTTCTGGGCCATCGTGCCCAGCCTCTGGTGGAAGACGATCGCGTCGAGGCGCGCGTCGAGCGCCGCCAGGCCGGCCTCGCGGTCCTTGTGGAAGCTGAACTCGGCGTCCTGGAGGCGGGCGTCCAGCACGTCCTCGTTGCCCCGCGTGATGATCGCGGCGTGCGCGGGGTCGCCGTTCGAGACGGCGAGGAACGCCGGCAGCAGGCGGCCGTCCGGGTCCTCCAGCGGGAAGTAGCGCTGGTGGCTCTGCATCGCGGTGACGAGCACCCGCGACGGCAGGTCGAGGTGGCGCTCGGCGAAGGAGCCGGTGATGACGCTGGGCCACTCCACCAGGTGCTGCACCTCGTCGAGCTTCGCGCCCGGGTCGCGCCAGGCCCCGCCCGCGGCGGCGGCGGCGGCGTCCAGCTCGGCGACGATGTGGGCGCGGCGGCGGCGGTGGTCGGCCATCACGGCCACGGCCTCCAGGGCCGCGAGGTAGTCGCCCGCCGAGGCGATGGTCGCCGGCCCGCCGAGGAAGCGGTGGCCGCGGCTGACGTCGCCGGCGCGCAGGCCGTGCACCTCGAAGGGCACCGTGCGCTCGTCGACCTTGGCGACGATCCAGCGCACCGGCCGCGAGAAGCGCAGGCCGGTGCCCGCCCCCCAGCGCATGGTCTTGGAGAAGCGGACGCCCTCGATCAGGCGGGTCACCAGCTCCGGCACGACCTCGTCGAGGGCCCGGCCCGGGTCGGTGCGCTCGGCGAACACGAAGCGGCGGTCGCCGTCGGCGTCGATCACCAGGTCCGCGACGGCGACGCCCTGGCCGCGGGCGAAGCCCTCCGCGGCGCGGGTGGCGGCCCCGTCGGGGCCGAAGGCGGCCTCGGCGGCCGGGCCGCGCACCCGCCGCGAGGTCGCGGCGATGCCGTCCGGCAGCCCGCTCGCGAGCAGCGCGAAGCGGCGCGGCGCGACGGACACGGCGATGTCCTCGGCCTCCAGGCCCAGCGCGCCGAGAGCGGCGGTGAGGATGCCCGGCGCCTGCTCGACGATCTCCCGGCAGGCGCTGGACGGAAGCTCCTCGCAGCCGATCTCGACGAGCAGATCAGGCACCCACGGTCTCCGGGTCGGATGCGGGGGCGACCAGATCGAGGTAGGCGCGCGCGCACCGCGCCGCCAGCGCGCGTACCCGCCAGATGTACGCGCCGCGCTCCGTGACGCTGATCACGCCGCGCGCGTCGAGCAGGTTGAAGGAGTGGCTGCACTTGAGCACCTGGTCGTAGGCCGGCAGCACCAGCCCCTCGTCGAGGCAGCGCCCGCACTCGGCCTCGTGGCGCGAGAAGGCGGCGAACAGCGCCTCGGTGTCGGCGACCTCGAAGTTGTACGCGCTCCACTGCGCCTCGTTGCGCTGGTAGAGGTCGCCGTAGGTGATGCCGTGGCCCCACTCGAGGTCGTAGACCGACCGCACGCCCTGGAGGTACATCGCGATCCGCTCGAGGCCGTAGGTGAGCTCCACCGAGATCGGCGTCAGGTCGATGCCGCCGGCCTGCTGGAAGTAGGTGAACTGGGTGATCTCCATCCCGTCCATCCAGACCTCCCAGCCGAGCCCCCACGCGCCCAGGGTGGGGCCCTCCCAGTCGTCCTCCACGAAGCGGATGTCGTGCTCCTGCGGCCGGATGCCGAGGGCGCCGAGCGACCCGAGGTAGAGGTCCTGCACGTCGTCGGGCGACGGCTTCAGGATGACCTGGTACTGGAAGTAGTGCTGCAGCCGGAAGGGGTTCTCGCCGTAGCGGCCGTCGGTGGGGCGGATCGACGGCTCGACGTACGCCACCCGCCACGGATCGGGGCCGAGGCTGCGCAGGAGCGTGGCCGGGTTGAAGGTCCCGGCGCCCACCTCGGTGTGGTAGGGCGTCGTGACGAGGCAGCCGCGCTCGGCCCAGTACGCGGACAGGCGCGCGATGACGTCCTGGAAGGAGGGTCCCTGCACGGCAGGGGAGTCTATCCTCCCGGGCGCGGCCGACCGGCCCCGGGCGCCCCCCGTTCGGATGGTCGGATACACGGGGCGGGCTTGACCGCCGCGCCCGAACCCGCCTTGATCTACGGGGTGTCCACGCGGCCCGCCGCATCGCCCCTGCTCGAGACAAAGCTGCGCCCGCCCGGTCGGCGCGCCGGCCTGGTGCCGCGGCCGGCCGCCGCCGCCCGGCTGGAGCAGGCCGCCCGGCGTCGCCTGACGCTGGTCAGCGCCCCCGCGGGGTGGGGCAAGACGACGCTCGTGGGCGACTGGCTCGCGGGCCGCTCCGGCGGCTCTGCCTGGGTGGCGATCGACGAGGGCGACAACGACCCGGCCCGCTTCTGGCGCTACGCCGCGGCCGCCCTGCGGCGCATCGGGGCGCCGGTCGACGACCAGGCCGTCGGCGCCCTGGCCGGCGCGGCCGACACGCGCGAGGCCGGCCTCGCCGCGCTGGTCAACGCCCTCGGTGAGCTGGAGCCCGCGTCGGTGCTCGCGCTCGACGACTACCACCTCATCGAGGAGCCGGCGATCCACGAGGCGCTGACCTTCGTGTGCCGGCACGCCCCGGAGGGCTTCGGCCTGGTGATGACCACGCGCGGCGACCCGCCGCTGGAGCTGGCGCGCCTGCGGACGCGGGGCGACCTGGCGGAGATCCGGGTCGACGAGCTGCGCTTCGGCGACGCCGACGCGGGCGCGCTGCTGGAGCGCGCGGCCGGCATGCGCCTCGATCCGGGCGACGTCGAGCGTCTGCTGCGGCGCACCGAGGGATGGGCGGCGGGCCTCTACCTCGCCGGGCTGTCGCTGCGCGGCCGCGACGACGCCGCCGGGTTCATCGCCGACTTCGCGGGCGACGACCGCATGGTCGTCGACTACCTCGCCGAGGAGGTCCTGGAGGGCCAGGACGACGAGCGGCGCGCCTTCCTGCTGCGCACCTCGGTGCTCCGCCGCCTGAGCGGCCCGCTCTGCGACGCCGTGACGGGCGCCTCCGGATCGGGGCGCCTGCTGGCCGAGCTCGAGCGCTCCAACCTGTTCCTCGTCCCGCTCGACAGCCGCCGCGAGTGGTACCGCTACCACCACCTGTTCGGCGAGCTGCTGCAGCACGAGCTGGCCCTGGCGACGGCGCACGAGGAGGTGCGCGAGCTGCACCGGCGGGCGGCGGCGTGGCACCTCGACCACGCCTCCCCGGACGACGCGATCCACCATCTGGTGGCGGCCGGCGACCTGGACCGCGCGGCCGACGTGATCGACGCCCACTGGTCCCTGCACCTGCGGACGGGCTGGACCGCGACGATCGAGCGCTGGCTCGACCTGCTGCCGGCGCAGATGGTCCGCGCCGACCGGCGCCTCTGCCTGGCCCGGGCGTGGATCAGCATCAACCTGGGCCGGCCCGAGAGCGCGAGCGAGTGGCTCGACCTCGCCGACGGCGCCGACGGGGGCAGGCCCGTCGCGGCCGGCGAACCGCCGCCCGCGGAGAGCGCGCTGTCGGCCCGCGCGCTCGAGCGCTGCCTGGTCGGGGACGTCGAGTCGGCCCTGCGCCTGGGTCGCGAGGCGGTCGCGGTCACGCGCGGCGAGGAGGGGTGGTGGCGGGCCGCCGCGTGCCTCGCCCTCGGCATCGCCCTGCACGCGACCGGCGACATCGACGCCGCCACGCCGTTCCTGGAGGAGGCGACCGACGTCGGCATGCGGACGAACGCCGTCGCCGTCGCGCTCGTCTCGCTGTGCCACCTGGCCCACGACGACATCGCGATCCGCGGCGACGTCGCCCGCGGCGAGCGGCGGGCCCGCGAGGCCATGGCCCTCGCCGCCAGCGAGAGCCACTCGGAGTACCCCCACGCCGCGGGCGCCCACTCCGCGCTGGCGCTGGCCCTGGCGGCCCGCGGCGACATCGAGGCGGCGCTGGATGCGGCGCGGCGCGGCGTGGAGCTGGCGCGGCGCGGCCGCGCCCCGACGGAGGTGGCGCACTCGATCGTGGTGCTCGGCGAGGTCTCGCTGACCGGCGGCGACGCCGCCGGCGCCCGCCGGGCGGCCGCCCGGGCGCGCGAGGCCCTCGCCGCCGGCCCGGACGCGGGCGGCTACATCGTGGAGCGCATCGAGGCCATCGAGGGCGGCGCATCCCCGCCCGCGCCGCCGAGCAGGGACGCGGGGCCGCTCTCGGGCCGCGAGGCGGAGGTGCTCCGCATGCTGGGCGGCCTGGGCTCGATGCGCGACATCGCGCGCGAGCTCCACGTGTCGCACAACACCGTGAAGACCCAGGTGCGCTCGATCTACCGCAAGCTGGGCGTCGCCACCCGGGACGAGGCGGTCGCGGCCGCGAGGGAGCGGGGCCTCCTGCCCCGCTCCCTCGCGCCCGGCGGGCCTTAGGAGGCGCTCAGCCCGCCCGGGCGGCCTCCGCGCCGCCGTCCTCGCTGAACCCGATGCGCTCGTGCAGGCGGCGCAGCGGGCGCGGCGCCCACCAGTTCCACCTGCCCAGCAGGCCCATCAGGGACGGCACCAGCAGCGCGCGGATGATCGACGCGTCGATCAGCACCGCGGCGGCGGTCCCGATGCCCAGCTCCTTGATGAGGCTGATCTGCGACGTCGCGAACGCCCCGATCGCCACCGCGAACAGCAGCGCCGCCGCGGTCACGACCCGTCCGGTGCGCTGCAGGCCCAGCGCCACGGCGTCCCGCGTGTCGGCGCCGGCGTCGTGGGCCTCCTTGATGCGCGACAGGAGGAACACCGCGTAGTCGGTGGAGAGCCCGAACGCCATCGCGCCCAGCAGGATCGGCGAGGTCAGGTCGAGGGCGCCGGTGCTGGTGAAGCCCAGGGCGTCCTCGAAGCGGCCGTCCTGGAAGATCAGCACCAGGATGCCCAGGCTCGCGCCCAGCGTGAGCAGGTTCATCAGCACCGCCTTGATCGGCAGCAGCACCGAGCCGGTCATCACGAACAGCGCGATGATCGTGGTCAGCGCGATCAGCCCGATGGCCCACGGCAGGCGGGCGCCGATGCTCGACTCCTGGTCGATGAAGCTCGCCGCCAGGCCGCCGGCGCGGGTCGGGTAGGGCGCCGGGGCGGCCCGCACGTCGCGCACCACCTGCTGGGCGGTCTCGGACAGCCCGCCCTCGGAGGCGAAGACGTCGATGCGCCACGTGCCGGAGCCCAGGTAGGACGGCGGCGTCACCGCCTCCACGCCGGCGATGGCGCGCAGGTCGCCGGCGTACCGCTCGAGGGCGGCCCGCGCCTGCGGCGTGTCCGGCGCCGTGATCGCCACCGGGGCGGGCTCCGAGACGTTGGCCGGGAAGTCGCGGGCGATCGCCTCGCTCACCTGGCGCGCGGTCGCGCTCTGCGGCAGCACCCGGTAGTCGACCGAGGTGAAGGTGATGCCGGCGGCCGGCAGGGCCACCAGGATCAGCAGCGCCGCGGTGACCACGGCGACGATGCCGGGGCGGCGCATGACGGCGTGGGACAGCCGGTACCAGAAGCCCGAGGTGATCGCGTTGCCGGACTCCTCGGAGCGCCGCCGCCAGGCCTTCGGCGCGAGGGCGTTGATGCGCGTGCCCAGCAGCATGAGCACCGCCGGCAGCAGCACCAGCGCGATCGTCGCCGCGATCAGGGCCACCATCACGCCGCCGAGCCCCATGGAGAACAGGAACCGCTGCGGGAAGACCATCAGGCCCGCCAGCGCCGCCGCCACGGTGATGGCGGAGAAGAGGACGCTGCGGCCGGCGGTCTGCAGGGTGCGGCGCATGGCCTCCACGCCGGGCCCGCGGGAGGTCATCTCCTCGCGGTAGCGGGTGATGATCAGCAGGCTGTAGTCGATCGCGAGGCCGAGGCTGAGGCCGATGCACAGGTTGAGGGCGTACACCGACAGGGTCATGGCCTGGTTGACCAGGCCGATCGCCAGGAAGCCGCCGAAGATCACGACGCCGCCCATCAGCACGGGCAGCAGCGCGGCGACCAGGCCGCGGAAGATCCACAGCGAGAGCAGGAAGATGATCGGGAAGGCGAGCAGCTCGGCCTTCGCCAGGTCCTCCGAGATCGTCGTGCCGACCTCGTCGCCGACGGCCGCGCTGCCGCCCACCGTGACGCCGGCCGTGCTCGACAGCTCGTCGCGGATCCGGCCCGCCGCGTCGGTCATGGCGTCGTCGCCGATCGCCTTGAAGTAGACGACGATGTACGAGGAGCGCCCGTCGGTGGAGATCAGCCGGTCGCCGCCGCCGTCGAAGGCGGTCACCACCTGGGCCACGTCCCGGTCGCGCCCGATGAGGGCCGCGGTGTCCTCGACCGCCGCCCGGCCGGCGCCCGAGCGGACGTCGGACCCGGGGCTCACCAGCGCGACCAGGCCCGGCGAGGCCGAGACGCCGGTCGCCGACTCGATCTGGTGGCGTGCCTTCACCCACTCCGAGCCGGGGTCCTCGAAGCCGCTCGACGACAGCCCACCGGTGAGCGGTCCACCGACGACGATCGCGACCAGGAAGAAGATGACGCCGACGATGACGACCCGCCATGGGCGGCGGCCGGCGAGGGAGGCGATGCGTGACATTGTCTCAGTGCTCCTTGCGATCGGCGGGAGTGGAGGGGGCGTCGACCTCGACCACCTCGAGCCCGAGGTTGGCGATCCTCTGGAGGACGTCGCGCAGGCGGGCGCCGCTCGCGTCGTCCCCCTCGAGCACGGTGCCCTGCGGTACGTGGCGATGACTCACACCGGTGAAGCCGCGGCAGAAGCGCTCGCTCATTCTGCCCCTGACCGTCACCCTGAACGCGCCGTCGCCCATCGCTCCTCCATCGGTCCCGTGGTCCGTGCGACGCTCGCATCCTTCCGCCCGGCGGGGTGATGCCGCATCACCCCGCCCCCCGCCTCACCCCGGGTGAAATTTCGCGGACGGCCGGGAGCGCCCCGCCGCCACGAGACGGTGCGGGCCACCCCGGGGTCGCTTCCGGTCAATTGGCCGCGTGCGCCGTGGCCAAGTGGCCAACGCGATCACGCCGTGGCCAAATGGCCACGTGGGTCACGGCCAAGTGGCCACGTCCGTGGGCCGGCTCGTCACCCGCCGATTGAGCAAAGCCCTCCCGTGGGTCACGGTCAATTGACCGCGTGCGCCGTGGCCAAGTGGCCAACGCGATCACGCCTCCCCGGACGATCGCGCCGCCCGGGAGGGGTTAGCGGCCGAGCCTCCCGAGGCGGGCGAGGCGCACGGTCGACCGGGCCCGTGCCAGGCGCGCGGCGGCGGAGCGGACGGGCGGCGGCTGCTCCGCCTCGGCCTGGGCCGCCGCCACGGCGGCGATCACCTGCGACGCGGCGCCGGACGAGACGACGTCCTCGGGGCGGGCGCCGTCGGTGAGGATCGCGAGCCACGGCTCGGCCGCCGACGGCCGCGGGCCGCCGCCGAGGGCGGCGGCGAAGGCGGTGCTCGCCTCCTGGTAGCGGACCGCCGCCGCGACCACGGCCCGGTGGCGGTCGGCGTCGGAGCCGGAGGGCCGGGCCATCGCCCACTGGTAGGCGGAGGCGGCCCGCTCCACCGCCGCCGCGCCGCGCGCCAGTCGCGACCAGTGCTCGCGTTCCCTCTCCCCCCTCATCATCACCACCGCCTGCCGGGCGGTGACGGCGGCGCGCCACGCGGCGACCGCCGCGGCGAGCGCCGCGAGGGCGGCGACGGCGAGCAGGGCGGAGAACATGGCCCATCATCCCCCGCCGCGGCGTCCCGGGAAAGCCCCCGCGCGAGCGCGCCGACGAGCGGTCAGAGCGGAGCGGCCGACCGGAGGCGGACGCCCAGGTGCTCCCGCAGCACCAGGCCGATGATGCGCTCCACCCCGGCGGCGTCCTCGGGGGGCACGGCCTCGGCCGCCTCGGCGAGGGGCCGGCCCACCAGCCCCGCCAGCGCGGCCAGCACGGCCGGCTCGACGGGCTCCGCGCCCGGGGCGCATGCGGCGCACATGGCGCCGCCGGCCGCGGCGGAGAAGGCCACCAGCGGCGGTCCGCCGCCGCAGCGGGCGCACCCGCCCAGGCGCGGCAGCAGGCCGCTCACCACCAGCAGCTTCGCCTGGCACCCCAGCACGACCGGATCGAGGCGCGGCGGCCCGGCCGGCGGCGGCGCCACCGCCAGCAGCCGCAGCGCCCGCTGCAGGAGGAACCACGCCTCGTCGCTGGGCTCGTCCTCCGGCATCACGCGCATCACGCTCTCCAGGACGCACCCCGCCGCCTGCAGCCGGTGGCCGGCGATCCAGAGGCCGGCGTGCGCCTCGACGACGGAGGCGCCGCGGATCGTGCCGAGATCCCCGCGGCCGGTGTGGATCGACAGCTGCAGCGACACCCCCGGCTGCAGCCGCCCGCCGAGCTTCGAGGTGGTGCGCCGGGCGCCCTTCGCGATCGCCGACACCCGCCCCCGCTCGCGGGTGAACAGGGCCAGCACCGCGTCGGCCTCCGAGTAGCGGATGCTCCGCAGCACCACGGCCTCGGTGTCGTACGCCGGCACGGGGCCATCATCGCAGGGGGCCCGGCCGCCCCGGGGGGCCCCCCGCGACGGCCGGCGCTATCCTCGCGCCATGACCTCACCCCACGTTCAGATCTACTCCAGCGACATGTGCCCCTACTGCGTCCGCGCCAAGCGCCTGCTCGACAGGAAGGGCGTCCGCTACGAGGAGATCCACATCCCGCTGAGCGACCACTCGGCGCGCGAGCGCCTCGCCGAGATCACCGGCCGCTTCACGGTGCCGCAGGTCATCATCGGCGGACGGCCGGTCGGCGGATGGGACGACCTGAAGGCGCTGGAGGACGCGGGCGAGCTCGACCCGCTGCTCGGCGCGGCCTAGTGTCGTGTCAGGGGGCGTTGGCCGTGTTCTGGCCGTGAAAACGCCGCGGGCCGAGGATCGAGGGGAGGCCGATAGCGGTGTTCTATCGGTCGACCCGAGGACGATGGATCCGCGGTGATTTGCAGCGAGTCAGAACCGGGCGAACGTTCTCTGACACGACACTGGCTCAGCCCTCGCCGAGCGGCGGGACCGGCGCGAGGCCGAGCTGATGCATCATCCCGAGGTCGTCGCGCGAGGCCCAGTGCTCGGACGCCCGGCCGTCGCGCATCCGCAGGAAGTGGATGTGCTGGACGCCCGAGAAGGAGCGGCCGGTGGGCTCCATCCCCAGCAGGGCGCCCCGGTGGGTGCCGCTGATGGTGGCGCGGTAGGCGACCGTGTCGCCCTCGGCGATCACGTCCTCGACCGTCATGTGGAAGTCGGGGAAGGCCTCGCGCAGCCGCTGCAGGCGCAGCCGGAACCCCTCGAAGCCGGAGTCCTCCCCCGGCCAGGCCTCGTGGTTCACGAAGTCCGGCGTGACGAACTCCTCCACCCGGTCCAGTTCGCCCCGGTTGAACAGCACCTCCACGCGCTCAACCGCGAACCGCTTCATCGCCTCGATATCCATTTCGCTCACCCCGTCGGTGTCATCGAACGCCTGCGCCTGCGCACCACCAGCCACACGATGCCGCCCAGGATGGCCAGCACGAGCACATAGTCGAAGTAGTGGAGCTGGTGCTGCAGGTCCTCCCAATTGTCGCCCACCGCCCGGCCCGCCAGCGCGAGCAGCAGCACCCACGGGACGCACCCCACCAGGGTGAGGAGCGTGAACCGCCCGAACGGCATACGCGCGATGCCGGCGGGAAGGGAGATGAAGGTGCGGATGATGGGCAGGCAGCGCGATATCAGCACGGCCACGTCGCCGTAGCGCACGAACCACCGGTCGGCGGCGTCGAGCCGCTTCGGGGTGATGTGCAGCCAGTGCCACCGCAGGGCCCACTCGCGGCCCCGGTAGCGCCCGACGGCGTATGCGATCCACGAGCCGATCACGTTGCCGGCGACGCCGGCGACGACCATCCAGAGCAGGCTCTCGTCGCCCCGGCTCACCAGGAACCCGCCGTACAGCATGATCGCCTCGCTGGGCACCGGGATGCACGCGCTCTCCAGGATCATCAGGAGGAACACGGCGAGGAGCCCGTACGACCCCACCTGCTCGGTCGCGAAGTTGACGATCGGGCCGGTGATGTCCGGCATCGCTCTCCCAGTCGGTGGCCGCGGGCAGCTTAGAGGCTCGCCGCCCCCCCATGCGGGGAGCCGGGCCCCTCGGCGCCGGCCCTGCGGTCGGCCGCCGACGGCACCCCCCGCAGGGAGGTCGCCTCGCGCACGGCGCTGCGGATCGCGGCGGCGGTGACCTCCGCCGCCGCCACGCCGCAGGCGAAGACGCTCGCCGCCCGGGCGCCGGTGGCGAGGCAGAACAGGGCGTCGCCGTCGATGGGCGTGTGCACGGGCGACACCGCCCGGGCCATGCCCGCGTGCGCCATGCGCGCCACCTGCCCGGCCTGGGCCCGGTCGAGGCGCGCGTCGGTGACCACGCAGACGAGGGTCGTGTTCTCCGGCGCGGCGAGCCGCGGGTGCACCGGCGGCTCCTCGATGACCCGGCGGCTCGCGCCCAGGAATCCCTCGCCCGGGGCGAAGGCGCCCGCCAGCACCGATCCGTCCTCGTCGATCACGTCCCCCCATGCGTTCACCACCGCCAGGGCCGCGACGGTGGCCCCGTCGTGGACGACCCGCGCCGCGGCGCCCAGCCCCCCCTTGCACCACCCGTCCCGGGCGCGCAGCTTCCCGACCGTGGCGCCGGTGCCGGCCCCCACGCAGCCCAGCGCATAGGGCCCGCCGGTCGCCGCCTCGCAGGCGGCGTAGCCCTCGTCCGGACCGGGGCGGCGTCCGTTGCCGGTGACGCCCAGGTCGTAGATGCAGGCCGCCGGGACGATCGGCACCCGCGCGACGCCGGTGTCGTGGCCCAGCCCCCGCTCCTCGCACCAGCGCACCACGCCCGACGCCGCGGCGAGCCCGAAGGCGCTCCCCCCGGAGAACACCAGCGCGGTGACGCCGTGGACCGCCGAGAGGGGCGCGAGCAGCTCGGTCTCGTGCGTCGCCGGTCCGCCCCCGCGCACCTCCACCGCCCCGATCGTCCCCTCGGGCGGGAGGATGACCGTGCAGCCCGTTCCCGCCCCGGCGTCCGTCCAATGCCCCACCCGGACGCCGCCGACCGCCGTCACCACGGCGCGGGCTCCGGCTGGCAGCGGGGGCACCAGTAGGTGCCGCGCTGGGCGACGCGGGTCTTCACGATCGGGGTGCCGCAGCGGGGGCAGGGCTCGTCGCGGTGCAGGTGCACGCGCAGCAGGTCCTGCATCGAGCCGCGCTCGCCCAGCGAGTCCCGGTAGCTGTCGATCGACGCTCCGCCGGCCTCCACCGCCGCGGCCAGGCGGTCGCGGATCGCCCGGTGCAGCCGCCGCACCTCGTCGGCGTCGAGGCCGCCGGCCGGCCGCAGGGGGTGGATGCGGGCCTGGAAGAGGGCCTCGTCGACGTACATGTTGCCCAGGCCGGCCACCAGGGCCTGGTTCAGGAGGGTCGCCTTGACGGGGCCGCGCCGGCCCTCCAGCAGGGCGCCGAGGGCCTTCGCCGTGAAGCGCGGCGTGAGCGGCTCCACCCCGACCCGCGCGCGCCAGTAGTCCTCCGCGTCGCCGTCGGCGGCCGGCACCATCCACCAGCGCCCGAAGCGGCGCATGTCGCCGAAGGTGAGCGAGCTGCCGTCGTCGAGGGTGAGGCGCGCCCGCAGGAACCGCTCGGGCGCGAGCTCCGGGCCGCGCTGCCAGTGCAGGCGCCCGGTCATCCGCAGGTGGATCGCCAGGGTCTCGCCCGAGTCGAGGGACACCAGCAGGTACTTGCCGCGCCGCCCGACGGCCAGGATGCGCCGTCCCAGCAGGGCCGCCGCCATCGCCTCGGGCGCCTCGGGCGACGTGACCTTGGGATCGACGATCTCCACCGCGACGATCGTGCGGTCCCGGACGCGCTCGTCCAGCTGCCGGCGGATCGTCTCGACCTCAGGCAGCTCCGGCATCGTCCCCCTCCCCCTCGGCCGGCGGGGCCGGCGACACCTCGACCCCGGTGGCCAGGATGTCCCGGCCCCTCTCGCCCATCCACTCGTCGCGCGCGTGGACGACCGCCACCGGCTGGTCGCGCGCCACCGGCTCCCCGGCGCGGGCGAGCAGCTCGACCCCGACCACCGGGTCGACCGACTGGTGGGGGTGCAGGCGGCCGGCGCCGATCCACCGCGCCGCCTCGCCCACCGCCCGGGCGTCGACGCGGGTCAGCCAGCCGTCGGCGGGCGCCACCACGTCGATCCGCACCGGCGCGACGGGCAGCAGGCCCGGGTTCGACCAGACCTCCGGATCGCCCTCCTGGGCCTCGGCCCAGCGCTCGGCCGCCTCCAGCGCCGCGCCGGACCTCAGCGCCTGCGCGGCCCGCGCCGCCCCCTCGCCCGCCGCCGCGACGCCGGCCGCCTCCGCGAGCTCCCCGGCCAGGCGCGCCGCCAGCTCGCGCACCTGGGGCGTGCCGCCCCCGCGCAGCGCCTCGGCCGCCTCGCGCACCTCGATCGCGCCGCCCGCGCCGCGGCCCAGCGGCTCCTCCAGCCCGATCGCGACCGGCCGCACGCCGCGCTCCCACCGCCGGGCCAGGGCCACGACGTGTCCCGCCACGACGGACGCCTCGGCCGCGTCGGCCACCAGGCCGCCCGGGCCGTGGGCGATCTCGACGACCCCCGCCGGCGCGCCGCCGGCGACCACCTCCACCAGCAGCGTGGCGGCGACGATCCCGGCGCGCGGCCCGCTGCCGGTGGAGTCGCGCAGGGCCCGCAGGCGCCGCTCGCCCGGCGCCAGGCGCTCGGGCCGCTCGGCCACCGCGATGCCGGCGTCGCGCACCCGGCGGACGAAGCCGTCGAGGGCCAGGTCGGCGCGGAAGCCCGGGATCGTGGTGAGGGCCTCCACCGGGCACCCCGTGTGCGCCACCCCCCGCGGCGCCAGGGTGGCCACGCGCACCCCCAGGGCGGCGGCCAGCGGCCAGGCGACGATGATCGCGGCGTCGCCCACGGCCCCGGCCGAGTGGATCGCCCCCACCTCGCCCAGCCCGCCCAGCTCGAGCCGGTCGCCCGACCCGAGCAGGCCCACGGCCAACGCCTCGACCTGGTCGCGCGGCATGGCGGCGCCGCCGCCCGCCATGCACCAGGCCGCCAGCTGGGCATCGGCCGCCGAGCCGTCGAGCCAGCCGCGGACGAACTCCTCGACGCTCACCGCGTCGACCGGTGCACCGCGCAGGCTCCGCTCGATGACCTCCACGGGTGCGAGGGGCGCCGCCATCAGCGGGCGACTCTACTCCCGCGGAACGCCTCCCAGCGGGCCCCGCGGCCGGCGCTGGTAGGGTCCGGCGCGTGCCGCGCATCGCCACAGCGGCGGCGATCGGCGTCGCGACGGCCCTCGTGGCCGGAGCCGCGACCGCCCTCGCCCAGCAGCCCGCCCAAACCACGCCGACCACCACGGCGCCGACGGCCCCCGCCGGGCCACCGGCCCTCTCGTCGCTGCGCCTGCCGCGCGTCATCAGCGCGCAGCAGGGGCACGCCCGTTTCCTGGTCGGCATCAAGCTCGCGACACCGGCGAAGCTGACGGTGCAGGTGGCCAAGCCCGACGGCAGCATCGCCCAGACCTCCACCGACGCATCGGATCGGCCCGCCGGCCGGACGTACCTGCGGATCGAGGCGGTCGACGGCCGCGGCTTCCAGCTGCTGCCGGGCAGGTACCGCATCCGCCTGCAGGCCACCGACGCCCAGAACCGCACCTCGGCCGTGGTCCAGCGGGCCTTCCAGCTCAAGCTCACCGCGCCCCGCGGGATGGTCGACGCCTACACCGTGCCCCTGGTGAAGGCCTTCCAGCGCCAGGCCGGCACCACCGCCCAGGGGCAGCTGATCGCCGTGGTGGGCCCGAAGGGGGCGTTCGTGGGCTCGGGGCTGCGCCGCGGGGACGTCGTCACGTCCCTCAACGGGACGGCCATCACCTCGCCGGGCGTGTGGACCACCGTGCTGCGCGCGCTGCCCGCCTCGACGCCCGTGCCGATCACCTACGTGCGCAAGGGCCAGACGGTGCAGTCGAACGTGACCCTGAAGCCGGACTGGACGGCCGCGCCGAACTACGCGGCGTCGCTGGCCGTGGCCGTGAAGCGCGAGCCCCGGGTGGTCGCCTACCGGGTCGCCCAGGCCCGCCAGCGCCTCGACGCCGGCGCGCCCGCCGAGGCGCTGAAGCTCTGGGCCGGCTGGCCCAAGGCCTGGCGCGTCACGGCGCAGGGCGAGCTGCTGCGGGCCGACGTGATGGCCCGCCAGGGCAAGTGGAAGCCGGCGCTCGGCGCGTACAACCGCGCGCGGACGAAGGATCCGAAGCTCGCGGCCGCGTGGTTCGGGCGCGGCGTCGCCCTCTCGGCCCTCGACCGGGACCAGCCGTCGCTGGAGTCCTTCCAGACGGCCGTCGGCCTCGATCCCGCCGACGCGGCGTCGCTCGGCTACCAGGCCTACGCCGAGATCTCGCTGCAGCGCTACCCGGAGGCGGTGGCCTCCGCCGCCCGCGCGGTGCGCCTCGACCCGCGCTACGCCGACGCCTTCCTGCCGTACGGCATCGCCCTCGCCAAGACCGGCGACAGGGCCGGGGCGCTCAAGGCGCTGCGCCGGGGACTCATCCTGCTGGACGACGCCCAGCGCGCCGCGACCGTGATCTCGGAGGATCTGAACCCGCTCGATCCCTGAGCGGGGCCGGGCCGCGTCGCCGGGGCTCTCAGATCTCCCCTGTCGGCTCGTTGCCGCCGTCCTCGTAGCGCCGCCTGCGCGGGCGCGAGCGGGCGCTCCGGCCTCCGCCGCCGCCGGCGGAGAGGAACAGCACCGTGAGGATGCCGGCGGCGAGGCCCGCCCACATCTCCCACCGCGCCAGCGGGTTCTCGGCGAAGATGCCGTACAGCAGGAACACGGCGACCACCCCGACGAGCGCCAGGGCGCGCTGGCGCGGCGGCGCCAGATGAACGGTCCACGGCGCGATCAGGGCGATGATGAGGAGCAGGATGGTGCTCACGACCGGGCTCCGGGCACAGGGCGGGCGGCGAACATCCGGCGGAGCGTAGTGCGCGCGACGCCCCGACGTCCAGAGACATCCGGATCCCACCTCGGCGCCCGATGACCGAGGTGGCCGGAGTCCACCTGCTGCAGCGGGTCGATGCGCTGGACGGACCGCTGCGCTCTGCGGTGGCCCGCCTCGACGGCGACGGCACCCTGCTGGCGCTCGATCTGGCGCGCGGCGACGAGGAGATCCTCTCCCTGCTGGAGGGCGTCGCGCGGCTCACCGTGGACGCGCCGCTCGTCGCCCCCCGCCGCACCGGCCGCCGCGACGCAGAGGCCGTGCTCGCCTGGTGCGACGTCCCGGCCTTCCCCGTCGCCCGCGACCGGCTCGTGGCCGTCACCGGGGGCATGCGCGGCGTCGACCTGGCCGCGGCGCTCGCCGCCGGGCGCGCCGTGGCCGAGGCCCTGCCGGATCAGGTGCTGCGCCAGATCGCCTGGGAACGCGCCCACCCGCCCGATGCGCCGCCCCTCGACCTGGCCGACTACCGCGCGGCCTGGCCGGCCGTCCGCGCGCCGGCCTATCGCCCCCGCGGCGCGGGGCGCGGACGGGCATCGGGGCTCCTGCCCGCCTGGGACCTGCTGGCCGGGGTGCTCGACCTGGGCGGCTGGGCGCCCGACCCCGCCGACGCCGCGGCCGTCGCCGACGACGCCGCCCGGCTCGACGCGCTGTGCTGCGGGTACGCCGCCCTGCGCGCCGAGGCCGGAACGGCCGTGATGCTGGGCACCCCGGCGGCCGGCCTGCTCGCGGTCCCCGCCGACGCGAACCTGCGCGCCCGCATCGAGCTCACGCTGTGGCGGCTGCGTTCCGAGGGAACCATCGCGATCTGATCCCGGGGTCTTGCCACCCGACCCCCTTGCTTGTGAGGATAGGCACGAGCTGAACCCGGCTCGTCATGTTCACCCACGCATGCGAGGGCAAACCGCCATGGCGAACAGCGTCTACAAGGTCATCGAGATCGTCGGCACCAGCACCGACTCCTGGGAGGACGCGACGGCGAACGCCGTCCAGAGGGCGAGCAAGACCCTCCGCGACCTGCGCGTCGCCGAGGTCATCGAGCAGGACGTGACCATCGAGGACGGCAAGGTGTCCCAGTACCGCAGCCGCCTGTCGATCTCGTTCAAGTACGAGGACTGACCCCGGGCTCCCGTCCGGGCGCCGTGCTCCACGACGGCGTCCGGGCGTCGCCCCGGTCAGGAGCCGGCGCTCAGGACGGCGCCCAGCTCCGTCCAGGGAGCCGCCGCCAGGGCGCTCCGCAGGTCGTCGTCGGACAGGTAGCGGCGGTCCTCGATCGCGCGGGCCCTCACCGGCAGGTCGACCGAGGGCGCGGCGAAGGGCCAGGGCGCGCAGGTGGCCCGGCCCGGCCCCGCGCCCGGCGCGAGCACGAGGTCGACGCCCTCCGCGTCGCCGATCGCGCGCGGCACCCGCGGCAGCGTCATGGTGCGTCCCTCCACCAGCGGCGTCCAGGTGAGGTAGAGGCTCAGCACGTCCCACGCCTGCAGCAGCCGGTAGGCCGCCCACTCCCACCGCGGCAGGGCGGGATCGGCCCCGATCGAGGCGCGCGCCGCCCGTTGCACGGCGTCCTGGTCGTCGAGGTACTCGCGCAGCACGGGCGGCCGCTCGTCGCGCGGGGTGACCGGGCCGGGGTCGAGGCCCCGCCTGCGCTCGTAGAGGCCCTGGCCGTGCAGGCTCACGAGCAGACCCGCGCGGGCGTCGGCGGCCACGGCCGCCTCGATGCCGCGGCGGTACAGGGCGACGTGCTCGTCGAGGTCCATCGCGGTGAAGCCGCGGGGAGCGCCGTCGGCGTCGATGCGCGGGTGCTCCTCCCAGCGCCGCCAGCCCTCGTCGTGGCGCCGGGCGGCGAGAGCCAGGGGCGCGTACGGCTGCGGCCGGGCGAACTCCTCGTTGCCCCACACATCGGCCATCAGCCCGCACTGGTCCTGATGGTCGACCTGGCGCACCAGCACCAGCCGTCCGTCGCGGCGGGAGGCGATCACCGCACCGACCACTCCTCGACCAGGTCGCCGAGGTCGCGGTCGAGGAATCCCTGGCCGGCGTTGACGGCGATGGCGCCGGCGCCGGTGTCCCACGACCGCCGCGCCGCGATCGGCCGGCACAGGTAGAGCTCGTCGGCGGCCCGGGTGCCCGCGACGTAGAAGAGGCGCTCCTCCTCGGCCAGGTTGCCCTCGCTCACCGCCCACCCGGACGGGAACGAGCCCGCCTCGACCTGCAGCAGGAAGACGACCGGCCACTCCAGGCCCTTCGCCTGGTGGATGCTCGACAGCGCCACCCGGCGGGCCGGGCCGGAGAGGTCCTCGTCGGCCTCGATGCGCTCGGCCAGCTGCACGTCGGCCAGGAAGCGGTCGAGGCTCGGGGCCCGGGCGGCCAGCTCGGCGAGGCGGGCGAGGTCGCCCTCGCGGTCGCGCCAGTTGGGGTACGCGCGCTGCAGGCGGTCGCGGTACCAGTCGGCGCGGGCCACCGCGAGGATGATCTCGTCGGGGCGGTCGAGGGCGGCGATCCCGGACACGGTCCGCGCGAAGCGGGCCAGGCCGGCGGCGGCCGCGCCGCGCGGCCGCAGGGCCGCGGCGGCGGCGAGCGGGTCGGGCGCCGCGGCGATGCGCGCCCAGGTGCGGGCCGCGGTCCGATGGCCGACGCGCTCGAACAGCCGCAGGGCGCGATGCCAGGCCAGCTCGTCGCGCGGGTTGTGGCGCAGGCGGCAGAAGGCGAGCACGTCCTTGACGTGCGCGCTCTCCACGAAGCGGGCTCCCGAGTAGAGCTCGAACTCGACGCCGGACTGCGCGAGCGCGAGCTGCAGGTCGATGGAGTGGTGGTGCGCCCGGTAGAGGACCGCGATCTCGCCCGGGGCGCGGCCGGCGGTGATGAGGTCGGCGATGCGCTGCACCACGAAGCTCGCCTCGTCCTGCACCGAGGCCAGGTGCGCCACCACCGGACGCGCGCCGGAGGCGGGGCGGCGCGCGCGCAGGCGCTTCCCGTAGGGGTTGCCGGCGGGGAGGGTCTCCTGGGCGAAGGCGACCACCTCGGGGGTGGAGCGGTAGTTCGTCTGCAGGGGGAAGATCCGCGTCGCCGGCGCCGCGGCGAAGCGCTCGACCACCTCGGGGTCGGCGCCGCGCCACGAGTAGATCGCCTGATCGGGGTCGGCGACGGCGACCAGGTTGCCGCCCTCCCGGGCGATCGCCTCGACCAGGCGCGCCTGCACCGGATTCACGTCGTGCAGCTCGTCCACCAGGATCCAGCGGTACCTCTCGCCCAGGCGGCGGCGCACCCGCTCGTGCTCCTCCACCAGCCGCAGGGCCATGACGAGCAGGTCGCCGTAGTCGAGGGCCGCCATCGCGCGCTTGCGCTCCGCGTAGCCCTCGGCGATCGCCGAGAGCAGCTCGATGCGGTCGCCCAGGCGCGGGTTGCGGTCGAGGACCACCGCCGCGAAGTCGCGGCCGCTCTCGCCGGCGAGGGCCGCCCAGCCCGCGATCGCGGCCGGCTTCGGCAGCGACGGGCGGGGATCGAGTCCGTCGAGCAGCGCGTCGCGGGCGATCGCGACCACCTCCGCCTGATCCTCCGCGTCGAGGATCGTGAAGGAGGCGGGCACGCCGACCAGCGGGCCGTAGCGGCGGAGCAGGCGGGCGCAGACCGCGTGGAAGGTGCCCGCCGTCACGGCCGAGAGGTCGGCGCCGCCCATCCGCGAGGCGCGGTCGATCATCTCCCCCGCCGCCCGGCGGGTGAACGTGACCAGCATCACCGCCTCGGGCGGCGTTCCCCTCTCGACCAGGTGGGCGAGCAGCGCGACGATGGTGCGGGTCTTGCCCGATCCGGCGGACGCGAGGATCAGCGTGCGCCCGCCCGCGCCCTCCACGGCGGCCAGCTGCTCCCCGTCGAGCATGTCGCGCAGCTGCTGCGACACCCCGCCCGCCGCCGGCGGCCGCCGGTCGAGCCGGTAGACCCTCCGTTCCGACGGCCCGGTCGCCGGCGGATCGCGCGGGGCCCGCACGTCGCGCGCCGCCTTCTGCGCCTCGATGTGCGGCAGGGTCGGCGGGGCCGTCTGCCGGCGGGGGTATCCGGAGGCGGAGGACACGGGGGCGGGACGTTAGCCGGGGAGCCGGACGGCGCGGCGGGCCGTGCCGCCGCGGGAACCTCGTCGTCAGCCGAGCGCCGGGCCCGACCTGATCCGGCGCTCCAGGCGCAGCAGCCCGATGAGGGTCTTCGCGTCGCGCACCCGGTCGATCAGGGCGTCCAGGTCGGCGAGCGGCCAGCGCACCACCTCGATCGCCTCGTCCTCGTCCGGCTCGGCGTGGGCCGGCGACAGGTCGGTCGCGAGGTAGCAGTGGATGAACTCGGTGAGGATCGCCGGCGCGGTGAAGAAGCCGTCCCAGTACTCCCACCTCGCCGCCGCCCGGCCGACCTCCTCGGCCAGCTCGCGCCGCGCCGCGTCCAGCGCGTCCTCGCCCGGATGGTCGAGCTTGCCGGCGGGCAGCTCCAGCGTCACCTGCTCCACCGCCTCGCGCGGCTGACGCACCAGCAGCACCTGCCCGTCCTCGACCGGGACGATCACCACCGCGCCGGGGTGGTCCATCACCTCGCGCCGCACGACGGTCCCGTCGGGGCGCCGGTAGTCCGACCGGCGCAGGTTGACGATGAGGCCCTCGTGGATGGGGCGGCTGTCGATCGGCGGCCCGAGCGACCCCTCGCTGCGGCTCACTCCGCCGTGGCCGCCGCGTCGATCAGGCCGAGCGTGATGTCCAGCATCTGCTCGAGGCTCCGCACGGCGATGCGCTCGTCCGGGGTGTGGATGTCGACCATCGCGTTGCACAGGTTGACGGCCGGGAAGCCGTTCGCGATCAGCGCGTTCACGTCCGAGCCGCCGCCGCTGGCGACCAGCCGGGCCGGGTGCCCGAGGCCCTCCAGGACGTCCAGGGCCATCCGCACCTGGGGATCGCCCTCGCCGAGCCGGTAGGCGGTGAACTCGCGCTCCGCGCGGGTCTCCAGGTCGACCTCGCACTCGGCCGCGGCCCAGGCCAGGGCGTCCAGCATCGCGGTGAGCTGCACCGACAGCGTGCGCTCGTCCCGGCTGCGGGCCTCCGCCGTGATGCGGCATCGCTCCGCGATGACGTTCGTGGCGGTGCCGCCCTCGATGGTGCCGACGTTCACGGTCGTCTCGGAGTCGATACGGCCCTGCGGCATCCGCGCCACCGCCTTCGACGCCGCCAGCAGCGCGCTGCGACCCGCCTCCGGGGCGATGCCGGCGTGGGCCGCCCGTCCCACGAACTCGGCCCACAGCCGGTGCAGCGACGGGGCGGCGGCCACCACCGAGCCGATCGGCCCGCTGTGGTCGTAGACGAAGCCGAACCGCGCGCGCAGCGCGCCGGGGTCGAAGGCCGCGGCGCCGCGCAGGCCGATCTCCTCGCAGGGGGTGAAGAGCAGCTCGACCCCGCCGTGGGGGCGCCCCTCGTCGCGCACGCGCCGCATCGCCTGCAGCAGCACCGCGACGGCGGCCTTGTTGTCGCCGCCCAGGATCGCGTCGTGGCGGTTGGTGAGCTCGCCGTCGACCAGCTCGACCTCGATCGGCCCGGTCACCGGCACGGTGTCGAGGTGGGCGCCGAACATGATCGGGACGCCGCCCTCGGCCGTGGCCGGGAAGCGCGCCACGATGTTGCCGCAGCCCGCCCCGAGCGCCGCCGCGGCGTCGTCCTCGATCACCTCGGCGCCCAGGTCCCTCAGCTCGGCGCGCACCGCCTCGGCGACGGGGCCCTCCTGGCGCGAGGGCGACGGGATCTCGCACAGGCGCACCATCAGCCGGGCCACCGCGGGCAGCCCGGCGAGATCCTCCGCGCTCACCCTCCGACGCGCTCGGCCGAGGCGCGCCCGGGCGCGTCCTCCGCGGTCGCCGCCCGGGCGGTCGCGGCGCCGACGAACTCGCGGAACAGCGGCTGGGGCCGGGTGGGCCGGCTCTTGAACTCGGGGTGGAACTGCGAGGCGCAGAACCAGGGGTGACCGGGCAGCTCGATGACCTCGACGAGGCGTCCGTTCGGGGAGCGGCCGCTGATGACGAGGCCCGCGGCCTCCAGCTGCTCGTGCAGGGCCGGGTTGACCTCGTAGCGATGACGGTGGCGCTCGTAGACGACGGGCTGCTCGTCGTAGGCCGCCCTCGTGCGGGTGCCCTCGCCCAGGTGGACCGGGTCGGCCCCCAGCCGCATCGTGCCGCCGCGGTCCTCGATGGCCCGCTGCTCGGGCAGCAGGTCGACCACCGCGTGCGGGGTCTCGGGGTCGAACTCGCTCGAGTTCGCGCCCTCCAGGCCCACCACGTGCCGGGCGAACTCGATGACCGCGACCTGCATGCCCAGGCAGATCCCGAGGTAGGGCGTGCCGCTCTCGCGGGCGTGGCGGGCGGCCTCGATCTTCCCCTCGATGCCGCGACCGCCGAAGCCGCCCGGCACCAGGATGCCGTCGGCGGCCGCGAGGTGCGCGGGGAGGTCGTCCGCCTCGGCGTCGACCCAGTCGATCTGGACCTCGACGCCATGGTAGATGCCGGCGTGCTTGAGGGCCTCGGCCACGGACAGGTAGGCGTCGTGCAGCTGGACGTACTTGCCGACCAGGGCGATGCGCACCGTGCCGTCGCAGGCGTGGATGCGACCGACCAGCTGACGCCACTCGGACAGGTCCGGCATCGGCGTGGGCAGGCCCAGCCGCTGGCACACGACCCGGGCGAAGCCCTCGTTCTCGAGGTTGAGCGGCACCTCGTAGATGTCGCCCGCGTCGACCGCCGAGATGACCGCCGACGACGGGATGCCGCCGTACAGCGCGATCTTCTGGCGGATGTCGCTGGTCAGCGGCCGGTCGGAGCGCAGCACCAGCACGTCCGGCTCGATGCCGATGCGCCGCAGCTCGTTGACCGAGTGCTGGGTGGTCTTGCTCTTGAGCTCGCCCGACGCCTCGAGGTACGGCACCAGGGTGACGTGGACGAAGCAGACGTGCTCGCGGCCGACGTCGTTGCGGAACTGGCGGATCGCCTCGAGGAACGGCAGCGACTCGATGTCGCCGACCGTGCCGCCGATCTCGACGATCACGACCTGGGCGCCGCTGGCCGCGGCGGCCTGCCTGATGCGCGCCTTGATCTCGTCGGTGACGTGCGGGATGACCTGGATCGTCGCCCCGAGGAAGTCGCCGCGGCGCTCCTTCTTGATCACCGCGTCGTACACCGCGCCCGTCGTCACGTTGGAGATCCGCGACAGGTTCTCGTCGACGAAGCGCTCGTAGTGGCCGAGGTCGAGGTCGGTCTCGGCGCCGTCCTCGGTGACGTACACCTCGCCGTGCTGGAACGGGCTCATCGTGCCGGGGTCGACGTTGAGGTACGGATCGCACTTCTGCAGGGAGATCCGCAGGCCCCGCGCCTTGAGGAGGGTCCCGAGGGAGGCGGCAGAGATCCCCTTGCCGAGCCCGGAGACGACACCCCCGGTCACGAAGACGTACTTCACCGGCGTCTCCACAAGAGACCTCCCGCTCGCCCGACCCGACGCGTCCAGGATAGCGGGCCCCTCGGCGGGACACGTCCCCGCGCCCGGCGCCCCCGCCGCCGGCGGGGCCTCCTCAGCCGCGGCGGGCCAGCAGCTCCTCGGCGTGGCGCCGCGCCCCGGCGTCGGAGGGCGCCGCGCCGAGCATGCGGCACAGCTCGGCGACCAGCTCGTCGCCCTCGACCGGCTCGATGCGGGTGCTGGCGCGGCCGTCGGCGTCCTCGCCCTTCACCAGGCGGTAGTGGGCGTCGGCCATCGCCGCGACCTGCGGCAGGTGGGTGATGACGATCACCTGGCGGCCCTCGGCGAAGGCGCGCAGGCGGGCGCCCACCGCCGCCGCGGTGACGCCGCCGATGCCGGCGTCGACCTCGTCGAGCACCCAGGTGGCCTCGTCGCCCGAGGACGCCGCGCCGTGGAGGGCCAGCAGTACCCGCGACAGCTCGCCCCCCGACGCGGTGGCGGCCAGGGGCGCCTCGGGCAGGCCGGGGTTGGCGCGCAGCCAGATCACGCACGAGTCGGCCGGCGGCTCGCCGTCGCCCTCCAGCACCTCGATCCGGAGCTCCGCGTTCGGCATCGCGAGGTCGGCCAGCTCCGCCGTGACCGCGGCGGCCAGGGCGGGTGCCGCGGCCAGCCGGGTGGCCCGCAGCTCGCCGGCCAGGGCGACCGCCTCCTCCAGCGCCGCGGCGCGCTCGTCGGCGAGCGCGAGCACCTCGCCGGTGCCCTCGTCGAGCTCGTGGAGGGCGTCGCGGGCGGCATCGGCCCGGGCGACGGCCGTCGCGATGCCCGGCCCGTAGCGCCGGTCGAGCCGGTGGTAGGCGTCGAGGCGCTCCTCCACCTGCTCCAGACGCCCCGGCTGGGCGTCGAGGTCGGCCAGGTAGCCGCGCAGGGCGAGGGCGGCCTCCTGCACCAGCTCGGCCGCCCCGGTCAGGGCGGCGCGCGGCTCGGCGAGGGCCCCGTCGATCGCGACCAGCGGATCCAGAGCCGAGCCGGCCGCCCCGACGGCGCCCATCGCGCCGCCCTCCCCGGCCTCCGGCGACAGCGCCTCGGCGGCCGCGGCGACGCCGGCGGCGAGGCTCTCCGCATGGCGCAGGCGCTCGCGCTCGGCGCGGAGGCTCTCCTCCTCGGCCGGGTCGGGCCGCACCGCATCGACCGCGGCGACCAGCTCCTCGAGGTCGGCCCGCTCGCGCTCGGCGGCGTCGCGGCGCGCCCGGGCGGCGGCGAGCGCCCTGTCGAGCCCGCGCAGCCGCCGGCGCAGGGCCGCCACGCGCTCGGCCGACGCCACCGCGTCGGGCCCGGCGAAGGCGTCGAGCACGGCCATCTGGCTGGCCGGGCTCACCAGCCGGCGGTGCTCGTGCTGGGCCGAGAAGCGCACCAGCGCCCGCGTCAGGGCCGCCACCGCCTCGCGGGGGGCGGCCTGGCCGTCGATCAGCGCCCGCGCCCGCCCCTGCGCCGGCACCCGCCGCGCGACGACGATCTCCGACTCGTCCTCGGCCAGCTCGCGCAGGCCGGCCGCCGGGTCGTCCTCCTCCAGGCCGTCCCAGAACCCGGCCGGCACGGCGATGGTCGCCTGCACCAGGGCGTGGCGCGCGCCGGGCCGCACGGCCGTCGGGTCGGCCGGCGCGCCGGCGAGCAGCGACAGGGCCTGCGCCAGCACCGTCTTCCCCGCCCCGGTCTCGCCCGTGATCGCGGCGAGGCCCGGCGGCGGCGCCATCTCGGCCCGCTCGATGACGACCAGGTCGCGGACCTCGAGCGAGCGGATCACGGCCGGCCGAACTTCTCCCGGTAGCGCCGGAAGAAGGACGCCTCGGGGAACGTGCCCAGGTGGACCTCCGCCCCTCCCAGGCCCACCGTGATGGAGCGGCCGGGGCGCAGGGTGCCGATCGGCTGGCCGTCGGCGTGGACGTCGCAGTCGCCCACGAGGGCGCTGTTGGTGATGGTGAGCGACTCCTCCGCGCCGATGACGAGCGGCCGGCTGTCGAGGTGGTGGAGGGCGATGAACGACAGCACGAAGCAGCGGACCCGCCACGACACGGTGGGCCCGCCGGCGGCGAGGTTGTAGGCGGTCGAGCCCACCGGGGTGCTGAGGACGATGCCGTCGCAGCGCACGGTGGCGACCACCTCGCCGTCGACCGCGTAGGTCAGGTCGGCGATGCGGGCCTCGCCGCCCCGGAAGAGCGCGAGGTCGTTGACCGCATGCACCTCGCCGTCGCTCCATTCGGCCTTGAGGGAGGGCAGGCCGAGCACGACGTAGTCGCCGGCGATGGCCCGCCTCAGGTCCCGCTCCAGCGTGGCCCGCTCGATGGAGGCGAGGAAGCCCACCCGGCCGTAGTTCACCCCGATCACGGGGGCGCCCGAGCCGGCCTCGCGCGCGAGGGCCCGCAGGATGCTGCCGTCGCCGCCGAGCACCAGGATGAGGTCCTCGCCGCCGGCCTTCAGGCTCATGCCGTCGCCGGACGAGTAGGGCGCCAGGATGCGGTGCTTCACGACCTCTCCGGCCGGGACCATCACCTCGACGCCCGCGTCCTCCAGGATCTGGAGCACCGTGGGCAGGGTCGACGCGGTCACCTCCGGCTCGCGGTGGGTGAGCAGCAGCACGCGCCTCACGGTCGCCTGGGCGGGCACGATCGAGATCGGCACGGCGCTGCCGAGGGGGCTCCCCGAGCTCATGCGACCCCCTCCGCGTCGACGGCGCGGACGAACACCTCGCGGTTTCCCTTGGGTCCCGGCAGCCCGGAGTCGGCCGTGCCCTCCACCCGCCCCCCGTGCCGCTCGATCACCGAGATCACGCCGCGCACCGCATCCTCCCTCGCCGCCGGGTCGCGCACCACGCCGCCCGCCCCGATCCTGTCCCGCCCCACCTCGAACTGCGGTTTCACCATGACCATGGCACGCCAGCCGCGCGCGAGACAGGGCACCACCGCGCCCCATACCGTGCCGATGGAGATGAAGGACAGGTCACACGTCACGAGGTCCGGCGCGTACGGCAGGTCGTCCGGCGCCAGGTGGCGCGCGTTGGTCCGCTCCATCACGTGGACCCGCGGGTCCCGGCGCAGGCCCCAGTCGAGCTGGCCGTAGCCCACGTCGAGGGCGATCACCCGCGCGGCGCCGCGGCGCAGCAGGCAGTCGGTGAACCCGCCGGTCGACGCGCCGAGGTCGAGGGCGCTCGCGCCGGTCACGTCGACGCCGAGCGCGTCGAGGGCGTTGGCCAGCTTGACGCCCCCGCGCGACACGTACTCCACGCTCTCGCGCACGTCGAGCGCGGCGTCCGTGCCCACCGGCGCGCCGGGCTTGTCGATGCGGCGGCCGTCGACGCTGACCCGGCCCGCCATCACGGCCGCCTGGGCCCGCGAGCGGGTCGGGAAGAGGCCGCGCTCTACGAGCGCCACGTCGAGTCGGGAGCGGGCGGCCACGGTCCGGCGATGATAGCCGCGCGCCCCGGCGGCAGCGCGGTTCCACGCGCCCCGCCGGCGGGCTCAGCCCTCGGCGGCCAGGATGTTGCGCGCGGGCCCGCGCAGCGCCCGCACGATGCGGGCCGCCGCCTGCGAGGGCGTGAGGCCCACGTCCTCGAGCAGCAGCTCGCGCTTGCCGTGGTGCACGAAGCGGTCGGGTATGCCGAGGCGCAGCACGCGGGCGGGCGCGTCGTCGAGCACCTCCAGCACGGCGCTGCCGAAGCCGGCCTGCTCGACGTGGTCCTCCATCGTGACCAGCAGGTCGTGGCGGTCGGCGAGCTGGCGGATCAGCTTCGCGTCGATCGGCTTGCAGAACCGCGCGTTCACGACGGTCGGCCGGGAGCCGGTGGCCTCGGCCACCAGGTCGGCGGTCTCGCGGGCGAGCACGGCGCCGTGGCCGTAGCCGACCAGGGCGATCCCCTCGCCGGACTCCAGCACCTGCGCCGTGCCCACCTCCAGCGGCGTGGGCTTCTCGCGCGGCGTGACGCCCGGCCCGGCGCCGCGCGGGTAGCGGATGGCGACGGGGCCGTCGATGCGGAGCGCCGTGTGGAGCATGTCGGCCAGCTCCGCCTCGTCCATGGGCGCCATCACCGTGAGACCGGGGATGGAGCGCAGGTAGGCGAGGTCGAAGACGCCGTGGTGGGTGGGGCCGTCGTCGCCGACCAGGCCTCCGCGGTCGATCGCGAACACGACCGGCAGGTTCTGGATGGCGACGTCGTGGACGATCGGGTCGAACGCCCGCTGCAGGAAGGTGGAGTAGATCGCGCAGACCGGCCGGTAGCCGGCGATGGCGAGGCCGCAGGCGAAGACCACGGCGTGCTGCTCGGCGATGCCGACGTCGTAGGTGCGCTCCGGGAAGGCCTTCATCATGTGCTGCATCCCGGTGCCCTTCAGCATCGCGGCGGTGATGCCCACGATCCGCGGGTCGCGCTCGGCCTCCGCCACGAGGGCCTTGCCGAACACCTCGGTGTAGGCGGGCGGACCGGACGACTTCTTGGCGGCCTGCCCGCTCTCCACCACGAAGGGCGTGGCGCCGTGCATGTGCTCGCCGTCGGCCTCGGCCGGGGCGTAGCCGCGGCCCTTCACCGTCTTCACGTGGATGACGACGGGGCGGTCCTTCGCGAGCGTGGTGCGCAGCGCCTTGCGCACCTCCTCGATGTCGTGACCGTCGATCGGGCCGATGTAGGCGAAGCCGAGGGCCTCGAAGAGGGCGCCGGGGACGAACCAGAGCGACTTGGTGGCGTCGCGGAACTTGCCGCCGATCTCGGCCGCGCCGGGCAGGCGGGCGAGGCCGCGCTCGATCTCCTCCCGCACCCGGGTGAGGGTGGGGTCGACGCGGACGCGCTGGAAGAGCTTCGACAGCGCCCCGACGTTCTCGGAGATGCTCATGCCGTTGTCGTTCAGGATCACGGTGATCGGCGATCCGAGCGCGCCCGCCTGGTTGAGGCCCTCGTACGCCATGCCCCCGGTGAGGGCGCCGTCGCCGATCACCGCGACGACGTGATCGTCGCGGCGGCCGTGGCGGTTCGCCTCGGCCAGCCCGGTGGCGTAGCTGATGGAGGTGCTGGCGTGGCCGGCGCCCATGACGTCGTGCTCGCTCTCCTCGCGGCGGAGGAAGCCGCTGATGCCGCCGTGCTGGCGCAGCGTCGGGAAGCCCTCGAGGCGTCCCGTGAGCAGCTTGTGGCCGTACGCCTGGTGGCCGACGTCCCACACGATGCAGTCGCGCGGCGACGAGAGCTCGGCGTGGAGGGCGACGGTGATCTCGACCGCGCCGAGGCTGGCGCCGAGGTGGCCGCCGGTCCGGGAGACGGTGTCGATGATCGCCTCGCGCATCTCGGCGGCGAGCGCCTCGAGCTCCTCGGGGCTCATCGAGTGGAGGTCGGTGGGGGCTCGGAGGCCTTCGAGCAGGGGGAAGCGCGAGTCGGGCACGGGCATCCGACGAGTGTAGTGACCGTCCCTGACACTGTCACTCGCATGGTGAGACGCCCGGGGTACGATCGACCCCGATCATGGGACTGCTCCTCTACGACAACCCGCTGTCGTCGAACGCCCTGAAGGTGCGGTTCCTGCTCGCCGAGCTGGGCCTCCCCCACCGGCGCGAGACGGTGTCGCTGGCCCGGCCCCGCCCGGATTCGTACCTGGCGCTGAACCCGCTCGGCGGGATCCCCGCGCTCGACGACGACGGCTTCGTCCTGGCCGAGTCGCACGCGATCCTGAGGTATCTCGCCGACCGCGAGGGGCGGGACGACCTGTACCCGGCGGCGGCGCGGGAGCGGGCGCGTGTGGAGGAGTTCCTCGACCGGTGGGCGACCGGTCTGCGCGCCGCCTTCTTCCGCCACGAGCGGGCGGCGTTCGGCTACGTCCCGGGCGTCGGCTTCGGCGCCGCCGAGCCGGATCACGCCGAGGCGGCGCGGATCGCCGGGGAGATCGCGCCGCAGCTGGCGCTGGCCGACGCCCTCGTGGACCCCGCCGGAGCGGTGCTCGGCCGCTTCACGATCGCCGACTGCGCGGTCGCCCCCGTCCTGTTCCGCACCACCCTGAGCGGCCTGTCGCTCGACGCCCACCCGCGGCTCGCCGGATTGCGCGAGCGGCTGCTCGCCCGCCCCGCGTTCGCCGCCGCCGATCCGGTCCGCTGAGCCGCGCGGGCCGGGCCCGCCGGCCGGCGCGGCCCCCGATCCGCCCGCGCCGCGCCAGCGTCCCTGCAGGAACCACCGGCGCATCGTGCGCGCGCTCGGCGCCGTCGCCGCACCGCCCCGCACGGCGGACCGGAGGTCGTCGATCACCCCGCGCGGCGGCTCCCCGCCGGCGAAGCGCCGCTCCGCCTCGGCCCGGAGCGCCGGCCAGGCGTACGAGCCGGGTCGCGGCCGGTCGACGGGGCGGCCGGCATCGAGGATCGCGGCGCGCAGCCCGTCGAGGGCGAGCTGACGGCGGCGGGTGAGGCACCCCGCCGCGCGCCACACGGCGGCGAGGCTCGCGACGACGTCGCGCCCCGCTCTCCCCATGACGAACGCGTTCGAGCGATGGGAGGCGCACAGCCACACCGAGACGCCGTGTCCGAGGTGCAGCTGGGCCCGCTCGCCCTCCCCGGCTCCGACGCAGATCGCGCAGGCCGGACGCGAACCGAGCCGCTCACCCTTGTAGAAGCTCCTCGCCATGGCGTGAGGATCGCGCGTGGGGCATCACGCCTCGACACCTGTCCGTGCCGTCTTCGTGTCGGAAGGGCGCCGTGGTCGGTTCGGTCAATTGGCCACGGAGTACGCGGCCAATTGACCAAAAGGGCAGCGCGACCGCCGTGGCATCGGCGACGGAGGAAGCGGCCGACGGCTCGTGGCGTCGAGGGCCGATCAGCCGTTCGAGCGCTCGGCCCCGCCGCTCGGCGTCGTCCCGCCCCCCCGGGGTCAGCCGCGGGCGGCCTTGATCGACGCCCGGGCGGCGCGTGAGGCGCGGCCGTCGGTGGCGATGGTCGTCACCGTGACGGTCGCCCGCGTGGAGCGCGCGACGTTGCGGATCGTGACCCGCCGGGCGCGCGCGCCGAGCAGCATCGATTCGAGCCGGCCGCCCGGCAGGGTGGCCACGACGCGCTGACGGGCGGCGTTCGCGCCCGGTTTCCAGGTCACCGACAGGTTGCGCCCCGCCCGCCGGATCCGCAGGCCGGCGGCGCGCCCCGGCCGTGCCGGCGGCGGCGCCACGTAGGAGCCGACCACGGTCTCGGACCGCACCCAGTCGCCCTGCTCGGCCAGGGCGACGATCTCGCGCCGGCCACCGGGCCCGGGCGCCGGCGTGAAGCGCAGGGTGTGGGAGCCCTTGCGCGCGCGGCCGATCACGCGGGTGCCGGCCGGGCCCCGCTCGACGAGCACGATCCCCTGGTCCGGGCCGATCGTCGCCGAGTAGCGCAGGGTCCGGGGCGCGCGGCCCTTGCCCGTCACGCGCACGCCCCGCGCCGTCGCCCCCGTCACCGAGTGCGAGCCCGCCACCTCGGCGATCGTGTCGCTGCCGGCCCGCATCCGCACCGTCCAGCGACCGGCGGCCGGGTTCGGCACGAGCAGGTACAGCGCCCTCGCCGCCTCCTGCGGGTAGGCGTTGGCCGGCGTGACCACCGTTCCGTCGGGGGCGACGAGATCGACGTCGGGAACGCGCGAGGTTCCGGTGACCTTGATGGTCGCGAAGCGGGGACTGCCGACGACCGTGTACCCGCCCTCGGTGAGCTGCTGCTCCCGGGCCTGGGTGCGCGTGTCGGTGACCGTGTAGTCCGACATCTGACACTCACCGAACCAGAGCTCGGGCAGCGTCTCGCCCCAGCGGAGCCCACCGCCGGCGGGCGGATCCGGAAGGGGCGGCGGCAGGCTGATCTCGGGTCCGCACACGGCGAGCCCCTTCGTGGACACGACCACCTCTCCGCTCACGCACACCTCCACCGCGCACACGTCGCCCTTGCCGGACACCGAGAACTCGCGGCGCGGGGCGTCGACGAAGCCCTCGATGGCGACGTTCGCCCGGAGGACGTCGAGGTCGAAGCCGGTCTGCACCCTCAGGCGGACGTATCCGTCGGTGCTGATGGTGAAGTCGCCGTTCCCGACCCGGAAGCCCGCCACCGACACGACCGCTCCTCCCCGCAGCACCACGGGCGTGGTGAGACGGGCGGTCAGGCTGCCGTCCAACGTCACGGCGCCCGATCCTCCGGTGCCGAGCGCGACCACTCGCACCCCCGCGGTGACCTCCCGGGGGTCCAGCGACAGCCCGCCGCTGAGCGATGTGATCGCGACGCCCGGGAACACCGGGATGCCCGGCGGCGGCAGATCGAGCCGGAAGGTGGCGGCGCGGAACTGCCCCGCGCCGAACCGGATCGAGCCGCACAGGCCGGGGCCGTTCTGCGGCGGCGGCAGCTGGAGCTCGAACACGCCCGCCCACTCGTCCGGCGCCGCCGACGCCCCCGAGCCCGGCGGCCTCAGGCAGTCCCCCACCGACGTGCCGCCCTGCGCCTTGTACTCGACCTGCAGCCGCCGCAGCGTCGCCGGGCCCAGGGGGATGTTGTCCGCCTTGATCAACAGCGAATCGACGACCAGGCCCCGCTCGTTGTTCGCCCGGATCACCGCGTTCCCCCGCACGCTGCCCAGCCCGACCGGGAACTCCAGGTCGATCGCGATCGTCACGGCGCCGTTCGCCGCGATCTTCGGCACGATGCCGCCGCGGATCGGGAAGCCCAGCAGCTTCGGCTTCGCGAGCGACTCCGAGATGTCCGGCAGCAGGTCCGAGCCCACCCTCTTGCCGGACAGGCTCACGTTCAGCACCCCGGTGAACAGCGTGATGTCCGGGATGCCGGGAGCGCGCAGCACCACGCTCACGGTGCCCGTGCTGCGCAGCGTCTTCGCCCGCGGATCCACCTGGATCTGGACCCCGGCCGACGGGATGATGTCCAGCCCGTTCAGCCGGATCGGGCCCTCGCTCACCCGCGCCCCGCCCGTCTTGCCGGGCAGGAAGCAGGTGTCCGTATCCGGGATCCGCACCGCCGCCGCGCCGATCTTCACCTGGTTGCAGGAGACGGCGACGTCGGGCGGCAGCGGCGGCCCGGCCTTCCCCCCGAGCCCCACCTGCCCCGTCGGGCCCGAGTTCCCGAACGCCGACAGCAGGATCCTGCCGTCGCCGCCGTCCACGACCGCCACGCCGCCGCCGTCGAAGGTCGCGTCCGCCGCGAGCCACAGGCCGCCCGTCGCGCTCACCAGGTTTGGCTGCGACACCAGCCGCCCGTCGGAGTCGACGGTGGCGCGCCAGATCCCCTCGGGGAGCCCCTGGAGCGCGCCCCGCCACACGGCCACCGCACCGCCGTCCGGCTCGCCGATCAGGGACAGCACGCTGCTGGTCCCCTCGCGCGCCAGGGTCACCGGCGCCCCGCCGCCGGTCAGGTCCCGCAGCACGAGCGAGCGGTTCACCCCCTCCACCGTCGCCGCGTACAGCTTGCCGCCGGCGGCGGCGATCCGGATGTCGCGCCCCGGCACCGGCTCCGGCGCGTTCCACGTGCCGGGGTCGGACACGTCGCCCTGGCCCGACCAGCGCCGCACGAAGCTCTGCAGGTCGATGCCCTGGTACGAGATCACCGGCTGCCCGTTCAGCACCGCGACCCGTCCGTCGACGAAGTCGCCGTCGGCCACCTTCGCCCCGGAGGGCGTGTACCTGCCGCCGCGGATCGCCGTGAAGGTCGTCCCGCCGGTCACCACGCCCGTGATCACGCCCAGGACCGGCGCGTCGGCGGGGCCGAACACGCCGACGTCGCCGCCGATGTTCGCGTTGCCCACGATCCCGGGGCCGGTGAACGTGGACCCGCCGTCGTCCGAGGTCCACATGTACAGCGTGTTGTCGTCCTCGGATGTGTCCTCGACCGGCTTGCGCACCTGCTGCGGGTAGCGGTGCGACAGCACCACCACCGAGTCGTTCACCGCGACGACCTGCGGGCCCTCCGAGTCGTCCGCGTACTGGTCGGCGCCGGGCGGCACCAGGCGCGACACCGCGTCGCACGCGGTGGAGCCGCGCGGCACCCGGCAGTACACGGTCACGTCAGGCGTGCCGTCGTCGTGCGGCTCGTTCCAGACGATGTGGGACGTGCCCGCCTCGTCGACCACCACGTCGGGCTCGGTGCCGTTGCCGGCCAGCTGGGAGGGGGCCGGCGCCGTGGGCGGCTTGGTCGCCACCGCCTTGGCCTGGCCGCCCTTCAGGCCGGGCGAGCGCAGCACCTTCGCCGACGCCAGCGGCACGGCGCACAGCATCGCCGCGAGGAACAGGGCCAGCAGGGGGATCCCGGTGCGCCGGTGCACCGCGCGAACCTACCCCGACCGATGCCGTCAGGCCAATAGCACGATCCTGATTATTTCCTGACCATCGTCGTTCCGACTCGACATGGCGCCGACGAGGTGAGGCAGATCGTGGCGCATCTGGAGGAAATCGCCGTCGTTCAGGCTCCCGCCGGCCAGCACGTACGTGCCCAGCTCCTTGAGCAGCCGGACGCCGTTCTCGATGAAGGCGGTCGGCACGTTGACGAGCGAGAGCTCCGGATGGCCGGTCGCGATCGTCAGGCCCAGGGTCTCGAGCTCGGCGCCGCGGATCGGCTCGTCCTGGGTGAGCCAGGCACGCCGGGCGAGCTCGGGCATCTCCGTCGTGTCCTCGCCGCTGCCCACCCCCTGCAGCTCGGCGTGCCCGGCCGCCGCGGGGTCGCTCGGCGGCACCACCACCACCTGCACCCGCGGATCGAGGAGGTCGTCCGCCCGCGCCACGGGCTAGTCCGCCTCGGCCGCGCGCAGCACCCGCCCGAGCCGCTCGGTGATCTCGCCGCTCAGGCGCAGGGCCTCGTCGCCCAGGGCGCGCACCTCCTCGGCCGGCAGATCGCCCTCGCCGATGCGCCGCGCGATCTCGTCGAGCCGCGCCGCGGCGGCCTCGAGGGCCGCGCCCTCCGGGTCGGCGCTCACCCCGGCACCCCCGCCTCGTCGGCCGCGATGCGGCCCAGGATCCCGTTCACGAGGCCGGCGGCCTCGCTCTGGCAGTAGCGCTTGGCCAGCTCCACGGCCTCGTTGATCGACACCGGCGCCGGGATGTCGGGCCAGTCGAGGATCTCGTGCACCGCCACCCGCAGGATGTTGCGCTCGAGCGGCGCCAGCCGCTCGGCCGTCCAGCCCTGGGCCGCCCCGCTGATGAGCGCGTCGAGGCTGGCCGTGTCGGACGCGACCCCCTCGGTGAGCGCGCGGGCGAAGGGGTCGATCGCCTCCCCCTCGCGGGCGAGGTTCCGCTCGAGCTGGTCGAGGGGCAGCCCGGTGACGTCGTGCTGGTACAGCAGCACGACCGCCTGCCGCCGCGCCGCCCGCCGGCCGCCCTCGGGGCCAAGGGCGGGATCGCTCACGCCACGCGCTCCCCTCCGAGCGTGGGCAGGTGGTCGCCGCGCTCGGCGAGGTAGGAGGTGGTGTAGCGGCCCTCCACGAAGACGGGCTCCATCGCGATGTCCTGCAGCAGCGGGATGGTGGTGGGGATGCCGCTGACCGACGTCTCGTCGAGCGCCCTCCTCAGGCGGGCGACCGCCCGGGGGCGGTCCGGCGCCCACACGCAGAGCTTGCCGAGCAGGCTATCGTAGTGCGGCGGGATGTTCTCGCCCGCCTCGCAGTGGCTGTCGACGCGGATGCCGGGGCCCTGGGCGATGCGGAAGTCGGACAGCCGCCCCGCCCCCGGGCGGAAGTCGCGCGAGGGATCCTCGGCGTTGATGCGGCACTCGATGGCGTGGCCGTTCGCCTCGGCCACCCCGGTGCGCGACAGCAGGCCGCCCGCGGCGACCAGCAGCTGCTCGGCGACCAGGTCGAGGCCGGTGGTGAGCTCGGTGACCGGGTGCTCCACCTGCAGGCGCGCGTTGAGCTCGAGGAAGAAGAAGTCGCCCTCGGCGTCCACCAGGAACTCGAGCGTGCCGGCGCTGCGGTACTTCCACATGCGCACGGCCCGCAGCGCGGCCTCGTGCATGGCCGTGCGCGTCGCGGCCGGCAGGTGCGGCGCGGGGGCCTCCTCGATCAGCTTCTGGTGGCGCCGTTGGATGGAGCACTCGCGGTCGCCGCACACCAGCACGCCGCCGAGGCCGTCGGCGAGCACCTGGATCTCGACGTGCCGGGCCCCCTCGAGCAGCCGCTCGACGTAGAGGTCGCCGTCGCTGAAGGCCGCCTCGGCCTCGCGCTGGGCGACCTCGAAGGCGCTCGGCAGCTCCGCCGCCGACTCGACCCGGCGCATGCCCTTGCCGCCGCCGCCGGCGGCGGCCTTGAGCAGGATCGGGAAGCCCGCGTCCTCGGCCGCCACCAGCGCCTGGGCGACGTCGCCGACCGGGCCGTCCGAGCCGCCCAGCACCGGGAGGCCCGCCTCGATCGCCGCGGCCTTCGCCGCGATCTTGTCGCCCATCCGCTCCATCACCTCGGGCGACGGGCCGACGAAAGTGATGCCCGCGTCGGCGCAGGCGCGGGCGAAGTCGGCGTTCTCGGCCAGGAACCCGTACCCCGGGTGGACGGCGTCGCACCCGGTGATCTCCGCCGCCGTGATCACGTTGGCGATGTTCAGGTACGACTCGCGCGCCGGCGGCGGCCCGATGCACACCGCCTCGTCGGCCAGGTCGACGGCGAGGGTGTCGGCGTCGGCCGTCGAGTACACGGCCACGGTCGGGATGCCGAGCTCGCGGGCCGAGCGGATGATCCTCACCGCGATCTCGCCGCGGTTGGCGACCAGGAGCTTCATGACAGCGGCTCGAGCTTGAAGAGCACCTGGCCGAACTCGGCCGCCTGGCCGTCATCGAGCAGGATCTGACGCACGATGCCGCCCTCCTCGGCCACGATCTCGTTGAAGAGCTTCATCGCCTCCATCAGGCAGAGCACGTCGCCGGGATCGACCCGGGTGCCCTCCTCGACGAACGGCGGCTGATCCGGCGCCGGACGGCGGTAGAAGGTGCCGACCATCGGGCTGGTGACCGTGGTCAGGCCGTCGTCCTCGGCGGCCGCCCCGCCCCCTCCCGATCCGCCCGCCGCGCCCGGCTCGGCCGGGCCGGCGACCGCCCGGCGCACCGTGACCCGGGCGCCCGAGACCTCCACGCTGACCTCGGCCTCCTCGGACGCCTCGACCACATCGACCAGCGTCTCCAGGAGCTCGCGATCGATGGTCGGCTGACCGGGCCGGTTGGCCGCCTCGGCGCCCAGGGAGCGCCGTCGCGCGACCACCGGCTCGGTGCCCTCGGCGAACATGCCCCACAGCACGAGGTCCTCCTCGGACAGGCCCTGCGGGACCTCCTCGGCGACCGTGGCGAGGTCGCGCACCGGCGGCGGGCCGGCGTCGGCCTCCTGGGCCGCATCGAGCACCTCGTCGGCCACCGGGCCGCGCAGGCGCCCGGCGCGGCCCAGGGCCACGTCCACCAGCTCCGGCTCGATGCCGGCCCAGCGGCGCCCCTCGATCACGTGCCGCGCGGCCTGGGCCAGGATGGCGGCGCCCAGCGGGTAGGCCAGGGTGGCCGAGCCGATCTCGCGGGCCACCGCCACCGACTCCCCGGCCACGGCCACCAGGCTGCGCGACAGGCCGAGGCGGCCGAGGCGCGACACCAGCCCGGCCTCGAGCGCGGGCGGCACCGCCACCGCGGGCCCGAAGACGGCGGCCGCGGCCTGGCGCAGCCGGCCGGCGGGCAGCATCGGGCCGACCACCCGGGCGGCCCGGTCGATCGCCGCGGCCTGGCAGTCGAACTCGGCCCCGCCGCCGACGAGCGCGGCGCGCAGGGTCTCGGCCGACGGCCGCGCGGACACCAGCGCCACCGGGCCGGCCGACGCCTGGACGGCGGCGGCGCCGCCGAGCACCGCCGAGGTCGCCGACAGCGGGGCCAGCCCGCCGGGCGCCTGCACCTGCACCTCGACCGGCAGGCCGGTCACCTCGCCCACCTCGCGCACGAGCGCCCCCAGCGCCGCGGGCGCGAGGTGACCCGCGCCGTCCGACACGCAGATCGTGCCGGCGCCGGGGAGGGCCGCCAGGGCGCGCGCCTCCTCGAGCCAGCGGGCGTCGGTGGACGCGGGCACCGCGCCCACGATGAGGGTGGGCACGAAGTCGGCCGCGGCCTCCTCGCAGGCCCGTGCGAGCGCCTCCATCGCGCTCGCGTCGTTGAGCGGGTCGGTGGCGCGGATGCGGCTCGCGCCGCTGTCGACCGCGCACAGCACGAACCGGCGCACGATGTCGGCCGCCAGGGGCCGGTCGCCCCACAGGTTCCGGGCGCCCACCACCAGGCCCACCGGGGTGCCGCCGCTCTCGCGCAGCACGGCGCGCAGGCGGTCCCAGGGGCTCTCGGAGCGGGCGTCCAGAGCCGCGCGGGCGCAGCGCGCGTCGAGCACCTCGAGCACGCGCGCCCCGACCTCCGAGAGGGCGGCGGCGGCCGCCGCCAGGTCGTCGGTCCCGACGGTCGTGCCCCACGGGAGTGGGGCCAGGTCCCGCAGGGTCGCGTCGACGTAGCCGACGAGGTCGGGTGGGGGCGTCACGTATCTCCCTTCGCTGGTGAGGGGGTGCGCGCAGGCACCGCGCGGACCGCGGTCAGCCTACGCCCGAGCGGAGTAGGCGCGGGTACGGGTGTCGATGCGCAGGCGGTCGCCCTCGTTGACGAACAGCGGGACGTCCACCGTCGCCCCCGTCTCGAGCTCGGCGGGCTTGGTCACGTTCGAGACCGTGTCGCCCTTCACGCCCGGGTCGGTGCGCGTGACGGTGAGCTCGACGAAGGTCGGCAGGTCGATCTTGACCGGCGCGTCGCGCACGAACAGCACCTGGACGTCGGTGTTGGGCGCCAGCAGGTCGGCGCCCTCGACGCTCGCGGCCGGCACGGCGATCTGCTCGTAGGTCGCGTTGTCCATCAGGTGCAGCTGCTCGCCGTCGGCGTAGAGGAACTGCATGGTGCGGCTCTCGGTGGTGACGCGCTCCACCTTCTCGCCGGCCCGGAAGGTGCGGTCGACCACCGCGCCGCTCGTCAGGCTCTTCAGCTTGGTGCGGACGAAGGCGCCGCCCTTGCCCGGCTTGACGTGCTGGAACGAGACGACGCTCACCAGCTCGCCGTCGATGTCGAGCACGTACCCGTTCTTCAGATCGTTCGTGGTGATCACTCGGCCCCACTCCCCCTTCCGACCGTTCGCAGTTCCTTCGGCGTGCGCGACAGGACCTCGCACCCCTCGTCGGTGATGATGACCAGATCCTCGATGCGGACGCCGCCGACGCCCTCCAGGTAGATGCCCGGCTCGATCGTGACGGCCATGCCGGTCGCGAGCGTCGCATCGCTCTCGGGCCGCACGCCCGGCCGCTCGTGGATGGCCATGCCCACGCCGTGCCCCAGGCCGTGGCCGAAGGCGTCGCCGAAGCCCGCCTCGGTGATGACCGCCCGCGCCACGCCGTCGAGCTCGGCGGCGCCCACGCCCGCCCGCGCCGCCGCGACGGCGGCCTCCTGGGCGCGCAGGCACACCTCGTAGATCTCCTCCAGCTTCGGCGGCAGCGGCCCGGTGGCGACGGTGCGGGTCATGTCCGAGCAGTAGCCGTCGACGACGGCGCCCATGTCGATGACGACCAGGGTGTCGGGCGGGATCGGCTCGCCGCCGGGCACCGCGTGGGGTCGCGCGCCGCGCGGGCCGGCGGCGACGATCGTGTCGAAGCTGAGGCCCTCGCCCCCCTCCTCCAGCACCGCCCCGTGGAGGGCGAAGGCCACCTCCCGCTCGCTGCGCCCCACCAGGCCCTGCTCCAGCACCCGGGCCAGCGCCCGGTCGACGACGGCGGCGGCCCGGCGGATGGCGTCCACCTCGGCGGCGTCCTTCACCTCGCGCAGCGTCTCCACGATGCCGCCGGTGGGCTCCGGCGCCACGCCGCCGAGCCGCTCCACCAGGCGGGCGTGCCGGGTGAGCGTGAGGCTGTCGGCCTCCACGCCGATGCGCCCGCCGTCCGCGACGTCGGGCAGCGCCGCGGCGACGTCGGCCAGCAGGTCGCGCGAGCCGATCACCACCTCCGCGCCGCGCACCTGGTCGCGGGCGCTGACCGCGTAGCGCGAGTCGGTGAGCAGCATGCGCCCGCCGACGCCGATCAGCGCGATGCCGTTCGAGCCCACGTAGCCGGTGAGGTAGCGGACGTTCGACTGCTCGGTGACGAGCAGCGCCCCCAGCCCGCGCTCGGCCAGCACCGCCAGCAGGCGCTCCTGTCGCGTCTCCTCGGCGCTCATCCGATCAGCTCCTTCAGTCGGTCGAGGGCGTCGCGGTAGCCGTCGGGGCCCTTGCCCCACACGGCGGCGGCGGCGATGTCCCGCACCACCGAGATGCGCCGGTGCGGCTCGCGCGCCTCGATGTCGGAGAGGTGCACCTCGACGAAGGGGGCGCCCAGCAGCTCGAGCGCGTCGCGGATCGACCACTGGTAGTGGGTCCAGGCGCCCGGGTTGACGATCGCCCCGTCCACCCGGCCGGCGAGGCCGTGGACGTGCTCGAGGAACGCGCCCTCGTGGTTGGTCTGGAACGGCGTCACGTCCATGCCGCGCTCGGCGCCCCAGGCGGCGACCCGCCCCTCGAGCTCGGCCAGGGTGAGGGTGCCGTAGTGCTGCGACGGCCGGCGGCCCAGCATGTTGAGGTTGGGGCCGTGCAGCAGGGCGATGCGGGCGCTCATCCGCGCAGCTCCTCGATGGCCGCCACGATCGCGTCGCGCGGCGGGTCGACCCGCAGCCGGACGTCGCCGGGCGCGCCGATCGCCACCATGTTGAGGGCGGTCGCGTCGGCCTTCTTGTCGCGCCCCATCGCCTCCAGGATCTCGGCCGTCGGCACGTCCGGGTCGAGCCTGGTGGGCAGGGCGTGGCGGGCCAGGACGGCCTCGGTGCGCGGCCGCCAGGAGGCGTCGAGCCCGACCGCGCCCTCCGACAGCCTCAGCGCGGCGAGCAGGCCCAGGGAGATGGCCTCGCCGTGCCGGTAGCGCTCGTAGCCGCCGGCCGCCTCGATGCCGTGCCCGACGGTGTGGCCGAGGTTGAGGGAGGCGCGCAGGCCGAGGTCGCGCTCGTCCCGGGCCACGACCGCCAGCTTGTGGGCGACGCAGTGGCGGATCAGGCCGGCCAGCTCGTCGGCCGGCCCGGGCAGCGCCGGCCACGCCTCCACCCGCTCGAACAGCTCCGGGCCCTCCAGCAGGCCGTACTTGACCACCTCGGCGAAGCCGCACGACAGCTCCCGCGCCGGCAGGGTGTCGAGGGCGTCGACGTCCATCACCACCAGGTCCGGCTGCCAGATCGCGCCGACGTAGTTCTTGCCCTCGGGCAGGTCGACGCCCGTCTTGCCGCCGATCGCCGAGTCGACCATCGCCAGGAGGGTGGTGGGCACGTGCACGAGGCGCACCCCGCGCTGGTACGACGCGGCCACGAAGCCCGCCAGGTCGCCGACCACGCCGCCCCCGACCGCGACCACGGCGTCGCCCCGGCGCAGCCCCTCGCGCGCCGCGAGGCGGGTGAGGCGCTCGACCTCGGCCAGGGTCTTGGACCCCTCTCCCGGCGCGACCTCCGCCGGGATGACGCGCAGGCCGGCGGCCTGCGCGGAGGAGGCCACCCGCGCCGCCAGGGCGGAGACGTTGCCGTCCGAGACGAGCAGCACGGACGGGCCGGCCGCCCGCTCCGCCCACAGCGGACCGACCGCCGCCGCCAGGCCCGGGCCCAGGTACACGGGGAAGCGCGCGCCGCCGATCTCCGCCCGGATCGCCGGGACGGGTGCCGCCGCGGTCATCCGGAGGCCTCGGCGCCGCGGCGCGCCCACGCGCCGACCCGTGCCGCGACCTCGTCGAGCGGCTCGTCGGCGTCGACCTCCACGTCGGCCGCCTCGCGGTAGGCCGCCTCGCGTGCCGCGGCGCGGCGCGCGAAGCGCCCCTCGTCGGCGGCGAGCGGGCGATCGGAGCCGCTCACCCGCGCCCACGCGACCGCGGTGCCGGCGCGCAGCCACACCACGTCGGCCGTCCGCGCGAGCACGGCGCGGGTCTTGGCGCTCTCCACGGCGCCGCCCCCCACGGCCAGCACGCCGGGCTCGCCGGCCAGGATCTCGCGGATCGCCCTCTCCTCGGTGCGCCGGAACCACAGCTCGCCGCGGCGGGAGAAGATCTCCGGGATCGGCATGCCGGCCCGCTCCTCGATGACCCGGTCCGAGTCGACGAACTCCAGCCCGAGGCGGGCGGCGACCCGGCGCCCGACCGAGGTCTTGCCCGCCCCCATGTACCCCACGAGCACCAGCCAGCGCGCCATCGCTACCGGGCGATCTCGACGCGGTAGCGCTCGACGGCGGCGTCGAGGTGGCCGATCGAGTCGCCGCCGAACTTCTCGAGCAGGGCCTGGGCGAGGACGAACGCGACCGCCGCCTCGGCCACCACCGCGGCGGCCGGCACGGCGCAGATGTCGGCCCGCTCCTTGAAGGCCTTGCGCGGCTCCTTGGTGTGGACGTCGACCGACGCCAGGGGCCGGCTGAGCGTGCTGATCGGCTTCATCACGGCGCGCACCACGACCGGCGCCCCGTGGGTCATGCCGCCCTCGATGCCACCCGAGCGGTTGGTGCGGCGGAAGAAGCCGCGCTCCGGATCGTGGAAGATCTCGTCGTGGGCCTCGCTGCCGGGGATGCGCCCCAGCTCGAAGCCGGCGCCCAGCTCGACGCCCTTGATGGCCTGGATGCCCAGCAGCGCCTGCCCCAGCCGGCCGTCGAGCCGCGTGTCGCCGCTGACGTGCGAGCCCAGCCCGGGCAGGGGGTCGAAGGCCCAGACCTCGAAGATGCCGCCGAGGGTGTCGTGGTCCTGGCCGGCGCGCTTGATGGCCTCGCGCATGCGGTCGGACGCGTCGGGGTCGAGGCAGCGCACCGGGCTCTCGTCGACGCCGTCGAAGTCGGCGAGCGCGAGGTCATCGCGTTGCGGCACGCTCTCGGGGCCGATGGTGGTCACGTGGCTGCGGATCTCGGTGCCGTACCGGCGCAGGAGCGCCTTCGCCACGCCCCCCGCCGCGACGCGCGCCGCGGTCTCGCGCGCGCTCGCCCGCTCGAGGATGGGGCGCAGGTCGTCGGTGCCGTACTTGAGCATCCCGGCCAGGTCGGCGTGCCCGGGGCGGGGCAGCGTGATCGGCTCGACCTCCCCCTGGGGGGCCCAGATCGCCATGCGGTCGGCCGCCCAGTTCGCGAAGTCCTTGTTCGGGATCTCGAGGGTGAGGGGGCTGCCGATGGTGCGCCCGTGCCGCAGGCCGGTCTTCACGTGGACGCGGTCGGTCTCGATCTTCATGCGCCCGCCGCGGCCGTAGCCGAGCTGACGCCGGGCCAGGTCGGCGTCGATGTCGTCGGGGACGAGGGGGAGCCCGGCCGGCAGGCCCTCCAGTACCGCGAAGAGCGCCGGGCCGTGGGACTCCCCGGCTGTGCGGTAGGTCAGGGCCACGGGCGAGAGAGTGTAGTGGAGCGCCCGGGCGGCCGGGCCGGCGGGCCGGCGCGCCCGGCGGAGCGTCTATGGTGCCGGTTCGCGGGATGCAGGCAGACCGGGAGTGGTTCGTGCGCGAGGAGAACCGGCCGTGGGCCTTCTGAGCCGCGCGCGCGGCGCGCGCGACTGGCTCGGCGCGGCGCGCCTGCTGCGCCGCCTGCGCGCGCAGGCGGGAGCCGGCGCCATCGACCCGGCCGGCCCCGGCGCGCCGCCGCGCCCGGCCGCGCTGCGCCCATCCGAGGACCACCAAGTGGGATCGCGGCTGGGGCGCTGGCGCCGCCGCTCCTCCCCGCCCCCCGCCGGCGGCGGCCTCTCGGCGGCCGAGCGGGCGGCGGCCATGCGCCGGCTCGACGAGCTGCGCGCCCAGATGACCGACGAGCAGGGCCGCGCGATCGACGCCCACCTCGCCGCCGGCGCCGTGACCGTGCGCCGCCTGGACCCCCGGGACGGGTACGTGTGGGAGATGCCGGGCACCCGCGTGTTCGCGATCGTCGGCGTGCAGGCCTTCACGGTGCGGGACGAGCCCGCCGACGAGCAGGCGCCGTGATCGCGCCGCCCCCTCCCGCCGCCGTGTGGGGCATGCCGGAGTGGGCCGGCCGCCTGACCCTGGTGGGGATCGTGGTGGCGTGCGCCGCGCTCCTGCTGATGTTCGTAGCCTGGCTGGTGCCGCGCCTGGTGGCGCGGACCGCTCCGCGCGAGGGCTCGCGCCCGGGCCAGCGCCACACCGCGGTCGCGGCGCTGGCGACCAGCCTGCGCTACATCATCCTGATCGCCGCCCTGGTGGCGATCGCCTTCGCCCTGGCCGGCGGAGGCGGCGTCGCGGCGGTCGGCGGCGGCGCCCTGGTGGCGGTGCTGGTGGGCTTCGCCTCGCAGCGCCTGCTGACGGACGTGATCGCCGGCTTCTTCATCCTGTTCGAGGACCAGTACGCCCCCGGGGACGTGGTGCGGCTGGAGCCGAGCGGCTACGTGGGCGAGGTCGAGACCCTCTCGCTGCGCACGACCGTGCTGATCGGCCGGGCGCGCGAGCGGATGATCGTGCCCAACGGCCAGATCACGGCCGTCCGCGTGATCCCCGCCGGCCGGCGGCGCTTCCGGCTGGAGCTGCTGACCCGGGACCCCGACGCCGTCGAGGGGATCGTCCACGAGGTCGGCGGCGTCGTGGCCGGCGCCGGCGGCCCGTGGGACGGACCGCCCCGGGTGGTGCGCCGGGCGGGGGCGAACGACCTGACCCGCCTGATCGCCGTGGTCGAGGTGGACGTCGCCCGCGATGCCGATGCCAGCGCCTGGCTGGCCGACGCCGTCGCCGCGCGCGCCGGCGACCTGCTGGTCGCGCCGCCGCTGGCGATCATCGACACCGGCGGCTGAGCCCGGCGGGAGGGCCGCCCCCGGCCGCCTCACGGAAGGGTGGCGGCCACGACGGCCAGCAGGACGATCCAGAAGGCCAGCCCCGCGGCGCCGAGCCCGACGCCCCACCAGGCCATCACCCGGCTGTGCCCCGAGCCCCGTCGGCGCCGTACCGCCACGGCGCCGAAGGCGATGGCGAGCGGTCCGCAGGCGAAGGACGCGAGCGCCGAGCCGAGCGCGCCGAGGGCCAGGGCGATGATCCCCAGGACCAGGGCCGCGACGGACATGCCCCTCCCCGGCTCCTCGCCGCCGGGCGCCGCCCCGCCGGCGGGCGACGGCGTGCTCACGGGACCGCCAGCGCCGGGGCGAGGCCGGCCCCGGCGACGCTCGCGACGGCCGCCCCCGCCGCCAGGAAGGGCGCGAACGGGATCGTCGCGCCCCGGGCGGCGCGGCCGCGCCGCGCCACGAGCGCGAGCCCCGCGAGGGCTCCGAGGGCGAACGCCACCGCCAGGGCCGCGACCACCGCGGCGCCCAGCGCCGCCCCCAGCAGCAGGGCCAGCTTGGCGTCGCCGAGGCCGATGCCCTCCGGGTGGACGGCCCACAGCAGCGCCAGCAGGCCGCCGGCGCCCGCCGCGGCGGCGACGGGCGTCCACCAGCACGGCGGGTCGGCCGCCACGGCGGCGGCCAGGGCCAGGGCGGCCGCCGGGAGTACCACCGCGTCCGGGATGAGCCCGGCGCGCAGGTCGATGGCGACGACCGGGACCAGGGCGGCGCCCAGCACGGCGAGGGCCGCGCCCCGCCATCCGGGCGCATCGAGGGCGGCGCCGGCCGCCGCGGCGACCGCGCATGCGGGTGCCACCCAGATCGCCCGGACGGGTGATGCGCCCGGATCGCCGGGCGGCCAGCCGGCGACCAGGCGCCCCAGCGGCAGGCCGGCGACGAGGGCGATCGCGGACAGCGCCGCGACCCATGCGGGAGGGGGGATCGAGGTCATGGCGCCACGCTAGGGCGGGTGCCGCCCCCGGATCTGCGCGCGATCGCGACGGAGCCGTGACGCGGTCGTGCCGCGCGACGGCACATCCGTTCCCGCCTGAACGGGTGAGCGCTCACCCGAACGGACCTCCCGTCCCGATCTCGCCGGCCGGCCGGCGAGATCCCCTCCGCCACGCGCCATGTCGGCGGGCGGCGCCCCGCCGGCGCCGCCTCCCGGGAGGGGGCGCCGGCTGGCCGGCCCCGGCCCGCGGGACCAGGGTCGTCTCATGGGGGCCGGATCTCGTCCGGTCCGACCCGATGGCATCGTGACGAAGGGGGAAGACGATGGCCGAGACGATGAAGGCAGCCGTGTTCCGGGGCGTCCACGACATCCACATCGAGGAGGTCCCATACCCGAAGTGCGGCCCGACGGACGCGATCGTGCGCGTCACCACGACGACGATCTGCGGCACCGACTCGCACATCTGGCGCGGCGAGTACCCGGTCGCCGACGGCCGGATCGTGGGCCACGAGCCGGTCGGCGTGATCCACGAGCTGGGCGAGGCGGTGCAGGGCTACTCGGTCGGCGATCGCGTCGCGGTCGGCGCGATCACCCCGTGCGGGGCCTGCTACTTCTGCCAGCGCGGCGACCTGTCGCAGTGCGCCGGCTACGAGGACGAGTGGGGCCTGATCGGCGGCTGGCGCCTCGGCAACTCCGCCGACGGCGTGCAGGCCGAGTTCTTCCGCGTGCCGTACGCCCAGGCGAACCTGGCGAGGATCCCGGAGGGCCTCACGGACGAGGAGGTGGTCTTCGTCACCGACATCGCGACCACCGGCATCTCGGCGATCGAGACCGCCGACGTGCAGCTCGGCGACTCGGTGGTGGTCTTCGCCCAGGGCCCGATCGGCCTCTGCGCCACCGCCGGCGCCCGCCTGCGCGGAGCCGGCCTGATCATCGGCGTCGACTCGAACCCGACCCGCCTGGAGGTCGCCAAGACCATGGGCGCCGACGTCGTGATCGACTTCACCCAGGAGGACCCGATCGCGAAGATCAAGGAGCTCACCGAGGGCCGCGGCGCCGACGTCGCGGTGGAGGCCCTGGGCATCCAGGACACCTTCGAGAACTGCCTCAAGGCCGTGCGCCCGGGCGGGGTGGTCTCGTCCCTGGGCGTCTACGGCGACAAGGTCACCATCCCGCTGGAGCCCTTCATCTACGGCGTCGGCGACATCGACCTGCGCACCACCCTGTGCCCGGGCGGCAAGCAGCGCCTGACTGCCCTGATGAACCTGGTCAAGGCCGGCCGCCTGGACCTCAAGCAGCTCATCACCCACCGCTTCAGCCTGGACGACATCGAGGACGCCTACTCCCTCTTCTCCAACCAGGAGGACGGCGTCGTCAAGGTCACCGTCACCCCCTGACCTCGGCCGAAAGGAGGATCCGGCAATGAGAGACGGTGACCCCCAGGTCGTCGCCGCGCCGATCTTCGTGATCGGCTCCATCGCCCTGGCCATGCAGCTGGTCCAGTACGTCTCGGCGGCGGCCATCGGCGCGCCGTTGGCGATCATCATCTTCGCCACCGGCCTGATGCTGCTGGTCTGCACGATCTGGGCGGCGGCGCTCGGTCAGAGCTTCGTCGCCTGCTTCTGCGGGACGTTCGGCGGCTTCTGGATCAGCTACGGCATCTTCGCGCTCGGGCTGCTCCACGACTGGTGGAAGCTGCCGCCGGAGGACGTCGGCAGGTCGGTGGCGGTCTTCGCCATCGCCTTCGCCGCCTTCTTCCTGTTCATCACGCTGGCGAGCGTCCGGCTGCCGATCATCTACACGCTGATCTTCGGGCTCGTGGTCCTCGCCCTCTGCCTGGTCGCGGCCGCCTACCTCATGACCCCGGTCTCGGAGGACCTGCTCAAGGCCGCCGGCATCGTGGTCTTCATCTTCGCCGGCCTCGGCATGTCCCTGTCGTGGACGGTGATGAACCTGTCCCTGGGCGGGCCCGCCTTCCCGCCCCTCGGCCCGCCCCTGGTGAAGCCCGAGGGCTGAGCCTGAGCCGCCACCGACCGTCCCTCCCCGCGCCGCGCGGCGCGGGGAGGGGCGCTCCTCCGAGGAGCCCGATGCCCAGCTACGACCTCGCCTGCACCGCGTGCGGGCACGCCTACGAGATCTTCGCGACCCGGCTGCTGCGAGACGGCGACCGCGTCTGCCCGGCCTGCGGATCGCCGGGGGCGCGGGTGCTGATCACCGCCTTCGTCACGTCGCGTCCGCCCCGCGACCGCGCCGAGCCCCGCATCACGGGCTTCGCCGGTCGGGGCTGCTGCGGGGGCGCCTGCGCGCACGGCTGAGCGCCGCCCCCGCGGGCCTATCCGGTGAGGAAGGCCGGCACCACCAGCGCGGCGAGCAGCACCAGCACCACCGCGATCACGAGGATCTCGGCGGCGGACACGGCGTGGCGGCGCGGCGGTCGGCCCATGCCCTGCCATCGGCCGCCACGCGGCGGTCCATTACCCCGGCCGCCGCGCCACCCCGTAGATCTTCACGAAGTCGTAGAGGAAGCCGTCCGGGCCGGCGGCGTCATGCACCGCCTGCACGACGCGGGCGCCGTGCGCCTCGGCCTCGGCCGGATCGAGCCCCTCGGACAGGTGCGACGAGACGGCCATGATCCGCGCCATGTAGGCGTCGGGGTCGACGCGGCGGACGCGACGCTCCTCCCACGCGTCGAGCACCTCGAGGCCGGCGTCGCGCATGTACCCGGCGAGATCCTCGGCGCCGCGCTGGATGGCGTCGAAGACCCCGGTCCAGGCGGCGGGCAGGGGCGGCCGCACCGCCTCCATCAGGAGCTGGAGCTGCCGGTCGCTGCCGCGTCCGCTGCCCAGGATGCCCAGCACCCCGCCGGGCCGCAGCCGCCGCGCCATCGCCGCCACCGCGGCGGGCTTGTCCCGGAACCAGTGGAAGGCCATGCCGCTGACCACGGCGTCGAACGCGCCGTCCGGCACCGGCATGTCGAGCACGCCCGCCCGCACCGCCGTCGCCTCGACCGGCAGCTCCGCCAGCCGGCGCGCGTAGTGCTCGAGCATCCCCTCCGAGGGGTCGACGCCCGTGACCCGGCGCACCGGGAAGCGGGCGACCATCGCCTCGCTCACGAAGCCGGTGCCGCAGCCGACGTCGAGGACGTCGGCCCACTCGCCCTCCGGCAGCGCCGCGACCAGGCGCCGCGCGCCGTGGCGGTTGTGCGCCAGGACGTCGTCGTACTGGCCGGCGCCGCCGTCGAATCCGCGCCCCACATCCTGCCCGTCTCCGCCCATTCCCCCTCCTCGCCGCCGTCCGGACCCTCGTCAGAGAAGGTCTAAGGTACCCATCGCGCGATGGCCGAGACCTTCACACTCGTCACCGACGGCGCCTGCTCCGGCAACGGCACCGACGACTCCCGCGGCGGCTGGGCCGCCATCATCACCGGACCGGACGGCGGCGAGACCGTCCTGACCGGCGGCGAGTACCCCACCACGAACAACCGCATGGAGCTGATGGCCGCCCTCGAGGGCCTGCGGGCGGTGCCCGAGGGCTCGGCGGTGGAGCTCGTCACCGACTCGAGCTACCTGGCCAACGCGATCTCCAAGGGCTGGCTGGCCGGCTGGCAGCGGAAGGGCTGGCGCACCGCCGGCAAGCAGCCGGTGGCGAACCGCGACCTGTGGGAGCGGATGATCCTCGAGCTGGGCCGCCACGCCCGGGTGCGGCCGGTGCTGGTGCGCGGCCACGCCGGGCACGAGGCCAACGAGCGCGCCGACCGGCTGGCGCAGGACGCCGCCCGCGACGCCGCGCCGCGCCGCGAGGCGGGGCCGTTCGACGACGCCGCGCCGCCCCCGCCCGAGCGCGACGGGCAGCTGGGGCTCGACGTCTGAGGCCCTCCGCCCCGCCCCGCACGCTGGTGGTCGGTCCCGGGGCGGTCGGCGGCGTGATCGCGGCCGGATTGGCCGAGGCGGGCTGGCCGGTCGCCGTCGTCGCCCGGGGCGCGGCCCTCGTGGCCCTGCGGGCCGGGCCGCTGCGCCTCACGGACGACGGCGTCGAGCGCGCGGTCGCGCTGCGGACGGTGGCCGACCCGGCCGAGGCGGGCCCCGTCGATCTGGCCCTCGTCTGCGTGAAGAGCCGGGACACCGAGGGCGCCGGCCGCGCGCTGGCCCCCGCCCTCGCCCCCGGCGCCGTGGTGCTCTCGCTGCAGAACGGCGTCGACAACCCGGCCGTGCTGGCCCGCGCCTGCCCGGGCGCCCGGGTGGGCGGCGTCGCCGTCTACATCGGGTCGGAGCGCGTGGCCCCGGATCACGTGGTGCGCCGGCCCAGCCGCGACCCGTCGACCGGGCGGCTGCGCGACCTGCTGGCCGGCGGCGGCCGCGGCGCCCCGGGGGCGATGCTCGCCGCCGTCGGGGAGGCGACGGGGATCCCGGTGCGGGTGGACGAGCGGCCCGAGGTGGCCCTGTGGACCAAGCTGGTTGCCAACGCGTCGCTCAACACCGTCACCGCGCTGGGCCGCTCCCGGGTGGGGCGCGTCTTCGCCGACCCCGCGGCCTCGGCCCTGGTGCTGGCGCTGGGGCGGGAGGTGGTCGCCGTCGCGCGGGCCGCGGGCATCCCGGTCGCCCCCGACGCCGCCGAGGCCTACGTCGCCGACGCCCGCCGGCGCCTGCCCGCCTCAGGCGGCACCTCCACCCTCTTCGACCTCGAGGCCGGGCGGCCCCTGGAGCGCGCGGCCCTGGTGGGCGCGGTGGTGCGCGAGGGGGCCCGCCTGGGCGTCCCCACCCCCGCCGGCGACGCCTGCGACGCGCTCCTGCGCCTGCTCGACCCGGGGAGCCCTACACTCGGATCATGAGCCCGGCGCCGCCCCCATGAGGGACTCGTACTCGCTCGGCCGGATCCTCGGCATCCGGATCGGCCTGAACTGGAGCGTCCTGCTCCTGCTGTTCCTGCTGATGTGGACCCTCGCCACCGGGATCTTCCCGGACACCAACCCGGGTCTCGGCGACAACGCCTACTTCTCGATGGCGGTGGTCGCCTCGCTGGGCTTCTTCGCCTCGATCCTGCTGCACGAGCTGGGCCACGCGGTGCAGGCCCGCCGCGACGGGATGGAGATCGACGGCATCACCCTGTGGCTGTTCGGCGGCGTCGCGCGCTTCACCGGCATGTTCCCGAGCGCGGGCGCGGAGTTCCGCATCGCCGCGGCGGGGCCGCTGGTGTCGCTGCTCCTGGGCGGGGGGCTGGTGGGCCTCGCCTTCCTGCCCGGACTGCCGGAGCCGGTCGACGCCGTCTGCGCCTGGCTGGGCTTCATCAACCTGGCGCTGCTCGTGTTCAACCTGATCCCGGCCCTGCCGCTCGACGGCGGGCGGATGCTGCGCGCCGCGCTGTGGCAGTGGCGCGGCGACGTCGGCCGGGCGACGGTGGTCTCGGCCGGCATCGGCCGCGTGCTCGCCCTCTGCCTGATCGGCGCCGGCATCGCCCTCTTCGTCCTCGACCGCTCGTTCAGCGGCGTCTGGCTGGCCTTCATCGGCTGGTTCCTGCTGCAGGCCGCCACGGCGGAGGGGCGCCACGCCGCGAGCCTCGGGCCGCGCGGCGCGCCGCGGGTGGCCGACCTGATGGTGCGCGACCCGGTGACGACGGACGCCGGCACCACCATCAGGGCCTTCGTGGAGCGCACCGTGTGGAGCGACCGCCACCGCGTGTACCCGGTCGTCCGGGACGGCCGCGCGGTGGGCCTCCTGCCCCTCGACCGCGTCGCGACCATCCCCCAGGAGCGCTGGGACGACCACCTCGTCGAGGAGCACATGGTGCCGCGCGACCACCTGCCCCTGCTCACCCCCGACGACGACCTGCCGACCGCGATCGAGGCGCTGCGGGCCTCCGGGCTGCACCGGGCGCTCGTGGTGGACGGCGACCACCTGGCCGGGCTGCTGACGATGGAGGACCTGGCGCGGCTGATCGGCGCGCCGCGGGCCCCCGTGTCGGCCTGAGCGACCTCGCCGCCCCCGGCGGGCGAGGGGTGTGGCGACCGCTCACGCCCGGTGCGTCGTGTCGTCCGAGCCCGCGTCGGTCCCGGCCCGCGATGCCCGCGCCTCGGCGATCGTCCTGCGGAAGGTGAAGCCGCCGGTCATGACCGCCAGGCAGGTCAGGCCGAGCACCCCGTTCACCACGATCAGGGTGAGGTCCATGCCGGCGCTGAACGCGAGCACGTCCGTGCGCCCGGCCTCCCCCGCGAGCACCACCACGAGCAGCGCCTGCTTCGGCCCCAGGCCGCCCGGCGTGGCGGGGAACAACCCGCCCAAGCTGCCCGCCACCTGCACCAGGAGCGCCGTCTCGAGGCTCGCCGGGATGCCGAAGGCCTCGAGGAAGAAGAAGGCGGCGCCGATGCGGCAGCACCAGCCGACGGCCTGGTACGAGACGACCGAGCGCAGGTAGCGGCCCGGCGTCCGCACGATCGCGAGCCCCCGGCCGAACTGGCGCCAGAAGCGTCGCACCCGCGCGCCGAGGAACCAGCAGAGGATCGCCAGCGCCGCGGCGATGGCGCCCGAGATGTAGGGGTGCGACAGCACGAACGACAGGTCGAAGGCCGGGATCTCGGGCAGCCGCACGCCCGGCAGCGCGCCGCTCTGGAGCGCCCAGACGAGCAGGGCCGAGGCGACAACCATGTCGAACAGGGTCTCGGCCACCAGGCTGCCGACCAGCGTCGGATAGCCGGCGTCCGGCATCCGGCGCCGGACCAGGAGCATCTTCACCAGGTCGCCCGCCCGGGCGGGGATCGCGGCGTTCACCCCGACGCCGGCGCAGTACGCGCCGACGGCGGTGCGATAGCGCACGCGCTCGCCGGGCAGGGCGGCCCGCAGGATCTGCTGCCATCCCCGCGACCGCAGCGCGAGGTTGAGCAGGCCGAGGCCGACGGCGGCCGCCAGGTAGGTCCAGTGGACCGCGGCCAGGCGCTCCCCGAAGGCCTCGACCGCATCGATGAAGCCGCGTATCGAGTCCATCCGGCTGTGACGCTAGCGAGCCGGGGCGCTCAGCGGCGAAGCAGGAAGGCCGCCCCCGCCGCCAGCAGGTTGGGCCGCCGCTCGGCCCGGGCCGGGGCGGGCGCGCCGTCGGCGCCCAGCAGGCGCCGCTCCACCACCGTGAGGCCCTCGGCGCGGGCGAGCCGCTCGAAGTCCGCGATCGTGCAGAGGTGGATGTTCGGCGTCTCGTGCCACTCGTAGGGCAGGGCGCGCGTCACGGGCATGCGACCGCGGGTGAGCAGCCGGGCCCGGGTGCTCCAGTGGCCGAAGTTGGGGAACGACACCACCCCCACCCGGCCCACCCGCATCATCTCCCGCAGCACCGGCACCGGCCGGCGCACCGCCTGCAGGGTCTGGGACAGGACCACCACGTCGAAGGAGCCGTCGGCGAAGTCGGGCAGCCCCCGGTCGAGGTCGTCGGCAACCACCGGGATGCCGCGCGCGACGCAGGCGTGGAAGGCCTCCGGCGACCACTCGACGCCCTGGCCGCGGCAGCCGCGCCGCGCGATCAGCTCGTCGAGCAGGTCGCCGTCGCCGCATCCGAGGTCCAGCACCCGCGAGCCGGGCCGCACCATGGAGGCGACGACCGACAGGTCCGGCCTCACGGCGCCGCCGCGGCCGGGCGGCCGGCCGCCACGCGGTCGATGAAGCCCGCGACCGTGCGGTGGTAGTCCGGCAGGTCGAGCAGGAACGAGTCGTGCCCGAAGGGCGAGGACACCTCGCGGAAGGTGACGGGGACGCCGTGCTCGGCGAGGCGCCGCACGATGCGTCGCGAGTGGCCGGTGTCGAACCGCCAGTCGGTGTCGAAGGACACGACCAGGAACCGGGTGCGCATGTGCGCGAGCGCCCGCGCCGTCGCCCGCGGGTCGGCGAAGGGGTCGAAGTAGTCCATCACCCGCGACAGGTAGAGGTAGCTGTTCGCGTCGAAGCGGCGCAGGAAGCTCTCGCCCTGGTGCCGCAGGTAGCTCTCCACCTGGAAGTCGACGTCGAAGCCGATGCGCGGGGCGTCGCCGTTCTGCAGGCGGCGGCCGAACTTGTGCCGCATCGACTGCTCGGAGAGGTAGGTGATGTGGGCCATCTGCCGCGCCACGGCCAGGCCGCGGTCGGGCCGCACGCCGTGGCGCGCGTAGTCGCCGCCGTGGAAGTCGGGATCGCTCATGATCGCGGTGCGCGCCACGGCCGAGAAGGCGATGTTCTGCGCCGAGAGGCGGCTGCTGGCGCACACCGCCACCGCGGCGCCCAGCTCGTCCGGGGCGTCGAGCGCCCACTGGAGCGCCTGCATCCCGCCCAGCGAGCCGCCCACGGCGGCGAGCGGCCGGGCGATGCCCAGGTGCCGCGCCAGGGCCCGGTGCACCCGCACCAGGTCGCGGACCGTGAAGAGCGGGAAGCGCAGGCCGTAGGCCTCGCCCGTCGACGGGTCGGGCGACGAGGGCCCGGTCGTGCCCTGGCAGCCGCCCAGCAGGTTGGCGCACACGACGAAGAAGCGGTCGGTGTCGAGCGGGCGGCCCGGGCCGATGATCGTGTCCCACCAGCCGCGCCGCTCCGGATCGCCGTGGTGCCCGGCGGCGTGGGCGTCGCCGGTGAGCGCGTGGCAGACGTAGACCGCGTTGCCGCCGTCCTCGGCCAGCTCGCCGTAGGTCTCGTAGGCCACCTCGACCGGCGCCAGCTCGGCACCCGACTCGAGCACCAGGGGCCGCACGGGCGTGAAGAGGGTGACCCTCTGCGTATCGACCCGGCCGATCTCCCCCACGGAGCGCGGACGGTAGTGAAGGGGGCGTGAGGGTGTCAACCGGCGACCGCCGGGGGCCCCTCGGACGCCGCGATGCCGGACGACCTCCCGGCATCGGAGCCGCGTACGTCGCGGCGGCGGCGCGGGCGGGCCCCGCGAGGGGCGCCGCCCGCCGCCTGGCGCCTACTCGCCGGGCTTGCCCGGGTCCTTGATCGCCTCGAGGGCGTCCTTGGCCTTGTCGGTGAGGCTGCCGTCACCCGTGGCGATGTCCTTGAGCTCGGCGGCGTCCTCCTTGAGGGCGTCGAGGCCGCCGCGGCTCTCGAGCAGCTCCTTGGCCTTGTCGGTGATCTTGTCGAGAGGGTTGTCGGCCATTTCGGCTCCTTTCGGTGGGACGGGACCTCTGCAGGGTACGACAGGTCGCGCGCTCCGGCGAGCGATTTTCCCAACTTCCCCCGATACGCCGCCGCGACGCGCCCTCCCGGACATCGTCACAGCCGCGGGGGCCCCGATGTCGGATGGGGGTCACGTACTCGGCGCCCGCGACCGGTCCTAGTCTGAGTTGGAATCGCCGACCCGGCGGCGCACCTCTCCACATCAGGAGGACCGTCGCATGGCATCGATCTACGACGAGATCGGCGGGGCCGAGGCGGTGAGGGCCGCCGTGGACGACTTCTACGTCCGCGTGCTGGGCGACCCGACGCTCGAGGGCTACTTCGAGGGGAGGGACATCAACCGCCTGAAGTCGCATCAGCGGGCCTTCATCGCCGCCGCCGTCGGAGGGCCGGAGATCTACGCCGGGCGCTCGATGAAGGAGGCCCACGCCGGTCTCGACATCACGTCCGAGGCCTTCGACCGGGTCGTCGAGCACCTCGTCGCCACCCTCGACGGGCTCGGCGTCCCCGCCGAGACGATCGGGACCATCGGCGGAGCCCTGGCGCCCCTCAAGGCCGACATCGTCGTTCCCCGGGCGGCCTGACCGCCCGTCCCCGCCCGCGCCCGCCCGGCTCGACCGGGAGGGCGCTCGACGGCCCACCCCACCCACGGTCCCGACGGAGGCACACGTGCCCAACGACTTCGACCTGTCACCGGCTCAGAAGGCGGTCAAGGAGCTCGCCCGCGGCTACACCCAGGACAACCAGGCGCCGCACGTCGCCGCCGCGGACGCCGAGCCCGACCCCCTGCTCAGCGTGCAGGCGACCATCCCCGCCTACATCGAGGCCTACAAGCAGGGCATCGCATTCGGGTTCCTGCCAACCGAATACGGCGGCGGGGGACTCACCACCCTCGACATCGTGATCGCCGCGGAGGAGATCTGCGCGGTGGACCCCGGCTTCGCCTGCACCCTGCTCGTCAACGGGCTCGGCCTGCTGCCGGTGCTGTACTGGGGCAGCGAGGAGCAGAAGGAGCGCTTCTTCAGGCCCGCGACGGCGGACGTCACGGGCAGGTTCATCGTGGGCTACGGCGCCAGCGAGCCGCCGGGACCCGCCAGCGGCACCGCCAACTTCGACACGCCGCTGCCGAAGCCGGCGGGCATCGGCCTCACCGCCGAGTCGGACGGCGACGGCTACGTCCTGAACGGCACCAAGTTCTGGCCGTGCAACGTGGGCGGCTGGGACGGCCTGGGCGCCGACTTCAGCCTCTACGTCATCCGCACCGACCCGAACGCGAGCGGCAAGGAGGGCACCTCGGCGATCATCGTCGAGCGCGGCACCCCCGGCATCACCTACGAGATCATCAACACCCAGGCCCACCGCCTGACGGGCAACTGGAAGATCACCTTCGACAACGCGAGGGTGCCGGCGGAGAACCTGATCGAGGGCACGTTCGGCAACGGCGACCTCCTGATCAACCGCAACTTCGCCTGGTCCGGCCCGGTGGCCGGCATCGCCGCCGTGGGCGTGGCCCGCACCGCCTACGAGACCGCCCTGGCGTGGGCCAAGGAGAACAGCGCCGGCGGCCCGGGCCCGATCATCAGGTACCAGAACGCCGGCTACATCCTGGGCGACGTCGGCGCGAAGATCGAGGCCTGCCGCTACTTCTGCTGGAAGGCGGCCCACTACATCGACTCGCACGACTACCACGGCGAGCTCATCGGCGCGATGTGCAAGACCTACTGCACCGAGACGATGCTCGAGGCCGTCTACAAGTGCATGCAGGTCGTGGGCGTGAACTCCATGAACAAGGACCTGGTCTTCGACAAGCTGCTGCGAGAGGCCTCGCTGCTGCCGATCTACGACGGCGGCAACATGGGCATGCAGCGCCGGCGGGTGCACGGGATCATCGCCGACCCGACGTTCAACCCGCGGGCCATGATGGACAACGAGTTCATCGAGTTCACGAAGGACATGGAGGGGATGGACACGATCCCCGGCCCGACGGAGGTGCTGGCGCCCGCCGCCTAAGAGCACCTAAAGACCTTCTCAGGCGGGAGGGCGGCTCAGGCCGAGCCCCCCGGAGGACGACCCCCCGGGGGCCCGCGCCTGCGCGGCGGGCACCGTCTCGCAGGTGACCAGCCCGGTGGCCGCGGTGGCGGCCGCCACCACCGGCCACAGCCGCCGGATCGCCTCGGGGCGGTCGATGATCGACACGATCACGGGCGCGCGGCGCCGCAGCGACAGCAGGTGGTCGCCGTGCCCGCGTCCGTCGCCGGTGTAGCCCCAGCCGCCGCGGAGCGCGGTGGCGCCGGCGGCGCCCTCCTCCCGCAGCCGGCGGATGAGGCGCTCGTAGAGGGGGCGGCCCTCCCAGCGGGCGTCCTCGCCGCACGCCACGCTCACCCTCTGCCAGAGGCCCATGCCGCCGGGATCCTCCGAGGGGACGGCGGGCAGGTCGCCGACGGCAGCGCCGTCGCGCCGCACCACGTGCACCCGCTCGACCACGATCACGTGGCGCCCCGCCAGCGCCCGCAGCCGCGGCAGCAGGTCGGGCACCCGCTCCGCCGGGCCGTACCCCTGCACCAGGCACGGCACCCCCTCGTTGCGGGCCAGCACCCGCGCGCGGCGGCGCTCGCCCCGCATGGTCCCGTCCACACCGACCAGGGCCAGGGCGCCCGAGAGGCCCGCCCCCCGCATCGCGGCGACGGCTCCGCGGGCGGCCGGCTCGCCGCGACCGCACAGCAGGCTCACCTTCGCGTGCCGGCCTCCGAGGGCCGCGGGCGAGTCGCGCTCGCCCCCCAGGTCCGGCACCGCCACCCGCTCGAGCGTCACGAGCCCCGGCAGCAGCGCCGCCGCCCGGCGGGCCAGGGCGGCGACCGGCCCCGCCGCCCCGACGGCCACGGCGACGAGGGGCAGATCGTCGGACAGGCTCAGCAGGCGATCGGTGCGCAGCCGGCTCGACAGGCCGAAGCCCTCGACGCCGCGCAGCAGCACGGCGCCGGCCACGCCCGACGCGGCGACCAGATCCATCAGCGCGTCGCTCGCGGAGCGGCCCTCGACGCGGTCGCCCTCGCCGAAGTGCGCCACCAGCTTCAGCGACCCGCTCACAGGACCGCCCCGAGCGCCCATCCCGCCCCGGCCGCGGCGATGCCGAGGACGAGACTCACCGCCACGTTGGCGGCCGCCCGGCGCCCCTCCCCCTGCTCGGCCAGCCGCAGGGTCTCGAGCATCCAGGTGGAGAAGGTGGTGAACGACCCGACGAAGGCGCCGCCCGCCAGGAAGCGCGGATCGTGGCTCGTGCCCAGGCCCACGATCACCCCGAGCGCGAACGATCCGACCAGGTTCACCGCCAGGGTCCCCCACGGCAGCTCGCCGCCGGTGCGCCGGCTCACCGCCACATCGACCGCGTAGCGCGCGACGGCCCCCGCCGCGCCCAGCGCCCCGGCCCCCAGCCAGAGCACGACCCCGCTCACGGCAGCCTCACCCGCGCCCTCCTCACCGCCGCGGACGCCAGGGCGACGGCGGCGAGGCCCAGCAGGATCGACGTCGCCACGTAGCCCACGGCCATCGCGGCGTGGCCGTCCCTGGAGATCTCGATCGCCTCCACCTGGAGGGTCGAGAAGGTGCTCAGGCCGCCGCAGATGCCGGTGCCCACCAGGGGCCGCCGGTACGTGCTGGGCGGCAGGCGCTCGAGCAGCCGGGTGGCGGCGTAGCCCAACAGCAGGCAGGCGACCACGTTCGCGATGAGCGTCGGCCACGGCCAGTGGCCCGGCTCGACCGGCAGCCGATCGGCCAGGCCGAGGCGCAGCCACGTGCCGAGGGCCCCGCCGGCGCCGATCGACAGGGGCAGCAGCAGGCGGGCGGGCACCGCGCGACGCTACACCACCTCGGCGGCGCCGCCCGCCGCAACGCGACCGGGACGCCGGTGGACATGCAGTGTTGACCGCCTGCGCGGCGGGCGCTTTCATGTGGCGGTTCACGACGCCGCGGAGTGCGCGCGAACCGCGCCCCCGGCGCCGATGACTCCGGCCGGGTCCCTCGTGGCGAGCGGTGGGAGGGAAGGATGGACGCAGCACCTCCGGCCGGCCCCGGCCGGGAGAAGAACGGCGGCCGCGGCCGCTGGGTGACGGCGGCGGGCCGGCTGTCGGCCGGAGAGCTGGAGGCCGCATGTCGCGATCGCGGGGTGCGGGCCGACCGCGGGCGCCGCGCCTACTGGCAGGCGGAGCGGGCCTTCCCGCAACCGGAACGGCGCGCGCTGCGCGTCGCGGGCGGCCGGGCCGGCATACGCGGCTACTACCACCCGGGAGCCGTCGACCTGGCCTGCCTGATCGACTACGTCACCCGGCCGGATCACCCGGCCAAGGCCAGTCCCTGGCGGGTACCGGTGCGCGACCTGGCGCGCTCGCTGGCCACCTGGCGCGCCGAGGCCGGGGGCGACGGCCCGGAGGGCGAGGCCGCCCTCTACGCCCGCGTCGCCGGACTCGCCCCGGCCATCGCCGCCGGCGCGGTCATACCCGGACTCGACCCCGCCCCCCGGGACGTCCTGCCGCCCGGCTGGCGACCCGAGACCCTCGACCGCGACGAGGCGCTCGGCGCGACCGCCCACGTCGCCGAGGCCCTCGCCAACGACTGGGTGCGCGCCCACGACGGGACGGCCGACCCGGACCGCCTGGTGGTGTGGTTCCGGCTCGAGCGGGCCGGTCCTGACCGGTGGCGGATCACCGACGCCGGCGCCCGCCGCACGCGCCACGAGGTCGAGCGGGCGCGCATCAACGCAGGTTCAGGAGCAGCCCCTTTGTCAGATCGTGACGAACAGAACTAGCGTCGGGCCGCCCGGTCGCCACGCCCCGCATGGGTCGTGCGCTGCCCGGGTCGCGCCACGGCCACTTCATTCGTCTATCGGCCATCGGCGCGCTACGTCCTCTCATTCGAAAGGAAGCGACTTTCATGGGTGCGCGTGCGAAAGCCATCCTTCCCCTCGCCTTCGTGATCGGCATTCTGTCGTTCGCGTGGTGCGAGGTGGCCCTGAACTTCCAGTTCCACTGGGTCACCAACGGTGACCTCGGCGTGGGGCTCGCTCTTCCCGCCAACTTCCAGCTGATCGTCTGGATCGCGTTCATCAGCTGGGGTCTGTTCTTCGCCGCCGGTGGCGACAACGCCGCCTTCGGCAAGATCGCCGTCGCCACGGTCATCGGGTCGGTCGCGGCGCTGATCACCTTCGCCCTGGCGCCGAAGATCGCCGACCTGCCCGACTTCTGGGGCATCTCCCTGATGGTCGGCATCATGGCCTTCATCCTGGTGGCGATCCTGATCCTGGGTGACTGGTACTACGTTGCGGGGACCTTCCCGGCCTTCGCGGCCTGCTTCGGTCTGTGGGTTGCGACCGGCCTGGACAACTGGGCGGCGAACGGTGGCGGTGTCGGGAGCGGGCTGAGCTCGCTGGCCGACCCGGCGACCGCCGGTTCGGGTGCGTTCGGTGGCGTGCTGTCCACGCCGTTCGGTTGGGTGTGGTTCAGCGCCGCCGTCACGCTGGTGATCGGTGCCGCGCTCGGCCTGCTGTCGGCGAAGCTGACCGCGGCCATCACTCCGCGGCCGAAGGCCGCCGAGGCGAGCGCCTGACGGATCGCCGGGCCCCGGGGGCTTCCCCGGGGCCCGGCCCTTCCCTCCGCGCCCCGGGCGCGACGACGGCCGGGCGGCGGGCTACCGTGCGGTCGGTGCCGCATCGCAGCCACCCCTTCCCCTGCCTCGTCGTGCGCCGCCGCGGCGTCCGGCGGATGACGCTCAGGGTGAGCGACGCCGGCGTGCGCCTGACCGTGCCGCCGCAGGTGCGATCCGCCCAGATCGACGCCTTCCTCCGCGCCCGGCGCGACTGGGTGAGGGACCGCCTGGCCGAGATCGGACCGGCCGGCGCCGGCCTCGCCGACGGCGATCGCCTGGCCCTGCTCGACGGGGAGCTGCTGCTCGACGTGACGCGCCGCCCCGGCCGGGCCCGGGCGCGGCGCGACGGCGCGGTCCTGGGCGTCGCGCTGGCCGACGACGCCGACCTCGACGCCGTCGTGGAGCGCTGGTACCGCGCCGCGGCGGCCCGTGAGCTGGGCGTCCGCGCCGATGCCGCCGCCCGGCGCCTCGGCGCCGACGTGGCGGGCGTGACGGTGCGCGACACCCGCAGCCGCTGGGGCAGCTGCTCATCGGCGGGGCGCCTGTCGTTCTCGTGGCGCCTGCTGCTGGCGCCGGAGGCGGTGCTCGACTACGTGGTCGTGCACGAGGCCTGCCACCTCGTGCGCCCCGACCACTCCCCGGCCTTCTGGGCCCTGGTGCGCGAGCAGATGCCCGGCTACGAGGTCCCGCGCCGCTGGCTCAGGGACGAGGGCGCGCGCCTGAGGCTCGGCCCGGCCTGGCGCGGCCGGGGCTGACCCCCGCGCCGCGGGACCCGCGGCTCAGCCCCTCCTGATGCGGGCGATGCGGCCCTCGATGTCGGCCGCGCCCAGGCCGTCGTTGCGCGCCAGGCAGTCCTTGCGCAGCACCTGCAGGCCGGCCAGCGCGCCGGGCACGTCCAGGCCCATCGCCGCCGACCGCTCCCAGGCGTCGCCGGCGCGCAGCGTCTCGCCGCGATCGGTGGCCACCATGGCCAGGGCCCGCCAGCCGTGCGGCTCCTCCTCGTCCTCCTCGATCGCGCGGAGCGCCGCGTCCTCGGCGCCGGCCAGGTCGCCGCGGGCGCGCAGCGTCGCCGAGAGGGCCACCCATGCGGGCGCGTTCTCCCGGGTGCCCGGCAGCAGGCGCAGGCTCTCGCGCAGCGCCGCCTCGCTGCCGGCCAGGTCGCCGGAGTCGCGGCGGGCCGCGCCGAGGGCGTTGAGGGTGGGCGGGCCGGGCGCCAGCGCGTGGGCGCGCTCGGCGAGGGCCAGGGCGCGCAGCGGCGCGCCCTCCACCCGGGCCCGGCGGGCGCCCTTCAGGGCGTCGGCGGCCTGCGAGATCGATCCGGCGGCCACGCGCTCGGTCTCGAGCTCCGCGCGCGCCTCCGCGGCGGCGAGCATGGTGGGCAGCCCCGGGGCCATGCGCGCGTCGTCCGGGCCGAAGTGCTGGATGCGCTCGCGGGCCTCCCTCAGGCGCGCCTCCCGCTCGGCGACGCCGCGCGCCTGGGATGAGCGGGCGGCGTTGGCCGCGGCGGCGCCGCCGCCCAGCAGGGCGTCGTACTCCCGGCGGATCGCCGGTCGCAGCAGCACCTTCTCGCCCTGGTCGCAGAAGGCGCGCTCCAGGGCGCGCGCCTTCTGGGTCATCGGCGTCGACGCGAGCTCCCGCCGCTTGCGCTCGGCCGCCTCGCGCACCGCGTCGTCGCCGGCGTCCCTCGGGATGTCGAGCCAGGCGTAGAGGTCGCGCGCGGCGAGCTCACGCAGGAACTGGGCGCGTCGGCGCGCGCGGTCGTCGTCGGGCACGACGCGAAGCCTATGCGAGCGCGACGGCGATCGTCGGCCGGTTCTATTAGCAGATCCCCGGGAGCCGGGCCATGACGAACGCACCCTTGCGCCCGGGGAGCGGTTGGGCTTCGATGCCGCCTTCGCCGAATTCGCGTTTCCGGCGACTTCCGCGGCCGGCACGATGCCGCTGCGACGTGCCCACGACACACGGAGCCGGAGGCTCCGGCACACATCGCCCGCGTCCGGAGGGAGCCCGCGCTCCCGCCCCGGACCCGCGCAGGGACGCGCGGGCCCGCTCCCCACGGAAGAAGCCCGCAGTGAAGAGACTGATCTCGTTCGCCGTCGCCCTGACGGTGATCCCGGTCGGCGCCCAGATCGCCGCCTCGCAGGAATCCGGCGCGCCCCCGGGCCCGTCGGCCACCGAGCTCAGCGCCAGCGTGACCCGCCTCGGCCTCGCGGCCCGCAATCACGCCCGCCGCCTCGGGCTGCGCCCCCCGCGGCCCGCGCGCCCCGCCGAGCAGATCGACGCGCTGGTGGCCCAGGAGCGCGATCTGCGCTCGGTCGTGGACTTCCTCGCCGCGCGCCGCGAGCTGCGGCGCCCGGTCGACGAGCGCCCCCTGCCGCGGACGCGCGCCGCCGGCGGCGGCCTCGCGTCGCGGGTGGTCGCGGCACGCGCGCGCGCCGCGCGCCTGTCGGTGCGCCTCGGCCTCACCCGCCCGGCGCCGGTCGTCCTCGCCTCCACCGAGGAGGGCCTGCGCGAGCAGATGCGCCGCTGGCGGGGCATCGCGGCCTGGCTCGCCGGCCGCACCGAGCGGCTGCGCCCCGCCGAGCGGCCGATCGAGCAGCGCATCCCCCACTACGAGGCGTTCATGTGCATCGCCCGCCACGAGTCGGGGGCGCGCTGGGATATCGCGACCGGCAACGGCTACTACGGGGGCCTGCAGATGGACCGCGGCTTCCAGCAGACCTACGCCCCGGACCTCTACCGGACCAAGGGCACGGCGAACAACTGGACCGCCGAGGAGCAGCTGCTGGCGGCGGGCCGCGCCGTGAGCACGCGCGGCTTCACTCCCTGGCCCAACACGGCCCGGATGTGCGGCCTGCTGTGATCCGCCGCCGCGGCGGGATCCCGACCCGGGGATCCCGCCCGCGGTGCGGGTCAGTCCCGGTTCGCCCCGCCGCCGAGCAGCTGGAGGAAGAACAGGAACACGTTGAAGGCGTCGAGGAAGATGGACAGCGCGATGATCGCCACGTCCGCCTCCCCCGCCCGGCGGAGCCGCCAGAAGTCGAAGAGGGTGAGGCCGGCGAAGATCACCAGGCCGAGCACGGCGTAGATCACGCGCCCGCCCGGGATGGTCACGAAGATCGCGACGATGCCGAAGACCAGCAGGCCGATCAGCGCGAAGAACGACACCCGGCCGAGCCGCGAGAGGTCGCGCGAGGTCGTGTAGCCGATCGCCCCGAGCACGCCCATGAAGAGGGCCGTCGCGCCGGCGGCCTGGGCGATGATCTCGCCGCCGTTCGAGAGGCTGGCGTAGGCATCGAGGCCCGGCCCCACGCCGAGGCCGAGGAACAGGCCCACGGCGAACAGCAGCGTCATCTGCAGCGCGCCCACCTCTCCCTGGCGGCGGCTGAAGCTGACGCCGAGGGTGAGCAGCAGGGCGATGATGAAGCAGCCGAGCGCCCAGGCTCCGGACAGATCCCTGCCCACGTATGCGCCCGCCGCGCAGAAGGCGGCGGTGACGGCCACCAGGAACATCACCCTGCCGAAGATCGCCCCCGACGCGGCGGCGCGCGCGCCGGCGGTGGCGCGGTCCCACGTCTCGCGGTCGTAGCCGTAGGCCTCGGGTCGCTCGCTCACGTTCTCTCCTCGTCGGCGTGGCCCACGACGAGGGTACTCCGGCCGCGAGCACTAGTGTGCCGCCATGGGCGTTCCCCTGCTGGAGATGGCCGGCGTCTCGCTGCGCCGCGGCGACCGGACGGTGCTGCGCGACATCGACCTGACGGTGCCCGCCGAGGGCATCACCGTGCTCGTCGGCCCGTCCGGATCGGGGAAGTCGTCGCTGCTGCGCCTGGCGAACCGCCTCGAGGCGCCGGACGACGGCGTCGTGCGCGTCCTGGGAGAGGACGTGGCCGCCATCGATCCGCTGGCGCTGCGGCGGCGCGTGGGCATGGTGTTCCAGCGGCCCACCCCGTTCGCCGGCACGGTGCGCGACAACCTGCGCGTCGCGGCGCCCGGCGCGGGGCCCGCGGAGCTGGCCGAGGCCCTGGCGCGGGCCGGCCTGGACGACCGCTTCCTGGAGCGCGAGGCCACCCGGCTGTCGGGCGGCGAGGCCCAGCGGATGTGCCTGGCCCGCGCGCTCGCCGCCGGGCCGCGGGCCCTTCTGATGGACGAGCCCACGTCGGCGCTCGACGCCGACGCAGGCGCCGTCGTGGAGCGCACCGGCCGCGCCCTGGCCGACGCGGGCGTGCCCATGATCTGGGTGACCCACGACCTCGGACAGGCCGCGCGGATCGCCGACCACGTCGTGCGGCTGGCGGAGGGCAGGATCGTGGCGGTCGGACCGGCCGCCGCCCAGCTCTCCGCCGGAGGGGCGCCCGATGGAGGGTGACGTCACCTACTGGGGCCTCGCGGCCTCCCTGCTCCTCGTGGTGGTCGCGATCGCCGTCTCCCGCCGCTACGGGCTGGGGCTCGAGCTCTCGATGGCCGGAGCCGCGCTGCGGGCGACGGTGCAGCTCGTGGTGGTCGGCGCGGCCCTCGGCCTGGTGATCGACGAGGGCCGGCCGATCATCCTCTCGTGGCTGTGGGTGGCCGGCATCGTGCTGGTGGCGTCGTGGGTGGTCCGGCGGCGGGCCCCGGAGCTGCCGGGCGTCTTCATGGTCGCCCTGGCCGCGAACCTGGCCACGACGGTCGTCTCGGCCGGGTTGATCTTCGGCCTCGGCATCTTCCCCCTGGAGGGGCGGGCCCTGATCCCGGTGATGGGGATGACGCTGGGCAACGCGCTCACCTCCATGGTGGTGGCCGCGACGCTGCTGGTGCGCGAGATCTCGGACCGCCGGGACGACATCGAGGCCCGCCTCGCCCTGGGCCTGCCGTGGCAGGCGGCGACCCGGCCCCACCAGCGCGACATCCTGCGCGCCGCGATCGGCCCGCAGGTCGAGCGCACCCGGCACGTGGGCACCGTGTTCCTGCCCGGCGCGATGGTCGGCCTCATCCTCGCCGGCGTGGAGCCGCTCGACGCCGTGCTGGTGCAGGGCGCGCTCATGTTCGTGATCCTCGGAGGCGTCGCCACCAGCACGGCCGTCGTGACGCTGGGCGCGACCCGGCGGCTGTTCACCGCGGACCACCGGCTGCGCCCGCTGGTCAGGTCGACCGGGACGGCCCCGGAGGACATGCTGCTGGAGCGCGCGCTGGGGGTCCTGCGACCGCGCCGTAGATGAGAGACTCCCGTCTCGTGAACGCCGCACCCATCACCGCGGTCGTCGTCGGCACCGGCGCCATGGCGCCCGAGATCGCGGCGGCCTGCGCCGCCGCCGGCATGCCGGTCACGATCGCCGGCCGCTCGGCCGGGCGCGCCGCCGAGGCGCGCGCGCGGGCCGCCGCGCTGGGCGCCGCCGGGGTCGGGTCGGCCGCCATCGAGCCGGGGGCCTTCGCGGGCGCCGGCCTGGTGATCGAGACCGTCGTCGAGGACCCGGCCGTCAAGAGGGAGCTGCTGGCGCGCCTGGAGCCGTGGTGCGCGGACGACGCCGTGATCGCCACGAACACGTCGAGCCTGCGGATCGAGGATCTGGCGGGCGCGCTCGCGCGCCCGGGGCGCTTCGGAGGGCTGCACTTCCTGAAGCCCGCCCACCTCACGGCCGTGGTCGAGGTGGTGCCCGGCCCGCGCACCGACGCCGCGACCACCGACGCGCTGCGAGCCGTGGCCGCGGCCATGGGCAAGGAGCCGCTCGTGGTGCGCCGCGACGCGCCGGGCTTCATCTGGAACCGCATCCAGTTCGCCGTGCTGCGCGAGTGCCTGCACATGCTGGAGGCCGGCGTCGCCGACGCCCGCGACATCGACGCGGCCGTCTCCGACGGCCTCGCGCCGCGCTGGATGGCCGCCGGGCCGCTGGCGACCGCCGACCTCGGCGGCCTGCCCACCTTCTCGCTGATCGCCGCGCAGCTCTTCCCCCACCTGGCGTCCGGGGCCGCCGCGCCCGCCGCGCTCACCGGGCGCGCCGCGGCGGGCGAGGCCTTCGCCCCGTGGACCGCCGAGGCCGGCGCCGCCGTCGCCGACCTGCGCGCCGAGGCGCTCGCCCGGGGCCGCGCCATCGCCGCGAGACGCCGGGAGCTGGGCGCGTGATCCGGCTCTCCGCCCACCTCAGCACCCTCTTCCCCGACATCGACCCGCCGCGGCGGCCCGCGGCGGCGCGCGACGCCGGCTTCGCCGCCGTCGAGACCTGGTGGCCTCCGGCCGGCGGCGCGGCGCGATGGATCGAGGCGGTCGAGGCGGCCGGCCTGCGCGCCGCCCTGGTGAACGCGGACGGCGGCGACCTGGCCGCCGGCGAGCGGGGCTTCTGCAACGTGCGCGAGCGGGCCGGCGACGCGATCCTGGCGGCCGCCGACGCCGCCCGGGTGGCGGTGGCCTGCGGCGGCGGGACCGTCAACCTGCTGGTGGGGCGCTGGCTCGACGGGGTCTCCGAGGAGGAGCAGGTGGAGACGGCGATCGCCACGGTGCGCGCCGCGGCCGACGAGGTGGTCGCGGTGGGCGGGCGCGTCGTGGTCGAGCACCTCAACCCGGTGGACGTGGACCGCCCGATGCTCGCCACCCCGCGCGACGCCGAGCGCTTCGTGCGCGACGTCGGCCACGCCGCCGTGAGCGTCCTCTTCGACGCCTACCACGCCCATCGGGCCGGGCTCGACCCGGTCACCGAGATCATGGCCGTGGGCGACGTCATCGGCCACGTCCAGTACGCCGACAGCCCCGGGCGGGGCGCGCCGGGCACGGGCGAGATCGACCTGGACCGCATCGTCGCGGCGCTGGGGATCGTGGGCTACAGCGGCTGGCTGGGCCTCGAGTTCGTCCCGGCGGGGCCGCCGGCCGACTGGCTGCGCACCCTGCCCCCCGAGCTGCTCGGCGAGCCGGGCTAGAGCGAGGCCATCAGGGCCGGCGCGACCTGCTTCTTGCGGCTCATCACGCCCGGCAGCTCCAGCACCCGGTCCACGGCGTCCACGCCGAAGGCCCGCTCCACCGCCGGCACGTCGCCGGACACGAGCAGGTCGGTGCCCTTGGTGAGGATGTCGGTGACCATCAGGGCCGAGAGCACGTAGTTGTTCTGGCGCCGCCCGGCGTCGAGGGTGGTGAGCAGCTCGTCGCGGCGGGCGAGCAGCCCCTTGCCCACGGTCTCGATCTGGGCGATGCACATGCGGCGGTCGTCGCGCACCTCGTACTCCTTGGCGTCGCGCCGCACGATCTCCGAGGCCGGCACGTCGCCGACGTCCGATGACGCCTCGAACATCTCCGTGCCGAACTCGCGCGCGTCCAGCTCCAGCAGCTCCTCGAGGTACTCCACCACCAGCCGGTCGCGCTCGGTGGTGGTGGGCGAGCTGAGGATGACCGTGTCCGACAGCACCGCGGCCAGCAGCATGGTGGCCGTCGGCCGCCGGGGCTCGCGCCCGTGCGAGCGGAAGCGCTCCACCACGAGGGTCGCGGTGCTGCCCACCGGGTCGAAGGTCGCGGCCACCGGGAAGGTGGTCTCGATCGAGCCGATGTGGTGGTGGTCGAGGATCTCGACGATGTGCGCCTGCTCCACCCCGGGGACGCTCTGGGCCTGCTCGCCGTGATCCACCAGCAGCACGCGCCGCGGCGCCGGGTTCACCAGCTCCGAGCGGGTGACGATGCCCAGCGGCCGGCCGTCCGGGGCGACGGCGATCGCGGCGCTGTAGTGGATCTCCTTGATGCGGTCGGCGATGTCCGAGAGCAGGTCGTCGGGCTCCGTGAGCAGCGGGTCGCGGCTCATGACCTCCCGCACCGGCACCGACTGGGACACCATGCGGCCGGTCACGTACGAGTCGAGCGGCGACACCACGACCCCGGTCCCGGCCGCCGCCGCGGCCTCCACCAGCTCCGGCGAGGGCCGCTCGCCGTAGGTCGTCACGATCAGGGCCACGCCGATCTCCACCGCCCGCCGCTGGGCGTCGGGGCGGTCGCCGATCACGACGATGTCGTTCGGGCCCATCGTGCGGCCCATGCTCTCGGCGTCGACCGTCACCGCCCACAGGCGGCCGTTGAGCACGCGCTCCGGGCGCTGCACCAGCTCGCCGCCGAGCACGTCCACGATCAGGTCCACCGACACCTGCCGGTCGGCGAAGCTCGACGGCTCGCCGGACTCCTTGATGTAGCGCCGCGCGATGTCGCGGGCGGTGAGGATGCCGACCATCAGGCCGTCGTCGTCGACGATCGGGATGATGTCGACGTCGCCCTTCGCCATCGCGAGGCCCACGTCGCGCAGCGACGCGTTGTGGTTCGCCAGGGCGAACTCGGTGCGCATCACGTCGCGCGCCCGCAGCCGGATGTGCGGCAGGAACTCGGGCGGCTCCAGGCCGGCCCGCCCCAGCGCCCAGGAGGTCTGGGCGTTCACGTCGCCCAGCCGCACCGCCACGTAGCCCCCGGACGGGTCGATGCGCTGCTTGAGCTCGGCGTACCCGATCGCGGACGCGATCGAGTCCATGTCCGGGTTGCGGTGACCGGTGACGTAGGTCGTTGACACTGTGGCGGCCCTCGGCAGGGAGCGTCTCGGCAGGGACGACAGAGCTTCGCACACCCCGGGGCACGGTCCGTTGCAGACCCGGCCCGGCGGGGTCAGCCGGCCAGGGCCGCCCGCATCACGTCGATCGGGGGCTCCACGCCGGTCCACTGAGCGAACGCCGCGGCGCCCTGGTGCAGCAGCATGCCGAGGCCGTCGACCCCGCGGGCGCCGCGGGCTGTCGCGGCGGCGAGCCAGGGCGTGCCGCCGCGGCGGTACACCACGTCGACCACGACCTGGTCCGGCCCCAGGCCGGCGAGCGGCAGCTCCGGCGGCGCGGCGTCGCCCTCCAGGCCGAGGCTGGTCGTGTTGACGACGATCGCCGTCCCGGCGGCGACGGCGTCCAACGCCGCGCCGGCGAAGGGCACCGGGTCGCCCAGCTCGGCCGCCTTCGCCGCGGTGCGGTTCGCCACCCGCACCCGCGCCCCGCGGGAGCGCAGCGCGAAGACGACCGCCCGGGCGGCGCCGCCGGCGCCCAGCACCAGCGCGTCGCGGCCCTCCAGGTCGACTGGGGCCGCCTCGTCGAGCGCGCGCAGGAAGCCCTCGGCGTCGGTGTTGTCGCCGCGGAAGCCGCCGTCGCCGTCGGGCACCAGCGTGTTGGCGGCCCCGATCGCCCGCACCGCGTCCGACACCGAGGAGCACAGCGGCACCACGGCCCGCTTGTGGGGGATCGTCACGTTGAGGCCGGCCACCCCCGCGGCGGCGAGGCCGCGGACGGCCTCCTCCACCCGGGCCGGGTCGACGGCGAAGGCGGCGTAGGCCCAGTTGAGCCCCAGCGCCCCGAAGGCGGCGTTGTGCATCGCCGGCGAGAGCGAGTGCTCGACCGGCCAGCCGATGATCCCCGCGACGCGGGTGCGGCCGTCGAGCGTCACCCGGCGTTCGCCCGCGAGCGCTGCACGTCCCGCTCGAACTGCTCGGAGGTGCGGGCGAAGTAGTGGCCGCCGGTGCCGTCGTTGCGGGCCACGTAGTAGAGGTAGTCGGTGCGCGCGGGGTTCGCGGCCGCCTGGATGCTCGCGATGCCCGGGCTGGCGATCGGGCCGGGAGGCAGGCCGGTGAACCTGCGCGTGTTGTAGGGCGAATCGACCGCGAGGTCGCCGGCCGTGAGCTCGGTCTTCCAGGCGCCGATGGCGTACTGCACGGTGGCGTCGATGTCGAGCCGCATGCCCTGCTTGAGGCGGTTGTAGATCACGCTCGCCACGATCCGGCGCTCGTTCGCGACCTGGACCTCGCGCTCGATCATCGACGCGATGATGAGCACGTCGTACCTGGTGAGGTTGCGGCTCTCCGCGTACGAGTAGTCGACCGCGGCCGTGTTCTGGCGGTAGGCCTCCACCTGCTCGTCGACGAGGTCGGCGGGCGTCGTGTCGGGGCCGATGTCGTAGGTCGCGGGGAACAGGAAGCCCTCGAGCGAGGTGGGCCCGTCGGTGCCCGCCAGGGCCCGGCCGCGCGAGCCGGGGGCGGTGAGCGCCAGATAGCGCTCGGGCGACAGCGGGGTCTCCTCGCCCAGCAGGGCGGCCACGTCCTCCCGGCGCAGGCCCTCGCGCACCAGGAAGCGCGCGATCGGCGGCGCCTGGGTCGTGGCGACCTGCTCGGCGTCGTCGTCGCGCCGGTCGACCTCCCGGGTGACGGCCCAGCCGACCGCGCCGACCATCAGGAGGATCAGCACCAGCCACAGCAGCGTCCGCCGGCCGCTCGCGCGGCGACGGCGCCCCCGCGCCGGGGGGCGTCGGCGGGAGGAGCTCACCGCATCCCCGCCAGGTAGGCCTCGAGCAGCACGCAGGCGGCGAGGCTGTCGACGTCCGCGCCCGATCCCCCCTCGCGCCCCCGGCGGCGGGCCTCGACCGTGGTGAGGCGCTCGTCCCACAGCTCGACGGGCACGTCCAGGCGGCCGCGCAGCCGTCCGGCGAACCCGGCCGCCGAGCGCGCCTGCGCGCCGCGCGCGCCGCGCAGGGTCCGCGGCTCGCCCACCACGATGCGGTCGGGCGCCTCCCGCGCGACGACCGCGTCGAGGGCGCGCCGCCCGGCGGGCGAATCGACGCGCGCGATGGCCGGCAGGGGCCGCGCGATGGTTCCCGTCGGGTCGCTGACCGCGACGCCGGTGCGGGCCGCCCCGTGGTCGAGGGCGAGTACCTTCACTCCCCCCCGGCCGCTCCGAGAAGCGCGCGGGCGGCGTCGAGCGCCTCCGGCAGGCGCGCGGGGTCCCTGCCCCCGGCCCGCGCCATGGCCTCCTTGCCGCCCCCGCCGCCGCCGACGATCGGGGCGATCTCGCGGATCATGGATCCGGCCGAGAGCCCGGCGGCCACCGCCCCCGGGGCGAGGTTCGCGACCAGCATCGCCTTCCCGTCGCTGGCCGCGCCCAGCACGACGGCGGCGCCGTCGCCCAGCCCCTGCTTCACCCGGTCGGAGATCTGCAGCAGCTCGTCCATGTCGGCCGCGTCGACCTGCGCCGCGACCGCGCTCACCGGCCCCGCCGTCACGGCCCCGGCCACAAGGCCGCCCACGTCGGCGCGGCCCGAGCGGGCGCGCTTGAGGTCGGCCTCGAGCGCGCGGATGCGCTCGTCCCGCCGCTCCAGCTCCTCGAGCAGCCGCCGCTCGCGGTCGCGCAGCCACTCGACGGCGTCGGGGCCGGTGAGGGCCTCGATGCGGCGGGCGCCCGCCCCGGTCGAGCCCTCCGACACGATCGTGAAGGGCCCGATCTCGCCGGTGCGGGCCACGTGCGTGCCGCCGCACAGCTCCTTCGAGAAGTCGCCGGCCGAGACCACCCGCACGCGCTCGCCGTACTTCTCCTCGAACAGCCCGATGGCGCCCTCGTCGGCGGCGGCCTGGCGGTCGACGATCTCCCACCCCACCGGCTGGTCCTCGCGCACCCGCCGGTTGACCAGCGCCTCGATGCGCGCGATCTCCTCCTGCGGGATGCGCCCGCGGTGGGTGAAGTCGAAGCGCAGCTTGTCGGGGCCCACGTACGACCCCGCCTGGCGGACGCCCTCGCCGAGGGTCTCCCGCAGCGCCCAGTTCAGGACGTGGGTCGCGGTGTGGTTGGCCTGGGTGCGACGCCGGCGGGGCTCGTCCACCCGGGCGGTGACCTCGGAGCCCACCGGCAGGTGGCCCTCCTCGATCCGGACCCGCAGCACCTGGTCGTCGCCCAGGCGGAAGGCGTCGATCACGCTCGCCCGGCCGCCGCCGCCCGCGATGGTGCCGACGTCGGACACCTGCCCTCCGCCCTCGGCGTAGAAGGGCGAGCGCTCCAGCTTGAGCAGCGCCGTGCCGTCGCCCAGCTCCTCCATCGCGGTGACGCGGGTGTCCATCACGGTGTCCGTCCAGCCCACGAACTCGGCCGGCGCGGCCTCGCGGGCCACGGCGGCGGCGCGCTCGGCGACGTCGCCGCCGGCGGCGGCGTGGCCGCCCACCCGGGAGCGCTCGCGCTGGTCGGCCATCAGCCGCTCGAAGCCCTCGGCGTCGACGGCCAGGCCGGCGTCGGCGGCCGCCTCCAGGGTCAGGTCGAGGGGGAAGCCGTACGTGTCGTGCAGACGGAAGGCGTCGTCGCCCGACACCCTGCCGCCGGCCCGCGAGCGGTCGATCACCTCGGCCAGCAGGCGCCGCCCCTGGGTGAGGGTGCGGGCGAACTGCTCGGCCTCGGCGCCCAGCACGTCGCGCACCGCGGACGCCCGCTCCGCCAGCTCCGGGTAGGCGTCGCGGTAGAGCTCGACCACCACCTCGCTGATGTCCGCGACGGCCGACGGCTCCAGGCCCAGGTGACCGGCCTCGCTGACAGCGCGGCGCACGATGCGGCGCATCACGTAGCCGCGGCCCTCGTTGCTCGGGGTGACGCCGTCCGAGGCGAGGAAGGTCATGGCGCGCCCGTGGTCGGCCATCACGCGCAGCGCCCGGTCGTCGCGGGGCACCGATCCGTAGCTGCGCCCCGTGCGCCGCTCGGTCCAGGTGATGAGCGGCCGGAAGCCGTCGGTGTCGAACACCGTGTCGACGCCCTGCTTGATGACCGCCATCCGCTCCAGGCCCAGGCCGGTGTCGATGTTCTTGGCCGGCAGGGGCGTGAGCGAGCCGTCGGCCGCCCGGTCGTACTGCATGAACACGAGGTTCCAGAACTCGAGGAAGCGGTCGCCGCCCACCGCGGGACCGCCGGGCGGGCCGTAGGCCTCGCCGCGGTCGATGTACAGCTCGGTGTTCGGCCCGCACGGGCCCGTCGGACCGGCCTTCCAGAAGTTGTCGGCCTCGCCCAGGGCCTGGATGCGGTCGCGCGGCACGCCCAGCTCCACCCAGCGCTCGACCGCCTCGTCGTCGGCGGGCACGCCCTCGGCCCCCTCGAACACCGTGATCCAGATCTGCTCGGGATCCAGGCCGTACACCTCGGTCGACACCTCCCAGCCGAAGCGGATGGCGTCGTCCTTGAAGTAGTCGCCGATCGAGAAGTTGCCGAGCATCTCGAAGAAGGTGAGGTGGCGGGCGGTGTGGCCCACCTGGTCGATGTCGACCGTGCGGAACACCTTCTGGCAGCTGGTGAGGCGCCGTGAGGGCGGCTCGGCGGCCCCCAGGAAGAAGGCCTTGAGCGGCTGCATCCCGGCGATCGTGAGCAGCACGGAGGGATCGTCCTCGAAGGGGACGAGCGAGGCCGAGGGCAGAGCCAGGTGACCCTGCCCGACGAAGTAGTCGCGAAAGGCCGCGCGGATCTCGTCAGTCGTCATGCGACCGTTCACTTTACCAACGGAAGGGAGGCGGACCGGGTGTCGGAGGCGGCCGTCTCAGCGCCGGCCGGCGCCGTCGCCGAACGCGTCCTCGATCTCGCGCTCGAGGGCGGCCTCGGTGTCGGAGGCGGCCCGCTTGCCGGCTGCGAGGGCCTCCTTCACCTGCTCGGGGATCCGCTCCCTCTCGCGCTTGAGCGTGTCGATCCACAGGCGCGGGTCGAGGGCCCCGATCGAGTGCAGCCATCCGACGACGGCGCCGACGACGCCGATCTTCAGGAGCCTGCCCATCAGTAGGGGCTCTCGTGCCGGGGGGCGGGCTGGGGCTCGTCCGGCGGCGGGGGCGCCGCGGGCGCCTCGGCCGCGGCCGGCGGCGCCGACGCCCCGTCGACGGACGGCGCGGCGGGCGTCGCCGGCTCCTCCGGGATGATCAGGCCGTCCGGCACCACCGGCCCGACCGGCGGCTCCGCGGCCGGCGCCTGGGCGCGCTCGGCGGCCGCGGCCGCCTCGGCGGCGCGGCGGGCGCGCAGCGTGGCCACGGCCTCGCGGGCGCCGGCGGCCAGGCCGCTGATCTTGCGGACCGGCTTCGTGACGGCGTTCGAGACGGCCTGCACGGTCTTCTCGGCGCCCTTCGTGGCGCCGACCGCGGTCTTCATCATCTCGTCGACGCGGGCCAGCTCCAGGTTGATGCCGTCGACGGTGGTCTGGGCACGGCTCAGGATCGGCACGACCTCGTCCGTGACGCGCGTCAGCGACGTGCCGAGGCGGGCGAAGACGCCCGCCATGCGCAGGAAGAGGTAGGCCAACCCGACGCCGGTCAGGATCAGAAAGATCGACAACGCGAGCTTCAGGACGTCGGACCAATCCACTTTCGCTACTCCTCCTGCTCGGCGACGGTCACGCGATGGTACCGGCCGCCACCAGGCGACCGTCGCGGTAGAGCGCCGCGGTCTGTCCGGGAGCCACCCCGTCGGCCGGATCGATCAACTCCACGCGCAGCCGGGATCCGTCGGCGACGGCCCGTCCGCGCAGCGGCCGGCCACGGTATCGCACCCGCACCTCGAGGGCGTCGTCGCCCAGCTCCCCGTGCACGCGCACCCCGTCGAGCGCCAGCTCGCGCGTGGCCAGCGCCTCGCGCGGGCCCACCACCACGGCGTTGCGGGCGGGGTCGGTGGAGAGCACGTACAGCGGCTCCGGCGCGGCGACGCCCAGGCCGCGGCGCTGGCCGACCGTGAAGGCCCAGTAGCCGGCGTGGGTGCCCAGCACGCGGCCCCCCATGTCCTCGATGGGGCCGGGGCGCGGCTCCAGGCCTGCCGTGCGGCGCATGAACGGCACGTACCCGCCCTCGCCGACGAAGCACACCTCCTGGCTCTCGACCGCGTCCGCGGCGGGCAGCCCGGCGGCGCGCGCGAGGGCGCGGACCTCGTCCTTGCGCAGCCCGCCCAGGGGGAAGCGCAGGCGCTCGCGCACCCGCGGGCCGAGCATCGCCAGCATGTAGCTCTGGTCCTTGGCGCCGTCGGCGGCGCGGGCGATCGCGGGCGCCGCGCCCGCGGGGCCGCCCTCGAGGCGGGCGTAGTGGCCGGTGGCGAGCCCGTGCGCCCCCAGCAGGGCCGCGGCCTGGGCGAGGATGCGGAAGCGGACCGAGCCGTTGCAGGTCACGCAGGGGTTCGGCGTGCGGCCGGCGCGGTAGCCGGCGACGAAGTCCTCCACCACCCCGGCCCGGAAGGGCTCGGCGACGTCGAGCACGAGATGCGGGATGCCCAGGGCGCGGGCGCCGGCGCGCGCCAGACGGACGGTCTCGGGCGAGCAGCACGACCGCTCGGCCGCGGCGGCGCCCGGGTCGTGCCACAGGCGCATCGTCACCCCGACCACGTCCAGCCCCCGGTCGCGCAGCAGCATCGCCGCCACGGCGCTGTCGACCCCCCCGCTCATCGCCACCGCGACGCGGCCGGCGTCGAGCGGCAGGCCCGTCTCGCCGAGCCGCGCCGAGAACCACGCCTCGAGGGCCCGCGCGACGGCGTCCTCCGCGATCTCCGGGCCGTGGCGGCGGGCGGGACCGGGCCGGCCGAGGTCGGCGTCGAGGTCGTCCGCGCCCAGGCTCAGCGCCTCCGCGAGGCTCGCGCCCCTCAGGCGGGCGCACGCCGCGCTCGCCGCGGCGGTCGCGGCGCCGCAGCCGAACGCCTGGAAGCGCGCGTCGCGCACCCGTCCCCCGGCGATGCGCAGCGCGATGCGCACCAGGTCGCCGCAGGCGCCGCTCCCCGACTCCCCGACCGCGTCGGGGGCCTCCATCGGGCCGGCGCCGACGGGGCTCGCCAGGTGGCCCATCGCCTCGGGAGGGTAGGGCGGCACGCGCCGCAGGCTACCACGGGGCCCTCGGCGCTCCCCGAGGGGGCGCCGGGCGGGAGGGATCTCCCCGCCTTGCCGCTCCGGTCCGTGACTTGAACCTGCGTAAACAGGTTGGGGGGCGGGCGTCCCGGGCCTGGGCTCGGGAGTTCGACGCCGCCCCCCGTTGTCACTCGAGTTGGCTCAAGCAAAAGCCGGTCGCGCACAAGGCAGGGCCCGGTCACCATACCCCGGCGCGGGCCCGCGCGCGAGAGTCGCGGCCGATTCGCTCATGCCGCGCGGCGACGCGCCGATCACCTCCTCAGATGATCGTGCCGCCGCCACCGCCGACATACACCCTCGACCCGGGCGTCCCCCCTCTGCGCGACGCCCAGCGGGCCGTGCTCGACTCGTGCCTGAGCGTCCTCACCGGCCGGCTGGCCGGCGTGGTGGTGACGGCCGCGCGCACCACCGACACCCATCACGTCCTGGAGCTCGCGACCCCCGCCGGCACCCTGCTGGTGATCGAGCGGCTGAGGCTGCCCGGCGAGTAATCTCGGCGCGTGTCCGGTGAGGAGCTGGACGAGCGCCTCGAGATGCTGCTGGTGATGCAGTGGCTGGACGAGGGCGCCGACGACGATGGCGGCGTGGCTCTGTCGGTGAGCACGGCGGCGTTCGACCTGGGGCTGGAGAGCGACCGCGCCGGCCTGATGCGGGTGATGGCCGCCCTCGGGGCGCTCGAGGATCGCGGCGCCGTCACCGTCGCGTGGCCCACCGGCCCGGCGGGGCGCGAGGCCCGGGTCACGCTCGCCCCGGACCTGCGCCGCGACGCCCGCAGGCTCTTCCGCGGCCCCGGCTAGGAGGCAGGCGCGGGCCGCACCCCCAGCTCGCGCAGCTGGCGGGCGTCGACCTCGGCGGGCGCGCCGGTGAGCGGGTCGGCCCCGGTCGCCGTCTTGGGGAAGGCGATCACGTCGCGGATCGAGCGCTCGCCGGCGAGCAGCATCGCGATGCGGTCGAGGCCGAAGGCGATGCCGCCGTGGGGCGGCGCCCCCAGCCGCAGCGCCCGCAGCAGGAAGCCGAAGCGCGCCTCGGCCTCGTCGGCGTCGATCCCGATCAGCGCGAACACCCGGCGCTGGACCTCGGGGTCGTGGATGCGGATGCTCCCGCCCCCGATCTCCAGCCCGTTCAGCACCACGTCGTAGGCCAGCGAGAGCGCCTCCCCGGGGGCCTCCTCCAGGCGGTCGAGGTCCTCGGGCCGCGGCGCCGTGAAGGGGTGGTGGGTGGGGTCCCAGCGCCCCTCGTCGGCGTTCCAGCCGACCAGCGGGAAGTCGACCACCCACAGGGGCCTCCAGACCCCGTCCGGGATCAGGCCGTGCCGCTCCGCCAGCCGGGTGCGCAGGGCGCCCAGCACCGACTGCGCCACCGGCTCGGCGTCGGCGACCAGCAGGATCAGGTCGCCGCCCTCCGCGCCCACGGCGGCCGCCAGGCCGTCGAGGAAGCGGGCCACGGGCGAGCGCAGCGAGCCGTCCGCCTCGACGGCCGCCCACACCAGGCCCTTGGCGCCCAGCTCGCGCGCCTCCTCCATCAGCTCGTCGCCCACCTTGCGGCTGGTGCCCTCCCCCGCCCCCGGCACGACGATCGCCCGCACCACGCCGCCCGCGCCGACGACACCCTCGAAGACGCCGAAGCCGGACGCCGCGGCGGCCTCGGTCCAGTCCCGGATCTCGAGGTCGTAGCGCAGGTCCGGCCGGTCGCTGCCGAAGCGGCGCACCGCGTCGGCGTACGTGAGGCGCGGGAAGGGCGTGGGCACCTCGATGCCCGCGGCGGCGAAGACCTCCGCCAGCAGCCGCTCGATCAGCTCCTGCAGCTGCGGCGGGTCGATGAAGGAGGCCTCGATGTCGAGCTGGGTGAACTCGGGCTGGCGGTCGGCGCGCAGGTCCTCGTCGCGGAAGCAGCGGACGATCTGGTAGTACCGCTCGAGGCCGCCCACCATCAGCAGCTGCTTGAAGAGCTGGGGGCTCTGCGGCAGGGCGTACCAGGCGCCGCGCTGCAGGCGGCTGGGCACCAGGAAGTCGCGCGCGCCCTCCGGCGTGGAGCGGGTGAGCACCGGCGTCTCGACCTCGAGGAAGCCGTCCGCGTCGAGCACGCGGCGCATCGCGGAGGCGATGCGGGCCCGCAGCTCGAGCGCCCGCAGGCGCCGCGGCCGGCGCAGGTCGAGGTAGCGGTAGGTGAGCCGCAGCTCCTCGGAGGGCTCCTGGGTCTCGTCCTCCACCGAGAAGGGCAGCGGCTCGGCCTCGGAGAGGATCGTCAGGTCGGCGACCCGCAGCTCCACCCGGCCGGTCTCGAGCGACGGGTTGACGGTCGCCTCGGAGCGCGCCACCACCTCGCCCTCGACGCTGATCACGTCCTCCGGGCTGAGCGCCCCGGCGTCGGCGGCCCCCTCGCCGGGGTGGATCACCAGCTGCAGGATGCCCGAGCGGTCGCGCAGGTCGATGAAGGCGACGCCGCCGTGGTCGCGCCGGCGGTGGACCCAGCCGGCCACCCGCACCCGGGCGCCCTCCGCGTCCGCCGCCCCCACGCAGGTGTGGGTGCGATAGCGCTCCGCTCCGATCATCGCGACAGCTCCTCGACCAGGGCTCCCAGCGGCACCGCGCGCTGCTCGCCGGTTCCCATGTCGCGAACGGTCGCGACACCCTCCTCGTGCTCGCGGGGGCCCACGATCACGGTGCGGCGCGCGCCGAGCCCCGCCGCGTGGCGCATCATCGCCTTCATCCCGCGGCCGCGCAGGTCGCTCTCGCAGCGCAGGCCGGCCGCGCGCAGCCGCTCCAGCAGGGGCAGGAGCTCGACGCGCAGGGCGTCGTCGGGCACCGCGAGATAGACGTCCAGCGCCTGCGGCGCCTGCTCGCCCCCCGCCTCGAGCGCCAGCACAATCCGCTCGATGCCCGCGCCGAAGCCGATGCCCGGCGTGGGCGGGCCCCCCAGCTGCTCCGCCAGGCCGTCGTAGCGGCCTCCCCCGCCCACCGCGCTCTGCGCGCCGAGGCGCCCGGAGACGAACTCGAATACGGTCATCGTGTAGTAGTCGAAGCCGCGCACCAGGGTCGGGTCCTCCGTGAAGGGGATGCCCAGGGCGGCGAGCCCGTCCCGCACCCGCTCGCGGTGGGCCTGCGCGGCGGGCGACAGGTTGTCGAGCAGCGTCGGGGCGCCCGCCATCACCTGCGCCACGCGCGGATCCTTGGTGTCGAACAGGCGCAGCGGGTTGTCGCGCATGCGGTCGCGGGCGTCCTCGTCGAGGTCGCCGAGGTGGCCCTCCAGGTACTCGACCAGGCGCGCGCGGTAGGGGCCGCGGCTCTCCGGGTCGCCCATGCTGCCGAGCTTCAGCGAGACGTCCGGCACGCCCAGCTCGCGGTAGATGCCGGCCAGCAGCGCGATCACCTCCACGTCCAGCAGGGGGTCGGGGCTGCCGATCGCCTCGGCGCCGATCTGCCAGTGCTCGCGGTAGCGGCCGGCCTGCGGCGCCTCGTAGCGGAACATCGGCGCCAGGTACCACAGCTTCACCGGCAGGGGCCGCTTGTGCATGCCGTGCTGCACGAAGGCCCGCACCACCGGCGCGGTGCCCTCGGGGCGCAGCGTGATGCTGCGGCCGCCGCGGTCCTCGAAGGTGTACATCTCCTTGCGCACCACGTCCGTGCTCGTGCCCACGCCGCGCACGAAGACCTCGGTCTCCTCGAAGGTGGGCGTCACGATGCGCTGGTAGCCGTAGCGCTCGAAGGCCTCGCGCGCCACCGCGATGACGCGGTCGCGCAGGCGCGCCTCGTCGCCGAGCACGTCGCGGGTGCCGCGCGGCGCGGCCGCGCGGCGGGGTCCGTCGCTCATGCGGCGATCATCTCGCGCCGGGCCTGGCGGCCGCGCGGCGCTCCTCCCACCGCTTCATCTGGCGCTTGTAGCGGAAGCGGTCGAAGGCCATGCCCAGCGGGAGCATCAGCACGAAGGCGACCAGGGTGACGACGAAGGCCGTCCCCGGATCCTCGCCGGCGATGTAGATCAGGTAGGGGTAGAAGAGCGCCGCCACGATCAGCGCCCGGATGGCGACGCCCTTGAAGGACGCCGGCACGGGCTCGCCCGGCTTGCGCTTGGGCGGGGCCGCCTTCGCGCCGCGGGCGGACGCCGCGCCGGCCTCGGCCGCCCTCTTGGGGCTGTGCGCCGGCGGCGGGCCGACGCCCTTGCGCGGTTTGCGACGGGTCGCCATTCAGCCCCTCCTCAATGCCGGCATCCGAAGCTCCAGGATCTGTCCGGGCCGGAACCCGGCGATGCGCAGGGCCGACGGGCTGGGCCCGCGCAGGGCCGCCCGGGGCACCAGGCCCACCAGCTCGGCGTCGCCGGCCTCCGTCCCCACGCTGCGCGCGGCGCGGCGCACGGCGTCGATCGCGACGGCCGGCGGCGACCGACGGTGGTCCTCCAGGTTCATCGACACCTGCGCCATGCCGGCCTCGGCCAGGTACAGGCCCAGCGCCCGCACACCGGGCGGCCCGCCGCCGTCCTCGCGCACCCGGGCGGCGATCGCCCGGGCCTCCGTGAGGGTGCCCTCGGGAAGCCAGACGTTCAGGGCGATCAGCGGGGGGCGCACCCCCACCAGGACCGCCCCCGCCGTGGGGTGCAGGCGCGGCGGGCCCGCGGCGGGCACCACGTCCCCGCGCTCGATCGCGTCCTCCAGCTCCTCCGGGCCCCCGCGGCGGAAGTCGCGCGGCAGGGTGCGCGCGGGGTCGGTGGCGACCGCGCCGTAGAGGAACACGGGCAGGTTCAGCTCGTCGCCGATGCGGCCGGCGAGGCCGGTGGCGATCTCCGAGGCCAGGGGCACGTCCTCGTCGTCGAGGGCCACGACGGGGCACACGTCGAGCGCCCCCACGCGCGGGTGGACGCCGCGCTGGCGGCGCAGGTCGATGCGGTCGACGCACTCCCCCGCGAGCGCCACGAGGGCGTCCTGCAGCGCCAGCGGGCCGCCGGCCAGGGTGAGCACGGAGCGGTTGTGGTCGGCGTCCGAGTGGACGTCGAGAACGCGGACGCCCGGAACGAGGCATGCGTCCGCCAACGCGCGTATCGTCGGGAGATCCCGGCCCTCGCTGACGTTGGGGACGGCGAGGGCGACGGGCGCCGGGGGTGGGACCGGAAGGGCCCCGTCGATCGGAAGGGCCCCGTCGATGACCGACGCGCGTGCGTGTACCACTCCCTGTGCTCCCCTATCGTTCACCGGTGAATAACTTTGGCCGTCCTGCTCCGCCTGCTGCGCTTCCTGAGCCCCTACCGGGGACGGGTCGCGATCACCGCCCTCAGCGCTGCCGGCCTGATGGCGTGCTCCATCACCTTGCCATACCTGACGGGGCGGGTGATCGACGACGTGCGCGCCGGCGACCGGGGCTCCCTGGCGCCGCTGGTGTGGGCGGTGGTGGGCCTGGTGCTGGTGCGGATGGCCCTCGCGATGGTGCGCCGCTGGGTGTCGGGCCGGGTGAGCCTGGGCGTCGAGTACGACATGCGGGCGCGCCTGTTCGGCCACCTGCAGGGCATGTCGATGGCCTTCTTCGAGCGCACCCCGGTGGGCCAGCTCATGTCGCGCGCGACCAGCGACCTGCAGGTGGTGCGCTTCTTCCTCGGCTACGGCCTGATCTTCGTCTTCATGCAGGCCTTCACGCTGGTCGCGATCACCGTCGTGCTGCTGGTCATGAACTGGTCGCTGGCGCTGCTCGCCCTGGCGATGGGACCGGCGCTGCTGGCCGTGGCCTGGCGCTACGGCAGCCGCACCAAGCCGGTGCTGGTGGACGTGCAGCAGCGGGTGGGCGAGGTGACCGCGATGGCCGAGGAGAGCGCCGTCGGCATCCGGGTGATCAAGGCCTACGGGCGTGAGCACGAGCGCGTCGAGCGCTTCGGCGCGACGGCGCGGCGGGCCTTCGACCGCAGCATGGACGAGGCCCGCCTGCGGTCGTTCTACGAGCCGCTGATCGCCTTCCTGCCGGTGCTCGGGCTCGGCGTGGTGCTGCTGTACGGCGGCCACCTGGCCATCGACGGGCGGATGAGCCTCGGCTCGTTCGTCTCCTTCTACCTCTACCTCACCATGCTGATGGCGCCCTTCGCGACGCTCGGCATGCTGCTGGGCCAGGCCCAGCGGGCCGTGGCGGGAGGCACCCGCATCTTCGAGATCCTGGACCGGCTGCCCGAGATCGCCGAGCCGGAGCACCCGCGCGACCTGCCCGCCGGCGGCGGCGCCATCCGCCTGGAGGGCGTGTCGTTCGCCTATTCCCCCGACGGCCCGCCGGTCCTCGACGGCGTCGACCTGGACGTGCCGGCCGGGCGCAGCGTCGCGATCATCGGCGCCACCGGATCCGGCAAGACCACCCTCACCCAGCTGCTGCCCCGCTTCCACGACCCCACCGCCGGCCGGGTGCTGGTGGAGGGCGTCGACGTGCGCGAGCTGCGCCTGCGCGACCTGCGGGCCCAGATCGGCATGGTCCCCCAGGACCCCTTCCTGTTCTCCACCACCGTCCGCGAGAACATCGCCTACGGCCGGCCGGAGGCGAGCGAGGAGGAGGTGCGCGGGGCCGCCCGCATGGCGCGCGCCGAGGACTTCATCGACGCGCTGCCCGAGGGCTTCGACACCGTGGTCGGCGAGCGGGGCTACACCCTGTCGGGAGGCCAGCGCCAGCGCATCGCGATCGCCCGCGCCCTGCTGGCCGACCCGCGGGTGCTGGTGCTGGACGAGGCCACCGCCTCGGTGGACGCGTCCACCGAGCGCGAGATCCAGGAGGCCCTGCGTGCCGCCATGGCCGGCCGCACCACCATCGTCATCGCCCACCGCCTGTCGACGCTCGCGCTGGCCGACGAGCTGGTGGTGCTGGAGGCCGGGCGCATCGCCGCCCGAGGCACCCACGCCGAGCTCTACGAGAGCAGCGCCCTCTACCGCGAGATCCACGACGGCGGCCTCGCCCGGCCCGACCTGATCGCGAGGGACGCGTGAGCGCCGGCCGGCCCGTCCCCAAGCGCACCCTGCGGCGCCTGGCGCCGTACTTCCGCCCCTACCTCGGCCGGGCCGTGGCGACCGTGCTCCTGATGCTGCTGGTCACGGCCACCGGGCTGGCCGTCCCGGCCCTCGCCCAGGTCGCCATCGACGACGGCATCCGCGCCCGCGACGGCGGCGTCCTCGCGCTGATCTTCGGCCTCTTCGTGCTCGTCGGCCTCGTCGGCTTCGTCGCCTCGCGGCGGCAGATCTTCCTGTCGAGCTGGGTGGGCGAGCGGGTGCTCCTCGACCTGCGCACCGACACCTTCCGCCACCTGATGGGGCTCGAGCTCGGCTACCACGAGCGCACGCCCACCGGCCGCAGCGTCAGCCGGCTGACCAGCGACATCGAGGCCCTGGAGCAGCTGGTCACCGACGGCGTCACCTCGCTGGTGGTGAACGGCCTCACCTTCATCGGCGTGGTCGCGATCCTGTTCGCCTACGACTGGAAGCTCGCCCTCGTCACCTTCATGATCTTCCCCGCCCTGGCCGTGGGCACCGCCCTCTACCGCGTGTACTCCACCCGCGCCTACCGGCTCACCCGCGAGCGCGTCGCCGACGTCCTCTCCATGCTGCAGGAGACCCTGTCCGGCATCCGCGTGGTGCAGGGCTTCGGCCGCCAGCAGGGGGCGGCCGAGGTCTTCCGACGGGTGAACGACGAGTACCGCGAGGCGAACATGTCGACCATCCGCCTCTCGGGGGTGTACTTCCCGGGCGTCGAGCTGCTGGCGGGCGTCGGCACCGCGCTGATCCTGTGGTTCGGGGGCGGGCGCGTGCTCGACGGCGACCTCACCATCGGCGTGATGGTCGCGTTCGTCGGCTACCTGTCGAGCTTCTTCGACCCGATCCAGCAGCTCTCGCAGCTCTACGCGACCTTCCAGTCGGCCATGGCGGCGCTGGAGAAGATCTTCGGCGTGATGGACACCGAGCCCGCGCTCGGCGACGCCCCGGACGCCCACGACCTGCCGCCCATCGAGGGGGCGGTCGAGCTGCGGGACGTGAGCTTCGGCTACGGCTCGGAGATGGCCCTGCACCACATCGACCTGAGCATCGCGCCGGGCGAGACGGTGGCCCTGGTGGGCAGCACGGGCGCCGGAAAGTCGACGCTCGCCAAGCTCGTCGCCCGCTTCTACGACCCCACCCTGGGGCAGGTGCTGATCGACGGCCACGACCTGCGCCGGGTGACGTCGCGGTCGCTGCGCGACCAGATGGCCGTGGTGCCGCAGGAGGGGCACCTCTTCGCCGGCACCCTCGCCGAGAACCTCGCCTTCGGCCGCCCCGAGGCGACCGACGAGGAGCTGCGCGCCGCCGCCGAGGCGGTCGGGGCGACCGAGTTCATCGACCGGCTGCCCGACGGGATGGCGACGGTCATCAACGAGCGCGGCTCCAGCCTCTCCGCCGGGCAGCGCCAGATCGTCTCCTTCGCGCGCGCCCTGGTCACGGACCCGCGGCTGCTGATCCTCGACGAGGCCACCTCGTCGGTCGATCTGCGGGCCGAGGCGCGGATCGACGAGGCCCTGCGCACCCTGCTGGCGGGCCGCACCGCGATCATCATCGCCCACCGCCTCTCCACCATCCGCGACGCCGACCGCATCGTCGTGCTGGAGGGCGGGCGCATCGTCGAGCAGGGCGATCACGACGAGCTCGTGCGGCGGGGCGGGCGCTACGCGGACCTCTACGGCGACTGGGAGGCGGCGGCGGCCTGAGAGCCGTCTCCGAGAGCCCCCTCCGCCGCCCTCGACGGCTCCGGGAGGTTTGGTACCATGACCGCCGCCCGCTCGGTGGTGGGGGATCGTCTAGCGGTAGGACGCCGGGTTCTGGCCCCGGTAGCGGGGGTTCGAATCCTCCTCCCCCAGCTTTCCCTCCATCCGGCTGGCTCGGCTGGTCCACATGGCGCATTCGTCTAGGGGCCTAGGACGCCGCCCTCTCACGGCGGTAACACGGGTTCAAATCCCGTATGCGCTACTGATGCAGGTCGAAAAACCCCGCTCAAGCGGGGTTTTTCTCGACGCTATGACGGGCGGGCGGAACGCATGACGTTCGTCGACCCTCAGTCCCAGAGACGCTCGCCCGGCACCATCACGGGCGCGGGGCGCGACCGCCGGCCGGCCGCTGATCCGGTGCGGGCCAGGTGCGCGGCGACATACCGCGCGAGCTCCGACGCCCGGGAGCGCGACGATCCGCCGGTCGCGGAACACGGCGATCTCCCCTGCCGCGATTCGACGTCCAGCGTCCGCCGCGACATGCCGAGCATCGCCGCCGCCTTATTCAGCGGCACGAGCCGGCGCGGCGCGCCGCTATGCAATCATCCGGCGGGCGGCGCGGTCGCCCGCTGCCCGAGCTTATCGAGTGCCCGTTCCTCACACAGCTCAGAGGAGCGACACACGAACGTTCCACCCCGACGCACAGCCCGCGAAGAGCTGTCCGGCACACGCTCACCCACCCGACCGCACGCAGCGCCGTCACCAAGACGCGGCCGCCCGGACACTCGGACACGACCCCGGATAGGCACCACACACTTGCACCAGTACGGTGCGGACACCTTCAGACACCGCGCTGCCGGGCCGTACGGACACCGATCCGGCAACGAGCGGATGCTCTCAAGGCCGAAGAGGTCGCGAAGAAGTCACACTCCCGCGTAGCTTCGGCGCGAGGTCAATCGACAGCCAAGCGCTCCAGAAGGACCCAGGGAGACACACAGGAAGCGCCTCGACTGACAGAGGGCACGTCCACGCGGGGGCCGGGGCACCCGAGCACCCGAGGTCCAGTCGACTTCCTCGAAAGCATGCAGGGCCGCTAGCGGTCACCTGAGGCACTAGCCGATCGACTGGTTGCGGTGGCCCCGCGCGGACGGAATCATCGCCCCGGCGGCGACCAGGCAGTCGGCACTCGATGATCAGGGTAGGCAGATCAGGTGAGCGTCACCAAGCAGCTTCTTCTGCTGGTTCTTCTCTTGGCCATCTCGGTTGCCGCAAGCGCATGCGGCGGAGGAGGAGAGGCAGATGCGCCAGGACCGCAGGCCGACGACAGCCCCGAGATGCTGGCCTGCATCGCCTGGACGACGGATCGCTATGCCTCGTCGAAAAGTCAGGATCTACGCGACTTCGAGGCCCTTGTACCAGACGAAGTGCTTGCGAGTGCTGCGCCGAGCCACTGCCGCAGCGCCGTAACGGACCCTGTTGCAGAGCCAGACATGTTCGAGTGCGTGAACTACGAACTAGGCCAGGCAAGGGACTGGTCTACCGCTCAGAGTGAGTGCCGGGGGTGGACCGCGGTGGAGGGCGTGTACTGGCGCGACTTTGCAAGCCTGATTGATCCGAACGTCCTGTCTTCGACGGAAGGCAGCGCCGTACCAGCTCCCAGCTCTCCTGAGGTCGGGCCGGCCCCTGCGCCCGCGTCTACATCGGCGCAAGCGCCCCAGGCGACTGCAGTCGACGCTGCAAGCGCGTTTATCGCCGCGCCGCCGCCGGGTGTGGCGTCCACTTGGGCGCGCGACCTGACCTTCTCCGCCGACGCCTACCACGTCCAGGGCACGGGGTTCTCCGGCGAAGATTCGAACTGGGCGTACGTTTGCGCGCTGAGCGATCAGAAAGGTCCAGCGAGCGAGCCCAACGCGCCAGACGGGTACTACACACTTCTCTATCTGATCCTGCGCGGCGACGACGCCGGATGGACGGTCTCCTACATCGGCGGGCCGAACTATGTCTGGCCACCAGGCGGATCACTGACCGGGATCCCCGAAGACATCTGGAATCCTCCTCCCAGCTGCCCGGGTCGCCAGCCGTGAGCCTTCCACAGCGCTAGGGGCCCAACTGGGCGGCCCCAATCGCTGGCTGCACCATCAGCCTCGCGGTGAAAAGTCGCTGCGCACCGGCCTGGAATTGGAGTTGCCTCGGTTTCGCGGACACCTTGATCTATCCCTGGTTCCGTGGAGTCGCGGTTCTGGAGTCAGGCGGCATCGCGGGTCTGGAAGTAGCGTTTCTCGTATTCGCTCGGGGTGAGCATGCCGAACGCCGAGTGGCGCCAGGCGGGTGTTATGGAACAGCTCGATGTAGTCGTGGATCGCCGAGGCCAGCTCAATGCGGGTCTTCCAGGTTTGCCGGTTGAGCAGTTCGACCTGCACCCGGCCCCAGAAGGCCTCGACGACGGCGCTGTGGTACGGGCAACCCACCGCGCCGATCGATGGCGCAAGGCCCGCTTCGCGTACCCGCTGGCTGAAGGCCTAGCTGGTGAACTGCACCCCGCGGTCGGCGTGGATCACAGCCCCGCCTGCGGGTCCCGGCGACGAGTCGCCATCCCGAGGGCGCTTGTCACGAGCACGGTGGTCTGGGTCGTGTCGACGGCCCACCCCGCGACGTAGTGCGAGAAGGCGTCGATCACTGCGCAGCAGTAGATCTTGCCTTCACGGGTGGGTGCTCAGTGATGTCGGTCATCCACAACTCATCCGGAGCTGCGTGAGCGAGGCGTGGCCGACGAGGTCCGGGTAGGAGGTCGTGCCCGATCCGGGCGTGCTTGGGCATCCGCCGGTTCGGCAGGCCCTTGAGGCCGAGTTCACGCATGATCTGGGCGACGGCGTTGTGCCCGACGGCGATCCGTCGGCGACGGCGAAGCTCCGCCGTCACCCGGTGGGCGTCGTAGATCCCCGCTGAGTCCCGGTGGACCTGCACGATCTGATCGGCGAGGAACATCCACGCAGCGCTCGCGGCGAGGCCGAGCGGCTGCGCCAGGCGTAGTACCCGGACTCGGTCACGCCGAGGACCCGGCAGGCGTGGCGCATGTTGATTGCCTGCCCGGTCAAGGCCTCGATCACCGGGAAGAGCCTGTTGGGCGCAAACCCTGCTCGAGGAACATCTCGTTCACCTTGCGCGACACCGCCAGCTCCGTCTCCAGCTGACGGATCCTCGTGCCCGCCGCGGCCAGATCCAACGCCATGTCCGTGCTGCTGCCGGGGATCTCACCCCGATTGATCTTCTCCTGGCGCAACCAGTTGTAGACCGTCGCCTCGGCCATCCCGAAGGTCGCGGCGAGTTGAGTGACCTTTTGTGCCCGAGCGCGCCAGCTCAATCACCTGGCGGCGCGTCTCCGGTGGGGTAGCGGCAGGGCATCGGAATCCTCCTTGCTGCCGGAGGACTCCAGAAACCCGACTCCACCAAAGTAGGGCTAGATCAGTCCATGGAAGTGAGGTAGCTCCAGCTCCATTCTGCGAGCAGTGCCTCGCTGACCACCACCGTGAGGCGCCCCTTCGCACGACGCCGACGAGTCCTGCCGGCGGGCCGTCCGCGCTAAGCGCGGCCGAGACGAGGACCCCGGGTCGAGGACGACCCGCACCACCTACTCGCCGGCCTTCCGCTCCCTCCGCGCCGCGCGCAACTCCGAGTAGGCCCGCGCCTCCGCCACGTCGCCACCGAGGGACCGGTCGACGTTCTTCGCCCAGACCTCGTCGAGCACATCCAGATCGAGATAGCGACAAAGCGAGACTTCGACGATCGAATAATCCTCCTTGCCTTCCCTCGCGGCCGCCGCACGCGCACGGCACAGGAGCTCCTAGTCCAGCAGAACCGTCGCCTCGCGTCTCGGCATGGCCCCATGGTGGCAGACAACGCGACCGGCTACCGCGGCAAGGCCCCAGACGATGGTTGGTGGTGCCACGCTCGATGCGCGGAGCAAGAACGTGTCTACGGCCAGAGAGGAGCAGGATGGCTCGCCTTCGCGCCCGAGTGGCTGTGCCCGAAGCTCAGATCGTGACCCGAGATCGTCAGCGATATCCGTCCGCGTTCGCTCCCGTACGGCCTCAGGGGACGTCTCTACCCGCAAAAGTCTCGCTTCAGAGCCCTATGTCATTCCAGGTGCAACGTAGTCACTGCGGGGCTGTAGGTCGCATGGGATCGCTTTCGAAACACCGTGACGATCCGTCACAGCTTTTGTGCGTATTTTGCAGGATGAAGCGTACTATCGTTGCGGTGCCTCTGTTCACCTTTCGTGCCGCATTGAACCGGTACCGTCCGATTGTCTCGTTATCGTTATTGATGGGATCGCCCGTCAAGCGGCGATGCCGACCAACGAAAGGCGAGACGATGGCGGCAGCGAAGGATTCGGAAGGACTGGAGCTCCAACAGGCAGCGAAGGGGATCCTCGCCCTGATGGTGGCTGAGCGGGACGAGCGACTGAACGGTGGGGAGGTGCGAAGGACCGAGGTCATCTTGGCCGAGGCCGGGTTGTCGCTCGGCGAGATCGCCGGGATCACCGGCAGGAAGTACGAGACGGTCAAGACGATCGTGCGCCGCTCTCGGAATCGCGACGACGGATCTGGGCGCAAGAGAACACCGAGCAGCGGCACCCCGACGGGCAGCGGTTCCCTGTGATGGCGGCGCAACGGGGAAGGCTCGATGAGGCTGCTGGACCAGCGGGACAGGAGGCGATCCTCACGGCCATGCTGGCGATCATGATCGAGGATCGCGAAGCGAAGGCCGCGCAGCGCCCGGAGCAGCCGAAAGCGGAAGTCCTTCTCCAAGACGCAGGGCTGGACACCGCCACCATTGCTCGACTCCTCGGGAAGAACCCAGCGGCCGTTCGGATGGCGTTGAGCCGTGCCCGCGCCAAACAGCAGGAGACGACCTCGTCCCGCAAGGCGCCTAGGAGTGGGAAGGGTGGCAATGGCTGAGAGCAACGAGCTGTTCGTCGAGGTCGCCAAGATTCACGACGAGGTCCAGGATCTTCGATCTCTGACCGAGGCGCTTGTTCGCGATTCGGGGGCGAAGCAGGAGACCGTTGAAGCCCTTGAACGTGATTCGGCGTTGGCGGCGATCTACCGTCTAGTCAACGGGCAACGGTCTCAGGGCGAGATTCAGCGCGCTCTGGCCGAGCGGGGACTTAGCGGCGTCAGCCCGGCGAGTGTCTCGCGAAAGCTCGATGTTCTGGCCGGAGAGCTTGATCTCGTGGTGCTGGTGCGCCAGACCGCGAGCGGGAAGGTCTACCGGCGAAGTTCGTTGGGCCGCGTCTTGAAGATCGACCGAGCGATCGATCGAGGCGAGATTGGTCAGACTTGACGCTTTCGCCACAACGCGGGCTTCGGGTCCTCCTCGAGACGTGGCGGCTCAGAGGTTGGCATGACCACGGCCAGGCAGCTCTGTCCGTAGTCGAGGCCATTCAAGCCAACGACGGCTCGTTCACACCGGCCCTTGATTGGTCCGTTCCAGATGCCTTCCTCGCACTCAATGGGACCACGCGCCACGAAGTAGTCGCAGAGATCCTCAGAGCCCTCGGCGGCGTCCGCGTAGTCCGCGAGGGCGTGTTTATCCCCGTTGACGAGATCGAGAGCTTCGACCAGATCGTCGACGTGTCTCCTCAGGAGTTGAGGCACCTCGGTCCACGCTTGGAGGTGTCAGAGGCCGCTGTCAAGCGATGCATCCTCCACATTCTGGGCGAGACGGAGATCTCGCGGGACTGGGGAGGCGAGCGTGACGACATCTTCTCTGCGAGGGTGCGAGTCGATGGACGGCTACTAGCGGGCAGCTTCGCACTCAAAGGGCCGGGGACGCGCGGGCCGCTCACCCCGCGGAAGCTCGGAAAACAAGGGGATCAGATCGGGCGGCTTGTGACGCAGCCGGCCGACCTGTTCGTCGTGCAGTACATCGGCCCGGTAGCGTCATCTGTCCGTGAGCAGCTGGGGCACGCCATTCGCTCTCTTCGGAGTCAGGGAAATCCGGCCGCGGTCGGCAGCGTATGGGATGGCATCGACACTGCTCGCCTCCTCACCGCGTACGGCTTTCTCGACGCTTCGACCGGCAGCTTGACCTCGCTCGGCGAGCACGTCGCAAGCGAGTAACCTCTTCGCCAAGACCGCGAGAAGGGCTAGTTCTGTCCACGCTGAACGACGATGGCATCGCCTTGACTCGACTCGGCTCCAGCGGGCAAGCCGCAATCCGCACACTCTTGACCGAGTTCCGGCATCGCGGCTGGCACGACGCGGGTGCCGCGATAGCCATCGTCCGAGTCTTGACGGCGGCGGAGGCCCCTATCACTGCCCGGCGCGCGATCTCCGACGTGCCCGGGGAGTTTCTGACACAGAACGGGGTGCGTAGGCGTGAACTCGAAGAGGTGCTTTCGGAGCTTGCACACCGTCGCGGGTGACGCCGACACCCGGGAGGGACGGATGATCCGCATCACGAGCGCCCAGCTGTGGGTGCACGACCAGGACGAGGCGCGCGCCTTCTACGTCGACAAGGTCGGCTTCGAGGTACGCAGCGACGTCACCATCGCCGAGTTCGGCGACTTCCGCTGGCTCACCGTCGGGCCCCCCGGGCAGGACGACGTGGAGATCGTGCTGATGGCGATCCCGGGCGAGCCGGTGATCGACGAGGCCACGGCCGCGCAGATCCGCGACCTGATGGGCAAGGGCGTCGCCGGCAGCGTCTTCCTCACCACCGACGACTGCCGCGCCGCCTTCGAGGAGCTGTCGGCCCGGGGCGTCGAGTACACCGAGGAGCCCTACGAGACCCTGTACGGCATCGACTCGGGGTTCCGCGACCCGTCCGGGAACAACCTACGCCTCACACAGCGCAACCCGGACATCGCCTGAGATGTGCTGGGCGCGCTGGACGCACGCGCCCCGCCGCGGCGGCTACGCCGCCCGCTCCCCCGGCCGGACCATGAGCACGGGGCAGGGGGCCTCGTGGGCGAGGGCGGACGCGACGCTCCCCAGCATCAGCCGCTGGAGGGCGTTGCGCACCGCGCCGACCACGAGCAGGTCCGGGGTCGCCTCGCCCGCCCACCTCACGACCGCCGGCGTCACGGCGCCGTGCAGCAGCACCGTCTCCTCCCCCTCGCCGGCCTGCGCGGCCAGCCAGCGGCGGGCCGCGACCTCCGGGTCGCGCGGGTCGACGACGGTGGCGCCCGACTCGTCCTCGCCGAGCAGCAGCGGGTAGCCGGTCACGTGGAGCAGGGTGAGGCGACCGGGCCCGCCCAGGGCGCGCAGGCGGCGCGCCTCGGCGAGGGCCCGGCGCGATCCCTCCGACTCGTCGATGCAGACGGCGATGTGGTCGAAGAGGTCGCTCATTCCGGCTCCCGGGTCGCGGCGGGGTCGATGGACCGTTCGTTGACGTGCCATCGAATGCGCGGCGCGGCCGCCGGCGGGCCGGCCGGGCGGCGGCGGTCCTCGGCCTCCTCCACCAGCCGCCGGCACAGGTCGGCGGGCGGCGGCGGCCGGAGGGTCGCGCGCACCTCGCACTCCGCGTCGCGGAGGCCGTCCCGGCCCTCCGGCCGGGAGGCGGAGGCCGTCGCGGCGGCGGTCATGGTGAAGCCCTCGCGGGCCGCCGCCGCGCTCAGGGCGTCGATCGCGCCGCGGGCGACCGCGGCCAGCATCAGATGCTCGGCGCGCCACGAGCCGTCGAGGCGCCCGCTCCCGCCGGCGTGACGGAGCTCGCCGCCGCCGTCGGCCGTCACCTCGATGCGGGGCGCCTCCGCCGCCGAGGGGGCCGGCGGGCGCACGACGAGCACCGGGCACGGGGCGCGGCGGGCCAGGCCGGCCGTGAAGCTCCCGAGGATCGAGCGGTGGGCGGCGCCGTGGTGCGCCGCCGCGACCAGCAGGTCCACGGCGCTCTCCGCGGCCCAGTCGCTCACGCGCTCGGGAGGGAAGCCCCAGAGCGTCACGGCCTCCGCCCCCGGGAGCTCCGCGACGACGGTCCCGAGCCACTCCTCGGCCTCCTGATAGGCGGGCTGCGCCGTGACGTCCCAGCGGCTGTAGCCCCCCAGCGGAGCCCGGGCGACGTGCACGACGCTCAGCCGGCCGCCGCTCGCGCGCCACAGCCGCGTTGCCTCGGCGAGCGCCCGCTGCGAGGCCGCGGAGCGGTCGACGCAGCACGCGATATGGCGGTAGGCGGGGCGGGCCTGCGCGGATCCATCTGGGGTCATCTGTGCTCCCGGTCGACTCTGGGCGACCGGACACTAGTGGCCGCGCCGGAGCCGGACGTCGGCGAGAACCCGCCGCCGCCTTCGGCTTTCCCGCGACCGGCCGACGCGGTCAGACCCCGAGGTCGAACACCCCGGCGGCGAAGGCCGCAGCCGTGACCACCAGCACGATCGCGACCGCCATCGCCAGCACCAGGCCGATCCGCCGGCGCCGCGGGACCGGGACCGCGCGCGGCCGGACCGCGCTGAGCTGCACCGGGGGCGGCCGCGACTGCTCCTCGATCTGCCCCTTGGGGAGATCGCGGACCGGCCCCTCGACGGGCACCCCCAGGTGGGCGGCGTAGGCGCGGACGAAGCCCTTGTAGTAGGCGGGGTCGGGCAGCGACTCGATGCGATCCTCCTCGATCGCCACCAGGTAGCGCTCGCGGATGCGCGTGGCGCGGACGCATTCGTCCAGGTCCAGGCCCTGCCGCATCCGGGCCTCGCGCAGGCGCGCACCCATCCCTTGGCTGCCCTCCACGAGGGGCAGCCTATGTCGAGGGCGCCCGTCACGTCACGCGCGGGGCCGCCCGTGCCATGCTGGGCGGGTCACGGTGAGCCACGACGACGACCACTATCGCGCGCTCGACGTGGCGCCCGACGCCGACGCGGAAGAGATCCGCGCAGCCTGGCGCTTCATGCTCGTGGCCTTCCACCCGGACCGCTTCCGCGACGCCGGCCAGCGGGCCCGGGCGCAGGAGATCACGAAGCGCGCGAACGCGGCCTGGCAGGAGCTGGGCGACCCGGACCGCAGGCGCCGCTACGACCGGCGCCGCGCCGTCCGGGCGGCCGACGGCGGCCCCGCCCGCGCGGCGGACGCGACCCGGGCGGCCGCGGCGCCGGCGCCGCCGCCCGTCCGCACCCTCCCCTGCCCCAGCTGCGCGACGCGCTGCACCACCCCCGACGCGCTGGGCCGGATGGTGCACCTGGTGTGCCCGGCCTGCCGGGAGGACTTCACCGCCCTCATCGGCGGCCGCTGCATCGGGCGGCCGCGCCTCGAGAAGCGGTGGCTCGGCCTGCGCTACGAGGCCCTCTTCCGGGCGGTCGACGGCTCGATCACCTCGGTGAGCTTCCGCCGCCTGCCGCAGGAGCTGGCCCTGTCGGAGGGGGAGCTGTTCACCATCGTCTTCCATCCGCGCCGCGCCCGGCCGGTGTACGCCATCCTCCACGGCGGCGACCTGGACGTGGGCTGGAAGGTCGGCTGACCGCCCGGGCGGCCGCGGCCACCTCTCCGTCAGCGCCGGCGCAGGACGAGCGCGGCCGTCGCCCTCGGCATGCCCGGAGCGGTCGCGGCCAGCCGGTAGCGCCCCGGCGCGAGCCGGCGGACCGCGCCCGCCGAGAGAGTCACGGAGCTCGCGCCGCCGGGCAGGCGCCGGGCGAGTCGCGCGACCGTCCTCGATCCGCGGCTCACCCGGAGGGTCACGCGCGCCGCGCGCGCCAGCCTCACCCGCACGACCGGCCGGGCGCCCGCCCTCGCGCGCGCCGCGCCGATCCGCAGGGGGGCCACCACCCCGAAGACCGCCACCGCGCCGGCCGTCGTGCGTCCCGCCCGGTCGGTGGTGTCGACCCTCCAGCTGTGGGATCCCCCGGGCAGCGACACGGCGTGGCGGTCGACGTCCGGAGACAGGGTCGCCACCGGGACGTCGTCGATGACGAGCGCCTGGCCGGAGACGCCGCTGCCGGCGTCGGCGCCGGGCCTCCAGCGCAGCACGATCCTCGGGCCCGCGGGCCGGCCCCCCTGCCCGGGCGCGACCGGCACCGCCGCCTGCGGCGGGGACAGGTCGACGATCAGGCTGCGCGTGCCGCCGTCGCGCGCGTTCGAGGCCGCGTCGACGGCGACGACCGTCCAGCTGTGCCGGCCCTCGGCGAGAGGGGCGGGGGCCGCCGCCTCCCGCACCCCGGGGCCGACCGTCGCCACCGTCGCCCCGTCGACGTCGAGACGCTGCGCCCGCACCCCGCTGAGGGCGTCGCCGTAGGGCGTCCACGAGAAGCTCGGCTGGGCGGTGGTGACGATCTGCCCGTCGGAGGGCGCCGACAGCGCGAACGGCTCCGGGGGCACCGCGTCGACGACGCCGGTGCCGGCCACCGAGAGGGCGCCCGGCAGGTTGACGAGCCGCCCGCTGACCGTGCGCCCGGCCAGAGAGGGCAGCGGCGTCCCGCCCGCGAGCAGGGCCTCGCGCACCTGCCACGCGGCCAGGCCGGGATGGCGCCCGCGGACGACGGCGGCGACGCCCGACACGAGCGGGGCGGCCATCGACGTCCCCGACAGGAGGCCGTAGCCCCCGGGGATGGTGCTCAGGATGTCGTCGCCGGGCGCGCCGAGGTCCACGCTGGTCGCGCCGTACGACGAGAAGGGCGACAGGGCGTCCTGGGAGCCGCTCGCACCGGTCGAGGCGACGGTGATGAGGTCGGTCGCCGGGCAGCTCGCGGGCCACATGGGCCGGGCATCGTTGTCGCGGCCCTCGTTCCCGGCCGCGGCGACCACCACCACGCCGGCCGCCGTCGCGTCGGCGACCGCGTCGCACAGGGCCGGCACGTAGGTGTCGCTCCCCCACGAGAGGTTGGCGACCCGGGCTCCGTTCGCGACCGCGTAGCGCAGCCCTGCGATGCCGGCCGACACGTCGCCGCCGCCGGAGGAGATGAAGCGGATCGGCATGATGCGGGCGTTGTCGGCGATCCCGGCGACGCCGATGCCGTTGTCCCGCTGGGCCGCGATGATGCCGGCGACGTGGGTGCCGTGGCGATCCGTGTTGTCGGCCGGCCGCGGATCGCCGTCGGCGCCCACGAAGTCCCACCCGCGCACGTCGTCGACGTAGCCGTTGCCGTCGTCGTCGAGGCCGTTGCCGGGGACCTCGCGCGCGTTGGTCCACATGCGGGCCGCGAGGTCGGCGTGGTCGTAGCGGACTCCGCCGTCGATCACGGCCACGACGACCGGCTGGGCGCCGGCTGCCATCTCCCAGCCCGCCGGCGCCCCGATGCGCGGGAGCGCCCACTGGCCCGAGTAGCCGGGATCGTTCGGCGCGGCGAGCGGCCTGGCGCGCGCGTCCGGCGTGACGTCCAGCACCGCATCGGCGCCGTCGACGAGCGACCTCGCCCGGGCCACCGGCAGGGGCCGGCTCAGCTCGTACACCCTCCAGCCCGCCATGAGGGGAGCGACGGCCGTCGCGTCGAGGGCGTCGCGCACCTCGGCGCGCTCGGCGGGCGTCGACGCCGGGTCGATCTTCACCAGCACCCGCTGGACCGCGGGCGCTCCCGCGCAGAGGGACGGGAGCGCCGCCAGCGCCAGCACGGCGAGCAGCAACATCCGCGAGAGGTGACGCACGGCACGGCCCACGCCGATCCATCGGCAGGCGGCCCCTCACGGCTTACCGCAGGGGCTCTGCGAGCACGCGCCCCCGCACGGAGCGTCAGCCGGTCGGCTCGGCTCCGTGCCCCAGCCGGGTCGCGAAGAAGGCGCGGATCGCCTCCCGACCGCCCTCGGTGGCGGCCGCCGCGAAGCGGGCGGCGAGGGTTCCGTCCGCGCCGCCCCTCGCCCGGACGACCTCCGCGTCGAGGGCCTGCCAGCCCAGCTCGGCCAGCTCGATCTCGATCCGGATGCGGCGCGCCGCGGGGAGGTCGGCGCCCGCCAGCAGCGCCCCGCCCTCGCTGAGGTTCACCGCGGTGGCGTCGACCGATCGCCCCCCGGCGATGACGCGCACCGGCAGGTCCACATCCTCGCGCGGGTGCGCCCGCCGCTCGGCGAAGGCCGTGCCATCCTGCATCCGCTCACCCCCTCCTGGTCATAAGCAAGCGAGATCGTACCGAAGCGCCGCCGGAGCGTCCCCGCCGATCACCCCCTCATCGGTCGAGGGGCAGCGCCCGCTCGAAGACGATGCGATCCCCGCCGGGACCGAGGTACCCGGGCGCGGAGGTGCCGACGAACCCGAGGCGCTCGTGGAAGCGCCGCGAGGCGAGGCGCGCCGGGGCGGCCAGGGCGCGGATCCTCGTGCAGCCCCGCTCGGCCGCGCGCGCCGCGAAGTCGCGGTAGAGGCGGGCGCCCACCCCGCGCCCGCGCCGCGCCGGGTCGACGACGTGCATGTGCACGTAGGCCAGATCGGGCTCGGCCTCGCTGACCAGCCCCAGCAGGAAGCCCGCCGGCCGGCCGGCCGCGTCCTCCAGCCAGACCCCCGAGGGGCCCAGCTGGTCGAAGAAGAGGCGGTGCATCACGAGCCCCACCGGGTGGCCGAACCACTCGTCGACCACCGCGCGGGCGCGGGCGAAGTCGTCCGCGCGCAGGGCCCGCGAGCGCAGGGCGCCGGCCGCGGGCCCGGCGGTCACTCCGGGGTCGGCGCCGACCGGGCCACGTAGCTCTCGAGCAGCAGCAGGTTCGTCTCGCCGGCGCGGCGCGTCACCTGCAGCAGCTCGCTCATGGTGGCGATCTCCTCGACCTGCTCGGTCACGAACCACTGCAGGAAGGCGTAGGTCGGGTGGTCCGAGTGCGTGCCGGCCAGGTCGACCAGGTCGTGGATGTGGGCCGTGATCCGCTGCTCGTGCTCGAGGCTCAGCGCCACGGCCTCCTCGGCGCTCTCGAAGCCGGCCTTGGGGGCGGCCAGGGCCGGGATCACCACGGCGCCGCCGACGTCCTCGATGAAGTCGTAGATGCGCATCGCGTGGGCGTGCTCCTCGGCGGCCTGGGCGGCGAAGAAGCGCTTCAGCTCGGGCAGCCCCTCCGAGTCGAACCACGCGGAGATCGACAGGTACTGCAGGTGGGCCTCGAACTCACGCCCCAGCTGGGCGTTCAGGGCGTCGACGACGGCGCTCTCGATCGGCATCAGGACTCCTTGGACGGATCGTTCAAGTCTAGTGTCCGATCGGCCGAACCAGGACGTGCCCCCCATGCGGGGAGTCGCGTGGATCGCAGGCGCTGGTTAGTCTGCCGCCGCTCACCCCCCGTCCACGAAGGGAGACGTGGATGCCTTTGCTCAATCGTCGGTCGCTCGCGGGAGTCGCGGCCATCGGCGCCATCGCGGTCGCCGCCGGCTGCGGCGGCGGATCCGACGGACCGAGCGCGGACGACTTCCGCCAGGCCGCCGACGCGATCTGCGCCGACTCGAATCGCGGCACCGACGCCCTGACGGAGCCCACCAGCGCCGCCGAGGTGCTGCCCTTCCTCGAGCAGGGCCTCACCATCCAGGCCAAGGAGATCGCCGACCTGAAGGCGCTCGAGGTCCCCTCGGACCTCAAGGGCGACTTCGACGAGGCCCTCTCGCTGCTCGATCAGCGGCAGGCGAAGATCCAGGACGCCGCCGACCAGATCCGCGGCGGCGGCGACGCCGAGCAGGTGATCGGCTCCCTGAGCTCCGAGATCGAGGACCTCCAGGAGCAGGCGAGCGCCAAGGCGAAGGACCTGGGCCTCACCGTCTGCGGCGTCCCGGACGACGACACCACGACCACGGCCACGACGCCCACCACGCCGACCACGCCCACGACGCCGACCACCGAGAGCACCGACACCACCGCGTCGGCGCCCACCACCCCCACCACCCCGAGCGGCGCCACGGGCACCGCGGCCCAGTTCGCCGCCGACACCCAGGACGCCGGCGAGGCGCTGCAGTCGTTCGGCACGATCCTTCAGGGCGTCAGCGGCCCCGACGACCTGAAGGCGAAGATCCCCGAGGCCAGCGCGAGCCTCGACGACTTCGACGCGGCGATCGCGAAGCTGGACGGCTACACGCTGGACGACCCCGACCTCGAGAAGAAGCGCGCCGGCCTGGCTCGCACCGGCCCGGACGTCACCGACGTCCTGCGCCGCTTCCTGGACGCGGCCAGCAGCGGGGACCTGTCGGCGATCCAGGCGCTGCTCCCCGAGGTGCAGCAGAAGATCACCAGCTTCTCCCAGGCGGTGACCTCGTAGGAGCATCCCGGCGCGACGGAGCGGGCCGCCCCGCGGCCCGCTCCCGCGTCACCTGCCGCGGCGGCTCTCGCGGCGCGCGCGCTCGGACCGGCTCGCGCCCACCACGGCGGCCGTGACCAGGGCGCCCCAGAACACCCCGTAGCTCAGGCCGCGCCACAGCGGCTGGTTGAGCAGGGTGACGTGGACGAGCCACAGCAGCAGGATGACCGGCGGGGCGACCACCGCGACCTGCACCGCGACGTGGAGGCCCTCCCACCAGCGGACCGGCGCGGGCGGCTCACGGGGCGGTCTCGTGCTCACGCCCCGAGGATACGCCCGGCCCCGGGGCGGCTACAGTGCAGTCGTGAGCGGTCGTTCGTCACCGGAATGGCGGTTGTTCGCGGACTGGGCCGGCACGCTCGCCGACCTCCGCGGCGCGGCCGGCCTGCTGGGATGGGACCGCGAGACCCTGATGCCCCCGGGCGGGACGGACGGCCGCGCCAGCCAGCTCGGCACGCTCGCCGCGCTGCGCCACCGCGAGCTGGTGCGGCCCGACGCCGGCGAGGCGGTCGCCGCCCTGAGCGAGCGCGACGATCTCGACGACGACGCCCGCGGCATGCTGCGGCTCGCCGCGCGGGAGCGCGACCGGGCGCTGCGCCTGCCGGAGGCCCTGGTGCGGGAGATCAGCGAGGCCTGCTCGCGCGGCGTGGCGGCGTGGATCGACGCGCGGGCCGCCGACGACTTCTCGGCCTACGAGGGACCCCTGCGCGCCGTCATCGAGCTGAAGCGCCGCGAGGCGGAGGCCGTCGGCGCGCAGGACGGCGGGGAGCCGTACGACGCGCTGCTCGACGAGTTCGAGCCCGGGGCCCGCGTCGCCGACCTGGAGCCGGTGTTCGCCGAGCTGCGCGAGCGCCTCGCCCCCCTGGTGGCCGAGGCCGCCGACCGCCCCGCCGCCGAGCTGCCCGCGCGGGAGTGGAGCGCGGACGGGCAGATGGCCCTCGTCCACGAGATCGCCGCGCTGGTGGGCTTCGACCGGCGCTCCGGCGTCATCGCGCTGTCGGCGCACCCCTTCACCGGCTCGCCGCACCGCGGGGACGTGCGCTTCACCACGCGCTTCGTCACCGACAGCCCGCTGGAGGGGATCAGCGCGGCGATGCACGAGCTGGGCCACGCCCTGTACGAGCAGGGCTTCCCCGGCGAGGTCGACCGCTCGCCCCTCTACGACGCGCCGTCGCTCGGCGCCCACGAGTCGCAGTCGCGCTTCTGGGAGAACCAGATCGGCCGCACCCGCGCCTTCTGGGAGCGGCTCGAGCCCGAGATGCGGCGTCTCTTCCCCGACGCGATGCAGGGCATCGACGCCGCGCTGCTGCACCGCGCGTCGCGCACCGTGCGGCCGTCGCTGATCCGGGTCGAGGCCGACGAGGTGACCTACAACCTGCACATCGTGCTGCGCTTCGAGCTGGAGCTGGCGATGATCCGCGGCGACCTCGACGTGGCCGACCTGCCCGGCGCCTTCTCCGACGGCATGGAGCGGCTGCTCGGCATCCGCCCGTCCACCGACGCGCTGGGGGCGATGCAGGACATCCACTGGGCCGACGGCCTGGTCGGCTACTTCCCCACCTACACGCTGGGCAACCTCTACTCGGCGCAGCTCGCCGACGCCGCCGAGGCGGAGCTGGGGCCCCTGGAGCAGGTGGTCGCGGAGGGGCGCCTGGGCGAGGTGCTCGCCTTCATGCGCGGGCGGGTGCACCGCCACGGCGCCCGCCGGCCGACGCGTGAGCTGATGCGCGAGGCCACCGGCGCCGAGCTCGGCTCGGACGCCCTGATCGCCCATCTCGAGCGCGCCTACCTGGCCCCCGAGCCGGTCTAGGCTCCCGCGCCGGCGGCGACCGCCGACAGCTCCCTGGCGCGCATCGCGGCACCCACGATGCCGGCCTCGTTGCGCAGGGTGGCGGCCACGATCGGCGGCCGCACGCTGAGGAGGGGCAGGAAGCGGTCGGCCTTCTTGGAGACGCCGCCGCCGATGATGATCAGGTCCGGCCAGATGAGGGCGTCGACCGCGTCGAGGTACTCGTTCAGGATCGGCGCCCAGGCCCGGTAGGACAGGCCCTTGCGCTCGCGCGCGTTCGCCGACGCGCGCGCCTCGCCGTCCTTGCCGCGCACCTTGATGTGGCCGAGCTCCGTGTTCGGCACCAGCCGGCCGTCGAGGAAGAGCGCCGATCCGATGCCGGTGCCGAGGGTGAGCAGCAGCACCACGCCGCCGACGCCCCGGCCGGCGCCGAAGCGCATCTCGGCCAGCCCCGCCGCGTCGGCGTCGTTGATCAGGGCGCAGGGACGGCCGATGGCCTCGCTGAAGCGCGCGGTGACGTCCTCGCCCAGCCAGCTCTCGTCGATGTTCGCGGCGGTGGCGGCCCTGCCGCCCACGATGGCGCTCGGCAGGCCGATGCCCACCGGCCCGGCCGTGGCCCCCAGCTCCGCGATGACCCCCGCCGTCGCGGCGAGCACGGCGTCCGGGACCGCCGGCCGGGGCGTCTCGACCCTCACCCTCTCGCCGACCAGGTCGCCGGTGCGCGGGTCGACGATGCCGCCCTTGATGCCGGTGCCGCCGATGTCCACCCCGACGAGGGCCGTGGTCACGCCATCGCCTCGCTGTCGTAGGCGACGAGCGAGAGCACGTCGCGGCCGCGCAGCCGCTCGCGCCCGGGCAGGAACGAGAGCTCGACGACGAAGGCGATCCCGGCGACCACCCCGCCGAGCTCCTCCACCAGCCCGCAGGCCGCCTCGGCGGTGCCGCCGGTCGCGAGCAGGTCGTCGTGGATCAGCACCTTCTGACCCGGCCGGATCGCGTCGGCGTGGATCTCGAGGGTGTCGGTGCCGTACTCCAGGGCGTACTCGCGGCCGACGCGCGACCCGGGCAGCTTGCCCGGCTTGCGGGCCACCGCCAGCCCCAGGCCGAGCGCCTGGGCGATCGCGCCGCCCAGCACCAGGCCGCGGGCCTCGATGCCCAGCACGACGTCCGGCTGCCGCTCCCTGCCCCAGGCGGAGATGCGGTCGACGCAGGCCGTGAGCCCGGCGGGGCTCTGGAACAGCGGCATCAGATCGAAGAACAGCACCCCCTCGTGCGGATGATGCGGGATCTTGCGGATCGCCGCGTCGATGTCGAAGGGGCCGGCGCTCACGCCTTCGCGATCTGCCTCAACTCCGATATCAGCATCAGATGACGCATGTGGGACGCGAGCGCGGCGAGGCTCTCCAGCGCCTCCAGCGCCTCGCGGCGGCGGTCGGGGTTGCGCGAGCGCAGGCCCACCGCCAGGAGCTGCTCCAGCAGGCCCGCCTCGCGCTCGGCCGCCACCCGGAAGATGCGCAGATGACGCGGCTCGACGCCGTAGGACGACAGCTCGAGGGCCGTCTGCACCACCTCGCGGTCGGTCTCGTCGTAGCCGTCTCCCTCGCCGTCGCCCACCAGCCCGTACTCCTCCAGCGCCCGCAGCAGCGCCGTCTGGGCGCCGGTGGTGGCGAGGATCTCGTCCGCGCTGTAGCGCCGGGTGGGCGCCGGCTCGGCGAGCTGGGCGCGCTTGAGCTGCTTGGCCTGGTTGGCGACGCTGAAGGCGCCGGTGGTGGACGACTCCAGCTCCTGGCGGATCACCCGCAGCGGCAGGAACTCGTCGCGCTGCAGGCGCAGGATCGTGCGCAGCCGCTCGACCTCGAGCGGCGAGTAGAGCCGGTATCCGCCCGTGGTGCGCTTGGGCGTGATCAGCCGCTGGTCCTCGAGGTAGCGGATCTTCGAGATCGAGATCGACGGGAAGTCGGCCTTGAGCAGGTCGCGGACCGCGCCGATCGTCAGCGCGTGGTCGAGATCCGCCGTCTCGTCGTCGGGGATGAGCTTCGGCTCGTTCACCCTGCGAGATAGGTCAGGCGGAACTTGCCGATCTGCAGCTCGTCGCCGTCCTCGAGGACCTCGTCGGCCTCGATGCGCCGCCGGTTGACGTAGGTGCCGTTCAGGCTGCCGAGGTCGCTGAGGGTGGTGCCCCCGTCGACCTGCCGGATCAGCGCGTGGCGCCGCGAGACGGTGACGTCGTCGAGGAAGACGTCGGCCGTGGGCTCACGCCCGATCGTGACCTCGGAGCGGTCGAGGGTGAAGATCGCGCCCGGGGGCCCGCCGGCGCGCACGGCCAGCGACGGGCCCTCGATGGCCGGTCCCTGCCAGCCGCCGGTCAGCGCGTCGTGGTCGCTGATCGCGAGCGGGCCGGTGATCTCCCCGGTTCCCTGGTTCTCGACGATCAGCAGGGCGCCGCACCGCCCGCAGTACTTGTGCGCTTCGCTCTGATGGAACCCACATTCGGCGCAGTACACCGGGCTCCCTCCCCTCCGGCGTGGTCGCCGCGCTCAGTCCTCGCCGCCGAGGCGGTCCATGTCCGGCAGGCGGCCCGCCAGGATGCGGCTGAGCGCGTCCACGTCGACCACCGACAGCTCGCCCTCGTCGCGCCCCTTCAGCCGGGCCACGAGCTCGCTCTTGAGCAGATCGAGGCGCCCGTGGATGAGGCGCCGCTCGCGCGAGACCGCCCGCTCCCGCTCCGTCAGGTCACGGATCAGGTCCTTCAGCTCGGCGTCTGAGAGCTGGCTCAGGTCGGGCAGGGTGTCCATCGGGGCTCCTCGTCCGTTGGAACCATCAGTGTAGCGACCGGCGCCACAACCCTCATGGTCGAGTCGAGGCAGCATGCTGCGCTCTCAGCGCCGCGATCGCAAGCCTCAGGTAGTTCGCGAACGTTGCGATCGCCAGCGCGACCGCCAGCCAGAAGATCACGTCGACCCAGAGCTCGTCGAACAGGATCGCGCCGCCGGTGCCGATCATGGTGAGGGCCGATGTGATCTTGCCCGCCATGTCGACCCGCATCTCCACCCCACGGCGGAGCATCAACCAGAACCCGAGCATGAGGAGGACGTCGCGGGTCAGCAGGATCGCCGGCCCGGCGGGGTGCAGCCGGCCCAGCAGGATCACGCCCACCAGGCCCACGGCGATCAGCAGGCGGTCGGCCAGCGGGTCGGCGATCCGGCCGAAGCGCGACTCGGCGCCCAGCCGCCGCGCCAGCCGGCCGTCGAGGAAGTCGGTGGCCCCGACCACGCCGAAGATCGCGGCGGCGGCGCCGGAGGTGGGGCCGTCCGCGCGGATCAGCACCACGAGCAGCAGGGGCAGCGCCGCGAGGCGGCTGATGGTGAGCGCGTTGGGCACCCAGGCCCAGCGCGACACGGACGACCTTCTCAATCGGGGCGAGAGGATTTGAACCTCCGACCGCCCGGCCCCCAGCCGGGTGCGCTACCAGACTGCGCCACGCCCCGAGAACGACTGGAGCCTAGCGAAGCGCGGGGGCTCCGGCCAGCGGGTAGTGCTCCTCGACGTACTCCTCGACCATCCGGATGAAGTCCTCGGCCAGCGTGGGCCCCTCCAGGGTGCGCGCCTTCTCGCCGTTCACGTACACCGGCGCGCGCGGGCTCTCGCCGGTGCCGGGCAGGCTGATGCCGATGTCCGCGGCCCGGCTCTCCCCCGGGCCGTTCACGATGCAGCCCATCACCGCGACCTTCAGCTGGGCCGCGCCGGGCCGCTCGACGCGCCACACCGCCATGCGCGCGTCGAGGTGGCGCTCGATGGTCTGGGCCAGCTGCTGGAAGAAGGTGCTGGTGGTGCGGCCGCAGCCCGGGCACGCCGTCACCGACGGCCGGAAGGCGCGGAAGTCGAGACTCTGCAGGATCTCGCGGCACACCTTCACCTCGAGGGTGCGGTCGCCGCCGGGCTCGGGCGTGAGGCTGGCCCGGATCGTGTCGCCTACGCCGTCCTGCAGCAGCACGCTGAGGGCGGCGGTGGTCGAGACGATGCCCTTGCTGCCCATGCCCGCCTCGGTGAGCCCCAGGTGGAGGGGGTAGCTGCAGCGGTCGGCCAGCTCGCGGTAGACGGCCACCATCTCCTGCAGGCGGCTCATCTTGCAGGACAGCACGATCATGTACGGCGGCAGGCCGATCTCCTCGGCCGCCTCGGCCGAGGTCAGCGCGCTCCGGATCATCGCCTCGCGCATCACCTCCTCGGCGCCGACCGGGTTCTCGGCACGGCCGTTCTCGTCCATCAGGCGGTCGAGCAGCTCGGGGTCGAGGGAGCCGGCGTTGACGCCGATCCGCACCGGCTTGCCGTGGTCGATGGCGGCCTGCACCATCGTCGCGAAGTTCGCGTCGTGGCGGGCGCCGCGGCCGACGTTGCCGGGGTTGATGCGGTACTTGTCGAGCGCCTCGGCGCAGTCCGGGAACTCGCTCAGCAGCGTGTGCCCGTTGTAGTGGAAGTCGCCCACCAGCGGCACCGTCACGCCGTGCTCGTCCCGCAGGCGGTCGCGGATCTCGGCCACCTTCGCCGCCGAGGCCCGGTTGTTCACCGTGATCCGGACGAGCTCGGAGCCCGCCTCGGCCAGCTCGGCCACCTGGCGGGCGGTCGCCTCGGCGTCGGCCGTGTCCGTGTTCGTCATCGACTGGACGACGACGGGGGCGCCGCCGCCCACCTGCACGTCGCCGATGCGGCACGCGTAGCTGAGCCGGCGGGCGCTGGTCACGCCCCCAACGTTAGCCGAGCGGGGCGGGCGGCGCCGCGGCGCGCTCCGCGAGGCGGCGCAGCGACGCGCCGACGAGCTCCCGCACCGCCGCGCAGCGGGCGGCCTCCGCCTCCGGGATCGTGCCGGTGACGGTCACCTCGCACCCCTGCGGGTGCGGCGACAGCCCGATCGCGAAGTCGATGTCGGAGACCAGGCAGGAGATGGTCACCCGGCCCCCGGCGGCCGACCGCACCCGGGTGGGCATGGGGTGATCGGGCCAGCCGTGGAGGAAGCGGACGACCGTGTCGCCCTCCCCCGGCTCCACCCGCTCCGTGTCGGCCATCCACTCGTGCAGCCGCGACGGATCGTGGACCAGCCGCCACACCTCGACCGCCGGCGCCCGGCAGACGATCGCATCGCTCACCACCGGCATCACGCGCCCCCCGTCGCCGCCATCGCCAGATCGCGCTCGGCGCGCTCGCGCTCCCGCGTGACCCGCTCGAGCTCCACCGCCGGCTCGCCGAGGCCCGCGACCGGCGGCCGGCCGAGATCGATCATCATCGCCATCATCTCCTCGCCGGCGGCGCCCGCCGACCGCTCCCCCGCCATCGTCCGTCGCAGGCTCTCCTCCGCCCTGCGCAGGTGCGCCACCGCGCCGGCTCGGTCGCCCTCGGCGCCGGCCACCAGCCCGGTGATCCGATCCAGCCGGGCCACCAGCAGGGGCGGGTCGTCCCCGGCGCCGACCGGCTCGAAGGGGAAGCGCTCCAGGTGCCTCCGCGCGGCCGCCGGATCGCCGGCGGCGAGGGCCGCCTCGGCCGCCGACAGGCGCAGCGCGGCCCGCGGCACCCGGCACGCCGACTCGTCGAGCGCCGCCTCGATGCGGGCCAGCCCCTCCCCCGCCCGCCCCGCCGCGACCAGCGTGACGCCCAGGTCCGCCGCCGCGGCCGCCTCGAGCTCGGGCGTGGCGAAGCGGCGGGCCACCGCCATCTCCCGCTCGGCGGCCTCCACGGCCTCGGCGTGCCGCCCCAGGCGCGACAGGGCGTGCGCCCGCCCCGCCCAGCTCTGGCAGGCCAGCCCCGGGCCGGTGCGCGCCGGGTCAGGCGGCTCGGCGAGGATCGTGAGCACCGCCGCGACGTCGCCGTCGGCCGCCACCGACGCCGCCTGGCCGATGCGCGCGTCCAGGGCGAGCGCCGGATGGCCCACCGCGTCGGCCAGCTCGGCGGCGCGCCGGCACAGCTCCACCGAGCCCGCCGCGTCGCCCGCCCGTATCAGGGCGAAGGCGCGCGCGACCAGGTGCTCGGCGCGCAGGACGGGGTCGTCCGCCGCGTCCAGCAGCTCGCCCAGCCGCTCCTGCAGGCGCGCGCCGCGGTCGGGGTCCCCGGCGACCGCCTCGCCCCACGCCAGCCCGGCGAACGCCAGCAGCCGCGCCTCGGGCGCGTCCAGCCCGGCGCGGTCCAGCAGCTCCAGCGCCTCGCGGCTGGTCCGCAGGGCCTCCTCCGGGTAGCAGGTGGTCGTGCGCAGCCAGCGGGCCCGGTCGGCCAGGGCGCCGACCAGGCCCCGCAGGTCGCCCGCTGCCTCGAGGGCCGCCCGGGCGCGGGCGAAGGCCTCGTCCATCGCGAAGCGGTCGCCGCGCCACGCCTCGATCTCGGAGAGGGCGACCCAGGCCTCGCCCTCGGCGGCGGGCAGGCCGGCCGCGCGGGCCGACGCCGCCGCCTCCCTCAGCACGCCGGCCGCCTGGTCGAGGGCGCCCAGCGCGCGGGCCTCGGCGGCGGCCGTCATCAGGTACGCGCGGGCCCGCTCGTCGTCGCCCGCGCGGCGCAGGTGGTGGGCGACCTCCGCCGGCGGGCGCGGATGCGGCCCCGAGAGCACCTCGGCCAGGCGCGCGTGGGCGGCGCGCCTGCTGCCGGGCACCAGCTCGCCGTAGCAGGCGCGCCGCACCAGATCGTGCGTGAAGGCCACCTCGCCGGCCGGGCCCGCGACCAGCAGCCCGGCGGCCGCGGCCTGCGCGACCGCGTCGTCGAGCGCCTCGGCGCCGGCGACGGCGGTGGCCTCGGCCAGGGTGAGGGCGCGCCCCGCCGCCGACGCCACCGCCACCAGGTCGCGCGACCTCTGCGGGAGCCCCGAGATCGGGGCGCGCACCGCGTCGCGCAGCGCCAGGTCGGGATCGCCCCCGGCCGCCGCCGAGCGGGCCGCGCGCCGGGCGATCAGGGGGCTGCCGGCCGCCGCGTCGGCCACCTGCTCGGCCACGGCGGGATCGAGCGCCGGAGCCTCGTCGCGCACCACGGCCAGGACATCGTCGCGCGGCAGCGGCTCGAGCGGGATCTCGTCGACCAGGCCGTCGCGGCGCGCGAGCGCGTCGCGCGCGCGGTCCACCGCGTCGACGGGGACGCCGGAGCGGACGGTGACGAGCGCCAGCGCGGAGCAGGCGCCGAGGCGCGCCCCGACGTGCGCCAGCAGCGCGAGGCTCGAGGCGTCGGCGGCGTGGACGTCCTCCAGCACCAGCAGGGTGGGCGCCGCGGCGGCCGACCACTCCACCGCCTCGCCGACGGCCTCGAACAGCCGCGCGCGTCCCAGGGTCGGCTCGGCCGCCGCGGGACCCGGGTGGCGGCCCCAGGCGCTCTCCACGGCGGGGCACAGCCGCGCCAGCTCCTGCGGCCAGGCGGCCGCGGCCGGCGGCGGCGCCACGGCGCGGACCAGGGGGCGCAGGGCGTCCACCCAGGCGCCGAACGGCGCGCCGCCGTCGATGTCGATCGCGTGGCCCACCGCCACCCGCCCGCCGTCGCGCGCGGCCGACGCGGCGAGCTCGGCCGCCAGGCGGCTCTTGCCCACGCCGGCGACGCCCCGCAGGATCACGACGCCGCCGCGGCCCGCCCGGGCGGCGGCCCACGCCGCCGCCAACCGCGCCAGCTCGGGCCGGCGGCCGATCAGCGCCGGGGGCGGCGCGGCGCGCGGGGCGGCGGGCGGCGGCACGGCGGCCTGGGCGGGCCCGCCCTCGCGGATCTCGGCGACCAGGGCGCGCGTCTCGGCCGAGGGCGCGACCCCCAGCTCGGCCGCCAGCGTGTCGCGGCAGCGGCGGTACACCGCCAGCGCCCCCGCCCGGTCGCCGGCCGCGGCGAGCCGCCGCATCAGCGCCCGGTGGGTGGGCTCGCGCAGGCGGTCCCGCGCCAGCGCCTCGCGCGTGAACGACAGCCCGCGGCGTGCCTCCCCGCCGGCGTCCGCCGCGTCGGCGAGCGCGAGCAAGGCCTCGATCATCCGGTCGCGACGGCGGTCCTGCTCGTCCATCACCCACTCGTCGGGGATGTCGGGCAGCAGCGGCTCGCCGCCCAGCAGGACGGCCCGCTCCAGCGACGCGGCGTCGCCCCGCTCCATCAGGCGGTCGACCTCGCGCGCGTCGACCTCGCGCTCCCGCTCCGGATCGAGGCCGACCCCCGCCCGGTCGGCCATCAGGTGGTCGCCGCCGCCGACCGCGTCGAGGGCCGCCCGGATGGCCCACAGCGCGCTGCGCAGGGAGCCGCGGGCGCTGGTGTCGAGCACGTCGGGCCAGAAGCGCCCGGCCAGCCGCGCCCGGGGGTGCGGCCCCGGGTTGAGCAGCAGGTAGGCCAGCAGCGACCGCGGCTTGACGCCGCCGAGGTCGGGCATGCGGCGGTCGTCAACCCAGACGGCGAGCCCGCCGTAGAGCTGGGCCCGGAGCATGGCGCGATGATGCGCCGCCCCGGCGGGGCCGTCAACGGGGCGGCGTGCTCTTTGACGGTGCGATGACGCATCCGGCCACGGTCGGTTCACGCGAGCGGTGGACGGTGGCGTCGACCGCCGAGAACGATCGAAGGGAGACGCCATGGCGGTGGACGAGCAGAAGCTCGATGAGCTGATGGGCCGGGTGATCGGCGACCTGGGCGCCGCCCTCGGCACCGGACTGATGCTGATGGGCGAGCGCGCCGGCCTGTGGGCGGCGCTCGCGGGGGCGGGGCCGGTCACCTCGGAGGATCTGGCCGCGCGGGCCGGGGCGAGCGAGCGGTACGTGCGCGAGTGGCTGCGCGCCATGGCCGCCGCCGGCTACGTCGACTACCTGCCGGGCGACGACCGCTACGCGATCGGCGACGAGGTGGCCTTCGCGATGGCCGACCCGGACGGCCCGGCCGTGCCGGGCGCCTGCCAGGTCATGCTCGGGGCCCTGCGGGCGGTGCCGGACGTCGCGGATCGCTTCGCCAGCGGCGAGGGCTTCGCATGGCACGAGCACCACCACGACCTCTTCGAGGGCACCGAGCGCTTCTTCCGCCCGCAGTACGCGATGCACCTGGTGGACGACTGGATCCCCGCGCTCGACGGCGTCGCCGACGCGCTGCGCGAGGGCGCCCGGGTCGCGGACGTCGGCTGCGGCCACGGCGCCTCGACCATCCTCATGGCCCGGGCCTTCCCCCGGTCGTCCTTCACCGGGTTCGACTACCACGCGTCCTCGATCGAGCGCGCGCGGGAGGCCGCCCGGGCCGCCGGCGTGGACGACCGGGTCGCCTTCGAGGTGGCCCCGGCCACGGCCTTCCCCGGCCGCGGCTACGACCTGGTGGCCATGTTCGACTGCCTCCACGACATGGGCGACCCGGTCGGCGCCGCCCGCCACGTGCGCGAGACGCTGGCGCCCCACGGCACCTGGATGGTGGTGGAGCCGAACGCGGGCGACCGCGTGGAGGACAACCTCAACCCCATCGGCCGCGTCTTCTACGCGGCCAGCACCCTCGTGTGCACCCCGGCCTCCCTCTCGCAGGAGGGGCGGGCCGCCCTCGGGGCGCAGGCCGGCGAGGCCGCGCTCACCGAGGTCCTGCGCTCGGGCGGCTTCACGCGCGTGCGCCGCGCCGCCGAGACGCCCGTGAACATCGTCCTCGAGGCCCGCCCGTAGGCCGGGCCCGACGAAGGGAGATCATCCGATGACCACTGCCACCGACATCCTCGACACGATCCGAACGGCCACCGAGGGCCGCGACGCCGAGACCCTGATCGGCCTCTACGCCGACGACGCCGAGGTGACGATCGTCGACCGCTCCACGCCGCCCAGCCGGCCCCACCGCCTGCACGGGCGCGACGAGATCGCCGCCTTCCTGCGCGAGGGCTGCGCCCGGGAGATGACGCACCGGATCGTCGACCGGGTGAGCGGCGACGCCGGCATCGCCTTCACGACGGCATGCCGCTACCCGGACGGCACGCGGGTGCTGTGCGCGACGATCGCCGAGCTCGACGGCGCCGGGCGCGTCGCCCGCCAGACGATCGTGCAGGCCTGGGACGAGTGAGGGCCGCCGTGCCGGGGGCGCCGGGCGACCGGCGCTCCCGCGGGCCCGCTACGGGTTGATCTGGAAGCCCTCGCCGGTGATGCGGCCGATGTCGTTCTGCAGCGCGATGACGAACACGAAGGCCAGCAGGAGGATGCCGACCATGGACGCCCGCTCGTAGGCCACCCGGCTCAGCGCCGACCCCTTCACCTTCTCGATCAGCGCGAACAGGATGTGCCCGCCGTCGAGGGGCAGGATCGGCAGCAGGTTGAAGACCCCGAGGGCGAGGCTGATCACCCCGATGAAGCGCAGCAGGGTGATGAGGCCGTCCTCCGCCACCTCGTTGAACACCGCGCCGACGCCGACGATGCTCGAGACCTGGTCGCGGGCCTCGCTGCTCACGAAGACGTCCTTGAAGACCTCGCCGTTCGCCTTGAGCAGGAACCAGGTGAAGTGCCAGCCCTGCTCCAGGCCGCCGACGAAGCCGTAGCGCCTGTCCGGGCCGCGGTCCTGGATGAAGGTGAAGCCGAGCCCGGTCAGGACCCTCCCGGTATCGGGGTCGCGGGCCGGGTCGCCGTTCGCGTCGGTCAGGGCCTGCAGCCTCCCCGTCAGGGGCACCTCGCGGCCGTCGCGCTCGACGACGAGGCGCACCGGATCGCCGACGCCGCCGCTCCGCAGCCGCTCGCGCACTCGGTCGATGTCGGCGTCGGTCGCGACGCCGTTCACCGCGACGATGCGGTCGCCGGGACGCAGATCGGCCCGCGCCGCGGCCGAGCCCTCGGCGACGCCGCGCACCGAGCCCGTGTCGAGGCCGGTGGGGATGCCGATCCAGAAGATCGCCGCGAAGATGACGAGCGCCAGCACGATGTTCACCGCCGGCCCGGCGAGGATGGTCGCCACCCGCTTCCAGACGGGCTTCGCCGAGTAGGCGCGGTGTGCGGCCTCGGCCTCGATGTCCTCGCCGACGGTCATGCCGCTGATCTTCACGTAGCCCCCGAGGGGCAGCCATCCGACGGCGTACTCGGTCTCGCCGCGGCGGAACGACCACAGCGGGCGGCCCATGAAGATCGAGAACTTCTCGACCCGCATCCCGCACCACTTCGCGACGACCATGTGCCCGGCCTCGTGCAGCAGCACCAGGACCATCAGGATCGCCACGAAGTAGAGGATGTTCAGGCCGAGCACGCGGTCACCTCCCGGGTGGCGCGGGTCGCGGCCTCGCGGGCGCGCGCGTCGGCGCCCAGCACCGTGCCGAGCGCGTCGGCGGGCTCCGCCGGGACGGCCTCCAGGGAGGCGGCGACCACCCGCGCGATGTCCGGGAAGCCGATGCGGCCCTCCAGGAAGCCGGCGACGGCGACCTCGTTCGCCGCGTTCAGCACCGCCGGGGCGGTCCCCCCCCGCAGGCCGGCCTCGCGGGCCAGGCGCAGGCAGGGGAACGCCTCCTCATCGGGCGCCTCGAAGTCGAGCCGGCGCCCCACCAGGTCCATCCGGGAGCCCTCCGGCGGCGGCGCGGGGTGGCGCAGGGCGTGCCCGATGGGCACCCGCATGTCGGGCGGGCCGCAGTGGGTGAGCAGGCTGCCGTCGTCGAGGCGCACCATCGCGTGGATCATCGACTGGGGGTGGACGATCACCTCGAGCCGCTCGTAGGGCAGCCCGAACAGGTGGTGGGCCTCGATGATCTCCAGGCCCTTGTTCATGAGGGTCGCCGAGTCGATGGTGATCTTCGCGCCCATCGTCCAGGTCGGGTGCCGCAGGGCGTCGGCCGGCGTGACCGACTCCAGGTCGCGCGCGGAGCGGCCGCGGAACGGGCCGCCCGAGGCGGTGAGCACGGCGGCGCGCACGCGGCCGCGGTCCACCCCCTCCAGCAGCTGGAACAGCGCGGAGTGCTCCGAATCGACCGGCACCAGGCGCGCGCCGGTGCGCGCCCGGATCGCGGCGACCAGGTCGCCGCCGGCCACCAGGCTCTCCTTGTTGGCGAGCGCCACGGCGATGCCGCGCTCGAGGGCCGCGAGCGTCGGTCGCAGGCCGGCCGCGCCCACCAGCGCGTTCAGCACGATCGTGGGCTCGGCGGCGTCGATCAGGTCGCCGAGATCCGGGGTGTGCGCGACGGTCCCGCCCCCCGCCGCGCAGGACGTGTGGACGACGCCGTGGGCCCGCGCCTGGGCCTGCATGTCGGCGAGCCGGGTGCCGCACGAGAGGCCGCAGGCCTCCATGTCGGGGGCCGCGGCGATCACATCGAGGGCCTGGACCCCGATGGAGCCGGTGGAGCCCAGCACGAGAACGCGGATCACGCGATCGAGTCTAGCGGCGCGCCCGACCGACGCCCCCGGGCCCGGTGCGACGCGGATGTCCGCGGGCGACGCTCTGCTCGCCCCGAGCCGGGCCGGGGGATACGTTCCCGGCCCATGAGAGGCCGTCCTGTCATCGTCGCCGCCCTGATCGCCCTCGCGGCGGGGTCGGCGTCCGCGACCGCCGCGGTCGGCGTCGTCGCGACGAGCGGCTACGGCATGGACGCGGTCTCGACGGCGACGGCCGGCGATCGCACGATCGCGGTCTGGGGCGGCGAGGCGCGGGGCGCCGCGCTGCGGATCGCCGAGCGCGCACCCGGCGCGCGGACCTGGCGCCTCGGGACGCTCGCCCGGTCGCGGAACGTGTGGGACGCCCGGGTCGTCGCCGATGCGGGCGGCGACGCGGTCGTGGCCTGGGAGGACCTGACGCTCGACGCCACCGGATCGACCATGACGGTGCTCGCCGTGCACCGGCGCGCGGGCGGAGCGTGGTCGGCGCCCGAGACGCTCGCCGCCACCCACGGCTCTCCCCCGACGGTCGGGACGCCCACCTCGTCGCTGGACGTCGGCATCGCCGCCGACGGGAGCGCCGTCGCGGTGGTCGGAGGCCTCGACGGGTCGGTGACGGCGCGCCGGCTGCCCGCGGGGGCCTCCTCCTGGGACGCGCCGCAGGTGCTCATGCCGGCCCAGACGGCGCCGGTCGCCACCCCGGACGTCGCGCTCGCGGTGGCCGGCGCCGACGCCGTGGCGCTGTGGGGGTACCAGGGTCCCGCGGCGCGCTCCATCGACACGGCGGAGCTGCACCAGGGGGCCTGGTCGGCGCCGGCGCCGCTGCCCGGCGGCGAGGGGGCGTTCTACCCCGCCGTCGCGCGCACCTCCGACGGCCGCGTCACCGCCGCCTTCACCCGCGACGGCGGGACGTGGGTCACGGAGCGCCCCGACGGCGGCGCGTGGACCGCGCCCGTCCGGCTGGGCGACGGCCACGGACCGACGGTCGCCTCGGGGCCGCGCACCGTGGCGGTGGCATGGAACGGGACGCCGGGGGTCTCCGTGCGGCCGGCCGGGACGGAGACCTGGCGGCCGGCGCGCCCTCCGCTCGCCCTGACGAGCCCCACCGCGCCGCCGGTGGCGGGCGTGGCCCGCGACGGCTCGCTCGTGGTGGGCGGGACGCGCGGCGGCCAGGCGGCCTGGACGCGGCTCGCCGCCGGCGGCCGTTCCTGGACCACGCCCCGGCTCGTGTCCCAGCCGCGCGACCTCATCGGCGCGCGGCCGCTGGCCGTCGCGACGCCGCGCCGCGGCCCGCTCGGCACCCTCCTCTGGACCGGCTCGGTGCGGGAGGGCCGCCTCGGGATGCCGCGGGGCGGTTCCGCGCTCGGCTACGGCGACGTCGGGCCGGGCGGCGGTGTCGAGGCCGGCAGCGCGGCGCGCATCCGGATCGCGGCGGACACCCGCCCGCGGGCCGTCCGGGCGGTCGTGGCGATCACGCCGTCGTTCGCGCGGTACGCCGGGCCGGTGCGCGTGCGGGTCGAGGTCGACCGGGGCGCCGGCTGGCGGCCGGCGGGCGTCCAGGTGGTGGACACCGACCGGGCCGCCTACGTCCGGTTCACCCGGCCGGGCCGGCCGCTCGTGCGGCTGGCCTACGGGCCCGGCTTCCGGCGCGTCACCAACGCGAGCCGGGTCCGCGTGGTGCGTCCCGGCCGCGGGCGGATCGTCGCCGGCTGGTATCCGCGCTCGATCGCGGCGCACGGCCGGGATCTGTGGGTCCTGAGCACCCGGCGCAGCGGCCGGGTCGCCGAGCTGCGCCTGCTCGACGCCCGCACCGGCCGGCTGCGGCGCGGTCCGGTGGCGCTGCCGGGCCCGTCCTCCTCGTCATACCTCGTCGACGCCGGGTCCCGCGTGCTGCTGAGCGCGGACGGCGGGCAGACCTTCCGCTCCCTCGACCCGGCCGTCCGGGGGCTGCTGGGCGCGCCGGTGACGATCGCGCCGGGCGCATGCGCCGAGACGTGCGTCCCGATCGCCCTGACCGTGGGCGGCGCCGAGGAGCACCCGCCGCGGAGCGTGGGCTACCGCCTCGGAGCCGTCGCCGGGCCGGACGGGCGCGTCTGGGGGTTCACGCCCGGTCCCCCGTCCCCGGAGGGCGACGCTCCCTCCATCGTCGTCGAGACGCCCCCGGGAGGCGTGCCGACCCCGCGCGGATCGGCCGGTCCGATGTCGGCGCACGGCGGCCTGCAGGGCGAGGCGATCGCCGTCCCCGGGGGCCTGTGGGTGCGCAGCGCGCCCGGCGGGGTCACCTGGTTCGGCGCGAGCGGACCGGGCATCGACAAGGGCTCCGTCGCCGCCCTGGCGGGCTCCGGCGGATGCGTCTGGGGCCTGACGGACCCCTACGGGAAGCCGTCGCTGGTGCGCCTCAGCGAGGGCGCTGGCGCCGACCGGCCCGCGGTCTCCCTCGGCGGGGCGTACGTCGGCGACGGGTCGGTCACGATCGGCTCCCGCACCGCGTGGGCGATCGCGCCCTTCGAGCAGACGCTCGTCCGCGTCCCGCTCCCCGCCGTCTGCTGACGGCACGTGGCGGGTCGACGCGCAGCCGCCGCGGCGGGGCGGGCCGCGTCGGCCCGCCCCGCCGCGCCCGGCGTCACCGGCCCGCGTACTGGCGGCCGCGCCGCGCCACCGCGTCGACGATCACCGCCGCCAGCAGCACCAGCGCCGTGATCATCTGCTCGTAGTCGGAGGTCAGCCCGAGCAGGGCGATGCCGTTCGCGACCGAGCCGATCACCAGCGCCCCCAGCAGCGCCGCGTACACCGAGCCGCGGCCGCCGAAGAGGCTCGTGCCGCCGATGACGGCCGCGGCGATCGCGTTCAGGAGGAAGGCCCCGCCGCCCGACTGCTGGTTCACGGCCAGGCCGCGCGACGCGGCCATGATCCCGGCGGCCGCGGCGAGCGTGCCCGAGAGCACGAACACGATCGTCACGATCCGGTTCACGTTGATGCCGGCGCGCCGCGCGGCCTCCTTGTTGCCGCCGACCGCGAAGATGTGGCGGCCGAACAGGGTCCTGCGCACCAGCAGGTCGAAGGCGATCACCAGCCCGACCAGGATCAGGACGGCCAGCGGCAGCCCGCGGTCCTCGGTCCAGACGGAGACGGCGACGACCGCCACGACGCAGATCACGACCTCCCGCACGAGCAGGGGCGCGAGGGCCGTGTCGGACAGGCCGGCGGCGATCCGCCGGCGCCGGGCGACGTGGTCGAGCGCCACCATCACCACGAGCAGGGCGATCACGAGCGGCCACGCCACCGCCGCGCCGAAGAAGGTGTCGGTCAGGGAGAGCATGAAGTCGTCGGTCACGTTGCGGGCGCCGCCCTCGCCCAGCACGTAGAGCAGCGCGCCCTGCCAGCCGATGAAGCCGGCGAGCGTCACCACGAACGACGGCACCCCGATCTGGGTGATGACGAGCGCGTGGAACAGGCCCACGGCGGCGCCGGCGGCCAGGCCGAGGAGGACGGCCAGCACCCCGGGCACCGAGTGCTCGAGGTTCATCACCACCACGATGGCGGCGCACAGCCCCGACACGGAGCCGAGCGCGAGGTCGATCTCGCCCAGCAGCAGCACCAGCACCACGCCGATGGCGGCGATGCCGACGGCGCAGATCTGGAGCGAGAGGTTCGTCAGGTTGAAGGCGCTGACGAAGCGGTGGTTCTGGAGGTAGAAGACGATCCAGACCACCGCGACGCCGAAGATCACCGGGAGCATGCCGAGGTCGCCGCTCTTCAGCCTCTCCAGGTAGCCCTGGACGAGGCCGCGGTCGGCGTCCCGGTCGCGGAGGGCGATGTCCCCCGCCGGCTCGTTCGCGCTCATGACGCCTCCCCGCCCGCCGCGTTCGGCTCGAGCGCCCCGGTGATCGCCGCCACGACCGCCTCCCGGCTGGTCGAGGCGACGGGCATGTTCGCCACCATCCGGCCGAGGCGGAGCACCACGATGCGGTCGCAGGCCTCGAAGACGTCCGCCAGGTTGTGGCTGATCACGACCACGCCCAGGTCCTGCTCCCTGAGGCGCGCGATCAGGTCGAGCACCTGGCGGGTCTGGGCCACCCCGAGGGCCGCCGTCGGCTCGTCCAGCATCACGACCTTCGGGTCGCCGAGCAGCGAGCGCGCGATCGCCACCGACTGGCGCTGCCCGCCGGACAGCGACGCGACCTTCGTGCGCACGCTGCGCAGCGTGCGCACCTGCATCACCTTCAGCAGCTCGACGGCGCGGCGCTCCATCGCCACCTCGTCGAGCACCACGCCCGCGGTGGTCGGCTCCACCCCGAGGTAGAGGTTCGCGACCACGTCCAGGTTGTCGCAGAGGGCGAGATCCTGGTACACGGTCGAGATCCCGAGCGCGGCCGAGTCGGCCGGGCGGGAGATCGTGACCTCCTCGCCCTCGAAGAGGATCGTGCCCGCGTCGGCCGGCTGGGCGCCCGAGATCGCCTTGATCAGGGTCGACTTGCCGGCCCCGTTGTCGCCGACCAGGCCCACGGCCTCACCGCGGTACACCTCGAAGTCGACGTCGGTCAGCGCGTGCACCGCGCCGAACCGCTTGCTGATCCCGGTCATGGAGAGCACCGGCCCCCCGTCCGGTCGTGGCCCCTCGGTCACGGCGTCCTGTGTCCTTTCCGGTGTCGGGCGGCGCGTCCCCGGCGGCGACCCGCCGGGGACGCGCGGCCTGCGGCTTACTGGACCCCTGCCGCCGCGCAGGCGTCGGCGAAGCTCCCGGTGCAGATCTGATCCGCGGTGTAGAAGCCGTCCGCCACCACGGTGTCCGCGACGTTGTCCTTCGTGACGGAGACGGGATCGAGGAGGATCGACGGGACGTCGATCTGGCCGTTGTTCACGGTCGCCGTCGCGTCCTCGACCGGCTCCCCGTTCGCCAGGGCGACGGCGGCCACGGCGGCCGCCTCGGCCTCCAGCTTGATCGCCTTGTAGACCGTCATGTACTGCTCGCCGGAGACGATCCGCTGAATCGCGGCGAGCTCGGCGTCCTGGCCGGTCGTCGGGATCGTGGTCACGTCGATGCCGGCGCCCTTCATGGCCGCGATCGCGCCGCCGGCGGTGCCGTCGTTGGCGGCGTAGACGCCCGCGAAGCCGTTCTTGCCGTACTTGGTGATCCAGGCGTCCATCTGGCGCTGGGCGTTCTCGGGCTTCCACTCGGGCGTGTCGTACTGCGCGAGGATCTGGACGCCCGCCGCCTCGAGGCTCTCGTTCGAGCCCTTCTTGAAGAGCGTCGCGTTGTTGTCGGTCGGCGAGCCGTTGATCTTCACGATCGGCCCGGTCGCGTTGCCGTCGTCGGCCAGCTTCTGGGCGAGGGCCTCGCCCTGCAGGCGACCCACCTTCTCGTTGTCGAAGGAGATGTACAGATCCGGCTCGGAGTCGAGCAGGAGCCGGTCGTACGAGATGACCGGGATGTCGGCGGCCTTCGCCTTGGCCACGATCGCCGCGGCGGCCTTCCCGTCGACCGGGTCGAGCACCATGACGTCCACGCCGTTGGTGATCTCGGCCTCGGCCTGGGTGAGCTGCTTGGCCGAGTCCTGGTCGGCGTTCTGGTAGCTCAGGCTGCAGTCCGCGCAGATCTCCTTGAGCTTGGCCTCGAACAGCGGCTTGTCCTGCTGGTCGTAGCGCGTCGTCTGGGTCTCGGGCAGCAGCAGCGCGACGCTCTTGGCTCCACCGCTCGATGCCGTCGTGTCGGCGCCCGCCGAGTCATCGTCGTCGCCGCACGCCACGGCGCCCACCGCGAGCACCGCCGCGGCGCCGACCGCCACAAGCGACCGCCACGCCTTCCTGCGTCCAATCACGTGAGCCCCCTCGGTCCGTGTGTCGGCCGGGAAACCATTCGTGACTCCCGGCACTAACTCGGACCCTAAGCGGGTCCTCCTTCTTTTGTCAATGCATCGTTCTAAATACGGCGTACACAGCCTTGTTTTGTCTATGTCTCGGTGCATATGGTGCCCGTGTGGCCACGGCGGACAACAGGGGGACCCGCGACGCGGCTCCGGCGCCGGGGTCGCTCGAGGGCCTGCGCGCCTCCAACCGTGCTCGGGTGATCGCCGTTCTGCGCGAGCCCGGAACCCTCACCCGCGCCGAGGTCGCCCGCCGCACCGGCCTGTCGCGCTCGACGGTCTCGACCGTCGTCGCCGACCTGATCGATGCCGGAATCGTTCGGGAAGGGGACGAACCGCTTCCCGGCGCCGGGGCCGGGCGCCCCGGGATGCCGCTGCGCCTCGACGCGACGGCCGGCGCCGCCCTCGGCATCAGCCTGCAGCACGACGGCGTCCACGCCATCGTCACCGACCTCGCCCACCGCGTCCTGGCCGAGCACGAGGTCGCGGCGCCGCTGGAGCGGATGGGCGCCGACGACGTCGCGCGGAGGGCGGCCGACGCCGCCCGGGCCGCCCTCGACGCGGCGGGCGTCCCGGCCGGGCGCCTGGTGGGGACGGCCGCCTCGGTGCCGTCGCCGGTCGACCCCGCCAGCGGGGTGCTGGGCGCCGAGTCGGTCATCCCGAGCATCGCCGGCCGGGACATCGCCGGCCCGCTCTCGGCCCTCCTCGGCACCGGGGTCCGCGCCGAGAACGACACCAACCTCTGCGTGCTGGCCGAGCACATCTGGGGCGCCCGGCCGGGTCACCGCGACATGCTCTACCTCAAGCTGTCGCGCGGCATCGGGGCCGGGCTGCTGCTGGGGGGCGCGATCTACCGCGGGGCGCACGGCGGCGCCGGCGAGCTCGGCCACACGCCGATCGTCCCCGAGGGACCGCCGTGCCGCTGCGGCAACCGCGGCTGCCTCGAGACGGTGGCCGGCACCGGCCCCCTCGTCGAGCAGGTGGCGGTGCGGCTGGGCGAGGGCCCGCGCACCGTCGGCGCCGTGGTGGAGCTCGCGCTCGCCGGCGACACCGTCTGCCGCCGGGCGCTGCGCGACGTCGGATCGCTGGTGGGCACCGCCCTCGCCTCGACCGTGAACCTGCTCAACCCCGACCTGCTCGTGATCGGCGGGGAGATGGGGGCCGCCTTCACCTTCCTCGAGGGGCCGATCCGCGAGGCGATGGATCGCGCGGCCATCCACCGCTCGGCGGAGGACGCGATCATCGTCCCGGGCTCCCTCGGCCGCCGGGCCGAGGCGCTGGGCGCCGTCGCCCTGGTGCTGCGCGAGTCGGCGGACGTCACCCTCGCCGGAGCGGCGCCGCCCCGCGGCTGAGGACGCGCTCCCCGGCTCTAATTGACAATACGATGTCAATATTGGCATCATGCTGTCATGCCAGGAACCGAGAGCGCCCCCGTCGCCCATCTGGCCGTCTACGACGACCTCGCCGACTTCGAGGTCGGCCACCTCCTGGCCGAGCTGCGCACCGGCCGGTTCACCGGCGTGCCGTTCGCGATCGTCACCGCGGGGGCGACGCCCGACCCGATCGTCACGATGGGCGGCATCCGGATCGTCCCCGACGTCGTCATCGACGACGCCGACCCGGCCGCGAGCCGCCTCCTCGTCCTGCCCGGCTCGACCCTCTGGGACGCGGGCGGCGGCGCGCCCTTCGTCGACGCCGCACGGCGCTTCGCCGCGGCGGGGGTGCCCGTCGCCGCGATCTGCGGGGCGGTGCTGGGCCTGGCGCGCGCCGGCCTGCTCGACGGCCGCGACCACACCGGCGCCGCGCCCGAGTACCTCGCCCAGAGCGGCTACGCCGGCGCGGGGCGCTACCGCGACGCCCGCGCCGTCGCGGACGGCGGCCTGATCACCGCCGGCCCGCAGTCGCCGATCCACTTCGCGCGGGCCGTGCTCGGCGCGCTCGGCCTCGCCTCCGACCGCACCCTCGACGCCTACGAGGACGTCTTCCACCGCGGCGACCCGGCGGGCTACCCGGCGCTGATGGAGGCGGCGGGGGCGGCGTGAGCGCCGCCGCCCGCCCCGAGGGGGGCGTCCCGCCGCGCGAGCGGTGGCCGGAGCCCCCGCCCCAGACCGAGGCGGGGGCGGTCCTGACCGATCTGATCATGGCCGTCTTCCGCCTGAACGGCCGCCTGCTCGACACCGCGCAGGGCCTCGCCGCCGCCGGCGGGATCACCGCCGCCTGGTGGCAGGTGCTCGGGGGCGTGCTCGACGCGCCGCGCAGCGTCGCCGAGATCGGGCGGCGCATGGGCGTCGCCCGGCAGGGGGTGCAGCGGATCGCCGACCTCCTGGTCGACCGCGGCCTCGCCGAGTACCGCCCCAACCCCGGCCACCGGCGGGCCAAGCTCCTCGCCCCCACCGAGGCCGGCTACTGGGCGGTCCGCCGCATCTCGGTCGCGCAGCACCCCTGGGCCGCGGACGTCGCGGCGCGGGTGGGGGGCGACGACCTCGCCGCCGCGCTCGCCACCCTCCGCCGCCTGACCGACGTGCTCGACCGGGACGCCGCCGGGCGCGATCGCGCCCTCAGCCCGGGACCAGCTCCTGGGCGGTCTCGCAGAAGGCGGTGACCAGGGCGACGCAGGCGTCGAGGTCGTCCGGGTGGCAGCTCTCCACCACCTGGTGCACGTAGCGGGTCGGGATCGACACGCAGCCCGCGGGGGCGCCGTCTCCGGAGAGGGCGAGCTCGCGGGTGTCGGTGCCGCCCCGCACCATCACCTCCAGCTGATGAGGGATCCCCCGTCCCTCGGCCAGGCCGACGAGGTGGTCGACGACGGCGCGGGGCACGATCACGCTGGTGTCGTACACCTTCACCGCCGCCCCCTTCCCCAGCGCCGTGATCCGCTCGTGGGGCCTGGCGCCCGGCAGGTCGTTCGCGAGGGTGATGTCGATGGCGAGGGCCACGGCGGGCCGCAGCCGCGCCGCGGCCACCCGGGCGCCGCGCAGGCCCACCTCCTCCTGCACCGTCGCCACGGCCACGACCTCGCACTCGGGGTCGCCGAGGGCGCGGAAGGCCTCGATCATCACGTAGAGCCCCGCGCGGTTGTCGAGGCTCTTGCAGGTCACCAGATCGCCGAGCCGGGCCATCGCCCGCTCCCTGGTCACCACGTCCCCCGGCCGCACCAGCTCGCGCACCCGGTCGCCCGGCAGGCCGACGTCCGCGAAGTAGTCCTCCAGCTTCGGGGCCCGTCGCTTCTCCTCGTCGGACATCAGGTGCACCGGCTTCGTGCCCAGCACGCCCAGCAGGTCCTCGCGGCCGTGCACCACCACCCGCTGAGCGGTGAGCGTCTTCGGGTCGAAGCCGCCCAGGGGGATGAGCCGCAGGAAGCCCCCGTCCTCGACGTGGGTGACCATGAACCCGATCTCGTCCAGGTGCGCCGAGATCACCAGCCGGGGGCCGCCGCGTCCGGCGCGGCGCGCCACCAGGTTGCCCAGCGGGTCGACCGACACGGCGTCCGCGTGGGGCTCGAGGTGCCGGCGCACCACCTCGCGGATCCGCTCCTCGCGCCCCGACGGACCGGGCGTCTCGCACAGCTCTGTCAGGAGGTCCAGGTTCATACCGGCGGAACTTACCGAAAACGCCGTCTGTCGGACGGCGTGCCCCCCTGTCGCGCCCGCCGGGCCGTCAGTACACCAGGGCGATCGTGACGAAGTACGACGCGCAGGCGGCGAACAGGAGCGCGTCGAAGCGGTCGAGCACGCCGCCGTGGCCGAGCAGGATCCGGCCCGAGTCCTTCGCCCCCGCGTCGCGCTTCAGCATCGACTCGAAGAGGTCTCCGAGGAACGCCGCCGGGCAGATCGCCAGGCCCAGGATCAGCGACTGCCAGCCCGAGATCCAGTCCATGTACCACCCGGCGATCCACACCCCGAGCACGCCGAGCACCAGGCCGACCAGCGCCCCCTCGACGGTCTTCTTCGCCGAGGTGCGCGGCGCGATCGGGGTCTTCCCCCAGATCTTCCCGCCCGCGTACGAGGCCGTGTCGAACACCCACACCCCGACCAGCACGTTCGCGACCGCGGCGCCGCCCTCCGGCAGCTGCCGCGTGGCGACGAGCAGCCCCAGGGGCACGCCCAGGTACGCGACGCCGAACAGGGTGGTCGTCATGCGCGAGGTCACGTCGTCGCGCCGGGCCAGGATGAGGCCGGCGATCGCGACCAGGCCCAGGCTGGCGGCCATCCCGATCAGGATGCCGTGCTCCGGGCTGTCGTCCGCCCAGGCCAGCAGGATCACCAGCACCGTGCCGAGGTAGCCGGCCCAGCGCAGCGGCCGCTGCGCCGCGGTGAGGCTGTACAGCTCGTTGAGGCCGAGCACCGCGATGAGCGCGACGGCGAGCGCGAAGACGATCCCCCCGATCGCCACCGCCGCGATGGCGATGACGATGCCGGGGATCGCGATGAGCAGTCGGCTTCTCAGGGCCGGCGTCCGGTGTCGGTCACCGCCCGCCGAACCTGCGGTGGCGGCGCGCGTAGTCCTCCAGCGCCGCCTCGAGGTCGTCGACGCCGAAGTCCGGCCACAGCCGGGGCGAGAAGTACAGCTCCGAGTAGGCGCTCTGCCACAGCAGGAAGTTCGAGAGCCGCTGCTCGCCGCTGGTGCGGATCACCAGCTCGGGGTCGCGCAGGTCCGGGCCGTAGAGGAGCCGCGCGAAGTCGGCCTCGCCGCCGTCCGGTCCGCACTCGGCCGCGAAGCGGCGCGCGGCGTCGAGGATCTCCTGCCGGCCGCCGTAGTTCATCGCGATGAAGAGGCGCAGCCGGTCGTTGCCGGCCGTCAGGGCCTCGGCGTCGGCGATCTTGGCGCGGAGCTCGTCGTCGAGCTCGGCGCAGCGCCCGATGAAGCGGATCTGCACCCGCTCCTCGTGCAGCTCGGGGACCTCGCGATCGATGAGCTCGCAGAACAGCCCCATCAGCTCGTCGACCTCCTCCTCCGGGCGCGACCAGTTCTCGGTCGAGAACGAGTAGACGGTGAGGTCGCGGATGCCGGCGTCGCCCGCCGCGCGCACCACGCGCTTGAGCGCCCGGGCCCCGGCGCGGTGGCCGGCCCCGACGGGCAGGTGCCGCTCGCGCGCCCAGCGGCCGTTGCCGTCCATGATGATCGCGACCGACTCGGGCACCGACGCCAGCGCGCGGCGCTCCGGTCGCGGCGCCCGCCCGAGTCCGAGGACGGTCCGGGCGGTGCGCAGGCGGGTGATGATGGTCAAGGGCGGAGGGGCGGCTAGACCTCGAGGACCTCGGCCTCTTTCCGGCTCATCAGGTCGTCGATCGAGGCGACCTCCGAGTCGGTGAGCTTCTGCACCTCGTCCTGGGCGCGGGACAGCTCGTCGCGCGACAGCTCGCCCTCCTTCTCCGCCCTCTTGAGGTCGTTGAGGATGTCCCGGCGCACGTTGCGCACCGCCACCCGGGCCTCCTCGGCCATCTTGTGCACGAGGCGCACCATCTCCTTGCGCCGCTCCTCGGTGAGCTGCGGCACGGGCAGGCGGATGATCGCCCCGTCGTTGCTGGGCGTGAGCCCGAGGTCCGACTCCTGGATGGCCTTCTCGATGCTGCCCATGATGCTGCGGTCGTACGGCTGCACCGTCAGCAGCCGCGCCTCCGGCGCGTTGATCGTCGCGAGCTGGTTGAGCGGCGTGCGCGTGCCGTAGGCGTCCACCTGGATCCGGTCGAGCAGGCTCGTCGACGCCCGCCCGGTGCGCACCGCGGCGAACTCCGTGCCGAGCGCGGCGACCGCGCCCTCCATCCGCCGCTTGGCGTCCTTCAGCCGTTCCTGCACCGTCGCTCCCCTCGATACGTCACTCGGTGACCACCATGGTGCCGATGCGCTCCCCGTCGAGCAGGCGCCCGATGTTGCGCTCGTCGCCCATGTTGAAGACGAAGATCGGTAGACCGTTGTCCATGCAGAGCGTGAGGGCCGTCGTGTCCATGACCTTGAGGCCGCGCTCGATCGCCTCCATGTGGCTGATGCGCGGGATGAGCTTCGCCTCCGGCACCAGGCGCGGATCGGCGTCCAGCACGCCCTCCACCGCGTTCTTGGCCATCAGGATCGCCTCGGCGCCGATCTCGAGGGCGCGCAGCGCGGCGGTGGTGTCGGTGGTGAAGAACGGGTTGCCCGTGCCGCCCGCGAAGATGACCACCCGTCCCTTCTCGAGGTGGCGGATCGCCCGCCGCCGGATGTACGGCTCGGCCACCTCCTGCATGGCGATCGCCGACTGCACGCGCGTGATCAGCCCGAGCTTCTCCAGCGCGTCCTGGATGGCCAGGGCATTGAGCACGGTAGCGATCATGCCCATGTAGTCGGCCGTCGCCCGGTCCATGCCGATCGACGCCCCCTGGAGGCCGCGGAAGATGTTGCCGGCGCCCACCACGATCGCCACCTCGACGCCGCGCTCGACGGCGCCGTTCACCTGACGCGCGATGACGGCGATGCGCTCGGGGTCGATGCCGTAGGGCTCGTCGCCCATCAGCGCCTCGCCCGAGAGCTTCAGCACCACCCGCCCGAAGACGGCGTCGCCCGCGCCCCGCGCCGCCTCGGGCGCGGGGCCGGGCTCGGCGGATCTACTGGCCAAGCTCGAACAGGCTGAAGCGGCGGATGGTCACGTTCTCGCCCAGCTCGGACGCCGCCGCGACGCGCAGGTCCTCGACGGTGCGCGGCTTCTTCTCGCCGATGTCGCGCACGAACTCCTGCTCGAGCAGCGTGATCGACCGGAGGTGCTTGTTGAGCTTGCCCTCGACCGCGCGCTCGCGGGCGTGCTCGGGCACGTCCTGCGCCTGGCCGACGTACACCGCCTTCTCGGCCGCGACGTAGTCCTCGGGGATCTGGTCGAGGCTGACGTAGCTCGGCTTGAGGGCCGCGATGTGGAGGGCCACGTCGTGGACGAACTCCTTGAACTTGTCGGTGCGGGCGACGAAGTCGGTCTCGCAGTTGACCTCGACGAGCACGCCGACGCGGCCGCCCGCGTGGATGTAGCTGTCGACGATGCCCTCGTTCGCAGCGCGGCCCGAGCGCTTCTCGGCGTCCGCCAGGCCCTTGGTGCGGAGCGCCTTGGTGGCCTCCTCGATGTCGCCGCCGGCCTCGGTCAGCGCCTTCTTGCAGTCCATCATCCCGGCCCCGGTGCGCTCCCGGAGCTCCTTGACCAGCTGGGCGGAGATCGGCGTGCTCACGCGGACTCCCCCGCGTCGGCGGTGGTCGTGGCGGGCGGAGCGGCCTCGGCGGCCGGCTCGGCGGCGGGCGCGGCCTCGGCGGCCGGCTCGGCGACGGGCGGCGCGGCCGGAGCCGCCGGCTCCTCGGTCGCGGGGGGCGCGGCCTCTGCGGCCGGCGGAGCGGCTTCGGCGGCGGGCGCGGCCTCGACGGCGGGCGCGGCCTCGGGGGCCGGGACGCCCGACTCGGGCAGCGTGCCCTTGCCCTCGAGGACGGCTGTCGCCAGGGCGCCCAGCACCAGGTTGCACGAGCGGATCGCGTCGTCGTTGCCCGGGACGACGTAGGTCACCTCGTCCGGGTCGCAGTTGGTGTCCACCAGGCCGATCACGGCCAGGCCGAGGCGGTTCGCCTCGCGCACCCCGATCGCCTCCTTCTTGAGGTCGACGATCACCACGGCGTCCGGCAGCCGCTGCATGTCGGCCACGCCGCCGAGGTTGGTCTCGAGCTTCACCAGCTCGCCCTCGCGGGCCAGCCGCTCGCGGGTGGGCAGCAGCTCCAGCTGGCCCTCGCGCTTCTGGTTGCGCAGCTCGTGGAGGCGGCGGATGCGCTGCGAGATGGTGCCCCAGTTCGTGAGCAGGCCGCCGAGCCAGCGGTGCGAGACGTAGGGCATGCCCGAGCGGACGGCGTGCTCCTGGATGGCGTCCTGGCACTGCTTCTTGGTGCCGACGAACAGCACGGTGCCGCCGCGCTGCGCGATGTCGCGCACGACGTCGCAGGCCTCCTGCAGCAGCACGATGGTCTGCTCCAGGTCGATGATGTAGATCCCGCCGCGCTCGCCGAAGATGTAGCGCTTCATCTTCGGGTTCCAGCGGCGCGTCTGGTGCCCGAAGTGGACTCCGGACTCCAGCAGCTGCTTCATGGTGACGGTGGGCACGATGGCTCCTGTTACTCGGTTTCGTAAGTCGATGCGCCGGTGCGCGCCGATGGAGCCCGGGGCGCGGCGCCCGGATGCGAGCGCACGAACGCCCGGGCACCGCCACCTGGCGGGTGCACCGGGGAGGGGTCAGGATCGAACTGCGGGACCGATCTTACCGTGCGCGGGGGCCGCGTCCCGCGGCGGCGCGCGCACGGGCGAGATCGAGGGCGCCCTGGAGGTCGTCCGGCAGGGGGCTCTCCACGTCGATCGGCTCGCCGCTCTCGGGGTGCGGGAACGACAGGCGCGCGGCGTGCAGGAACTGACGATCGAGGCCCAGCGCCTCGGCGCGGCGGCCGTAGACCCGGTCGCCCACCACCGGCAGGCCCGCCGACTCCAGGTGCACGCGGATCTGGTGGGTGCGCCCCGTCTCGAGCCGCGCCTCCAGCAGCGAGAACCGCCCCAGCTCCTCCAGGCGGCGCAGGTGGGTGACCGCGTCGCGGCCGTCCTCCCCCGCCGCGATCGCCATGCGCGTCCGGTTGCGGCGGTCGCGGCCGATCGGCCGATCGACCGTCAGGGCCGGCGGCGCCGCGCCGTGGACGAGGGCCAGATAGCGGCGCACCACCTCCCGGTCGCGCAGCATCCTCTGCAGCCGCCGATGGGCCCGCTCGGAGCGCGCCACGACCAGCAGCCCCGACGTGTCGCGATCGAGGCGGTGGACGATGCCCGGGCGCGACGGGTCGCGGCCCCCCGCCACCGCGTGGGCGAGCAGGCCGTGCACCAGGGTGCCGCCCGGGTGGCCGGCGCTCGGGTGGGTGACCACCCCCGCCGGCTTGTCGACCACCAGCAGGTGGTCGTCCTCGTAGCGCACGACCAGGGCCATCTCCTCGGGCACCAGCTCGCTGGGCGGGGCCGGCGTGGGACGCACCTCGATGCGCTCGCCCGCGGCCAGCAGGTGGCGCTTGGGCCGCGCGACGCCGTCGACCCGCACGCGCCCGGCCTCGATCAGGCGCTGGGCCTCGGCGCGGCTGCCCACCTCCGCCAGCCCCCCCAGCGCCGCGTCGAGGCGCCGCCCGGCCATCTCGCCCGCCACGGTCAGGACGACGGCGGGCGGGTCCCCGCCCTCACCCGGCGTCGTCGCGCTCCCCGTCCTCGCGCAGCAGGCCCAGCACGATGAGCACCGCGCCCACCGTGATGCCGCAGTCGGCCACGTTGAAGGCCGGCCAGTGGGCGAAGTCGAGGAAGTCGGTGACCGCCCCGTGCCACAGCCGGTCGACCAGGTTCCCGAGGCTGCCGCCCACCAGCAGGCCCGCGCCGGCGGCGACGACCGCGTTGCGCGCCACCAGCCCGGCCAGGGCGATGGCGATCGCGCAGAGGGCGACCACCGTGAGGATCGCGATGGCCGACTGGCGGCCGGCGAAGAGCCCGAAGGCGATGCCCTCGTTGTTCACCCGCGAGATGTCGAACCCGGGGAACACGTCGTGCGACTCGCGCAGCTCCAGGTTCGACCGGATGATCGCCTTGGTGATCTGGTCGAGGGCGAAGGCCACCAGCGCCAGCGCCCCCAGGATCCACCAGCGCGTGTGCGCCTGGCGCCGCAGGCGGCGGGCGGCCGCGTGCTCGACCGCCTCCCGCGTGGTGGGACGGGCGAAGGTCATCGCTCCACGCCCTCCGCGTCCACCGCCGCCGTGAGCGCCCCCGCGACGGCGGAGGGGTCGCCGTCGATCTCCACCAGCTTCCGCGCCCCGCCGGAGCCGCGGCGGATGCGGGCCGCCGCCGGCCGCACGCCGGCCAGCCGCGCCAGGTGGGCGCACAGCGCCGCGTTCGACTGCCCCTGGTGCGGGGCGGCCGCGATGCGCACGCGCAGGGCGCCGTCCTGCATCCCCACCGCGCGCGTCTCGCGCGAGCGGGGCACCGCCTTGACGGCCACCACGACGCCCCCGTCCCGGAGCGTCAGCCAGGAGGGGGGCACGCTCAGAAGCCGTCCAGGAGGGTCAGCACCAGCCCGCGCACGATGTACAGCACGAGCAGGGCCACGATCGGCGACAGGTCGAACATCCCGACCGGGGGGATGATGCGCCGGAAGAAGCCGAGGAACCACTCGGTGCTCTGGTGGCAGAAGTCCCAGAAGGCCCGCGCCCATCGCGACCCCGGCGCCGTCGGGATGAACGACAGCAGGATGCGGATGAAGATCACGATGATGAACACCGTGAACAGCGCCGAGATATAGGTCTGCAGGTCCTCCACGACGGGGGGAGATTAGAGCAGTCGCTACAGGGAGTCGGCCCGGCGGGCCGCGGCGACCACGGCGTCCGCCAGATGGGCGCGCACCGCGCCCCGCTCGAGCACCCCCAGGGCGGCGATGGTGGTGCCCGCCGGCGAGCTCACCCGCTGGCGCAGCGCGGCCGGGTCGGTGCCGTCGGCGAGCAGCGCGGCCGTGCCGGCCACCACCCCGGCCACCAGGCGGCGCGCGTCGGCGCGCCCCAGGCCCGCCGCGACGGCGCCCTCCTCCAGCCCCTCGGCCACCAGCGCCATCAGGCCGGGGCCGCTGCCGGCCAGCGCGGTCGCGGCGCCGAACAGGCTCTCGTGCAGGGGCACCACGGTGCCGAGGGGGGCGAGCAGCGCGGCGACGTCCGCCGCGCGCGCCTCGTCCAGCCCGCGCGTCGCCACCGCGACGATGCCGGCCCCGTGGCGCACCGCCAGGTTCGGCATGGTGCGCACCAGGGCCACGCCGGGGGCCGTCGCCGCCAGGCGGTCGAGATCCCAGCCGGCGATGACCGACAGCACCACCGCCCCGGGCCGGGCCGCCGCCGCGACCGCCGCGAGCGCCGCCTCGGCGGCGGTCGGCTTCACCGCGACGCACACCAGGTCGGCCGCCGCCGCCTCGTCGAGGGTCGCGGGGAGTCCGCCGGTCTCGGCGACGCCGGCCTCGACCGCCGCGGGCACGGCGTCGGCCACCCGCAGCCGGGTGGCGAGGCCCTCGTGGCCGCGGACCAGGCCGGCGGCGAGGGCCCGGCCCATGGCGCCCGCCCCCACCAGGCCGACGATGCCGGGCCAGCTCCCCGGCGGCACGGGGGCGCTCACGACCGGCTCAGCCTCAATACTGGTTGAAGAACCCCTTCTCCAGCAGCCGGGCCCGCTCCTCCGCCGACACCTCGACGTTGCGCGGCGTCAGCATGAAGACCTTGTCGGCCACCCGCTGCATGCCGCCGTCGAGGGCGTAGGTGAGCCCGCTGGAGAAGTCGATGAGACGCTTCGCGAGGTCCGTCTCGGCGCTCTGCAGGTTGAGGATCACCGGCACGGTCCCCTTGAACTTGTCGGCGATCTGCTGCGCGTCGTTGAAGCTCTTGGGCACCACCAGGTACACCTCGGACGGGTGCGGACGCGACTCCACCGACCGCATCACCGGGCGGCTGGGCCGCGCCGGCTCGTCGGCGAAGATGTCGTCGAAGTCCGGGTCGCGCCGGCGCGGGCCGAGGCGGCGGACGTTGGGCCGCTCGCGGTACGAGCGCTCCAGGTCCTCGCTGGCCGACCGCTGCTCGCGGGCGCGCTCGCGCTCGTAGCGGCGCTCGTCCTCGGCGACGTCGTCGTCGTAGTCGTCGTAGTCGTCCGGGTCATCGGCCATGCCGAAGTAGACGAGGGTGCGGTGCCAAAGGTCGCTCACTGCCATCTACGAGATCCCCGCGCTGGTTGCCTGGACGCGATCGAGGAGCCCACGGCCCACGCGGACCTTGGTCGCCCCCTCCTCGGCGGCGACCAGGAAGTCCTGGCTGGTGCCCATGGAGAGGTCACGGAAGTCGTGGCGGCCGCGCCACTCGTCAGCGAGCCCGCCCGCGAGGTCGCGCGCCGCGGCGAACCAGCGACGGCTGGACTCTGCATCCGTGCTGAACGGGGGCATCACCATCAACCCACCGATGGTCAGGTCGGCGTGAACCGACACCTCTTCGACGAAAGCCCTCAGTTGGGCCGGCACGATACCACCCTTGGTCGGCTCCTCGGCGACGTTGACTTCGACAAGAACCCGGATCTCACCTTCCGCGCGCGCCGCGATCTCGGCGGCCAGCCGCGCGGAGTCGACCGAGTGGATGAGCCGGCACAGCCGCACGACGTCGCGCGCCTTGCGCCTCTGGATGTGCCCGATGAAGTCGAAGGTCAGCCGGTCGCCCACCTCCGCCCGCTTCGCCTGGAGGTCCTGCAGCCGGTTCTCGCCCAGCACCGCGACCCCCGCGTCCACCAGGGAGCCGGCGGCGGCGGCCCCGATGTACTTGCCCGCGAGCACCAGCTCCACCGCCCCGGCGGGCCGCCCGCCGCGGGCCGCCGCCTCGTCGAGGCGCTCCCGGGTCTCGTCCAGCGCCTCGCGCAGCGCGCCGGGGTCGATCACGCCGCCCCCTGCGTGGCCCAGACGATCCCGGCGTGGCGGCCGCTGACGCCGTCCCGGCGGTACGAGAACCAGCGCTCGTCGTCGCAGCTCGTGCAGGTCGGCAGCGTCTGGATCCACCGCGGGTCGACCCCGGCGCCGCAGAGCGCGGCGCGGGCCGCCGCCGCCAGGTGCACCGCGTCGCCCACCACCGTCTGCCGGCCGAACCGCATCTCGAACTCGTCGCGGATCTCGGCCGAGACCTCGTAGCAGCACGGCCCCACCCCGGGGCCGATGGCCACCGACGTCTCGGCGGGCGCGCCCAGCGCGGCGACCGTGGCCTGCAGCACCCCGGCCACCAGGCCGCGCCATCCGGCGTGGGCGGCGGCGACGCCGCCGCCGTCGCGCCGCCACATCAGCACCGGCAGGCAGTCGGCGCCCAGCACCACCAGGGGGGCGCCGGCCCGGCGCTCCACCAGGCCGTCGCCGTCGGCCCAGCCGCGGAGCTCGTCGGTGAAGCGGCCGGCGTCCTGCGGCCGGGGCCGGTCGCGGACGCCCGCGCCGTGCACCTGGCGCCCCATCCGCACCCGCTCCGGGTCCACCCCGAGCGCCTCGCACAGCAGCCGGCGGTTGGCGCGCACGTTCTCGTCGCCGTCGTCGCCGTCGGAGCCCAGGTTCAGGGCGGCGAAGCTCCCCGTGCTGACGCCGCCGAGCCGGGTGCTGAAGACGGCCCTCACGGGCGCCCCGGTCTCGACCTCCACCAGCGGCAGGTCGGCGGGGCCGGCCTCGCGGGGACGGGTCGGGCGCGGCCCCGGCATCAGCCCTCCTCCCGCGCGACGCGCAGGGCCAGGGCGAGCTGCTCCGCGGGCGAGGCCACCTCGCCGTCGATGAGCGCCGCGCGCACCGCCGCGAGGGCCCGCCCGATGACCGGTCCCGGAGCGACGCCGGCCGCCACCAGGGCCGCCCCGTCGACCGCCGGCCGCCGGTCGCGGTCGCCCCCCCACCAGCGCGCCACCGCGTCCGCGCCGGCGGCGAGCGCGCCCAGCGCGGTGGCCGCCGGCGCCGCGCGCAGCAGCCGGTCGACCTCGGAGGGCCGGCCCGCGGCGGCCAGCGCCGCGGCGAGCGCCGGGCCCTCGGCCGCCTCGCGGGCCACGGCCCGCGCCCAGCCGGCGACGGCGAGGCGCTCGCGCCCCGCGGCCGTCACGGCCGCGCCCAGTCGCAGCGACCAGCGCGGGACGTCGGGCGCGCCGGGCGCGGAGGCGGCCGCGTCGAGGGCGGCGATGCGGGCGGCGAGCCCGTCCGGCGGGGCGGCGATCCAGGGCACGCCGAGCGCGTCCAGCAGCTCCGCCGCCGCGGCGGCGGCGTCCTCCTCCAGCAGCCGGCGCAGCTCGTCGGCCACTCGGGCGCTCGCCGGGTCGAGGGCGGGCGCGGCGGCCCGGGCGGCCCCCTCGGTCACCGGCTCCAACGCGAAGCCCAGCCGCGCGGCGTAGCGGGCCGCCCGCACCAGGCGGCTGGGGTCCTCCGCGAAGGCGTCGGGCCGCAGCAGGCGCACGAGGCCCGCCCGCAGGTCGGCGGCGCCGCCGTGGGGGTCGACGAGCTCGCCCGCCCCCGGACCGGACAGGCGCAGGGCGATCGCGTTGATCGTCAGGTCGCGCCGGGCCAGGTCGTCGGCCAGCGTGCCGGGCGCGACGTCGGGCAGCGCCCCGGGCGCGGCGTAGCTCTCGCGCCGTGCCATGACCACGTCGAGGTGCCCGTCCCCGTGGGGCAGCTCGATCGCGGCGGTGCCGAAGCGGTCGTGCGTCGTGACCCGCGCGCCCAGCGCCCGGCCGATGCGGCGGGCCAGGGCGAGGGCGTCGCCCTCCACCACCAGGTCGACGTCGCCCCCCGGCGGCAGGCCCAGCAGCGCGTCGCGCACCACGCCGCCCACCGCGCTGACCCGGTCGGCGGGGCCGAGGACGTCCCTCACCCCGCGCACGGCCGGAGGAACCCGGACGCCGCCGCTAGGATCCGGTCCGTGGCCTACGATCCCGTCTCCCGCAAGATCTCCGGCGCCGCTCCGGTCGCCCAGGAGCTGCTCGACGCCTTCGGCCGCTTCGAGCACCTCACCCTGACCGAGCTCCAGGAAGCCTTCGAGCGGGTCGACGAGCGCTTCAAGGCCTGGGCCCGCGACCCCGCCAACGAAGGCCGCCCCATCTCCGAGGCCCCCGACTACCTGGACCGCATCGCGCTCGACTCGCTGCTCGAGCGGCGCACCTGGTCGGAGTAGCAGGGCCGCGCCGCACGCCATCAGCCCGCCGGCGGGACGACGGCGACCGCCTCGATCTCGACGGCCGCGCCCAGGGGCAGGGCCGCCACCCCCACCGTGGCGCGCGCCGGGGCGTGCCCCGCGAAGGCGTGGGCGTACACCTCGTTCATCGCCGGGAAGTCGGCGAGGTCGGTGAGGTAGACGCGGGTCTGGACCACCTGCGGCAGTCCGGCGCCGGCGGCCGTCAGGATCGCCGCCAGGTTGCGCAGCGCCAGGGCCGTCTGGTCCCTCACGTCGTCGCCCACCAGGGCCCCGGTGACGGGGTCGACGCCCAGCTGGCCCGACACGAACACCGTCGTACCGGAGTCGGCCACCACCGCCTGGCTGTAGGGCGCTCCGGCCACCGGCGCGGGCGCGGCCTCGGTTCGGACGATCCTCACGGCGAAGACGCTAGCGGACCGGACGGACGGGGACGCCCGCGCCGTCCATCGCCTCCTTGACCTGGGCGATGGAGTAGACGCCGTCGTGGAACACCGACGCGGCGAGCACGGCGTCCGCCCGGCCGGCCGACACGGCCGCGGCGAAGTGCTCGAGCCGCCCCGCGCCGCCCGAGGCGATCACCGGCACGGGGGCGGCGTCGGCCACCGCCGCCAGCAGCTCCACGTCGAAGCCGTCCTGGGTGCCGTCGCGGTCCATGCTGGTGACCAGCAGCTCCCCCGCCCCCCGCTCGGCGGCCTCGGCCGCCCAGGCGACGGCCTCCCGGCCGGTGGGCAGGCGCCCGCCGTTGAGGAAGACCTCCCAACCGCTGCCGTCGTCGCGCCGCTTGGCGTCGATGGCCACCACGATGCACTGCGCGCCGAAGCGCGCCGATCCCCGCTCGATCAGCCCCGGGTCGCGGACCGCCGCCGAGTTGAGCGAGACCTTGTCGGCACCGGCGGCGAGCACCTGGCGGATGTCCTCCTCCGAGCGCAGGCCGCCGCCGATGGTGAAGGGGATGAACACCTCCTCGGCCGTGCGCCGGGCGAGCTCGACGATCGTGCCGCGCCCCTCGTGGCTGGCCGTGATGTCGAGGAAGACCAACTCGTCGGCGCCCTCGCGGTCGTAGCGCGCGGCCAGCTCGACGGGATCGCCGGCGTCGCGCAGGCCCACGAAGTTCACGCCCTTCACCACCCGCCCCTCGTTCACGTCGAGGCACGGGATGACGCGGATCACGCCGGGCTCCCCGCCCGCAGCACGTCGAGCGCGTCGCCCACGTCGAAGCGCCCCTCGTAGAGCGCGCGGCCCACGATCACGCCGGCCAGGTTCGGCCGGCCCAGGTCGCGGATGCGGCGCAGGTCGTCGAGCGACGAGACGCCGCCCGAGGCGATCACCTTCACCGGCGGCACCGCGCGCGCGACGTCGCGCAGGGCCTGCAGGTTCGGGCCGCCCAGGGTGCCGTCGCGGCCGATGTCCGTGTAGAGCAGGTGGCGCACGCCGGTCGACAGCAGCTCCTCGGCGACGTGGACCGCGTTGCGGTCGGACACCTGGGTCCAGCCGTGCGTCGCCACCATGCCCTGGCGGGCGTCGAGGGCGATCACCAGGCGGTCGCCGAGCCGGTCGATCGCCCACGTCAGCAGATCCGCGTCGTCGATCACGGCGGTGCCGACGACCACGCGGTCGACGCCCGTGGCGATGGCGGTCTCGATGGCGGGGCGCGAGCGCAGCCCGCCGCCGAAGTGGACCGTGCCGGGGAAGGTGGCCGCGATGCTGGCCACCAGCGCCGCGTGCGCCGGCTGGCCGTCGCGGGCGCCGTCGAGATCGACGACGTGCAGCGACTCGGCGCCCTGCTCGGCGAAGATCCGCGCCTGCGCGACCGGGTCGTCGCTGAACACCGTCGCCTGGTCGAAGTCGCCCTGGCGCAGGCGCACCGCGCGCCCGTCCTTCAGGTCGATGGCCGGGTAGAGGGTGATCATGCCGCCGACCCCGCGCCCGTCCGCTCGCGCACGCCCGCCAGCCACCGCCCGAGCAGCGCCAGGCCCGCGGCGCTCGACTTCTCGGGGTGGAACTGCACGCCCTGCACGTCGCCGCGGCCCGCCGAGGCGCAGAAGGCGACGCCGTGGTCGGCGCGGCCCAGCACCAGGTCGGGGTCCTCGGGCTCGCAGCCGAACGAGTGGACGAAGTAGTAGGTCCGCTCGGCGGCGTCGGCGTCGGTGCCGATCGCCGCCGACGGCGCCCAGGCGACGGTGCTCCAGCCGATGTGCGGCAGCTTCCGCTCGGTGCGCAGGCGGCGCACCGCGCCGGCGAGCAGGCCCAGGCCCGCCACGCCCGGGCTCTCCTCGCTCTCGGCGAACAGCAGCTGCAGGCCCAGGCAGATGCCCAGCACCGGCGTGCCGGACTCGGCGGCGCCGATCACGGCGCGATCCAGCCCGCGCTCGCGGATGCGGCGCATCGCCTCGCCGAAGTGGCCGACCCCGGGCAGCACGACGGCGTCGGCCCCGGCCACGCCGGCGGGCTCGCCCACCACCCGCACCTCGGCGCCCAGCCGCTCGAGGGCCTTGGTGGCGCTGCGCAGGTTGCTCATCTCGTAGTCGATCACGGCCAGGCGCGGGGTCACAGCGCCCCCTTGGTGCTCGGCACGCCGGTGACGCGCGGGTTCCGGGCCACGGCGACCCGCAGCGCGCGGGCCACGGCCTTGAAGCCGCCCTCGATGACGTGGTGGGTGCCCCCCGGCGCCAGCAGGCGCAGGTGCAGGGTGAGCCCGGCGTGGTTGGCCAGCCCGCGGAAGAACTCGCCCGCCAGCTCGGTCTCGAACCCGCCGATCACGAGGTCCGGGACGGGCAGGTCGATCGCCGCGAAGGGGCGTCCCGAGATGTCGATGACCGCCTGCGCCAGCACCTCGTCCATCGGCACCGTCGCCTCGCCGTAGCGCTCGATGCCCGAGCGGTCGCCCAGGGCGGCGTCGAGCGCCTGGCCCAGCGTGATGCCGACGTCCTCCACGGTGTGGTGGCTGCCGGTCTCCAGGTCGCCGCGCGCGTCCACCTCGATGTCGATCAGCGAGTGGCGCGCCAGCAGGGTGAGCATGTGGTCGAAGAAGCCGACGCCGGTGCCGACCGCCGCGACGCCCGATCCGTCGAGGTCCACCCGCGCGCGCACGTCGGTCTCGCCGGTCGCCCGGCGGGACTCCCCCACCCTGCTCATGCCCGCCTCCGCGCCTCGGCCGAGGCGCGGTGCAGCGGGAACCCCTCCGCGTCGGCCAGCGTGGCCAGGTGGGGGGTGAGCGCCTCGACGGCCTCGTCGGTCATCTCGACCACGGACATCCTCCGCAGGAACGTGGTGGGCCCGAGGGCCGATGCGTGACGCGCCGCGCCCCCGGTGGGCAGTACGTGATTGGAGCCCGCGACGTAGTCGCCGAAGGCCGTTGCGCAGTTCGGCCCGGTGAAGACGGCCCCCGCGCGGGTGATGCGCGCGGCCAGGTCCCCGGCGTCGCGGGTCGCGATCTCCAGGTGCTCGGGGGCGAACGCCTCCGCCAGGTCGACGGCGAGATCCATGCTGGCACACCGCACAAGGGCGATGGGACCGGCGGCGGCCGGCAGAACCGCCAGAGCCGCCGCCACCGACGCGATCACCTCGGGATCGTCGCTCGCGAGCACGGCCGGCGAGTCGGCGCCGTGCTCCGCCTGAGCCAGGAGGTCGAGGGCGACGGCGCGCGGATCGGCCGAGGCGTCGGCCAGGATCAGCACCTCGCTGGGCCCCGCGACGCCGTCGATGCCGACGGTGCCGACCACCTGGCGCTTGGCCTCCTGCACCCAGGGGCTGCCCGGGCCCACGATGACGGCCACCGGGGCGATCGTCTCCGTGCCGTGGGCGAGGGCGGCGATCGCCCCCGCGCCGCCGGCGGCGTACACCTCGTCGACGCCCAGCAGAGCCGCGGTGGCCAGGATCACGGGCGCGGGCCGGCCGTCGGCCCCGGGCGGGCTGGCCACCACGACGCGCCCGACGCCGGCGACCTGGGCGGGCACGACCCCCATCACCAGGCTCGACGGGTACGGCGCCCGCCCCCCCGGCACGTAGCAGGCGGCCGCGTCGACCGGCACCTGCCGCACGCCGATGCGCTGGCCGAAGGGCAGGGTCACGTGGCGGTCGTCGGGCAGCAGGGCCTCCGCCAGCTCGCGCACCTGCGCGGCGGCGGTGACGATGGCCGTCCGCAGGGCCGGGTCGAGCTCGTCGAGCGCCGCTGCCAGCTCGGCCGGCGCCACGCGCAGCCGCTCCTCGGCGAAGTCGGGGCAGTCGAAGCGGCGGGTGGCCTCGACCAGCGCGGCGTCGCCGCGGCGTCGCACGTCGGCGACGATCGCCGCGACGTCGGCGGCGACGGTGCCGGCGTCCACCGGCGGGCGCAGCTCGGCCGCCAGCGCCGCGAGGTCGTCGCCCGCGCCGAGGCCCACCCGGCGGGCGCCGCTCACGAGCCCTCCGGCGCCAGTCGCTCCACCAGGCGGTCGATGCGCTCGGCCTGCAGCGTCCGACTGACCCGGTTGGCGATCAGGCGGGCCGACGAGTGGAAGATCTCCTCGCGCTCGACCAGCCCGTTCTCGCGCAGCGTCCGCCCGGTCGCCACCAGGTCGACGATGCCGTGGGCGAGCCCCACCAGCGGCGCCAGCTCGACCGATCCGTTCACCTTCACCACCTCGGCCTGGCGGCCGGTCGACGTGAAGTGGGCGGCCGCGATGAGCGGGTACTTGGTCGCCACCCGCACCACGCCCAGGTGCTCGAGCGCCGCCGGGGTGGGGTCCTCCCCCGCCTCGGTGGCGTACACCATGCGGCAGTGGCCGAAGCCCAGGTCGAGCAGCTCGTACACGTCGGGGGCGCGCTCCTCGAGCGTGTCGCGCCCCGAGATGCCGATGTCGGCGGCGCCGCTCTCGACGTAGGTGGGGACGTCGCTGGGGCGGGTGGTGATGAAGGTGATGCCGTCGGAGCCCTCGACGATCAGGCGCCGGCCGGCGTCGCGCAGCGGCGACACGTCGAGGCCGGCGGCGGCGAGGGCGTCGACCGCCTCGCCGAAGAGGGCGCCCAGGGGCACGCAGATCCTCATCGCGCCACCTCCTCCAGCGCGGCCAGCCGCGCGGTGGTGCCGGCCGCCCGGTCGGTCACGTCGAACCCGTCGCCGGCGCGGCGCGCCACCCAGCGCCAGCCGTCGGCCTCCGCGACGCGCTCGGCCTCGCCCTCCCCCTCGCCGACCGCGATCACGGCCAGCCCGGCGGCGCGGGCGGCGCCGGCCGCCTCCGCCTCGCCGTCCAGGCCGCCGGCCAGCACGATGCCGTCGCGCGGCGCGCCGGCGGGGCCGTCGCCGGCGCGCAGCGCGCGGTGGAGCAGGTCGAGCGTGATGGCGAGCCCCACCGCCGGCCGCGACCTGCCGAAGCGGGCCCCGAGGCCGTCGTAGCGGCCGCCCATGGCGATCGGCTCGCCGACGCCGGGCGCCGAGGCCTCGAAGACGATGCCGGAGTAGTAGCTCCAGGGCCGCAGCACGCTGAGGTCGAGCATCAGGGCCCCGCCCGCGCCGCGGGCCGCGGCGAGGTCGAGGGTCGACCGCAGGCGGGCGCAGGCGTCGGCGGCCGCCGGGATCGCGGCGGCCACCTCGTCCAGCAGCCCGGCGCCGCCGTGCAGCGACGGAAGCCGGGCCAGCAGGTCGCCGGCCGCGCCCGCGGGCGCGGCCTCCCGGGCCAGGCGGCGCCACTCGACGAGGTCGCGGCCGGCGAGCGCGGCGATCAGGGCCCCGCGCGCGCCGGCCGCGACGCCGGCGCCGTCCAGCACCGCGGCGGTGAGCGAGACGTCGGCGATGCCGACCCGCAGCTCCGCCAGACCCGCGGCGCGCAGGCTCTCGACCAGCAGCGCCAGGATCTCGGCGTCCGCGCCGGGGCCGTCGGCGCCCACCAGCTCCACCCCGGCCTGGCGCTGCTCGGAGCTGCGCGGCCGCCCCACCGGCACGGGCCGGAAGACGCGGGCCACGTACGACACGCGCACCGGCCCGGGGTGGTCCGCCATGCGGGTCGCCACCAGGCGGGCGACGGGGATCGTGAGGTCCGGCCGCAGCACCAGCACCCGTCCGTGGTCGTCGAAGAGCCGGAAGGCGGCGCCGTCGCGCCCCTCGCCCGCCCGGTCGACGACCTCCTCGAACTCCAGCACCGGGGTCATCACCTCGCGGTAGCCGAAGCGGCGGAAGCGCTCGCCGAGCGCCCCCTCCACCGCGCGGAGCTCGTGCGCCTCCACCGCCAGGACGTCCTTCGCCCCGGCCGGCAGAGCGGCCGGCGGCAGGTCACTCACGGACGCGCTCGATCTCCGCGCCGAGCTCGCGCAGGCGCTCGTCGATCCGCTCGTAGCCCCGGTCGATCTGGCCCACGTTGCCGATCACGCTCACGCCCTGCGCCGCCAGGCTGGCGATCAGCATCGCCATGCCGGCGCGGATGTCGGGGCTCTCCAGCCGCTCCCCGTAGAGCTGCGCCCGCCCGCTCACCACGACCCGGTGGGGGTCGCAGACCACGATGCGCGCGCCCATCCCCACCAGCTTGTCGACGAAGACCAGCCGGTTCTCGAACATCTTCTCGAAGATCATCACCGTGCCGTCGGTCTGGGTGGCGACGGCGACGGCGATGCTCGTGAGGTCGGCGGGGAAGGCCGGCCAGATGCCGTCGTCGATCTTCGGGATGGCGTCGCCCTCGTCGGCCACCACGCGCAGCTCCTGGTCGGGCGGCACGCGCAGCGTGTCGCCCTCGACGTCGACCCGGATGCCGAGCCGCTCGAAGGTGAGGTTGATCATGCGCAGGTCCTCGGCGCGGACGTCCGCGATCGTGAGGTCCGAGCCGGTGATGGCGCCCAGGCCCACGAACGAGGCGATCTCGATGTGGTCGGGTCCGATGCGGAAGCGCCCGCCGTGCAGGCGGTCGACGCCGTCGATGATCAGCCGGTTGGTGCCGATGCCGTCGATCCGGGCGCCCAGCTCGACCAGGAAGCGGGCCAGGTCCTGCACGTGCGGCTCGCCGGCGGCGTTCAGGATCACCGTGCGGCCGGGCGCGAGCACCGCGGCGCACAGCACGTTCTCGGTCGCGGTGACCGACGCCTCGTCGAGGAAGATCTCGGCGCCGTGCAGCCCGCCGTGGCTGAGGCGGTAGGTGCGGCCGGCCTCGACCTCCGCGCCCAGAGCGCGGAAGCCCAGGAAGTGGGTGTCGATGCGGCGGCGCCCGATGAAGTCGCCGCCGGCGGGGGGCAGCTCGACGGCGCCGCAGCGCGCCAGCAGCGGCCCGGCGAGCAGCAGCGAGGCGCGCAGGCGCCGGCAGAGGTCGGGGTCGAGGTGGGTGGTGCGCACCCGGTCGGCGCGCAGGGCGAGCCCGTTCGGCCCCTCGTCGCGCACGCTGACGCCCAGGTCGTCCAGCAGCGCCAGCATGACGTGGACGTCGAGGATGTCCGGCACGTTCTCGAGCACGACCTCCTCATCGGTGAGAAGGCATGCGGCGAGGATCGGCAGCGCGGCGTTCTTGTTGCCGCTCGGCACGACGGTGCCGGACAGTGCTCGGCCCCCTCTGATGACCAGCCTGTCCTGACTCACGTGACCGGACGCTAGCAGGCGGCAACCGACGACACGGCGCCCGCCAGACGGGCGATGTCCGACTCGTCGGTGAAGAAGCCCGCCGAGGCCCTCAGGCCGGGCGGGTCCGGCAGCGGCCGCACGACGACGCCGTGGGCCAGGATCGCGGCGCAGGCCTCCTCCGGCGGGCGGCCGTCGATCGCGAAGGCGACCAGGCCGGCCTGCGGTCCCGGCGGCGTCACGACGCGCACGCCGGGGATCGCCGAGAGCGCCTCGCGCGCCCTCCCCTGCACGAGCCGGGTGCGCGCGTGGATCCAGTCCGCGCCCAGCTCCTCCAGCCACGCCAGGGAGGCGCACCAGGCGCCCAGCAGGGCCGCCGGGGGCGTCGACACCTCGTAACGGCGCGCCCCCCGGTGCACCGTGAGGGTGCCGTCGGGGCGGTGGTCGGAGCCGGTCTCGTAGCCGGAGGCGCTCAGGGCGATGCGCTCCTGCGCCGCGCGCGACACCCACAGGGCGCCGAGCCCCTCCGGGCCCAGCAGCCACTTGTGGGCCGGGAAGGCGTACGCGTCCGCGCCGAGGGCGACCGGATCGACCGCGATCGCGCCCGCGGCCTGGGCCCCGTCCACCAGCACCAGCGCCCCGACGCGCCGCGCCGCTCGGGCCGCGCCGGCCACGTCGAGCACGGCGCCGGTCGTCCAGGAGACGTGCGAGAGGGCCACCAGGCGCGTCCGCGGCCCGGCCAGGAGACCCACCTCGCGCTCCAGGTCGGCGCGGCCGTCGCCGATCGGGGCGATGCGCACGCGGACGCCGTGGCGCGACGCGATGACCGCGAGGGGCACGCTCAGGCCGGGGTGCTCGTGCGCCGCGACGACGATCTCGTCGCCGGCGCGCCAGTCGATGCCCCAGGCGACCACGTTGAGGCCGCCCGTCGTGGTGGCGGTGAGGGCGATGCGATCGGCCGGCGCGCCCACCACGCGCCCGGCGGCGGCGCGGGTCTCCTCCGCCTCCCGGTCGAGGTCGTCGAAGGCGCTGAGGCTGCCGCGGGCCCGGCGCGACGCGTCGGCCGCCCACGCCGCGAGCGCGTCCGCGGCGGCCCTGCTGAGGGGCCCCGCCGCGCCCGTGTTGAGGTAGACGTCCGCGGCCAGCGACGGGAGCTGGGCGCGTATCGAGGCGAGATCGTGCGGCACGGGCATCACAGGGCTATCACACGGCGCGCCCGGCGACGGGGGTCGGGCCCGCGGCGTTGCGTCGGCACGGAGGGGGTCGGTATAACCGCCTGACCATGCGCCTGCTTCGGATGATGCCCGGCTACGGCGAGACGCTCATCGCCGAGGGCGACCCGCGCGCCGAGGCGGACCGCGACCGGCTGGTGCGGGAGTTCCGCCGGCAGCTCGACCAGGGCATGTGGGCGGCCGTCCCGGTCGCCGACCCGGCCGCGGGGCGGCGCGAGGCGCTCCTGGTCACGGACTTCGCCCAGATCCCGGAGGACGCCGACCGGGTGCTCTTCTGGCCGCGGGCCGCCGGGGGCGCGCCGGAGCGCTAGGTGGGCGGCCTCGGCGTCGTGGTGCTGGTCGTGACGCTCGGCGCGCTCGGGGCGATCATGGCCCGGCCGACGCGGCGCGGCGACACCCCGGCGCGGCGGCGCGCCGACCGCTCGTGGGTGGCCGAGCCCCCGCTGCCGCCGGCCGAGGCGGAGCACCGGTCGCTCGCGCTGCTGCGCTCCGTGGTGAACGAGGACGAGTGGGAGATGTTCCGCGACCTCGGCTTCATCTGCACGACGGGCCGGCGGCCGGCGGGCCGCGCCCGGCCCCCCTCGCCCCGCTACCGCTACCTCATCTACCCCCACCTGCCGATCGTCGCCCTGCTGCCGCGGTCGATGGCGCCGGTGCGCGAGTACTGCGTGCAGTTCCCCGAGCGCGACGCGGAGGGCCGGGCGACGCTGCTGCCGAGCGGCGACGACGTGCTGGCGAAGTGGATGACGCTGCGCGCGGACGAGGACCGCCTGCTGTCGTACGCCAACGTGGGGAACGTGGGCTGCCAGGTCCCCCTGTCGCGCATCGAGCGCGACCTCGCGCGGCTCGAGCGCTGGACGGCGCGGCGCCGGCGATCGGCCGCCGATCAGAAGGGGGGCGGCGACTCCCCCGCGGCGGCCTCCGGACCGGCTCCCGCGTCGGGCAGCCCCTCCGCCGTCAGCTCCTCGATCCGCTTCTGAGCGGCGCCGAGGCGGTCGCGGCAGACCGCCAGGTAACCCTGGCCGCGCTCGAAGAGGGCGACGGCCTCCTCCAGGCCCACCTCGCCGCTCTCGAGGCGCGCCACGACCTCGTCGAGCCGCCTCAGGGCCTCCTCGAAGGTGAGGGATTCCGCCGGCTCCCGCGGCCCGCCGCTCACGGCCGCCCCCGGGCGCGCGCCGGCAGGCGGCCGTCGCGCATCTCGATCGAGAGCGCCGCGCCGGGGGCGACGGCGCCGGCGTCGGCCACCACGGCGTCGGTCGCCGCCTCGCGCACGATGGCGTAGCCGCGGGCGACGGTCGCCCGCGGCGACAGCAGACCCAGCAGCGCCTCGGCCCGCTCCACCCGCCGGGCCGACTCGGCCACCCGGCCGGCGCCCGCCCGCGCCAGCGCCGCGCCGGCGGCGTCGAGCTCGCCCGGCGCCCGCGCGGCCCGCCGTGCCAGGGCGGCGCCGAGGCGCGGCGCCAGGCGCTCCACCCGGTCGCCGGCGACGGCGCCGCGCCCGCGCAGGGCGCGCACCAGGTCGGCGGCTCGCCGCGCGGTCTCGCGCTCGGCGGCGGCCCGCGCCCGCAGCAGGCCGCGGACGGAGGCGCCCTGCGCATCGGCCAGGCGCACCCGCAGCGCCTCCATGCTGGGCAGGACGGCCTCGGCGGCCGCGGTCGGCGTGGAGACCCGCAGGTCGGCCACCTCGTCGCACAGCGTCACGTCGCGCTCGTGCCCGACCGCCGAGACCACGGGCGTCGCCGCCGCGGCCACCGCCCGGCAGGCGGGCTCGCTGTTGAAGGCCATCAGGTCCTCCAGCGACCCGCCGCCGCGCGCGACCACGATCACGTCGACATCGCGCACGGCGTCGAGGTGGCGCACCGCCCGCGCGATCAGGCGGGGAGCGTCGTCGCCCTGCACCGGCACGTCCACCAGCAGGATGTCGGCGGCCGGGAAGCGCGCCCAGGCGTTGCGCAGGAAGTCGTCGCGCGCCGCCCCGACCGCGCTCGTCACGAGCCCCACCCGCCGGGGCAGCAGCGGCACCGGCCGCCGCCGCGCCGGGTCGAGCAGGCCCTCGGCCGCCAGGCGGGCGCGCAGCTCGGCGATGCGGGCGCGCAGCAGCCCGTCCCCGGCCGGCTCGAGGCGCTCCACGCGCATGCGCACCTGCGAGCGCTTCGACCAGAACTCGATCCGCCCGTAGGCCTGCACCAGGTCGCCGTCGGCCGGCGTGGCGGCCAGGCGGTCGAACACGATGCGGTTCATGTGCGCGTCGATGGCGTTCTCGCCGCGCAGCGTGAAGTAGACCTGCCCGCGGGCCGGCCTCACCTCCTGGATCTCGGCCTCCACCCAGAACGACCGCAGGCCGTCGAACATGGCCGCGAGGCGGGCGCCGACCTCCTCGACCGAGAAGACCCGCCGGGTGCCGACGACCTTCACGGGATGAGCGCGTCCACGATCTCCGCCGCCCGCGCGCCGCCGGCGACGGCGCCCTCGATCGACGGCAGGCTGGTGTACTCCCCCGCCAGGATCAGGTTGCGCAGGGCCGTGCGGTGGCCGGGCAGGGAGCGGCGCACGCCCGCCGTGGACCGGTAGTGGGCGTAGGGGGCCTCGTAGACGTCGATCAGCTCGGCCTGGCCCGCCCAGTCGTAGCCGGGCGCCCAGCGCCTCACCAGCGAGCCCACCTCGCCCGCGATGCCCTCGAAGGGCGCGCCGCCCGTGGTGACGGCCGTCGCGAGCAGGATGTGCGGCCCCTCGGACGCGCCCGGCCGGCCGATGCCGGTGGTCTGGCAGACGGCGTCGATGCGCGGCCGCCCGGAGGGGGCGTCGTCGGCGTTCAGCAGGATCACGCGCCCACTGTAGAGCGGCCGTCGGAGGGCGAAGGCGGCCGTCGTCGCCGAGGCGCCCTCCGTGGGGATCCGCTCCGCAGCGGCGGCGTCGAGCGGGGCCAGCAGGCGCCGCGCCGCCGGGGCGTCGACGGCGAGCACGACCTGGCGGGCCGCGAGGCGCCGCCCGTCGGATGTCGCGACCGCCGCGACCGAGGCGCCGTCCGGGCCGGCGTCGAGGGCCTCGACGCGGACGCCGGTCTCCACCCGCCCGCCCGCCTGGCCGATCGCCGCGGCCGTCCACTCGGCGACCATGCCGATGCCGTCCGCCGGCATCACCGCCGGGCCCTTCAGCAGCATGGCGAGCACGCAGCGGAAGTAGCCGGGGTCCACCGCGAGGCCCCGGTCGAGCAGCAGCGTCCCGAGCAGGGGCCGCAGCAGGCCCTCGATCGCCTCGCCGGAGAAGCCGCGGGCCAGCAGCAGGGCGTCCGCCGAGGCGGCGTCGTCGTCGCGGGCCAGCAGCGCCTCGTGCGGGCGGCCGGCGACCTCGGCGACCAGGCGGGCCAGCCGCACCCGGTCGGGGGCGCCGATGCCCGGCAGCCGCGCGCCGCGCAGGCGCGAGGCCCCCAGCACCCGGCGCTCGCCGGCGCGCATGAACACCACGCCCTCCACCGGCCGCAGGTCGCGCCGCGGCAGGTCGATCGCCTTCAGCAGCCTGCGCGTCCGTTGGTAGCCGCCCAGGATGACGTGGATGCCCATGTCCACCGGCCGGCCGCCGTGCCAGACGCTGCGCGCGCGGCCGCCGACGGCCGTCTCGGCCTCGATCAGGTGGACCGAGCGGCCCGCGCGGGCGAGCCCGAGGGCGCACGAGAGGCCCGCCAGGCCGCCGCCCACGACGATGCAGTCCGGCGTGTCGGTGCCCTCCGGTGATGCCATCGCCATCGCGGCGATCGTACCAGCGGCCCCCGCAGCGCCCGTCGGCCTCAGGGGAGCGTGGGAGCGGCGTCCATCTCCGGCTGCATCTCGGCGCACAGGCTCACGGCGGCGTCGATGAACGCCCGCGCCGAGGACGACAGCGACCGGTCCCGGTGCCAGGCGAGGCCGATCCGGCGCGACGGCAGGTCGGCGGCGGGACGCAGGGCGACGGTGTTCGGATCGGCCGGATCGACGGCGAGGAGGGCCGTGATCGCGACCGCCATGCCGGTCCCGGCCAGGCCCTGCATGGTGCCGTTGTCGTCGGAGCGGAACACGATGTTCAGCGGCAGGCCCCGGTCGGCCAGATGCTTCTCGAGGCGCGCGCCGGCCAGGCAGTGCCTGCTGCCGATCACCGGCACGGCCGACAGGTCCTCGAGGCTGGGGGGACGTCCCGCCCGCGCCATCTCCGAGTCGGCCGCCGCCACGATCACGTAGGGGTCGCGCAGCAGCTCCACCGCCTCGAAGGGGCCGTCGTCGAGCGGCAGCACGGTGAAGCTGAGGTCGGTCTCGCCCCGCTCCAGCTGGTCGAGCAGCTCGCGGTCGGACGCCGACTCCGTGAGCAGCACCTCCATGCCCGGCCGCTCCGCCATCAGGCGCCGCACCAGCGCCGGCAGGATGCGCGTGCCCACGCTCTGGTAGGTCCCCACCCGCAGGTTCCCGGCCGCGCCGAGCGACAGGGCGTTGAGGTCGGCCCACGCCGCCTCCATGCCCGCCACGATCCTCTCCGCGTGGCGCAGCAGCACCTCGCCGGCCTCGGTCAGGGCCACCTTGCGCGGCCCGCCCGGCCGATCGATGAGCGTCTCGCCCACCGCCCGCTCGAGCGTCGCGATCTGCTGCGACACCGCCGACTGGGTGTACCCCAGCGACAGGGCCGCGGCGCCGAACGAGCCCTCGCGGGCCACCGCCCGCAGGGCCGCCAGGTGGCGCACCTCGACGCGCAGCCATCCATCACGTTCCATGATGGCTCCCAATGCTAATCCGACTGGTCCTTATCGGCAATCGCGGTCATCCTATTCCCATCGAACATTCCGTCCGATCAGGGAGACCACCGTGAGCCAGACCGATCTCACCAACATGGCCCTTCGCCAGCGGCTGGACGCCGCCGACGCCGCGGCCGCGTCGGCGGTGGTCGCGTCGCGCGCACGCCGGCTGGGCCCCCTGGGCCGGCTGGCCCGCCGCCTGCGGCGCGACGTGCCGCCCTACGGCGCGCCGCCCGTCCACGCCGCGCAGCCCGCGCACCGGCACGGCGCCCGCCTGCGCCTCGTGCCGCCGGCCGCCGACGGCGACCCGTGCTGAGCGCCCGGCGACGGGATCCCCAGCACGAGTAAGGGCCGCGGAGACGGTGCTCCGCGGCCCTTACTCGTGTCTCACATCAATCCCGGCGGCGACCTACTCTCCCGCGAGCCTTCGCTCGGAGTACCATCGGCGCTGAGAGGCTTAACGACTCTGTTCGGAATGGGAAGAGGTGTGTCCCTCTCGCTAAGACCACCGGAAATGCTCGAGGGCATACCCTCAAGACTGCATAGCGGCGACGGTGTGCTCCATAGAGGCTTTTAGTCAAGCCCTCGGCGGATTAGTACGGGTCTGCTGAACGCATTGCTGCGCTTACACATCCCGCCTATCAACCAGGTGGTCTACCTGGAGCCTTACCCCCTCGAAGGGGTGGGAGATCTCATCTTGAGGTGGGCTTCCCGCTTAGATGCTTTCAGCGGTTATCCCGTCCAGACGTAGCTAGCCAGCAGTGCCGTTGGCACGACAACTGATACACCAGAGGTCTGTTCATCCCGGTCCTCTCGTACTAGGGACGACTCCTCTCAAATCTCCAGCGCCCACCGCAGATAGGGACCGAACTGTCTCACGACGTTCTGAACCCAGCTCGCGTACCGCTTTAATGGGCGAACAGCCCAACCCTTGGGACCAACTCCAGCCCCAGGATGCGACGAGCCGACATCGAGGTGCCAAACCCTCCCGTCGATGTGGACTCTTGGGGAGGATAAGCCTGTTATCCCCGGAGTACCTTTTATCCGTTGAGCGACGGCAATTCCACTCTCTACCGCCGGATCACTAAGGCCTACTTTCGTACCTGCTCGAGCTGTCACTCTCGCAGTCAAGCTCCCTTATGCCTTTACACTCTACGCACGATTTCCAACCGTGCTGAGGGAACCTTTGCGCGCCTCCGTTACAATTTGGGAGGCGACCGCCCCAGTCAAACTGCCCACCTGACACTGTTCGAGAGCCGGATCACGGCCTCCCGTTAGAAGCTCAGAACATCCAGGGTGGTATCCCAAGGGTGGCTCCACGGCAACTGACGTCACCGTCTCACAGCCTCCCACCTATCCTGGACAGGATGTCCCAAACCCCAATATCAAGCTGCAGTAAAGGTTCACGGGGTCTTTCCGTCTTGCGGCGGGTAATCGGCATCTTCACCGATACTACAATTTCACCGAGTCCCTCGTTGAGACAGCGCCCAACTCGTTACGCCATTCGTGCAGGTCGGAACTTACCCGACAAGGAATTTCGCTACCTTAGGACCGTTATAGTTACGGCCGCCGTTTACCGGGGCTTGGTTTCAAAGCTTCGCCACGAGGGCTAACCTCTCCACTTGACCTTCCGGCACCGGGCAGGCGTCAGCCCCTATACGTCGTCTTTCGACTTCGCAGAGACCTGTGTTTTTGGTAAACAGTCGGTTGGGCCAATTCTCTGCGGCCGCCTCGGGCTCCTGGCGCAAGGCCTATCACCCTACCGCGGCGTCCCTTCTCCCGAAGTTACGGGACAATTTTGCCGAGTTCCTTAACGAGGGTTCTCTCGATCACCTCGGTATGCTCTACCTGCCCACCTGTGTCGGTTTTGGTACGGGCGCGTTCCCACTCCCTAGAGGCTTTTCTCGGAGGCATGGGCTCGACGACTTGCCGCCTTACGGCGACCGACATCCCCTCTCGGAGTATCTGGATCCCGGATTTTCCTGAGATCCCTCCTACCGGGTTGTCCGTGGACGACCATCGCCACGGTTCGCCTACCCTTCCCCGTCCCCCCATCGGTAATAACGCGGAAGACGCGGTACAGGAATATCAACCTGTTATCCATCGCCTACGCCTGTCGGCCTCGGCTTAGGTCCCGACTAACCCTGAGCAGATTAGCTTTACTCAGGAAACCTTGGGCATCCGGTGGAGGAGTTTCTCACTCCTCTTTCGTTACTAATACCGGCATTCTCACTTCCCCGCGCTCCACGGTGCGCTTGCCGCGACCGCTTCACTGCCCGAGGAACGCTCTCCTACCGCTCCGTCCGAAGACGAAGCCCACAGCTTCGGGAGCTGGCTTGAGCCCCGTTACATTATCCGCGCACGAGCACTTGACCAGTGAGCTATTACGCACTCCTTAGACGAATGGCTGCCTCTAAGCCAACATCCTGGTTGTCTGTGCACCCGCACAACGTTTGCCACTTAGCCAGC
>JBFXCS010000001.1:9819-539819 GCA_050181915.1 Thermoleophilia bacterium | reverse complement strand
GCCGTAGCTGCGGTACACGTAGAGCACGCCGCCGGGGCCGAACATGATCGCCGCGCGACCGCGCGGCCCGCGGAAGCTGTGCGAGGCCGGATCGTCGTGCTGGTAGCGCTCGGTCTCGACGATGGTGCCGCCGACGCCGTCGACCAGCAGGGTGCAGCCGACCAGGCCCGGCGCCAGCTCGGCGACGCCCGCCGCCAGCTCGGCGGCCCCCAGCGAGCGCGGCGGGGCGGCGGTCACCATGCCGCCACCATCGCGCGGGCGGCGTCGAGCTGGTCGAGCACGGCCGCGCGGGCGGTGCCGCCGTAGGCCGCCTTCGCCTCGACGGAGGCCTCGGCGGTGAGCTCCGGCACCTCGACGCCGTCGAGGCCGGCGGCGGCCAGCTCGGCCGGGCCGGCGGCGGCCAGGCCCACCCCCGCCGCGGAGCATGCGCGCACCAGCCGGCCCACCGCCTCGTGGGCGCGCCGGAAGGGCCACCCGAGCGTGACGAGGTGGTCGGCGAGATCGGTGGCCGCCAGGAAGCCCCCCTCGGCGGCCGCGCCCATCCGGTCGGCGCGGAACCCGGCGCTCGCGATCATGCCGCTCATCGCCGGCAGCAGCAGGTCGAGGGTGTCGATCGCGTCGAACAGGTAGCCCTTGTCCTCCTGCAGATCCTTGTTGTACGCGAGCGGCAGGCCGCTGAGCATCCCGAGCAGCCCGGCGAGGTCGGCCGCCAGGCGCGGCGCCTTCGCCCGCGCCAGCTCGGCGGCGTCCGGGTTCTTCTTCTGCGGCAGCATCGAGGAGCCCGACGCGAAGGCGTCGTCCAGCTCCACGAAGCCGGCCTCCTCCCCCGCCCAGGCCACGATCTCGGCGCCGAGCCGCGACAGGTGCACGCCGAGCTGGGCGGCGAAGTGCAGGTAGTCGACCAGGGCGTCGCGGCTGCCCACCGCGTCGAGGCTGTTGCGGGACGGCCGCTCGAAGCCCAGCTCCCGCGCGGTCGCCTCGCGGTCGATCGGGAAGCCGACGCCGGACAGCGCGCCGGAGCCGAGCGGCGACTCGGCCGTCGCGGCGATCGCGTGGTCGAGGCGCACCCGGTCGCGGCCGAGCATCCAGACGTAGGCCAGCAGGTGGTGGGCCAGGCGCACCGGCTGGGCCCGCTGGCTGTGGGTGTAGCCGGGCAGGAGGGTGTCGACGTGGGCCTCGGCCTGGCGCAGCAGGGCGTCGGCCAGGTCGCGCAGCAGCCCGCGCTGGGCCGTGGCGGCCTCGCGCAGGTAGAGCAGCGTGTCGGTGATGACCTGGTCGTTGCGGCTGCGGCCGGTGTGGAGCCGCCGGCCCGGATCGCCGATCAGCTCGGTGAGCCGGCGCTCGACGGCCGTGTGGATGTCCTCGTCGCCGGGGGCGAAGGCGAAGTCGCCCGCCTCCAGCTCGGCGGCCACCTGCGCCAGCCCGGCGTCGATCGCCTCGGCGTCCTCGGCCGGGATGATCCCCTGCGCGCCCAGCATGCGGGCGTGGGCGCGCGACCCGGCGACGTCCTGGCGCCACATGCGCCGGTCGATCTCGAGGGAGGTGTTGAGGCGATCGAAGGCCTCCGCCGAGGCGGCGCCGAAGCGCCCGCCCCACAGCCGGCCGCCCTCGCTCATGCCCGGGCGCCCGCTCCGCGGCGCGCTGCGATGACCTCCGCGAGCGCCGTGCACACCCGGTCCACCTGGTCCTCGCGCATCTCGGGGAAGAAGGGCAGCGCGATGGTCGAGGCGCTGATCGCCTCGGTGACCGGGAACTCGCCCGGCCGGTGGCCGTGCTCGGAGCGGTAGAAGGGCTGAAGGTGGATGCACGGCAGGTAGGGCTTGGCCGACACCCCGACCGCGTCGAGGTCGCCGATGACCTCGTCGCGCACGAGGTCGGCGTCGAGGCGCGGCGCGTACACGAACCACGAGCGCCGCTGCGGCCCCTCGTACATCGGCGTGACGCCGTCGATCTCGGCGATCCGCGCCTGGTACCAGCCCGCCACGCGGGCGCGGCCCGCCTGCAGCTCGTCGAGGCGCTCCACCTGGGCCACGCCGATCGCCGCGTGCACGTCGGAGAGCCGGTAGTTGAAGCCCAGGCGGGAGTGGATCAGCCAGGCGCCGTCGTCGGAGCGGCCCTGGTTGCGCAGGCTCTCGAGCAGGTCGGCGAGGCGGTCGTCGTCGGTGAGCACGATGCCGCCCTCGGCGGTGGTCATCTGCTTGTTGGCGTAGAAGCCGTAGACGGCCGGGTGCCCGAACGACCCCAGCCGGCGGCCGTCGTAGTCGCCGTCGATCGACTGGCAGGCGTCCTCGACGACGGCCAGGCCGTGGCGCTCGGCGATCGCCCGCAGGGCCGGGATCTCGGCCGGGTAGCCGAAGATGTCGACGATCAGGATGGCCTTGGTGCGCGGGGTGATCGCGGCCTCGACGGCCGCCGGGTCCATGTTGAAGGTGAGCGGGTCGACCTCGGCGAACACCGGCGTGGCGCCCGTGAAGAGGACCGCGTTCGCCGAGGCGACGAACGAGAACGAGGATGTGACCACCTCGTCGCCCGGGCCGAGGCCGGCGGCGTGCATGCACAGGTGGAGGCCGGCCGTGCCGCTCGAGACGGCCACCGCCCGCGCCACCCCGGCGCGCTCGGCCCAGGCCCGCTCGAAGCGCGGCCCCATGGGGCCCAGCGACAGCCAGCCGGACCGCAGCACCTCGTCGACCAGCTCCCGCTCGCGGTCGCCGATCACCGGCTTGGCGAGCGGGATGCGCTCCTCGCTCATACGGGCGACGCCGCCCGTGTCCGCGCGCCGCGGCGGACGCCGTGCTCCAGGCTGTCGAGCAGGGCCTCCCAGGAGGCCTCGATGATGTTCTCGCTCACGCCGATCGCCCCCCACGTCTCGCGGCCGTCGCTCGAGTCGAGCAGCACCCGCGTGATCGCGCCGGTGCCCTTGGTCTCGTCGAGGATGCGCACCTTGAAGTTGACCAGCGCGATGTCGCCGAGCTCCGGCACCCGCGCCTCGAGCGCGCCGCGCAGCGCCGCGTCCAGGGCGTTGACGGGGCCGTTGCCCTCGGCCGTCGCGACCAGCCGCTCGCCCTCGTGGAGCAGCTTCACCGTCGCCTCGGTCTCGACGCGGCCGTCGGCGCGCTTCTCGGTGATGACGCGGAAGCTCTCGAGCACGAACAGGGGCCGGTAGACGCCGACCTCGCGCTCGAGCAGCAGCTCGAACGAGCCGTCGGCGGTCTCGAAGTGGTAGCCGCGGTGCTCCAGGTCCTTCACCCGGGTGAGGATCGCCGCGACCCGCTCGGGCTCGCCGTCGACGTCCACGCCCAGCTCGCGCGCCTTCGCCAGGATCGTGCCGCGCCCCGACAGCTCGGACACCAGCACCCGCCGGTCGTTGCCGACCGCGGCGGGGTCGATGTGCTCGTAGCTGCGGGCGTCGGCGTTCATGCCCTGCTGGTGCATGCCGCCCTTGTGGGCGAAGGCGTTCTGGCCGACGTACGGGGCCCACGAGTCGGGCTGCAGGTTGGCCGTCTCGGCCACGAAGTTGCTGAGCGCGGTGAGCTCGCCGAGCCGCCCCGGCCGCAGCACCTCGTAGCCCTCCTTCAGGGCCAGCGACGGGATGATCGAGACCAGGTTCGCGTTGCCGCAGCGCTCCCCGTAGCCGTTGACGGTGCCCTGCACCAGGCGGGCGCCCTCCTCGACGGCCACCAGGCTGTTCGCCACGGCGCACTCGGCGTCGTTGTGGGTGTGGATGCCGAGCCGGGCGTCGGGCAGCGCCGCGCGCACCTCGCGCATGACCGCCGCCATCCGCGACGGCAGGGTCGCGCCGTTCGTGTCGCACGGGGTGAGCCAGGCCGCGCCCCCCGCGGCGGCCGCGCGCAGGCAGTCGAGCGCGTAGTCCGGGTGGGCGCCGAAGGCGTCGAAGAAGTGCTCGGCGTCGTACACGACCTCCTTGCCCTGCGCCACCAGGAAGGCGACCGACTCCTCGATCATCCGCAGGTTCTCCTGGCGCGAGACGCGGGTGACCTTCTCGATGTGCAGGTCCCAGGTCTTGCCCACGATCGTCGCGACCGGCGCGAAGCTCTCGGCCAGGCCGCGCAGCGCCGGGTCCTGGTCGGCGGCGGTGCCGCGCCGGCGGGTCATGCCGAAGGCCGCCAGGCGCGTGTCGCCCAGGTCCTCGTCCTCGAGCAGGCCGAACAGCTCGCCGTACTTCGGGTTGCTGGCGGGGAAGCCTGCCTCCAGGTAGTCCACCCCGAACTCGACCAGGCGCAGGGCCACCGCCAGCTGCTCGCCCACGGACAGGCTGAGCCCCTCGCGCTGCATGCCGTCGCGCAGGGTCGTGTCGTAGACGAGGACGCGCTCGGTCATGACGCCGGCAGGGGCGACGGCGCGGACTCCGCCGCCGGCACGTAGTCGAGCCACCGGGCCGAGAGGGGGTCGCGCCCCTCGGTGGCGGCGAAGAAGCGCTCCTGCAGCTTCTGCGTGATCGGGCCGGGGTCGCCGAGCCGGTGGTCGTCGACCTCGTTGACCGGGCACACCTCCGCCGCGGTGCCGGTGATGAAGACCTCGTCGGCGGTGTAGAGCTCGCCGCGGGCCACCTCGCGCTCCAGCACCGGGATGCCCTCGTCCCCGGCGATGGTGATGATGCTGGCCCGGGTGATGCCCTCGAGGATCGAGGCCTGCACCGGCGGGGTGATGAGCACGCCGTCGCGCACCAGGAACAGGTTCTCGCCGGAGCCGTCGGCCACGTAGCCGGCCTCGTTCAGGAGGATCGCCTCCTGGTAGCCGGCCTTGTGGGTCTCGATCTTGGCGAGGATCGAGTTGAGGTACTGGCCGCCGGCCTTGGCCGTCGCCGGGATGGTGGTGGAGCCGATGCGGCGCCAGCTGGACACCTTGGCCCGGATGCCGTGCCGCAGGCCGTCCTCGCCCAGGTAGGCGCCCCACTCCCACGCCGCCACCGCGACGTCGACCGGCGCCTCCAGCGGGAACAGCCCCATGGTGCCGTACCCGCGCAGCACGATCGGGCGGATGTAGCAGCCGCCGAGCCCGTTCGACGAGATCACCTGGTGGACGGCGTCGCGGAGCTCGGAGCGCGTGTACGAGATCGGCATGTGGTACATCGCCGCCGACCGCTCGAGCCGCGCGAGGTGGTCGTCGAGCCGGAACACCGCGACGCCCTCGGCCGCCTGGTAGGAACGGATGCCCTCGAACACGGTGGTGCCGTAGTGCAGCCCGTGGGAGAGGACGTGCACGCGCGCGTCGGGCCAGTCGACCAGCGCGCCGTTCATCCAGATCTTCTCGGCTTCCTGCATGCGGACGTTCCTTTGCGACGGGCGGCGGTGCCCCCTCGGCGCCGCCGGGCGTGAGGGCTCCTAGGTTATCGGGCGCCCGGAAGGGCGGCGAGCAGCAGGTCTCCCACCGCGCGGGTGCCCAGATCGCCGCCCAGGTCCGGGGTGCGCGCGCCGTCGGCGAGGATGGCGTCGACGGCGGCGTCGAGGCGGTCGGCGGCGTCGGGCGCCCCGAGCGAGTAGCGCAGCATCATCGCCGCCGAGAGCACGGTGGCGATCGGGTTCGCCACCCCTCGCCCGGCGATGTCGGGGGCCGAGCCGTGCACCGGCTCGTACAGGCCGAGCGTGCCCGGCCCGAGGCTCGCGGAGGGCAGCAGCCCGATCGAGCCGGTGATCATGGCGGCCTCGTCGGAGAGGACGTCGCCGAAGAGGTTCTCGGTGATGATCACGTCGAAGTCGGCCGGGCGGCTGACCAGCTGCATGGCGGCGTTGTCGACCAGCATGTGCTCGAGCGCGATGTCGGGGTGGCCGGCGGCCGTCTCGACGACCTGCTCGCGCCACAGCCGCGAGGTCTCCAGCACGTTCGCCTTGTCCACCGAGGTCACCTTGCCGCGCCGGCCGGCGGCGGCCCGGAAGCCCCACTCGGCGAGGCGGTGGACCTCCTGCTTGGTGTAGACGCAGGTGTCGAAGGCGCGCTCCGGCTCGCGGCCGCGCTCGCCGAAGTAGAGGCCCCCGGTCAGCTCGCGCACGACGAGCAGGTCGGTGCCCTCGATGCGCTCGCGGCGCAGCGGGCTCGCCTCGTAGAGCGCCGGCACCGGCTTCACCGGGCGCAGGTTGGCGAACAACCCGAGGCCCGCCCGCAGGCCGAGCAGCCCCTGCTCGGGGCGGGGCTTGTCGGGGTCGGTCGTGTCCCACTTCGGGCCGCCGACGGCGCCGAGCAGGACGGCGTCGGACCCCGCCGCGGCCTCCAGCACCTCGTCGGTGAGGGCCGTCCCGTGCGCGTCGATCGAGGCGCCCCCCACCAGGTGCTCGTGCCAGTCGATCACAAGGTCGTGATCGGGCGCGATGGCGTCGACCACGCGCCGCGCCTCGGCGACCACCTCGGGACCGATCCCGTCCCCCGGCAGAAGAGCAACCGACACCTCAGGCACCCCGACCCCCTCGCTCGTTTCCCGGCGCGAGAGGCTACCGGAGGGCGGCGACGGTCAGGCGGCCAGGTCGTCGAGGTGGGCGGCGGGGATCCCGGCCGACGCGCACGCGCGCAGCAGGCGGACGTCGACGGTCAGCAGAGGAGCGTTCAGGGCTTCCGCGGCAGCGGCGTATGCCGCGTCGTACGCGGTCATCGTCCGCCTGAGCGACCAGATGCGCTCCCGCCGCGGACCGGCCGGGTCCACCAGCAGGGGCAGGCGTCCGAGGTCCCTGACGGCGAGTCCGGCCGATCGCGGGTCCACCTCCCCCTGAGCCTCGAGGCGCCGGTACGCATGGATAGCCTCGACGAGCCCATGCGCCGCGGTGATGAGAACCGGCTCACCGTCGCCCTCGATGCGATCGAGCAGCGCGTCCGCGGCCACGCGGTGGCGCCCGTCTCCGACGAGCTCCACGAGCACGGATGCGTCGAGGACGAACCCGTCCTCCTCAGAGATCGTCACCGCCGGGCCGCTCCCGTCGGATCAGCTCGGCCACGTCCACGTCGATCTTCGGACGATGCGCCCGGATCTCCTCGACGAGCCGGATGCGCTCGGCGTGGTCCATGCCGAGGCCGCGCTTCAGGGCCTCGATGGCCCGGCGGTTCTTGGAGATGCCGCGCGCCTTCGCCTCCGCCGCGAGGGTCGCGTCGATCTCCGGTGGGACGTTCCTGAGGTAGAGCGTCGGCACGTCACCATGCTAGCGAATGCGCTAGCAGTTGCGCAATCGCAGACGCCGTCTCGGGCGCCCTCTCCAGGTGTCCCGGTGGCGCCGGAGGCCCGCCGGGCCGCGCTCAGTGGCCGAGGCGGACGTCCGAATCGCTCGCCTCCTTCGGGTGCGCGGAGAACGCGAACGAAACGAACAACCGTTCAGTTGTGAAGTGTCCTCATCCCCACCAGCCCGGGACCATCTCCGAGCCGGCGGCCGGGTCGGCGAGCGGCGGCGCGCCGAGGGCCAGGAACAGGAGGCCCTGGGGGCCGGCCTCGAAGCAGCGCCACGCCGGACCGGGGACGCGCAGCGCGTCGAGCGGCGCGAGCTCCACGATCCGGCCGTCCACGTTGGCGCGGCCGGTGCCCTCGACCACCACGTAGACCTCCTCGTGGCCGCCGGGATGCCGGTGGCCGAAGGCCTGGCGGGCGCCGGGCGCGAGCCCCTGCAGGCTCATGCCCAGCGCCTCCAGCCCCAGCGGCAGGTTGGCGAAGCGCGCCTCCATCCCCTCCAGCCCGAACCCGGGGGCGGAGTCGTCGACGTCCGTCCGCAGGTTGAGATGGACGGGCTCGGCCACCGGACCGCCCCCCGCTCTCAGCCGAAGGGGGTCGTGACCGGCCCGACGCGCTCGCGGTCCTGCTCGTACCGCGCGATCTCGTCCTCGTGCGCGAGCGTGAGGGCGATGTCGTCCCAGCCGTTCAGCAGCCGCTCCCTCACCACCGGGTCGATGGTGAACGGATACTCGGCGCCGTCGGCGCCCACCACGACCTGCCGCTCCAGGTCGACCGTCGCGGTCGAGCCCGGCTCGCCCTCGGCCTGCTCGATCAGCGCCCGCACCTGCTCCTCGGGCAGCTGGACCGGCAGCAGGCCGATCTTCGTGCAGTTGGTGCGGAAGATGTCGGCGAAGCTCGGCGCGATGACCGCCCGGAAGCCGAAGTCCTCGAGCGCCCAGGGGGCGTGCTCGCGCGACGAGCCGCAGCCGAAGTTGCGGCCCGCCACCAGGATCGGCGCGCCGGCGTACTCGGGCCTCTCCAGCGGGAAGCCCTCCTCGCCGCGCCAGTCCCAGAAGAGGAACTCGCCGAACCCGGTGCGCTCGATGCGCTTCAGGAACTGCTTGGGGATGATCTGGTCGGTGTCGACGTCGGCCCGGTCCAGCGGGCACACCACGCCGTCGACCTTGGTGAAGGCCTGCATCAGTTGGCTCCCGTTCCGGCGGTCTCGAGGTCGGCGTCGAAGGTGCGGACGTCGACCAGGTGGCCGGCCACCGCGGCGGCGGCCGCCATCGGCGGGCTCACCAGGTGGGTGCGACCGCCCTTGCCCTGGCGCCCCTCGAAGTTGCGGTTGCTGGTCGAGGCGCAGCGCTCGCCCGGCTGGAGGATGTCGTCGTTCATGGCCAGGCACATCGAGCAGCCGGCGTCGCGCCACTCGAAGCCCGCCTGGCGGAACACCTCGTGCAGGCCCTCGGCCTCGGCCTCGGCCTTCACCTGCATCGAGCCCGGGACCACCATCGCGCGCACGCCGTCGGCCACCCTGCGGCCGCGGACCACGGCGGCGGCGGCGCGCAGATCGGGCAGGCGCCCGTTCGTGCACGAGCCGATGAACACCGTGTCGACCGCGACGTCCTCGATCGCCTCGCCGCCCTGCAGCCCCATGTACTCCAGGGCGCGGCGGGTGGCCTCGCGGTCGGCGGGGTCGTCGAAGTCGTCCGGGGTGGGCACGCGCCCGGTGATCGGGGCGACCATCCCCGGGGTGGTGCCCCAGGTGACCTGGGGGGCCAGCGAGGCGGCGTCGACGTACACCTCGCGGTCGAAGGCGGCGTCCCAGTCGGTGGGCAGCTCGCGCCAGCGCTCGACGGCGGCGGCGAAGTCGGCCGGCGCGGCGGGACGTCCCTCGAGCCACTCGAAGGTGGTCTCGTCCGGGGCGATCATGCCGGCCCGGCCGCCGCCCTCGATCGACATGTTGCAGACGGTCATGCGCCCCTCCATCGAGAGCGCCCGGATCGCCGATCCGGCGTACTCGATGACGTGGCCCTGGGCGCCGGCGACGCCGATCTGGCCGATCGTGCCGAGGATCAGGTCCTTCGCCCCGACGCCGACGCCGACCTCGCCCTCGATGTTGATGCGCATCGTCTTGGGCGGACCCTGGGTGAGGGTCTGGGTGGCGAGCACGTGCTCGACCTCGCTGGTGCCGATGCCGAAGGCCAGCGCGCCGAAGGCGCCGTGGGTGGAGGTGTGGCTGTCGCCGCACACGATCGTCATGCCCGGCTGGGTGACGCCCAGCTCCGGCCCGATGATGTGGACGATGCCCTGGCGCGCGCTGCGCAGCGAGAAGAGGGGGATCCCGAACTCGGCGGCGTTGCGCTCCAGCGCCTCGACCTGCGCCCGCGAGAGCGGGTCGGCGATGCCGGCGTCGCGCCCGACGGTGGGCACGTTGTGGTCGACCGTCGCCAGCGTCCGGTCGGGGCGGCGCACCGGCCGGCCGGCCAGGCGCAGGCCGTCGAACGCCTGCGGCGAGGTGACCTCGTGCACCAGGTGCAGGTCCACGAACAGGATCGCGGGGCCCGTGGCGTCCGCCGCGCGGACCTCGTGGGCGTCCCACACCTTCTGGAACAGCGTCTTCCCCATCACACTCCCCCCGTGGCGACGCGCTCGCCGTGGTCGGCGTTGCGGCTCGCGTTGACCGCGCGGACGTAGGCGTTCGCGCTCGCCTCCAGCACGTCCGTGCTCACCGACTGGCCGGCGAAGCGGCGGCCGTCGATCTCGCAGACGACCCGCGCCTCGCCCAGCGCGTCCTTGCCGCTGGTGATGGCCGAGACGTTGTACTCGATCAGGGTGCCGGCGGTGCCGGCGGCCGCGTCGATCGCCTTCATCAGGGCGTCGACCGGGCCGTCCCCGTCCGACTCGGCCGTGCGCCGGTGCCCGTCCGGGTCGATCACCGTCACCCGGGCGTGCGGCAGCTCCCCACCGGTGCCGCCGGCGAAGTGCAGCTCCTCCAGGCGGAAGCCCTCGTCGCTGCTCTCCACCCGCATCTCGTCGCCCACGATCGCCTCGAGGTCGGCGGCGGAGATGCGCCCCTTGCGGTCGGCGACGTCCTTGAAGCGGGCGAACGCCTGGTCGAGCTCGTCCTTGTCGAGCTCGTAGCCCAGCTCGATCAGGGCGTTGCGCAGCGCGTGGCGGCCGGAGTGCTTGCCCAGCACGATCTCGCTCTGCGACAGGCCCACCGAGGCGTAGTCCATGATCTCGTAGGTCAGCGGGTTGCTGAGCACGCCGTGCTGGTGGATGCCGGCCTCGTGGGCGAAGGCGTTGCGGCCCACGATCGCCTTGTTCGGCTGGATCACGTAGCCGGTCATGCGGCTCACCATCTTGCTGGTGCGCATGATCTCCGGCGTGTTGACGCCCGACCACAATCCGCCGAGCGCGTCGGCGCGGGTGCGCAGGATCATCGCCAGCTCCTCGATGCTGGCGTTGCCGGCGCGCTCGCCGATGCCGTTGACGCAGCCCTCCACCTGCCGGGCGCCGACCTGGACGCCGGACAGCGAGTTCGCGACGGCCAGGCCCAGGTCGTCGTGGCAGTGCACCGACAGCACCACGTCGTGCAGGCCGGGGCAGCGCTCGTACAGCTCCAGCAGGAAGCGCTGGAACTCGGTGGGCATCGTGTAGCCGACGGTGTCGGGGATGTTGATCGTGGTCGCGCCCTCGGCGATCGCCGAGCCCACCACCTCGGCGACGAAGCCGACGTCGGAGCGGGTGGCGTCCTCGCACGAGAACTCGACGTCATCGACGATCGAGCGGGCCAGGCGCACCGCCTCGGTCGCGGCCGCCAGCACCTGCGCGCGATCCATCTTCAGCTTGTAGGTGAGGTGGATGTCGCTGGTGGCGATGAAGGTGTGGATGCGGCCGCGCTCGGCCACCCGCACCGCCTCGCCGGCCGTCTCGACGTCGCGCGGGTTGGCCCGCGCCAGGCCGGCGATCACGACCCCCGGCACCTCCTGGGCCACGGTGCGCGTGCCCTCGAAGTCGCCCGGCGACGCGATCGGGAAACCGGCCTCGATCACGTCGACCCCGAGCCGCGCGAGCTGCTGGGCGATCTCCACCTTCTCGCGCGTGTTGAGCGTGATGCCCGGCGCCTGCTCGCCGTCGCGCAGCGTGGTGTCGAAGAAGATGACCCGCTTGGCGGGGTCCTGCTCGGCCGGATTCGGCTCGTTGTCGGTCACGGGAGTGGTCCTCCTACGAAGGGGCTTCGAGGCGTCGGGGCCCTGGTCAGGGCGTGGATGTCGGCAAGCTTCCCCTTAACGGGGAAGGAGCCCACGAAGACCCAGGAGGCCACGCGCGATGACGGAGGTGATGGGCGCGGCGTCCACGAGCATGCCGGGCAGGATACCCGCCGCGATCGCGGCGGGCAAACACGGGACCGCGTACGGTTGCGGCATGCGAATCCCGAGCGTCGTGGTGGTGGGCCGGGCGGAGCGCGAGGTGGTCCCGGACCGGGTGGTCGTGACCGTGTTGGTGACGACGGCGGTGCTGCCCTCCGCCGCCGAGGCGCTGGCCGCCTGCGCCGAGGCCCGCCGGCGCCTGCTCGACCACCTCGCCGCGACCTGCGCGGGCGCGCGCGTCACCGACGGCCGCGTCACGACGCAGCCGGAGCGGCGGCTCGTGACCCGCAACACGGCCACCGGCACCGAGGAGGGCTGGGAGGTCCACGGCCACACCGGCCGGTGCGCCGTCGACGTGGAGGACGCGGCCGGCCGGGCCGCGGCGATCGTCGCCCAGGCCGGCGCGCACCCCGACGCCCACTCCGTGGTCCCCGTCTTCGTCGTGGGCGCCGCCCTGGCGCGGTCGACGGCGATCGAGCTGGAGCGCGAGGCGGTCCGCGACGCGCTCGAGCGCGCCGCCGGGCTGGCGGAGGCCGCGGGGCTGGCGCCCGGCCAGGTGCTCTCGATCGGCGAGAGCCGCCGCCGCTCCGGGCCGACCGCCTTCGCCGACGCGACCCACCGCCTCGCCGCCGTGCCGCCGGACGCCGCCGCCGCCGTCGCAGAGGATCTCGGCGAGCTGCGCCCCGAGCCCGAGAGGCGCTCCGAGAGCGTCGCGGTGCGCGTCGCCCTGGAGGGGCCCGCCGGCTGAGCCCTCGCGCGGCGCGACGACCGATTGACGCCGGGGGCTCCCTCGTAGCAGGGTCGCGCCATGCGCACCCCCCGGATCATCTCCGCCGTCGCGGCCGCCGCCCTCGCCGGCGCCCCGGCCGCCCTGGCCGGCCCGCTCACCATCTCCGGGCCCGCCGCGCTCAACCGGCCGGCCTACGTGCAGCTGTCGCTGCCCCTGGCCGGCGCGCCGCCGCTGACGGCGACCGAGTCGCAGGTCGAGGCCCTCGACCCCGAGATCGCGGACGGCCGCGCAGTCGTCCAGGTGCGCCGCGCCAACCTGCGGGTCGCCGCGCCCGCGGTCACCAGGGCCGGCGTGCGGGTGCGCGTGACCCGCCGCCCCGGCCGGGCCCTGGTGCTGCTCGACGCGGCGCCCGACCGCTTCGCCTTCACGTCGTACGCGGTGATCCGCCGCCCCGCCCGCCTCGTCATCCGCCTGTGGAAGGCCACCACGGACCCGGCCGCCGCGATCCGCTCGGACGGCTGCCTGCGCATCACCCGCTGGAGCGGGGGGCGCGGGCGCGCGACCGCTCGCGGCCTGGAGCTGCAGCCGCTGTTCGAGCACGGCCTGGTGCTGTCGCTGCGCGCCGACGGCCGGGGCGGGTCGACGCTCGGCGAGAGGCCGGTGACCGCCACGCCCGGCCGCTTCCGGGCCGACTTCTCGGGCTACGCGCGCCCCGGCCGCTGGCGCGGCACGGTGAGGGCCGCGGTCGGCACCCCGACCCGGGCCATGCTGCAGGCGTGGGTGGCCTCGGCGAAGGACGGCGCGCTGCAGTGCCTCGTCCAGGTGCCGGTGGTCGTCCGGCCTTAGAAGGCGGGCGGCGGACCCTCTCGCGCGAGCCGGCTCGAGCGCGAGCTCCGGGGGCCGCCGCGGCGCCTCGGCCCTTCCCTACCCCGCGTCGAGCTCCGCGAACCAGACCCGCTCGAAGCCGTCGATCGCCGCGATCTCGGCGGCGGCGCCCTCGGGCACCGGCGAGTCGACCGTGACCGCCATCACCGCGCCGCCCTCCGCGCGCGAGCGCGACACCGCCATCGAGGCGACGTTCACCCCGCTCCTGCCCAGGATGGTGCCGACGCGGCCGATCTGGCCGGGGACGTCGAGGTTGCGGAAGATCCCGATGTGGGGGGCGAGCTCGATGTCGATGTCGCGGTCGAACGCCGACACCAGGTGCAGCCGACCCGCGTGCCCGACCACGGTCCCGGCCAGGCTCACCTGGCCGCAGCGCAGCTCGAGCCGGTTGCGATAGTCGGTCGCGACGGGGGTGGAGGTCTCGGTCCAGACGATGCCCCGCTCGCCCGCCAGGGACTGCGCGTTGACCACGTTCACCGGCTCGTCGGTGCGCCCGTGCAGGATCCCCGCCAGCACCGCGGAGGTAAGCAGGCGGTTGTCGACCCTGCCGATCCCGCCCTCGTAGGTGATCTCGAGCGGCGACACCGCGCCGCCGGCCAGCACCGTGAGCAGCTGGCCGAGCGCCCGGGCGAGGGGCAGGAACGGGCCCAGCCGCTGCTGGTCCTCCGGGCCGAGCGCCGGCAGGTTCACGGCCAGGGTCACCAGGCCTCCGGTGAGGGCGGCGGCGACCTGCTCGGCCACCACCACGCCCGCGCGGTCCTGCGCCTCCTCGGTCGAGGCGCCCAGGTGCGGCGTCACCACCACCCCGGGCAGGCCGAACAGGGGGCTCTCGGTGGTGGGCTCCTCGGGGAACACGTCGATCCCGGCTCCGCCCAGGTGCCCGGACTCGAGGGCCTCGACCAGGGCGTCGGCGTCGACGATGTCGCCGCGGGCGGCGTTGATGATGCGGGCCCCCGGCTTCATCGCCGCGAAGGCCTCGCGTCCCACGAAGCCCCGGGTCTCGGGCGTCGACGCCAGGTGCAGGGAGATGAAGTCGCTGACGCGGTAGAGGTCCTCGGGGGTGGCCGCCCGCTCCACCCCGACCTGCTGGTAGCGGCCCTCCGCCACGAACGGGTCGTAGGCGACGACGTTCATGCCGAGGCCCTTCGCGCGCTCGGCCACGATCTGGCCGATGCGGCCGAAGCCCAGGATGCCGAGCGTCTTGCCGCTCACCTCCACGCCGCCGAACTTCGAGCGCTCCCACCGGCCCTGCACCAGGGCGGAGTGGGCCTGCGGGATGTTGCGCGCCTGGGCGAGCAGCAGCGCCACCGCGTGCTCCGCCGCCGAGAGGGCGTTCGAGCCGGCCGCGTTGCACACCACGATGCCGCGGCGCGTGGCGGCGGGGACGTCGACGTTGTCGACGCCGGTGCCGGCCCGGCCCACCACCTTGAGGCGGTCGGCGTGCGCCATCAGCTCGGCCGTGACCTTGGTCGCGCTGCGCACCACGATGGCGTCGTAGGCGCCGATGCGCTGCGCCAGCTCGTCGGCCGACCAGCCCAGCTCGACGTCGACGCTGAACCGCTCGCGCAGCAGGTCGATGCCGGCCTCGGCGATCTTCTCCGTGACCAGGACGCGCAGGTCCGCCCGTGCCAGCGTGCCGGCCTCCCCCTGGGATGTCGTCATGTCAGGCCCCCCGCCGCGCGGCGGCCAGGGTGCGCTGCACGGCCGAGACCCCGGCGCCGGGCTCGACCGGCTGGTCGAGCTCCAGCAGCACGTGCTCGAGGGCGCCCACCGCGGTGATGATGTCGCGGTAGTCGTAGTAGCCGCAGTGGCCGAGGCGGCAGATCTTGCCCGTCAGGCGGCCCTGGCCGCCGGCGATCGTGAGGCCGAAGAGGTCGCGCATCAGCGTGGGGATCGCCTTGCCGTCGACGCCGTCGGGCACGTTGAAGGCCGTCACCACGTTGGCCTCGGGGTTCTCCGGGCCGAGCAGCGACAGGCCCAGGGCCGTGACGCCGGCGCGGCACATCGCGCCCAGCACCCGGTGGCGCTGGTAGACGTTCTGGAGGCCCTCCTGCTCGATCAGCGTCAGCGCGGCCTGGAGCTGGGCCACCAGGGTGACCGGCGGCGTGAAGGGGCTGCGGGAGCCGCCCGTGCGGGTGCGCTCCCAGTCGAGGTAGAAGCCGCGCGCCCCGATCTCGGCGGAGCGCGCGACGGCGCGCTCGTTCGCCGCCACGAAGGCGAGCCCCGGCGGCGTCATCAGGCCCTTCTGCGAGCCGGACACCACCACGTCGACGCCCCAGCGGTCCATCGGCAGGTCCACCACGCCGAGGCCGGAGACGGCGTCGGCCACCAGGATCCGGTCGCCGGCCGCCGCGCGCAGCGCGGGCAGGTCGGACACCGCGCCCGTGGACGTCTCGCTGTGGGTGACGTACACCACCTCGATGCCGGGCTCGCGCTCGAGGGCGTCGGCCAGCGTCGCGGGGTCGAAGGGGCGTCCCCACTCGCCCTCCAGGTGCAGCACGTCGGCCCCGTAGTCGGCGCCGATCTTCGCCCACCGGTCGCCGAAGTTGCCGGCCGAGCAGACGGCGATGCGCTCGCCCGGCCGGGTCAGGTTGCCGATCGCGGAGTCCATCGCGCCGCTGCCGGAGGCCGCGAAGATGAGGACGTCGCCCTCGGTCTGGAAGATCCGCCCGAGGCGGGCGGTCACGTCCTCCCAGATCTCGACGAAGGCCGAGCTGCGGGCGTAGAGGATGGGGCGCGCGCCGGCCGCGACCACCTCGGGCGGCAGCGGCGTCGGACCCGGGACCATCAGGCTGCTCTTCAGCGCCCCGACGCTGACGGGGGCGCTGGTGGGGGTGTTCTGCCGTGTCGTCAGTTCAGAACTCCGTGTCGATCCAGCTCATCATGCCGCGGAGGCGCTTGCCGACCTCCTCGACCTTGTGCTCGGCGTCGCGCCGCGCGATCGCGTTGAACTGCGGGCGCCCCACCGAGTTCTCGGTGAGCCATTCCTTGGCGAACTGGCCGGTCTGGATCTCCGAGAGGATGCGCTTCATCTCGGCGCGCGTCTCCTGGGTGATGATGCGCCGCCCGCGCGTGAGGTCGCCGTACTCGGCGGTGTTCGAGATCGAGTAGCGCATGCCGCTGATGCCCTTCTCGTAGATCAGGTCCACGATCAGCTTCAGCTCGTGCAGGCACTCGAAGTAGGCGAGGTCCGGGTTGTAGCCCGCCTCGACGAGCGTGTCGAAGCCGGCGCGGATCAGCTCGGAGAGCCCGCCGCAGAGCACCGCCTGCTCGCCGAACAGGTCGGTCTCGGTCTCCTCGGCGAAGGTCGTCTCGATGACCCCCGCCCGGGTGAGGCCGACGCCCTTGGAGTAGGCGAGCGCGGTGGCCTTGGCCTCGCCGGTGGCGTCCTGGGCCACGGCGATCAGGCCCGGCGTGCCGGCGCCCTCGGTGTAGGTGCGGCGCACCAGGTGCCCGGGGCCCTTCGGCGCGGCCAGGATCACGTCGACGCCCTCCGGCGGGACGATCTGGCCGAAGTGGATGGCGAAGCCGTGCGCGAACAGCAGCGTGTTGCCCGGCGCGAGCCCCGGCGCGATGGAGTCGCGGAAGAGGGCGGCCTGCAGCTCGTCGGGCGCCAGGATCATCACCAGGTCGGCCTTCGCCGCCGCCTCGGCGGGGGTGAGCACCTCGAGGCTCTGCTCCCGGGCGGCCTCGATCGACGCGGATCCGGGCCGGAGGCCCACCACCACCCGCACCCCCGAGTCGCGCAGGTTGAGGGCGTGGGCGTGGCCCTGGCTGCCGTACCCGATGATGGCGACGGTCTTGTCGCGCAGCAGGTCGAGGTCGGCGTCGGCGTCGTAGAACATCGGCACGGTGGCGCTCCGGGACGGGGTCTGGCGGACTGGGCGGGCGGTGCTGCGGACTAGGTGAGGGCCGAGCCGCGACCGAGCGCCACGACGCCGGTCTTGACCAGCTCCATCAGCCCGAACGGTCGGAGCAGCTGCTCGAAGTTGAGCAGCTCCTCGCTCTCACCGGTGACCTGGATCGTGAGCGACTCCGGGGTGACGTCGATGATCCGGGCCTCGAAGATCTCGACGAGCTGGATGACCTCGCTGCGCGTGCGCGCGTCGGCGCGCACCTTCATCAGGGCCAGCTCGCGGGACACCGTGTTCTCGGGATCGAGGTCGCGGATCTTGATGACGTTGACGAGCTTGTCGAGCTGCTTCGTCATCTGCTCCACCGGGAAGCGGCTGGTGTCGACCGCGATGGTCATGCGCGACAGGTCCGGATCCTCGGTGGGGCTGACCGCCAGGGAGTCGATGTTGAAACCTCGCCGGGTGAACAGCCCCGCCACGCGGGACAGCACCCCGGGCTTGTTCTCGACCAGGACGGAGAGGGTGTGCTTCATCGGCCCGGCAGCATACCCCACGCGCCCGGCCGTTCCCGGCGCCCGCCGCGACCTGGGCTAACCTGGCCGCATGGAGGGGCGACTCCTCGTGGTGGAGGACGACCCGCAGGTGCGGGCCATGCTCACGCGCGCCCTCGGCTACGAGGGTTTCGAGGTGGTGGGCGTGCCGGACGCGGCGGGCGCCATGCGGGAGATGCGCGACGAGAGCGCCGACCTGGTGTTGCTCGATCTGTTGCTCCCCGACATCGACGGCGTCGAGGTGTGCCGGCGCCTGCGGCGCCACGGCGACCTGACCCCGATCCTGATGCTGACCGCCCGCGACACCGTGTCGGACCGCGTCGACGGCCTGGAGGCGGGGGCCGACGACTACCTCGTGAAGCCCTTCTCCACCGCCGAGCTGGTCGCGCGGGTGCGCGCGCTGCTGCGCCGGGCCCGCGAGCCCGCCCCGCCGGACGTGCGCCGGTTCGGCGACCTGCTGCTCGACGCGGGCGCCCACGAGGTGAGCCGGGCGGGCGTGCCCCTGCACCTCACGCGCCGCGAGTTCGACCTGCTGGCGCTGTTCCTCGACAACCCCGGCCGCGTGATGGCCCGCGAGCGCCTGCTCACCGACGCCTGGGGGTTCCAGTCGGCGGTCGAGACGAACTCGGTGGACGTCTACGTCGGCTACCTGCGGCGCAAGCTCGAAGAGGGGGGCCGGAGCCGCGTGATCCACACGGTCCGGGGCGTCGGCTACGTGCTGAGGGACGCGCCGGGCGCCCAGTAGCGGCATGCGCCTCCAGACACGCATCGCCCTGTCCGCCGCCGCGTCGGTGCTGGCGGCCGTGGCCGTCTTCGCCGTCGGCGCCTACTACCTCATCTCGGAGCGGGCCTACGACCGCCTCGACCAGTCGCTGTCGCAGACCGCCGACGAGGTGGCCGAGAACTCCCAGAAGCTGGACGTCGGCGACCGCGACTTCGCCGAGGCGCCGACGCCCGACAGCGACCCGAAGGTCGCGCCGGACGGCACCAGCCAGCCGCCGGGAACCCGGGTGACGCCGGGCAACCAGGCCCCCAGCGGCCCGCGCACCGTGGTGCTCGACGGCACGCGCTACCGCCTGCTGGTGCGCGCCCTGCCCGCCGGCCCGGACGGGGGGCGGCGCAGCCTGGCCGTGGCGCGGCCGCTGGCCGACGTGGAGCAGACCCTCGACGAGGTGGCCCTCGGCCTCGGCGGCGCCGCGCTGATCGCGGCGCTGCTGGCCACCGGCCTCGCCATCCTGGTCGTGCGGGCGGCGCTGCGGCCGCTCACCCAGGTCGGCCGGGCCGCCGACGCCGTCGCCCACAGCCAGGACCCGTCGCAGCGGGTGCCCGAGGGGCGCGCCGACGAGGTCGGCGGCCTGGCCCGGGCCATGAACCGCATGCTCACCCGGCTCGAGGAGGCGCAGGACCGCCTGCGCGCCAACCTCGGCGAGCAGCGCCGCTTCGCGGCCGACGCCTCGCACGAGATGCGCACTCCCCTCACCGCCCTGCGCGGCGACATCGAGACCCTCCGCCACCACGAGGTGCCGGCCGACGCGCGCGCCGAGACGCTCGCCGACATGGCCGTGGCGGTCGAGCGGATGGACCGCCTGGTGGAGGGGCTGCTGGGCCTCGCCCGCGTCGACGGCGACGACGCGGCGGCCGAGCCGGTGGACCTGGGCGAGATGGCGACCGAGCTGGCCTCGCGCGAGGAGTGCGTCCGCGTCGACGGCGGCGCCGTGGTGCGCGGCGACCGGGCCGCCCTGCGCGGCATGCTCGTCAACCTGCTCGACAACGGCCGCCGCCACGGCGGCGGGGCGGTGTCGGTGGAGGTGGCCGTCGAGGGCGGCGAGGCCGTCGTGCGGGTGAGCGACGACGGCCCCGGCATCCCGGAGGAGGATCGCGAGCGGGTCTTCGACCGCTTCTACCGCGCGCCGGGGCGCCGCGGCACGCCCGGCGCCGGGCTGGGGCTGTCGATCGCCCGGGCGACGGCCGAGCGGTGGGGCGGCACGGTGCGCGCCCTCCCCTCCCCCCGCGGCGCCCGCATGGAGGTGCGGCTGCCCCTGGCCTGACCGGATCGCCGCCGGGCGGTCAGGCCCGAGCCCGGCGGATGAGCTCGCGTGCCGCGGGGCCGACGGGGCCCTCGGCCCGCCAGGCCAGCACGAGGCGGCCGCTGACCGCCGGCGTGGTCGGCCGCCCGGCGAGCCGGGGGGCGCGGCCCTCCACGAGGGAGGCGGGGAGCAGGGCGACGCCCAGGCCGCGCTCGGCAAGGTCGGCGAGCACGGCGAGGTTGGCCGCCTCGATGGCGACGCGCGGCCGCGTCCCGGCGCGGGCGAAGCCGGCGTCGACGGCGGCGCGGATGGCCGAGCCGGCCGGCGGGCAGATCAGCGGCCGGTCCGTCAGGGAGGCGAGCGGCACGCGGCGACGGCGGGCGAGCGCGTCGTCCGGGGGCACGGCGACGACGATCGCGTCCTCCATCAGCACCCGGGTGGCGATGCCCGGCGGCGCGTCGCCCGCCAGGGACAGGATCGCCAGGTCGAGCCCGCCCGCGCGCACGGCGTCGAGCAGCTCGGCGGGCGCCCCCTCGGCGAGCGAGATCTCGACTTGGGGGTGGTCGTCGCGGAACCCCGCCAGCAGCCCGGCGAGGTCGATGCCGGCGATCGAGCTGACCGCGCCCACCGCCACGCGCCCGCGCAGCAGGCCGCGCAGCTCCTCGACCGCCTGGCGCACGCCCGCCGCCGCGGCCACGGCGGCGCGGGCGTATGGCAGCACCGCCTCCCCCGCGGCGGTCGGGCGCGCCGTGCGCCCCGTGCGATCGATGAGCGTCTCCCCCAGCTCCGCCTCGAGGCGCCGGATCTGGGCGCTCACCCCGGGCTGGGCCACCCGCACCCGCGCGGCGCCGCGGGTGAAGCCCCCCTCCTCGACGACCGCGATCAGGTACTCGAGCTGGCGCAGTTCCATAATCATCGATTCTAGACATGAGATACATCATGTCTTGGACTTCTGGTCGGCATACCTCCACGATCGGTGTCGAGCAAGCGACGAACGAAGGAGACCGCCCATGTCCGCCACCCGGACCGCCGCCCGCAGCCCCGAGGAGATCGCCCGGCTGTTCGTGGAGCGCGCCAACGCCGGCGACGCCGAGGGCCTCGCCGACCTCTACGCCGACGACGCCGTCCTCGCATTCCCGCCCGGGCGGATGCACGTCGGCCGCGATGCGATCCTCGCCGTGATGCGGCAGGTCGTGTCGGCCGGGATGACCTTCACCGTCGAGGAGCCCCTCCCCACGCTGCGCCACGGCGACATCGCCCTCACCGCCACCCGCCCGGCCGACGGCAGCGGCGGGCGCTCCCAGGTGGCCCGCCGCCAGGCGGACGGCAGCTGGCTGCGCGTGCTCGACCGTCCCGAGGCGGGCTGAGCCCGCCTCCCGGAGCTACAGGCCGGCCCTCTCCCGCACCAGCGCGCCGACCCGGCCGGGGTCGGCGCGCCCGCCGGTCGCCTTCATCGCCTGGCCCACGAAGAAGCCCACCAGCTTGTCCTTGCCGCCGCGCAGCTGCTCGGCCTGGGCCGGGTTGTCGGCCAGCAGCCTCTCGACCAGGGCGACCAGCTCCCCCTCGTCGGAGATCTGGCCCAGGCCCTTCGCCTCGACGACCTCGCCGGGCTCGGCCCCGGTGGCGACGACCTCCGCCAGCACCTCCTTGGCCAGCGGCACCGAGAGGGTGCGGTCGTCGAGCAGCCCGAGCAGGGCCGCGAGCCGGTCGGGGGTGACGGCGCTCTGCCACGGCTCCTCGCCGCGCTCGCGCAGCTGGGCCCGCAGCTCGCCCCGGATCCAGTTGGCCGCGGCCTTGGGGTCGGCCTTCGCGGCGACGGCCTCGAAGTAGTCGCCGAGCTCCGTCGTCTCGGACAGCACCTCGGCGTCCTCGTAGGTCAGGCCGAGGTCGGCGGCCCAGCGCCGCCGCCGCCGCACCGGCCCCTCCGGCAGGCCGGCCCGCAGCTGCTCCACCCAGGCCCGGTCGGGCACCACGGGCACCAGGTCCGGCTCCGGGAAGTAGCGGTAGTCGTGCGCCTCCTCCTTGCTGCGCAGGGAGTGCAGCTCCCCCGTGTCCGGGTCGAAGTGCAGGGTCTCCTGGGTGACCGCCTCGCCGGCCTCGAGCAGGGCGATCTGGCGGGCGATCTCGGCGTCGATGCCGCGCTCCAGGAAGCGGAAGCTGTTCATGTTCTTGAGCTCGGTCTTCACGCCCAGCCCGCTGGACCCCGCCGGCCGGACGCTGACGTTCGCGTCGGCCCGCATGGAGCCCTCCTCCATGTTGCAGTCGCTCACGCCCAGCTGGCGCAGCGTCTGGCGCAGCTGGCGCAGGAACGCGCCGGCGTCGGCCGAGGTGCGCAGGTCCGGCTCGGTCACGATCTCGAGCAGCGGGGTGCCGCCCCGGTTGAAGTCGACGCCCGAGCCCTCGGCGCCCGCGCGGCGGCCGTCGCCGCCCAGGTGCACCAGCTTGGCGGCGTCCTCCTCCAGATGGGCGCGGGTGATGCCCACCTCGATCTCGCCGTCCGGCATCAGCACCGCCACCCGCCCGCCGATGCAGATCGGCGAGTCGTACTGGGAGATCTGGTACGCCTTCGAGAGGTCCGGGTAGAAGTAGTTCTTGCGGTGGAACTCGGACCAGGGCGCGATCTCGCAGCCCAGGGCGAGCCCGGCGAGGATCGCGAGGCGCACCGCCTCGCGGTTGATCACCGGCAGCACGCCCGGATGGGCCAGGCAGATCGGGCAGGTGTGGGTGTTGGGCGGGTCGCCGAAGCGCAGCTCGCAGCCGCAGAACATCTTGGTCCGCGTCGCGAGCTGCACGTGGATCTCGATGCCGATCACCGGCTCCCAGGCAGTCGTCGCGGCGCTCACAGCACCCCGGGCGGACGCGGGTCGAAGCCGATGGCCTGCTCCAGCGCGTGCGCGGCGGCCAGCAGCCGGTTCTCGCTGAACGCGGGGCCGGCGAGCTGCAGGCCCACCGGCAGGCCCTCCGAGAGCCCGCACGGGATCGACAGCGACGGCAGGCCGGCCAGGCTCACGGGGATGGTGCAGATGTCGCTGAGGTACATCTGGAGGGGGTCCTGCACCCGCTCGCCCAGGCGGAAGGCGACGGTGGGCGACGTGGGCGAGACGATGACGTCCACGTCGGCGAAGGCCGCCTCGAAGTCGCGCCGGATGAGGGTGCGCACCTTCTGAGCCCGCAGGTAGTAGGCGTCGTAGTAGCCCGAGGCGAGCGCGAAGGTGCCGAGCATCACGCGCCGCTTCACCTCGGGCCCGAAGCCCCGCCCGCGGGTGACCTCGTACTGCTCGAGCAGGTCGTCCGGCTCCACCAGCCGGGGGCCGTAGCGGATGCCGTCGAAGCGGGCCAGGTTGGCCGAGCACTCGGCCGGGGCGATCAGGTAGTAGGTGGCGACGCCGTGCTCGGTGGTGGGCAGGCTGACCCGCCTCACCGTCCCGCCCAGCTCCTCGATCGTGGCGAGCGCCGCGTCGACGGCGGCGCGCACGCCCGGCTCGATGCCCTCTCCCATCAGCTCGTCCACCACGCCGACCCGCAGGCCGCGCAGGTCGGCGGCGTCGGGCACGGCGATCGGCTCGGGCCAGTCGAGCGAGGTCGAGTCGAGCGGGTCGCGGCCCACGAGGTGGGAGAGCAGCAGCGCCGCGTCGCGCACGGTGCGCGCGAAGGGGCCCACCTGGTCGAGCGACGACGCGAAGGCGATCAGGCCGTAGCGCGACACCGCGCCGTAGGTGGGCTTCAGGCCGACGATGCCGCACAGGGAGGCCGGCTGGCGGATCGACCCGCCGGTGTCGCTGCCCAGCGACCAGGGCGCCTGGTACGCCGCGACCGCGGCCGCCGAGCCGCCGCTGGAGCCGCCGGGCACCCGGGCCTCGTCCCACGGGTTGCGGGTCACCTGGAAGGCGGAGTTCTCGGTGCTCGACCCCATGGCGAACTCGTCCATGTTGGTCTTGCCGATCACCACCGCGCCGGCGGCCTCGAGGCGGGCGACGCAGGTGGCGGTGTAGAGCGGGCGGAAGCCCTCGAGGATGCGCGACCCCGACGTGGTGGGGATGTCGCGGGTGGAGAGGGCGTCCTTGATCGCGATCGGCACCCCGCCCAGCGGCGGGCGCTGCGGCAGCGCGTCGATCTCGCGCGCGCGGGCGCGGGCGCGCTCGGCGTCGACCGCCAGGAAGCTGCCCCAGCGGTCGTCCTCCACCCGGGCCAGGTGGGCGTCCACCAGGTCGGCGGCCGAAACCTCGCCGGCATGGAGCGCCGCGACGGCCCGCTCGGCCGTCAGCTCGACGAGGCCGTCCCCCACTACTCGAACTTCACGACCGCGAAGCGGTCCTCCACCACCGACGGCGCCTCGCGCAGGGCCTCCTCGACCGGCAGGCTGCGCCACGGCTCGTCGTCGCGCAGCACGTTCTGCAGCGCGACCACGTGGGTGGTGGGCGCCACGTCGTCCAGGTCGAGCGCCTGGATGCGCCCCATGTGCTCCAGGATCCCGGACAGCTCGCGCCGCATCCGGGCCTCCTCCTCGTCGCTCAGCCGCAGCCGGGCGAGGCGGGCCACGTGGCGGACGGTGCCGTCGTCGATCACGCCGCGGATCGTACCGGGTCGGGGTCGGAGCGTCCGGTGCGCCGCAGCCACAGCAGGCCCAGGACGGGCAGCACCAGGGGCACGAAGCCGTAGCCGACGCCGAAGTCCGACCACACGGTGGCGTCGGGGAAGTGGTCGGAGGCGATGATGCTCGCCACCCCGACGGTGAGCACGCCGGCCAGCTCGATCGAGATGGCGACGATCGCGATGCGGCGCGCCCGCGGCCCCTCGATGCAGAGGGCGATGGTGGCGACGATGTAGATGACCGCGGCGACGGCCGACAGCGAGTACGCCCAGGGGGCCTCGCTCCACTGGGCGATGATCTGGTAGGTCGAGCGGCCGGTCGCCGAGAGCGCCAGCAGCGCGTAGGCCGCCACCAGCACGCGGCCCGCCCCGTCGGGGCGGCGGAAGCGCGGCCGGTCGCTCACCAGATCACCAGCAGCCGCAGGACGATGACGCCGATGGCGAGGCACACCAGGCCGATCATGGCGGTGTCCCACCGGTCGCTCTCGCGCCGGGCCCACAGCGCGGCCGCCGGCAGCGCGAGGACCGATCCGACGAGGTAGGCGAAGAACGGCACCGGCTCGGAGAGGTCGTGGCCCGCGACGAGGTGGCCGACGACCACGAGCGCCTGGACGACCAGCGCGGCCTCCAGCAGCACCGTCATGCCGACGAGGGTGCGGTCCGGAGCGATGCCGCGGACGGACTGGACGGCCGCGATCACCGCCGCCGTGAACGCGTAGAGGGCGATGGGGACGGCGATCGCGACGAGCACCGTCGGATCATGCCTGGCCCGTCAGGACGGCGGCGCCAGCCCGGGCGCGACCACCGCGAACCCGCGGGCCGCCGCCGCGGCGGCGAGGCGCCGGTCGTAGACGACGCTCTCGCCGAGCGCGTCCCCGAGCAGCGCCATCGTGGCGAGATGGACGGTGTCGAGCGCGCGGAGGCCGAGACCGCCGAGCCGCTCGGCGTCGCCCGCGGCGCGATCGATCGAGACGGTGGCGCAGCGGGCGAGCTCGCGCCGCACCCGCGCGGCCCCCTCCCCGGCCAGGAGCCTCGCCGCCACGCACGCGACCTCGACGCGGGCGATCCGGCTGGTGACGCACCTCGCGCCGGCGAGGTGGCGACGCAGGTCGGGGCTCTCCGCCTCCTCGACGACCAGCTTCACGAGCGCCGAGGCGTCGAGGTAGGTGAGCCGCTCACCGTCCATCGTCGACGTCGGCGCGCATCCCCTCGATGATCTCCTGCGACGGGGGAGCGCCGGGCGCGGGCGTCAGACCGGGCACGAGCGGCGCGTGCGGGTCCTCGGCCGGGTCGAGGACCCCCTCCGCGATGAGCCGGGCGATCGGATCGACCGCCCCCGGCATCGGGGTCAGCCGCGCGATCGGGACCCCCCTCTCGGTCACCTCCACCACCTCTCCGGACCTCACCCGTCTCAGGGTGGCGGACAGATGCTCACGCAGCTCGCGCACACCGATACGACTTCGAGTCGACATGTGTACGCATGCTACTACATTCCTCTCCTACCCCGGAGGGGACTGGGAGATCAACACGCCAACGCTCACCAGGACGCCCGCCGCCAGCACCAGCTCGGCCCGCACGGAGAGGCGCAGGGCCGATGCCGCGCCGCGGTCGTCGGCCTCGAGGCCCAGGGCGGCGCGCTCGAGGCGGGGGTGGACGATCATCCGGTTGTAGGCCCCGCCCAGCAGCAGCACGGCGAAGAGCGCCAGCTTCACGAGCAGGGCGACGCCGTAGCCGGTGTCCACCAGGTCGCCGAGCGAGCCCAGCTCGGCGAGCGCCCGGTACACGCCGGTGACCACGAGCACCGCGACGGCGGTGAGGGCCAGCGCCGAGAAGCGCACGACGACGCCGGCGCCCAGGCGGGTGCGGTCCTGCCGGTCGAGCGCGCGGACCGCCGGGATCGCCAGGCTCGCCAGCCCCATCAGGCCGCCGAGCCAGGCGGCGGTGGCGAGGTTGTGGATCGCGTCGATCGCGATGTTGAGGGTGCGGTCGGAACCGGTCGAGGCGTGGCCCGACCAGCTGATGGCGACGAGCGCCGCGGCGGGCCCGGCCCCCAGCGCCATGCCCCACGCCGCCGTGCCGGGCGGGCCGGCCCCCCGGCGGCGCAGCGCCAGCGCCGCGACGGCCGCCACGATCAGGGCGGCGGTCTGGACCAGGAGGGCGTGGCCGACGCGCGTGTCGGCGAGCAGCTCGCCCAGGTCGCCGGCGCCGCGGCCGAGGGCCCTGATCACCGCCGACGCCTGGAGCAGGACGCCGACGGCGGCGATGCCGGCGGCCGCCCACCACCCCGTCCACCAGCCTCCCGCGCCGCCCTCGACGGCCGCGGCGGCGCGCGCGCGGAAGGCCTCGACGCCGCCCGGCGCCTGCCCCGGCGGGGCGACGCCGCCCGCCCGCGCCGCCGGCGCCACCACGCCGGCAGCGAGCACCGCCAGCCCCAGCATCGTGACCGGGCCCAGCAGGGCCAGCAGCCGAGCGATCATCGCGACCGCCCCCTCCCCCGTCGGCGCCGGCGGCTGCGGCACGCGGGCGGCCTCCGGTCCCCTCCGGCCGTCCACCGCGAAGGCGAGCGAGCCGGTGCCGGCGTGCCCGTCCTGGGAGAGCACGGTCCAGGTGACGCTGCGGCGTCCGGAGCGGGCCGCCTGGAGGGGCACGACGACGGCCCGGTCGTCGCGGGCGTCGCGCCGCGCGGGCCCCGAGATCGGCACGCCGTTCAGGTCGGCCACCGTGACCCGCAGGAAGGCCGTCTCCACCGGCACCGAGAAGACGAGCCGCACGGCGTCGGGGGCCCTCGCGACGTGCGCGCCCGCGGCGGGCTCGGACGAGCGGAGGTCCGCGTGGGCGGAGCCGGTCGCCGGCGCGGCGAGCGCGATCGCCGCGATGAGCCCACAGGCCAGCCACGTTGCCGCGCGCACAGGGCCGACGCTACCAGCCGGGGCCGCCGAGCTCGGCCCCGGCCGGGAGGGGACCTACTTGAGGATCACGTGGAACGCGACGAGGAAGAGCGCCGTGAAGAGGAAGCTCCCCGCTGCGACGCGGGCGTGGTGGGCGACCATCGAGGGCTCCTGGGAGCGGTGTTGGCGTTAGGTCCTTCATCGACCGCCGGGCCCCGAAGATGATCCCCCGGGCGTATTACGTCGCGCTTACGTCCGGGGTGCTCGGCCCTCCACCGCTGGGGGGTGTGACACCGCCCGTCCGGGCGGGCCGCCGGTACCATCGCCCCGATGCCGCTCGCCCGCGCCACACGCGCCGTGTCCGCCCTGCTCGACCGGGTGAGGACGCCCGAGCGCTTCGCCGTCATCGCCTGGGTGACCCTCGTGCTGCTGTGGGTCATCATCCCGAGCGGCGCGATCGTGCGGCTCACCGGCTCGGGCCTGGGCTGCCCCGACTGGCCCACCTGCGACGGCGGGGTGGTGCCGGAGACCGGCGGTCACGCGACGATCGAGTACACCAACCGCATCCTGTCGGCGATCGTCATCGCCGCCTGCGTGCTCGCCTGGATCGTCGCCCGCCGCCTCCCCGGCGCGCCGCGCAGCCTGCCGCGCTGGTCGCTGCTCGCCGCCCTGATGGGGGTCGTGCAGGGCCCGCTCGGCGCGATCACCGTCCTCTCGGGCCTGCACCCGCTCGCCGTGGGCTCTCACTTCCTGGTCTCGCTGATCGCCCTCAGCTTCGGGACGCTGCTGTTCCTCGCGGCGCGCGACTTCCGCGACGGGCGCCACCGGGGCTGGGACCGCCGCCGCGGGCCGATGGCGGCGCTCGTGGCCCTCGCCGGCGCGACCCTCCTGTGCACCGGGATGGTCGTGACCGCCGCCGGGCCGCACTCGGGCGACGACGACGTCACCAAGCGCTTCGGCGACCTCCTGCTCGCGCTCCAGGTGCACGTGCGCGCCGCCGTCACCTTCCTCGTCCTGGTCGCGGTGCTGGCGACCTGGGTGTGGCGCGAGGGCGGCGTCGACCGGCTCACCGCCCGGCTCACCGCCGTCGCCGTGCCCCTGGTGCTGCTCCAGATCGGGATCGGCGAGTACCAGTACCGCAACGGCCTGCCGTGGCAGGTCGTCGCCGTGCACGTCAGCGTCGCGGGCCTCGCCTGGGCCGTCGTCGCGGCCGCGGCCTGGGGCGTCGCCCGGCCCGTCACCGGGCGGGACTACCGGCGGCGGGAGGCCGCCCGCTGGCAGGGGACGCAGCGCACGGCGTCGGGCAGCGCCCTGAGCCGCCCCTCGGGGATCTCCTCCCCGCAGTCCACGCACACGCCGTAGGTCCCGGCCTCGATCGCCGCGAGCGCGGCGCGCAGGCGCGCCTCGCGCTCGCGCCAGCGCAGCTGCTCGCGCAGGTCCTTCTCGCGCTGGTCCGCATCGGTCGCGGCCTCCGCCGGGTGGTGGTGGCCGTCGCTGCGCTCCTCGGCGTCGCGCGCCAGGTCGCGCTGCTCCAGGCCCGCGAGGACCTCCTCGCGCAGCCGGGCGAGGCGCTCGGTGGCCTCGCGGCTCAGCTCTCTGCGCTCGGGCATCCCGCGATGCTAGCGAGCGCCGCGGCGAGGGGCGCTACCCTGCGCGCGTGTCCCTGGAACGCCATCCGGTCGACGCCGCGCTCGGCTCCTACCTCGACGCGCTGGCGCGCCCGCCCGCCGGGCTCGACGAGCTGTACCGCTCCATGGAGGGTCGCCCCGGCGCAGGCATGATGACCCACCCCGACCTGGGCGCCCTGCTGGCGGTGCTGGTGGCCGCAAGCGGCGGCCGGGCGGTGCTGGAGGTGGGCACCTTCGTCGGCACCTCGGCGGCCTGGATGGCCTCGGCGCTCGCGCCGGGCGGGCGCATCGACAGCCTCGAGGCCGACGCCGAGCGGGCGGCCCGGGCGTCGTCCTTCCTGGAGCGCGCCGGGGTGGGCGACCGCGTGCGGATCCACGTGGGGCCGGCCGCGCGGACCCTCCCCCACCTGGAGGGCGGCGCCTACGACCTCTGCTACATCGACGCCGACAAGACCGGCTACCCGCTGTACCTCGAGCACGCGATCCGGCTGGTGCGGCCCGGCGGCCTCATCGTCGCCGACAACGTGTTCCGCCACGGCCTGGTGGCCGCCCCGGCGGCCGGGCACGACGAGCCCACCCGGGCCGTCGTCGGCTTCACCCGCACCGCGGTGGACCACCCCCGGCTGCGGACGGCGGTCGTGCCGGTGGGCGACGGCATCACGATCAGCGCGGTGCTGCCCGCCTGACCCGCCCGCCGCCGTAACAGCCTTCTAACCACTATGGCTGTTTTTGGAGTTTTCGACACCAATGCTCCACCTATGGTCAGTGACCCCTCTCGGCCTTTGGGGGAGGCTCCCCCACCGACGCCGCTCATAGGCTCGCGCCCCGGACCGGTTCAGCGTCATGGCATAGGAGGCCACACGTTGCAGATCCTCGGCATCGACCTCGGCTTCGGTTTCACCAAGGCCACGGACGGCGAGCGCTCGCTCGTCATCAAATCCCTCATCGGCGAGGCGACCGACGGACACTTCGCCTCCCCGCCGCCCACCCTCGCTCCCACGGGCGACCACATCCACCTCGAGTTCGAGGACCGGGGCGTGTTCGTGGGCGACCTCGCGGAGCGCCAGAGCGCGCTGCGTTCGTTCACGCTCGACCAGGAGCGCTTCCTCACCGACTCGGCGCGGGTCCTCGCCCTCGGCGCCGCCTCGGCGCTCGGCATCGCCGACGAGCCGGTCAAGCTCGTCACCGGGCTGCCGATCTCGCGCTTCGCCGACAAGGGCGACGAGCTGGGCCGCCTGCTCACCGGCCGGCACTCGTTCGTCGCGATCGGGCCGGACGGCTCGCGCCGGCGCACCGTGGTGGAGATCACCGACGTGCGCGTCATCCCCCAGCCCTTCGGCTCGATGTACGACGCGCTGCTGAACGAGGCGGGCGACTACAGCGACCGCAGCCTGCTGCAGGAGAAGGTCGGCGTGGTGGACGTCGGCTTCCAGACGTCGGACTTCACGGTCTCGGATCGCGGCGTCTTCCTCGAGCGGGCCAGCCAGAGCACCGACAACGGCATCGGCCGGGCCTTCGCCCAGATTGCCGCCAAGGTGCGCGAGAAGAGCGGCGTCAGCGTCGAGGTGTACCGCCTCTACGAGGCGATGGAGCAGGGCAAGATCAAGGTGCGCGGCAACAGCTTCGACCTGTCGCGGCTCATCGACCACGTCCTCACCCAGCTCGCCACCGACCTGGCCTCGGAGGCCAACCGCCTGTGGGCCGACGAGTGGGACATGGACAGCATCGTCATCACCGGCGGCGGCGGCTCGGTGCTCGCGCCCTACCTCACCCCGCTGCTGAGCGGCCGGGTGCTGCCGGTGGACACCGGCCGCGACACGCGCCTCAACAACGTGCGCGGCTTCTGGAAGCTGGGCGTCCAGACCTGGGGCACGGGCTCCGGCCCGGCCGCCGTCCCGGCGCCGGCCGCCGCGGAGGGCGAGCAGAACGGCGCCCCCTCGCACGAGGTCGCCGTTCCCTACTGAGCGCTCTGGTCCCGGGTGGCCCGGCCCCGCCGCACGGACGCGGCGGGGCCGGACGCGACTGGCGTTCAGAAGGTCTTTCAGGATGACGGTCCGCGGCCGCCGGCTCGCTGCAAACCGTCGCACATCGGCGTCGTCGGTCGGGGCGATACCGCTGCGGGTATCGCACCCTCCCTGCCTCCTTGATCTGCTCGGTTTTCACGGCCGGACGACCACGTCTCACCCCGAAAGACCTTCTTAGGCACCCCGCGGGAACCCGTAGCGCTCGGCGCGCCTCATGACGTCGTCCGCGTACCGGGCGTGGGCGTCGGAGCAGGCGCCGTAGTACCCGCACGCCGCCTGGCGGTTCGCCGCCCGGCTGCCGCCGGGGGGCGGGGCGCCCTTGGCCTCGCGCAGGCCGCGCGCCGCCGTGGCGATCGCGTCGGCCGGGTCGAGCGGGTCGATGCGCCCGTCGCCGTCGCCGTCCACGCCCCAGGCGCCGACGAAGTCGCCGCAGCGCCCGCCCACGCCCAGCTGCATGGGCCCGACGCAGCCGGCGTGGTTCACCCGGTCCGCCCAGGGGTTGCGGCCGTGGTCCGACTCCTGACCGCCGATCGCCGCCAGCAGCCGCCAGTCGATGTCCTCCTCGGCGGCGAAGCGCACGTACAGGGCGAGGTAGGCCGGGGGGATCTCGCGCAGCGCCGCCGGCGTGGGCGCCGGCCGGGCCGCCGGCGCGGCGTCGGCGACCGCGCCGACCGGCGTCGCGGAGCCGTCCCGCATGTCGCCGACGCCGGCCCCCACCGCGGTGAGGAGCGCCGCGGAGCAGGCGAGGAGCGCGACCAGCGGCACGGCGCGGCGGCGGATGCGGCGCCCGCGGGTCGCCGGGTCCGGGCGCCGGCCGCGGGCCGCGGCGGGACGGTCGGGCGCCCGAGGCGGCGCCGGCGGGGGATCGGCGGCGGGCGGTGCGGCGGCGGGCGGTGCGGCCCGCGTGCGCACCCAGGCCGGCACGTCGAGAGGAGCCGGGCCGGTCGCCGCCGCCGCGGCCGGCGGAGCCGGGCGGGCGGGCGGGGCCGGGAGGCGCGCCGGCGGCGTTGCGGGACGCGCGGACGCCGGGCGGACGGTGGGCGCCGGGCGGACGGCGGGTGGCGCGGGGACGGGGGCCGGACGCGGCGCCGGCGGCGCCTCGGCCGAGCGGGGCGGCGCGGGCAGCGCGCCCTGCCGGCGCCAGGGCGCCAGGGGCGTGGTGCGCGGCCCGCCGGCGCGCGCCGGCGGCGCGGCGATCGGGCGGCGGCCGGACGGGGCCGGGCGGCGCGCGGGCGGATCGGGCCGGCGCGCCGGCGGCGCGCGGACGACCCGGGGCGCGGCGTCCCCGCCGGCCTCCAGCGGCACGATGTCCGGCTCCCGGGCGACCGCCCAGAACGGCGGCGGAAGGGCGGCGACCCGCGGCGCCTCATCCCCGTCGACGGGGAGGATCTCGATGTCCGGCAGCGCGCGGTCGGCCAGCAGCGTCACGGCGCGTGACGCTATGTCAGGGGTTGCGGTTCGTCTGCTCCCCGTCCGTCGAGTGTTCGCCCGCCGAGGGTCCGGCCGTGATCCTCCGACGGCTCGGAGCGGTCACTCCCGGCCGGTGCGGCGGATGTACGACCGCAGGGCGAACCAGCCGCCGATGAAGACCACGAACACGACGCCCGCGATCTCGAGCCGGCCCAGCGCGAGCGCGACGAGCTCGATCGCGAAGAGCGCGAGCGCGACCGCCGCGAGGGCGATGCCGACGCGCCGGCGGCGCGCGTCGTCGGCCGGGGGAGCCATGTGCGGCAGCGTAGTGAAACCTGCCCGTCACCCGTACGTCGGCGTCCTGTCCTACACTGCCGCGCGATGGGTCGTCGTCATCTCGCCGCCGCTCTGGCGGGCACCGCCGTCGCTCTGGCCGCCTCGCTGCCGGCGGCCGCGTCCGCCGCCCCGCTGCGCGGCATCTCCGCCAGCATGGTGTGCATCGCTCCATCCGACGCCGCCGGCATCGACGCGATGCTCACCCGCGCGGGCAGCCCGCTGGCGGGCGAGGGCGCCACCTTCGTGCGGGCGTCGCAGGAGGTGGGCCTCGACCCGCGCGCGCTGGTCGCGATCGCCGCCCACGAGACGATGCTCGAGACCTACCTCCCCTCCCAGGTGATCAAGAACCCGTTCGGGCTCGGGCCCGGCTGGTCGTTCGCCACCGAGCGGGCCGCGATCGAGCGGGCCGCGTCGACCCTCGGGTCGGGCTACCTCGGCGAGGGCCGCACGACGCTCGCCTCCATCGGATCGAAGTGGGCGCCGCTGGGGGCGGCCAACGACCCGGGCGGCCTGAACGCGAACTGGACCGCGGGCGTGGGCACCTACTACGCGGCGCTCGGCGGCGACCCCTCCCGCGAGGTGCTGGCGAGCGCTCAGGACCCGGCGCCCGGCTGCGCCGGCGGCACGGCGACGGCCGTCCCCGAGGCGGATCGGCCCGATGCCCCGGCGGCGTCGGCCCAGCCCGTCGTCACCGCCTGGGGCGGGCAGGCGGCCGAGGGCGCCGCCACGGTCGACGGCTTTGTCTTCCCGCTCGCGCTGCCGGTCGGCGCTCCCGCCGTGTACGGCGACTCCTTCCTCGAGCCCGGCGCGGTCGAGTGCGGTCAGGACAGCCGCCGCCAGTGCGCGGTGACCATCGCCTCGACCCCCGGCGCCCACGCCGTGGCCGCCGCCGCCGGCACGCTGCGCTCGGTCGACGCCGCCGCCCAGGAGGAGGGCCTCGCTTTCTGGATCGAGACCCCGTCCGGCGACCGCATCGGCTACGGCCCGCTCTCCTCGTACGCCCCCGGCGTGGTCGACGGCGCGACGGTCGCCGCCGGTCAGCCCCTCGGCACCGACTCCGGCACGCTGCGCATCGCCCTCGTCAAGGGCGGCGCCCGGGTCGACCCGTACCCGCTGCTGGAGGCCACCCGCCCCGCGACGCGGTAGCCGGACCGTGGGCGACCCGCCCGAGCAGATGGACGAGTTCCTGGGCCTGTACGCCGCCGGCCGCTTCTTCGACGCCCACGAGGCCCTCGAGGCGGCGTGGCGCCGCTCCCCCGATCCCCGGATGCAGTTCCTGCAGGGGCTCATCCAGTGGGCGGTCGCCTTCGAGCACCACCGGCGCGGCAACCCGCACGGGGCGCGGGTGCTGCTGGAGCGCGCGTGGAGCCGCATCGGCGACGCCCCGCCCGCCGCGCTCGGCCTCGACCTGGCGGCCTGCCGCGCCGCCCACCCCTCCCTCGCCGCCTCCTTCGCGGCCTGGGAGGCGGGCGGCCCGCGACCGGCCGTCGACGCGCCGCCGATACGTAGGCTGGCCCCTCCACCACATGACACGAGGTGAACACGTGAACGCCGTCGTACTGCGCGAGACCGGTGGCCCCGAGGTCCTCTCCCTCTCGGAGGCGCCGGACCCGGTGCCCGGCCCGGGCGAGGTGGTCGTCGCGCTGCGCGCCGCCGCCCTCAACCGCCGCGACGTCTTCCTGCGGAAGGGCATCGCGCCGAGCCCGCTGCCCGTGATCCCGGGCTCCGACGGGGCGGGCGTCGTCCGCTCGCTGGGCGCCGGCGCGTCCGGCGTCGCCGAGGGCGACGAGGTGGTCGTCTTCCCGTCGCTCGGATGGGGCGGCGGCGAGGCCGCGCCGGCGCCGGGCTTCCGCATCCTGGGCGGGCCGGACGACGGCACCTACGCCGAGCTGGTGAAGGTCCCGGCCGAGAACGTCTTCCCCCGGCCGAGGCGGCTGTCGTGGGAGGAGTCGGCGGCCCTGCCGCTCGCGGGCCTCACGGCCTACCGGGCCCTGGTGAGCCGGGCGGGGCTGCGCTCCGGCGAGACCGTGCTGATCCTCGGCATCGGCGGCGGCGTCGCCACCATCGCGCTGCGCATCGCCCGCGCCGCCGGCGCCCGGGTGATCGTGACCTCCTCCTCCGACGAGAAGCTCGCCCGCGCCGCCGAGCTCGGCGCGGACGGCGGCGTGAACTACGCCGCCGACGAGCAGTGGCCGGCCGCCGTCAGGGAGCTCAGCGGCGGCGGGGTGGACGTGGTGGTCGACTCGGTGGGGTCGACCTGGGCGCAGAGCATCGCCAGCGTCCGCCCCGGCGGCCGGGTCGTGGTGTTCGGCGGCACCGGCGGCGCGACGCCGCAGCTCACGGTCCGCCCCGTCACGACCGGGCAGGTGTCGCTGCTCGGCACCACGATGGGCAGCGCGCGCGACTTCGCCGGCCTGCTCGCCGCCGTCCGGCACCAGGACTGGGCGCCCGTGATCGACAGCGTCCGGCCGCTGGCCGAGGTCGCCGCGGCGCACGCGCGCGAGGAGGAGGGCGCGCACTTCGGCAAGCTGGTGCTGTCGATCGCATGACGCACCCGGCCGCCGCCCCGGCTCTCGCTGCCGCCCGGCGCGAGACGGGGCGGCTGGCCGCGTCCGGGACGCCCGACGAGGGGCTCGCGCGGGACGCGCTGGCCTCCCGGATGGAGGCCGACCCCGCCGTTCGGCGGGCGCTCGACATGGCGGCGGCCGACCGCCTGCGGGAGCACCCGGCCGACGGCCCCGATCCGGGCGGCGGCGCCCGCGCCGGCCGGGCACGCCGCCTGGCGGAGGCCGAGCGCGCCCTCGACGATCTGATCCTCGCCGGCGAGCTCGTCCCGGACGGGCCCGGGCGGGTGCGCCTGCCGGGCTTCGGACGCTCCACCTGGCGGGCGATCGCCGCCCTGCGCGCGGGCGTCCCCGCCGCCGAGCGCCGCTGGGCCCGCGCCGTCGCGGCGGAGCCGGCCGCCGACCTGGGCGACGCGGCTCCGGCCTTCCTCGCCGGCCTCGGCCCCGCCGAGCCCGGCCTGGCCGCTGCGGCGCGGGAGCTGCTGGCCTGGGAGGCCCTGCGACAGGACGCCCGCGACGCCCTCATCCGGGCGACCGCCGCCGCGGGCGCGGCGCTGGAGATGGGCCACGACGTCAGCCTGCGGGCGCTCGCCGCCGACTGCGCCGACATCGAGGCGAGGATCCGGTCGATCGATGCCGAGATCGACGCGCGCTGGCGGGCCGGCGAGCGGCGCGCCGCCGACCTCGGTCCCTGACGGGCCGCCCTCGGTCACGCGCGCTCGAAGCCTCGATGTCGAGGTGGCTGGTGGATTCGTCGAGCACGAGGCAGCCATTCATTCCGCCGGCGGAACATCAGTGACGATCCAGAACAGCTCAGAACGTAGCGGCGAGCTGACGCAAGAAGTCGACCTCGAAGTCATCGTTACCAGGACTATGTCGGGGACGATCCCACGTCCATCGGCAACCACTCAGCCCCATTCGGTTCGTCATGTGAAGCCAGACCCGACAGCAGGATATCGAGGTATCGTCGAGTCTCGGTAATGAACTGCTGGAGCATCGACGCCACGTCGTAAACAGTATCACGGTAAGTGAGTTGCACCTTCATGGCTGGACGAAGGAACATCTCGCCGACCATACAGATCGGCGCTCCGGCGTGAATCGTACCGAGTACCACACCGTCCCCGAACTTGACGTCTGAGTACATGTCCACGCGGGGGATCGCCCGAGTATTGTGATCCTCGTACTTGAACGATCCGCCGAGATTGATCCCGTGCACATCGGCCGAGACTGTCAAGATATCGCGGTGCTTGTCCTGAATGTCGAGGTCGTGGAGCATGGATAGGACCGACACGCCCCCGGCGGGCACGTAAGTAAACGGCTGCATGATGTAAAGCCGCTTTCGAAACTCTGGATGGATCTCGCGCACCCAGTCGTTGAGCGCCTTCTCCCATTGCTTCTCTTCGACGCAGATCGGGAAGTAGACCGACTTGGATCGGGTGGGCTCGCACCGTTGAAATGGGCCATGCCCCAGGCCACAGCATCGAACGCACTTCGGAGATTGTGGAGTGCATCGCCAAGGTCGAGCGACCACTCATGCTTGGGTATCCCCTTAGGGACCCGAGCCACAAGGTCGATCCCCAAACGGTCCTCACGCAACACAGCATCTATTGAGACCGGCGCGCTCGCCTGCCACTCGGCGAACTTCGACTGTAGGAGGGAGACGTGAGAGTTCCCTCGGCTCCATTTGAGGTCAGGCCACGTTGTGAAATTTATGCCGCCAACGAGCTGAATCGGCTCTGCGAACGACGGCGAGCCGTCCTCTGCGGGGGTGTCCTGGTGCACAGGGCCAGCATGACAGTCGACCGCAGGCCTTCGAAACGTCCTCCAGAGCAAGCATCCGCAATCCGCAACGGGCTGCCGGCCCCCGACGGCCGCGGCGCCCGGGAGCGACCCCGGGCGCCGCGGAAGGGCTACTTCGGCTCGGGCCCCTGGCCGTCGCGGAACTTGCGCCAGTCGGCGGGCCGCTTCTCCTGGAAGCTCGAGATGCCCTCGGCCGGCTCCGGGCCGTAGACGTGGTTGAGCGCCACCAGCTCGAGGCCGTGCTGGACGGCGCCGTAGAGCTGGTCGGTCTGGGCGTTCATCGCGATCTTGGCCAGGCGCAGGCCCTGGGGGCTGCGGCGCAGGATCTCGGTGCACCACCGGTCGACCTCGGCGTCGAGCTCGTCGTCGGGCACCACCGCGTTGATCAGCCCCATCTGGAGGGCCTCCTGGGCGGTGTACTGGCGGGTGAGGTAGAGGATCTCGCGGGCCTTCTTCTCCCCCACCACGGCCGGCAGCAGCTGGCAGCCCCACCACAGCGGGGCGCTCCCGATCTTGGGGCCGGCCTGGCCGAAGCGGCCGGACTCCCCCGAGATGGTGAGGTCGCAGAGGACGTTCAGCTCGTTCCCGCCGCCGATGCAGTAGCCGCGGACCTTCACGATGATCGGCTTGCCGTTGTTGCGGATCGCGTTGCCCAGCCGATCGTGGATGTGGTGCAGGGCCCTCTTCTCGACCGTCCCGCGGGTGGGGTCGCGGACGTCGCCGCCGACGCAGAAGGCGCGCTCGCCGGCGCCGGTGAACACGATCACCCCGACCGACTCGTCGTCTGCGGCCGCCTCGAAGGCCTCGGCCAGCTCCCGGACCGTCTGCACCCGGAAGGCGTTCAGGCGGTCGGGACGGTTGATGGTGATCGTCGCCCTGCCGTCGCCCACCTCGTAAAGGATGTCCTCGTACTGCTCGCTCACGGTCGGCACCTCGTCGTCGATCTCCGGGCGGCGCCAGCTTACATTTGTAAGCACGCGCTTACAAGCGTAAGCTCGGAGCCCGGTCACCCACCCGATCCCGAGAGGCCGAGACGCCGATGAACCCACCTGCCGATCCATCCCAGCCGCTCGCCGCGCTCCCGGCGGGCCTGGCCGACGCCCTCGAGTACCCCTTCTTCCAGTCGGTCTTCGACCGGAAGAGCCGCCGGATGGGTCTCGGCATGGAGATGCCGGGCACCCTCTCCTACGCCAGCCCCTACGAGCCGGTGCCGCTCGGGGACCTGGAGGAGGCGCTGCTGCTCGTGGCGGCGACCGGGCTCAACGGGCTCAACCTGGGTGACATCGACCCCTCGATGGGCGCCGACGCGCTGGTGCAGTGGACCGCTCGCACCTGGCCCAGCTCGTGCTCGAACCACGGCACCGAGCTCTTCTTCACCAACGACTCGGGCACCTACTTCATGGACATGTGGGGCCTGATGCCGGAGGAGGGCGAGATCGCCACCCTCTCGGGCAGGCCGCTGGAGTACCAGGTCGACTGGATCCAGGGGCTGGTGAGCCGGGCCAAGGTGCAGCTCTCGCCCGAGCGCGCCCAGATGCCGACCGGCCTGCCGGGGCTGTTCGTCTTCAACCACTGGAACGCGAACATGCCCGGCACCACGCTCTTCCTGCCGGTGTCGAACATGACGCTGGAGTACATCAACCTCCTGTTCATCTACTTCTCCCCCGAGTACCGCTTCACGCTCGTGGACGAGACCAACGGCTACGCGCCGTGCGGCCTGGAGCGCTGGATCGACGGCGGGCGCCTGGACGCGAACCGCCGCATGGGCATCGTCGAGCTGGAGCAGCGCGTGCTGTCGATGCAGGTCGTGGAGCAGGCCTTCATGTGCCAGAACGCCAACCTGGCGATGCAGGCGATGGGCCTCGGCGGCTGGACCTACACCGGCTACATCGCGCGCTACGCCCTGGGCGGCATGGACGTCCCCGGCCTCGGCTTCCGCTTCGCCGAGGCCAAGAGCGGCCCCAGCGTGCCGGTGGGCCGCGACGGCGTGTTCGAGGCCTTCACCCCGCCCTACCACGCCGACATGGGCGAGGCGGTCGACGCCTTCCTCGAGAAGAAGTGGTCGCAGTACGAGCCGGACAAGCCGAAGGCCTACAAGGAGCCCGACCGGGTCGTGCAGCAGATCGCGCGGCCCGACGACGAGACGATCCAGATCGTCAAGGACTACTGCGCGTACGTGTACGAGACCTACGGCCGCTTCCCGGCCTACCTCGACCCGATGTACCAGCGCCTCACCGCGCAGGCGCAGCACGTCGACCCGGACTTCTACGCCGAGTACTACCCGCCGGGCGCCCTGACCGACCAGCACCACAGCCACTTCGAGCGCTGGCACCCGGAGCTGGCCGGCGACGACGGCCGGCCCCCGCGGCGCGCCTCGTAGCGGAACCCGTGCCGAACGCCGTCCGCGCGCCCCTCAGCTCCGAGCGGATCCTCCGCGCCGCCCTCGACCTGATCGACGAGGGCGGCCTGGGGGAGCTCACCATGCGCCGGCTGGGGGCGCGCCTCGGCGTGGAGGCGATGTCGATCTACCGCCATCTCCCCAACAAGGAGGCGGTGATCGAGGGGGTCCGCGAGCTGATCCTGGCCGAGCTGGCCGCGGCCCAGACGCAGCAGCCCCGGGCCGGCGGATGGGAGGACGCCCTCGCCGGCTCGGCGCGGGCCTTCCGCCGGGTGTGCCGCCGCCATCCGCGGGCCCTGCCCCTCTTCGCGGCGGACGCCGACCGCGCCTACGCCGCCTTCGCCGGGGCGTACGAGCCGGTGCTGCGCCGGCTGGTCGACGACGGCTTCACCGAGGAGCAGGCGATCGCGGCGCTGCGCATCGTGGTGCGCCACGTGCTGGCGGACGGCATGCTCGACGTGGTCACGGTCACCCGCACCCACCCGATGACCGAGCAGGAGCTGGCGCGGCTGCGGCGCGAATGGCCCCTGGTGAGCGAGCTGGTGCGCGCGGTGCACCGCGGCCCCGTGGACGAGCTCTTCGAGGCCGGCCTGCGGGCGCTGATCGCCGGGCTCTCCGCCGCGCACCTGGCGTAGTCTCCGGCGCCGTGGACCTCGACCTGCTCACCGCCCTCGCCGAGGCGCACGGACCCTCGGGGCGCGAGGAGCGGGTGGCGGCGATCGTCGAGCCGCGGCTGCGCGAGCTGTGCGACGCGGTGGAGCGCGATCCCCTGGGCGGGCTCATCGGCCGGCGCGGGTCCGGCTCGCCCCGGCTGCTGCTGGCCGCGCACATCGACGAGATCGGCCTGATGGTCACCCACGTCGAGGAGCGCGGCTTCATCCGCTTCACCAACCTGGGCGGCTGGGACCCGGGCACGCTGGTGGGCCAGCGGGTGCTGGTGCAGGGGCGCGAGGACCTCGAGGGCGTGGTCGGCTCCACCCCGGTGCACCTCATCGACCCGGCCGACCGCGGCAAGCGGCTGAAGCTGGACGACCTGGCGGTCGACGTGGGGCTGCCCGGCGATCGCGTGCGCGAGCTGGTGCGGCCGGGCGACGTGATCACGCGCATCCGCGCCCTGCGCCGGGTGGGCGATCTCATCACCTGCAAGAGCCTCGACGACCGCGTGGGCGTGTTCGTGATGCTGGAGGCGCTGCGCGCCGCCGGCTCCTCGTCCGGCGAGGTGGTCGCGGCGGCGACGGTGCAGGAGGAGGTGGGCCTGCGCGGCTCCCGCGTCACCACCGCCCGGGTGCGCCCGGAGGTGGCGCTCGCCATCGACACCTGCCCCGCCGCCGACGGCCCCGGAGCCCCCGCCGCCGGCCCCACCACCCGGCTGGGTGAGGGCGCCGCGATCCGCATCATGGACGCCAGCGCGATCGGCTCGCCGGCCCTGGTCGAGCTGCTCACGGCCCTCGCCGTCGAGCGGGGCATCCCCCACCAGTTCCACGTGGCCAACCGGGGCGGCACCGACACCCAGAGCCTCCAGCTCTCGGGCGACGGCGCCGTCGCGGGGTGCGTCTCGATCCCCAGCCGCTACGTCCACTCGAGCGTCGAGGTGGTGCACCCCGACGACGTGGAGGCGTCGATCCGGCTGGTGGCCGCCCTGATCGAGGAGGCCGGCCGCCTGACCCGGTAGCGCCGCATCCCGGGTGGCGCCGAGGCTAGAAGCGGCGGATGCGGACGGCCTGCCGGCCGGACGCCGACAGCACCCACAGGTTCGTGCGGGTGAAGGTCATGCGGTCGGAGAGCCGCACCGGCGACACCGCCCGGGCGCGGGCGCGCCCGGTGCGCCGGTCGATGACCACCACCGTGTGGCGGTCGCGCAGCACCGCCCACAGCCGGCCGTCCGCGGCGGCGATCGCCAGCACCCCGCCCCTCACCGCGCGGGCCGCACCGCCGCCCGCGACGGCGAGGACCCGCCCGCCGGAGGTGCGGACCCATGCGCCGCGGGCGCCGGGGGCGATCTGACCGGCCGCCGCGTCGGCGGGCAGGTCGGTCGCCGAGCGGAGCTCGCCCGTCCGGGCGTCGCGCCGCTCCAGGCGCACGGCGCCGACCGGGTCGGCCGCCAGCAGCCACAGGCCGGCGCCGGCGGCGGCGACCGCCCGCACCCGGCCGGGGCCGGGCGGCGCGGCGTGGCGCTCGCCCGACGACGGCAGGACCGCCCACAGCGCCTGCCCGCCCGGGCAGGCGGCGGCATCGCAGGGCGCGGCCACCCACAGCCGGGCGCCCGCGCGGGCGATCAGGGCGCCGTCGCCCAGCCCGCCCACCAGCGGCGACCGCAGGGCGGCTCCGCGCGCGGCGCGCGCGATCGTCCCGGCGGCGGCGTCGCGCAGCCAGGCCTGACGGCCGTCCGAGACCAGCTCCTCCCCGGGCCTCAGCGCCGCGGGGCGCGGCAGCGCCCGGCCGGTCGCGCCGTCGCGCGCGACCAGGCGGCCGGCGGCGGTCGTCCACAGCAGCGCGCCGTCGCCGGCCAGGGCGGTGGCACGCCGCCCCAGGGGGACGCCCGTGGCGGTGACCGACACGGCGGGCGCCGGCACGGCGATGCCGATGTCCGCCAGGGCGCCCAGCACCTCGCGCCGCAGCAGGCCGGCGAGGCCGAGCGCGCCGCCGGCGTTCAGGTGCAGGCCGTCCGACGCGAACCACGACGACCGGCCGGCGCTGTAGGCGTTCCAGTCGGCGATGCGCACCACCGGGCCCCGGCCGCCGCGCGCCGCCCGTCGCTGCGCCGCCCGGATGAGGGCGTTGGTGGCCGTGTAGCGGCCGCGCAGGTCGCGCAGCGTCACCCACACGACGGCGCGCACGCCCGCCGCCCGGAAGGCGCTCATCACGGCGGGGATGTCGTAGCGGGACGCGTCGTCGTTGTAGCCGACGTTGACCACCACAACGTCGCCGAGCTCCGCGCCGAGGGCGCGGGCGTCGGCGAGCACCGGGGGCGGGGTGCCGCCCAGGCACCCCGGCGCGACCAGGCGCCGGCAGGTGCGCGCCTGCATCCGCAGATCGAGGCCGCGGCCCAGCTCGCGCACCGCCCGGGGGGCGAAGCCGAACGACGCCTGCACCGAGTCGCCGAACACGGTGACCCGCGGCGCGGCGGCGGCGGGCGCCGCCGCGGCCCACGCGGCCGCCAGCGCCAGCAGCGCCAGGCAGAGCGTCCCGCGGAGAAACCGCCTAGGCGAAGTGCACCGCGATGTTCTTCACCCTGCCCGAGCGCACCGTGAACACGGTCTCGGTGGCGCGTCCGCCGAAGCGGGCCGGCAGGGCGCAGTCGAAGGCGTTGGTGCCCACCACCGCGGCGCGGCACTTCGCCTTCGGGTAGGCGCGCTTCACCGCGTCGAGGGTGGAGCCCACCTTGATGTGCGACGCGGTCGCCTGCGACCCCCGCACGACGGTGATCTCGAAGGCCTTGCCGGCGATGAAGTAGACGCCCAGGCCGCGGCTGCGGATGTAGCGGTAGCTCAGGGCGTTGCTGCCCTTCTCCGGCGCGCCCAGCACGGCCTTCACCCTGGCCTGGGTGTCGCCCAGCTTGACGCCGGCCACGCTCTTGCCCGGAACGATCGCCGCCTGGGCGATGCCGGCCGAGGCGCCCAGCGCGAGGGCGACGGCGAGGATGCCGCCGAGTCGCTTCACCGTCATCGATCCTCCTCGCGTGCTGATGCCGTGGTGTCGCCGGGGGCGGACCCGTCGGCCCGCAGCGCCGCCTCGATCGCACCCGTGTAGACGTCCATGCCCCGCTCGGTCATGTGCGCCCCATCGACGAGGAGGCCCGGCCCGCCCGAGACCCGCTGCCAGTCTACGACCCGCACGTTGGGGTGACGGGCCGCGGCGGCGAGCACCGCGCGGTTCACCGAATCCTGCCACGGCAGCGGCACCCTGACCGTGAACAGGAACACCCGGCGATCGCCGAGCTTCCCCAACAGCGCCTCGATGTCGGCGGGGTCGACGAAGTAGTTGTTGCCCAGGTGGATCAGGACGACCGTGTCCGGCGGCAGGGTGCGCAGATGGCCCAGCACCAGCGCCGCCCCCTCGGGGAAGCGGCGCCCCACCCGGGCGTCGACCACAGCGCGCTCCCCGAAGGCCCGCTGCAGGGCGTCCGACGCGCCGAGCATCACCGAGTCGCCCACGAACAGCAGCGGCGCCGGGCCCGCGGTCGGTGCCGGGCCCGCGCCGGGCGCGGCCGCGGCCGCGCCGGTCAGCCCGGGAGCCCGGGCGGCGCTCACCGGCAGGAAGGTCACCGCCACGACCAGCGCCGCCACCAGGGCGCCGGCCGACGAGAGCGTCGCCAGGCGGGCGGGGCGCCCCGCCCGCCTCTCGATGCGGCCGAGGGCCGCCCGGACGCCGGCCATGCCGTGGCGGCGGAAGGGCACCTCGACGTACCGGTAGCTCAGCGCCGCCGCACCGACCGTGAGGGCGAGCCTCAGCAGCACCAGGGGCGCCCCGTCGAGGGGGATGTCCGCGTCCGGCCGGGTGAGCACGATCACCGGCCAGTGCCACAGGTAGACGGCGTAGCTGCGCAGCCCCAGCCACACCATCGGCCGCGTGCCCAGCAGGCGCCCCGTCGCCGAGGTCGCGTCCGCCGCGACCGCGATCAGCGCCGCCGTGACCAGGGCCACGACCAGGAATCCGCCCCGGTAGAGGTGCTCGTCCAGATCGCCGAGGGTCGCCATCGCATAGGCGACGCCGCCGGCCGCGGCCAGGCCCAGCGCCTGCCAGCCCAGGCGCCGCGGGCCGCGCAGCGCCGCCCCGCGGCGCGCCAGGTCCGGCAGCAGCGCCAGCGCGACCCCCACCAGCAGGGCGACGGCCCGGGTGTCGGTGCCGTAGTAGATGCGCGACGGATCGGTGAAGGGGTGCCAGAGCGCCCAGGCCAGGATCGTCGACCCGGCCGCCGCCGGCACCACCACCGCCCCGAGCAGCACGCCGCGGCGCAGGCGCAGCACCACCAGGCCGAGCGCCAGCAGCGGCGGCCACACCAGGTAGAACTGCTCCTCGATCGCCAGCGACCACAGGTGCAGGAAGGCCGACGGCCGGCCGAACTGCTCGAAGTACGGCACGTCGGCGTAGATGAAGTGCCAGTTCACGACGTAGAGCAGCGCCGCGACGGCCTGGCCGCGCAGGCGGCCCACCTCGCCGGGGTGCAGGATCGCCATCGCCGCCAGCACCACCGCCATCATCAGCAGCAGCGCCGGCAGCAGGCGGCGCGCGCGGCGCAGCCAGAAGCGCGCCAGGTCGATGCGCCCGGTCGCCCGGTGCTCGCCCAGCAGCAGCGACGTGATCAGGTAGCCGCTGATGACGAGGAAGACGTCGACGCCCAGGTAGCCGCCGGGCAGCCACGACGCGCCCAGGTGGTAGGCGATGACCGCCGCGACGGCGATCGCCCGCAGCCCGTCGACGCCCGGCATGTAGGCCAGGCGCCGGGCGGGGGCGGGGTTCGTCGCCTCGCTCACACCCGCCGGTACCTCAGCTTCTCAGGCGACGATGAGGGCGACGGCCACCGCGACGACGGCGAACGCCGCCACCGCGCCCCAGCCCTGCGCGCCGAGGCGGCCGTAGGCCAGGTGCCCCTTGCCGAAGCCGGACAGCACGAACGCCGCGCCCGCGCCGCCGATGATCCCGCCGATGTGGCCGCCGATCGAGATGCCCGGGATGAAGAAGGTGATCGCCAGGTTCAGCAGCAGCAGCATGCCGACGCTCGATCCGAGCAGGGCGATGCCGCGCTGGCGCTCGAGCAGGTACATCGCGGCCATCAGGCCGAAGACGGCGCCCGATGCGCCAACGGTGAGGGCGTCCGGCTCGGCCACCAGCGCCCCGGCGGCGCCCCACAGCAGGCCGCAGGCGTAGATCGCGACGAAGCGGGCCGTCCCGGCGTAGCGCTCCAGCGCCTCCCCCAGGATCCAGAGCAGGTACATGTTGAAGCCGACGTGGATGATGCTGGCGTGGAGGAAGCCGCCGGTGACCAGGCGCCACCACTCGCCGTCAGCGACGGCGGGCCCGTAGAGGGCCCCGTCGCTCACCAGCTCCGAGCCGCCGACGCCGCGCACGCCGACCCCCTGCGCCATCTCGGCCAGGTAGACGATCACGTTGATCGCGACCAGCGCGATCGTCGCGTACGCCGTCGCCGAGCCGGCCCTCACGCGCGGCGCGCGCGAGCCGGACGCGCCGCCCCTGCGGCCGCCGGCGCACTCGGGGCATCTGACCCCCACCGCCGCCTGGGTCATGCACGACGTGCAGATCGGGCGCTCGCACTGGGAGCACGACAGCAGCGTCTCACGGCCGGGATGGCGGTAGCAGTGCGGGGTCTCGGTGGCCGTGGTCTCCTGTGGTCCCGCCATCGCGCTGGGATCGTAGCGCGCCCGTGCTCCCACCCGTTGACGATGTATGTCGCGGCGGCTTTACTGGGGGTTCGCGTCGGCCCCGGGAGCGGGTCGGCGTTAGCATGCGGACCCCCGACCGAGAGGCCCGTGCATGACGAACCTGCCGCCGCCGCCCTTCGCCGCCATCCCCCCGAGGGGACTCCCGGAGCTGAAGGAGCACGACGCCTGCGCCCTCGCCGCCTTCGCCACGCGCGACGGCAGGCCCAGCCGCAGGATGCTGGAGATCGCGCTCACATCCCTGCAGATGATGGTCCACCGCTCCGGGAGCGTGGACGGAGAGGGCGACGGCAGCGGGCTGCTCGTCGACCTGCCGCGCCCCCAGTGGCGCCGCCGCCTCGCGTCCGCCGGCCTCGACGCCGCGGCCGCCGACGACGCGCGCTTCACCGTCGCGCACATCTTCTTCGACGCGCCCGACGAGGCCGCCGCCCAGGTGCCGCGCATCATCGCGGTGCTGGACGAGCACGGCTTCGAGGTGCTCTGGAGCGGGGAGGGCCTGGTCGACCGCAGCGCCCTCGGCCCCCGCGCCGCCGAGACGCCGCCGGTGTTCTGGCAGATCGCCTGCCTGGCGGGCGAGGCCGGCGCCGGGGCGTCGAAGGCCTGCTACCGCGCGATGGTCCAGATCGAGCGCGAGCTCGACTGCCACGTCGCCTCGTTCTCGGCGAACGACGCCGTCTACAAGGTGCAGGGCCAGCCCGAGGTCATCCCGCGCTTCTACCCCGAGATGGCCGAGCCCGACTTCGCGGCGGCGCGGATCATCGCCCACAACCGCTACTCCACCAACACGTACCCCACCTTCAGCCGGGTGCAGCCCTTCTCGATCCTCGGGCACAACGGCGAGATCAACACGATCGCCCAGCTTCGCGAGCAGAGCGAGCAGCTCGGCCTGCCGACCTCGCGCGACGGCTCCGACAGCCAGGACCTCAACCGGCTGCTGGAGGGCCTCATCTTCGAGAAGGGCCTCTCGCTGCTGGAGGCGGTCGAGTTCGCGTTCCCGCCCATCCTCGGCGAGGTGCACCGCCTGCCGGCCAAGCTCCAGGACCTGTACGTCCACTACCGCGAGGCGCTCGGCCCGTACGCGCAGGGCCCGGTGGGGCTGGCCTGCCGCGCGGCCGACGAGATGGTGTTCGCGGTCGACGCGATGGGCCTGCGGCCGCTGTGGTGGATCGAGACCGACGACATCTACGTCGTCTCGTCCGAGCCCGGGATCATTCCGGTGGGCGAGCTCAGCCGCGACCCCGCCCCGCTGGCGCCGGGCGAGAAGGTCGCGCTGCTGACGGGCGACGACGGCGCGCCGATCGTGCTCGACTACTGGGAGGTCCAGCTCGAGGTCTACCGCCGCGCCAAGGGCCGCGGCGCGCTGCCCACCGCCGAGACGCGCGCCCGCCTGGCGGGCGGCCTGGAGCCGGTGGCCGTGGAGGAGTACCCGGACGAGGACGTCCAGGGGCCCGAGCTCGGCCTCGAGACCCTGCTGGCCTCGGCCGGCTGGATCGAGAGCGACAAGCAGCAGCTGCAGTTCCACGCCGACCGCGGCGCGGAGCCGATCGGCTCGCTCGGCTGGGACGGCCCGCTGGGCCCCTTCACGCCGGTGCCGATGCCGCTGTCGGACTACCTCCAGGAGACGGTGGCGGTGGTCACCAACCCGGCGATCGACCGCGAGCGCGAGGTCGAGCACTTCTCGACCCGCGTCGTGCTGGGCCGGCGGCCCCCGATCGAGGGCGTGGAGCCCGAGCCGCCGCAGCGCTGCGAGCTGCGCATGCCCATCATCCTGGGCGGCATGCGGCGCGGCGCCGACGCGCTGTCGCTGCCGGACACCCGCCGGGTCGCCGTCGGCAAGGGCGTCGCCTGCATGGAGGACGTGCTCGCCGCGTGGGACTGGCGGGCCGTCAGCCTGCCGCTGCAGTTCCCCAAGGACCAGACGGTGCGCGCGCACCTGGCCACCCTCGCCGCGGCGGCGGTGGCGGCGGTCGAGAGCGGCGCCGAGCTGATCGTGCTGTCCGACGTCGAGGCCGGCCCGGACGAGCGCGTCTGCGACCCGCACCTGGCGGTCGCCGCGGTAGACCAGGCGCTGCGCGAGGCCCGCAAGGAGGACGGCTCGTCCCGGCGGCGCGACGTGAGCCTGGTGCTCCGCGCGGCGGGCGTGCGCAACGTGCACGACGTGATGGTGGCGCTGGGCTTCGGCGCCCAGGCCATCTGCCCCTACGCCATGCTCGAGAAGGCGCTCGACGGGGCCGCCGAGCCGGTGGCCGTGGCCGGCAACGTGCTCGACAGCCTCCAGAAGGGCATGGAGAAGGTGCTCTCCACGCTGGGCATCCACGAGCTGCGCGGCTACGGCCGCCTGGTCTCGGCGATCGGCGTGTCGCCGGAGGTGCTGGAGATCCTCCAGATCCCGGGCTTCTGCGCCTCGGAGGGGCGGGGCCTGGGCCTCGACGACCTGGACGCGCTGGCCGAGCAGGGCCGGCAGATCCGGGCCGGCGAGGAGAGCCCGTCCAAGGTGAAGCTGCCGCGCATGTACCCGAAGGTGTGGAAGGCGCTGGCGCGCGTCGCCAACTCGGAGCGCGGCTACGAGGAGCTCGCGGAGACGCTCGACAAGCTCGAGACCGAGCAGCCGGTGGCCCTGCGCCACTCCCTCCAGCCGCAGCTGGCCCCGGAGGCCGAGAGGATCCCCGCGGCCGAGGTGAGCTCCCGCGTCGGCGAGCACACCCTCCCCTTCATCATCAGCTCCATGAGCTTCGGCAGCCAGAACGAGACCGCCTTCCGCTCGTACGCGGAGGCCGCGATGCGCGCCGACATGCTCTCGATGAACGGCGAGGGCGGCGAGATCCCCGACATGTACGGCCGCTACCCGAAGCACCGCGGCCAGCAGGTGGCCAGCGGCCGCTTCGGCGTGTCGTCGCTGCTCATCAACTCGTCGGAGTGGGTGGAGATCAAGATCGGCCAGGGCGCCAAGCCCGGCGAGGGCGGCCACCTGCCGGGGTCGAAGGTGACCCAGGCGATCGCCCGCGCCCGCAACGCGGCGGTCGGCAGCGACCTGATCAGCCCCTCCAACAACCACGACCTCTACTCCATCGAGGACCTCGCCCAGCTCATCGACGAGCTGAAGACGGCGAACCCGCACGCCAAGGTGATCGTGAAGGTGCCGGTGGTGCCGGGCATCGGCACGATCGCCATCGGCATCGCCAAGGCGGGCGCGGACGTGATCACGATGTCCGGCTACGACGGGGGCACCGGCGCCGCGCGCCAGCACGCCCTCCGCCGCGCGGGCCTGCCGTGCGAGATCGGCACGGTGCTGGCGCACCACGCGCTCACCGAGGCCGGCATCCGCGACCGGGTGGAGATCTGGGCCGACGGCGGACTGCGCAGCGCGGCCGACTGCATCAAGCTCATCTGCATGGGCGCCAACCGGCTGGGCTTCGGCACCGCGTCGATGGTGGCCATCGGCTGCACCATCTGCCGCGGCTGTCAGCTGGACACCTGCCACGTCGGCATCGCCACCCAGATCGAAGACGAGCACGAGGCCACCGAGCGCGGCCTCAAGCGATTCGTCCCGCGGGTCTTCGAGCCGGCCGTCGAGTCGCTGGTGCGCTACTTCACGGAGATGGGCGAGGCGATGCGCGAGCTCGCCGGCCAGATGGGCGTGCGCGACGTGCAGGAGCTCGTCGGGCAGGCCGACCGCCTGGTGCAGGTCTCGCACCACGACCGCCTCGACATGACCTCGATGCTCACCCCGGTGCGCGAGCGCGTCATCACCGCCCCGGCCGGCGCGCCCCGCTTCTTCCGGCCCTTCCACCCGCCGCCGCCGCACCGGGCGCCGGAGGTGGCGGCCGAGCGGCTCGCCACCGGCGCCGCGCTCGCCGTGGAGGAGGAGAGCACCACCGCCGCCGACCGCAACCTCGGCACGGACCTGGCCGGGCTCATCGCCCGGGCCACGACGGGCGTGAACAACGCCTGGGTCAACGGCGAGGGCGGCGGCGTGTCGCCCACCAACCGGGCGGGCAACGGCAACGGCGCGTCCCCCTCGAACGGCGACGGCGCCCCCGGCGGCCCCAACGGCCATTCGGCCACGCTCGTGGACCTGGCCTTCACCAAGGGCGCCGCGGCCGGCTCGGGCCTCGCCGCCTTCACGCTCGAGGGCGTGCGGGTGCGCGTGTTCGGCGGCGCCCAGGACGGCGTGGGCAAGTGCGCCCTCGGCGGCGAGATCCAGGTGCTGAAGTCGCAGAACGCCGACGGGCACTGGGTCGGCGGCCACGTGGGCAAGAGCTTCGCCTACGGGGCGCAGCGCGGCCTGTTCCTGGTGCAGGGCAACGCGGACGCCCGGGCGGGCATCCGCCTGTCGGGGGCCGACATGGTGCTGGGCGGCGAGCCGACGATGCCGCTCGACGACCGCCTCGGCACCCTGGCGGCGCGCGCCAACTGCAAGGGCTTCGCGTTCGAGTACATGACCGGCGGCCGCGTCGTGGTGCTGGGCGACCCGGGCCCGTGGCTGTGCTCCGGCATGACCGGCGGCGTGGTGTACGTGCGCCAGAACGCGGACTGGAACCTCGACGAGGCCGCCGTCCGGCGCCGGCTCTCGAAGGCCGCCAAGGTCTCGCTGGCCGCGCCGGAGGAGGTCGACATCGCGACCATCCAGGAGCTGCTGGGCGCCTACCAGGCGGCCCTTGCCTCCTCGGGCCAGGACGAGACCGCCGCCGGCCTCCAGCCCCTGATCGACGACCCCGAGCAGCACTTCATCGCGATCAACCCGGTCACGCAGCAGGCCGACCCGAACATCTCCACGGAGTAGCGACCCCCGAGGAGATCCCATCCCGGTCGATGCCATCGAGGTGACCGGCGGCCAGGACCGGGGCGCCCGCTTCGGGTTCCCCGGTCCCGGCGCCGTCGTGGGACGTGATCTGCTGGCCGACGTGGTGCTGACCGACCGATCGGTGGCCGAGCGCCACGCCCTGCTGCGCGTCGAGCGCGACCGGCTGGTGGTCGAGGACCTGGGCGCCGACGGCGGCACCCGCGTGAACGGCCTGGCGATCGCGGGCCCCACGCCGCTGCGGGTGGGCGACCGCGTCGCGATCGGCGCCACCGAGCTGACGGTCCGCTGGGGCCCCGCGCCGCCCGCGCCGACCCCCGCCGACGGCTCGGCCTCGCCGCCGCCCGGCGCCACCGGCGCGCCGCCCCCGCCGCCGCCCTCCTCCCCGTCGCCGGCGCCGCCCACCGCCCCGCCGCGGCCGCCCGCGCCGCCCGCGACGATCCGCGAGGTCCGCGCCGCGACCGTCGCGGCGGCGTGCGCGGCGCTCGCCTTCATCACGGCCTGGATGCCGATGGCCGGGCCGTCCGGCGACGTCCACGACCTGTGGGACCTGCCCGGCGGCCCGCGCGCGCAGGGGATCGTCTCGCTCGTCCTCGCCCTCGCCGCCGCCGGGGCCTGGGCGCTCACCCTGCGGCACCCCGGCGCCGCCCGCCACCGGCGCGTCGCGGCGGCGCTCACGGCCTGCGCGGGCGGCTTCCTCGCGGGGCTGCCCTTCCTGCTGGGCGTCATCAACCTGGGCGGCGGCGACCGGGGCGCCGGCCTCCCGCTGCTCGCGCTCTCCGGAGCGGGCGTCGCGGCCGCCGCGATCTGGGCGCTCGCGCCCCGCCGCGACGCGCCGGCGCCGGCGCTCTCGCCGGCCAATCCCGCGGTCGTGGCCGTCGGGGGGCTCGTCGGCGGCGCCATCGCCGCCATCGCCAGCCCGCTCGGGTGGATCGCGCGCAGCCCCTTCACCGACGCCGTCGGCGGCTTCGACGGGGCGATCCTCGCCGGTCGCTGGCTGTTCCCGCTCGCGCTGCTGCTGATGGCGACGTCCGGCTTCACCTTCTCCTTCGCCCGCTCGGGCGACGCCCGCGTCGTCCCCGCGCTCGCCGCCTCCGCGGGCGCCCTGGCGGCCGTCGCCTTCGGCTTCACGATCGCCGCGAGCTCGGGCCTGGTCGGCGCGACCATCGGGACCGGCCTCGGCCTCGCCCTCGCCGGCACGGCCGTCGCCGCCTTCGCCGGGATGATCGGGGCGGCCGCGATCGCCCAGGAGACCGCGAGCGTCGCTCATGGCGATCATGATGATTCCTTATAAGTATTCGTGACTTTTCTCACACCGGCGGCCGCGGATCACCGCGGCGCGGTGTGACCGCGGACGGGCTGGGATAGGTTCGCCCGCATGACGGAGCCCACAGGGGCGCCGGTCGGGGGTGCGTCGCAGGCTGTCGCGGCGGGAGTTCTCGAGCTGCGCGAGGTCACCAAGCGCTACGGAGGAGCCGAGCGCCCCGCGGTGGACGGGCTCTCGCTCACCGTGCCGGCGGGCGAGGTGTGCGTGCTCATCGGCCCCTCCGGGTGCGGCAAGACCACCGCCCTGAAGATGGTCAACCGCCTCATCGAGCCCACCTCGGGCGAGATCCTCATCGACGGGCGCGACGTGCGCGGGCGCAATCCGGCCGAGCTGCGGCGCGAGGTGGGCTACGTGATCCAGCAGGTGGGCCTCATGCCCCACCTGACGATCGGGTCGAACGTGGCCACCGTCCCGCGCCTCCTGAAATGGGACCGGGACCGCACCCGGGCGCGGGTGCGCGAGCTGCTCGATCTGATCGGCCTCGACCCCGACGAGTACTCCGGCCGCTACCCCGCCCAGCTCTCGGGCGGCCAGCAGCAGCGGGTGGGCCTGGCCCGGGCGCTGGCCGCCGATCCGCCGGTGATGCTGATGGACGAGCCCTTCTCGGCGGTCGACCCGATCACCCGCGAGCGGCTCCAGAACGACTTCCTGCGCCTGCACCGGGCCGAGCCCAAGACGGTGGTCTTCGTGAGCCACGACATCGACGAGGCCGTGAAGATGGCCGACAGGATCGCCGTGATGCGCGACGGGCGGCTGGTGCAGTTCGCGCAGCCGGCCGACCTGCTGGCCGCCCCCGCCGACGAGTTCGTCGCCGACTTCGTCGGCTCGGACCGGGCCCTCAAGAGCCTCTCGCTCACCCGGGTGGAGGAGATCGACCTGGTCGCCGCGCCCGTGGTGCGCGCCGGCGAGCCGGTCTCGGCGGTGCGCGAGCGCATCGCCTCGGGCGCGCTGGCCCCGATCGACGGCGCGGTGCTCGTCATCGACGACCGCGGCCGGCCCCTCGACTGGCTCGACGCCGCCCGGCTGGACGGCGCGTCGGCGGTGCCGGTCCGGCCTCCGGGCGGCGCCGAGCCCATCGTCGACCAGGTCTCCACCCTGCGCGACGCGCTGTCGGCCGTGTTCGAGGCGAACGCCGCCTACGGGACCGTGGTCGACGAGGACGGCGGCGTCGCCGGCCTGGTGGGGGCGGGCGAGATCGCCGCCAGCTTCGCCCGGCGCGGCGACCCGGGGCGCTAGCCGTGGACCGGCCCACCATCGACTGGAACTGGATCGACCGCCACTCCGACGACATCCAGCACCTCTCGATCGAGCACCTCAAGCTGGTGCTGATCTCGGTGGGGATCTCGATCGCGATCTGGGTGCCGCTGGCGGTGCTGCTGCGCAACCGCCGCGTCCTCTTCCCCGCCTCGACGACGATCGCCGCCCTGATCTACACGATCCCCAGCCTCGCGCTGTTCGCGTTCCTGGTGCCAGGCACCGGCATCGGCCGCACCACGGTGCTCATCGGGCTGGTGCTCTACTCGCCGCTCATCCTGATGCGCAACACCGTCGCCGGCCTGCGGGCGGTGCCGGGCCCGGTGCGCGAGGCGGCCCGCGGCATGGGCCTCACCCGGCTGCAGACGCTGCTCCGGGTGGAGCTGCCGCTCGCGCTCCCCTCCATCTTCGCCGGCGTCCGGATCATCACGGTGACCACGGTGGGCATCGCCACCATCGGCGTGCTGGTGGGCTTCGAGGGGCTCGGCACGCTGATCTACACCGACGGCATGAATCGCGACTTCCTCACGCCGATCGTGGTGGGCGCGGTCATCGCGACGGCGATGGCCATCGTGCTCGACTTCCTGGTCCTGCTCGCCCAGCGCGCCGTGACGCCCTGGGCGCGCGCGCGCGACGCGGCCGACTGACATGGGCCTGCTCGGCGACACCTGGGACTTCTACCGCGAGAACCGCGATTTCGTGGACGGCGCGATCCGGACGCACGTCAAGCTCAGCATCGTGGCCCTCGCGCTCGCCACGGCGACCGGGGTGGTGCTCGGCATCATCACGGCGAAGATCGGACGGGTCGCCGGCTTCGTGGTCTCCGCGATCGGCAACGTCGGCCGGGCGGTGCCCACCTTCGCGATCATGGGCATCGCCCTCACGCTCTCCACCATCGGCTTCTGGCCGGCCGTGATCGGCCTCTACGCCCTCGCGGTGCCGCCGATCATGCTCAACACCTTCACCGGCGTGCACGAGGTCGACCGCAGCGTGATCGAGGCGGCGCGCGGCATGGGCTTCCGCCCCTGGCAGGTGCTGGCCCGGGTGGAGCTGCCCAACGCCACGCCCCTCATCGCGACGGCGGTCCGCACCGCCGCGGTCGAGGTGGTCGCCACCGCGACCCTCGCCGGCCTCGTCGGAGCCCGTGGCCTGGGCGAGGTGATCCTCGCCGGCCTCAACAACGGCCAGGACGACGTGCTCCTGGCCGGGGCCATCCCCGTCGCCCTGCTCGCCCTCGCCGCCCAGCTCCTGTTCGGCGGCCTGGAACGGCTCGCGACCCCACGGGGGCTGCGCGTCACGCGCGCCCTCGCCATCACCGAAGGGAGACGCACATGAACCGACGGGTCAGGCTCATCGGAGTCGGCCTCATCGCGGCGATGGTCCTGTCCCTCGCCATGCTGGCCGCCGGATGCGGCGACGACGATGACGACACGGGCGGCTCGTCGACGCCCACCACGGCCGGCGCGACAGTGGACGGCACGGTCGTCCGCATCGCCGACAAGCAGTTCCCCGAGAGCGAGGTGGTCGCCGACATCTACGCCCAGGCCCTGGAGGCCATCGGGTACAAGGCGAAGCGCACCAGCCTCGCGAGCAGCGACATCGCCTTCCCGGCGATCAAGAAGGGCGACATCGACCTCTACCCGGAGTACACCGGCACGGCCTACGGCGTGCTCCTCAAGAAGACGGACGTGCCCGCGCCGGATGCCCTCTACCAGGCGATCAAGACCGCCTTCGCCGCGCAGGGCCTCACCACCCTGACGCCGTCGCCGTACTCGAACGACAACCGCGTCGCCTGCACCAAGGAGGCGGCCGATCAGTACGGCCTCGCGACCCTGTCGGATCTCGGCGCGCAGTCGGCGAACATCACCTACTCGGCCAACGCCGAGCATCTGACCCGCGCCGACGGCCTGCCGCTGCTGAAGAAGGAGTACGGCTTCACCCCGAAGGAGATCAAGACCGTCGCCATCGGCCTGAGGTACAAGCCGATCGAGGACGGCCAGGCGAACTGCGTCTACGCCTTCGGGACCGACCCGCAGATCGCCAGCCTTGGCCTGGTGGTGCTGGAGGACGACAAGGGCGTCTTCCAGGGGCTCTCGTACCAGAACTTCCCCGTGATCAACACGGCCTTCTTCGACGCCCAGCCGCCGATCTTCGCCGAGACGCTCGACAAGATCGACGCCGCCCTCACGGACGAGGTGGTCTCGGGCCTGAACGCCAAGACCCAGCTCGACGAGGAGGATCCGGAGGACGTGGCCGCCGACTTCCTCGCGTCGGCCGGCATCCAGTAGCCGCGCCCGGCGCCCGGGGGAGGTCGACGCCTCCCCCGGGCGCCGTCGTGGGTCAGCCCGCGGCCTCCGCGGCCAGCTCCCACTCGCGCATCAGCCAGACCAGCTCCTCCTGCAGCCGGCGGTGCTCCTCGCCCCGGGTCGCGACGGCCTCGCGGTCGGCCAGCGTGCCCGGATCGGCCAGCGCCTCCTCCACCTGGGCGATGCTCTTCTCGACCCGCGCGATCTCGCCCTCCAGGCGCTTCGCCTCCTTGGCGGCGCGGCCGCGGGTGAGCATGGCCCCGGCGGCGGGCGCGTTGCCGGCCCGGCGCGGCTCGTCCCGGCTCAGCCGCCGGCGGCGCCGGGCGGGCCGCCCGGCGGGGGGCGCCTCGTGCGTCGACGCGCGGCCGGGCGTGGCCTGGGCCGCCGCCTGCTCGCGCAGCGCCATCAGATCGGTGTAGCCGCCGGCGCGCATCACGGCGCGGCCGTCCTCCAGGGCCAGCGTGTGGGTGGCGATGGCGTCGACCAGGGCCCGGTCGTGGCTCACCATCAGCACGGTGCCGTCGAAGGCCTCGAGGGCCGCCTCGAGCGCCTCGCAGCTCTCCACGTCGAGGTGGTTGGTGGGCTCGTCCAGCACCAGCAGGTTGCCGCCGCGGGCGATCAGCGCGACCAGCTCCAGGCGCCGCCGCTCGCCGCCCGACAGGCGCTCCACCCGCGCGTCGGCCTCCTCGCCGCGGAACAGGAAGCCGCCGAGCAGGGTGCGCGCCTGCGTCTGGGTGAGGTCGCTGGTCGCGAGCACGGTCTCCACCACGGTGCGATCGTCGCGCAGCCCCTCGCCGTGCTGGGAGAAGTAGGCCGGCACCACGCGATGGCCCGTGCTGATGCGGCCCCGGGCGGGCGGGCGACGGCCGATGAGCGTCTCGATCAGGGTGGTCTTGCCGGTGCCGTTCGGCCCCACGATCGCCAGGCGCTGGCCGCGCTCCAGGGTGAAGCCGACGTCGTGCAGGAGCGTCCGGCCGGGCACCTCGACCCCCAGGGCGTCGACCTCGATCACCACCCGGCCGCTGCGCTCGGCCTTCGGGAACCCGAACGCCAGGTGCTGGGCCCGGGTCGGCGGCGGGATGCGGTCGATGCGGTCCAGGCGCTTCTGCCGCGACTGGGCCTGGCGCGCCTTGGTGCCCGCGCGCCAGCGGGTGACGAAGCGCTCCAATCGGGCGATCTCGGCCGCCTGGCGCGCCGCCTCCTGCCCCTGGCGGTCGATCGCCAGGGCCCGCTCGCGCCGGAAGGCCGAGTAGCCCATCGGCCAGAGCTTCGACGTGCCGCGGTCGAGCTCCAGCACCTGGGTCGCGACCGACTCGAGGAACCAGCGGTCGTGGGACACCAGCACCACGGCGGCGCCCAGCTCGGCGATCGCGCGCTCCAGCCACTCCACGGCGTCGAGGTCGAGGTGGTTGGTGGGCTCGTCCAGCAGCAGCACGTCAGGCCGGGAGACCAGCGACCGGGCCAGCGACGCGCGCGTGAGCTCGCCGCCCGAGAAGCCGCGCAGCGGCCGGGTCAGCTGGTCCTCCGAGATGCCGAGGCCGCGCAGCACGCGCTCCATCCACGATCTCCACGCGTATCCGCCGGCGCGCTCCAGGCGCGCGTGGGCGTCCTCGTAGGCCGCCAGCACCTGCGGGCCGGCGTCGCCGCCCGCCATGCGCGCCTCCAGGGCCGCCAGGTCGGCCTCGGCGGTGCGCGCGGCCTCCATCCCCTCCCCCACGTACTGCTCCAGCGTGAGCTCCGAGTCGAGCGGCGGGCGCTGGTCGTGGAGGGCCACGGTGGCGCCCCGGGGCAGGCTGACGCTGCCCGCGTCCGGATCGAGCCGGCCGGCGAGGATGCGCAGCAGGGTGGTCTTGCCCTCCCCGTTGCGCCCCACCACCGCCAGCCGATCCCCGGGGCCGATGCGGAAGCCGACATCCGTCAGGACATCGCGCGCTCCGAACGCCTTGCTCACCTGGATCGCCTGCACGACCCACTAGGGTACCGGGAGATGCCGCCCCAAGAGCCGATCCGCGACCGCGCCGGGGTCGACGCCGTCGTGAAGGAGGCCCGCGCCGAGGGCCGGGCGGCCATCGACCTCGAATTCCTGTGGGAGCGCACCTACGCGCCGCTCGCCTGCCTGGCGCAGGTGGCGACCGCCAGGGGCGTCCACCTGGTCGATCCCATCGACGGCGCGCCGCTCGAGCCGATCGCCGAGCTGGTGTCCGATCCGGACGTCGCCGTGGTGATGCACGCGCCGTCCGCCGACCTCGCGCTGCTCGGCATGGCCTACGGCACCCGGCCCGCCAACTTCCACGACGTCCAGGTCACCGCCGGGTTCGTGGGCCTGGGCGCCGGACAGGGCCTCGCCGCCCTGCTGGAGCGGGTGCTCGGCGTGCACCTCGACAAGGGCGAGCGCTACACCGACTGGAGCCGGCGGCCGCTGTCGCGCGCCCAGCTCGCCTACGCGGCCGGCGACGTCACCGACCTGCTGGCGCTGGCCGACGAGCTGGAGCGCCGCGCCCGGGCCCTGGGCCGCTGGGACTGGGTGGGCGAGGAGCACGCCCGCCGCTACGGCCCCGGCGCGCGCCTGGTGCCCGATCCGGCCCAATCGTGGCGCCGGGTGAAGGGGCAGGGGCGGCTCAGCGGGCGCGACCGCGCGGTGCTGGCCGCCGTCGCGGAGTGGCGCGAGAACGAGGCCCGCCGCCGCGACAAGCCCACCGCCTGGGTGGTTCCGGACCGCACCCTCGTCGAGATCGCCCGGCGGCGCCCCGCCGACCGCCGCGCCCTCGGATCCGAGCGCGGGCTGCCCGACCGGATGCGCCCGGCCGACCTCGACGGCCTGCTCGCCGCCCTGCGCCGGGGGGAGGAGGCCGACCCGATCGCGCTGCCGCCGCCGCCCTCGCACGAGATGCAGCAGCGGCTGGAGGTGCTGGGGCCGCTGGGCGCCGTGATGGTGGCGGCGCGGGCCGCCGCGGTCGACCTGGCCCCCACCCTGCTCGCCACCCGCGACGAGATCTCGGCCTTCCTCGCCGCCGTGGTCGAGGGCGACCCGGACGAGCACCCGCTGGGCTCCGGCTGGCGCCGGGAGCTGGCCGGCGAGGCGCTCACCGACCTCGTCCGGGGCCGCCTGGCGCTGGCCGCCGACGACGACCCGCCCTACCTGGTGGAGATCCCCCGGGAGGGCGCCGAGGCCGGCACCGGTGGCACTAGAGTGCGGGACGGCCGGCCATCCGGGGAGGAGATCAGCCGATGACCCCGCGCATCAAGGACATCGCCTGCTTCATCGACGACTCCGACGCCGCGCGGCGCGCGCTGGACGAGGCCGCCGACCTGCGCGCCGTCACCGGGGGGCGCCTGCGCGTGGTCCACGTCATCGCCCCGCCCGCCTTCCTCCTGTCGATGGCCGCGAGCCTGGGCGGGGCGCCCGTCCACGACCCCGAGATCGAGCGCCAGGCCGCCCAGATGTGGCTGGCGGAGGTGGCGCGGTCGATCGAGGGCGCCGAGCCCGTGCTGCTGGAGGGGCACCCGCCGAGCACCGCCTGCGACTGGGCCCGCGAGAGCGGCTGCGACCTGATGGTGGCGGCGACCCACCGCGGGCGGCTGGAGCGCGCCCTGCTCGGCAGCTTCGCCGGCTTCCTGGCGCATCACGCGCCGTGCCCGGTGCTGCTCGTGCCGCCCGCCCCGGAACAGTGAGGGGGGCCGACGGGGCGGTGACCCGGCGGGCGGGATCGCCGCCCCGTCGATGGAAGCGGAGGACGCGCTACGCGGCGAGCGGTACGCCCTCCCCGGCGTGGACGTGCTCATGTACGCACCCCTCGACCTGGCAGACCCTCCCGCACTCCGGATCGAGGCGATCAAGGAGGGCCTCGATGCGGGCGGTCTCGGTGCTGTGGATGGTTCCCATGTCGTCTCCCCAGTGGGATGGCCGTGTGATGGGGACCATCCAATCCCCGGGCGGTAACAGGGGGGTTGAGCGGCCGTTAGGACTCGGTGAAGTCGTTCTCGCCCACCAGCGGGGCGAGGTCGGCCATCGCCGTGACCAGGGCCACGCGGGCCACCGACGGCGCCTTCGCGGCGAGCGGCAGCACCTGCCACACCGTGCGCCGCAGGTAGGTCGCGGCCCAGTGCCGATGGCGGTCGCCGGTGCGCATCACGAGCGCCTGGATGCTGCGCAGGTTGTCCACCCGGTCGGCCAGCTTCAGGATCTGGGCGCGGTGCGGCCCCTTGGTGGCGAGGCGCTCGTAGTAGGCGCGCAGGTCCTCGTGGCGGTCCGGGGCGGTGAGCCAGTCGACCAGGTCGGCGACCTCGGAGCCGAAGCCCACCCGGATCTCGCCGACCGACGTGCGCGTGTCCTCCACGGTGTCGTGCAGCAGGGCCGCCTGCAGCAGCTCGGGCGAGCGCTCGCCCCAGTCGGCGAGCTCCATCGCCACCCGCACCAGGTGCACCCAGTAGGGGGTGTCGCTGCCGCGGCGGGTCTGGTCGCCGTGGCGGGCGCGGGCGAAGGCGAGGGCCCGCCGCAGGGCCGTGCGCTGGTCGGGGTCCTCGAGGTGGGCCACGAAATCGGTCCACACGCGCTCGACCGTGTCCGGCGAGTCGAAGGCGCCCGGCCAGGCGAACGGCGTGGCCGAGAGGCCCTGGGCGCCGGTCTCGCTGGGAGAGGGCGGCCTCAGGGGGGTGGACGACATGGTGGATAGGTTAGCGCCGCCCCCCGTCGACGAGCGACGGCTCGCGGTGATCGACATGGGATCGAACACCTTCCGGCTCGTGGTCTTCCGCTACCGGCCGGGCGGCTCGTTCCAGCTCGTGGACGAGATCCGCGACCCGGTGCGGTTGTCGGGCGGCGCGAGCGCGGAGGGCCTGCACCCCGACGCGATCGAGCGCGCCCGCCACACCGTCCGCCTCTACGCCGCCTTCTGCGCGGCGACCGAGGTGGACGAGGTCATCCCGGTCACCACCAGCGCCGCCCGCGACGCGGCGAACCGCGACGCGGTGATGGCGGCCCTCTCGGCCGACGGGACCCTCGACGTGCGGGTGCTGTCGGCCGAGGAGGAGGCCTGGTACGGCTACCTGGGCGCGGTCAACAGCACCACCCTCGGCGACGGCGCCGTGCTCGACCTGGGCGGCGGCAGCATCCAGGTGACCCAGGTGGTGGGGCGCGGCCTGGAGCGGGTGGTGTCGCGGCCGCTGGGCGCCGTGCGGATGACCGAGCGCTTCCTGGCCGGGCCCCGCGCCGCGCGCGGCGACATCAAGGCCCTGCGCAAGCACGTGCAGCGGGAGCTGGAGGACGTGCCGTGGCTGGGCGAGGTTGGCACGCGCATGGTGGGCATCGGCGGCACCATCCGCACGCTGGCGCGGATGCACCAGCGCCACACCCGCTACGCCCTCGACGAGCTGCACGGCTACCGCCTGGAGCGCGCCGGCATCGAGGAGCTGATCGAGCTGATGGCCGACATCCCGGCCGCCGAGCGCAGCCGCCTGCCCGGGCTGAAGCAGGACCGGGCCGACATCACCCTGGCGGGCGCCGTGGTGATCTCCACGATCATGGAGCGGGCCGGCGCCGAGGCCGCCGAGATCTGCGCCCAGGGCCTGCGCGAGGGCGTGTTCTACGAGCGCTTCCTCGGCACCGGCGAGCCGCCGCTGGTGCCGGACGTGCGCCGCCAGAGCGTCCTCAACCTGATGGACATCTTCCGCTGCGAGCGCCGCCACTGCGACGACGTCGCCCGCCTCTCCCTGGGCCTCTACGACGAGCTGGCGCGCCTCGGGCTCCATCCGCTGGACCGCCGCGAGCGCGAGCTGCTGTGGGCCGCCGCGATGCTGCACGACTGCGGCGTGATGGTCGACTACAACGACCACCACAAGCACGGCTTCTACCTGGTGCTGAACGCCGGCCTGCCGGGCTTCCGCCACGCCGAGCTGGCCATGATCGCCCTGCTGGTGCGCTCCCACCGCAAGGCGCTGCCCGGCACCGCGCCCCTCGAGAGCGTGCTGGAGCCGGGCGACGAGAAGCGCCTGGCGCGGCTCGCCGCCTGCCTGCGCGTCGCCGAGCAGCTCGAGCGCGGCCGGGCCGGCGGCGTCCGCGAGATCCGGGCGGGCGCCGAGGACGGCATGCTGCGCCTGCTGGTGCGGGCCGAGGGCGACCCCGAGGTCGCGCTCTGGTCGGCCGCCCAGGAGGCCCCGTCGATCGAGAGGGCCTTCGGCCGCCGGCTCGAGCTCGCCGTGCAGGGCGCCTGACCCCCGCTTCCGGGCTTCAGGCCCTCCCGCGCCCCTCGCGCAGGACGTCCTTCAGCTTCAGCAGCGGGCCGCTGCGCACGATGCTGCGCCGGTAGATGCCGGCCCCGGCGATCACGATCAGCACGGCGAGCCCCAGCGTGAGGACCAGCGCCACGACGAACTCCCAGGCGCTCACCGTGCCCGCGGCGACGCGGAACGGCATCACCATCGGGGAGAAGGGCGGGATGAACGAGGCGGCCGTCACCAGCGTCGAATCCGGGTTGGCCGGGGAGAAGGCCGCGATCAGGTAGCCGGCCAGCAGCAGCATCGTGAGGGGCGCGGTGACCTGCCCCACCTCCTGCTGGCGCCCCACCAGCGCGCCGAGCGCGCCGAAGGCGACGGCGTAGAGGGCGTACCCGGCCACGAACCACACCACGGCCGACGCGACGGCGGGGGCGGTGGCCGACGGCAGGTTGATCGCGTCGGTGGCCAGGCCGGCGACGATGGCCGGCGCCGCCGCCACGGCGAGCTGGAAGAGGCACACCAGGCCGACGCCGATCACCTTCCCCAGGAGGATCTCGGCGGGCCGCAGGGTCGCGAGCAGCACCTCGGAGACGCGGCTGGTCTTCTCCTCCCCCACCCCGCTCGCCACGAGCTGGCCCGCGAACAGCAGCGCCACGTAGAGGACGACCGACAGGATCACGCCGAGGGCGATGTCGCCCCCCTCGATGTCGGCGCCCTCGCCGAGCTCGGCGACCGCGAGCTCGGGGGCGCGGGTGACCTCGTCGATGCGCGAGGGCGGCACGCCCGCCCGGGCGAGCGAGGAGCGCAGGCGGCTCTCCGCCACCGCCTGCGCGATCACCAGGCGCAGGGTCCCCGACAGCTCCTTCTCCACGGCGACCCGCACCGGGCCGGTCTCGCCCGTGCCGACGATCGCCGCGTCGACCCGCCCGTCCCGGGCCTGGGCCTCCGCGGCCGAGCCCGGGAGCGTGCGGATCTCGATCTCCCGGTCCTGGCCCCTGCCGGCGGCCACCAGGGCCTGCGCCAGCGACGGGGGCGACCCGTCGGTGATCGCGACCGTCGACCGGTCGGGCCCGTCGTCGTCGAGCACGCCGGGCAGGATGACGGCGGCGAGGGCGATGACCAGCAGGATGCCGGTGATCCAGGCGAAGCTCTTGCTGCGCACCCGCTCGCGCACCTCGCGCTCGGCGACGAGCGCGATCTGACGGCGACGGATCATCATCCGCGCCGCTCCACGGCCTCGAGGAACAGCTCCGCGAGGCTCGGATCCTGCAGGCCGAAGTCGCTGACCGTCCCCCGGGCGCGCGCGGCGTCGAGCACCGCGAGCGGGTCGACGCCGGCCCCGAGCGCCAGGCGCACGCCGCTGGCGTCCCGCGACACCAGGCGCACGCCGGCCATCCCCTCGGCCCAGCGGCCGTCCCCGTCGCCCTCGACCCGCACGCGCAGCTCACGGCGCCCGCTGGCGGCCTGCAGCTCGCTCACCCGCCCCTCCAGCAGCAGGCGGCCGTGGTCGATCACGCGCACCGAGTCGCACAGGTCCTCGACCAGGTCCAGCTGGTGGCTGGAGAACAGCACCAGCGCGCCGCGCGCGGCGGCCTCGCGGATGATCTCGGAGAGGCTCGCCACCGCCACCGGGTCGAGGCCCGAGAAGGGCTCGTCGAGCACCAGCGCCTCCGGGTCGTGCACCAGCGCGGCGGCCAGCTGCACGCGCTGCTGGTTGCCCAGCGAGAGCCGCTGCACCTGGTCGTCCGCGCGGTCGGCGATCCCGAGGCGCTCCAGCAGCGCCGTCGAGCGCTCCGCCGCGGCCGCCTTCTCCAGCCCGGCGAGCCGGGCGAGGTAGACGAGCTGGTCGCGCACCCGCATGTCCGGGTACAGGCCGCGCTCCTCCGGCATGTAGCCGAAGCGCCGGCGCACCACCGCGTCGATCGGCGCGCCGCGGTAGGTGACGGCGCCCTCGTCGGCGTCGATGACGCCGAACACGACCCGCATCGCCGTCGTCTTGCCCGAGCCGTTCGGGCCCAGCAGCCCCACCACCTGGCCGGCGGGCACCGTGAGGGACAGCCCGTCGAGCGCGACCCGCTCTCCGAACCGCTTCGTCAGGTCGCGAAGCTCCAGCATCCTGCCGGGACTGTACCCGCCGGCCCGGCGCCTCGAACCCGATCAGCCGCCGGCGGCCTTCACCCTGTACCGGCCCGAGAGGTGCGCGATCACCTTCGACCGGTGATCTCCCTGCACCTCCACCGTGCCGTCCTTGACCGCGCCCCCGGAGCCGCAGAGGCGCTTCAGCTCCTTCGCCACGGGGGCGAGATCGGCGGCCGGCAGGCCGGTCACCAGGGTCACGGTCTTCCCGCGCCGGCCCGAGCTGGTGCGGCTCACGCGCACCACGCCGTCGCCCGCCGGCGACGGCCGGGCCGCGGGGGCGGGCCGCGCCGTCCGGCCGTGCTCGCTGGAGTACACGAGATCGCCCTGCGCCCCGTCCCTACGCGGGATCCGCGGCACCCGCACCCCCTCCGAATCCTATTTTACTATTTGCAGTAGACATTTAGACCATTTCCTCTGGTAGCCTCCGCCGCCATGAGCACCGTGCTGCCCTCGCGCTCAGACGTCCAGGAGCTCGCCGCCGAGCTCGAGAGCTACTCTGCCGAAGAGGTGCTCCGCTGGGCCGTCGACCGCTTCTCCGGCTCCATCGTGCTCACCTGCTCGTGGCAGCGCCAGTCCTCCGTGCTGGTCGACATGCTGTGGCGGATCGGCGCCGAGGTGCGCATCGTCGAGCTCGACACCGGCCTCCTCTTCCCCGAGACCCACGCCACGCGCGACCGCCTGGTGGAGCGCTACGGCATCACGGTGGAGCGCATCGAGCCGCTCCAGACCGTCGAGCAGCAGGCTGAGAGCGAGGGCCCCGCGCTGTGGGCGCGCGACCCCGACCGCTGCTGCGCGCTGCGCAAGGTCGAGCCGATGGAGCGCGCCATCGCCGGGATGGACGCCTGGATCACCGGCATCCGCCGCGCGCAGAGCCCCACCCGGGCCTCCGCGGGCAAGGTGGAGCTGGACGCCCGGCGCGGCCTGATGAAGGTGCAGCCGCTCGCCGACTGGTCCGACGAGGACGTCGTGGGCTACCTCTACGCCAACGACATCCCGTACAACGGACTCCACGACGAGGGCTACCCTTCGATCGGCTGCGTCCCCTGCACCCGCGCGGTGCGCCCCGGGGACGATCCGCGCTCCGGTCGCTGGGCGGACTCGTCCAAGACCGAGTGCGGGCTCCACCTGCCAAGCTAGTCCATCCCGACTCCCGGGTTCCAGAGACACGACGACGGGGCGTGCCCGCCCCGAGGGAGGGCGTTCGCGAGTGAGTGACCGGAACGGATTCACGCTGTGGTTCACCGGGCTGTCCGGCTCGGGCAAGACGACCATCGCCGAGATCGTCGGCCCCGAGTTGGAGGCCCGCGGCCACGTCGTCGACTACCTCGACGGCGATGTCGTGCGCACCCACCTCTCGAAGGGCCTGGGGTTCTCGAAGGAGGACCGCGACACCAACATCGAGCGCATCGGCTGGGTCGCCAGCCGCCTCACCCGCGCCGGTGCGGTGACGCTGGTGTCGGCCATCTCCCCGTACGCCGACACGCGCGCCACGGCGCGCAAGTGGATCGAGGAGCACGGCGCGTTCGTCGAGATCTTCGTGGACACGTCGGTGCAGGAGTGCGCGAACCGCGACGTGAAGGGCCTGTACGCGAAGGCCTTCGCCGGCGAGATCACGGGCTTCACCGGAGTGGACGACCCGTACGAGGCGCCCGCCAGCCCCGAGGTGCACATCCGCACCGAGCAGGAGAGCCCCGAGGAGAGCGCCCGCGCGGTGCTGCTCGCCCTCGAGGGCCGCGGCCTGATCGGCGCGGCGGTCCCCGCCTCCGCCTAGCGGGGTCTTCGGTCCGGGGCGGTCCGTAGCCTGCGGGCACGTCCCGGACCGACCTCCACTCGCACACCTTCGCTTCCGACGGCTCGCTGGCGCCCCGCGCGCTGGTGGAGCTGGCGGCGGCGCGCGGCGTGACGGTGCTCGCCGTCACCGACCACGACACGCTGGACGGCGTGGCCGAGGCCCAGGCCGCCGGGGCGGCCCTGGGCGTGCGGGTCGTGCCCGGCGTGGAGCTGTCGGCGCGCGCGCCGAGCGGCTCGATGCACCTGCTCGGCTACTTCGCCGAGGCGGCGCCGCGCCCCCTGCTCGACCACCTGGCGGAGCTGCGCGAGCGGCGGGAGGCGCGCGCCCGCCGCATCGCCCGGCGGCTCGCCGACCTCGGGGCGCCCATCGACATGGACCTGGTCCGCTCCCGCGCGCGCGGGCCCATCGGGCGGCCCCACCTCGCCGACGCGCTGGTCGCCGCCGGCCACGCCGCCGACCGCCGGGACGCCTTCGACCGCTTCCTGGGCGACGGCCTGCCGGCCGCGGTGCCGCACGACGCGCTCGCGCCGGAGCGGGCGATCGCCCTGGTGCGCGAGTCCGGCGGCGTGTGCGCCCTCGCCCACCCCGGCACCCTGCGCCTGCCGGCGTCGAGGCTCGGCGGCGTGGTGCGGCGCCTGGCGGCCGCGGGGCTCGCCGGCATCGAGGTGCACCGCCCGGAGCACACCGCCGAGCAGAGAGAGGCCTACGCCACGCTGGCCGACCGCAACGGCCTGGTGCGCACGGGGGGCTCCGACTTCCACGATCCCGGCGGCCCGCTCGCCCCCGGCGACACCGGCGTGCCGGCGCTGCCCGACGACGCCGTCGATCGCCTTCTGGCCCGGCGTGCCGGCGGGCCGATCGGGTAGCGTGACCGCATGACGACCTCCACCGCTCCCGTGCCCACCGGACCCCGCGCCGAGGGCATCCACTGGGACCTCTCCCCCCTCATCCCGGACGCCGCCGCGGCCCGCGAGCGCCTCGCCGCGGGCCTCGAGCGGGCCCGCGCCTTCGAGGCGCGCTACCGGGGCGCCCTGCCCGCCATCGACGGGCCCGGCCTGGCCGAGGCGCTCGCCGAGCTCGCGGTCATCGACAACGAGCTCTCGCGGGTCAGCTCGTACGCCCACCTGCGCGAGTCGGTCGACGTCACCGACCAGGAGAACCAGGACCTGTCGGCCGCCATCGATCGCGGACTGGTGGAGGCGGGCAACGCCCTGCGCTTCTTCGACCTCGAGTGGATCGCCCTCGACGAGGACGCCGCCCGGGCCCTCTACGAGGCCCCCGAGGTGGCGGCCGACCGCCACTACCTGATCGCCCTGCGGCGCTTCGCCCCGCACACCCTCTCCGAGCCGGAGGAGCGCATGCTCTCCGAGCGCGGGCCGGCGGCGGTGAGCGCGTGGCAGACGCTGTTCGGGCGCATCACCTCCACCCTGGAGGCGCCCTTCGACGCGGGCCAAGGCGAGGAGCCGCACACGATCGACCGGCTGCTGGCCCACGTGCGCGACCCGGACCGGGACCTGCGCCGGCGGGCCCTCGAGACGCTCTACGACGCGCTCGCGCCCGAGGCCGACACGCTGTCGCACGTCTACGACACGCTCGTCGCCGACCGGCTGGCCATGGACGCCCTGCGCGGCCACGCCGGCCCGATGGACGCCACCCACCTGCGCAACGAGCTGCCGGGCGACGTGGTGGAGCGGATGCTCGACGCGGTGGAGGCCAACTACGCCATCGCCCACCGCTGGTTCCGGGTGAAGGCCGGAATCCTCGGACTGCCCCGGCTGGAGCTGCACGACCAGTACGCGCCGATCGGCGAGGCGCGCGGCGTCGACTACCCGGAGGCGCGGCGGCTCATCGACGAGTCGTTCGGCCGCTTCTCGCCGCGCATCGCCGGCATCGCCGGCGGCTTCTTCGCCGAGCGCCGGGTGGACGCCGAGCCGCGGACGGGCAAGCGGGGCGGCGCCTTCTGCGCCCCCGTGGCGCAGGACGCCTCGCCGTACGTGCTGATGAACTTCACCGACCGCATGGACGACGTGATGACGCTCGCCCACGAGCTCGGCCACGGCATGCACTTCACCCTCTCGTCGGCCTCCCAGACGGCGCTGTCGGCGGGCACCGGGCTGGCGCTCGCCGAGGTGCCGTCGACCTTCGCCGAGCTGCTCACCTTCGACCACCTGATGGAGGTCGAGACCGATCCCCAGACGCGGCGGTCGCTGGTCTCGGAGCGGGTGGAGGGATCGTTCGCCACGGTCTTCCGCCAGACGGTGCTGACCCGCTACGAGCAGCGCGCCTACGCGCTGCGGGCGGAGGGCTCCACGCTCACCGCCGGGCGGCTGTCGGACATCTGGTTCGAGGAGAACGCCAAGTACTACGGCGACACGATCGCGCTGCCGGAGCGCTACCGGCTGGGCTGGTCGTACATCCCGCACTTCATCTCGACGCGCTTCTACACCTACGCCTACGTGTTCGCGCACCTCGCGACGCTGGCGCTGTACGCGCGCTACCGCGAGCGGGGCGCCGCCTTCGTCGACGACTACGTGGCGTTCCTGTCGGCCGGCGGCTCGCAGACGCCGACGGAGCTGCTCGGCGCGCTGGGCGTGGACCTGGCCTCGCCGGACGTCTGGGAGCCCGGCTTCCGCGAGATGGAGCGGATGGTGGAGGTGGCGGGGGCCGGCTGACCCGCCGGCCCCCGCGCCCCTCCGAGAACGCTGCCGCTAGCCCTTCGAGGCCTTCTTGGAGGCCTTGAGGGGGTTCAGCGCCTTCTGGACCTGCTCGGGCAGCTGGCCCACCGGGTAGAGCTGCCGGCCGCACTCCGGACCCGAGCGGGTGGGCTTGGCGTGGCAGTTGGTGGGCTGGCTCCACAGCGTCACGGTGCGGTGGCCGCGCTCGCACAGGTACACGTTCGCCTGGCGCGCGGGCGCCGCCGCCGCGACGGGCTCGGCCTCGACGGCCGGCTCCGGCTCGGCCTCGGCCTCGGGCTCGTCCTGCGGCTCCTCGGTGGCCTCGTCGGGCGCCTCGGCGACCGCGTCGGCGTCGTCCGCCACGGCAGCGGGCTCCTCGACCTCGGCGGCCGCGGGCGACTCCTCGACCGCCGTGGCGGTCTCCTGCGTCTCGCTCATCAACGCTCCTTCGACTGGCTCCTGACCGCGGGAGGATAGCGCGACCCGGCACCTCGGTCCTCCGGGCGCTGCGCGGGGATGTCCCGGCGGCCCCTCAGGCGGTCGAAGTTGGCCATCGCGCGCTCGAAGCCGACGACCCCCGGGTCGAGCAGCGCGCGGGCGCGCCACAGCCGGTACTCGGCGAAGAACCCGGGGCTGACGCCCAGCACGCTGGCGATCCGCTCGAGCTGCTCGGCCGTCGGCGGCGCCCCCGTGCCCGAGCACAGCTGATGCAGGCGGGTGCGGCTGATCGCGATGCCCTCGGCGCGCAGCAGGCTGCCGAGGGACGAGACCGTGAGATGCCGCCGCTCCAGGATCTCCTCGATCGCGATCGAGAGCGGGAGGTCCGTCGTGGGCGGAAGATCCGGATCGTGGTCGTGCGTCGGCCGCATCGCCATGAGCAGCGACACTACGCGCGTAACCCATGTGACGAAAGGGCCCGCCGCGCCAACCCTCGCCGGTCGAGGTTAGTTTCTGAGGGATGGACGCGAGCCTCTCCCAGTTCCACGTCGTCGCGGACGCGCTCTCCGTGGGCGGTCGCACCCTCACGGTGTCGCGGCCGCGGTCGGCCGAGGAGCTGATCGACGAGGCCGAGTACGCCCGCGACGAGCGCCTGCCCTACTGGGCGGAGCTGTGGCCGAGCGGCCTGGTGCTGGCCGAGTGGCTCGACGCCCGGCCGCTCACCGGGCGCACGGTGCTGGAGCTGGGCTGCGGGGTGGGCGTGCCGTCGATCGTCGCGGCGCTCGGCGGCGCCGACGTGGTGGCGACCGACTGGTACGCGCCGGCCCTCGCCTTCACCCGCGCGAACGCCACGGCGAACGGCGCCCGCCTCGCGACGGTGCTCGCCGACTGGGCCGATCCCCCGCCCTCCCTGACCGACCGGCCGCCCTTCGACCTCGTGATCGGCGCCGACGTGCTCTACGAGGACCGCAACGGCGTCGCCCTCGCCGCCCTGCTGCCCCGCCTCCTCGCCCCGGGGGCGACCTGCGTGATCGCCGATCCCCGCCGGCCCCAGGCCGAGACGCTCATCGAGGCGCTGCTGGGCGCGCGCTGGACCCACCGCGAGGAGGACCTGCGCTACGCCGGCGTCCCCGACGAGCAGGGACCCGTCATCCGCCTGCACCACCTGACGGCGCCGCCCGGCTGAACCCCCGCCTGGACGCGCCCGCGACGTCCGCTAAAGTCCCTGGGCGAACGATCCTCGGTAGCTCAATGGTAGAGCATCCGGCTGTTAACCGGAGGGTTGCAGGTTCGAGTCCTGCCCGAGGAGCTCACCACGAAAGCCCCGCTCCGGCGGGGTTTTCTCGTTCAGATCGCCTTGCGTCACGCGCCCAGCAACTCGACCGGGCAGGGGACGCCCGGCGCCCGGGCCAGGCGGCCGTCGGCGGTGAGCAGCGCGACGCCGAGAAGGTCGGCCAGCGCGACGTAGGCGGCGTCGTAGACCGTGAGGTTCTCGCGCAGCTCCCAGACGCGGGCGAGGAGCGGACCGTGCGGAGCCCTCGCGACGGGGAGATCGGCCAGGTCTCCGAGCGCGAGCGCAACCCGGCGGGCATCGAGGTGCCCCAGCCTCACGGCTCGACGCCACGACGACGCGACCTCCAGGTCGAGGAGCTCCGGCGCCGCGATCTCCTCACCGCGGAGCCGCTCCCTCGCAATCGCGCCGTCGATGCCGTCGTCCGCGAGGGCGGGCGCGAGCACCGAGGCGTCCACGACGATCATCCCCGGTCGCGGTCGGCCCGAATCCCGGTGACGGCATCATCGAATCTCAGCCGACCGCCAGCGCGCTCGCCCGCGCGCGCGAGGACCTCGTCGAGCGTGGGCCGCGCCGCCTCCTCCACGAGGTGCGCGAGGAGGTATTCCTGGAGCGACTGGCCGGCGCGCGCCGCGCGGATACGAAGCGTGCGATGGACGTCCTCCGGAACGTTCTTGATCTGAACGCTGGGCATGGCGGCATCGTAGCGCCACTTCGGCGCCAGAGCATCCGAAACGGCGTGCAGGTTGGACCGGACCGCTCAGGCGGGCAGGTCGTCCGGCAGGCCGAAGCGGCGGAAGACCGGCGACGCCACGTAGGGCGGCCCCTCGAAGGCGAGGCGCCGGAAGACGTCGGCGGTGGCGAAGCCGGTGACGTCGGCGATGCGGTCGCCGCGCACGGTGAGGACGTCGAGCACCGACGCGACGTAGAGGCCGCGGCTCTCGTCCCATGCGTAGCAGCCGACGGCGAGCTGGCCGTTCGCCCGGGTGGGCCGGTGGCGCCAGCGCACGCTCAGGCCGTGCTCGGCGAGGAAGCCGCGGATCGCGTCGAGGCCGCCGTACCAGGTGGTGAGCGGCGGCATCGACCACGCCGCGTCCTCGGTCAACAGGCCGACCACCGCCTCGACGTCGGCGCGCTCCAGCGCGTCGGTGTAGCGGCGCACCAGCTCGCGGACCCCGGCGTCGCCCAGGGCGCGCAGCGTCTGCTGCTGGGTGCGCTGCGGGGCGCGCGCCTCCACGCCCTCGCGGGCCCGCTGCAGCGCGCTGTTGAGCGCCGCCACGCTCGTCTCCAGGATCCCGGCCGCCTCCTGCGCGGAGAAGCCGAGCACGTCGCGCAGCACGAGCGCCGCCCGCTGGCGGGGCGGCAGGTTCTGGACGGCGGCCACGAAGGCCAGCTCCACCGCCTCGCGCTGCTCGTAGCGGGCGTCGGGGCCCGCCGCCCCGTCGGCGAGCCCGATCCGCTCGTCCGGATAGGGCTCCACCCAGACCTGCTCCGCCATCGGCTCGGGGAAGCCGTCCGCGGCCCGGGCGGCCGGGACCTCGTGCAGGGGCAGGGCGCGTCGGCCGCGGCGGCCGATCGCGTCGAGGCAGGCGTTCGTCGCGATGCGATAGATCCAGGTGCGGAACGAGCTGCGCCCGTCGAAGCGCGGCAGCCCCCGCCACGCGCGCAGCAGGGCCTCCTGCAGCGCGTCCTCGGCGTCCTGGTACGAGCCCAGCATCCGGTAGCAGTGGGCGTGCAGCTCGGGGCGGCGCGCCTCGACCAGGCGGCGGTACGCCTGGTCGTCACCGCTGCGCGCCGCATCGACCAGGGCGCTCTCGGCGGACGAGGGCATCGCCGTCAGGTTAGAGCGTCGCGCCGCCGGGCGATGACTTCCACACCGCCCCGTCGTCGACACGACGACACCCCGAAAACGAAAGGCGGACCCATGTTCGCGGACACAGCGGCCTTCTCCGGCTTCGCGGTCGACGACCTCGCCGCCGCCAGGCGCTTCTACGGCGAGACCCTCGGAGTGCGCGCCGAGGACGGCCCCATGGGGCTCCTGGAGCTCCGCCTCGGCGGCGGAGCGACGGTGCTCGTCTACCCCAAGCCGGATCACGCCCCGGCCACCTTCACGATCCTCAACTTCCCGGTGCCCGACATCGACGCGGCCGTCGACGAGCTGGCCGCGCGCGGCGTCGCGTTCGAGCGCTACCCCGGCTTCGAGCAGGACGAGAAGGGCATCGCCAGGGGGCCGGAGGGGCCCGCGATCGCCTGGTTCACGGACCCCGCCGGCAACATCCTGTCGGTGATCGAGGAGCCCTCCTGAGAAGGTCCTTCAGGATGACGGTCCGCGGCCGCCGACTCGCTGCAAACCGTCGCACATCGGCGTCGTCGGTCGGGGCGATACCGCTGCGGGTATCGCACCCTCCCTGCCTCCTTGATCTGCTCGGCTTTCGCGGCCGGACGACCACGTCTCACCCCGAAAGACCTTCGGCCGCGAGCTGAGCCACCCGGATGGAGTTCCCGAACGGGTCGCGCAGGCCGAAGTCGATGCCGTAGCCGCGGTCGGTGGGCTCGTCGGTGAACTCGACGCCGCGCGCCGAGAGCTCGGCGTACGTCGCCCGGGCGTCGTCGGTGGTGAAGAAGAGACCGCCGCCGCCGGCGCCCTTCGCGACGAGCTCGCGCACCCGCTCGCCCGTGGCCGGGTCCATCGACGGCGGCCCCGGCAGCTCCAGCAGGATCTGCCGATCCTCTCCCGCCGGCCCCACCGTGAGCCAGCGCATGAAGCCGAGGTCCTGGTCGGCCTTCACCTCGAGGCCGAGCGTGTCGACGTAGAAGTCGAGGGCCTGGTCCTGGTCGAGGACGTAGACCGATGAGATGTGGAGTGAAGTGATCATGCGGCGAGGCTAGCCGCGCGCGCCCGGCGCGGCTTATCCGAAACTGACCGGTCGGGTCCAGGCGCGCGTGAAGCAGGTGGGCGCGTCGGAGCCGACGGCCTCCCCGCGCGAGCGGTACGCCGACGGCGACTCGCCGACGATCGCGCGGAAGGTGCGGCTGAAGGTGCCGAGGCTGGTGAAGCCCACCGCCATGCAGATCTCGGTGACGCTGCGGTCGCTCTCGCGCAGCATGAACATCGACCGCTCGATGCGCCGGCGCTGCAGGTAGCGGTGCGGCGTCTCGCCGAAGGTGTTCCGGAAGGTGCGGATGAAGTGCGCCTCGGACACCATCGCCACGCGCGCCAGCGCCGGGATGTCGAGCGGACTCGCGTAGGCGCGGTCCATCGCGTCGCGGGCGCGCAGCAGGCGGCGGTTCTGCTCCTCGACGGCACGGCTCATGGCGGCGAGCGTATCGCGGCTACCATCCGGCCATGGACGCCGTGGCGGGGCTGCTCGACGGACCGCGCGCGCGGGGCGCGTTCCTGCTCCGCACGACGCTCGACCCGCCGTGGTCGCTGCGCATCGAGGACGAGGCGCCCCTCACCCTGGTGGCCGTCGTGCGCGGCGACACCTGGATGATCCCGGACGACGCCCCGCCGACGCGCGCGGGCGCCGGCGACGTGCTCGTGATCCGCGGGCCGGAGCCGTACACGATGGCGGACGCGCCCGGCCGGGAGCCGCAGGTGTTCGTCGACCCCGACCAGCGCTGCCGCACCCGCGACGGCCGCGACCTCGCCGAGGAGATGTCGCAGGGCGTGCGGGCCTGGGGCAACAGCCCGAACGGCGCGAGCGTGATGCTGATCGGCACCTACCTGCTGGAGGGGGAGGTGAGCGGACGCCTGCTGCGCTCCCTGCCCCCGCTCGTGGCGCTGCGCCCGGGGGACTGGCAGAGCGGCCTCGTGGACCTGCTCGGCGAGGAGATCGGGCGGGACGCACCCGGCCAGGAGGCCGTGCTCGACCGCCTGCTCGACCTGATCCTGATCGCGGCGCTGCGGGCCTGGTTCGCCCGGCCGGAGGCGCAGGCGCCCGGCTGGTACCGGGCCCACGGCGACCCGGTGGTGGGACGGGCGCTGCGGGCGATCCACCATCGACCCGCCCACCCGTGGACCCTCGACTCGCTCGCCCGCGAGGCCGGCGCGTCGCGCGCGACCCTCTCGCGGCGCTTCACCGACCTGGTGGGCGAGCCGCCGATGGCGTTCCTCGCCGGGTGGCGCATCGCCCTGGCGGCCGACCTGCTGCGCGAGCCGGGCGCGACGATCGGCTCGGTGGCCGCGCAGGTGGGATACGGCAGCCCCTTCGCGCTGTCCGCGGCCTTCAAGAGGGTGCGCGGGGTCAGCCCGCGACGCTACCTGGCCGCCAGCGCCGGATGAGACGGTCGCGTATGACTCTGCGCTGATCGACCATGGATCGTCGCCCTGAGCCGGGTTTCATCATCTCGACGACACACCGGCGAGGAGGGACGAGGATGACCGCGGCATCGAGCGACACGATCCTGATCACGGGCGGCACGGGCACCACCGGGCGGCGCATCGCGGCGCGGCTCGAGGCCGCCGGTCACGCGGTGAGGGCGGGCTCGCGGGAGGGCTCGCCGCCGTTCCGCTGGGAGGTCCCCGCCACCTGGGATGCGGTGCTCGACGGCGTCGGCGCCGTCTACCTCTGCTACCACCCCGACCTCTCGGTCCCCGGCGCTCCCGAGGTGGTGGGCGCCTTCGCCGAGCGGGCCGCGGCCCGCGGCGTGGGTCGGATGGTGCTGCTGTCGGGCCGCGGCGAGGCGGACGCCGAGCGCGCCGAGCGCATCGTGCGCGGCATCGCCCCGCGCGCCACGATCATCCGCGCGGCCTGGTTCGCCCAGAACTTCAGCGAGAACTTCCTCGCCGGGCCCGTGCGCGAGGGGGTCGTGGCGCTCCCGGTCGGCGATGTGCGCGAGCCGTTCATCGACGTCGAGGACATCGCCGACATCGCCGCGGCGGCGCTGACCGGCGACGGCCACGCGGGCGAGCTCTACGAGGTCACCGGCCCGCGCCTCATGACCTTCGCCGAGGCGACCGCCGAGATCGCCGGGGCCACCGGCCGCGAGATCGCCTACGCGCGCATCGCGATCGACGACCTCGCCGCGGGCCTGGCCGACGCGGGCGCCCCGGACGGCGAGGTCGAGCTCGTGCGCTACCTGTTCACGGAGGTGCTCGACGGCCGCAACGAGCGGCTGGAGGACGGCGTGCGGCGTGCCCTCGGCCGGCCGCCGCGCGACTTCGCCGACTACGCGCGGTCGGCCGCGGCGGACGGCGCCTGGGCGTAGGCGCCGTCGACGAGAGCCCCGCTCAGGAGGGGTGCCAGCGCCGCGCCGGGTCGGCCACCCCGGCGCGGCTGAAGCGCACCCCCTCGCTCTCGAGCAGGCGGCGGGCGGTCTCGGGCCGGCCGCCGCCGACGACGCCCCACCCCGGCGACACGCGGCCGCTGGCCAGCAGCACGCGGTGGGCGTTGGGCACGTCGTGGTGATCGGCCAGCACCCGGGCGACCGCCCGCGAGCGGCCCGGCAGGCCGAGGGCGTCGGCCAGGTCGCCGTAGCTCGTCCAGCGGCCCGCCGGTATGCGGGTGCACAGCGCGGCCAGCGCCGCCGGCTCGACGACCGCCACGTCAGCCGGCGCGGGGTGGCTCCGCCACGCACGACGGACGCGGCCGCGGACGGGCCGCGCTGACGCGCAGCTGGGCGACGACCGCCGCGACGAACGGGTGGGCCTCGGCGCCGGGCGGCTCGATCGCGACATCGGCGCCGGCCGCCGTGACCCGCGCCAGCTCGCCGCCCGCCCGGTCCCGCACCGTGATCGTCGTCGTGGCCACGGCACAAGCGTAGACCGCGACACGGCATGATGAGCCGGTACCGACGACGAGGGGGGCCGGTGACCGAGAAGCTCTACGCGATCATCCACGAGGCCGACGGCGACACGATCTGGCGCTGGCAGACCGGCCGGAAGGCGCGCTTCGTCGAATACGGCGGGTACCACAGGGCGCGCGAGCTGGCCGAGGCGGCCGGATCGGTGCTGGCGCTGTGGGGATCGCAGTACGGGCGGCGCGGCGTGCCGGGCGACGCCTCGGAGGAGGCGATCCTCGCGAGCGTGAGGGAGGCCATCGACCGTGCCGGACGGCACTGATCCCTCTGCCGCGGGAGCCGGCCGACCCCGGGGGCTGATCCGCTCCAAGACGCGGGTGCCCGCCCTGCCGCCGGACGCGGTGGAGCGGCCGCGCCTGCGCCGGACGATGGAGGAGGCGAGTCGGGGCCGGCGCATCCTGCTGGTCGTGGCGGCCGCCGGGGCGGGCAAGACCACGGCGGCGGCGGAGTTCCTGGCGTCCCGACCCGGTCCCACGGCCTGGCTCGCGCTGGGAGAGGAGGACGACGGCGCCGGTCGGGTCCTCACCTATCTCGCCGCCGCCGTGGAGGCGATCGACCCGGGCGCGGGCGCGCGGGCGCGCGACCTGCTCGACGACGGCCTCTCCCCCGCCGACTGCGCCGCCATCCTCGGCGAGAGCCTTCCCGCGGGGGCCACCCTCGTCATCGACGACCTTCACCACGCCGAAGCCCACGCGCCGGTGCTGCGCGCCCTGCGGGCGTTCCTCGACGCGGTGCCCGACAGCGCGCTCGTGGTGTTGGTGTCGCGGCGCCTGATCCGCCTCGACTTCGGCCGCGACGCCCTCGCCGGGCGCGTCGCCGGGGTGTCCGACGAGGAGCTGGCCTTCCGGGTGGACGAGGTCGAGGCGCTGTTGCGCGCCCACGGACTCGACGTCGACGCGCGGGCGGTGGCCGAGTCGTCCGGCGGTTGGGCGGCGGGCATCGTCTTCGACGCGCTCCGCGGCTCGCCGTCGACCGCCGCGCAGGCGCTCCCCGCCGGCGAGGACCCCTTCTTCGCCTACCTCGGCCAGGAGGTGGTGGACGCCCTCCCGGCCGACCTGCGCGACGCCGTCGTGGCGAGCGGGCTGCTCGACATGGTGACCGCGCCCAGGCTCGCCGCGCTGCTCGGCGCCGTCGCGGCCGACGACGTCCTGGAGAGGATGCGCCGCCAGCACTTGCCGGGCACGGTCGAGCCGGAGGGCCTGCGCTACCACCCGCGCTTTCGCGAGTACCTCGTCGAGCGGCTGCGGCGCGAGCGGCCCGGGGAGCTGGCGCGCCTGACCGCCCGCTACGCTCGCATCCTGCGCGCGGAGGGTGACGAGGAGGAGGCGGCCGACCACCTGATCGCGGCGGGGGAGCTCGGCGAGGCCGAGGCGGTGGTGGAGGCGGCCGCGGGCGCCGTGATGCGGCGCGGCGACTGGGACAAGACCCTCGGCTGGTGCGCGGCGCTCGGCGAGGAGCGCATCGCCGCCCGACCCGGCCTGCGACGCACCCAGATCCGCTCGCTGCTGATGAGCCGCCGCCAGGACGAGGTCGCCACCCTGGTTCCGGCGATGCGCGCCTCCGGCGAGTTCGCGCGCCTGCTGGAGGAGGCCCCCGACGTGGCGGCATGGGCGGTGTGGGCGCTCCACGGCTCGGGCGAGTGGTCGGCGTTGCTGGAGCTGTCGCCCGACCCGGGCTCCTCGCGGCGGGCGCGGGTGATCCACCACATCCTGAGCACCGGCACGAGCGCCGACCCGCCGCCGCAGTGGCCGGCCGAGGACCTCGACCGGGTGCATCCGCTGCACATCGCCCTGCAGTCGGTCTTCTACTACCGAGGACGCTTCGCCGAGGTGGAGCGACTGTCGTGGGCCGCCACCGAGCGGGGCCCGGTCACCGCGACGCTGGCGGAGATCTACCGCATCGCCGTGCTGCGATGCCGCGGAGACCTGGCCGGGGGGCGCGCGGCGCTGGACGCCGCCGCGCCGCGCGTGCGGGCGTCGCGCTTCGTGGAGTTCTGGCTCCAGGTGGAGGCCGAGCTGGCCTTCGACGAGGGCGACCACGCCGAGGGCCTGCGGCTCATCCGCGAGGCGCGCCGCACCTCGCGCGAGCACGGGTACCGGGTGGCCGACCGGGCGGTCTTCGCGGCGATCGAGGGGCGGATGCTGGTACGCGACGGCGTGCTGCCGGAGGCGATCGAGCTGCTCACCGACGTGCGCCGGTGGTGCCAGGCCCGCGGCCTCTCGTGCTTTCGCGAATGGGGCGACACCTGGCTGGCTGGGGCCCTCCTCGGCCTCGGTCGCGACCCGGGGCGCGCCCGCGAGCTGCTGCGCGCCGCGGTCGCCGGTATGCGCCGCGCCGAGCGCACCCTGGAGCTGCCCGCCGCGTGCGTGCTGCTCGCCGAGGCCGAATGGCGGTGCGGCGACGAGGAGGCCCACGACGCCGCGGCCGACGCCGCCTACGAGGCGGCGCTCGCCACCGGCACGCTCAGCCCGCTGCTGCGCTCGCTGGCCGAGGACGCGCCCGAGGTGCTGGCCCGCCGGCTCGACGCGGCCGGACCCGACGACCGGGTGTGGCGGCGGCTGGCGCGCGCGATGCAGGGGCGCGACGACCGGACGGGGCCGGAGGGCGCCCTGCTGCGGGTGCGCACCCTGGGCCCTCCCGCCATCGAGACCGCCGACGGCCCGCTGCCCGTGTCGCCGGCGAAGGCCGTCGAGCTGGCCGCCGCCCTCGCGCGCGCCGGCGCGCGCGGAGCATCTCGGGTGTCCCTCGCCGCGGATCTCTTCGAGGGGAGCGCCGACGCCGCGAACTACCTGCGCCAGCTCGTTCACCGGCTGCGCCGCGCGCTGCCGCCGGGCGTCGCGCTCGCCTCGACGGAGGGCCGCCTCGCCTGGCTCCCCGCCGAGGCGGTCGCCGCCGACGATCAGGTGCTCGACGGCCTGCTGGCGCGCGCCGCGCGGCAGGTGGGCGATGCCCGGGCCGACACCCTGGCGACGGCCCTGGAGCTCGCCGAGCGCGGCCCCTATCTGGAGGGCGTGGACGGCGACGCCGTGCGACTGCGCCGCGCCGCGCTGGCCGAGGCGGTGAGCGACGCCCGGCGCGAGCTGGCCCGCCACCTGCTGGCGGCGGGCCGCGCGACGGAGGCGACGCGGACGGCCCGGGCGGCGACCGCCGAGGACCCGTATCGCGAGGACGGCTGGCGCCTGCTGATGCGCTGCCGGGCGGCCGCCGAAGGGCCGCCGGCCGCGGTTCCCGTGTACCTGGAGTGCCGCGCCGCCCTGCGCGAGGTGGGCCTCGATCCCTCCGACGAGACGCGGGAGCTACTGGCGCGACTGCGGGGATGACGGGGGGTTAACGCGGGCGGACGTAGCGTCGCGTCATCCCGGCGCGCGCGCCCGGCCCGCGCCCGAACCGCAGGAGGACCCCGATGCCCGGCACACCCGGCCGTCTCACCCCCGATCGCTTCGGCTTCTCGATGCCGCCGACCGACCCGCCGTTCGACAAACCCCCGTACTACTACCGGGGCATCGAGATGATGGCCTTCGCGTACGAGACGGACGACGACGCGGCGGCGGCGATCGTGCCCGAGGGCCTCGTGATCGCCCACTCGCCCGCCATCGCGCAGCTCATCTTCACGAACTTCCACTTCTCCACCCTCGGCGCGTACACCGAGGCGATCCTCGGCGTGAGCTGCCTGTGGGAGGGCGAGCCCGTCACGTACTGCTCCAACCTGCTCGTCACGAACGAGGTCGGCCTGATCGGCGGCCGCGAGCCCTACGGCTTCCCCAAGCTGTTCGGCGAGGTGGAGTGGGTGAAGGAGCACGAGATCATCTCGGCCTACGCCGAGCGCCCGAAGGGCAAGCGCATCGCCACCGGCGTGCTGCGGCCCCGCGACATCCTCGCCCCCGAGGACATCGTCACCCCGCCGCTCGTCACCCTCAAGGTGATCCCGAGCCCGGAGGAGGGCGCGCCGCCGGAGGTGTGCGAGCTGGTGCGCACGCCGCTCGAGTTCGAGCTGATCATGGGGTCCGACGGCCGCGGCGAGGGCTTCTCCGGCCCCGGCAACGTCACCTTCGACTCCCCGTCGGCGGTCGACCCGTGGCACCGCCTGCCGGTGCGCCGGATGGTCGCATCGAGCTGGGGCCGCTACAACTTCGTGCTGCCCTACGGCGAGGTGATCAAGCGCTACGAGGTCACCGCGACGGCCGAGCCGGTCGAGTCGCCGGAGCCCGTCAGGGCCTGATCCGCGCCCCGCCGCGCGCGACGCGGAGGCGGTTCCAAAACCGACGCCGGGCCCCGGGTGGATTGCGGCCCTCCGGGGCCCGGCTCCCCGATCATCCCGGGAGGTTGAACGTACCATGACAACCGAGGCTCTCTCGGAGCCGAGGGCGACGGTCGGAGCCGTCGCGCGCCTCGGCCGGCCCGTCGCCGCCGTCGTCGGCGTCTGGGCCCTCTCGCTGGTGCTGTGGTGGATCCTCGTCGACCCCGAGTGGGGGCTCGTCGAGGGCGCCTACCCACAGCCCGCCGGCGCCTATCTGTTCTGGGTCATCGGCGTCTTCATCATCGCCGCCTTCAACTTCGGCGGCTGGCCCTTCACCCGCCTGCGGCAGCCCCTCGCGGGCCTGCTGGCGGCGGCCACCCACATCGCGCTCGGGTGCGCGATCGTCGCGATCATCGTGTACGCGCTCGGGCGCTGGGACGCGACCTTCGCCTCCGACCTGGCCGGCGAGACCGGCTTCCTCGCCTGCGCCCTGATCGTGCTGCCCGGCTTCTACTGCTGGACCGCCGTGACCGCCCACTGGGGCAACCGCCCCTTCGCCGACCTCGACCAGCCCCGCCAGGGCCTCGCCGCGTTCCTCGCGGGCGCCTTCATGACCATGGCCGGCTTCTTCATCCTGATCCACCCGGAGCTGTCGGCCGGCGACTCCCAGGGACCGTTCCGGCTGGGGACCGCGGTGGGCTGGCTCTACTCCGGCATCGTCGTGGCGCTGCTGTTCGCGATGCTGTGGAACAACCGGCCGTGGTCGGCGATGCGCAGCCCGTGGGCCGTGCTCCTCTCCGTGCCGCTGTGCCTCGGCCTCGGCACCGGCCTCTACCTCCTGCTCCGCGAGGTGGTGGAGGCGATCACCCCGGACGCCGTGCTCGCCGCCCCCGGCTTCGACCTCGGCTGGGAGACCGCCAACCTCGGCGTGTGCATCTCGCTGTGGGCCCTCACCTGGGGGCTGGTGCTGGGGGCCCCGCCGGCCGGCGGGGGCTGGGTGCGCGGCATCGTGCGCACCCTGCTCGTGGGCGTCCTGGCCCTCGGGACCTACGCGGTCTACATGCGGTGGCTCGGCACCGGCCTGCTGCACGAGCCGGCCTACGACGGCGACTACGGCGGCTTCGCCCTGATCTGGATGGACTGGGTGGCGATGGTGCTGCTGTGGTACGCGGTCTCGTTCGGCGCGCCCGGCCTGCGGCGCGACCCGACCGGGGACTGACCCGACCCGCGCGCCGCCCCGTATGGCGGGGCGGCGCGCCCCCGGCCCGGCGTAGCGTGGGGCGCGACACCCCGGGAGGTACGCGCATGCCCCGCATCATCGTCTTCGGCGGCCACGGCCGGGTCGCCCTGCTGCTCGAGCCGCTGCTCACGGCGCGCGGGGACCGCGTCACGGCGGTCATCCGCAACGAGGCCCACGCGCAGGAGGTCGCCGCCACGGGCGCCACTCCCGTCGTGGCGGACGTGGAGGCGCTCGACAGGGACGCTCTCGCCCGGCTCATCGAGGGCCACGACGCCGTGGTGTGGTCGGCGGGCGCCGGCGGCGGGAACCCGGCGCGCACCTACGCGGTCGACCGCGACGCCGCGATCCGAACGATCGACGCCGCCGCCCGCGCCGGGGCGACGCGGTACGTGATGGTCTCGTACTTCGGAGCCGGTCCCGACCACGGGGTCGCGCCCGACAGCTCCTTCTTCCCCTACGCCGAGGCGAAGGCGGCCGCCGACGAGCACCTGCGGGCGAGCGGCCTGCGCTGGACCGTGCTCGGCCCGAGCAACCTGACGCTCGACCCGCCCACCAGCCGCATCGACGCGGGGGCCTCGACGTCCGCATCGGTGCCGCGCGCCGACGTGGCCGCCGCGATCGTGGCGTGCCTCGACGAGCCGGCGACCGAGGGCCGTACGATCGCCTTCAACGCAGGGGACGTGCCGATCGCCGAGGCCCTCGTCACGACCCTCTGAGGGCGCTCTGATGATCCTCTGATCCTTCTCCCAGGATCGGCCCCTACCGTCGGCGTCGGGTGCACGACCGGAATCCGACGGAGGGGGCGACATGGGACGCAGGCGAGCCATCGCGATCGCGGGGACCGCGGTCGCGGCCGCCGGGCTCGTGGCCGGCGGCGCGACCTACGCGGCCACCAACGGGCGCAGCTCCGAGCAGGCCGCCGCCCTCGCCGCGGCGCTGAACAAGCGCGCGGGCACCGACATCACGGCCGACCAGGTGGCGGCGGCCATGCAGGACGTCCTCAAGGAGCGCCTGGACCGGGCCGTGGAGGACGGCAGGCTCACCCAGGAGCAGGCCGACGCGATCCTGGAGCGCGCCGCCCAGGGCGATCCCGGGCCGGGCCTCGGATTCGGCGGCCGGGGCGGCGGGCCCTTCTGGGGCCGGGGCGCGAGCGACGTCCTGACGCCGGCGGCGAAGGCCCTCGGCATCACGGCCGACGCGCTGCAGAAGCAGCTGAGCGACGGGAAGACGATCGCCGAGGTGGCCGAGGCCCGGAAGGTCGACGTCCAGAAGGTGATCGACGCCGTGACCGACGCGCTGCTCGCCGCGGCGAAGGACCGCGGCCACGATCTGAGCCGGGCAAACGCCGCGGCGCGGGCGAAGACGATCGTCGAGCGGCAGGCGCCCCCCGGCGGCCCGCCCGGCGGCCACCGCGGCTGGGGCCCGCCCGGCGGCAGGCCGTAGCTCCGCGCGGCGGGCGGGGCGGCCGGCGGGCGGTTGATACCGTGGCCCGTCGTGACCGCCCCGCCCCTTCCGCTGTCCGTGCTCGACCTGTCGCCGGTCCCGTCGGGCGCGACGTCGGCGCAGGCCCTTCGCAACACCCTCGACCTGGCCGTCGCGGCCGAGGGCTGGGGGTACGCGCGCTACTGGCTGGCCGAGCACCACAACACCCCGGGCCTCGCCAGCTCGGCGCCCGAGGTCATGATCGGGCAGGTGCTCGCGGCGACCTCGCGCATCCGGGTGGGATCGGGCGGCGTAATGCTGCCGAACCACGCCCCGCTGCGGGTCGCCGAGACCTTCCGCGTGCTGGAGGCCCTCTATCCCGGGCGCATCGATCTGGGCATCGGCCGGGCGCCCGGCACCGACGGCGTCACCGCGGCGGCCCTGCGCCGCACGCCGGCCGGCATCGCCGCCGAGGACTTCCCCGCCCAGATGGGGGAGCTGCTCGCGTACGCCGGCGACGGCTTCCCGCAGGGGCATCCGCTGCGCTCGGTGAGCGCCCAGCCGGCCGACGTGCCCATGCCGCCCGTCTGGATGCTCGGATCGAGCGAGTACGGCGCCCGCGCCGCCGCGATGCTGGGCGTGGGCCTCGCCTTCGCGCGCTACCTCAACCCGCGCAACGCGGCCGAGATCATGCGCGCCTACCGGGACGAGTTCCGACCCTCGCCGGAGCTGGCGCAGCCGCGGGCGATCCTGGCGGTCTCGGTGATCTGCGCCGAGACCACCGCGCGCGCCGAGCACCTCGCGGCGTCGGGGGCGCTGTCGCTCATCCGCATGCGCACCGGCCGCCCGGCCCCCCTGCCGACGCCCGAGGAGGCGCTCGCCCATCCCTACAGCGAGGGCGAGGCCGACCAGGTGCGGCGCTACATGCGCGCCCAGGTGCTGGGCGATCCGGAGACGGTCGCGGCCCGCCTGCGCGAGCTGGCCGCCGACTGCCGGGCCGACGAGCTGATGCTCATGACGACGGTCCACGACCACGATGAGCGCCGCGCGTCGTACCGCCGGGTCGCCGAGGCCCTCGGGCCGGCCCCCGCCGCCGCGCGGGCGGGGCTCAGCCGGGGCTGAGCCCGGCGGGCGCGGCCCGGACGGGCACCGGCCGGCCCTCGTCGTCGACCGCGACCATCGTGAAGTGCCCGGTGGTGCACAGCTCGCGCACCGAGCTCTCGGGGTCCTCGCGGAAGACATCGACCGCCACGACCATGCTGGTCCGGCCCACCGACTCGACCCGGGCGATCAGCTCCACCAGCTCGCCCGCGCGCACCGGCACCCGGAACACCAGCTTGTCGACCGCGGCGGTGACCACCGCCCTCCCGGCGCGCCGCAGGCCCGCGACGCCGGCCGCCTTGTCCATCCAGGCCAGCATGGTGCCGCCGTAGAGCGTCCCGAGGTGGTTCGTGTCGGGCGGCAGCACGAACTCGCACAGGCGCGTCTCGACGTTCACCGGGCCGCCTGCTCGACGAGGGCCAGCAGGCGCGGTCCGTGGGTCTCGACCAGCCACGGCCCCACCCCGTACACCGCCTCGAGCTCCCGCTCGGTGCGCGGGGCGGCCCGGGCGATGCCGGTGAGCGCGCGGTTCGACGCCACCCGGAAGGCCGGCCAGCCGAGCTCCTTGGCCGTCTCGCCGCGCCACGCGCGCAGGGCGTCGTAGATGCGGCGCTCGTCGACCGACAGGGCCTCGGCCGGCGCGGCCGGCGCCCGCCGCGCGGGGGCGTCGAGGACCCCGCCCCCGGCCTCCAGAGCGCCCGCCAGATCGGCCGGCGGGTCGCAGTGGTCGCAGCAGCGCTCCTCGGGGGCCGGCTCGGTCGGATCCTGGAAGTGGTCGAGCAGGGTCGCGCGCCGGCAGGCGTCGCCGCGGACGTAGGCGACGGCCTGGTCGAGGCTGCGGTGGCGGCGCCTGAGCTCCATCGCCACCTGGCCGTCCAGGTCCTCGCGCTGCTCCGGCGTGAGGCGCGGCGCGGCCAGCCGCCCCACCCGCCCGCCGCCGGGCGCGCCCTCGACCTCCAGCGCCCCGACGCGCTCGGCGATCGCGAGGCGGAACGCCGTCTCGTCGTCGACCTCCTCGCGCCCCATGCGGAAGCCGCCGGATTCGTCGGCCCGGGCGGCCAGGCGGGCGAGCAGCTGCTCGATCTCGCCCGCGTCGAGGCGGGCACGGCCGATGCGCCGCCGGATGGCGACCTCGTCGGCGGGACCGGCGACGATGAGGTGGCGGGCGGCCTCGCCGTCGCGGCCGGCCCGCCCGGCCTCCTGGTACAGCTGCTCCAGCGAGTCGGGCAGCGCGAGGTGCACCACCAGGCGCACGTCGGGGACGTTGACGCCCATGCCGAAGGCGTTGGTGGCGGCGACCACCTGCGCCCGGCCGGTCGTGAAGGCCTCCTGCGCCTCGGCCCGGTCGGCCCGGCCGGCGTGGTACGGCACCGCCGAGAAGCCCGCCCGCCCCAGCGCCTCCGCCGTCTCCTCCGACGCCCTGCGGGTGCCGCAGTAGACGATGGCCTTGCCGCCGGCGGCGCCCGCGAGCGCGGCCTCGAGGGCGCGGCGCTTGCGGGCCACGGACCCCCGGCCCTCGACCCAGAGGGCGTCGAAGGTGAGGTTGGGGCGGTCGAATCCGCCGATCACCTCGACCGGGTCGCGCAGGCCGAGGCGCCGCACGATGTCCTGGCGCACGCGCGGCGTGGCCGTGGCGGTGAGCGCCATGGTGGCCCGCGGGCGCAGCTCCTCGCGGAAGCGGCCCACCCGGCGGTAGTCCGGCCGGAACTCGTGGCCCCACTCCGAGACGCAGTGCGCCTCGTCCACCACGAGCAGGGCGACCCGGGCCTCCGCCATCGCCCGGCGGAAGCCGGCCGACTGGAAGCGCTCGGGCGCGACGTAGAGCAGCGACAGGGCCCCGGCGCGGGCGCGGTCGAGGGCCTCGCGCTGGCGCTCCTCGCCCATGTCGGAGTTGAGCATCGCCGCGGGGACGCCCACCCGCTCGAGGCCCGCAAGCTGGTCGGCCATCAGGGCGATGAGCGGCGAGACCACCACGGTGAGCCCGCCCAGCGCCGCCGCCGGCGCCTGGTAGCACAGCGACTTGCCGGAGCCGGTGGCCATGATGACCAGGGCGTCGCGGCCGGCCATCCCGGCGCCGATCGCGATGTCCTGGCCGGGTCGCAGGCGCCGCACGCCGAGCCGCGCCAGGACCGCCGGCAGCGGCTCGCCCGCGGGCTCGGCCCCGCCGTCGCCCGGCCCGGGACGGCGGGCGGCGAGGCCGCCGGCCATGCCGCCCAGGAGGCCGCGCTCGCGCGCGCCGAGATCGGGCCAGGCGGCGCGCAGGGCGGCCAGCTCGGCCTCGATGCGCGCGTGGGCCGCGGGCGACTCGGCGCCGGCGGCCTCGGCCGCCTCGATCCAGCGGGCCAGCTCGGCGAGGTGGCCCAGGGGCAGCGAGGCGCCCGCGATCTCGGCGGGCGGGGTGGCGACGGCGCTCATCCCGCCAAGGTTGTCACGGCACCCGGACGGACGCCTGCGAGCCGAGGTAGGCACGCCAGCCGCCGAACCCGGAGATGTCGCGGGCGCCCTCCACGGCGAACGGCTCGCACACGAAGCCCTTCACCTCCTCGCCGCTCGCCAGGCGCACCGTGCCGATCGCCAGCGGCGGCGGGACCTCGGCCACGAAGGAGCCGAACTCGCGCTCGCCCAGCTCCCAGACCTCCAGCTCGACGCCGACCCCGTCGCCCGGCGCCCGCACGAGCCCCGGCTTGGGGGGCGCGGTGCCGTCGAGGCGGAAGAGGCGGTACTCGGGCGCGCTCTCGGTGACCGCGACGAGGCGCGCCGCCCGCTCGGTGAGCTGGTGGTTGAGGGGCTGGCCGCGCAGGTGCGCGCCCACCACCGCCAGCCGCACCGTCCGCGCACCCGCCGCCGGCCCGAGCTCGAAGCGGGTGCCGATGTCGCACAGCAGCGCGTCCTGCAGGGCGGGCGCCACGAGTTGCACGCCGAAGGGCACCCCCGACTGGCGCGCCCCCGCGGGCAGCGCGAGGGCGCAGAGGTCCATCAGGTTCACGAAGCTCGTGTAGGCGCCGAGGCGCGCGTTCACGCCGTGGGGGTCGGCGGCGACCTCGGCGATGGTGGGGGCGAAGGGGACCGTGGGCACGAGCAGGGCGTCGATGCGGTCCCAGACCCCGGCGGCGTCGCGGATGATCCGGTCGAGGGCGTAGCGGCCGCGATACGCCGCGACGGCGTCGATGCCCTCCGCGCCCAGGATGATCGACCGCACGACGGGATCGAGGGTCGCCGCCGGGTTGTCGCGCATGAAGCCGCCGACGGCGGCGAGCCGCTCGGCCACCCACGGGCCCCCGTAGAGGAGGTCGCCCGCCGCCCGGAACGGCGCCAGGTCGACGTCGACGGTGCGCGCGCCGAGCGCCTCGAGGCGCGCGACCGCGGCGCGGAAGAGGCCGGGCCCCTCGGGGTCGTCGCCGAAGTCGAGGGCGGCCGGGTCGGGCACGCCCACGCGCGGCGCGGCCGCGGCCGCCAGCGCCCGGCGCGCCGGCAGCGGCCGGTCGCGCGCGGCGGGACCCTCGGGATCGGCGGCGACGCACATCGCCAGGCGCGCCTCGGCGCAGGTGCGGGCGAACACCGAGACGCAGTCGATCGACAGGCACGCCGGCACGACGCCCTCGACCGAGATCAGGCCGCGCGTGGGCTTCAGGCCCACGATGCCGTTCATCGCCGCGGGCACGCGGCCGGAGCCCGCCGTGTCGGTGCCGAGCGCGAGGTCGACCTCGCCGGACGCCACGGCCACCGCCGACCCGGAGCTCGACCCGCCCGACACGACCTCGGGGTGGCCGAGGGCCGAGACGACGCCGTAGGGCGAGCGCGTGCCGACCAGCCCGGTCGCGAACTGGTCCATGTTCGTCTTCCCGACCACCACCGCCCCGGCCGCCTCCAGCCGCCGCACGCACGGCGCCGCGGCGGCGGGCTCGTACGCGAACTCGGGGCAGCCGGCGGTGGTCGGGAAGCCGGCCACGTCGATGTTGTCCTTCACCGCCAGCAGGCGGCCCGCCAGCGGGCCGGGGGGCGCGGCGGCGCGCGCCCGCTCGAGCGCGTCGCCGGAGCGGCGCGATATCCACACGGTCACGTGGTCCCCTCCTCGGCAAGGGTCAGCAGGGCCTGGCCCGGCAGCACCAGGTCGCCGGGCGCGCACAGCACGCGCGCCACCCGGCCGCCGCGCGGCGCGCTCACGGCCACCTCCATCTTCATCGCCTCCAGCACGGCGACCACCTCGCCCTCGGCGACCAGGTCGCCCTCGGCCACCCGCACCTTCCAGACGTTCGCCGCGAGCTGGGCGGCCACCGGCTGGCCGGCGGGGGCCGCCTCGCGCGTGGCCGGCGGCGGCGCGGGGGCCGCGGCCGGCGCGCCGTCGGCCTCCCAGCGCTCGCGCTCGCGGCGGAAGGCCGCCTCGCGCCGCGCGCGAAAGGCCTCGACGTCGGGCGCGATGCCCGCGAGGAACTCGCGGTGCGCGCGCAGCGAGAACTCGCCGTCGGCGATGTCGAGGGCGCGCGTGCCGTCGCGCACGCCGCGCCGCCAGTCCTCGAGCTCCCGCGCGGTGACCGGGAAGAAGCGGATGCGGTCGAAGAAGCGCAGCAGCCACGGCGCGCCCTCCGGGAAGTCGCGCGTCGTGCGGTGGGTGTTCCACACGGGCACGGTGCGGCCGACGAGCTGATAGCCGCCCGGCCCCTCCATGCCGTAGACGCACATGTAGGCGCCCCCGATGCCGACGGCGTTCTCCGGCGTCCAGGTCCGCGCCGGGTTGTACTTGGTGGTGACCAGGCGATGGCGCGGATCGACCGGGGTGGCCACGGGGGCGCCGAGGTACACGTCGCCCAGGCCGAGGACCAGGTAGCTCGCCTCGTAGAGGATGCGGCGCACCTCCTCGACGTCGTCGAGGCCGTTGATGCGGCGGATGAACTCCACGTTGCTGGGGCACCAGGGCGCGTCCGGGCGCACCGAGCTCGTGTAGCGCTCCACGGCCAGCAGCACGGAGGGGTCCTCCCAGGCCAGCGGCAGCCTCACCTCGCGCGACGGCACCACCGCCTCGTCGACGGGCGCCAGCTCGTCCTCCGCGCCCATCAGGAGGTCGAGGGCGCGCCCGGGCGCCAGCCGCCCGGGATCCAGGTGCACCTGCAGGGAGCGGATTCCCGGCGTCAGGTCGATCACCCCCGGCAGGCCGCGGGCGGCGACCCAACCCATCAGCGCGTGGGCGCGCAGGCGCAGGGCGAGGTCGAGCACCGGCGGGCCGTACTCGACGAGCAGGCTGTCGTCGCCGCTGCGGCGGTAGACCACCGCGGGGCCGCCGGGCCGCTCCTCGCGGCGGGCGAGCACCGCGTCCGGCAGGCGCCGCCCCGCCGCGGGCCGGTCGAGCAGGCGGAAGCGCACGCCGTCGCCGGGCGACAGCTGGCCCAGCTTCCACATCTCGCGCTCGGCGACCGTGACCGGGCAGACGAAGCCGCCCAGGCTGGGCCCGTCCGGGCCGAGGATCACCGGCATGTCGCCGGTGAAGTCGACCGCCCCGACGGCGTAGGGGCAGTCGTGGATGTTCGACGGATGGAGGCCCGCGTCGCCGCCGTCCTCGCGCGCCCAGCCGGGGGCGGGGCCCAGCAGGCGCACGCCGGTGCGGTCGGAGTTGTGGTGCACGCTCCAGCGGGCGCCGAGCAGGCGCTCCAGGTACTCCTCGGTGAAGAAGTCGGGCGCGGCGTGCGGGCCGTAGCGCACGCCGAGCTCCCACTCCCCGGCGATGACCGGGAGGTCGCCGGCCGCGGCCGGCGGGTCGCCGTGGTCGGGCAGCAGGCGCAGCACGTCGCCGGCCCGCAGCGCCCTGCCTCCGTGGCCGCCGAAGCCGCCGAGCGTGAAGGTGGCGGCGCTGCCGAGGTACTCCGGCACGTCCAGGCCGCCGGCCACCGCCAGGTAGGCGCGGGCGCCCGGGCCCTCGACCGCGCCGATCCGCAGCACCTGGCCCGCGGCCACCGCGACGCCCCGCCACCAGGGCACCGGACGGCCGTCGAGCGTCGCCGCCATCCGCGCGCCGCCCAGGCACACCCGCGCCGCGCGGTCGAACCGCAGGGTGGGCCCGGTGCGGGTCATCTCGAGGGCCGGAGCGCCCTCGGGGTTGCCGACCAGCCGGTTCGCGAGGCGGAAGCTGCGGTCGTCCATCGGGCCCGACGGCGGCACGCCCACGTGCCAGAGGCCGAGGCGGCCGGGGTGGGCCTGCACCGTGGTCACGAGGCCGGGCTCGAGCACCTCGGCCGAGTCGGCCGGGCAGCGGACGGCCGCCAGGGCGCCCGTGGTGGGGCGTCCCTCGGCGAACGGGCCGGACGCGACCGCCGCCCGCAGCAGCACGACGTTGGTCTCCAGCCCGTGGAGGTCGGTGGCGCGCAGCGCCTCGCCCAGGCGGCGCAGGGCCGCGTCGCGGTCCGGCCCGTGGGCCACCACCTTCGCGAGCAGCGGGTCGTAGTGCGGCGTGACCTCGGTGCCCGGCTCCACCCAGCCGTCCACCCGGACGCCCTCCGGCAGGGCCACGCGGATCAGGACGCCGGCGGCGGGCCGGTGGCCGCGGACCGGGTCCTCGGCGTAGATCCGCGCCTCGATCGCGTGCCCGGCCGGCGGCCGCGGCGACCACCCCGCCAGCACGTCCTGTCCGCCCGCCTGCCGCACCATCCACTCCACCAGGTCGATGCCGAGCACCTCCTCGGTGACCCCGTGCTCCACCTGCAGGCGCGTGTTGACCTCGAGGAACCAGGCCTCGCCGCCGTCGGCGTCCACCAGGAACTCGACGGTGCCGGCCGAGCGGTAGGCCACCGAGGCGCACAGCCGCACGGCGTCGTCGGCCAGGCGCGCGCGCAGCGCGTCCGGCAGACCCGGCGCCGGCGCCTCCTCCAGCACCTTCTGGTGGCGCCGCTGCATCGAGCAGTCGCGGTCGCCCAGCGCCGCCACCGCCCCCTCGCCGTCGCCGAACACCTGCACCTCGACGTGCCGCGCGCGCGGCACGTAGCGCTCGAGCAGCAGGTCGGCCGAGCCGAAGGCGGCGAGCGACGCCCGCTCCACCCGCCCGAAGGCCTCGCGCAGCGCGTCCGGGCCCTCGCAGAGGGCCATGCCGATGCCGCCCCCGCCGGCCGCGCTCTTCAGCATCACCGGGTAGCCGACCCGCGCCGCCTCGGCCAGCGCGTGGCGCTCGTCCGCCAGCCGGTCGCTGCCCGGCAGCAGGGCCAGCCCCTCGGCGCGCGCCAGCGCGCGCGCCGTGTCCTTGCGCCCGAAGTCCGCGATCTGGCCCGGCGTGGGCCCGCAGAAGGCGAGGCCGGCCTCCTCCACCGCGGCGGCGAAGGAGGGGTCCTCGCTGAGGAAGCCGTAGCCGGGGTGCACGGCCTCGGCGCCGGCAGAGAGGGCGGCGTCGAGCACGCGGTCGGCGCGCAGGTAGCTCTCGGCCGCCGCGGCCGGCCCCAGGCGCACCGCGGCGTCGGCCATCCTCACGTGCGGCGCCCCGACGTCCGCCTCGGAGTGCACGGCCACCGCCCCGATGCCCATCGCGCGCAGCGTCCGCATGATCCGGCAGGCGATCTCCCCGCGGTTGGCGACCAGCACCCGCCGCGGCAGGCGGGCCTCACCCACCCGCGGCGGGCTCGGTCACGATCAGGCGGATCGGGGTCGGGTCGAAGCCGTTGCAGGGGTTGTTGATCTGGGGGCAGTTGGAGATCACGACGAGCGTGTCCATCTCGGCGCGCAGGTCGACGTGCAACCCGGGCGCGGAGATGCCGTCCACGATCCCGAGCGTGCCGTCCTCCTCCACCGGCACGTTCATGAACCAGTTGATGTTGCTCACCATGTCGCGCTTGCCCATGTCGCGGGCGGCGTGCGAGATGAGGAAGTTGTCGACGCACGCGTGCTGGTGCTTGGTGTGGTGGCCGTAGCGCAGCGTGTTCGACTCCTGGCTGCAGGCGCCGCCGATCGTGTCGTGCCGGCCGCAGGTGTCCGCCGTGATGGTCATCATCACGGCGCCCTCGCTCGACATCAGCCGCGTGCCGGTGGTGAGGAAGATGTTGCCCTGCTCGGCGATCGTGTCCGGGGCGCTGTAGCGCTCGGCGGGGTCGTCGGCGCGGTAGAGGAGGCAGTCGACCGCCTGGTTGCCGCCCAGGTCGACGATCCGCAGCGTCTGCCCGGCCCGCACCACCCCCGACCAGGGCGCCCGGGCGGGCACCACCGCGTCGAGCACCACCCGGCCGGGCGCCGCCGCCGTCGTCACGCGGCGCCCTCCGCCGAGGCCAGCAGCTCCTCGGTGTTCTGGAACGCGCGCAGGCGCTCGGGCGACGACGTGCGCAGGGGGTCGTCCTCCGCCGTGCGCGCCCCGCGCCAGGCGGTGAGCCGCAGCGGCGTGCAGGTGTACTCGGCGCGCGGATCCAGCCGGTGCGGCGCGTTCGCCACCGACACGAGCAGGTCCATCTCGGCGCGCAGGGTCACGTGGGAGGGCCGGGGGTCGCCCTCGAAGGCCAGCGAGCCGTCGGCGCGCACCATGACCCCCTTGAAGAGGGTGAGCGACGGCGGCAGGTCGCGGCGGCCCAGCCCGTGCTTGGCCAGGGCCAGCAGCAGCCGGTCGCGCTGGCTGGGGTGCGGCCCGCTGACGCCGCCGTCGTCGTAGCGGGCGGCGTTCGAGCGCGCCGTGGAGGCGCCGCAGAGGGCGTCGTGGCGGCCGCCGGTGTCGTCCTCGAGCGTGGCGAGCACGCGGCCCATGTCCGACAGCAGCAGCGATCCGCGGCCGAGGTAGGCGTTCCACTGCACCTTCACCGTGTCGGCCACGTTGAGCCGCTCGGCGGGCGCGTCGGCGCGGTGGACCACGAGCGCCGCGCAGGCGTCGCCGGCGCGGTCGTCGAGCCGCAGCCGCGCGCCGCGCGGGAGCCGGTGGGCGGCGTACCCGCCCGCGCCGATCAGCTCGTCCCAGATCACGTCGTCGGCCGCCACCCCCGGCGGCAGGTCGATCGCGTCCCGCGCGGGAACGGTGGGCTGGGTCTCGGCCCGGGCCCCCGCCTGCGCGCGGGCGTGCTCCCGGGCCCCGTGGGTGCTCGACGTCAGCGACATCCGGCCTCCAGGGCGATCCGGGACTTTCAAGGTTTCATCGAAACTGGCCACAAGAGTGGCCGACGCGGACGGCCGCGTCAAGGCTAGAGTCCGCCCATGGCCGAGTCGCCCCCGTCCCGCAGCCGCACCGGCCGCCCCCGCGCCGACGGGCGCGTGCTCGACCGCGAGCCGCGCGACGAGATCCTCGCGGTGGCCGGCCGGCTGTTCGCCGAGCGCGGCGTGGCCGCCACCACGATGAGCGAGATCGCCCGCCGCTCGGGCCTGCGCCAGTCGTCGGTCTACTACTACTTCCGCGACAAGGAGGCCGTGCTCGAGGAGATCCTCTCGAGCGTCAACCGGGTCATCCTCGATCACCTCGCCAGGATCCAGGCCCAGGGCGGCCCGATCGCCCTGCGGCTGTACCGGATGATCCGGCTCGACGTCGTGGCGATCTGCGCCTTCCCCTACGACATCAACGAGCTCTACCGGCTCTCGGCCCTGCAGGAGGAGCGCTTCCGGGGCTTCTGGGCCGAGCGGCGCGAGCTCAACCGCCAGGTGGAGGCGCTGATCGCCGAGGGCGTCGCCGCCGGCGAGCTGCGCGCCGTCGACCCGCGCCTGGCGGCGCTGACCCTGCTCGCCAACGACGAGGCCACCCAGAACTGGCACCGGCCCGTGGGCGCCGCCGGCCAGATCGACGACGACGACTACGAGCCGGCCCGCATCGCCGAGTTCACCGCCGACCTCGCCCTGGGCGGCCTGCTCGTCGACCGCGACCGCCTGCCCGACCTGCGGGTCGAGGCCGACCGGCTCGACCCGCTCTAGGACGGTCCGGGACGGTACCGAGGGCCAAGCGGGCGGGGCGCCGCTTGCGCCATCGGGCCGACTCGCGGCCTCAATGAGTTCAAATACCGTATCGAAAGCCGGGCCCGAGCCGGCGCGCGACGCCACCCGCTCTCGATCCGCAGAGGTGTCCCCATGCGCTACCTGCGCTCATCCCTCCTGGCCGCCGTCGTCGCCGCCCTGGCGCTCGCCGCGGCGGCCTGCGGAGGCGACGACGACGCGTCCGGCGCGGCCACCACCGGCGGCCCGTCCGCCGAGGGGCCCGCCATCACCATCGGCTACAGCGCCTGGCCCGGCTGGTTCCCGCTGAAGGTCGCCGAGGAGAAGGGCTTCTTCGCCCAGGCCGGCGTGAACGTCGAGCTGCGCTACTTCACCGACTACATCGCGTCGCTCGACGCCTTCACCGCCGGCCAGCTCGACGGCAACACGCAGACCCTCAACGACACGATCGCCGGCATGTCGGCGGGCGCGAAGGCGGCGATCGTCGTGAACACCGACTTCTCGGCCGGCAACGACGCGATCATCGTCGACCGGAGCATCGACTCGATCGCCGACCTGAAGGGCAAGACCGTCGCCGCCGAGGCCGGCGTGGTCGACCACTTCCTCCTCCTGCAGGGCCTGGAGTCGGAGGGGCTCAGCGAGAAGGACATCGACTTCCGCGGCGTGCTCACCGACGCGGCCGCGGCCGGCTTCGCCGCCGGCCAGTTCGACGCCGTCGGCGTCTTCGCGCCCTTCACGCTCGAGGCCCTGAAGCGGCCCGGATCGAAGGTGCTGTTCGACTCCGCCGACTTCCCCGGCAGCATCTCCGACCACATCGTGCTGTCGAGCGACCTGGTGGCCGAGCGGCCGGACGACGTGCAGAGGATCGTGGACGCCTGGTACGCGACCCTCGACTGGATCGCCGCCAACCCGGACGAGGCCCGCGAGATCATGGCCGCCCAGGCCGGCATCACGGCGGCGGACTACGCCTCCTTCGCCGAGGGCACCCGCCTGCTCGACCCGGACGAGGCCCTCGCGGCCTTCACCGACGACGACAAGCCCACGTCGCTGCCGAGCACGGCGAGGAAGATCAACCCGTTCCTCGTCTCCTCGGGCCTCACCCGCGAGGAGGCCGACGTCACCGGCCTGTTCCACCCGGAGTTCACGCAGGCCCACGTCGCGGGCGCCGGATGAGCGGGCGCGCCGCGCGCGAGGCCGCCACGACGGGCGCCGCGCCCCCCTCGGGGGGCCGGCGCAGCGTCATCGTGTGGCGCAACACCCTCGGCGCGCGGCGGGCCGGCACGCGGGGCCGGCGCCAGCACCCGCTGCTGCGCATCCACGAGGACATCCCGGGCCGCTGGCGCGCCGCGCTCATGCTGCTGGGCCTCGCCGCGCCCGTCGTGCTGTGGGTGATCCTGTCCCAGGGCGCGTCGGGGGGCGTGCTGGTGCCGAGCCCCGCCGAGACCTGGGAGGGGGCCCGGCGCCTGTGGGACGAGGGCGTGCTGGCCGGCGACGTCTGGGCCTCGGGCCGGCGCATCCTCATCGGCTACGCCATCAGCATGGCGATCGCCGTGGTGCTCGGCCTGGGGATGGGCACCTTCCGCTCGATCGACTCCTTCCTGGAGCCGCCCGTGGGGTTCATGCGCTACATCCCGGCCACCGCCCTGGTGCCGCTGATGCTGTTCTGGCTCGGCATCGACGAGGCGCCGAAGATCACGCTGATCGTGCTGGGCTCGGTGTTCTTCAACATGCTGATGGTCGCCGACGTGGCCCGCTCCACCCCGCGCGAGATCGTCAACGCCTCGTACACGCTTGGCGCGGGGCGCCTGCAGGTGCTGCGCCGGGTGGTCCTGCCCCACTCCCTGCCCGGCATCATCGACGTGGCCCGCATCAACCTCGCGGCGGCGTGGTCGATCCTGGTGGTGGCCGAGCTCCTCGCGGCGCAGGAGGGCCTGGCCTTCCGGATCGTGCGCGCCCAGCGCTTCCGCCAGGTCGACGAGATGTTCGCCATCCTCATCATCTTCGGGATCATCGGCGTGGTGTCCGATCTGGGGCTGCGCTGGCTGCGCCGCTCCGTCGCGCCCTGGGCGCGCCCGTGAGCGCCACCGTCGTCCGCCCCGAGAAACTGGAGGTCGAGGGCGTCGTGAAGCGCTTCGCGGCCGGCCGGCGCCGGCCGCCGGTCACGGCCCTCGACGGCATCGACCTCACCGTCAGCGCCGGTGAGCTGGTGTGCATCGTCGGGGCCTCGGGCTGCGGCAAGTCGACCCTGCTGAACGCCATCGGGGGCCTCGAGCCCGTGACCGAGGGGCGCATCGAGATCGACGGCGAGCGGGTGGTGGGCCCGGGGGCCGACCGCGGCATGGTCTTCCAGGCCTACAGCCTCTACCCCTGGAAGACCGTGGCGCAGAACGTCGCCTTCGGCCTCGAGACCGCCCGCGTGCCCCGCGCCGAGCGCCGCGAGCGCGTGGCCGAGCTGCTGGCGATCATGGGGCTCACCGCGTGGGCCGACCGCATCCCGCGCGAGCTCTCGGGCGGCATGCGGCAGCGCGTCGCCATCGCCCGCGCGCTGGCCCCCCGCCCGGACATCCTGCTGCTCGACGAGCCCTTCGGCGCCCTCGACGCCCAGACCAAGCGCGCGATGCAGGACTTCCTGCTGGAGCTGTGGCGCGAGCTGGGCACGACGATCCTCATGGTCACCCACGACGTGAGCGAGGCCGTGTACCTCGCCGGGCGGGTCTACGTGCTCACGTCCCATCCCGGTCGCGTCGCCGCCGAGGTGCCGGTGCCGCTGGGCCCGGATCGCGGCCCGGGCACCACCCGCGAGCCGCGCTTCCTCGACCTGCGCGACGGCATCCAGGAGATCCTGGTGTCGCAGGTGCGCCTGTAGCGTCGCCGCCCGACCGGATCGGCCAGGAGCCCGGGCCCCGAGGGCGAAAGGGGCACAGGTGATCTCTGCGCATCCTGCATGCCGTGCGCCCCGGGCGGGTGTCCGGTGAGGCTCGTCCCCGGCGAGAGCTTCGGCCGCTACCGCGTCGAGGCGGAGGTGGGCCGCGGCGGCCAGGCCGTCGTGTACCGCGCCACCCAGGTCGACCTGGACCGCCAGGTGGCGCTCAAGGTCTTCGACGAGGGCTACCTCGGCCGCAGCGGGGCGCTCGAGCGCTTCCGCCGCGAGGCGATCGCCGCCGGCAGGCTGGAGCACCCCCGCATCGTGCCGGTGTACGACGCCGGCGAGGTCGACGGCCGCGCCTACATCACCATGCGCCTCATCCCGGGCGACACGCTGGCCGAGCGCATCGCGCGCACCGGGGCGATGGGCCGCGACGAGGCCGTCGCGATGCTGGGCGACATCGCGGACGCGATCGACTTCGCCCACGCCAACGGCACCGTCCACCGCGACGTGAAGCCGGCGAACATCCTGCTCGACCCCTCGGGCGAGGCCTACCTCTCCGACTTCGGCCTGGTGCGGCTGGACGACATGCCCGGGCTCACCCGCCGCGGCGACTGGCTGGGGACGGCCGAGTACGTCTCCCCCGAGCAGGTCGAGGGCGAGCCGGCGACCCCCCGCTCGGACGTCTACGCGCTCGCCGTGGTGGCCTTCGAGGCCCTCACCGGCCGCGCGCCGTACGTGCGCCGCGAGCCCAGCGCCGTGCTGCTGGCGCACGTGCGCGACCCGGTGCCGCGCGCCACCCGGATCAACCCCGCCCTCCCCTCCGCCGTGGACGGCGCGCTCGGCCGCGGCCTCGAGAAGGACCCGACCGCCCGCCCCACGACGGCGCGCGCCCTGGTCGACGAGATCGTCATCGCCCTCGACGAGGCGCCGGCCGCGGCGCCCGCCGTCGCCGCGGAGCCCGTCCCCGTCGCCGCGGCCGCCGACGACGAGGAGAGCCCGGCCGAGGAGCGGACGCCCATCAGGGCGGCCGCGGCGATGGCCGGGGGCGCATGGGGGGCCGTGCTGGCCCGCTTCTCGGACGGGGCGAAGCAGGCGCCCGAGCCGACCGGGCGGGTGCCGGAGCGGCCCACCGAGGCCTTCGGCGACGCGGCCAAGCGCCGCGCCCTCGCCGGTCGCCGCGACCTGCTCGCCGTCACCGGCGTGGCCGCCGCGCTGCTGCTCACCGGCGCCGGGGTGACCGGCTGGGTGGTCGGCGGATCGCAGGCCGACGCATCGGGCGCGAAGGCGCAGGGCATCGCGCAGGGCCAGGAGAAGGGCCGCCAGGTCGGCTACGAGCAGGGTCGCGCCGCGGGCCTCAAGGAGGGCCGGCGGATCGGCAAGCGCGAGGGCCTGAAGCAGGGCACCGCCCAGGGCAAGAGCGCCGGCGAGAAGGCCGGCTACGCCAAGGGCAAGAGCGAGGGGTACGCCCAGGGCGTCAACCAGGGGCGCGCCACGGCCCTCAACGGCCTCGGCTCCGGCTGGTGGGTGGTGCAGATCGGCTCGGACGGCGTGGGCCCGGTGGTGTCGAGCTCCTCGCCGGTCACGCCGGACGGCGGCGAGTGCTTCACCGTCGCCGGCGGCGGCGTCTTCAGCGCCCCCTGCTCCTGAGCCCGAGCCCCGGGCCGCGCCCGGGCGGCCCGGTCAGCGCCGGATGAGGCTCCTGGCCCTCAGGTAGGTGAGGATCGCCCCCGACACCGCCGTCGCGATGCGGTCGGTGCGGCGCATGAAGGCGTCGTCCACGCCGGGCGCGCCCGCCTCGAGCAGCACCCGCGCGCCCGCCCGGGTGCGGAAGAAGCCGTAGTAGTGGTTCATGCGCGGGTTGCCGGTCCGCGGCTCGACGCCGCCGAAGGCGCCGTGCGCCCCGTTCGCCGGAGTGTGGATGCGCGAGAACGCCGACGCGATGCGCCGGGCCAGGTCGAGCGAGGCGCGCTCCACCGCCGGGGTGACCTTCGTGGCCGGCCGGTGCGGCGCGCTGTCCGGGTAGGGGCGCGGGCTGGGGGTGCCGCCGCCCTCGCCGTGGTACCAGTTCTCGCTCGTGCCGGCGATGGCGCGGCCGACGCCGGCGCGACCGCCGGCGGCGTCGTGGTGCAGGCTGATGAAGACCGCCCCGCGAGCGGCGAGCGGCGTCACCTGCCCCGGCGTCTGGCGCGCGTCGACCCCGGCCGCGCGCAGGCGCGCCACCACCTGCGGCGCCAGCCGCGTGGTGAAGCCGATCTCGCTGCCGAAGGGTCCGCTGCCGGCGCCGGTCTGGTCGCGGTAGCCGGGCTCGCGGGGAGCCGCGTGTCCGGCCTGGACCCACACGACGGGCGCGCCGGCGGGAACCGGTGCGGCATGAACTGCGGCGGTCACAGCGGGGCATCCTACGCGCCGCTCGCGACGGCGCCGCCACCCGGCGGTTCCATCCGGCCATCCGCCTCGCGGCCGGTCCGCCCCTCCCGCCGTCCCGCTGAGCGGCGCCCCATCCCGGGGCGCCGCGTCAGTGGTCGAGCCGGGCTTCCGCTCTAGATGGCGGAGACGTTCGAGGCCTGGGGACCCTTCGGGCCCTCCTGGCTCTCGAAGCTGACCTTCTGCCCCTCGTCGAGGCTGCGGTAACCCGAGCCCTGAATCTCCGAGAAGTGAACGAAGAGATCCTTACCCCCGTCATCCGGGGTGATGAATCCGTACCCCTTCTCCGCGGAGAACCACTTCACGACGCCTTCGGCCATGCATCCATCCTCTATCCGGCGAGATCCGACCGTCATCGCCGGCACAGGAGGCCGTACGAGCCGTTCTCATCCCGCGGTGTACTGCGTCTCCACGTGAGACGCGGGGCGATGGTAGCGCACCCGCAGGACGACCGGCGGCTCGCGTTCAGGGCTGTGAAATCACCGCCGCACAGCGGGTTCTCAGGCGCCGGCGAGGGCGGCGGCGGCGGCGCGCGCGAACCCGGTCACGGCGGCCTCCGCCGCCGCGGCGTCCGGGGCCTCGCGGATGAGGCGGATCAGCTGGCTGGCGACGATCACGCCGTCCGACAGCGCCCCGATCCGGGCCACCTGCTCGGGGGTGCGGATGCCGAAGCCCACCGCCAGCGGCGCCTCGATGCGCCGGCGGGCGCGGGCGAGGAAGCCCTGCAGCTCTCCCCCCACCTCCACGTCGCCGCCCGTCACCCCCGCGACCGAGACGCAGTAGACGAACCCGTCGGCGCGGCGGCCGATCGCCGCCAGGCGGGCGTCGTCCGTGGTGGGGGCGGCCAGGGGCACCACGCTGATGCCGGCCCTGCGCGCCTGCTCGCGCAGGTCGTCGCCCTCGTCGATCGGGAGGTCCGGGATGATCACCCCGGCGACGCCGGCGCGGGCGGCGGCCTCCATGAAGGCGCGCGGGCCCGCCGCCAGGATGATGTTCACGTAGGTCATCAGCACGATCGGCGGCCCGTCGCGCAGGCCCGCGGCCAGCGCGATGACGTCGTCCGGCGTGGTGCCGCCCTCGAGGGCGTCCTGCCCGGCGGCCTGGATGGTGGGCCCGTCGGCGAGAGGATCCGAGAACGGGATCCCCAGCTCGATCAGGTCGGCGTGCGGCGCGAGGGCGGCGAGGTGGCGCGCGCTGGTCTCGATGTCCGGGAAGCCGCCCATCACGTACGGCATGAACAGCGGGCGGCCCGCGCGGGCGAAGGCCTCGCGGATGCGCGCCGCGCCGGCAGTGGCCGTCGCGGCGTCAGACATCGATGCCGAGGGCCGCGGCGGCGGCGTCGACGTCCTTGTCGCCGCGGCCGGACAGGCACACCAGCACGGGCCCGGAGGCGCCGAGCGCGGCGCCCTCGCGGGCGAGCAGGGCGAGGGCGTGCGAGCTCTCCAGGGCCGGGATGATGCCCTCGGCCCGCGAGCAGGCCCGGAAGGCCTCGAGCGCCTCGTCGTCGGTGGCGCTGACGTACCGCACGCGCCCCGTGTCGCGCAGGTGACCGTGCTCGGGCCCCACGCCCGGGTAGTCCAGGCCGGCGGAGATCGAGTGCGGCTCCACCACCTGGCCGGCGGGCGTCTGGAGCAGGTACGAGAGGGTCCCGTGCAGCACGCCCGGGCGCCCCTCGCTGAGCGAGGCGCCGTGGCGGCCGCTGTCGATGCCCAGGCCGCCGGCCTCCACCCCGACCAGGGCGACCCCGTCGTCGGGCAGGAAGGCGCGGAAGATGCCGATGGCGTTCGAGCCCCCGCCGACGCAGGCGACGACCGCCGCAGGCAGGCGCCCCTCCTCGTCGAGCATCTGCGCCCGCGCCTCCTCGCCGATCACCGACTGGAGCTCGGCCACGATCTCGGGGTACGGCGCCGGACCCGCCGCCGTGCCGATGACGTAGTGGGTGTCGCGCACGTTGGTGACCCAGTCGCGGATCGCCTCGTTGAGGGCGTCCTTCAGGGTGCCGATGCCCGAGTCGACCGGTCGCACCTCCGCGCCCAGCATCCGCATGCGGATGACGTTGAGACGCTGGCGGGCCATGTCCACCCGGCCCATGTAGACGCAGCACTCCAGCCCCAGCAGCGCGGCGGCGGTGGCGGTGGCGACCCCGTGCTGGCCGGCCCCGGTCTCGGCGATGATGCGGCGCTTGCCCATGCGGGACGCCAGCAGCACCTGGCCGAGGGCGTTGTTGATCTTGTGGGCGCCGGTGTGGCACAGGTCCTCGCGCTTCAGGTAGAGGCGCCCGATGCCGTGCAGGGCCTCGAGGCCGCGGGCCCGGTACAGCGGCGTGGGGCGGCCGACGTAGCGATCGAGCAGCCCGGCCAGCTCGGCGCGGAAGCCGGGGTCGGAGCGGTGGCGCAGGTAGGCCTCGGAGAGCTCGTCGAGCGCGCCGATGACGGTCTCCGGCACGTAGCGGCCCCCGTAGGGGCCGTACCGCGCGGCGAGGCCGGTCTCGCCGCTCACGCGACGATCGCCGCGGCCGCCACGGCGGCGACGAAGGCGCGCACGAGCTCCGGGTCCTTGCGTCCGGGCGCCGACTCGACGCCGCTCGACACGTCGACCAGGGAGGGCCGGGTGCGGGCGAGGGCCTCCGACACCGTGTCGTGGCGCAGCCCGCCCGCCAGCCCGAAGGGCCGGCCGAGGGGCTCGCGATCGAGCAGGCCCCAGTCGAAGGCGGTCCCGGTGCCGCCGTGCAGCCCGGCCACCGCCGCGTCCAGCAGCACCAGGTCGGCCGCGCTGGCGCGCGCCCGGGCGAGCGCCGGCGCCCCGTCGACGCGCACGCCCTCGATCACCGGCAGGCCGCAGGCATCGCGCGCCCGCGCCGGGTCGCAGGCGCCGTGCACCTGCAGGTGGGTGAGGCCCGCGATCCGGGCGACCCGCGCCATCTCGTCCGCGGACGCGTCGACGAACACCCCGACGCGGGCGACGCCCTCCGGCACGGGGTCGAGCACGCGCGCCGCCGTGTCGGCGGCGACGCGGCGCGGGCTGCCCTCGGCGAGCACGACGCCCACCCCCCACACGCCCAGGGCGGCGCAGGCCGCCGCCTCGTCGGGGCGGGTGAGGCCGCAGATCTTGACCGCGGGGGTCCCCCCGGGCTCAGGCCACATCGACCGGCACCTCCGGCGGCGGGCCCTTCCAGCGCGGCAGGAAGACGCGCACCGTGGTGCCGCCGCCCGGAGAGCTGTCGATGTCGAAGGTGCCGCCCAGGATCTGGGCGCGGTCGCGCATGCCGTGCAGGCCGAAGCGCGCCAGCGGCATGCCGGGCTTGCGGCGCTGCACCGCCTCCGGGTCGAAGCCGGCGCCGTCGTCGCGCACCTCCAGGGTGATCCCGGGCTCGTCGTCGGTCGCCCGCACCTCCACCCGGCCGGCGTGGCCGTGCCGGTGGGCGTTCGTCAGCGTCTCCTGGAGGATGCGGTAGAGGGTGATGCGCTGCGTGATCGACACCCCGTTCACGGGGAACTCGCCGGCCCACTCGGAGCTGATCTCGCAGTCGGTGCGCGCCTCGAAGGCGGTGACGGCGTCCTGGAGGATGTCGCTGAGGCGCCGGTCCTCGAACTGGGCGGGACGGAGGTGGCCGATCAGCTCGCGCATCTCGTGCAGCGCCCCGCCGACGGTCTCGTAGATGCGGCCGATGGCCGGACGGACGGCGTCGGGCGTCGGCAGGCCCCGCTCGTCGGCGTCGGCCAGGTCGGCCTCGAGCAGCTGGATCTCGAGCAGCGCCACCGAGAGCTGCTGGGTGGGGCCGTCGTGGATGTCGAGGCCCATGCGCCCCAGCATCCGCTCGTCGGTCGCCAGGATCTGGGCCATCGCGCGCTCGAGGTTCTCGCGCAGGCGGATCGCGTCGAGCAGCTCGCCCAGCCGCGCGGCGGCGACCTCGGCGGCGCGCCGGCGCAGCGGGTCGTCGCTGCCGCCCGCCACGACGAGGGCCCCGGCCGGCGCCTCCCCCACCCGCACCGGCAGGACCAGCGCGGAGGACGCGCCGAGCGCGGCCCGCAGGCCGGCGTCGGCCTCCCCCGCCCCCTGCGGCGGCGTCGCCCGCGCGACCGCCTCGCCGGCCGCGGCGAGCGCCGCCTCGTCCATGCCGGCCGACGCGACGACGGCCGCCTCGGGGTCGCGCGGGTCGCGCACCCACGCGAGGGCGGACGGGGCGCCCACGGCGGAGGCCGCGGCGGCCACCAGGCGCGCGGCGCCGTCCATCCCGCTCGACGCCGGCGCGTCGCACGCGGTCACCGCGAGCAGGGCCGCCACGCCGTCGGCGGTCGTTGAAACGGGCGGAACGGCCATTGCCGGGATCGTACCGATCCCTCGCGCGAGGCTCGCGATACCACAGAAGTTGCCCTATACCTCCCGATCAGCGGAACTACCAAGGCGTCTAGGCACGCGGGCACCGGCAGCAGCGTAAGGTTTCACGTGCGGATCTGGACGTCCGCGGAGAACGTCAGCTGACGACGATGGAGGGTGTGCTCGGTGGTTCGGGTGCTCTTGGCCGATGACAACGCCCGCTTCAGGGGCGTTCTGCGGCAGTTCCTCGAGCGGGACCCCGACATCGTCGTCGTCGCCGAGGCCGGCGACGGCGCCGAGGCGCTCGACCTCGCCGACGAGGTCACGCCCGACGTCGTGCTGATGGACGTGTCCATGCCGGGCCTGGACGGCCTGGAGGCCACCTACGCGCTCAAGGAGCGCCTGCCCGACGTCACCGTGCTGATGCTGTCGGTCGGCGACAAGGAGCAGGAGATCGCGGCCGGCCTCGCCGGCGGCGCGGCCGAGTACCTGGTCAAGGGAGGGCCGGCGCGCGAGATCGTGGACGCGATCAAGCGCTACGGGCCCGGGACCCTGACCGCCTGAACCGATTCCCACGGCACGCGACAGGCGCTCGCCCCTCGGCGAGGCCCGAGACCCGGTAGGCTCCGGCCGCGGCGCTCAAGCGTGCGACACACCCGACCGATAGACGCCGCAGTGACGACGACCGACGTGCCCAACCCCTCCGCCACCACCAAGTCCCCGCTACGGGTCGCCATCGCGGACGACCACCGGCTGATGCTGGACGGCATCAAGCGGGCCCTGGAGACCGCCCCCGACATCAAGGTCGTCGGCGAGGCGATGAGCGGCGAGGAGATGCTCACCGTCGTGCCGCGCGTGCGGCCGGACGTGGTGATCCTGGACCTGCGCATGCCCAAGGGCGACGGCCTCACCACCCTCGCCGCGCTGCGCAAGGACTACCCGGACCTGAAGATCATCATCCTGTCGATGTTCGAGGACTCCGAGCACATCGACCAGGCGCTCCACCAGGGCGCCTCCGGGTACGTGGTCAAGTCGATCAACCCGCTCGACCTGCCCTCCACCATCCGGCAGGTCGTCGAGGGCACCGTGTACCACCCCCGCGGGCGCGGCGGCGGCGACGGCGGCACCACCTCGGGCTCCGGCGGCGGGCACCCCGGCGGGCTCACGGATCGCGAGCTGTCGATCCTCCGCCTGGTGGCCGAGGGCCTGTCCAACCTGGACATCGCCAGCAAGCTCTACGTCACCGAGCAGACGGTGAAGTTCCACCTCTCCAACATCTACCGCAAGCTCGGCGTGGGGAACCGCACCGAGGCGACGCGGTACGCGTACCGCAACGGCCTGATCGAGTAGCCCCGCGGGGCGGGGGACGACGCGCCCACCGCCGGCGGGAGGGTCGTGGCCCGGTTATCCGCACGGTGTGCCATGATCGACAGGTGACCGCGCTTATCAACATCCCGCCGACGGGCCCGGACGATGGCGAACCTGCCGAAGATCCGCAGAGGCAACGGGCGGGGCGCCGGTCCCGCTGAGCCGCCCCTCACGGAGCGCCGCCCCGACGTCCAGCGCCTCGAGGCGTACGGGCTCACGTGGCTCAACATCGAGTCGCCCACCGAGGTCGAGACGGCCTGGCTGGCGGAGCACTACGAGTTCCACCCCCTGGACCTCGAGGACGTGGTCTCGCGTCGGCGTCAGCGCGCCAAGATCGACGAGTACGCCGACTACCTGTTCATCGTGCTGCACTTCCCCCGCTTCGACAAGCGCACCGGCCGGCTGCAGGCGGCCGAGCTGAACGTCTTCGTCGCGGAGGACCTCGTCATCACGCTGCCGAACGAGCCGCTGAAGCCGCTCTCGGCCCTGTGGTCGCGCTGCGAGCGCAGCGCCGGCGCCCGTGAGCAGTACCTCAGCAAGGGCTCGGGCTACCTGCTCTACGAGGTGGTCGACACGATGTACGACTACTGCTTCCCGATCCTCGACAAGATCGGCTTCAAGCTCGACTCCATCGAGGACGCCCTGTTCGAGGGCCAGAGCGACGACATCGTCCGCGACATCTCGAACACCAAGCAGGAGATCATCAACTACCGCAAGATCGTGAAGCCCCAGCGGCCGACGCTGCGCCTGCTGGAGCGCAGCAACCAGCGCTACGCCCCCCAGGACCTCGAGATCTACTTCGACGACATCGTCGACAAGAGCGAGCGCATCTGGGACCTGCTGGAGAACTACAAGGAGGTGGCCGAGGCGCTCGAGGCCACCAACGAGTCGGTCATCACCCACAAGCTGAACGACATCATCCGGGTGCTCACGATCCTGTCGGCGATCATGCTGCCGCTCACCCTGATCACCGGCATCTACGGGATGAACGTCGGCCACCTGCCGTTCGACGGCTCCCCGATCGCCGCGACCGTGCTGATGGTGGCGATCGCCGTGGCGCTGATCCTCTGGTTCCGCCACAAGCGGTGGCTGTGAGCGGAGGCCGCCCCCCGGGGGCGAGGGGGCCGGACATCATGTGGTCGCCGTGGCGGATGGCCTACGTGTCGGCCGAGAAGGAGCACGGCTTCGAGGGGCCGCGGTGCGTCTTCTGCAACCTGCCGCTGCAGGATGACGACGCCCGCACCTACATCCTGTACCGTGGCGCCCGCGCGTTCGTGATCATGAATCTGTATCCGTACAACAACGGGCATCTGATGGTGGTCCCGTACGCGCACGTCGACTCGCTCCTGGCCCTCGACGACGAGACCGTCGGCGAGATGACGGGCCTCCTGCGACGGTCACAGGCCGTGCTGGAGGAGCGGATGGCCCCGCAGGGGTTCAACGTCGGCATCAACCAGGGCCGCGCCGCGGGCGCGGGGATCGCCGACCACCTGCACATCCACCTCCTCCCCCGCTGGGTGGGGGACACCAACTTCATGCCGACCCTCGGAGACACGCGCGTGATGCCGCAGCACCTCGATGAGACCTACGCCCTGCTCGCCGGGGGGTTCGCCGCATGACCCTCGACCCCGGGATCTTCAAGGCATACGACGTCCGCGGCCTCTATCCGGGAGAGCTCGACGAGGACGGCGCCGAGGAGATCGGCGCGGCCTTCGTCGCCGTGACCGGCGCGAAGCGCCTGGCCGTGGGCCACGACGTGCGCCTCTCCTCCCCCTCGGTCGCCGCGCGGTTCGCCGACGGCGCGATCGCCGCCGGCGCCGACGTGGTCGAGCTGGGCCTGGCCGCGACCGAGATGCTCTACTTCGCCGTCGCCGACGCCGGCCTCGACGCGGGCGCATGCGTCACGGCGAGCCACAACCCGCCGCAGTACACCGGCGCCAAGCTGGTGACCGCGGGCGCCCTGCCCCTGTCCGGCGACGCGGGCATCGGCGAGGTGGGCCGCATCGCCCGGGCGGGGGCCCCGCGCGCGGCGACCCCCGGTGCGCGCAGCCGCGACGACGGGCTCCTGGGCCGCTTCATCGACGCGGCCCTCTCGTTCGTCGACCCGGCCCGGATCGAGGGCCTGAGGGTGGTGCTGGACGCGGCGAACGGCATGGCCGGCCTGTACCTGCCGCCGGCGCTGGAGCGCCTGTCCATCGACGCCGTGCCCTACTTCCTCGACCTCGACGGACGCTTCCCGAACCACGAGCCCAACCCCCTGCTGCCCGAGAACCGCGAGTTCATCATCGGCCGGGTGCGCGAGGAGAGGGCCGACCTGGGCATCGCCTTCGACGGCGACGCCGACCGCTGCTTCTTCATCGACGACGCCGGCGAGTTCGTGCCGGGCGACTTCCTCACCGCGCTGCTCGCCGAGCACCTCCTGAAGCAGCACGGCCCGTCCACCGTCGTCTACGACCTGCGGGCGTCGTGGGCGGTGCGCGACACCATCACGGCCGCCGGCGGGGTGGCCGACATGCACCGGGTCGGCCACGCCTTCATCAAGACCCGCATGCGCGAGGTGGACGCCCTCTTCGCCGGCGAGGTCAGCGGCCACTACTACTTCCGCGACTTCAGCTACGCCGACAGCGGGCTCATCCCGGCGCTGCTCGTCCTGGAGATGGTGGCGACCTCGGGCCGGCCGCTCTCCGAGCTGGTCGCCCGCTTCCGCGAGCGGTACCACATCTCCGGCGAGATCAACTCCACGGTCGACGACGCCGGCGCCGTGCTGGAGCGCCTCCGCACCCGCTACGCCGACGGCGAGCAGGCCGAGATCGACGGGCTGTCGGTGTCGTACGACGACTGGCACTTCAACGTGCGCTCGTCGAACACCGAGCCCCTGGTCCGCCTCAACCTCGAATCGCTGCGCTCGGAGGAGGACATGGAGCGCCGCCGCGACGAGGTGCTCGAGGTCATCCGCTCCGGGTGAGCGACGCGGGGGCCGTGATCGCGGCCGAGGGCCTGGAGGTGCGGTACCACGGCGGGCCGGACCCCGCGGTGCGGGGCATCGACCTGGTCGTCCGCGCCGGCGAGGGCCTGCTGGTGACCGGCGCCTCGGGCTCCGGCAAGACGAGCCTCGTGCGCAGCCTGCTGGGCCTGGTGCTGCACCAGGGCCGCCTGGAGGTGATGGGCGGCGAGCCCGGCGCGCCGCACACGCGGGGCCGGGTGGGCTACGGCCCGCAGGGCACCGGCTTCGCGCCCGACCTGCGCGTGCGCGAGGCGGCCCGCCTGGCGGCCGCGGTGCGCGGGCTGCCGGCGCCGCGGGCCGCCGCCGACGAGGCGCTCGAGCGCGCGGGCCTGGGCTACGTGACCGACTGGCGCACCCGCCGGCTCGACGCCGAGGGCGGCCGGCGCCTGTCGCTGGCCTTCGCCATCGCCGGCGACCCCGACCTGGTGGTGCTCGACGACGCGTGGGCGCTGACGGACGCGATCCGCGAGATCGGACGGGCGCGCCGACGCGGCGCGACCGTGCTGGTGACCGCCACGGCGCGCGCCGGCCTGGCCCCCGCCCTTGGCCGCTCGATCCGCCTGGTGGACGGGGCGATCGCGTGAGCGCGGCCCCCGCCGTCGTGGGCTTCGAGGCGCTGCGCCTCGCCCGCCGGCCGTGGGTCCAGGCGGCCCTCGCCGCCGGCGTCGCCTGGGCCGTCGCCGTGATCGCGGTGGCCGCCACCCACGACGGCGTCGCCCGCGAGGACTCGCTGCGCAGCGGCGGCGCGGGCCTGCTGCTGCTGGGCGGCCTGCTGGTCGCCTGCCTGCTGGGCGCCACGGCCCTCAACCGCGACGGCGACAACGGCCACATGGGCGCCCTGCTGGGCGGCGGGGCGTCGCGGCCCCTGCTCACCCTGGGGGCCCTCGCCGCGCGCACCCTGTGGCTGCTCGGGATCCTGGCCGCCTGGACCGTCGCCCTGCAGGTCGGCAGCCTGGCGCTGGGCCTGGGCCTCGACGGGCCGCTCGCCGTCCACGCCGCCGCGACCGCCGAGGGCCTGGTGCTCACCCTGCTGGCCGCCGCGGCGGCCAGCAGCATCGTGCAGGTCCCCTTCGCCGCGATCTTCGGGCTGCTGGTCTACGTGGCGGCCCAGGCGGCCGTGAACCTGAAGGCGGCGGCCGATGTCCACCTCATCGGCAGCGCCGCCGACACGCTGGTCAACTCCTTCTACTACCTGGGCCCGCGGGTGGTCACGTCGCCGATGATCGCCGACCTCCAGCTGCGCGACACCGCCGGCGCCGCCGCCCCGCGCATCGACATCAACGGCGCCGAGGTGCACGTACCGGCCGCCGACTGGGGAACGCCCGTCTGGACCGCCGTCTGGCTGGGCCTCTTCGTGGTGCTGTGCCTCGCCGGGATGCGGCGCAGGCCCATCCTGTAGGGCGGGTCGCTCAGGCGGGGGCCGGCGCGGCGATCCCCGCCGCCTCGAGCAGCAGGTCGCGCACCGCGCGCGCGGGCAGCGCGTCGCGGCGCAGGGAGCGATCGGAGCACAGCAGCAGCGGGGCGTCCTCCGGCGCGTCGGGCCGCCGTCCGTGGGTGCCGCGGACCACGGACGGGTCGAGCGGGACCACGTCGAGCACGTACCGCATGCCCAGCCGCTTGCGCAGCAGGGCGCGCCCCGCGCGCGCCTTGACCCAGCGATCGGCCGGGTCGAGGAACAGCTCCGCGGGGTCGTAGCCGGGCTTGCGGTGGATGTCCACCGTGCGGGCGAAGTCGGGGGCGCGGGCGTCGTCGAGCCAGTAGTAGTACGTGAACCAGGCCCCGGGCTCGGCGACCAGCACGATCTCGCCGGCGCGCGGGTGGTCGAGCCCCGACGCCCTCCTGCCCTCCCCCTCCAGCACCTCCCCCGCGCCCTCCAGCGCGGCCAGCTCGTCCCGGACGCGCGGCAGGTCGGCCGCCTCGCGCACGTAGACGTGGGCGATCTGGTGGTCCGCCACGGCGAACGCCCGCGACCGCCAGGGATCGAGGTACTCCATCCCCCGCTGCTCGTACACCTCGAGCAGCCCGGCGCGGCGCAGGTGGCGGTTGACGTGCACCGGACGGCTCGCGGGCGTGATCCCGTACTCGGACACCACCACCACGGTCGCGCCGGCGTCCCGGGCGGACTCCGCGAGGCGGCCCGCGACGCGGTCGATGTCCCGCACGGCCTCGACCGCCCGGCGGCTGGCCGGGCCGAAGCGCTGCAGGTCGTAGTCGAGGTGCGGCAGGTACACCAGCGTCAGGTCGGGGCTCTCGCGCTCCATCACCTGCGCCGCTGCGGCCGCGATCCAGCGCGACGAGGAGATCCCGGCGCCCGGCCCCCAGAACGAGAACAGGGGGAACTCGCCCAGCTCCGCCGTCAGCTCGTCGCGCAGCGACGGCGGCACGGTGTAGCAGTCGGGGCTCTTGCGGCCGTCGGCGTGGTAGACGGGGCGGGGGGTGAGCACCACGTCGGTCCGGGCTCCCATCGCATACCACCAGCACAGGTTGGCGACGCGGTAGCCCGGCACGGAGCGGCGGGCCGTGTCCCAGATGCGCTCCGCCTCCACCAGGCGGTCGTGCTGGCGCCACAGCAGCGGGTCGCCCAGCCCCCGGAAGAACCACCCGTTGCCCACGATGCCGTGCCGATCGGGGTCGGCGCCCGTGAGCATCGACGCCTGCGCCGTGCACGTCACCGCGGGCAGCGGGGGCTCGACCGCGGCGGTGAATCCCTCGGCGCCGATCGCGGCCAGGCGCGGGGCGTGCGGCAGCAGGCGCGGCGTGAGGCCGACCACGTCGATGACCACCACCGGCGTGGGGCTCACGCGGCCAGCCCCAGCGAGAGGGCGTGATCGCGCGCCCACCCCAGCTCCGCGGCCAGTCCGTCGGCGAGCCCGTCGTCGTCGCGGGGCCGGCGGCCCGACGGCAGCGCCGTCCAGGTGTAGGTCTCGAGCTCGAGGTGCCGCGTGAGCGGCCGCTCCCCGCCGATCAGCGCGGCGAGGGCCGCCTCCAGCTCGCCGCGGGTGGTCTCGGGGCCGCCGACGTGCACCGGCACGTGGAAGTGGACCCGCCACTCGCCGTCCGCGGGCAGGGCGCCCGCCAGCGCCTGCGGCAGGTCGTCCACCCCGGCGACCGCCCCGTCAGCGCCGCGGCGGCGCGTCTGGTGCAGGTACCGCGGCTCCGCGAAGGCCGCCAGGGCGTCGAGCGAGCCGGGCCCCGCCGCGTCCGCCACGCGCACGGCGCTCGACACCTGCGCCTTCACCACGTCCACGCCGGCCTCGGCGAGGGCCGCCAGCGCCGCCGCCGGCTCCTCGAACTGGACCGCCAGGTGGCAGGTGTCGAGGCACACGCCGATCCACTCCCGGTCGCTCTCGGCGAGCAGCCGCGCGGCGGCCGCCACCGTCTCGACGGCGCACCCGGGCTCCGGCTCGACCGCCGCCCGGATGCGCCGGCCCGTGGCCGCGGCGACCTCGGCCAGACCCTCCGCGAGCCGGTCCAGCCCGGCGCGCGCCCGGTCCAGCCCCCCGCCGCCCAGGTCGGCCCGCCAGCCGAGCGGCAGGGTCGAGACGCTCCCCTCGGCGCAGTCGTCGGGCAGGAGCTCCGCCAGCAGCCAGGCCAGGTCGAGCGTGTAGGCGAGCCGCTCCGGGCTGGTCCAGTCGGGCCGGTACACGCCCTCCTTCACGACGGGCGCCCCGAAGGCGTCGAAGGGGAAGCCGTTGAAGGTGACCGTCTCCAGGCCCCTCTCGCGCAGCGCCCGGCGGAGGGCGTCCAGGGCCTCGGGATCGGCCCGCAGCCGCCGCGCCACCGGCGCGGCCAGCCACAGGCCCACCCCCAGCCGCCGCACCCCGAGGCGCTCCCTCACTTCCCCCGCGACGCCCCTCACCCCCGCGATCAGCGCGCCGAGATCGGCGGCGGGGTGCGCGTTGGCGCAGTACGCCAGGTGCACGGTGGATCCGTCCCGGTGGCGCAGCCTCACCCCCGGCCCTACCTCTCGCCGCGCAGCAGGCCGCTGCCGAGGTAGGTCGACGCCGGATCGGCGGCCCGGACCGCCAGGTCGAGGCGGCCGCTCTGCCCGAAGAACTCCACCGGGTTGTCCCACACCACCCGGTCGATGACCGACTCGTCGAGGCCGGCCGTGCGCATCGCCGCCACGGTGCGCGGCACCTTCAGCGGGTCGCTGCGCCCCCAGTCGGCGGCGGAGTTGACCAGGATCCGCTCCGGCCCCATCTCCTCGACGACGCGCACCATGCGCGTCTCGTCCATCTTCGTGTCCGGGTAGATGCTGAACCCCGCCCAGCAGCCCGAGGCGAGCACCTCCTCGACCGTCAGCTCCGTGTTGTGGTCGATCAGGGTCCGCTCCGGCGGGAAGCCGCGGCGCTCCAGCACGCCGAGGGTGCGGCGGGTGCCGGCCACCTTGTCGCGGTGCGGGGTGTGCACCAGCACCGGCAGCCCGTGCTCGGCCGCCAGGTCGATCTGGGCCTCCAGCGCCCGCTCCTCGGCGGCGGTGACCGCGTCGAAGCCGATCTCCCCCACCGCGACCACGCCGTCCTTGTCGAGGAAGCGCGGCAGCACCGCCAGCACCTCGTCGCACAGGGGCTCGTCGTTGGCCTCCTTCGGGTTCAGCCCGATGGTGCAGTGGTGGCTGATGCCGAACTGGCGCGCCCGGAAGCGCTCCCACCCCACCAGGCTGCTGAAGTAGTCGATGAAGCTGCCCACGGTGGTCCGCGGCTGGCCGAGCCAGAAGGCCGGCTCCACCACGGCGCGCACGCCCGCCGCGGCCATCGCCTCGTAGTCGTCGGTGGTGCGGGACGTCATGTGGATGTGCGGGTCGAAGATGCGCGTCACGGTGACCTCCGGGCGGCGTCGGTGCGGGCGGCGAGTGCGACGCGGGCGGCCCTCCGGCGCTCGGCGACCGGCGAGCGCGCCTCCAGGGCGAGCGCGTCGAGGGCCTCGCGGGGAGGGTGGGCCTCGATGAGGGGCCACACGTCGGCGGGCACGTCCCGGCCCGCGACGACCCGCTCCAGGGCGTACTCGGCGAGCATCCGGGCCAGCTCGGGCCCGGCGCGGCGGCCGGGGTCCGGCAGGTCGCCCAGCGGGATGCCGACGAACACGCACTTGAGGATCGCCTGCGCCGCCTCACCCTCGTCGAGCACGGACAGACCGAAGTCGCCGAGCGCCGCCGCGATGAGGTCGGTGTCGTTGGTGCGCAGGGCGTCGCGCACCAGCGCCACACCGGTCCGCCCGAGCGGCAGGACGTCGAGGGCGCGCAGGACGGCCCGCCGCTCGTCGGACGAGCCGAAGCGGTAGAGGTCGCCGGCCTCCCGCTCGGCGGCCGCCCCGAGGGACGCGATCAGCAGCACGCGTGCGGCGTCGGCGACGCTCCAGGAGCGGGGGCCCTCCGGCGGCGGGCCGTCCAGGGCCGCCCGGCCGGCGCCCACGCGGCGCGCCGCGGAGGCGAACGCCCGCCTCACCTCCTGCGCCGCGCCCCTCGCGCACACGCCGTCGAGCCACTCGGCCGCCTCGGCGGGCGCGCCGTCGCGCACCGCCTCCCGCAGCGCCTCGACCGTGACCGGCCCCGCGCTCACGCGACGCCCGCCGACGGCTCGGCCTCGCGCAGGAAGGCGAGGGCCCGCGGCACCGCCTCGTGGGCGACGTGGCTGTGGCGCGATAGCTCCACCGAGACGAGGCCGGCGTAGCCCGCGGCCGACAGGGCCGCCAGCGCGGCCGGGAAGTCGACCTCCCCGTCGCCGAAGTCGAGGTGCTCGTGCACGCCGCGGCGCATGTCCTCGACGTGCACGTGCGCGAGCCATCCCGCCACCCGCTCGACGCACTCCGGCACCGGCCTCGGCTCGAGGCAGCGGCAGTGGCCGACGTCGAGGGTCAGGCCCAGGCCGGGCGGCGACCCCAGCTCGGCCCGCAGCCCCTCCGCGTCGGCGATGGTGGCGACCGCCATGCCCGGTTCCGGCTCGATCGCCAGCACGACCCCCCGCTCGCGCGCCCGCCGCGCCAGGGCGTCGCAGCGGGCCGACAGCCGTCCGCGCCACGCCCACTCATCGGTGCCCTCGGGAGCCGATCCCGACGCGAAGGTGACGGCCTCCGCCCCCAGCTCGGCGCCGATGGAGATCGCCCTCTCGGTCAGGTCGAGGCGGGCCGCCGCGTCGGCGCAGGCGAGGCCGGGCGCGTGCTTGCGGCGGGGATCCAGCAGGAAGCGGGCCCCCGTCTCAATCGCCACCGCCAGGTCCAGCTCGTCGAGCCGCCGGCCGAGGCGGGCGACGCGCCGGGCGAGATCGGGCGCGTACGGGTCGAGGTGCGCGTGGCCGAGCGTGATCGCCACCCCGGCGTAGCCCTCCTCGGCGAGCAGCTCCAGCGCGTCGTCGAGCCGGTGGTCCGCGAGCCCGTTGGTGACGTACCCGAAGCGCAGGCTCACGTGACCGGCCTCCGCGCCGCCAGGCGGCGCGCCGCCAGCCAGGCGCCCGCGAGGCCGGCGGGGACGGGCGGCGGCGCGAGCCCCGCGAGCATCCCCGCCTGGAGCGGCACCATGCCCAGCACCCCCGCGCCCACGACGCGTTGGAGCTCGGCGGGACCGGGCGACCTCACCGCCGCCGCCTGGGCGCGGGTGAGGTTGCCGGCGAAGGCCCCGAGGGCCACCGTCGCGGCGATCCGGCCGCCCGCGCGCCCGGCCCCGACCGGACGGCGGCCGATGGCCGCTCGCGCCACCCGCGCCGCGCCCGCCGCCACCGCCGCGGTGCCCGCCAGCGCGGCGGCCGGAAGGCCCGCGCCCGCCCCCTCCACCTCCCGGCGGCTCACCACGCCCACCCCCAGCGTGTGGGCCGCCATCACCGCCGCCGGCGCCAGCGCCCGGCGGGCGCCCACGGCGCCCGCCCCGTGCATCACGTCGAGGAAGCGCGCGCAGGCCAGGGCCGCCGGCCCCAGGCGGGTGTCCTTGGCCCAGAGGTCGTAGGCGGCCGCGACGGCCGCCATCGCCCCGCACACGCGCAGGGACCGCCACCCTCCGCCCGCCCCGCTCGCGACGAGGCCCGCGGCGAACAGGGCGCCCGCGACGGCCAGCGCCTCCCCCGGCGCGACGCGGCCCGACGGGATGGGGCGCGACGGGCGCTCCCGCGCGTCCACCGCGCGGTCGGCGTAGTCGTTCAGGGCCATCCCGGCCGAGTAGACGCAGCACGAGCCGGCCGTGCGGGCCGCGGTGAGGCGCAGGGGCCGGACCGAGCCGGTGGCGAACGACCCGAGCAGCACGTCGCCGGGCACCGTCAGCACGGACGGCAGCCGCACCAGGTCGGCCCAGTCCGCCGCGCGGCCGTTCAGCATCCGATGTGCTCGCGCAGCATCGCGAACTGGGCCGACAGGTCGTGGACGTCGCTGCCGAGCGGATCCTTGAAGAAGAAGGCCAGGTGCCCCTGGGCGCCCGCCGCCCCGCGCTCGGCCGCGAGATCCATCAGCCGGGCCAGGTCCAGCACGAGCGGCGCCGCCAGCGCCGAGTCGGACGCGCGCCAGGTGAGCTGGAGCGACATCGGGCTGCCGAGGAACCCCTCGAAGTCGATCAGGTCCCAGGCCACCTTCCGGTCGCCGAGGCTGGGGACGTAGTCGATCCGCACCACCGTGTCCGCCTCGTAGCCCAGGATCCTCGGCACCGCCCGCCCCTTCGACGCGACCTTCGACCGCGACGCCTCCGGGTCGGCCAGGGTGCGGCCATCGCCGTTGCCGAGCAGGTTCAGGCCCGCCCAGCCGCGCACGCGCAGGCGCCGCATCGCGAACATCGGCGCGAGGACCGTCTTGAGCAGGGTCTCGCCCGTCTTGCCGTCCCGCCCCGCGTGGGGAACGCCCCGCTCCAGGGCGAGCCGCTCGAGGGAGGGCAGGCTGGCCCCGGTGGAGGGGGTGAAGTTGACGTAGGGGCGGCCCGACGAGAGGGCGGCGTAGGCGTAGCGCGCGCTCGGCGGCAGGGCCCCCGAGGCCTCCGGCTCGTCGAGGGCGGCCTCGAGCGCCGCCGGATCGTGGTGGGCGGGGTGGTCCGGCACGGGGGGCTCCGTGCTGGCCACGTTCACCACCACCACCCGGCGGGCGCCCGTCTCGCGGGCGAAGCGGTCGATGTCCTCCCGGATCGCCCGGACCTCCTCGCGGGCCGGGGCCCCGGGCGGCGCCTGCGGCGCGGGACGCACGTGCGCCTCCAGGCGCTCCAGATCCCCGTCCAGCGCCGCCAGCACGGACGGGTCGAGCACCTCCGGCTCGCGGGCCAGCGCCCGCGCGGACTCGGCGACGCTGCCGCCGCGCACGTCGTGCCCTCCGAACGCGAGGGAGCCGAGCGGGCTCATGGGCACCCCGTCCAGCGGCTCGTGCTCGGTCACCATCCCGGTCGGCGGCACGAGGCCCCGCGCGACCGCAGCCGCGCCCGCCATCGTGACGGTCGCGACCGAGCCGCGGGCGCCGACGAGCCACACCCCGAGCGGCGCGGGCTCCGCCCCGTTCACACCTCCAGGCGCCATACGCCACCGCTTCCGGCGCGGGCGTCGAGGCCGCCCCGCTCCCGCATCTCGAACTCGCCGAAGTCGCACACGTAGAGGGCCCCGTCGGGCGCGAAGCGCACGTCGATCGGGCGGTTGAAGCCCGACGCGAACGGATGCATCGTCCAGTCGGACGGGTCGACCCGCACCAGCGAGCGACCCACGCGCGGGCCGGAGGGCGCGGTCATCGGGCGCTCGTCGCCGAACAGGGCGACGATCAGCTGGCCCGCGATGTCCCCCGCCGCCGGGGGCGCGACGTCGAGCTTCGTCGCGGCCGAGTTGATCGGCAGCTCCATCAGCGGCCGCTCCGGAGACGGCAGGTCGGCGTGGTCGGCCAGCAGGAACGACGGCTGCTCGCCGCGGGTGGGGCGGAAGCGCGGATCGGTGACCGGGACGCCGCCGACGTAGTCCGGCCAGCCGTACCAGGCGCCCTCGCGCACCTCGAACACCAGCTCCGGGACGTTGCCGATGGGACGGCTGCCGCGGTCGTCGGAGCCCTGGTCCGTGGCGATCAGCCGGCCGTCCGGCAGAAACGCCAGGCCGTACGCGTTCCGCAGCCCCCACGCGACCAGCTCGAGGCCGGAGCCGTCGGGCTCGCAGCGCATCACCGCCGCCGTGCAGGGCAGCCCCGCGGGCAGGCGGGTCCCCGCCGGGTGGGACGAGCCGAAGCCGCTGAAGGCCCCCGTGCTCACCCGGCCGCCCGCCTCGACGGTGGGGTCGTCGGTCTCGACGGTGACGCCCGTCAGCGTGACCGGCAGCCCCGGGATGTCGTGCGGGTGGGGAAGCCGGCGCAGCCAGCCCAGGTCGTAGGCGTCGAGGCCGACGATGCCGAGGTTGGTGAGCGCCCCCTGGCCGAAGTACAGCTTCCCGTCCGGCCCGACGGCGACCATGTTCGTGTGGTAGTTGCCGGGACCGGGCAGCCCGTCCAGCACCGTCTCGACGCGACCGTCGTCGTGGAGCCGCAGGATGTAGCCGATCTCGCCTCCCGACACGTATAGCGCGCCGTCGTGGCGGGTCAGCCCGTTCACGGGGGGCAGCAGGTCGGACGTGAGGAGGTGCCGCGACCCGTCCGCGTCGACCCGCCACACGCGTCCGCCGCGCGGGGCGCCGCCGAACGGGAGCCCCGACTCGGCGACCCACAGCTCGCCGGACTCTCCGATGGCGATGCTCGTGGGGAACGAGAACCCGTCGGCGACGAGCGCTCGCACGCCGTCGCCGACAGCGGACGCCGTCGTCATCACTGACCTCCTGGCAGGGGGCGGGGGACGTACCCGAACCTCCCCGTGCGACGCCCACCCGACAAGGCGGCCGTACGCCGCAGCGCGCCGGCGGTGACCCGGGAACCCCGTTCCCGCGCGGTATCTCGCCGCGTCCGCGGGGGCCTCGCCCCTTCAGACGAGGCGGTCACCCGATCGGGTGGACGACGTGACGCACGCGACGGCCGGAACGGCCGGCGGACCCACGACGGGGCTAGGCGGCCACCTCGTCGCGGCGCACCGGGTCGTAGAGCGTGCCGCGCTCGCCCGGCACCTTCCCCCCCGCGCGGATCAGGGTCTCCATCCGCTCCTGGGACAGCCCGAGCGGCGTCTGGACCGTGGTCGCGTGCGCGATGCGCTCCTCGGTGAGGGTGCCCGAGAGGTCGTCGAGGCCGAACGAGAGCGCCTCGGAGGTGATCTCCTCGCCCAGCATCACCCAGTGCCCCTTGATGTGGGGGAAGTTGTCGAGGAACAGGCGCGCCACCGCGATGGTGCGCAGCTTCTCCTCGCGGCTGGGCCCGGGGAGGTACGAGAACTCGGTGTTGCCCGGCAGGAACGGCAGCGGGATGAATGCCTGGAAGCCGGAGGTGTCGTCCTGCAGCTCGCGCAGCCGGCGCATGTGGTCGACCTGCTCCTCGGGGGTCTCGAAGTGCCCGAACAGGAGGGTCGCGTTGGTGCGCAGGCCCTGGCCGTGGGCCTCGCGGTGCACCGCCAGCCAGGTCTCGGCCGGCACCTTGCGGTCGGCGATGATCTTCCGCACGCGCGCGCTGAACACCTCGGCGCCGCCGCCCGGCATCGTGTCGTGCCCTGCCGCCCGCAGGCGGCGCAGAGCCTCGGCGTGGTCGACCTTCGACAGCCGGGCGACGAAGTCGACCTCGACCGCGGTCAGGGCCGTGAGCGAGATGTGCGGGTACTCGGCCTTCAGCTCCGAGAAGAGCTCCTCGTAGTACTCGAGGCCGTACTCCTTCGTCATGCCGCCCACGATGTGCAGCTCGGTGATGCCGAGGCCGGAGAGCTGCCCGGCGCGCTCGACCAGCTGGTCGACGCTGTAGGCGTAGGCGCGCTCGTCCTTCTCGGTCCACACCGCGAAGGCGCAGAAGCCGCACCCCACGACGCAGATGTTGGTGGGGTTGAGGTGCGCGTTGACGTTGTAGGTGACCGTGTCCCCGTAGCGGGCGCGCACGACCGCGTCGGCGGCGGCGCCCAGGTCGGCCAGCGGGGCGTCGCGGTAGAGGAGGACGGCCTCGTCGGGCGTGATCCTCCCCCCGTCGGCCGCGCGCGCGAGGATGGAGTCGATCATCGGAGCCACGTTATCAGGGGCTCCCGTCACCATCACCGGACACTCGACCCGCGCTAGGCTGCCGAACGTGGCGCAGCATGCCCTCAAGGAATGGGCGGTGACGATCGCGGCCCTCGCGGCCGGCGACCAGGTCCTCATCGTCCGCAAGGGCGGCATCCACGAGAAGCGCTTCGAGCTGCCGCACCCCCGCTTCTACCTCCTGCCGGGCCACGAGCACCAGCGCCCGGAGCTGATCAAGCCGGAGTGGCGCGAGCGCTTCGCCGATCCGCTGGCGCGGCGCGACGAGCCCTCGCGCATCCCGCTGGCGGTCTTCGCCGAGATCCACGCGGCCCACCCGATCGCCGATCCGGACGCCCTGGCCGCCATCCACCCGCTGCACATCCTCACCGAGGACTACGCCCAGGAGCGCCTGCGCTGGCGCCGCAAGCATCCGCTGTGGGCGGTGGTGCTGCGCGTCAGCCGCGTGCCCGAGCCGCCCGTGCTCGCGGCCGGGCCCGAGCTCGCCGGCTGCACCAGCTGGGTGGACCTGCCCGATTCCGTCCCGGCGCCCGCGGGTGCGGTGCCGGTGCTCGACGACGACGCCTTCGCCGACGCCGCGAACGCCGTCGAGGCGGCGCTCGCCGCCTGCGCCACGCCACAGGGGGGAGCCGCATGAGCCACGCCGCCGCCTTCGACGACCTGCTCGCGGAGCAGCCCGCCGACTGGGCGCTATTCGAGGTCTACGTCACGCTCGACGACGCGCGGCGGCTGAGCGACGCGCGGGTGGCGCTCGCCCGCGCCAACGCGCGCCCGGTGACGCGGCAGGCCGACCACGACTTCGAGATCACGGTGGCGAACACCCACGGGCACGGCGCCCGCGCCGGGGTGGTGCGCTCGGCCCTGCGCATCCTGGACGACCGCGGCATCGCCGGCCGCACCTGGGGCGGCGCGACGAGGACCCTCGTGCGCCCCGCCCCGCCGCACCGCTACGGCCCGTAGGAGGCCCTTCGGATGTACCGGAGCGAGGAGGACATCCAGCTCCTCACCGAGCTGGCGGGCGTGCTCGACCAGACCGTCACCGACGCGGGGCTGTCGTCGGGCTCGTACCTGATCCTGCGCGAGCTGGCGGCGGCGCCCGAGCCCGCCGCCATCACCGGCCTCGCCGAGAGGCTGCGCGCCGAGCCGGAGGCGATCGCCGCCCTCTCGGGACGGCTCGTCGAGAGCGGGCTGGCCGCCGCCCGCCCGAACGGCGTCGAGGCGACCGACGCCGGGCGGGAGAGGGCCGCCGCGCTGGAGGAGCGCGCCAACGAGGCGATGCGCGCCTACGTGATGGAGCGCCCCCACAGCGCCACCGTCTACGGCCTGGTCGCCTCCATGCAGAGCGGCCGCTTCACGGTCGAGGATCTGCTCGCCTTCCTTCAGGAGGGCCCCGGGGATGCCGAGGACGAGATGTGAACCCGGTCGAGGCCGTCCCCCTGGCCATCGTCGTCGTCCTGGCGGTGCTGATCGTGACCCTCATCGTCATCCGCAACCGCCGCTCCCGGTGAGCCGCGCCCGCCGCACCCTGCTCGCCGTGGCGGCGGCCGCGATCGCGGCCGCGGCGCTGCCCGCCACCGGGCTCGCCCTGGCGGGCGGAGCGACCGGCGGCGGCGGGGGCGGGGGCGGCGGCTACTCCGGAGGCGGGGGCGGCTACTCCGGAGGCGGGGGCGACGGCGCCTCCTTCTCGGGGCCGTGGTGGGTGCTGCTGCTCGTCATCCTGTCGCCGTGGCTCCTGCTCCTCTTCATCTCGGCCGTCGGCAAGCAGACCGGCAGGGGGCTGGTGATCTCGGTGTCCCGCGCCCGCCGCGCCGAGGTGCAGAAGGCGCTCGCCGCCGCCGACCTGGGCGACGGCTACTGGCACCCCCACGCGCTGGTCGAGCGGGTGCGCGAGTGCTTCTTCCCCGTGCAGCGCTCGTGGGCCGCGCGCGACGTCGAGAGCTCGCGCCCCTACGTCTCGGACGCCCTCTACGAGCGCCACCGCCTGCAGCTCGAGGGCCTGGCGGCGCAGAACCGGGTGAACCGCATCGAGGACCTCTCGCTCGGCGACATCGAGATCGTGCGCGTCCACAACGTCACCGACGACGGCGAGGACCGCTTCGTGGCGCTCCTCCACTGCGCCGCCCGGGACTGGATGGAGGACGCCGCCACCGGCGCCTTCGTCAACGGCAACAAGGAGACCGTGACCCGGTTCACCCAGTTCTGGAGCTTCGCCCGCGACCCGGAGCGCGGGTGGGTGCTGGACGAGATCCAGCAGGGCACCGAGGGCGGCTACCATCTCACCGCGAAGCTCGTGAACCAGGACGAGGGGCCCGTCCAGCCGTCCGAGCCCGCCGGCTCCCCCACCGCTCCGGGCTAGCCCTCCTCCATGGCGTAGAGGCGCACCCGCGGCCGCTTCCCGGTGCGCGCCTCCAGCCGCGCCAGCTCGGCCGCCGCCGCCGGACGCTCCGCGAAGCCGGCGGCCGCCGCGGCGTCGTCCCACTCCCCCAGCCAGCCGTACTCGCCGGCGTCCGCGTTGACGAACAGCACCCGGCGCCTGCTGCCGCCCGCCGCCGCCGACAGCCGCGCCGCCACGGCCCGGGCCTCCTCGAGGGAGCCCGGGCCGAGCCGGAACGCGATCTCGGTGCCGTGCAGGGCCACGGCGGGAGGCTACCCCTGCGCCGCCACCCCGTACGGAAGCCGCGCGCGGGCGATCAGCCCCTGCTCCTCGGCCCAGGCGAGGAAGTCGTCGACCGCCCGGGCGCGCAGCTCGCGCTCCTCGCCGTCGAAGCGGTCGAGGTGGCGCCGCACCCAGCCGGCCGGCACGTCGGGCAGCCAGTTCCGCCCCGCGTCGCCCAGCCACTCCCGCGCCATCGCGTCGAGCGCCTCGCCGCGCGGATCGACCAGCCACGGCGAGTTGTGGGACAGGGCGCCCAGGTGCGCGTCGATCGCGCCCAGCAGGGTGCGCTCGTGGACGACGAGCGGGCTGGCGCTACCGGCGTCCACGGCGCGCCTCCCAGGGACCGGTGATCGCGACCGAGGCGGGGCGCGGGATGTCGGCGCCGCCGTTCGGCCAGCGGCTAGTGGGCGCGTCGGCCGACGGCGACCCCTCGCCGGGGTGCTGCACCGACAGGAACAGCGTGCTGCCGTCGGGCGTCCACTGCGGACCGGTCATCTCGCACTGCACCGGGCCGCTGGCGAACTGGTAGGCCGTGCCGGCGTCCGGGCCCGAGGTGGGCAGGTAGAACAGCGCGTTGTTGCCCTGGAAGGCGTAGATGCCGGTGCCGATCGACGAGCTGGAGATGTCGGTGACCATCCACAGGTCGCCGGCCGCGTCGAAGATCAGGTTGTCGGGCGAGGAGAAGCCGCTCTGCGGCCCGCCGACGGCGAAGATGCTCCACTCGAAGGCCGTCGCCGCCGGGTCGTCGTCCGCCTCGGCGAGCCGCACGATCTGGCCGTGGAAGTTGCCGTGGCCGGTGTTGTTGGTCAGCGCGACGAAGACGCTGTGGTCCACCGGGTTGACCTCGATGTCCTCCGGCCGGTCCACCGGGGTGCCGCCGGCGACCAGGGCCGCGCCGCGCGCGTCGGCGAGGACGTCGGTCTGCGAGGCGAACTGGGGCGTGCCGTCGGCCTTCACGGCGGCCTTGAGGGCGTCCGAGGAGTCGTAGTCGAGCAGCACCCAGGCGCCCTTGCCGAAGTTGGCGACGTAGAGCTTCCCCGACGAGAGGATCGACATGTTGGCCTCGCGCGAGCGCGAGAGCTTCGTGTCGGCGACGAACTTGTAGACGCACGAGTCGGCCTTGTCGTCTCCCATGTAGGCGACGACCGTGCCGTCGCGGCCGACGCGGATCGCGACGTTCTCGTGGCGAAAGAGGCCCATCGCCGTGTGCTTGCGGGGGGTGCTGGAGCGGTCGAAGGGGTCGACCTCGACCACCCAGCCGTAGTGGCGCCTGCCGTACGGCTCGGCCGGCCAGCCCGAGCCGGCGGGGGACGCGGCGGTGTACTCGGCGAAGTTCTCCTCGCACGACAGCGCCGTTCCCCAGGGCGTCATGCCGCCGGAGCAGTTCGCGAAGGTGCCGACGGCCGCGGGACCGCCGTCGATCGCCGCCGCGGGGCCGTCGAGGGTCAGGGCGCTGGTGGCGTCGATGCGGCGCGCGTAGGCGTCGTCGTCCTCGACGACCGACCAGCGGCCGCGCCTGTCGCGACGCACGCGCAGCACCGAGATGCCCTGCTCGGCCTGCTCGGCGGCGAGCTGCTCGGGCGACTTCGGGCCGCTGCCCGAGTAGCCCCCCACGAAGAGCGGGTTGACGTACTCGTGGTTGATCACCAGCAGCCCCTCGCGGCTGGACGCGCGCTTCGGCGAGAAGCCGCGGTCGGGCGCGAACGGGTCGGTGCCGCGCTCGAGCAGGTCGATCGGGTAGTAGCCGATCCAGTCGTGGTTGAAGCCCGCGGTGAGGCCCTTCCCGATCGGCGAGCCGTAGGCGGCGAGCACGTCGGCGCGGAAGCCGCGCGGAAGCACCAGCGCATCGGCGGCGGTCGGCGCGATCGGGCTGAAGAAGGCGCGCCTGCGGCCGTGCGGGCGGCCGGTCGCGGTGGCGGTCTCGGTGCGCAGCTGCAGCGGCACGGCCGCGGCGACGGCGCCGGCGGCGGCGCCCTTCAGCAGCGTGCGCCGGCTCATACGGCCCTCGACGAGGGAGTGCCAGGCGCTGGCGTCGGCGGGGTCGCGTCGCTCGTCGCCCGGGTCGAGGTCCGGCGGCGTCTCTACTGTGGCCATGGGTGGAGGCTCCCGTTCGGCAGGACGGTCGTCGCGACGATAGGACGGGCGGGGGCGCCTTCAGGTTTCAGTCACGTATCCGTGTTGAGAACGTTTCCTACATCGCTGGAGCGCCGTACCGAATGAGATATCGCCGCCTTCCGCGCGCCGATCTGACCGTCTCCGAGGTCGGTCTGGGGGCATGGACGCTGGGCGTCGGCTGGGAGGGCGAGAGCGACGAGCGGGAGGCCCTGGCGCTGGTGCGCGCCGCCCTGGACGCCGGGGTGACCCTGGTGGACTCGAGCGACCGGCCGCGGGCCCAGGAGCTGGTGGGGCGCGCCTGCGCCGGCCGCGAGGAGGCGGTCGTCCACGCCGTCACGGTCCCGGCCGATCCGGCCGGCCTGGCCGGTGCGTGCGCGGCGGCGGCCGAGCGGCTGGGCGCGGCCCCCGGCATCGTCCAGCTCGCCGAGCCCCCGCTCACGATGCTGCGCTCCCGCGATCTGGCCGATGCCGTCGGCGAGCTGGTGGGCGCGGGGCGCGCGGGGTGCGTGGGCGTGCGCCTCGGCGGCCGGGCGGCGGCGGTCCGCGCCGCCCGGGCCGCGCTCGCCGTGCCGGCGGTCACGTCGATCGCCCTCCCCTACAACCTGCTCGAGCCGGAGCCCGCCGCCGGCCTGGCCGGGGAGGCCCTCGCCGCCGGCACGGCGCTCATCGCCCTCTCGCCGCTCGCCTCGGGGATGCTGGAGGGCAAGTACACGGCCGGCACCGTCTTCCCGCCGGGAGACCGGCGCCGCGACCGCCCCGAGGGCTGGCTGCGGGACGGCCTCCGCGCCGTGGAGGAGCTCCGCTTCCTCGCCCGCGACCGCCCGCGCACCCTGGGCCAGGCGGCGCTCAAGTGGGTGCTCTGCGGGCCGGCCGTCGCGAGCGCGGTGCCAGGCGCCTACGCCCTCGCGCAGGTCGAGGAGCTCGCCGCCGCGCCGGATCTCGACGACCTCGACCCCTCCGAGCTGGAGCGGGTGGACGAGCTCCGCGCCGGCGGCGCCCTCAGCCCGGCCGCAGCCTCGTGATGTGGGCCGCCGCCACCTCGGCGGCGCCCTCGGCGCAGTCGGGCATGGCGGCGGCCAGGCTCTCGGCCAGCCGGGCGTGGACGCCGGCGGCCTGCGCCGTCTCCTCGACGTGCCTCAGCGCCCCCACCAGGTCCGCGCCCAGCTCGTCCTGACGCTCGACCAGCGGGTCGGACGCCCGCACGAACAGCCCCCAGGCGCCGACCACCCGCTCCTGGAGCGCCGTCGCCCGGTCGAGGTCGGGCACCGACGCCAGGGCCCGCAGCGGATGCTCGCGCCAGGTCGCCAGCTCCAGCGCGCGGGTCGCGACGACCTCGAGGGCGGCGGCCACCTGGGGTGGATCGCCGCCCAGGGCGAGCAGCCGCCCCACCGCCGCGGCGAGCGTGCGCAGCCGGCCCGCGTCGACCAGCACCTCCAGGTGCTCCCACAGCAGGCTCGCCGACGCCGCCTCGCGCACCCGCCGCTCCCCGGCCTCGGGGCGCAGGGCGGCGTCGAGGCACAGGAAGGCCGGCCCCTCGAAGGCGCAGAGGTAGGCGCGCCGGCCCGCGAGGGGCTCCACCGCGCGCACGCCCAGCGGGGCGACGCCGGCGACCGCCCGCGCCGCGGCCCGCGCCGCCTCCAGGTCGTCGACCAGCGCGGCGAGCGCGTCCTCGTGGTGGGGCTCCGCGGTCACCGGGGCACTGTGCCAGACGACCGGCGCGGCGCCCTACACTGAGGGGAGGTGACCGACCCTCCCTCCGCACAGAGCACCCCGCTGCCCTCGGCCGCCGCCATCGCGGCCGCCCTCGAGGCGACCATGCCGCCGCGGCCCGACGACACGCCGTTCGACGCCGCCCGCCGCCCGGCCGCCGTGGCCGTGGTGCTGTTCGACGCCGGCTCCGCGGCGAGCATCCTGCTCACCAAGCGCAGCGACGACCTGCCCTCGCACCCGGGCCAGGTCTCCCTGCCCGGCGGCGTGCTGGAGCCGGAGGACCCGACGCCGCGCGACGCCGCCCTGCGCGAGACCGAGGAGGAGCTCGGCATCCCCGCGTCGGCGCTGCGCGTCGTGGGGACGCTGCCCGACATGGACACCGCCACCTCCGGCTTCGTGGTCCGGCCCTTCGTCGCCCACATGGTCGTGCCGGTGCCGCCGGTGCCGAGCGACGCCGAGGTCGCCCGGGTCATGGTCGTGCCCCTCTCCGAGATCCTGGCGGCGGACGCCCGGCTGCCCGAGAGGCCCGGACGCCTCGAGCTGCGCTACCCGCTGGACGGCGAGGACGTCTGGGGCGCCACCGCCTGGATCCTGCGCTCGCTGTGCCGCGCGCTGCGGCGGGCGCTCAGCGCTCCCGGCGCGGAAGGCCGGGGAGCGACGCCAGCGGGAGCAGGTCCGGATCGCTGACGCGGCCCGTCTCGCCCTCGCGGCCGAGGCGGTCGAGACGCTCCAGGTGGGCGGCGAGCTCGGCGCGGCGCGGATGGTCCGGCGGCAGGGAGGCGGCGAGCTGGGCGATGCGCGCGCTGATCTGGAAGGCGAAGTGCGGGGTGGCCGCCCCGACGAGCTGGGCGAGCTCGTCCTCGCTCGGCAGGTCGTGGACGTGCTGCAGCACGGACATGGCCGCCAGGGTACCAGCCGCCGCCGACGGTCGACGCCCGGGGCGCCCGCGGTCGTAGGATGACCCATGGCCGCGCTGCGCCGGGTGCTGCTCGGGCTGTGGCTCGAGATCCGCGTGATCCCCGTCCTCTTGTGGTCGTTCACCGCGATCACCCTGGGCACGGCCCTCGCCTGGCGCGACGGCGGCGGCGTCTCGGTCGCCGGCTACCTGACCGCCGTGGCCGTGGGCGTGCTGCTGCAGGGCCTGGTGGCGCACAGCGTCAACGAGATCGCCGACTGGCGCTCGGGCACCGACGGCGACCCCGCGCCGCGGGTGATCAGCGGCGGCAGCAAGGTGGTGGCCTCCGGGCTGCTCGACCTGCGCGCCCTGCGCCTCGTCGGCATCGCCGCGGCCCTCGCGGCGACGGTGATCGGCCTGGTCGCCGCCGCCACCTGGGGGTGGGTGCTCGCCCTCTACGGCGCCGCCGGCCTGGCCGGGGCCGTGCTCTACACCCTCCCGCCGGTGCGCGCCGCGTACCGGCCCTTCGGTGGCGAGTGCATCGCCTTCGCGTGCATCTGGGGCTGCGTGACCGGCGCCTACGTGCTGCAGCGGGGGGAGCTGTCGGGCGCGGCGGCGCTCACCGGCATCGCCTACGCGGCCTCGTGCGTGGCGATGCTGATGATGCACCACTACCTCGACAGCGGGCCGGACAGCCGCGCCCGGCCGCCCAAGACCACCACGATCGTGCTGCTGGGCCGCGCCGGCAAGCGCTACTGCCTCGTGTGGGCGTCGATCGCCGTGGCGGCCACGGCGCTGCAGGCGGCGGGCGACGACGGCCGGTTCTGGCTCGCGACCGCCCTCCTCTGCCTCGCCCTCGCGGTCCACGCGTCCGTCGATCCCGCCGACGCCGCGTCGGTGACCCGGGGCGAGCTGGCGGTGATCCTGCTCGGCATGGGCGCCGGGCTCGGCACCGCCGCGCTGCTGGCGCCCGCGCTGGGCCTGACGCTCGTCGCGGCCGCCCTCCTGGTGGCCCTGGAGATGCGCCTGGCCGGCGTCGCCCACCGCGACCTGCTGGAGCGGCGGGCCCGGATGGCCCCCCTCGGGCAGCCGGAGCGGGGCTGAGCGTGCCGCCGCGGCGTCCGCGACGACGGACATGCCCGCTCCGTGCGGCTTCCGGGCGTGTCACCCGGCGACCCGGGCGCCCCCCTGGGCTATCATCGATCGCCATCCGGAGCAGGAGTTCGAGTCGCCGATGGCCATGAGAGACGACGACAAGCTGGTGCGCCAGCTCTCGCTGGTGTCCTACCTGATGGCCCAGCAGCGGCCGGTCACCGCCGACGAGATCCACGAGGCCGTCGAGGGCTACGGCGGGATGACCGAGCAGGCCTTCCTGCGGCGGTTCTACGCCGATCGGGCGGAGATCGAGTCGATGGGGCTGCGGCTGGCGGTCGAGCGGCCCGGCGACGACCCCTTCCAGGGCGACCTGTACGCGCTCCCGCCCGAGAACTACTACCTGCCGGAGATGGATTTCGACGAGGCCGAGCTGTCGGCGCTCCAGACCTGCCTCTACCTGCTGGAGGGCCAGTTCGCCTACGCGGAGCCGCTGCGCCTGGCCCTGCAGCACGTGACCCTGGGCCGGCCCAGCCCGCTCGACGACCACGCCGCCCGCACCGTCTCGGTGAACCTGCTGGGAGGCGACTACTCGCCCGATGTCGCGGCGCACCTGAGCAAGATCGAGTCGGCCATCGGCCGGCGCAAGACGATCCGCTTCACCTACTACTCGATCGGGCGCGACGAGCGCTCCGAGCGCGAGGTCGACCCCTACAGCCTGCTCTACCTGGGCGGCAACTGGTACGTCGTCGGCTGGTCCCACGAGCGCGAGGACACGCGCATCTTCCGGCTGTCGCGCATCGAGGGCCGCATCACCTTCCGCACCCGCGCCGAGCACGACTTCCCGGCGCCGCAGGACCTCGACCTGTCGCGCTACCGCGACCGCGCCCCCTGGCAGCTGCAGGACGAGCGCGGCACCGCCACCGTCGTCCTCAGCCCCACCATCGCCTGGTGGGTGGAGCAGATGTTCGGCGACTACGGCCGCACCACGATCGGCGCCGACGGGTCCGGCCTCTACACCACCGCGTACAGCGACCAGCGCTCGCTGATCAGCTGGATCCTCGGCCTCGGCGCCGAGGCCGAGGTCACCGAGCCGCCCGAGCTGCGCGACGCCGTCGTGGCGGCGCTGGAGCTGGTCGCCGAGCGCCACGGCGCCGGCGGCCCGCGCGCGGTGCCCGAGGTCGACGCCGCGGTCGCCGCTCCCGCCGAGGCCCCCGCCGCGCCCGCCGCCCCGGCGGCCGCGCCGTCCGGCCAGCCGCCGGAGCGGGTGGTGCCGGCCGAGCGCTTCGCCCGGCTGCTCGCCCTCATGACCCGCCTGCTGGCGGCCTGCGGCGAATCGGCCGAGGCCCAGATCCCCATCGCCGAGCTGCGCGCCGCCCTCAACCTCGACAGGAAGGTGCTGGAGGACGACATCGGCCTCCTGAACCTGATCAACTTCGGCGGCGGCTGCTACGCGCTGTACGCCCAGGTCGAGGGCGACACCGTGGTGGTCCAGAAGGAGACCTACGGCGACCGCTTCGCCCGCCCCGCCCGCCTGTCGCCGCTCGAGGCGAAGGCCCTGCTGTGGGCCCTGGAGTTCATCGGCGACCGCCTGCCGGTCGAGGCCGGCGGACAGCTCAGCTCGGTGCGGGCCAAGCTGGAGGCGGCGATCGGCGAGGACAACCTGCCCACCGTCGAGCTGGGCCGCGCCCAGGTGGCGAACGCCGGCGTCGCGGCGGCCGTGAGCCACGCGATCCGCGAGGACCGCCTGCTCGAGATCGAGTACTGGACCGAGTCGCGCGGGGCGATCACGAAGCGCACCATCGAGCCGCACATGCTCGTCAACTCGCGCGACGCCTGGTACGTCACCGCCTACTGCCGCCGGGCGGAGGACCAGCGTACCTTCCGGCTCGACCGCATCCGCAGCGCGAGCGTGATGGACGAGCGCTTCGTGCGCCGCCCCGAGATCGGCGCGGGCGCCGGCCCGTACCTGCCCTGGGGCACCCGCCCGCAGGAGGGCGAGATGGTCGCCCAGAGCGCCTCTGTGTGGTGCAGCCCGTCGCTGGCCCGCTGGATGCTCGAGCAGCACGGCTCGCGCGAGCACTTCCAGGACGGCTCGGTGCTGGTGGAGATCCCCTACGCCAGCGAGGAGTGGCTGGTGAAGGAGCTGCTCAAGCACCAGGGCGAGGCGGTCCTGTTCGAGCCCGTCGGCCTGCGCCGCACCGTGGCCGAGCTGGCCGAGCAGATCCTGGGCCGCTACGGCGCCGACACCCCCACCAACGGCCGCCGGCGGGCGCCGGCGCGTTAGAAGGTCTTTCAGAATGAGACGTGGTCGTCCGGCCGCGAAAACCGAGCAGTCCGAGGACGCAGGGAGGGTGCGATACCCACAGCGGTATCGCCCCGACCGAGGACGTGGGAATGCGACGGTTTGCAGCGAGCCGGCGGCCGCGGACCGTCATTTTGAAAGACCTTCTTAGGCCGTCCGCGGGCCGCGCGCCGGTCCGCTACACGAAGGCGCTCAGCCCGGTGATCGCCTTGCCCACGATGAGCGTGTTCATCTCCCGCGTGCCCTCGTAGGAGTAGATCGCCTCGGCGTCGCCGACGAACCGCCCCACGTGCTCGTCGATGAGGATGCCGTTGCCGCCCATGAGCTCCCGGGCCCAGCCGACGGTCTCGCGCATCCGCACCGTGCAGAAGGCCTTCGCGAGCGAGGAGTGCTCGTCGCGGGCCTCGCCCGAGCTCTGCATCTGCGAGAGCCGCAGCATCATCGCCTGGCTGGCGGTGACGTTGCCGAGCATCTTCACCAGCAGATCCTGCACGAGCTGGAAGCCGCCGATGGGGCGGTCGAACTGGTGCCGTCGCTGGGCGTAGCGCAGGGCGTGCTCGTAGGCGCCCATCTGGGTGCCGGTTGCGAGCCAGGCGACGCCCGCGCGCGTCATGCGCAGCACCCGGGCGGTGTCGCGGAAGGTGTCGGCGCCCTGGAGCCGGTCGGCCTCCGGCACGCGACAGTCGCTCAGGGTGATCAGCGCGTTCTGGACCATGCGCAGCGAGATCTTGCGCTCGATCTTCTCGGCGACGAAGCCGGGGTTCCCCTTCTCCACCACGAAGCCCTTGACCTGTCCGTCGTCCTCGTCCTTCGCCCAGATCACGTTGAGGTCGGCGAAGGTGGCGTTGCCGATCCACTTCTTCTGGCCGTTGAGCACCCAGTCGTCGCCGTCGCGGCGGCAGGTCGTGGTCATGCCCCGGGAGGTCGCCGACCCCACGTCGGGCTCAGTGAGGCCGAACGAGCCGATCCGATCGAGGCGCGCCATCGCCGGCAGCCATCGCTGCCTCTGCTCGTCGGAGCCGCACAGGTAGATCGAGCCCATCGCGAGTCCGGAGTGGACGGCGTAGAAGGTGCCGATCGACGGGTCGACGCGCGCCAGGGTCATCGTGACGATCCCGTTCAGGAGATCGGTCCCGCCCGGACAGCCGAAGCCCGAGTAGCCGAGGCCCGAGATGGGGAGCGCGGCGAACCCCGGCAGGATCTCGTGCGGGAACTTCGCCTTCGCCCAGTACTCGACCACGAGCGGCTCGACCTCGGCCAGCATGAACTCGTGGACCCGGCGCACGAGGTCCTGCTCCTCCCCGCCGAGGGTGGCCGTGATGTCGTAGAAGTCGGGCTGGATCGGGGGCGGGTCGTAGGCCATCGGGCGTTCCTTCCGGTCGGTGGGCGTCGCGCGAGACGACGCCCCGTCGCGCGGGCTCTCGCGGTCCGACCGCGGGCGGTCGTCGGTCCGCTCGACATCGGCCGTCGCGGCGGCCGCGACGCGCGGACTCCCCGGATCGGTCGCCCCGGTCACGGCCGCGTCGCCGTCGTGAGGGATGGGGTGCGTGTCATCTCGATCGACTCCGGGAGGTCGAGGGACGGGCGGTGGCCGTCGGACGTCGTGATCATAGTGACGAGCCGGACGGCGCGCGCCGCGACGGATGCGGCCATCAGCCCCGGACTCCCATCCCCGGGGACCGCGCGCGGCCGCCGAGCGGAGTGGCCCAATAGCGACGGCCCTCACCGCGCAGGGCCAGGCCCTCCACCTCCAGCAGGGCGATCGCCCCGGCGACCGCGGACGGATCCTCGTCGAGCGCCTCGGCGAGGCCCTCGGGGGTCATCGGCTCCCGCTGCAGCGCCGCGTGGATGCGCCCGGGCAGCCCCGTCGGCCCCGGCCCCGGATCGAGGCCGGGCGGGGGCGCCCAGGCGAGGCCCGGCAGCTCGGCGACGACGTCGTCGGCGCCCTCCAGCAGCGCCGCCCCGGCGCGCAGCAGGGCGTTGCACCCCTCCGACGCGGCCGTGCCCGGCCAGCCGGGGACGGCCAGCACCGGCCGGCCCAGCTCGAGGCCGAAGTCGGCGGTGATGAGCGCTCCGGAGCGCCGTCCGGCCTCGACCACGGCGACGGCGTCCGCCAGTCCGGCGACGATCCTGTTACGCGCCGGGAATCTCCACGGGGCGGGCACGGTGCCGGGCCAGTACTCGGAGACGACGGCGCCGGAGCGGCGGATGCGGGCCGCCAGCGGCCCGTTCCTCCTCGGGTAGGGCACGTCCACGCCGCAGCCCAGCACCGCGACGGTGACGCCGTCGGCGGCGACCGCCCCCTCGTGGGCCGCGGCGTCGATGCCGTGCGCGAGGCCGCTCACGACCACGGCGCCGCGATCGGCGAGGTCGCCCGCCAGGCGCCGGGTGAAGGCGCGCCCCTCCGCGGTCGCGCGACGGCTGCCGACGACGGCGATCGCCGGGCCGCCCGCGATCGCATCGAGGGCGGCCACCCCCGTGCCGGTCACGAACAGGCCGAAGGGCGGATCGTGGATCGCGGCGAGCGACGCCGGGTAGGCGGGATCGGTGAGCGGGACGTGCGCGATGCCCTCCGCCGCCAGGCGCCGCAGATGCTCCCCGGGATCGAAGGCGTCGCGCGCCGCGCGCGCCGCCGCCAGCTCGGCCTCCGGCAGGCGCAGGGCGGCCTCGAAGCGCTCGCGCCCGGCGGTCCAGAGGCGGTCGGGGCCGCCGGCGCGGCGGGCCGCGCGTTGCAGGTCGCGGCCCAGTCGATGGGCCAGCCACGCGAGCCCGAGCGGCCAGTGGGCCGCGGCGCCCTCCGGCGCCCGGTCGCGGCGCGGGGGCGGCACGGGGCCGCTCACGCCGCCAGCCGGCCGGCGGCGGCGGCCCGGTAGCCGAGGGCCTCGGCCAGATGGTCGGCGCCCACCCGCTCCTCCCCCGCCAGATCGGCGATGGTGCGCGCCACCCGCAGCAGGCGGTCGTGTCCGCGCGCCGACAGGGCCAGCCGGTCGACGGCCCGCTCCAGCAGGCGCGTCGCGTCGGCGTCGAGATCCGCCGCGCCGCGCACCTCGGCGGGCCCGAGCTCGGCGTTGGGCCGCTCCTGGCCGCGGGCGCGGGCGCGCTCGCGGGCCCTCTCGACCCGCGCGCGCACCGCCGCCGTGCCCTCGGGCGCCGCGGCGCCCAGCAGGTCCTCCCGATCGAGGCGCGGCACCTCGACGTGCAGGTCGATGCGGTCGGCGACCGGTCCCGACAACCGTGCGCGGTAGGCCTCGGCGCGGCCCGGCGGGCACACGCAGCGCCGCACCGGGTCGCCGTCGAAGCCGCAGGGGCACGGGTTCCCGGCGCACACCAGGAGAGGGCGGGCCGGAAAGCGGGCGCTGTGCATCGCACGGGTCACGTCGATGCGGCCCTCCTCGAGCGGCTGGCGCAGGGCGTCGATGGCGGAGGGCGCGAATGCGCAGACCTCGTCCAGGAACAGCACCCCGCCGTGCGCCAGGCTGACCTCGCCCGGTCGCGGCAGCCGTCCGCCGCCGACCAGGCCGGACTTCGAGATGGTGTGGTGGGGCGCCCGGAAGGGCCGCACGCTCACCAGGGGGCAGCCGGGATCGAGCAGCCCCGCGACCGAGTGGATGCGCGTGACGTCCACCGCCTCGTCCAGCGAGAGGGGGGGCAGGATCCCCGGCAGGCGCCGCGCCAGCATCGTCTTCCCGCCCCCGGGCGGCCCGATCATCAGCATGGAGTGGGCGCCGGCGGCCGCGACCTCCAGCGCGCGGCGGGCGAAGGGCTGGCCGCGCACCTCCGCGAGATCCGGGCTGCCGCCCGCCCGTCCCGCCGCGAGCAGCGCGACGGCGTCGATCGGCGGCACGTGGGCCTCCACCCTGCCCTCGATCTGGTCGACGGCGGCGCGCAGGGTCGCGGGCCCCAGGATCTCGACGCCCCCCACCAGGGCGGCCTCGGCGGCGTTCGCGCGCGGCACGACCAGACGCCGCCACCCCAGGCGGGCGGCGTGCTCGGCCATGGCCAACGCGCCCGGCACCGGCCTGAGCGATCCGTCGAGCGCGAGCTCCCCCACCGCGCCGACGCCGGCGACGGCCTCCGCTGCGAGCTGGCCGGACGCGGCCAGGATCGCCAGGGCGATGGGCAGGTCGTACTGGGGCCCGGCCTTGCGCAGGTCGGCGGGCGCGAGATTGGCGACGATCCGGCGCGGCGGCACCGCGAACGCCTGGTTCGCGAGGCCCGAGCGCACGCGCTCGCGCGCCTCCTGCACCGCCGCGTCGGGCAGGCCGACCACCGAGAAGCCGGGCAGCCCGGCGCGCAGGTCCACCTCGACCTGGACGGAGGAGGTGTCGAGGCCGAGGACGGCGGGGCTGACGAGGCGGGCGACCACGACGGGGATGGTCGCGGGGCCTCCCCGCGCGCGTCCGCACCGGAGCGCGCCGGGGGAGTGACGGGATCGTCACGCCGGGCGGCGCAGCCTCGCATAGCCTACGGTGGACCCACGGAGGAGCCCGATGGACTTCGACCACGTCGCCCAGCAGGTCCCGGACATCGCCCAGGCCGTCGAATGGCAGACGCGGACGATCCCCGGCACCCGCGTGCTGTACCAGGACGAGACCTGGGCGCTGGTCGAATCCGGTGGCGCCAGGCTCGCCTTCGTGCTGCCCGGGCAGCACCCCAGCCACCTGGCCTACCGGGTCGACGACGCCGAGCTCGAGCGGATCGCCGCCGAGCACGGCGTGGCGATCGCCACCCATCGCGACGCATCCCGCAGCATCTATCTCCGCGGCCCGGGAGCGCTCGAGACCGAGATCATCTCGTACCCCGAGGGACGGTGAGCGCCGGCTACTCCCGTCTCGCCCCCCTGCCGCTCGTCGTCGAGTCGTACCGGCTGGAGACGCTCCGGCTCCAGCTCGCGCCCGGGTTCGCGCGCGTCACGACCGTGATCCACCTGGAGGGCGGCGGCGCGGAGGGCGTCGGGGAGGACGTCTGCTACGAGCCGTTCGAGCACGAGGACCAGGCCGCCGCGGGGCCGCGCCTGCCGCTGCCGGGCGCGTACACGATCGACTCGTTCAGCCGCCGCATCGGCGACCTCGACCTCTTCCCGGGGCGCGGTCCGGCGCGGCCCGCGTCGCTCGACTACCGGCGGTGGGCGTTCGAGAGCGCGGCCCTCGATCTGGCGCTGCGGCAGGCCGGGCGGTCGCTGGCCGACGCCCTCGGGATGGACCCGCGGCCGCTGCGTTTCGTGGTGTCGATGCGCCTGGGCGAGCCGCCCACGACCGCCCGGGTGGCGCACCGGCTGGAGCGCCACCCCGACTTGCGCTTCAAGCTCGATCCGACGGACGACTGGTCACCGCGGATCGTGGCCGAGTTGGTCGCGCTCGGCGCGGTCGAGATCCTCGACATGAAGGGCCGCTACGAGGAGGTGCCCTTCGACGTGCCGACCCTGCCGGAGACCTACGCGCGCCTGATCGAGGCCTTCCCCGGCGCCTGGATCGAGGATCCCTCCCCCGCCCCCGAGCTCCGCGCCGCGCTGGAGGGCCACGAGGACCGGGTGACCTGGGACGCCCCGATCCACTCGGTGGCGGACGTCCTCGCCCTCGACCGGACGCCCGCGATGATCAACGTCAAGCCGTCGCGCTTCGGCAGCCTGGAGCGCCTGCTGGCGACCTACGACCACCTGCGGGAACGGGGCATCGGGGCCTACGGCGGCGGCCAGACCGAGCTCGGACCGGGCCGCGGCCAGATCCAGTATCTGGCCTCGCTCTTCCACCCGGACGCCCCGAACGACGTGGCGCCGGCGGGCTACAACGACCCGGCCGCGCCGCCAGACCTGCCCGGCAGCCCGCTGCCGGTGGCCGCCTCCCCCGTCGGCTTCCGCTGGGGAGGCTGACGGCCGCTCCGCCGGATGGCGGTGGTGCCGCGACCCGGCACCCATCCGCGCGCCCCGCGGCACGACCGGGCGTGGTTCCGTGACGGTCGACGGCGGCATCCTCCCGCCATGGGAGAGGGACACGAGGCCGGCCGCGCCGGCGAGCGGGCCGCCGGCCGCCACATGATCCGCCGCGGCTGGCGGATCGAGGCCGCCGGCTGGCGCGGCGCGGGCGGCGAGCTGGATCTGGTGGTGTCGCGGGGCTCCGTGGTCGCGGTGTGCGAGGTGAAGACGCGCGCCGATCCGGAGGCCCTCCGGGAGCCGGTCACGGCCGCCCAGCGCGCGCGCATCGCGCGGGCCGCCGAGGCCTTCATGGCCGGTCGCCCCGACCTGGCGGGGCGGGAGCTCCGCCTCGACCTGATCACGGTGCGGCGCGGGCGGCTGCGCGCCCGCGTGCGCCATCACCCCGGCGCGATCGAGGCGCCGCCGTGATCCGCCGGCGGCATGAGGTCCGGGAAGGAGGGGTACGCCGCCGAGCGGAAGGAGCGCCGGTGCAGCGGGGAGAGCCCCTCGCTCCGCAGCGCCCGGTGGTGCTCCGGGGTGGCGTAGCCGACGTGCTGGTCGAAGCCGAAGCCGGGATAGGCGCGGGCGACGGGGCCGGCCATCAGGCGGTCGCGCGCCGTCTTCGCGATCACCGAGGCCGCGGCGATGGAGGCGCTGCGGCGGTCACCGCCCACCACCGCGAGGTGGGGCGGCGCCTGCGCGCCGAGGCGGAAGCCGTCCACCAGGCACAGCGACGGGCACGGCCGCAGGGCGGCCAGCGCGCGGGCCATCAGGCGCAGGTTCGTGCGGTGCAGGCCGTCGCGGTCGATCGTGACGGGGCTCGCCATCATCACCACCACCTGCTCGGCGTGCCGCATGATCGCCTCGGCGAGGCGCTCCCGCACCGGCTCGGGCAGCCGCTTCGAGTCGTCCAGGTCGCCCAGGGCCCTCCGGCCGGACGGGGTCAGCCCGTGGAGGTCCAGGCACACCGCCGCGACCACCAGCGGCCCGGCCAGGCAGCCGCGCCCGGCCTCGTCGGTGCCGGCCACCCGCCGCTCGCCGAACGAGCGGTCGTGCTTGAACAGGCGCACGGCGGGCTTGGCGCCCGGACGCCGGCGCGCGCGCCCGGCCGGTGCCGCCCTGCCGGTCGTCGTCCCCATCCCCCTGTCGCCCGCTCCGCCCTGCGCGGCGCGGCGAGCCGGTTAGGAGCGCTGCTTCTCGCGGATGCGGGCCTTCTTGCCGACCTTGCCGCGCAGGTAGTAGAGCTTCGCGCGGTTCACGTCGCCCTCCATCACCCGCTCGATGCGCTCGATCTTCGGCGAGTGGACCGGGAACGTGCGCTCCACCCCCACGCCGAAGCTCTGCTTGCGCACCGTGAAGGTCTCGCGGCTGGTCGAGCCCTGGCGCTTGATGACCGAGCCCTCGAACACCTGGACGCGCTGGCGCGTGCCCTCGATCACCCTGAAGTGCACGCGCACCGTGTCGCCGGCCTTGAAGTCGGGGATGTCGTCGCGCAGCTGCTCGCGCTCAAGGCTCTCGATGACGCTCATCACCCGTGCTCCTGTGTCGACTCGCCCGGGTCGGGTCCCGGTAAAACGACGGGCAGCATAGCAAGGCACCCGGCCGATGAGCGATCGGGCGGGCGGCCGTCCTCAGGACGGGGGCGGCAGCACCCGCTCGGCGCGCCAGCGGGCGACGGCGCCGTGGTCGCCGGACAGCAGCACCGGCGGCACGCCGTGGCCGCGGAAGTCGGCGGGGCGGGTGTAGTGGGGATGCTCCAGCCCCCCGCCGAGCGCCTCCGAGAACGACTCGCCCTCCAGGCTCTCGGCGTTGCCCAGGGCGCCCGGCAGGCGGCGGCCGACGGCGTCGATGACCGCCATCGCGGCCACCTCGCCGCCGGCCAGCACGAAGGGGCCGAGCGACAGGGCGTCGTTGGCCAGCAGGTCGTGGACGCGCTCGTCGAAGCCCTCGTAGCGGCCGCACAGGAGCGTCAGGGCGGGCTCGGCGGCCAGCTCGCGGGCGACGGCGTCCGTGAACGGGCGTCCGCGCGGGGTGAGCACCACCACCCGGCGGCCGTCGCGCACCGCCTCGGCCGGCTCCCCGTAGACGGCCTCGAGGGCGGCCGCCATCACGTCGACGCGCAGCACCATCCCGGGGCCGCCGCCGTAGGGGCTGTCGTCCACCTGGCCGTGCGCGAGCGGCGTGGTGTCGCGGGGCGAGAAGCAGCGCAGGTCGAGGCCCGCCGACAGCGCGGCGTTCGTGAGATGCCGCGGTCGCCGCATCCAGTCGAACCACTCCGGGAACAGGGTGAAGACGTCGATCCGCACGGAGGGTCAGTCCTCGAAGAGGTCGGCCCGCACCGCGATGCGGCGCGCGCGCAGATCGACCGCGACGACGGCGTCGGCCGTGAAGGGGACCAGCAGCCGGCCGTCGGGGCCGTCCACGGCGATCACGTCGTTGGCGGGCGCCGCCTGCACCTCCGCCACCTTGCCGACCGGCCGATCGCCCAGCAGCACCGCGCAGCCGATCAGGTCGGTGACGTAGAAGGTGTCCGGATCACGGATGGGCGCGACGCGGCCGGCGTCGACGTGGATGGTCGCGCCGACCAGCTCGGCGGCCGCCTCACGCGTCGGCACGCCGTCGAAGGCCAGTATCGGGCGGTCGCCGTCGCCGCCGAGCGCCGCCAGCCGGAGGGTGCGGGGGGCGCCTCCGCGGGGGCGCAGCTCCACCTCGTCCCCGGCCCGCAGCGTCGCCAGGGTCGCGCCGGTGGCGCGCGCGCGGATCCCGCCCCGCACGCCGTGGGGGCGGCCCAGCTCGCCGATCAGGATGAGGTCCGCCACCGCCGGCGCGGGAGGGAAGCCCCCCTCCTAGTCGACGATCTCGAGGCTGGCCTTCTCGCCCCGCGCGGTGGAGGCGGCGCGGAGGATCACCCTCAGGGCGCGGGCGACGCGGCCGCCGCGGCCGATCACCTGGCCGAGATCCTCCTCGGCGACGAAGAGGGAGATGACCCGTCCCGCCGCGTCGCGGTCCTCGCGCACCTCGACCTGCCCGGGGTGATCCACCAGTCCGCGCGCCAGCTCGGCGATCATGCCGGCCAGCGGGCTCTGCTCGGCGGTGCTCAGGCCTGGGCCCTCGCGATCTTGATCAGCTTCCTGACGGCGGGGGTGGGCTGGGCGCCCTTCTCCAGCCAGCTGTCGGCCTTCGCGATGTCGACCTCCACGATCGAGGGGTCGGTCTGGGGGTTGTAGCGGCCGATCGTGTCGATGTTGCGGCCGTCGCGCGGCGAGCGGCTGTCGGCCACAACGACGCGGTAGATGGCGTTCTTCTTGCTGCCCACACGGGCGAGGCGGATCTTGACCACGGTTCTCCTTGTTCTGCGTGCTGGTCGGTCAGGTGCCGAGGAAGCCCGGCAACCCGCCGCGCCCCATCTGCTTCATGAGCTTGCGCATCTGCTTGAACTGCGACAGGAGCTGGTTGACCTCCTGGACGCTGGTGCCGCTGCCCGCCGCGATGCGCCGGCGGCGGCTGCCGTTGATGACCTCCGGGTGGCGGCGCTCGGCGACCGTCATGCTGTGGATGATCGCCTCGATGCGGTCGAGCTGGCGATCGTCCACCGCGACGTCCTTCGCCTTCGCCATGTTCCGGAATCCGGGGATCATGCCGAGGACCTGCGACATCGGGCCCATCTTGCGCACCTGGTGCATCTGCTCCAGGAAGTCCTCGAGGGTGAGCGAGCCGCCGCGGATCTTCTGCTCGAGGCGCTTCGCGTCGCCCACGTCGACCGTCTGCTGAGCCTTCTCGATCAGGCTCATCACGTCGCCCATGCCCAGGATGCGCGATGCCATCCGGTCGGGGTGGAAGGGCTCGAGGGCGTCGATCTTCTCGCCGGTGCCGACGAAGAGGATCGGCTTGCCGGTGACCGCCCGCACCGAGAGCGCGGCGCCGCCGCGGGCGTCGCCGTCGAGCTTCGTGAGCGCCACGCCGGCGATGTCGACCGTCTCCGAGAAGGCCTTCGCGACGTCCACCGCCGTCTGGCCGGTCATCGCGTCGATCACCAGCACGACGCTGGTCGGGTCGATCGCGTCGCGCACCCGCACCAGCTCGTCCATCATCTCGGCGTCGATCGTGAGCCGGCCCGCGGTGTCGACGATCACCAGGTCGCGCCCGCTCGCGCGGGCCTCGTCGAGCCCGCGCTTCGCGATCGCGACCGCGTCGCGCACGCCGTCCTCGCGGTGCACCGGCACGCCGATCTGACCGCCGAGCACCGCGAGCTGCTCGGCCGCGGCGGGGCGGTGGACGTCGCAGGCCACGAGCATCGGCGCGCGGCCCTGGGCGTGGAAGTGGCGGGCCAGCTTGGCGGCGCAGGTGGTCTTGCCGGAGCCCTGGAGACCGGCCATCAGCACGATCGTCGGAGGCTTCGAGGCCAATGGCAGGGCGACGTTCGCCTCGCCCATCAGCGCCGTCAGCTCCTCGCTGACGATCTTGACCACCTGCTGGTCGGGCGTGAGCGAGCCCATCACCTCGGCGCCCTTGGCACGGGCCGCGATGGCCGTCGTGAGCTGCTTGACGACGGGCAGGCTGACGTCCGCCTCGAGCAGCGACAGGCGGATGGCGCGCATCGCCTGATCGATGTCGGACTCGGTGAGCTTCCCGCGGCCCTTCAGGCCGGAGAAGATCCCCTGCAGCTTGTCGGTGAGGGCGTCGAACATGGGCGACCAGACACTGTAGCCGACGGCGCGCCGGCTCCGCGCGCCGGATCGGCTAGTCGGAGTCCGGGGAGAAGATGGCGCGGGCGAACGCCTCGGCGTCGAACGGCTGCAGGTCCTCGAGCCTCTCGCCCGAGCCCACCAGCTTCACGGGGATGCCGAGCTCGCGGCGGATGGCGACGGCGATCCCTCCGCGGGCCGTCCCGTCGACCTTCGTGAGCACGACCCCCGACAGCCCGACGGCCTCGTGGAAGAGGCGCGCCTGGCTGAGCCCGTTCTGGCCGGTGGTGGAGTCGAGCACCAGCAGCGTCTCGTGCGGCGCCCCCGGATGGGCCTTCCCCACGACGGCGTGGACCTTGCGCAGCTCCTCCATCAGGTTGTGCTGCGTCTGCAGCCGGCCGGCGGTGTCGATGAGCACCACGTCGGCGCCGCGGGCCCGCCCCGACGAGACGGCGTCGAAGGCGACGGCGCCCGGATCGGCCCCCGTGGCCTGCCGCACCAGGGGCACCTCGGCGCGTTCGGCCCACACCGCGAGCTGGTCGATGGCGGCGGCGCGGAAGGTGTCGGCGGCGCCGATCACCACGCTCTGACCGAGCTCCGAAAGGCGGAAGGCCAGCTTTCCGACCGTGGTCGTCTTGCCGCTCCCGTTGACGCCCACGATGAGGACGACCGTCGGATCGCCGCCCAGGGGCACCCGCGGCGGACCGTCCGCCATCCGCGCCGCGACCGCCTTCCACAGCGCGCGGGCGAGGTCGTCTCCGCCGACGATGCGCCCCTCGGCGGCCTCGCCGCGCAGCTCCTCGACCAGGTCGAGGGTGGCGTCCATGCCGCAGTCGGCGGTGATCAGCGCCTCCTCCAGGTCGTCCCAGGTCTCGGCGTCGACGAGCTTGGGCGCGAAGATGCCGGCGAGCTGCGGCGAGATCGTCTGGCGGGGTTTGGTGAGGTTCTCGCGCAGGCGGCGGAAGAGCCCCCGGCGGGGGCCGTCCTCCTGCTGCTGCTCCTGCTGGGCGAGGCCGAACAGCTCCGCCCACGCCGCGCGATCGGCGTCGGGCTCCGCGCTCACTCCGCCGGTCTCACGATCGGCCGCCCGGGATGGCGCGCAGCGCGCGGCGCACGTACGGGCGCGCCGGGCCCTCGATGTCGCGGTTCAGCCGCCGCGCCAGCACCTGAGACACGCCCTCCTGGCCCATGGTCACGCCGAACAGCGTATCGGCGATCTCGACCGTCGGCTGCTGGTGGGTGATGAGCAGGAACTGGGTGCTCTCCGCCAGCCGGCGCACCACCGCGAGGAAGCGCCGCAGGTTGACGTCGTCGAGGGCCGCCTCGACCTCGTCGAGCAGGTAGAAGGGCGCCGGCCGCGCCATGGCGAGGGCCAGGCAGAAGGCGAGGGCCACCAGCGACCGCTCGCCGCCGGACATGAGCGACAGCGAGCGCGGCCTCTTGCCCGCCGGCACCACCTCGACCTCGATGCCGGCCTCGCCGTCGTCGTCGGTCACGGCGCGCAGCCGGCCCTCGCCGCCGGGGAAGAGCAGCCCGCAGACCTCGGCGAAGCGATCGCGGAATGAGTCGAACAGCGACTCGAACCCCTCGGCCACGGCGGCGTCGAGCTCGGCCAGGTGCCGGCGCAGGGTCGCCGACGCCGACTCCAGATCGTCGATCTGCTCCGCCATCTCCCGCTCGCGGTCGTCGAGCTCCTCGCGCTCGGCGGCCGCCAGCGGGTTGACCGCCCCCACCGCGGCGCGGCGGCGCTCGAGGTCGGCGAGCTGCGCCGCGGCCTCGTCGGGGTCGATGGGCTCGGCGGCGCCGGGGGGCACCGGTCCGGCCTCGGCGGCGCGCTCGGCGGCGACCGCCAGGGCCACCTCGGCCTCGTGGGCGGCGGCGCCGCTGAGGCCGGCGGCCCGCTCGGCCTCCTCCACCGCGCCGTGGGCGCCGGCGAGCTCGCCGTCGTGGTCGCGCACCCGGGCGGAGGCCTCGGCGAGGCGCCCTCGCGCGGCCTCGGCCGCCGGGGCGAGCCGCTCCGCGGCCGCGCGCAGCGACTCGGTCGCGCGCCGGGCGATCGAGAGGTCCGGCGCGCCGCCGCCGGGCTCCTCAGCCGCCGCCTCAGTGGAGGTCAGTCGCGCCGCCGCCTCGGCGGCGGCCGCGCGTGCCGCCGCGAGCTGAGCGCGGGCGTCGGCGCCGGCGGTGGCGGCCTCGCGGTAGGCGGCCGCGGCCGCGCCGGCGCTCCCGCGGGCCTCGGCGGCGGCCTCGGCGGCCACCTCGGCGGCGGCGCGCGCCTCCTCGACGGCCCGGCCCGCGGCCTCGCGCTCGGAGGCGCGCTCCAGGGCCTCCGCGCCGAGCCGCTCGGCATCCGCGGCGGCCTGGGCCCCGCGCGCGGCGCGGCGCTCGGCCTCGGCGCGCGCCGTCGCGAGATCCCGCGCGGCGCGGGCGGCGGCGCGCTCGGCCGCCCGGCGGCGGCGCACGACGCGCTCGAGGGCGGCGGCGGCGGCCTGCGCGGCGGCCGCGGCCCGGGCGACCTCGGCCTCGGCGACGCGCTCGGCCTCGACGGCGCGGGCGTGCATCGCGCGCCGCGCCCAGTCGCCGCCGGAGCGGGTGAGGGTGCCGTCGGCGGTGCGCAGCGCCGTGCCGTCGGCGGTGACCGCGACGCCGGGGCCGCCCAGCGGCACGTCATCGAGCCGCTCGACCAGCCATGCCTCGGCGAGCAGGCGCCGCAGATGGGGGCGGGCGCCGTCGGAGCACGACTGCACGAGATCCCACAGCGGGCGGCCCCCGGCGGGCGGCGGCACGGCCTCGCGGTCGGGGGCGGGGACGGCGGCGCTCGTCGCGCCCGCGTCGAGCGCCGCGCGGGCGGCCTCGACCGATTCGGCGGGCACGGCCTCGGCCAGCGCCCCGAGGGCGGCGGCGACGGCCCGCTCGGCGCCCGGCTCGACCACGAGGCCGTCGCCGAGCGCGGCGGGGCCGCCGCGCTCCCCCGACCCGTCCGGCGCGAGCGCGCGCGCGGCGGCGCGCGCCTCGGCCCGTCGCGACTCGGCGGCGGCGCGGTCGGCCGAGGCGTCGGCCGCCGCCAGCTCGGCCCGCTCGGCGCGCTCCGCCCATCGCGAGGCGCGGCCGGCGGAGATCTCGTCGCGGCGCTCGGCCCGGGCCAGCGCGCCGTCGTCCCCGCCCAGGCCGGCCACCTCGGCCAGCCGGGCGCGGGCCCGCTCGGCCGCCGCGGCGCTCTCGGCGCTCCGGCGCTCGGACGCCTGGCGCTCGCGCTCGGCGCCCGCGAGGGCGGACGCGGCCGCGGCGGCGGCGTCCTCCCGCGCGCGATGGCCGGAGCGGGCCTCCAGGTCGGCCGCCTCGGCGGCCTGGACGGCGGCGTCGGCCCGCTCCGCCGCGGCGGTGGCCGCCGCGACCTCGGCGGCGGCCCGCTCCACCGCCGCGCGCAGGGCGCCCAGCCGCGCGGCGGCGGCGGCGCGGCGCTCCTCGCGGGCGGCGAGCGCGCGCTCGGCCGAGGCCAGGCGCTCCTCGGCCAGCTCGGCGCGGCCGCCGATGCGCTCGGCCGCGGTGCGCAGCCCCGTGGAGACGGCCTCGGCGGCGGAGGCCTCGGCGGCGGCCGCGTCGCGGGCCTCGGAGGCCGCCGCCCGGTCGGCGCGCGCCCGGTCGAGCCGGGCGGCGTCCCGGCCCGCGATCTCGCGGCGGCGCTGCGCCTCGGCCAGCGCCAGGGTGTGCGCCCGGGCGGCGGCCACGGCCCGCGCGGCGCCGAGGGCGGCCCGGGCCGCCTCGATCTGCGCGTCGAGGCCGGCGGCGCGCTCGGCGGCCCGGGCCTGCCGCTCGAGGGCGCGGGCGCGCGCCTGCACCTCTCCGGCCAGATCGCGGGCCCGATCGAGCTTCTCGCCCACCCGGGCCAGCTTCTGCTCGGCGCGCCGGCGACGCCGCTTCGCGACGGCCACGCCGGCGGCCGCATCGACCATCGCGCGCCGCTCGACCGGAGTGCTGGTGCAGAGCGCCTCGACCTGGCCCTGGCGGATCACGGCCAGCGCGTCGGGCCCGATGCCCTGCGACGCGAGGGCTTCCTGCAGGTCGAGGAGGCGGCAGCCGGCCCCGTTGAGGCGGTAGTCGGAGTCCCCCGCGCGGGTGAGGCGGCGGGTGGCCTCGATCTCGGCGGGCACCCGGCCGTCGGCCTCCTCGCCCGCCAGGACGAGGCTGACCTCGGCGAGCTGCGCCGCCGCGCGGCGCTCGCCGCCGGAGTAGAGGACATCGCCCATCCCGCCGGCGCGCAAGCGGCCGGCGCGCTGCTCGCCCAGCGCCCACACCACGGCCTCGGCCAGGTTGCTCTTGCCGGAGCCGTTGGGCCCCACGATGACGTTGACACCGGGGCCGAGCTGCAGCGACGTGCCCTCGGCGAACGACTTGAACCCGCGCAGGGTGAGCCGCGAGAGCATCAACCCTCGCCCCGCAGCGCGTCGAGGGCCTCGGCGGCGGCGGCGGCCTCGGAGGCCTGCTTCGAGCTTCCCGCCCCCCGCCCCATCGCCCGGCCGCCGACCAGCACGCGGCTGGTGAAGGTGCGCCGCTCCGGCGGCCCCTGGGTGTCGGCGAGCTCGTAGGAGACCTCCAGGCGGCGGCGCGCGGCCTCCTCCTGCAGGGCGGTCTTCGGGTCGCGCGCGCCCGGCACCGCGGCGTCGAGGATCGGCGCGAAGGCCTCCAGCACCGCGGGGGCCGTCGCGACCGGACCGAGGTCGAGCCAGGCCGCCCCGATCACCGCCTCCACCAGCGCGGCGCGGACGCTGGCCCTCTCCGCGAGGGAGCGGGCGGCCTCGCGGCGCGGCGCGGGGGCCGCGGCGACGAGGGCCTCCGGCAGGCCGGCGGCGACCGCGACGCGGGCACAGGCGTCGCGGGCGACCACCGACTGGCGCATCCACGAGAGATCGCCCTCGTCCACCCCCGGGTGGCGCCGCATCAGGTCCTCGGAGACGACGACCTGGAGGACGCTGTCACCGAGGAACTCGAGCCGCTCGTAGGACGCCTCGCGACGAGGCGCCCACGAGCTGTGGGTGAAGACCTGGCGCCGCCGGGGCGCCCCGAGCGCCGCGAGGAGCCGGGCGAGCCCCGGCTCCTCGGCGCCCACGACGGTCAGCCGCCGTTCGCCAGGACGTAGTCCACGGCCTGGCCGACCGTCCCGATCTTCTCCGCCTCCTCGTCGGGGATCTTGAGCTTGAACCGGTCCTCCATCTCCATGATGAGCTCGACCAGGTCCAGCGAGTCGGCGTTGAGATCCTCCTGGAAGGAGGACTCCTCGGTCACCTCCGCCGGATCGACGCCGAGCTGCTCTACCAGGATGGCGCGGACCTCATCAACTGCCTTCTGTCGGTCCAAGAGATCTCCCCCTCATTCCACGCCAGCCGTCGCTCGGCCTGGCTGGGCAACCTACACACGGCCTCGGACGCAGGGCTCGCGACCGAGGGACGCCAGGATCCTACGCGGCCGGCGACCTTTCGGCGCCCTCTCGCGCAAGAGCCGCCGCGAAGTGCTCGACCAGTCGCTCCCGGGCGGCGCGCGCGGCCATGCCGACGGCGTTCGATATGCCGCGGCCCGACGAGTTGCCGTGACCGATGACCGCGAGCCCCCGGACGCCCAGCAGGACGGCGCCGCCGTAGGTCTCGGGGTCGATGCGGTCGCGCATGCGCCGCAGGGCGGGCCTCACCAGGACGCCGCCGATGCGGCCGACCAGGGTCGACGACACGGCCTCGCGCACCTCGCCCATGAGGAAGCCGGCGAAGCCCTCCATGGTCTTGAGCACGACGTTCCCGGTGAAGCCGTCGGTGACGACGACGTCGACGACGCCGCGCGAGATGTCGCGGCCCTCGACGTTGCCGATGAAACCGGGGCTGCCGCGCAGCAGGGCGTGGGCCGACTGGACGAGCTCGCTGCCCTTGCCCTCCTCCTCTCCGATGGAGAGCAGGCCCACCCGCGGCTGGTCGAAGCCCAGCACGTCGGCGGCGAAGAGGCGGCCCATCATGGCGAGCTGCGGGAAGTGCTCGGCCCGGGCGTCGGCGCTGGCGCCGGCGTCGAGCAGGACGACCGGCTTGCCGCCCGCCCCCGGCGCCACGATCGCGATCGCGGGACGCAGGATGCCGGGCACGCGGCGCATGTAGAGCGTGGCGGCGGCCAGCATGGCGCCGGTGTTCCCGGCCGAGACGGCCGCCCCCGCGCGCCCCTCCCCCACCAGGCGGCAGGTCAGCGAGACCGACGCGTCGGGCTTGGCCCGCACGGAGCGGGCGCCGTCGTCATGCGACGAGACGACGTCCGGCGCATGGACGACCTCGATGCCGGGATGGTCGTCGCCGCCGGCGCGTCGCAGCTCGGAGCGGAGGTCGTCCTCGCGCCCCACCAGCAGGACCCGCGTGCCGGCCTCGGCCGCGGCGAGGGCCCCGCGCACCGGAGCCTCCGGCGCATGGTCGCCACCCATGCCGTCCAGGGCGACCACCGCCGAGGCGGCCGCCGGATCCCCAGTGCCCGTCGAGGCTAGTCCCGGATCTCGACGACCGGCCGGCCCCGGTAGTACCCGCACACGCCGCACACGTGGTGCGTCCGCACCGGGCTGCTGCAGCGCGGGCAGCGGCCGAGCCGGGCGGGCCCGATGGCGTGCGTCGCGCGCCGCGTGTCGCGGCGCTGCTTGGAGGTCTTTCGCTTCGGGACGGCCACGTCGATCTACTCCACCGGTCGGGGGGCTCGCGGAAGGGTAGCAGCCGCGGCGGCGAGCGGAAGGGGACGCTCAGCCCTCGCCGCGGAGGCGCTCGGAGACCTCACGCAGGGCGTCCCAGCGGGGGTCCACCGCCTCGCCCTCGTCCCGCTCCCCGTAGCGGGTCGGGAGCCCCGGGCAGTCGTCCCGGCACAGGACGGTGGCCGGCACCGACTCGGCGACGGCGTCGCGGCTCCACTGGGCGACGTCGAGCACCTCGTCGGCGTCGACGTACGCCGAGTCGAGGTCGTCGTCGAAGTCGTCGCCGCCCGCGCGGCCGTCCTCCTGGAACTCCGAGCTGCGGACGTGAAGGGGGATGCGGGCCTCCTCCAGGCAGCGCCAGCAGGGCCCAACCAGCACGACGTCCGCGCGCAGGTCGAGGTGCAGCCCCGACAGGGACCGCACCACCCGCAGGTCCACCTGCGGCGCATCGGGCTCCACGCGATAGTCCTGCCCCCCGAGCCGCAGCTCGATCGGGGGCACCCGCGGGGTGAGCTCGACCGCCCCGCCCGCGGGGAGGTCGAGCGTGCGGAGGTCGATCGTGGCGACCGCCTCCGCCATCGGTCAGTACTCCGCGTCGGCGGGGAGCGGCGCCTCGCCCTCGTCCTCGCTGCGGCCCTGGAGCCGCTCGCGGCCGCGCTGCACGGCCTGCAGGAACTTGCCCAGGTTCACCTCGAGCGTGCCGAGCACCTCGTCGGCGTAGTCCTCGGCGCCCAGGCGCACCTCGCGCTCGCGCTGGCGGGCCTCCTCGAGGATGTCGGCCGCCTCGCGCTCGGCGCGCTTCACGACCTCCTGCTCGGAGGCCTCCTGCGCCGCCTTCTCGCGGGCGTCGCCCACGATGCGCTCCGCCTCGCGCTTGGCCTCGGCCAGCATCTCCTGCCGCTCCTTGACGATCCAGCGCGCCTGCTTGACCTCCTCGGGGATGGTCGAGCGCATCTGGTCGAGCAGCTCGTAGATCGCCTCGCGGTCGATCCGGACCTGGTCGGTCAGCGGCACCGCGCGCGCGTTGTGAATCAAATCGTCCAGCTTGTCGATGAGCTCCAAGACGTCCAACGCACCCTCCTCAGGTGACCGAGCCAGCACTCCGATGTTGCCGCGCGCGAAGCGCCTGCGCGACGTGCACCGGGACCCAGTCGTCGACCGAGCCGCCCCACGCCGCCACCTCACGGACCCCGCTCGAGCTGACGAAGCTGTACTGCGGAGACGCAGGCAGGTACACCGTTTCTATGTCGGATGCCAAATGCCTGTTCAGCTGCGCCATCTGAAACTCGTAGTCGAAGTCGGAGATGGCGCGCAAGCCCTTCACGAGCACCGTCGCGCCCACCTCGTGGGCATGCTCGGTGACGAGGCTGTTGAAGCCCTGCACGCTGACGTTGGCCAGATGGCCGACGCTGCGCTCGACGAGCGCGATCCGCTCGTCGGCGTCGAACAGCGGCCGCTTCTTCAGCGATCCGGTGGTCACCGACACCACCACCTCGTCGAACAGGCGCGAGGCGCGGGCGATGACGTCGACGTGGCCGTTGGTGACCGGATCGTAGGTGCCGGGGCACACGGCGATGCGGTGATCGCGGCGGCTCATCCACCCTCCAGGCGCAACACGCTGACGGCGGTATCGCCGTAGGTCCGTTCGATTCGCGAGGCGATCTCCAGTCCACCGGGCTCCGGCCGGGGCGCCGCGGACGGGTGCTCGATCACCACGGTCCCCCCGGTCGCCATCACGGGGGCGAGCGCCGCTCCGAGCCCGGCCACGATGCGAGGGAGGAGGCTATAAGGCGGGTCACAGAGGCACAAGCCGAAGCGCCGGCCCGCGGCGCGTTCGGCGGCGAGGGCGGCGCGCCAGTCTCGCCCCACGATACGGACGTCGTCCTCCATGCCGAGGGCGGTGGCGTTGCGGCGGATGCAGGCCACCGCGCGCGGCGCCCGCTCCACCAGCACGGCGCCGGCGGCCCCGCGCGAGAGCGCCTCCAGGCCGAGCGCGCCGGAGCCGGCGAAGAGGTCGATGACCTCGACCCCGTCGAGCGGCCCGAGGATGGAGAAGAGCGCCTCGCGGACGCGGTCCGAGGTGGGGCGGGTGGCGCGCCCGGGCGGGGCGGCGATGCGCCTGCCCCGATGGGTGCCGGCGACGATCCTCACGGCCGCCGCGCCACTACGCGTCGAGCAGTCTGGGGAGGGCCTCGAAGCGGGCGAGCACCGCGGCGCGCAGCGGGCCGTGTTCGGGGCGCGTGAGCCCTGGGTCCCGGGCGAGAGTGCGCTTGGCGACGTGGCGCGCCTCGGCCAGCTCGCGGCGGTCGCGGCCGAGGCGGGCGAAGCGCAGGTCGGTCGCCCCGGCCTGGCGCAGGCCGAGGATGCTCCCCTCCCCCCGGATCTCGAGGTCGAGCTCGGCCAGGCGGAAGCCGTCCGAGGTCTGGGTCAGCGCCTCCAGCCGTCGTGCGCCCTCGTCGGTGGGGGGCTCGCCGAACAGCAGGCACAGGCCCGGGTGCTCGCCGCGCCCCACCCGGCCGCGCAGCTGGTGCAGCTGGGCCAGGCCGAAGCGATCGGCCCCCTCGATGAGGATGACGGTGGCGTTGGGCACGTCGATGCCCACCTCCACCACGGTGGTCGCGACCAGCACGTCGGTGCGGCCCTGCGCGAAGTCGGCCATCGCGGCCCGCTTCTCCTCGGTCTTCTGGGCCCCGTGGGCGAGCCCGACTCCGAAGGCGGCGAGCGGGCCGGCGCGCAGCCGCTCGGCCTCGGTGACCGCCGCGCGCGCCTCGGCGGCGGCGCCCTCCTCCACGAGGGGGCAGATCACGTACGCCTGGCGGCCGGCCCGCAGCTGGGCCCGCAGCAGGTCGTAGGCCGACTCGCGGTCCTGCTCGCGCACCCAGCGGGTCTCCACCGGCGAGCGGCCGGGCGGACGCCCCCGGATGGTCGAGACGCGCAGGTCGCCGTAGGCGGTGAGCGCGAGCGTGCGCGGGATCGGGGTCGCCGTCATGTAGAGCAGGTGGGCGGCGCCCGCGGCTCCCCGGGCCCGCTCCGAGAGGGCCTGGCGCTGCTCCACGCCGAAGCGGTGCTGCTCGTCGACCACCACGAGGCCCAGCCGCGCGAAGTCGACGCCCTCCGACAGGAGCGCCTGGGTGCCCACGGCCACCGGGGCCGTCCCGGTGGAGAGCGCCATCAGGCGCCGCTCGCGCTCGGCGCGCGGCACCCGGCCGGTCAGCAGCAGCGGGGCGATGCCGGCCGGCGCCAGGAGCTCGTCGAGGGTGCGCAGATGCTGCTCGGCCAGGGTCTCGGTGGGCACGAGCAGCGCCGCCTGGTGGCCGGCCTCCACGGCCTGGCAGACGGCCAGGACGGCGACGAGCGTCTTGCCCGAGCCGACCTCCCCCTGCAGCAGGCGGCGCATGGGGCGCGTCCGCGCCAGGTCGCGGGCGATCTCGGCGGCCGAGGCGCGCTGCTCGGGGGTGAGCCGGAAGGGCAGGGCCTCCAGCAGCGGCGCCGACAGCTCGCCGGTGGCGCGCAGCGCCGGGGCGGCGCGCGCGCTCTCCTCGTGGCGGCGCACGGCCAGAAGGCCCAGCTGGAGCACGATCAGCTCCTCCAGCACCAGGCGCCGGCGCCCCTGCCACGCCTCGGCGCGGGAGCGCGGGAAGTGCACCGCCACGAGCGCGTCGGCGATCCCCCCGATCCGCAGCCGCTGGCGCACCGCCGCCGGAAGCCGCTCCGGCGCCGCGCGCGCGAGGGGCCTGGCCAGGTCGACGAGCTCCCGGATGCGCCGCACGGGCAGCTGCTCGGTGGCCGGGTACACGGGCACGAGGCCCTGGGTGTGCAGGCCCTCCGAGCCGCGGCCGTCGAGCACCTCGTGGCTGCGCACTGCCATCTCCCGCCGCCCGTCGCCGCCCATCCGCCCGCGCAGCAGCAGGGTGTCGCCGGGCTGGAGGATCCGGGCCAGGTGCTCCTGGTTGAACCAGACGGCCGCCATGCGGCCGCTGTCGTCGTGCACCCGGGCCCGCACCAGGCGCAGGCTGCGCCGCCGCGTGCGCTGCACCGCGATCGCGTCGAGCACCACGCGCACCGTCGCCTCCTCCCCCGCCACCAGCCGGGCCACGGTGCGCGCCCCCTGGTCGTAGGCCTCGTAGCGCGCCGGCAGATGGCTCAGCAGGCCGCCGACATCCCGTATCGCCAGCGCCCGCGCGCGCTCGGCCGTGGTGCGCCCCACGCCCGGCAGGTCGGTGAGGGGCGCCCGCCACATCTGCGCCGGGGGCCGGCGCGGGGGCGGGGGAGCCGGCCACGCCGCGCCCCTGCCGGACCCCAGCGGAGGCGTGTCCGGGACGATGGCGCCGGGTGCGGTTGCGCCGGTGGGCATCGAACGAGCATAATCCGGGGCCGCTCGGACGCCGTGCCCGCGTCCGCATCCCTTGGACGACGAAAGCGAGACGGCGGCGATGGCGAAGGTCTGCAGTGTCTGTGGCAAGGCGCCCACGTTCGGGAACAACCGCAGCCACTCGATGCGCGCCACCCCCCGGCGCTTCAACGTGAACGTCCAGAAGGTGCGCATCCTGAAGGGCGTCACCCCGGTGCGCGCCTACGTGTGCGCCCGCTGCCTCAAGTCCGGGAAGGTCCAGAAGGCGGGCTGAGCGGGGCGTCCCGCGCGACCGCCCGGAGGCGGCCGCGACGGGGACCTCGGCTAGCGGTAGGTGATCGTGACGGTGCGCGTCGTGTCGACGCGCGGCGTCGACCGCGGGCTGAACTTCTTGACCTGGTCGAACTGCACCTTCCAGGTGCCGGCCTGGGGCTTGGCGATCGGGAAGCGCGTGCGACGGGTCGCGATCACGCCGCAGGGGCCCTTCGCGCGACCGTACGAGACCGTGGCGCGGATGCGCCCCTTGTAGCGCCAGTGGCCCCAGATGACCTTGCCCTCGGCGAAGCCCGACAGACGGTAGGTGGCCTTCGCCGTGGGACGCCCGGCGCGCGGCGACAGCGTCACGGTGAGCGGCGCCGCCTGCAGGGCGAGCGGGTTGCTCGCCCCCTGGCCTCCGACGTCGGTCGCGATCACCTGCAGCGGCACGGCGCGCGCCTGCTCCAGCGCGGCGAGGACGCCGAGGCTCTGGGCCTGGTAGGTGAGCGTGCCGTCCGGGTTCGCGACCGTGAACAGCGTCTGCGTCCCGAAGCCGATCTGCACCTGTCCGTTGGGAGTGAACCCGCTGCCCGTGATGTTCACGAGCGGCGCCGCCAGCTGCCCGGTCTTCGCGTCGGGCTGGATCGGCGTCACGCAGACCGCGTCGGACGCGATGGTCGGCGCCGCGCTCAGGGTCGCCGGTGCCGCGGCGATGACGGCCGGCACGGCCACGGCGGCGATCGCCAGCGAGCCGCGGCGCGTGATGGATGCACGTCGCACAGAGTTCTCCTTACTCAAGGCGGGGACGAGCAGCCGGACAGTACCCCGAACGGGTGCCCGCGGCGCCTCGTGCTAACGGAACTCGCACGAATGGTCGCGCGGGAACCTCGGCCCTACAGCGCTACGGCGTCGCCACCAGGTTCGCGAGGGCGACGGCCGCGTCGGCCGCGTCCGCTCCGGCGTTGCCCACCGCTCCGCCCGCGCGGGCCTCGGCCTGCGCGTGCGTCTCGACGGTGAGGACGCCGAAGGTGCAGGGCACGCCGGTCTCGAGCGCCACCGCCTGCAGCCCGGTGGCCGCGGCGTGGCAGATGTGGTCGAAGTGGGGCGTCTCGCCGCGGATCACCACGCCGATGGCGATGACGGCGGCGTGCCGGCCGCGGCGGGCGACCTCGCGGGCCGCGAACGGGAGCTCGTAGGCGCCCGGCACCCAGTGGACGTCGAGGTTGCCGTCGGCGAGGCCGGCCTCCGCCAGCCGCTCGCGCGTGCCGGCCAGCAGGCGCTCGCTGAGCGCGCGGTGGAAGCCGGCGACGACCGCCGCGATGCGCGCGTCGGGCCTCGCCAGCCGCGGAGCCGGGGGTGCGGCCTCGGTGCGGGCCACTAGCGGGCCACCCGCACTACTCGGCCTCGGGCTCGCCCTCGGCGAACCGCAGGTCCTGGTGGTGGAGGATGTGCCCCATCTTGTCCCGCTTGGTGGTGAGGTACGCGAGGTTGTCCTCGCTCGGGCCGACCTCGATCGGCACCCGGTCCACCACCTCCAGGCCGTAGCCCTCGAGGCCCACGATCTTCTTCGGGTTGTTGGTGAGCAGCCGGATCGACGTGAGGCCGAGGTCCGCCAGGATCTGGGCGCCGATGCCGTAGTCGCGCAGGTCCGGCGGGAAGCCCAGCTCGATGTTGGCCTGGACGGTGTCGAGGCCGCGGTCCTGCAGCTCGTAGGCGCGCAGCTTGTTGAGCAGGCCGATGCCCCGGCCCTCCTGGGCGATGTACAGCAGCACGCCGGTGCCCTCGGCGGCGATCATCCGCATCGCGGCCTTCAGCTGCTCGCCGCAGTCGCAGCGCTGCGAGCCGAAGACGTCGCCGGTGAGGCACTCGGAGTGGACCCGCACCAGCACGTTCTCGACGCCGTCGACGTCGCCCTTCACCAGGGCCAGGTGGTGCTTGCCGTCGATGATCGAGCGGTAGCCCACCGCGCTCCACTCGCCGTGGTCGGTGGGCAGGCGGGCGGCGGTGCCGCGCTCGATGAGCCGCTCGGTGCGGCGGCGGTGCTCGATCAGCTGGGCGATGGTGATGATCTTCAAGCCGTGCTCGGCGGCGTACGGGACGAGATCGGGGACGCGCGCCATGGTCCCGTCCGGGTTGCTGATCTCGCAGATGACGCCGGCCGGGATCAGCCCGGCCAGGCGCGGCAGGTCGACCGCCGCCTCGGTGTGGCCGGCGCGCTCCAGCACGCCGCCCGGCTTCGCGCGCAGCGGGAACACGTGGCCCGGCTTGACCAGGTCCTCCGGGCCGGAGTCCGGGTCGATCGCCACCATGATCGTCCACGAGCGGTCCGGCGCCGAGATCCCGGTGGTGACGCCGTGACGGGCCTCGATGGCCTCCGTGAAGGCGGTGGCGTGGGGAGCCTCGTTGCGGCGCACCATCGGCCGCAGGCCGAGCTGGTCGCAGCGCTCGCCGGTGAGCGACAGGCAGATCAGTCCGCGGCCGTGGGTGGCCATGAAGTTGATGGCCTCGGGCGTCGCGAACTGGGCGGCCATCACCAGGTCGCCCTCGTTCTCGCGGTCCTCGGAGTCGAGGATCACCACCATGCGCCCCGCGCGGATCTCCTCGATGGCCTCGGCCACGGTCGCGAACTGGGTGGTGTTGCTGGTCATGGTCAACCTCCGTCCGGCCGGGCGTAGGGCGCCGCCAGCGCCTCCACGTATTTTGCCACCACGTCGACCTCCAGATTGACCGCCCGCCCCTCGGCCCCCGGCCCGAGCGTCGTGACGGCCATCGTGTGCGGGATCAGGGCGACGGTGAAGGCGTCGGCGAGGCGCGCGGCGACGGTGAGGCTGACGCCGTCCACGGTGATGCTCCCCTTCTCCACCACGTAGCGCAGCAGGGCGGCCGGCGGCGCGATCTCGAGCACCGCGCTCTCCCCCTCCGGCCGGATCGACCGCACCGTGCCGACGCCGTCGACGTGCCCCTGCACGATGTGCCCGTCGAGGCGGTCGCCCAGGCGCATCGGCCGCTCCAGGTTCACCCGGTCGCCGGCCGCGAGGGCGCCGAGCGCCGTGCGGCGGAGGGTCTCCGCCACCGCATCGACCGCGAAGCCGTCGCCGTCCAGCTCCACCACCGTCAGGCAGGCGCCGTTCACGGCCACCGAGTCTCCGATGGCGAGGCCGCCCAGCACCTCGCTCGCGCCGATCCGCAGGCGGGCGCCCCCGCCCCCGGGGCGCACCTCCAGCACGCGGCCGCCCTCCTCGATCAATCCCGTGAACATCCGCCTCCTCGCCCCTCCGCCGGGGGGCGCAGCCATCCGGTGACCAGCACATCCTCGCCGACGCGCTCGCTGCGCGCCCGGGCGAGCCGCGGGGCCCGCTCCAGCCGCGGCTCGCCGGGCCCGCCGATCGCCGACGGCGCGCCGGCGCCGCCGATGATGAGCGGCGCCAGGAACCAGGCCACCCGGTCCACCGCGCCGGCCGCGACGAGCGACCCGGCCAGCTCGGCGCCGCCCTCCACGAACAGCGACTGGACGCCCCGCTCTCCGAGGGCCGCCAGGGCCTCGCCCACGCGCGACACCCGGTCGCCCGGCAGCGGCACCACCTCGACGCCGGCCTCCCGCAGGGCCTCGATCGACGCGGCGGGCGCCTCCGGCCCGGCCAGCACGATGACCGGCGTGTCCGCGGCGGTGCGGACCAGCCGGGAGTCGAGCGGCAGGCGGGCGCGCGAGTCGAACACGACCCGCGCCGGCTGGCGCACCGGTCCCTCCACGTCGCGCGCGGTCAGCGCGGGGTCGTCGGCGAGCGCCGTGCCCAGCCCCACCCCCACCGCGTCGCTGTCGGCCCGCCACCGGTGCACCAGGGCGCGCGCCGGCGGCCCGGTGATCCACCGGCTCTCGCCCGCGACCGTGGCGATCTTGCCGTCGAGGCTGGTCGCGAGCTTGAGCGTGACCAGCGGGCGGCCGGTCGCCGCCCAGGTGAGGAAGGGGGCGTTCACCTCGGCGCAGGCGCGGGCCTCCTCGCCGTCGGCGACCACCACCTCGACGCCCGCGGCGCGCAGCACCGCGATGCCCTGCGCGCGGCCGCGCTCGAGCGGGTCCGCGACGCCCACCACCACGCGGGCGACCCCGGCCGCCACCAGGGCGTCGGCGCAGGGCGGGGTGCGGCCGTGGTGGGAGCAGGGCTCGAGGGTGCACACGACGGTGGCCCCGCGGGCCCGCCCCCCCGCCGCGGCGAGCGCCATCACCTCGGCGTGGGGCAGCCCCGGCCCCTCGTGCCAGCCCTCCGCGACGACGCGGCCGTCCCTCAGGACGACAGCCCCCACCAGGGGGTTCGGGCTCACCCGGCCCCGGCCGCCCAGGGCCAGCTCGGACGCCCGCAGCAGGGCGGCGCGCTCGGCCGCGGTCGGGCCGGGCGCCGTCATCCGGCGGCGGCCAGCGCGGCGAGCTCCCGGTAGGTCGCGATGGGATCCGCCGACCCGAAGATGGTGGAGGCCGACACGAGCAGCGTCGCCCCCGCGTCGCGGGCCGGGGGCAGGGTCTCGGCGCCGATGCCTCCGTCCACCTCGATCCGCACCCGCCCGGGCAGCCGCGCGCGCAGGCGGGCGATGCGGTCGGGGGTCGCCGGACGGAACTTCTGACCGGCGAATCCGGGGCTGATCGCCATCACGTTGACGTAGTCGAGCTCGTCGGCGAGCTCGGTGACATGGTCGAGGGGCGTCCCCGGATTGATCGCGAGCCCCGCCGCGCAGCCGCCCTCGCGGATCGCGCCGAGCAGCCGGTGCGGGTGCGGGTCGGCCTCGACGTGCACCGTAATCGCGTCGGCGTGCGGCGCGAAGAGCGGGATCACGCCACCCGGCGACGCGACCATCAGGTGCACGTCGACGAGCCCCCCGGCCTCGTGGATGGGGCCCGCCACCGCGCGGGCGAAGTCCGGCCCGAGGGTGAGGTTCGGGACGAAGTGCGCGTCCATGACGTCGACGTGGAACACCCGCGCCCCGGCGTCGAGCAGCTCGTCCAGCTGGTCGCCCAGGTGGAGCATGTCCGCCGACATCAGCGACGGCAGCACCACCGGATCGCCCGGCAGCGGGCGCGTCACGCCGGCCTGCGCAGCCGGGCGATGAAGAAGCCGTCCGTGCCGTGCCGGTGCGGCAGGGTCAGGAGGGCCCGCGGAAGGCGGGGGTGGGCGTAGGCGGGCTGCAGGGCCGAGAGGTCGTCGAGGGGGGCGTCCGCCGCCGCGACGACCTCCTCGTTCTCCTCCGCGATCAGGGTGCAGGTGCTGTAGACGACCCGCCCCCCGGGGCGCACCAGGGCCAGCGCGCGCCTCAGCAGCCCGAGCTGCAGCTCGGCGAGGGGCGCGAGGGCCTCCTCTCGGCGCCGCCAGCGCGCGTCGGGCCGGGACGACAGCACGCCGAGGCCGGTGCAGGGCGGGTCGACCAGCACGGCGTCGTAGCCGCCCGGCAGATCGACCTCGAGGCCGTCGCCCTCGATCACCTCGATCGCGGCGCCCATGCGGCGCGCGAGGTCGGCCAGCCCCCGCGCCCGGCCGGGGCGCAGCTCGACGGCGGTGACGCGGGCGCCGCCGTGGGAGAGGGCCGCGATGTGCGTCGCCTTGGCGCCGGGCGCGGCGCAGAGGTCGAGGATGCGCTCGCCGGCGACGGGCGCCAGGACGCGGGCCACGAGCTGCGACGCTCGGCTCTGGCCGATCACCAGCCCCCTCTCCCAGGCCCGGGAGTGCTCGAGCGCGAACGGCCCCGGCAGCACGTAGGCCTCGGGGATCCCGGCGTCGCGCCGCCACCCCTCGGGCAGCTCGCGCTCGAGCGAGGCGCGCGGTCCGCGCAGGGGGTTCCAGCGCAGCGCCGACTCGGCGGGGCGGGCGGCCGCCTCCATCACCCCCGCGGCGTCCTCCGCGCCGAGGGAGGCGACCAGCCGCCGGGAGATCCAGTCGGGCATCGAGTGGCGCACGGCGGACGCGTCCGGGCCGGCGGCCTCCAGCTCGGCCAGGCGGCGCGGCGCCTCGTCGGCCAGCCGCCGCAGCACGGCGTTCACCACGCCGGCCCGGGCCGAGACGCGGGCGGACGAGCCGCGCAGCGAGCGCGCCTGGCGCACCGCCTGATCGACCGCCGCCCGCGGCGGCACGCCGTCGGAGAAGGCCAGCTCGTAGGCGCCCAGGCGCAGGATGTCGCGCACCGCCGGCTCCAGGGCGGCGGGCCGGTCGAGGGCCCCGTCGATGAGCCAGTCGAGGGTGCGGCGCCGCTGCACCGCCCCGTAGGCCAGGCGCATCGCCTGCGCGCGGGTGCGCGGATCGAGGTCGGCCCGGCGGGCCTCGGCCGCCAGCGCCCGGTCGGCGTAGGCGCCCTCGTCCACCCGGCGCAGCACGCGCAGGGCGACGCGGCGCTCGCGGGCCACCCCTCCGTCGGGCGGCCGCTCAGCCATCGGCCGGCTCCGCGACACGCAGCTCGCCCCGGTACCCGCGCAGGAAGTCGGCCGTCGCCATGCGCCCCTTGCCGGGCGGCTGCAGCTCCAGGATCTCGAGGATGTCGGCGCCGGTGCCGGCCAGCAGGCGCCCCCCGTCGGTCACCAGGCCCGGGATCGGCCGCCCGGGCGCGACCCGCGTCCGCCACACCTTGAACCACTGCCCGTCGATGGGCAGCGTCGCACCCACCTGCGGCGACAGCGCCCTCACCCGGCGCGCCAGCTCGGCGGCGGGCCGCGACAGGTCGAGCAGACGGTCCTCGGAGGTGATCTTCGCCGCGAGCGACACGCCCTCGTCCGGCTGCGGGACCGGATCGGCGCGCCCCGCCTCGATGTCGCTGAGCACCCTCACCAGCAGGGGGCCGCCGGCCGCCGACAGGCGCGCGGTGAGGCTGCCGGCATCCTCGTCGGGCGCGATCTCGACCTCCTGCCGGGCGAATACCGGCCCGGTGTCGAGACCGGCCTCCATCCGCATGATCGCCACCCCGGTGCGGGGCACGCCGTCCATGATCGCCCGCTCCACCGGCGCCGCCCCCCGGTACGCCGGCAGCAGGGAGAAGTGGACGTTCACGCACTCCCACCGCGACAGCACCACGTCGCGCAGGATCTGGCCGAAGGCGACCACCACCAGCGCGTCCGCCCCCGACTCGTCGATGCGCTGCACCACCTCGTGCGCGTTGATCGTCGCCGGTCGGATCACCGGGATCCCCAGCTCCTCGGCCGCGGCGCCCAGGGGCGTCGAGGACGGGCGACGCGAGCGGCCGCGCGCCTTGTCCGGCTGGGTGACGGCGAGCACCACGTCGTGCTCGGCGGAGCGGGCGAGCTCCCGGAGGGGCGGGACCGCCGCCTCAGGGCTGCCCGCGAAGGCGACGCGCACCGGCCCTACCGGCCGTCGCGAAGGGCCCGGAGAGCCTCCCGGCGCTGCTCGGGCGGCGTCCGGTCGAGGATGAGCACGCCGTCGAGGTGGTCGATCTCGTGCTGGAGCACGCGGGCGTTGTAGCCCTCGGCGTCGATCTCCACCGGCATGCCGTCGATGTCCTGGGCGGCCACCGTGACGGCCACGGCGCGCGAGACCTCCATGTCGACCTCGCCGATCGACAGGCAGCCCTCGACGCCCATCTCCTCGTCCTCGGAGCGCCACGTGATCGAGGGGTTCACGAGCGGGACGATCGACGCCTCGCCCTCGTCGCCGTCGACCAGCTGCACGATCGCGAGCCGCCGCAGCGAGCCGACCTGGGGCGCGGCGAGGCCGGCGCCGCGCGCCTCCACCATGATCGACGCCATGCGCTCCGCCTCCTCGCGGAGCGCCTCGTCGAACTCGGTCACGGGCAGGGTGGGGGTGCGCAGCACGGGGTCGCCGAGCTGGCGAATCTGGGCGAGCGCCGAGAGGCGGCGCCGCTCCATGACGGGGTCGTCATAGGCGCGAGAGGACACGGCGCGACTGTAGCATCGCCGCCCCCGCGCCCGGCCCCGCGCGGCGTCGCCGGGCCGGGTGGGCTACGCGCCCTCCGGCGGGGCCACGAGCAGACCGTCGACCGAGTCGACGTAGTCGTTGATGTCGCGGAGGGTCCCGGTCACCACGACCGCGTACGTCCCGCCGGCGCCGTCCACCACGAACAGCCCGCGATGGGATGTGAGGCCCAGGAGGAGGTCGATCGCGTCGCCCACGCGGTAGCCCACCGGGGAGCCGTCCACCTCGACCGGACGCTCCGTGAGCCCCCGCCGGTCCGCGAGCGCGCGCCTGACCGGCGCCAGGCGCTCCCAGCCGCCGGGGACGGCCGCGACCCGGGCGCCGCCGACGTCGGCGGCCGCCGCGTCGGGCGCGGGGGCGACGCCCGGCATGTCATCGGGCGCGGCGGCGCCCGCGGCGACCGCGGCGCCCCCCGCCCCCGGCACCGTGAGCACGACCGCCTCCGGCGGCGGCGCCCCCGACGCGGACCGGGTGGTTCCCGCGCCGTCCCCGCCCGAGAGGGTCGCGGTGAGCCCCGCGGCGGCGGCGCCCAGCACGACGACGCCGCTCACGAGCAGGGCCGCCGGACCGGCGGAGAGCAGGCGGCGCCGGCGCCCGGCGGACGGGGCGGGCCGGCCCATGACGCGGGTGCGGTCGGGCCGCAGCGCCGCGGCGAGGGAGTCGACCAGCGCGCCGGCCGTGGCCGGGCGGCCGGCCGGATCCTTGGCCAGGCCGCGCGCGAGCGCCTGGTCGAGCGACCGCGGCAGGCCCGGGCGCACCGCCGACGCGCGCGGCGGCGGCCGGTGGGCGTGGGCGTACAGCAGGCCCGGGACGCCGTCCGCCTCGAAGGGGGGTCTGCCGGCGAGCGCCTCGAAGGCCACCGCCGCCAGGGCGTAGCGGTCGGCCGCGCGTCCGGCGGGATGTCCGGCGATCACCTCGGGCGCCATGAAGCCGGCCGTGCCGATGAGCAGGCCCTCGCCGGTGACGGCGGTGGCGTCGATGCGGCGGGCGATGCCGAAATCGGCCAGCCACGGCCCCTCGGGATCGAGCAGGATGTTGCCCGGGGTCACGTCGCGATGCAGGTGCCCCGCGTCGTGCGCGGCGTCGAGGGCCCGCGCGACCGCCGCCAGCACGGCGAGCGCCTCGTCCCGGCCCAGGTCGCCGCGGGCGATGCGCTGCGCCAGGGTGCCGCCGCGGGCGAGACCCATCGCCAGGTAGCCGCGCCCGTCGGCCTCGCCCGCGTCGAGCACCGGCACGACGTGCGGGTGACGGAGCTGGGAGAGGGCCTCGCGCTCCCGGCGGAAGCGCACCCGGAAGCCCGGATCGGCCCACACCGCGGGGTGGAACAGCTTCACCGCCGCCGGCCGGCGCGACGCGACGTGGCGCGCGCGGAACACCTCCGCCTGACCGCCGGCCCCGATGCGCTCCTCGAGCGCCCAGGGGCCGACGGTGCGGCCGGCGAGCACCAGGGTGTTCACCGACGGGCGGGCAGCAGGCTCCGCGCGGTCGTCTGGGTCCAGCCCCGCGCCGCGAGGTACGAGGCGGGCGCGGCGACGTCGAGGAGGGCCCAGCCCTCGCCGGCGGCGGCGAAGCCGGGGCCGCCCTCGGCGGTGGCCACCCTCAGGCGCAGGGCGCCGCCCTCGAGCGCGATCTCGGCCTGGGGGTCGCCGGTGCGCGGGAAGGCGACGCGCGCCGCGCCCTCCTCGTTCTGGATCAGCGGCGCCGGGGCGAGCTCGTTCAGGTCGAAGAAGATGCCGGCCAGGCTGGGACGCAGGGTCGCGTCGACCAGCGGCATCAGGCCCTCCAGCCGGTAGAGCTCGGCCACCCGCGGGGTGAGGAAGTACTCGGCCTCGCGCAGCAGCAGCGCATCGTGGCTCGCCTCGTGCACGCGCCCGCGCTCGGGGCGCTCCTGCACCCAGTCGCGCAGGCGCAGCCAGCTGAGGTGCCGGATGGTGCGGCCGCCCGCCGCCGCCGCAGTGACCGACGCCGGGGGCTTGCGGTCGGGGGTCAGCGCGACCAGGATGATCTTGTCGTAGGCCGCCGACAGGGCGTCGTAGGTGGCGGCGAGGAGCGCCTCCTCGTCGGCGTCGAAGGCCAGCGTCGCCTGCACCGCGAGGGTCCAGCCGGCGCCGCGGGCGACGATGTCGGCCACCAGGCCGTCCGCGTCCGGGATCTCGCGCTGCTCGCGCACCAGGATCGCGTCCGCCTCGGGGAGCGCCTCGCCCGAGACCTCCTCGACCAGGGCCGTGCGCGTATCCGGGCCGCCGAGGGCGAGCAGGGTGGCGAGCACGTGCACCCACTGCTCTCGAGGATCGTTCGATACCTCGAACAGACGGGGAACCGGCATGGAACGGCGCTCCTTGGCGAGTTTCGGGACCGCCGGTCAGGGTAGCGGACGGTCCCGCGCGACATCCCGGCGTCTCGCCCCGCGAGGTCGCCGTCTCGCCAGCCGCGGCGGCCGATGCCCCGCATCGCAGGCGGCGCGGAGGACCTCAGGTGTCCTGGGGGTCGACGTCCACCACCGCGCGGACCTCGGCGCGGCGCAGGTCGGGGAGGCGCTCGTCGAGCACGGCGCGAAGCGGGACGGTGACGGCGCTTGCCCACTCCCCGCGCAGCAGCAGCGCCCGCCGGGTGCGCCCGCGCAGACGGTGGAGCGGCGCGGGCCCCAGCACGCCGAGCGCCGGTGCCACCGCGCGCAGGGCGCCCGCGAGGTCGGCCGCCGCGGCCGCGACGGCGGCCGCCCGCTGCCCCTCGAGCACGACCCGGACCAGGTGGGAGTGGGGCGGCAGGTCGTGGGCGCGGCGCCGCGCCAGCTCCTCGTCGAGGAACTCGGCCACGGCCTGGCGCGCGCCGAGGCGCACGGCGCGCGCCTCGGGCTCGTAGGCCTGCACGATCACCCGGGCGGGCTCGCCGCGCCGGCCGGCGCGCCCGGCGAGCTGCACGATCAGGCCGAAGGCGCGCTCCTCCGAGCGGAAGTCGGCGTGCTGCAGGGGGGCGTCGGCGTCGATGGCGCCGGCCACGGTCACCTCGGGCAGGTCGTGGCCCTTCGCCACCATCTGGGTGCCCAGCAGGATGGCCGCCCCCGGCGCCGCGAACCGGTCGAGCAGCCGTCCCACCGCGCCGCGCCCGGACGCCGTCGAGCCGTCCATCCGCACCAGCCGCGCCCGCGGCACCAGGCGGCGCAGGGCCCGCTCGAGCCCCTGGGCGCCGGAGCCCTGGCGGGCGACGTCGGCGGCGTGGCAGCGCGGGCACACGCCGGGCACCGGCTCCTCGTGGCCGCAGTGGTGGCAGGCCAGGCGCGGCGGGGCCTCGTGGTGCACGAGCGAGACGTCGCAGCGCGGGCAGCGGGCGATCCAGCCGCACGCCCGGCACAGCGCCATCAGCGCGAATCCGCGGCGGCTGGAGAGGAGCACCGCCTTCTCGCCCCGGGCGGCGGCGGCGTGGAGCGCCGACGCCAGCGGCCGCGACACGGGACCGGGCCCCTGCAGGCGCATGTCGACCACCTCGATGCGCGGCGGAGCCGCGCCGCCGGGACGGGCGCCCAGGGTGTGCCGCGGCAGGGCGCGCCAGGTCTCCGGGCGCGGCGTGGCCGTGCCGTAGACGACGGCCGCCCCCGCCGCCCGGGCCCGGCGGGCGGCGACCTGGCGGGCGTCGTAGCGCGGCGACGAGTCCTGCTTGTACGACGGGTCGTGCTCCTCGTCGACCACCACCAGGCCCAGCCGGGCCACCGGCGCGAACACGGCGCTGCGCGCCCCCAGCACCACGTCGGCCTCGCCGCGGCGGACGCGCCCGTGCTCGGACGCCCGCTCGGCGGGCGACAGCGCCGAATGCCAGATCGCGACGCCCTCGCCCAGTCGGGCCCGCAGGCGCCGCAGGAGCTGGGGGGTCAGGGCGATCTCGGGCACCAGCACGAGGCTGCCCCGCCCGCGGGCGCGCGCCTCCTCGATGGCGCGCAGGTACACCTCCGTCTTGCCCGAGCCGGTGACGCCGTGCAGGAGCAGGGGGAGGCCCTCGCCCATCGCCGCCCGCACGGCGTCGAGCGCGGCGCGCTGGTCGCCGGTGGGCTCGGGAGGGACGTCGGGCGGCGGGGCGGGCCCGCCCAGGGCCTCGATCGGCGCCGCCGCCGGCGCCTCGCCCGCGAGGGCGATCTGGCCGTCGGCCGCCATGCGCCGCAGCGTGGGCATGGTGGTGGCCGCCGCGCGCACCAGCCGGGCGGCGGGCATGCGCCCGCCGGCCTGCGCGAGGGTCCTGACGACGGCCCGCCGGCGCTCGCCCGAGGGCTCGGCGGCGTCGGCCGGCAGGCTCGCCACCAGACGCGGGGCGGGGCCGGTGGGCGGCGCCGCCAGACGCCACTCCCCGTCGCGGCCGCGGCGCAGGGCGCCGTCGGCCCCCGGCGGCAGCACCAGGCGCAGGCACGCCGCCACCGGCGCCATGTAGTAGCGCGCCACCCAGAGCGCCAGCTCGAGCAGATCGGGCGGCACCGGCTCGGCGGCGACGACGCCGGCGAGCTCCACCAGGCGGCCCTCGTGGGTCGCGGGCCCCCTCCCCACCACCACCCCGAGCACCCGGCGGGGCCCCAGCGGGCAGGCCACCAGGGCCCCGGGCACGGCGGCGCCGGCCATCCCGGCCGGCACCGCGTAGTCGAACGCCCGGTCGAGGTCGCGCGCCTCGACGAGCGGCTGGACCTGGGCGACCTCCGTGACGCCCGCGTCCGGGAGGGCTAGGCGGTCGCGGCCAGGCGGCCGCCCGCCTCCTTGCCGATCGCGGTGTCCTCCCACGTGAAGTCCGGGTCCTGACGGCCGAAGTGGCCGTAGGCCGCCGTCTTGGAGTAGATCGGCCGGCGCAGGTCCAGCCTCTCCACGATCGCCGCGGGGCGCAGGTCGAAGTTCGCCTTGATCCACTCGGTGATCAGCTCCGGGGAGCGGGTCTCGGTGCCGAACGTCTGCACCGAGATCGACAGCGGGTGCGCGACGCCGATCGCGTAGGCCACCTGGACCTCGGCGCGACGGGCGAAGCCGGCCGCCACGACGTTCTTGGCGACCCACCGGGCAGCGTAGGCGGCGGACCGGTCGACCTTCGACGGGTCCTTGCCGCTGAAGGCGCCCCCGCCGTGCCGAGCCGAGCCGCCGTAGGTGTCGACGATGATCTTGCGGCCCGTCAGGCCCGCGTCGCCCTGCGGCCCGCCGATCACGAACAGGCCGGTGGGGTTGATGTAGAGGTCGATGCCCTCGCGCCAGCGGTCGAAGGTCTCGAGCACCGGCTTGATGACGTGCGCCGTGATCTCGTCGCGGAGCAGGTCCCCGGACACGTCCGGCGCGTGCTGGCTGGAGATCACGACCGAGGTGACCTCCCTGGGCTCCCCGTCCTCGTAGCGCACCGTGACCTGGGACTTGCCGTCGGGGCGCAGGTAGGGGAGGTTGTCGCGCCGCACCGCGGCGAGGCGCTCCGCCAGGCGGTGGGCCAGGGTGATCGGGAGCGGCATCAGCTCGGGCGTCTCGTCGGTCGCGTAGCCGAACATGAGGCCCTGGTCGCCGGCGCCCTGCAGGTCGTAGGGGTCGGCGTCGCCCTTGCCGCGCACCTCGAGGGCGGTGTTGACGCCCTGCGCGATGTCGGGGCTCTGCTCGTCGAGCGCGACCGAGATGCCGCACGTCTCGCAGTCGAAGCCGTACTTCGCCCGCGTGTAGCCGATGCGGCGGACGGTGTTGCGCACGACGGACGGGATGTCGACGTAGGTCTTGGTGGAGATCTCGCCGGCGACCACCACCTGGCCGGTGGTGATGAGCGTCTCGCACGCCACCCGCCCGTAGGGATCGTCGGTCAGCACCGCGTCGAGGACGCCGTCAGAGATCTGGTCGGCGATCTTGTCGGGGTGCCCTTCGGTCACGGACTCGGACGTGAACAGAAACTCAGCCATGCGGAATTCGCTCCTTGAATAGCCCCGGGCGGCGGCCAGCATAACAACACCCTCCCCGCCGCCATGACCCCCCGGTAGAGGGGGATCAGGGCGACGGAGAGGTGGGTCCGCCGGGGTCCGCGGGACCCGCTACTGCGCGAGGCGCAGGAAGACCTCGAAGGTGGGCTCCGAGCCGCCGGTGGTCCACGCCGCGAGGCTCTTGGCGGGGGCGAGGTTGGCCAGGACCTCCGCCGGGGCGTCGTCGAAGGCGCCGTACTTGTTGAGCACGTCCACGCCCTCCTGCAGGTTGATCCAGGCGAGGCCGGTGACCTTGTCGGGCATCCCGGCGGTCCCCTGCTGGAAGGCCTCCGAGCTGGCGAGCGGCGCCGTCGGCGCCTGCAGCGAGGTGATCGCCGAGACCGTGCTGCCGACCACGGCCAGGTCGCCGTCGACCCCGTAGACCACGCCCGCCTCGGGCGACAGGGGCAGGCGCCAGCCCTTCACGCCGTGGGCGAGGTCGACCTGCTGCCATGCCGGCAGCGTGGTGCCGGGGCTGAAGCTGTTGAGCAGGCCGGGGATCCCGGCGCGGAGCTTGTCGAGCGTGGCGCCGGCGCGGGCGCCGTCGGCGACCTTCAGCGCCAGGGCGACGCCGGGGTCGGGCGTGCCGGGGCTCACGACCACGGCGTGCTCGCCCGAGCCGAGGGCGGCGAGGTCGTCGACGCCGACCCCCAGGAGGGCCGGCAGCTGGCCCGCGAAGGCGTCGATCTGCTGGCGGGTCTCCTCGTCGGCGGTGCCGCGCACCTGGTTCAGGACCTGCTCGACGACGCCGGTGAGGTTCGAGAAGCCGAGGTAGGCGATCGAGTCGGCCGGGGCCTGGGCGGTGAGGGTGGGCGTGAACTCGGTCTGGGGCTGCTCCGGGGCGTCGAGCACGACGCCCTTCACGCGCACGCCGTCGGGCTCGGCCGCGATCGACGCGGCGAACACGGTGTCCTCGATGCCGGCGATGCCCGCCTGCTCGAGCTGCTGGGAGGCGCCGGACGCCCGGGCGATCGACCCGATGTCCATGTAGGCCTGCCCGAACACGTCGGCCGGGAGCTTGCCGAGGGCGTCCGTGAACTTGTCGGTGCCCGCGAGGGTGGCGTCGCCGCCCTTCTCGTGGGCGTCGAGCGCCTGGAAGAGGCTGGTGGTGTCGTCGGCCACCACGACCGCGCCCGGCGCCACGGCGACGACGGTGTCGTCGTCCGGGGTCGTGTAGTACTCGGCCCCGCCGCGCTCGCCCGCCCGGGTCGCGCCCTCGCGGGTGAGCAGGGCCTTGACGGCGTCCTCCTTGCCGTCCGCGACCTCGACCACGCCGACGAACTGCTCGTCGCCCGCGCCGCCCGGCAGGGTCGGCGTCTCGCCGCTGGTGAGCGCGCCCGCCGTGTCCGACACGTCGGGCAGGCTCAGCGCCGCGACCGCCGCCCGGTCGCCGAGCAGCGGCTTGACGTCGCGCTCGAAGTCGACGCCCTCTCCGCTGAGCTCCTCGTCGAGCATCCGCTCGAACTCGGGATACGCCGGGAAGAGCCGGGCGAGCTTCTCGACCTGGGTCCACTGGGGGCCGTCGACGTCGGTCGTCAGCTCGAGGTACATCGGACTGGCGGCCGGGACGTACGACGCCACCTCGCCGGGCGCCGCCCCGGTCTGTGAATCCCCGCCGCACCCGGCCACGGCGATGGCGGATCCGGCCACGGCGACGGTGGCCGCTACCAGCACCGTGCGACGGCGCAACGAACCGATGATCTGTGGGGCCATCTGCGGGAAACCTCCAGACCTTTCACATGGGGGACGCTCCCGCCGAGGGTAGCAACGGCCCTCGCCGCCGCCGACGGCGAGGGGTAAACGAACGGTCAAGACTGCCCCGCTCCGGAGAACGGTTCGGACCCACCCGTCAGGTGCGGGTGCGCACCTCGATCACCAGGGGGACGCCGTCGAGGTCGAAGCGCTGGCGGATCCGGTTCTCGAGCCAGAAGCCGTAGTCGCGGGTCATCAGCGAGCGGTCGTTGACGTCGAGCCGGAAGGTGGGCGGCGCCTCGCCGGTCTGCACGAGGTAGCGCAGGGAGAGGCGGCGCGGGCCGCGGCGCGGGCCCGGGCGCTCCTCGGCCAGCTCGCGCAGCAGCTCGTTGAGCTCGCGGGTGGAGATGCGGGCGCGGTAGCGCTCCTCCAGGCGCAGCGCCGCCGGCAGGAGCCGGTGCAGGCCCTCACCGGTGACGGCGGAGCACACCTCCACCTGGGGGTGCTGGCGCGACTTGCGCCGCAGCCGGCCGCGGATGTGGTCGAGATCCGGCTGGGCCAGGTCCCACTTGTTGAGCACCAGGATCGTGGCGCAGTGGGCCCGGGCGGCCCGGTCCACCGCCCCCAGGTCGGCGTCGGTGAGCCCCTCCGTGGCGTCGGCCACCACCAGGGCGACGTCGCTGCGCTCGGCCGCCTGCAGGGCGCGGATCTGGCTGTAGTGCTCGACGTCCTCGCGCATCCGCCCGCGCTTGCGCAGGCCCGCGGTGTCGATCAGCACCACGCGCCGTCCCCCGACCTCCACCAGCGTGTCGATCGGATCGCGGGTGGTGCCCGGACGGTCGTGCACGACCACCCGCTCCTCGCCGAGGATGGCGTTGAGGATCGAGCTCTTGCCCACGTTCGGGCGGCCGAGGATGCACACCGCCGGGTCGCGCTCGTCGGCGCGCGGGGCGCCGGGCGCGTCCGGGAGCCGCTCGACCACCGCGTCGAGCAGGTCCCCGATGCCGCGCCCGTGCTGCGCCGACACCGGGAAGACCTCACCGAAGCCCATGCTCCGCAGGTTCTGGGCGGCGGCCTCGGGCGCCCAGCTGTCGCACTTGTTGGCGATCAGCATGATCGGCCTGCCGGAGCGGCGCAGGCGCTCGCCCACCTCGAGGTCGCCCGCCGTCGGCGCGCTGGTCACGTCCACCACGAACAGGACCAGGTCGGCCTCCTCGATCCCGCGCAGCGACTGGGCGGCCACCTGCTTGCCCACCGCGGTGGGGTCGGCCTCGTCGATGCCGCCGGTGTCGATGAGCTGGAAGGCCCGGCCGTTCCACTCCGCCCCCGCCTGCCGGCGGTCCCGCGTGACCCCCGGGACGGCGTCGACGACCGCCTCCCGCCGGCCGGCCAGGCGGTTGAAGAGGGTCGACTTGCCCACGTTGGGGTAGCCCACGATGGCCACCGCGGGCTGGCCGCTGGCGAGGGTGCTGCCGGTGGCCCGGCGCCGCGGCGCGCTGCGGGCGCGGCGGCTCTCAGCCATCGGCGGGGTCCGCCGGCGCCTCGCGCACGGGCGGCGCCTGGGCGGGCGCCCCCACGCGGGGCAGGAGCGCGGCGACGGCGGCCATCATCCGGTCGACCGCCCACTCGGCGCGGCCGGCGCGCGGCCCATCGGGCACGTCGCCCAGGTCGAGCGGCTCGCCGATCGCCACGCGCACCCGCCGCAGGAAGGAGTTGCTGCCCCAGATCGCGGCCGGCACCACGGTGACGCCGGGCAGCAGGCCCAGCGAGCCGGCCCCCGGGAGGCCGGGCTTCAGGATCCCGTCCCTCTGCCGGTGCCCCTCGGGGAACATCAGCAGCACGTCCCCGCGCTGCAGCACCTCGCGGGCGATCCGCAGCGCGCGCCGGTCGGCCCCCCCGCGCTCCACCGGGAAGGCCCCGAGGCCCCGGATGATGCGGCCGAACCAGGCCGGGCGGAACAGCTCGATCTTGGCCATGTAGTAGGAGCGGCGGCGCCTGCGCAGCCCGACCCCCAGCACCGGCGGGTCGATCTGCGAGATGTGGTTGCACACCAGCAGCACCGCCCCCTCGGCGGGCACGTTCTCGATGCCCTCCACCTTCAGGCGCCGGAACCAGACCAGCGTGGGCACGAGGGTGATGTGGCCGAAGACCCACCAGCCGGCGGTGACCTTCGGGGCGACGTCGAGATCGAGGTCGATGCCCATCAGCCGGCCGTCCGGACGTCGGCGACCAGGCCGAGGATGGCCTCGACGACCGCGTCGACGTCGAGCTCGGACGAGTCGATCACCACCGCGCCGTCGGCGACCTGGAGCGGGCCGGTGGCCCTGGTGCTGTCGAGGTGGTCGCGGTGCGCGAGGTCGGCGCGCACGCTCTCCTCGTCGGCGTCGATGTCGCGCGCGGCCAGGTCGCCGCGGCGGCGGCGCACCCGCTCGTCCAGCGAGGCGGTCAGGAACACCTTCACCTCCGCGTCGGGCCACACCACCGTGCCGACGTCCCGGCCGTCCGAGACCCACGAGCCGCGGGCCAGCAGCGCCCGCTGGGCCGCCACCATCTCGGCCCGCACGTCCGGGTGCGAGGCGACCTCGGAGACCTGCGCCGCGACGTCGGGGTGCCGGATCGCCGCGGTGACGTCGGTGCCGTCCACCCACACCAGGTCCCCGTCGTCGGCCGGCTCGATCCGCACCGGGTGGGAGCGCGCCAGCGCGGCCACGGCCGCCGGGTCGGACGGGTCGACGCCGCGGCGCAGGGCCAGCCAGGCCACGGCGCGGTACATCGCGCCGGTGTCGAGGTAGGGCACGCCGAGCCGCCGCGCCACGCGGCGCGCCACCGTGCTCTTGCCCGCCCCGGCCGGCCCGTCGATCGCCACGATCACGTCGCCACCCCGCCGAGCGCGGCGATGTCGGCGGCGAACCCGGGGTAGGAGACGGTCACCGCGTCGAAGCCCTCCACCCCCACCCCTTCGCGGCTGACGAGCCCGGCGACAGCGCCCAGCATCGCCAGGCGATGGTCGCCCGCCGAGGCGACGGTGCCGCCGCCGATGCCGCCGCCGTGCACCTCGAACCCGTCCGGCAGCTCCTCGGCGCGCACCCCCACCGCCCGCAGCGCGGCCACGACGGTGGCGATGCGGTCGCTCTCCTTCACCCGCAGCTCGGCCGCGCCGCGCACGACGGTGGTGCCCGCCGCCATCGCCCCCAGCAGGCCCACCAGCGGCAGCTCGTCGATGAGCGAGGGCACCTCCTCCGGCGCCACCTCGGTCGCCCGCAGCCCGTCGGCGCGGCGCACCACCAGGGTCCCGGCCGGCTCGCCCGCCACCGCCGGCCCCCGCTCCTCCGCGACGGCCACCCCCATCCGGCGCATCACCGCCACCAGGCCGGTGCGCCCCGGGTTCAGGTTCACGCCCTCCAGCCGCACCTCCGGGTCGCCCAGCAGCGCCCCCGCCACCAGGTGCGGCGCGGCCGACGAGAAGTCGCCGGGCACGTCGATGTCGGGCAGCGCCAGGTGCTCGACCGGGCCGCGCACCCCCACCGCGCCCCCCTCGCGCAGCAGCGGCACGCCCGCCGCCTCCAGCATGCGCTCGGTGTGGTCGCGCGAGGGCGCGGGCTCGACCACCCAGGTCTCGCCCTCGGCGTAGAGGCCGGCCAGCAGGATGCAGCTCTTCACCTGGGCGCTCGCGATCTCCAGGCGGTGCTCCACGCCGCGCAGGCGCTGGCCGCCGTTCACCACCACCGGCGGCGTGCCCCCCGGTGCCGTGAAGATCGCGGCGCCCATCGCGCGCAGCGGCGCGGCGATGCGGCCCATCGGCCGGCCGCGCAGCGAGTCGTCGCCGTCCAGCACGACGTGGCTGGCGCGCTGGCCCACCAGCAGGCCGCAGAAGAGCCGGATCAGCGTGCCCGCGTTGGCGCAGTCGATCGACGGCCGCGGGCGCAGGCCGCGCAGGCCCCTGCCCTCGATCACCACCTCGCGCCCGAGGCGCCCGGTCGCCCAGATCCCCGACGCCTCCACCGCCCCCAGCGTGGCCGCCGTGTCCTCCGACTCCAGCGGCCTGCCGATGCGCACGCGCCGGTCGGAGACCGCGCCCAGCAGCAGCGCGCGATGGGTCAGCGACTTGTCCGGCGGCACCCGGAGGGTGCCCCGCAGGGCTGCGACGGGGGAGACGCGGACGACCGGCACGGCGGGGAGAGTACCCCAGCCCCGTCCCGACCACCCTCAGGGGGGCGTGACGTCGGGGCCCACCGAGCGGGCCACCCGCAGCGCCACCTCCTCGGCGTCGTCGATGCCGCGCACCTGGATGCCGAAGGCCCGCTCGGGCGTCTCCCACACCAGCGTCACCAGACGCCGACCGCGCAGCACGCCGACGGCCTCCCCCACCTCGACCTCGCGGGCGTCCCGGCCGCCCAGCTCGGGACTGGCGAGCGGGGCCGGGGCCTGGCGCAGGAGCACCCGCGCCGCGCCGGTCGGGTCGCTCCACGGCAGCACCAGGGCGGGCGGGGCGGCCGGGTAGAAGATGTCCGGCTCCACTCGCGGGCGGCCGCGGGTGAGGCCCGGCGGCGTCCACGCCGGCAGCCACGCCGCGTAGCCGGCCTCGAACGCCGCCTCGGCCAGCCCCGGCGACCAGGTGCCCGCGCCGATCCCGGCGCCCATGCCGTGGGTGCTGCCCATGCGGCCGCTCACCGACGAGCCGTCGAAGCGCAGCTCGGCGATCCCCGGCCGGGTGAGGCGGCCGATCGCCTCCCCCGACGTGTCGAGCGCGTCGAGCGCCAGCACCACGGCACCGGCCGGCAGGCGCGCCAGCACCAGGCCGTCCCCGCCCGCCGGATGGTCGACGGGCGTCTGGTCGCCGGCCAGCAGCGGGCGCGCCGCGGCCGCCTCGCCCGCCAGCCGGACGACCAGCACGCGGTCGGCGGCCCACCCCGGCACCTCCAGCTCGACGATGGCGGCGACCGCGGGGCGCCAGCGGCTCGGCCGGCCCGGCGGGCACCCCACCCGCGCCACGACCGTCCCCTGCGCGTCCACCCACGCGATGCGCCCCCGCGGCGGCTCCCCCGCCACCGAGGCGGCGCAGATCGCGCCGCCCGCCACGGGCGGGAGCGCGACCGGCACGGGGTGCCCGAGAGCCGCCTCCGCGATCTCGCGCGCCCGCCCCTCGGGCTCGTCCATCCGCGTATGACACCACACGGGGCCGGTCGTCCGACGCCTCGGTCACGATCCCGCCCATGCCGTACCTCACCTGCCACGAATGCCGCGCGCCGATCCCGGACGACGCCGAGGTCTGGCTCTCGCCCGAGCTGGGCGTCCCCGACGAGGACGACGGGGAGCCATACTGCCCGGCGTGCGCCATCCCGCCCGGCATCGCCGCATAGGAGCGCCGCTCCGCCCCCTCCCCGCGTGACCGCGGCCGGACCGGAGCCGTTCGAGGTCGCGAGCGGGGGCGTGTCGCTGTCCGGCGAGGTCGCCGGCGAGGGTCCGCCGGTGCTGCTGCTGCACGGCCTCAGCGCCACGCGGCGGTACGTGGTGCACGGCTCGCGGACGCTCGAGCGCTCCGGCCGGCGCGTGATCGCGTACGACGCCCGGGGGCACGGGGAGTCGGCGCCCGCCGGGCCGCCCTCCGCCTACACCTACGACGCCCTGGTGGCCGACGCCGTGGCCGTGCTCGACGCGCTCGGCGTCGAGCGGGCGCTCGTGGCCGGGCAGTCGATGGGCTCGGCCACCGCGCTGGGCCTCGCGCTGGCCCATCCCGAGCGGGTCGCGTCGCTCGCGATCATCACCCCCGCCCACCGCGGCCGGCCGTCGCCGGACCTCGACCGCTGGGACCGCCTGGCCGACGCGCTCGAGAACGGCGGGCCCGAGGGCTTCCTCGAGGCCGTCGGCCCGTTCGCGGACGACCGCTGGCGCGAGGTGGTGAGCACCGTGATCCTCCAGCGCATGAGCCGCCACCGCCATCCGGCGGCGGTGGCCAACGCCCTGCGCGGCATCCCCCGCACGGCGGCCTTCGACGGCATGGAGGCGCTGCGCGAGATCGCCGTCCCCACCCTGGTGGTGGGCAGCGACGACGCCGCCGACCCGGACCACCCGATCGCGGTGGCGCGCGAGTACGCCGGCCTCATCCCCGGGGCGACCCTGCGGGAGGATCCCCCCGGCGGGTCACCGCTCGCCTGGCGCGGCAGCGCCCTCAGCACGGCGATCCTCGAGGTTCTGGGCTAGCCCAGCCGGGCGCTCACGGCCCGGCCGGCAGGGCGCGGGCGCCGTAGCCGCGCCCCGCCACCAGCCGCACCGCGTCGGCGGCGGCGGTCGGTCCGTCCACCACCAGCTCCAGCTCGCCCTCGCCGTCGGGCGGCCCCGGCCGCAGCGTGAGGTCCTCGATGTTGATGTGGGCGTGGCCGAGCGCCGTGGCGATCTCGGAGATCACCCCGGGGCGATTGGGGATCGCCACCACGACGCGCGCGGGCGCCGAGGGGCCCTGGTCGGCGGCGGCGAGCAGGCGGCCGCGGGCCCGGCCCGCGTCGTCCACGAAGCCGAGCAGCCACTCGCGGTCGCCGCGCCGCAGCGCGGCCGCGACCTCGTCGAGGCGCGTCGCGTACGCGTCCATCGCCTCGAGCACCGCGTCGCGGTTGGCCAGCAGGATGTCGGCCCACAGCGGCGGATTGGAGCCGGCGACCCGGGTGAGGTCGGTGAACGACGGCCCGGCGGAGCGCAGCGCCTGACGCCCCTCGGGGGCCGTGTCCGCCGCCTGGTTGATCAGGGCGCTCGCGAGCACGTGCGGCAGGTGCGACACGAGGGCCATCAGGCGGTCGTGCACGCCCGCGTCGATCGCGACCGGCCGGGCGCCCACCGACGCGACCAGGGCGTGGAGGCGCTCGAACAGCTCGGGGCGCGCCTCGGCCGCCGGGGTGAGGAACCACGTCGCCCCCGAGAACAGCCCGCGCCGGGCGAAGGCGACGCCGGAGCGCTCGGCGCCGCACACCGGGTGGCCGCCGATGAAGCGGGTGCGCTCGCCGGGACCGAGCGCGGCGATCAGGCCCGACTTGGTGCTGCCGAGATCGGTGACCACGCAGTCGTCGGGGCTCGCCGCGAGCGCCCGGCGCGCCAGGCCGGCGAGCGCCGGGACCGGGGCCGACAGCACCACCGCGCAGGCGCCCTCGACGGCCTCCTCCAGCGACCCCGCCGCGCGCGAGATCGCCCCCACCGCCACCGCGACGCGCAGCGCCTCGGGGTCGGGATCGGCGCCCACCACCTCCCGCGCGTCGGCCGCGCCCCGCAGGGCCAGCCCGAGCGAGCCCCCCATGAGCCCGACGCCCACGATGGCGACGGGGCTCACGGGAGGAACGGCATGCCCCGGGACCCGGGCCGGGCCCTACGCGCCGACGGCCACCGGGGTGTCGCCGGCGGCCATGATCTTGCCCATCAGGTCCACGCACCGGCGGACGTCCGCGGCCCAGGCGCCGAAGGTGTCGGCGTGGAGGGCCTGCGGCCCGTCGCATAGGGCGGTCTCGGGCGCCGGGTGCACCTCGACGATCAGCCCGTCGGCGCCGGCCACCACGGCGGCGCGCGCCATCGGCAGGATCAGGTCGCGCTTGCCCGCGGCGTGCGAGGGGTCGACGATCACCGGCAGGCTCGACTTCTGCTTCACCACCGGCACGGCGGAGATGTCGAGCGTCGAGCGGTAGGCCGTCTCGAAGGTGCGGATGCCGCGCTCGCAGAGGACGATGTCGGCGTTGCCCTCGCGGGCGATGTACTCGGCCGACAGCAGCCACTCGTCGATGGTGGCCGCCATGCCGCGCTTCAGCAGCACCGGGGTCTCGGTGCGGCCCACCTCGCGCAGCAGGTCGAAGTTCTGCATGTTGCGGGCGCCGAGCTGGATCATGTCGGCCACCTCGAGCACGTCCTCGAGCTGGCGGGCGTCCATCACCTCGGTCACGATCGGCAGGCCGGTCTCCTCGCGGGCCTCCGCCAGGATCTCCAGGCCGGCCTTGCCCAGGCCGGAGAAGGCGTACGGCGAGGTGCGCGGCTTGTACGCGCCGCCGCGCAGCAGGCTCGCGCCGGCGGCCCTGCAGGCCCGCGCCGAGGCCAGGGTCTGGTCGCGCGACTCGACCGCGCACGGGCCGGCGATGAGGCCGAAGGAGCCGCCGCCGATGCGCCGCCCCGACACCTCGACCGGCTGGTCGTGGCCGCGGAAGTCGCTCGACACGAGCTTGTAGGGCTTGAGGATCGGGACCACCTTCTCCACGCCCGGCTCGCCCTCGAGCTGCAGGGAGGCCACGATCTCGCGGTCGTCGCCGATGGCGCCGATGACGGTGACGAACTCGCCGCGCGACGGGTGGGCACGGGCGCCCGCCTGCTCGATGCGGTCGATCACGTGGCGGACCTGCTCGTCGGTCGCGCCCTGCTGCATCACGATCATCATGGTCTAGGTCCGTTCTGGTTGCGGCTCGTGGGTGGCCGTGCCCGCCACGAGGGCGCGCGCGGAGAGGAACGCCGAGTTCTCCTCCGGCGTCCCGACCGAGACCCTCAGGCTCCCCGGGCATCCCAGCGACCTTCCGTCGCGCACGATGACACCGAGCCGGAGGAGCTGCTCGTGGACGCCCGGGGAGCCGGGCACGGGGCCGGAATCCGGCCGCACCAGGATAAAGTTGGCCTGGCTGGGGGTAAAGGCCCACCCGGTCCGCGCCAGCTCGTCCTGCAGCCGGGCGCGCTCGGCGATGGTCGCGCGGATGCGCCGCTCGAGCTCGTGCGGGTGCCTCAGGCTCTCCAGGGCGGCCGCCTGCGCAAGCGCATTGGTGTTGAAGGGCTGGCGTACGCGGTCGAGCGCCTCGATCCAGCCCGGCGCGCCGACGCCGTAGCCCACGCGGAGGCCGCACAGGCCGTGCGCCTTGCTGAAGGTGCGCAGCACCATCAGGTTGGGGCGCTCGCGGGCCATCGAGAGGGTGCGGCCGACGTCCGGGCGGTCCACGAAGTCGTAGTAGGCCTCGTCCACCAGCACGGCCAGGTCCTCCGGCAGCAGGTCGAGGAAGGCCTCGATCTCGTCGGCCGAGCGGTACACCCCGGTCGGGTTATTGGGGTTGCACACGATCACCAGGCGCGTGCGCTCGTCGACCGCGGCCGCCATGGCGTCGAGGTCGTGGCCGTCGTCGTCGGCCAGCGGCACGCCGATCGCCTCGGCGCCGGCCGCGGCCGCGATGTGCGGGTAGAGCGAGAAGGAGGGCGAGGCGTGGACCATGGTCGTGCCCGGGTCGAGCAGCGCCTGGCCGGCCAGCAGGATGAGGTCGCACGAGCCGTTGCCCACCACCACGCCGGCCGGATCGACGCCGTGGCGCTCCGCCAGCGCGCGCCGCAGGCCGCGCGCCGGCGGGTCGGGGTAGCGGTTGAGGCCGGCGATGCCGGCCTCGACCACCTCGACCACCTCGTCCAGCGGCGGGAAGGGGCTCTCGTTGGAGGCCAGCTTCACGGCGCTCTCCAGGCCGAAGCGGCCCAGCACCTCGGCCGTCGTCAGGCCGGGCTCGTAGCGCGGGATCGCGTCGAGGCGGTGGGAGGCGCGGATGCTCACGCCCTCCAGTGTAGGGGGGACATCCCGCCCGCTTGCGCGCGGACGCCCCCGGGCGGAGGATCGGATCAGGGACTGTCGTCTGCCGAGGAGGTCTCATGCGCGTATCCCGGAGCGCCTGCGCAACCCTGGCCGTTGCCGCGATCATCGGAGTGGTCGCCGGATGCGGCGGCGACGATGACGACGGGGCCGAGGCGCCGTCGACCGAGGCCCCCGCCACCAGCGCCCCGGCGACGAGCGCGCCGGCCACTCCCACGGCACCGGCGACCAGCGAGGAGACGCCGACGACCGCTCCCACCACCACGGAGGCCCCGGCGGCCTCGGGGGGCGATGTGGCCGCGGGCAAGACCTTCTTCGCCGCGACCTGCCAGGGATGCCACACCAACCTCGGCAAGCAGGAGGGCGTGGGACCGAAGCTGCAGGGCCTCGGCCTCAGCGCCAAGCAGATCAGCGACCAGATCGTGAACGGTGGAGGGGTGATGCCCGCGGGCCTCGCCTCCGGCACCGATCTCGACGACGTGGTCGCGTACGTGCTCTCGATCCAGTAGCGCTCGGCACGGGCGTCGCAGGGCGCCGCGCGGCTCCCCCGCGTGGTGCCTCGGCGTGCGCTATTGTCGTACCGACATCAATGTCATCCCGTTTAAGCGTCAGGGAGACGTGAATATGCCGGGATACGACCGCCACGAGCCTCTCATCGTCGTCGGCACCGGCATCGCCGGGAGCCTGCTGGCGCTCGGCGCCGCCCCCTCGGGGCCGGTCGTCGTGGTGACCAAGGACGTCGTCGGCGAGGGCAGCACCAAGCGCGCGCAGGGCGGCATCGCCGCCGCCGTGGACCTGATGGACTCCTGGCGGGCGCACCTCGACGACACGCTCTACGCCGGCGCCGGGCTGTGCGACCTGGAGGCCGCCGCCCGCATCTGCCGCGAGGGCCCCGCCCAGGTGGCGGCCCTGCTCGGCTACGGCGTGCCCTTCGACCGCCGCGACGGCCGCCTGGAGCTGGGTCGCGAGGGCGCCCATTCCGTTGCCCGGGTGGTCCACGCCGGCGGCGACGCCACCGGCGCCCACATCGTCGAGGCCCTGAGCGCCGCCCTGCGCGCCGACCCGCGCATCGAGCTGGCCGAGAACGAGCGCGCCCTGGAGGTCGTCGTATGCGACGGGTGCGTCACCGGCCTGCGCACGATCGACGCCGCCGGGCGCGAGCGGATCCGCCCGGCCCGCGCGGTGGCGCTCGCGGCGGGCGGCACCGGCCACCTCTACCCGCGCACCACCAACCCGCTCGGCGCCACCGCCGACGGCCCGGCCCTGGCGGCCCGCGCCGGCGCCGCCCTGGCCGATCTCGAGATGGTGCAGTTCCACCCCACCGCCCTCGCGGTCGGCGACAGCCCGCTGCCGCTGGTGAGCGAGGCCGTGCGCGGCGAGGGCGCCCACCTGCGCGACGCCCGCGGCCGCCGCTTCATGCTCGACGCCCACCCGATGGCCGAGCTCGGCCCGCGGGACGTGGTGGCCCGCGCCATCGCCCGCCGGGCCGCCGAGGACGGCGTGGACGTCACCCTCGACCTGCGCCACATCGACCCGGCCGAGGTGCGCGAGCGCTTCCCCACCGTCGCGGCGCTCTGCGCCGAGCACGGCCTCGACCTCGCCGCCGACCCGATCCCGGTGACGCCGGCCGCCCACTCGGCGATCGGCGGCGCGCTGGCCGACATGGAGGGCCGCACCACGGTGCCCGGGCTCTTCGCCGTCGGCGAGTGCGCGGCCACCGGGGCGCACGGCGCCAACCGGCTCGCCTCGAACGGGCTGCTCGAGGCCGCCGTGCTCGCCTCGGGCGCGGCGCGCCTGCTGGCCGGCGACCCGCTGGCCGGCTGGCCGGAGCACCCGGCCCCCTGCTCGCCCGTCGCCCCGCCCGAGCCCGGCGGCGACGGCGCCGCGGTGCGCCGCGCGCTGCAGGCCGAGATGTGGGCCGGCGTGGGCGTGGAGCGCGACGGCGACGCCCTGCGAGCCGCGGGCCGCGCGCTGGCCGCGCTGCCCGAGGGGACCGATCCCGAGACGGACAACCTGCTGCTCGTCGCCCGCCTCGCCTGCGCGGCGGCCGAGCTCCGCACCGAGAGCCGCGGCGGCCACTACCGCCGCGACCACCCCCTTCCCGACCCGGGCCAGGCCCGGCGCATCGCCTGGGTGGGCGGCGCGCCGATCCACCTGCCCCTCCGCGACGCCCGCTCCGGGCGGACGCTCGCCAAGGAGGCCGCATGACCACCGCCACCACCGCCCCGGCCTGCGCCGTGCCGATGCCGGCCCCGGAGACCGATCGCGCCGAGCTGCGCGAGCGCGCCTGGGCGGCCCGCCGGGCCCTCGGCTCGCGGGCCGTGATCCTGGGCCACCACTACCAGAAGGACGAGGTGATGGAGTTCGCCGACATCACCGGCGACTCGTTCCTGCTCGCCCGCCGCGGCGCCGCCGCCGTCGAGGCCGAGCTGGTGGTCTTCCTCGGCGTCTACTTCATGGCCGAGGCGGCCGACGTGCTGCGCGCCCCCCACCAGACCGTGGTGCTGCCCGACCTCGGCGCCGGCTGCCACCTGGCCGAGTGCGCCGACATCTTCACGGTGCGCGACGCCTGGGACCAGATGACCGCCGCCCTGCCCGGCAGGCGCGTGATCCCCCTCACCTACATGAACTCCGGCGCCGACCTGAAGGCCTTCGTCGGCGCGCACGGCGGCGCCGTCTGCACCTCCGGCAACGCCGAGAAGGCCTTCCGCTGGGCGATGTCCGAGGGCGACGCGGTCTTCTTCTTCCCCGACGAGCACCTCGGCCGCAACACCGCCGTGCGGCTGGGCATGGCGCCCGACGAGCCGGTGGTGTGGAACCCGCGCTTCGCCGACCTCGGCGGCATCCGCGCGGAGGCGCTCGCCGACGCCCGCGTGATCCTCTGGAAGGGCTTCTGCAACGTCCACACGACCTTCACGGTGCGCCAGATCGAGGAGGCCCGCGCCGCCGACCCGGACGTGCGGGTGATCGTGCACCCCGAGTGCCCCCACCCGGTGGTGGAGGCCGCCGACGAGGACGGCTCCACCGAGTACATCATCCGCCGCTGCGAGGAGCTGCCGGCCGGCGCGTCGGCGGTCATCGGCACCGACTGGAACCTGGTGAACCGGCTGCGGCTGCGCCACCCGGACAAGGGTATCTCGTGCCTCAACGAGCACATCTGCCCGTGCGTGACCATGAACCGGATCGACCTGGCGAAGCTCACCTGGTGCCTGGAGTCGCTGGTCGCGGGCGACGTCGTGAACGTGGTGAGCGTGGACCCCGAGATGGCGCGCCAGGGGCGCCTCGCGCTCGACAGGATGCTGGCGCTCGCATGAGGGTACAGGACGTCGTCGCCGCGGCGCTCTCGGAGGACCTCGGCGACCGCGGCGACATCACCTCGTCGCTGCTGATCCCCGAGGGGCGGCGGGCCGAGGCGAGGGTGGTGTCGCGGGCGGCCGGCGTCCTCGCCGGCCGCGCCGCCGGCGAGGAGGTGCTGCGCCAGACCTCCATCGAGGGGCGCTGGCCGTTGGAGGACGGCGCCCGCCTCGAGCCCGGCAGCGTGGTCGCCGAGATCGCGGGGCCGGCGCGCCTGGTCCTGACGGCCGAGCGCACCCTGCTCAACCTGCTCTGCCACCTGTCGGGGGTCGCGACGCTCACCGCGGCCTACGTCGAGGCGGCGGCCCCCGCCGCGGTGCTCGACACCCGCAAGACCCTGCCGGGCATGCGGACGCTGCAGAAGGCGGCCGTCGCGGCCGGCGGGGGCGCGAACCACCGGATGGGGCTGTTCGACCGGGTGCTCGTGAAGGACAACCACCTCGCCCTGGCCGGCGCCGGGCTGGTCGACGCGGTCGCCCGGGCGCGGCGCGAGCTGCCGGGCGTGATCGTGGAGGTCGAGGCCGACGACCTGGACGGCGTCCGCCACGCCCTGCGGGCGGGGGCCGACTGGATCCTGCTCGACAACATGACCCCCGACGAGCTGCGCGAGGCCGTCGCCGTGGTGGACGGCCGGGCGAGGCTGGAGGCCTCGGGCGGCATGACGCTGGAGGGCGCGCGGGCGGCCGGCGCGACCGGCGTCGACGCGGTGTCGGTCGGCGCCCTCACCCACTCGGCCCCGAGCCTCGACCTGGGGCTCGACATCGACCTGAGGGTGAGCAAATGACGACTGATCGCAAGGCCTTCGAGCTCTTCTCCCTGCCCGGAGGAGTGACGGGCGTGCCGGAACGGCTCACACCGGCGAGCTTCAAGGAATGGGAGGCGCTGGAGGTGCAGCACATCGAGCCTTGGATCGTCCAGCGCCCGGAGCTGCTCGGTGAAGAACTCCTGATCATCACCAATCAGTTCCAGGGCTTCGAGGTTAAGGACCGCCTCGACGTCCTCGCGCTCGACCGTGCCGGGCGACTCGTGGTGATCGAGGTCAAGCGGGACACCTCCGGCGCGTACCAGGATCTTCAGGCGCTCCGCTACGCAGCGCTCGCGTCCACCTTCACCGCCGACCAGCTCGTCGAGGCGCACCGCGCCTACGTCACGAAGAAGGGCGACCCGGATCCCGGCGGCGACGGGGCACGCCGGCGCATCGAGGAGTTCGTGGCGTCGGGTGACCTCAGCGGTGTCGATGACGACGACAGTCCTCGCATCATCCTGGTGGCGGGAGCTTTCGAAGTAGGTGTGACGACGACCGTCCTCTGGCTGCGCCGCGTACACAAGGTGGACATCACCTGCGTACAGCTCGTTCCGTACCAGGTCGGGGGCGAGCTCGTCGTCGGGTCCGCCATCCTCATCCCTCTCCCGGAGGCCGGGGACTACGAAGCCAAGGTCGCCGAGAAGGAGGAGGTCGCCGCAACCGGGTCCAAGGCGGCGTCGATGTGGAACCCCGACCGGGCTCGCCAGTTCATCGCGTCCATCCCGAAGGGCCGCTGGGCCGCGTACAAGGACGTCGCCATCGCCGGCGGAGTACCGAAGGGGGCGATGGGCGCCGCGGCCTGGATCACGGCCACGAAGCAGGAGATCCCTCTTGTCTATCGGGTGCTCACCGCGGCCGGGCGGGTCTCGCCCGGCTGGAAGACGATCTACGCGGACCTGCCGCAGACACCTGACGATGTCCGCAAGAAGCTCACCGAGGAGGGCGTGACGTTCACGGACGACCACGCGAGTCAGGATCAGCGCTGGACCGCGGTCGACTTCGAGGCGTCGCTCCCACCGGAGGCGGTACAGCCAGAGGAGGCCTGACGAGGCCGAAAACGGGTTGCGCCGCCAACCACGATGCCCCGGCGCGCCGACGGCGATGTCCCCCAGGCGGGCACGCCGAGCGTCCGCGGCCGCCGGGCTCGGCTCCTGCCGCTCACCGCCGACTGGATGCGCGCCGTCGTCAACCTGATAGCCCCCCGGCCTCGATGACGCCCCATCGCGACCCTGCCATCTTCCCTCCTTGTCGATCTCGCCGGCCTGCCGTCGCGGCCACCTTGCGGAGATGGTGTTCGAGCGGGCCGTCGCGTAGTCGACGACCGCCTCGCCGGGTAGCCTCCCTGCCGATGCGCCTCATCGTCGCGCGGTGCGAGGTTCGCTATCAGGGCCGGGTGTCGTCGGTGCTGCCGATGGCCGTGCGCCTGCTGATCGTCAAGCAGGACGGATCGGTGCTCGTCCACTCCGACGCCGGTGGATATAAGCCTCTCAACTGGATGACGCCCGTGACCCGGGTGACCGAGTCGGAGGGGCTGATGGTGGTGGAGAAGGGCTCCGGGGCCAAGGTCGAGCGCCTCGAGATCCACGTGGAGGAGATCCTCTCCGACAGCGAGCACGACATGGGCGAGAGCCTCGGCCTGGAGAAGGACGGCGTGGAGCGCGACCTCCAGGAGGCCCTGGCCGCCGCCCCCGAGGCCCTCGGCGAGGGGATGCGCCTGGTGCGCCGCGAGTACCCCACCCCCATCGGGCCCGTCGACCTGCTGTGCGTGGACGACGACGGCTACGTCGCGGTGGAGGTGAAGCGCGTCGGCACCATCGACGCCGTCGAGCAGCTCGGCCGCTACCTGGAGTACATCCGCTCCGACCCGAACCTGGTCGACTGCCGCGGCATGGTCGTCGCCGAGACCATCAAGCCCCAGACCCAGAAGCTCGCCGCCTCGCGGGGCCTCTACACCCGGGTGGTCAGCCTGGCCGAGCTGCGCGGGCTGAGGGAGCCGGAGCTGAGGTTGTTCGGGGCCTGACGTCTCGGGGCCTGACGCCCCGGGCCCTGCGGAGTCCTCCACCGCGTCACCGGTAGCCCTCGAGGGCGTACGGGTTGAGGAACTGCCTGCCCCACATGCGAGCCCGCTCGACCTCGGTGAGCCCCGCCCGGTCGGTCACCTCGTCCCAATCGGCCGTGATGGTCTCGATCTGGCGATCGACGATCGCGCGCGCCTCGACCTCCGAGAGGCGATAGGTGGCACAGCGCGACACACAGCCCGCGACCTGGCTCATCCGCCAGCCGTCCTCCCCGATGGCCATCACCTGGGCCGTCTCGCCCCCGGCGCGCGGCTGGGGGCAGATGTCGTAGGCGGGGGTCAGCTCGAGCGTCGATCCGTCCCAGAAGGCGGCGTGGTTGCGGGCGTGGTCGTCGTTGTTGCCCACCAGGATGCTGAAGGTGATGCGGGCGAACAGCTCGTGGAGGGTGGGCAGCGGATCGCTGAATCGCGCGCGGATCTCGTTCGCGAGGTCGGCATAGCTCGCGTAGCGCCCGCCCCACTCGTCGAGACCGAGGATCGTCAGCGCCGACACCATGGCGCGGCGGGAGCCGTCGCCGGGGCGGTCGAAGCGGTCGATGAGCAGGACGTCCCGACCGAGGGCGCTCGAGAGCATCACGCCGGCGACGTCCAGCCCCGACCGCCTCGCGAGCTCCATGGCGACGAACTCGCCCTTCACGACGGGGGCGGTGTCGCTCGCCGAGCCGAACTTGGCGATCATCCGCCGCGGGCCGTCTCCGATCAGGGCCTTGGGCCGTGCACCGCCGATCGAGCTGCCCGCCAGCAACGCCTGGTCGAGGGCGGGCGAGAGCGGGATGCCCCGCTCCACGCGATCCGCCGACTCGGCGAGCTCGTCGAGCGACGCGGTGCCCGCGTCGCGTGGAACGTATTCCGACGGCGATTCCTGGAAGTCGAGCGCCCCGATCCGATCGGAGCCGGACTCCAGCAGGTAGGTGAGGACGCCGAGATCGGCGGTGTCGGCCGCCGTCCGTCCGGCGCGATGGTTCAGGATCACCCGCCTGCCCCAGGCGTCCGGCCCGGCATCCGCGATGCAGCCGGCGACCTCGCCCACGCGCGGTGGGATGGCCCCCCGGCGGAGCGGCAGCTCCGGTAGGTACAGGGGGATCGCGTCCGGCCGTGACAGGTAGCTGCGCCCGTAGGTGAACGTGATCGCGGAGCCGGCGACGTCGAGCCGCCCGGCGACCACCGGGTCGACGGCTCCGGGGAGCCAGATCCAGGCGAACGCCCGCTCGGGCTCAGCCTCAGAAGTCATCGTCGCCCTCGACGGGTCTCCGCACCCGCTTCGGAAGCACCGACAGCCGATCCTCGATCCGCCCGGCCTCCAGCGCGCGGCGCCGGGCGTCGTCGTGGAAGAGCGGGACGCCGACGAGGGCGGCCGCCTCGAAGGCGATGCCGAGCGCGACCGTCATGTCGCCCCGCTCCAGCCGTCCGATCGTTCCGCGGGACGCGCCCACGCGCTCGGCCAGATCGTCGATCGTCCAGCGCCGCTCCGTCCGGGCGGCCCGGATCTCCGCGCCCAGCAGCCGAGCGGCGTCACGAGCCCGAGGGGTGTACGTGCGCGAGACCTTCATGCGCACGTTATATCACCCCTAATAGGGTTTAATGATCGATATAGCGATCTGATTTGGCTACTGCGCCGCGCCCTCCAGGTCGGGCCTCAGCTTCCTCGCGTCCCGCAGGTAGACGTGGCGCACCCTGCGGTCGGCCGGCATCTGGCAGTGGAGCATCAGGCGGATGCACATGGGCAGGGCGCCCGGCACCTCGAGCTCGGCCGCGCAGATGAGGGGGACGTGGCTCAGCCCGATCTCGCGCGCCGCGACGGCGGGGAACTCGGCGTGCAGGTCGGGGGTCATGGTGAAGATGATCGAGATCAGGTCGTCGGCGGCCAGCCCGTTGCGGTCGAGCACCTCGCGCACCAGCTCGGCGGTGCTGCGCAGGATCGCCTCGCGGGTGTCCTCCCCCACCGAGGTCGCCCCCCGGACCGCTCTCACCGCGAGACCGCTCAGCGGTCCAGCCCCACCATGGCGCCGAGGCGCGTCCACTCGGCGCGGCTGAGGGGCCGCCACCTGCCGCGCGGCAGGCCGTGCAGGCCGATGCCGGCGTAGCGGGAGCGGTGCAGGCGCATCACCCGGTGCCCGACCGCCTCGCCCATCCGCTTGATCTGCCGGTTGCGCCCCTCGGTGAGCTCGATCAGCAGCCAGGTGCCGCCGACGGCCCTGCGCTCCATCCGCTGCACCTTGGCGGGCGCGGTGACGCCGTCCTCCAGCGCGACCCCGGAGCGCAGCCGCCGCACGGTCTCGGCCGAGACCTGCCCCTCCAGCAGCACCTCGTAGGTCTTCGGCGCCTTCGAGCGGGGATGCATCAGGCGGGCGGCCAGCTCGCCGTCGTTGGTCACGATCAGCGCCCCGGTGGTGTCGATGTCGAGCCGCCCCACCGGGTACAGGCGCACGTCGCGGGGCAGCTCGTCGAGGACGGTGCGCCGCCCCTCCGGATCGCTGGCGGTGGAGACCACGCCGGCCGGCTTGTTGAGCAGGTAGGCGCGCATCGGCTGGGGCGGGCGGACGGGCGTGCCGTCGAGGGCGATCCGATCGCGGTCCGCGTCGACCAGCTGGCCCACCGAGGCGGGCTCGCCGTTCACGGTCACCCGCCCCTCGGCGACCATGCCCTCCGCCGCGCGGCGGCTCGCCACGCCGGCGATCGCGAGGGCGCGGTGCACGCGCATGCGCTGCGCCTCAGCCACCGTCGTCCGCTCCGATGTGGCCCGCCTCCACCAGCCGGGCGCGCACCCTGTCGGCCTCGGGCCCGGTGAGCTCGAACCGCTCGAGCGGCGGCAGGTCGCCGGCGCGGCGCAGGCCGAAGCGCTCCTGGAACAGGCGGGTGGTGCGGTAGCGCATCGCCCCGCCGCCGGCGGGCCGGCCGGCCTCCTCCAGCAGGCCGCGCTCCATCAGCGACACGACGGTCGAGTCGACCGCCACGCCGCGCAGGCGGCTGATCTGCGGCCGGCTGACCGGCTCGAGGTAGGCGACCACGGCGAGGGTCTCGAGGGCCGCCGGGCTGATGCGCTCGTCCGGCGGCCGCTCACGCAGCCGGTCGACCACCTCGGCGAGGTCGGCGCGGGTGCGCAGCGCCCAGCCGCCGGCGATCTCGGCGACCTCCAGGCCGGCGTCCTCGCCGTGGCGCTCCGCCAGCTCGGCCAGGGCGCGCTGCACCGGTCCGGGCGACTCGCCGGTGAGCTCGCAGAGCGTCACCACCGACAGGGGCTCGGGGCTGAGGAACAGCAGCGCCTCGACGGCGCGCGCGAGATCGCTCACCGGCGGGCGCCCTCGATGGCGATGTCGCCGAACGGCTCGGCCTGGCTGAGCGTCGCCTCGCCGCGGCGGGCGAGCTCGAGGGCCGCCATCAGGGCGATGGCCTCCTCCAGCGGCTCCATGTCGGCGACGAGCGCGTCGAAGCTGACCGAGCGCGCCCGGGCCAGCGCCGACTGCAGGCGCTGCAGGGCGGCCGGCATGCTGATGCGCCGGCTGGTGAGGTGGGTGAGCGACGGGGCCGGCGGCGCCGCCAGCAGCGGGGCCATCGCGGCGTGCAGGGCGGCGGCGTCGCCCTGCGGGATCGGCGGCGGGGCGGCGCCCTCGACGGGCACCCGGCGGTAGCGCGGCCCCGCGACGGCCTGCTCACGGGCCGCGAGCCATCGGGCGGCGCGGGTGAAGGGCGCGTAGGCCACGACGCGGGCGGCGAGGGCCTCGCGGGCCTCCAGCGTGTCGGGGTCGGGCTCCTCGTCGGTCGGCTCGCCCACCAGGCGGCGCGCCTTGAGCTCGGCCATCGCGGCGAGCAGCACCACCAGCTCGCCCGCCGTGTCGGCGTCCCAGCGCTCCCGGGCCCGCTCGCCGAGGGCGGTGGTGATGACCTCGACCAGGGGCAGCTCCGCGAGGTCCACCTCCTCGCGCAGGACCAGGGTGAGCAGCAGGTCGAACGGCCCCTCGAAGAGGTCGAGCTCGACCGGCAGCTGCAGTGCGTCGGGGGCGGCCATGGCGACGATCAGCATAGCCCCGGGGTCCGGCGTTCCCCTCGCCACGTACCATGGCCCCCATGACCACCTCCGCCCGCCCCGTCTCCCTGACGGGCATCAAGCCCACCGGCGACCCGCACCTCGGCAACTACATCGGAGCCATCCAGCCGGCCATCGCGCTGGCCGCCGAGTACGACGCCTACTACTTCATCGCCGACTACCACGCCCTCACCTCGGTGCGCGACCCGGCCGAGCTCGACCGCGACACCGCCGCCGTCGCGGCGACCTGGCTGGCCTTCGGGCTCGACCCGGAGAGCGTCGCCTTCTACCGCCAGTCGGACGTGCCGGAGACCTTCGAGCTGACCTGGATCCTGGCCTGCATGACCGCCAAGGGGCTGATGAACCGGGCCCACGCCTACAAGGCTGCCCGCGCGGCGAACGAGGCGGCCGGCAACCCCGACCTCGACGCCGGCGTCAACATGGGCCTGTTCGAGTACCCGGTGCTGATGGCGGCGGACATCCTGATCATGGGCGCCGACGTGGTGCCGGTGGGCCGCGACCAGGTGCAGCACGTCGAGTACGCGCGCGACATCGCCGAGCGCTTCAACCAGGCCTACGGCGAGCGCTACGCGTTCACCCTCCCCGCCCACCGCACCGCCGCGGAGGAGGCCGAGCACACGCTGCCGGGCCTCGACGGGCGCAAGATGAGCAAGTCGTACGACAACACCATCCCGCTGTTCGCCGCGCCCGAGCGCCTGCGCGCGCTCGTGCGCCGGATGAAGACCGACAGCACGCCGGTCGAGGAGCCGAAGGACCCCGACGCGTCGTCGCTGTTCGCCATCTACCGCCACGTCGCGGGCGACGCCGACCAGCGGGCGCTGCGCGAGCGGATGCTCGCCGGCGGCCTCGGCTGGGGCGAGATGAAGGACATCGTCTTCGAGGCCCTCGACGCCGTGCTGGCGGGGCCCCGCGAGCGCTACGAGGCGCTGATGGCCGACCGCTCGCAGATCGACGCGGTGCTGGCGGCCGGCGCCGAGCGCGCCCGCGAGCGCGCCCGCCCCCTGCTGGAGGCCGTGCGGGACGCGATCGGCATCTCCGCACGAGGAGCCGTCCCCGGCCAGGCGGGCGGCGGCCGCCGGTCCGCCTAGACGAGCCGGGTGTCCACGCTGGATCACCCGGGCCCGCCGCCGCCACCGCCCCCTCCCCCGCCGCCCCGGCCGGCGGGCCACCGGGACCCGTCCTTCGCCTGGCGGGTCGGCTCCCCGATCGGGGCCGTGCTGCTGGCCTTCATCGCCCTCGCCGTCGGCGCGGGGTTCCTGAGCCTGGCCCCCCTGTCCGACGATTCGCTGTCGGCGATCCTGCAGCCGATCACGGGCGGCCTGATCCTGCTGTTCGCCCTCCTGCTGTGGCGCAATCTGCCGCCGCACGAGCGGCGTCTCACCGTCGCCCTGAAGCACTCGCGGGGCGGCGCCATCGGCCTGGGGCTGGTGGTCGGCATCGGCTGCGTCATCGGGGCCGGCACGCTGCTCGCGATCGGCCGGGCGATCGACCCGGTGGTGAGGCGCCGCCTCGACGACCTCTCCGACGAGCTGCAGATCGGCACCGCCCACTGGCAGATCGCGCTGATGGGCGTCGCGCTGATCGTCCTCGCGCCCTTCGGCGAGGAGCTCCTGTTCCGCGGCATGCTGCTGCGCGGCCTGGCGCGCAGGCTCCGCTTCTGGCCCTCGGCGCTGATCAGCGGCGCCGTCTTCGCGTCGTCGCACTTCGACGCCTACGTGCTGTGGCCGCGGGCGCTGGGCCTCGCCCTGACCGGCGTGGCGCTGGCCTGGCTCTACCGGTGGCGCGGCTACTGGGCCTCGGTCGCGGCGCACGCGACCGTGAACGTCGTCGCCTTCATCGCGCTGGTGGCCTCGTCGTGACCGACCTGGCGTCGCTCGCCGCGCTCGACGTCTTCACCGGCCTGGGCGAGGACGCGGTGCGCCGGGCCCTCCGCGACGTCGAGCGCCTCGAGGTGGCGGCCGGCGAGGAGTTCGACACGGCCACCGGCGGCGCCGTGTGCTGCCTGGTGGGCGGCGGCCGCCTGGCGCTCTCGTTCGCATCGGACGAGGGCCGCGACCGCACCATCGGCATCGTCGAGGAGGGCGACCTGCTGGTGCGGCCCACCGAGAGCTGGGCGACGGTGGGCCCGCGCGTGCGCTGCGTCGCCCTGGAGCGCAGCGTGCTGCACCCCGTCGACCGCCGCCGCATGGACGCCTGGCTCCGCGACCCGGGGCTGGCGGCGAACATGGTGCGCGTGCTGAGCGCCCAGATCGCCGACCGCGAGCTGACCGTGGCCATCGCGCTCGAGCCCCGGGTGGAGCGGCGCCTGCTGCTGAAGCTGCGCCAGCTGGCCGAGCGCTGGGGCCGCGTGACCCCCGACGGCGTGCGCCTCGACCTGCACCTCACCCACCAAGAGCTGGCGAACATGGTGGGGGCGGTGCGCGAGTCGGTCACCATCGCCCTGGGCCGGCTGGCCTCGGCGGGCGAGATCGACGTGCGCAACCGCACGCTGCTGATCCGCCCGCCGCGCGAGGAGCCCGGCGGAGACTGATCTTCAGAGCGCGTAACAGGATGAGGTGCGCGTCATCCTGTTACGCGCTCTCTCAGTCGCGGGCCATCGCGCGCAGGGCGAGGAACCCCAGCACGCCGGCGAGGATCAGGAGGAGCAGGAACCAGAGGCTGATCTTGATGGCTCCGCCGATGCCGAAGACCAGCGCCAGCAGGAGGAAGACGATCAGGACCGCGAGCATCGGCACGTCCTCGTGGAAGGTCGGGATGTCGTTCCATACCCGGCTCGGCCACGGCTCACACGCCCGTGACGCACACCGATCCCATCGCGTGCCGCTCGGACAGCCCGGGTGCGATCCTCTATAGGATCCGCAACTCGCTACGGGTCTGGCAGCACTCCGTACCGAACGTGCACGCGACGCGGCCGCTCGCAGCGCGGACGGCCTCCCCGACGTGAGATCTCTCACACCGCGGGGGTCCTCACACGCCCGACGAGAAAGGTGTTCCGCCGGGCCGTCCGATAGGGGTCGCGATGACCGTCGCGGAGAGGTTCAGCATCTGGAATCGATAGGATCTGGCGGGTATGGCCGACGCCGCGCGTAAACGCCCTCCCGCGCGTCGCGGCTCGTCCCGCCCGCCCCGTCGCGGGCGCGGACCGCGCATGCGCATCCACCCGTGGGCCCGCGTGCTGCTGGCCGCGATCCTCGCGATGCTCGTGGCGATCGGCGTCGGAGCGGTGCGCGGCGCGCGGGCCGGCGACGACCGCGCCCCGTCCTCCGTGTCGGTGGCGGGGGTGAACGTGAGCCACCTCACCCGCGACGAGGTCTCCCGGGCGGTCCGCTACCGGGCCCGGCAGCTGATGGCCGAGCCGATCGTCATCACCCGCAGCGACGACCCCGACTTCCGCCTGCAGGTGTCGCGCACGAGCCTGGGCGCGCGGGCGCAGGTCACCCGCGCGGTCGCCGAGGCCACCGAGCCGCGCGCCCTCGGCGGCCGGGTGCTGGGCGGGCTCGGCATCGTCCCCGAGCGCTCCGTGACGCTGGGCTTCACGCTCAACCGGGCGAAGGTCCAGCGCCTCGTGTCGTCGATCTCGTCCCAGCTCGACGACCCGGCCCCCAAGCCCACCCGCCTGGTGCTGAAGGGGAGCGACATCGAGATCCGCGACGGGACCGCCGGCTACGGCGTCGACGCCACCTGGCTGCGCGACCGGATCCTGGCCGTGCCCACCGAGCCCATCGAGATCACCCCCGGCCCGCTGCAGCCGCCCGTGTCGCGCGCGGCCGCCGAGGAGGCCCGGGCGACGGCGCTGAAGGTCATCGCCGAGCCGGTGGACATCACCTTTCAGGGCAACGCCGTGACCATCCCCGAGTCGGTCCTGCGCTCGGCCCTGCGGTTCGTCTCGGATCCGCCGCGGATCCGCGTCGCCCTCGACCAGCCGACGCTGTACACGCAGATCGCCCCGGCATTCGAGCTGCGCGAGCAGCCCGCGCGGGACGCGTCGTTCAGGGTCACCGGCCAGAGCGTGAGGCTGGTGAGCTCGCGCAAGGGGCGCCGGCTCGACATGGCCGCCATCGCCGAGTCGATCGTCGCCGACCCCGATACGCGGTCGGTGCGGGCCCGGTTCGAGGTCAGCGAGCCGGCCCTCACCACCGAGGAGGCCCAGAAGCTCGGCATCACCGAGCTCGTCTCCTCATTCAGCACTCCGTACCCCTGCTGCGAGCCCCGGGTCACCAACATCAAGCGGGCGGCCGAGATCCTCAACGGCATGATCATCCCCGCCGGCGGCACCTTCTCGCTCAACGACGCGCTGGGCCGGCGCACCGCCGACCGCGGCTTCGTCGAGGCCCCGCAGATCGCCGCGGGGAGGCTGGAGGACGCCGTCGGCGGCGGCGTCTCGCAGATGGCCACCACCCTCTACAACGCCGCCTTCTTCGCCGGGCTCGACCTGGTGTCCCACACCCCCCACCAGTTCTACATCTCGCGCTACCCCCCGGGCCGCGAGGCCACCGTCTCGTTCGGCGGCCCCGAGCTCATCTTCCGCAACGACTGGAAGGCCGCCGTCCTCCTCAACGTGTGGGCGACCGACAACGGCGTGACCGTCCAGCTCTTCTCGTCGAAGCTCGGCCGCCGGGTGGAGACGACGACCGGCGAGCGCACGGACATCGAGGAGCCCGAGACAAAGGAGACGGTCGACCCCGCCCTCGAGCCGGGCGACCGCGAGGTGGAGCAGGAGATGGGCGGCCCCGGCTTCACGATCAGCTACACGCGCAAGGTGTGGGCCGGCTCCCGGCTCAAGCGCGACGAGACCTTCACCTGGAAGTACTCGCCCCAGGACGCCTTCATCAAGGTCGGACCGCCGCAGCCCAGGAACCCGGATCGCAACGGCGCGCCGGAGGACGACCGCGACACGCCCCGCACCACCACCCGGCCCGACACCACCACCGCGCCGCCGAGCACCCGGTCGACGCCGCAGACGAACACCGGCGGAGCGGCGCCCCCTCCTCCCGGCTGAGCCGGGCCAGGCTCAGGCCTCGGCGAAGAAGGCGGCCAGCTCCGCGGCGGTCCGCTCGGGGGCCTCCTCGGGGAGGAAGTGGCCGCAGGGCAGGGCGCGGCCGCGGACGTCCGCCGCCAGCGGCGTCCAGGCGCCGAGCACGTCGTACAGCCGGTGCATCGCGCCGTGCTCGCCCCACAGCACCAGCAGCGGGCACTCGACGCGCCGCCCGGCCGCCGCGTCGGCGGCGTCGTGCTCGAGGTCGATGCCGGCGGCGGCGCGGTAGTCCTCGCACGAGGCGTGGATCGCCGCCGGGTCGCGGAAGCAGCGCACGTACTCGGCCAGCGCCTCCTCCTCGACCGGCGCGGCCCGGCCGCTCCACCGCCGCACCGTCTCGCGCAGGAACCACTCGGGGTCGTGCCCGATCATCGTCTCCGGCAGGCCGTCCGGCTGGATGAGGAAGAACCAGTGGTAGTAGGCCGTCGCGAAGGCCCGGTCGGTGCCCTCGAAGAGGGTGCGGGTGGGCACGATGTCGAGCACGGCCGCCCGCGTCACCCGGTGCGGGTGGTCGAGCGCCAGGCGATGGGCGACCCGGGCTCCCCGGTCGTGTCCCGCGAGGGCGAAGCGCGGGAAGCCGAGCGCCTCCATCAGGGCGACCATGTCGGCGGCCATCGCCCGTTTCGAGTAGCCGGCGTGGTCGTCGCCGCCCGGGGGCTTGTCGCTGTCCCCGTAGCCGCGCAGATCGGCCGCGACGACCGTGAACCGGTCGGCCAGCAGGGGCGCGACGCGGTGCCAGCAGCGCCGCGTCTGGGGGTAGCCGTGCAGCAGGAGCAGAGGCGGTCCGGACCCCCGCACGTCGGCGGCGATCCGCGCGCCGGGCGTCTCGATCAGACGTGGGAAAGCCTGTGACGACACCTCCAGATCCTGCCACGCGCGCCGGTCCCCGGGTTCCCGGCGTCCTCTCATGGGCCTACGATTCGTGCGTGACCGGAGGCCGGGCATACGTCGCCGCGCCGCCCCCCCTGGTGGGCCGCGACGCCGCCGTCGAGACGATCCTGGCGCTGGCGGCGGAGCGCCCGGGCGCGATCGTGGTGGCCGCCGAGCCGGGCGGCGGCGCCACCCGGATGGCGCGCGAGGCCGCCACCCGGCTGGCCCTCGACGGCTCCCAGGTGATCGTGGCCGAGCGGCGCGGGCCGGCCCTCGAGCGGCTGGCCGAGGCGCTGGTGGCCGAGGGGCACGAGCCGGACCTCGTGCGGGCCTCGCGGCTGCGACCGGTGGTCGCCCTGCTCGGCGACCGCTCCGACGAGCCGACCCTGCCGGCCGAGCTGGTGCGCCGATTCGCCGGCACGCGGGCGCTCGTCCTGCTGACGGCCAGGGAGGTCTCGCCGGACGCCCCCACGCTGATGCTCGACCGGCTCGACGCCGAGGCGTCGGCCGAGCTGGCCGGTCACGCGGCCCCCGGCATCGACCGCCTGGCCCGCGCGGCGGTCGCCGAGCTGAGCGGGGGCCTGCCGGGGAGGATCGTGCCGCTGGCGCTGGCGGCACGGCGATGGGCGGGCGGCGACGCCCCCTTCCCCGTCCCCGACGCGCTGCGGGTCCGCGCCGAGACCGCCCTGCGCGTCCTGAGCCCGGCCGCGCGCGACGTCGCGACCTGGGTCGCCGTGCTGGGCACGCCCGCCACCACGGCCGAGCGGATCGCGCGGGTCTCGGCGCAGGACGTCGCGGCGCTCGAGCCCGCCCTGGACGAGGCGGTGAGGGCGGGCATCCTCGACGAGGCGACCGGGCCGCCGCGCCCGCGATGGCGCTTCGCCGATCCCCTGGTCGCCGCCGTCGCCCTCGCGGGGCTGGGCGGCGGCGAGCTGCGCCGGCGGCACGGCGACGCGCTCGCCTCGGGCCGCTCGACCGGCGCGAGCCCGTCGGTGCTGGTGCGCCACGCGGTGGGGGCGTCCGATCCCGAGGCCGTCGTGCGCTACGGGGTGCGCGCCGCCGCGATGGCCCGCGAGGCCGGCGACCCCGAGCTGGCGCTCGCCCACTCCCAGCGGGCGCTCGCCTGGTGGACCGATTCGCTCGGGGAGGCCGCCCGGCAGGCGGCCGTCCACGAGCGCGGCATGGCGCTGCTCGACCTCTCGGCCTGGGCCGAGGCCGCCGAGGCGCTCGAGGGCGCCGCCGCCACGCGCCTCGACATGCTCCTGCGCGACGAGGCCCTGGCAAGCGCCTCCGCGGCCTCCACCGCCCGGTGGAGCCTGGGCCAGCACGAGGCCGCCCTGCGCGCGCTGCAGAGCCACCTCACCCACAGCCGCGACCCGAGCGCGCCGGCGTCGCGGGCGCGCGGCGAGGCCCTCGCCCAGGCGGCCGGCATGGCGGTGATGACCTCCCGCTTCGGCGAGGCGATGAACCTGGCCGGCGACGCCCGCAGCGAGGCCGCCGGCGCCGGCGACCACGAGACCTCGACCCGCGCGCTGATCTTCATGGGCATGGCCGAGAGCGGACGCGGCGGGCCGGGCGGCCTGCTCCACCTCGCGCGCGCCCGCCGCGAGGGCCATCACGCGCCGGGGTCGGCCCAGCGCAACGAGACCCTCGCCATGATCCACGAGAGCCACGTGATGCTGGCGCTGGGCCGGCCCGACGAGGCCGCCGCCTGCGCCCGCGAGGGGGTGGCGCGGGCGCGGGAGCTCGGCCTGGTCGACCACGAGCTCGTGCTGGCCGGGAACCTGGGCGAGTCGCTGGCCCACGGCGGCGAGCTGGACGAGGCGCGCGAGCACCTGCAGCGCGCGGCCGCCGGCTGGGAGGAGCTGGGCCGCGGCTCCCCCACCCCCGCCGACCCGGGGCTGGCGTGGCTGCTCTACGCCGAGGGGCGCATCGACAACGCGCTCGATCGCTACCGGGACCTGGTGGTCGCATCGTCCGGCGACGCCCCGCTGTTCGAGCAGCTCGCCCCCGTGGCGGTCGGCCATGCCCTGGTGGCCGCGGCCGCCGGCAACGCCGTCGAGGCGGCGCGCGCCGTGGCCGACGCCCTCGCGGCCTGGGAGCTCACCGACGATCGCCTCGCGTCCGTGCCGCTGCTCGCCGCGGCGGCCGAGGTGGCGCCGCTGCCCGAGGCGCGCCGCCGCACGGGCGCCCTCGCCGACATGGCCGTGGCCGGCGCGCCGCTGGCCGGTCCCTTCCACGCCTACGCCACCGGCCAGCTCGCCCGCCGCGGGGGGACGCCCGACCCGGCGCCCTTCCGGGAGGCCGCCGCCCACTTCGAGGCGATGGGCATGCGCTGGTGGGCGACCCGGGCCCTCTTCGCCGCGGGCGCCTCCGGCGACGCCACCGACCTCGCCGCCGACGACCTGCTGGCCGCCCGCGAGGCGTTCCGCGCGATGGGGGCCGGCGGATGGAGGCGCCGCGCCGAGGCCCGCCTGCGCGCCATCGGCCGCCGCATCCCCACCCGCTCACCGCGCCCCACCACGCCGGGCGCGGGGTTGTCGGCGCGGGAGCGGGAGGTGCTGCAGCAGCTGGCCCTGGGGCTGAAGAACCGCGACATCGGGGAGCGGCTGTTCATCAGCGAGCGCACGGTCGCCCGCCATCTGGGCCAGATCTACTCGAAGCTCGGCGTCACCACCCGCACCGCGGCCGTCAGGGCGGGACGGGCGACCGGCATCCTCTCGGGCGAGGTGACGTAGCACCGGCGAGGGATCGCGGCCCCTCGGTCGCGGATTCACTGAAGTTTTCGCCGTCAGTCCAGGGCGAAACGATGGTCAGTATTGACCATGATTCGTTTTCGAGCGCGCCGATAGCGTGGCCCTCGTTCGCAGGGGACGACGAGGGGGAACGGTGAGCCGGACAGACGATGGATCCGCGGTGGTGGAGGCGCACGAGACCCCCCTCACCGCCGCCGAGCGGGCGGCGCTGCGCAGCTTCCGGCGCGCGGCGCTCTCCTCCCACGGCTACCGCGCCCACCTGGAGCGCGAGGGCGTCGACCACCACACGGTGACACGCCTCGCCCAGGTGCCCTACACCGACAAGCGGTCGGTGTTCACCGACTCGCTCGAGACCTGGCTGGACGGCGGCCGCGTGTCGGACGCCGCCGAGCTGCTCACCTCCAGCGGCTCCAGCGGGCTGTTCTCGGTGGGGGTCACCTCGCGATCGGAGCGCCGCTCGCAGGAGCGCACCTTCGACGCCGTCGTGCAGTCGCTGGGCGGCGGCGAGCACAGCTCCACGCTGCTCATCAACTGCCTGCCGATGGGGATCGCGGTGCCGACCCGCCTGGCGACCGTCGCCACGCCGTCCGTCCACCTGGAGATGGCCCTCGAGATCCTGGTGCGCGCCGGCGCCGGCTTCGACCGCGTGATCATCGCCGCCGAGCCCCTCTTCCTGAAGGAGCTGGGAGAGACCGCGCTGCGCGAGCACGGCCCCGGCTTCGCCGAGCGCGTGGTGGCCTGCTTCGTCGGCGGCGAGTGGGTGGCCGAGAGCTGGCGCACCTACGTCTCGGAGCTCTTCGGCTTCAGCCGCGCGCACCCCAGCCGCATCGGCGTGATGGTGTCGATGGGCGCCGCCGAGGTCGGGCTGCACGTGCTGCACGAGACGCCCGAGCTGCGCGAGGCGCGGCGGCTGCTCGACAGCCCCGCCGGACGGGAGGAGATCTACGGCCACGATCCCGGCTACTCCCCCACGCTCTTCACCTGGGACCCCAACCGCCTCTACCTGGAGGAGCGCCGCCACGAGGACGGCGCGAGCACCCTGGTGCTCACCGCGCTCACCCGCCGGCTGCTGCCGCTCGTGCGCTACGACCTCGAGGACGAGGCCCAGATCCTGTCCGAGGAGCGGGTGAACGAGGCGCTCACCGGCCTCGGCGAGCTCACCGTGCATGGCCCCGTCCTGGCGATGTGGGGCCGCCACAACGGCCAGATCCGCGGCGACGGGTGGAGCCTGCGCCCCGAGGTGATCAAGGAGGGCCTGTTCGCCACCGCCGCCCACGCGGGCGCGCTGACCGGCCGCTTCCGCATCGCCTCCGAGGCCGGCCGGCCGGTGCTGCACGTCCAGCTCCGCGACGGCGTCCGCCCGGGGCCGGGCATCGAGTTCGCCCTGGGCAACACCCTGTCCGCCGCCGCCGGCGTGGCCGGCGACGTGCGCGTCCACCCCTACCGGGACTACCCCTACCACGAGGCCGGCGACTTCCAGCACAAGCCGACCTACCTGGAGCGATCGCGTTGACCACCGCGCCCCTGACGAGCCCAGCCGAGATGCAACTGCCCACCGACGAGATCGAGGTCGTCATCGGCGACGCCCCCGAGCACATCGACGAGGTCCTGTCCGTCGTACACGACGGCTTCGTCGAGGCCGGTTACATGGAGCCCCAGGCCACCGGCCGCCGGATGCACGTCTCGTACCTCAACCCCGGGACCTGCTTCGCCCTCGCCCGCGTCGACGGCGAGGCCATCGGCGCGGCGGTCCTGGTGATCGACGGCCCCTTCGGCGTCCCGTCCGACCGCTCCTTCGCCGAGGAGAACGACCGCCTGCGCGCCACCCACACGGCGCCGCTCATGGAGTGCGGTTCGCTGGTCGTGCGCCCGCAGTGGCGCCGCCACACGCGGCGGGTCTTCATGCGGCTGATCTCCGCCCTGACGCGCATCTCCCTGGTCGAGTGGCCGGAATCGCCGGTCGTGATCACCGTGTCGCCCCAGAGCGAGCGGTTCTACGCGGGCATCCTCGGCATGCGCCGCGTGGCGGAGGAGCGCCCGCTCTTCGGCCCGCCCGCCCTGGCCCTCCACCCGGGCACGATCCTCGACATGGTCGCCCACACGGCCCTGCGGGAGTCTCCCGGGCAGCGGGCGATGAACCGGCTCATCGTGGAGACCGACCCGTCCTGGCTGCACGACCTGCGCACCGGTCGGGGCATCGACGACGCGCTGCTCCGCGACCTGGTGACCGGACAGGGGCTCGGCGACCGCCTGCAGGATCAGATCCGGTTCCTCGCCGCCCGCCACCCCGCGGCGCTGCGCGCCATGATGAGCGAGGCCGGCGCCCCGCTACACGCCTGAGGCGGGTGCGTTGACCCTCCGAGGGTCGCTCCGCGGGAGCCTTGCGAATCCGCCTCCGGTCGCTCCTCTCAGGAGTGGGGAGGATCGTGCCGATAGCAGGGCCGTGAGCGTATTCCGTAAGAAATGGGCACGACTCGGCCGCGGCGACCGTCTCGCGATCGCCGCCGGGGCCGTCGCCGTGGTGACGCTGGCCGTGACCTTCGGGTTCTCGATCGCCGGCGCCATCTCGGCGTCGCTCGCCGCCGGCATCGGCTGGGGCACCGTGAGCGTCTTCACCGCGATCGCCCTCGTCGGCACGCGCAGGGCGTCGCAGCGGTCCGGCGGCATCGAGGCCCGCTTCTGGCGCCTGATGTCGTACGGCCTCCTCAGCTGGACGCTGGGCAGCATCCCCTACTGGCTGTTCCTGGCGACGGGCGGCACCGTCGACAGCCCCGCCGCCTGGTCGCAGGTCGGGTTCCTGCTCGCGTACCCCTTCTGGTACCGGGGCCTGTGGATGCTGCGTCAGCCGGCGATGGAGGAGTCCCGCCGCGGCGCCGTCGAGTCGGCGGCCATCGAGCTGAGCGTCTTCGCCCTGCTCGGCTTCATCGTGCTCGCGATGCTCTGGTACCACCCTCTGCCGGTGGCCGAGAACGTGGCCCAGCTCGTGCCGATCACCCTCGACCTGCTGTTGCTGGCCGCGCTCTACAACGCCGTCCGCCGCTCCCGGGTGACCCACGAGACGGCGGCGGTGTGGTTCGCGTACGCCTTCGGCTGCCTGGCCATCTCGGACGCCCTCGTCACCTACCTGGTCACCCGCGGCGTCTCGGTCACCTCGATCGGCCTGGTGCTGGCGGGCTACATGGTCACCTTCTCGCTCGTCACGGTCGCGTCGCGTCACGCCCTGCGCGTCACCGAGGCCCGCGTGCGCCTCGTGACCTCGAAGACCCTGCTGGCCGCGACCGGGCTGGCGCTCTGCGCCCCCGCCAGCGTCATCGCCTGGGAGCCCATCCGGCCCGTCATCTGGGGGCTGGCGGCCATCCTGTGCTGGCGCCTCGCGGTGCTGCTGCGCCAGCAGGGGGAGTCGGAGACCGACCCGCTCTCCGGCTTCCTGGAGGAGCGCGCCTTCTCCCGTCACGTCTCCGGCGTGGTCGCCGCCGCGTCGTCGGCGCGGCCCGCGCTGCTGCTGGGCATCGACCTCGACGGCTTCGGGCGCTGGAACGCCCAGAACGGCTACGCGGCGGGCGACGCGATCCTCAGCCAGGTCGCCGAGCAGCTCGAGAACGCGGACCTGGAGGACGGCGTCTGGAGTCGCCTCGGCTCGGACCGCTTCGCCTGGATCGGCAGCGGCTACGGAGCCGAGGAGGGCCGCCGCATCGCCGAGATCGCCCGCGCCGCCGCCGCGTCGAACGACGCCGGCATCAGCGCCCGCGCCACGGTCGTGGTGCTGCCCGACGACGCCGCCACCACGGCGAACGCCCTCGCGGCGCTCGACGAGGGCCTGGGCGCCGCGCGCGCCGGGCGCCGCCGGGTCGTCGCCTTCGACCGCGGCCGCCTGGACGGGGTGGAGTACGAGGCCGGCTACACCGCCTCGCTGGCCAAGCGCCGCGACGCGATCCTCGAGATCCTCGCCGACCCCCAGATCATCCAGACCGTCTACCAGCCCATCGTCGCCCTCGACGACGGCCGCACCGTCGGCTTCGAGGCCCTCTCGCGCTTCCGCGCCGAGCCGCAGCGCCCGCCGGACCGCTGGATCGCCGAGGCGCACGCCGTCGGCCTGGGCCTCGAGATCGAGGTGGAGTGCGTGCGCCGGGCGTGCCGGGTGCGCGGCACCCTGCCGGCGGGCGCCTACCTGTCGGTGAACATGAGCCCCGACGCCATCCTCACCCCCGAGATGGACGCGGCCCTCGGCGCCGGCAGCCTGGACGGCATCGTCATCGAGATCACCGAGCACGAGGCCGTGGGCGACTACGCCCGCCTGGGCTCCCGCCTCGCCGAGTACCGCGGCCGCGGCGCGCTGGTGGCGATCGACGACACCGGCGCCGGCCACGCATCGATGCGCCACGTCACCCAGCTGGCGCCCGACTACATCAAGGTGGACCGGTCGCTCATCCACGACCTCCACCTCGACCACGCCAAGCGCGCCCTGGTGCGCTCCATGGTCACCCTCGAGAAGGACCTGGGCGCCCAGATCGTGGCCGAGGGCATCGAGAGCGCCGAGGAGCTGCGCGCCCTGCGCGAGCTGGGGGTGCCGCTGGGCCAGGGCTACCTGCTGGCCCGCCCGCGCACCGCTCCCACGCCGGCCCCCTGGTGCGCCGCCTCGCTGGAGCTCGCCGGCCCCCTCCGCCAGCCGGAGGCCTGAGCCGGCACCGCCGGCCCCGGCTAGGGGGAGGCGATCGGCTGGCGCACCACCGGCGTGCGCGCCGCGCCCGCCTCGTCCAGCCGGCGCACCGGCGTGGAGTAGGGGGCGTTGCGGGCGATCTCCGGGTCCTCCGCGGCCTCGCGCAGGATCTGCGCGACCACGTCGGCGAAGGCCTCCAGGGTCTCCCGCGTCTCGGTCTCGGTGGGCTCCACCAGCAGGGCCTCCTCGACCAGCAGCGGGAAGTACACCGTCGGCGGGTGGTAGCCGAAGTCGAGCAGCCGCTTCGCCAGATCGGCGGTGCGGATGCCGAGCGCCCGCTTCATCGGCGCGCCCGACAGCACGAACTCGTGCATGCAGATGCCGGGGTAGGCCGCCGGCAGGTGCTCGCCCGCCTCGCCGCGCGCCAGCAGGGCCTGGAGGTAGTTGGCGTTGAGCACCGCGATCTCCGACGCCTCGCGCAGCCCCTCGCCGCCCAGCGAGCGGATGTAGGCGTAGGAGCGCACGAACACCCCGTAGTTGCCCTGGAAGCCGCGCAGCCGGCCGATCGACTTCGGCCGGTCCTCCTCGAGGTCGAAGACGGCCGACCCGCCCTCCGGCGACTCGGCGCGCACGATGCGCGGCACCATCAGGTACGGCTCGATGCGGTCGGACACCGCGATCGGCCCGGCGCCGGGGCCGCCTCCGCCGTGGGGCTGGGTGAACGACTTGTGCAGGTTGAAGTGCACGATGTCGAAGCCCATATCGCCCGGGCGGCTGATGCCCATGATCGCGTTGAGGTTGGCGCCGTCGTAGTAGAGGGTCGCCCCCACGTCGTGGACGATCCTCGCGATCTCCTCGATGTTCGGGTCGAAGAGGCCCACCGTGTTGGGGTTGGTGAGCATCAGGCAGGCGACGTCGTCGGTCGCCTTGCGGCGCAGGTCCTCGACGTCGACGGCGCCCGAGGCCGTCGTGTCGACCTTCACCACCTCGTACCCGGCCATCGTCACCGTGGCCGGGTTGGTGCCGTGGGCGGTGTCGGGGGTGAGCACCCTGGTGCGATGGTCGCCGCGATCGGCGTGGTAGGCGCGGGTGAGCAGCACGCCGGCCAGCTCGCCGTGCGAGCCGGCGCTCGGCTGCAGCGACACGTGCGGCAGGCCCGACAGCTCGGCCAGGGCACGCTCCAGGTTCCACATCAGCTCGAGTGCCCCCTGGGCGCGGCGCGGCGACTGGAAGGGGTGGAGACGGGCGTTGCCCGGCAGGGCGGCGACCCGCTCGTGCAGCTTCGGGTTGTGCTTCATCGTGCACGAGCCCAGCGGGTAGAAGCCGGTGTCGAGATCGAAGTTGCGCTTCGAGAGCCGGTTGTAGTGGCGCACGATCTCCGGCTCGGCCACCTCCGGCAGCTCGGCGGGGCGCTCGCGCCGCAGCCGGGCGGGGAGGATCTCGTCGAGGGGGCGCTCGGGCACGTCGAGGGCCGGCGCCGTGAACGCCCGCCGGCCCGGCCGGGAGCGCTCGAAGACGGTCACCACCGGCTCGCGCTGCTGCGGGGTCTGCGCCGTGGCGCTCATCGGGCCGCCCCCATCGTCACGGCGCCCGCCTCCGCGGCCACCGCGCGCCCCAGCACGTCGACCAGCCGGTCGATGTCCGCGCGCGAGCGGCGCTCGGTGATCGCGACCAGCAGGCCGTCGGGGTGCTCCGGGTAGAGGGCCCCCAGCGGCAGGCCGGGGTTCACCCCCTCCGCGGCGCAGCGCTCCACCACCGCCTCGACCGGGGCGTCGAGCGCGACCGCGAACTCGCGCACCACGGGCCGGTCGTGCAGCGGCCGCACGCCGGGGATCGCCGTCAGCGCGCGGCGGGCGTAGTCGGTGCGGCGCAGCATCAGCTCGGCGAGCTCCACCGCGCCGCGCTTGCCGAGCCACGACAGGTAGATGACGCCGGCCAGGGCGTTGAGCACCTGGGCGGTGCAGATGTTGTGGGTCGCCTTCTCGCGCCGGATGTGCTGCTCGCGGGTCTGCAGGGTGAGCACGAAGCCGCGGCGGCCGTCCACGTCGCGGGTCTCGCCGGCGATGCGGCCCGGCATGCGGCGGATGTGCTCCTGGCCGGCGGCGAAGAAGCCGAACGACGGGCCGCCGTAGTCGAGGCGGTTGCCGAGGGTCTGGCCCTCGCCCACCGCCACGTCCACCCCGTACTCGCCGGGCGGCTTCAGGATCGCCAGCGGCAGGGGGTCGCAGGCGCACACCACCAGCGCCCCGGCCTCCTTCGCCACCGCCACCAGCGGCTCCAGGTCCTCCACCGCGCCCAGGAAGTTCGGCTGCTGCAGGATGACCGCCGAGGTGCCCTCCCCCACCCGCGCCGCCAGCTCGCCGACGTCGGTGACGCCGTCGGAGAGCGGCGCCTCGACGACGGTCTGGCCGTAGCCGCGCGCCAGCGTCACCAGGGTCTCGCGGCTGTGCGGGTGCACGCCGCGCGACGCCACGATCTCGGGCCGGCCGTTCGCGAGCTTGGCCAGGTAGGCCGCGGAGCCGACCGCCGACGGGCCCTCGTAGAGCGACGCGTTCGACACCGGCAGTCCGGTGAGCTCCGAGATGGCCGTCTGGTACTCGAACATCACCTGCAGGCCGCCCTGGGAGATCTCGGGCTGGTACGGCGTGTACGGGGTGAGGAACTCGGAGCGCTGCAGGATCGAGTCGATCAGCGCGGGCACGTAGTGGTCGTACATCCCGGCGCCGAGGAAGGTGATCTCGTCGTCGGCCGAGACGTTGCGCGCGGCCAGCTCGGCGAGGTGGGCCAGCACCTCCTGCTCGGGCAGGCCGTCCGGCAGGTCGAGGGGGCGCGCGAGGCGCACGCCCTCGGGGATGGCGGCGAACAGCTCCTCGATCGACCCGACGCCGACGGCGTCGAGCATCACCGCCAGGTCATCGTCCGTGAGGGACGTATAGCGGCTCACAGGCCCGCCAGGTAGGCGCGATAGGCCGGCTCGTCCATCAGGGAGTCGAGCTCGGAGGGGTCGCTGAGCCGCACCCGCACCAGCCAGCCCGCCCCGTAGGGGTCCTCGTTCACGACCTCGGGCCGGTCGGCGACCGCCGGGTTGACCGCCAGGACCTCCCCGCTCGCCGGCGCGAAGATGTCCGAGACGGCCTTCACCGACTCGAGCTCGCCGTAGGTGCCGTCCTTCTCGATCGTCGCGCCCACCTCGGGCGGGTCGTAGAAGACGACCTCACCGAGCGCGTCCTGCGCGTACCAGGTGATGCCGAAGACGGCCTCGTCGCCCTCCACGCGCACCCAGTCGTGCTCGGGGTGGTACCGGAGGTCGCCGGGGTAGGTCTCGGGAGCGGCCATCGCTACCTCACTCCTTCGGGGACGCCGCCACCAGGGGGCGGCGGTCCGTACGGGCGGACTTGGGCTTGCCGCGGACGTCGATGACGATGTCCGTCCCGGGCGCCGCGGCGGCCGCGGGGACGTAGGCCATGCCGATGCCGACGTCGAGCGACGGCGACAGGGTGCCGCTGGTGACGACGCCCGCCGGGGCGCCGTCGATGAGCACGTCCTGGCCGGCCCGCGGGATGCCGGGCTCGGTGAGCCGGAAGATCGCCAGGCGCTCCGGGGTGCCCTCCTCGACCTGCCGGCGCAGCACGTCGGCGCCGGGGAAGCGGCCGCCCTCGATGTCGCAGGCCCAGCGCAGGCCCGCCTCGACGGGGGTGCGCTCGCGGGAGAGCTCCTGCCCGTAGAGCGGATAGCCCATCTCGAGCCGCAGGGTGTCGCGCGCGACCAGGCCCGCCGGGACGGGCGGCGCCTCGGCCGCCATCAGGGCGTCCCACACGACGGGGGCCCCGTCGGCGGGGCACATCATCTCGACGCCGGGCTCGCCGGTGTAGCCGGTCCGCGCGATGAGGCAGGGGACGCCGGCGATCATGTCCTCGCCCACCTCGAAGTACTCGAGGTCGAAGGCGAGCGGGGTGGCGGCGATCGGCCGCAGGGCGTCGGCCCAGCGGGGACCCTGCAGGGCGAGCATCGCGACCTCGTGCGAGCGGTCGGCGAGGACCGCGTCGCCGGGCAGCCGCGCATCGAGCCGCTCGCGGCAGGCGGCGATGTTCGACGCGTTCACCACCAGCAGGAAGCGGTCGGCCAGGGCGTAGACGATCAGGTCGTCGATGACGCCGCCGTCGTCCTCCAGCATGAGCGTGTACTGCCCCTGCCCGGGGCCGATGGCGAGGTCGTTGCTGAGCAGCCGCGACAGCGCCGCCCGCGCGCCCGCGCCGGAGACCTCCAGCTGGCCCATGTGGGAGACGTCGAACACCCCGCTGGCCTCGCGCACCGCCCGGTGCTCCGCGCGCGCGGTGGTGTAGTAGAGCGGCATGTCCCAGCCCGCGAAGGCCCCCATCCGCGCCCCGAGGGCCGCGTGGCGGCCGTGCAGGGTGGTGTGCGCCAGGGCGTCGGCCATGACGCGTGACGCTACCAGGCAGGCCCGACGCCGGGCGCTCGACCGACGGACGGTTCCCCCGGCCCGCCGGTCCGGGGCGACCGGGGGGTGGCGGCGACCGGGAGCGGGCCGCGTAATGTGCGAAAACCGCGTATCGCGACGACCGTCGGATGTCGGAGGGGGATCCGCATGGCGAGGACGAGATCGAGGATCGCGGCGGCCTGCGCCGCGGCGGCGGTGCCGCTGGCCCTGACCGCGGCGGCCGAGGGGGCCATCCGGGACCACCCGCTGCCCGTGAACGCGCCGGGGCTCAGCACCTACTACTGGGAGAACCCCATCGCCGGCTGGAACGGGGCGCTGTGGCTGGCCGCGTCGCAGTCGGGCGACCTGCTGCGCATCGACGTGGACGGACGGATCACCTCGGTCGCCGCGCCCCGCACCGAGGACGTCCAGTCCCAGGACGGCCCCAGCACCCTCAGCCCGGGGACCGAGGGGCTCTGGTTCCTGATGCAGTCGGGCCGGGTGGCCGCCTTCTTGCGGCCCGACGGCACCTTCGGCGGCTACCGCACCGCCGGCTTCACGGGAGAGGACTCGCTCGTCGCCCGTCCCGGCGGCGGCGTCTACACCGGCAACAACCTGGGCGAGACGGTCACCTTCGTGTCGCCCGCCGCCCGGCGGGAGTACCCGCGCCCCCACGGCGACGGCTCGGTCGTCGCGATCGGCGCCGGCGGCGTGGGCTGGTTCGCGCAGGAGGGGCTGCTGGTGCGGGCCAACGACGACGGCACGACGACGACCTTCCCCCTGGTCAACCCCTGCCAGCCGTCGGTGGGCTGCGCGCTGCCGGCGGTGACCGGGCTCGCCCTCGGCCCCGACGGTCGCATGTGGTACACGCGCTCCGGCCTGCGCAGCCGCTCGAGCGGGCCGTACTCGGGCACCACGACCAGCTCCGCGACGGTGGGCCGCGTGGACGCCGCCGGCCGCGCCCGGGAGTGGGACCTCGCCAACAACCGCATCGCGCCCTCCTCGATCGTCGCCGGCCCGGACGGGAACCTCTGGTTCGCGACCGCCGACGGCCTGGGCCGGGTCACGCCCGCCGGGCGCGTGCGCCTGCTGCGGCTGCCGGGCGGGCGCACCGCCGACTCCATCGCCTTCGGCCCCGACAGGGCCATCTGGTTCACCGACTCGCGGCTGAACCGGGTGAGCCGCATCACCATGCGCGAGGCCAACGCCCTGGGCGGCGCGGAGATCCGCTCCGCCGCGCTGAGGCGGCGCGGCGCGTCGGTGCCGGTGAAGATCACCTGCCCCGCGGGAGGACCGCGCTGCACCGGGCGGGTGGTGCTGGGCGGCGTGCCCAACCCGAACGCCGTGTTCGGGCGCCTGCCGCTCTACGGCAGCCGCGCCTTCGTGCTGCGCCCCGGCCGCTCGGCGACCGTGGCGGTGGCGGCCAGGGCGGCGTTCACGGCCGCGCTGCGCCGCTCCGCGCGCATCGCGGTGCGGGTGGAGATCGACCGGGGCGTCACCCAGGGCGACGTCGTGGACGTCGCCCTGCGCAGGTAGAGAACGGGCGGGGCGGGTGGCGATTGCGCCGCCCGCCCCGCCCGCGGCTCAGGCGCCCTTCAGGAAGTCCGGCACCTCGAGGGCGTCCTCGTCGATCTCGAAGCCCTTGCGCTCCTGGGGATCGAGCGACAGGCGGCGCCCGGTCGCCGGGGGCTCGCGCCGGGTGGGCTCGCGGCGCCTCTCGGCGATGACCTCGTCGCGCCGGCCGAAGCGCGGCGCCGCGGCCGACGACGACGCGGCGGCGCGCTCGACTCCCTCGAAGCCGGTGGCGATGACGGTGACTCGGATGTTGTCGCCGGCCGACTCGTCGATGACCGCGCCGAAGATCACGTTGCAGTCGTCGTGGGCGGCCTGGCGGATGATGCCCGCGGCCTCGTCGATCTCGAACAGGCCCAGGTCGGCTCCGCCCGTGATGTTGAGCAGCACGCCGGTGGCCCCCGCCACGGTGGTCTCGAGCAGCGGGGACGAGATCGCCGCCTTCGCGGCCTCCGAGGCGCGGTTCTCGCCCGACGCGGTGCCGATGCCCATCAGCGAGGCGCCGGCGTCCTGCATGATCGTGCGCACGTCGGCGAAGTCCAGGTTGATCAGCCCGGGCACGGTGATCAGGTCGGTGATCCCCTGCACGCCCTGGCGCAGCACGTCGTCCGCCATACGGAAGGCGTCGATGATCGAGGTGCGCCGCTCGACCACCTGGATGAGGCGCTCGTTCGGGATCACGATGACCGAGTCGACCTGCTTCTCGAGCTCGTCGATGCCGTCGTTCGCCCGCCGGGTGCGCTGGGCCCCCTCGAAGGTGAAGGGCCGGGTGACGACGCCGACGGTGAGGGCGCCCTGCTCGCGCGCGATCTGCGCGATCACCGGGGCGGCGCCGGTGCCGGTGCCGCCGCCCTCGCCAGCGGTGACGAAGACCATGTCCGCGCCGCGGACGGCCTCCTTGAGCTCCTCGCGGCTCTCCTCCGCCGCGGCCGCGCCGACGCGCGGGTCGGCGCCCGCGCCGAGCCCCTTCGTGATGGTGCCGCCGATGTGGATCTTCACGTCGGCGTCGCACATCGACAGGGCCTGGGCGTCGGTGTTGACCGCCACGAACTCCACGCCGCGCACACCCGCGTCGATCATCCGGTTGACGGCGTTGGTGCCTCCGCCGCCCACTCCGACGACCTTGATCACCGCTAGATAGTTGCTCGTCTCCACCTGCTCGTCCTCCCTCGGCCGGGCGCCTGGCGAGCCCGTGGACCGCGATGCCTATGGGGAATTGCCGCTACCCTCAAGTAGTGATCGAGGGGGGTGGTGGTGCCTCTGTACGCCCATATCACCGGGCGTAGGCACGACTGCTCCACGGTGGAACCTAGAGCCGGACTGCAGGCCTGTCAAGCAACTCTCAGTGCCCGATCGAGGCTTCAGCCCTCCGCGGTCGCCAACTCTCCATCAGAGGTTGAGACTGGTTCGAGTCCGCCCGCGGCCGGGTGCTCCGGGTCGGACAGGTCGATGTAGGTGGCCTGCGCCTGCTCCTCGGCCGTCAGCTTGTTGAGCATCAGCCCGAGGACGATCGCCTTGGCCGGCATCCGCTCCGGCAGCCCCAGCCGCAGCTGGGGCCCGTTGAGCAGGCGGGCCGACACCTCGCCCGTCGCGTCGACGCCCAGGTAGCGGATCCGCACCGCCACCTTCGGCTTCGCGGTGGCGATGAAGGCCACCAGCGCCCGGGCGTCGTCGTCCAGGGTCGCGCCCGGGTCGGGCACCGGGCCGGCGATGCGCAGCGCGCCGAGCACGGCGTTGCCCGGAGCGGGGCCCAGCACCCGGCCGTCGGCCGTCACCAGCATCGCCCCGTTGGTGCCGCTCACCACCGCCGCCGGCCGCGCCAGCACGACCGCGATCTTCAGGTCGCGGGGCCAGTCGCGCGAGATGGTGATCCGGTCGACCCACGGGAAGCGATGGGCGACCCGCTGTATGTCCATCGACGGGGGCGACACGATCGTCCCCTGGGCGGCGGTCACCCCCATCGCCTTCAGGAAGAGGTCGCGGTCGGGGCGGTCGTAGCCCTCCACCGTCACGCCCTGGATCGCCGTCGGCGGCCCGGTGGCGATCCAGTAGGCGCCGCACACGGCGGCGGCGATGCACAGCAGCAGGATGAGGCCGCCCCGGCGGCGCGCGCCGCGCTCGCGGGAGATCTGGCGGCGGCGGGCCATCACGGCCGGGTGGGCCCTGCCGCGTCCCCCGCCGGCGGGGGTGGTGCGCGCTCCGCTCACGCCGGGTCCAGGGGCGCGTGGACGATGCCGCGCTCCGGGTCGAGGTAGCGCACCTCGGGGTGCAGCCGCGGCCCGCCCGCCGCCGCCACCCGGTCGCGCCCCTCGCGCATCAGCGCCAGGACGTCGGCGGCGCGGCAGCCGGGCGACGCCTCGATGAAGTTGGAGTGCACCGGCGAGAAGCGGGCGCCGCCCACCGCGAGGCCCTTGCAGCCGGCGGCCTCGAGCAGCCGGCCGGCGGAGTCGCCCGGCGGGTTGGTGAAGACGCTGCCGAAGGTGCGCACGCCCTGCGGCTGGGTGCTGCGGCGGTGGGCGCGGAACTCGGCCAGCCGGGCGGCGATCGCCGCGGGGTCGCCGCGGCGCAGCGCGAAGCCCACCCGGGTGACGACTTCGCCCGGCTCCAGCGCCGAGCGGCGGTAGCCCAGGTCGAGGTCGGTGAGCCCCACCCGGCGGCGCCCCTCCGGCCCGCACACGGCGGCCCAGCGCAGCACCTCCTTGAGCTCCCCGGCGTGGGCGCCGGCGTTCATCGCGACCGCCCCCCCGGCGGTGCCGGGGATGCTGGCGCCGAACTCCAGGCCCTCGAGGCCGTGCGCCGCGGCGCGCTGCACGGCGCGCGGCAGCGAGGCGCCGCCGCCGCACCACATCCCGCTGCCGCGCACCGAGATCGCCGTCAGCCCGCCCACCAGGCGCAGGGCCAGGCCGCGGAAGCCCTGGTCGGCCACCAGCAGGTTCGACCCGCGGCCGACGACGGCCACCGGCAGCTCCCGCCCGCGCGCCCAGGCCAGGGCGGCGACGACGGAGCGAGACGATGCGGCCCGGCACAGCCAGTCGGCGACGCCGCCCACCCGGATGGTCGTGAGGGGGGCGAGGGGCGCGTCGCGCTCGAGATTAGGCAGGCGGGGTACTGTCGCGGCGCGTCCCATCGTCGAGGTGTTCTTCCAGGCGCGAGACCAACTCCCTACCCAGGGTGGTTATGTCGCCCGCCCCCATCGTGATCACCAGGTCTCCCGGCCGGATCTCGGCGAGGGCCGCGGCGGCGGCGTCCGCCGGGGTCGGGGCGAAGACCGCCCGCGCCGGCCCGGGCACCGCGCCGGCCACGTCCCGGCCGCCGACGGCGGGATCGGCCGGCTCGCGGGCCAGGTAGACCTCGGTCACCACGACGACGTCGGCGGCGCCCAGGGCCTCGCCCAGCTCGCGCCAGAGCGCCCGGGTGCGCGACGGCAGGTGGGGCTGGAAGATCACCACGATCCGGCCCGGGGCGCGCTCGCGCGCCGCGGCGAGGGTGGCGCGGATCTCGGCGGGGTGGTGGGCGTAGTCGTCCACCACCTCCACCCCGCCCGCGACGCCGCGCAGCTCCATGCGGCGCCCCACCCCGGTGAACCCGGCCAGGCGGGCGGCGGCGTCCACGAGGGGCACCTCGCACCAGTCGGCCAGGGCGAGCGCGCAGGCGGCGTTCTCGGCGTTGTGACGGCCGCCCACGGCCAGCGGCACGTCGACCCTGCGGCCGTCGGCCAGGGCGAGCGTGAACCCGGCGGCGCGCCCCGCGCGCTCCACGGCGCAGAAGGAGCCGGGCAGGTCGCCCACCAGGCGCACCTCGCAGACGGCGTCGGCGGCGCAGTCGCGGGCCGCCTCGTCGGGACCCACCACCAGCACGCCGCCCGGCGGCAGGGCGGCGACGAAGCGCCGGAACACCTCCTTCACCTCGTCGAGGCTGGCGAAGGTGGCGTGGTGGTCGTGGTCGACGTTGAGGAGGATCGCCGCCTCGGGGAACAGGTTCAGCAGCGAGCGGTCGCTCTCGTCCGCCTCGGCCACGAACCACGGGCCCGTGCCCCAGAACGCGCCCGTGCCCCCGCCGCCCGCGATGGCGGCCCCCACGCACGCCGACGCGCGGCCCAGGGCGGTGACGAGCATGCCGCTGGTGGTCGATTTGCCGTGCGCCCCGGCGACCGCCAGGCCCCGCCGGCCGGCCATCAGCTCGGCCAGCAGCTCGGAGCGGTGCAGCACCTCGATGCCCCGCCGCGCCGCCTCGGCCCGCTCGGGGTTGTCGGCGGCGATGGCGGTGGAGACGACCAGCGCGGCCGCGTCGGGCGGCACCGCCTCGGCCGAGTGGCCGGCGCGCGCGTCGATGCCCTCCCTGCGCAGCCCCTCCAGCAGCGCGGAGTCGTCGCGGTCGGTGCCCGAGACGCGGTAGCCGGCCTCCGCCGCGAGCCGCGCCAGCCCGCTCATCCCCGCCCCGCCGATCCCCACCAGGTGGATCGGGCGCGCCCGGCTCACCGACCTCTCCGCGGCACCAGGCGCCCCACCGCCCTGCCGAGCCGGCGCATCGGGCCCGCCCGCCGCGGACCGCGGGCGATCGCGAGCACCTCGTCGGCGATGCGGTCGGCGGCGTCGGGACGGCCGACCGCGCGGGCGGCCTCGGCCATCGCCTCCAGGCGGCGGCGGTCCGACAGCAGGGCGCCCACCAGGCCGCGCAGCCGCTCGCCCGTGCAGTCGGCGTCGGGCAGCGTCACGGCCCCTCCGGCCTCCGAGAGCCAGCGGGCGTTCTTGGCCTGGTGGTCGGCGGTGGCGTGCGGGTAGGGCACCAGGATCGACGGACGGCCGATGGCCGCCAGCTCGAAGACCGACCCGCCGGAGCGCGACACCACTAGGTCGGCGGCGGCGATCGCCTCGGGCAGGTTCTCGAGCCAGCCCACCAGGCGGTAGCGGGAGCCCGGGTCGTGGCCGTCCAGCAGGCGGCGCGCCTCGTCGAGCTGGCGCGGCCCCGCGACGTGGATGACGTCCACCGGCGGGGCGTCGCCGAAGGCCTCGATGGCGGCGACGTTGAGCGTGCGCGCCCCCTGGCTGCCGCCCACCACCAGCACGACGGTGGCCTCGTGGTCGATGCCGAAGGCGCGGCGGCCGGCGGTGCGGGTGGCGTCCAGCACCGAGCGCCGCACGGGCCGCCCGGTGACCATGTAGCGGCGGCCGGAGCGGCCCGGCAGCGGCAGGGCCAGCGCGACGCGCCGGGCGAAGGGCGCCGCCATGCGGTTCGCCACGCCGAGGTGCGAGTCGGCCTCCATCAGCAGCAGCGGCCGGCGGGTGAGCCACGCCGCCAGCGCGACGGGGCCCGCGACGTAGCTGCCGCCGCCCACCACGACGTCGGCGCGACGCCGGGCCAGCAGGCCCACCGCGCGCGGCACGGCCAGGCCCGCCAGGATCACCGCGGTCAGGTTGCGCGGCGACAGGCGCCGCACCAGCCCCCGCAGCGGGATCGTGTCCTCCCGGTACCCCGCCGTCGCGACGACGGCCGACGCGCCGGACCCGCGCGCCCCGACGAAGCCGACCTCAGCCCCCCGCGCCCGCAGCGCGTCGGCGACCGCCAGCGCGGGCATCACGTGTCCTCCCGTCCCCCCTGCCGCGATCAGCACCCTCACGGGACGACGGGACGGGGACTCTGCGGGCGTGGTGCTGGGTACGGCGTCCGATGTTGACAAGGATGCCCGTGCAGGCGAGGAGGATGATGAGGCTGCTGCCCCCGAACGAGACGAAGGGCAGCGGGACTCCGGCCACGGGCATCACACCCAGGACGGCGCCCATGTTCACGACGGCCTGCGCCACCACCATGGTGGTGATGCCGGCGGCGAGCACCTGCTGGTGGAGGTCCCGGGCCTTCAGCGCGATCCGGTACCCGGCCAGGGCGAAGAGGACGAATGCGGCCAGGACCGCGAACACGCCGATGAGGCCAAGTTCCTCCCCCACCGTCGCGAGGATCATATCCGTGTGGGCCTCGGGCAGGTAGAAGGCCTTCTGCACGCCGTCGCCGAGGCCCACCCCGCTGATGCCGCCGGAGCCCAGCGCCACCTGCGCCTGGATCGCCTGGTAGCCGGGGCCGGTGGGGTCGGACCAGGGATCGAGGAACGAGAAGAAGCGCTGGGTGCGGTAGGGCTCGATCATGATCCCGACGATCACCAGGAAGACCCCGCCGCCGAGGACGCCCGCCAGGTGGGTGCCGCGCATGCCGGCCACCAGCAGCATGGTCAGCGCGATCGCGCAGACGATGACCGCGGTCTCCATGTCCGGCTCCACCAGGATGAGCACCGCGATGACCCCGGTGACCACGCCGAAGGGCATCAGGCCCCGCAGCTCGGTGACCCCGCGGGGATGGCGGGCGATGGCCTGCGCCACCCACAGGACGATCGCGAGCTTGGCCACCTCGGACGGCTGCAGGTTGCCCATCCCCCCGAGGCTGATCCAGCGCTTCGAGCCCTTCACCTCCGTGCCCATCACCAGCACGGCCAGCAGCAGCACCCCGCTCGCGCCGACCAGCACCGGGCCGAGCCGCTTCAGCCCCTCCGGGCTCATCCGCACGAAGACCGCGTAGAGGGCGAAGCCCACCACCGCATAGGCGCCCTGGCGGGTCACCATGCCCAGGGGATCGCTCTGGTCGAGCACCGCCGTGACGCTCGACGTCGAGTAGACCATCACCAGCCCGAAGGCCACGAGGGCCATGACCACCACCGTCAGCATGCGGTCCGGCGACACCGCCGCGCGGGCGGGCGGGCGGCGGGCCCGGCTGCGCGGGCTGGTGCGGGAGGTCGCCACGGTCCCGTGGGTCTTCGCCGCCGGCGGGGCTCTCCCTGTCACCCCGTCGCGGCCGTGTCGCGGCACCGCCCCGCGGCCGTCCTCGACCGCGGGGCGGACCGCCGCGCTACGCCGCCGCCGGCAGCCTCCACGGGGGGTCGTCGCGCCTGCGGCGGGCCATCGCCTCGCCGACGCCGACGCCCACCAGGCGGCGCATCTCCTGCAGCCGGTAGTCCCACGGCCGGTGCCGCAGCAGCTGGTCCGTGAGCCAGCCGGCCAGCACCAGGGGCATGGGCGCCTCCTCGCCCGCCGCGCCCTCGGTCACCTGCTCGATGGCCTTCAGGATGAGCGCGTGGAGCTCGGTGAGCTCGGGGTCCCACGCACGCGGAGCGAGCAACCGCCGCGCCTGCCACTCGGCGAGCAGCAGGGACAGCGGCACCGTGCCGCCCGACTGTGTCTCCGCGGTCATCTCTCACCTCCTCGAATCCCGGACCCGCGCAGGGCCGCATGCACGGCGCTCCGCGGGTCGATCACGGCAGGGGCGGGCGTCGCCGCATGCGGCGGGTCCGTCCCGTCCGATCCAGGTCACTCGACTGCCGGAGGAGGAAGGGGGCCATCCGGTGCGCCCGACCGGCGGGCGGCACCTCCCCGTCCTCGGGGTGCGTCGCGAGGGGCTATTCCCTCGCCGTGGTGGGCATCTCCATCGGCATGACCTCCGTTTCGTCCGTTTCCGAAGGCGGTTGCATTTTACGTCCACTTCCGCCCGTCGCGGCAGAGCGTGGCGCGACCGATTGGGGCGCTCGAGGGCGACTTCGCGCGCGCGACCCGGCGTGACGGACAACGCTCGAGGTCGATTTGCGCGGTCGACGGGAACGCCCGGCTATCCATTGCGCTACGTTGAGCCCGCCTCGTGCCATGAGCCGCTCGTCGAAACCCGAACCCGCGCTGCTGAACGCCCTACTGGCCCAGGGCGGCGGTCAGGTCGCGCGGCAGGCCCTGATCGAGGCCGCCGGCATCAGCGCCACCGCCGCGCGCAGCATCTTCGCCCGCCACCGGGCCAGCGGCGCGCTGATCGGGGGCGTCGGCGCCCGGTTCGGACCGGGCATCGGCACCGCGATCGGCGTCTCGCTGACCATGACCCGCGTGCGGGCGGGCCTGGTCGACGCCAACGGCGAGCTGCTCTGCGCCGTCGAGGCGCCCGAGTCGCGCGGCCAGCTGGCGCTGCCCCCGGACGAGCTCCTCGGCCGCATCCGGTCCACGCTCGTCGATCTGCTGGGCGAGGCCATCGACCAGGCGCGGGAATGGTCGGCGCGGGGGGCGCCCGTCCTGCCGCTGCTGGGCCTGATCGTCGCCTGGCCGGTGCCGCTGACCGTGACCGGGCACGCCTCGGGCACCTCCCTGCGGGACCGCGCATGGCACGAGGCGGGCGAGCTGGCCGAGGTGCCGACGCTGAAGCAGCGGGTGGGCGCGGCCCTCGGCGCGCCCTTCGAGGGAGAGCGGGTCGGCGCCATCAACCTCGCCAACGCGCAGGGCCTCGCCGTCGCCTTCGACCGTGCCCGCGCGACGGGCGAGCAGGACGACGACACGCGCCGCACCGGCATGGTCGTGCGCGTCGGCACCGGCATCGGGGCCGCGACCTTCCAGCTCAACCGGCACTCCCCGGCGCGCAGCGCCTTCCTCGACACGCGCCTGGTGGCGGGCGCGCACAACATCGCCGGCGAGCTGGCCCACCTGCCGCTGGCCCGCTCCGTGATCGAGGACCTCAACGAGGCGAACCCCCATCGCGGGGACCTGGCGGACATCGACTACGAGGGCTGGCGCTGCGAGTGCGGGCGCCCGTACCACCTCGGCGCCTTCGCCAGCGGGCAGGCCCTGGTGCGCCGCCTCGCGGCCAGCGGCTACATCGACGAGGCCGTCGAGCCCAACGAGGTGTACGACGACCTGCGGGACACCCACTCCGAGGCCAAGCGGTACGCGGCCGAGGACCTCGGGCGCCTCATCGGACACGCCCTCGCCGGGCCGGTGCTGATGCTCGACCCGGACCGGATCACCCTCACCGGACCGCTCTCCGGCCCCGAGCTCAACCGGGGCGTGCTCGCCGAGCGCGGCGTGTGGGCCCACGCCATCGGCGACCACGTCGACGTGGAATGGGTGCCCGGGCCCGAGGCGCGCTTCCTCGCCGTGCGCGGCGCCGCCCTCGCGATGCTGCGGCGGCGGGTGTACCGGCGCCTCGACGAGGGCGTCGAGGCCGTGCGCAGCGATGTCCTGCCCTTCGGCCCGGCGGACCTCGAGGCCCTCGCAGCCCGCTAGGCGGAGGCGCCGGCCGCCCGGGCGGCGGCCCGGAAGGCCTCGCCGCGCTCCTCGTACGAGGAGAACTGGTCGAAGCTGGCGCAGGCGGGGGCCAGCAGCACCACCTCGCCCTCGCGGGCGCGGGAGGCCGCGGACGCGACGGCGGCGTCGAGGGTGCCGGGCCGCTCGGTCGCGATGCCCTCGGCCTCCATCGCGGCGGCGATCTCGGGCCCGGCGTCTCCGATGGCGTACATCCGCACCACCGCGCCCTTCGCCGCCCGGGCGAAGGGGCCGAAGGGCGTGCCCTTGGCCCGGCCGCCGGCGATCAGGTGCACGCCGCGGGGGTAGGCGTCGAGCGCGGCGACGGCGGCGTCGGGGTTGGTGGCCTTCGAGTCGTTCACGAACAGCACGCCGCCGGCGCGGCCCACCGGCTCCAGGCGATGCGGCACCGGGGCGAAGGTGGCGAGCCCCTCGGCGAGGGCGGCGGCGCCCAGCCCCGCGTGGGCGGCGATCGCCGCCGCGGTCATCGCGTTCTGGCGGTTGTGGCGGCCGCGCAGCGGGATGTCGTCCCAGCCCGCCACGAGGCCCAGGCCGTCGACGTGCAGGCCGCCCCCCGCCCAGGCCACGGCGCCCGGCTCGCGCGGGCCGTCCACCACCCGGCGGGCGGGCGCGCGGCCGGTGGCGTCGAGCCCGGCGGGCAGGATCGCCAGGTCGCCCGGCTCCTGGCGCTCGAAGAGGCGCAGCTTCGCGTCGCGGTACGCCTCGAAGCTGCCGTGGCGGTCGATGTGGTCGGGGGCCAGGTTGAGCAGCGCCGCGGCGCGCGGATGGAAGGCGTCGATGTCCTCCAGCTGGAAGCTCGAGCACTCGACCACCAGCCAGGCGGCCGGGTCGGCCTCGTCGACCAGCCCGGCGAGCGGTGTGCCCTGGTTGCCGCAGGCCACGGCGGCGCGGCCTGCGGCGCGGATCAGGTGGGCGACCAGCTCGGTGGTGGTGGTCTTGCCGTTCGTGCCGGTGACGCCGGCCAGCGGGTTGGGCAGCTCCCGCGCCGCCAGCTCGATCTCGCTCCACACCGGCGCGCCGGCGGCCCGCGCCGCGACCACCGGCGGCACCCCGCCGGGCACGCCCGGGCTCTTCACCACCAGGTCGACGCCCGGCACCGGCGCGTTCCACGGGGCGCGCACCTCCACGCCCGCGGCGGCCAGGTCGGGCGCCTCGACCGCCCCGGCGTCGACGGCGATCACCTCCCACCCGCGCCGCCGCAGCAGGGCGGCGGCGGCCCGGCCCGAGCGGCCCAGGCCCACGACCAGCGCGCGCCCCGCGCTCACAGCGACTGGAAGTCGCGGAAGAACAGGGTGAAGCCGACGGCGGCGAAGATCGCGGCGATCAGCCAGAAGCGCACGATGATCTTCGTCTCGCTCCAGGCCGCCATCTCGAAGTGGTGGTGCACCGGCGTCATCAGGAAGACCCGGCGCTTGAAGCGCTTGAAGACGATCACCTGGATCATCACCGAGAGCGCCTCGGCCACGAAGACGGCGCCGATCACGACCAGCAGCAGCTCGGTCTTGGTCATCACCGCCATCGCGGCGATCGCGCCGCCGAGGGCGTAGGAGCCGGTGTCGCCCATGAAGACGGCCGCCGGGAACGAGTTGAACCAGAGGAAGCCGAGGCAGGCGCCGGTGAGGGTGGCGCCGAAGATCGCCAGGTCGCGCTGCTCCGAGACGAACGCGATGGCCGTGTAGGACAGCAGCACGAGGGCGGCGATGCCGGCGGCCAGCCCGTCGAGCCCGTCGGTCAGGTTGACGGCGTTGGCGGCGCCCATCACCACGACCAGCACGACGAGGAAGAAGGCGATCGGGCCGATCTCGAACGCCCGGTCCCAAACCGGCACGACGAGGGTGGTGGGAAGCCCCACGACGTCCACCGCCACCGACACCAGCACCGCCGCGATGGCCAGCAGGCCCAGCAGGCGCCAGCGCGCCTTCAGGCCCAGCGACCGCTTCTGGACGATCTTCATGAAGTCGTCCAGGAAGCCGATCGCCCCGCAGGCGAGGGTCGTGAACAGCACGATCATGGCCTCGGTGCTGCGGCTCGACAGGATCACGAAGGGCAGCGCGGTGGCCAGCAGGATCAGCAGCCCGCCCATGGTCGGCGTGCCCTGCTTCTCGGCGTGGGCGTCGGGGATCAGCCCCGGCGGGCGCACGAACTGGCCCACCTCGTTCCGGCGCAGCCAGGCGATGAAGCGCGGCCCCAGGAACAGGAGCAGCGTCGCCGCGCAGATCGCGGAGATCAGGACGCGCGGCAACCGCTACCCCGCGAGCACCGCGCCGAGGCGCTCCAGCCGCATCGAGCGCGAGCCCTTCAGCAGCACGACGTCGCCGGGGCGGATCAGGCCCGGCAGGACCTCCAGCGCCTCGTCGACCGTGGCGATGTGGACGCTCTCGAGGCCGTCCGCCCCGGCCGCGTAGGCCGCGGCCCGCTCACCCACCGCCACCAGCAGGTCGATGCCGGACTCGGCGGCGACAGCGCCCACCTCGCGGTGGTAGCGCAGCTCCTCCGGGCCCAGCTCCATCATGTCGGCGAGCACCGCCACCCGCCGGCCGGACCGCGCCGCCAGGTCGGCCAGCGCCGCCTTCACCGCGATCGGGTTGGCGTTGTAGCAGTCCTCGATCAGCACCCCGCCCCCGGGCAGCGCGCGCTCCTGGCCGCGCATCGCCGACAGCTCCACCTCGACGCGGGCGCCGGCCGGCGGCTCGGCGCCGAGGGCGCGGCAGCACTCCAGGGCGGCCGCCGCGTTGCGCAGCTGCCAGTGCTTGCTGAGGCTCAAGTCGAGGGTGAGATCCGGTTCCTTGCCGAAGCGGCGCACGGCCACGCCGTCGGGCAGCTCGCGGATGAAGGGCTCCAGCAGCGGGGAGTCGTCGGGCACCACGGCGGTGCCGCCGGGGCGCAGCGCCAGGAGGATCTCGGCCTTCGCCGCCGCCACCGCCTCGACGGTTCCCAGCAGCTCCAGGTGCACCGGGCCGATGCTGGTGATGCAGGCCACCTGCGGCGGGGCCAGGCGGGCGAGGTCGGCGATCTGACCGGGCCCGCGCATGCCCATCTCCACCACCGCCACCTCGCAGCCCTCGGCCAGGCCCATCAGCGACATGGGCACGCCGATCTCGGTGTTGCGATTGCCCGGCGTGCCCTCGGCGGCGACGCCGGCGGCGCGCAGCATCGCCACCAGGATGTCCTTGGTGGTGGTCTTGCCGGTCGCGCCGGTCACGCCCACCACCCGCGCGCCGGAGCGCTCGAGGGCGATCCGGCCCGCCGCCTGCAGCACCGCCACCGGGTCGGGCGCCACGATCACGGGCTTGCGGATGGCGAGGGCCTCGCCCTCGATCCAGCGCCACGCCCTCTCGCCCACCACCGCGGCGGCGCCGCCGTCGCGCAGCACCTCGGGCGTGTGCAGGCCGCCGTCGAAGCGCTCGCCGCGGATCCCCACGAACAGGCCGCCCGGCAGCAGCTCGCGCGAGTCGACGAACGCGCCCTCCAGCACCGTGTCCGGCGCCCCCACCGGCAGGTTCGCCTCGACGCCCGTCCGCAGGATGTCGTTGACCGTGATCCTCATCGTCGCCCCCGTGCTCGCAGCGCCTCGCGCGCCACGGCGCGATCGTCGAAGGGGGTCTTCACCCCGTTGCGCTCCTGCCCCTGCTCGTGACCCTTGCCGGCCACCACCACGACGTCCCCCGGCCGGGCCCGGTCGACGGCCCAGGAGATGGCGGCGCGGCGGTCGGCCAGCACCCGGAGCTCGGCCGCGCCGTCCATCCCCTCGAGGATGTCGGCGATGATCGCGTCCGGGTCCTCGCCGCGCGGGTTGTCGGAGGTCACCACGGCGACGTCGGCCAGGTCGCGCGCCACGGCGCCCATCTGGGGCCGCTTGCCGCGGTCGCGGTCGCCGCCGCAGCCGAACACGGCCAGCAGGCGCCCGCCGTCGCCCACCAGCTCGCGGGCGGCGCGCAGCACGTTGTCGAGCGAGTCGGGCGTGTGGGCGTAGTCGACGATCACCGGGAAGGGCTGGCCCTCGTCGACGGCCTCGAAGCGCCCCGGCACCCCGGGCACCGCCGCCAGGCCCTCCGCGACGGCCCCGTGCGGCAGGGCCAGCAGCTCGGAGGCCGCGACGACGCCGGCGATGTTGGCGAGGTTGAAGCGGCCGCGCAGCCGGGTCTCGACGTCGAGGGGCCCGCGCGGGGTGTCGATGGTGGCGGCGATGCCGGTGGTGAGCCCGTCCACCCGGACCGGCCTCACGTCGGCGGGGGCGTCGACGGCGTAGCCGAGGGCGCCGGTCTCGCGGGCCAGGCGGGCGCCGAACTCGTCGTCGAGGTTGGCCGCCCCGGGCGGATCCTCGCCCTCGCCCTGCGCGCGGCGGAACAGCAGCCGCTTGGCCGCGTAGTAGTCCTCGACGTCGGGGTGGTAGTCGAGGTGGTCGCGGGTGAGGTTGGTGAAGAGGGCGGCGGCGAACCGGGTGCCGGCGGTGCGCCGCTGGACCAGGGCGTGGGACGAGACCTCCATCGCGCACGCCGTGTCGCCCGCGTCGCGCATGCGGGCGAAGAGCGACTGCAGCTCCGGCGCGTCCGGCGTGGTGTGGCTCACCGGGACCGCCTCGCCCCCCACCCGGGCCTCGATCGTGCCCACCAGGCCGCAGCGGTGGCCGGCCGCCTCGAGCACGGCGCGCAGCAGGATGGCCGAGGTCGTCTTGCCGTTCGTGCCGGTCACGCCGACCACGACGAGATCGCGCGAGGGATGCCCGTTGATCGCCGCCGCGACCAGGGCGGTGGCGAGGCGGGCGTCGGGCACCACCACCTGCGGCACCGCCAGGTCGAGGGGGCGCTCCACCAGCACCGCCGCGGCGCCGCGGGCGACGGCCTCGGCGGCGAAGTCGTGCCCGTCGGCCCGCAGGCCGGGGACGGCGCAGAACAGCGTGCCGGGGGCGGCCAGGTCGGCGCGGTGGGCCACGGCCGTGATCCGCGTCTCGCCGGGATCCGCCGCCGTCCCCGGGCGGGGCAGGAGCCGCGCACCGGGTATGCCCCCGATCAGCTCCGTGAGGGTCATGCGGGGCGGGAGCCTACCACAGCCGCCGCACCCCGGATCAGGGAAGAATGTCCAGCGTTTGCAGGGAGAAGTTGGCGATCTGCTCGAAGGCCGGAGCGGCGACGTCGCCCGCGTAGTAGCTGCCGGCCGTCGGCTCGTCCACCAGCACGGCGATGAGCAGCTGCGGATTGTCGGCCGGGGCGAAGCCCACGAAGGAGGCAGAGTACAGGTAGTCGCTGTACGTGCCCTGATCGGGGAGGAACTTGGCGGCGGTGCCGGTCTTGCCGGCCACCACGTATCCCGGCACCTCGGCGAGGCTCGCCGTGCCGTCGTCGGAGACGACGCCCTTCAGCATCTGGGTGAGCTGGGAGGCCGTGGACGGGCTCATGATGCGGTGCGGCGCCGGCAGGCTCTCCCGCTCGCCGCCGATGCTCCGGATCAGGTGCGGCGTGATCAGGCTCCCGCCGTTGGCGACGGCGGCGTAGGCCCGGGCCACCTGCATCAGCGTCACCGAGGTGCCGTAGCCGATCGGGATGTTGAGCTGCGAGGTGCCGGACCACTGGTCGGGCGGCAGCACCGAGCCGGCCAGCTCGCCCGGGTAGTCGATGCCGGTGGGCTGGCCGAAGCCGAAGCGCTTGATCCAGGCCGACAGGGGCTGGTCCTCGCGCAGCGTCTGGGAGACCTTGAAGGTGCCGACGTTGCTCGACTGCGCCAGGATCTGGGCCACCGTCATCGCCTGGGTCGCGTGCTCGTGGGAGTCCTCGAGGGTCCGGTCGTATGCCTGGATCTGCCACGGCACCACGAAGCTCGTCCGCGGCGTGACCGTCTTCTGCTCCAGCGCCGCGGCCATCGTCACGACCTTGAAGGTGGAGCCGGGCTCGAAGGCGTCCGTGATCGCCCGCACGCGCTCGGCGTCGGGGTCGAGGTCCCGCCGCTCGTTCGGGTTGAAGTCGGGCGTCGAGCCGATGCCGAGGATGGCGCCGTCCTGCGGCCGCATCACGAGGGCGGTGACGCTCTTCGCCCGCTGCTGCTCCATCGTCGCGGCGATGACCTCCTGCAGCTTCGTCTGGATGCGCGAGTCGACGGTCAGGACGACGTCCTCGCCGGGGATCGGCTCCTTGTCGGTGATCACGTCGATCGGGCGGCCGAAGAGGTCGCGGGCCTCGAGGCGGAAGCCGTCGACCCCGGTGAGCACCTCGTTCTCGGACGCCTCGAGGCCCGACAGTCCGGCGCGGTCGGCGCCGGTGAGGCCCACCACCTGGGCGGCGCGGCCGTCGCCGGGCGCGAAGCGCTGGTAGTCGTCCTTGAAGAAGATGCCGGCGAGGTCGAGCTTGCGGGCCCGGTCGGCGAGGCCGGGCGCCACGTCCTGGGCGACCACCGCGTACTGACCGGGCGTGCGCAGGGCCTCCTCGATGGGCGCCGCCTCCATGTTGAGCGCGCGCGCGAGCTTCACCGCGTCGCCCGCCGGGTCCTTGATCAGGTTGGGCGACGCCGTGACGTCGACCGCCAGGCGGTCGACCGCCAGGTCGGCGCCGTCGCTGCTCTCGATCGAGCCGCGCGGGGCGAGGATCGTCTCGGGGCGCTCGCTGTTGTCGGTGCGCAGGCTGGACAGATCGCCGGCGCGCACCGTGCCGAGGAAGGTGGCGCGCGCCGCCAGCAGGCCGAGCAGCAGCAGGCACACCAGCGTCATCACCCGGATGCGCCGGGAGGCGAGGAGCGGGCGGCGGGCGGGCGCCGGGCGGCGGGGCCGCCCGCGGCCCCGTGACGGCGGCGGGCTCAGGGCGCGTCGAGGATGATCCGGCCCCCGTCGCCCGGGCTGCGCATGCCGAGCTGGCGCTCGGCGCGCGCGGCGAGGGTGGCGTTGGCGTCCTCCACCTCGGCCTTGAGGCGGCTGGTCTCGGCGTCGAGCAGTCGAGAGCGCTCCACCACGCGGCTGGTCTCGTTGGTGAGCGCGATCTTGGCGACGTTCACCCACACGATGCCCGCCAGGACGATGGCGATGATCGGGATGAGCAGGCGGCCCCAGCGGATCTGGGCGCGGCGCGGCGCGCGGGCCGGGCGTCGCGCGGCGCGGCTGCGGCGCGCGGGCTCGGCGGGCCGCAGGCGGGGCCGCGCGGGGGCCGTCTGCGCCTGGCCGCGCGGGCGCGAGCGGGCGGCGGCCCCGCGGGCGCTCACGGCGTCGCGACCTTGCGGATGCCGCGCAGCAGCGCCGAGCGCGCGCGCGGGTTGCGATCGAGCTCGGCCAGCCTGGGCCGCTGCGCCTTGGCCGAGAGGGCCATCGCCTGCGGTTCGCGGCCGCAGCCGCAGACCGGCATGTCCGGCGGGCAGATGCAGCCCCGGGTGCGCTCGCGCATGAAGCGCTTGACCATCCGGTCCTCGAGCGAGTGGAACGAGATCACCGCCAGGCGGCCGCCCGGCGCGAGCAGGTCGAAGGCGGCGTCGAGGCCGTCGCGCAGGCTGCCCAGCTCGTCGTTGACCTCGATCCGCAGGGCCTGGAACACGCGCTTGGCCGGGTGCCCGGCGGCGAACAGGGCGGGCGTCGGCACGGCCGATCGCACGGTGTCGACGAGCGCGGCGGTGGTGATGATGGGAGCCTGCGCCCGGGCGCGCACGATGGCGCGGGCGATCTGGCGGGCGTAGCGCTCCTCGCCGTAGGCGCGCAGCAGCCGCGCGAGATCCTTCTCCGGCATGTCGGCCACGACGTCGGCGGCCGAGCGCTCGAGGCCGGGGTCCATGCGCATGTCGAGCGGGGCCTGGCGCGAGTACGAGAAGCCGCGCTCGGGCCGGTCGACCTGCATCGACGACAGGCCCAGGTCCATCAGCACCGCATCGGCGCGCAGGCCCTGGTCGACCAGGCGCGGCAGCGCGTCGGCGAAGTTCGCCCGGACGAAGCGGGTCTCGCAGACCACGTCGTCGGCGAGGTCGTGGAACCACGCGCCGGCCTCGGGATCCTGGTCGATGGCGATGTAGCGGCCGTCCTCCCCCAGCACGGGGGCGAGCCGGCGGGCGTGGCCGCCCGCGCCGAAGGTGCAGTCGACGACGGTCTCGCCGGGGCGCACGGACAGCATGCGCACCACCTCGTCCACGAGCACGGGCTCGTGGCCGCGGGCGGGCCTACGCGACTCGAGGGGCAAGGCGCTTGGCATATGCGGACACCCCCTCCTTCCGGAGCGATGCGAAGCGGGCGGCGAGGCGGCCGGGGTCCCACACCTCCAGGTAGTCGCGCGCGCCCACCACCTTCACCTTGTTGCCCTCGATGCCGGCGTACTCGCGCAGCTCCGCGGCCAGGGGGATGCGGCCCTGGCCGTCGAGGTCGTGGGGGTAGGCCCCCGCCAGCAGGAAGCGGGAGAGCTCGCGCGCCTGGTCATCGAGGATGCTCATGGTCCCGAACACGTCCTCCACGAGGTCCGACCACCGCGAGGTGGGCGCGACGATGAGGCATTCGTCGATCCACCAGCCCACCGTGGCCCCCTCGTCGAAGGGCTCCCGGAGCCGGGAGGGAATGGCCAGGCGGAACCGGTTGTCGAGGCTGCACTCATACGTCCCACCAAGCAGCCGCCGTTGCATGACCCCACGCTACCCCACATCTCCCCACATAACAAACCATTCTCCCCCCAGAACGACCAGCTTTTCCCCCACGGCGCCCGGATGCAACGCCCGGCGGCAGGACGCGGTCCTGCATCCACCGTTGCACCGGGGCGCGCGCGACCGCCCGGCGGGGACGGGCGCGCCCCGGCGGCGCGGCCGGGCGCGCCGGCCGCCGATCGCCCCCTCGGCGCGGGCGGCGCCGCCCTAGCGGCGGCGGATGCGGAGCGTCGCCGCCGAGCGCGCCCCGGAGGGGTCGACGGCGGCGTAGCGGAGCGCGTCGGAGAGGCGCCCGCGCGCCCTCCGGGCGGTGTAGACGATGCGGCCCGACACCACCCGGGCGGCGCCCAGCCGGGGCCCGCGGGTGATCACCACCCGCAGGCGGTCGCCGTCGACGTCGCGGTCGTTGGCCAGCACCCGGAACCCGGCCCGGCGCGCCGCCGGCCGCAGTCGCATGGTGTCGGGCCGGGCCACCGGCGCGTCGTTGCGCGCCGCGACGCGCACCGTCAGCTCCCCGCGCACCGGCTCCCCCATCAGCCCGACCGCCGTGTACGCGACGGTGTCGGTGCCGTTCCGGTCGCGGCCGGGCGTGTAGACGAGGGCCGTCCCGTCGGCGCCGACCGCGGCGGTGCCCAGCCCGGCCGCGCCCGCCTCGGCCACGCGCACCGCGTCCCCGGGCGGCAGGGAATCGTTCAGCAGCACCGGCACGACCGCCGCCGGCGCGTCCTCCGGCACCGTCAGCGCGTCGGGCTGGGGGATCGGCAGCGAGGGCGGCTCCAGCGCCGAGGGCGCCCCGAACACCTGGGTCCAGTAGAGGCGCCCGTCCGCGCGCTGGGCCACGCCGATGCCCACCGCCGTGTACGACGGGTCCAGCATGTTCGCCAGGTGGCCGGGCGAGTTCGTCCACGTCCGCATCACGGCGTCCGGATCGGCCTGGCCCATCGCGATGTTCTCCCCGGCGCCGGGGCCGGTGAAGCCGCAGGCGGAGGCCCGCGCGCTCGGCGAGCGGCCCGTCGGCGGGTCGGCGTGGTCGAAGTAGCCGCCGGCGATCATGTTCCCCGACTTCCACAGGGCCGCGCGCTGCAGGGTGAGGATCCCGGCCAGCGGCGCCAGCCCGTTCCGGGCGCGCAGCGCGTTGAGCCGCGCGAGCAGGGGCGGCGCCAGGTCCTGCCGCGGCGTGCCGCCCCCCGGGTAGGGCACGGCGCAACCCGGCTCGTCGGCCGGCGCCGCCGGCGACCGCGCGAGGGTCGCGGGGAACGCGACGGCCAGGGCCGCGGCGGCGAGGGCGGCGCGGCGTGTTCGCTCGGACCGTGGCACGGGCAGCGACGCTACGGCGCGCCGCCGCGCCGGGTAACTGCACGGTGGTCCAGTCCCGGGTACAGGTCGGGGCGAGAACGCAACGGATCGTGCGGAAACGGCGCGAACACTTGTTCCCGTCCGAGGGGCGAACTATTGTTCGCCCCATGACCGCACTCGCCCGCATCCACCCGCCCGCCGCCGCCGCGGCCCCCTCCCCCCGCCCCCTGCTGCGCGCCGTGCCGCCGTCGCGGCGGCGCCTGCTGCCGCGCGCCCGCTCGGTGGCCTTCTACGCCCTCGGCCTGGTCGCCGGCTTCCTCCTCGCCGCCCTCGCCTCGACGCCCGGCGGCACGGAGGTCGTCGCCTGGCAGCTCACCCTCGCGCTCGCCGCGGCCGTGGTCGCCGGCCTCGCCGCCCTCCGCGCGCGGGCGGTGGCGCGTCGCCGGCGCGCCCGGCCGCGCCTCGCTCCGATGTGACATCCCGTAGCGGCGTGTAACACCGTCCGTCACATCTATCTCGGGCGGGGGGTCGGCACTACACTCGCTCGCAACGTGGCAGGCACGCGCGACGCATGCACGGCACCGCCGCCGGGGCCGGCCGGAGAGGGACGTTGACGACGTCCGTTCCCGGTCACCTCGGCCATTGGGGGCTGGCCGAGCCCCCCTTCGTGCTCGAGCCGGACACCCGCTTCGCCTACGAGCGCGGCGACCATCGCGAGGGCCTCGCGCGGATCCTGTTCGGCATCACCCAGCTCGGCGGGCTGGTGGTGATCACCGGCGAGATCGGCTCCGGCAAGACCCTGCTGTCCCAGACCCTGCGCCGCACCCTCGCCGGCGAGGGCTTCGCGGTCGCCGAGGTGGCGAACCCGCCGCGCACGGCCGCGGCGCTGCTCGGCGCGATCCTGGTGGCGGCGGGCGGCGAGCAGGCCGGCGGCTCGGCGGCGCGGCTGGCCCGGCTGGTGCGCGAGCGCCTCGCGGCCGCGGCGGCCGAGGGCCGGCGCGCGGTGGTGGTGATCGACGAGGCGCAGCGCCTCGATGCGCGCGCCCTCGACGAGGTGCGCCTGCTCACCAACCCGGGCGACGGACCCGGCGCGCCCGTGGTGCTGCTGGGCCAGCCGGAGCTGAGCGCCCGGGTGGAGCGCCAGCCGCAGGTGTCCCAGCGGGTCGTGGTGCGGTACCACCTGGGCCCGATGAGCGCCGACGAGGTCGACCACTACGTCCTGCACCGCACCCGGGTGGCGGGCGCGGGCAGGCGCATCCTCTCGAAGCGCGGGGCGCGGGCCGTGCACGAGGAGACCGGCGGGGTGCCGCGCCTGGTGAACCTGCTGCTCGCGAACGCCCTCTTCGTGGCGGCCGCCCGCGGCGAGGACCAGATCGGCGAGGACACCATCCGCGATCTCGCCGAGGACCGGCGCCTCAGCATCGAGGCCGCCGGCGCGGACGGCGGGGCGACCCCGTGAGCACGCGCCGGGTGACCTACCAGTCGATCCTGGGCGAGCAGGCCGAGGCGGCCGGCGGGGTCTACGTGCGGCTCGGCGCCGGAGCGATCGCGACGCGCCGCAGGGACGCGGGGGGCCGGGAGGTCTCGGTGGCGCTCTCGAAGGCGCAGCGCCGCTGGCTGCGCGAGGCCACCGAGCTGTCGGGGCCGGGCGTCGACGAGCAGGCCGTGCTGCGCGCGATGGTGGACCTCGGGATGGAGCTCGAGATCGACTGGGCCGTCCTGGCGAACGGGCGGTCCCTGCGCCAGGCGGTGCGCGAGTCCGTGATGGTGCGCCGCCGCCCGGCGGCCGGCTAGCGGGTGGCGAGGGCATGGGAGGTCCCCGGGCTGGTCGGGGGGGCCCGGTTCCGCGAGGCGGCCGGCCGGGTCATCCTCACCCGCTGGCGGGAGATGATGAGCTACGCCGACGGCACGCTCCTGGGCGAGGACATCGAGGAACTCCACGCCATGCGCGTGTCGTCGCGTCGGCTGCGCGCCGCCATGGACGCCTTCGAGGGGACCTTCCCGGCGGCGCCCTTCAAACGGCTGCTGCGGCAGGTGAAGGAGATCACCGACGTGCTGGGCGACGCCCGCGACCTGGACGTGGCGATCGAGCGGCTCACGCGGATGCTGCCGGACCTGCCGGCCGAGGAGCGCCCCGGCATCGAGGGCCTCGTGGCCCGCTACCGCGAGCGGCGGGCGCGGGAGGACCCGCGCATCGCGGAGCTCTTCGCGCGCATCGAGCGGGAGGGCTTCGAGGAGCGGCTGGCGTCCTTCATGGCCAAGCACACCGGCGTGCGGCTCGCGAAGCTGCGCCCGCGGGCGCCGGGGGACTGATGGCCAAGCCCCGTCCCGTCCCCGGCATCGACCCCGACCGGCGCCTGAGGCCCAATGCGCGGCGCATCCTGGCCGCGCGCATCGCCGAGGTCTACTCCTACGACGGCGCGATCGCCGACCCGGCCAACGTCACGCAGCTGCACGACATGCGCATCGCCTTCAAGCGGCTGCGGTACCTGCTGGAGATCTTCGGCATCGCCTTCGACGGCGACGTCGCGCCCTTCCTCGACGAGGTCAGGGCGATGCAGGACCTGCTCGGCGACATCCACGACTGCGACGTCCAGATCCCCATGCTGGAGGAGCACCTCGATTGGCTCACCGGCCGCGAGGCGGCGGCCGCCCAGCGGGTGGTCGCGCAGCGCCAGGCGCCGGCGCCGCGCCGGCGGTCGGCGCGGGCGACCGAGGAGGCCTTCCGCGAGTTCGCGCGCGAGCTGGAGGTGGGCCGGCGCGGCGACGAGCGCCCCGGCGTGCACGCGCTCATCGGCCGGCGGCGCCGCGACCGCGCCGCCCTCTACGCGCGCTTCCTCGACGAGTGGCGGCGCCTGAAGGCGGAGCGCTTCCGGGCCCGGCTGGAGAGCACGCTGGGGATCGATGGCTGAGCGGCTCGCCCTCCTGGGCGACGTCCACGCGAACCACCCGGCGCTGCGCGCCGTGCTCGACGCGATCGCGTCGGCCGGCATCACCCGGGGCCTGTGCACCGGAGACCTGGTGATGCGCGGCCGCCAGCCCGAGGCGTGCGTGTCGGAGCTGCGGCGCCTGGGATGGCCGTGCGTGATGGGCAACACCGACCGCAAGACCGCGCTCCGCCCCAGCCGGCCCCCGGATCACCCGAAGGCGAGGCGGGTGGGCTCCCGCCCCTGGACGAGCAACCACCTCAGCAAGCAGAGCCTGCGCTACCTGGCCGAGCTGCCCATGGTCGCGCGCCTCACCTTCGGGCGGCTATCGGTGGTGGTGATGCACGGCAGCGCCACCGACCCGCGCGACGCGTGGGATGCGACCACCCCCGACGACGACCTCGCCCGGCTGGCCCGCGAGCAGGGGGCCGACTGCATCGTGAGCGGCCACACCCACCTGCCGCTGGTGCGCGAGGCCGGGGGCTGCCTGTTCGTCAACCCGGGCAGCGTGGGCGAGGCCCTGAACGGCGACCGGCACCCCCGCTGGGCCTGGCTCGAGCGGACCCGCTCGGGGCTGCGCGCGCACCTCGAGGAGGTGCCGCGCGACCTGGCCACCGTCCGCGTCACCTGACCCGTCCCCGCCGGCGCGACGCGGGGACGGGCCTCTCGCGCCGACCTAGGACGAGCTCATCAGCCGAGCCGCCGCACGGCGCCGCATCCGCAGCGCCGCCCAGCCCGCGCCACCGATGACGAGGGCGAACGGCAGGGCCAGCACCAGCGCCGCGAGGATCCAGGCCAGGGCGTCGGCCAGCCGGTCGCCGGCCCGGCCGAGCGGGCCGCTGAAGCGCCCCTCCGAGGCCGGCGGGGGCGGCGGATTCTCGGTCGTCAGGGTCAGGTCGATGGTCGCCATGCGCGCGCTCTCGCCGGTCGCCCGCAGGCGGGCCTGGGCGGCGCGCAGCTGCGCCTGGGCGTCGGCGAGCGCCCGGGCCAGGGCGGCGTCGTCCGGGCGGGCGGCGATCTGCGCCTTGAACTGGGTGATGCGCGCCTCCAGCCGGTCCGCCGCGGTCGCCTGCGCGGCGATCTGGTCGGTGACGTCGGTGATGTCGGCGCTCTGGCCGATGACCGTGCCGAGGCGTCCGAACGCCTCGACGGCCCGCCCCACCCGCGCCACCGGCACCTTCACGACCAGCCGGTTGGTGCCGGTGGAGCCGTTGGGGACGTCGTAGTCCGAGCTGACGGTGTGGCCGCCCAGGGCGCGGACGGTCCCCATGGCGCTGCGGCTCGCCCGCGAGAGCGCCTCGACGTCGGCCACCCGCACCTCGGTGCGGGCCCGCACCACCTGGCGGCGGTTCGGATCGGCCGTCGGCGCGGCGGTGCCCTTCGGCACCGGCGCGGACGACGGCGCCGCCGCGCGCTCGGGCGCGGCGGACTCCGACTGGAGCTGCGCGGGAGCCGGCGCCGCCGAGTCGGCGGCGCCGGCGTCGCGCGCGCCCTCGGAGCCGGCGGACGAGTCGGCGATCGTCGTATCCGGGTCCCCCGATCCGGTGAGGGCGGGCAGCGCGACGGCGACGCCCGCCACGAGGGCGATCGCCACGGGGGCCGCGATGAGCAGGCGGCGGCGCCGATCGCCGCCGCCGATCCATTCGCGCCACCGCGACGCGCGGGCGCGCCGCGGTGGCGACGGCGCCGTGCCGTCGGCGATCGCGGCGACCCGCTCGCGCAGCCGGGCGGGCGCGCCGGGCTCGGCATCGCGCACGGCCTCGATCAGCGCGACGGCGTCGCGCTCGGCGGCGTCGGCGGGCCGCGCGCCGGCGATGAGCTCGTCCAGGCGCCCGGGGTCCATCTCGTCGCTCCCGGTCACGGTCGCTCCACCTCCTGTCGCAGCTTGGCGAGGGCCCGGTGCAGGCCGGTCCCGACGGCCGACGCCGAGATGCCCGCGATCCGCGCCGCCTCCGCCGTGGGCATGTCGAGCACCACCCGCAGCGCGACCAGCTCGCGCTCGGTGCGGCTGAGCCGCCCGAGGGCCTCGCGCATCTGGGCGGAGAGGTCTCCCGGCTCGGCCGGCGGCGGGGCCGCGTCGGGCTCGGTGGCGGCGTACCGCTCCTCCCGCGCCCGCCGGCGCCCCTCGCTGCGGAAGTGGTCGAGGGCGACCCGCCGCGCGATCTCCACCAGCCACACCGCCGGCCGCCCCTTGGCGGGGTCGAAGCGCCGCCAGTCGCGAAGGGCCCGCTCGAAGGTGGCCGACGCCAGGTCCTCGGCGAGGTGGCGGTCGCGCACCAGGTGCACCAGATAGCGGTACACCGCGTCGAGGTTCGCCTCGGCCACCTCGGCGAAGCTGGGCCGCGGGGGCGCGGCGCTCATGGTTCGTGTCGCGATCGTTCCGGCACTCACGCAACGTATCCGCCGCCGCCGCCCGATTCGTCACGCCGGGCCCTCCCCTCGCCTCCGACCGTCAGGCGCCGGCGGCCTCGACCAGCGGAAGGACGTCGCGGACGACGCGCTCGACCTGACCGGGCTCGTCCCCGAGGGGCCAGAGGTGGACGCGCCGGCAGCCGGCCCGGGCGTAGCGCGCGAGCAGCTCCGCGCAGTGCTCGGGCGGCCCCACGCAGACCCGCGGGGCGAGATCGGCCGGGTCGCGGTCGAGGACCGGCGCCAGGACGTCGGCGAGCGCCCGCTCCCGCTCCGCGCGCCCGTCGCAGACCCAGGTCCACATGGTGGCGACGGCGGCGGGAAGACCGGCGGGGAGGGCGGCGAGCGACGCCGCGAACGCCTCCGGGGTCGTGTTGTACGCCGAGGCCAACCAGCCGTCGCCGAGGCGCGCCACCCGCACGAGGCCCGCCGGCCCGCCCCAGCTCGCGATCCACAGCGGGATTCCCCCCTCCCGGACGGGTGGGGGCTCGAGCCGCCGCAGGTGGGAGCGCAACGCGACGACCGCCTCCTCGAAGCGGGCCGCCCGCCGGTCGAAGGGGATGCCGACGACCTCGTGGTCGGCCCGCGACGAGCCGGGCCCGAGGCCGGCCACGACCCGGCCTCCGGAGAGGACGTCGATCGCGGCGAGGGCCTTCGCCAGCGGCGCCGGGCCGCGGAGCGAGGGGAGCGCGACCGTCGTCGCGAGGGTCATCCCGCCCGAGCGCTCGATGGCGCTCGCGAGCGCGGTCGGCCCGTCGAGCCACGGGGTGCGGAACACGAGGTGGTCGTTGGCGGCGAGGGCCGCCAGGCCGCACTCCCTGGCGGCGTCGACGGCCCGTCCCATCCGGCCCGGGCCGAGCGGCTCCGGACCGAGCGGGATCAGCGGGAGGTGGAGGCCGAGGTCCACACCGGCATGCTGACAGCGACGCGTGGGGGCCGCGCGCCCGCGACCACCGGGTTGCCGTCGACGACCGGGGTCACCACCAGACCGGGACGAGCGCCGTCGGCCGCGGCGCCGGCGGGCGACGCGGCCGGGCGGGCGCCGGGCGGCGCGCGACCGGGCGCGCGGGACGGCGGACGACCACCACCGGCTCGCGCACGAGCGCCCGGATGTGCTCGATCGGGTCGACCGGCGGCCTGCGCTCCGGGCGCTGGGCCTTCACGGTCAGCAGCGCCAGCATCAGCAGCGCCACCGCCGCGACGACGCCGAGGTACTCGGCGGTCGACGAGCCCCTGCAGCGGACGGTCGGCGCGCCCGCCCTCAGAGTCCGTTTCGCAATGAGGCTCGCGGCCGTCGGCTCGCTGCAAACCGTCGCATTCCCGCGTCCTCGGTCGGGGCGATACCACTGTGGGTATCGCACCCTCCCTGCGTCCTCGGACTGCTCGGTTTTCGCGGCCGAACGACCACGCGTCATCCCGAAACAGGCTCTCATCCGCCCACCACGGCGCCCACCTGGCGCGCCAACTCGATCAGCAGCACGCCGATGACCAGCAGCAGGACGGCCGGCACCATCAGCATCGCCACCACCAGCTGGATCTTCGGGGCCGCCTTCGCGGCGCGGTCGCGCGCCTCCTGACGCCGCGCCAGGCGCAACGTGCCCGCCTGCCCCTCGAGCGCGCGCGACAGCGGCGCGCCCAGCTCCTCGGCCTGCAGCAGCGCGGCGACGGTCTGCGCAATATCCGGCGCCCCGGCCCGGTCCACGAGCGCCCGGTAGGCGACCGCCCGCGGCGTGCCGAGCGACAGGTCGCGCAGCACGCGCCGGATCTCGCCGCCCAGCTCCCCTCCCAGGCGGTCCGACGCCAGGTCGAGGGCGGGGTCGAGCGCCATGCCCGACTCGACGCAGATGCCCAGCAGGTCCAGCAGATCCGGCAACTCGCGCACCAGGGCCCGGCGCCGCGCCGCCGCCCGGGCGCGCAGCCACCGCGACGGCCACAGCGCGCCGGCGACGCCGAGCGCCGGCACCAGCACCACCAGCGCCGGCGCCGCCAGGGCGACCGGGACGGCGACGAGCGCGCCCGCCGCGGCGGCGCCCGCCCGGGCCCTGCCCAGCGCGTCGGGCGACAGCCGGTCGGCCAACCCGGCCCGGGCCAGCACGGCGCCGTCGCCCTGCCGCCGGAGCGCCCGCGCGGCCCCGGACGGCACGGGCAGCCGCGCGACGGCCCGCATGGGGGCGGGCATGCCCGGACGGGCCGCCGCCGCGGGACCCGCCGGCGCCGGCCGCCGCGCCTTCAGGGCCATCGCCGCGCACGCCAGCGCGGCGATCCACAGCACCAGGGGGTTGGCGGCGAGGCTCACGGCTCGACCCGTCCGATGCGCCGGATCCACAGCACGCCCGCCCCGTACAGGACGGCGGCCGCGCCGAGCAGGAGCGGTCCCACCCCCTGGCCGAGCGTCCGCTGCAGGGTGCCGGGCGACGCGACCTCGGCCATGGCGCCGCCGCCGAGCGGCAGGACCGCGACGAGCCAGGCGGTCATCCGGGCCTGGGCGGTGGCGCCGCGCAGCTCGCGCGCGAGCTGGGTGCGCTCGTCGAGTCGCACCGAGAGCGCCGAGAGCGCCCGCGCCAGGTTCCCGCCGGTGCGGCGCTGCACCAGGATCGCCGTGACGATGACCCGCAGGTCGTGCGCCGGCACCCGGCGCACGAGGGCGGCGAGGGCGTCGTCGACGCGCGTTCCGAGCTCGAGCTCGGCGACCACGCGCCCGAGCTCGACGCGCACCGGAGACGGCGCGTCGCGCGCGGCGCGCGCCAGCGCCTGGCGCAGGGAGAGGCCGGCCTGCAACCCCGCCGCGAGCTGCTGGGTGACGCCGGGGAGCTGGTCGGTCATGCGCGCGAGGTGACGGGCATCGGCCGATCGCACCACCGCGGCCGCGCCGGCGCCGACCGCGGCGACGGCGGCCACCGTCGCGAGCGGCAGCCCCAGCACCGTCTGGACCCCCACGCCGGCGATGAGCGCCGCGGCGGCGGTCGCCGCCACGAAGGCATCCGGCCCGATCGGCAGGCCGGCCCGGGCGAGCCGGCCGCCGAGGCGGGCGCCCCATGCCGTGCGCGCCACCGGTGCGGGTCGCGCCGTCCGGCCGCGCGCCGCCGCCACGGCCGCCCCGCTCCGCTCCGCGGCGACGCGCCCGACGCCGGCGACCATCAGGGCCGCCGAGAGGCCCGCCACGATCACGGCGACGGGCCCGCTCACGACGCATCCGCCGAGGCCGCGTCGGCGCGGGCCCGCTCGTGCCAGGCGGCCGCCTCGCCGGACCATGCGAAACCCCCGTCCGGGCTCCAGCGCACCAGCGTGGTCAGCTCGGCCCCGTCGCCCGTCCCCGGGGCGACCGCGGCCACCTCCACCACCCGGCGCGCGCCGTCGGTGCGGCGGGCCTGGTGGACCACCAGATCGAGCGCGCTCGCCACCTGCTCGCCCACCGCCGCGTAGGGCAGGTCGAGGTCGCCCATGAGGGCGAGGATCTGGACGCGGCGGATGGCGTCCGCCGGCGACGAGGCGTGCAGCGTCGAGAGCGATCCCTCGTGGCCGGTGCTCATGGCGGTGAGCATGTCGAGCGCCTCCCCTCCCCTAACCTCGCCGACCACGATGCGATCGGGCCTCATGCGCAGGGCGTTCCTGACCAGCGCGCGGATGGGCACCGCGCCCGCACCCTCGATCGACGGCGGCCGGCTCTCGAGCCGGACGACGTGCGGCAGGGGGATGCGCAGCTCGGCGGCGTCCTCGATCGTGACCAGCCGCTCGTGCGGCGGCACGAACGCCGCGAGAGCGGCGAGCGTCGTGGTCTTGCCGCTGCCGGTGCCCCCCGTCACCAGCAGGTTGCGGCGCGCGCGCACGGCGCAGCGCAACAGGTCGAGCAACCGCTCGTCGATGGTGCCGAGCCCCACCAGGTCGTCGCCGGTGAGGGCGCGTCCCGCGAAGCGCCGGATGGTGAGGGCGGGGCCGTCGAGCGCGAGCGGCGGGATGACCGCATTGACCCGCGAGCCGTCCGGCAGGCGGGCGTCCACCATCGGGCTCGCCTCGTCGATGCGCCGGCCGAGCGGCGCCAGGATGCGGTCGATGACGTGCAGCAGGTGGGCGTCGTCGGCGAAGCGCAGATCGGTGGGCGCGATGCGCCCAGCGCGCTCGGCGAACACCCGCCGCGGGCCGCACACCATCACCTCGGTGATCTCGTGGTCGCGCAGGAGGCCCTCCAGGGGCCCGAGTCCGAGCGCCTCGTCCACCACCGCCTGCACCAGCCGGGAGCGGCCGGCGTCGGTGAGGATGTGCCGCTCCTCGTCGATCATCTCCTCGACCAGCTCCGCCAGGTGGCCGCGGTCGGCGCCGCGGGCGGCGAGCCGCGGATCGCCCGCGGCGCGGGCGCGCAGGTGCTCGACCAGCCGAGGGTCGGGGATCGCGGTCACGCGAGGCCCTCCGCCAGCGCCTCCACGGCCGCGCGCAGCCTGGCCCTGCCGCCGCGCGGCCATCCGCCCGCCGACAGCACGGCGGCCTCGGAGGCCGCCCACGGAAGCTCGGCCGCGACCGGCGCTCCGAGCGCCCGGCCGAGCGCCCGGGCGCTGAGCTCGCCGCGCCCCGGGCCCGGGTTGAGCACGACGCGCGCGCCGTCGCCGCCGATCTCGTCGAGGGCGCGCCGCGCGCGGCGCGCCGAGGCCACCGTCGCGCGGCAGACCACCAGCCGGTGGCGGACGCCGCCCGCCGCAGCGGCCGCCGGCGGGCAGAGGGCGGAGCCGCCGTCGATCACGAGCGTCCCCTCACCGGCCACCACCCGCACGAGCCGCGCGACGCCGTCGGCCTCCCATCGCCGCTCCGCGCCGGGCACCCCCGGGGCGCACAGCGCGGTGACCCCTGACGGGTGGGGGAAGGAGGCGGCGCGCACGTGGGCGGGGGCCAGCTCGGCGGCGACCGGGGCGAGGTCGGCGATGGTGCGATCGGCCGGCAGGCCCCAGGCGGCGGCGAGGTCGCCGCGGTCGAGGTCGAGATCGAGGAGCCAGCAGCCGCGGCCGGCCGCCGACCAGCACAGGGCCAGGGCGCCCGCGACCAGGCTGGTGCCGCATCCCCCGCCGGCGCCGACCACCAGCACCGCCGGGCCGCTCACGGCGCCGCCGCCTCGCGGGGGCCCTCACCGCGACCCACCTCCTCCCGCGGGCGCACGAGCAGGCGCACCTCGCGCGAGAAGTTCAACGCGGCCGTGACCCGCAGCGCCTGGGCGGCGGTGACGCGCAGGAGGGCCTCGTCGGCGGCGACCCCGTCGACGCCGGGGGCCGCCTGGGCGACCGCCAGCACCTCGGCGTCCGACACGACGATGGCGCTGCGCCCCGCGAGGCCCTCGCCGCTGGACGCGACCACGTCGACGCGCGCCCCGGCGCCCACCCCGGCGGCCGTCCCGCCGGCGGCCGACAGCGGCACGGCCACCGTCCGCTCGCCGACGGCCAGCGGACGCGGCGCGCTGTCGGGGGCGCCGCCCAGGACGGCCTGGGTCACCGGCTCGCCGGCGGCGATCGGCGCGGCGACCCGGCGGCCGACGGCCTCGGCGGGATCGCGGATGAGCCCCGGCAGCCCGAGGTCGGCCGGGACGGGCGCCGGCACGAGCACCTCCGCGACCGCGTCGGCGTCGAGCAGCAGGCCGGCGGGCAGGGCGGTGCCCGCGACGAGCACGCGCCCGGTCGGCTCGGACGAGCCGCCGGACCGCAGCGTGACCACCACCGCGATCACCCCGGCCAGCCCGGCGAGGGCCATCCACAGGCCGCCGCGGCGTCCGCGCATCCGCATCACGCCGCCACCACCCGCACGCCGCAGCCCGCGCAGGGCGCCCCGACCAGTCCCCCGGCGCCGCAGCGCAGGCACGGACGCCACGCGCGCCGCGCCCAGCGCACCAGCGCGCGGGGGCGCAGGGCGAGCCACGATGCCGCGCCGGATCCCCGGCGCGGCGGCTCGGCGACGCACGCGGCCGCCCCGGCCAGCACGTCCAGCGCACGGCAGATGTCCTCGCCCTCGGCAAGCCAGGCGCCCGCCATCGCGATCACCCAGGCGGCGACGTCGGGCTCGGCGGGCAGCCGCACGATCCTCCGGCCCATCAGCGCCGCCACGCCCGGCAGGAGCGACGCGCCCGGATCGTCGCCCGCCGCCCGGGCGGCGACCAGGGCGCGCGGCCCCGCCTCCTCGATCGCGTCGACCACGGCGTCCGCCTCGAGCGGCATCCAGCCGCCGCGGCGGCGCCGGCGCGGGACCACGACGATCGAGGCGCCGGGGCATGGGGCGATCCCCCGCTCCACGATGAGCCGGCTCATGCGGCGGCGGGAGCCGGCGCGCCGGCCCGGGGCAGGGTGAGCCGGAAGCAGGCGCCCGGACCCACCGGGTCGAGGGTGAGGGAGCCGCCGTGCGCCTCGGCGATCTCGCGCGCGATCGCGAGCCCCAGGCCGCGGCCCGGGCCGCGCGGGGCGGACCCGCGCTCGCCGGCGAGGAAGATCCGCTCCCGGTCGGCCGGCGCCACGCCGGGGCCGTCGTCGCGCACCGTCAGCCGCACGCGCCCGGCGCGCGCCCCGGCGGCGATGCGGACCAGTCCGCCGGGCGCGCAGTGGCGCAGCGCGTTGCGCACCAGGTTGTCGAGGGCGCGCTCGATGCGGCCGGCGTCGCCGACGACCGGGGCGGGCGGCCCCACGCGCGCCACGAGGCGCAGCCCCCGCATGCGGGCGACGGGCGCGTAGCGCTCCGCCACCGACGCGGCCAGGCGGCCGACGTCGATCGGCCGCCAGGCGGTCGCCGGGCCGGCGGTCGCCGCGATGTCGCGCAGGCCCCGCGCGATGCGCATCGCCTCGCCGTCGATCTGGGCGAGCCGGTGACGACGCTCGGGGGCCGGCTCGTCCCGCTCGAGCAGGGCGCACAGGCCCCGGATGACCGTGAGCGGGCCGTTGAGATCGTGCACGACGCGGGAGAGGTCGGCTGCCGTGGCCACCTCAGGCCTCCTCGGGGAGCAGGCGGTAGCCGATGCCCCAGACGTTGACGACCCAGGTCCCGCCCCCGCCGCCCGCGACGAGCTTGCGCCGCAGGCGGCTGGCGTGGCTGTCGACCGTCCGGGTGCGCCCCTCGGCGCGGAAGCCCCACACGTCGCGCAGCAGCTCCCCCTTCGTGAACACCCTCCCGGGGTCGCGGGCCAGCGCGGCGAGCAGCGCGAACTCCTTCGCCGAGAGGTCGAGCGTCCGGCCCCCCAGGGTGGCGCGCCGCGCGTGGCGGTCGACCGAGAGCGCGCCGACGCGCAGCTCCTCGCGCGACGTCGCGCCGCGGGAGCGGCGGATCAGCGCGCCGAGGCGCGCGAGCACCTCGGGGTAGTGGAACGGCTTCGCGACGAAGTCGTCGGCGCCGCGCTCGATGCCGCGGACGGCGGTGTGGGGGCTGGTCTCCCCCGAGATGAGCAGGATCGGCAGCCCCGAGTCCCAGGGGTCGTCGGCGCCCGGCTCGCGGATCGTCGTGATCAGGTCGAGGCCGCTCATGCCGGGCAGGCCGATGTCGATGACCGCCACGTCGGGCCGCGACCCGGCCAGCACCTGCACCGCCTCCTCCGCCGTCGTCGCCGAGACCGGCGCGAAGCGGTCGGCGATGAGGTTCTCGGCCAGGAAGGTCCGGGTGGACGCGTCGTCCTCGACGAGCAGCACCGACGGGACCGCCCGCCCCACGCCTAGCGACATCACTCCCCCTCTCCCGGTGGCCGGGCCCCGGTGACCCGGCCGTGCATCGGTCAAGAGGCGCGGGCGCGCGACTTCCACCCCCCTGACGTGACGCGTTTCCCGCTCGGAGCGGGAAATCGGTGGCCCCGGGTCGTCAGCCGAGCGTGAGACGGTCGCCCGGCGCAACGCCGTGGGCGCGGAGGACGCCCGCACGACACTCGACCACGGACCGGGCGCGCCGGGCCGACGCCGCCCGCCATCGCGGAAGCGGATCGACGACCCTCAGCACGCGGCCCTCGCGATCGAGGAACGCGCATCCGATCGGCGCGCGCAGGCCGAATGCGTGCACGGCGGAGCAGGGCTCGAGCCAGAGGGCCTCGTCCTCGGCGAGGTCGGCGGTGGCGAGCAGGCCGACCAGGCGCGCCGCGGGCGAGGCGGCGCGGTGGCACCGTCCCGCGATGGCCTCCGCGCCCCGTCGGAGCGGCTCCGGCGGGCCGCACAGCCCGTCGATCCTCAGTCGCCCGCCCATCCATGCGTTCTATCGGCGTGAGGGAAGGATCGGGGTGCCGCGGGCGTCCTCGGATGTGACCGATCACCACCGAGGGAGTGCCAATGCGCGTCACACGGTTGCGCCTCGCGATCATCCCGCTGGCAATCGCCGCGGTCGCGCTCGCCGCGGGCTGCGGGTCGGACGACGACTCGGGCGCGGCGAGCACGCCGGCGGCGACCTCCGCGCCCGCCACCACGCCCGCGGCGCCGTCCGCGGCGGCGGCGACGGTCTCGACGGCGTCCGGGCCGCTGGGGACCTATCTGGTGGGCCCGGACGGCCGCACCCTGTACCTGTGGGAGGCCGACAGCGGATCGACGAGCACCTGCAACGACGCCTGCGCCGGAGCGTGGCCGCCGCTGCTGACCGACGGAGCGCCGATGGCCGCCGGCGAGGCCCGGGCGGACCTGCTGGGCACCTCCACCCGCGACGACGGCGCCACGATGGTCACCTACGCCGGGCACCCCCTCTACTACTTCGTCCGCGACGGCGCGCCGGGCGACACGGCCGGCCAGGGCTCGGACGGCTTCGGCGCCGACTGGTACGTCGTGGCCCCGGACGGGAAGGCCATCGAAGGGTGACGGGACCCGACCGGGGAGGCGCCGCGGCCACCGCGCCACTACGCTCGCGCGGCATGGGCGGACGCCTCCTCGACCGGGAGCGGCTGGGCGACCACATCGATCGCCTGTACCGCGCCGCCTGGGCGATGTGCGGCTCACCCGACGAGGCGGAGGACCTGGTGCAGGAGACCTTCGCCCGCGTCCTGGCCCGCCCGCGGCTGCTGCGCGGCGGAGACGACCTCGCCTACCTCGTGGCCGTGATGCGCAACACGATGATCAGCGGCCGGCGGGCGCGGCGGCGGACGCCCCCGACCGTGAGCATCGCCGCCGCCGAGCCCGCCGACACCGGCGCGATGTCCCGGCCGGACGAGATGGCCGAGACGCGGGAGGTGTTCACGGCGATCGCGGCCCTGTCGCCCGACATGCGCGACGCCCTCGTGGCCATCGATGTGGTGGGGCTGTCCTACGCCGAGGCCGGCCGGCTGCTCGGCGCGAAGGAGGCGACGATCACCACCCGCCTGCACCGCGCCCGGCTGCAGGTCGCAGGACGCCTGGACTCGCCGCAGCCCGCGGCGGCCCGGAGAGAGGAGGGCGACCGATGACCGCGTCCGAGGAGCGCGCGGCGGAGCGGATCCGGGAGCTGACCGGGGCGGTCCGCGCTCCGGATCGCATTCACGAGGCCGTGGCCGCGGAGCGCGAGCGGGCCGCCGTGCGGCGCGCGAACCGGCGCGCCCGGCTGGTCGGCGGCGCCGTGGCGGCCGCCGTGGCGGCCCTCGTCGCCCTGCTGACCGTGGTGCTGTGGCCGGCCGGCGGCGCGCCGTCGGTGCTGGAGGCCGCGGGCCTGGCCGGCCGCGGGGCGGCGGCCACCGCCCCGCCGCCCGACCCGGCCCGCCCCGGTGCCCTCGACCTGGCCGTGGACGGGGTGAGGTTCCCCGCGTGGGGCGCCGAGACGGCCTGGCATGCCAGCGGGCAGCGCTCCGACACGCTGTCGGGGCGGCGCACCGCGACGGTCTTCTACACCGGCGGGGGCACGACGGTCGCCTACACCATCGTGGCCGGCCCGCCCCTGCCGTGGCCCGAGGGATCGCGCCGCGTCGACCGCGAGGGCGTGGAGGTGTGGGTCACCCGCGACGGCGACCGCCGGATCGCGACGTGGCGCGAGGGCGGGCGTCAGTGCGTGATCTCGGGTCCAGCGACGGTAGCGGACGACGTGCTCGTGGATCTCGCCGCGCGGACGGCGCGCGCGGGCCCAGGCTACTCCGCGCAGGGGTAGCCCGGGCCCGAGACGGCTACTCCAGCGTCGCCGTGACCGTGATCTCGATCGCCCGCAGGGCGTTCGAGATCGGGCAGCCCTTCTCGGCCTGCTCGGCGGTCGCCTGGAAGGCGGCCTGGTCGATGCCCGGCACGACGCCCGTGACGGTGAGGGCCGAGCGCGTGACCTGGAAGCCGCCGCCCTCCTTCGGGGCGAGCGACACGACAGCCGTCACCGCGAGGCGGTCCGGCGGGGTGCCGGCCGTCGCCAGCGTGTGCGAGAAGGCCATCGCGAAGCACGAGGCGTGGGCGGCCGCGATGAGCTCCTCGGGGCTGGTGCGGCCGTCCGGGTCCTCGACCCGCGAGGCCCAGGTCACGGGCAGCGACGCCGCCCCGCTCGACGCCAGGGCCACGGTGCCCGACCCCTTCAGCAGATCACCGCTCCAGGCGGCGTCGGCGCTGCGGTCGATGGTTGCCATCTGCTTCCCCCTTCGTAGGCGTTTCGTATCCTCCCCAACAGTGGCACGCGCGGCGCCGTCCGGGTCGTCCGAGGTGCGTTGCTACGCTCGCTGTGATGGCCCTGCGCCGCGCGCTCACCCCCCGCTACGCGAGCGGCCGCGACTACGCGGTGGAGGTGGCGGGCGTGCGCTTCCACTACGGCGCCGACGACTTCGCCGAGCGGGTCGGAGCGGCGGCGGTCGCGCTGGGGCTGCTGCGGCGCGACCAGCTCGACGCGGAGGAGCTGGCCGATCTGGTCGCGCTCGCCGCGCACGGCCGCATCGAGCACTGGTCGAGCCCGCTGGCCGCCCACATCGACCTGCACCGCGACGTGCTGCTGGAGGGCCCGCGGGACCTCGTGCACTGGCTGCGCCGCCTGGTGTTCCGCGGCGCCTGGATCGACAGCCAGGTCGCCGGCGGGACGCTCGAACCGGTCTTCGAGCCGCCGCATGGCTTCGCCTACCGCGGCGCCCGGGAGGGCGCGCCGCGGCTGCCCGACCCGCCGCTGCCCGACTGGTCGATCGTGGCCTACGGGGAGACCGCGTGAGCCGCGGCTACGACCCCGCGGAGGTGCTGGAGGCGGTCCGCCGGCTCGAGGCCGACCTCGACGGGATCCGCCGGCGCGCCCGCGACCGGACCGCCGACGCCGCCGAGCTGCGCGAGGCCATCGCCGCCGACGCGGCCCGCGAGCGGCGGATCCTGGTGGAGGACATGGAGCGCATCGTCGACCTCATCGGCACCGGCTGGCGCTCGACGCACGAGCAGATCTCGGCCCTCTCGGCCGAGGTGGCCGGCCTGCGCAGCTTCGCCGAGCAGACCGCGGCCGCCCTCAGCGGAGCGCGCATCGAGGTGCGCCTCGGGCCGGTCACCCGGAACGGGACCGACCCGGGCTAGCTCCCGACACTCCCCAGGTGAGCTGACCACGGACGCTGGGGAGGGTTCGGGTGCGGTGGCGGCGTCAGCCCGAGAGGGTGGCGTCCTGCAGCGTCCCGTCGGGGTGCCTCAGCACGATCCGCAGGCGCATGGCCTTCCGCACCCGCGGCGTTACCTTCTTCGGGAAGATCGAGGCGAGCACCACGGTCCGGCCCTCCGACCGGCTCACCAGCACCGGGGCGCTGAAGGTCCTCGAGAGCAGGCGCGGTCCCACCCGGCTGCCGGGAAGCTGGAGGATCCGCCGCCCGGTGGCGGGGTTGGTGTAGATGAACGTGTACCGGCCGCCGCGGATGAACCGGATCCGCTGGGCGACGCGCACCCGGCCGCCGGAGAGCGCCTTCGCGACGGGCCGCCCGAGCAGGACGGCGGACGCCCGGCCGGGCGCCGGCGCCGCGGGGGGAGCCGCGTGCGGCTCGGCGGGGGCCGGCGTCGCCGCGGGCGGCGGCGCGGGGGCGGGGGCGGGGTCGGCCGCGGGGGTCCAGGCGTTCGTCACGCGGCGGATGCGGTTCTTGTAGGTGTCGGTGAGGAGGATGGATCCGCCGGGGGCGACCGCGACGCCGGCCGGCGCGCTCAGCGACGCCGCGGAGGCGGGCCCGCCGTCGCCGGGGGAGGAGGCGCCGCCGCCGGCGATCGTGGCGATGGTGCCGTCCGCCGCCACCTTGCGGATGCGCCCGTTGCCGTTGTCGGCGATGAACACGGAGCCGTCGGGGGCGACGGCGACCCCGGTCGGAGACGACAGCTCGGCGCTCGGCGCCGGGCCCCCGTCACCGGAGAACGCCGGCGCGGGCGAGCTCCCGGCGAAGGTGGTGATCGTGCCGTCGGGGGCGACCCGGCGGATGCGGCCGTTGCCCATGTCCGCGATGTACAGCGAGCCGTCGGGACCGAGGGCGAGCCCCCACGGGCCCGACAGCCGGGCGCCCGCGGCGGGCCCGCCGTCGCCCGCGAAGCCGAGCGTCCCGGTGCCGGCGAACGCGGTGATGGTGCCGTCGGGGGCGATCCGGCGGACCCGGTTCGCGCTGTAGTCGGAGACGAACATCGTGCCGTCCGGGGCGACGGCCACGCCCGCCGGAGCCGACAGCTGCGCCGCGGTGGCGGGACCCCCGTCGCCCGTGTTGCCGGAGACGCCGGTGCCGGCGACCGTGGTGATGACGCCGTCGGCGCCGACCCGGCGGACGCGGCTGCGGCCCGTGTCCGGGATGAGGAACGAGCCGTCGGCGGCGGCGGCGACGCCCCACGGCATCGAGATGGCGGCGGAGACGGCGGGCCCGCCGTCTCCGCCGTCGGGGCCGTCCGTGCCCGCGGCCGTCGAGATGATCCCGTCGCCGGAGACCCGGCGGATGCGGCTGTTGAGGTAGTCGGCGATGAGCACGGAGCCGTCCGCGGCGACGGCGACGCCGCGCGGAAGGGCGATCCGGGCGTCCGTGGCCGGTCCTCCATCGCCCGTGAAGCTCATGACGCCGTCGCCCGCCACCGTGGTGATGACCTGCGACGGGTCGGCGGTCGCGGTTCCCGCCCCGGCGAAGGCGGCGACGCACGCCACCAGCGCGGCGGCGAGAAGGCGGCGTGCGGTGAACGGACGCAGGAGGGTCATGGCGATGCGGCTCCCGATCGACGGCGGCGGATTCCCCGTCCCATCGGCGGGAGCACCGTAGAACTGAGGCACGCTGCCGCGCAGACCGCGGCCGCCCCCGGCGGGGCGTCATCGAGGTGCGCCTCGGGCCGGTCACGCGGAACGGGACCGACCCGGGCTCGTCCTGCTGAGAGGGCCTAGGGCGAGGGGCGCAGCGCGCCCTGCAGCGCCGCCATGGAGCGGGCGAACAGGATGCCCATCGCGTCGGCGGCCTCGTCGGCGCTCTCGCGCGGCTCCATCGCGCGCAGGCCGGCCGAGGCGAGCACCACCGCCTGCTGGATGACCTGCCAGCGATCGACCGCGGCCAGCTGTCCGCCGGACTCGGCCTGCACCTCCTCGAACGCCTCGCGCTGGGCCTTCATCAGCTCCTTGAGGCGCTCCTTGAACTCCTCCCCGGCGCCCTCGCCGAAGGAGAAGGGGAACGGGATCTCGTCGTCGGCCATCGGGGCCTCCTCCCGGACGTCCTACAGGTGGATCTCGCGGATGATCGTGGGGGTGAACAGATGGACGGTATCGATGAAGCGCACCGTCTTGCCCATCAGGTCCATCACGATCGAGTGGGTGCGGGCGCCGTCGGCGAAGTAGCGGACCCCCCTGAGCAGGTTGCCGTCGGTGACGCCGGTGGCGATCACGTAGTACGGCTGCGGCGCGAGGTCGCGCGTGGTGAGGACGCCGTCGGAGGTGCCGAACTCGACCATCTTCTCGCGGTCGGAGTCGTTGCGGGGGGCCATCCGCGCCTGGATCTCGGCGCCGAGGCACTCGAGGGCGGCCGCGGTGATGACGCCCTCGGTGGAGCCGCCCTGGCCGACGTAGATGTGGTCGCCGGTGCCGCGCACCGCGACCGAGAGGCTGGCGGTGATGTCGCCGTCGGGGATGAGCCGGATGCGGGCGCCGGCCCGCCGGATCTCGTCGACCAGGTCCTGGTGGCGCGGACGGTCGAGCACGATCGCCGTGATGTCGCGGACCCGCCGCCCGTAGCAGCGGGCGACGATCTCGAGCGTCTCCTCCATCGGGGCCTCGAGGTCGACCCGGCCCTTCACCGTGGCGCCCACGACCAGCTTCTGCATGTAGATGTCGGGGGCGGGCATGAGGCCGCCGGGCGCGCCGATGGCGCAGATCGCGACGGCGCCGCTGTCGCCCCGCGCCACCAGGTCGGTGCCCTCGAGCGGGTCGACGGCGATCTCGCAGCGCATCCCGCCGCGCCCGAGCACCTCGCCCACGTAGAGCTCGGGCGCCTCGTCCTTCTGACCCTCGCCGATCACCACGGTGCCGGTGATCGGCATCTCGCCCAGGGCGGCGCGCATGGCGTCGACGGCGGCCTGGTCGGCAGAGTGGTTGTCGCCCCGCCCGAGCCACCTCGCCGACTGGATCGCGGCCTGCTCGGTCACCTTCAGGAAATCGACCGCAGCGACCTGTACCGCGTCCGTCGCCTCTGTCGTCGCCATAAACGTCTCTCCTATCGCTGAGCCTTCTCGCCGCGCTTGGCGGCGTCCTCGGTGAACGTGGCGATCCCGGCCGCCGTCAGGGGATGCTGGAGCATCTGGTAGAAGACCTTGGGCGGGATCGTCGCGATGTCTGCGCCCATCCGGGCGGCCTCGGTGACGTGGACCGGCGTGCGGATCGACGCGGCCAGCACCTCGGTGTCGTACAGGGAGTTGGCCAGCGCCTCGACGATGTCGCGCAGGCACTCCACGCCGTCCTGGCCGATGTCGTCGAAGCGACCGACGAAGGGCGAGACGAACGCCGCCCCCGCCGCGGAGGCCAGCAGGGCCTGCGGCGCGGTGAAGCAGAGGGTCATGTTGACCCGCACGTCGTCCTCGGCCAGCGTCGCCGTGGCCGCGAGGGACTCCGCGCCCATCGGCAGCTTCACGACGATGTTCGGGTGGATCGCGGCCAGCCGGCGGCCCTCGGCCACCATGTCGCCGCGCGCGTCCGCCACCACCTCGGCGGAGACGGGCCCGTCCACGAGCTCGCAGACGCGCCGGTAGATCTCGTCGGGTTCGCCCTCGACCTTCGACAGCAGGGTCGGGTTGGTGGTGACGCCGGACAGGATGCCCCAGCCGGCGATGGTCTCGATGTCGGCGAGATCGGCCGTATCTATGAAGAGCTTCATTCCGTGCTCCTCCCTCGGCGGATAGTGGAGTGCGCCCCCGTGGGGACGCTAGCAGCGACCGGCGTCATTTGATGACGTCGTGCCACCGCTCCGGTGCCCCGGTGACGAGGGCGTCGGCCACGGCGAGGGCCCGCCGCAGGAAGGCGACGTCGTGGACGCGGAAGACGGTGGCGCCGTGGACGCGGCACCAGACCGCGCCGGCGGTGGTGCCGGGCAGCCGGTCGGGGGCGGCGTCGCCGGTGATCGCGCCGAGCACCTTCTTGTTCGAGATCGGCACCAGGACCGGCCGGCCGAGGGCCGCGACCTCGCCGATGCGCCGCAGCATCTCGAGGTCCTGCGGCGGCGAGGTGCCGAGCCCCAGGCCCGGGTCGAGGACGATGCGGCCGGGGGCGACGCCCGCCTGCCCGGCCTCGTCGATGCGCCGGCGCGCCCACTCGACGATCGTCGCGGTGACGTCGCCGGCGGGGAAGGCGACCGGCCGCACCTTGGGCTCGCCGAAGAAGTGGGTCACCACGACGCCGACGCCCCCCTCGGCCGCGACGCGCCGCATCGCCGGATCGCGCAGGCCGGTGGGGTCGTTGAGGATCGCGGCGCCGGCGGCGATCGCCGCCTCGGCGACCGCCGGCTTGAAGGTGTCGACGGCGACCGGCACGTCGAGCGTGCGGGCCAGCCGCTCGATCACCGGGACGACGCGGCCGATCTCCACATCCACGGGCGTGTGCGGCGAGAAGCGCAGCGACTCGCCGCCCACCTCCACGACGTCGGCGCCCGCCTCGGCCTGGGCGAGCCCGTGGCGCACCGCCGCCTCGGTGCCCGCGCTGATGCCGCCGTCGCTGAACGAGTCGGGGTTCGCGTTGACGATCCCCACCAGGCGGGTGCGGGAGCAGTCGAGCGCCCCCGCCGCGTGCTCCCAGACGAGCTGGGGGATCAGCCCACCGCCCGGGCGAGCCGCAGGTCGTTGCCGCCGGTCCAGCGCGCCCGCACCCCGGCGGCGCTCGCCTTGGAGGGCCGCACCCGGGCGGCGACGGCGGCCCCGGCGAGCACGGCCTCGGCGCGCTCGGCCACCCGGGCCGCTCCGTCGGCGCGGCACCACAGCAGCACGGAGGGGCCGGAGCCCGAGATCGTGGCGCCCAGGCAGTCGCCGCCGTCGGCCAGGGCGCGCAGCCCGTCGAGCGCGGGGATCAGGGCGCCGCGGTGGGGCTCGTGGAGCCGGTCGGAGGCGAGCAGCGGCGGCAGGTCGTCGAGGCGCCCCTCGGCCAGCGCGAGCGCCAGGCCGACGGCGCCCGCCAGCGTCTCGGCGGCCTCGCCCAGCGGCACCGCCGCGGGCAGCGCCCGCCGGGCGGCGTCGGTGGCGGTCCGCGCCTCGGGGATGACCGCCAGGAAGGCGAGCTCGTCCGGCACCGCGATGGGCTGCGCCGTCGGGCCGGGGGTCACGGCCACCAGCCCGCCGGTGAGGCAGGCGGCGGCGTTGTCGGGGTGGCCCTCGATCTCGGCGGCGCGGGCCAGCAGGTCGTCCGGCGTCCAGCGCAGGCCGCCGAGGGCGTTGGCCGCGACCAGCCCGGCGCACACCGCGGCGGCCGACGAGCCGAGGCCGCGACCGAACGGGATGCGGTTGCGGCACTCCACGTCCAGGCCGTCGAGCGAGCCCAGCCCGGAGGCGAGCGCACGGCACACCAGGTTGGTCTCGTCGGCGGGCGCCTCCCCCGCGCCCTCGCCGGTGACGCGCACCTCGAGCGGGCCGGGGCGGCGGTTGATGACGACCGCGTTGCCCAGGTCGAGCGCCACCGCCAGGCAGTCGAAGCCGGGCCCCAGGTTCGCCGACGTCGCCGGGGCGCTGACGGTGAGGGCCTCGGGGGCGGCGCCCTCAGCCAAAGAGGGCCTCCTCCACCGCGTCGTACGCCGCGGGGATGCGCCGCACGCCGTCGCCCAGGGAGATCGCCGTGTCCGGGTCCTTGAGGCCGTGGCCGGTGAGCACGCAGACGACCGTCTCGCCGGGCCGCAGGTCGCCGGCCGCGCCGCGGGCGAGGAGGCCGGCCACCGACGCGGCCGAGGCCGGCTCGCAGAAGATGCCCTCCTCGGAGGCGAGCAGCCGGTAGGCCGCCAGGATCTGCTCGTCGGTGACCGCCGCGACCGCTCCGCCCGATTCGCGCATCGACGCCAGCGCCTGGTCGCCCCGCGCCGGGTTGCCGATGCGGATGGCCGTGGCGACGGTTTCGGGCCGCGGCACCGGCCCGCCGTTCACCAGGGGCGCCGCGCCGGCGGCCTGGAAGCCGTAGAGCCGGGGCAGGCGCCGCGAGCGCTCGGCCTCGCGGTAGGCCTGGAAGCCCAGCCAGTAGGCGCTGATGTTGCCGGCGTTGCCCACCGGGATGCACAGCACGTCGGGGGCGTCGCCCAGGGCGTCGCAGATCTCGAAGGCGCCGGTGCGCTGGCCGTCGATGCGGGACTCGTTGACCGAGTTGACCAGGGCGATCGGGTGGCGCTCCACCAGGCGGCGCACGACGGCGAGGGCCTCGTCGAAGCCTCCGTCGAGGGCCAGCACGCGCGCGCCGTAGGCGATCGCCTGGGCGAGCTTGCCGGCGGCGATCTTGCCCTCCGGGATGACCACGGCGGCGCGCAGCCCGGCCCGGGCGGCGTAGGCGGCGGCCGACGCCGAGGTGTTGCCGGTCGAGGCGCAGATGACCGCGTTCGCGCCCTCCTCGACGGCCTTCGACACGGCCATCGTCATGCCGCGGTCCTTGAAGCTGCCGGTCGGGTTGGAGCCCTCGATCTTCGCGAAGGCCCGCACGCCCAGCCGCTCGGAGAGGCGCAGCAGGGGCACCAGGGGCGTGCCGCCCTCCCCCAGCGACACCACGGGCGTCGCCTCGGTGACCGGCAGGAACTCGCGGTAGCGCTCGATCAGCGCGGTCATGCGCCCCCCTCCCCCGACCCGATCACCCGCAGGACCACCGGCTCGTCGCGCACGTCCTCCAGCTCCCGCATGCGGGCGACGGCCGCCTCCATCCGGCTCTCGGGGCCCTCGTGCAGCACCAGGACCAGACGCGCCTCGTCGCCGGAGCCGCTCTGCACGACGGTGCGGATCGACAGCTCCTCGTCGGCGAACCCGGACGCGACCCGCGCCAGCACGCCGGGCCGGTCGGCGACCGACATCCTCACGTAGAAGGCGGAGCGCACCGCGCCGGGCGGCGCGATGGGCCGGCCGGCGTCGGCGAGGGCGTTGTGGAGGAACGACCCCTGGTGGGTGCCGAGGATGGAGAGGATGTCGGCGATCACCGCCGAGGCGGTCTCGTCGCCGCCCGCGCCCGGGCCCACGAGCATGATCTCGCGGGTGGTGCGCGACTCGATCAGCACCGCGTTGTCGGGGCCGCCGACGGCGGCCAGGCGATGCCCGCGCGGCACCAGCGCCGGGTGCACCCGCACGCTCACCGAGCCGTTCAGCAGCCGCGCCACGCCCAGCAGCTTCACCACGAACCCGAGCGAGTCGGCGTGGGCGATGTCCTCGCCCGAGAGCCGGTCGATGCCCTCGTACGGCACGTCGTCGAGGCGCACCCGCGAGTGGAACGCGATCGACGACAGGATCGCCATCTTCGCCGCCGCGTCGGCGCCGCCGACGTCCTCGCTGGGGTCGGCCTCGGCGTAGCCCAGCTCCTGCGCCCGCCGCAGGGCGTCGTCGTAGGTCAGGCCGCCGCGGGCCATCTCGGTGAGGATGTAGTTGGTGGTGCCGTTGACGATGCCGGTGACGGCGGCCACCTCCGCCGCCAGCAGCGATTCGCGCAGCACCTTGATCACCGGGATCGCGGCGCAGGCCGACGCCTCGAAGCGCAGCTCGGAGCCGGCGCGGTCGGCCGCCGCGAGCAGCTCCGGGCCGTGGCGCGACAGCAGCTGCTTGTTGGCGGTCACCACCGACGCGCCGCGGGCGAGGGCCCGCTCGAGGTAGCCCTGGGTGGGGTCGAGCCCGCCCATCACCTCCACCACGATCGACACGGACGGGTCGTCGAGCACGTCCGCCGGGTCGGTGGTGAGCAGGGAGGGGTCGACGCCCGGCCGCTCGCGCGCGCGATCGCGCACCAGCACCGGCCCCACCTCCAAGCGGTGGCCGGAGGCGCGCTCGATGGTGGGCCCGCCCTCGCTGAGCGTGCGGACCACCGCCGATCCCACCGTGCCGCATCCGAGCAGCCCGATGCGCACGGGGCCGCCGGCCCGCGGGGGGCGGTCGCCGCTCACACGTCCCGCGACACGATGTCCGCGTAGGTCTCGCGCCGCGTCACCACCCGCGCCCGGCCGTCGTCCACGAAGACCACCGCGGGGCGGGTGACGCCGTTGTAGTTCGACGCCATCGACACGCCGTACGCGCCGGTGGCGGGCAGGCACACCAGGTCGCCGGCGGCGACCGGCGGCAGGCTCGCCTCGGCCACCAGCACGTCGCCGCTCTCGCAGTGCTTGCCGACCACCCGGTAGGTCTCGGTGGGCTCCGCGTCGGCGCGGTTCGCGAGCACCGGCTCGTACACCGCGCCGTAGAGCATGGGCCGCATCAGGTCGCTCATCCCGCCGTCGACCGAGGCGTAGGTGCGGACGCCGGGGATGGTCTTGGTGGCTCCGACCCGGTACAGCGTCACCCCGGCCCGGCCGACGATGCTGCGGCCCGGCTCGACCAGGAGGCGGGGTCGGGGCAGGCCCACCCGGCCCCACTCGGCGTGGACGGCGTCGGCCACCGCCTCGACGAAGTCCTCGACCGCGGCCGGGTGGTCCTCGTGGGTGTAGGCGATGCCGAGGCCGCCGCCCATGTTCATCACCGCCAGGTCGGAGCCGTCCACCGACGCCGCGAAGTCGGCGACGATGGCCGCCGCCGCCGGGTACACGGACAGGTCGAAGAGCTGGGAGCCGATGTGGCAGTGCAGGCCCACCAGGTCGAGGGCCGGGGCCGAGCGGGCCGCCTCGACGGCCTCGCGGGCCGCGCCGCCCTCGATCGAGAAGCCGAACTTCGAGTCGAGCTGCCCCGTCGAGATGTAGCTGTGGGTGGAGGGCTTCACGCCGGGCGTGACGCGCACCAGCACCCGCTGGCGCCGCCCGCGGGCGGCGGCCTCGCGCTGCAGCAGCGCGATCTCGTCGAGGTTGTCGAGGATGACGGTTCCGACGCCGGCGTCGAGCGCCTCGCCCAGCTCGCGCGCGTCCTTGTTGTTGCCGTGCATGTAGATGCGCTCGGGCGGGACGCCGGCGTGGAGGGCCGCGAACAGCTCCCCGCCCGAGGCCACGTCCACCGACAGGCCCTCCTCGACCGCCAGGCGCAGCATCGCGAGGCCGAAGTAGGCCTTGCTGGCGTAGATCGCCTCGGCGCCGGGCGCGTGGGCGTCGAGGGCGCTGCGGTAGGCGCGGGCGGTGCCGCGCAGGGCGGCCTCGTCGTAGACCACGAGGGGGGTGCCGTGCTCCGTCGCGAGCGCCACGAGGTCGCACCCGCCGATCGACAGGTGGCCCTCGGCGGTGATGGCTGCGGAGGGGGGCAGCACCTGATCGAGCAGCATCATCGGCGGGACGGGACGGTACCAGAAACCCCCGGCTATCCTGCTCCCCTGACCGGTCCTCGGGACATCTCTCTGCGCGCGCCGGGAGGCCCGGGCCTCGCCGCGACCCTGTGGCCCGCCCCGCCCGGCGCGCCCGGCGTCGTGGTGGTGCCGGGCCTGGGCAGCCGCCGCGCCAACCACGCCGACTTCGCGCGCGCCGTCGCGGCCGCCGGGATGGCCGCCCTGACCCTCGACCTGCGCGGTCACGGCGACAGCGGCGGGGAGCTCGACGGCGGCGCCGCGCACGACGTCGCCGCCGCGCTCGACGCGCTGGCCGCGCGGGGGCACGGCCCGCTGGGGCTGCGCGGCTCGTCGATGGGCGGGCTGCTGGCCCTGCACGCCGCGGCGTCCGACGAGCGGGTGGCCGCCGTCGTGGCCATCTGCCCGGCCCGCGGCGAGGCGCTCGCCGCGCGGATCGGAGCCGACTGGCCGCGCGCGTTGCGCCCCGCGCCCGCGGCGGGCGACCCCCGCCGCGTGGCGCGCGGCCTCTGGCACGCCACCGGCGACGCTCAGGTGCCGTGGGCCGGCACCATGGCCCTCGCCGGTCGCCTGCCGCCGCCGGTGCGGCTGCGCGTCGCGATGGGCGGCGGCCACAACACCCTCCAGCACGACCCCGCCGTGATCGCCGAGACGGTGGCCTTCCTGCGCGAGCACCTGGCGGGCCCGTGACCGCCGCCCTCGACCGCCTGGACGCGGAGGTCGCCGCGTGCCGGGCCTGCCCGCGCCTGGTGGCCTGGCGCGAGGAGGTGGGCCGGGTGAAGCGCCGCAGCTTCGCCCACGATGACTACTGGGCCCGGCCGGTGCCGGGCTTCGGCGACCCGGACGCCTGGCTGGTGGTGGTGGGCCTGGCCCCCGCCGCCCACGGCGCCAACCGCACCGGCCGCATCTTCACCGGCGATCGCAGCGGCGACTTCCTGTTCGCGGCCCTGCACCGGGCGGGTCTGGCGTCGCAGGCCGAGTCGACCCGTCCCGGCGACGGCCTCGTCCTCACCGGGTGCCGCATCACCGCCGCCGTGCGCTGCGCCCCGCCCCAGAACAGGCCGACCCCGGCCGAGCGCGACCGCTGCCGCCGCTTCCTGGTGCGCGAGCTGGAGCTGCTGCCGCGGGCGCGGGTGCTGCTGGCCCTGGGCGCGATCGGCTGGGACGCGGTGCTGCGCTCGCTCGAGGTGCCGCGGCCCTGGCCGCGGTTCGGCCACGGGGCGCGCGGGGCGCTGCCCGGCGGGCTGACCCTGCTGGGCAGCTACCACCCGAGCCAGCAGAACACCTTCACCGGCCGCCTGACCCCGGCCATGCTCGACGAGGTGCTGGCGGCGGCGGCGCGCGAGGGCGGCGCCGGGGGCGCGCGGTGAGCCCGGCGCCCGCGGCTCGGGCCGGGCCGGGCCGGGCTCAGTTCTCGATCGTCACCAGGGTGCCGATGGGCGTGTACGGGTAGACCCGCGCGGCGGTCGCCTCGGGCAGCTCGACGCAGCCCAGCGACTGGGGAGTGCCGAACGAGGCCCGGTCGAAGGCGTGGAGGGCGTCGCCCCCGTTGAAGTAGCTGACCCACTTCACCCCGGGGTCGTCGTAGTGCGAGCCGTCGGGGTTGGTGCCGGCCATGGTGGTGACCGGCAGGTGCTCGAACACCGGGAAGGTGCCGAGCTCGGTGGGCGCGGCCGGCACGCCGGTGTTGCCCGGGGAGGTGAGCACGGTGCGCCCGTCGTGCCACAGCACCAGGCGCTGGGGCAGGTCGCGGTGCACGTAGACGTAGCTGTAGCCGTCGTCGAGGCGGGTGCGGTGGATGGCGTCGGCGATGAGGGCGTTCCACACCGCGGGCCCGGCGAGGGCGTCGACGGTCAGGCCGTGGGTGTCCTGGAAGCGCATGATCGCCCCGCGCAGGATCGTGTTCGGCCGCCCCGCGGCCCACAGCGCCCTCAGCTCGCGCGGGGTGTCGGCGAAGCGCCACCTGAAGGTGCCCTTCGGGGCGTGGAACGCCGCCTGCAGCTGCGCGCGCCGGTTGCGCGCGACGGGCCGGCCGGCCGGCTTCCAGGCCAGCGGCAGGTAGCCGGCTCCCGCCAGCAGCTGCTGCAGCCGCAGCGTCGAGCCGGGCGGCGTGTCGAAGGTCAGCTCCCGGGCGGGGGCCGGCGTCCCCCCGTCGGCGCCGATCACGTCGATGGCGCGCGGCAGGGTGATGTGGAGGCGGGCGCCGAAGTTCACGCTCCTCGCCGAGGGGGTGAACTGGAGGGTGTGGGCGTCGAGGCGCGCCCAGGAGCCCTCCGCGCCCGCCGTGCCGGGGCGGGCGCCCCCCAGCGCCCGGGCCGCCGGCACCGAGAACCGCAGCCGCACCGGCGCGCCGGGGGCGATCTGGCCGCCCGGCGTGGGGCTCACCACCGCCACCGGAGACGAGGAGCGCGGGAACCAGGCCACCGTGACCGCCTCGCCCATGTCCTCCCAGGGGCGGACGGCGGCGGCGACCCGGACGGCGCCCGCCGCCTGCGCGCGGGGGATGGTGATCTGCCGGCGGGCGGCGCCCAGCTCGCGCGTGCGGCCGTCGACGGCCACGACGCTCACGGGGCGGCTGAACCGCACCACGGGCGCGGCGCCGTCGGCGACGGTGAGGTAGCGGGAGGGGACGGTGGCCGCGGGCGCCCGCAAGCTCAGCCGCACGTGGTGCGCGTGGCCCAGGGCCCAGCCGTCCCAGCCGGGGCGGCGCACCGTGACGTCAAGCTCGATGCGCTCGCCGGGGCGCACCCGGTCGACCGGGGTGAGGCGGCCGCCCTCCTCGCGCATCGCGATCTCGCGGCCGTCCGCGGCCCTCGCCGTGACCCGCTCGACGTGGCCGCCGAAGGCGTCGACGTCGACGGCCGCGAGGGCCGCGTCGTCGGCCCGCAGCGACGCCCCGGCGTGGGTCGCGACGTAGGCCGCGATCCCGGCGACCACCAGGACCGCCGCGGCGACGCCGCCCAGGATCCACGTCCGTGACCGAATCGATTGCACGCCGCAAGGATCATAACGGGGCGGTTCGGAGGGACGGATGCGTCGCAGTCCGCCCCTCGTGGCCAATTGGCGGTGCACGCCGCGGCCAATTGGCCACGGACCCCCCGGGCCCCCGCCGACGGCCTCCATCGGGATGGCCGTGGCCCGGTGTCGGCGTCGGCGCTAGAGGTAGCCGAGCGGGTTGACGGCGCTCCCGTTGACCCGCACCTCGAAGTGGACGTGCGGCCCGGTCGAGTTGCCGGTGGAGCCGGAGTAGGCCAGCACCTGGCCCTGGCCGACGCTCTGGCCGACCGAGACCGAGATCGAGGTGTTGTGGGCGTAGGCGGTGCTGATGCCGCCGCCGTGGTCGACCACCACCAGGTTGCCGTAGCCGCCGTTCCAGCCCGCCACGATGACGGTGCCCGCCTTCGACGCCCCGACCGGGGTGCCCGAGCCGACGGCGATGTCGATGCCCTCGTGCATCCTCCCCCAGCGCGGGCCGAAGCCCGAGGTGATGGGCCCGCTCACGGGCCACGCGAAGCCGCCGGGCGACGACGGCCCCACCGCCACGCTCGCCGCGCCCTGCGCCGCCACGATCTTCGCGGCGAGCGCGGCCGAGCGCCGCTCCAGCCCGCGGGTCTCCTCCTCGATCTCCCGCCGGTCGCCCTTCACGCTCGCCAGCAGCGCGGAGCGGGCGTCGAGCACCCTCTTCAGCCCCGACTCCTGGCGCTCGAGCCCCGCCTTCGCCGCGTTGGCCTCGGCGGTGGCCGCCGCGGCGCGCGCGGTGGCCTCGGCCGTCTCGCGCCGGACCGCCGCGATGCGGTCGCGGGTGGCGCGCACCTCGTCGGCCGTGCGCTTGATCGAGTCGGCGATGTCGCGGTCGCGCGAGGCGATCATCTGGAGGGCGTCCACCGTCTCGACGGCGGCGTTGAGGCTGCCGGAGTCGAGCAGCACCGAGATCAGGTCGGGCTCGCCGCGCACGTACACCTCGGTCAGGCGGACGCCCAGCACGTCGCGGCGCCGGTCCAGGCGGACGAGCAGGGCCTGCAGGCGGGCCCTCTCCGCCTCGAGGCGCTCGGTGAGCTCGGCGAGGCGGGCCTCGAGGGAGTCGAGCTCGGCCTGCAGCCGCTCGGCGCGGGCGCGCAGCGGGGCGAGGCGCCGCTCCAGCACCGCGATGCGGTCGCTGTAGCCCTGCACCTCGCCGGTGAGGACGCTCTCGCGGCTACGTGTCGACTCGAGGCGGTCGCGAGCGCGGTCGAGGCGCTGGTCGACGTCCGCCTTCTCGTCGGCCGGCGCCGACCACGCCACGCCGCCCGCCAGGGCGCCGGCCGCGAGCGCGACGGCGAGCGCCGCGGCCCGCGGGCCGCGGCGCCCCGCCCCGCGGCTCACTTCGAGCCGGCGGCGGTGACGGCGGGATCGACCGCCCTCAGGTGGGGGTACGGGTCGATCGGGACGCCCTTGGGACGGATCTCGAAGTGGAGGTGCGTCGCCCCGTAGCGCGCATCGCCCGTGTTGCCGACGCCGCCCAGGATGTCCCCCGCGGCGACGCGCTGGCCCTCCTGCAGTCCATCCACGATCGAGTTCATGTGCGCGTAGTAGTACTCGACGCCGTCCGCCCGCTTGAGCCAGACGTAGATACCCCCGAGACCCTTCTCCGTCCGGGTGAGCCGCTCGACCACCGCGTTGTCCACCGCCACGATCGTCGTCCCGCGCGCCGACATCAGATCGTTGCCCTCGTGGGGACCCTGGTGCCTGCGCGCGCCGAAGTCATCGGTGTAGGTGTACTTCCCCACCAGGGGGAACACCTTCAAATAGGGCGACGATCCGCGCGCGACGACCGGCGCGGGGGTGGCGGCGGCGGCCCGCGTCTGAAGGCCGAGCCGCTTGAGCAGGGCCGTCGTGGCGATGCCGGTGGGCTTCTGCTTCAGCCGCTTCTGCATGCGCATCACCGCGCGCTTGGTGGCGGGACCGAACGCGCCGTCGACCCTCACCTTCAGGCCCCTCCGCCGCAGCTCGCGCTGCAGGTCGCGCACCGCCTGTCCGCGGGATCCCTGCTTCAGGACCACGGCGACGGTGGTCGGGGCGGTGGTGGCCGCCGGGGCGGTCGGCGCAGTCGGCGCGGTCGCGGCGGGCGCCGGAGCGACCGGCGCGGGCTGCGTCGTGGTCGGGGCAGGGGCCTGAGCCGGGGTCCCCTCGCCGGGGGGCGGGGCGGACGGGCTCGATGCCGCGACGTTTGTCGGCACCTGGGCATGGGCGCCGACGGCGGTCAGGGCCAGGGTCGTCAGGACCACGGAGGCGGTCGCGAGGAATCGCGGGCGTCGGCCGTGACCTTCGGCGCAGCGCAGTCGGGGAAGGATCCGTCGTCTCCTTTGTCGGCTTCGACGCGAGCGGCGTCGTCGCTCGGGGCCGCCGGGGCGGGCACCCCCGGCGCCCCATCACAACCTCAGGGGGCGAACGCGCGGCACTCTATGTGCGTATTCGTCGGCCGGTCAAGGCCGGCGAGGGTGCAACCGACACCCCTCGCCGCTCTCCCTCAGATGCGTGTCGGCCCGGAAACGCTCGTATTCATGGGGAACTCCTGCGGTTTCGGCGACGGCGGATGGCCCGCGACGCGAAGATGATCATGAGGAGGCCCGTGAGCGCCGCCAGGATCAGGCCGTTCACCAGCGTGCTCGAGCTTCCGCCGCCGGAAGATGCCTGCAAAGGGGGGCAATCGCCGTAGCGCACATGCCACACGTTGTCGCCGGCGGGGGTCTCGTCCGCGTTGGTGCTGCCCGGCCCTCCCGGGAGGTGGAACCGGTAGGTGATCTCCAGCGAATCCCGCAAGGTGCGGCCGAAACCGGCGACGTCCGACCCGGTGCACGACTCCTCCCCGATGTCGCCGACGCCGCCGCGGGCGAACAGGTCGAAGCCCGGGTTGTCGCCGCTGCCGTCGCCGAGGCGGACGTCGACCGCGTTGAGCAGGGGCACCTGGGCGGGCAGACCGGGCAGGGCGGCGCGGTCCTCCGCGCGGGCCAGCCCCGGGATGGAGCGCGGCCGCGACAGGATGTCGTGGAGCTGGCCGGGCGAGTCGATGGGGCGCCGGGTCAGCAGCACCATCGCCCCCGAGCTCTCGTCGCGGTCGACCGACAGCTGGGCCCCGGCGGCGCTCCAGCCGCCGTCCTCCAGCAGCGGCGCGAAGTGGGCCACCACCTGCGAGTCGCTCCAGGCGGGGTCGATGCCGACCGCGGCCTGGGCCTCGCGATCGAGCTCCAGGCGCAGGGTCATGGTGCCGCGGCCGCTGCGGTCGAGGTCCACGTCGACGTCCAGGGTCGCCTGGCATCCCGCCGCCACCAGAGCCGCGACGATGAGCCCCAGGGCCAGCGCCAAGCGGCGGAGGCGGGGCCGGGAGGGGATCACTCCCCTCCCCCGTCTCCCAGCTCGTCGCGGCGGCGCATCAGCTCCACGGCGCGGGCGCGCTCGGCGCGGTCGAGTGAGGCGAAGTCCTCGTCGGAGAGGTTGCCGGCGCGGTGGTCCATCTCGATCTCCTGGATCGCGGCGACGGACCGGTCGAGGTCCTCCTCCAGCCGGCGGCGGGCGTCGGCGTCCGGGTCGGGCCGCTCCTCCTCGGCGGGGGACGCGACCAGCGGCCAGGCGACGAGCAGCACGACGGCGAGCGCCGCCGCGGCGGCGATCAGCGCGCCGACGACCACGACCGCCTCCCCCTCATGCCTGCGCGCGCTCCGTGGCCGGGGCGGGGGCCCGCGCCCGCGCGCCCGCCGGCGGGCCGGGCCAGGCGGCCAGCAGGCCGCCGAGGAAGATCATCAGCCCGGCGATCCACAGCCACATCACCAGCGGGTTCACGATCACCTGGAGGCCGATGGAGCCGTCGTCGGCCTGGCGCTGCAGGACCAGGTAGAGGTCGCGCTGGATGCCGCTGTCGATGGCGACGCGCGACGACTTGGTGCCGTCGACCGCGAAGGTGTCGAAGCCGGGGGTCATGGTGCCGACCCGCTCGCCGCCCCGGAAGACGTCGATGCGGGCGCTGATCGTCGATTTGTGGGCGTCGGACGACGACTCGACGCCGAGGTTGACCAGCGTGTAGCCGGCGACCTCGGCGCGCTGCCCCTCGGCCAGGGAGATGTCCCGCTCGGTGGAGAAGGCCTGCGACCCGGCCAGGCCGACGAACAGCACCACCACGCCCAGGTGGACCGCGTAGCCGCCGTAGCGGCGCCGGTTGCGGGCCACGGTGCTCACCAGGGCGCCCGGCCACGACACGCCGCCGAGCGCGTGGCGCACCCGGGTGCCGCGCACGAACTCGCCCAGGATGCACGCGGTCACGAAGACGGCCGCCACGAATACGATGGCGGCCTGCCAGCTGTCGAACGCGTCGGTGAGCAGGGCCAGCGGCACGGTCGACGCCGCCGCCACGGCGAGGGGCGTCACGAACCGGCGGCGCAGCTGCGCGAGCGACGCCTTGCGCCACGCGATGAGCGGCCCGATGCCCGTGAGCACCAGCAGCGCCACGCCGATCGGCAGCGCCACCTGGTCGTAGAACCCGGGGCCGACGGTGATGCGGTCGCCCTTCACGGCCTCGGTGAGCACCGGGAAGACGGTGCCCCAGAAGACGGCGAAGGCCATGCCCACCAGCAACACGTTGTTGAAGAGGAAGACCGCCTCACGGGAGACGTAGCTCTCGAGGGTGTGCTGGGAGCGCAGCAACGGCAGGCGGGTGATCAGCAGGCCCAGCGAGAGGGCCAGCACGACGATGATGAAGCCGAGGAAGAACGGCCCCAGGGTCGACTCGCCGAAGGCGTGGACCGACTCGATGAGGCCGGAGCGGGTGAGGAAGGTGCCGAACAGGCAGAGCGAGAACGAGAGGATCACGAGGACCATGTTCCACACCTTCAGCATCCCCCGGCGCTCTTGCACCATCACGGAGTGCAGGAAGGCCGTGGCGACCAGCCACGGCATGAAGGCGGCGTTCTCGACCGGATCCCAGAACCAGTAGCCGCCCCAGCCGAGGGTTTCGTAGGCCCACTTGGCGCCGAGGACGATGCCGGTGCCGAGGAACAGCCACGAGAAGATCGTCCAACGGCGGACGCTGGTGATCCAGCTGGTGTCGAGGCGGCGCGTCACCAGCGCCGCCATGGCGAAGGCGAACGGGATCGACAGCCCCACGTAGCCCAGGTAGAGCATCGGCGGGTGGATCTGCATGTAGAAGTTCTGCAGCAGCGGGTTGAGCCCGCGGCCCTCGGCCGGCGTCGTGGCCAGCGTCTCGAACGGGCTGGTCACGAACGAGAGCAGGGCGAGGAAGAAGACCGCGATCGCCATCATCACGGCGATCACGACCGGCATCAGCTCGCGGTTGCGGTTGCGGTTGAACCAGACCGCCGCGGCGGCGAAGGCGCTGAAGATCCAGGCCCACAGCAGCAGCGATCCGGCCTGGCTGGCCCACAGCGCGGTGACCTTGTACTGGGCGCCGAGCGTGCTGCTGGTGTACTCGGCGACGTTCCGCAGCGAGAAGTCGTCGGTGAGCAGCGCCGCCCACATCGTCCCGATGCCGAGGGAGGTGAGCGCGAAGACGCCGTACACGCCGCGCTCGGCGCTCTGCTCCCACGCCCGGCGACCGGGCCGGCGCGAGCCGATGGCCATCAGCAGGGCGTACACCGCGGCCCCGAGGGCCAACAGCAGCGCCGCGCGGCCGAGGAGGCTCACGGGCCCGTCATCCTAGGTTGAGGAGTCGTCCGCGCGGTCGGTGAACTTCGACGGGCAGAGCGTGATGAGCGAGTCCGCCTTCGCCTGGAAGACGCCGCCCTTCATCTCGCCGGTCACCACGACCTCGCGGCCGACCTTGAACTGGTCGGGGACCGTGCCGTGGTAGACGACCTTCACCGTCTGGTCCGGGTTCTGCTTGTCGACCACGGTGAAGACGAGCCCCTCCTCGCTGTCGGCGAGCTCGGCGGCCTCGTTGGCCGTGGGCGCGCCCTTGTCGACCTTGCCGTTGAGGCGGAAGGTCGTGCTCGAGGTGTCGAGGCTCGCCGACTTCGCGGTCAGCTCGCCGGGGCCGGCGTAGGTCTCCATCGCGCCGCCCATGCTGGACCAGACCAGCCACCCGCCGAGGACCACGGCGAGGCCGATCGCGATCACGAATCGGAGGCGGGAGCGCACCGGGGCGATGGTAACACCGGCCATCGGCCGCGAACGCGCGACGAAGGTCCCTGCTCGATGCATCGACCATCACGATCGACCCCGGTTTTTCGATTCACCGGAAATACGACACAGTTTATTGCTTACAATGGCGGGACGAACCGTTCTCGACGACGACGGCAAGGGGAGCACAGGCATATGAGCCGACGTGACGAGGTGCTGGTGAGCACCGACTGGGTGACCGAGCACATCGGTGACCCGTCCATCCGCCTGGTGGAGGTGGACGAGGACACCGCCGCCTACGGGCAGGGGCACATCGAGGGTGCCGTGGCCTGGCACTGGGCGGAGGACCTGCACGACCATCCGCGCCGCGAGTTCCTGGACCAGGAGGGCCTCGTGGCGCTGCTGGCCCGCTCCGGCGTCGGTCCCGACACGACCGTCGTGCTGTACGGCGGCAACAACAACTGGTTCGCGACCTACGCGTACTGGATCCTGCGCTACCGCGGCTTCGACCGCGTGAAGCTGGTGGACGGCGGCCGCAAGAAGTGGGAGCTCGAGGGCAAGCCGCTCGTCACCGACGTGCCCGAGGTGGCCGCGGCCGAGCCGGGCGCCCTCGCGCCGGAGCGCCCGGAGCTGCGGGCCTTCCGCGAGGAGGTGCTCGCGCACATCGGCGGGTCCGGCAACACGCTGGTGGACGTCCGCAGCCCCGCCGAGTTCTCGGGCGAGGTGCTGGCGCCGCCGCACCTGCCGCAGGAGCAGGCGCAGGTGCCGGGCCACATCCCCGGCGCGGCGAACGTGCCGTGGGCCTCCGCGGCCCGCGAGGACGGCACCTTCAAGAGCGACGAGGAGCTCACCGCCCTCTACGGCGGCGTCGGCGTCACGCCGGACACGGACGTGATCGCCTACTGCCGCATCGGCGAGCGCTCCTCGCACTCCTGGTTCGTGCTGCACGAGCTGCTCGGCTACCCCAAGGTCCGCAACTACGACGGGTCGTGGACCGAGTACGGCTCGCTGGTCGGGGTGCCGGTCGAGAAGTAGCCGGCGGACCCGGCCGGATCCTTCGCGGGGTCCGGCCGGTCTGAGAGCATCGGTGGGGTGAGCCCCGCACTCACCCCACCGATCCCCCCTCAGCTCGCCAGGTCGGCGCGCGAGCTGCCCGAGGGGGAGGGCTGGGCCTACGAGCGCAAGCTCGACGGCTTCCGGGCCATCGTGTTCGTCGACGGCGACCGGGTGGAGATCCAGTCGCGCGCCGGCAAGCCGCTGACGCGCTACTTCCCCGAGGTCTCCCTGCCGGCGGGCGACTACGTGGCCGACGGCGAGATCGTCATCGACGGGCCCGGCGGGCAGGAGAGCTTCGGCCTGCTGCAGCAGCGCATCCACCCGGCGGCCTCGCGCATCGAGCGGCTGGCGCGCGAGCTGCCCGCCCGCTTCGCCGCCTTCGACCTGCTCGAGCGGGACGGCCTGCCGCTGATGGAGCTACCGTTCGCGGAGCGCCGCCGGCGCCTGGAGGCGATCGCCGGGATCGGCGCGGTCGAGACCACCCGCGATCCCCGGGCCGCCGCCGTGTGGCTCACCACCGCCGAGGGCGTCATCGCGAAGGAGCTCGACGCGCCGTACCTGCCGGGCCGGCGCGCGGGGATGGTGAAGATCAAGCGGCTGCGCACCGCCGACTGCGTGGTCATGGGCTGGCGCCCCGGCACGGCCGGCGAGGACTCGGTGGGCTCCCTCATCCTGGGCCTCTACGACGGCGACGACCTGCGCCCGGTCGGGCACTGCTCGGGCTTCAACGCGAAGCGCAGGCGCGAGCTGCGCGCCGAGCTCGCCCCCTACGAGAGCGGCGACCGCGGCTCCGCCGACCCCAGCCGCTGGAGCGGCGACCGCGAGCTCGAGTGGGTGGGGCTGCGCCCCGAGCTGGTCGCCGAGGTGTCGTACGACCACGCGAGCGAGGGGCGCATCCGCCACGGCACCAGGTTCATCCGCTTCCGCGACGACCGCGACCCCCGCTCCTGCCTCTTCGACCAGCTGGAGGGCTGAGAGGGCGCCTACCGCCGCGCCAGCGCCAGCGACGGCGTCTGGGTGCGGGCGTTGCCGGCCGCGTCGGCGACGCGGACCACCGGGCGCAGCCGCAGCCGGGTGAGGCCGGCGAGCGACCGGGCCTGAGCCGCGCCGAGGGTCCGGGTGACCGTTTTCGACGCGCCGCCGGGCAGCGTCGTCGTGAGCCTCCCGAGCCCCTTCGCGATCGTCCTGCCGCCCCGGCGGCCCTGGGCCTTGAGCATCACCGACACGGCGCAGCGCACCTCGCCCGCCGGGCACTTCAACCGCAGGCTGAGGCGGCGTCCCTTCAGCGTCGCCGCTCCCACCCCGAGCGTCGGCGCCGCGGTATCGGCGACCGGCGCGGCGGGCGATGGCGGGACGTCGATCGCCTCGCAGCCGGCGAGCAGGTCGGCCGCGTCGGCCTCGACCGCGTCGCCGTCCGCGCCGCAGTCGGCGCGGTCGAGACCGCCGTCGCGCAGGCGCAGCACGTCGGCTCCGGCGCCGCCGTCCACCAGGTCGATCCCGCCGCCGCCCTCGATCACGTCGTTCCCGTCGCCGCCAGAGAGGGTGTCGTCGCCGGGCCCGCCGAGGATCGTGTCGGCTCCCTCCCGGCCCTCCACGACGAGGGCGCCGCCGAAGGCGCGGCCGTCCACCAGCTGCGCCCCCGAGACCGGCAGGCGCTGCTCGACCCGCTCGACGCCGCTCCAGGGCAGCAGGGCCGACGTGCCGAGCCCCGGCGCGTCGATGGTGAGCCCCGCGTCGGCCACGGCGAAGGAGTAGTCGCCCGACGGCAGGAGGGCCCAGTCGAGCTCGACCGTGTCGCGGCCCGCTCCCCCGGCCACCGAGACGCCCACCGACATCGCCTGCCGGATGCGGTCGTCGCCGTCGCCCCCGTCGACCGGACCCAGCGGCGTATCGATCAGGTCGGCGCCCGGCCCGCCCGACACCTGGCCGCCGCCCCTCACCGTGTCGGAACCGGGGCCGGCGAACACCACATCGAAGGCGTCGGCCTCGATCACGTCGCGCACCGGCGAGCCCTGTACCTGGTCGGCTCCCGTGCCCGGGACGAGGTGGACGAGGAACAGCTCCGGCAGGTCCTCCCGCCGCAGGTCGGCCATGTCGAGGACGTCGGCGCCGCCCCCGCCCTCGACGGTGATCGCCTCCACCACCGCGCACGCGATCAGGTCCTCGCCGGCGAGCCGGAGCTGGCCGTTCGTGCAGCGGGGGTTGATGACGTCGCCGGCGTTGTCGCTGGTGATGATCACGGTCTGGCCGTTCACGACGGAGGTCACCGCCGCCGTCGCCGGCACCGCGGCGGCGAGCCCCGCCGTGACGCCGATCAGCCCCATCGCCCATCTCGTCGACCTGGACATCCCCTCCCCTCTCCGGGTGCGTTGCGCTGTACCCGGACGACGGAGGACGGCGTCCCCCCTGACGGCCGAACTGTTCGGTTTTTGTAAAGGCCCCTGGATCCCACCGCCCCGCTCAGGGGGCGGGGCGATCCCAGAAGCGGCGGAGCGCGGCGACGCTCCGGGCGATGGCCGCCTCGGCCTCGGCGCCGGCGCGCCGGTCGCGATCCGCGTCCGGCGCCGGGCCCGGGTCGTCCCACCAGCCCGCGGGCGGCGCCGGGCAGCCGGCGGCGACAGCGAGGGCCGACCAGGACGGCGGCACCCGGTCGGGCACCGGAACGCCCGCCATCACGTGCGCCAGGCCGGCCCAGGCGCGCGGCGGCGCCGTGCAGGGGTCGTATCCCCCTCCGCCCAGCGCCACCCAGCGACCGTCGCACTCCTCGTCGGCCAGATCGCGGAGCGCCCGCCACAGCTCGGGGTAGAGCGGCATGGTGGTGAGCATGTGGCTGAGCGGGTCGGCGTGGTGATGGTCGACGCCGCACTGGGTCACGATCGCCCCCGGCGCGAACGCCCGGACGACGGGCTCCACGACCTCGCGCATCGCGAGGCGGTAGGCGTCGTCGCCGGCGAACGGCGGCAGCGCGACGTTCGCCGCGGTGCCGGGGGCGGCCGCGCCGCCCGTCTCGGCCGGGAAGCCCGTGCCCGGGAACAGGTGGCGCCCCGACTCGTGCACCGACACCGTCAGCACGCGCGGCTCGTCGTAGAAGATCCACTGGGTGCCGTCGCCGTGGTGGACGTCGACGTCGACGTAGGCGACCCGCTCGACCCCGGCGTCGAGCAGCCATCGCACCGCGACGGCGGTCTCGTTGTAGATGCCGAACCCGGAGGCCCGTGACGCGGTGCCGTGGTGGGCGCCGCCGGCCGGCACCAGCGCTCGCCGGGCCTCGCCGGAGGCCACGGCCGCCGCCGCGGCGGCGCACGCCGCGGACGCCCGGGCCGAGTCGTGGTGCATGCCGGGATAGGCGTTGTTGTCGCCGCCGATGCCCCATTGGCGCGCCTCCGGCTCGGCCGCCAGCACCGGCTGCGCGGCGTAGCGCCGCACGGCGCGGATGAAGGCCGGCGCGAACACGCGGGCGAGCTGCTCGTCGGCCAGCGGCCCCGGGGCCGGCCGCAGCTCCACCCCCGGGCGGTCGAACAGGCCCGCCTCGCGGCACAGCGCGACGGCCAGCCGGTGGCGCCGCGCGTCGGTCGGGTGGTCGCCGCCGAAGGCCATCCCGAGGCCGTCGTCGTGGACGACCAGCAGGTCGAGCGGGCGGCTCACGGCCCGAGCGTGTCGAACAGCCCCGTGGCGTCCAGGATCACGAGCACCAGCAGCACCCCCGCCGCGACGGCGTACCAGACCCACGCGGGGTCGCGGCGCCGGCTCGGCGCGGGGCCCTCAGGCATCGGCGGCCGGCGGCGGCGGCGCGGCCGACCGGGACGAGCGCGTGGGGAGGGCGGTGGCCGCCATCGGCCCGATGATACGCGTCCGCCCGATCAGCCCTGCTCGCCCCAGACCGTCACCGTCAGCGACCGCGGGCCGCCGTGGTCGCGGTGCTCGCACAGGTAGACCCCCTGCCAGGTGCCGAGGTCCAGGCGCCCGCGCGCCACCGGCACCGTCAGCGACTCGCCGGTGAGCACCGACTTCACGTGGGCGGGCATGTCGTCGTCGCCCTCGAGGGTGTGGCGGAAGTAGGGCGCGCCGTCGGGCACCGCCCGGTCGAGCCACTCGCCCAGGTCGGCGCGCACGTCCGGGCTGGCGTTCTCGTTCAGGGCGAGGGAGGCGGAGGTGTGGCGGATGAACAGGTGCGCCACGCCGACGGCGACGGTCGAGAGCTCCGGGACGGCCCGGGCGACCTCGTGCGTCACCAGGTGGACGCCCCGCGGGCGCGCCGCGAGGGCGAAGGTGCGCTGTATCCAGATCACCCGGCGGGGACCGGGGGCCGCGGCGGCGGCGCGACCAGGGTGGGCGTCCGGCCGGTGGTGGTGGGAGTGCGGATCGGCAGGTCGGGGCGCGTCGGCGGATCCGGGGGCCGCGGCGGATCCGGATCGGGCGGCTCCGGCTCGCCGGCCGGCGGATCGGGGTCGCGGACGTCCGGCGGCGTGGGATCGGGCGCCTCCGGCGGGTCGACCGCGACCGGCGGCTCGCTCACGACCGGCGGCGCGGCCGGCGGCGTCTTCGCCGTCGTCGGCGGCGGGGCGGCGTTCGGGGCGTCCGGCGACCGGGGCGCGGCGCGGCGCGGCGGCGCGGGCGGCGGCGACGCCGGCGCGACCGGGACGGTGCGCGGCGGCCGCGCCGCCCGGCGGGGCGCGGCGGTCGTGGTCGGCTCGTCGGCGGCCATCACGCTCGCGGGCGGCGCCGCGGCGGGCTCGGCGGACGGCGCCGTCACGACGGGGACGGCCTCGCCCCCAGGGGCGCCGCCACCCCCCGACCGCATGGCGACCAGCGTCGGCACGCCCACGAGCAGCACCAGCGCGACGCCGGCGGCGCCCGCGGCGACCGCCCGCCGGCGCCGGGTGCCGAGCAGCGCCGCGCCGCCACCCCCGGAGCCGCCCTGACGCGCGGCCGCGGCCGCGCGACGGGCCGCCTCGTCGCCGAACCTCACCAGCCCCCGCCCCTCGGCGGCCCGCGCCGTGTCGGCGCCGAGCCCGCCGACGACGGCCAGCGGCAGCCAGGCGCGGTAGGTGACGCGCGCCTGCTCGAACGACTCGCGGGCGGCGCGGCAGGCCGCGCAGGTGGCGATGTGGGCGGTGAGCACCCGGGCGCGGTCCGCGTCGAGCTCGCCGTCGATCAGCGCGCCGATCTGCGCCAGGCGGGAGCGGCACGCCGGGTCCATGGCACCCGGGTCGACCTGCTCGAGGCGCAGCTCGCGTCGCAGGGCCATCCGGGCCCGGGCCAGCAGCTGCGCCACCGCGCCGGGCGTCACGTCGAGCACCCGGCCGATGTCCTCGTAGCTCATGTCCTGCAGCTCGCGCAGCGCCAGCACCAGGCGGTGGCGCTCGGGAAGGCGCGCGTTGGCCGCGCGCACCTCGTCGCCCTGAGAGCCCACCAGGGCCGACAGGGCGGGGTCGGCCTCCATCGCCCGGTCGGCGCCGGCGACGCGCTCGATCTCCCCCGTCGGCGCCTCGCGCGCCCGGCGGGCGCTGCGGTCGTACACCAGGTTGCGGGCGGTGCGATGCAGGTAGGCGGCCAGGTTCACGTCGCGTCCGGCCAGGTCGTCGAGGCGGGCGAAGACGCGCAGGAAGGCCTCCTGCGCGATGTCGGCGGCGTCCTCGCGGTCGCCCGTGAGCCGGTAGGCGACGTTGAACAGCCCGCTCTCGTGGCGCGCGAACAGCTCGCCGAAGGCCTCGCGGTCGCCCGCGAGCGCCCGGCGGCCGAGATCCTCGTCGCCCGCGGCGCCCGGGCTCAGCCCGGTGATGTGGGAGGACATGGCCTCCGCCTCTCCTTTGTGGCTCACCGGCCCGGGGGCCGGCACCGGTGGTTTACCGCGCCGGGGCCGCCGGGGCCAGGGCCGATCGGGTGGGATCGGCCGCTCGCCCCGGGGTCGACCCGGTCGCGATCGCCGTCGGACGGGGCGGGCGCGACCCCGTTGCGCCCGTCGAGGAAGGCGCGGAAGGCGGCGTGCCGGGCGAGGTGGGCCTCCAGCCTGCGGAGGCCCACCGCCGCCCAGTCCGCGAGCATCTGCGCGTCGACCGGGCGCGCTCGCTCGTCCATCGTCACCGCTACGCCCCGGCGCAGATCACGTACGGCCGCACGTCCGCCGCGCCGCCGCCGGCGTCGTAGGCGATGCGCATCCACCAGCCGCTGAGGTCGCCGGCCGGGTAGGAGGCGGCGACGCGGACGTCCTTCGCCTGGCCGCCGTCCTCCGCGAACCAGCCGCCGCCGATGGCGATGCGGCCCGCCGGGCAGTCGACCGAGACGACCTCGAAGTCGTTGGCCGCGTCGATCGGCACGGCCGGGCCCTGGTGGCGGGCGACCTTCGAGGCGTCGAAGCCTCCGGCCGGCCCGGCGGGGCCCGCCGGGCCGGCCGGGCCGGGGACGCCGGCGCCCGAGAGCTTGGCGATGGCGGAGGCGTTGGCGTTGGAGCGCTTCACCGAGGCGTTCACGGTCTTGGTGAGCTTCGTGAACTGCGCCTTGCTGACCTGGAAGGGCCTGGCGGCCTCGGCCTCGGCGACCGGGGATCCGGCCGGGGAGCCGATCGCGGCGGCGCCGAGCAGGGCGGCCGCGACGACGGCGGGAGCGGCGATGGCGAGCGACCTGCGGAGCATGGTGTCCCCCTCGTTGTGAGCGCGTCGTTGCACCCGGGACAACCGCGCGCCGCCCTCCGCCTCACGGCCGCTCTGTGAGGGATTTGTAAAGGGCCTAGCCGGTGATGCGGACCTCGGTCGTCACCGGGTAGCTGCGCTCGCCGGCGGCGGTGCGGGCGACCGCCACGACGCGGTAGCGCCCCGGCGCCAGCGGCCGGCCGCCGACGCGCCCGCGGAAGGGGATCGCCACGGCGCCGGCGGGGCCGAGGGGCCGGGTGAGGAGCGCGCGGAACAGCCAGCGCCCGCGGGCGCGGCGCTGGAACGCCACCCTGACCGACGCGGGCGCCGTGGTGAGCAGCGCGATCCGGGCCGGCGTGCCGCGGCGCGCCGAGATCGTCGCCGGTCGGACGCCGAGCGCGCCGATCCGCAACGGCAGGGGCGGCGTGCTGAGCGCGTGATCGGCGCTGGCGGTCTCTCCCCCGTCGCTCGTCGCGACGAGCCGGTAGTGGTAGGTGACGCCGGCCTCGACGAGCGGGATCGGGATCGAGACGGCCTGCGGCGCGTCACCCATGAGCGGCGCCGCCAGGGGGACGGTGGTGCCGTATGCCGGCGTGCGGCCCACCTCGAGGCGCACGGTGGTCGCCCGCCCGCGCGGATCGACCGTGCCGTTGACCACGGCGGTGATGGTGGTGACCGAGCCGGGCTCCCCCACGCTCACCAGCGGCGCGAGCGCCTCGCCGGGCCGCTGCGCCGCGGCGGGGGCCGCGGCCGCGGCGACCAGGGCCACGGCGCAGACGGGGAGGATGGCGCGACGGCGGGGCACGGCGGGACTCTGCCAGCCGGCGCGACCGCCCGGCTAGTGCCGTGTCACCCGCAGCGTCGTCCGCGCCGGCAGGCTCGTGCGTCCGCCCGCCGTGAGGGTCACGCTCACCCGGTAGGCGCCGGGGCGCAGCGTCCGCCGCCCGGAGCGCGGCGCGAGGCCCACGCGCAGCGCGCCCGCCGAGACCCGCCGCGCCACCGACCGGGCGGGCAGGTACCGGGTGCAGCGCCGGGCGCCCGCGCGGACGAGGGCGGGCGCGGCCGCGACGCACCGGGCTCCGCGGCGCCGACCCGGCAGCGCGCGCTCGACCAGCACGCGCAGGCGGCCGGGATCGGAGGCGGTGAGCGAGAGCCGGGTCGCGGCGCGCGGGCGGGACAGGCTCAGCGTCCGGCGGGACGGGCGCAGGCCCGACGCGCGCGGGCGCGCGGCGGTGGTGAAGGTGCGCAGCTCGCCGGTCCCCGAGCCCTCGGCGGACGTGGCGACCAGGCGGTAGTGGTAGGTCGTCCCGGCCCGCAGGCCGCGCACCGCTCCGCCGAGCGCGATCGGGCCGGGCCCGGCGGCCAGGGGCACGTCGACCACCATCCCCAGCGCCGGGGTGGCCCCGAGCTCCAGTCGCGCCCCGCCCGGCAGGCCCCTCATGTCGGCGGTGCCCGCGATGAGGGCGCCGGTGGCCGTGACCTTCGTCGCGGCCCCGGTGGTGACGCGCGGCGCGTCGTGCTCGAGGCGGCCGATGCGGTCGCCCGCGCTCTCGGTGAACCAGAGGGCGCCGTCGGGCCCGGCGACGATGCCGAGCGGCGAGGCGGCGGGCGAGATGCCGGCGGCGTACTCGGTGATCGCCCCCGCCATCGTGACGCGCCCGATGCGGTTGCCGGTGGCCTCGGTGAACCACATGTTGCCGTCGGGGCCGGCGGCGATCTCGATCGGGTCGGCGTTCGCGGTGATGCCCGCCGAGAACTCGGTGATCGCGCCGGCGGGGGTGATCCGTCCGATGCGGTCGGAGTCGTACATCGTGAACCACAGGTTCCCGTCCGGCCCGGCGGCGATGCCCAGCGGCACGGCCGTGCCGCTGATGCCCTGCGAGAACTCGGTCACCGCGCCCTGCGGCGTGATGCGCCCGATGCGGTCGCCGTTGGCCTCGGTGAACCACATGTTCCCGTCGGGGCCGGCGGCGATGCCGCTGGGCACCGCCATCGGGCTGATGCCGGCCGAGAACTCGGTCACCACGCCCTGCGGCGTGATGCGGCCCACCCGGTTGGCCGTCGCCTCGGTGAACCAGAGGTTGCCGTCGGACCCCGCCGCGATGTCGGTGAGCCCCGCCGCCGGCGTGATCCCCGCCGTGAACTCGGTCACGGCGCCCTGCGGCGTGATGCGGCCGACGCGGTTGCCGGCGACGTCGACGTACCAGAGGTTGCCGTCCGGCCCGGCGGTGATCCCGCGCGGCACGCCGCCCGGGCTGATGCCCGCCGTGAACTCGGTCACCGCCCCCTGGGGCGTGATGCGGCCGATCCGGTTCGCGCCCTCCGTGAACCACAGGTTGCCGTCGGGACCGACGGCGATGCGCGACGGTCCGGCGCCGGGGCTGATACCGGCGGAGTGCTCCGTGATCGTCGCGGCGCCGGCCCGGACGGCCGTCAGGGCGAGGGCGATCGCGAGGGCCGCGGCCATCGCCAGGGTGATGCGGGTGAACGAGCGGGGCGCCATGGGGTCCTCCGTGGAACGGGTCGCCTGCCCGTCCGACGGAGCATGCCCCGGATCCTCATGGCCCTTCTGTTAACTCTTCGCGGGGATTCAGCGCACGCCCGCGCTCAGCGGCGGACCGCGGCGACCGTCAGGTCGGCGCGGGCGGGGAGGATCCTGCTCCCCGGCACGAGGACCTTGACGCTGATGCGGTACGCACCCGGAATCAGCCCGCGACCCGGCAGCGCGACCGACACGGGCCCGGCCTGGACCGGCCGGGAGATCGTCCTGACGGCCCGGGCGCGGAGGACGCAGAGCGCCGCGCGGGCCCGCCGCGACGAGGGCGTGCCCGGCCGGCAGCGCCCGGCGACCCTGCGGCCATGGGTCACCTTCTCGACCACCACGCGGAGGGTGCCGGAGGACGCCGCCCGCACCCAGATGCGCGCGGGGCGCGCCCCGGGTGCATTCCGGATCCGACCGGGGTACACGCCCACGAGCTTCACGTTCGGGCCCGGTCGGGTCGTGAACGTCCCGCGCACCGACGCCTGCTCCGTGCCGTCCCTGATGGTGAGCCGGTAGTGGTAGGTCGTTCCCGGCGTGAGATGGCCGAGGGTCCGGGAGACCCGCGTCGGCCCGACCGACTCGGGGCCGACTCCCATGCCGTACGACCCGTCGTCCGTATGAGGGCGTCGGCCCGTAGTCGATCTCGACCACGTTGAACTTGCCCAACGCACCGACCAGCGCGTTGAGGGTGACCGATGTCCGGCCGATGCCGCTGGGCGGCAGGATCTGGAGCGACGGCAGCCCGGGCGGGCGCGACGACGGCGGGGGCCGGTGCACCGGCGCCTCCGCGGGGCGGGGTTCGATGATGTGCCGTCCGATGGCGGTGCCCCGCGAATCGGTGAACCACAGGTTCCCGTCGGACCCCGTGGTGATGTTGGTCGGCGCGTCGACCGGCTCCACGCCGTACGGCTCGAGATCCACGACGCCCTGTGGCGTGATGGAACCGAGGGTGCCCGTCGCCAGCTGACCGAACCACAGATTCCCGTCGGGCCCCGTCGTGATGCCGGACGGGCCGAGCCCCACGGGACCGAGCGGGAACTCGGAGACGGCGCCCGTGGCGGTGATGCGCCCGACGGCGTCTCCCAGCTCCTCGGTGAACCACATCGCCCCGTCGGGCCCCCTGGTGATGCCGCTCGGAGCCGAGCCCGGGGTGATCCCCTCCGAGAACTCGGTGACGACGCCGTCGGGCGTGATGCGCCCGATGCGATCGCCTCCGTACTCCGTGAACCACAAGTTGCCGTCCGCGCCGAGCGCGATGTCCGACGGCAGGGCGCCCGCGCTGATCCCGGCGGAGAACTCGACGATCTCGCCGTCGGGCGCGATCCGTCCGATGCGGTCGGCGTCGATCTCGGTGAACCAGAGGCTCCCGTCCGCGCCGGCGGCGATGTCGTAGGGGCCGGCGAGCGGAGTGAGGCCCTCCGAGAACTCGGTGACGACGCCGTCGGGCGTGATGCGCCCGATGCGATCTCCGAGGTACTCGGTGAACCACAGGTTGCCGTCGGGCCCCACCGCGATCCCCGATGTGCCCGCCCCGGGCGTGATGCCGTCGGTGAAGCGCCGCAGGCCGTCTCCGCCGGTCCCCATCCGGATGACGCTGTCGTCGAGTCCGCCCGTGTACCAGAGCGCACCGTCGGGGCCGGCGGTGATGTCGACCGGCCCGGGGCCCCTTTGGACCCCGGCGGAGTAGCGGGTCGTGCCGGCCACGGCCGACCCGACCGCGACGAGCGTTGCGAGCACGAGCGCGACGACGGCCGCGAGCCGCGCACGCGCATTCATCGCGCGACGACCGTCAGCGTCCTCGTGACCGGAATCGTGAGACGCCCCGACGCGAGCCGGATGTCGATGCTCAGGCGGTACCTGCCGGGCGGCAGGGCCCGGCGCCCGATGCGGCCGCTGAACGGGAGGACGACCGTCGCGCTGGAGTTGGCGCGCTTGGAGAGCACGCCGACCGTGCGGTGGAGGCGCACGCAGGCGCGCGCCCGCGCACGGAGCAGGGTGCGGGTCGGTGCGACGCACCGTCCGCGCGAAAGGCGCCCCGGCACCGGTCGCTGGACGGCGATGCGGATCGTGCCGGCCGCCACAGGGGCCAGCCGGATGCGACCGGGCGTCGCCTCGCGCGCCGTCGACACCCGGCGCGGCACGGCCCTCACGACCACTCCCGGACCCGGGAGCGTTCGGAAGCTTCCGGTGGCGGCCGCGCTGCCCCGGAAGTTCGACGCCGTGAGCCGGTAATGGTACGTCGTTCCGGGTATCAGATACGGGAGCTCGCGGCTGAACGCGGTGGCCGGGGCGACGCCGACGACCCCGGTGGTCGGCACCATCTTGTTGCTCGCCAGGGCCGTCGGCCCGAGGCCGTACTCGACGGACACCTGGGTCGGCAGGCCACCGGGGTCGACCGTGGCGGTGACGGTGGCCGTCGTGCGCGTGATCGGGCCGACCGGGCCGGCGGTGATCGTCGGCGCGCGCCTCGGGACGGGTGGCGGATCGGGCTGGTAGCGGCCGACCGCGTTCTGTCGAGGGGCGGTGAACCAGAGGCCGCCGTCGGGTCCGCGGACGATCGCCTCCGGGTTAGCGCCGGTCGGAGCAAGGCGCGCTCGCAAGGCGAACGCGCCGCCGACCCCGACGCTCCGCAGGGCGCCGATGAGCGGCTGGCTGAACCAGAGGGCCCCGTCGCCGCCGACCGCTATGCCGGCCGGCGCGGTGGACACCTCCGGTATCGGGTACTCGGTGATCGCCCCGCCCGTGGTCACGCGGCCGATGCGCTTGCCCAGCTCCTCGACGAACCACAGGGCGCCGTCCGGTCCCGCGGTGATGTCGCCCGCCGCCGAGTTCGCGGTGATGCCGCTGAACTCCGTCACCGCGCCCTCGGGCGTGATCCGGCCGATGCGGTCGCCGTCGTGCTCGGTGAACCACAGGTTGCCGTCGGCCCCGGCGGCGATGTCGGACGGCCACGCCCCGGGCGTGATGCCGGCCTCGAACGTGGTGACCGTCCCGCCGGGGGTGATGCGGCCGATCGCGTCGGCCTCGGCGAGGGTGAACCACAGATTGCCGTCCGGGCCGGCGACGATGTCGAAGGGGCCGGAGAGGGCCGGGACGGCGAACTCCGTCACCACGCCGTCGGGAGTGATCCGGCCGACGCGGTCTCCTGAGTACTCGGTGAACCACATGTTGCCGTCCGGCCCCGGGGCGATGCCGGTTGGATCGCCGCCGGGCGTGACGCCCGCCGTGAACACCGTGACGGTGCCCGCCGGCGTGACGCGGCCGACGGCATCCTTTCCTGTGAACCACACGTTGCCGTCGGCGCCGACCGCGATGCCGGCCGGCTGTGTGTCGGCCGGGATGCCGGCGGTGAAGAGCGTGGTGACCGCCGCCGGCGCCGGCTGCGCGATCAGAGCGACGATCAGCGCGACGAGACCCGCCGTCAGAGACCTGCGCATGCCCATCCCGGTCCTCCCCCCGGCGCTCATCGCGCGACGACCGTGAACGCCTTGGTGACCGGGACCGTGCGGCGGCCCGAGGCGAGGCGGATGTCGGCGCTGAAGCGGTAGGGGCCCGGCGCCAGGGTGCGGCGGGCGACGCGCCCGGCGAAGGCGAAGGTCGCGACCTTGGTGGTCGCCACGCGCCTGGTGAGGGTCCCGACGGTGCGGTACGAGCGGACGCAGGTGCGGGCGCGGGAGCGGACGAGCGCCCGGGTCGGAGCGACGCACCGGCCCCGCGACCGGAGCCCCGTCACGGGGCGCTGCACCGCGATGCGGATCTGCCCGGGGCCCACCGGGCGCACCCGGATCCTCTTCGCGGCCGCGCCGCGGGCGATCGAGACGCGACGCGGGGCGGCCAGCACCGCCAGGCCGGGGCCCGGCAGGGTCTCGAAGGTGCCGGTCGCGACGGCCCGGCCGTTCGCGTTCGCGGCGGTGAGCCGGAAATGGTAGGTCGTACCCGGCGTCAGGGCGGTGAGCCGGTGGCTCAGGGCCGCGCTCGGAACCGCGCCGTCGGCGGTCATGGCCGCCGGGACGGTCGCGCCGTACGCCCCCGTCGGGCCGTACTCGACGGCGACCGGCGTCGTCAGGCCGTTGGGCGTGACGAGCGCGTTGAGCGTGACCGCCGTCCTCGTCGGGGCCGTCGCCGGCCGCGCGGCGATGCCGGGCGCGGGGCCGTCGGCCGCGCTCTGGCCGCCGGCGGGTGAGTAGGCGGTGAGGGCCTCGTGCGCCGTGTACCAGAGCGTGCCGTCCGGAGCCGAGGCGAGGGAGTTCACGCCGACGAAGGGCAGGGGCGGGCTCGGCAGGTCGAGGGTCACGGCGCCGGCGGTCGTGATGCGGCCCAGCAGGCCGCTCCCGCTGCGGCCGAACCAGAGGTCGCCTCCGGGACCGACGGCGATGCCCGAGGGCTCGGTGCCGGCGGGCAGCGGGAACTCGGTGATCGCGCCGGAGGGGGTGATGCGGCCGATGCGCTCGCCCACCGCCTCGACGAACCACATGTTCCCGTCGGGGCCGCGGGTGATCGCGGCCGGGCCGGCGCCCGGGGTGATGCCGGCCGTGAACTCGGTCACCGTCCCGGCGGGCGTGATCCTGCCGATCGCGTCGCCGCCGAACTCGGTGAACCAGACGTTGCCGTCGGCGCCCTCGGCGATCCCCAGCGGAGCGGCGCCCGCGGTGATGCCGGCGGCGTACTCGGTGATCGTGCCCGCGGGGGTGACGGCGCCGATCGCGCCGCGCGCGATGTCGGTGAACCAGAGCCGCCCGTCGGGCCCGGAGGCGATGGCGAACGGGCCCGAGCCCGCCGTGAGGGAATGCTCGGTGACCGCGCCGGCCGGGGTGATGACGCCGATCCGGCCGCCGTCGGGGACCGTGAACCAGACGTTGCCGTCGGGGCCGACGGCGGTGGACTGGGGCTTCGCTCCGGGCGTGATCCCGGCGGTGAAGACCGTCGGCTCACCGCCCGGCGCCCTGCGGCCGACGCCGGCGCGGGTGGCGAACCAGACGCTGCCGTCGGGCGCCACCGAGATCCCGCTGAGCGACTCGCCCGGCATCGCGCGCGAGAAGGTCGTCCCCGCCGCCGCCGACCCGGCGGCGACCACCGCGATGACCACCGCGATCGTCGCGGCGAGGGCGATGAGGAGCCGGGGGCGCATCTGAGAACCATCCGTGGCCGGGAATCTCGTCGATCGGGACCATGTCACGGCCGGAACGCGCGGTTCACTGGTCGAACGGGTGGACCGTCACCCGGACCGAGCGCGGGACACCCCCCGCGCGCGGGGGTGCGCGGAGATCCGCTCCGGCCGCGCGCCGGAGCGGATCCGCGCCTCGCGGGACCCGCCGTCGCCTACGGCTTGGGCGAGTCGAAGACCTGGATGATGCCCAGGTCGTAGACGGCCGCGAAGGGCCCGGGGGTCCCGGCGGGCGTCAGGAAGGTGAGCATCGCGGTGGCCTGGAAGGCGACGTCGGGCGCTCCGCCCAGGGCGGGCGTGCCCGGGGCGAAGTCGACGGAGGCCGAGAACGACATGCGCTGGTTCGGGAACGCGCCCGTCAGCGTGCCGGTCGCCTGGTAGTCGCGGAAGACGGCCGGGGTCACCAGCTCGGGGCCGGTGCCGATCGACTCGAGGCCGACCTGCAGGCGCCAGCGGCCCTGCAGCAGATCGGCGATCGGCCCCTGCACGTACCAGGTGCAGTCGACCGACCACGCGTCCTCGGTGCGGATGACGTTCGTGGGAGTGCCGCTGGGGTCGTTCACGTGCGCGTCGAACTCGCTCGCGTTGATGAGCGGGAGCGGGATGGGCAGCTGGATGGGAGGCATCTGGATCCGTCCTTGTATCCGATGGGATTGCCCGGTTCACGGAACCGCGAGCCGGTGTGGGACGACCGTACGACCACCGACTTAGCCGACCATTACGCGCGGCTTACCGGTGGGCGCCGCGGTGTCCCAGCCGCGCAGGGCGCGCTCGCGGATGGCGGCGGTCTCGGAGCTCGGCGCGGCCCCCAGCACCCGGCGCAGCGCCGCCGCGCAGGACTCGAACTGGCGCAGCACCATGTGCGGCAGCCCCTGCGCCAGGTAGCGGGTCATCAGGCGGCGGTGGACGTCCTCGCGCTCCGGCTCGATCGCCAGCGCCCGGCGGTAGCACTCCACGCCCTCCTCCTCCCCGCCGATCGCGATCAGGGAGTCGCCCAGCCGCACCAGCACGTCCATGTGGCGCTGCTGCACCGCCCGCCGCTCCGTGACGATCCAGTCCTCGTAGGGCTCGTCCTCGAACAGCGGTCCGCCGTACAGCGCGTCGGCCTCGCGGTAGGCGGCGACGGCGCCGGCCGGATCGCCGGCGCGCCGGAGGGCGTCGCCGGCGGCGGCCCGCTCGTCGAAGCGCTCGCGGTCGAGCCAGACGTCGAGCTCGGGCGCCAGGCGGTACGCCTCGTCCCGGAAGACGACGATGGGGTGGTCACCGTGGGTGGCCCGGAACGAGCGCCGCAGCAGCGTGATCGCGACGTTCAGCGAGTTGCGGGCCGCCGCCGGCGACGAGCCGGGCCAGAAGAGGTCGAGCAGGACGTCCCGGGCCACCGGCCGGTCGCGATGGGTGAGCAGGTACTGCAGCACCAGCCGGGAGCGCCGCGGCGGCCCGATCGGCAGGCCGTCGGCCTCGATCCGGGTGGGGCCGAGCGCGTGGATCTCGATCCGCGGCCCGGCCGCGGCGACGGGCGCCGGGACGACGGCCGCGGCCGGCTGGATGAGCCCCTCGACGCGCGTCAGCAGCCGTCGCAGCGCCCGATCGACCTCGTCACCGGGACGGGACTCGCCGACCCCGGCCAGGAGATCCTCACAGGCCCGGCAGACCGCCACCGACAGGAGCGCGGCATCGGGCTCGACGGTGGGTGCGCTCATCTGCATGGGCGGCACTCTCCACCAGACCCCTCACGGCCACATCACGGGCGACTCACGGGCCCGGGGGCCGATCCCCGCCCGGACGACTCGCACTTGCCATGTCGACCGCAACCGTCTTGAGTCGACGTCACCGCGGCCCCCGCGAAGGAATGCAACCCCGCGAGGCGAAGAGTGACCGCGCCATGAAAGGTATTGCCGTCATCGTCGGCTTCGCCGTCATCCTCGTCCTGCTCGTGACGAGCGGTGTGCTGGGCGGCGCGATCTGCATCAACAACGTGGGGTGCCTCCATTCGAGCGGCAACGGCATCACGATCGACAATCGTGAGTCCGTGACCATCTCGACCGGCAACCCGTGAGCCGCCCGGCCCTGAAGCCGGACCCGCTCGCGAAGGCGGGGACGTGGCAGGGCGGCTGGTGGATGTTCGGCGCCTGGCTGCTCGGCCTCATCGTGCTGCTGGAGCTCGCCGCCTGGCTGCTCGGCGACCTGTTCAACCTGCACTTCGGCTGGACGATGGCGTTCCTCGTCCTCGTCGGCATCGGGATGTCGGTGCCCTACGGCTGGACCTGGCTGAACGACCGGCTGCCGCCGCCGAAGACCGATGAGCCCCTGAAGATCGTGGCCGTCGTCGAGGGTCCGACGAACCCGGACGCCACCTACGTCTTCGGCCAGCCGCCCGGCGGAAAGTCCTCGGGCCCGTCGTGGCTCAAGAAGGCCGGCCCCAAGGACCTGAAGCCCCTCCCCCACGCCCTCTACTGGGTGTTCATCAAGGCTCCCACCATCCTGGGCGACGCGCTGCTGGTGGCGGCCTGGAGCACATGGGGCCGCGTGAAGGGCGCCGAGGGCACGCGCGACCAGAGCGCCGACGCCCTCAAGCACGAGTACCACTCTCCCGACCGGGAGCACTTCTGATCGCCGGATCCCGCACGCCGACCGGCCTTCGCGCGCGTGCCGGCGGGGGCGGACGGTAGCCTGTACGCAGGCCCGGGCGGGATTGCGAGGTCGACGTGACCGTGGGCGGGAGGAAGGGCGGCGGGGATGAGGGGCCCGGCGACGCGGGGCTCGCCTTCCGTGCGCTCGTCGAGGAGCTGCCCGACCCGATCGCGCGCCTCGACGCCCGCGAGCGCATCACCTTCGTCAACCCCGCCTTCGAGCGCGCCACGGGCTGCGCGGCCGCGGACCTGCTGGGCCGCGCCCTGACCGAGGCCGGCCTGCCGTCCGAGATGGCGGAGATCTGGCACGACGGGGTGCGCAAGGTCACCACCAGCGGCGCGGGGCTGGCGCTCGACATCCCGCTCGACACGGGGACGGGCGGACGCTGGTTCAGCGGCCGCCTGCTGCCCGAGAAGGGGCCGGACGGCCGGGTGGCCCACACCATCCTGATCTGCACGGACGTGACCGACCTGATCGCCCGCGAGGCCGAGCAGGCGGCGCTGCGGCGGGTGGCGACGGCGGTGGCCCGCGAGGACGACCTCAGCCACATCGCCCAGGTCATCGCGCGCGAGACGGCGGTGCTGCTGAACGCCACCGGCAGCGCCGTGTACCGCTTCGAGTCGGCCGATCTCGCGACCTGCATCGCCGACCACCCGCCGGCCGTGCCCGGCGTGAGGATGTCGATCGCGGTGCCGCTCACCGACGCCAGCGCCACCGGGCGCACGGCCCGCAGCGGGGAGCCCGAGCGCGTCGACGACTACGGCGCCGCGCCGCACGACGCCGGCGTCGGCGAGGTGCTCGAGTCGGGGCTGCGCAGCGGCCTCGCCGCACCGCTGTGGACCGGCGGTCGCCTGTGGGGCGCCCTCGCCGCCAGCTCCATCGAGCCGGCGGCCTTCAGCAGCGCCGATGAGGCGCGCCTCGCCGCCCTCGCCGAGCTGGCGGCGATCGCCGTCGCCAACGCCGAGGCGCGGGCCGAGCTGGCCCATCTCGCCGCCACCGACCCGCTCACCGGCCTGGCCAACCGGCGCGCGTTCACCCAGCGCCTCGCGGGCGAGGTCGAGCGCGCCCGCCGCCACGGCCACCGGCTCTCGCTGGCCATCCTCGACATCGACGACTTCAAGCGGATCAACGACACCCACGGTCACCAGATGGGCGACCGCGTGCTCTCCGAGGTGGGGCGGCGGCTGGCCGCCACCTGCCGCGCCGGCGAGCTGGTGGCCCGCATCGGGGGCGAGGAGTTCGCCTGGATCCTCCCCGAGACCGGCATCGAGGAGAGCATCGTGCCGGTGGAGCGCGGCCGCGCCGCGATCTCCCGCATCGACATCGACGGCATCGGCGGGGTCACCTGCTCCGCCGGGGTGTGCGACCTGCAGGTCGCGCGCGACGTCGACGGGCTGCTGCGCGGCGCCGATCGGGCCCTGTACGCCGCGAAGGCCGCCGGCCGCGACCGGGTGGAGGCCGCCACCGCCTAAGAAGGTCTAATCCGCGCCGCGCCGCGCCCCGGATTGTCGCCCCCCGCGGCGCTCGGGTACCCTCCCCCGGTGTCCACCACGAGACGGCCCGAGCGGCCGGCGCGCGCGCGCGAGCGCGAGCAGGCGCCGCGGTCGCGCCGCCGGCGACCATGGCTCACGAGAGGGCTGATGGCCCTCGCGGCCCTCGGCTTCGGTCTGCTGAGCGGCTACGCCCTGCGCGACGCCGGCCTGCAGGTCGGCACCGTCGGGCCGCCGCAGAACGCCCATCTGGGCCCCGCCGCCACCGACGCCCTGGTGTTCCGCATCTCCGCCGACCTGCCGAGCCTGATGGACACGGCGACCCTCGACTACGACGGCGCGGACGTCATGGAGGACGCCCACGTCAGCGACGGCGTCCTCACCTACCGCCCCCGCGACCTCGACGACGGCCGGCACGAGCTGAGCTTCTCGATCAGCCAGCCCTTCGTCCCCTGGCGCGTCACGCGCACCTGGCACTTCACGGTCGACCGGGTCCGCCCCGAGATCGAGATCACCGGCCCGGCCCGGCCCGCCGTGCGCGACGCCCCGGTCACGCTCACCGGGCGGGTGAACGAGCCCGCCACCGTCACGATCGGCTCGCAGGCCGTCCCGGTCGCGGCGGACGGGACCTTCTCTCACACCTTCCGTGAGGCGCCGTCCCGCTCGGTGATCGTGCGCGCCACCGACCTGGCCGGCAACGCGCGCGGCGTCCGCACCGCCATCTCGGTCGCCCCGCGCACGCCGATCATGCCCACCCGCGCCGTCCACATGACCGCCATCTCGTGGGCCACCGACTCGCTGCGCGAGCCGGTGCTCGACATGCTGCGCACCGGCGAGATCAACACGATCGAGCTGGACCTGAAGGACGAGAGCGGCATCGTCGGGTTCAACTCGACCAACGCCCTGGCGCGACGGATCGGCGCGGTCCGGCCCGAGTACGACCTGGCCGAGGCCACCCGCGAGATCCACGAGCTCGGCGGCCGGGTCATCGGCCGCCTGGTCGCCTTCCGCGATCCCGTGCTGGCCCGCTACGCCTGGGATCACCGCAACCGCAACCAGGTGATCCAGACGCCCGACGGGCAGCCGTACGCCGGGTACGGCGGGTTCACCAACTTCGCGAACCCGGTGGTGCGCGCGTACAACATCGACATCGCCGTCGAGGCCGCCAAGGGCGGGGTGGACGACATCCTCTACGACTACGTGCGCCGGCCGGACGGTCCCCTCGAGACGATGCGCTTCCCCACCCTGAAGGGCAGCGCCCAGGCATCGATCGTGTCGTTCCTGGTGCAGGCCCGGGCCGAGCTCGACCCCACCGGCGCCTTCCTGGGCGCCTCGCTGTTCGGCATCGCCGCCTTCGACCCGAAGTCGGTGTCGCAGGACGTGCGGCGCATCGCCCGGACCGTCGACTACGTCGCCCCGCTCATCTACCCGTCCCACTGGGGTGCCGGCGCGTTCGGCGTGCCCGATCCCGAGAGCGAGCCCGGCCCGATCATCAACGACTCCATCGAGAAGTTCGAGGAGCTCATGCAGGGCAGCGGCGCGCGCATCGTGCCCTGGCTGCAGGACTTCTCGCTGCGGGTCCCGTACGGCGAGAAGGAGGTCTGCGCCCAGGTCGAGGCGGCCGCCGCCCGGGGCGTGGACGAGTGGATCATGTGGGACCCGAACGTCACCTACACGCGGGCCGACTGCCTGAGGGGCGGCTGAGCCCGCGCCATCCGGGCACCGGCGGGTCGTGATGAAGGTGTAAGGGTCGGGTGACGTATGCCTCCCGAACTTGGCGAGAACGCCGGTCCACGTTGACGGACCCCGTCCCGTCCTGTGTAGTCGCCGCCGTGCTTCGTCGTACCCACCGGCGCCGCGCGGCGCTCGCCGCCGCGGCGGCGCTGCTGCTGGCCGCTCCCGCGGCCTCCCAGGCATTCACCGGACCGGTCTCGCCGGCGGCCCCCGCCGCCGCGACGCCCGTCGCGCCCACCGCGGAGCTGGCCTGGACCGCGCGCATCCTGGGGCCCACCCTGGCCCGCTCGGCGCCGCGCGAGACGGCCTCCGTGCGGGCGCGCCTGCAGCACTACACGGCCTTCTGGCGCCGTCCCCAGAAGCTGCTGGTCCTCGCCCCGCCGGAGGTCGACCCGGTCACCGGCGCGAGCTGGGTGCCGGTGCGGCTGCCGGGCCGGCCGAACGGCTCCATGGGCTGGGTGCCCGTCGACGAGGTGAGCCTCGCCACCACCGACGTCCGCATCCGCGTGCTCGTGGGCGCCCGCCGGGTGGAGCTGTACCGGGGCGGCCTGCCGGTGGCCGGCTTCCGGGCCGCGGTCGGCACCAGCGGCACGCCCACCCCCACCGGCCTGTTCGCCGTCCAGGATCTGGTGCCCTCGTCCGCGGCGAACCGCCGGTCGCTGGGGCGGTACATCCTGACGCTCACCGCCTACAGCAACGTGCTCAAGACCTTCATGGGCGGCAACGGCCTGGTGGCCATCCACGGCTCCCCCACCACCTCGGTGCTGGGGCGCGCCGTGAGCCACGGGTGCATCCGGATCTCGAATCCCGCGATCACCCGGCTGTACCGGCTGGCCCAGCCCGGCACGCCGGTCGAGATCGTCCCGTAATCGCGGCGAAACCGGGTCGCTGTAGCCTGCCGCCGCGATGAGCGACGAGTGGGACGACACGACGCCGGACGACGGGCGGCCCGCCCGCATCGCGCTGGTGCTCGTGCCGGGGGTCGGCGAGGAGGAGCCGTCCCAGACGGCGACGTCGCTGGCGAAGAGCCTCACCGGCCGCCTGCCGGCCTACGAGTGGGGCCCGGCCGAGACCCTCGACGTCCACGTGCACGGGCAGGGCCGCCACGAGGTGCACCGGCGCACGCTGTTCCTCGACCGCGAGGGCGACCGCCACCGCATCGACCTCCACGAGATGCGCTGGTCGGACCTGTCGAGCTTCCCCACCGGCCTGATGGCCTTCGTGATCAGCCTCTTCGGGTTCGGGCTGCAGCTCGCCACGGTGGGACTGGAGGCGATCCAGGGGCAGCTGCGCCGCCGCCCGGCCGACGTGGGCGACGGCCTGGCGGGGCCGGCGCGCTGGTGCGCCGAGGCCGCCTCGTGGATCACCGCGGCGATCGTGGTGCCGCTCACGCTGGTCACCGCCGTCGTGGCGGTGGCGTTCTGGCTGGTGGTGGTGCGGTGGCTGGCGCTGCCCGACTGGCTGGTGGTGCTGGTGGTGGGGGTCGCGGGCGCGCTGTTGGTGCTGCGCCTGGGCCGGGGCATCCGGGAGGGCGGCTGGGCCTACGGCGGCGACGGCTGGAGCCGGCTGCTCGACCCGCGCTGGTGGGCGGTGGCGATGCTCGCGGCCGTGGTGGGAGTGGGCGCCTGGCAGTACGCCGAGACCGGCGCGGTGCGGATGGCGACCGCCCACACGCTGCTGTGGGTGGTCGCCGTGGGGCTGCGCGGCGCCTGGCTGGCGGCGCTCACCGTGATCGTGGTGACGCTGGTGCTGCTGGCCCTCTCGTCCCTGTCGCGGCGGCGGCGCCTCGATCCGCGCGCCTGGGTGACGGGGGTGCTCACGACGACCATCAGCCCGCTCGTGGTCGCCATGGTCGGGGCGCTCCTGTTCGCCGGCATCGCCGGCGTCGCCTTCCAGAGCGCCGACAGCGCGCGCTGGGGCGCGGACGCCCCGCAGCTGCGCTGCCTCGACCGGCTGTCGTCGTGGGTCCCCGGCGACGACTGCGGGCCGTCCGGCGACGCCTGGCCGGATGCGGCGCGCGCCATCGCCGCCGAGACGGACGACGCGTCGCGGCTGCGCGACGAGGCCTCCGCCACCCGGACGCGGGCGATCGACGGCACCCTCGACCCGATCGCCGGCGGCCGGGCGGCCGACGACCTGACCCAGCGCGCCGACGCCTCGGCGCGGGTGGCGCGCGATCTGGAGCGGGCGGCGGGCGCCACGCCGGTGCAGTGGGCCCAGCACCTGTTCACCGCCGTGATCTTCCCCTTCGCGGGCGCATTCCTGGGCATCCTGCTCGTCCTGGTCGCCATGGGCGTCACGCTGGGCGTCACCGCCCTGCTGGTGCGTCGCGCCCACCCCGGCCCCGCCGGCAGGCCGGTGCGCCAGGGCCGCGCGATCGCCCGCGTATCGCGCTGGGGGTCGCACCAGGGGACGTCGTGGTTCCTGCTGGTGCTGGCGATGGCGGGATCCTTCGGCGCGTGGCTGTGCTGGACGGGCGTGGGCTCCGCCACTCCCCTCATCCGCGACCTCACCAGCGGCAGCGTGTGGGATTCGGCCCGCGGCACGCTGTTCGCCGTGTTCGGCGGCGTCACCGTCGCGCTGCTCGTGGTGGGGCGGCTCGCCCCGATCGACCCGCGCCGGCCCTCGGCGAGCATCGGCGGCGCGCTGAACGGGGCGCGCAAGGTCATCGATCCGATCTACGACATCGCCACCTACCTGCGCATCGACCACGGCGGCGGCATCCGCACCCGCATCGTCGGCCGCTACCGCGCCATCCTCCGCACCATCCGCCGCGGCCACTACGACGCCGTCGTGGTGGTAGCGCACAGCCAGGGGACGGCCCTCTCGGCCGCCGTGCTCTTCGGCGACGAGCACCGGCGCGACCCCGAGCCGGGCCCGCCCGGCTCCCGGCCGTGGGGCGTGCGCCCGTGGGACGAGCCGCGCCCGGCTCCCGCCACCGCCCTGGTGACCTGCGCCTGCCCGCTGCGCCACATGTACAACGTGCGCCTGCCCGGCGAGTACGAGGCGCTCTGGGTGCCCGGCGACGACCCGGACACCATGCGCGAGCGCCTCGGCTTCCTCACCCACGGCTGGATCAACGCCTACCGGGCCCGCGACCCGATCGGCCGGGCCGTCTTCAACGATCCCCGCGACGAGGACACCCTGCACCAGGGCCGCGTGTGGCGGCACCCCGGCGGCGACGTGGCGGGCGGGCTGGAGCTGCGCGACGTGTGCGTGGTCGGGCCCGGCGGGCACACCGGCTACTGGGACGACCCCCAGGTCGCCCTGTGGGTCGACTACGCCGTGCGCCGCGTGATGGGCGCCGCCGGCGAGCGGGTCGACCTGCCGACGGGATACGAGCCGGCGTGACGATCGCGGGCGGGCGGACACTGCCCCTGTAAGAGCGCGTAACAGGATGACGCGTGGTCGTTCGGCCGCGAAAACCGAGCAGTCCGAGGACGCAGGGAGGGTGCGATACCCACAGTGGTATCGCCCCGACCGAGGACGCGGGAATGCGACGGTTTGCAGCGAGCCGACGGCCGCGAGCCTCATCCTGTTAGGTGCTCTCAAAGAGGAGCAGCCATCGACCGCCGCCGCACATTCGAGGGGATCTGGGAAGACTGCGCCGACGCCGTCTTCCGATACGCCCGCCGCCGCGCCGGCGAGGAGGGCGCCCGGGACGCGCTGGCCGAGACCTTCGCGATCGCCTGGAGGCGCTTCGACGAGGTCCCCGCCGACGCGCTCCCCTGGCTGCTGGGCGTATGCCGCAGGGTCCTGGCCAACCAGCGCCGCGGCGAGGGCCGCCGGCGCGCCCTGTGGCAGCGGCTCGCCGGCCTGGCCCAGGAGCCCGTGCCGGATCCGGCGGAGCGGGCGGGCGAGGCGGAGGCCGTGCGGCAGGCCTTCCGGGAGCTCTCGCGCCGCGACCGCCAGACCCTCGCCCTGGTCGCCTGGGACGGCCTCGAGCCCCGTGAGGCCGCCCGCGTCGTGGGCTGCAGCGCCAGCGCCTTCACCACCCGCCTGCACCGCGCCCGCGAGCGCCTCGCCCGCCGCATCGAGGGCCATGGGCCGGCCTCCACGGCCGCCGCCCCGTCCGACACGCCGCGACAGGAGGGATCGTGATCGACCACCTGGACGCCCTGGCGCGCCTCGACCCCGCGCCGCCCGTCGAGCGGACCCGCGTCGCCGGCACCGACTGGGGCCGCCGGCTGCTCGACGAGATCACGGCCGCGGAGCCCGACCCGCCGGGCCGTCGCCGCACCGCCCGCTGGGCCGGCGCCGTCGCCGCCGCCTGCGGCGTCGCCGCCGTCGCCGCCCTCGTGGTCGTGCTGGTGCTCGCGACCCGCGGCGCCGACGGTTCGATCGGCGTGCCGGTGACCATGTCCGCCCCCGGCGGCGGGCCGGTCGCCGACGCGGCCGTCGCCCGCACGATCGCGGCGATCGAGGACCGCGCGGCGGCGCTCGACGTCGACCTCTCCGTCCGGCGGGAGGGCGAGCGCGCCCTCTCGCTCTCCCTGGACGAGGCCGATCGCGACGTCCTGCCCGCGCTGATCGCCCCCGGCCGGCTCGTGATCGCCCCCACGGCGTCGTGGAGGAGCTACCGCGCACCGGTCACCAACGCCGGCGTCGCGTCGGCGACGGCCGTGACCGAGCCGGGCGCCGCCGGCGGCGAGGAGACGATGCTAAGCCTGACCTTCACCGCCGACGGCGGCAGCGCCTTCGCCGCGATCACCCGCGAGGTCGCCCAGGACGGGAACATCGCGGGGCGGGCCCAGTCGATCACGATCGCGGTCGACGGCCGGATCGTCAGCCGCGCCGACGTCGACTACCGCGAGTACCCGGCCGGCCTCGGCTCGGGGAGCGCGCTCGTCTCCCTCCGATCGGAGATCGAGGCGCGGACGCTCGCGGCCCAGATCGAGACCGGCCCGCTCCCGCTGAGCCTGCGGGCCCCCTGAGCGGGGAGCCGGACGCCGCGCGGCCGCCACTCCATCTGCAGCCAGGCCTCGTTGCGGTAGGCGTCGGCGCCCTGCCCGTCGGCGCCCCGTCCGCTGAGCAGGGTCGTCGTCCCCGGTCACGGCGTCGAGGATGGCGCCCACGTGCGCCGACCGGGCTCCGCGGCGTTCAGGCCCCCGCGGCCAGCCACTCGTCGAAGGTCGGGCCGACGAGCACCGCCCCCGGGCTCGGCAGCACGGCGCCCTCCTGGTAGAGCGCGCTGTCGTGGTCCGAGGGGTCGCCGACGCCCTCCACGCGGAGCGGCAGCCCGCGCGCCGCGACGAACCGCTCGGCCAGCGCGACCATGCTCTCCTCGCGCGGCCCGGCGACCTCGACCACCGGCGCGCCCGGTCCGGCCGAGGCCGGGTCGTCGTCGGCGACGAGATCGGCGACCACCTCGGCCACCGCCGCGGCGGCCGCCGGCTGGGTGCGCATGCGCGGGACGTGGGTGACGTCGCCCTGCGTCCCCCACCCGACCATCGCCTCGACCAGCTCGTGGAACTGCGCGGCGCGGACGATCTGCACGGGCACCGGCCCGGCGAGCACCTCGCGCTCGTGGACCTTCTTGGCAGCGTTGTAGCCGCCGGTGAAGTCGTCGATGCCGATGATCGACAGCACGATCATCCGCCTCGCCCCGGCGCGCTCGGCCGCGGCCTGCAGGTTGCGGGCCGACGCCGTGAAGAAGGCGGTCTCCTCGGCCTGGTCGGGCGACGCCCCCGTGGACGCGTCGATCACGAGGCCGACCCCGCGCAGCGCCTCGTCGAGCCCCGCACCGGTCACCACGTCCACCCCCGCCGACCGTGAGATCGCCACGACCTCGTGGCCGCGATCCCACAGGATGCGCGCGATGTGCCGCCCCACCCGCCCCGTCGCGCCCGCGACGGCGATCCTCGTCTGCGTTGCCATGACGCTCCCTCCCTGTCCGGACCTGTCACCTCCATGACGGGCGTGGGGCCCGGCGTGTGACAGCCGGGCGATGACCTCATGGCGCGCACGTTTCCCAGTGGCCTTCTCTTACCCTCGACTTCAGCCTTATGTGGTCCAGACTGGCCGAGCGGGCCGGACCACTGAGGCATGGAGGTCTCCGTTCGCGAGGCGGCGCGCCGGCTGCGCCTCAGCTCGCGCCGCGTAAGGGCGCTCGCTTCCGCCGGACGCATCCCGTCCCGGGCGCCCCTCGCCGGACGCGCCGCACTGCATCGCCTCACCGCGCATGCGGGCGTGCTCAAGCGCCTTGCCGACGACAGCCGGCTCGTCCTCGGAGGCGCATCGCCGCCCAGCGCCATGGCGCGACGTCATCGCACTCGACTACGTCGAGGTCTATGTCCGAGAGGACGCCCTGGCCTCGATCCTGACGACGTACGCGATGAGGCCCGCCATGGCCGGTGCCGAGAATGTCGTCCTTCGTGAGGTCCATGTAGGACCGCGCGTCGCTGTCTCGCCATGTTGGCAAACTCCGCCTCGAGGCGACATATATGCACCAGACCTCGGATGAGGCCCCCCTCGGATGCCGTTCACCGTGCTGCGGGAGGACGGTAAGTGCAGTTCATACGCAGGCGCATCCGTCGCTCTGCCAGTCGGATCCGTCGTCCGCTTCTGTCGCCATAAAACCAATTGCACCTTGAGTGCCGGCGACCCCCGAGGGCCTACAGGAGCCTTTCAGTCGGCGGATTCGGGGAGACAGAACTGCCAGCAATTCTGCGGATGCCACCCTGAACGCCGGGCCGCAATGTTGCCTCCAGAAGAGAGTTGGCGGAGGCGCAGATGACGGATTCATCGTTCCTCACTTCGTTCGGTATCCAGACCGACGGCTCGTCGCGCCTCGCCGACAGAGTCGGCCGTCCTCCCGGCGATGCCTTGCCGTGCCCTCTTCCTCACCCGAGACACGGATGTCGTCGTGATTGAACTCTGCGGCGAGCACGCCCAGATGTTCCGTGAAGCGGGACGACGGAGCGGGCTCATACCCCCGCCTCTGCCGGGTCAGGCCACGACTACCCAGCTCGGGCGGTGGGGCTGCACTTCACCAACAGCTCGGGATCCGACTATCGAGGGTCGACCGACGGGTTGCTACCGACCCCTGTTCGCCGGCCGCCGAGAATCACAGGAGATAGACAATGGCTCAGCTTGATTTCAAGGGACGGGTCGCCGTCGTCACGGGCGCGGGCTCGGGGATGGGACGTGAGCACGCGACTACGCTCGCATCGCGCGGCGCCCGAGTCGTCGTGAACGATCTCGCGTCGGATCGAGCGGCCGAGGTGGCGAGAGCGATCACCGACGCAGGTGGTGAGGCGGTCGCGAACGACAGCGACATCATCAACGCCTCAGCCGACCTAGTGCAGACCGCGGTCGACGCCTTTGGGGGCATCGACATCCTGATCAATAACGCGGGCATCGTCAGGTTCGGCCGCTTCTGGGAGCATGCCCCTGACGAGTGGTGGAACGTCTTCGACACCCACATTCGTGGGACTGTCGAGACGACGCGGAACGCGTGGCCCCATCTGATGGCATCCGGCACCGGCCGGGTGGTGAACATCTCGTCGAGTGGCATGCTCGGTGCTGTGAACGTTTCGTCCTACAGCGCCGGGAAGGCGGCGATGTGGGGCTTCTCCAACGCGCTGGCGATCGAGGGCAAGGCAGTCGGGGTGCAGGTCACGTGCGTGCAGCCGTCCGCATGGACTCCGATGACAGACGGGTCGTTCGACCACCCGGAGGTCCGTCGCGCGATGCGTGAGACGATGCCGGCGAGCGCGGTTGCCGCCTTCGTCACGTGGCTGGCCCATCAGGATACGAAGGTCAGTGGCGAGTGCTTCCAAACGAGCGGCAACTCGGCGGGCCGCACCGCGTTCGCCGTGCTGCCAAGGCTGAGAGTGCCGGAAAGCACGCCCGAGAACTGGGCGCAGGCCGCGGGCGATCTTATGCGCGACGGCGATAGCTGGACCCCGTTCCGATCGACGAGCGACTCCTTTCGGGCCGAGCTGGTCTTCGCCGACGAGTCGCTTGACGCCGTGCTGCCGAAGGGCGTTGCGGAGGTCGAAAAGTAGGCGGTGAGTGGCCGGGAGGAACCCCGGCCACTCACCGCTGGGGCCAGCGCCTGAGCGATCCCCGCTACCGGCCGGGGATCGCTCAGGCTCAAGCGGCGGCCGAGGCCTGCGCCCGCTCGAGCGCCTGCTGGAAGATCTCCCCCAGGCGCGGGTCGGCCTGATCCTTCACGACGAGGCCGCCGTCAACGGGAAGGGCCACGCCGGTGATCCATGCGGCGTGGTCCGAGCCTAGCCATAGGACTGCCTCGGCGAGATAACGTGGCCAGCCTGCGATCGGCAGCGGCTGGAGCGTCTTGAACCCCTCCTCCAGGTACTCGGCCATCTTGTCCGAGACCTCCCGGGGCACACCGAAGTTCACCCCCATGATCGAGGTCATGGTCCAGCCCGGGATGATCACGTTGACGCGGATATTGTACGGCCCGAGTTCCGTGGCAAGAAGCTTTGACATCTGCAGCACGGCGGCCTTCGCAGCCCCGTAGCCGGTCGAACCGGGGCCGTGGTACCCGACCGCGGCACCGGACGCGTTGTTGACGATGGAACCACCGCCACCCTGAGCCTTCATGAGGCGCACGCCGTACTTCATGCCGAGCATGGTGCTCCGCGTGAGCAGAGCGAAATGGGCGTCCCAGGCCTCGACGGTGAACTCGTCGATCGGGGTCATGACCCCAGGGGCGCCCGCGTTGTTGAACATGATGTCGAGCCGGCCGAACTCGTCCGCCGCGACCTGAACCGCGGCGGCGACCGCCTCCTCGCTCGTGACGTCACAGTTCACGTATCGGACCCGGCCTGGATAACGCTTCTCGAGCACTGCGCCCTTCTGGTCTTGGATGTCCGCGACGACCACCTTCGCGCCCTCGTCGACGAAGAGCTCCACGGAGGAGAGCCCCATGCCGGAGCAGCCGCCGCTGATCCACGACACCTTGTCCTTGACACGATCACCCATGCTTTCACCTCGTTGGCTTTGTGTCGGCGCGACCGGCCGTCGACGAAGTCTCTGACAGCGTCCGCCTGTGGAGACGGGCCGGTGGGTCAGTCGCCCCGGCGCGGGTCACCCGTCACCAAGGAGTCAGTGAAGCCCCAGCGCACGCCGAGGCAGTCAGCCGGGTCGGTCACGATCGTGTGGTCGTCGCGGCCCTCGACGCCCACGCCCTGAGCGGCGAGGTGCGCGGCAACCGCGTCGAGATCACGAACCTTCCATGCGATGAGGTGGTAGCGGTCCTCCTGGGGCATACCGAGGAGCGACGGCGTCGTCGTCCCGTCGAGCTCAGTGGCCGCCGGGCTCCCCGTCTCGACGGGCTCCGCGTACTCGAGGAGCGCGTCCTTCAGCCAGACGTAGGTGCTGCGCGTGCCGAGCAGGGGGTTGTCTGCGGTCCGCACCACGGAGCCGCCGAGGACGTCCACAACCAAGTTCAAGGCCCGCGGGACATCGCGCGTGAGGATGGTGTGGTGCGAGCAGCGCTCGATGCCGAGGGGGTCTTCCGCCGAGATCGGCGGCAGCGTCCAAGACGGATCGAATCGCGCGTCGGCGAGCCGGGCGAACTCGGCATCTCGCTCGCGCGGCCACTCGATCAACTCGTACGAGAGCCCGGTGGTTGCGGGATCCGTCCACATCAGCTTGATGTCCGGCGCGCCGGCAGATGCGGGAGCCTCGTCGGGAGGAACGGGCCGGTTATTCTGGTCGACCGACCGTATGCCGTGCGTGGTCAGAGCCTTCTGGAGCTCGTCGATCCCGTCGATGTACCAGCCGAACTCAACGAGCCGCTGGTCGAGCGCGCCTTCCGGCAGAGGCTGACCCTCGAGCACATAAAGCTCTGGCTGGATCGAGTCGATCCAGACCTCGGCGATCCACGTGTAGAGGGAGTAGTCAGGTGGGTAGCTCGCGTCGAGGTCGAACTCGGCGAGCAACTCCCCCTGGTTCCGACCGTTCGCGTTGAACACTCGCTTCAGGAAGCGTGCCATCTCGGCGCGATCCCTCACCACATTGGTCGGATGGAAGAGGAGTCGCACGTCATACGGTGCGGCGTCCGGGCTCATGTAATCCTCCTCATGCTTTCAACGGATACCCGGATGTTTAGGTCGAATCGCGTGCTCGGGCATCGGTTGAATTACCGGATGGTTAATCGCCCGGCATCCGCCTGCTCCCGATCTGGCCGTGAACGCCGCACCTCCGCGGACAGCGTTAAGCGCGCAGCGCGAGCCCGCCATGGGCATCGCTCCCGCAAAGCAGCGGCGCCTTAAGAGAGGGGCGCCCGCATCGATCTGCGGTCGCCCCCCTCATGGACAGACGCGTCCCGGATTCCGGCTGAGCCGCCGCATCAGCGAGCGAGGGCGACCCCCGGGCGTCACCGGATCTGGGAGGCGATCGGGTCCGCGGGGAGCACAGTCTCGAGTGAGGAATCGGCGAAGACGAGCTCGGCCCGGAACGAGTCGCCCGTGGACCACAGCGGCGTCCAGTCGTCGCCGGGGCTCCTCAGGCGCTCGGCCTCATCCGCCCACGCCTCCGGCGTCATCGATGCCGCCCTGATTCTCGGCCGCACGGCGAAGGCCGTCTGGCAGGCCGAGTCGCCGCTGGTCTGCACGCACCCGCCCGACACGGTGGTGTCCTGATGGGCGAGCCAGGTCAGAAAGGCGCCCACCGCCCGTGCCGGCAACTTGTCCTTCATCACCTGGCGCACCGCGGGGTCGTCGAACGCGAACTCGGTCATCGGGGTCCAGGCCGACGGCATGACCGCAATGACCTGCACGCCGACCGCCGCCGCCTCCATGGCGAGCGAGTTGCTGAACCCGTAGATCGCCGCCTTGCCGGCGCAGTACGCGGACGATTTCGGGGAGCCCAGTGTCGCGCTCGATGAGATGTTGATCACGCGGCCGCTGCCGGACTTGATGAGATACGGCATCGCGTACCGGGTTGTCTCAACTGTGCCTCGAAGATGCGTGTTGAAGACGGTCCACCACTCATCGGGATCCTGCTCCCAGAAGGTTCCGAACCGCACGATCCCGGCATTGTTGGTAAGGATGTCAAGTCGCCCGAAGCGCTCGATCGCAGTCGCCACGAGCCTGGCGGAGTCGACGGTCACGTCGCTGTCGTTGGCGACCGCCTCACCGCCTGTCTCGGTGATCTTCATCACGGTCTCGGCTGCCCGTTCAGCTGCTACGTCGTTGACCACGACCCTGGCGCCCCTGGCCGCGAGCGCAATCGCATGCTCGCGGCCCATGCCCGAGCCCGACCCGGTCACGATCGCGACGCGTCCCTTGAAATCAAGCTGACCCATTGTGCATAGCTCCCTCTGTCGTCATCCGGCCTCGGTAGCGCGAGCAGGAGGATCAAACGCGACCCGCCAACGATTACGTCCGCAGCCGAGTTGCCCTCCACCCTCCCCGCCGTCACGGCGAAACTCGCCGATAACCGTCTTCACGCTACGACCGGGTACCCGCGCATGCATCGGTCAAAGTGACGGCTGTACCGCGGCTCGAGTATCTGCTTTGACCGGCGCGCATGGGTCGTCTCGACGCATGTTGCGCTTCGCCAGAACGGGCACCCTTACACCGTCGTGCGGCCCACATGACGCCCCGAGTCAGGACGGGCGATGCACCACCAGGATCGCCGCGTCGGAGTGGGTCATGGTGGCGGAGGTCACGCTGCCCGTCAGATGCCCCAGAAGCCCGCTTCGCTGGTGGGAGCCGAACACGATCAGGCTCGCCCCACTGCGGGCTGCCGCCTCGACAATCCCCTGCCAGGTCGGCGACGCCTCAACCGCCACGCCGCGCGCACGGAAGCCGGCCGCGACGGCGAGCGAGGCCCCGCGTGAGGCGGTCTCGGCCGCGGCCTCCCACACTTCGTCGGCCACCGCCGCGCGCAGGAGCCTGCCGTCCACGGGGGTGAAACCGACGTCGACGGGATGCCATACGCAGACGACGATCGCCTCTCGTCCCGGGGCAAGCTCACGACCCGCGCGCTCGATGGCGAACGCGGCAAGCTCCGAGCCGTCGTAGGCGAGCAGAACGGGACCGGCAGACGGCATCTAGTCCACTCCCTCGGTGGCGACCTCCGCGGGCACCGCCGTTCGGCGGAGCTTCGCAAGCAGCGGCGGCGAAGACCATGCGGCCGTGCGGCCGGAGACGAACCCGTCGATGTCGGGCGTCTGAGGCCGCGCACCGCTGAAGGCATACGTCGCCACGGCCAGAACCGCTCCGACGAGGGCGAGACCGAGCCCGATCCACAGGGCGATGCGCACTCCGTCGGCCAGGGTATCCCCGACCGAGGCCGCGAGGTGGGCGAAGATCGGCGCGATCATGAAAGCCGCTACGGCCCGAAACAGCTCAACAATGGCGAACACCCGCTGGAGGTTCAGGGCCCGTAACGAGAAACCGGCCACGAACAGCGCCGGCGCGACGGTCGCACCCAGCCCGATACCGGTGAGGAACGAAGCGACGAGCGCGAGAGGCTGAGTGGACGGCACTCGGATGAGGAATACCGCGATCCCCGCCGCGAGAAAGCCCATTCCAACCAGCGGTAGGTGATGCAGGAAGCGAGTGTCGAGGACCACGCCCAGCGCAATGGCCGTGATGACGGCCCCGCCCGCCTCGGGGAGATAGAGCAACCCGAGGTGTAGCGGCCCGTAGTCCTCGGCCAGCGCGCTCGCCGTCAGCGCGGTGGCCGATACCGAGGCCGCCGCCGCGAACAGGGCCACGATAATGCCGGCGATCGGGATCGAGCTGCCCAGCAGCTCGCGGATCGTCAGCAGCGGATTGCGCGCCCGGTACTGATAGACGACCAGCCCGATGATCGTAAGCAGGCCCGCCACCAGCGGGATGATCGATACCGGGCTGAGGAAGCGGTGCGTGAGCAGCTGCGAGGAGCCGAAGAACGCGGCGACGCAGCCGACCGTCGCCAGCAGAAGCGCCGGCGTGTCGACCGGCGCGGACGGGTCGGCGGGTGGAGCGTCCTCGAAAGTCAACAACGCCAGCACCAGCGCCAACAGGGCGATGCCGGAGACGGTCCAGAACAGCGGCCGCCACGCGTCGGCCTCGGCCTGCAGCCCGCCGATGGTCGGTCCGAGCGCCACGGCCCCGAAGATGCACATGTTCATGATCATCCCGGTGATGCGGAGCTTGCTGGCCGGGAACCCGAGTGACAGGGGTGGCACGGCTGCGATCAGCATGAGGCTGGTGCACAGGCCGGCCAGGATCTGGCCCACGCTGTACATGACGACATCCCGGGCGGTCGTGGTGAGCACCGATCCGACCACCAGCACGAACGCGTAGACCAGCAGGACCCTCCGTTGGGGGAGCAGTTGCGAGAACTGCACCGCCAGCACCGTGCCGACGGCATAGGCGGCGTTCGCCAGTCCGACGCCGATGGCCATCGCCTGCATGCTCGTGTGGAGGTCGCGGGCGATGATCGGGGTCACGGGCCCGACCGCCGCGGACAGGGCGAGGAAGGGGATCAGCGCCGCCATGACCATCGCGGCCACCGCGGGATAGCGACCGGCGAGCGGCCCCTGGCGCATCAGGAGGGTCCCGTACTCGCTGGACGATCGCTCAGTGGATCGTGCGGCCGGAGCAAGTGGTCATCGGATCTCCGGAGCGACGGGGGGCCGGCCACCACAGCCGGCCCCGGCACCGTCACTTCGACGCCTTCTTGCTCCTCGACCTCTTCCGCGTGCCCTTGCGGGTCTCGGGGAACGGGTCACCGAGGGGATGGAGCCCCGCGAACGGCGACTCCTGTTGCTCGATCAGCTGGAACCTGGTGCCCTCGAAATCGGTGAGGTTGATGACGCGATGGGCACCGAATCCCGGACCAAAGTCCCACACCTCGGGCTCGCTGAGGGAGATCTTCTCGCCCTTCCCTCCAACCGCATCGAGCAGGGCGTCGTACGAGCGGTCGAGGTCGTCGACCTCCAGCGTGCACCGCATGATCCCGAGATGCGTCGGCTCCTGATAAGGAGTGGGATACTCAACCGACTCGGTCCACTGGAGCCAGTCGAAGAAGGTTCGCGTCTCACCTCGCATCCCAAGGAATGCGCCCGTCAGCTCCGTATCGCCGCCAAGCGGGCTGTACACGTTCGGAACGGTGCCGGCGGTCTGCGTTCCCTGGAGGAAGTCCAGGCCGAGCACATCGAGGTAGAAACCGATGTGTGCGTCACAGTCTGCGGTGTTGTTGGCGATCAGGACCGGCACCTGCGGATTGTCAAACTCGACGTACTCCAGAGTGATGCCGTCGGGGTCATGCACGCCGAAGACCTTGTACGGAATCGCCGGGATGTCCGGATGGAATGCGGCCATCGTGTCGGTCGTCGGCGCGAAGGGCTGAAAACCGTCTGCCTCGAGCTTCTTGCGGGCCTTCGCAACGTCCCGCACCCCTGGGCAGAGGCGATACCAACCCACGTTCGCCTGAGACAGATAGGGCTGACCGACCGGCGCGGGATCGATCCATTCGACGAGGTGAATCATCGGGAATCCGCCCGCCTGATGCGGATCCTTCAGGAGCCAGCCCCGGAAGCGCCCGTCCGTGATGCCCAAACTCGGGAAGTCCTGGTGGCTCGATGTCTCGCAGACCACCTTCAGCTCCGTGTGCTTTTCGTACCACTTCCGTGAACGATCTGCGTCAGAGACGTTGAGGTCCCAGTGCGAGATCCGGTTGAGCCGATCATGAAGACCGCCGGTGTTCACCTTCCTGGGAGTCGTCCCTGTCTTCGCCATAGCCGCGCGCCGGCCGCTGTCGATGTTGCCACCGCCCTGGGTCACCGTTGTTTTCTGCGCCATCCCACGTCACCTCTCGTATCGTCGCCGCCCGTCGACCGGGAACCGTGACCAGCGGCGCTCAATCCCTCTGGCCATCGCCACTCACGTCATTCCCGGTGCCAGAGGAATCCGCTGAATCCGTTTCGAAAGCCCCAGGGGACGGCTACGGATCGAGTGTCCGTTCATCCGGTCCCCAGGCAAGAGGAACGCTAGGTCGCCGCGTGGGGGCGACGCATCGGTCGCATTGCTGGTCGAAGCGATCGCCCGGATCAGTCACCGCGGACCGAGGGCCGTCAGCCCACACGCCGTCTGCAGATTCCGACCGCGGGTATCCCCCGGTCGATCTGCAGATGCCCGTGACGGTCGCCGTACCTAGCCTGGTCGACCAGAGAGTCCGTCGGAAGATCGAGTGCACGAGGAGGACCCTCTGTCACGCCCCCCGACACCGTGCGGAAGGACCGACGTGCTTTCACGCTGCGAATGGTCGTCGGCGGCTGCCCCAGGACCGCCGGCGGGGCCGCGGCTCCCCCTGCGGAGATGCTCCCGGGACCATCTACGAGGAGGAGCCGCGGCGTTCGTCCCGATAGCCGCCACCTGCCGCCCCAAACGCCCGGAGGCCCTCCCTTCCAGACCTTCACCGCGGCTCGCGTGATGCAAGGGAGCGTTCGGCTGATCTTGGTGAACGGCCCCGACGAGATGAGACGGCTCCCCGCCACGGCGGGTTTCTACCCATGCCTGGCCGACGTCGACACCCAGCCCTCACGACGATGTGGCCGTCGCGCATCCTTCATCACGCGCGACACCCTGGGCTCGACCGTCGAGCTCTGCCGAGAGCATGTCGAGCTGTTCCGGGCGGAGGCGAAGCGCAACGGCCCCATACCTCGACTCTGCCGAGTAAGGCCGCGAGCGGTGCGGCGTGACCTGGTGGAGGCTCCCGAGACGGATCACGTGTAGCCGGTGCACTGCGCGGACCGTACGGCCGGCAAACCGCAGGCCGGTCAGGCGCCGACGCACTACCCGCTCGGAGCCCGAATAGCCATGAGCCTGCAGGATCGCGGTCACGCGGAAAGCATGAATACGCGGCCACTTGCTCAGCACCTCACGCATCAGCGGCCCCGGGCTCCAGGCCGCGGCGTTGATCACCTATGAGCAAGCTGGTGCACTGTTCCTCGATGCAGCATTGGCATCCAGTATCAACCTTACGATCACCCGTGGCGCCGCCCGATCAGCTCACCGGCGTGCCCAAAGCCGATCAATGCTCGGCTATCCACCGGTCATTCGACGGATGCCCGCCACGCCGATGGAACCTAGCCTGATCGAGCGGGGATCCCCGCTCGCGAGATCCGTTACCCGTCCGCGGAAACCGGTCTTCGCGATATCTGTGCACCGCGGACTGGAGGTCGTATATGTCGGAGCGGTTGAAGGGTAAAGTCGCGTGGATCAGCGGCGGCTGCTCGGGTATGGGGCTCGGCACCGTCGAGGTCTTCGTCGAGCAGGGCGCGCAGGTCGTCGTGGCGGACATCCAAGAGGAGAAAGGCGCCGCACTCGAGGAGCGCTTCCCCGGTCAGGTGAGGTTCGTGAGATGCGACGTCACCAAAGAGAAGGACATCATCGAAGCGATCGCCTTCTCAGAGAAGACCTTCGGCGGCCTCGACGTGATGTACAACAATGCCGGCGCCGCGGGTAAGGGCCTTCTCATCGAGGAGATGACCGCCGAAGACTGGGACTACATGAATGCCCTTCTTCTCAGGAGCACGGTGCTCGCCTGCCGGGAGGCCGTGCCGCTGATGAAAAAACGAGGCAAGGGCTCGATCATCAACAACTCGTCGGGCACCGCGGTGCTCACTTACGGCAATGGCACCGCGTACGGAACGATGAAGGCGGGGGTCCTGAACTTCACACGGCTACTCGCCGAGGAACTCGCCCCCCATCACATCCGGGTGAACGTCATCATCCCCGGCTTCATCCTCACCTCGATCATCGGCAACATGCTCGGCGAGCCGGTCGAGGTGGGCGATGCGATGATCCCGCACTTGGTCGAGCACTACGAGACGATGCAGCCCATCCCCATCGCCGGTGAGGGGCGGGACATCGGTGAGGCAGTCGCGTTCTTCGCCTCGGATGCCGCTCGCTGGGTCACCGGCGTGGTGATGCCTGTCGACGGGGGCCTGGTGGTGAAGAACCAGGTCACGCACGATGAGAACGATCCCGACGGGTTCGGCGCAGCAGTGATGCGCGCCAGGGACCTGGCCAAGGCCGAACTGGCGGCCTCGAAGGGCTGACATCGCCGACGCCCGCAGTCTCCGTCTTGCGTCCTCGGCATGACGCCGGTGACGCAAGACGGCAGACACTTCCTTCGGGCGGCAGGTGTGTGGAATCGGCGGAGAGGATGAACAGCCCGGCGGCCCCGACCCTACTCGGGGCCGCCGGGCTGTTCGGGATTATACGGTGGCGAGCCGCCCCTTCGACGCATCACCGTGTACGCGCGGCTCGAGGAAGACCGCCGCCGGAGGCTCATCCAACAGGCCTTCGAGGTTCGTCATCAGCGCCTGGGTCCAGGGCTCTTCCATATGGGAGGCGAAAGCCTCCTCGCTAGCCCAGACCTCTACCAGCACCACCGTGTCCGGGGCACCCTTGTCGCGATGCAGGGCGTAGTAGGTGCATCCCGCCTCGGAGTGACTGCCCTCGATCGCGGCCTCGAAGGCCTGCTCGATGGCCTCACCGCGGCCGTCCTTGCCCTTCATGGTCGCAACGAGTACTACCTCTGCCACATCGATCCCCTTTCATCTTTCTCGGCTCCCCGGTGAGGAGGAGCCCTCATGTCTAGGTCGGGAACACGGAGGGACGCGCGATCCCATCCGCTGAAAGCCCGTCTCCGACGGTGGTCAGCGCCGCCGGCCGCGACCGCCGAACCGCTCAGCTCGGCTCCCCCGTTCCCATCTCCGCCTCGGTTCCGAGGTAGTGACGCAAGAGCGCATCCTCACTGAGGTCGGACGGAGAGCCGGAGAAGGCCACGGATCCCTTCTCCAAGAGGACGACGTGATCCGCGATGTCCAGAGCGAGGTTCACGTACTGCTCCACCAGGAGCAGGGCCGTCCCGGAGGCGGCGAGCGTCCTCAAGGCGACGAAGATCTCGTCGACGAGAGCCGGTGCGAGGCCCATGGAGACCTCGTCGAGCAGCACCACGCTCGGCGAGGATACGTAGGCGCGCGCGAGGGCGACCATCTGCTGCTGGCCTCCCGACAGGCTCCCCGCCTGCTGGTGAAGACGTTCCGCGAGCACGGGGAAGGCCTCGAGAGCCCGGTCGTAACTGGCCGTCTTGGATGCCCACGGGGGCAGTTGCAGACGAAGGTTCTCGGCGACGGTGAGAGACCGGAAGATGCCGCGCCCCTCGGGGATCAGGCAAAGCCCGGCCCGCGCGATCTCATGAGGCGGCTTGCGCGTGACGTCGGCCTTCTTGATCGAGACCGTCCCCTCGCGGGGGCGGAGAAGTCCGGACGCCACGCGGAGAGTCGTCGTCTTGCCCGCCCCGTTCGGGCCGAGCAGCGCCACGACGCTGCCCGGGTGGACCTCGATGCTGACGTCTCGCAGCACGACCGTCCGGCCATAGCCGGCCGTGACGTTATTGATCGCAAGTGTCGGAGGCGTCTCCACGGTGGCAGTCATGCTCCCTCCTCGTCGGACAGAGCCGCGATCGCCTTGTTCTCCTCGTTACCGAGATAGGCGGCACGGACCACGGACGACGCCATGACCTCCGACGGCGTCCCAGAGAAGATCAGGCGGCCGAAGTCGAGGACATAGACGTAGTCGCATACGCTCGTCACCAGCGCCATATCGTGCTCGACAAGCAGGATCCCCACGCCCCTCTCGCGCACCACGCGCTGGAGGATCCGCCCGAACTGGGTGGTCTCGCGCCGATCCAGACCCGAGGACGGCTCATCGAGCAACAGCGTGTGGAACGGCCCGGCCAGACAGCGCGCCAACTCGACCAGCCGCCTCTGTCCCGTGGACAGCGAGCCCACGGTGGCATCGGCGATGACCTCGAGTTCGCAGAGGGCAAGGGCATCGAGGGTGGCCTCGCGAGTCACCCGCGCCTGCGCGCGGGAGGCCGCGACATGGCTCAGGGGATTGACTCCGGCGTAGCCGCCCTCCCGGCCGATCGCCACGTTCTCGTAGACGCTCAGCTGGTCGAACAGCTCCATCTGCTGGAAGGTGCGCCCGAGGCCTAGCCTGGCGCGTGATGAGGGCCCGCGGCCGCTGACGGTCTCGCCGCCGAGGATCACCTTGCCCGCGGTTGGACGCACGAGGCCTGATATTGCGTTGAACGTGGTGGTCTTGCCGGCGCCGTTCGGTCCGATCAGGCCCGTGATGCGACCGGCGGCGGCCTGTAGTGACACGTCGTTCACGGCGACGAGCCCGCCGAACTGGACACGCAGCCCCTCCGCGCTGACGCCTCCGACCGCCTCCGACTGACCTTTGTCGGCCGCACGGGCGACATCGCGCGATGCTCGCCCCTCGCCTGCCTCGCGGAGGCCGTTCTGCGCCGTGGCGACGCCGTTCGGAGCCCCTGCGAGCGCGACCTGCCCTCCGACGACCTCCGCCGCGGCCTCACCACGCCGGAACACGCGGTCGACTGCCCTCCGGATCGGGCGCGGGACACCGCGCTGCTCGTCCGGCGTGAGGGCGTACAGGATGGAGAAGACTCCGAAGAGCAGTGTGAGGTAGTAGTTCACCTCGCCACCCTCGATGTATGACGGGATCAGGTTGATACCCACCGCGGCAAGCAACGCGTACCACGGTTCGCCTCCGACGCTGATCACGAGCACCGCGAAATAGGTGATCGACAGCATGGGGACGTAGCTGTCGGCGGTGACGATCTGCGGAACTCCTCCCGCAACCGCGCCCCCGATGGCGGCCAGGAACGCCGAGATGCAGAACACGAGCACCAGGGTGACATTCACGGCGGTGCCGCTCGTCGATAGCGCCGTCGGACTCGCGGACAGTCCCTTCAGCAGTCTCCCCAGCCGGCCGCGGTTCAACGCCACGAGAACGAGCGTGGTGATGAGCGCCAGCACCAGCACGAGATAGTAGAAGCCTTCGTCGCTGGTGAAGTCCAGGCCCGCGAGCTTCGGCCGCGGGACATCGAGCCCCAGGCCGAGCACACCGAACATGAAGTCCTGGTCGTAGAACATGTACTGCAGCACGATCCCGAAGCCCAGGGTCGCCAGCGCGAGGTACAGACCCGACAACCTGATGGCCGGAATCGCCAGCACGGCGCCGATCGGCACGGCGATCAGACCGCTTAGGAGCAGTGCCAGAAACCAGGGCACGCCGTGATCGACGGCGAGGTGCGAAAAGGCCGCAACGCCGATCGCGGCGAAGGCCAGCTGCGCGAGCGACACCTGGCCCGAGGTCCTTACCAACAGTCCCAGCGACAGGAAGAGAATCACGTTCGCCATGAAGGCCGTCCAGTCGGCCAAGTGGATACCGGCGAATTGCGGGACGAAGCACAGCAGTACGAAGACGGCGATCCCACCGCCCACCTGGACTGACAGCGGAGCCTTCCACGCCGAACCGGCGCTGCGTCCCACGAGCTTCGCCCGCGTCGCAAGGCGCGCGCGCGGCGAGAACAGGAGCACGAGGAACAGCACGACGAATGGCAGCGCGGCCGGCAGCGCCGCGAGGATGCCGTCTGTGAAGTACTTCGTGGCGATAGAGCCTGCCAACCCGATGATGAGGCCGCCCACGTAAGTCAGCGGGAGGTTCGTGAATTGGCCGATCGCCGCGGCCCCGAAGCTCGTGACCACGAGGAAGGTAATGGTCGTACTGTCGAGCTGCGACAGTAGCGGCGCGATGAGGACCCCCGACAGCGCCGCAAACGTGGCGCCGATCATCCACGCCTGCCGCCTCACTCGGATCGGATTGGTCCCCGACAGCGCAAGCAAATCAGAGTTGTCTACGACCGCCCGCATGGCAACCCCTGTCCGCGCCAGCCTGAAGTACACGTAAAGCGCGACAGTCAGTCCCAAGGTGAGCAGAAAGACGATCACGCTACTAGCGGTGACCGGCGTGTCGCTGATATTGAAGCTGCTGGTCGAGAGGTACTGCGGCACGACGCGGGTCTCAACGGCGCCGTAGATGATGAGGACGCAGGCCTGGACGATCAAGAGCACGCCGAGCGTCGCCACCACCTGCAGCACGAGTGCCGCATTGGTCAACGGCCGCGTGACGAGCTCCATTATCAGTCCCATCACCGGACCGATGACGAGCACGACGATCGCGGCCGCGAGGGGCCACGGCATGCCACTTTGGATGTACAGTGAGTAGAAAGAAAAGGCGGCGACGGTCGCCAATGAGCCGTGCGCGAAATTGAAGATGCCCGACGTCTTGTAGGTCAGAACCAGACCGACGCCAGCGAGCCCGTAGACCGATCCCGCGACAAGCCCACCGATGATGAACGGCAGTAGGTCGATTGTCTCGTCCCCTTATCTCGTCCTGCTCTCACACCGAACGCGGGGGGCAGACGTGCGGCGCCCCTCATAGGCGAAGCGTCCGTCTTGCAGCCGGTGCGCCCGAGGCGCACCGGCTGCAGATGCGGACCGCTATTCCACGTCGAAGTAGTCCCTCAGGATCTGCGTCACGATGTCGTCTGGCGCACACGAGGTCTTGATGCCCTGAGGTAGGGTGTACTTCCCGTCCTCGATGCCGTAGACGAAGTAACAGTTGGCCTTCGCCGGCTTACCCTTCGTGAAGGTCAGCGGCGGCGCGAGACCTCCGAGGGTCTCACCGGCCGGAAGCGAGTACAGACCGTTGAGAACCGACTCCGTGGTGACGGTGTCTGATCCGGACGCCTTGACGGCGGCCTCGAACAGCTTTCCCGCGATCCAGCCGTAACTGGCGCCAGCGGTGTCCTCGGCGTTGTCCCAGTCGGGCTGATACTTGGCAATCGCGTCGCGATATTCCTTGGTGGCCGGCGTCGAGTCGACAAAGAACGGTGCGTTGTTCTCCGCAATGAGGGCACCGTTCGACCCCGGACTCTTAAGGAAGTCCGAGCTTGGTGTGTTGCTGACCGCGATGATCTTCGCGTCGACGCCCTGTGCGTGGCAGGCATCCGACACTTTGATGAGCACGGCGGAGGCGTGACCGACCTCGTAGGACTGCGCGCCGGATTGCTTGACGGCCTGGCAGACAGCTGTGAAATCGGGCTGACTGGCGCTGATGGCGGTGCTCAAGACTGTCTGAACGCCGATCTGGTTACCGATGTCCTTGGAGAACTCCGCCGCGGTCTTACAGGGAACACCCTCGACGCAATAGAGGAACGCGAACTTCGGCCCGTTCTGCTTCGCCAGCGCAAGCGTCCCGTAGTACAGCGGGACGAGCGTAGTCGCTGACGGAAAGAACATCGGTGATGTAATGAACGACACGCTGGTCGGCGATCCACCGATGACGGGGATGCCCTTCTCCTCGACGTACTTGCCCCAAGACGCCTCGACGGCGCTTCCGTGACCGACAATCGCCACGACTTTGTCCTGCTCGACTAGCTTCCGGACGGCTGTGAGGCCTTTGGCTGCGTCGGCGCCGTCATCTGCAGTGATCAGCTCGATGGGGTGGCCGTTGATGCCCCCGGCGTCGTTGACGACCTTGACCCACAGCTCCGTCCCGAGCTTCAGGGGGAGCAGACTCGACGACACGGGACCGCTGTAACTACCGACATTGCCGATCTTGATGGGCGTACCCTTGGCCGACGAGCCGCCGTCGCTCGCCGCGCCACTTCCGTCGGAATCGTCGCCTCCGCAGGCTGCCAGCGTCAGGATCAGCGCAAGCGCGAGAGCCAGCGCGATCCCGAGCATCGCTTTCGGACGTCTCGTGCGACGCCCTTCCCCATCGGGGAACGACATAGCTTTTCTCCCCCCTTGTTCGGCCCGGATTTCCGGTCCTCTGCGGGCACTCGGCCAAATGTGGGGGTGAAGCTATTTCGACCCCGAAAGTCGCTGCATCCGTAGAACGACCAGGTAACTGGGTCCCTGCGATCGTATGATCAGACGACGAGGGGCGGGGCCGCTCAGCTCGCTATCGACGCCATTTTGCCGCCGGCCCGGATCACGGTCCGGAACCCCGCCCCAGGGAGAGACAACGCGGGTCGACCTCCGGCGGGCACACGACACATGTCCGCGGCCAGTGCTCGGACCGCCCTTCAGGCGTTCGACGCGCCCCTCGAAACCTCGGCGGGCCCGGCACCGGAGACCTCGGCGCAGATCGTCTGGCGAGGAATCGGGATCACCGCCGCGAGCCCGAGGATCGACGCGACGCCGGCGATCAGGAACGTGAGGGTGAATGCCGAGTCGGCGGGCAGGCCCTCCGTGCCGGCCACGGTGAAGACGGTGAGGAACGCCGGGGTGAGGTGCCCCCCCCCCCCCCCCCCCTCCGGAACGTCCCGCCGATGGTCCGCACGACGGTGTTGATCCCCATCACGACGCCGGTCACGGAAGGCTCCACCGCGTCGACCACCAGCTTGGCCAACATCGAGAGGGTGAGGCCGATGCCCGCGCCGAGCAGGGCGGTGCCGACGATGATCGTCCAGGACCTGTCGTGCGCCACGGCGAGGACGAGCGCCGCCACGCCGATGCCGAGAAGGCCTGCCATGGTGAGGATCCGTGCCCCGACCCGGGGCTCGAGGAGCCCTCCGACGGGTCCGACGATCAGCATCGCGAGGCTGGCCGGGAGGAGATAGAGGCCCGCGACCACGACGCTCGCGGAAAGACCGGCGTCGAGCCGCCCAGCCACATCGGGCGGCAGGCCGTGGCCCAGCTGCACGAGGGTCGGGACCAGCAAGTACGTCGAGTAGAGCGAGAAGCCGGCGACCAGTGCCAGCACATTGGTCCACAGCACCGCCGGCCGCCACATGACCGTCATCGGCATCATCGGTTCGGCCACGCGACGCTCCACCTGCACCCAGAAGGCCAGGACGACCACGCTGGCGACGAGCAGACCCACGGTGGCGGGGCTCAGCCAGCCCCAGTCAGCGCCCTCGCTGAGAGCGAGCAGAAACGCACCTAGGCCCAGGGTGAGGGTCAGGACGCCCCACGTGTCGAATCGGGAGGGCGTTCGCACTGGGGATTCGGGAACGAGCTTGAGGACAAGCAGCAAGGCGACGACGCTGGGTACGGCGCCCAGCCAGAAGAGCCAGTGCCAGCTGAACGCGTCGAGAATCACACCGGATAGCACGAGCCCAAGAGCGCCGCCGACGCCGAAGGTGGCCGACAGGAAGCCCAGGGCAGGCCCCACCCTGTGAGCCGGGAACTCGTCGCGCACGATCCCAAAGGCGAGCGGGAAGACCGCACCGGCCGCCCCCTGGATGCAGCGCGCGAGTATGAGCACGGTGATCGAGGTGCTGAGGGCGGCGACGACCGTTCCGACCACGAAGATGCCCAGACACGCCGCGAGGATGCGCCGCTTGCCGTACGTGTCGCCTAGCTTCCCAAGCGGGGTGGTCGACACGGCCGATGTCAGAAGGAAGCCGGTGAAGATCCAGGCCGCCCATGTGGCGCTCGTGCCGAGATCCTCCTTGAAGTGCGGCAAGGCCGGCACTACTAGGGTCTGCTGGAGGACGTAGGCGATGCACGCAATCGACAGGACCGCCAGAGTCAGCCGGGTACCCGTCTCCTCATCCGTCGTCCGCGCGTCCACTACGACGTCTCCCTCTATCTCATTCATCGCCGACCGCGCCGGCGCGACGCCCCCTGCGTCAGCGAGCCCCGGCGGCCGCGAGTTCTGCCTTGGCCAGGTCCCTGGCGCGCCTCACCGCTGCGCCGAATCCGTCGGAGATCGTTCTCGTCGTGCGTGACCTGGTTCTTCACCACCGGGCCCCGTCGACAGGTATCACCGCCCAGAGAGCGGCATCCGAGGCGAAGAACGCGACTACCTCACCAACGTCCCGCTCCTCACCGGCGCGATGGGGATGGGCCGCATCGTCCCGTAAGGCTTGACCAGGTGTCCTTCAACCGCTCCGACACACAACCTCCAACTGACGCGCAGATCGCGCGCGCATGGGCTCCTTCGAGCACGGCTGAGGCGCCGGAGGTTAATCTCGTCTCATTCGGAGGGCATCCGTCGAACGGCCGTACCCGCTCGGGCCGTCGATCAGCAGGCGCCTGCGCCGTCGCGCCCCGCCGGTGTCACCGCCCCGGGCCGCGACAGGGGTCTCCCGGGTCGTTGTCGATCGATCCCGCGCGCCGAGGGGTCGCCTCAGGTCGACGCTTCTGCCAGCTGCGGCATGTTCGCATCGGAACTGACCCGCGTGAGCGCGCCTCCGAGGGCTGCACGTGACCGGACGCCGAGCTTTCGGTAGATGATCTGAAGGTGGTAGGCGACGGTGCGCGAGCTGATGAAAAGACGCTCGGCGATCACCCGGTTGGAGTCACCGCCCGCCGCCAGCTCGGCGATCTGGCGCTCGCGCGCCGTGAGGACGACCGCCGCGACAGGCTGACCCTGCTTGCGCCGCCCCGCGCCGCTTGCCTTGAGGCCGACCGCCGCCCGCGCCGCCCACGCACCCGCGTTTAGCTCCTCGAACATACCCTGCGCCGCCGTCAACTCCTTGCGCGCCTCGCCGACGCGCCGCACGCGCCGCAAGTGCTCCCCCAATAGGAGACGGGTGCGCGCCCGCTCGATGGGAAGCGACGCCCCCGGATGCAGGACCAGCGACTGGCGAAAGAAGTCCTCCGTCAAGGGCCCGTCCGAGATGAGCGCGCGGGCTCGGGCGAGCAGGGCCCGCATCCAGGGCAGCCGCGCGGTCTCGACCCAGACGGCGTACCGGCACAGGGCCTCGCGCGCCACATCCATGCGGCGGCAGTGCACGGCGGCTTCGATCAGGTCAGGCGCACTCCAGAGGGCGTGGTGGGTTGGGATTCGCTGGGCGGTCCCCAGATCGTAGAGTCGCTCGAACGCCTCCGACATCCGTCCTGCCGCAAGATGTGAGTGTCCCTGCGCCCACCCGATGTTCTTCAAAGCGAGGCTGAGCGCCTCCTCGCCATGCACGTCGAAGGCCCTCGCCTCGCACGCCAGGGTGGTGAGCTCCTCCTCCTTGCCCTCCGCAGCGGCGACGAACCCGAGGGTCGCCATGCTCAGTGCGTTGGCGAACTCCTGGCCCGTCTCCACAGCGCGCGCCCGCGCCTCGGTGGCATTACGTCTCGCCTCGGCCATAAGGCCCCACTGGTATTCGACGAACGCCATGCTGCTGAGCATCAACGGGAGCTCGCCCCTGTGCTCCATTCTCCGAAGGAGCGCAGCGCATCGGCGCATGCCGTCGAGAACCTCCACCGAGCAGAGGTCGCCCTGACTCATCACGCGGAAGAACGCCGAGAACCCGGTGTTGACCGCCTCGACCTCACGCGCCTCGAGCATGAGCCCCTGCTCCTTTGCCTCGATCAGGTGCGGTGCCCACGGCAAGGGCATGTGGTCGGCGTAGCCGCTCTCGAGGACCAGTGCGCCAGAGGTCAGCGCAGATTTGGGCGCGGCAAGCATGGGGCTACCCATCACGAGGGCCGTCTCGTGCGCGCCCGCGAAGAGGTTCATCGCAAGGGACGGCGCGAGTGGGGTGAGATTCTTCGCCGTCGACAGGAGCAGGTTGTAGGCGGCTCTCGCATGGCCCGCACGCGTCTTGATGCGGCCCAGCAGGAGGGCGATAGAGGCACGCGCACCGACATCGGCGGCAATCCTTGCGGCGCGCTCCAGGATGCTCTGGGACCCCCGCGTATCGCCGAGGGCCCACGCCATCCGCCCGGCGATCACGAGTCGCCCGACCCGCTCCCTCGGGGTCTCGCTGAGCTCGGCCGACCGGACCTGGAACCAGAGCGCACGCGGCGTTCCCGTGCATCGGCCCGCCGCCATCTCGGCGGCGACAGCCGTGACCTCGTCGGGGCCGACGGCTGCGGCGCACAGGTGCCACACCCTCTGCTCGGCGTCCAGGGTGCACCCCGCGAGGGCCATGTGCGCATCGCGGCGGGCGCCTGATGACGCCGCGGCGTAGAGGGCGGCCGCGACGGTCGGAGGTTGGAACCGGACGGTTCTGCCAGAGAGGGAGACCAGCCCGATCTCCTCGGCCGGCTCGAACGCCTCCGGGCCGATCTTCATCGACTGTCCCGCACGGACGACGTCCTCCAGCCCGCCTCGATTGGCCGCGGCGAGCAGCAGCAGCGCCCGGGTGTCGTCGGGAAGCTGATCGAGCGCCTGGAGCGGCAACGAGCGTGCCACCGCCGGACTGACGGGAGGGACCTCGGGGAGCAGGTCGATACTCGACAGCTGCTCTTGGCTGAGCTGGCCCACCATCTCCACGAGCAGCAAGGGGTTGCCGCCGCTCCAGTAGTGAAGGAGATCGGACACGATGGGCGAGGCGGTGCGCCCACTCAGCTCGAACACGAGCGCATGCACCTCCTCCGACCGCAGCGGTTCGATCTCGATCTCGTGAAGACCGTGATCGTCAAGCGGGTCGCCGTCCTGGGCGACACAGAGGATCATGCTGATCGGGTTTCCGCCGACCCGACGGGCGACGAACTGGATCACGTCCGCGGACTCCGAATCGAACCAGTGGAAGTCGTCGATCAGGCAGGTCAGGGGACACCGCGAGGCGAGGTCCTCGAGCAGAGTGAGGACCGCGATGGCAAGCGGGCCGTGCCCAGGTCCGGGTCTTCCCCTCAAGTCCAACGCGTTCAAGAGGATCTCGGCCTGCGGCTGGGCGATCTCGCCGATCTCCGCCCGAAGGGGGTTGAGCAGCTGATGGAGTCCTGCGTAGGGGACGCTGCGCTCGGAGCGGCCGCCGGCAGCCTGGACGACCCGCATCCCGCCTGCCATCTGCGCGACCTGGGCGAGGAGCCGTGTCTTGCCCGCGCCGCGGTCGCCGCGCACCAGGAGCGCCCCGCCCCTGCCCCGTCGCCCCTCGTCGAGCAGTTGCCCGACAGGGTCGGGTATTCCCTGCTGCCCCCACGACATGCAAGGTATGTAACCGTGGCCTTAACCGCCGCGTCAATCACGGGTTCGCCCTGCAGATAGGACGAACTGCGGAACCCGTCAATTTGACGGATGCGGGCGCGCGCGACCCGCTCTTAGGTTCGGCCATCGAGGTCGCTTCGGCGGCGTCCGCAGAGGCTCGTCGGTCCTGGGAAGGGGCACCTCCGCGCCGTCCCACGGCGCGTCTCTGGCTACAGCCAACGCGTTCCCGGAACGCAGGAGGTGAGACTTGCCTAGTAATGAGGACCGTTCGGGCCCTAGAGGCCCAGGCGCCCTTCGCAAGTATCTGACCGGTGGTGACCGTGTCCGTGCGGTCATCGCCCTTGTCGTGGTCGGATGCGCCGCCGCGCTCATTCTCACGGCGGTGACTGGTGCTCTCGCCACGAACAAGCCCGACAGCAAGCGCAACCATGCACGATGCACCGCTGGCGGATGCCCGGGGTCCTACCCCTACGGGTACCCGCACGGCGCGAAGTACCTCTCATCGTCAGTTCTGGCTCTGCCCTCGCCCCCCAAGACGAGCGAAGAGGTCTTCTACTCCCACGGCACCCCTGCGGGGGCGACAAATGCCCACCCGACCGCCGGGGCGGTGTTTGGGGAGGGCTCCGATATCTTCGCCCTCTCAGGCGGGTCGCTCTTCGGGCTGACAAGTTGGCCCCCAGATCTCCAGGCGTTGCCCGTCCCTCAGGGCGGGATCTTCCCGTTCGTGCTCCGGGACTCCAGTGACACGCCAATCGGCTTTGGAGTCGAGATGGAAATGCTCCCGTCGTGGGGGAATACGGGGACGAACAACACCCACACGAGCGACTGGATCGTCAGCATCCCGGGTCGCGGGGTCCTGTGGCTCAACTCGAATGACAACACCGGGTCTCCGGACCTCCGGACGTTCACGCGTCCGGATGGCTCTGTCGTCACGGACACGACCACGGGGCCTGCGCCGGGGGGGAACGGTCGCGGGGTGATCGTCGGAGGGTCGGGAGAGTTCGCGGGCCGAACCGGAACCTGGGACGAGTACGACATCAATAAGCCGGGAGCCCCAGCGCTCGGCACCTTCGAGTTCGAGATGCACATCCACTGGGACCAGACGCCCACGGAATCCAGCAAGTGACGGTTGTTTTCCCACCTGATGCGCTGACCACGCACCTGCGCATCGGCTGATCGTTCGATCCGGGCCTCCCGAGCGATGGTTGGGTTTCGAATCCCACTTCGCCGGGAGGTCCGGATGCGTGGCCGCTGGTCCGCAGCTCTCCTGGGAGTGCCACTCAACAGCAGATGGTTCAGCCGCTCCCAGACCGCCTGCTGCCACTACTCCAGACGCGGCCAGCAGGTCACCCGAGCAGAAACCAGCTCCCGGGGCAGGTCATGCCGGGGAATCCCGGCGCTCAGGACATAGAGGATCCCGACAGGCACTGACGGTCCGGCGAGCGCTCCTGCCCGGGTAGCGGAACCGCCGTTCCCTGTTGCGGTCGGCCAGACAAGCAACGGCGAGCTGGCTCCCCAGGCGGGGCACTGCGCTCGCTAACGACCGAGGACAGTGACGACCTTCGGTGCCTCTGCGGTCGATCAACCGAGGCGACGCATCCCTTCCCGCACCGTCCGTGGCATCCCCGCACCGGCTTGACGCGCGTCGAAACGCTCCGGCTCCGCACTCATCCAATGCGAAGCGGCCGTGAATATGCATACATGCAGGACTTCTCTAGAAGCGGACGACGGGGGTCGAACCCGCGACCTTCGGCTTGGGAAGCCGACGCTCTGCCAACTGAGCTACGTCCGCGCGGAACGGGAACGGGAACGGGAACGGGAACGGGAACGGGAACGGGAACGGGAACGGGAACGGGAACGGGAACGGGAACGGGAACGGGAACGGTACCACCGATCCCTGAGCGTCGGCTTCCGACGCCGAAGGCCAGGGATCACATCCGGTCGGGTGCCTCCACGCCCAGCAGCCCCAGGCCGCGGCGCACGACGCCGCCGGTGGCGAGGCAGCAGTCGAGCCGGAAGGCGCGCACGTCCGCCGGCTCTCCGACGACGCGGCAGCGGTGGTAGAAGGCGTGGAAGTCGCGCGCCAGGTCGACCAGGTAGGCGGCCACCCGGTGGGGCGCGCGGCGCTCCGCCGCCTCGGCGGCGGCGATCGGCCAGTCGGCCAGCCGCATCACCAGCGCCCGCTCGGCCGGATCGAGGACGGCCGGCGGCCCCTGCGCGGGCGGGGCGGGCTCCGTCTCGGCCTCGATCTGGGCGAGGATGCTGCACACCCGGGCGTGCGCGTACTGCACGTAGTAGACCGGGTTCTCCTGGCTCTGCTCGCGGGCCAGGTCGAGGTCGAGGTCGAGCGCGGTCTCGTGGCTGCGCTGCACCAGGAAGAAGCGGGCGGCGTCGACGCCGATGTCGTCGATCAGGTCGCCCAGCGTGACGACCGTCCCGGCGCGCTTGCTCATCTTCCTCGCCTCGCCGCGCTCCAGCAGGCTCACCAGCTGGAGGATCGAGACCTCCAGCATGTCCGGGTCGTGGCCGCCGGCCGCCAGCACCGCCCGCAGCCGCGCGATGTAGCCGTGGTGGTCGGCGCCGAGCACGTCGATGAGCCGGTCGTCGCCGCGCGACGCCTTGTCGAGGTGGTAGGCGACGTCCGCGGCCAGGTAGGTGGGCTCGCCGTCGGCCCGCACCAGCACCCGGTCCTTCTCGTCGCCGTACGCGCTGGCGCGGAACCACACCGCCCCCTCGGCCTCGTACGCGTCGCCGGCGGCGAGCAGCGCCTCGATCCCCCGCGTCACCGCGCCGTTCTCGTGCAGCGTCGTCTCGGAGAAGAAGCTGTCGTGCCCCACCCGGAAGCGGGTCAGCTCGGCGCGGATCGAGGCGAGCATCAGCTCCCGGCCGCGGTCGCCGAACCAGGCCACGAGCTCGTCGGGGGGATCGGCGGCCGCGGGCATCAGCGTGTCGCCCGCCTCGTCGCGCACCGCGCGGGCGATCGGGATGACGTAGTCGCCGTGGTAGCCGCCCTCGGGTATCTCGGCCTCGACTCCGAAGAGCTGCGCGTAGCGCGCCGCGACGGAGGCGCCGAACAGCCGCATCTGGCGGCCGTGGTCGTTGAGGTAGTACTCGCGCTGCACCGCGTGCCCGGCGAACGACAGCACGCGGCCCAGCGAGTCGCCGTAGGCCGCCTGGCGCGCGTGACCGACGTGCAGCGGCCCGGTCGGGTTCGCCGACACGTACTCGAGCAGGATCCGCAGCGGCTCGTCGGCGCCGCCGGAGCCGTACGCCTCCCCCTCGGCCACCACGCGCGCGGCGGCGGCCGCGAACCACGTCGGCGCCAGGGTGATGTTGATGAAGCCCGGCCCGGCCACCTCGACGCGGTCCAGCCAGGCGGCCCCGCCCCGCGACCGCAGCCGCTCCGCCACCGCCTCGGCGATCTCCCGGGGCGGTCGCTTCGCCGCCCTCGCCAGCGACATCGCGAGTGGGCTGGCCACGTCGCCCATCTCCGGCGACGCCGGCGGGGCGAGCGGCACGGCCGGCGGGGGGCTGCCGGCGACCGCCTCGGCCTCCTCGGCCAGGGCGGCGCGGATCTCGGCGAGCAAGGGGGAGTCGGGCACGGCGGCGCAGCTTAGCGGCTGGGGGGCGGACCGCCCCCCTGATGACCGCCCCTGATGACCGCCCCTAATGCGGGTAGGGATGCCCGGACGAGATGCACAGCGCGCGGTAGAGCTGCTCGGTCAGCACCACCCGGGCCAGCTGGTGCGGCATCGTCAGCGGCCCCAGGGACGCCCGCTCGTCGGCCTCGGCCAGCAGCGCGGGGTCGAGCCCGGCGGCGCCGCCGACGAGGAAGGCGACGGGCCGGTCGTCCATGCGGCGCCGCAGCCAGGCGGCGAAGGCCTCGCTCGACGCCGGGGGCCGCGCGGCGGGGTCGAGCGCCACCCGCAGGGCGCGGGGCAGCAGCCGGGCGCGCAGACGGTCGGCCTCGGCGGCGCGGGCCCGCTGCTCGCCGTGCTGGACGGGCTCGGCGGCGACCTCGTCCACCCTCAGGCCCGCCATGCGGTCGATGCGCTCCTGGTAGAGCCGGCCCACCGCGTCGTACGGGGGCCGCAGCCGCCCGACGCAGGCGATCTGGAGGCGCGGGGCGCGACGCCCCATCAGGAGGGGTGCTCGGCCCGGTACCTCAGGGCCATCGCGATGCGCTGCAGCGGCGTGGGGTGGGTGCCGAACCAGAACCGCACGATCGGCGGCGCGTCGGGCACGTTCAGGCTGCGCTCCACCAGGCCCTGCTGCAGCCCGATCATCGCCGCGGGGTCGTGCGCGATGCCCATGCTGCGCCAGTCGGCCTCGCGCTCGTAGGCCCGGCTCACCCAGTTGCCGAGCGGCGCGCTCGCCGCCATCACGATCGTGGCGGCCGCCGCCGCGACCGCGACCCGGCGCACCACCAGGTCGCAGCCCTCGGCGTCGCGCCCGGGTCGGGCGAACCCGGTCCGCCAGCCCACCGCGGCGAAGATCAGCAGGCAGGCGGGGACGCCCAGCGCCGCCCCCCAGGTCGACCCCTTCAGCACGTGGCGGCGCTCCACGTGGATCAGCTCGTGCGCCACGACGGCGCGCACCTGGTCCTCGGGGAAGTCGCGCAGCAGGGTGTCGTAGAGGACGACGTGGCGGCTGCCGCCGAGCCCCGAGACGTAGGCGTTGGCGGCGGTGGTGCGGGAGCTGGCGTCGTTCACCTTCACGTCGTCGGCGGTCACCCCGGCCCGGCGGGCGAGGTCGAGCACCTGCGCCGACAGGCGGGGGTCGCGCAGCGGCTCGGTGCGCTGGAAGAGCGGCTCCACGACGAGCGGGGACAGCAGCGAGGCCGCGTAGACGAGGGCGGCGACGGCGGCGGCGAGCCCCACCCACCACAGGCGGTGGGCGCGCGCGATCAGCGCGGCCAGCCCGGCCCCGAGCAGGCCGGTGAGCACGATCTGGATGCCGAGGCCCTTCAGGGCGTCGACGGCCCAGCCGGGAACGCCCTGGGTGACGATGCCGTAGTCGCGGCCCCAGGCGTAGCGCGCGACGGAGAGCGGCAGGGCGACCGCGAAGGTCGCGGCGGCGAGGCCGGCGCCGGTGATCGCCCCGGCCCGCCACGGCGTCGCCCGCGCGGCGCGGACCACGGCGGGCCGCCAGCGCGGGCCCAGCAGCGCGACGCCCACCGCCGTCAGGGACGCCAGGGGGACCCCGATGCCGGCCATGATCCACAGCCCGCGGCGGTAGTCGCGGTTGCGGGTCAGCGCGTCCGGGTCGAAGAACCGCCCCAGCGGCGCGGCGTCGACGCTCGGCACCCCCGCGCTCCACAGCCGCCAGCGCAGGAGGGCGACGATCCCGCCCGCCCCCGCGGCCGCCGCGACGGCCAGGGCGGCCGCGCGCCGCGTCGATCCCCGCGGGCGCGTCTGCCGCCGTCGTCGCACCGGACTATCGTAACGGCGGACCCGCGCCGCCCCCGCCCACGAGGTGACCAGAACGCCGCCCGTCGCGATCCTCAGCGACATCCATGGCAATCGCCACGCGCTCGACGCGACGCTGCGCGCGGCGCGCGAGGCGGGGGCGCGCAGCTGGTGGTGCCTCGGCGACCTGGTGGGCTACGGCGCCGACCCCGCCCACTGCCTGGCGGTGGCGATCAGGGACGCCGAGCGCTGCCTCGCCGGCAACCACGACCTGGCCGCGGCGGGCCGCGTGCCCCTCGACGTCTTCTCGTCCTGGGCCTACGACGCGCTGGTGTGGACGCGCCGCGCCCTCGGGGCCGTGGGCCGCGCCAAGCTCGAGCGCCTGCAGCCCGACGACACGGGGCACCCGGTGCAGCTCTTCCACGCGAGCCCGCGCGACCCGGTGTGGGAGTACGTCGTGTCGGTGGAGCAGGCGCGGGAGGCGCTGGAGGACCGCCGCGTCGCCCTCACCATGGTCGGCCACACGCACATCCCCTTCGCCTGGCGCCTCACGCCGGACGGCGCCATGGAGAGCCCGGGCGTACCGGCCGGCGGGCGCCTGCCGCTCGCCGAGGGGCGCTGGCTGGTGAACCCGGGCTCGGTGGGCCAGCCGCGCGACGGGGACGCGCGCGCGGCCTGGGCGCTGTACCTGCCCGAGGAGGGCGTCGTCGAGTTCCGCCGCACCCCATACGACGTGGCGGGGGCCCAGAACGCGATCCTCGAGGCCGGGCTGCCGCCGTCGCTGGCGCGCCGCCTGGCCGAGGGGCGGTGAGCGCGCCCGCCGCCTACCTCGACCACGCGTCGGCGTCGCCGCTCGACCCCCGCGTGCTGGAGGAGATGCTTCCCTTCCTGGGCCCCCGCTTCGGCAGCCCCGGGAGCCTCCACGACCTGGCGCGGGAGCCGGCCGCCGCCGTGGAGCGCGCCCGCGAGCGGGTGGCGGACCTGATCGGGGCCCGGCCGGACGAGGTGGTCTTCACCTCCGGCGCCACGGAGAGCCGGAACCTGGCGGTCGCCGGCCTGCTGAGCGCCAACCGCGGCCTGGGGCGCCACGCGGCGGCCTCGGCGGTCGAGCACCCCGCCACCCTCGCGGCGCTGCGGGCCGCGGCGCGCGAGGGGGGCGCCCTCGACCTGGCCGGCGTCGACGCGCAGGGGCGCATCGTCGCCGGCGCCCTCGCCGCGGCGGTCGGCCCCCGGACCGCCCTCGTCGCGATCGTCCACGGGCAGCCGGACGTGGGCACGCTGCAGGACGTCCCCGCCCTGATCGCCGCGGCCCGCGCCGCGCGCCCGGACGTCCGCGTGGTGGTGGACGCGGGCGCGACGGCCGGCCTGGTGCCGGTCGACGTGCGCGCCTGGGGCGCCGACGCGGTGGTGCTGGGCGGCGGCCCGATCGGGGCGCCGCCGTGGACCGGCGCCCTGTGGGTGCGTCCCGGCGCGCGATTGCGCCCGCTCATCGCCGGGGGGCTGCAGGAGGCCGGCAAGCGGGCCGGCGCCGAGAACGTGCCGGGCATCGTCGCCCTCGGCGCCGCCGCGGCGATCGCCCGCGACGAGGCCGCCGACCGGCTCGCGCTGATCCGCGCCCGCGAGGAGCGGCTGCTGGAGGGGCTGCTCGCCGTGCCGGACGTGCGCCTCAACGGGCCGCGGGAGGGGCGCATCCCCGGCCACGTCCACCTGTCGGCGGGCTGGGTGGAGGGAGAGAGCCTCACGCTCGCCCTCGCCGCCGACGGGGTGGCCGTCGCGGCCGGCTCCGCCTGCACCGCCTACGCGGCCAAGGGCTCCCCGGTGCTCGAGGCGATGGGGCTCTCGGCGCCGTGGACCCAGTCGTCGATCCTCCTCAGCCTGCGCCACACCACCACCGACGAGGAGGTCGACCGCGCCGTCGCCGCCTTCGCCTCGTGCGTGGAGCGGCTGCGCCGCATGAGCCCGCTGGCGCCGTGACGGATCCCCCCGTCCGGGTGGTGGACGCCCTGGGCACGTGGTGCCCGGTGCCGATCCACCTCATCGACCGCGCCGCGCGGGCCGCCGCGCCGGGATCGGTCATCGAGCTGCTCGCCGACGATCCCCTCATCGAGGTCGACCTGCCGGCCTGGTGCCACGACGGCGGGCACCTCCTGCTGGAGCTGCGCCGCGACGACGGGGCCTACGCGGGGCGGGTGGAGGTCGGCCCCGCCCATGGCGTCGCGGCCGATGCCTGACCGTCGCGACCGCGCGCCGGAGCTGCGCCACGAGATGGTCGAGATGGCGCTCTACGTCGCGGTGGTGCTGCTCGCGACGATCGTGGCGCTGCCCTCCGAGGACGTGCGCGCGGGCACCACCGCGGCGGCGATCTGGGGCGGCGCCGCCGGCCTGGCGCTGGCGCACTGGTTCGCCTTCAACACGGCGTCGCGACTGCTCGACGGGCTCCGGCGCGGGGACGCCGCCCTGGCGGCCGCGGAGCTGACGGCCGCCCTCGGCGTGGCGGCGGTGGCCACGATCCCGCTCGTCCTGGTCCCCGACGACGCGTCGGTGCCGACCGCCTCGGGAGCGCTGACGGCGGTGATCGCGGGGACCGTCTTCGGCGCCGCGCGGACCGGCGGAGCGAGCCGCGGCAGGGCGGCGGTCCTGGCGGCGGCCGGCGCGGTCGTCGGCATCGGGGTGGCCTCCGCGAAGGCCCTGCTGGGCCACTGACCCCGCCCGGTCAGCCTTCCGGCACCGCCCGCGTCCAGCGGATCGCGAGGGTCACCGGATCGACCGCCAGGAACGAGCTCCGCAGGTTGACGATCACCAGCCCGGCGGCGGTCTGCACCAGGCGGGCGGGGTGCGGCAGGCGCAGCGCGCCGGTGCGCCCGCCGGTGGCGGGATCCAGGCGCACGAGCTCGTCGCCGCCGCCGTCGAGGGTCCAGAGCGCCCCCTCCCCCGCGACGGCCGAGCCGCCCTCCGGCGAACGCCGGATCACCCGCCCGGGACGGGCCGGGTCGATCAGCAGCAGGCCCTCGTCGGAGGAGGCCCACAGCCGCCCGCCGGGGGCCGCGGTCAGATCGCCCGTGGCGCCCCGCGGCAGCCGTCGCACAGGCGCCACGACCCGTCCGTCGCCGGCATCGACGCCGATCAGGCGGGCCGGGGCGATCGCGTCGCGGTGCGGCTCCCCGCCCGCCACCCAGATCGTCCCTCCCACCGCCACCGCCGACACCACCGGGAACGGGGTCCGAACGGTCGCGGCGACGGCGGGCGTGCGACGCATGAGGCGGCGCCCGGCGGCCAGCCACATGTGGCCGCCGGCCCGAAGCAGCCGCGGCCTCCCGGCCTGCGGATCGACGGGCGCGCGGGCCAGCTCGTGCATCCGGCGGTCGTAGCGCCGAACGCCGCCGGGCCACGCCACCCACGGGCCCTCCTCCGTGACGGAGACCGCCCACAGGTCGGTCGAATGCCGCCGCGGAAGCACACCGGCGCCCGCCGCACGATCTCGCCGTCCGCCGGATCGAGCCGCAGCAGATCCGCGCCGTAGACCGCCCACAGCTCGTCGCCCTCGGACGCCACCCGCACCTGCGGGAAGAGGCCGCACCGGCAGTCGGAGGACCCCGTCCGCGACGCGACCGCGCCGACCGCGATGACGGCGACCAGCAGGACGGCCGTGACGAGCGGCATCCAGCCGCGCCATCTCAAATGGCGGGCTCCTTCTCGGGCAGCCGGGTCCAGCGCGCGCTGCGCCCGCGGCCGACGGCGAGGCGTCCCTCGGCGCGCAGCCGGTTCAGCGCGTTGCGGATGGTGGGGCCGCTGATGTCCGGCAGGGCCGCCGAGACCTGGGCGAAGCTGAACCGCTCCGGCGCGTGGTTGAGCGCGTAGTCGCGGACGTGCTCCTCCTTGGTCGCGCCGTGCAGCGCGCGCGAGCAGAGCACCCGCGCCTCGAAGTCGTCGTACGCGTCGGACAGGAGGCTGAAGAGGTACCCGGCCCAGGGCCACAGGTCGTGACGGCCGTCGTGCCAGCCCGCCTGACTCTGGCGCAGGGCCCGGTAGTAGCTGTTGCGCGTGTCGTAGATCCGCTGCTCCAGGCTGACGTAGCGGGCGATGCCGTACCCGTGGCGCAGCAGCTCGCCGGTGGTGACCAGGCGCGCCACCCGGCCGTTGCCGTCGGCGAACGGATGGATGGACAGGAGATCCAGCACCAGCGCGGCGACGAGCACCAGCGGGTGGACGACGGCGTCGTCGACGGCCGCCTCGTAGGCGCCGAGCAGCACCGACATCTGGCGCTCGGTCTGCCCCGCGGGGACGGCGCGGAACACCACACTGCTGCCGCCCTGCGCGAGCCGGTCGGCGATGAGGTTGTCCTCGGCCTTCAGCCGCCCCGCCGACGCGCCGTCGACGTGGCGCATCAGCAGCCGGTGCAACTGCAGCACCCGGTCGAGGTCGAGCCGGCCGCCCTCGCCCCGCACCAGGTGGTCGACGGCGTCCCGGTAGCCGGCGAGCTCGCGCTCGCTGCGGTCGCGGGCCCGCGCGGGCCCGCCGGGGCGCACCAGGTGGAGGGCCCGCTCCGGCGGCACGATCACGTTCTCGATCGCGCTGGAGGCGGTGATGCTCTCGTAGCGGGTCTGCACCGCCAGGCGCTCGAGCACCTGGGGCGCCTGGGTGCGGTGGAGCTCCTCGCGCCCCCGGCCCACCTCGATGCGGCCGAGCTCGAGGACCATCTGGGGCGGCATGCCACCGGCGAAGGTGGTGATCTCAGTGAGCGTCTTCACGAGCTAATCCGATATCCGTGGGTGTGTCTTATCTGATTTCGGCCGGAAAAGTGCCAATGCCGGCGTTACCTCGTGTATTGGACGGCCCGGACACCCTATCCTCATCGAACAGGTGTTCGCCACCCCTCGGCGGACCCGCGCCTCGGATCGTTCAGGGGTAGCACCGTGGCCGCACGGCGGCGGATGGTGGAGGATCGCGCCGATGACACGCCGCGCCCGTCCGGTCGCCGTCCTGTCGTTCGCCGCGACGCCGGCGACCTGGGCGGTCGGCGCCGTCGCGAACACGCTCGCGTGGCGGGACGACTCGCCCGCGGCCTACCCGCCCGGCTTCCCCGCATTCGTCCTGTGCGCCGTGGCCCTCCCGGCGGCGGTGGGCCTGTTCGTGGCCCTGCGCCGGCCGGGGAACCGGGTGGCGTGGATCCTGCTCGCGGGGCCCCTGTCGGTCTCGGCCGTCATGGCCGCCGACGGGCTCGCGCGCCACCTCCTCGGCCGCGACGCCGGCGCGACCGCCGGCGCATGGGCCCTGCTGGTCGCGCAGCTCTGGCCGGTTCTCTTCGCCTGGCCCGTGGCGCTGGCGTTCCGCTTCCCGGACGGCCGCCTGCCGTCGCCGCGCTGGCGCGTCCCCTGGTGGATCGCGGTAGCCTCCTTCTCGGGGGCCTTCCTCCTGCTCACCCAGCAGGACCCGATCGAGACCGACCACGGCGACTTCGCGAACCCCCTGCCCGCGACCCTCGACCGGAGCGTCGGCGAGCCCCTGTTCTGGGCCTGCTGGGCGGGCATCGTGGCATCCCTCGCCGCGGCCGCGCTGGCGCTGCGCGCCCGCTATCGGGCCGCCGGTCCGCAGGAGCGGCGCCAGGTCCTGTGGCTCGCCTACGGCGCCGTCGTGCTGCCGCTCTGGCTCGGCGGGGGATCGGTGATCGGGGCGCTCTGGACGTGGCCGGAGCCCCTGGACGGACTGGGGCTCCTGTTCATCCAGGTCTGGCCCGCCGTCGCGGTGATGATCGCCGTCACCCGCCACGGGCTGTGGGAGATCGACCGGGTCCTCAACCGGACCATCGTCTACGCGATCCTCACGGCCCTGCTGCTCGGCGCCTACGCCGCGGTCGCGCTCGGGTTCGGGGCGCTGGTGGGCCGCTCGCAGCTCACCGCGTCGCTCGGCACGCTCGCCGCCGCCCTGCTGTTCCTCCCCCTGCGCCGCCGGGTCCAGGACGCCGTCGACCGCCGCTTCGCGCGCCGGCGCGTCGAGGCGACCCGCCGGGTGCGCGAGTTCCTGGACGAGGTGCGGGCCGGGACCGCCGAGCCGGAGGGGATCGGCGACGCCGTCGCCCTCGCCCTCGACGACCCGCGGGCCGAGATCCTGTTCCTGCTGCCCGAGACCGGGGCCTACGCCGACGCGGCGGGACGGGTCGTCGGCGCTCCCCCGGACGACGGCCGCCTCCGCCATCCGGTGGGCGGGGACCGCATCCTGGGCCTGCTGCTCCACGACGCCGCCCGGGAGCCGGAGCCCGAGCTGCTGCGCGCCGTGCTCGCCGAGGCCGCCCTGCCGGTCGAGCTGGCCCGCCTGCGCGTCGAGGTGCGCCTGCAGCTGGCCGAGGTGGAGTCGTCGCGCACCCGGATCGTGCAGGCCGGCTACGCCGAGCGGCGCCGCATCGAGCGCGACCTGCACGACGGCGCCCAGCAGCGCCTCGTGTCGCTCGGCATCGTGCTGCGACGGCTCCAGCGCTCCCTCCCCGACGGGGCGCGGGTGCTGGTGCCGGCCCTCGACTCGGCGGTGGACGAGGTCGCCGCCGCGATCGCCGACCTGCGCACGATCGCCGCGGGCGTCCGCCCGCCGCGCCTGGACGAGGGGCTCGCGGCCGCGCTCGCGGATCTGGCCCGCGGATCGGCCGTGCCCGTGGAGGTGGCGGCGACGCCGCGCCGCGCGCCGCCCGAGGTGGAGGCGGCGGCCTACTTCGTCGCCTCCGAGGCGCTCACCAACGCGGCCAAGCACGGCGGCGCCGGCCTCGTCAGGGTCGAGACCGCGCGCGAGAACGGGCTGCTGCGCATGGTCATCGCGGACGACGGGGTCGGCGGCGCCGCCGCGTCGACCGGGACCGGGCTGCCCGGCATGCACGACCGCGTGGAGGCGCTCGGCGGCGCCTCGAGATCGACAGCCCGCCCGGCGCGGGGACCCGGATCAGCGTGGAGCTGCCGTGCGCGTCGTGATCGCCGAGGACACGGTCCTCCTGCGCGAGGGCATGGCGGGCCTGCTGCAGGACGCCGGCCACGAGGTGGTCGGGACCGCCGGCGACGCCCCGACCCTGCTGGCCCTGGTGGAGGAGCACTCGCCGGACCTCGCCGTGGTCGACGTGCGCATGCCGCCCGGATTCGACGACGAGGGGCTGCGCGCGGCGGCCGAGATCCGCCGCGACCACCCCGGGACCGCGGTGCTGGTGCTGTCGCAGCACGTCGAGACGCGGCACGTCGCCCAGCTCGTGGCCGCCGGCGGCGGGTTCGGCTACCTGCTGAAGGACCGCGTGCTCGACGTCGACGACTTCCTCGACGCGGCGCGTCGCGTCGCCGCCGGCGGCTCGGCGCTCGACCCGGAGATCGTCGCGCCCCTGCTGGGAGGCGGCCCGCGACCGGCGCGGACGGCCCTGGACGACCTCTCCCCGCGCGAGCGCGAGGTGCTGGCGCTGATGGCGGAGGGGCGCACGAACGGCGGCATCGCCCGGCGCCTGTGGCTCACCGAGAAGACCGTCGAGACCCACGTGAGGGCGATCCTGATGAAGCTCGGCCTCACCGCCAGCAGCGACGACCACCGGCGCGTGCTCGCGGTGCTCACCTACCTGCGCGCACCCAAGGGCTAGCACCGAGAGACGGCGGCGGAAGTCCAAGGGCAGCCCCGATGCGACGGCCCGCTCCGGGCTCGTAGCGTCGCGCCATGACCACCACCGCGAAGCACCTCATCCGCATCGCCCTCGCGGCCGGGACCGCCGCCCTCGCCGCCGTGCTGCTGCTCTGCGGCCCCGGCCGGGCGGCCGGCGGCACGACCGAGACCCTGCACGTCTACGACAAGGTCCTCTCCGTGAAGATGACCAGGGCCGACGGCACGGTCGTCGGCCGGCCCCCGTACCCCGAGCCGGCCCCCGGCGACACGATCGATATCGTCTCGCTCGAGTACGCCGGCAACCACGGGAAGCACGCCAGGAGGCCGTTCGGCAGCGGACACGCCCGCTGCGTGTTCCCGGCGCAGCCCGGCCCGCCCGACTGCGTCAGCCACATCGCCATCGCATCGTCGATGCTGGTCTTCGAGGGCGACCCCGGCACGCTCGTGCTGGGCACCGGCAGGTACCGCGGCGCGAAGGGCCGCGTCCTGTCGAGCGTCAACGTCGGGGGCGGCAACGACAGCGACATCGTCGCCCGGATCACCCGCAGGTAGCCCGTGCCACCCGCGCCCCCGGCCGACGCCGGGGGCGCCGACCCCTGCCGGCGGGGAGTCGGCGCCGGGCCGGCTCGTCGATCGAACGCATGTTCGCTACCCTCCCCGGCATGGGACGCGCGCCGACCGAGGGGGACGCCCGCCTGCGCTGGCGGGTCACCGGCCCCGACGAGGCCCGGCCGGCGCTGCTCGACGGCGCCGAGCGCCACGAGGGACGCGGCGAGCTGGCCGGGCTCGAGCTGCTGCACGTGCGGGCGAAGAGCATCGTCAACCGGGTGCCCGGCGCCTCGGGAATGCCCTTCCACTGGACCATCAACGCCTACCGCGGCTGCAGCCACGGCTGCGTCTACTGCTTCGCCCGCCCCAGCCACGAGTACCTGGGCCTCGGCATCGGCGACGACTTCGACCGCCGCATCGTCGTGAAGGTCAACGCGGTCGAGGTGCTGCGCGCCGAGCTGCGCCGGCCCCGCTGGGGTCGCGAGCCCATCGCGATGGGCACGAACACCGACCCCTACCAGCCGGTGGAGGGCCGCTACCGGCTCACGCGCGGCATCGTCGAGGCGCTGGTCGAGGCGCGCAACCCCTTCTCGATCCTCACCAAGTCGACGCTCATCGCCCGCGACATCGACCTGCTCGCGCAGGCGGCGCGCCGGGACCTGGTGCGCGCGCAGCTCTCGATCGGCACCCTCGACGAGCAGGCCTGGCGCGCCACCGAGCCGCACACGCCGAACCCGCGCCGCCGGGTCGAGACGGTGGCCCGGCTACGCGACGCCGGCATCCCCTGCGGGGTGCTCGTGGCGCCGATCATCCCCGGCATCTCCGACCGCGACGACCAGCTGCGCGAGGTGGTGGGCGCGGTGGTCGAGGCGGGCGCCCAGTGGGTGCTGCCGATCACCCTCCACCTGCGCCGGGGCGTCCGCGACCACTACCTGTCCTGGCTCGCCGGGGCGCGGCCCGACCTGCTCGACGAGACCGCGCGGCGCTACCGCAGGGCGTACGGCGACCCGGCGCAGCGGGCCTCCATCGCGCGACGGGTGCGCGAGATGGTGCGCGCCTGCGGCGGACCGGAGCGCCCCGGCGAGCCGCGCTTCGGCCGGGCTCCGGCGGCGCCGCGGCCCGCCGAGGCGGGGAGCGGCCAGATGCGCCTGCTGTGACGGCCGCCGCGCCGGTTCATCCCGCTCCCAGCACATCGGCGAGCACCGCCGCATGGCTGTCATCCACGTCGCGGGTGGCCGTCAGCAGCACCAGCGGCCGCCGCTGCGCGGCCTCCCGCAGGCGATCGAGGGCGGCGGCCCGTTCCGGCTCGCCCAGCTCCTCGCGATAGCGCTCGGCGAACTCGTCCCGCACCTCGGGCCGGTGCCCGTACCACCGCCTCAGCTCGTTCGACGGCGCGACCTCCCGGCACCAGACGTCGAAGGGGGCGCCCTCCCGGCGCAGGCCGCGGGGCCATAGGCGGTCGACCAGCACGCGCAGCGCCGGGCCGGGCCCGGGCGCGTCGTAGACGCGGGCCGCCGTCACGGCGGGATCAGGCACGGCCGTCCCGCCCGCCGGAGCGGCCGGCCACGCGACCCGCCGGAGCGAGCGGTCCCGTCCTGCTCATTCCGCGCTCCCCCCTCGACTCGCCACAGTGTACGGAGATCGGCCCTGGCGCCGGCGCGCGCGGATCGAGCGCCGCCCGGCGCGCCTCGACGGCGTCGAGGCGCACGTCGCGCACCAGCGCCAGGAATCCCGGGATCACGGGCATCAGCGCCTGCCCTTCCAGCGGTTCGCCTCGCGGGCCATCCGCGCGCCGGCGCGACCGTGGGCCCGCCGGGCGCGCTCGTCGGCGCGCCGCTCCATCGCGGCGACCTCGCGGCTGAGGCCGCGGTAGCTCTCGAGGCGGTCGGCGGCCAGCTCGCCGCTGCGGACGGCGGCGATCACCGCGCAGCCGGGCTCGCCGTCGTGGCGGCAGTCGCCGAAGCGGCAGCCGGAGGCGAGGTCGTCGATGTCGCCGAAGGCGATCGCGACGCCCGCCCCCTCGTCGCTCCAGAGGCCCAGCTCACGGACGCCGGGGGTGTCGATGAGCGCCCCGCCGCTGGGCAGCGGCAGCAGGTGGCGCGCGGTGGTGGTGTGACGGCCCTTCGCGTCGCCGTCGCGGACCGCGCCGGTGGCGAGCTCCTGCCGGCCCAGCAGGGAGTTCGCGAGGCTCGACTTGCCGGCGCCGGACTCGCCGATCAGCACGATCGTCCGCGCCGGCCGCGCCAGCTCGGCGATGCGCCCGACGCCACCGCCGGTGAGGGCGCTCACCTCGACGACGTCGACGCCCAGGCTCCAGACGGCGGCCTCCGTCTCGGGCGCGAAGCCGAGGTCGGCCTTGGTGAGCGCGACGACCGGCACGGCGCCCCCCTCCCAGGCCAGGGCCAGGGCGCGGTGCAGCCGCCGCACCCGCAGCGGCCGGTCGGCGGCCTGGGCCGCGACCACCACGTCGACGTTGGCCGCGATCACCTGGCGCGCGTCGGCGCGCCCGGCCGCGCGCCGGACGATCGCCGAGCGGCGCTCCAGCACGGCCGCGACCCGCTCGCCGGCGACGGCGATCCAGTCGCCGGCCGCCAGGTCGCCGCCGACCACGCGCACGGGGCCGTCGGCGCTCAGCGCCAGGGCGCCGCCGCGGTCGACGCGGGCCACCCGCGCCGGTGTCGGCTCGTTCTCGATCTCCGCCAGCTCGGCCGAGCGACGGTCATCCCAACCGAGCGGCGCGAGGGCCGCCCACGGGTCCTTCTGATGCACTTCGGGGCTCCTTCAGGTGAAGCGCCCCGAGGCGTGTCAGCGCGTGGCTGACCTCCGCGAGGGGGCGCGACGGACGGACTGGGCCACGGAACGCAGCCGGGCCACCCGGGCCTGCATCACGGTCTCCATGTCGTCTCGCCTCCTCTCGGTCGTCGTGCGACGGACGGGCGGCACCGTAGCGCCCCGCCGCCCGCCGCGTCAACCCTCGGGCTCAGATGAGCGGCACGCCCGTCATCGAGGGCGACGGGTCCCAGCCCATCAGGCCGCACAGCGTCGGCGCGATGTCGCCCAGCGATCCGCCCTCGCGCAGGGCCAGGCCCGGGCGATCGATCCACAGCGGCACCGGGTTGCTGGTGTGCGCCGTGTTGGGGCTGCCGTCGGGCTCGATCATCACCTCGCTGTTGCCGTGGTCGGCGGTGACGGCCAAAAGGCCGCCGGCCGCCGCGACGGCGGGGCGGATGCGGGCCATGCAGGCGTCGACGGTCTCGATCCCCCGCACCGCGGCCTCGACGACGCCGGTGTGGCCGACCATGTCGGCGTTGGCGAAGTTCACCACCAGCAGCTCGTCGGTGCCCTCGGCCAGCCCCTGGACGACCGCGTCGCGGACGCCCGTGGCGCTCATCTCGGGCGCCTTGTCGTAGGTCGGCACGTGCTGGGGCGACGGCACCAGCACGCGGCGCTCGCCCTCGAACGGCTCCTCGCGGCCCCCGTTGAAGAAGAAGGTGACGTGGGCGTACTTCTCGGTCTCGGCCACGTGCAGCTGGCGGCGGCCGGCGGCGCTGACCGTCTCGGCCAGGCCCTGGCGCACGTCCTGCGCCTCGAACAGCACCGGCGCGGTGAACTCGGCCTTGTAGCGGGTCATGGTGGTGAGCCGCGCGAGCCCGCCGCCGTGGCGGTCGAACCCGTCGAACTCCGGCTCGGTGAACGCCATCGTGAGCTGGCGCGCCCGGTCGGGGCGGAAGTTCCAGTAGATGACCGGGTCGCCGGGCCGGATGCGGTTCTCGGACGGCGGTCCGATGACGGCCGGCTCGATGAACTCGTCGGTGACGCCGCCGTCGTACGAGAGGCGCACGGCCTCCTCCCCGCTCGCCCGCCCCTCGCCGTGGCCGTGGACCATGGCGTCGTAGGCGCGCGCGGTGCGCTCCCAGCGCCTGTCGCGGTCCATCGCCCAGTAGCGGCCCACCACCGTCGCCACGGTGGCCCCGCTCGCCTCGAGCTCCCTCACCGCCTCCAGCGCGGCGTCGGGCCGGGTGTCGCGGCCGTCGGTGATCGCGTGGACCACCACGCGCGGGACACCCGCGTCGCGGGCGAGGCGCACCAGCGCCAGGGCGTGGCGCTGCTGGGCGTGGACTCCGCCGCCGCCGGCGAGGCCGACCAGGTGCAGGACGCCCGCCTCGCGCCCGGCGGCGAGCGCCTCCTCGGCGGCCGGGATCCGCCCGATCGAGCCGTCCGCGATGGCCTCGTCGATGCGCACCAGCATCTGCGGCACGCGCCGGCCGGCGCCGAGGTTGAGGTGCCCGACCTCGCTGTTGCCCATCTGGCCGTCCGGCAGGCCCACCGGCAGGCCGGAGGCCTCGATGCGCGTCGCCGACGACTCGGCGGCGAGGGCGTCGAGCGTCGGCGTGCGCGCCAGGCTCACGGCGTTGCCCGGCCCCGGCGGCGCGATGCCGAAGCCGTCGATGACGATCAGGACGAGCGGTCCGGCGGCCACGTCAGCCGTGGGCGGCGCGGACGATGGCGGCGAAGCTCTCCGGGTCGAGGCTCGCCCCGCCCACCAGCGCGCCGTCGATGTCGGGCTGCGCGATCAGCGACGCCGCGTTGTCGGGCGTGACGCTGCCGCCGTAGAGCACCCGCAGGGCGGCGCCGTCGAGGCGCTCCGCCGCGACCGACCGCACGTGCGCGCAGGCCTCCTGGGCGATCTCGGGGGTGGCCGTGCGCCCGGTGCCGATCGCCCAGATGGGCTCGTAGGCGACGGCCAGCGACGCCACCTCGGCCGCCTCCACCTTCGCCAGGCCGGCCCGCACCTGGCCATCGAGCCAGGTCTCGGTCTCCCCCGCCTCGCGCTGCTCCAGCGACTCGCCGACGCAGAGGATCACGGCGAGCCCGGCGTCGAGCGCGGCGCGCACGCGGGCCGCCACCTGATCGTCGCTCTCGCCGGCGGCGCGGCGCTCGGAGTGGCCCACGATGGCGCCGTCGGCGCCCGCCGCGACGATCATCCCGGCCGACACCTCGCCGGTGTGGGCGCCCTTCTCCGCCTCGTGCACGGCCTGGGCGTAGACCTGGATCGCGCTGCCCGAGGCCGCGCGGACCGTGATGTCGAGGGCGGTGAACGGCGGGCAGGCGGCCACGTCGGCCGGCAGGCCCTGGTCGCCGATCAGGGCGCGCAGGTGCGCGATGTACTCCCGCGCCTCCAGGCCCGTCTTGTTCATCTTCCAGTTGCCCGCGACGAACGGGCGGCGGGCGGCGCTCATGCGCTCGGCAGCGCCGCGACGCCGGGAAGGGCCTTGCCCTCCAGCATCTCGAGGGCCGCCCCTCCGCCGGTCGATACGTGGGTCAGCCGGTCCACCAGGCCGAGCTGGGCCAGGGCGGCTCCCGAGTCGCCCCCGCCGGCCACCGTGGCGCCGGAGCTCTCGGCCATCGCCTCGGCCACCGCGCGGGTGCCGTCGGCGAAGGGCGGGATCTCGAAGGCGCCCATCGGGCCGTTCCAGAAGACGGTGCGCGCCCCGGCGATCGCCTCGCGGTACGAGGCCGCGGTGCGCGGGCCGATATCGACGCCCATCCAGCCGTCGGCGATGTCGTCGGTGGGCACGACCTCCAGCTCGGCGTCCGCCGAGAAGCGGTCGGCCACCAGCACGTCCACCGGCAGCTGCAGCGCGCAGTTCAGCCGCACCGCCGTCTCGAGCAGCTCGTTGGCCATCGCCTGGCCGGCGGCGTCCTCGTGCAGCGAGGCGCCCACCGACTCGCCCTGCGCGGCGAGGAAGGTGAAGCACATCGCCCCGCCGATCAGCACGCGGTCGCAGCGCTCCAGCAGGCTCTGGATGAGCGGCAGCTTGTCGCTCACCTTCGAGCCGCCGAGGACGGCGACGAAGGGGCTGCGGGGATCGGAGAGCAGCCCGCCCAGCACCTCGACCTCGCGCGACAGCAGCAGGCCCGCGCGCGCCGGCAGCCGCCGGGCGACGCCCTCGGTGGAGGCGTGGGCGCGGTGCGCGGCGCCGAAGGCGTCGTTCACGTAGTGGGTGAAGCCCGCCGCGAGCAGCTCGGCGAAGGCGGGGTCGTTCCTCTCCTCCTCCGGGTGGAAGCGGAGGTTCTCGAGCATCACCACCTGGCCGGGTGCGAGCGCCTCGATCCGGGCCCGCACGTCCTCGCCGACGCTGTCGGGCAGCAGCTCCACCTCGCGTCCCAGCAGCTCGCCCAGCCGGGCGGCGCAGGGCGCCAGCGAGAGCTCCGGCACGACCGCCCCCTTGGGCCGGCCGAGGTGCGACGACACCGCCACCCCGGCGCCGGCCCCGAGCAGCCGCTCGATGGTCGGGACCGAGGCGCGGATGCGCGCGTCGTCGGTCACCGCACCGTCCTCCAGCGGGACGTTCAGGTCGGAGCGCACGAGCACGCGCGCCCCGGCCCAATCGACCCCCGGGTCGTCGATCCCCAGCGGGCGCGCCACCGGCGTGCCTAGGCCGGCAGGAGCTTCGACGCCAGGTCGACCACCCGGCACGAGTAGCCCCACTCGTTGTCGTACCAGGAGATCACCTTGACCGTGTTGCCCGTCACCATCGTGAGCTGGGCGTCCACGAGGGAGGAGCGCGGGTCGCCGACCACGTCGTGGCTGACGATCGGGTCCTCGGTGTAGCCGAGGATGCCCTCCAGGGGGCCCGACTCGGCGGCGGCGAGGAAGGCGGCGTTGACCTCCTCGGCGGTCGTCTCGCGGCCGACCTGGGCCACCAGGTCGACGACGGAGCCGTCGGGGGTGGGCACGCGCAGGGCGATGCCGTCGAGCCTGCCCTTCAGGTGCGGCAGCACCTCGCCGATCGCGCGCGCCGCGCCGGTGGAGGTGGGGATGATCGACAGTGCGGCCGAGCGGGCGCGGCGCAGGTCGCTGTGCGGCGCGTCGAGGATGCGCTGGTCGCCGGTGTACGAGTGGCAGGTGGTCATGTACCCCTGCTGGATGCCGCCGAAGGTGTCGTCGAGCACCTTCGCGACCGGCGCCAGGCAGTTCGTCGTGCAGGAGGCGTTCGAGACGATGTGGTGCGCCTCCGGGTCGTACTGGTCGTCGTTGACGCCCAGCACGATCGTGATGTCGGGCTCCTTGGCGGGCGCCGAGATCAGCACCTTCTTGGCCCCGGCCTGCAGGTGGAGGCCGGCCTTGTCGCGCGCGGTGAAGAAGCCGGTGCTCTCCACGACGACGTCGACGCCCAGGTCGCCCCAGGGGAGGTTGGCGGGGTCGCGCTCGGCCAGCACCCGCACCTCTGCGTCGTCGACGTGGATGTGGTCGTCGTGGGCGTGCACGTGACCGGGATAGCGCCCGAAGACCGAGTCGTACTCGAGGAGGTGGGCCAGCGTCGCCGTGTCGGTGATGTCGTTCACCGCGACGATCTCGACGTCGGTCTCGCCCAACGCCGCCGCGCGGAAGACGTTGCGGCCGATCCGGCCGAACCCGTTGATGCCCACTCGAACGCTCATGCGGCGTCGTCCTCCCGGTTGGAAAAGGGGCCGCAAACCTACCAGGGCGCGTCCGCGCCGCGTGTCAGCATGCGCCTGTGCGCACGACCAGGATCACGCTGGCCGCGGCCGCGGTCGCCCTGGTCGCCGGGTGCGGCTCGTCGGGCGGGCCGGCCGCCGTCGCGCCCGGCGCCGAGCCGGCCCGGGTGGATCGGGTGGTCGACGGCGACACCCTCATCGCCGTGGTCGACGGCGCGCGCGAGCGGGTGAGGCTGCTGGGCGTGGACGCCCCGGAGAGCGTCACCCCGGACCGGCCCGTCGAGTGCGGCGGGCCGGCCGCCGCGGCCGCCGCGCGCCGGCTCATGCCCGAGGGCGCGGCCATCGCCCTGGCCACCGACCCCACCCAGGGCCGCGACGACCAGTACGGCCGCCGGCTGGCCGAGGTGACCGTCGCCGGCGCGGCGACGACCGTGAACGAGCAGCTCGTCGAGGAGGGCGCCGCCGAGGTCTTCCGCGGCGACGGCCGCGCCCGGCTGCTGCCCGCGCTGCGCGCCGCCGAGCGCCGCGCCCGCGAGGCCCGGCGGGGGCTGTGGGGGTCCTGCCGGCGCCGCTGACGGGTCAGGCACCACCCGCGGCGAGGGAGCCCCGCACGCGACGGCGCAGGCGACCCAGCAGCACGACCACGGCCACGGCAAACAGGGTCAGGTCGAACTGGCCCGCCAGCCCGATCCCCATGGCGAACAGGCAGTAGAAGCCGAGGACCCCGCTGACGACGCGGAGCCCGTCACGGCCGAAGACCGGGCCCGAGACCCGGGTGCGGATGAACAGGAACGCCAGCGCCACCGGGGTGAGCACGGCGACGACCGCGAGCGGCCATGGTGCGTCGACGTCGGACAAGCCCATCAGCAGCAGGTTCGCGGCAGCCGCGGCGAACGCCGCCGGCGCCACGCCGCGCCGAGCGGACGACGTCGCGGCCCGCGACTCCCACAGCGAGGGGCGGCCCGGCAACCGCACGGCGACCAGCACCAGAGCCACCATCAGCACGGCCGCGGCGGCGAGTTGGGGCAGGGGATCCAGGCTGTACTCGCCGTAGAGCAGCGGCGGCAGGACGATGAACGCCGCGGCGGCGCAGCGCAGCCCGCGGCGGCCGACCCACGGCCGGTGTCGGTGCTCCGGGAAGCACAGCTCGACGAGCACGATCGTCGACACGACGCTGACGGCGATGTGGAAGACGGTCAGGTTCGTCGCCAACAGCACGTTGGTGTGCCACACCTCGCCGTAGGTGCCGAGTCCGCCCTCGTCGGGAGGACGCGGGTGGAACCAGAAGCGGTCGACGAGCGCTTCCTCGAACACGGCGTACGCGGCGGCCAACAGGCACAGGCCACCCAGTCCCAGGCCGCGGCGGCGGGCGATCTCCCGGCACAGCAGCGCTCCGCAGCCGTACAGGGACACCAGCATCACCAGCGCCGGCGGCCACAGCATCGCGATCGGCGGCGACGCCGCCGACAGCCCCTCACCGAGAACCGGCGCGAGGATCAGCGCGGCGACCGCGGGCCGGCGCTTTCGGCCGTCGTCCCGAACGACTCCCATCCGCGCCAGGAAAACGGGATCTTGCCCGCGGACGCATCGGCCGTCGGTCGATGGACGACCGACCAAAGTCGCTCGGCTCCGCCGCCCCCCGAGCATCCACCGGACCGAACGAGGTCGGGGGGCCCGAAGGCCCCCCGACGGTACCGCCGATGCCTGCTGCCGGAGCCTAGGCCTCGGCGGCCTTCGGCTTGGGCGTGACGGCCGCCGTGATCTTGGCGGACAGGATGCCCAGGATGAGGCCGCAGACCAGGGTGACGAGGGTGTTGAACCACACCCACGGCCACGGCGTGGACAGGAGCCCGCCGCCGGCGCCGATGCCCGCCGTGGCGGGGTCGGCGAGCGAGGCGGCCTTGTCGCCCACGCCGCCGCCGTTCGCGACCCAGCCGTCGAGGCCGGTCGCGATCCACCACAGGAACACGGATGCGAACGCGGGGAAGGTGCCCGCGACGTAGTACCAGTCGCCGGCGATCAGCACGAGCACCAGGATGACCGCGAAGATGCCGACCCACAGGGCGATGCCCCAGAAGTCCGGGTTGTCGGCCGTCTTGAAGGCCAGCGGCATGGTGATCAGCGCGGCGATCGTGCCGAACACGCAGGCGATGAAGATCTTGCCGAAGGCGGCGTTGTCGCCACCGGCGGCGAAGAACAGGCCCCACGAGATGAACGCGGTGGGGAGGATCAGGTGGAAGTGCTCGGGAATACCGATGGCGCCGTCGGCGCCGTCCTGCGCGGTGACCCAGTGGAAGGTGAAGTTCAGGGAGAACTCGGTCCAGAGGAACGAGAGCACCCCGATGACGATCGCGAGAGGCGCGATCGCCTTTGCGCGTGCGCTCATCGAGCGTTGACTCCTTTGAGAGAGAAGACGGGGGCACGTCGCCGGGGATGAGAAGAGAACGCGGTGGCGACGTGGCCGCTCGATTTTCGTGGCAACGGTTGCATGTCCTCCCCGCCGGGCGGCGGGGTCAGGCGGAGCGTCGCGCGGGGACCTCTCTGAGCACGTCCAGCAGGGTCGCCGCCAGGTTCTCCGGCGAATGGCGGACCACGGTCCCCGCCTCCGCCAGATCGCCCGTGACGACGCGCACGTCCAGCGCCGCCAGGCGCCGGCGATCGGCCGGCACCGGCTCCTGCCCCTGGATCGCGTAGGCGTCCACCGCCTCGCGGTCGAGCGGCCCCTCGTGGGCGACGATCACGTCGACGGCCCCCGGCGCGGCCTCCAGCACGCGCTCCAGGTGGTCGGCCGCGTCGAAGCCGTCGGTCTCCCCCGGCTGGGTCATGACGTTGCAGACGTAGGCCCGGATGCCGCGGGCGCCGGACAGGGCGGCGGCCAGCTGGGGCACGGCGAGATGGGGCAGCACGCTGGTGAAGAGGCTGCCCGGGCCCAGCAGCACCAGGTCGGCCTCGGCGATGGCCTCGAGCGCCGGCGGATGGGCCGCCGGCTCCGGCTCCAGCCACACCCTGCGGCACGGCCCGGTGCCCGCCGCGATGCGGGTCTCCCCCGCCACCGCCTCCCCGTCGGCCCGCTCCGCCCACAGCCGGATCTGCTCGAGCGTGGACGGCAGCACGCGCCCGCGGATCTTCAGCACCCGGCTGCACTCCTGGATGGCCAGGTCGAAGCTGCCGGTCACCTCCGCGAGGGCGGCCAGGAACAGGTTGCCGAAGGGGTGCCCCGACAGGTCCCCGTCGGCGAAGCGGTGCTGGAAGAGGGTGCCCATCAGCGACTCGTCGTCGGCCAGGGCGGCGAGGCAGTTGCGGATGTCGCCCGGGGGGAGCACGCCGAGCTCCCGCCGCAGCCGCCCGGACGAGCCGCCGTCGTCGGCCACCGTGACGATGGCGGTGATGTCGACCGGCTCGCGCTTCAGGCCGCGCAGCAGCGACGCCAGGCCGGTGCCGCCGCCCAGCGCGGCGATGCGGGGGCGGCTCACGCCGGCCCGGGCTCGCGGCCCAGGTCACGATGCGAGGTGGACGCCTGGAAGGCGCCCGCGTAGCGCCGCGCCAGCCCCTCGGCGATGGCGACGCTGCGGTGGCGGCCGCCCGTGCAGCCGATGCCGACCACGAGCGTCGTCTTGCCCTCCTCCTGGTAGGCCGGCAGCAGGAAGTCGAGCAGCGCCTCGAGCCGCTCGCGGAACTCGGCCATGCCCGGCGCGGCGGCCACGAACTCGGCCACCTCCGGATCGAGGCCGGTGAGCGGCCGCAGCTCCGGCACGTAGTGGGGGTTCTTGAGGAAGCGCACGTCCAGCAGCAGGTCGGCGTCCCGGGGCACGCCGTGCTTGTAGCCGAACGAGATGAACCGGACGTCCATGCGCGGCGCGCCGGCCGTGCCGTCCACCGCCTCGGCGAGGCGGCGGCGCAGGTCCCAGATCGAGAGGCCGCTCGTGTCGATCACCAGGTCGGCGCGGGCGCGCACCTCGGCCAGCTCCTCGCGCTCGCGGGCGATGCCGTCGAGGGCGGAGCCGCCCTCCGCCAGGGGGTGGCGGCGCCGGGTCTCGCGGAAGCGGTTGAGGAGCGTCTCGTCGGACGCCTCCAGGAAGACCACCCGCGGGCGCACGCCGCGGGCCTCCTCCACCCGGGCCATCACCGGCTCGAGCTCCTTGAACCAGACCCCGCCGCGCACGTCGCACACCACGGCGGCGCGGTCGACCCGCGAGCCCTCCAGCAGCACCAGGTCGGCCAGGGCGGGCAGCAGCCCGGGGGGCAGGTTGTCGACGCAGAACCAGCCCGCGTCCTCGAAGGCGCCCATGGCCTTCGTCTTGCCGGCCCCGCTCATGCCGGTGATGACGGTCAGCTCCATGCGCGCCCCCGCCCGCCGGAGCCGCCGGCGACCGGCGCCGCCTCCTCCGGCCCGGCGGTTTTGTGGATGTGGTCGTAGATCTCGCGGGCCACCTTCGCCGGCACCCCCGGCACCGCGGCGACCTCGTCGCGGGAGGCGGCCAGGAAGCGCTCGGGCGATCCGAAGTGGCGCAGCAGCGCGGCCTTGCGCGCGGGGCCGACCCCGGGCAGCGCGTCGAGCACGCTCTCGGTCATCCCCTTCCCGCGCCGGGTGCGGTGGTGGCGCAGCGCGAAGCGGTGGGCCTCGTCGCGGACGTGGGTCAGCACGCGCAGCGCCGCCGAGCCGCGGTCGAGCAGCAGCGGGTCGGGGCGGCCCGGCATGAAGACCTCCTCCTCGCGCTTGGCCAGGCTGATGATCGGCACCCCCTCGACGCCCGCGTCCCGCATGCCCTCGATCGCCGCCGCGAGCTGGCCCTTGCCCCCGTCGATCACCACCAGCCCCGGGCGGGACGCGAAGGACGGGTCGTCCTCCGGCGCGCGCAGGCGGGCGAAGCGCCGACCCAGCGCCTCGCGCATGCGGGCGAAGTCGTTGGGGCCGCCGTCGTAGCGCATCGTGAAGGTGCGGTAGTGCCCCTTCGCCGGAGCGCCGCCCTCGAACACGACCATCGAGGCCACCGAGTAGCTCTCGCCGAGGTTCGAGATGTCGTAGCACTCGATGCGGGCGGGCGGCGCGATCAGGCCCAGCCGCTCCTGCAGGTCGGCGAGCGCCTCGCGGCGCCGGCCGCGGGCCAGCTCGTGGCGGCGCCGGTCCTGGTCGAGGGCGAAGCGGGCGTTGCGCTCGGCCATCTCGGCGAGGCGCCGCTTGTCGCCGCGCGCCGCCGCGCGCACCTCCACCCGGCCGCCGCGCCGGTCGCTCAGCAGGTCGCCTAGCGGGCCGGTCACGTCCACCTCGTGCGGCACCACCACCAGCGGCGGGATGGCGAGCGCCAGCGCGTAGTACTCGTAGGCGAACTGCTCCAGCACCGTGGCGACCTCGTCGGCGGCCGCCACGTCGAGGAAGAACGACTGGCGGTCCTGCATCACCCCGTCGCGCACCTGCAGCACCTGCACGTTCGCGGTGTCGCCCTCGAGCGCGACGCCGATCACGTCGGCCGAGCCCGTGGAGTCGGTGGTGGCGAGCTGGCGCTCCAGCAGGTGGGTCACCGCCTGCAGCCGGTTGCGCACCGCGGCGGCCCGCTCGAACTCCTGAGCGGCGGCGGCCTCGCGCATCTCCCGCTCCAGGTCCGCCTCGAGGCCCCGGTAGCGGCCGGAGAGGAACTGGATGATGCGGTCGATCAGCGCCCGGTACTCATCCTTCGAGATGTAGCCGACGCACGGCGCCAGGCAGCGCTTGATGTGGTAGTCGAGGCACGGCACGCCCGAGGGGCGGCCCGGCTCCTTCCCCTCGCAGGGGCGGCTGGGGAAGATCTTGTTCAGCACGTTGAGCGTCTCGCGCACCTTGTACGCGTTGGAGAAGGGGCCGAAGTAGATGCGGTCGCGGCGGTGGCGCTCGCGCGTGAAGTACACGCGCGGGTACTCCTCGTCGAGGCTGATGGCGATGTAGGGGTAGCTCTTGTCGTCGCGCAGCCGCACGTTGAAGGTGGGCCGGTGGCGCTTGACCAGGTTCGCCTCGAGGATCAGCGCCTCGCTCTCGGAGGCCGTCACCACCACCTCGACGCTCGCGATGCGCTCCACCATCTCCCCGGTCTTGGGGTGCAGGCCGGCGCGCACGGTCATCCGCTCGGGCAGCGGCCCGTCGCCCGGGCGCAGGGGGGCCTGGAAGTAGGAGAGCACGCGGCGGCGCAGCGACTTCGCCTTGCCCACGTAGAGCACGCGGTCCTCGGCGTCGCGGTAGACGTAGACGCCGGGTCCCGAGGGGAGGCCCGCCAGCTGCTCTCGAAGGGGGGCGGTGTCCGACACTCTCGATCGAGTATAGGCCCGGCGTCGTCCCCCGCCCCGGCCCGCCGGGGAGTCCCTCGCCCGGACGGGCGTCCTCCGGCCGTCGCCGCCTCTACCCTTGGCGGGTGCTCGAGACCGTGCTGCGGCCGCGGCCGCCCTACTCCCTCGCGGATTCGTCGCACGGCGACGCGGGCGGCACCCGGCGGATGCGCGGCGACGTGCTGCGGCTGTGGGACGTGGTCGACGGCGAGCCGGTGGCGCTGCGCCTGTGGCAGCGCCCGGACGGGGCGATCGTGGCGCGCGCCGGCGGCGGCGATGCCGAGCGGGTGCACGACCGGCTGCGCTTCCTGCTGGCCCTGGACGTCGACCACGCGCCGTTCCTGCGCCGCGCCCGCCGCGACCCGCTGCTGCGGCAGGCCGCCTGGCGCTGGCCGGGGATGCGCCCGATGCGCCTCACCTCCCCCGCCCACGCCGTGCTCGACGCCGTGTGCGGGCAGCTGGTGAGCGGTCGCGAGGCCGCCCGCCGCCACCGCGCCGTGCTGCGGCTCGGCCACGACGAGCGCGAGGGCCTGCGCCTGCCGCCCACCCAGGCGTCGCTCGCCGCCCTGTCGCCCTCCCTGTGCCGGGCGGCCGGCCTGGGCGCGGGGCGGGCGGCGTCGATGATCCGGCTCGTCCGCGGCCCGGACCTCGACCGCCTGCACGGGCGCACGACCGCCCAGATCGTCGCCGCCGTCACCGCGATCCCGGGGCTCGGCCCGTGGTCGGCGGGCGTGATCGCGATGAGCGGCTACGGCCGCTACGAGCAGGGCCTGGTGGGCGACCTGGGGCTGATGCGCGTCTGGGCCGCCGTCCACGGTGCGTGGCCGGCGCCGGAGGAGACCGCCTCGCTGATCGCCCCCTACGAGGAGTGGGCCGGCCTGGCGAGCGCCTACCTGCTGCGCCACCCGCTGGCGCAGCTCGGCGGGCGGGCGGCCGTTCAGCCCACCCCGAGGGCGGCCGCGGCCCCGGCGTAGGCGCGCCGCGCGGCGGCGTCGAGGAAGCAGAACCGCACCAGGGTGACGGCGGGCGTCGCGGCCAGCGCCTCGGCGATCGCGCTGACCGCGACGGGGGCCGCCCGATCGAGCGGGTAGCCGAAGATGCCGGTGGAGATCGCCGGCAGCGCGACGGTCGCCAGCCCGTGCTCGGCGGCCCGGGCGACCACCGCCCCGTGGCAGGAGGCGAGCAGCCGCGGCTCGCCGGCATCCCCGCCGCGCCACACCGGCCCCACCGCGTGGATCACGGCCCGCTGGGGCAGGTCGCCGGCCGTCGTGACGGCCGCGTCGCCGGTGGGCACGTGCCCGATCGCGCGCGACTGCTCGTCGAGCCGCGGCCCCGCGGCGCGGGCGATCACGGCCGCGATCCCGCCGCCGTGCATCAAGCTCTCGTTGGCCGCGTTGACGACGGCGTCGACCGGCTGCGCCAGCAGGTCGCCGACGATGAACTCGATCGCCATGTCGCGACGGTAGCTCAGCGGCCGCGAACCCGGACGCTCTCAGCTCAGCTCAGTCGAGCAACGGGAGCGTGAAGCGCTCGACGTGGCGTGGCCTGACCACGGTGAGGTGGCGCCGGTCGAGCGTCGCGACGGATGCGATGCCGAGCCGCTCGGCCGCCGCGACGACCGATGCGTCGGCCGTCCCGAGACCGAGATCGGCATGGCCGATCACCAGCTCGGCGATGCGCTCCCAGTCGGACGCCGCGACCGCCTCGACCTCGAAGTCGCCCGCCGCGAGGTCACCGATGAAGCGGGCCTCCGCCACCCACCCGAGCCTCCGTCCGACGAGGAAGGCAGCCTCGGTGACGACCGGCGTCAACACGACCAGGCGTCCGCGATGGCCCCGGAGCAGATACCTCAGCCGGCGTCCTCGACGGGGAGCAGCACCACCCCGTCGCCGCCGCCCATCGCGAGGGCGCCCGCCCCTCCCGCGAGGGCCATGATCCTGGCGACGTAGGCCTGGGTCTCGGGGTAGGGCGGGATGCCGCCGTGGCGCTCCACCGCTCCGGGCCCGGCGTTGTAGGCCGCCAGCGCCAGGGGCACCGAACCGAACCGCCGCACGTGCCCGGACAGCAGCCGGGCCGCCGCCGGGATCGCCTGGGCCGGGTCGAACGGGTCGCGCAGCCCCATCCCCCGCGCGGTGGCGGGCATAAACTGGGCGATCCCCTGGGCGCCCACCGGGCTCACCGCCCGCGGGTCGAACCCCGACTCGGCGCTGAGCAACGCCGCCAGCAGCACCGGCGCGATGCCGTTCGCGGTCGCCGCCGCCGCGATCGTCGCGCGGTGGTCCCCGGGCACCCAGCCGGGCAGGCCGGCGGCCGCGTCGGGCACCGCGATCGGCCGGGCGCCGCCGTCGCCCTCCCCGTCGCCGGAGGCGCCCGCGGGGGTCCCGGAGACCGCCCCGCAGCCCGGCAGGTACCCGTAGTGCCACGGCTCCCAGCTGTAGCGCTGCACGAACCCGAAGCGCGTCGCGTTGCGGGCCAGCCACGCGTGGGCCGATCCGCCGGTGCCCATGTTGAGGTCGAGCTCGGTGGCGTCGCGGTGCCGCGACCGGCCCGGCGGGGCGACCCACTTCGGATCGGGGTGGCGGGCGAACAGGATCGCCTGCTCCGCGTCGCTGCGGAACCCGCTGCTCACCGACAGCGTCACCCCGTCCGCCCGCGCCGCGGCGTGCATGAGGTCGTAGGCCGCGCCGACGGCGGGGCACATCGGCTTGCCGTCGCGGTAGACCAGCGGACCCGAGTAGCCGCCGCCGGTCGCCCAGCCCCGCCGACCGTCGCCGGCCGCGACGGAGGCGCGCAGGCCGGCCCGGGCCCGCGCTCGCGCGCGCGTGCCCGCCGGGCCGGCGCGCGAGGCGACGACCTGCACGGCGGCCGGCGGCCAGGCCGCGCCCACCGGCTCGACCGACTCGATCCGGCCGCCGGTCGCCGCCGCGGCCTCGCGCGCGATCCGCGAGAGGCGCGCGGTCCAGCGGCCCCGCTCCCCCGCGCCGTCGCGCGCCATCTCGCCGAACCGGTCGCGCAGCTCGCGCGCCGCCGAGATCGCCGCCAGGTCGGCGGTCGTCTGGGCCTGCGACGCCGCCAGCTGCGCGCGGCCGAGCGCGAACACGGCGCCCGCGCCGAGGACGACCAGCAGCGCGACGGCCAGCACCAGCGGCAGGGCCTGGCCGCGACCGCCGGCTCGGGCGAGCCGCCTCATGGGGCGCGCACGCCGGCCCGGGCGCGGATGACGAGCCCGCCGGCGCCCGGAAGCACCTGCGGCACCGTCACGCGCCGTTCGACCACGACGATGCGACCCCGGGCGCCGGTGGCCCGCAGGGCGTCGGCCCGGGCGTCCTGCTCCGCCCTCATGCCCGCGGAGACGACGGCCGCCAGCTGCCACGCCAGGAGGGCCGCGAGCACGACGAGGGGCAGCAGCGCCAGCACCTCGAGGCCGGCCTGGCCGCGCTGGGATCGCCGCGTCACGGCGCGGCCCCGGCGGGAGGCGCCACGGCCGCCTCGCGCTCGACCCGTCCGAGCGGCGGGAGCCAGCGGATGACGCGGGGGATCTCGACGCTCACCCGGACGGCGCGGCGGGGGCCGGCGGCGCCGGTGAGGTCGATCCGGGCGCGGCGCGCCGCCGCGGCCGGCAGCGCCCTTCGCGCCGCGTCCTCGCCCGACCGGCCGACCTCGACGGCCCGGGCGCCCACCCGGGCCGCGGACCCGGCGGTGCCCCACGCGTGGGCGGCCAGGGCGATCTGCCAGCCGATGATCACGAGCAGCGCGAGAGCCGGGACGAGCGCGACGAGCTCGACGGCGGCCTGGCCGCGCTGGCGATGGTGGGAGGGCATGCGCGCACGCTAGGAGCGGGGCGGCGCGCGGATCCTCACCGAGGCGTGACGGAAGGGGGGCGGAGGTGTGCCGCGCGCCGTGACGGGCGGCGCACGAGGGTCAGCCGAAGGTGAACGAGTAGGCGAGGGTCCCCGGCGGCAGTTCGACGCGAAGGCGCCCCGTGCCCGTGCGCGGCAGGTCGATGAGCCGGTAGAGCCGCGGCCCGGCGACCCTCAGCCGCCCGCCGGCGCCGACGTCCGAGCCCGCCTCGCCGGCGCCGGGCGCGCGGCCGTCGAGGGTCACCCGCCCCCGCCGCGGCCGATCGGCGCCGGCGCCGTCCAGCACCAGGAAGACGCGTCGCGCACGGAAGCTCAGCTCGAGCGCCGCGGAGCGGTCGGCCCGGGCGGCCTCGCGGCCGACGGTCCAGGAGCCGTCGAAGGCGACCTCGTCGCGCGCCAGAAGGGCCGGCGCCCGGTAGCGCGACGACTGGTCCGGGGCGACGCGCTCGGGGCGCGCCAGGCGCGTGAGCCGCAGGTGGCCGACGTACGTCTCGGGGGTGAGGTCGCCGTGCGGGGCGGGCGGGGCCTGCTCGTCGACCTCGGCCGCCCGCGGCGCCGAGGCGGGGATCTCGAGCAGGCGGCGGATCTGGTCCTCGGTGCGCGCCTCGTCTCCCTCGCCGATGTGCATGTCGCGCACGTGACCTTCCCGGTCGATGAGGAAGGTGGTGGGCCACGCGGCGACGCCGAAGGCCTCCCAGGTCTCGTAGCGGGGATCGAGCACCACCGGATAGGTGATCCCGAGGTCGTGGACGGCCCGCCCCACGTTGCCCGGCTCCGACTCGAAGAGGAACTCCGGGGTGTGGACGCCGACGACCGTGAACCCGTCGGGCCCGTAGCGGCGGTACAGGGCCTCGAGGCGCGGGATGGTGCGCAGGCAGTTGATGCAGGAGTAGGTCCAGAAGTCGACGAGCACCACCCGCCCGCGCAGCCCGCCGAGGTCGATCGGCGCGCCCCCGGAGTTGAAGCCGGCGCCGATCCCCCTGAGCCGGGGCGCGGGGCCCGCGTCGGGGAGCCCGAGGCCGGTCGCCGCGCGGGCGGCGTCGATGAAGGGCGGCAGGCCGGAGCGCAGGGTGGGCGGCCGCAGGCCGTCGAGCCGGCGCCTCACGGCGGGCGTGCGCTCGAGCGCCTGGAGGGTCCGGGTGTAGGCGGGGACGTCCTCGACCAGCTCGGCGGTGAGCCGCGCGTCGAGGCCGAGCGCGAGGACCACCCCGGCGCCGATCATCACGAGCCCGAGGGCCGGTCGGGTGGCCGCCCCGGCACGCCCGCGCAGGCGCGACAGCACCCGCCTGCCGCCGACCGCGACCAGGCAGAGCGGGACGATCGCCCCGACGGCGTAGGCCGTGAGGGCGACGAAGGATCGCGGCCCGGCGTCCCCGGTCGCGGCGATCGCGGCGATCGCCGCGAACACGGGCCCGGCGCAGGGCGTCCACACCAGGCCGAGGGCGACGCCCACCAGGAGACCGCCCGCCAGGCCCGAGCCGCCGGCGGGGATGCGGTCGCCCAGGCGCGCCAGCGGCCCCATGGCCGCCACGAAGCGGCTGCCCAGCGCCGGCACCGCGAGCGTCGCGCCGAAGGCGATGAGGGCCGCGATGGCGATGTTCCGCAGGGCGGTCGGGCCGAGGCCGGCGTTGCGGAGCGCCGCCGTCAGGACCAGCGTGAAGACGACGAAGGAAGCGACGAAGCCGACGGCGATGCCGGCCACGCGGCGCGCCCCGCCGCCCGCCGACCCGGCGAGCACCACCGGCAGCGCGGGCAGCACGCAGGGCGACAGCGCGGTGACGACGCCCGCCACGAAGGCCGCGACGATCAGGAACAGCACGACACCGGACCGTAGCCCGTGCCCCCGCGCGGAGGCCGCACGGCGGTCGCGACCCGGGCGCGCTCAGCGGAAGCGGCGGCTCTCCCGGATCACCCACACCACGACGAGCACCAGGACCGCGATCAGAGCGATCACGCCGAGCGGCGTGAGCCGGTCGCCCAGCAGGGGGAAGCCCGCCACCACCAGCACCGCGATGCCGATGCCGCAGGCGATGATCACGGCCCTCTGCCACGGCCGCAGCACCAGCCAGGCGAGCTGGTTCTGGCGGAAGTAGTTGTAGGCGAGCATGATGATCGCCGCGACGAACAGCACCGTGATGATGAGCTGCGCCGACACGGCGACGGCGCCGAAGCCGCGCTCCCACACCAGCACCAGCCCGGCGATGGCCGCGATGATCGCGAAGTTGCGGACGCCGACCCAGTTGACGCGGCGCACGCTCACCCCTCCCCGCGCGCCTCGCCCAGCAGCAGGGCGGCGACCTCCGCCACCGGCAGCGATCCGCGGTCGCCGCCGTGGCGGGCCCGCAGGGAGGCGGTGCCGCCCTCGACCTCGCGGTCGCCGACGATGAGCAGGTACGGCACCTTGGCCAGCTCGCCGTCGCGGATGCGCCGGCCCATCGACTCGGAGCGCGCGTCGACGTCGGCGCGCAGCCCGGCCGCGCGCAGCGCGTCGCGGACGCCCTCGGCGTAGGGGGCGTGCCGGTCGGCCACCGGGATCACGCGGGCCTGCTCGGGGGCGAGCCACAGCGGGAAGTCGCCGCCGGTGTTCTCGATCAGGATCCCGAAGAAGCGCTCCAGCGACCCGGTGATCGCCCGGTGGATCATCACCGGCCGCTCCTCCGTGTCGTCCGCCGAGGTGTAGGTGAGGCCGAAGCGCTCGGGGAAGCTGAAGTCGAGCTGGCAGGTGCCGAGCTGCCAGGCCCGGCCCATCACGTCGGTGACCTGGAAGTCGATCTTCGGCCCGTAGAAGGCGCCGTCGCCCTCCTTCAGGCCGTACTCGCGGTCGCCCAGGGCGTCCCGCAGCGCGTCCTCGGCCCGGTCCCACATCTCGGCGGTGCCGATCGCCTTCTCCGGCCGGGTCGAGAGGCGCAGGTCCACCCGCTCGAAGCCGAAGCGGGCGTAGAAGCGGTCGGTGAGGTCGAGGATCGCGCGCACCTCGTCGCGGATCTGGTCGGGCCGGCAGAAGATGTGGGCGTCGTCCTGGGTGAAGGCCCGCACCCGGAACAGGCCGTGCAGCACCCCCGACAGCTCGTGGCGGTGCACGTGGCCGAACTCGGCGAGGCGCAGCGGCAGGTCGCGGTAGGAGCGGCGCCGGCTGCGGTAGACGAGGCAGGCGCCCGGGCAGTTCATCGGCTTCACGGCGAAGCCCTGCCCGTCGATCTCCGTGAAGTACATGTTGTCGCGGTAGTGGTCCCAGTGACCGCTCATCTTCCAGAGGTCCTGGGAGAGGATCGTCGGCGTGCGGATCTCGTCGTAGCCCATCCGCGCGAGCTCCTCGCGCACCGCGCCCGAGATCTGGTTGACGACGATCATCCCGCGCGGCAGGAAGAAGGGCATGCCGGGGCCGGCGTCGTCGAAGTGGAAGAGCTCCAGCTCACGGCCGACGCGGCGGTGGTCGCGGGCCCGCGCCCGCTCGAGCGCCTCGAGGTGGGCGTCGAGCTCCTTGCGGGTGGGGAACGCCGTGGCGTAGAGGCGGGTGAGCTGGGGGTTCTTCTCGCTGCCGCGCCAGTAGGCCCCGGCGACCGAGAGCACCTTCACCGCGCCGATGCGGCCGCTGTCGCGCAGGTGGGGCCCGCGGCACAGGTCCACGAAGTCGCGCTGGCGGTAGAGGGAGACCTGGCTCTCGCCCTGGCGGCCCAGCTCGTCGACCTGGTCCACCTTGTAGGGGTCGCCGCGCTCGGCGAAGTAGTCGTGGGCGTCGGCGATCGACATGACGCTGCGCGTGAACGGCGCCTGCGACGCCACGATGCGCCGCATCTCGGCCTCGATCGCGGGGAAGTCGTCCTCCGTGATGGGCCGGGGCGGGTCGAAGTCGTAGTAGAAGCCGTCCGCGATCGGCGGGCCGAAGCCCAGCTTGGTGCCCGGGATGATGGTCTGGACCGCCTCCGCCATCACGTGCGCGGCCGAGTGGCGCATCACGTAGAGGTAGTCGTCGCCGCTCTTCGGCGTGACGATCGAGACGGCCTCGCCGTCGGCGAGCGGCAGGGCCAAGTCGCGGATGTCGTCGCCCACGCGCACGGCGACCGCGGCCTTGGCCAGGCCGGGGCCGATGGCCGCGGCGGCATCGTGGCCGGTGGCGCCCTCGGGCAACTCGAGGCGGCTGCCGTCGGGCAGGAGCACGTGCATCCGCCGGATGGTACCCAACGAGGGTTGAGATGGGCGGCGAGCGGGGAGGATGATCGCGGGATGCTCGAGCGCTTCCTCTTCACGCCGGAGGGCAGAGCGCGCCGGCGCCATATGATCGCCGCCTTCGCCACCTGCATCGCGCTGGCGATCTTCGGGAGCCTGCTGCTGGCGTTCACGCCCGCCCTGTCGGGGCACGAGGGCGTGCAGACGCTCTGGGTGCTGTTCTCGGTCTTCCTGCTGAAGTTCCCGCTCATCAGCCTGCTGTTCTGGTTCATCGTGCGCAACAAGGAGTGGCCGATGAAGCCGCCCCGCTGGAGCGCCGAGGAGACCCGCGAGATCCTGGCCTACCTGAGGTCGGAGTCGGCGCGCGTGCGGGACATGCCGGACGCCCCGGCGCGGCTGGCGTACCTGCAGCGGGAGGCCTGGAACGTGGCCGACAAGGTCGGCGGCGACATGAAGGTCGACGCCGTCGCCACCGCGCTCCACATCGACTCGCTGCTGGCGCCGAAGGGTCGGCGCCGCGCCCGCCGCGACGACTGATGGCGCCGGCGCCGCATCAGGAGCTGCTCGAGCGGGCCATCGCGACCGACGGCGCCGCCTACCGGGCGCTGCTCGCCGGCGACGGCCCGCGGGCCAGGGCCCTGCTGGCCGAGGCGGCCGGGCTGTACCGGCGCTCGTGGGAGCTGGCGCCGCCGCGCAGCTTCGGGCGGCTGGTGGCGATGGAGAAGTCGGCCCTCCTGGCGGGCGACCCGTCCGCCGCCGACTACGTGCGCGACCGGATCGAGGGGGCCGGCGACTCGCCCACCTCCTGCTACGCGGTGGCCGTCGCGGCGCTGGCGCGCGGGGAGGACGAGCTGGCGGCGCGGGCGACGGCGGGCATGCGCGGCGCCGGCGAGGCCTTCGACCGGGCCGCCGAGGCCCTGGAGCGCATCCTGGCCGGCGACGCGGAGGGCTGCCGCGCGGCCGTCGCCGCGATCGTCGCCGACTTCGCGACCCGCGAGGCCCACCTCACCGGCGTGCCCATCGCCGACACCGCGCTGCTGATGGAGGAGCTCGCCGGCCGGCGCGGCCTCGTCGCCCGCCCCGCGTCCGAGGCGGCGCCGCCCGCCTGAGGATCAGGCGGAGGTGTGGCGCGGATCGAGGAAGGCGGGCCGCGCGTTGCCGCGCGCGATCGCCTCGGCGGCCGAGCCGTCGGGCAGCCGCAGGCGGATGCGCCAGGCGAGGCCGCGCACGCCCTCCTGCACCAGCTCGTCGACGCCCTCCACCACGGCCCGCACCCGGCCCTGGCCGAGCACGTCCATCTCGAACGGATCGCCCGGCGCGGGCGGCGCGACGCCGAACGGCGGCGCGGCGCGCCGGCCCATCAGTGGAACGCCTCCCAGAGACCGGCGATCGCGTAGAGGATCCCGACCACCACGAGCGTGCGCGCGATCGTGTCGGCCAGCTTGACGAGCAGGGCCCGCGGCGCGTAGCGCGTCCCGGCGGCGTCCCTCAGATCGATGCGCGGCATGGGCGGAGCCTAGCTCCGCCCATGCCGGCGCGCTCAGGACGTCGGCGCGGTGGTGCGCTCGCAGGCGGTGACCACCTCGGCGTTGAGGCAGGTGTCGCTTCCGCTGCCGCCGCTGAGGCGGTCGACGCCCGGGCCGCCGTCCAGCAGGTCCGCCCCGTGGCCGCCGAACAGCGCGTCGCGGCCGCTCGAGCCGAACACGCGGTCGCCCTTCGACCCGGCCCTGACCCGGTCGTTGCCGGGACCGGCGTTGATGCGGTCGGCGCCCGGGCCGCCGTCGATGGTGTCGTTGCCCGAGCCGCCGCGGATCGCGTCCGAGCCGTCGGCGCCGCCGATGTAGTCGTTCCCCGCGCCGCCGCGCAGGCTGTCGGCGCCCGCGCCGCCGTAGATCCCGTCGTTGCCGGGGCCGCCGTCGATCAGGTCGTTGCCGGCGCCGCCCTTGAGGCGCGGGTCGTCGCCGGAGGCGCCGGCGATCACGTCGTTGCCGTCGCCGCCGTCGGCGACGTCGTCGCCCGCGCCGGTGTTGATCCGGTCGTCGCCCGCGCCGCCGAGCGCCAGGTCGTTGCCGCCGCCCGCCGAGATGGTGTCGCCGCCGTCGCCGCCGTCGATGTAGTCGGCGCCGTCCGCGGTGACGATCGAGTCGGCGCCGGCCTCGCCGAACACCCGCTCGTTGCCGGGGCCGCCCTCGAAGCGGTCGTCGCCCCCGCCGAGGCAGACGATGTCGTTGCCGCCGCGCCCGATGACGAAGTCGTTGCCGTCGCCCGCGATGATCACGTCGTCGCCGGGGGTGCCCACGATCACGTCGTCACCGGGGGTGCCGCCGGCCACGGTGGCCAGGCGTCCCTCGCAGATCGGCGCGCTCGATGTCTGGTCGGTCTGCGCGCCCAGGGCGATGACCGCGCCGAGCGCCCCCACGGCGGCGGCGGCGGCCACGGCGGCGGCCGCGCGGCGGCCGGCCGGTCGGCTGATCTTCCACGGCATCGGGGCTCCTCCCTGGGGATCGGTGCGGGCCGGGCACCGGCGCCGCACCGATCTTCACACCACGGGTGGGGGTCTCCCGTAAAGCCCTGAGCGTTGCAACAGGCGTTTCGGGTGTTTCATCCGAGACGGCGCCGGGCACCGGCGCGCGCCTCTCACTCCAGGGGGTGGGACCCCTCCACGGGCAGGCCGCGCTCGATGGCGCGCACCACGGCGCGCGCCCTGCGGACGGCGTTCAATCGTGAGCGGGAATGGGGCTCCTGCCGCCGCGCGTCGACGGCGCGCTGAAGCGCGCGCACCGCCATCCGGTATTCGGTTCCGTCGCGCAGTCCAGACTGTGGGCTCATCATCGGTGTCCTCCCGTGCCGATGTCGGTCTGGCGAGAAGACCCCGGGGAGGACCCGAACGTCGGATCTACTTGGCGGGAATCTCCGCGATGCGTCCGACGGGCACGCACATGGGCGTTCCCGTGACCGGGTCGGGCATGACGCGCGCGCGCAGCCCCAGCACGGCCGCGATGAGATCCTCGGTGACGATCTCGGCGGGCGGGCCCGCGGCGTGGACCGCTCCGTCGCGCACCGCGATCAGGTGGTGGGCGTAGCGGCAGGCGTGGTTGATGTCGTGCAGCACCATCACGAAGGTGCGGCCGTCGATCCGGTTGAGGTCGGCGAGCAGGTCCAGCACCTCGAGCTGGTGGGCGAGGTCGAGGTACGTGGTGGGCTCGTCGAGCAGCAGCACGTCGGTGTCCTGGGCCAGGGCCATGGCGATCCAGACCCGCTGGCGCTGGCCGCCCGACAGCTGGTCGATCGACCGCTGCGCGAGGTCGGCGGTGCCGGTGGCGGCGAGGGCCCAGGCCACCTTCGCGCGGTCCTCGGCGGACGCCCGCCGGCCGATGCGCTGGTGCGGGAAGCGCCCGCGCGACACCAGGTCCTCCACCGTGAGCCCCTCGGGCGGGGTGGGCGACTGGGGCAGGAAGCCCAGGCGGCGCGCCAGCGCCCGCGGCGCGATGCCGGAGATGGCCTCGCCGTCCAGCAGGACCGCGCCGGTCCGCGCGCGCAGCAGGCGGGCCATGGCGCGCAGCAGGGTGGACTTGCCGCTGGCGTTGGCGCCCACGATGGCGGTGATCTCCCCGGCGGGGATCTCGCAGCCCAGGCCGTGCAGCACCTCGCGCTCCCCGTAGCCCACCCGCAGGTCGCGGGCGACCAGGCGCGCGGCCGGGGCGTCCCCGTGCGCGGCCGGCCCGGTCATGCGACCGCCCGGCTGCGCCACATGAGGAGCGCCAGGTAGGGCGCGCCGATGAGCGAGACGACGAGGCCGGAGGGGATCTCGTTGGGGGGGATCACGCTGCGCCCGATGGTATCGGCGGCCGCCAGCAGGACGGCGCCCAGCACCATCGCGACCGGCAGCAGGCGGCGGTGGTTGCCGCCGGCCAGCATGCGGGCCGCGTGGGGCGCGAGCAGGCCCACGAACGAGATCGCGCCCGCCACCGCCACCGCCGCCGCGGCGAGGGCGGCCCCCACGGCCAGGAGCAGCGCCCGGGTGGGACCGACCCGCATGCCGAGGGAGCTGCCCAGATCGTCGTCGAGCATCAGCACGTCCAGCCGCCGCACGGCGAGGAAGGCCAGCGGCACCAGGATCGCCGCCGGGACCGCCAGCACGCGGAAGTCCTGCCAGTCGGTGGCGTAGGTCGAGCCGGCCAGCCAGGTGATGGCCGACGCCGCGACCGGCTGGGCGCGGAGGATCATCAGCGTGGTCACCGCCGCGCAGGCGGCGGTGACCGCCAGCCCGATCAGGGCGAGGCGCTGCGGCGAGCTGCGGCGCGCCCCGGCGAGCACCAGGACGGCGGCCATGGCGAGGATGCCGCCCGCGAAGGCCGCGAACGGCAGGGCGGCGAGCGGGGCGTCCGGGACGACCCACAGCACGAGGAAGGCGCCGACCGCCGCGCCGCCGGTCACGCCCACCAGCTCGGGCCCGGCGAAGGGGTTGCGCACGGCCGACTGCAGCACCGTGCCGGACCCGGCCAGGCAGGCCCCCGCGAGGAGGGCGACGCACACGCGCGGCGCGCGCTCGTCGAGGACGATCTCGCCCAGCGGGGTGCCCGATCCGAACACCGCCCCCAGCACCTCCCGCGGCGCCACCGAGATGTCCCCGAACGAGAGCCCCGCCACCGCCACGACCACCAGCGCCACGCCGGCGAGGGCGGTGGCGAGCGGGCGCCAGCGGGCGTGGCCGGCGGCGTGGTCCACCATCGGCGCCCCCTCGTCGCGCAGGCGGCGCGCCACCAGCACCAGCACCGGGGCGCCGATCAGGGCGCACACCACGCCCGCCGGCGTCTCGGTGTCGACGCCCAGGATCAGGCGCCCCAGGACGTCCGAGAGCAGCAGGATGGCCCCGCCCCACGGCACGGCGACCATCATCAGGCCGAGGTGCCCGCGCGGGCGCGCGACACGGGCCACGCCGACCGCCAGGATGCCGGCGAAGGCGATCGGCCCCGCCACGCCGACGGCGGCCGCGGCCAGCACCGCCGCCACCGCCACCGCCAGCACCCGCACCGCCCCCGCCCGCAGCCCGAGCGCCCGCGCCGCGCTCTCGCCGAGCACCGCGATGTCGAGCGAGCGGCTCAGCGCCAGCGCGGCGACCAGGGCGACGCCCCCCACGACGGCCGAGGCCCGCACCTGCTCCCAGCCGAGCTGCAGCAGGCTGCCGCCGCCCCAGAGGAACAGCCCCGCGGTCTCGGTCTCGCGCGCCAGCTGGATCGCGGCGGTGCAGGCCGCGAGGGCCAGGCTCACCGCCATCCCGGCCAGCACCAGCCGCACCCCGCCTGAGCCGCCCGCCGCGGCCAGGACCCCGACCAGCAGGGCGGCCACCATCACCCCGACGAAGGCGACGCCGATGGTCGGCACGGCCGACCCCACGCCGGCGTACGCCGTCGCCAGGGTCACCGCCAGCATGCCGCCGGCGCTGAGGCCCAATGTGGCCGGCTCGGCCAGCGGGTTGCGCGTCACCGCCTGCAGCAGGACCGCGGCGGCGGCGAGCGTCCCGCCGGCGATCATGCCCGCCGCGGCGCGCGGCAGCCGCACGTCGTGCACCAGGGCGGGGTCGAGGCCCGGCGCGTCCGGGTGCAGCAGCGCGTGGACCACCGTCGAGAACGGGATCCCGCCCTGGCCCTGCGCGACGTCGGCCAGCGCCGCGGCGAGCAGGGCCAGCAGGCCCGCCGCGGCGACGGCCGGAGCGCGCGGGATCACGCGCGAGGGGTCACCCCTTCGTCAGCAGCGCGGCCGTGAGGCGCTCGGCGAAGATCCGGGTCGAGCCGGGGCCGCCGTAGAGCCAGGTGTTGCCGGACAGCTTGCGCACCCGCTTGCGCTTCACCATCTGGAGCTCGGTGAAGGAGTCCTGCGCGGTGAAGCGGTTGATGATGCCCTCGAACTCCTTGGGGTAGACGAAGGCCAGCCAGCCGTTCTGCACCGAGCGCAGGGCCTCGACCCCGACGGTGGTGTAGCCGAACCGCTGGTTCGCGCCGGTCCAGGCGTTCTTGAGGCCGAGGCGGCGCACCACCTCGAGGTTGGGCGAGTTGCTCGTGAAGATGCGCAGGCCCGGCGAGGTCACGCTGCCGCCCGGGGCCGCGATCGTGATCCTGATGCCGGCCCGCTTGCCCTTCTTGAGCTTCGCCTTCTGGACGGCGAGCGACTTCAGCAGCCCCTTGACGACCGCCTCGCCCTGCTTCTTCTTGCCCACCGCCGACGCCAGCTTGCGGAAGTCGCCGATCATGGCGTTGAACTGGGCCGCGTTGCCGCCCGACGGGAAGGGGTGGGTGACCAGGACCGGCGCGATCTTCCGCAGCGAGCTGAGGTTGCTGGTCGCGCGGTGGTCGGGCACCACGATCAGGTCGGGGCGCAACGACGCGATGCGCGTCAGGCTGGGCGCCTGGCGGGTGCCGACGTCCTCGATGCCGCCGGGCCGGCGCACCGGCACCCAGTGGTCGTACCCCGCCAGGTCGGCGGCGCCCACCGGCTTCACGCCGAGCAGGGTGAGGCTCTCGACGCCGTCCCATTCGAGGGCGACGACGCGCGAGGCGGCCGCCTGCGCCTGGGCGACGCCGGCGCCGAGGACGGCGGCGAGCGCCACGGCGAGCACGATGAGACGTGGTCGGCGACGGGACATCGGCAGGCTCCTTGGTTCGATTTCGAGGAGGGGGATGCGCCTACCGGCGGCGCAGGGTGGCGGCGCGCGCGGCGAGCGGCCCGGCGGCCGGCGCCGCGGTGACGCGCACGGCGAGCGCCCGGCGGTCCTTCATCACGGCGCGCCCGCGGGCGGTGAGGGTGATGGTGGCGGCGCCCTTGGCGCCGGCGGCGACGCGGAACCGGGCCTGCCCCAGCGTCTGGATGTCGCGCGTGCGGCCCACCTTGACGCGGGCGGCGCTGCGCAGCCGCACGACGCCGGTGCACGGCACCGCCGCGGCACAGGTCACCGGCACGCGCACCTTGCGGCCCGACAGGCGCAGGACGCCGGGCGGCAGGGTCACGGTCTTGGCGGCGGGGCTGGCGATGCCGGAGGGCGGCGCGTCCGGGTCGATCGCGACGGTGGCGAAGGCCGGCGCCGCGGCCGGCGTCATGGTCGAGCCGCCGGAGCCGGAGCTGCCGGGCTGGCAGTCGAGCTGGAAGCGGACGTTGTTGGCGAGGCGCGCCTCGATGAACAGGCTGCCCTTGGGCGTGGTGGGCGCGCCGCTCGGGCCGGGGACGGCGGGCAGCGCGCCGGCGCCGGCCTGGCGCAGGGCGACCGTGCCGGCCTTCGCCGCGCTCCAGACCGTGTCGGGGATCGGCACCGAGACGCTCACCGGCGTGCCGGACACGAACTGGCCGCCCGCGTCGGCGGTGATCGTGGTGGCCGCGGTGACCTCGAGCTTGCGCACCTGGACGCCCTCGGCCGACCCGACCCCCTGCAGGGCGACCCACACCGTGGCGGGGACCTCGTTCAGCCCCGCCGTGAACAGGCCGAGGTTGTAGCCGTACTGCGGGATCCAGGTGGGCAGCGTCGCCTGCACGACGCTCTGCGTGAGAAGCGAGCCCGAGCCCGGCGGCACGGCCGCCGGTGCGGGGGTGCCGTCGAAGGAGATGTCCTGGTCGCGCCAGAAGCTGTCGAAGCCGTAGAAGCAGCTGTTCGGGACCGCGGTGGGCGCCGCCGCGGCGGTCCCCGCCGCCGTCGCGGCGGCCGCCAGGACGGCGGCCGACCCGACCAGCGCGGCGGTGCCGCGCACGCTTCTCACCTTCGTCATCCCCGCTCCTGTTCGTCGCGAACGGCCCCACGACGGGTCGGCAGCGTTCCGCACCATGGGCCCAGGGTCGACGTTCCGGGACGGCGCCGGCCGAACGGACGCGCACGCCGCCCGCCGGCGCGGTGAGGGCGCGAGGCCCGTGCGCCGTGCCCCGACCGAGGGCGCGGAGATGCGACGGTGTGCAGCGAGCCGATGGGCACGGATCTCATCCCGGACCGCGTTCTAAGGGGACCCTAACATGAGGGCTTCACGGCAGCGTCGCGCGGGTCGCGGGGAACGTGGTGCCGCGGTGGCCCTGTTCGGACGGCCTTACGAGGGAAAGTAGGTAGGCTTGACCGGTGAAGATCCGGCTCCGGAGGGCGCGATGACCCCACCCGCGCACGCGCGAGCGACGGATCTCGACCCGATCCTCGACCGGCAGGAGCGGCGCGAGTCGGCCGCGCGCAGCTATCCGCGGCGCCTGCCGGTGGTGCTCGCCCGCGCGCGCGGCGTGACGGTGACCGACACCTCCGGTCGCGAGTACATCGACTGCCTCGCGGGCGCGGGCGCCCTGCCCCTCGGCCACCACCACCCGGTGGTCACGGAGGCCCTGCGGCGGGCGCTGGACGACGAGGTGCCGCTGACCACCCTCGACCTCGCCACCCCCCTGAAGGACGAGTTCACCGACGAGCTGTTCGCGGTGCTCCCCGCGGGGCTCGCCGACGGGCGGGTGCAGTTCTGCGGCCCGACAGGCGCCGACGCGATCGAGGCCGCCGTCAAGCTGGCCAAGACCGCCACCGGCCGCACGGGCGTCATCGCCTTCGGCGGCGCGTACCACGGCATGACCCAGGGGGCGCTGGCCCTCTCGGGCGCCCACGCGCCGAAGATCCCGCTGGGGCCGCTGGCCGCCGACGTCCACCACCTGCCCTTCCCCGGCGTCCTGCGCGACCCGTTCGGCGAGGGCGGCGCGGCGTCGGCCGAGCGCTGCGCCCGCCTGCTCGAGTGGGCGCTGACCGACGACCACAGCGGCGTCACGCCGCCCGCGGCGGTGGTGATCGAGCCCGTCCAGGGCGAGGGCGGCGTGCACCCGGCCCCCGCCGCCTTCGGACGCGAGGTGCGCCGCATCACCGCCGAGGCCGGCGTCCCCCTGATCGTGGACGAGGTGCAGACCGGCGTCGGCCGCACAGGGGCGATGTGGGGCGGCACCGACGTGGGCCTCGACCCCGACGTGCTGGTGCTGTCGAAGGCGATCGGCGGCGGCCTGCCGCTGGCCGTCATCGCCTACCGCCGGGAGCTCGACCGCTGGGCGCCGGGCGCGCACGCCGGCACCTTCCGCGGCAACCAGCTGGCGATGGCGGCCGGCGCCGCGACGCTGCGCCACGTGGCCGCGACCGGCCTGCCGGACCATGCCGCCGCGATGGGCCTGCGCCTGGCGCGGGGCCTCCGCGAGGCCGCCGCCGGGATCGACCTGGTGGGGGAGGTCCGCGGCCGCGGCCTGATGCTCGGCGTGGAGATGGTCGACCCGCGCGCGACCGACCGCGACGGCGTGCCGCGCCCGGACGGCGCGCTGGCGGCCGCGCTGCAGCGCGCCATGCTCGAGCGGGGCGTGATCGTGGAGTACGGCGGCCGCGAGGGCGCGGTGGTGCGCTTCCTGCCGCCGCTGGTGATCGGCCCCGACGAGGTCGACCGGGTGGTCGCGGCATTCGAGGAGTCCCTGCGAGCGGCGCGGGCGGACATCTGACGCCCGAACCGGGCATCGTCGGCCGGTTCGTGACGGCCGACCCGTCCACGCACGCGCTCCTGCGGGCCGCCGCGACGGCCGCGGCGGACGCCGTGGGCCGCGCCGCGGCGACGCCGGGGCCGGTCGCGCCGCTCGACCGCGAGGCCCTGGCGGCCGCGATCGAGGACCTCGACCCCTGCCCCGACGACGGCATCGGCACGGAGGCGGCCCTCGCCGAGGCCGGCGACCTGCTGCTGGCCAACGGGGTGCGGCCGGCCGATCCGCTGTGCGCGGCCCACCTGCAGTGCCCCACCCTGATCCCCTCGGCCGCCGCGGAGCTGGCGATCGGGGCCACCAACCAGTCGCTGGACTCCTTCGACCAGGCCCCCGCCGCCACCCTGGCCGAGGACCGGCTGGTGCGCTGGCTCGCGGGCCTGCTGCGGCTCGGCACCGCCGGGTCGGGCGTGCTCACGGCGGGGGGCAGCGCCTCGAACCTGCTGGGGCTGCTGCTGGCCCGCGACCGGGCGGCGCGCCTGGCGGGGGGCGACCCGAGGCGCGACGGCCTGCCCGCGGCGCGCCGCACCTGGCGCATCCTGGCCTCGGAGGCCGCCCACGACAGCCTGCGGCGCGCCGCCGCGACCCTCGGCCTGGGCACCGGCGCCGTGGTGCCGGTGGCGGTCGACGGCGGCGGGGCGATCGACGTGGCCGCCCTCGACCGCGCCCTGGCGGGGCTGGCGGGCGCCGGGCTGCGGCCGATCTGCCTGGTGGGCACCGCGGGCACCACCGACCTCGGGGCCATCGACCCGCTCGACGCGCTCGCCGACCGCGCCGCCGCGGCCGGCGCGTGGCTGCACGTCGACGCCGCCGTGGGCGCCGCCTTCGCCCTCTCCGAGCGGTTGCGGCCGCGCCTCGACGGCATCGGCCGGGCCGACTCGGTGACCGCCGACCTGCACAAGCTGTGGTGGCAGCCGGTCGGCGCCAGCGCCCTGCTGGTGCGCGACGCCGCCTCCTTCGCCGCCGTGCACCACGCGAGCGACTACCTGAACCGCGCCGACGACGAGGCCGACGGCGTGCTGAACCTGGTGGGCCGCTCGCTCGACACGTCGCGGCGCTTCGACGCCCTGAAGGCCCTGGTGTCGATGCGCGCCGTCGGTCGCCGCGCGATGGCCGCCATGGTGGAGCGGGTGGTCGACCTGGCGGCCCACGGCGGGGCCGCCGTCGCCGCCGACCGGCGCCTCGAGCTGGTGGCGCCCCCGGCGACCGTCACCGTCGTCTTCCGCTGGAACCCGCCGGCGCTCGCCCTGCCGCAGGCCGAGGTCGACGCCGCCAACGCCGCCGCCCAGCGGCGGCTGTTCGCCTCGGGCCGGGCCGTGGTGGGGCGCACCCGGGTGGGCGGCGCCGTGGCGCTGAAGCTGACCCTGGTGAACCCGCTCGCCACGCCGGCGGACGTGGAGGCGCTGCTCGACCTGGCGGCCGCCGAGGCGCAGGCCGCGCACGACCGGCGGGTCGCGGCCGTATGACCGCCCGGCCCGTCCGCGAGGCCACCGGCCTCGACGCCGCGACGGCCGCCGCGACCCAGGCCCTGCTCAACTGCTGCCTGCGCGAGGACCCGCGCTGGCGGATCGCGCCGGCGGAGGGCCCGGACCGCACCCACGAGGCGCGCCTGGCGCTGCCCGGCCTCGACGCCGAGCTGGTCGCCGGCATCAGCCACCTCTCCCCGGCGCTGCGCCACCGCTTCGCCCTGCCGGCCGGCCTCGCGACCGGCGACGGGCCCGCGCGGCCGCTGTCGGCCCACGCGCTGGCCGCGCTGGTGGTGGACGCCATCGCCCGCGACGACCCGCGCGGCGCCGGCCGCCCGACGGTGCTGATGGAGCGCTTCCTCGACAGCGTCCACGCCGTCGCCGGCGACATCGACGCGCGTCGCGACGACCTGGAGCGCCTGTGGGGCGCGGCGCCGCTGGGGTTCATCGACAGCGAGCAGGCCCTGCTGCTGGGGCACCCCACCCACCCCACGCCCAAGAGCCGGGTGGAGATGGGCGACGCCCGCGACGCCTACTCGCCGGAGGCGCGGGCGCGCTTCCCCCTGCACTGGCTGGCGGTCGAGCCGGACCTGGTCGTGCACGACAGCGCCGCCGACGCCCCGGCGCCCGCCCTCGCCGCCGCCCTGATCGGGGACGGGGCCCCGCCCCCCGGGCCCGGCGATCGCGTGCTGGTCCCCGCCCACCCGTGGGAGGCGGCCCACCTGCGCCGCGACCCGCGGGCGGCGGCGCTGCTCGACTCCGGCAGGATCACCGACCTCGGCCCGCTGGGGGCGCCCGTCACCCCCACGACGTCGCTGCGCACCGTGTACCACGAGCGCTGGCCGTGGCAGCTGAAGTTCTCGCTGCACGTGCGCGTGACCAACTCGATGCGGGTGACGCTGCCCAAGGAGCTGCGCCGCGCCGTGGAGGCGGCCCGCCTGTGGCGGACGGGCGTCGGCGCGCTGGCCGCCCGGCTGGCGCCCCGCTTCGTGGTGCTGCACGACCCCGCCTACCTGGCCGTCGCCGACGAGCACGGGCTCATCGACGGGTTCTCGGTGCTGCTGCGCGAGAACCGCTGGCCCGCCGCCGCCCGCGCCGACGTCTCGGCGCTCACCGTGCTGTGCCAGGACGGGCCCTTCGGCGGCCGCAGCCGGCTGGGCAACATCGTGGCCCGCCTGGCCGCCGACGCGGGGCGGACCGAGCCCGACGTGGCCCGCGAGTGGTTCGCCCGCTACTGCGACGTGATGGTCCTCTCGCTGGTGCGCCTCTACCTCGACGCCGGCCTGTGCTTCGAGCCCCACCAGCAGAACACCCTGCTGGAGCTGGAGCGCGGCTGGCCCGCCCGCGGCGTCGTGCGCGACAGCCAGGGCTACTTCCACCGCGAGGCCGCCCACGAGGACATGGTGGGGGTGATCCCCGGCATCGGCGAGGAGAGCGAGTCGATCTTCCCCGAGGCCCTCGCCGACGAGCGCCTGGTGTACTACCCCTTCGTGAACAACGCCCTCGGCGTCGCCGCCGCCCTCGGCCTGGCGGGCGTGGCCGACGAAGCCGTCCTGCTGGCCGACCTGCGCGACCTGCTCCGGCGCGAGCGCGCGCGCGGCGGCCGCTACCCGGCCACCCTGCTCGACCGCCTGCTCGACGACGACGAGTGGCCCTGCAAGGCGAACCTGCGCACCCGGCTCCACGACCTGGACGAGCTGGTGGGCGACATCTCGGTGCAGTCGGTGTACGTCACGATCCCCAACCCGCTGCGCCCGTGAGCATCGACCTGCGACCGGCCGACGCCGACGCCGACCTCGCCCTGCTGCACGGCTGGATGCAGCAGCCCCACGTCATCCCCTGGTGGGACCTGGAGGGCGATCCCGAGCGCACCCGCCGCTACCTCGAGGGCCAGATCGCCCTGCCCCACTCGCGCTCGTGGATCGCCGTCGACGACTGCGGGATCCCCTTCGCCTACCTCGAGACCTACGCGGCGGCCGACGACCCGCTCGCCGCCCACTACGAGGCGCGGCCGGGCGACCGGGGCTGGCACGTCCTGGTGGGCCCCGCCTCGTACCTCGGCAGCGGCATCCCGCGGCGGCTGGGGCGCGAGGTGGTGCTGAGGCTGATGTCCGAGCCCGGCGCCGAGCGGGTGGTGTGCGAGCCGGACGCCCGCAACCGCCGCATGATCGCCTTCTGCGAGCGCCTCGGCGGGGTGGTGGACCGCCATCTCGACCTGCCCGACAAGCGCGCGGCGCTGATGGTCTGGACGCGCGCGGCGGTGGACGCGCTGTGGCCCGGCGAGGTGGAGCGCCGGACGAGGGCCGCCCGGTGAGCGGCCCGCACGACGTCGTCGGCGTGGGCATCGGGCCCTTCAACCTGGGCCTCGCGGCCCTGCTCGACCCGCTGGACGAGATCGACGCCCTCTTCTTCGACGCCGAGCCCGAGTTCTCGTGGCACCCCGGCCTGATGCTGCCGGAGGCCGAGGTCCAGGTGCCCTTCCTCGCCGACCTCGTGACCCTGGCCGACCCCACCAGCCCCCACTCGTTCCTGGCCTACCTGCACGCGCGCGGCCGCCTCTACCGCTTCTACTTCCACGAGCGCCTGCACGTGCTGCGGCGCGAGTTCGAGGCCTACTGCCGCTGGGTGGCGGAGCGCCTGCCCTCGTGCCGCTTCGGGTCGCGGGTCGAGGCCGTGACGCCGGACGGCGACGGATGGACGGTGCGGGTCACGGGCGACCGCGGCCGGCGGGTGGCCGAGCACCGCGCGCGCCGCGTCGTGCTGGGCGTGGGCAGCGTCCCGGCGCTGCCCCCCTTCCTGGGCGGCGCCCTTCCGGACGGCGTCCTGCACTCGGCCGCCTACCTCGACGCCCGCACGCGGGCGCTCGACTCGACCGCGGTCACCGTCATCGGCTCCGGCCAGAGCGCCGCCGAGGTGTTCGCCGACCTGCTGGAGAACGGCCGCGCCGACCAGCGCCTCGACTGGTTCACGCGCAGCGCCGGCTTCCTGCCGATGGAGTACTCGAAGCTCGGCCTCGAGCACTTCTCGCCCGAGTACACCGCCCACTTCCACGGCCTCCCCCAGGAGCGCCGCGACGCCGTCCGCGCCGGGCAGGACCTGCTCTACAAGGGCATCTCCGCCGAGACCGGCGCCCGCATCTACGACCTCCTCTACCGCCTCACCGCCGACGCCCCCGACCCCGACGTGGGCTACCGGGCGCGCTGCGAGCTGAGCGACATCGCGCCGCTGCCCGGCGGCGGCCACCGGCTGCGCCTGCGCCACCTCGACCAGGACGTCGCCTTCGACCACGACACCGAGGTCGTCGTGCTGGCCACCGGGTACCGCCCGGCGCCGCCGCCGGTGCCCCGCCTCACCGAGATCGCCCGCCTCGACGCCCTGGGACGGCCCCTCGTCGACGAGCGCTACCGGGTGGTGCGGGCCGACGGCGGCCCCCCCACCCTGTTCGTGCAGAACGCCGAGCTGCACACCCACGGCGTCGGCGCCCCGGACCTGGGCCTCGGCGCCCACCGCAACGCCGTGATTGTCAACGCGATCTGCGGCCGCGAGGTGTACCCGGTGCGCGAGCGCAACGTGTTCCAGTCGTTCGGGGCGCCCGGGTGAGCGCCGCGGCCTGGGAGCGGGCCAACCGGGAGCTGGTGGCGAAGCTGCTCACCGAGCTGGCCTTCGAGGACCTGATCGACCCGCCGGGCCGCGACCTGCCGGACGGCGGCCGCGAGCTGACCCTCACCCTCGGGCCCCTCACCCTCACCTACCGCGCCGCGCCGCGGGCGATGGGCTGGTGGCGGGTGGACCCGGCGTCGGTGCGCGCCGAGGCCGACGGGGTGGGCGTGCCCCTGCCGGACGCGGCCGAGATCGTCGCGATCGGCGCCCCGCTGCTGGGCGCCGACGCCGCCACCACCGCGGGGCTGGTGCACGAGATCCAGATGACGGCGCGCTCGGACGCCGGCCAGATCGAGCGGGGCCGCCCGGCCGCCGCGCTGCTCGACCTCGACCCGCTGCTGGTGGAGGGCGAGATGCGGGGGCACCCCTGGATCGTCGCCTCCAAGGGGCGGGTGGGCTTCGGCGCCGACGACCTGCGGGCCTACGCCCCCGAGGCGCAGCGGCCGGTGCCGGTGCGCTGGGCCGCCGTCGCCGCCGGGCGGGCCGACTGGCGCGGCCTGCCCGGCCTCGACAACGCGCGGGTGGTGCGCGAGCAGGTCGGCGAGGCCGGCTGGGCCGAGCTGCGCGACAGGGCGGTCGCGGCGGGCGTCGACCCGGACGCCGCCGTCGTGATGCCGGTGCACCCGTGGCAGTGGAGCAACCGCATCGCGACGCTCCACGCTGGGGAGATCGCCCGCGGCGAGATCGCCGACCTCGGCGAGCTGCCGCTGCGCTACGTCGCGGGGCAGTCGATCCGCACCCTGTCGGATCTCGACCATCCGCGGCGGCGCTACATGAAGCTGTCCCTCTCGATCCTCAACACGTCGGTGTACCGCGGGCTGCCGCGCGCCCGCACCCTCGCCGCGCCGGCGCTGACCGCCTGGTTCACCGGGCTGGTCGACCGCGACCCCTTCCTCGCCGCCGGCGGGCTGGTGCTGCTGGGCGAGGTGGCGTCGGCCAGCGTCGCCCACCGCGCCTTCGAGGCGGTGCCGGGCGTGCCCTACCAGCACACCGAGATGCTCGGGGCGATCTGGCGCGAGCCGGTCGCCCCGCGCCTGCGCCCCGGCGAGCGCGCGGTCACGATGGCCGCCCTCATCCACCGCGACCCGGACGGCGTGGGCTATGTGGAGCCGCTCATCGAGCGGGCCGGCGTGACGGTCGACGAGTGGGTCACGGCCCTGCACCGGGCGGTGCTGCCGCCGCTGCTGCACGTGCTGTACCGGTTCGGCGCGGCCTTCTCGCCGCACGCCCAGAACTGCATGGTGGTCCTGCGCGGCGACCTGCCCACGGGTCTGGTGGTGAAGGACTTCGTGGACGACGCGAACATCAGCTCCGACCCCATCCCCGAGCTGGCCGACCTGCCGCACGAGGTGCGCGCCGCCCTAGGCGACGGCGTCGAGTCGATGGTGCTGTCGCAGTGGATCCAGGCCGGGCTGCTGGTGTGCGTGTACCGCTACCTCTCGGAGATCCTGCTGGAGCGCCTCGGCTATCCGGAGCGCGCCTTCTGGGACGCCGCCGAGCGCGTCGTCGCGGCCTACCAGGACGAGACGGCGCCTGAGCTGGCCGCCCGCTTCGCCCTGTTCGACTTCGAGGCCCCCGCCTTCGTGAAGCTGTGCCTCAACCGGGTGCGGATCCTGGGCCGCGGCTACGCCGACGGCGCCGAGCGCCCGGTCGCCGCCGCCGTCGGCTGGATCGACAATCCCCTGGCGCCCGCCGAGGAGGCCGCGTGGGACCGGTGACCACCCCCCTCCTCCCCGAGCTCACCGCCCACGTGGAGCGCGACCCCGCCCTCGACCGGAGGCTGTGGGCCCGCCCGGTGGTGCCCGAGCACGACACCCCGCTGCTGCACGCCTGGATGCACCGCCCGCACGTCGTCGAGTTCTGGGAGATGGCGTGGCCGCTCGACTGGATCCACGACTACCTGGTGCGCCAGGACGAGGACCCGGCCCGCAGCCCGTACCTCGGCTTCGTCGAGGACGTGCCGGTCGGCTACATCGAGGTGTACGACCCGCACCGCGACGTGCTGGGCGCCCACGCGCCGGTGCGGCCCGGCGACCTGGGCGCGCACGTGCTGATCGGCGAGGAGGAGTACCTGGGCCGCTACAGCGTCGCGATCGGCCGGGCGGTGGTGCGCTTCCTGTTCCAGCGCCCGGGCGTGCTGCGGCTGGTGGGCGAGCCCGACGTACGCAACGACAACTTCCTCTCCCTGCTCGCCTTCCTCGGCTTCCGCAAGGAGTGCGAGGTGGACATGCCCGACAAGCGGGCCGCCTTCATGGTGTGCGAGCGGGCCGACTTCGAGCGCCTCGCCGCGCGCCGCCGGCGGGTGGTGCGATGACCGACCCCGGTCCGGCCCTCGAGCTGGCGGGCGTGGCGAAGAGCTACGGCAGGGTCGTGGCGCTGGACGGCGTCGACCTCGACCTGCCGCGCGGCCGCGTGCTCGCCCTGCTGGGGCCGAACGGGTCGGGCAAGACGACCCTGGTGGGCGTCGCGAGCGGGCTCATCCGGCCGGAGCGCGGCACCGCCCGGGTGCTCGGCGGCAGCCCCCGCCGGGCCCGCGGCGTGGGCGTCGCACCGCAGGAGATCGGCCTCTACCCCGCCCTGACGGTGCGTCAGAACCTGCGCTTCTTCGGCGAGCTGCACGGCCTCCGCGCCCGCGAGGCGCGCCGCCGCGCCGAGGAGCTGCTGGAGCCGCTGTCGCTGACCGCCCTGGGCGACCGGCCGGCCGGCCGGCTCTCGGGCGGCGAGCAGCGCCGCGCCCACGCCGCGGCCGCGCTGGTGCACCGGCCGCGGCTGGTGCTGCTGGACGAGCCCACGGCCGGCGCCGACCCCCAGACGCGGGCGGGGATCCTGGAGCTGGTGCGCGGCCTGGCCCGCGACGGCGCCGCCGTCGTCTACACGACGCACTACATGCACGAGGTCGAGGGGCTCGCACCGGACATCGCCCTGCTGCACCGCGGCCGGGTGATCGCCCGCGCGCCGATGGGCGAGCTGCTGGCCCGCCACGCCTCGGCGGCCCTGCTGCTGGACGTGGCCTCCCCCGCGCCGCCGGCGGTCGCCGCGCTGGGCGGAGCGCCCATGGAGGACGGCCGCCTGCGGGTGACCTGCCCGGACCCCGCCGCCGCGCTGCGCGACCTGCTCGCCGCGCTGGGCGACGACGCGGGCGCCCTGCGCGGAGCGCAGATCGTGCCCGCCTCCCTGGAGGGGGCGTACCTCGCGCTGGTCGAGCGGGCCGGCGCGCGGGCCGAGGCGCCGGTGCCGTGACCGGCGCCCGCGCCATCGCCCGCAACGAGCTGCGCATCATGGCGCACGACCCGGTGCCGGCCGCCGTCCTGGTGGGCATGCCGATCGTGCTGATGGTGCTGCTGGGCCCCGCCCTGGGCCTCGCCCTCACCGCCCTGGGCTACTTCGACGCCCCCGGCTCGGCGCAGGCCGTGCCGGGCATGGCCTGCGTGTTCGCCTTCTTCGCGGTGGCGGTCGTCGGGTTCGCCTTCCTGCGCGAGCACGGCTGGCGCACCTGGCCGCGCCTGCGCGCCGGCCGCGCGTCGGTGCCGTCGATCGCGGCGGGCAAGCTCGCCGTCCCCGCCCTGCTGCTGATCGTTCAGCACGTGGTGCTGTTCGCCGTCGGCGTCGCCTTCCTCGACCTCGACGTGTCGGGCTCGTGGGCCGCCGTGGTGCTGATCGCCGCGTCGGTGTCGCTGCTGGTGCTCGCGGCGGGCGTCGCCGTCGCCGCGCTGCTGTCCACCGTCCAGCAGGTGAACGCGATCACCAACCTCGGGGCCATGATCATCGGCGGCCTGGGAGGGGGCTTCGTGCCGGTCGACATCCTGCCCGAGTGGGTGCGGCCCGTGGCGCCCGCGTCGCCGGTGTACTGGGCGATGGAGGGCTACACCCGCGCCATCCTGGAGGGCGGCGGGGTGGGCGACGTGCTGAGGCCGGTGGGCGTCCTGCTCGCGATCGCGGCGGGGCTGGCCGCCGTCGCCGTGGTCGCCATGCGCCGCGAGGGCGCCAAGCGCGCCTGGGGGTGACCCCCCGTCGCGGCGGCGGCGCCGGAGGGAGCACAATGCCCGGGTGGCGATCACGCTGACCCTGCTCGACGGAGTGCGCTGGCGCGGCGCGGCGGTGGCCGGGCAGCGGCCGCAGGCGCTGCTGGCCGCGCTGGCGCAGGGCGACGGCCGGCCGGTGCGGGCCGAGCGGCTGGTGGAGAGCGTGTGGGGCGACCGGGAGCCGGCCGAGGCCACCAAGGCGCTGCAGGTGCTGGTGTCCCGCACCCGCTCGATCTGCGCGCCGGAGGCGGTCGTGCGCGAGGGCGAGGGATACCGCCTGGGCGTCCCCCGCGACGAGGTGGACAGCGCCCTGCTGCTGGCGCGGGCGGCCGGGGCGCGCCGCGCGCTGGCCCGGGACGCGGTCGCCGCCCGCGACCTCGCCCGCGAGGCGCTGTCGCTGGCCGCGCCGCTCGACGGTGCGGGCGACGACGGAGGCGGGGACGGGGTGCTGGCCGAGCTGCGCCGCGAGGCGCGCGCCGCCGCCGGCGACGCCCGCACCGTGCTCGCCCGGGCCCTCAGCCGCACCGGCGAGCACGCCGACGCGCTGCCGGTGCTGGAGCGGGCCGCCGCCGCCGCGCCCGGCGACGAGGCCCTGCTGGCCGACCTGCTGCGCAGCGAGGCGGCGGTGCGCGGCCCGGCGGCAGCGCTGGAGCGCTACGAGGCCCACCGGGTGGGGCTGCGCGAGCGGCTCGGCGCGACGCCGGGCGAGGAGCTGCGCCGCGTCCACCGGGAGCTGCTGGCGAAGGACAGCCCCGTCCGCGAGGGGCTGCGGTACGACCCCACCCCGCTGCTCGGCCGCGACGACGACCTGCGCCGGCTGCGCGCCGCGGTCGCCGAGGCGCGGGTCGTGTCGATCGTCGGCGCGGGCGGCCTCGGCAAGACCCGCCTCGCCCATGTGCTGGGCCGCGAGAGCGACCGGGCCGCGGTGCACTTCGTGGAGCTGGTGGGGGTCACCTCCGGCGAGGACGTGGTGGGCGAGGTGGGCGCCGCCCTCGGGGTGCGGGATTCGGTGAGCAGCCGCCGGGCGCTCACGCCCGAGCAGCGCAACGACGTCCGCGGCCGCGTCGCCCAGCAGCTCGACGCCGCTCCCAGCCTGCTCATCCTCGACAACTGCGAGCACGTCGTCGGCGCCGTCGCCGAGCTCGCGGCCCACCTGGTCGCGGTCACCCGCGACCTGCGCATCGTGACCACCACCCGGGCCCCGCTCGGGATCCGCGCCGAGCGCGTGTACCCCCTCGGGGAGCTCGACCCCGGCGACGCCGCCGAGCTGTTCCGCACCCGGGCGCTCGCCGTGCGCCCCGGGGCGGCGCTCGACGCGGCGGCGGTGGCCGAGGTCGTGGAGCGCCTCGACGGCGTGCCCCTGGCCCTGGAGCTCGCGGCCGCCAAGGTGAGGGCCATGTCGGTGGAGGACATCGCCCGGCGCCTCGGGGACCGCTTCGCCCTGCTGCGCGACGGCGACCGCAGCGCGCCCGACCGCCACCGCACGCTGCTGGCCGTGATCGACTGGTCGTGGAACCTGCTGGGCGACGACGAGCGCCGCGCCCTGCGCCGCCTGTCCGTCTTCGCCGACGGGTTCGGCCCCGGCGGCGCGGAGGGCGCGCTCGGCCCCGGGGCCCTGGACGTGGTGGGGGAGCTGGCCGACCAGTCGCTGCTGACCGTCGTCGACGACGGCGCCACGGTGCGGTACCGGATGCTCGAGACGGTGCGCGAGTTCGGGCGGATGAAGCTGGACGAGGCCGGCGAGGCCGAGGCGGCCCGGGACGCGTACGCGGCCTGGGCGCGCGACTTCGCGGCCGTCCCGCGGCTGCTGGGCCGGGACCAGGTGGCCGCGGTCGACGAGGTGCGGGCCGAGGAGGCGAACCTCGCCGACGTGCTGCGCCGCTCCATCGAGGGCGGAGAGCGGGAGACAGCGATCGCCGTGCTCGGCGCCCTCGCGCCCTTCTGGACCATCGTCGGCGACCACGCGCGCACCCTCGCCCTGCTCGACGCGGTCGAGGAGCTGGTCGACGGCTGGACGCCGCCGCCCGAGCTGGCGGACGCCGCCCGCAGCGCCCTGTCGATGATGATCGTCAACTCGTTCGCCGCGGCGGGCCTGCGGGCGACGGGATGCCGGCGGGTCCTGGAGCGGATCGGGCCGGAGTCGGACGACCCGGCCCTGCGCGCCGGCGTCCGCGTCCTCCTCGGCCTCGGCGAGGACCCGGGCGCCGACAGCGACCACGCGCGGCTGGACGACCTGACCAGGAGCGACGACCGGAGGGTCGCGGCCGCCGCCCTGCAGTGGAAGAGCCACGCCCTGGAGAACGCCGGCGACCCGGAGGCCGCGCTCGAGTGCGCCCGCGCCGCGCTCGGCCTGGTCGACGAGCGGGAGGACGGCCCGTGGTCGACCGCGCTGCTGCGGACCGTGGTGGCCACGCTGTACGCCCAGCGGGGCCGGCTGGACGAGGCCGGCGCCCAGGCCGCCATGGCGGTGCCGGTGCTGGAGCGGCTGGGCGCCTGGGACGACGCCATGCAGCTGCGCAGCGTGCTGGCCATGGCCGCGATCGCGCGCGGCGAGCCCGGCGCCGACCGGCGGGTGGAGGAGATCCTCGACGCGAGCCGGATCCATCCCACGCTGGGCGGGCAGATCTGGGTGTCGGTGTGCCGCGGCGAGCTGGAGCTGGCCCGGGGCCACGTCGAGCAGGGGCTCGCGCACCATCGCGTCGCGGTCGCTGAGATGCGGAACCTCCGCTATCCGCTGGTGACGGATCCCGGCGGGCTGGCGCCGTGGGTGCTGTACAGCGAGGCCGTCGCGCTCGCCGCGGCGGCGGTCCACGGCGCGGACGACGACGGGCTCTTCGAGCTGCTGGCCGGCAAGGCGCGGCGCGTGATGGCGCCCGGGGGGCCGGTGATCGACTACCCGGTGACCGGCCTGGTGCTGTACGGGCTGGGCTCGTGGGGGCTGCTGCGAGACGCCCTCGCGCCCGCGACGGCGGTGCGCCTGCTGGTGCTGGCGGACCGCTTCGCCTACAACCGGCTCTTCCCGTCGGTGGCCTGGGAGCACGTCGCCGGCCCGGCCGAGCGGCGCGCGCCGGGAGCCCTCGCGGCGGTCGCCGGGGAGTTCGGCGACCGCCGCGGACCGGCGCTCCTCGACGAGGCGCGGGCCGCCGTCGAGGGGCTCCTGGTCCCCTGACGCGCCTTACATGTGGCGGGCGTAGGCGCGCACCGACAGGGGGGCGAAGACCGCGACCACCACGGCGCAGGCCAGCAGGGTCCAGCCGGTGGCGGCGGTGAGGCTGCCGTGGTTCGCCAGGTCACGGGCGGCGGTCACCAGGTGCGACACCGGGTTGACGTCGACGAATGCGCGCAGGCCGCCGGGCAGCGTGTCCACCGGGACGAAGGCGTTCGACAGGAAGGTGAGCGGGAACAGGATCATCATCGAGATGCCCTGCACGCCCTGCGCGCTGCGGGCGATGGTGCCGATCCAGGTGAACACCCAGGCGAGCGACCAGCCGCAGACGATGGCCAGCAGGATCGCCGCCAGCACGCCGAGGGCGCCGCCGTCCGGCCGGTAGCCGATGGCGAGGCCCATCGCGAACGTCAGCGTCGAGGCGATGGCGTAGCGCACCAGGTCGGCGACCATCGGGCCCGCGAGCGGCGCGACGCGCGAGATGGGCAGCGACTTGAAGCGGTCGAAGACGCCCTTCTCGATGTCCTCGCGCAGCTGGACGCCGGTCGACATGCAGGTGGTGAGCACGGTCTGGGCGACGATGCCGGGGATCATGAGGGGCAGGTAGCTCTTCACGTCGCCGGCGATCGCGCCGCCGAAGATGTAGGCGAACATCGCGGTGAACAGCAGCGGCTGGATCGTGACGTCGAAGAACTGCTCCGGCTTGCGGAGCATCTTCTTGATGCCGCGCCAGGCCATCGTGACGGTCTGGGACAGGGCGTCCGCGGTGGTCGCGCGCGGGCGCGTCGCGGGGATGGGGGCGTCGATCGCGTGCGTCGTCATCGGGTCACCTCCACCGCGGCGCCCTCGTCGCGGGCGGCCTCGGTCCGGTCGTCGTCGCGGGCGTCGTGGCCGGTGATGGCCAGGAACACCTCGTCGAGGGTGGGGCGGTCGACGTTCACCGACGTCACCGCGATGCCGGCGCCGCGCAGGGCGATGAGCACGTCGGCGGCCGAGTCGGCGTCATCGAGGGGCACGTTCAGGCGCCCCGCCTCCGGCGTCGTCACCGGATCCTGGCCCAGCAGGCGCGCGACCGCGCCGGCCGCCCGGGTCAGGTCCGCCGGGTCGGCGAGCCGCAGCTGCAGCGTGGAGGCGCCGACCGACTCCTTCAGGTCGTCGGGCGTCCCCTCCGCCACCTTGCGGCCGCGGTCGATGACCGCGATGCGGTCGGCGAGCTGGTCGGCCTCGTCCAGGTACTGGGTGGTGAGCAGGACCGTGCATCCCCCCGTGACCAGGTCGCGGATGGTGTCCCACATCTGCCCGCGGGTGCGCGGGTCGAGGCCCGTGGTGGGCTCGTCGAGGAAGATCAGCGGGGGCTGGGTGATGAGGCTGGCCGCCAGGTCGAGGCGGCGGCGCATGCCGCCCGAGTAGGTCGAGACGCGCTTGTCGGCGGCCTCCTCCAGGCCGAAGCGGGTGAGCAGGTCGGCGGCGATCCCCCTCGCCCGCCGCGACCGGATGCCCTGGAGGCGCGCGAACAGCCACAGGTTCTCGGCGCCGGTGAGGTCCTCGTCGACCGAGGCGTACTGCCCGGTGAGGCCCAGCAGCTGCCGCACCCGGTGGGGCTCGCGGCGCACGTCCACCCCGAACACGCGGGCGTCGCCCCCGTCGATGGGGAGGAGCGTCGCGAGCATCCGGAGCATCGTCGTCTTGCCGGCCCCGTTCGGGCCGAGCACGCCGAAGATCTCGCCGCGCCGCACGTCCAGGTCGATGCCGTCGACCGCCCGGACGTCTCCGAAGCGCTTGACGATCCCCCTGGTGGTGACCGCGGATGTCATATGGGTCGCTCCCTTCGCGTCGATCCGAACGCGACGGAGTGTGCGGCCACCCGGTTTCACGACCCCCTCGCGCCGCCTTCACGAGGCGTCCGCGCCGGTTTCACGAGGCATCCGCGCGACGCGGGTTCGCGGGGGTTCGCCGGAACCCGTCCGGTGGGTGTGCCAATTGGCCGCATCCGCCACGGCCAATTGGCACACCCCGCGAATACGCCCCCACCCCACCCCCACCACCACACGAGACCGCCGTCGCCATGCGGCCTAAAGCTGTCACAGGCCGGATAGATTGTCGACCCCCGATCAACGTTGACCACATTGACGACCATGGCGCCGGGAGCTAGCCCGGCGGGCCCGTCAGGGCGCCGCCACCACCAGGTCGGCGAGCCGCGCGGGGGCGGTGGAGGGCAGGCGCGCGACGCGGCCGTCGCCGCGGTCGACGGCGCGCAGCGGGCGGCCGGGGACCGCGACCACCACCCACCGCCCGCCCGGCGCCCAGGCGAGGCGCGCGCCCTCGCCGCCCGCCGGCGCGACCAGCGGCCGGCTCCTCGGCCCGAGGTCGGAGATCGCGACGCGCGTGCCGTGGCGGCCGACGACGGGGATCGCGATCGTCCGCTCGTCGGGCGAGAGGGCCCCGCCGGTGCCGAAGCGGTAGCCGGCGGGGGGATCGATCCGTCCGCGGGAGGTCCGCGCCGCCCGCGCGAACAGCAGCGCGCGTCCGCCCGGCGTCCTGCTCACCAGCGCGGTGCGTCCCGGCGGCGCGGCGAGGACGCCCCGCGGGCGCCACACCGTGCGGCCGGTGACCGGATCCCACACCACGAGCCCGGCGCCGGAGATGACCAGCCCCTCGCGCATCGCGCCGACGATCATCCCGGCGGGCGGTCTGTGCCGCGCGCGTCGCGCCGGCCGCCCGTCGACGCCCACCTCGCGCACGCCGGCCAGACGGCGATCCGTGTCCGCCGCGCGCGGATCGAGCAGCGCCAGCCAGACGCGGCCCGGGCGCGCCGAGGGCACGAAGTACCACGATCCGCCGAGCGACCGCGCCCTCGTCGCGCCCGGCGCGATGGCCGCGGTGAAGGCGGTGCCGACCGCCCGCCGCGCGTAGTAGACGAGCCGCCCGCCGACCGCCGCGACGGTGAACGGCGGGTCGCCGCCGCCCAATCGGGGCAGGGGCTGGACGGAGACGCGCCCCGAGGGCACGGCGACCGCGGTCATCGATGCGTCGTGGGGGCCGCGCAGGTAGATGCTCATCGGGGGAGGGCCGCTCGCCGCCCCCGGCGCGGCGGGGATCAGGACCGACGCCGCGAGCAGGGCGACCGACGTCGCCCTCATCGCACCGACAGGGCAGTCACCGGTCCGGCGGCGGCGGGCAGGCTCAGCAGCACCCGCCGCGGCGTGAGCGGTGCCGGCGCGCCGCGCGCGGGGGCGGCGACCTCCCAGAGCTCCGACCGCGCCGCGGAGCCGGCGTCGACGGCGGCCACCAGCCGGGCGCCGTCCCCGATCGGGGCGAGGGAGCCGATCCGCGGCCCCTCGGAGACCCCGAAGGGCTTGCCGACCGTCGCCGCTGCGTAGGAGGAGAGCGCGCCCCGGGCGCCCCGGCCCGCGGCGACCAGCACCGCCCCGCCGCTCCACGCGGCGCCGTCGACGCCGTCCTGCGAGAGGGACGGCCCCGGCCGGCCCCCGGCGGCGATCGCGATCCAGTCCTCGCCCGCCAGCACGAGGTCGTCGCCGGAGGGCGCGAACGCGACCTGCCGCACCCTCCCGCCGGCCGGCGACAGATCGGTCGCCGGCCCGCCGAGCGGCTGGGTGACGATCCGGACCGTGCCATCGCGGCGGACGTAGGCCAGAGCACCGGTGTCGGCTCGCCACGAGGGCCGCACCGGGCTGACGTCGTCGTCGACGACCACGTCGTTGTCGCCGTCCCCCTCGATCAGGTGCAGCGCGTGGCGGTCCGGGCCGCGGCGCACGACGTAGGCGATGACGATCGGGTTCGGCGCCCAGGCGATCGCCTCGACGGGTCCCCCCGCGGCATGCGACCAGGCGGCCTCCCCGCCCGGGTTCATGGCGACCAGCGCGTCGCCGATCCCGGCGGCGACGAAGGTGGCCCTGGGAGACAGTTCCGCCGTGCTCACCGCCAGGCCCTCGATGCCGAGCCCGGCCCGGGTGCGCAGCCACAGGCGACCGCCGGCGACGACGGCGATGCCGCCGGCCCCCGCGGGGAGCCCGATCCGGCCGGCGCCCGGCGAGAGCGCGGGAGCCGGGGCGGACGCCGCCGGCGGCGGCGCCTCCCTGCCGATCCTGACGTCCAACCGGTCGGTGGTGGCCAGCCCCACCACGCCGGCCGCCACGAGGACGGCGGTCGCGGCGGCGGCGACCAGCCACGGCCGGTGGCGCGCCCGGGCGGGCGTGGGCAGGGCGTCGAGCGCCACGTCCTCGGCGCGGGCGCGCGCCTCCTCGGACGGCTCCGGCAGGTCGTCGCGCAGGGCCCGCCGCAGCCGGCGATCGAGGTCACCCATCCGACGCCGCCAGTTCCTCGCGCAGCTCCGCCAGGGCCCGCGCCAGGCGCGAGTTCACCGTGCCCACCGGCACGCCGATCATCTCGGCGATCTCGGGGGGCGCGTAGTCGAGCAGGTAGCGCAGCACCACCACCGCCCGCCGATCGGGCGCCAGCCGGGCCACGGCGTCGACGGCCGCGCCGTCGCGCTCGCCGGGCCGCGCCTCGCCCGCCGGGTCGGCGACCTCCGGCACGCTCGGCAGGTGCAGCAGGCGCCGTTCGCGCCGCGCGACGTCGACGGCCCGGTTCACCACGATGCGGTGCAGCCACGGTGCGAACGGCCGGGAGGGGTCGAAGCTCGCGATGCGGGAGAAGGCGCGCTCGAAGGCGTCCTGCGCGATGTCGTCGGCGCTCGCGTGGCGCCCGGTGACCGCGTAGGCGGCCCGCCACGCCGAGCGCCAGTGGCGGCCGAACAGGACCGCGGCGGCCTCGCGGGAGCCGCGCTGCGCGCGCCTCACCAGCTCCCCGTCGCTCGCCTCCGGCACCCACCGCTCCGATCGTCGCCCTCCCCCTTCTACGCTCCGGGGGAGCCTTCTCGTCCCGGTGGCGGCCGCGAGCGCATGCATGCCCCGTCTACGGACGGGGGGCGACAGAGCGTCCCCGGGCGGGTACTACGATGCCGCACATGAGAACGGTCGGCATCCGCGCCCTCCAGCAGAACGCCTCGGCGGTCGTCGCCGACGCCGTCGCCGGGGAGACCGTGATCATCACCGATCGGGGCCGCCCGGTCGCACAGATCACGTCCCTCTCGGCGCAGGGCCTTCAGGCGATGAGGAACGCGGGGCTCACCCGCCCGCGGCGGGTTCTCTTCAGCGATCTCCCCGATCCGCCTCCGATCGCGCCGGGTCGCCCGATGACGGAGATCCTCGACGAGCTGCGCGAGGATCGGCTCTGACCTCCATCGGCGCGTGGTACGTCGATGCATCCGCGGCGGCGAAGCTCGTCGGCGGCGAGGAGCACCACGAGGCGATGCGCGCGTGGACCAGGGAGCACGAGGACTCCCTGGTCTCGTGCGACCTGCTCCGCACCGAGCTGCTCCGCGCCATCCGGCGCCGCGATCCGTCGGCGGCGCCCGCCGTCGCCGCGCTCCTGGAATCGTTCGAGCTCACCCCGCTGCCGCGATCGCTCTTCGACGCCGCCGGGTCGCTGGAGCCGGTGACCCTCCGCACCCCCGACGCGCTCCATCTGGCCGCGGCGCTGGCGCTCGGAGACGACCTCGCCGGCATCGTCACCTACGACCTGCGACTGGCCGACGCCGCGCGCCACCGCAGCGTGCGGGTCGTCTCTCCCGGCGCCGCCTGACGCTCACACCCGGCCATAGGCCCGCAGGACGATCAGGTTCTCGAGGGTGACGATGGCGCGGGTCTCCGCGGCGGCCGCGGGCGACCAGTGCCCCCAGTCGAACTCCCAGCCGCCGTCGGCCAGCTGCGCCGCGGCCAGGTGGTCGAGATGCCGCTCGATCAGGGCGTCCGGGAACATGGAGCGCGCCGGGGCGTCCGGGCGGGGGGCGAAGTCGAGCGGGCCGTGGGTCTCGCCGGGCGCGTCCGGATCCTCGGCCACGAGCCCCCACCGCCCGATCAGCGCGAGGACCTCCGGGATCGCCCGCCGGGCGGCCTCCCGGTCGGGGACATGGGCCAGGAACGCGAGCACGGCGCGGATCTCGTAGGGGTGGCGCTGCTCGTCGGCGAGCCCGGCGACGAGCTCCCACATCACCTCGGTCGCGCGGTCGAGCCACGAATGGGCGGCCGCCCGCGCGTGCAGCACGCCCGTCAGCAGGCCGGTGGAGATCAGCGAGGGGCCCGGCAGGTCGGCCATCCAGGGGGCGTGCGGCGCCTGCGCCAGCCCGGCCGCGACGGCGGGCGCGCCTCCCCCGGCCGGCGCCGCCGACGCCAGCCAGTCGCACGCGGCGACCGCGAGGGCGGGGTCCCAGGCGTCGTCCTCGTGGAGGATGCGCAGCGCCGTCCAGGTGGCGAGCGGCTGGCTCGCCGAGGTGCGCGAGTCGGGCTCCAGCGCGTGGCCGAAGCCCCCGTCCCCGTTGCGGTAGGCGGCCACGGCGTCGCGCACCGGCCCCGCCGGTCCGCCGCCGAAGCGCCGCGCGAAGCGGCGGCGCTCGATGACGCGGGCGCCGGCGACGAGGAAGCGCTCGGCGGCCGCGATGTCCGGTGTCGTCGTCATGGGCTCATCCCACCACGCCCGCGCGGGGGTGTCGTGAACGGAACGGACGCGTCATGCTCATCGCATGGACGCCCCCGGCTACGTCGAGCTGGCCCCGCCGCCCGGATCGGACGGCGCCATCGCGTGCCTGTGGGTCCACCGCGCGCCGGCGGGCGCGGACGGGCTCACCCGGGTGCTGCCGGACGCCTGCTGCGACCTCATCTGGCGCACCGGCGGCGAGGCCTTCGTCGCCGGGCCCGACACCGGGGCGATCGTCGCCCTCTCGCCGGCGGGGTCCCTGACGGTGGGCGCGCGCTTCGCCCCCGGCGCCGGCGGCGCGGCCCTCGGGCTGCCGCTGGACGAGCTGCGCGACCGGCGCGTCGACCTGGCCGACATCGACCCGCGGCTCGTGCCGGACCTGCCCGTCGACGCGAGCGCCCGCCAGGCCCTCGCCGCCCTCTCCGCGGGGGCGCGCCGGCTCGTCGCGCGCCGCGCCCCCGACGCCGCCGTCGCCGAGGCCGCCCGCCTGCTCGCCGATCCGCGCCGGCGGGTGGAGGAGCTGGCCGCCGAGCTCGGGCTCTCCGAGCGCCAACTCCGGCGCCGCACCCGGGCCGCCGCCGGCTACGGACCGAAGACCCTGCAGCGGGTGCTCCGCTTCCGCCGCGCCGTCGCCGCCGTCGACGCCGCCGGCCCCCAGGCGGACCTCGCCCGCATCGCCCTCGCCGCGGGCTACGCCGACCAGCCCCACCTGTCGCGGGAGTTCCGGCGGCTGTCGGGGCTCTCCCCCGGGGCCCTGGCCATAGAGCGCCTAACAGGATGAGGCTCGCGGCCGTCGGCTCGCTGCAAACCGTCGCATTCCCGCGTCCTCGGTCGGGGCGATACCACTGTGGGTATCGCACCCTCCCTGCGTCCTCGGACTGCTCGGTTTTCGCGGCCGAACGACCACGCGTCATCCTGCTACGCGCCCTCAGCCGCCGCTGAGGCGCCGGCCGAGCAGGTACGCCGTGCGCAGGTCGGGGCCGCGGTAGCGCTCCCGCGCGAGCGCCTCGACCTCGGCCACGCCGTTCACCGCGACCGTCGCGCGGAAGGCCGCGAACAGCGCGCGATCGGAGGCGGAGCCGCCGAACACGCGCACGTGCTCGGGACCGAGGGCCAGCTCGGCCATCAGCGACTCGACGATGGCCGGCTTCACCGCCGGGGTGATGCGTCGCTCGAGTGACGCCGGCGCCGCGGGCGGGGCGTGGGTGGCGTGCACCGATCCGACGCCCCAGCCCAGGAGCAGCTCGGCGAAGCGGGACGGCCCGGTCGTGACGACCGCCGAGTGATCGCCGCGTCGTGCGATGTCGGCCCACACGTCGCGGACGCCGTCGATCCACGGCGCGCCCGCGGCGGCGGCCCGCGCCGATCCGCCGGCGCGCGCCAGCTCGGCCGCCGCGCCCGAGCCGCGCAGCAGCGTGCCGTCCAATCCGAAGACGTGCAGTAGCGCCATCGCCCCTCCGCCCCGCGGCGCGGCCGCGCGTTATACACAACATAATCAGTTGACTTTACTGATCGCGTCCGCCCGCCGGCGCGCGGGAGCGCCTACAAACCCGCGGCGGCCCCCACGATGCGGCGCAGGAAGCGCCGCGTCTCGGCCTCGCGCGGGGCGCCGAGGACGGCCTCGGGGGCGCCGCGCTCGAGGATCCGCCCCTCGTGCAGGAAGCACACCTCGTCGGCGACCTCCCGGGCGAAGGCCATCTCGTGGGTGGCGAGCACCATCGTCATGCCGCCGGCCTTGAGGTCGCGGATCACGCCGAGCACCTCGCCCACCAGCTCCGGGTCGAGGGCGCTGGTCACCTCGTCCAGCAGCAGCGCCCGCGGGCGGGTGGCGAGGGCGCGGGCGATCGCGACGCGCTGCTGCTGGCCGCCGGAGAGGTGGTCGGGATAGTCGCCCTCCCTGCCCTCCAGGCCGAACCGGGCGAGCAGCTCGCGCGCCCGGTCGCGCGCCTCGCCGCGCGGCGCCCCCAGCGCGCGCACCGGCGCCAGCGCGACGTTGTCGAGGGCCGACATGTGGGGGAAGAGGTTGAACGACTGGAAGACCATCCCCAGGCGCCGGCGCACGCGCACCGGCGGCACCGACGGGTCGGTGATCACCTCGCCGTCCAACAGGATGTCGCCGTCGTCGATGTTGTCGAGCAGGTCGATGCAGCGCAGCAGCGTCGACTTGCCGGAGCCCGAGGCGCCGATCAGGGCCACGGCCCGGTGCTCCTCGACGGCCAGGTCGATGCCGCGCAGCACCTCGCGGTCGCCGTAGGCCTTCGTGACGCCGCGGATCTCGATCACCGGCACGCTCACGTCGCCGCCACCTGCCCCTGCCGCCGCCGCGCCCGCGCCTGCATGTGGTCGACCACCCGCGCCAGGGGGACGGTGACGCACAGGTACAGCAGCGCCGCGGCCAGCAGCGGCGTGTAGTTGAAGTCGGAGGCCGCCTCGATCTGGGCGACCCGGTACGCCTCCTGCGGGCCGAGCACCGCGATCAGGGCGACGTCCTTCTGCAGCGAGATGAAGTCGTTGAGCAGCGGCGGCATCACGCGCCGCACCGCCTGGGGCACGATGACGTGGCGCAGCGCCTGCCGCTCGGTGAGCCCCACCGCCAGGGCGGCCGCGCGCTGGCTGGGGTGCACCGAGTCGATGCCGGCGCGATAGACCTCCGAGACGTAGGCCGTGTAGCAGAGGGTCAGCGCGAAGCCGCCCAGCAGCGTCGGGTCGATGTCCTCGAAGGCCGCGAAGCCGAGCGCCGGGATGCCGAACCCGATGACGTAGACGAGCAGGATCACCGGCACGCCGCGCATCACGTCCACGAAGACCGTGGCGATCACCCGCAGGGGGAACAGCGCCGGCGCGCGGGTGCTGCGGCACACGGCGACGAGCAGCCCCAGCACCAGCACCAGCGCCTCGACGGCCATGAACACCTTCACGTCGAGCCAGAAGCCCGACAGCACGTCGGGGAACGAGTCGCGGAAGTGGCTCCACGAGAAGAACGTGCGCTGCACGTCCGGCCATCCCGGGCTGAGCGCGACGGCGGTCGCGATGCCGCCCAGCACCACGATCGTCGAGGCCGCGGCGATCAGCGCCCCGCGTCGCGCCCGGCGGCGCCGCGCGCGCTCGCGCGCGACGCGCCGGTCGGTGGCGACGCTCATCGGCCCGTGGCCGCGGTGGAGCTAGCTCAGCTCGGGGACCGCTCCGTTGCCGCCCATCCATCGCTCGGTGAGCCGGTCGAGCTCCCCGGACGCCCGCAGCTCGGCGATCGCCGCGTCGACCGCGGGGGTGAGCCCCGAGCCCCTCGCCAGCACGACGCCCCAGTCGTCGCCGCCGGGCGCGGCGAACTGGCCCAGGATCTTGCCGCCCTCGATCTCGGCCGCGGTCAGGTAGTAGGCCGTCGGCAGGTCCACGACCACCGCGTCCACCTGGTCGTTCTTCAGCGCGCTCACGACGTCGTTGGAGTTGTCGTAGACGCGCGGCTGCGTCGACGGCTGCACGATGTCGTTGACGGCGTCGAGGCTGGTGGTGCCCACCTGCACGCCAAAGGTGGCGTCCTTCAGGCCGGCGAGGTCGGTCACGCCGTCGAGATCGGAGCCCGCGGCGATGATCACGGCCTGCGGCGAGGTGTAGTAGGGCGCCGAGAAGTCGACCTGCTCGGCCCGCTTGGGGGTGATCGAGATCTGGTTGATGTCGAAGTCGAAGTTCTTCTTGCCCGGCGCGTAGGACGAGTTGAAGGGCACGGTCACCCACTTCACCTGGTCCCTGGCGAAGCCGAGCCGCTCGGCGATCGCGTAGCCGACGGCGCTCTCGAAGCCGCGCCCGTTGGAGGGGTCGTCGTCCTCGAAGTACGGCGGGTAGGCCGGCTTGTCGGTGCCGATGGTGAGGGTGCCGGCGGAGACCAGGTCGAGATCGGCGACCGCGGGGATCGCGGCGGACGTCGCCGTGGTGTCCGGCGTGCTCGACGCGCTGTCGTCATCGTCGCCGCAGGCGGCGAGGCCGAGGGCGAGCGCCGCGACCAGGAGCGCGGCGAGGAGGACGCGGAGACGGTGCATTGTCACCTCGCGATCGGCGACGCCACGTAAAGTCGACCGTGAGCGTCGTGTTTCAGTTCTGTGAGGCCGGACAGTACCGCGCGCGCAGCCGCGGCGTCACGCCCCCGCCGCCGCGCGCTCGAGCACCACCACGGCGCCCGCGGCGGGGCCGTCGTGGGTGAGCGACAGGTGGATGACCGGCCGGCCCCCGGCGAGGCGCCCGACGGCCTCGGCGACCGCCCCGTGCAGCGCCAGCGCGGGCCGGCCCCAGCCGTCGTCGGTCACCTCGATCTCGCGCATGTCGACCGCGTCCAGCTCGTGCGGGCGGCCGCGCCGGGCCGACGACCACGCCTTGATGAAGGCCTCCTTCGCGGCGAAGCGGGCGGCCAGGCGGGCGGTCGCCACCGCCGGCTCGCCCCGGGCGGCGCGACGCTCGCCGTCGGTGAAGGTCGCCTCGGCGAAGCCGGACGCGGCGTCGGCCAGCTGCCGCGCGAACCCCTCCAGCCCCACCAGGTCGATGCCGACGCCGAGGGTGGTCAGGGCCCGGTGCGGTAGCCGCCGTCGCGCAGGCGCGCCGACGGGTCGGTGAGCAGGGCCGCCTCGGCCTCGCGGGCCGCCGCCGGGTCGGCGGCGCCGAGGCGCCGGTCGCGGCGGCGGGCCGGCTCGGGCCGGCCCACCCGCGCCTCCAGCCGGCGCCGCACGCCCCGGGCGCGGCGCCGCGACGCGCGACGCAGGTAGCCGTCGCGCTCGGCGGCCGGCACCGCGGCGAGGAAGAGGTCGGGGTGGGCGATCGCCAGCAGCGCCGAGACGTGGCCGAAGCCGAGGCTGGTGACGAGCGCGCAGCGGATCGGCTCGCCCGGCGCCAGGGCGATCTCGCGGTCGCCGAGAGCGAGGGCGGCGCCGTCGCGCAGCAGCGGGTCGGCGCTCTCCAGGTTCCGGTTCCCCGGCACGACGCCCGACTCCATCATGCGCAGCACCCCGTCCACCTGCCAGGCGGCGGCGCCGCCCTTCGAGTGGCCGGTCACGGTCTTCTGCGACACGACCAGCAGCGGGTTGCCGGGGGAGCGGCCGAGCGCCGCCTGGATGCGCTCGTGCAGGTCGGCCTCGTTCGGGTCGTTCATCTCGGTCGAGGTGTCGTGCTTGGAGACCACCGCGATGTCGTCGGCCGAGAGCCCCAGCCGGGCCAGGTCGCGCGCCAGCGGCGAGTCGGCGCCGCCCAGGGCGCTCGCCAGGATCCCCATGCCGGCGGCGGGGATGGAGCTGTGGATGCCGTCGGCGTGGCTCGCCGCGTGGGCCAGCACGCCGCGCACCGGCAGGCCGAGGGCCAGCGCCACGTCGCCGCGCACCACCAGCAGGGCGCCGCCGCCCTGCGCCTCCACGAAGCCGCGCCGCCGCACGTCGTTGGCGCGCGAGGACTCGTGCGGGGCGAGGCCCATCGCATCGAGGTCGTCGCTGTCGGCCGTGGCGTTCATGTCGCCGAAGCCGATCAGCCCCTCCGGGGTGAGGTCGTCGAAGCCGCCGGCCAGCACCGCGAGGGCCTTGCCGGCGCGGATCTTGTCGTGGGCCTCCTCCAGCGACACCGCGGCGGTGGCGCAGGCGGCGACCGGGTGCACCATCGGGCCGTACGAGCCGAGGAACGACTGCACCACGTGGGCGGCCACGACGTTGCCGAGCGACTCCTGCACCCGGTCGGGGTGCCGCTCCTCGTCGAGCAGGTGGTCGAGCAGCAGGCGCCGCAGCGACGCCATGCCGCCCATGCCCGCGCCCTGGGTGTTGGCGACCAGCGCCGGGTGGACGGCCCCCATCAGCTCCTCGGGCGTGAGCCCGGCGTCCCAGAAGGCGTCGACCGTGCAGGCCAGGTTGACGATCGCCATGCGGTCCGCCCCGGCCACCAGGTCGGCGGGCACGCCCGCCCGGGTGAGGTCGAGGCCGGCCGGCAGCTGCCCGGCCACGCGCCGCGTATGGCGCACCGCCCGCGGCACCCGCACCCGAGCGCCGGGACGGAGCACGGCCAGCCAGCGGTCGCCGTCGCGGCGCACCTCGGCGTGGGCCGGGTCGGCCGAGGCGTAGGTGCGGGCCTCCTCCTCCGAGGCCGCCGGCACCACCAGCTCGCGGTCGAGCACCAGGGGCGCCAGCACCGGCAGGGCCGCCGGGTCGATGACGCCGTCGTCCTCCAGCGGCCGCACGCCCACCCGGGCGGCGACGGCGGCGCGGTAGCGGGCGGCGATCTCGCCCTCGTGCACCTCGCCGCCGCTCTCGGCGTCGCGCCAGCGGCCGCGGTAGCCGTCGCGCTCGAAGCTCACCAGGCCGCACATCCAGGCCAGCTCGCCGACCGCGGCCGCGGGCAGGGCGCCGTCGCGCTCCAGGGCGAAGCGGGTGCGTCCGCTGCCGCCCGGGCCGAGCTCGCCGGCCGACACGATCACCACCAGGTCCGCCGGATCGGGCGCCGGCGCCGCGATGCCGGCCGGGGCGGCGGCGGGGGGCGGCGCCCCGTGCGCCGGCAGCGCCGCCACGGTCCGCGGCGGCTCCGGCGGCGGGCCGGCCCGCTCGGCCAGCGCCCGGCGCAGCTCGTCGCCGCGCCGCCGCCGGGTCTCGGCGCGGCGCACCTCGTCCACCAGCGGCTCCAGCGCGGCGCGGAGGTCCTCCACCTCGCCGAGACCCCCGGTGGCGTCCAGCGCCACGGGGGCGATCGCCGCCCGCGCCCTGACCGCGGGGGCGAGCAGGCCCTCCAGCAGCCAGGCCATCTCGTCGGCGGTGAAGGTGCGCAGGCCCAGGCGGCGCTCGGCCGCGCCGGCCAGGGCGTCGTTGCCGGCCATCAGGCCGGTGCCGCGCACCCACCCGATGCGGGGCGCCAGCAGCGCCGCGCCGCGGCCCCATCCGGCGCGCTCGCTGCGCCGGCGGTTGACCAGCACCTCGAGCGCCGCCTTGGTCTCGCCGTAGGCCCCCTCGCCGCCGAACGCGCCGTGGTTGGGCGACAGCGGCAGGACGACGGCCGCCGGCCGGCCCGGATCGGATCGCATCGCGACGCCGGCCACCAGCCGCTCGACCCCCACCAGCTGCAGCCGCAGGGCCGCCTCGAAGGCGGGGCCGGCGGCGTCCAGGTCGCCCGCGCCGGGGGCCGCCGCGAAGGGCGCCACGATCGTGGGCCACAGCGGGTCGATCGCGAGGTCCGGGCGGCCGCGGGCGGCGCCCTCGGGGCGGGCGAGCCAGTCGAGCAGCCCGTCGATGTCGGCGTAGGCGGCCAGGTTGGTCCGCACCAGGTGCAGCTCGGCGCCGGGCCCGGCGCTGCGGCGGTACAGCGCGCGGTACCAGAGGCGCCGCTCGGGCGAGTCGTTCGAGGTGGCCACCACCACCCGGGCGCCGCCGCGCAGGAGGCGCGCGACGAGGGCCGCGCCGATCGAGCCGGGGCTCGCGCCGCTGACCAGGGCCACCTCGCCGCGGTGATCGGGGGCGCGCTCGAGCGCCCCCGAGAGGGCCGCCGCCAGATCGGCGTCGCCGTCGGCGAGGGCCAGCAGATCGCGCGGGCGGGCCGCGTCCGCGAGGTCGCCGCCGTCGGCCGGCCGCCGCCCCGGCGGCACCAGCGGGGTGCGGCGCGGGCGGGCCACGCCCTCCAGCAGGGCGGCGAGCTCGCCGGCGCCGCGCTCGCGCGCCCGCCGCGCCAGCCAGCCGGCGGTGGCCGCGACCGGCGCCTCGGCCCCGTGCAGGGCCAGCCGGTCCAGCTCGGCGCGCAGCTCCTCGCCGCCGATCCTGCCGGCCAGCGCGTCGTGGTAGGCCGCCACCAGGTCCCAGCGGGCCGACGCCCACGCCGAGTCGAGCCGCACGTGGCGGCGGGGGTCGAAGCGGGGCGCCACCTCGGCGGCGCGGCCCGGGCCCAGCTCGGCGTCGAGCAGCCGCAGGCGCGCCGCGTCCTCATCGGGGGCGGGGGCGGGCTCGCCCGGCTCGGCGAAGGGCGCGTCGAGCCCGGCGGCCAGTGCGCGCGCCGACGCCAGCAGCGCGTCGCGCACCCGCCCCCCGCCCGCGGCGGCGGCCGCGACGGCGGCGGGGTCGGCCGGGGCCGCGGCGGCCGGGGCCGCGGCGAGCGAGATGCCGAGCGCGGCCGCGGCCGCGACGGCGGCGCGGTCGAGCGCCGCGCGACCCGCCGCCGCCGTGCGCGGGGGCTCGGCGAGCGTGCCCAGCGCGCCGCCGCGCGCCGACGGACCGGGGCGGCTCTCCAGCGCCAGGGCGGCCAGGGCGCGGTCGGTGAGGCCGGGCCCGAGGCCCCGCCCGGCCAGGTGCGCCACGGCGTCGGCCCGCGACAGCCCGGAGGTGCCGAGGCCGCGGGTGACCCCGGCGGCGATCGCCTCGCGCAGGTACGGCCCCGGGAAGCGGTAGTGGGCGCCCTGCTCGCGCAGGGTGCGGGCCATCTCGCCGATCGTCTGCTGCCGGGCGCCCTCGCCGCCGGCCAGCGAGAACTCGCGGCCCAGGTCGATGAGCACCTGGTTGCGCCGCGACGAGACGCCCTGGAACAGCTCGTCGAGGGTCTCCCCCTGCTCGAGCTGCTCGTCGCGCACGCGCGCCTGCAGGGCCAGCACCATCCGCAGGGCGTCGCCGGCGTCGACCGGCCGGTCGGGGGCGGGGCCCGCCGCGGCGGCGGCCGCGGGAGCGGGGGCGGGTACGGGCGGCGGGGCGGCGGCGGGCGGCGGGGCGGCGGCGGCCGGCTCGGCGGGAGCCGCGTCCTCGTCGCGGTCGAGCACCCGGTCGCGGTCGAGCTCGCCGTGCAGCAGCTCGGGGCGCGGCCCCGGCGGGTCGAGCGCCTCGATCGTCGTCTCGGCCAGGCCGCGCAGCACCGGCGCGTGGGCCGGGCCGATCTCGACCAGCCGCCGGGCGCCCAGGCCGCCGGCCGCCCGCGGGGCGATCATGGCCCGCACCGCGTCGATCCAGCGCACCGGCGCCGCCACCTGGCGCGACAGCAGCGCGATCATCGCCGCGCGGGCGAGGGCGTCGGGGTCGTCGTCCGCCGCCCCCGGCGGACGCCCGGTCGATGCGGCGACCGCCTCCAGGTAGGCCGCGTCGAGGGCGAGGGGGCGGCCGACCGGATTGGGGATCCAGCGCCCCACGATCGCGCGGTGGTCGACCGGCCCGACGGCCTCCTCCAGCCGCCCCCGCATCTCCTCGGCGGCGGGCGCCAGCAGCGAGCTGTGGAAGGGGACGTCGACGCCCCGCAGCACCCGCACCGCCGGGGCGCCGCGCCGGCCGGGCAGCCTCCCCGCCAGCGCCTCGATCGCGGCCGCGGTGCCGGCCACCGCGTACTGGCGGCCGAGGGCGTTGTGGTTCACCACCTCGAGCGGGGCGCCGGCGGCGCGCGCGACCTGCGCGACGACCCCCTCCAGGTCCGCGGCCTCCAGCCCGGCGGCCGAGGGATCGACCGCGGCGAGGCGGTATGGCGAGGCGCCGCCCGCGTCGCGGGTCACGCAGCGCTGCATCGCCCGGCCGCGGGCGTGCACCAGGTCCAGCGCCGTCTCCAGGTCGAGCGCCCCCAGGGCCACGAGCGCCGAGAACTCGCCGACGCTGTGGCCGGCCGCCGCGAACGGGACGGCGCCCAGCACCCCCTCGTCCCGCAGCTCCGCCGTCTGGGCGGCGGCCAGCGCGACCAGGGCGACCTGGGTGAGCTCGGTGAGGAACAGCACGCCGTCCGGGTGGCGGAGCACGCCGTCGCGCGCGGCGACGGCCGGCGGGTTCGCGTCGACGACCTCGGTCAGCGACAGGCCGAGCGTCGCCGCGACGTGGGCCTCGGCCCGGTCCCAGGTCGCGCGCGCGGCGGCCGACCGGCCGCGGACGTCGGCGCCGAGGCCCGGTCGCTGCACCCCCTGGCCGGGGTAGAGCAGCACGGTGGGGGGCGGGGCGACCTCGGCGCGGCCCGCGGCGACGGTGGCGTCGCCGGCGCGCACCTCGACGTCCACCACGCGGCGGCCGTCGCGCAGCCCGGCGCGCCGCGCCCGCAGGTCGAGCGGGGCCCCCAGCCGCACGGGGGCCGTGAAGCGCACCCGCCAGTCGAGCAGCGCCGCCGGGTCGCCGCCGCAGAGGGCGTCGACCGCGAAGGCCGAGGCGCGGGCCGCGGTCCAGGCGCCGTGCACGATGGGCCGGTCGAGCCCGGCCAGTCGCGCCACGAGCGCCGAGCGGTGCAGCGGGTTGCGGTCGCCGCCCACGCGCGCGAAGGATCCCATCGAGGAGGGGGCGGCGTCCTCGGCCTCGGCCAGGTCGCGCGCCGGGCGCGACCGCAGGGGCGCCGGCCGATCGGCGGCCAGCAGGTCGAGCACCACGTCCAGCGGATGCTCCTCGCCCTCCCCCCGGTCGTCCAGCGCCACGCGGGCGACGACCGCGCCGTCGCGCTCGATGACGCCCTCGGCGCGCCGCCGGGTGGCTCCGCCGCGCGGGCGGTCGAGGCGGGTCGCGACCCGGGCGCGCAGCAGGTCGCCGGCGCGCAGGGCGGCACCCGGCTCCAGGGTGATCCCGTCGGCGCCGGCCAGCAGATCGGCCTCGGCCTCGCCGGTCAGGCGCAGCGCGACGTCGTGGTCGCGGCGCTCGCGGCGCGCGAAGGGCGTCACGGCGGCCGCGCCCAGGATCACCAGCTCGGCCTCCACGTCGGCCAGGTGGCCGCGCTCGCCCCTCAGCGTCGCCCGGCAGGTGAGCCGCGTGTGGCCGCCCTCCCGGTCGAGCAGCCGCGCGACGTGCGCGTCGACGCGCCCGCTCTCGCCCTCGCGCGGCGGCCACGCCGGCCCCGGGGTCACGACGTGGCGGCCGGCCACCAGCTCCGACAGCCGCTCGGCGACGCCCGGGGCGCCCAGCAGCCCCGCCAGCGCCGGCCAGGCCAGCGACAGCGCCATGTCGAGCGGCGCGCCCGCGTGGACGGCTCCGGTCGCCGCCCGATAGGCGGCCGGAAGGCCGGGCGGGCAGACCCACTCGGCACTCGTGCCCTCCACCGGGTCGGCCACCGGCGGCGGCGGGGCGGCGGCCAGCGAGGCGCGGGCGAAGGCCGCGCGGGCGGCGTCGCCCTCCACCTCGGCGAAGGGGCCGGTCCCGTCCGCCCCCAGGCCCCGCGCCCGGATCACCAGCGTCTGCGGCGGGCCGTCGAGGGTGGCCACCGCCGCGGTCACCACGACGCCGTCGCTGTCCTCCTCCACCACCACGCTCTCGCCGTCGTCGCCCGGAGGGCGGGCGACCAGCCGCGCCAGGCGGCCGTCGGCGCCCTCCTCCAGCTCGATCGCGTCGCCGGGGACGATCAGGCGCCACAGCGGGTTGGGACGGCTGACGCCGGGCCCGGCGACCACCGCCGGCTCGCTGCAGAGCCCCGCCACCGGGCCGGGGCGGCCGGCGACGGCCGATGCCAGGGGCTCGGGCGCGAGGCCGGCATCGGCCAGCCGGTCGCGACGGCGGACGCGCGCCCCGGCCCGCTCCAGGCGGCGCAGCGCGCCCTCCTCGAAGCGCCGCAGCAGATCCCCCACCGGCTCGTCGGGCCGGACGATGCCGCCCACCGACGCCGGACCGGGGATGACGAAGACCGCGTCGGCGTCGTAGCGGTCGTCCTGGGCCTGCCACAGCCCGTCGGCCATGAACCAGCGCCGCACCTCCGCGTCGAGCACGGGCACGAACGGCACGGGCTTGCCCGGCCGGTCGCACACCTCGAGGAAGAACTGGGCGTCGGCCGGATGCAGCAGGGTCGTCGCCGCGGCCGGGACGGCCTCGGCGAGGCGCTCCAGCGCCGCCCGCGGATCGTCGAGGTCGGCCGCCACGGCGACCGGGGCCGGCGCCTCGCCCTCGTCGGGCCCGCCCGTCCGGGCCGCCGTCCTCAGGAACAGATCGAGCGCCCGCGCGCGCCACGAGGGGTGCCCCCATGCGCCGTCGTCGTAGCGGCCGCCGCGGCCGATGGCCATCAGCTCCACCACCCGCCGCAGCATGTCGAGGTAGGTCATCTCGGCCAGGTCGCCGAACCACGGCTTCGCGGTGCGCGAGAGGGCGTCGACGATCTCGTCGCGGCGCGCGGCGACGGCCTGCGCGTCGCCGGCCACCCGCTCGAGCAGGTGGCCGGCCCGGCTGGCCGAGTTGTCGAGCAGGTGGATGTCGGCGTTGAGGTTGCTGAGGGCCGAGGTGACGCCGCCCGCCACGCCCCGGCGCGGCACCCATTCGGGGCTCCCCGCCGCCGCGGCCAGCGCGCGCTTCACCTGGGGCGACGCCGCCGCCTCGCGGCAGGCCATCGCCACCGTGCCCAGCAGCACGGCGTCGACCGGCATGGGCGGCGCGTCGTGGGCGAGCGCCCACTCGCCGGTGAGCAGGTCGGCGGCCCGCTCGGGCGTGCCGACGCCGCCGGCGGCGCACACGACGACGTTGTCGCGCCGGCGCAGCTCGTGGTAGCTGCCCAGCAGCAGGTCGTCGAGCTCCTCCCACGAGTGGTGCCCGCCGGAGCGGCCGCCCTCGACGTGGACCACGACGGTGCGGTGGGGCGCCGCGTCGGCGATGGCCAGCACCTGGCGGATCTGCTCCGGCGTGCCGGGCTTGAAGGTGACGTGGTGCACGCCCTCGGCGGCCAGGCGCTCCATCAGGGCGAGCGCCTCGTCGACCTCGGGCACGCCGGCCGAGACGGTGAGCCCCGACAGAGGCGCCCCCGCCCGGCGGGCGGCGACCAGCAGGGCGTCGTCCTCGATGTGCAGCGACCACAGGTGGCGGTCGAGCAGCAGCGTGTTGAAGACCACCTCGCGGCCGGGCTCCAGCAGCTCGCGCAGCTCGGCGATCCGCGTCTCGAAGGTGCGGCGGTCCGGCTGGCCGCCCCCCGCCAGCTCCGCGGTGTAGCCGGCGTTCGCGGCGGCCGCGACGATCGGCGCGTCCGAGGTGGTGGGGGTCATGCCGGCCAGGATCACCGGCGGCCGGCCCAGCGTGCGCGTGTAGCGGTTGTCGACGTGGCGGCGCCCGTCCGGCAGCTCGACGATGCCCGGCGCCAGGTCGGCGTAGCGCACCGCGGGAGCGGCCGGGGCGGCGCCCGGCACCGAGAGCACCCGGCGCCCCTCCGGCGAAGCGAGGGCCAGCACGCGCGCGCCGCTGCCGCGCAGGCCCGAGGCGGTCATCCGCGCCACGGCGGTCCCGGGGCCCAGGTCGAGCACCCAGTCGGCGCCGAGCGCCGGCAGCGCCCGGCTCACCGCGTCCCACCGCACCGGCTCGGTGAACTGGCCCGCGACCACCGTGGCCGCCAGGTCGGGCACGGTGCGCAGGTCGCGGGCGCCGGCGCCCTCGATCACCGGGATGCGCAGGTCGCCCGCCGCGGGCAGCAGCGGCCCGGCGGCGTCCAGCCAGCGTGCGAAGCGCTCTCGCGGGCCGGCCTGGGAGCGGGTGTGGAAGGCCACGTCGACCGCCAGGGCGCGCCAGGCGGTGCGCAGCGGGGCGCCGCCGCGACGGCCCCGCTCGCGATCCTCCCGCTCGGCGCGCTCGTGGTCCGCGATGCGCTGGCGCAGCGCGGCGAGGCCGTCGGCCGACCCGCCCACCACCACGCGGCGCGGGCTGTTGACCAGGGCGATCTGCACCCGGTCCGCCTCGTCCAGCCCGGCGTTCACCTCGTCCACGATCGGCCGCAGCCGCGACGCGGCGGCGCCCGAGACGGCCGCCATCGGCGTCACCGCCGGGTCGGCCCCCGGCGCCACCCGCCCGGCGGCCATGTGCGTGCCCTGCGCCCAGGCGTAGCGCAGGTAGCGCGCCAGCAGATCGTCGCCGACGGCGCCGCCCGGCGCCTCGGCGATCATCAGCGCGGCGAGCAGCCCCTGCGAGTGCCCGCTGGCCGCGACGACCGCCCCCGCGGCCACCGCCTCGCCCAGGCCCTGCTCCCACAGGGTGCGCCACAGCAGGCCCTGCGTGAGCAGGATCAGCGGGTAGGACACCCCGGCGCCGCGCAGGTAGTGGTCGGCGGGGGCGCCGTCCGGGTCGGAGGCCCAGCCGGCGACGTCGAGCCCGTGGCGGAACAGGCCGCTCGCCTCGCCCAGCGGCGAGCGCGCCGCCTCGCCGAGGACGTCCGCGGCCAGCTCCAGGGCCGGTCGCAGCGAGGGGTTCTGGGCGACGAGGGCGGCGAGCTCCTCGAGCGGGTCCGTGCCCTGCCCCGCGAAGGTGATCGCCGCCCGGCCGCGCCCGTCGGTCAGCCGCTCGAGCAGCGAGGCCGCCGGCCCGCGGCCGGGCTCGCCCGCCCCGGATCCGTGCGGGCTACCGCCCGGGGCGGTGGAGGCGATGGCCAGCGGGCGCCCCTTACTTCGCCCCGAGGGCGGCGCGGGTGACCTTCAGCGTGCGGTACCGGCCCGCCGCCGCGGTCGCCGTCGCCGTCTGCGTGACCCTCAGGCGCACCCTGATCGTCTTTGCCCCCTTGATGCCCAGCTTGCCGGTGCGCGCCGCGCGCTTCAGCGCGATCACCTTCTTGATCTTGCCGGTCTTGGGGACCTTCACGGTGGCGAGGTTGTACACCTTCGCGCCCACCCGCCGCTCGATGGCGACGCGGCGGCCGGCGAGCGCCTTGGCGAGCGCAGCGGTGACCGTGAGGCGCGTGCGCCCCCTGACGGTCGCGAGCTTCAGCTTCGGCACGGCCGGCGCCCGGGTCGTGGTCCTCGTCGCGGCCGGCGGCGGCGTGCCGCCGCCCGGCGGCTGCGGGGTCGGGCGCACGACGGGCGGCTCGTCGATCCACAGGGTGAGGAAGGGGTCGAGCTGCACGGCGTCGGTGAACGACGCGCCGACCGCGTCGCCGCTGCCGGCGTCGAGGGTCACGTCGCGCGGCCCGATGGTGCCGGCGGCGCGGATGCTGCCGGCGGCGCCGGGCAGCGACCCGACCGGGCCGGCCGAGAAGGTGAGGGCGGTGGCGCCCGCCAGCGGCGTCCACGAGGTGGGCGACAGGGCGCCGGACAGCGTCACCGGCCCGGCCGCGTCGCCGGCCCCGCCGACGGTCACCGCGCCCGTGAGCCGCGTCGTCGCCACCTGGCGCGCCGGCGCCGTGCCGCCGCCGTCGATCGCCGCGCTCACGTCGAGGGAGATCGGCTGCGTGCCCTGGGGGAGGTCGAGGTCGTCGAGGTAGGCGTCGCTCAGGGTGTACGTGACGGTGGGCTGGATGGTCCGGGCCTGGCCGGGCTGGCCGCTGGGCTGGTCGTCGCCGGTGATCCTCACGTCGACCCGGTCGTCGGCGAGCGCCGCTCCGTCGCCGATCACGTCGAACGCGCGCACGTCGACGCTCGCGTATGGCGCGGCGGTCTGGTTCGAGTGGCTGCCGCCGTCGGCGGTGAAGGCGCCCGGCAGGCAGTCGAGGCCCAGGTTCAGGGCGCCGAGCTCGGCCCGGATGTAGAAGCTGCCGTCCGGCTTCTGCAGGCCGCCCCCCGGGCCGACGGGGATCGGCGGCAGGCTGCCCGCGGGGGCCTGGCGCACCTCCACCGGGCCGCGCGTCGACCGCCAGTCGAAGTTGGGCAGCAGGATCGGGTCGTAGGTGATCGCCGACGCCTGCGGCTGGCCCAGCTCGTTGAGCGAGATGGTGACGTGCGCGGTGGTCTCGAGCCGCACCGTCTGGATTCGCTCGGCAGTGTTGGTGGCCTGGACGGCGACCCACACCGTCGCCGGGAAGTCGTTCGTGCCGAGGGCGAAGAGCCCGAACTGGTAGCCGGTGGCGCCGAGCCACGTCGGCAGCTCGGCCGACGTCGCCTGCCCGGAGGTGGTGATGGTGGCGCCGGGCGAGGCCGTGGCCGGGGCGGTCCCCTCCAGCGTGACCGGGATGTTGCGCCAGTAGCCGTCGTAGCTGTACTGACAGGCGTTGGGGGTCACGACGGTGGCGCCGGTCGCCGGTCCCGCGGCGGTCGCGGCGGTCGCGAGCGCCGCCGCGGCGAGCACCGCGCGGAGCGTTCGGTTGGTTCGTGGCATGGCTCGGACCCCCTCATCCAGCATCGTCGGCCGACCTTACAGAGCCGGGCTCGCGCACCGACGCGCGCCCCGACACGACGCCGGGCGCCCCCTCCGCGGAGGGGGCGCCCGGGTCCATCACCTCATGCCCGCCTGTCGCGCGTCAGCGCTTGGGCAGGGCCTTGACCGTCACCGCCTTCACCGCACTGGAGCCCGCGGTGGAGGTGGCGTTGGCCGTGATCGTCGCGCGCAGGGAGATCTTCTTGATCCCCTTGACGCCCTTCGCGCCCTTCTTGCCGGCGCTGTTCAGGGCCACCTGACGGCTGATCTTGCCCGTCTTGGGCACCTTCACCGAGAGGACGGTGAGGTACTTCTTGCCCACCTTGCGCTGCACCACGAAGCTGCGGCCGGCGAGCGTCTTGGGCAGCGTGGCGGTGACCTTGAGGTACACCTTGCGGCCCTTCACCAGGGTCGAGAACTTCGGCTTGGGAGCCGCCGTCTTGACCTTGGCCGAGGCGGCCGACGGGACGACCGCGAACGGCTCGCCCTGCTGGTGGGTGATCGTGTAGCGACCGCGCGACCCGGAGACGACGGTGGTCGTGGCCGGCGGGGCGCCCGCCGCGACCGGGGTCGGGATGCGCACGTTCGGGTCGCCGTTGCCCAGGTTCGACCAGGCGATCGCCGGGTTGGTGATGGCGATCGAGCCCTCGAGGCAGTCGAGGGTCTCACCGTAGCGGCCGGTCTCCGCGCGGATCAGGAGGCTGCCGTAGGGGGTGTACGGGAACACCGCGCCCGCGTCGCCCGAGTGGCCGAAGCCGACCAGGGTCTGCGTGGGGATGTTGCCGGGGGGCGCCACCGTGAAGGTGATCGGGCCCGTGCCGGACGGGGTCCAGGTGGTGTCCGGCAGGGCGATGGTCACGCTCGAGGCCGGGAAGGTCTCGTCACCGCTGCCCGACACGCCGTCCGGGTCCAGGAACTCGGCCTTCCAGCGCGCCTCGGCCTTCACGACCTGGGTGCCCTGGGCCGTGCCGGCACCGGAGATCGCGAGCCACAGGGTGAGCGGCTCGTCGAGGTGGCCGCCCGAGGGGAGCGACTCGTAGCTGAGCAGGTTGGCGTAGAGCCCCTTGATCATGACCGGGGGGATCGTGGCCGACAGGCTGGTGCCCTTGAGGACGTAGGGCTTGCCCGGCGCGTAGGTGCCGGGGTCGCCGGTCGCGACCTTCAGGGTGTAGCCGTAGTTGGTCTCGCGGTTCAGGCCGCCCTGGCGGCCGAGGCCGTCGAGGCAGACGAACGAGGAGCTGGCCTCGCCCGGCTGGGCGGTGCCGATCACCGGGGACGCACCGGCGCCGACGGTGTAGCGGCCGCGGTCGCCGGCGCGCGGCACGGCGGTGCCGGGGGCGACGTTGCCCGCCTCGGAGTAGCCGATGCGGACGCCGGGCTCGACCGGGTCGGCCGCATCGAAGGCGGCGCCGGTCTGGGTGACCTGGCCGGCCACGCAGTCGGCCGAGCTGCGGCCGCCGGCGTCGGGAGCGGCCGAGCCGCCGCCGTTGCCGCCCGCGTCGCCGAAGCGGCTGCGGATGTAGACCGAGCCGTAGGGCCGGGCCGCGGCGAGGTACTCGTTGGCGTTCGCGCCGGTGGGCGCGTTGGCCGTGTTGTTGTTGCGGAGCCACTGGCCGCTCACCGGGAGCTGGCCGAGCGTGCCCGCCGGGGCGACCGAGAAGGTCACGGGGGCGGAGCTCTTCGCCGTCCAGCTGATGCCGGTGGTGTTGAGCGTCGCCGACCCGGAGAGGTACGGCACCGGATCGCCGGTGGGCGTGTAGACGGGCGCCGCGCTGGTGCCGGTGTTGACGTAGCGCTGCACGCTCGCCTCACCGGTCGCGTCGTTCCAGATCACGCGGGTGGTGGCGGACGCGTTCACCGTCGCGCGCAGCGTCTGCTGCCCCTCGACCGTGTTCGACGCGGCGACGGACACCCAGAAGGTGATGCCGTTGAGGGCGTTCTCGCCGTCGGCGAGGACGCCCGCCTCGCCCAGGGCCTTCAGGTAGTCGTTGCCCAGCGTGTAGCGAACGGCCGGCGTGACGCCGAACGGCTTGCCCACGATGACGTCCGGGAAGTCCCCGGCGAAGGCGACGTCGAGGTCGATCGCGTTCGTGACGTTGTCCACCTGACGGGCGCCGGGCCCGTCCCCGGTGGGGATGATGCAACTGTACGACGAGGTGGCCGCGCTGGCCGTCCCCGTCATGGCCGCCGCGACGGCACCCGCCGCGACGAGTCCCGCCGTCGCGGCGCCCCAGCGCCGGTTGCGAGCCGACATGCTCCGTGCTCTCATCGTTTCTCCGAGTCGAGGGCCGGTGACCGGGCCCTGTTTCACCGCCGCGCCGGTGCAGTCCACGCCCGGCGCGCCCTGTTCGGGAGACCTTTACGAAAAAATGCGGTCTGCCTTACGATCCGGGCCAGCCTAGCCCATCCTCCAGATGCGCGAGCATCGACGTTCCCGCGTCACCACCCGGCGCGCGACGGGCTCGGCGGATCAGCGCAGGCGCTCGACCCGGTGGCGCAGGGCGGCGATGCGCCGCAGCCGGCCGGCGGGGCAGTCGTCGCAGCGGACGTGGTCGGGGGGCACCCGGTACGACAGGCAGCACCCGGCGCGGGCGCGCAGGAGGTCGTCGCCGTCGGGGTGCGCGGCGAGCGCCACGGCGTAGGGGGCGGGCGGCGCCAGCACCGCCTCGGCGACCGCCTCGGCGCGCCGGCGGCAGCCCCTCTCGCAGCCGGTCCGCAGCACGGCGGAGGCGATGCCGTCGCCCGCCGCCCTCCACAGGTTCAGAGCGGGCCTCTCGCCGGCCGCGGCCAGCTCGCCGACCAGCGGGACGAGGTGCGCCGCGAGCCCCTCCCGCACCGCGGCCACCGACGCCGCGCCGGCGGGGACGTCGCCGCCCGCGACCTCCACCTCCTCGACCGCGCCGCCCGGCCCGACGCGCACCCGCACCGCGGCGGGGTCGAGGTCCGGCGCGGGCTCGCCGGCCAGCAGCCGCCCGGCGGCCGCGAGCGCCAGGCGCGAGGCGAGGCCCTCCACCAGCAGCGTCGCGTGCGCCGCCCGGGGCCCGCCGCCGGCGGCCCGCACGGCGGCGTCGACCAGCGCGGCGGCGGCATCCGGCCGGATGAGCTCCCGCGCCTCCCACCACCCCGTCATCGTCCGCGCGCTCGCCATCGGCCCGCCGAAGCATAGGACCGCGGTCAGCCCGCGCGGGGTCCCTTCGGGGAGTCCACCAGCTTCCAGGTCATGAAGAGCACCGCCAGGCGCCAGGTGAGCGCGGCGAACAGCGCCAGCACGCCGAGGTGCCCCAGGTCGACCCATCCCTGCCAGCCGAACACGGCGTGCCGCACCAGCTCGACGCAGTGGTAGAGCGGGTTGAACTGGGCCAGCACCCGCGCCCAGTGGGGAAGCTGGTCGAGCGGGAAGAAGGTGCCCGCCACCAGGAACAGCGGCGTCAGCACGGCGCTGATGATGTAGCTGAAGTTCTCGATCGAGGTCATGCGCCCGGCGATGGCGATGCCGAAGCAGGCCCAGCCGAAGCCGCCCACCACGCCGATGAAGGGCACGGCCAGCATCCCCCAGCCGGGGTCGAGGCCGAAGCACATCGCCACCACCATCGGCGCGCAGCCGTACACGCCGGCGCGCAGCGAGATCCAGACGGCCTCCGCGGTGATCAGCTCCTCGGTGTCGACGGGCGCCGCCAGGATCGCGTCGTAGGTGCGCTGGTAGGCGTACTTCACGAAGGTCGAGAACATGCCCGGGAAGGCCGACGAGAACAGGATCGCCGTGGCGACGGTGCCGGTGCCCACGAACTCGACGTAGCGATAGCCGCCCACGGTCGAGACCAGCGATCCGAAGCCGAAGCCGAAGGCCAGCAGGTAGATGGTGGGCTCGACGACCGACGAGAAGGCCGACGAGCGCCAGTACGACGAGTAGTTGATGATCTCGCGCACCAGCACGCCGGCCAGGGCCGGCCGCTCGAAGCGGCGCAGGCGGCGCGGCGCGCGGTCCGTGCCGACGGCCGAGCTCACGCGATCTCCTCGCCGGTGAGCAGCACGAAGACGTCCTCGAGGTTGGCGGGCCGCTCGTGCCCGCCGGGCAGGCGCGACTCGTCGCCGTCCGGGGCCAGCACGGCGACGGAGGTGCCAGTGCGGCGGGTGCGGAGGCCGGCGGCCGCCGACTCGGCCTCCACCTCGGCGAGGCGCTCCGGCGGCCCGTAGACCTCGACGGCGCGGCGCCCCGCGTGGCGGGCGACCAGCGCGGCGGGCGGCCCGGCGGCCACGGCCCGTCCGGCCGCCATGATCGTGACCCGGTCGGCGAGGCGCTCGGCCTCCTCGATGTAGTGGGTCGACATCAGGATCGACACGCCCTGCGACCGCAGCCCGTCGATCAGGGCCCACAGCTCCTGGCGCACCTGGGGGTCGAGGCCGACGGTGGGCTCGTCGAGCAGCACCAGGCGGGGCCGGTGCACCAGGGCGCGGGCGATGAGCAGGCGCCGTCGCATGCCGCCGGAGAGGGCGTCTACCCGGGTGGCGCGCCGCTCGCGCAGGTTCGCGATGCCAAGGGCCCTCTCGATCGCCTCCGCCCGCTCGGAGCGCCCCACGCGATAGAGATGGGCGAACACCCTCAGGTTCTGCTCGACCGTGAGAGTCGTGTCGAGATTGTCCAGCTGGGGCACGACGCCGCACTGCGCGCGGGCCTGCTTCGACTCACCGGGCAGGCGGAAGCCCAGGATCTCCAGCTCGCCCTCGTCGGCGATCGCCTGAGCCGTCAGCAGCCGCATCGTGGTCGACTTTCCGGCGCCGTTCGGCCCGAGCAGGCCGACGCACAGGCCCTCCCCGACCTCGAGGTCGAGGCCGTCGACCGCCGTGATCGCGCCGTAGCGCTTCACCGCGCCGCGCAGGCGCAGCGCAGGTCTCTCCCCCATCGGCCCCAGAGTAGAGGCCGGAGCGGACGCCCGCCGCGCCGCGGGCGCCCGCGGCGGTCAGTCCTCGGCCCGGTGGCTCCGCGGCGTGAGACGGCCGATCACGCCGATGCAGTTCCAGCCGTTGATGACCGTGATGGCGAAGATCAGGACGGCCAGCTCGCGCCGGTCCGCGGCGCGGCGATCGGAGGATCAGGTGAGCTCGTCGCCCGGCTCGTCCGTCACGGCGGTGACGGCGCTCACGCCCAGCCAGGGACCGGCGTGCGCGCCGGCCTCCAGCTCGTCCGGCGTCCAGGCGTGGTCCGACTCCGGCAGGAAGCGCTCGTAACCGCGGGCGGTGTCCTCCTCGCCGACCCGCCGCGCGAGCTGCGCGAGCCGGCGCACGCGTGCGGCCTCCTCGTCGTCCAGCTCCTTCCCCGCCCACAGCACGACCGTCCCGCCCATCGTCCCTCCCCGTGAGGTTGCGCTCAGGGCACGTTCGCCGCAGCGGCGCGACCGGTCAAGGGCGGGCCGCCCTCCGGGCAGGGCATGACGGCGACGTGCCCGCGCCGATCGCCGCCGTGTCGCTGTTATCGTCGGCCGCATGCATCCCCCCTGGTGATCCGCCCGCCGCAGCGCCGCCGATCGGCTCGCCCGCAGGGCGACGTGCTGGTGCGCGCTCTCCGAGCTGCTGCCGATCTACCCGCTCTACGCGCTGCTGTTCGCCGACAGCGGCCTGTCGGAGCGCGAGATCTCCGGGCTGTTCGTGCTCTGGTCGGCGGTCGCCCTGGTCGCCGAGGTGCCGTCCGGCGTGCTGGCCGACCGCTGGTCGCGCCGCGGCGCGCTGGTCGCGGCGGGCGTCGTCCAGGCGGTGGGCTATGCGATCTGGGCGCTCGTCCCGTACCTCGCCGGGTTCGCGGCCGGCTTCGTGCTGTGGTCCCTGGCCGGCGCCCTCGTCTCCGGCGCCTTCCAGGCCCTCCTCTACGACGGCCTGGCGGCCGAGGGCGCCCGGGAGCGCTACGCCGTGGTGCTGGGCCGCTGCGAGGCGGCCGGCCTGGCCGTGCAGGTGCCGGTGGCCGGAGCCGCCGGAGCCCTCTACGCCGTCGGCGGATACGCGGCCGCGGCCTGGGTGAGCGCGGGCGTGTGCCTGGCCGCGGCCGGTCTGGCGGCGACGCTGCCCGACCGGCGCGCGGCCGGCCGCCCCGGCGGCGACGGGGGCGAGGGGGCCGGCTACCTGTCGACGGCGCGCGCCGGGGTGGCCGAGGTCGCCCGCTCGCGGGCCGTCCGCGGCGCGCTGCTGGCGTCGGCCGCGATCTACGCGCTCGACGGCGTCGAGGAGTACTTCGGCCTGCTGGCCGCCGGCTGGGGCGTGCCGGAGGCGCTGGTGCCGATGTCGCTGCTGGGCGTCGCCCTGGCCGGAGCCCTCGGCACGGCCCTCGCGGCGCGGGCATCGGGCCTCCGCGCGGCGGGCGTCGCCGCCATGCTGGCCGTCGCCGCCGCCGCGCTCTGGGCCGCGGGCCTGACGGCGGGGCCGGCGGGCCTCGCCATGCTCGCCCTCTTCTACGGCCTGTCGCGGCTCGCGGCGGTCGTCGCCGACGCGCGGCTGCAGGCGCTCATCCGGGGACGCGCCCGCGCGACCGTCACGTCCGTGGCCGGCGTCGCCACCGAGATCGCCGGCATCCTGCTGTACGCCGTTTGGGCGCTCGGGGGGCTGTGGCTCGCGGCGGCGATGGTCGCGGCCGTGGCGCTCCTGGCCCCCCGTGGCCTGCGGGACTACACCTGCGTACAGCACGAAACCCGCCCGGCGGGTCGGCCGGGCGACGCACCGCGCCCATAATGTCTGCTCATCGGCGAGGCGCATCAGTTCCGACGGATCCCGGCCCTGGAAGGCACAGCCGATGGCACAGGAAGGCCACCCGCAACACGAGGAGCGGCTCACGTGACCCTCGACGTCCTCCGGCCAGACGTCGTCCGCGACGACGAGATGCAGGCGCGCGCCCACGAGCTGATCCCGGGCGGCGCCCACACGTACGCGAAGGGCGATGACCAGTACCCCCGCAACGCGCCCCCCTTCATGGTGCGCGGAGAGGGCGCCCACGTGTGGTCGGCCGACGGCCGCGAGTTCATCGAGTACGGCATGGGCCTGCGGGCGGTGACCCTCGGTCACGCCCACCCGTCGGTGACCCGCGCCGCGATGGCGCAGATGCAGCTGGGCACGAACTTCGGCCGCCCCTCGCCGATCGAGGTCGAGTGCGCCGAGAGCCTGGTCGACCTGATCGACGGCGCCGAGATGGCCAAGTTCACCAAGGACGGCTCGACCGCCAACACGGCGGCGATCAAGCTCGCCCGCGCCTACACCGGGCGCGACATGGTGGCCCTGTGCGGCGACCACCCGTTCTTCTCGTACGACGACTGGGCCATGTGCGTCACGGACGTCGACGCGGGCATCCCGGCCGGCACGCGGGAGCTCACCGCCACCTTCCGCTACAACGACATCGCCAGCGTCGAGGCGCTCTTCGCCGAGCACCCGGGCCGCATCGCCTGCCTCATCCTGGAGCCCGCCAAGGACCGCCATCCGGAGGACGACTTCCTGGGCAGGCTGCGCGACCTGTGCCACGCCAACGGGGCGCTGCTGATCTTCGACGAGATGATCACCGGCTTCCGCTGGCACGAGCGCGGCGCCCAGCACTACTACGGCGTGACGCCGGACCTCTCGACCTTCGGCAAGGCGCTGGGCAACGGCTTCGCGATCTCGGCCCTGGTGGGCACCCGCGAGGTGATGCGCCTGGGCGGCCTCGACCACGACCGCGAGCGCGTGTTCCTGCTGTCCACCACCCACGGCGCCGAGTCGCACGCGATGGCCGCGGCGGTCGAGGTGATGCGCATCTACCGCGAGGAGCGCGTCGTCGAGCGCCTCCACGCCGCCGGCCGCCGCCTGGTCGAGGGCTTCGAGCAGGCCATCACGGCCGCCGACTGCGAGGGCCACATCGCCGCGGTGGGCATGCCGTGGTGCCTCGTGTACCACACCCGCGACCCGCAGCAGCGCCCCTCGCAGCCGTACCGCACCCTGTTCATGCAGGAGATGATCGCGCGCGGGGTGATCGGGCCGTCGCTCATCCTGAGCGCCGCCCACACCGACGAGGACATCGACCGCACGGTAGAGGCGCTCGCCGGCGCGATGACCGTGTACCGCAAGGCGCTCGACGACGGCACCGAGCCCTACCTCGACGGCCCGCCCACCAAGTCGGTCTATCGGCGCTTCAACTGACGCCGGGGGACGGCGCGGATCACAGGACCTTGACCAGCACCCACACGACGGCGGCCCAGAAGGCGGCGCAGAACGCGATCGCCAGCCCCAGGGCGACCGTCCGGAAGCGGTCCAGCCCCCTGACCGCACGCCTGCGCAGCCGGCGGATGCGGGCGTCGATCGCCGCCCGCTCGAGGACCCACCCCTCCGGGAGCCGCCCCATGGCGCGCGACCTTAACAGGCCTGGGACATCCGTCACTTATTTCGCAACGCTCGAAAAGGACCGGTGATGAGCTCGGATGCCACGACACGGGTACGGATGCCCGAGCGGATCGAACTGATGGGCGTCGCGATGGACCCCGTCACGGAGGACGAGGCGGTGCGGTTCATCCTCGACGAGACGGCCGCGGGACGCGGCGGCTCCGTCGTGACCCCCAACCTCGACATCCTGCGCCGCCTGGTGCGCGAGCCGGAGCTCCGCGAGGAGGTGGCCGCGGCCGACCTGATGCTGGCGGACGGCATGCCGCTGGTGTGGGCGTGCCGCGTGCAGGGCACCCCGCTGCCGGGGCGGGTGGCCGGCAGCGACATGATCCTGTCCCTCTCCGAGGCGGCCGCGCGCGACGGCGCCGCCGTCTACCTGCTGGGCGGCACGCCGGGCACGGCGGACGCCGCGGCGGCCGAGCTGGAGGCCCGCTACCCCGGCCTCGACGTCGTGGGGACGAACTGCCCCCCGATCGGCTTCGAGGACGACCCGGTCCGGATGGCGGCGATCGGCGAGGAGATCGAGCGGCTGCGCCCGGACATCGTGCTGCTCGGGCTTCCCTTCCCGAAGACCTTCCTGGTCGGCACCCGCCTGCGCGAGCACCGGCCGTCGGCCTGGTTCGTGGGCATCGGCATCAGCTTCAGCTTCGTCACCGGCGAGGTGCGCCGCGCGCCGGAGCTGGTGCAGCGGCTGGGCCTCGAGTGGGTGCACCGCCTGGCGCAGGAGCCGCGCCGCCTGGCGCGCCGCTACCTCGTCGACGACCTGCCGTTCGCGGCGCGCCTCGGCGCGCACGCGGTCAGGCGGCGGCTGGCGCGCCCCCGCCGATCACGGCCTTCCTGACGTAGAAGGCCTCGGCGTGGCCCTCCACCGCCGCCTCCATCCCGCGCAGGCGCATCAACCCGAGGAACAGGTCCTCGCTGAACCACTTCTTCGACCGCTGCGAGCCGAAGTGGGCCATCAGGTGGTCGACCTTGCCGCGCGCGTCGGCCGGATCGAGCGGCACGTACACGGCGGGGCGCCCGAGGTCGCCGTCGTACTTGGGGATCTCGTAGCCCAGGATGAGGTGGTCGCGGAAGGTCTGCAGGGCCAGCTCGGCGCACAGCCGGTGGTCCTGGTGCAGGTCGTCGGGCTGGTGGGTGAGGATGAGGTCCGGCCGCTCGGCCTTGAGGCCCTCGAAGACCTCCTTCACCTCCGTCGCCTGCTGCGGCAGGAAGCCGTCGCGGAACTCCGTGGCGATGCAGTTCACGCGGCCGGGCAGGAAGGCCTCGGCGGAGGCCCGCGCCTCGTCGCCGCGGGTGCCCGATCCGCACAGGCACACCCAGGTGATGGCGGCCTCCGGATGCTCGCGCGCGAGGCGCAGCATGGTGCCGCCGCAGCCGATCTCAACATCGTCCGAGTGGGCGCCGATCGCAAGGATGCGCCGCAGCGGGCCGAGTGAGAGCTCCAGCACGGCGGCATGCTACCGGACACCCGGTCGACCCACGTCGCGCACAACCCACGAGTCAAAGCGGATGACATGACATCAGCGTCACGTATCACCTCCCTCGCCAACGCCGCGCGCTCCTGCGCCCCGGTGGCGCGCGTCGAGTCGCGCATCCGGGATCTGATCACCCTGTACCGGTCGAACTCGGAGGACATGCCGGCGCAGGTGAGCACCTTCCTCGAGCGCCTGCGGCCGGAGGAGGAGCGCATCGCGGCCGCCCTCGGCCGCCCCGTGCGCGGCCTGCGCATGCTCGACGTGGGCCCCGGCCCGCGGCTGTCGCGCCAGGCCTACTTCGCCGCCCTCGGCAACGACGTGCTGGGCGTCGACCAGGACGTGGTGCCGGAGGGGATCGATCCCCGCGGCTACCTCGAGGTGGTGCGCACCGCCGGTCCGCAGCGGCTCGTGAAGACCCTCGGCCGCCGGGCCCTGCGCCTCGACGCCGCCTTCCGCAGGGAGCTCGCGCGCCAGCTCGGCGTGCGGCGCATCCCCTCCCTCAAGGTGGCGCTCGACGACGTGTCGCAGCTCTCGCTGCCCGACGCCTCATACGACGTCGTCTACTCCTTCTCGCGCCTGCAGCGCGTGCGCGAGCCGGGCGCCGCGCTGTCCGAGATCGCCCGCGTGCTGCGGCCCGGCGGGGTCGCCTACGTGTCGGCGCACCTCTACACGAGCGACAACGGCATCCACGACCCGCGCATCTACGCCGACGACCGGGCCGACATCCCGCTGTGGTCGCACCTTCGTCCCGCGCACGCCCACAAGGTGCAGCCGAACACCTACATCAACCGCCTGCGCCTGGCCGAGTGGAAGGCCCTCTACGACGAGCGCCTGCCGGGCGCAGAGCACGTCCTCCTGCAGCCGGGCCGCGCCAACGTCGAGCGCCAGATGCACGAGATCCGCGCCGACGGGGAGCTGCTCGACTACAGCGACGACGAGCTGGTGACGGTCGACGTCGTGGCGTTGTGGAAGAAGCCGGGGGCCTGAGGGGAGCGAACGCGGATGCGCGACGGCCGACGAGCCCGCGACGGTGGCGCGGCCGGGGCGGCGGCGCGGCGGCCGCTCAGGCGGTGACGGCCGCCGCGGGGCTCCTGCCGTTCGACTCCGGCTCGTGCGCCGCCGCCTTCTCCCACAGGCGCCAGGGGCCGCCGCCGGCATCGACCATCGCCTCCAGCTCCTGCTGCTCCTTGAGGGTGTCCATCGGCGCCCAGAAGCCGCGGTGGCGGTGGGTGGCGACGAGGCCACGCGGCACCAGCTTGCTGAACACGTCGGTGACGAGCTCCTCGCCGGGCTCCATGTAGTCGAAGATGTCGCGCCGGATGGCGAAGTAGCCGCCGTTGACCCAGATCTCCGAGTCGGCCACGTCGCGCACGGCCGAAACCGTGCGCCCGTCGTCGGCCACCGACACGGTGTGGAAGGTGTAGCGCGGCGGCACCGACAGGAAGCTGACCACCTTGTCGCTGCCGACGAAGTCATCGACCATCGTGTTGAGCGGCGCGTCGGTGAGGACGTCGCCGTAGTTGGCGAGGAAGTACTCGTCGTCGCCGATGTGCTCGCGCACGCGGCGCAGGCGCTCGCCCACGTTGGCGTCGTGGCCGGTGTTGATGAAGCTGATCCGCCAGTCCGAGATGTCCTCGGCCAGCAGCCGCACGTCGCTGCCGCCGCCGGACAGCACGAAGTCGTTGGACATGGTCTCGCGGTAGTTGAGGAAGTAGTCCTTGATCACCTCCTGCTGGTAGCCCAGGCAGAGGATGAAGTCGGTGTGCCCGTGATGGGCGAAGTACTTCATGACGTGCCACAGCACCGGGCGGCCGCCGATGCCGATCATCGGCTTCGGAATGGTGCTCGAGGCCTCCCGCATGCGCAGGCCCTTGCCGCCGCAGAAGAGGACGACCTTCACGAGATCACCTTCACCTTCGGGATCGGGATCACCAGTCGCGCGCCCCACTCGCGCGTGTACTCGAGCTGCTTGGCGATCTCGCGCTCGAGGTTCCAGGGCAGGATCAGGATGTCGTCCGGGCGGGTCTCGGCGAGCCGCTCGGGGGGGAAGATCGGGATGTGGGTGCCGGGGGTGAAGCGCCCGTGCTTGTACGGGTTGCGGTCGACCGTGTAGTCGAGGAAGTCGGTGCGGATGCCGCAGTAGTTGAGCAGGGTGTTGCCCTTGCCGGGGGCCCCGTAGCCCACCACGTGCCGGCCCTCGGCGCGCGCCGCGATCAGGTACGAGAGCAGGTCGCGCTTCACCTCCTCGACCACCGGGCCGTACGAGAGGTAGGCGTCGAGCCCGTCGTAGCCGGCGGCCTCCTCGCGCGCCGCGAGGGCGAGCAGCCGCTCGCTGGGCGCGGTGGCCGCCGCCTCGTGCATGGCGAACAGGCGCAGCGAGCCGCCGTGGCTGGGCAGCTCCTCCACGTCCACCAGCTTCAGGCCGTGGGCGGCGAGGATGCGGCCGGCCGACAGCAGCGAGAAGTACGAGAAGTGCTCGTGGTAGATCGTGTCGAACTGGCGCTCGTCGATGAGCCTCATCAGGTGGGGGAACTCGATCGTCACGGTGCCGCCGGGGGCGAGCAGCGTCGCGATGCCGCCGACGAAGTCGTTGAGGTCCGGCACCTGGGCGAGCACGTTGTTGGCGGCGATCAGGTCGGCGCTCCTGCCCTCGGCCACCATCCTGGCGGCCTCCTCGCGCCCGAAGAAGGCGACGCGGGTGGGCACGCCGCGCTGCTCGGCGGCCTCGGCGACGTTGGCCGCCGGCTCGACCCCCAGGCACGGCACGCCGGCCTCGACGAAGTGCTGCAGCAGGTAGCCGTCGTTGCTCGCCAGCTCCACCACGAAGCTCTCCGGGCCGAGCGCGAGGCGGTCGATCATGGCGTGGGCGTAGTCGCGGGCGTGCTTCACCCAGCTGTCCGAGTAGGACGAGAAGTAGGCGTACTCGGTGAAGATCTCCTCGGGGGCGACGAACTCCTCGAGCTGCACCAGCTTGCAGCGCTCGCAGACGCGCACGTGGAGCGGGTAGAAGGCCTCCATGCGGCCGAGGTCGGCCGGCTCGAGGAAGGTCTCACAGAGGGGCGACATGCCCAGGTCGACGAACGTGTGACGCAACGGGGCGGCGCAGAAACGGCAGGCCGGGACCTGCCCATCCGTGGGGCCGATCCGCGTGGATTGGCGTGGTAGCGTGGCCGTCAATGCCTGATCTCCCTGATGGCGTGGCCGTGCTCGCGGGGGAGCCGATCCACGATGTGAACGTTGTCTGCCTCCGTCGCATCCCCGACGAGCGGGGCACGATCCTGCACATGCTTCGCGAGACCGATGCGCACTTCCGCCGCTTCGGCGAGATCTACTTCACCACCATCTACCGTGACGTGGTGAAGGGGTGGCATACGCATCGCGAGATGACCCTCAACTACGCCTGTGTCTTCGGCCGGATCAAGCTGGTCCTGTACGACGGGCGCGAGGACTCGCCCACCAGGGGCGGGCTGATGGAGGTCTTCATGGGAACCGACAGCCACCTGCTGACGGTGATCCCGCCCGGCGTCACGAACGGCATGAAGGGCATGGCCCAGCCCTTCGCGATCGTCGCCAACTGCGCGACGCACACCCACGCGCCGGGGCGCACCACGCGCGACGAGCCCTTCGGCGACGCCGTGCCCTACGACTGGGCCGTGCGCAACCACTAGGGCGTCTCCTCCCACCGGGGCGTCTCCTCCCGCACCAGCTCCACGTCGCGCAGGGCGGCGCAGGCGGCGCGGATCTCGCCGAAGGGAAGGCCCGAGCGCTCGGCGATGTCGAGCAGCGAGTGGCGGCCGTCGGCGAGGTTGAGCACCCAGAAGAGCGCCAGCTCGTAGGTGCCGCCCTTCTGGCCCCCCATGCGGCGGGTGAGGCCGCGGCGGCCCAGCTGCGGCTCGCCTCTCTGGTTGCTGCCCAGCGGGACCAGGTCGCCGTGCTCCAGCACGTCGATGGCCGCGAGGTAGGCGGCGGCGGACCCGCCGAGCGCGTCGGCCGTCACGTAGGCGAGGTCGTCGGCCGAGGTGTGGTTCTCGGGGAAGGCGCCGGGCGGGGTGCGGGTGAGCACGCCCACCGGCAGGTCGAAGCCCGGTGAGCAGAACTGGCGCTCGTCCCCGCCCCACGGCACCCAGTCGATGACGTCGTGCTCGACGCCCAGGTCGCGGAGGGCGCAGACGGCGGCGCGGTCGACGAGCGCGTCGCCGCGGCGGCTGCGCTTGTAGGTGAAGCGCCCCGGATCGCCGACGCACATCACCGCGAAGCCGGCGACGATGCGGTCCAGGCGGTCCTCGTTGCGCGACAGCCAGGCGAGCGGGCCGATGGTGCCGGGGCTCCAGAGGAAGCGGTAGGTGTGGCGCCGCTCCTCGCGGGCCGCCAGCCGAGCGGCCAGGCCGGCCAGCAGCACCATGCCCGACAGGTTGTCGTTGGCCAGCGCCGGGTGGCAGGCGGGCGTCGACAGCAGCACCTCGCCGGGGCCGGAGCCGGGGATCACCAGCTCGGCGTAGGTCATGTCGCCGGGGGCGAGGTCGGCGTCGATCACCACCTCGTAGTCGCCGTCGGGCAGCGACTCCAGCAGCCGGTGGCTCAGGCAGAGGCCCCAGGCGCGCTCCCAGTACGAGGTACGGAAGGGCACCCAGTCCGGATGGTCGGGCAGCGTGTGCAGGTGCGGGCGCAGCTCGTCGAGCGGCATCGTGGCGCGCACCGGCTCGCTGTGGCCGAGGACGTGCAGCGTCGAGTCGGCCATGTCGACCACCCGCCGCCCCGACGGATCGGCCAGCCAGGCCTCGCGGATCGTCCACTCGTCGGGCACGGTCCAGTCGTAGAGCCGGGTGCCGGACGGGATCTCGACGGTCTCGAGGCCGGGCAGGTCCGCCGCGAGCCGCCGGAAGGTCTCCCGCACCCCGGCCCCCGTGAGGGAGCGCGGGATGGGCAGCAGCTCGGCCGCCAGGTCGTGCATCCACCGGCCGAGGCCGGCGCCGTCGAGCAGGGCGGGGTCGAGGCCGAGGTCAGACCGCGGCACGCCAGGCCAGCGAGTCGTCGAGGCGGCCGGCGCTCTTGAGCTCGTCCACGCGCCGCAGCCGGGTGAAGCGCGGCCCGGTGATGTCCTCGGCGGTGATGCCGTCGGCCCGGAAGGCGGCCACCAGCTCCCTCACCCCGTCGCGGACGGTCATGGCGGGGACCGCCTGCGGCAGCAGGCGCTCGAGCTTGGAGCCGGTGACCCGGTAGCAGCGCAGGTCGGGGCCCGCGTCGTCGGCGTAGGTGATCTCGGTGCCCGGCAGCTCGTCGCGCACGATCTCGGCCACCTCGGAGATGCGGTAGTTCTGGGAGGAGGCGACGATGTTGATGGCCTCGTCGTGCACGACCTCCCGGGGCGCCTCGATGGCGGCCAGCATCGCCCGCGACACGTCGCGCACGTGCACCAGCGGCCGCCAGGGGGTGCCGTCGCTCATCATGTGGACGCGGCCGGTCGAGAAGGCGACCCCCGTGAGGTTGTTGACGACCACGTCGCCGCGCAGGCGCGGGGAGGCGCCGTACACCGTGGCGTTGCGCAGGTACACCGGGCTGAAGTCGTCGTCGGCCAGCTTCGAGATGTCCTGCTCGGCCAGCACCTTCGAGCGCGCGTAGGCCGTCACCGGGTCGAAGCCGGCGGACTCGTCGAGGATCGCGTCGCCGGCGGCGCCGTAGAGGCTGCACGACGACGAGAACACGTAGCGGCCCACGCCGGCGGCCTTGGCCGCCTCGGCCAGCCGCACCGAGGCGCGGTGGTTGATCGCGTAGGTGATGTCCGGGTCGAGCTCGCCGATCGGGTCGTTCGAGATCGCCGCCAGGTGGATGACGGCGTCGAAGCCATCGAGGTGGCGGGGCTCCACGTCGCGCACGTCCATGCGCAGCGCCTCGATCTCGGGCGGTCCGTCGCCCAGGTCGCACCCCTCGTAGAGGTAGCTGTCGAGCCCGACGACGTCGTGACCGGCGTCCGCCAGGACGGTCGACGCCACGGCTCCGATGTAGCCCTCGTGGCCGGTGAGAAGGACGCGCATCATGCTCCCTTGTTGTCGTTCGACGTCGTGTCGGATGCTCTCAGGCGATGTGTGGGCGCATCACCGGCGGATAGGACGGTCTTCACCCGCGGATGGGAGGGCCTCCACCCGACCTGCGGGGGGTTCGCACCCACCCCGGGCGATCGGCGCCGGGCCGGGCCATCCCCGAGTAGACGGCGGCCTTCCAGAGGACGAAACGGGGCACCGCCCGCGCTGTGCGGGCGAGCGCCGCGGCGGGGCGCTCGCCGCTCCACCGCGCGTGGGCCGCGACGCCCACCCCGAGGTAGGCGACCAGGGCGCCCCCGGCGGCGGCCGGCCAGGCGAGCGCGGAGCGCGGGGCGGCGCCGGCGGCGACCGCCCCGCCCAGCGCCGCGGTCGCCGCCAGCCAGCCGGCGGCGGCCAGCGCCAGCGGCGGCGCCGACGCGTCGACGAGCCCCGCGACGCCCCTCGCGTCGCCGCGCAGGGCGAGGCGGGCGGCGAGGCGCGGCAGCGTGCGCCAGGTGGCGAGCACGCCGCCCTCCCAGCGGGCCCGCTGCACCGTCAGGGCGTCGTCGTCCGGCGGCAGCGGCGAGGTCACGGTCGCGCCCGGCACCAGCCGCACCGGGATGCCGCGCTCCAGCAGCACGTGGGTGAGGCGCAGGTCCTCGGCCAGGTGGTCCTCGAAGGTGAGGTGATCGAGCGCGGGGCCGGCGAGCGCGAAGCCCGACCCGGTGATGATCACCGGCACGCCCATCCGGTCGAGGCCGGTGGGGCGCAGGATGTTGCGCAGGAAGACCCCCAGCGCGACGCCGCTCGCGGCGCCGCCGTCGTCGCCGCCCTCGATGGTGTACGGCGCCTGCACCGCCGTCGCGCCGTCCCCCAGCCGGGCGGCGACGCGGCCCGCCAGCCCGGGTGAGCAGGCGCAGTCGGCGTCGAGGAACATGACCGCCTCGGGCGCGCCGTCGGCCGCGAGGGCGGCGAGGCCGTCGCGCAGGGCGGCCGGCTTGCCGCGCGGGCCCGAGTCGCGCTCGAGCACCCGCGCGCCCGCCGCGCGGGCCACCTCGGCGGTGCGGTCGGAGCAGTGGTCGGCCACCACCAGCACCCGCCCCAGCGGCGACCCCGGCTCGCCGATGCCCAGGGAGGCGAGCAGGCCCGGCAGGCCCTCCTCCTCGTCGTGGGCGGGGATGAGGACGTCGAGGCGCGGGCCGCCGGGCGGCGGCTCCGCCGGGGGCGACGCCAGCGGGCGCCGGCCCGCGAGGGCGGCCGCGAGCCAGGTGCCCCACCACGCGAGCCACGGGGCGAAGGCGACGGCCGAGGCGGCGGCGGCCGGCCTCACGCCGCGGGCTCCAGCGCCCCGCGCGCGGCGAGGACCGCGGCGAGGCGGTCGCCCACCACGTCGGTCGAGAACTCCTCGATCACCTTGCGGCGCCCGGCCTCGCCCATCCGCCGGCGCAGGGACGGGTCGGCGGCGAGCCCCGCGACGGCGTCGGCCAGCTGGTCGGGGCGCGCGGGGCGCACCAGGTGGCCGGAGACGCCGTCCTCCACCAGCTCCGGCACGCCGGTGATGTTCGTGGTCACCACCGGCAGGCCCATCGCCATGGCCTCCATCAGCACCACCGGCACGCCCTCGGCGAAGCTCGGCAGGCAGAAGACGTCGGCGTCGGCGTAGAAGTCGCGCACCCGGTCCTGCCCGATGGCCCCGGCCAGGGTGACGCGCCCGCCGAGCCCCGACCGCGCGACCGACTCGGCCAGGCGCGCGCGGTCGGGCCCGTCGCCCACCAGGATCAGCTCCGCGTCGAGCGAGCGCTCCGCCAGCAGCCGCATGGCGTCCACCAGCAGGGCCTGCCCCTTGTCGGGCACCAGGCGGCCCACGCACAGCACGCGCAGCGGCCCGGGACGGCGCGGCACCGCCGGGGGCGCGAAGCGCGCCGGATCGATGCCGCAGTGCACGATCTCCAGCTTGTCCCAGTGCTCGGGGCCCACCAGCTTCATCAGCTGGCTGCGGCAGTAGTCGCTGATGCACACCACGAACCCGGCCTCCTCGGTCTTCTCGGCCAGACGGAAGTGGGCGACGTCGGCGAACTCGGTGGGGCCGTGCATCGTGTAGCTCCAGCCGACCTCGCCGCCGCTCATCGCCGAGGCCAGCATCGCGACGTCGGCGCCCACGTTGGCGAAGTGGGCGTGGACGTGGCGGATGCCGCGCTCGCGGCAGTGGTCGAGCAGTACCCCGGCCTCGGCCAGGTAGAAGAGCCGCCACAGCGACGACTTCGGGCCGCCGGCGCCGTGGTCCAGCGCGCGCCTCAGGGCCCCGGCGTAGGCCGCCGGCCGCGCCAGCGCGCGCCGGTGCGCGCCGGCGAGCTCGGCCGGGCGGGCCGGCACGATCACGGTCGTCGACGCGGCCTCGGCGCGGTCGGCCTCGCTCAGCAGCTGCGCCGGATCGGTCGCGCGCACGCTGAAGGTGTCGACCTCGATGCCGCGAGCCCTCAGTGCGGCGACCTCCCGCAACACGAACGTGTGCGAGATCGCCGGGTACCGGCTCGTGATGTAGGCGATCCGTGCCATCTGCGCGGTCAGGATGACAGCAGACATGACCCCGACATGAATGGACAGACGGTGAGGAAGCGACCTATACGTAGGTCAGTTCCTGCGCCCCTCGGCCTCGCCCTACCATGCCGGGCGGCATCTTCAACGGAATGGGCTGAGTCACTGATGACGACGATGGAGCCGATTGCCACGCAGGACCCCGCGCCCTCGTGGGGGCCCGGCAGGAGACGGGGCGCGCGAGTCCCGGTCATGGAGGCCATCCGGCGCAGGAAGCTGCTGACCGCCGCCCCGGCGATCGGCCTGTGCCTGATCGCGCTGCTGGCCGGACTGGTGCGCAGTCCCACCTACACCGCGGAGACGCGCCTTCAGGTCGGCGGCGTCAACGTCACGACCGAGTCGATCCCCGGCTTCGTCGACAGCACCGTGCAGCTCGCCGGCAACTACAGCCGCTACGTGAGCGCCGAGGGCGTGATCGGCCCGATCGCCAAGGAGCTGAAGCTGCCGTACGCCGATGTCGAGGGACGCGTCTCCTCCTCCCCCGTGCCGAACTCGAACATCATCCGCGTCCAGGCGACGGGCGGCTCGGGCGGCGAGGCCGAGAAGCTGGCGGACACCGCCGGCCAGTCGCTGATCACCTTCATCGGCGGCCTCAACGCCTCCACCAGCCGGGCCGACGAGCTCTACGAGGCCATCAAGACCGCCAACATCGAGCTCGTGGAGGCGCAGACCGACGCCGCGGCCGCCCAGCGCGCCTACCGGGCGAACCCCGGCGACGCCACGCTCAGGGCCTCCCAGAACGCCCAGGCCAACGTCAGGAGCCTCGCGGTCAAGGTCGACAGCGCCGAGAACGCGTACCGCCAGGCCACCGTCGGCCAGGGATCGGCGGGCACGCTCAACGTCGTCAACCCCGCGACGGTCGCGTCCAACGATCGCATGGCGACGCTCCAGAAGCTGCTGTTCGTGGCCCTCGTCGCCGGCCTCATCTCCGGCGCCGCCCTGGCGACGGCGCGCGCCAACTGGTCCGGGCGCCCGCGCCGCCGCTAGGCACCCGGGGGCTCCCATGATCCGGACCTGGCGGCCGGACGCCCGGACGGCGATCTGGGTCGGCACGGCCGGCGCCCTCGCGCTCGCCGCCGTCGTGACGGCGGCGAGCCGGCGGCCGGACACCATGTTCCTGCTGATGGTCGCCCTGCTGGGCGTCGCGGTCATGTACCTGGCGTGGGTCCACGACCCGGTGTGGACCTTCTCCGGCGCGATGGCCCTGACCGTCTTCTCGGGCAACTGGGGCTACATGGGCATCCCCTTCGGCCCGGACCGCGGCCTGTTCATCCTGGGCGTCCTCGCAATCCTGCTGCGCGCGCCGGGCGCCCGCGACCGCGCCCTGCTCGAGGTGCGGCCGGTGCACTGGTTCCTCGTCGCCGCCCTGGTCTGGGCGATCGGCTCCGCCCTGTTCGCCGGCACCCTCAGCGACACCGTCGCCGTCTACGCCCTCACCGACCAGCTCGGCCTGCTGCCCTTCGCCGCCTTCATCCTCGGCGGCCTCATCTTCAGCAGCGAGCACCACCGCAGGATCTTCCTCGGCGCGATGGTGGGCACGGGCGCCTACCTCGGCGTCATCGCGCTGCTCGAGACGCTCGGCCTCACCCAGCTGATCCTTCCGCGGTACATCTCCAACCCCGACATCGGCCTGCACTTCGGGCGCGCCCGCGGCCCGTTCCTCGAGGCGGTCGCGATGGGCCAGGCGCTCTTCGCCTGCGCCGTGGCGGCGGCGATCGCCTTCTACGTCTGGGAGAACCGCCGGGCGCGCATCTTCGCCGCGGCCGTCGTGGCCCTGTGCCTGCTGGGCACCCTCTTCACCCTCACCCGGTCGATCTGGCTGGCCTCGGCGGTGAGCATCATCGTCACGATGGCCGTCACGAAGCAGCTGCGCCGCTTCGTCATCCCCACCATGGTGGGCGGGGCGGTCGCCGTGGTCGCCGCGCTCGTCCTGATCCCCGGGCTCTCGTCGAGCGCCGAGCAGCGGCAGAACGAGGAGAGCCCGATCTGGGACCGCTACAACACCAACGCCGCCGCCCTGCGCATGATCGACGAGCGCCCCCTGGTGGGCTTCGGCTGGGGCACCTTCCAGACCGCCAGCATCGAGCGGATGTGGCAGGCGCCCGACTACCCGCTCATCAACCCCGGCCTGCGGGCCCACAACGTGCCGCTGCTGTTCGCCAGCGAGCTCGGCCTGATCGGCGTGACCCTGTGGCTGATGGCCTTCATCGCCGCCGTGGTCGCCACCCTCTTCCTGCGCGGCCCTCCCGAGATCGAGCCGTGGCGCATCGGCCTCATCGCCATCGCGATCCACTTCGCGATCGTGGCGAACTTCGTGCCGATGTCGCAGGCGTACCCGAACATGCTGGTGTGGCTCTGGGCCGGGCTGGTGTACGGCGCCTGCCGCCCCTACACCCGAAGGAGGGCGTCATCCGCATCCTGATCGAGCACGGCGAGTACGGCATGCTCAACAAGGGCGACCTGGCGATGCTGCAGGTCACGGTGGCGCGCCTGCGGGCGCGCTGGCCGCAGGCGCGCATCGGCGCGCCCACCACGGCCCCGCTGCGGCTGATGGCCTTCTGCCCCGGGGTGGAGGCGCTGGACGTCGGGGCCGGGGGCGACTGGGACGGCGCGCCCGGCCGCGCCGAGCGCGCCGCCGCCCGCATCCCCGCCCCCGCTCTGCGCCTGGCGCTCGAGGGACCCGACCGGGTCGAGCCGCGCCTGCGCGCCGCCCTGCGCCCGCTCAAGCGAACGGTCACCCGCCTGCGCGGCGGCGGTGGCGGCGAGGACGCCGGCGGCGGGTGGTGGTCGGGACACCCGATCACGCCCATCGCCGCCGCCGCCACGGCCGACCTGGTCATCGCGCTGGGCGGCGGCCACATCACCGACGGCGCCAACGGGATGCAGGTGCTCGACACCCTCCGCCGCGCGATGGACGCCGGCGTGCCGGTGGTGATGCTCGGCCAGGGGATCGGCCCCATCGAGGACCCCCCGTTGCGGGCCGCCGCGGCCGAGGTGCTGCCGCGCCTGGACCTGATCGCGCTGCGCGAGGGCTCCGCCGGGCCGCCGCTGCTCGCCGAGCTGGGCGTGCCCGCGGAGCGGGTGGTGGTGACCGGCGACGACGCCATCGAGGCGGCCCACGCCGCCGCCCGCCGCACCCTGGGCTCCGCCATCGGCGTCAACATGCGCGTCGCCGCTTACTCGGGCGTGGGGACGGCCGACCTCGACGCGGTGCGCGCCGCGGTGCAACGGGCGGCCCGCCTGCGCGGCTCGGCGCTGGTGCCGGTGCTCGTCTCGGAGTGGCCCGGCGAGGACCGCCCGGCCACCCGCCACCTCACCGACGGCTTCTCGCCCACCGTCCGCTCGGCCCGCCGGCTCACGCCGCCCTCGGCCGTGATGCGCCGCGTCAGCCGCTGCCGGGTGGTCGTGACCGGCACCTACCACGCCGCCGTCTTCGCGCTCTCCCAGGGCGTCCAGGCCGTGTGCCTGCCGCGCACGGCCTACTACGTGGACAAGTTCCGCGGCCTCGCCGACATGTTCGGCGCCGGCTGCCGCATCGTGTCGCTGGACGAGCCCCACTTCGAGGCCCGGCTCGACGAGGCGATCGCGCAGGCGTGGACGGCGGCCCCGTTCGAGCGCCCCGCCCTGCTCGCCGCGGCGCGCGACCAGATCGAGCGCTCGCGGGCCGCCTTCGCGCGCGGCGCCGAGATCGCCGAGCGGGCCAACCCGGCGCTCGCCCGGCGTTAGAAGGTCTTTCGGGGTGAGACGTGGTCGTCCGGCCGCGAAAACCGAGCAGATCAAGGAGGCAGGGAGGGTGCGATACCCACGGCGGTATCGCCCCGACCGACGACGCCGAGATGCGACGGTTTGCAGCGCGCCGGCGGCCGCGGACCCTCATCCCGAAGGACCTTCTCAGCCCTGGGCCGACCCGCCCGCCTGGAGCCCCGCCGCCCGCTGACCTAGGATCGCCGCTCGATGCGCCGCCGCCTCCCCCATCCGGCACGACCCCTCGGACGTGCCCGCACCGTCCTGGCCCTCGCGGCGGCGGCCGCGATCGCGCTGGCCATCGGGTGCGGCGGATCGTCCGCCGAGGCGAAGCCGCGCTTCTTCGCGCCCACCAGCTTCTGGAACGCTCCCATCCCGGCGTCCGCGGCCATCGCGCCCGACTCGCGGTCCCTGGTCGCCGACCTGGTGCGCCAGGTCGACGACACCGACCCCTGGATGAACACCGACCAGTACAGCACGGCCATCATCACCGCCGGGCCGAAGGTGAAGCGGGTGCGCGTGCGCCAGACCCAGGGGCATCCGATCGCCCCCATCCGGACGGCCTTCCGCTCTGTGCCCATCCCGCCGGGGGCGAAGCCCGCCCCGGGCACGGACGGCCACGCGGTGATCTGGCAGCCCTCGACCGACACGATGTGGGAGTTCTGGCAGCTGCGGCGCGAGGGCAGCGGCTGGGCGGCGGCCTGGGGCGCGCGCATCACCAAGGTGTCGCGCAGCGACGGCGTCATCCCCTACCCCGCGGGCGCGACGGCCAGCGGGCTGCCCCTGGCGGGCGGCCTCGTGACGGTCGCCGACGTCCGCGCCGGGCGCATCGACCACGCCCTCGCCCTGGCGATCCCGCAGCCGCGCCGGGCGGTGTTCTCGCCCCCGGCGAACCGCACCGACGGCTGGCTCGACAGCGAGGTCGCGATCCCGATGGGCACGCGCCTGCGGCTCGATCCGTCGGTGAACGTGGCGGCCTTGAAGGCCCCGCGAATCGTCAAGATGCTCGCGCTCGCCGCCCAGAAGTACGGCATCGTCCTCCGCGACACCAGCGGCGCCGTGACCTTCTACGGCCAGGAGGTGCGCGGCTCGGGCAACCCCTTCCCCGCCCTGCTGGGCTCCAACCCGGCCAAGACGCTGCGGTCGTTCCCGTGGGACCGGCTGCAGGTGCTGCAGGCGCCGCGGCGCTGCTGCTGGAACGTGGGCAGCCTGAGGTAGGCGGACCCGGCGTCAGCCGGCCGAGTCACCTGCATCATCAAACAGATGAGCAGGTATTCATATAAAGTCGGGCCGTGAGCCACGGAGCATCGCCCGGATCACCGGTCCCGATCGACGCGGACCTCGCGACCGAGGTCGCCGACGCCTTCACCGTGATGGCGAGCCCCGGGCGCGTGCTGATCCTGGGGAGGCTTCGGGCGGGGCCGGCATCGGTCGGCGAGCTGGCCGACGCGGCCGGGCTCTCCCCGTCGGCGACGTCGCACCAGCTGAGGATGCTGCGCCACATGGGCTGGGTCGTGCGCGAGCGACGCGGCCGCCGCATCATCTACTCCCTCCACGACCCGCACGTCGCAGACCTGCTCGCGCAGGCGGTGTTCCACATCGAGCACGTCCACGCCGCCCGCCGCGCATCACCGGCGGCCCCCGATCGGCGGCCGTCGCCCCGGTGACGCCGCCGCACGCCCATGGGCACGCCCATGGGCACGCCCACGGGCACGCCCATGGGCACGGCCTCACGGAACGCTCGATCGTGCGCTCGCGGGCGGGGTTGCGGGCGGTCGCCCTCAGCCTGGCGGTGCTCGCCGCGACGGCGCTCGCGCAGCTCGCGATGTACCTCGCGACCGGCAGCGTCGCCCTGCTCGGCGATCTGATCCACAACGCTGCGGACGCCCTCACCGCCGTGCCCCTCGGCATCGCATTCCTCCTCCGCAGCGCGCGGGCCGAGTGGCGGGCCGGGCTGCTCGTCGTCGCGGCCATCCTCGTAAGCGCCCTCGCCGCCGGTTACGAGAGCGTCGACCGGCTGTTCCACCCCCGTGAGATCTCCGATCTCTGGATCCTCGCCGCGGCCGGCGCGATCGGCGTCGCCGGCAACGAGGCGGCCGCCCGGATCCGCCTGCGCGCCGGCCGCAGGCTCGGCAGCCCTGCGCTGATCGCCGACGGCCACCACGCCCGCGCCGACGGCTACGTCAGCCTCGGCGTCGTCGCGAGCGCCGCCGTGGTGGGCCTCGGCCTCCCGGAGGCCGATCCGATCATCGGCGTCGCGATCGCCCTCTTCATCCTGAAGATCACCGTCGATTCGTGGCGGACGATCCGGCGCGGCCACGCTCACGGGCACGCCGGTCACGCCCGCCGCGCCCGCTCCGCGGAGCGGGATTGACGGCGCCGGCAAGCGCGCGGCCGGCAGCCGCCGCCCGTCGCGTCAGCCGGCCGGGAGCGCCCGGGCCCAGCCGGCCAGCACCCGCGCCGCGCGGCGGGCGCCGATGGCGCGCAGCTTCGGCACCAGCAGATCGAGGGCGCGCCCGTGGTAGGCCGCGAACTCCTCGTCGCGCCAGGGCCGCAGCTGCGCCACCCGCTTGCCCAGCAGCTTCGTGTAGCCCCAGGTGAGCCGGTCCGCGTGGCGCAGCAGCTCGGACCTCGCCAGGAAGGGCGGCCCGTAGTCGCACAGCAGGGACAGCTGCCCCGGCAGCCAGGTGCGCATCCGGTCGGCGAAGGCCGACTGGGACTCGGCGGGGCGGCGGTTGTAGGTGAGCAGCTGGTGCACGAAGCCGCAGTCGCGGTCCTCGAGCAGCGGGATGCACGCCTCCTTGTCCTCCGCCGGGAAGTGCGAGAGCGGGTAGAAGGTGGGCCGCGCGCGGATGTCGTCGCTGCGCAGCAGCACCGACGTCGGGGCGCCCAGCAGGTCGGGCCCGCCCAGCAGCACCATGCGCACCACCTCGCGGCCGGACAGCACCTCCACCCCCTTCGCCACGCCCGAGGGATTCACCGCGTCGCCGTCGAGGCGGTACGAGCTCACCACCGAGACGTCGGGGTAGCGCTCGCCCACGTCCACCATCAGCCGCAGGCACTCGGGGAAGATCTCGTCGTCGGCGTGGACCACCTTGCAGTAGGCGCTGCGCGGGTCCATGTGGGTGAGCGCCCGGTTCCAGTTGGTGATCGGGTCGAGCGTCTCCTCCTGGCGGATCACCCGGATCCGCCGGTCGCGCTCGGCGGCGCGGCGCGCCACCTCGGGGGTGAGGTCGGTCGAGCCGTTGTCGTAGATGCACATCTCCCAGTTGGCGTAGGTCTGGGAGAGGACGCTGTCGACGCACGCATCGAGGGTGTCGGCCCCGTTGTACACCGGAGTCATCACGCTCACTAGCGGTTCATTATTCATAGCGCCATTCTATGGAGCAGGAGCTACGAGGGGTCGGCGGCCGGAGCACCACGCTCCCGGATGCGGCGGGTGACGGAGGCCAGCCGCGAGCGGTCGCGCTCGTTGACGCCGCCGGTCACGACGAGGGCCACGAAGTAGGCGGCCGTGCCGAAGGCGAGCCCGGCCACCAGGCCGGCCAGCCCGCCCAGCTCGGTGTCGGCGAAGCGGCTCGCGACGAATCCGGCGACCGTGGCGGCGGCCAGGGCCACCATCTCGCGCACCGTCCACAGCCGCGACACCTTCGAGGGCAGGTGGCGCACCAGCCACACCTGGGCCGCGACGGCGGCGACGATCTGGCCGGCGAGCACCGCGGCCGCGGCGCCGCCGGGCCCGAACGACGGCGCGAGCACGAACACCATCGGCACGATCACGGCCAGGCGGGCGGCCGCCAGCCAGGTGGTCAGCATCGGCCGGTCGAGGGACATGATCGCGGCGCCCTGAACCATGCTCACGATGGCGAGGCCGGTGGCGAACAGCAGCAGGGTGAGGGCCGTGGCGCCCTCGGTGAAGCCGTCGCCGAACAGGTCCATCACGCCGGTGGAGGCACCGCCGCCCACCGCGCCGACGAGGAGCATGAACACCAGCGTGTAGCGCAGCGAATCGACGAACGAGCGGGTGACGCCCTCGTCGTCGCCCTCGGCGCGGCGCTCCACCATGGTCGGGTAGAGCATCTCCACGATGCGGTAGCCGAGCTCGCGGAAGCGGTCGGTGAGCGTGTTGGCGCGGTCGAAGGCGCCGACGGCGGAGATGGTCGAGACGGCGCCGAGGGTCCAGGTGCCGATCTGCTGCCCCACCCCGGTGAAGAAGGCGCCCGGGGCGGTGCGGATGCCGAAGCGGATGATGTCGGGCAGCTCCCTGCGCCCCAGGCGCAGATCCTCCCCGCGCACCCGGAAGGTCATGTAGGCGGCCGCGTGCGGCAGGCGGTGCAGCAGGCTCACGCCCCAGCCGGCGAGGGTGGCGACGACGAGGCCCCACACGGTGGGGTGGTTGACCCCCAGCACGATGGCGAAGGCGAGGTACGCCACCGCCTGGCTGGTGCGCACCCAGAAGAGCGACCCCGCCGCCCGGAACGACGACAGGAGCATGTCGATGTTCCAGCAGGTGTTGGTGATGAACAGGTAGCCGACCAGCTGCACCACCGCCGGCGCGAACAGGTCGGGGCGGTCGAAGGCGTGGTGGAACACGACCCACGAGATCGCCGTCACCGGGATCAGGATGGCCGTCGTGAGGACGAACGAGAAGGCGGCGGTCACGATCCAGAGACCGGTCACGGCCGGCTCGCGCGGCCGCAGCACGGCCAGCTTGCGCACCAGCCCGGCCTGCTCGCCGACGCTCGACAGGGCGATCATCACGAGGGTGGGCGCCATCACGAGGGCGGCCTCGCCCACCACCTGGATGCCGTAGATGCGGGCGATGACGATGCTGCTGAGCACCGAGAACACACCGAGGGCGGCGAAGCCGGCGGCCGAGACGGCCAGGCCCTGGCGGAAGCTCGATCGCTCGGCCGGTGCCGCGCGGCGCGACGCGACCAGCGGGCGTCGCATCCCTCCCCGCGCGGCCAGCCCGTGGATGGCCGCCACCAGGAGGGCGGCCTCGGCGGCGAGCAGCAGCACCACCGGGACGGTGGCGGGGTCCGTCCAGCCCTCGACGGCCCAGCGCGTCGCGGCGACAACACCGGCCACGACGCCGGCGCAGGCCAGCCGCCGCAGCAGCACGCCCACCCAGTCGCGGTGGCGCATCTCGAGCGCGCGCGCCGCCAGCACCAGCACGGCGACCGCAGCGATGGCGGTCGTGACGGCCCGCCCGGCGGCCACCCCCTCGATGCCCAGCGGGTAGAGCAGCGCGACGAGCCCGGCCAGGACGGCGAGCTGGAACAGCGCCAGGCCGTCGAGCGGGCCGCGTCGGCCGGGCCGGTGCATGGTGCGGGCGGCGACGGCGGCGGGGGCGGCGGCCATGCCCTGGAGGGCGAAGATGGCGAGCAGAGCCGAGGCGGTGGGCGCCGGGCCGCCGAAGGCCGCCTCCCAGGCGTCGCCCGCCAGCACGGCCACGACGGCGGCGGCGGGCAGGGCCACCATGCAGACGCGGTCGAGGGAGCGCAGGAACTCGGTGCGCGGGTCGGCGACGCGGCGCCGCACGACACCGAGCGGGTCGGCGATGCCCGCGCGAGCGGCCGTGAGGGCCACGACGTAGGTGCCCAGCGCGGCGAGCCCGAAGGCCCGCAGCACCACGACGAGGTCCACCGCCAGGCCGGCGAGGGCGGCGGCGCCGCCCAGGGCGCGGCGCCGCCCGCGCCGCAGCACCGAGCGCACGTCCCAGCCCAGCACCCTCCAGGGCACCGGCCGCACGGGGCTGCGCAGGGCCGTCGCGACGCTCTGCCATCCCACGAGGGCCGCCACCCCGCCGAAGACCGACCACTCGCCGGCGCCCGCCCACGCCAGGGCGCAGGCGGCGACGGCCATCGCCACCGCCGCGCCGGCGCGGATGATCGCCAGGTCGGTCCGCTGCCCGCGTCGCTCCAGCACGGCCGTCGGCACCACACCGAGCATGCGCACGATGATCACCGGGCCCAGCGCGGCGACAAGCGGCAGCGCCCCGTCGCCGATCTGGTCGCGGGCCACGGGGGCGGCGGCCAGGCACAGCGCCGCCGCCGCGACCCCAGACCCCAGGGCGCACAGCGCCGCGGCGTGGACCATCCGGGTGGGGTGGCGCGAGGCGAAGACGACGCTCGCCCGGATCCACGTCCAGCGGGTCAGGCCCGGGCTCGCGAGGGCGACGAGGGCGATGGACCCCAGGCCCAGCTCGCGCGGCGTGAGCACGCGCGCGAGCACGATGATCGTGGTGAGGCCGCACAGCAGCGCGACCGCGGCAGAGGCCACGCGCGCGCGCGTCTCCCCCTCACCCCGAGCGGCGGCTCCCCGCACCGGTATGGCCTCGGGCATCAATGTCCTTTGGTGTCTCCACTGCAGGCCCGACGGGGACGATCCGTGTCCACCCCGGTCAGAACCTCGCCGGGAATGCTACGAGCGGTGCCCGCCGGCTGCTCCCCCCGCGCGGGGGGGTCGCGCGGCGCCGCTCGGGGGGTCCGGCGGAGGACCCCCGCCGGGGCCCTCCGGCGACCCTCACCACCCCCTTTCGGGTAGCGCCGCCCCACCCCCAACCACCCGAACGGCCATCGCGCGCCCGGGGGTCGCGGCCTAGATTCAGCCGCATGATCGACAGCGAGCAGGGAGCCCTCCAGGTGGAGAGCGGCGCACCGGCCCCGCCGGCCGCCGCCGTCGCCACCAGCACGCGCCCCGAGCGCGGCATTCTGCACGGCCGCTTCGCCGGCCTGCTCGGCGACCTCGTCGCGTTCACCGCGGCGGAGGCGGTCGCCATCGTCACCACCCTCCCGGTGAGCAACGCCACCGGCCTGGGCGACGCGGGCGTGGTCATGTGGGCCGCCCTGCTCGGCCTGTTCTGGCTCGCGGTGTGCGCCGGCCACGGGCACTACCGCCGCACCGAGGTGCGCATCTCCGGCGCCAGCGCCGAGGCCACCTTCCGCGACATCATCCGGCCGCTGGCGATCGGGCTGGCGACCCTGTTCATGCTCCAGGGGGTCGTCAACGGCGCCGCCGGCTTCGAGGTGCTCAGCCCGGCCGGGCAGGCGATCTTCGCCGCCCTCGCCCTGCTGCTCGTCACCGCGTCCCGCCTCTCCCTCCGCACCCTCGCGCCGTCCCTGCGGCGGCCTCAGCGCACCCTCTTCGTCGGCAGCGGCGAGGTCGTCACGCTGCTCGAGCAGAAGATGCGCGCGCACCGCGAGTACTGCCTCGAGCCGATCGGCTTCCTCGACGACGACGTCGAGGCCGGCGGCACGCTGCCGCGCCTCGGCGGCTGCCTCGACCTGGCCGAGGTGGTGGAGCGCGAGCGGATCGACCGCGTCTTCATGGCCTTCTCCCGGGCGCCCGTGGAGCAGGCCCTCGCCATGACCCGCAGCATCCGCAACCCCGCCGTCCAGATCTCCATCGTCCCCCGCTACTTCGAGGTCTTCCCCGCCCGCGCGACGGTCGACGACTTCGAGGAGATCCCGATGATCACGCTGCCGCCGGTCCGCATGGGCCGCGGCGCGCGGTTCACCAAGCGGGTCTTCGACGTGGCGATCGCCGGCACGATGCTCGTCTTCCTCTCCCCCGTGCTGGCGGCGGTCACCGCGGCCGTGCGCCTCAACAGCGCGGGCCCCGCCATCTTCCGCCAGGCCCGGCGCGGCCGTAACGGCGGCACCTTCTACATCGCCAAGTTCCGGACGATGTACCAGGACGCCGAGAGCCGCAAGAAGGACCTCGAGCAGTTCAACGACGTCGATGGCCCGCTCTTCAAGATGAAGGAGAACGACCCGCGGGTGACGTCGGTCGGCCGCTTCCTGCGCCGCACCAGCCTCGACGAGCTGCCGCAGCTCTGGAACGTGGTGCGCGGCGACATGAGCCTGGTGGGCCCCCGTCCCTTCGTCCTCACCGAGGCCGACCAGATCACCGGCTGGGCCAGCCGCCGCCTCGACATGACCCCGGGCATCACCGGGCTGTGGCAGGCGATGGGCCGCAACGACCTCTCCTACGAGGAGATGAAGCGGCTCGACTACCTCTACGTGACGAACTGGTCGCTGTGGTGGGACATCAAGATCCTCGCCCGCACGGCCCGCGTCGTCCTCGCCCGCCGGGGCGCCTACTGATCCCGGGCGGCGCGACGCCGCCCGGCCCGCGGAGTCAGGCCCCCGTCACCACGAGTTGCTCAGGCTCATCTTGAGCAGCTGCAGCCGCTCCCACGGGAACCCGCGCAGGCCGGCGGTGGGCTCCCCGCCGAAGTAGCCGGGCCAGGGGTCCGAGCCGGTGGGCGAGGGATCCTCGCCGTAGAACGTGACCGTCCCGGACGTGTCGCGCACGATGATGCCGTACTTCTGGGCCGCGCGGGCCAGCATCTTGGCGAACGGCGACGCGTCGAGCGATTCGACGTCGAGGGTCGGGTCGAGGCGGAAGTGGGCGCCCTGGGGCGGCGCGGACGCGCGCGTGATGTAGCCGTCGGTGCGGTTGGCGGGGGCGGCGACGACCCGCTGGCGCGTCTCGGGAACGCCGATCGACAGGGCGTGGTCGATCGACCCCTGGGCGGCGTCCCGGATGGTGATCATGCCGCCCACGAGGGCGAGGCCGCTCGCGGTGGCGCCCGAGGGCTTCGGCAACACGCCGGTGCTGGCCGAGACGTTGGTGAGCTTGCCCGCGGAGTGGGCGGTCCAGCTCTCGCCCGAGCCCTGGATGTCGAAGAACTCCCACATCGTGTTCGAGGAGGGCTGGTAGATCACGAGGTGATGATCCGAGCCGTTCGACGGCCGCGCGTTCGGCGGAATCGGCACGCCGGTGAACGCGGCTCTCTCGACGGCGTCGACCGTCTGTCCGGACTGGACGTTGACGTTGATCTTCTTCTGGCTCGCCGGGACGGTGTACACCGGGGTGCTGTACTGGTCGGTGTTGATCCACCCGACGCCTGTGTTGCTGGAGCGCACCTGGCCCGCGAGGTCGGCCACGATCGCCGCGGAGTTGTCGTCGAGCGCCGCGTTGGCGGCCAGCGGGGCGTTCCAGATGCTGGTGGGCGAGAAGAAGCGGCCCGGCGGCACGGCGGGGTCCGGGGTCTCGGGCGACGACGAGGGGCTGCCCGGCGGGTCGGAGGTCGGCGAGCCGCCGGTGCGCTGGCCGCTGGCGACCACCGTGATGCCGTCGAAGTAGACCGGGCCGCTGGGCCGGGCGTCGAGGTCGCCGACCTGGATGCGGTCCTCGCGGCCCAGGGACAGGCGCAGCCGGGTGCGCAGCCTGCCGTCGATCTTCAGCGCGAGCAGGTTCGACCCGGCCTGCAGGTCGACCGCCACGGTGTGCCAGCCGTCGGCGGGGCGCAGGGCGAAGGAGCCGTAGCGCTTGGCGCCCTTGTGCACCGAGAGGCGCCGCGAGCCGTCGAGCACCAGGCTCACCCGGTTGGCGGGGAAGCGCAGGAAGGTCTGGGAGCCGCCCTTCGCCCGGATCGAGAGGCGGGCGGTGACCCGGGTGGCGGGAGCGAAGACGCGTCCCACCGCGGACACGCCGCGACGTCGAGGGGTCATCATCGCGCTGCGGCCCTTCGAGGCGACCGCGCTCTGCACGCGGGGCGCGCCGACCACCTTGGTCCAGGAGCCGAGGCCCTGCTCGAACCCTGCCGAGAAGGCGGTGCGGCCGGTGGCGGCCTCGGCATGGACGGCACCGCCCAGCACGATCGCCGCGCCGATGGCGCCGCCGAGGGCAAGGGTGGTACCGATCGCTCGACCGCAAGCGGGAGGACGGGCAGGCACGGCGGGCACCGTATGCCATGTCACCGCGGACCACAACCATGTGAATCGTGGGGGTCCTGAAAGAAATCTGTATGCACGACCTCGCGGCGGAGGTCGCGCGGGCCCCTCCGGAACGGGGCCTTAAAACGCCCTGAGCAGGAAGATCAGCGTGATCAGCTGCAGGAGGAGCGCGCCGCCGGCGAGGCCCCAGCTGACGAACCAGGGCATCGGCTCGTCCGGCGCGGGGCGGACGAGGCGGGTGCTCTCGCCGCTACCGTTGCCATTGCCGTTGCCGTTGTGCGCGCCCTCCACGGCCACGTGGCCGTCGTCCAGCCGGATCGTGTAGGCCTCCAGCGTCGGCCGCGGCGCGGTCGCCGCGCCGCCCGGGACGGTCACGTAGGGGCGGATCCGCTCGAGCTTGGCGGGGCCGATGCCCGGCACGCGCCCGAGGTCATCGACCGAGCGGAACCCGCCGTGGGCGCTGCGCCAGCGCACGATGCGCTCCGCCAGACCGGGGCCGATACCGCTGATCCACGAGAGCTCCGCCGCCGACGCCGTCGACAGACTGATGGGGTCTCTGCCGCGCCTCACCGGCGTAATGGTAGCCGCCCGCCACTGTGCCGTCCGGCCAGGTCGACCGCTGTCCGAGGGGGCACCGCCCCCCGCAAGGGTCGAGGGCGCCCGCAACGGTGCCCGATCTCACGCCGTCCCGGCCGCTCCGAGGCGGCGCCGGCACCGGGGTGCGCTCACGGCGGGACTCGTCATATCGTCGACGGTGGTGTCCCGGTTTCAACCCCGGCCGCGGGCCGCTGCTCATGGTCTCCGGCGAGTTCGACCGCACCGTCCCGCCCGCCGATTCGCCTGACCGCGACCGGCGCGACCATGCGGAGGCCTCCGCTTCCGTAAGCGCATCGTGTGTCTCCCGTGACGGCGGCGCGCGACCCTACCCGTGACGGAAGCTCACACACGGGGAGGGCCGCCATGCCGCACGAAGATCGCACGTCACCCGGGTCGCCCCGATGAGCGCCGTCGCCATCGTCTCGGCGGCGCTCGCCCTGATGCCGGCCGCGACCGGCGACGAGCCCTTCGCCTCCAGCCTGCGGGTCGAGGCGGACGGCAGCGCCGTCGGCGCGCTCACGTCGTCCCGCTCGGCGCCGCCCGCGCCGCCGGCCGCCCTGCGCGGCCTGGGGCGCTTCACCTGCGAGCGCCGGCCCGCCGCCATCCGCTGCCGCCTCGACGCGCTGCGCCGCGCGCGGCGGGTGCACGTGGACTACGTCGCCTTCGCGCGGACGCCCATCTCGCGCACGCGCATCAGCGCCACCGGCCCGCGCTGACCGGCCGGGCCTCTGGCGCCCGGCGACGTCATGTACGAACATGTGTTCGTGCCAGCGGCGGCCACGATCCTGCACGCCGACCTCGACGCCTTCTACGCGTCGGTGGAGCAGCGCGACGACCCGGCGCTGCGCGGCCGGCCGGTGATCGTGGGCGGCGGCGTGGTGGTCGCCGCCAGCTACGAGGCGCGCGCCCGCGGAGTCCACAGCGCCATGGGTGGCGGTCGCGCCCGCCGGCTGTGTCCGGACGCCGTGGTGGTCGAGCCCCGCTGGCCGGCCTACGTGGAGGCCAGCCGCGCCGTGTTCGAGATCTTCGCGCGCACCGCGCCCCTGGTGGAGGGGCTGTCGATCGACGAGGCCTTCCTCGATGTCCGCGGCATGGAGCGCATCGCCGGGACGCCGGCCGCAATCGCCGCCGGGCTGCGCCGCGAGGTGCGCGACCGGGTCGGCCTGCCCATCACGGTCGGCGTCGCCACCACCAAGCACCTGGCGAAGGTGGCGAGCGCCGCCGCCAAGCCCGACGGCCTGCTGGTGGTGCGCCCCGGCGAGGAGCTCGCCTTCCTCCATCCCCTGCCCGTCGAGCGCCTGTGGGGCGTCGGCCGGGTCACCTCCGGACGGCTGCGCGCGCACGGCCTCGCCACCGTCGGCGACGTCGCGGCCCTGGAGGAGGGGCGGCTGGTCGCCCTGCTCGGCGGCCACGCCGGCCGGCACCTGCACGCGGTCGCCAACAATCGCGACCCGCGCGCCATCGTCGCGCGGCGGCGGCGGCGCACCTTCGGCGCGCAGTCGGCGCTCGGCCGCGGCGGCGCGTCGGCGGCCGAGGTCGACGCGATCGCCGCCGGCCTCGCCGACCGGGTGGCGCGGCGCATGCGCGCCGCGGGACGGGCGGGCCGCACCGTGACCCTCCGGCTGCGCTTCGGCGACTACTCGCGGGCCACCCGCGGCCGCACGCTGCCGCAGGCGACGTCGGCCACCGGGCCGATCCTGATGGCGCTGCGCGGGCTGATCGAGGCCGAGCGCGCCACCATCGCGCGCCGCGGCATCACGCTCGTGGGGCTCGCGGTGAGCAACCTCGCCGACCCCGGCGGCGAGCAGCTCGCGCTGCCGCTGCTCGACCCGGGCCGCGCCGCCCTCGACGCCGCCCTCGACGAGGTGCGCGAGCGGTTCGGGCCGACCGCCGTGACGCGGGCGTCGCTCGCCGGCCGCGACCCGGGCCTCGCCGCGTGGCTGATGCCGGGCGAGGGCCACGAGCGGAGCGCCGAGGCGTGAGGCGCCGGCCGCGACGCGCCCCGGCCGGCGAGCGCGCCGCGGCCCGGCCCGGCCCGGCCGGTCAGGCGGCCGCCTGCGCGACGACCAGGTCCTCCATCCGGTCGAACGAGACCTGCAGGCCGACCTCCATGCCGGAGGCGATGACCATGTCCCGGTGCTCCTTCTGCTGGTAGCGGGTGAGGAGCGTCAGGGTGGAGGCGCCGTCCTTCTCCTCCAGGGTCAGCGTGTTGACCGCACCGGCGTCGGGGAACGGCTCGTAGACCTCGGTGGCGACCAGCCGATACGGGGGCTCGACCTCCAGGTACTCGCCGTTGAAGGCGACCTCCATGCCGCCGGCCTCGCGGGTGACGAAGCGCCACCTGCCGCCGACGACCGGATCCGACTCGCAGACGAGCCACTCGTGGTCCTCGAAGCCCCACCACCGCTTCACCAGCTCCGGAGTGGTGTACGCCGCGAAGATCAGCTCGGCGGGCGCGTCGAAGACGCGCGTGACCAGGATCTCCGTGTCGGACGGGGTGGTGACCACGGCGGAGCCGTGTCGGTTCGGGCTCATGTCCTCTCCTCCTTCGATTGCATCTCGGCGAGCAGGTCGTCGAGACGGTCGAGACGGCTGTTCCAGGTGTGCTCGAACGCGCGCACCCAGTCGTGGACGGGCTTCAGCGCGGGCCCGTTGACGCGGTACCAGCGATGACGCCCCTGCGCGCGCACGTCCACCAGGCCCACCGCGCGCAGCACGCCGAGGTGCTTCGACACCTGCGGCTGGCGCATCCCGAGCCGGGCGGCCAGCTCGTTGACTGTCACCTCCCCGTCTCCAATCGCGTCGATGACGCGACGACGGTCGGGCTCCGCGATGGCGTTGAAGGCGTCGGCGGTGGTCGCTGTCCGTGCCATGAGGAGAAGGTATTCCTTTATCGGAATATGTCAAGCCGGCCGACCGGTCCGATCGCCGCCGGGCACGGAATAGTCCTGGTGCCGACCGACGGCCCGGACGCACGGGAAGGAGAGGCGCCGCCCCCATCACATCGAGCAAGGGAACCGGACATGAGCAACGGCAGGGCGGACGAGATCAAGGGAAGGTGAAGAGGCCGCAGGCGCGCTGACCGACGACGATCAGCTGCGCGCCGAGGGCCGGGGACGACCAGTCCAAGGGCAAGCTCAAGCAGGCGGCTGAGAGATCGAGGGCGCCGTCGACGCCGTCAAGAGCAAGCTCGATCGCGACCAGTGCCGCGAGACCTGTACGGTCGGCCCCGCCGACCGAGCATGGATCAAAGACCAAATCCGCGCTATCCGGCAGCGCCTCCCCGACCACGGCGCCGCACTCGACCGCCGCCGCGAAGGGCAACTGCGCTTCCTCCGCGTCGAACCCCACCCCGACGAAGCCGACGACACCATCCTCTTCATCGTCATCCACCCCGACGGAAACACCGACCTAACACGGCCGCGCACTCGGCGAAGGCCGCGGATCACCCCCGCTACGCCGTCGGCATCCCCACCACCGACCCCGGCCCCGACACACCGGGCGACTGGCCCCGCGACCCCGCAACAGCGGATGACCCCTCAGCCCGCACGACCCCGCGACACCCGTCGCCCCGCCGTCCGCTGCTCGGCGCGGAGCAGCCGCACCGGGGAGCAGTGCCGCGCGTTTCGCGGTGCACGGCGCCGGGGGTGCGGTCGCGCATGGCGACCGGGCGCCGCAGGTCCAGGCCGCCACGGCGCGCCGGCACGCCCGGGACGACCTTGGCGGAGGCCGCGCGGCTCGGTGGGAGCCTGGACATGGACCCGCTGGACGCGCTGCTGGTCAGGGAGGCCGCCGCGAACGTCGAGGTGTTGCGCCAGCCGTCGCCCAGCTCGAGCCCATCGCGGCCGATGGTGGGGAATCGCGGGACCGGATCACCTCGGTGACGGCCGCCCCCACGTCCTCGTCGCGATGAACGGGAGGAACACGACGCCTCGGCCGGTTCTCGAAGCTCTGCCTCTACGCCGGCGTGGAGAAGCGTCGCGTGAGGGTGGCGGAGCAGGATGCGCAGCGCCTCGGACAGGCACTCGCTGCCGCTTTGGACGACGTCGCCGAGCTGCTCAGCGAGCAGGCTCGGACGGGGTCTCCGCCAGGCGCTTAGTCGTCATCTTCGAGCACTAACTCAGAGCCCGTCGGCTGCTTGAAGCCCATGCCCTCCATAGCCATTCGGAGCAGATCGAAAGCGGTGTCGAGCTCGTCCCTCTCGTCGTCGTCGAGGCGGCGTGTTAGCCGATCTCCCCGCGCCTCGCGTCGCCTGAGGGAGCTGGCACGCTGAGCCACGAGGGAGGCCGTCTCGGATTCCACTGTCATCAGCCAGCCCCACGCGTCCGCGGAGAGCACATCCGCAAGAACGGCCCGGTACTCGGTCATCACCGGGCGCTCTAGGCGGTCTGCCTGCCACCACCATCCGTGCCGGCGGGTGAAGTCGACAGCGTTGACGATGCGGACTAGCTCGTCCTCCAGAAGCCTCACGGCGACTCGCTTCTGTGAGCGTCGGCGCAGCCGCAGCTCAACAACGCCAGCGGCGAGCGACGCCCCGCCACCGATGATCGCGCCGCCGAGCGCGAAGAGTCCCGTAACCACATTGTCGTCCACGCCGCGACGCTACCCCACGACTACCCCGCCGTCATGAGGGTTCTCGCCCACGTCCGTCCCGAGCACCGTGCTCGCGCCACCAGGAGCCGCGCATGACCACGACCGCATGGGCCCGGAATCTCGAAGCCCTCTGCCGGGTCGAGCTTCCACATGGACTCCTTCATCCGATCGAGGCCCCGCTTGCTGCTGGTCGCAATGAAGAGAGTGGCACCGTTTGTTCAGACCGGAACCAATGATCTCGAACGAGCAGACGTAGAGGCTGGCCTCGCGGAGAGGTTCGACCACGAGTTCGTTGAGTGTTTGCTCTGTCTCGAGCTTGGAGCGACCCTGCGCCCTTTACCACCGATTGTCGCCGAAGGGGTTGGGAGAGCCGTGGCCAGCACCGAGTCGGAGTTGATGAAGCGGGCAATGAATGGGAGCGGAACGTAGAAGAGGATCTCACACTTCTCGAAGGCGAGAATCCGGCCACCTATCGCGAGAGGGTTCGCGTCGTAGCCAAAGGGGTCGATGAATGCAAAGGTGGGAGCGAGTCGCCGGCCGCGACCGTCGAGGTCGTCGAGGAAGGGACCGACCTCCTCCTGGTAGCTCCCGTGACGGACCTCGACCCGGATCCGCTCATGCTGATCGAGGTCGAGGCCCGCGATCTCGTCGCAGAGCTGTTCGCAGCGCAACTGATCACCCTCAATATGACGAGGAACATGACCTATGCGAGGATGCCGTCCTTCTGCTGGCCGGTGAGGGCGCTGAGCATGATGAGCGCCGGACCCGGCTGGTCGTCGTCGTAGCGGCCCGGACCTGCGAACGCATCGAGCAGGACGAGCTGATCGTTGTTCCGACCCATGATCGGCAACCAAGCGTAGGTGGCCGCGCAGCACACAGTGCTTCGCGGCCACCTCCGGCGTGAGCGCCCACGTCGTGCTTCTAGGAAGCGCCCCCAGAACCATGATCTCGCGTGCCATGGCGCGACGCTATACCTACATGTCGCGTGAATCCGCTAGTCGACCGCGCAGGTTTCATCGACCGCGAGACCAGAAAAGATTGAGACAGAGCAGCCGTCGACACTTCTCCGTGGAGCGTTCATCGAACCCGAAGTTGAGCGGCCGATTCGACTGCAGCGAGGTATGGACGTCACTCAGCGTCGTCGCCTGAGGTGCTCCGGTCTGAGGGCCCCACAACCACGGGGAGAGTAAGTCGCCGGACGAGTTCGTCATCGAGGAAGAACTCCACAAGGTGGACGCCTTCTTTCCCTAGCCGGATGGGACTGAATCCCGCGATCATGCTCGCGTACAGTTCCTCGCCCTCTGGAGGCGCCGGCCCTGACGCCGGCGCCCTAAGCTGGCTGGGGAAGTTCAGGACCTCGTCGCCGGAAGGGTCCGTAATAGTCAGCCGGACGTGGTGCTGGTCTTGGAGGTCCTCGACGCTGTCCGCGCGGAGTCGGGCGACGACCGCGAGCACCGGGAGTACCGTCGGAACCTTCTCGACGTTGAGGCGTGTGATGCCAGCGCCGAGCATCGAGATCTTGCCGGATGGCCCGATGTCGGCTGCGTCCGCGAGGATGAAGGTGTCTAGCTTCATGAAGGGGGGACCTCGGCGTCCAAGTCTCGGCGCGTGCGGAAGATCACCATCCTGCTCTGAAGCCGCGTCACCCATTGGTCGCTCAGGTGGGCGCGTTTTTTCAGAGCACGAAGAATCTGTATCGGAACTGGCTGGTCGAAGTAGAAGTCGACCACCATCTCTGGGTTCCCATCTTCGGACGGCAGATGGGCGTACCGCTTGATCTTTCCGCGGCGGGCGTCTGCTGGCTGGCCTGTGGGCATCATCTCGATGTCCATCACGGGAGCCACACTGACGGGCCACAGGGCGACCGCGCTGTGGCCCCTCTCCAGTGCACGGTCGTACTTGTCGATCTCACAGCTGTGTGCCGTAACGATCCCGAGCATCGGCCAGATTTCGACTTCACCGAGGTCGCGGCCACGACGTCGGAGAAAGGGGACGTTCTCGAGGATGTCCCCTTGACTGAGCATCTCGGGCCGCGTAGCGACATAGACGGACATCGCCGTCAGCGCAGGGTCACTCGTCGAACTCGTCGAACTCCTCGACGAGCGGGAACCTCAGCAGCGCAGCTGCCTGCTTGCCGTCGTCGATGGGATCTTCGACGAAGATCTCCCTCAGAGGGTCTTCCACGATGTTCGAGGCCAGTTCGATGCCGACGACAACCTCCGTCGCGGCCTGTCCCTGGTGGTGTGCCTTGCTCGTGACGGAGCTCGTCGATGTCCTTGCGGGAGAGAGCGTCGGCGTCATGGGCGTCTTCCTCCTCGTGGCGGTCGGCGCAGGCTCGTAACAGTCGTCACGAGCCTGCGCCCTATAAGGCTACATCGGCCGTGTTAAGGCCATCTACGGCAATTTTGGGGATTTCCGACGGTTCGCCGGTTGGCCAGGATCGCCGGGTCTTCTGGTCCCATCATTCGAGACTGGCTCGATCCGCTAGCGCCGTGAGGAATGTCGGGGCCATGCCTTCCGGATGCCGGGCGGCTCGGGGATGCCGGCATCGACCGCGCGCCCGAGTTCGGCCACGGCGTCCTTGACCTTGTCCACGGCGTGACGCTTCATCGAACGCGAGCGCCCGCCGCAACGGGCTGACGACGCGTGTTCTCGCTCTGGTGCCACTCAGCGGCTTCGGGCTCCTCAATAAAGGACAGCACCTTCTCCTTCCCCTGGAGGCGCTCGAGAATCGCGAGGACCTCGGCCGGGGTGGTGTAGAAGAATTCTCGCCGAAGGTTGACGAGGTTGACGCGATGAGCGGCGAGTTCCTGGTGGAGACGCGTCTCCAGTCCGACGGCGTCCTTGCTGAAGATCAGCGCGTGGACGTCGTATCCGAAGGGCACTGAGGCGTCGCCGAGTTCGCGCACGCGATCCATTGGGTCGAGTCGGCGCGTCAGCCCCACCTTAACCATGCGCTCACCGAAGGATCCGACGTTGGAGATCACGTAGACGTAGCCGGCGCGGATGTTGGCCTCGCGCTCCTCGATGCCACCGATCGCCCCCTGGACGTCTCCGAGGTGGGCTTCCGCCTCCTCGGCGCCCGCGTCGTCGCCTTGGGCTCTGAGCTCGACAAGGAGTTTCTCGTAGTGCGCCGCCTCCTTGAGCAGCCGCGCCTTCTCGCGCTCGAACTCGCGGCGAGCCTGTTCCTCCTCCCTGATCCGCGCGCGCTCTTCCCGTTCGGCTTCCTTCTCTTCGGCTGCCTTGGCGAGGTAGTCGGCCGTGAGCTTGAGCTCGTCGATCCGGAGGGCGTGGTAACCGGGATCGATCGTGATGCTCATCGTCTTACCGAGCTTGGAGATCACGTCGCGGGCCTTGTCGAGTCGGGCGATCGCCGATTCGAGGGCGTAGGGGCGCATCCGGCGGGCGATGTCGTCGGCCTCGGTGTTGTAGGCCCGGAGCATCAGCTTGGTGTACTCCCGAACCATCTTCTGGCCTTCGCGCTTGGAGTTGTTGACCGTCCACTCCGAGGACGCGCGGACGGCGGTGTTCGACTTTGCCTGGGCCTTGATCCGACCGCGCAGGGCCTCGAGACGGTCCTTGTAGGCGACCGCGTCGGCGAGGCGGTGCTGGTACTCGTAAATCCCTACTTCTTGGAGGATCGCCTGATCGCGAACCTCGACGAGCTCCGCGCGGGCCGCAGCGATCTCGGCCGCGACCTCGTTCTTCTCCTGACGCAAGCCTGCGATCTCCTCCGCGAGGAGCGCGCGTTCCTTCAACCCGATGGCTTCCAACGCTTCCCGGAGTTGCTCGTTCTCCGTCAGCAGATTCCGCTTGCCCGAAAGGATGCCTCGTGATCCTCCGGTCAGGGCCGTCGCCGCTGCGGCGACGGCGGGCTGCGCCAGGGGGTCGACGGGAATAGCAGCAACCGTGTCGGCCTTCGCCACGTTCTCCGCTGGCAGCGGCTCACCGAGGACCGGCGGGGGCGGGGGCGGGGGCGCGGCGGTCTTAGCCTCGTCCGAGTTCCCGGCCGGCCGCTTGCGTGAGAAGAGCCCCATCCCCTCCGCCTTTCCCTCGAGAGATCCGATCTGAAGTAGCGCGCCTTCTGTCCGACGCTATTCCTGTCGAGCAGCGGTTTCCGCTAGCCATCCGTGTAGATCGGTGACGGGTCGCTTCGGCTTGAGGATGCCTACGACTTCCCTCGGTCCCGCGCCTCGGCGACGGCTCGTCCCAGCTCGGCTGCGGTGTCTCCATGTCCTGAGGAACGACGGGTGGTGAGTGCCGGCCGCGCCCAGAGCCCGGCGCATCGGCCCGCAGCCGCACGAGCTCGATGAGCTCGATGCCGTAGACCTCGGCGAGCTGGGTCAGGTTCCTCATCGTCGACGAGCTCGCGGTCGGGGATTGTGCAGCGGTGAGACCGAGCTCCTCGCGATCACGGAGGCGCTGCTGCCGCGGGCACCGGCCCCTCCTGAGATTCCTGGAGCGCACGGGGTGCCGGAACGCCGGCACCGGCCACTACCACCCGCACGACCTCCGCGGCCGCTACCCCAGCTGATCGCCGGCGTCCCGATCGAGGTGGTATCCCGGATCGGGCCCGGCGAGGTGATCCTGCCGGCGCCGCCGGCCGACCTGGCACAAGAAGACGTCGATGACGCATGACCAGTACAGCCACGTCGTGCTCGACGAGCCGCGATGGCGGCTTCGATGAGCTGCGGCATGGTGTTGCGGTGATGCTCGGGTGGGATGCCCTCACACCGGCAACCCACGAAATGCCTGCATACGAGGGGTGGTAATGGGCCGTACTGGGCTCGAACCAGTGACCCCCAGCTTGTCGAGCTGGTGCTCTCCCAACTGAGCTAACGGCCCCCAGGGCGGCGGATCTTACCAGCCGCGCCGCGCGGCCCCGCCGCTACTTCACCAGAGGGATCCTGGCGGCGTCGATCTTCGGCAGCACCCGGGCCGCCTCGACGCCCAGCCAGCCCTCCAGCAGCGAGGCGTAGACGGTGCGGAACTCGGTGGTGACGAGCAGGTTGTCGTCCTCGTCGAGGCGCGACAGGCCGGGGAACTCGCTGCGGATGCCGCCGTTCGCCCGGTCGCCGACCAGCATCACCAGGCCGCCGGCGCCGTGGTCGGTGCCCGACGAGTCGTTGTCCTCGGGGCGGCGGCCGAACTCGCTCCACAGCAGGGTGAGGACGCGGCTCGACAGCCCTCGCGCGGTGAGGTCGGCCTGCCAGGCCCACAGCGAGTCGCCGAGGTCGGTGAGGAGCTCGGTGTGGCGCTCGGGCTGGTCGTCGTGGGTGTCGAAGCCGGAGATCGAGAGGGCCGCCACGCGGGTGCCGAAGCCGGCGCCGAGCAGGCGGGCCAGGTTGCGCAGGCCGGTGCCCAGGTGCGAGTCCGGGTATGCGACCGGGGTGGGCGGCAGCGACTTCTCGTCGACGCGCAGCGGGGCGAGCTGATCCTGCACGCGGAAGGCGTTCTCGTAGGTGCGGCGGGCCGCCGCGAGGGCCGCAGAGCCGGTCTTGCCGCTCGCCACCTCGCGGTAGGCGCGCACGAACCCGTCGCGCTCCCACACGCCCTCGATGCCGAAGCTGAAGCCGCCGGGATCGTAGACCGTGGCGGTGGCCGCGCGCTTCGAGACGAGCACCGGATCGGGCGACCACGAGGCGCTGACGCCCTGCAGCGGGTTGTCGGCGGTGCCGACCGCGTCGAGGGTGCGCCCCAGCCAGCCGGTGGTCTCGAACGAGGGCCCCACGATGCCGCGCCGCCAGTACGCCACCGAGTTGAAGTGCGACTGGTCGGCGTTCTGGAAGTCCACCGCGGGCAGCACGGCCAGCTTGCCGGCGTCGTAGAGCTGGGAGAGCCCCTTCGCCGCGGGGTGCCAGCCGAAGTCCTTCGTGTCGGGCAGCGGCAGCGTCGTCTCCGGGGCGATCGCGACGTGGGAGCGCAGCTCCCGGTAGCGCGGATCGGCCAGGGGGATGAGCGTGTTGAGCCCGTCGTTTCCGCCGTCGAGGTACAGCGAGACGAGGATGGTCGCGTCCGGGGCCGCCTGGGCCTGCGCCTGGGCGGCCTCCAGCAGCCCGCGCGTCGAGAGGCCGGCGAGGGCGGCGCTACCCACCCACAGGCCGACGCCGCGCTCCAGCAGGTTGCGCCGGGTGAGGCCGCCCTCGCGGGCGAACCGCTCGAGCCCGTCGAGCGCGTCGGCCGGCACGGGCACGACCTCGGTCGCTCGGCCCAGGAAGGCGCGCCGGGTGGCGTGGTGGTCGCGGCAGCCGCTGATCCTGAGCCCCATCAGCAGACCTGCGCGTCCGGCCCGGCCAGCAGGATGTGCCGCAGCACGCGCTGGCGCTCGGGGTAGAAGTGCTTGACCTCCCACTCGTCGGTGCGCCCCGCCACCGACTGCACGGCGTACCGCTTCATGGCGTTCGCGGTGCGGTTGCTCACCCACATCGTCCCGGTGGCGAGCCTCGCCCGCGCGATCGCCTGGGCGGGGGTCTCCTTGCGCGACACGGAGCCGTCCTCGATCGCCTTGCGGAGCACCGCCGACGCCGCGTCGAAGCGGGCGCGGATGGAGCTGGTGGAGAGCCACGACACGCCGCCCTCCCAGCCGCTCACGTTGGGCGGGTGGAAGGGCACCTGCCCCATCTGGTCGAGGCGCCACACCCACTGCTCGTCGGTGATCGACTTCCCGCTGCGGCGCAGCATGCCGGCGAGGTAGACGAAGGGCGGCTTCACCATGTCGGGCTCGTCCAGGCCGGCGTAGAAGGCCTTGTGGTTGAGGATCTCGCGCAGCACCGGGCGCACGTCGGTGCCCGAGCGGCGGTACGCCCGCACCAGCGTGCGCAGCGCGGTGGGCGGGATGGGCCGCGGGATGAAGTAGTCCCACAGCTTGCGGCAGATGAAGGGGGCGTGGTTGGGGTGGTCGATCGCGATGTCCACCACGTCCAGCGGCGCGAAGTTGCCGCGCCTGCCGAGGATGCGCTTCATCCCGGTGTCGTGCTTGGCCGGGTCGTAGCCGAAGCGCTTGCTCTCCCAGTCGTAGGTGAACCCGGTGAGGGCCCGCGCCGCCTCGCGCACGTCGCGCTCGGTGTAGCCGTTGTTCACGCCGAGGGTGAAGAGCTCGAGCAGCTCGCGGGCGAAGTTCTCGTTCGGGGCGCCCTTCTCGGAGTTCGAGAGGTTGAGGAAGCGCTGCATCGCGTGGTCCTTGGTGATCGCCTTCGCCAGCGAGCGGAAGCGGCCGAGCGCGAAGCGGCGCAGCGTCCAGTACTGGGCGATCATCAGCTTCACGTCGCCCACCTCGTTGTTGGAGGTGGCAAAGTGGTCGTGCCAGTTGAGCGTCATGCGCTCCACCAGGGGGTGCTGGCCGCGCACGGCGCGGTCGAGCCACCACAGCACGTCGTGGCCGTACGCGTTCAGCGGATCGAGCGGCAGGCCGTCCACCTTCGGCGGACGCCCCTTCAGGGCGGGGCCCTTCGGTCGCAGCAGCTTCTCCACGGCCGCCGTCGCACCGCCGCGCGACAGGCGGCTGATCTGGGCCGGGGTGCCGCCGAAGCCGGCCCGCCACAGCAGCCGCTCGACCCTGCGTCGCTCCTGGGTGCGGGCGCTCACGCCCTCGCCGCCGCCGTCGCGGGCGTCGCCTTCTTCTTTTTCTTCTTCTTCGGCGCGGTGACCGTGAGGGTCGTGCGCATGCCGTGCGCTTGGTGGTCGGCGACCTGGCAGATCACCAGGTAGCGGCCGGCCGCCAGGCGGGCGCGGATCTCCCCCACCCCGTCGGGGTGGATGACGCCGGTCCAGGCGCGCACGTTGCCCTTCGGGCCAACGATGGTGAGGTCGTGGTCGTCCTCGCCGATGTTCTTCAGCTGCAGCCGGATGCGGCCCGCCGGCACCACCCGGCGGCTGAACTGGAACTGGAACTCGCGCGCGAACACCAGGATCCGGGCAGGCGGAGCCGGGGGCGCGGGTGTCTGGGCGGCCATCAGGAGCACGGGCGGACGCCACCGTAATCGACCGTCCACGCCATTCCCATGAACGATCGGTCAGGGTCGTGTTCGAGAATTGGGGGGTAAGCGCCGGAGCGCTTGATAGCGTCCGTCGCCGTGACCGCAGCCCAGCCGGCCGTCCCCGACGCCGCCCCCGGAGCCGCCGCGCGCCCCTACGACGTGGGCATCGCCGGCGCCGGGCAGCTGGCGCGCATGACCTGCCTCGCGGCCTGGCCGCTGGGTGTGCGGGTGGCCGTGCTGGGCCTGCCCGGAGAGCCCTCCGCGCCCATGGCCGCGGGATTGGTGGAGGGCGACTGGCACGACGCCGACGCGGTGCGCGCCCTGGGCCGGGTGGTGGGGGTGCTGACCCTCGAGAACGAGTTCGTCGACGCCGCCGCGCTCGCCTCCGTGCAGGCCGCCGGCACCCCCGTGCGCCCCGACCCGGCCTTCCTGGCGACGGTGCAGGACAAGGCGCTGCAGAAGGAGCTCGTCGCCGGCGCCGGCATCCCCGTGGCGCCGTACCGGGTGGTGCGCGACCCGGCGGAGATCCCCGCGGCGGGCCGCGATCTCGGCTGGCCGATGGTGCTGAAGGCCCGCCGCCTGGGCTACGACGGCTACGGCAACGCCACCTGCGCCGGCGAGGACGACGCGCGCGCGGCGCTGGCCCGCCTCGACGCGGGCGACGGGGTCCTCGCCGAGGGCTTCGTGCCGTTCGCGCGCGAGCTGGCCGCGATGGTCGCCCGCTCGCCCTCCGGCGCCCAGGCCGTCTATCCCGTGGTCGAGACGGTGCAGCGCGACCACGTGTGCCACGAGGTCATCGCCCCGGCGCGGGTCGCGCCGCAGGTGGCGGAGCACGCCGCGCAGGTCGCCGCGGCCGCCGCCGCGGCGGCGGGTGGGCTGGGCGTGACCGGCGTGGAGATGTTCGAGCTGCCCGACGGCGCCGTGCTCGTCAACGAGCTCGCCCCGCGGCCCCACAACTCGGGCCACTACACCATCGAGGCCTGCGAGACCTCCCAGTTCGAGAACCACCTGCGCGGCGTGCTGGACCTGCCGCTCGGCGACGTGTCGCTGCGCGCGCCGGCGGCGATGGTGAACCTCCTGGGCAGCGCCGCCGGCCCGTCGCGGCCCGACCGGGCCGCCGCCCTCGCCGTGCCGGGGGCCCACCTGCACCTCTACGACAAGGCCGAGGTGCGGCCGGGCCGCAAGATGGGGCACGTCACCGCGCTCGCCGCCACCGCCGACGAGGCCCTGGCCGTCGCCCGGCGCGCCGCCGCGGGGGTGGGCCTGTGACCGGACCGCTGCCGCTGGTGGGGATCGTGATGGGCAGCGACAGCGACCTGCCGGTGATGGGCGCCGCCGCCGAGGTCCTGCGCGAGCTGGAGGTCCCCCACGAGGTGCGCGTGGTGTCGGCGCACCGCACGCCCCACGACATGATCGCCTACGGCGGCGAGGCCGCCGACCGCGGCCTCAGGGTGATCGTCGCCGGCGCCGGCGGCGCCGCGCACCTGCCCGGGATGCTCGCCGCCGTCACCACGCTGCCGGTGATCGGCGTGCCGGTGAAGAGCCGCTCGCTCGACGGGCTCGACTCGCTGCTGTCGATCGTGCAGATGCCGCGCGGCGTGCCGGTCGCCACCGTCGCGATCGACGGCGGCCGCAACGCCGGCCTGCTCGCCGCCCAGATCCTCGCGCTCTCCGACCCCTCCCTGGGGCACCGCGTCGCCGAGCTGCGCGCCCTCGCCGCCGAGGCGGCCCGCGCCGCCGACGCGAAGGTGCGGCAGGAGACCGCCTAGCGTCCCCCGTCGTCGAGGCCCGGCGCGACGAAGCCGGTCTCGTACGCGAGCACCACCGCCTGCACCCGGTCGCGCAGGCCCAGCTTGGAGAGCACGCGGGCCACGTGGGTCTTGACCGTGTTCTCCCCCAGCACCAGCGCGGCGGCGATCTCGGCGTTCGACATACCGGCGGCGACCAGGCGCAGCACCTCCAGCTCCCGGGCCGTCAGCGCGGCGAGGCGCGGGTGGACCCCCTCGTCCGCCGGACGGGCGACGCGGGCGAACCGCTCCACCAGCCGCCGCGTGATCGACGGGGCCAGGAGCGCCTCCCCCGCCGCGGCCACCCTCACCGCGTCGAGCAGGCGGTCGGCGGGGGTGTCCTTCAGCAGGAAGCCGCTCGCCCCGATCCGCAGCGCCTCGAACACGTACTCGTCGCGGTCGAAGGTGGTGAGCATCACGACGGCGGTGGCGCACCCCGGCTCCGAGAGGATCCGCTCGGCGGCGGCCAGGCCGTCGAGACCCGGCATGCGGATGTCCATCAGGACCACGTCGGGGCGGGTGCGGCGCACCACGTCGAGGGCGCCCTCCCCGTCCTCGGCCTCGCCCACCACCCGGATGTCCGGCTCCGAGTCGAGGATCACGCGGAAGCCCGCCCGCAGCAGGCGCTGGTCGTCGGCCACGGCCACGGTGATCTGCCCGGTCGGCGCGGGCCGGGAGGGCGCCTGCTCGTCGTCGCGCCACGCCACCTCGGCCGTGGCGACCCGCTCGTCGATGCCGGGCAGCCGCAGCCCGCCCGCCGGGCGCAGCAGCCCCGCGACGGACGGCCCGGCGACCTGGCGCACCACGTCGGCCGCCAGGATCTCCCCGGCGGCCGCGGCCTCGCACAGGCGCCGCGCGACGACGACCGGGGTGCCGTACAGGCCGCCCTCCTCGGCCACCGGCTCGCCCGCCGCCAGCCCGATGCGAAGCGGCGCGGGAGGATCGCCGGCGGCGGCGGCGCGCTGCATCTCCACCGCGCAGCGCACCGCCGCCGCCGTGCTCGCGAAGGCGAACATCGGCGCCTCCCCGCCGCCGGCCGCGCGACCGCCGTGGGCCGCGGCGATCGCGCGCAGCGCCGCCCCGGCGGGCGGGACGACCGGCGCGGCCACCAGCAGGGTGACGAGCGAGGAGTCCACGACGCGAGCATCCTGCCCGCCGCGGGCGGCGGCGTCATCCCCCGTGATGAGCCGCGCCGTCCGCGGTTCATCACCTGGGGTGACGACGGCGCGGGGCGCGGCGCGGATGCTCGGGCCGTTCCCGCACCCTTTACGGAAAGGACCCCTCGCCACCATGATCCGCTCCATGACCGGCCTGCGGCAGCGCATCGGCCTCCTCGACATCGGCATCGCCGTCGTCGCCGTCGCGCTCGCCGCCGCCTACATGTGGATGCAGGTGCCCGACGACGCGATCTCGGCGCCGTGGTACGCCGTCCCCCTCTTCGCCCTCATCCCCCTTCCCCTGCTGTGGCGGCGGGTCGCCCCGCTCGGGGCGTCGCTCGCCTGCTTCGGCCTCGCCGGCCTCAACGTCGCCGCGCTCCAGAACGACGTGGTGCGCTGCGGCATCCTCGTCCCCCTCTCCCTGCTGCTGGCGTTCGCCGTCGGCGCGCGCCTCGACCTGTGGCGCTCGGTGGCCGGTCTCGCCGCAGCGCTCGGCATCGCGCTGGCGGGCACCTGGGCGGACCACCCCGCCGAGGGCGCGGACCTGACCGCGTTCCTCGCCTTCGCCGGGCCGATCCTGATCGGCGTCTGGGTGGTCGGCCGGCTCGTGCACTCCCGCGGCCGGGTGGTCGGCGAGCTGGAGGCCCGCACCGTCGAGCTGCGCCGGGCGCGCGACGAGCGCGCGCGCCTGGAGGTCGCGGGCGACCGGGCCCGCCTGTCCGGCGAGCTCGACGGCCTGCTGCAGCGGCGCCTCGGCGCGCTGACGGCGCTGGCCGACGCCGGCGCCGGCGCCGGCGCCGGAGACGACCGGGCCGCCGCCGACGCCCTGGCGCGGATCGAGCGGGAGAGCCGCGAGACGCTGGAGGAGATGCGCGCCGTGGTCGGCGTGCTGCGCGACGACGCCGCCGGCGCCGAGACGGCGCCGCAGCCCACCCTCACCCAGATCGACGCCCTACTCGTGAGGGCGAAGGGCGCCGGCGCCCGGCTCAGCGTGGAGGGCCGGCCGCGGGCCCTGCCGGCCGGGGTGGAGCTGTCGGCGTACCGCGTGGTCGAGCACCTGCTCGACGCCCTGGACGACGCCCCCGACGTGGACGTGCGGGTGAGCTTCTCCGACGACTCCCTCGAGCTGCGCGTGGCCGGGCCGATGCGCCGCCGCGGCGCCGCCGCCCTGGAGCTCGCCCGCGAGCGGGCCCGCCTGCACCAGGGCGACGTCGCCGTCACCACCGCCGGCGGCCGGGCCGAGGCGCTGGTGTCCCTGCCCATCTACGCCGCGGTCTGACGGGGCCGTTGCCCAGGAGCCCGCGCCTCGGCGACCTGTGGATCGCCCTCGCCGGCGGCGCCCTCGGCGCCGCCGGCTCGATCCCCTGGCCGCCCTCGGCCCCTCCGGCCGCGGCGATCGTCACGGGCGGTCTGCTGGGCGCCGCGCTCGGCCTGGCCCGCTGGGCGCCGGAGGCCTGCTGGGCCGCCGCGGCGGCCCTGCTGCTCGCGTGCGGCCTCGCGGGAACGCTGCCCGGCGGCGACGATACGGTCGTCGCCTACATCCTCGGCGCCGCCCACGCGTTCGCCGCCGGGCGGTTCGCCGGCCGGCGCTCGGGCATCGTCGGCGCCGTCGCCCTGACCGCCGCCGGGATCGCCGGCTCCGCCCTCACGCCCGGAGGCACCGAGGTGGTCTTCCTGTTCATCGTCCCCGCCTCGTGGGGGGCGGGACGGGCGCTGCGCGAGCGCTCGGAGGCCGCCGCCCAGCTCGCCCAGCGGGCGCGCGAGCTGGAGGCCGAGCGCGAGGCGTACGCGGCGCTGTCGGTGCGCTACGAGCGGGCCCGCATCGCCTCGGAGCTGCACGACATCGTCGCCCACGCGATCAGCGTGATGGTGGTGCAGGCCACGGCGGGCCAGCGCCTGGTGGGGCGCGACCCGGCCGCCACCGCCGAGACCTTCGCGAACATCGCCGACGCCGCCCGCCAGGCCGAGCGCGAGATGGGCCTGCTGGTGGGGCTGCTGGCCGACGAGGCCGCCCCGAGCCCCGACCTCGCGCTGGTGGAGGAGCTGGTGTCGCGGGCCGCGGGCAGCGGCCTGGACGTGACGCTCACCCTGCGCGGCGAGCGCGAGGGGCTGCCGCCCGCGATCGCCGCCGTCGCCTACCGGGTGGTGCAGGAGGGCCTCACCAACGCGCTGCGCTACGCGGCGGGGTCGGCCGTCGCCGTGACGGTCGACGGGAGGCGCGACGCCGTGTCGGTGGAGGTGGTCAACGGACCGGCCGGCCGTGGCCCGGCGCTCGGGGACATCGGCGGAGGCACGGGGCTGCGGGGCCTGCGCGAGCGCGCCGAGGCCCTGGGCGGGACCCTGGAGGCGGGACCGCGGGACGGCGGCTGGCGGCTGGCGGCGCGCCTGCCCGTGGCGGGCGCGCTCGGCCTCGCCGCCGCGGTGTAGCCCCCCGGGTCAGAGGGTCACGGCTGGTCGTCCGGACGCCGGCCGGGACGCGCCGAGGTGGTCGGCGCGCCCCGGAGGCGGGTAGCCGCCCTCCCGCTGTCGGGGGGAGAGCGGAGGGCGGCCTGCGGGCCGCTAGGAGACCGTGAGGGTGGCCACCATGCCCGCCGCCTCGTGCGGCTGGCAGTACACGCGGTAGGTGCCGGGCGCCAGGGTCAGGGTGAGCTCGACCACCTGGTTCTCGCTCGCGTCGGGCGACCGGCCCAACGACGGCGACGCCGCGGTGGTGCCGTTGCGCACGCCGATGTCGTGGACGGCCGGGCTGGTGTTCGTGAACCGAAGCGTCACCACGCCCGCCGGGGCGGCGTAGTTGGCCTGGTCGAACCTGATGACATTCTCCGGGTCGACGCTCACCGGCACGACGGTCCCGGGCCCGACGGGAGGCGTCGGCGTCGTCGGGGTGGTCGGGGTGGTCGGCGTCGTGGGCGTGCTCGGCGTCGTGGGCGTCGTCGGGGTCGGGTCCGTCGGCACCGGCGTCGGCGCCGCCTTGGCGCACAGCGTGCGGGCCTTGGTGATCGCGGCGACGGCGTTGCGAAGCTGGGTCTTCTTGGTCGCGAGCGCCTTGCCCTTGGCCTTCGCGGCCTTCTTGAGGGCCTTCGCCCGCAGCGACCTCGCCTTCGCCGCCTGGGCCTTGCCCGCCGTGCAGCGCGCCTTCGGCTCGGCGGCCCGGTAGCGCTTGTCGAGGGTCGCGAGGGACGCCGGCAGCTTGGGCGCCGTCGCCTTCTTCGCCGTGACCAGGTGATGGGCGTGGGCCGTCGCGGGGGCCTCCGATGGGGACGCGGCCAACGACGAACCGGCGCCGACGGCGGCGGCCAGGGTCAGCGCGGCGGCCGAGACGACGGCGGCGGCGAGCAGCGACACGGTCAGGGGACGACGCATTCGGCCAGCTCCTCAGGGGCACGACGGGAACCGCCGAGTAAGATACACCGAACTTAGCGTCTTAGGTATGTCAAATTGCCGTCGCGCGAGCCCCCCGGCCGATCCCGGCCGCGCGCTAGGCTCGCTCGGATCCCCCGGAAATCGACCCGGAGAACGCACCCATGATCTCGCCCGCACGTCGTATCCGCATCTGCATCGGAGCGATCGCCGTGGGCACGGCCCTCGCCGTCGCCCCGACCGCCTTCGCAGCCCCCGCGAAGGTCACCATCACGATGGGTAAGGGCAAGCCGTTCCAGACCTCCGTGTCACCGGCCTCGGCCAAGGCGGGGAAGGTCACCTTCACCCTCAAGAACAAGGGCACGATGGTTCACGAGGCCGTGATCATCAAGACCAACGTCAAGGTCGACAAGCTGCCGGTCAAGAACGGCAAGGCCAGCGAGAAGGGCAAGGTCGGCGCCATCCTCAACGTGGCCGGCGGCAAGACCAGCAAGCCGCTCACGCTGAACCTGAAGAAGGGCAAGTACCTGATCATCTGCAACGTCCCGGGCCACTACCAGGCCGGGATGCGGGTGGCCTTCACCGTCAAGTAGCGCGCCGCGGCGCGCCCGCCGGAGCCCCCGCGGGCGCGCGCGCCGCGGAACCGCACAGATCACGGGCTTGCCGATCGCGGCGCCCGTGCGGGCGCTGAAGGCGTCGAGCATCGCGTCGACGTCGCTGGGCTTCGAGCCCACCACCAGCGCCGCGTACTTCTCGTTCAGCGTGGGCCGCAGCTCGCGGTACAGGATCCCCAGCTTGAACCCGCCGCGCAGGGCCAGGTCGAAGGCCGCCACCCGGTCGGCGACGTCGTGGTCGGGGGCCACCTCGGTGACCGTCTCCTTCCACTCCTCCTGGTGGTTGTTGAACATCACGCAGGGCGACAGGGCGTCGATGAACGAGAAGCCCCTGTGCTCCACCGCCTGGACGATCAGCTCGGTGAGCGCCTTCGTGTTGAAGGACGCCCCGCGGGCGACGAACGACGCGCCCGACGCGACGGCGAAGCCCAGCGTGTTGAGGGGCGTCTCCAGGTTGCCCCAGGGCGTCGACGGCGCCTTCTGCTCGCTCAGCGACGTCGGCGATACCTGGCCCTTGGTGAGCCCGTAGATCTCGTTGTCCATCACCAGGTAGGTGATGTCGATGTTCCGGCGGGCCGCGTGGGGGAAGTGGCCGGCGCCGATGGCGAAGCCGTCGCCGTCGCCCCCCACCGCGATGACCGTGAGGTCCGGGTTGGCCAGCTTCACGCCCATCGCGGTCGGCAGCGGCCGGCCGTGGAGGGAGTGGAAGCCGTAGGTGGTGACGAAGCCCGGCAGCCGGCTGGAGCAGCCGATGCCCGACACGACGACCGTGCGCGCCGGGTCGAGGTCGAGCTGCGCGAACGCGCGGTACAGGGACGCCAGAACGCCGAAGTCGCCGCAGCCCGGGCACCAGATCGGCTTGAGGTCCGACTTGTAGTCGTTCGGCTTGCGGGTGGCCTGGTCGGTGCTCACGCCGGGGTCCTTTCGGTGATCAGGTCGTAGACGTCCTCGGCCGTGAACGGCAGGCCGTCGCACTTCGCCTCGCTCTCGACGCTCAGGCCGCACTCGGCGCGCACCAGCCGCGCGAGCTGGCCGGTGTAGTTCACCTCGGGCACCACCACCCGCTTCGCCTGCGAGGCGAACCGCGCCACCTGGTCGGCCGGGAACGGCCCGAGCACGCGGGGGTAGAAGGCGCCCACCGACAGCCCCTCGGCCCGGGCCCGCTCGACCGCCTCGCGCACCGGGCCGTAGGTCGAGCCGAAGCCGATGATCGCGACCTCCGGCCGCTCGTCGCCGACCTGGACGTGACGCACCATGCCGTTGCGCAGCGGCTCCAGCTTCGACCACCGCTTGGTCTGCATGCCGAGGTGGATCTCCGGCGTGTAGCCGGGGTGGCCGAGCTCGTCGTGCTCGATGCCGGTGGCGACGTACTGCCCGCCCGGCTCGCCCGGGATCCCCATCGGCGACACCGAGTCGTCGGTGTAGGCGTAGCGCTTGTAGTCGCCGTCGAGCCCCGCGGAGGTCCTGCGCCCCCAGCGCTCCACCTTGGTCGTGTCAGGCCGGCCGATGACCTCCATCCGCGTCGCCAGGCCCTGGTCGGTGAGCAGGATGACCGGTACCTGGAAGCGCTCGGCGTAGTTGAAGGCGTCGATCACCGACCAGAAGCAGTCCTCCACCGACACCGGCGCGATCACCACCCGCGGGGCCTCGCCATGGCCCCCGTACAGGGCGTGCTGCAGATCGCTCTGCTCGGTCTTGGTGGGCAGGCCGGTCGAGGGGCCGCCGCGCTGGGCGTCCACGATCACGCACGGGATCTCGGCGGTGCCGGCGAACCCGAGGGCCTCGCTCATCAGCGACAGGCCCGGGCCGGACGTCGCCGTCATGGCCTTCGCGCCGGCGAACGACGCGCCCAGCACGGACATGATCGAGGCGATCTCGTCCTCGCACTGGATGGTGATGCCGCCGACCTGCGGCAGCTTCGCCGACAGCCACTCGAGGATGTCCGACGCCGGGGTGATCGGGTAGCCGGCGAAGTAGGTGAGCCCGGCGGCGACCGCTCCGACGGCGATCGCCTGGTTGCCGGACATGAGCACCCGGTCCTCCTCGGTCTCCACCGGATCGACGATCGCCAGCGAGCCGCGCAGGTCGCCGCTCTCGTCGCCGCCGGCCCGCAGGGCCGCGATGTTGGCGTCGGCCACGCCCTGCTTGTGGGCGTAGCGCCGCAGCACCAGCTCCTCGATCGGGGTGGTGTCGAAGCCGATCACCGCCGACACCGCGCCCACCGCGACCATGTTCTTGGCGCGCAGCGAGCCGCCGATCTCCTTGGCCAGCTTGTCCATCCGCACCGCGCGCGCACGCGGCAGGAACTCCTCCGGGATCGCGACCTCGGTCTCGTCGTAGAGGATCACCCCGTCCGCCGCCAGGGCGTCGTGGTGGAGGTCCCAGGCCTCCTGGTTGAAGCAGACCAGCAGGTCGACCAGCCGACCGTGGCTGTGGATCCGCTCGCCGCCCATCCGGACCTGGTACATGCACGGCCCGCCCTTGATCTCGGCGGGATAGGTCCGGAAGGTCTGGGTCCAGTAGCCGCCGCGGGCGGCGGCCTGGGTGAGGATGTCACCGGACGAGATGACCCCCTCGCCCGACTCGCCCGCGAGTCGGATCACCACGCTCTGTCGTGGCACGCGCTCCCCCCTGTTTCCGGCCATGCGAGACCTTCTCGCGGCCGCGCCGGATGTTATTCGCGGCGCCCCGAGTGGGCAACAATTGTCACCAATTGTCCGGCTCACGATGCGGGACCGCCACCGGGGGGAGGCCGATCCTTGATCTTGCGAACCATTAGAAGGTCTTTCAGGATGAGACGTGGTCGTCCGGCCGCGAAAACCGAGCAGATCAAGGAGGCAGGGAGGGTGCGATACCCACGGCGGTATCGCCCCGACCGACGACGCCGATAGCGATGAGTTTGCAGCGAGCCGGCGGCCGCGGACCGTCATCCTGAAAGACCTTCTTAACCGGGTAACTACCATCCTCCGCCGATGAGGGAGGCCGCCCGATGAGCGCGCGCGCGGCGGGCGGCGGCTCGCAGCGCGGCACCATGGCCGGCCTGATCACGGCCGCGATGGCCTTCGCGCTGATGCAGACCTTCCTCATCCCGGCGCTGCCGCGGCTCCAGGACGAGCTCGACACCTCCGGCACCTGGGTCACGTGGACCGTCACGGCCTACCTGCTCACCGGCTCGGTGGGCACGCCGCTGATCGGGCGGCTGGGCGACCAGTACGGCAAGGCGAGGCTGATGCGCATCAGCCTCGCCGTCTTCCTGGTCGGCTCGGTGGGGGCGATCTTCGCCTGGGACATCTCGTCGCTGATCGCCTTCCGCGCCGTCCAGGGCGTCGGCGCGGCCGTGTTCCCGCTCGCCTACGCGATCATCCGCGACGAGTTCCCGCCCGAGCGCATCGCCGTCGCGATGGGCCTGGTGTCGGCGGTGCTCGGCGTCGGCGGCGGCGTCGGCATCGTGGCCAGCGGGCTGATCGTCGACCACCTCTCGTGGCGCTGGCTCTTCGTCACGAGCGCCGTCGTGGTGGCGCTGGCCCTCGCCCTGGTCTGGCGCTTCGTGCCCGAGTCGCCCATCACATCGCCCTCGCGGCTCGACCTGAAGGGGGCGCTGACCCTCTCGGCGGGGCTGGTGTGCCTGCTGGTCGGGCTCACCGAGGGCCAGCACCTCGGCTGGGGCTCCCCCGCGATCGTCGGCCTGTTCGCCGGCTCGGCCGTCGCGCTGGCGCTGTGGGTGCTCGTGGAGCTGCGGGTGGAGGACCCGATGGTCGACATGCGGATGATGGTGCGGCGCGTGGTGCTGTTCACCAACGTCACGGCGCTGCTGTCGGGCTTCGCCCTCTACATGACCTGGGTGATCCTGCCGACCTTCTACCAGCTGCCCTCGGGGCTTCCCGAGCCGATCGCCTCGGCCGCCGACTACGGCTTCGGCGCCTCGGTGACCGTCGCCGGGCTGTGGATGCTGCCGACCTCGCTGTCAATCCTCGCCGCCGGGCCCATCGCCGGCGCGATCGGCCAGCGCCACGGCGAGCGGGTGCCGATGGTCGGCGGCATGCTGATGGTCGGGCTGGGCTCGGCGGGCATCGCGCTGTGGCACGCCGAGCCGTGGCAGCCGGCGCTGGCGTTCGTCCTCTGCGGGGTGGGCATCGGCTCCGTCTTCGCCGTGATGCCCAAGCTCATCGTCGACGCCGTGCGCCCCACCGAGACGGCCGTCGCCACCGGCATGAACAACGTGGTGCGCACCGTCGGCGGCGTCATCGGGGCCCAGGTGGGCGCGGTGCTGCTCGCCGCGCACGCCATCCAGGGCACCGAGGTGCCCGCCGAGGAGGGCTTCGTCGACGCCTTCTGGATCGGCGCGATCGGGGCGCTGGCCGGGGTGCTGGCGGCCCTGTTCATCCGGAGCCGCGGCCACGGAGCCGAGCCGGAGGCCGTCGCCGCCGGATCGGGCCTGGCGCCGCCCCGCCCCTGACCGCCGCGGGCGACGGCCCGGCGGGGCGGCGCCTCAGGCTCAGTCGTGCAGGGTCCAGCCGATCCGCACCAACAGCTCGACGTGGCGGCGCTGCTGGATGAGGTCGACCTTCACGTCCACCGGGTCGACCACCACGGTGGGCGTCTTCCACTCGTCGTAGGCGAGGTCGATGGAGCCGGCGGCGAACTGGTCGGCCAGGTCGCGCAGCTGCCGTGCCACCAGCTGATGGGTGGCGGTCTCGGAGATGTCGAAGACGTGCTTGCTCACGGTGAGCCTCGATCGGATGGGGGTTCCTCGTCACCCCATCATGGCGCGCCGCGCGGGCGTCGCCCAGATCGGCCACGGCGCCGTAACAGGTGCGCCGGGGCGGGGAGTAGTTTCCGCGCGGTGAGCGGCCCTCCGGTGACGATCGCGACGCCTCCCACGGTGGTCGCGACCCGCTACGTCGAGCCCTTCCGCGAGGGGGGATCGCTGCCCGCCCTGGTGGAGGCCGACGACGACGGCCTCTACGTGGTGAAGTTCCGCGGCGCCGGGCAGGGCCCGAAGGCGCTGGTCGCGGAGCTGGTGGCCGGGGAGATCGCGCGGCTGCTGGGCCTGCCGGTGCCGGTGATCGCCTTCGTCGAGCTCGATCCCGCGCTCGCCCGGGCCGAGCCCGACCCCGAGATCCAGGACCTGCTGCGGGCCAGCGCCGGCCTCAACCTGGGCCTCGACTTCCTGCCCGGCTCGCTCGCCTTCGACCCGGCCGGCGAGCCCGCCGTCGACCCCGCCCTCGCCGCCGCCGTGGTGTGGCTCGACGGCCTGGTCACCAACATCGACCGCTCGCCCCAGAACCCGAACCTGCTGATGTGGCACGGGCGGCCGTGGCTCATCGACCACGGCGCCGCCTTCTACCTGCATCACCGCACGTGGGACATGGCGCCGCGGGCGCGCGACCCCTTCCCGGCCATCGCGGCCGACGTGATGCTGCCGTACGCGTCCTCCATCGAGGAGGCCGACGCGCGCCTGGCGCCGTCGCTGACGCCGGACGCCCTGGCGGCGATCCTCGCCCTCGTGCCCGCGGCGTGGCTCGACGCCGACGGCGACGACGCCCTCGCCGCGGAGCGGCGGGGCGCGTACGTCGACTACCTCACCCGGCGCCTCGAGGCGCCGCGCCCCTTCGTCGCGGAGGCCGAGGCTGCCCGCCGCGCCCTCTGAGCCCTTCCAGTACGCGGTGCTGCGCGTCGTGCCCGACATCGAGCGCGGCGAGCGCATCAACGCCGGCGTGGTGCTGTTCGCCCGCACCCGCGACTTCCTCGGCGCCCGGGTCGCCCTCGACCGCCCCCGCCTGCTGGCCATCGCCCCGCGCGCGGACGCCGACGCCGTCGCGCGCCACCTCGACGGCCTGGCGCGCATCGCCGCCGGCGAGGCCGACGCGGGGCCGATCGCCGCGCTCCCCGCCCACCGGCGCTTCCACTGGCTGGTCGCCCCGGCCAGCACGATCGTGCAGCCCTCGGCCGTGCACACCGGGTTGTGCGACGACCCGGCGGCCGCCCTCGACAGGCTCTTCGCGCGGCTGGTGCCGCGCCCCGGCCCGGCCTGATCGGCCCCGATCGGGCCGGGCGCCCGGCGCGGGCCTCACGCGGCGGCGCGGGAGGTGAGCCGGACGGCGGGGCCGCGGGTGAGCGAGGCGGCCGCCCCGACCAGCGCGATCGCGCCGCCCACGACCATCGCCAGGCGGTAGCCGTCGAGGAAGGCCCCGGCGTGCACCGCCCCCTCGGCGCCGCCCAGGATCACCCGCGCCCCCTCGGCGCCGAGCGGGGCGGCGGCGATGGTGCCGAGCAGGGCCACCGACAGCGCCTGCCCGACGGTCCTCATCTCGGCGATCACGGCGGCCGTCACCGCGAGCCGGTCGGGGCCCACCGAGCCCATCACCGCCGAGGTGTTGGGCGAGCTGAAGGCGGCCATCCCGATCCCGACCACGGCGAGGCCCGCGGCGACGTGCCCCACCGGGACCGATGACGGGGTCGTGGCCAGCACGCCCATGCCCGCCGCCACCAGCACCATCCCGCCGCTCGTGAGCGACCGCGAGCCGATGCGGTCCGACAGGCGGCCGGCGATCGGCGACAGCGCCGCCATCAGCGCCGGCTGGGCGAGCATGATCACCCCCGACTCGACGGGCGAGCGATGCCCCACGACCTGCAGCAGCACCGCGGTGAGCGAGATGGTCGCGAAGACCGCCGTGTAGTTGAGCAGCGCCGCCAGGTTGCCGAACGCGTACAGGCGGCTGTCGCGGAAGTGGGCCATGTCGATGAGCGGCGCCCGGACGCGGCCCTCGGCGACCGCGAAGGCGACCGCCGCGATCGCGCCCGCGGCCATCAGGCCGATCGCGACGGGCGAGTCCCACCCCCACAGCGGGGCGAAGGTCGCGCCCACCATGAGGCCGCCGAGCGCGGCGCCCAGCAGGGTCGAGCCGAGCGGGTCGAGGGCCGGCCGGCCGGCGGCGGGCCGCGCTTCGACCAGGCGCGCCGAGAACAGCAGCGCGAGGGCGGCGACCGGGATGTTGACGAGGAAGATCCAGCGCCAGCCCGCGTGCTCCACGATCACGCCGCCGATGATGGGCCCGGTGGCGAGGCCGAGGTAGAGGGCCATCACGTTCAGCCCCAGGGCGCGGCCGCGCTTGGCCGGCGGGAAGACCTGGGTAACCATCGCCGTGGAGGTGGCCGCCAGCATCGCCCCGCCGCAGCCCTGCAGGCCGCGCCATGCCAGCAGCCCCACGTCGTCGGTGCTGAGGCCGGCCATGAGCGACGCCACGGCGAACACCAGCGCCCCGGCGCGCCACACCCGCAGCCGGCCGAGCTGGTCGGCGAGCCGCCCGGCCGGCACCAGCACCAGGGCGTAGGCCAGCAGGTACCCCACCTGCACCCAGATCGCGCCCGCGAATGACAGGTCGAGCGCCTCGCCCATCGCCGGCAGGGCGAGGGCCACCACGGTCACATCGAGCGGGCCCATGAAGGCCCCGATGCCCGTCACCGCCAGCACGCGCAGGCGGTGCTCGGTGAGGTTGCCCCCCGTCTCTAGTGCGTCGTCTGGCCGCGCGCGGAGGCCGCGGCGCGCTCGCGCTCCTTGGCGTCGGCGAACGGGTCCTTGATCGCGTACAGGCCGATCCAGGCCGCCGCCGCGAGGATGATCGCGGCGAAGATCCAGGAGCCGCCGTTCGTGAGGGGGCCGCCCATCGCGGCGACCGCGAAGAGCGTCGTGGCGAGCGCCGGCGACCAGTACATGGCGACGACGCCGCCGAGGGCGACGAGGGTCCAGATGACGGCCATCGCGCCCCACCACCCGCCGGTGGGCGTGCGGCCCCAGTCGAAGGCGCCGCCCAGATGGTGGATGTCGAGCGCCTGGATGGAGCCGAAGACGCTCGCGACGACGCCCAGCACGCCGAGGGCCAGCACCACGAGCCGCACCTGGAGGGACCCCTGACCGATCACCCCGCCACGATACCAAGCGCCACGGCGCCCTCCGCCGCCGCCCGTTACCCCACCGGCGCCGGCGGGTCCACGGCCCCGGGGCGAAGGATGCGCGGCGCTCGCTCCCGGCCAGGGACCTGTGATAGGCCCTGACACGAAGGGAGAGTCCGTCTCCCGACGTCGCGAGAGGAGCGCCCATGGCCGACACCAGCCCGAAGAAGACGGCGGCCGGTGACGACGCGCCGAATCCTCCCGGCCGCCTGCCCGCGAAGCTCTTCGACAAGGAGCTGTCGCGCCTGCAGCGCGAGCTGGTGCTGCTGCAGGAGTACGTGAAGGCGCACGGCCTGAAGGTCGTGGTCGTCTTCGAGGGGCGCGACGCGGCCGGCAAGGGCGGGGTCATCCGGCGCATCAGCGAGCGCCTCAACCCGCGCGTCTGCCGCGTCGTCGCCCTCGGCACGCCCACCGAGCGCGAGAAGACCCAGTGGTACTTCCAGCGCTACGCCGCCCACCTGCCCGCCGCGGGCGAGATCGTCCTGTTCGACCGCAGCTGGTACAACCGCGCCGGCGTCGAGCGGGTGATGGGCTTCTGCACCGAGAACGAGTACCAGGAGTTCCTGCGCTCCTGCCCCGAGTTCGAGCGCATGCTCGCCCGCTCCGGGATCATCCTGGTCAAGTACTGGTTCTCGGTGAGCGACGACGAGCAGGAGAGGCGCTTCCAGGCCCGGGCGAACGACCCGATGCGGCGGTGGAAGCTGAGCCCGATGGACCTGAAGTCCCGCGAGAAGTGGGTCGAGTACTCGCGCGCCAAGGACGAGATGTTCAACTACACCGACATCAAGCAGGCGCCCTGGTACGTGGTGAACGCCGACGACAAGCGCCGCGCCCGGCTGAACTGCATCTCGCACCTGCTGTCGCTGATCCCCTACGAGGACCTCACGCCGGAGCCGATCACGCTGCCGCCGCGCCAGCCGGACATCGGCTACGTGCGGCCGCCGCTCACCGACCAGACCTTCGTGCCCGAGCTCTACTGACGCGCACCCCGCCGGCGGCGGGCGCGCCGGCGGCGGGGAGCCTGTTGGACCTGGATTCGGCGGAGATCGTGGATGCGGGGCGCGAGACACGCCGAATCCAGGTTGAATGCGGCCGTGGCCGACCGCGACCGCCCGCCGCCGAACCTCGCGCAGCCGCGCGACCTCGGCGCGATCATGGGCGACGCGCTGCGGCTGGGCCGGGCCCACCCGGGCGTCTTCGTTCTCAGCGCCTTCATCGTGGTCGCGGTGGTCGACCTGCTGGTGCTGGGCGTCGGCCAGGGTCAGCTCACCTCCTACGACGACAGCCGGCCGTGGGGCTGGCAGGCCGCCGTGACCATCGCCTACATCCTGGTGGTGACGCCGCTCGTGACCGCGGTGCACGTCACGGCGGTGCGCGACGCCGGCGGCGGGCGGCGCCCCGCCCTGGGCCGCTCCATGTCCGCCGCCTTCGAGGTGTTCCCGCTGCTGCTCGGGGTGGTGGTGATCAACCTGCTGGGCGTGGTCGTCGGCCTCGCCCTGCTGATCGCGCCGGGCATCTACCTGTTCGTGCGCTGGGCGCTCGCCTGCCAGGTGGCGGTGGCCGAGGAGGTGCCGCGCCCGGCCGATGCGCTGCGCCGGAGCTGGGAGCTCATCGAGGGATCCTGGTGGCGGGTGCTCGGGATCATCCTGGTCACGACCATCCTGGGGAACCTGGTCGGGGTGATCATCGCGCTGCCCTTCGAGGTCGCCGCGAGCGAGGCCGAGAGCGGGCCGCTCTCGCTGATCGGCGGGATCGTCGGCAGCACCATCGGCCTCTCGTTCGCGGCGCTCACCTCCACCCTGCTCTACTTCGACCTCGCCGCCCGGCGGCGCCGGCCGCTCACCCCTCCGCCGCCTCTCTGAGAAGGTCTTTCGGGGTGAGACGTGGTCGTCCGGCCGCGAAAACCGAGCAGTCTGAGGACGCAGGGAGGGTGCGATACCCACGGCGGTATCGCCCCGACCGAGGACGCGGAGAGCGATGAGTTTGCAGCGAGCCGGCGGCCGCGGACCGTCATCCTGAAAGACCTTCTAGGCGCGCGACCGCCTCGTCGATCACGGCGGCGCGCTTGCAGAAGGCGAACCGCACGAGGTGCGACCACTCGGCGGGGCGGTCGCAGAACACCTCCACCGGGATCGCGGCGACGCCCGCCCGGGCGGGCAGCTCGCGGCAGAAGGCCATGCCGTCCGAGAGCCCCAGCGGCCGGATGTCGGCGAGCGCGAAGTAGGCGGCGCGGGCCGGCCGGACCGCGAGGCCGGCGGCGCGGAGCCCCTCGGACAGGCGGTCGCGGGCCGCCGCCAGCTCCGCGCGCAGGCCCGCCACCCAGGCCGACTCGTGGCGCAGCGCGTGGGCCACCGCCGGCTGGAAGGGGGCGCCGCCGACGTAGGTGATGAACTGCTTCGCGGCCCGCACCGCGGCCACCAGCGGGGCCGGGCCGCACGCCCAGCCGATCTTCCAGCCGGTCGCGCTGAAGGTCTTGCCCGCGCTCGAGATGGTGAGGGTGCGCTCGGCCATCCCCGGCAGGGTCGCCATCGGCACGTGGCGCTCGCCGTCGTAGACGAGCCGCTCGTAGACCTCGTCGGTCACCACCAGCAGGTCGCGCTCGCGGCAGACGGCGGCGACGGCCTCGAGCTCGGCGCGCGTCAGCACCGTGCCGGTGGGATTGTGGGGCGTGTTCAGCAGCACCAGGCGCGTGCGGTCGGTCACGGCCGCCGCGAGCTCGGCGGCGTCGAGGCCCAGCCGGCCGTCCGGCCCGGGGCGCAGCGGCACCGACAGGTGGCGGGCGCCCGCCATCGCCACCGCGGCCGGATAGGAGTCGTAGTACGGCTCGACCAGGATCACCTCGTCGCCCGGCTCGCACAGGGCGATCATCGCCGCGGCCACCGCCTCGGTGGCGCCCACCGTCACCAGCACCTCGTCCGACGGGTCGAGCTCCTGGCCGTGGTCGCGCAGCCGGGCCTCGGCGATCGCCGCCCGCAGGTCGGCGCTGCCCGGGCCCGGCGGGTACTGGTTCACGCCGGCCGCGATGGCGTCGCGCGCCGCCCTCAGCATCGCCGGCGGCCCGTCCGAGTCGGGGAAGCCCTGGCCCAGGTTCACCGCGCCGAGGCGCTCCGACAGCTCCGTCATCTCGGCGAAGATCGTGGTGGTGAAGGGGCGCAGGCGCCGCACGAGCGGTGACGCCTGCGGCCTGCCGGGCACGTCGGGCATGGGCCGGATTCCTATCCCATCGCGCCGCCGGGGGCGCGACGCGCCGCCGTCACACGGCGGCGCCCACCTCCCGCCGCACCGCCGGCGCGACCTCGGTCGCGAAGATCTCGATCGCCCGCAGCAGCCGGTCGTGCGGCAGCGTGCCGACGCTGAACTGGATCAGGTAGCGGTCGTTGGCCATCACCCGGTGGATCGCGAGGATCTTCTCGATCAGCTCGTCCGCGCTCCCCACCAGCAGGGCGCCGCCGGGCGCGCGCATCGCGTCGAACTGGCCGCGGGTGGTGGCCGGCCATCCGCGCTCGCGGCCGATGCGGCTCATCACCTGCTCGTAGTAGGGCCAGTACTCGTCGGCGCCGGCCGCCGAGTCGTCGGCGGCGTAGCCGTGGGTGTTGATCGACACCCGCAGCGCGTCCGGGTGGTGGCCGGCCCGGGCGCCGGCCTCGCGGTAGAGGTCGACCAGGGACCGGAAGCGGGCGAACTGGCCGCCGATGATGGCGATCGACAGCGGCAGCCCCAGGGTGCCGGCGCGCACCACCGACGCCGGGGTGCCGCCCACCGCGATCCAGACCGGCAGCGGGTCCTGCAGCGGGCGGGGATAGACGCCGCGGTCCTCGATGGGGGCGCGGAACCGCCCCGACCACGTGACCCGCTCGCCCTCGCGCAGTCGCAGCAGCAGGTCGAGCTTCTCGGCGAACAGGGCGTCGTAGTCGTCGAGATCCTGGCCGAAGAGCGGGAACGACTCGATGAACGACCCGCGCCCGGCCATGATCTCGGCCCGCCCGCCCGAGATCAGGTCGATGGTGGAGAAGTCCTGGAACACCCGCACGGGGTCGTCGGAGCTGAGCACCGTGACGGCGCTGGTGAGGCGGATGCGCTCGGTGCGGGCCGCGGCGGCGCCCAGCACCACGGCGGGGGCCGAGACGGTGAAGTCCGGCCGGTGGTGCTCCCCCACCCCGAACACGTCGAGCCCCAGGCGATCGGCCAGCTCGATCTCCTCGAGCAGGTTCCGCAGCCGCTCGTCGGCGCCGATGGTGCGGCCGGTCACCGGGTCGGGGGTGAGCTCGGCGAAGGTGCAGATTCCCAGTTCCACGTATGCCTCCCGTCGATGGGGGCACATTCTGAGCGCTCGGCGCGCGCGGGGCCCGCGCACGCCGACGCGGGCGCCGGCCGGAGCCGGCGCCCGCGCGGACCGGGCGGCGCTAGCGCAGGATCGGGTACCGCTTCACGAGCGGCAGGCGCTCCCAGAGCCGGCCGAGGCCGAGGTAGCGGCCGGCGCCGACCCAGGCCACGCCCGCGAGGACGATCGCGTAGATCACGTGCTCGTCGAGGAACGGGTTGTTGGCGGGCCAGATCGCCGAGGCCGTGTAGAAGAGGCCCATCCAGACGATGCCGGCGATGGCCGCCGGTCGCACCGCGACGCCCGCGATCAGCAGCACGCCGATCGCGACCATGGAGAGCATGTAGCCCCAGTCCACCCAGCCCTGGCCGGCGAGGTTCGAGTAGAAGGTCGCCAGGAACCCCTTGGTGTGGAGGCCGAAGTTGAGGAAGCCGTCCGTCGGCGAGCCGCCGTGGATCCAGGCGGCGTCGCCGAAGCGGTCGACCACCCCCGTCTCGGAGTTGCGACCGGTCGAGAAGCCCAGCGCCAGGAGCTTGTCGAGGAACGCCCACAGGAAGACCCAGCCGACGGCGATCCGCAGGACGCCCCAGATCCGGGCCCCGCGCAGGGCGCCGTCCCCCTCCGTGGCGGCCCGCTCGGCGGGCGGCTCGGCGACCCGCGGCGCGACCACCGGGGTGCCGTTCGTGCGTGACCTCATCATGGTCCTCATCGCCCACCTCCCTGCCGCGTTCTCCGTACGCACCCAGGCTCTCGCCGACGCGCGGCGGCGGCGTCCGAGACGCGCCCGAGTCGCGTCGCGGCTTTCTACGGAGACGGCCTGCGGTCGTGCGAGGCGGCCGCCGGCCCGCTAGCCTTCTGCCCGCCAAACCGCGGCGGCGCGAGGGAAGCCGGTGAGAAGCCGGCACGGTCGCGCCACTGTGACCGGGAGGACCCTCCCGGAAGTCAGGATGCTCGGCCGTCGCGGGCCCTCACCGATCGGGACGCGCAATCCCGAAGGGGGACATGTGAACGAGCCCCTGCTCGTCGCGGGAAGCTGCTCGAAGGACGAAGCGAACCCGATCTCCGCCGGCTCGGGCGGCCCGCCGCGCGCGGCCGCGCGCATCGCCGACCTCATCGCGGCGGGCCCGACGCGCTCCCTGGAGTTCTTCCCGCCGAGGTCCGACGCCGGCGAGCGCGAGCTGGACGCGACGCTGCGCGGCCTGGCCGGCCTCGAGCCCTCCTTCGCCTCGGTCACCTACGGCGCGCTGGGCTCGACCCGCTCACGCACCCGCGAGCTGGTCGTCCGGATGAACGGCAGCCGCTCCTTTCCGACGATGCCCCACCTCACCTGCGTCGGCCACACCCGGGGCGAGATCCGGGCCCTGCTCGACGACTACGCCGCGCGAGGCGTGCGGAACATCCTCGCGCTGGGAGGCGACCCCCCGTCAGACGGCTCGGATCCGGGCGGCGCCTTCCGTCATGCGATCGACCTGGTGCGCGAGATCCGCCGGCACCCGGCCGGCTTCTGCGTGGGCGTCGCGGCTCACCCGGAGGTCCACCCGCGGTCCCCCGATCGCGCCTCGGACATCCGCCACCTCGCCCGCAAGTTGGAGCTCGCGGACTTCGCCATCACCCAGTTCTTCTTCGACGTCCGGCTCTACCTGCGGCTCGTGGAGGATCTGGGCGCCCTCGGATGCCACCGGCCGGTGCTGCCGGGCGTGATGCCGGTGACGAGCCTCGCGGGCCTCACGCGGATGGCGGCCGTCAACAGGACCGACATACCCGCGGACCTCCTCGCCCGCCTGCGATCCGCGGCGGACGACGCCGCCGTCGTCGACATCGGCGTGGACGCGGCGACCCGGCTCGCCGCCGACCTGCTCGCGGCGGGTGCGCCCGGCGTGCACATCTACACCCTGAACCGCGCCGCGCCCGCGCGCCGCGTGTGGGAGGCGCTCGGCTGACGGATGGCCCCGCCCCCTCGCCCTCGACCGTCGAACCAGGAGGACCTCCGTTGGAGACCATCGTCTGGAAGGGCCGCCTCGGCCCCATGAACCTCGCCGCGTCGCCGCAGACGTTCCGCCCGACGACGATCACCCACCTGATGGCCGACGCGCTGGAGGTGCGCGAAGGCGATGTCGTCATCGACGTCGGCTGCGGCTCCGGCGTGCTGGGCGTCATCGCGGCGAAGCTCGGCGCCGCGAAGGTCTACGGGGTGGACATGTCGCCCGACGTCGTCGAGGTGTGCACGACGAGCGCCGCCGCCAACGGGGTCGCCGACCGCATGGAGTTCTTCCACGGGGACCTCTTCGAGCCGCTCCCCGATGCGCTGCGCGCCGACGTCATCATCGGCGACGTCTCGGGCGTGCCCGACGCCATCGCCGGTGACAGCGGGTGGTTCCCCTCCAAGACCGGCGGCGGCCCGCGGGGATCGGAGCTGCCGATGCGCATGCTGCGCGGGGCCCGGCAGCGGCTGGCCGCAAGGGGGCGCCTGCTCCTCCCCACGGCGACCCTTCAGGACGAGCGAGCGCTTCTCGACGTCGCCCGCAGCGCCTTCTCCAGCGTGGCCAAGATCACGGAGCGGACGATCCCGCTCACCGGCGCCCTGGCTCAGAAGGCCAGCATCAAGCGGCTCGTCGACGAGGGCGTCATCCACCTCGGGCAGAGGGGGTCGCGACTGATCTGGGAGGCGCGGGTGTGGCTATGCCATGCCTGATCGGAGAGGCGACGGCGGGAGTCGAACCCGCGAATAACGGTTGAGAGCAACGCCGTCCTCGTCGCCAGGACCATGCCGTCAGGTCTGGAAGCCGGGACCGCTGATCGCATCGAGGGTGAGGGTGATGATGCTCTCCAGTCGGTCCCGGTCGCCGGTCACCTTGCCCACGAGGCGCATTCCCTGGAGGGCCCCGACGACGAATCCCGCGAGCTGCACTTCATCCCGCGACGCGAGGGGCTCACCCCGATCACGGGCGGCACGGAACGCGTCCTCGAAGAGCCCCCGCTGTGCGTCGAGTTCAGCCGTCAGGCGCGCCGCGAGGGGAGCGTCGTCCGGAGACAGCTCGGCGCAGGCGTTGGCGAAAAAGCACCCGCGCCGCTCGGGGTCTGCGGCCAGCTGATCGGCATAGCGGCCGAGCAGCTGAGCGAGGATCGCCCGCAGCGGCGGCTCGCCGTCGAGGGTCTTCGCCAGCGTCGCCCGGTCGCGTTCGAGGTACAGATCGAGGGCCAGCTCGTAGAGGCGGCGTTTGTTGCCAAAGGTCGCGTACAGGCTCCCGCGGTTGATGCCCATGGCATCGACGAGGTCCTGGGCGCTCGTGCCTTCATAGCCCTTCGCCCAGAAAGCGTCGCATGCCCGCGCGAGGGCTTCGTCGGGGTCGAATCGCTTGGGGGGCATGGCACGTAGCGTAGCGCCTTGAACGATCGTTCCAAATCTCATAGCGTGGCGTCACACGTCCCAAGACCCAGGGAGCCGAGCATGGACGCGCTCGAAGCGATCCGGCGGCGGCGAAGTGTCCGGCGTTACACCGATCGACCCGTCTCCGCGACCGATGTCGACCGACTGCTGCGGCTCGCCCTCATGGCGCCGTCTGAGAGCATGGCCCAGGCGTGGAGCTTCGTCGTGGTCCGGAACCGCCGCGAGGAACTCGCCGATCTGGTGGTGCGCGGAGGGGGCGAGTACTTCCGGATCATGCGGGAGCCCGTCGGGGGCGTCGACGAGGACGAGCACGCCGCGTGGGCGCGAGGCTACGCGGAGCAGGTCGTCGGTGGAGTGCGGCACGCGCCGGTGTGGATCGTTCCGGTCCTCGTGCCCCGGCGCACGATCCCGGAGCCCCACCGCGAGCGGCTCGCCGCCCGCGAGGCCGCCGCCGAGATGATGTCCCTCGCCTTCGCCCTTGAGAACCTGCTCGTAGCCGCCCGGGCGATGGATCTCGGGACCTTGCCGACCAACTTCCACGGCTTCTACGAGTCGGAGTTCCGCGCATGGCTCGCCCTACCGGCCGAGGTCTCAGCCCCGATCATCACCCCGCTCGGGTACCCGGTCGAGTTTCCGACCTCCCTACCGCCTGCCCTCGCCGCGGCGCGCCGTCCATGGCGCTCCCTGGTGCACGACGAGACCTGGGGAGCGCCACGGTCGAGGACACCCGCGACCCACGCCTAGGCCGCCGCGATGACCTCGCCGGTTGCCGCCAACCCCAGGGTGAGCACCATCGCATTGGCCTGGACGAGCGCGACCGTGGAGAGACGCTCGGCCGCGGCCACCTCGTCTCCGTCGTGTCGCGAGACCTGGCGCTCCAGCGCCTGGCGAGTCAGCACGCCGAGTGTGCGCTGATTCTCGGTCAGCCAGGCGTGGACTCGCGCCGACAACCCAGCCAAGGAAGAATCCGCGCCTTCCAAGAGGCCGAGGAAGGTCCGCACCAACGCCGCCACACGCGTGCGCCGCTCGACCATCGCGGCAAGCGACGGGTCGTCCTCGGAGGAGACTCCGAAGAGCACGCGCGTCTCGAACTCGATCGCTTCTCCTACCTGCAACCGCTCGCGAACGACGTCGTCCAGCTTCGCGAGCGACACCTCATCGAGCTTGATCGCAAGTTCTTCCAGGCCTCGGCGCAGGGAGGGCCGACCGACTGCCACGAGGCCATCGAGGACAAGCCGTAGATGGGCGGCCAGCGCCGCCTCCAGCTGCCCCTCCTCGTCAGCGCGCTCGATCTCCTGTGTCAGCAGGGCCTCCAGCCGGTCTGAATGCGCACCCAGCCAGGCGCGTAGCTCAGATGCCGGCAAGCGGACCTTCCCAGGTGGTGGGCAGGTCCAACTCAAAGTCGCCGTCCGCGTCCGCGTGGCGTGCGTGCCATGCGCGGAATCCCGGAATCGTGAAGCCGACGACGAGTCGAGTCTGGGCGTCCACCCTGACGATCACCTCGCGCTCGGCATCCTCCACCTGCACGATTCGCGATGACGGGCCAAACGCGCAGTGGTAGCTGTCGGCGCCGGGGTCATAGCGCATGACGACACCGTCTTCTTCCTCCTGCCACCGGTCTCCGTCGGTCACCGAATCCCCCGGAATCACACCGAACTACACTCGTTACGATATGGAATCTTGAACGATCGTTCAAGACGCAGCTAGGGTGACGCTTCGCTGTCACATCGCTTCGAACCAGGGGGGCCCATGAAGGGTCTGATCTACAACGCGCCCGGCGACGTCCGGGTGGAGACGGTGCCCGATCCCGAGATCGTCACGCCCACCGACGCCGTCGTCCGCGTCACCAAGGCGGGCATCTGCGGCTCGGACATGCACATCTACAACCACGGCGACGCGTTCGGGTTCAGCCCGGGCTGCCGGCTGGGGCACGAGTTCGTGGGCGTGGTCGAGGCCGTGGGGGCGGAGGTTCGCCGTGTGAGGCCCGGCGACAAGGTCGTCTCGCCCTTCTGGTTCAGCTGCGGCCACTGCGCCGAGTGCCACCTGGGTCACTTCACCTCCTGCGCCAGCGGAGGCTGTTATGGCTTCCAGGCCTTCTGGAGCGCCGGCGGCGACGTGCAGGGCGGCCAGTCCGAGTTGGTCCGCGTGCCCATGGCCGACGGCAGCCTCGACGTGGTGCCCGAGCCCCTGGCGGGCGACGAGCACGACGCCAAGGTGCTTCCCGTCGCCGACGTGCTCGGCACCGCCTACCACGCGGTCGCGGGCGCCGGCATCCGGCCCGGCGACACCGTCATGGTCGTGGGCGACGGCGCCGTCGGGCTGCTCGCCTGCCACGTCGCGGGACTCTTCGGGGCGGCCAACATCGTGCTGGCCGGACACCACGCCGACCGCATGGCCGTGGGCGAGAAGCTCGGCGCCACCCACGTCGTGGACACGAAGGGTGAGGGCGGGGTCGAGAAGGCCGCCCAGGTGGTGGGCGAGCTCACCGAGGGCCTCGGCCCCGAGGTCGTGATCGACGCGGTCTCGAGCGCCGACTCGATCGCCCAGGCCGTCAAGGACGTGCGCCCGTTCGGAACGGTCAGCTGGGTGGGGATGGAGGTCTTCCTCGGCGCGCCCCAGGTGCCGTGGGACGTCGCGTTCCTGCGCAACGTGACGATCAAGGGCGGAGTCGCGCCCACGCACGCGTACGCCAAGGACCTGTGGCCCCTGCTGGCCCGGGGTCGCCTCGACCCGTCGCCCGTCTTCACGCACGACCTGCCCCTCGATGACGCGCCGGAGGGCTACGCGGCCATGGCCACGCGCGAAGAGGGCACCATCAAGGCCTGCGTCACCCCGTAAGGCGGAGAAGGCGCCCATGGATCGCTCAGAGGAGGGGCAGGCGGAGAGAGGCGACGGCGGGAGTCGAACCCGCGAATAACGGTTTTGCAGACCGCCGCGTTAGCCACTTCGCCACGTCGCCACGTGGGAGCTGAGCCTAGCAACCGTCCCGGCCCGGCTCAGCTCCCCGCGTCGAGCGGCACGAGGCGGGTGGCGGTGGCCTTGAAGGTGGCGCTCACCACCCGGCCCCGCTCCAGGCCGAGGCGCTCGGCCGACACGGCGGTCACCTCCGCGACGAGCGGGCCCACCCGCACCCGCACGCGGCTTCCCACCGGCACCACCGACGCGATGGGCGCGCGGATGTGGTTGAGCGCCGAGTCGTCGCCCTGCTCGGCGGCGATCGACACGTCCCAGGGGTGGACGATGGCGCCGACCCGCCCGTCCAGCTCGGTGGTGGAGTAGACGACCCCTCCGGCGTCGAGGGCCACCTCGCGCAGGCCGTCGCGGCCGTCGCGGGCCACGCCGGCCAGCAGGTTGCTGCCCACGAAGCCGGCGACGAAGGCGTCGGCCGGCGCGGCGAGCAGCTCGGCGGGGGTGCCGACCTGGCGCAGCGCCCCCTGCGAGATCACCCCGACCCGGTCCGCGAGGGCCGCGGCGTCCTCGAAGTCGTGGGTCACCAGCAGCACGGGCAGCGACAGCTCGGCCAGCAGGTCGTGCAGCTCGCCCCGCACCGCCACCTTGGTGTGCGCGTCGAGCGCCGACAGCGGCTCGTCGAGCAGCAGCACCCGGGGGTCGGAGGCGATGGCGCGGGCCAGGCTGACGCGCTGACGCTCGCCGCCCGAGATCCGTCCTGGCCGGGCGTCCGCCAGGTGCGCGATGCGGAAGCGCTGCAGCAGGTCATCCACCCGCGCGCGCCCGCCGAAGGCGACGTTCTGGCGCACCGTCATGTGCGGGAAGAGCGCGTACTCCTGGAAGACGTAGCCCACCCGCCGCGCCTCCGGCGGCAGGTTCAGCCGCCGCGCGGAGTCGTAGAGCACCGCGTCGCCCACGGCGATGCTGCCCGCCGACGGCCGCAGCGCGCCGGCGATGGCCCGCAGCACGGTGGTCTTGCCCGCCCCGGACGGGCCGACCAGGGCCATGGTCTCGCCCGCGCCGACCTCCAGGGCTACCCGGAGCTCGAAGTGCCGACGGGGAACGGCGATGTCCGCTCGAAGAGCCTGCGCCACGAGACCACCAGTTTGAGGGAGATGAGCACCAGGGCGCTCACCACGACGAGCAGCGCGCCGAGCGCGATGGCCGCGTCGAAGTTCAGGCCCAGGAGGTCGTAGATCGCCAGGGTGACCGTCTGGGTCTGGCCCTGGGTGCTGCCGGCGAACATGATCGTCGCGCCGAACTCGCCGATGCCGCGCGCCAGCGAGAGCGCCGCCCCCGCGCCGAGGCCGCTCGCGGCGAGCGGCAGCGCCACCCGCCAGAACGACCGGCCCGGCCCCGCCCCCAGCGTGCGCGCCGCCAGCATCAGGTCGGGATCGACCGACTCGAAGGCGGCGATCGCCTGGCGCACGTAGAAGGGGCCGGCCACGAAGATGATCGCCATCACCACGGCGGTGCGGGTGAAGCCGATGGTGAGGCCGAGAGCCTCCACCTGATCGCCCAGCAGGCCCATGCGGCCGAAGGCGATGAGCAGGCCGAGGCCGGCCACCGCCGGCGGCAGCACCAGGGGCAGCTCGACGAGCGTGACGATCAGCTGCCGGCCGGGGAACCGCCGGCTCGCGATCAGGTAGGCGGCCGGCGTGCCGACCAGCAGGGTGATGCCGAAGGCGATGCCGTTCGTGATCGCCGTGACCCGCAGGGCGTCGGCGACCGCTTCCGTGCGGAGCTGATCGACGATCTCCCCGGGCCCGATCTCCGTGAAGAGCGCGACGACCGGGAGGATCAGGAAGGCGAGGGTGATTCCGGCCGCGGCCCAGAGCAGCAGCGAGAAGGGCCGCGGCCGAAAGGTCATCGCGCCGCCGCGGGCACCGACTCCCTGGCGCTCTTCTTGTTCTTCTTCGGGGTCGCCTTCTTCTTCTTCGGCGGGGCGGGGAACTTGAAGCCGGCCTGGGCCATGATCTTCCGGCCCGCCGGCCCGGTGGCCTTCGCGATGAACGCCCGTGCCGCGGCCTTGTTCCTGCTGGCCTTCACCACGGCGATCTCGTAGCGCACCTTGGGCTGCGCCCAGCTCGGGATGGCCACCGGCGTGATGCGGCCGGCCGCGGCGCGCGCGTCGGTGACGTAGGAGACGCCCGCGTCGGCCTCGCCGAGGGCCACCTTGCCCACCACGCTCTTCACGTCGGACTCCTGGCTCACCACGTTGCTCAGCGCGCGCGACAGGCCCAGCGTGCGGAACACGGTGCGGGTGTACGAGCCCACCGGCACCGCCTGCGCGCCGATCACCAGCTTCACGCCGGGCTTGGCGAGGTCGTACACCGACCTGATCCCCGCCGGGTTCGACTTCGGCACGATCACGGCGAGGCGGTTGAAGGTGAGGAACACCGGCTTCTCCACCACGCCCTGCTTGTAGAGGTCCTGGGTGTAGTTCGGCGCGGCGGAGGCGAAGACGTCGGCCGGCGCGCCGCGGGTGATCTGGAGGGCGAGCGTGTTGGAGCCGCCGAAGCTGAACGTCGCCTTCGGGTCGATCTTGGGGAAGGTCTCGGTGAGCGACGCGGCCGCGTAGACCGTGGGCGCCGCCTGGGCTGCGGCGGGAAGGACGGCCAGGCCCGCCACCGCGAGGGCGACGGCCCAACGACGCGTTCGTGTGCGGACGGTCATGGCAGGAACACCCCCAGCTCGTCTGATGCGCGTGCGATGTCGTACATGCCCGGGAAGGGGCCGCCGACCGCCGCCGTCGCGGTGAGGCCGCGGTAGAAGGCCAGCTGCTCCGCCGCGCTCGCGGCGGACCGGGCGAACAGCAGCCGCATGTCGACCGACTGGGCGCCGGCGGCCGCCCCGATGTAGGCGTGCTCGCCGATGCCCGTGACCCGCCGCCCGATGGAGGCGACCCGCCCCCGCGACGCGAAGGCGTCGGCCGGCAGGGTGATCTCGAGATCCTCGCCGCTGATCACCGGCTGCCCGTTGGCGGCGAGCAGCTCGACGAACCGCTTCGTCCTGGCCTCCTCGGCCGACAGGGCGGCGTCGAGGCTGCGCAGGTCGCCGCCGGTGAACAGCCCCGAGCGCCGCGCCCTGCGGTGGACCACCGCCGTCAGGAAGGACAGGCTCACCCCGAACTGCACCCACGCCAGATCCTGCTCGTCCTCGGCGCCGAAGGCCGGCGCCGCCAATGCCCCGCCCGCGACCACGGCCCCGGCGGCCAGAGCCGTCCGGCCGATCAACTGCGACCGCGTCAACCCGCCCATATCGCCTCCTCCCCGACCGCCGCTCCGCAGCGGTCGAGCTCGTAGCCCCCGACCAGCGCGACCCGCTCGCGGAACGCCGCCGAGGCCAGCAGGTCGCACAGCGCCCGCGCCCCGGGATGGTCCGCCCACGCCATACCGATCCACAGCTCCACGTCGTGCGTCTCGAGCGGCAGGAAGCGCAGCCCGTGGGCGTGCGCGGCCGGCTCGAAGGTCACGGCGGCGCAGCCCTCCGCCGCCGCCCGGCGGGCCGCCTCGATGTGCCCGCCGGCCAGCGGGCCGGCGGGCGCCGCGCCGCCGGCCGCGCCCATGGCGCGCACCAGCGCCTGCTGGCTGGCGGCGGAGGGGTCGCGCTGCACCAGGGGGATCCGGCCCGCGGCGATGGGCTCGAGCGAGCCGGCGCGGCGACGGGGGTGCACGGCGACGCCGACCCGCCAGCGGGCCACCGCCACCCGGCGCACCGGCACGGGCGGGGCGCCGAGGGCTCCGGCGGGGCCGTGCACCAGGGCGGCGTGGGCGGCGCCGTCCGCGAGCGCCGCGACCGCGGCGCCGGACGATCCGGGGATCGCCACCAGGCGCCCCGGGCCGGCGCCGGCCAGGAGCGCCTCGCACATGCCGAGGGCCGGATCGCAGCCCACCACCACGAAGCCGTCGGAGCGGGCGCCCGGCAGCTCCCTCACGCCGCCGCCCTCGATGACGGCGTCGGCGGCCCACCACGCGCCGTCGCTCGCGGCCGGCCCGAGCAGCGGGGCCAGCACCCGTCGGCCTCCGACGCGGCCCAGCCGCGCGGGAGCGCCCTCGCCGATCGATCCCCCCAGCACGAGCGGAGGCTCGGGGGACGCGGCGGCGCCGAACAGCTCCTCCACGCTCGTGCCGAGGGCGGCCGCGATCCGCAGCGCGGCGTCGACCGCGGGCAGGTGGCGCCCCGCCTCGACCGCCCCCACCGCCTGGCGGCTGACCTCGGCGCGCGCGGCGAGCTGCGCCTGGGTCAGGCCGGCGGCCCCGCGGGCGCGCCGGAGAGGGTGGTCGGGCACCGCCAGGATCCTATGCTCCATGCCAGGATCCTGGCTAGTGCCGTGTCCGGTGACGTTGGCTCGTTATGGCCGCGAAAACCCGGCGGGGCAAGGACGCAGCGTCATCCGCATGGTCGTCGCCATGCGGATGATCGAGGACGCCGCATCCGCCGAGGTTTGCAGCGAGCAAGAACGGGGCGAACGTTGCCCGACACGGCACGAGACCCCGCGTCGACCGGCGCGCCCGCCCGCGACGCTCAGCCGGCGGGAGGGTCCTCCCGGGCGACCTCGCGGATGCGCCACGAGGGCGAGTAGTCCGGCAGGGTCTGGCAGTCCTCCTGCGCCATCCGGCGCGCGCTGGCGCCGTCGATCGCCCACAGCCGCCGCACGTGGACGTCGCGACGGGTGTAGCCGTCGTCGCCCGAGACCCATTCCGCGAACGTCACCCGGTAGTGGCGCGTGCCGGGGGCTCCCGGCATCAGCGGGCGCAGAACGCCCAGCGACCAGTGGCGCTCGCCGCGGGCCCGCACCAGCAGCGCCTCCTGGGCCGCGCGCTGGGCCGCCTCGGCGTCGGGGGCCTCGACGACCACCCGGCCGGCCACGCGGGCGCGCGTGCGGTCGCCGGCCCGGTGCAGGAGACGGGCCTCCCAGCGTGGGTGATGCAGGCTCACGCCCCCATTCTCACCCGCCGGCGCGACGTCCGCCCACCCCCGGAGGGGCAGGACCCGCGCGGCGCACCCGGCCGGGTGCGCCGCGCGGTGGGAGGCTCAGCCTGAATCCGTTGGAGATCGTGGATGCGGGGCGCGAAAGCGCCGCGTCAGACGGGATTCGGCGTCGCACCCGAAGGGTGACCCCCTCCGGTCGCGCCGAATCCCGCATGACGCGAGCGATCTCGCGCATCCGCGCCGCAAGATACGACGGATTCAGGCTCAGCCCGTCTTGGCGCAGACGACGAAGGCGCGGATCGTCGTCGCCGCTCCCCCGTTCTTGATCGCGACGTGCCAGGCCGGCGCGCCGCCGGCGCCGGTGTGGAGCTGCCCGTCGGCGGCGGACGGGTTCGACTCCACGATCGCCCCGGTCGCGTTCTCGGTGTAGGTGTACCCGCCGCCGCCGAGGGCGACGAGGCCCGGGGGACAGACCGCGACGCACTCGCCGAGGGTGTTGGCGCCGACGGCGCATGGGTCGTACTTCACGGTCACCCCGGAGAGGTACGACGCGGCCGGGAGGCCGCCGAGCGTCGTGGCGGAAGTCGCCGAGTCGGCGGTCAGGGCGTGGGTCGCGGTCGCCGCGCCGTTGGCCGAGCGGGCCTGGTCGGCGAAGGCGGCCGTGTCGGCGGCCTGGGCCTTCTCGGCCACCTCGGCCAGGGGGACCTCGGCCAGGGTCGACTCCTTGATCTGCGCGCCGGTCAGCGAGTTCTTCTTGATCTTCGCCGGGGCGATGGTGCCGTTCTTGATCGCCGCGCCGTTGAAGGTGGCCTTCACCGCGAAGGCGGAGCCGCTCAGGGCGACGAGTAGGGCCGCCACGGCGACGACCATCGCCGGCGAGGGCAGGCCGATGCCGAACCGCGTGCGGACAGTGGGATCGCTCATCCGCGGAACCTCCGGGGATCGGGGCCCCGCGACGCAGCGCGGGGCCGGGGACGACAGCGCCCGCGTGCCGGGCTGCAGGCTTTTACCGCCTTCGGGTCCGTCACCGGGCCATCTCCCCGCTCCGTGCGGAGATCCGCCGGGGACCGTCCACGGCGTTTGCCCGGCTCACCGGGTCCGGGTACGGTCGCCGCGATGGACGAGCAGGCCACCCGGCTCCAGGTCGTGCGCCGCTACTGGGAGTACGCAGGCGCCGACATCGACCGCGCCGAGGAGATCTACCACCCCGACGCAGTGCTCGAGTTCCCCCAGTCCGGCGAGCGCTTCGAGGGGCGCGAGACCTTCACCGAATGGCGCCGCGCGTACCCCGGAGAGGTTCGCTACCGGGTGCGGCGCACGACGATGCGCGACGACCTCGCCGTGGTCGAGGTGTCGGCGCGCTACGACGAGGGGCCGTGGATGCTGGGCGTCCAGTTGCTCGAGTTCCGCGGCGACCGGGTGGCCCGGGAGCGCATCTACGTGATGGAGGCCTGGTCCGCGCCGGAATGGCGCGCGCCGTGGCGCTCGGCGACCCCCGCCGACCCGCCCCCCTGACGACGGTCTCGGAACGACGAGAGCCCCGCCGGGGCGGGGCTCTCGTGAGAGCGGATGAAGGGACTCGAACCCTCGACCTTCTGCATGGCAAGCAGACGCTCTAGCCAACTGAGCTACATCCGCGAGGTCCGGGGAGTGTATCGACCCGAAAGGGCACCCTCAATCGGCCGGGGGCGCGAATCGGGGACGCGCGGCCCGCGCCCGGCGGCTCAGACGGTCTGCCAGGGGTCGGTGTCGACGTCGGCGAAGCGCACCTCCACGCCCTCGGGGGCGAGGGCCCGCTCCAGCCCCTTCGTCCAGCGCCGCAGCGCCACCCGCTCGGCCGTCGCGTGCGGCAGGCACACCAGCGGCAGCCCCCGGGCCCGGTCGGCGTCGTGGTGCTTGAGGTCGCTCGTGACGTAGGCGTCGGCCTCCGCCGCGCGGGCGTCGGCGATCAGCGAGGCGCCGGAGCCGGTGCAGCACGCGACGCGCTCCACCCGCGTCCAGGGATCGCCCGCGTAGGTGACGCGCGCCCCGTCGAAGGCCGCCGCCACCCGCTCCGCCAGGGCGCCCACGGTCGTGGCGGCGACGCGGCCCACCCGCCCCAGCCCGGCGGCGGGGTCCTCGGCGCTCGGCCGCAGCGGAGCCGGATCGGCCATGCCCAGCAGCCCGGCCATGATGTCGTTGAGCCCGCCCCGCACGGCGTCGAGGTTGGTGTGGGCGGCGAGCACCGCGATGCGGCCCTCCGCCGCCCGCAGCACCAGATCGCTGGCGCTGTCGCCGTCGGTCACCGACGACAGCGACGGGAAGATCAGGGGGTGGTGGGTGAGCACGGCGTCGCAGCCGCTCTCGCGGGCCTCCCCCAGCACCTCCGGCCGCAGCTCCAACGCCACCAGCACCCGCCGCACCGGGTGGTTGTGGCGACCCACGATCAGGCCGACGTTGTCCCACTCCTCGGCGAGCGAGGGCGGCGCCATCCGGTGGACGGCGGCGACGAGTTGCGCGACGAGCATCGCCGAATGCTAGGCGGGGAGGCCGCGGCGCGCTCGCGCGCGCCGCGGCCGGACCGTGGCGTCTAGGCGACCGCCGCTGCCGCCGCCTTCTCGACCAGGTGCGCCGGCACCTGGGCGTAGTGGTCGAACTCCATCGTGTAGTCGCCTCGCCCGGCGGTCATGGCCCGCAGGTCCGGGGCGTAGCTGAGCATCTCCGCCATCGGCACCTCCGCGCTCACCACCTCGGCATGGCCGCGCGCCTCCATCCCCAGGGGGTGGCCGCGGCGCGCGTTGAGGTCCCCCATCACGTCGCCGACGTTCTCGGAGGGGACGGTGATCTCGACCTTCATCACCGGCTCCAGCAGCACCGGCGACGCCTTCGCCAGCGCCGCCTTCATCCCGAGCGACCCGGCGATCTTGAACGCCATCTCCGACGAGTCGACCGGGTGGTGCTTGCCGTCGTGCAGCGTCACGCGGACGTCCACCACCGGGTAGCCGCCCAGCTCGCCGCTCTGCATCGCCTCGACCACCCCCTTCTCGACCGCGGGGATGAACTGGCGGGGGATCGCGCCGCCCACGATCTTGTCGACGAACTCGAAGCCGGCGCCGCGCTCGAGCGGCTCGACGGTGAGCCAGCAGTCGGCGTACTGGCCGCGGCCGCCGCTCTGCTTCTTGTGCTTGCCCTCGGCGTCGGCCCTGCCGGTGATCGTCTCACGGTAGGGCACGTGCGGCGGCGCCAGGTTCATCGCGACGCCGAAGCGGTTGTTGATGCGCTCGGCGATCACCTCCACGTGCATCTGGGAGAGCCCGCCGACGATGAAGTCGCCGGTCTGCTCGTCGCGGTGCACGTCGAGCGTCGGATCCTCCTCGGTCATGCGGCGCAGGGAGGCGTGCAGCTTGTCCTCGTCGGCCAGGTCCCGCGCCGTCGCGGCGAAGCTCATCAGCGGCTGGGGGAAGTCGACCGCCGGGACGGTGAGCGCGGGGCCGCCGGTGACGAGTACATCGCCGGTCGCGACCTCCTTCAGCTTGGCGACTGCACCGATGTCCCCGGGGCCGATCTCGGTCATGGGCACGTGGTCCTTGCCCTGCAGCGTGAACAGCTGCCCGACGCGCTCCTTCTGGCCGGTGCGCGTGTCGGTCACCTGGACGTCGCTGGGCAGCACCCCGCCGAGCACGCGCAGCAGGTTGACGCGCCCGCTGAACTGGTCGGCGACGGTCTTGAAGCAGTACGCGACCGCCGGGCCGTCCTCGGTGGCCGGCACCAGCACGGTCTCGCCGGTGGCCGGGTCGGTCGCCTCGCGCGGCACCGACCCGGCGGGCGACGGCAGCGCCTCGACGATCAGGTCGAGCAGGCGGTCGACGCCGGCGCCGGACACGCCGCCCGCGCACGCCACCGGGAAGATGCGCCCCTCCGCCACGCCGCCGAGCAGCGCCGCGATGAGCTCCTCCGTGGTGATCTCCTCGCCCTCGAGGTACTTCTCGATGAGCCGGTCGTCGTTCTCGGCGACGATGTCGATGAGGCCCTCGCGGGCGGAGCGGGCCGCGTCGGCCAGCTCGTCGGGGATCGGTCCGGTGGTGCCGGCGGGCGAGCCGTCGGCGTAGGTCGTGGCGGTCATGGACACGAGGTTCACGACGCCGCGGAAGGCGGTCTCGCGGCCGATCGGGATCTGGATCGGCACCGCGCCGGGGGCGAGCTCGGCGAGGGCGGCGAGGGCCGCGTCGAAGTCGGCGCGCTCGCGGTCGACGCCGTTGATGACGGCGGCGCGCGGCAGGCCCAGCTCGGCGGCCCGCAGCCAGAGGCGCTCGGTGTGCACCTCGACGCCGGCGGTTGCGTTGATGACGGCGAGCGCCGCGTCGACCGCGCGCAGCGCGGAGAGCGTGTCGCCCTGGAACGACGGCTCGCCCGGCGTGTCGATGAGGTTCACCTTCACGCCCTGCCACGTGAGGTGGCTGAGTGACGCGCTGATGCTCATCGTGCGGCGGCGCTCGTCGTCGTCGAAGTCCGAGACCGTGGTCCCTTCGGCCACGCTGCCGAGACGGTTCGTCTCGCCTGCGGCGAAGAGCATCGCCTCGACGAGGCTCGTCTTGCCGCACCCGCGGTGGCCGATCACCGCGACGTTCCGGATCTTCGAGGGGTCGGGATGGGGCATCTTCGTGCCTTTCCTCACAAGGCCGGGATGCGCAGTCTAAGCCCGACCGCCCCCCGGTGTCAGCCTCAACCCGCTCGACCGCGCCGGCGGATGATCTCGATCTGCTCGGGGGTCTGCGGCGCGGGGATGCCGCTCTTCTTGGTGACCGAGCGGAGCTCGTCGAGACGGGCCAGTGCAGCGTCGGCGCGCAGACCGCCGTCGACGAGGAGGCAGCCGACGACCGTGCCGGTGCGTCCGATGCCGCCCCAGCAGTGGAGGTAGACGCCGCCGCGATCCGCTCCCGCCCGGATCGAGGCGAGGATCTCGTCGTACGCATCGGGGGCGAGCGTCCCCATGTCGGGGATCGGGTGGGAGATCCGTCGCAGATCCAGGCGGCGCCGCCGAGCCGCTTCCAGGACGAGGTGCTCGTAGGGCGCCATCCTGTCGCGCGGCGCGGTGAGGTCCACGAAGGTGCGCACGCCGTGGTCGACCAGGAGGTTGATCCTGCCGCGCGCCCGCTCGACGGAGCGCGGGTGGCCCGGGTATTCGCCCGCCAGGATCCGGCCGGGCTCGACCCAGTAGCCGTGGATGAACTCATCGTGGGCCCAGGGGTGCGTCGGCGTCGCACCGGCTCCGAGGTCGAAGAGCCGTCCGGCGATCCCCGCGATCCGTTCGGCGCCGGTGATCCGTTCCCGCCATCCCGCGGGGATCCCGGCGTGGCCCCAGCGGGCACCCGCGAGCTGGCCGGCGATGGCGGCGGTGGTGTCCGCGTCGTCGCCGAGATTGGCGGCGCGCAGGACCGCGTCGCGGAAGTCGTCCGCTCCGGCGACCGCCCAGAGCGCGGCCTCGAGGGCGTCGACCACGTAGCCGGTGCCGCGGATCCGCGGCGGTTGCTTCGTCCGCCATGAGCCGCGGACGACCGCTTCGACCCGCCGGTCGAGCGGGCCGTGCTGCCAGAAGTCGGCGTCGAGGACGTCGTCGGGCGAGTGCCCCGCGATCAGCGCGGCGGTCATCGCCGCGTACACGCGGCACGCGTCGACGGGACGCGACGCCGGGTGAGTCGTGCGACTCGACTCGCCCGCGCGCTCCGCGGCCTCGCGCGGGTCGGTGTGCCAGCGGATCGGGACCGGCGCGAGACGCATGAGCGACCCGTTGGCCGCGCTCTCCTGGTCGATGTCGTCGTCGGTGACGGCTCCCGTGCGCTCGAAGCGGACGAGCGCGCCCCTGGTCGTACCGCCGATGTCGAAGCACCGGCCGTTCGCCGACCAGTAGCCGTCGCGGAACCACGCCACGTACCGGCGAAGCTGGTCGGCGGGATCGAGGTCGCCCACGTCGAGGATCGACTCCGCCAGGCACATCGCCATCGACGTGTCATCGGTCCACTGCCCCGGCTCGAGACGGAACGGCCCGCCCCCGACCATGTCGTCGATCGGCGTGAACGAACCGGCAGGCTCGAACTCCAGCGTGGTGCCCACCGCGTCGCCCACGGCGAGCCCGACCAGAGCACCGATCGCCCTGTCCCGCGAGGTCACTCCCCCCCGGCGTCCTCCTGCAGGCGTCCCTTGAGACGCAGGATGGCCTTGGTGTGGAGCTGGCTGACGCGGCTCTCGGTGACGCCCAGCACCTCGCCGATCTCGCGCAGCGTGAGGCCGTCGTAGTAGTAGAGCGCCACGACGATCTTCTCGCGCTCGGGCAGGCGGGCGATGGCGTCGGCGAGGGTGTCGCGCAGGTCGGTGACGTCGAGCAGGGCCGCCGGATCGGTGAGCCGCGAGTCGCCGATGGTGTCGATCAGGGCCAGCGACTCGCCGGCCGACGACACGCTCCACATCTCGTCGAGGGCGACGATCGACGAGTTCGAGATCTGGGTCAGCGCGCCCTGGAACTCGTTCATGCTCATGCCGAGGGCGCCGGCCAGCTCCTCGTCGGTGGGCGCCCGCTGGAGGCGGTGCTCCAGCTCGGCGGACTTGCGCTCGATCTCGCGCGCCCGGGCGCGCACCGAGCGCGGCACCCAGTCGAGGGAGCGCAGCTCGTCGATGATCGAGCCCTTGATGCGGGCGACCGCGTAGGTCTCGAACTTCACCTGGCGCTGCGGGTCGAAGCGCTCCACCGCGCCGATCAGGCCGAGCAGGCCGTACGAGATGAGGTCGGTCTCCTCCACGTGGGCGGGGAGCGCGCTGCTCATGCGGCCCGCGACGTACTTGACCAGCGGCGCGAAGGTCAGGATCAGGCGGTCGCGGGCATGGACGTCCTCATGCTCCTTGTACCGCCGCCAGAGCATGCGGAGCTCTTCCTCGCCCTGGGCGGCGCCGGCGGCGCCGGCGAACGCGTCCCAGCTCACGCGTGCGGGAGCGATTGCCAGTTCATTAGGCCATTGTAATGACCGGGATGAGCCGCGCGGGGTCGCTGGCCGTCAGGGCGACCGGTCACCGGGCCGCGCGGCGGCCCTCATGATCAACCCGACGTCGATCGCGGCGAACACCGCCAGGGCGATCCCCATCGACAGCGCGAGCACCGTGTCGTCCTCGCCGCGGCTCAGGACCAGGGTGATCACGACCACGCCGCCGAACCAGATGAGGGCCCGCGTCAGCAGGTTCGCGTAGGCGTGGCCCAGGCCCGGCAGCAGCAGGCTCAGGATCACCGCGATGACGATCGCCCGCCGGCCGGTGCGCGCCGGGCGCTGGCGCATCGTCACAGCGCCACCTCCTCGCCCTGGCGCGCCCACGACGCCGGGCCGCCGTAGTGGCGGCGCACGATCCGGAGGGCCGCGTCGCGGTCGACGTCGGGGTAGGAGTGGGTCAGCAGCAGGCGCTTCGCCGCGGCGGCCGCGGCGGCCCGCCCGGCGCCCTCCGCGTCGAGGTGCGGCACGCCGTCGGGCACCGGGCCCACGCCGAAGGTGCACTCGCACAGCAGCACGTCGCAGCCCGCGGCCAGCGCGGGCAGCTCCGGGCCGGGGGCGCAGTCAGCGCCGTAACACACCGACGCCCCGCCGCGATCGAAGCGCACCGCGTTCGTCGGGGCCACGTGGGGCACCTCGCGGTGGGTCAGCACCAGGCCGTCGCCGAGGTCGATGGCGCCGCCGCCGGGGGCCCACTCCTCGAAGGCGAAGCACTCGTCCCACGGTTCGTTCGCGAAGGCCCCGAGGCGGTCGCGCAGGCCCGGCGGCCCCACGACGCGCACCCGATGACCGGCGCCGGGGCCCCAGGCCATCCAGACGCAGAAGGCGATCAGATCGACGCAGTGGTCGGGGTGGCGGTGGGTGATGAAGACTCCGTCGAGCTCGTGGGGGCGCTCGACCAGGCCCAGCAGGTTGCTGAAGGCGCCGGAGCCCATGTCGACCAGGTAGGCCCGCTCGCCGGCGCGCACGAGGTGGGAGCTCTGGGCCTCGCCGGGGCGCGAGTAGGCGGCGCCCACGCCCACCGGGACGAGCGTCAACCGGGGCGCCACGCGCGCCCTCCTCTCCCCGCGGGCATCGCCGGCCATGCTATACCGCCCTCGTGGCGCGCCCCCCGCTTCGCATGCTCCTGCTCGGCGTCCTCCTGCTGGCCGTCCTGGCCCTGGCTGCGGCCTGCGGCGGCGGGGGCGGCGACGACGGCGAGGACCGGGCGTCCGGCCTGTCGCCCGCGGAGCTGCTCCAGCAGAGCTCCGACGCCGCCCGCGCGCTCGAGTCGTTCCGGGCCGAGGTCGCGCTGACCGGCACCGTGGGGCTCGCCGACAGCGGCTCGGTGCCCGGCGGCGCGCTGCTGAACGGCCCGATCGAGATCTCGGGCGAGGGGCCGGTCGACCCGCCGGACGCCGCCTCGCTCGACCTGGAGCTGGCCACCGCCGGCCCGCGGCTCCAGCTGAACATCACCCGCTCCGGTGACAAGCTCTACGCCGGCCTCCTCGGCCAGGACTACGAGCTGCCCGTCAGCGCGGCCCAGGCCGGGCTGCTCGATCTGGGCGCCCTCTACCCCACCCTCGCCTCGTGGACGGTCGACCCCGCCGCGGGAGGCGAGGAGGAGATCGACGGCACCGGGACGACGCGCATCGACGGCACCATCGATCCCGCGAAGGCCCTCGCCGGCCTCGCCCCGCTGCTCGGCGCCGACGCGCCCACCGCGGCCCAGGCGCGCGAGATGCTGAAGGAGGGCACGGTGCAGTACTGGGTCGGCACCTCCGACCTGAAGCCGCGCCGGGTCCACCTGGTGCTGAAGGCCGAGGGCGGCGACGTGGTCCACGCCCTCCGCGACATCGACCTCGACCTCACCGTCACCCTCACCGACCTGGACGAGCCGGTGAACATCGAGCCGCCCACGAACGCCCGGCCGCTCGACCTCGACGGCCTCGGAGGCTTCCTGGGCTAGGAGTATTCACTCGCATCGGTACCGGGGCCCCCGCAGATCCAACAGGGGTCATGCGGGACCATCACCCGGTAGGCCGGGTCGCAGTAGGCATCGGGAGTGACCGAGGATGTGCTCAGCCCGTGTACGCGCGCTCATGTTCGCGCAGCGGGAGCTGCTGTCACAGTGAAAGTTCGGGTATCCAGGCTCGGTACGGGGACGTGTCGTGCATGGAGAAGTACCGTGCCGGAACTGGGGGTGGCAAGCGGATCGCCTGGGCGGTAGACAAACAACCGCGAGGACCCTGCTCCAGCAGGGCGAAACGAGCTAGGCTGACAGAGCGGGTCTTGGGGAGTGTCTGGCAACACCCCCCAAGACAGCCGCCGTTGGAGGAGCGGGCGCTGTGCCGGGCTGCCAGGCCAGGGATACCATCGCAGCGCCCGCTACTTAGCTCCTCATGACGATTTCACCCCCGCCTCGCTAAAGAGGTCGGACTCCCCTACGGCCCAAGCGGGCAGCCCAAATCTGCGGCCAGAGAATCGCATCGCCTCGCCGCTCGCGACGGCGCGCCCCAGGTGGATCCGAACGGTCTGGAGGGGATCGTTGGAGTCGGGGCCGACATCGAGTGCGACCATCGTCTGCAGCACTTCCTCTGCCGTCGCCGGTGTGCCGACTTCTCCCAGCGCCCAGAGCACTGTGCCTTTACCGTCACCGGGCGCGTAAGTGCGCCGGGGTTTGGGCCGCTCAGACGATGCTATGTCTGACTTGACTGGCAGGCTCGAGAGTCCTGATGCCCGCTCGGGTTTCACAGGGGCGCCCAACAGACCCCTGAGACCGCGGATCGCAAACCGAAGGTTCTCGGCGCGCTGGGTCAGCGTATTGATCTCCGACTCGGCCGCTTCCAACTGCGCTTCGTACGAGGACAGGAGAAGTTCCTCGGCTGGTCGGTCTGGTCGGTCTGGTCTGGGCTGGGGGTTAGGCACCTTGTCCTCGCTGTCCCCGGGTAATAGGATCGGGATCATGTGTTCCCTGCGGCATCAGCACCAGCACACCATAGTAGGATGAGGATTGTGTGTCAAGCATGGTTCAAGGGGTATACTACCCAACCATAGGGGTATGTCTACCCCTCGACCAGAGGCGTAGCTCCGGGATAGCGGCAGGCACCGCGTGCCTTAGACGTAAGGCGTTTGGGGTTCTTCGGCATTGGAATAGGTGATCCACCGCTCCAATGCCGCCGAGATCCGCGCGGCCTCACCGGTTCAGCGGGCCAGAGTCGGAGTGATCAACGCACGAACTGCCCGTAGGGAACAGAGATCTCCCGAGCGGGCGGCTCGAGCCCCGGATCGCAGTCGGTAGACGCGACGCCCAACAAGGGTGTTGGCCGAGACGACAGCCGCATCATGATTGCGATCCTCGGTACTGATCTGTTTCCCGGAGATCTTCCGTCGGGCACCGCCGACCCCCCAGGGTGTCCTGGCCGCTTCTCGGACTCCATTCCCCCCACACGATGTCGCCAAAGAGCGCCAATTGGCGCGAACGACCGACGCCAACTGTCACGGCAGACGACGCGTTCCCTGTCGATCGGCGGCGCACTCCGGCGTCGATTCGTGACCGGTCGCGGCGGATCATGGGGACATGGCGAGGAGCCTCTACAAGGGTGAGCGACTCGGGAACCGGCCTCCGTGCCTGCTGTGCGTCGGCGCGGGGACCGGGGAGCGGCTGCAGCTGCACCTCGGCCACGGGGTGGCGGTGTGGCTCTGCGAGGCGCATCGGGATCCGGCGTTCCTGCGGCGGCGGGCGGGGAGGGACCTCGTCGCCGGCATCGGCGCGGTGTGGAGCGCGGCGGGGTGCCTCACCGCACGCCGGGCGCGGGCGCTGGCCGCGTACCGCGAGCGCACCGTCCGCGAGGCGGCGGCGGCGCGGTCCCGGCCCGGCTCCTACGCCTGGCCCGACCTGCGCCGCGAGGCGCAGCGGCTCCTGGCCGCCGGCGAGCCCCCGCAGCGGATCATCCGCGCCCTTCGCGCCCGGGCCGGCCGCGGCGAGGCGCGCGCTCCGTCGGTCCGCACCATGCAGCGGTGGCTGACGCAGCCCCCGGACTACGCCCCGGCCGACCCCCGCTCCCCGCCGCCGCCGGCCTCCAGATCGCCCAGCAGGGCGACGTTGCGCAGATCGAAGTCCTCCGAGCCGTCGGGCTCGGCGAGGAACGCCTCCACGATCTCCCTGCCCATCGGCGGGCTGGTGAGGCGCAGCGAGAGCGCCAGCACGTTGGCGTGGTTGTAGCGGCGCGCCATCCGCGCGGTCTCGGGATCGGCGCACAGGGCGGCCCGCACGCCGGCGACCTTGTTCGCGGCGATCGAGGCCCCGGTGCCCGACCAGCAGCACACGATCCCCATGTCGGCGCCGCCCCCGGCCACCCGGCGCGCCACGGCGGCGCTCGCCTCGACCCACTCCTCGTCGCCGCCCGCGAGGGGCCCGAACAGCTCGACACGGTGCCCGGCCTCGCCCAGCGCCGCCCGCAGGTCGTCGGTCAGCGCGGCGGCCTCGTCCGAGCCCAGCGCGATCCTCATGACAATCCTCCCCCGACTCCGACCATGGGCGCTGCATTACTCTGGCAGGCATGTTGATCCGGGGAGGGACCTTCGGGCCGGTGGCCACCAACACCTACGTGGTGGCCGACGCTCGCGGCGGCGCGGCGTGGATCGTCGACCCGGCGCTGGGCAGCCGCGCATGGGTCCAGGAGACCCTGCGCCGCCTCGACGTGACGCCCTCCGCCGTGCTCGACACCCACGGCCACTGGGACCACATCGTCGAGAACCACCTCTGGGCCGCGGACGGCCTGCCGGTGTGGGTGGCGTCCGGCGACGAGGACTGGCTGGAGGCGCCGTCGCCGTTCAACCCCGCCCTGTTCGGCAACCCGCCGCCCACCCCCGGGGTCACCCCCGCGCGGATCCTCGAGGACGGCGACGTGCTGGAGCTGGGGGACCTGCGCTTCGACATCATCGCCACCCCCGGCCACTCGCCGGGCTGCATCGTCGCCCACGAGGCGTCGCAGGGCGAGGCGCTGGTCGGCGACCTCATCTTCGCCCAGGGCATCGGCCGCACCGACTTCCCGCGCAGCGACCACCGCGCCATGGTGCGCAGCCTGACCCGCATCTTCGCCGAGCTGCCGGCCTCCACCCACCTGTACCCGGGGCACGGCCCGTGGGGCACCACCCTCGGCGCCGCCGAGCCCTTCGCCAGGATGTTCATGTGAGCGCCGACCGCTCCACCCGCGACGCCGCCCTCGCCGCGCTGCGCGGCGTGATGGACCCGGAGCTGCACCGCAGCATCGTCGACCTGGGCATGGTCGGGGACGTCGACGTCGACGACGGGCGCGTGACGGTCGCCATCCGCCTCACCATCGCCGGCTGCCCGCTGAAGGCCGAGATCCAGAGGCGGGTCGGCGAGGCCCTCGCCACGGTGCCGGGCGTCGAGACGGTGCGGGTCTCGCTCGACACGATGACCGACGACGAGCGGCGGCGGCTGCGCGCCGGCCTCGGCGGCGGGCAGGAGCGCCCCTCCCCCTTCGACCGCGGCAGCCGCACCACGGTCGTCGGCGTCGCCTCCGGCAAGGGCGGGGTCGGCAAGTCGAGCATCACCGCCAACCTCGCCGTCGCCCTCGCTGCGCGCGGGGCGAGCGTGGGGCTCCTCGACGCCGACGTCTACGGCTACTCCATCCCCCGCATGATGGGCGTCACCCGCCCGGCCGTCGCGGTGGAGGACCTGATGATGCCCGTCGAGTCGCACGGCGTGCGCCTCATGTCGATCGGGTTCCTCACCGAGGAGGACAGCCCCGTCATCTGGCGCGGGCCGATGCTGCACAAGGCGCTCACCAGCTTCGTCACCGAGGTGTGGTGGGACGACCCCGACTACCTGCTCGTCGACCTGCCCCCGGGCACCGGCGACGTCGCCCTGTCCATCGCCCAGCTGCTGCCCACCGCCTCGCTGCTGGTGGTGACGACGCCGCAGCTCGCGGCGCAGCGGGTGGCGCGCCGGGCGGCGGCGATGGCGTCGCGGGTCAACCTGCCCGTCCTCGGCGTGGTCGAGAACATGAGCTGGTTCGTCGCGCCCGACACGGGCGCCCGCTACGAGGTCTTCTCCGGCGGCGGCGGAGAGGCGCTCGCGACCGAGCTGGGGGTGCCGCTGCTCGGCCAGATCCCGCTGGAGGCCGCGGTGGCGCAGGCCGGCGACGGGGGCCTGCCGGTGGTGGCCGCGCGGCCCGACAGCCCCGCCGCCCACGCCCTGGCCGACCTCGCCGAGGCGGTCTCAACGGCCCTCTCAGGCGCGTCGTTCGCCGCTACCTGACCGCGCCGGCGCGCTGTAGGATCCGCGCTCCACGCGACCCGCGTCCGCGCGGGGACCGTCGTCAACGACGCATGAGGTGAGTCAATGGCCTATGTGATCACGGAGCCGTGCATCGGCACCAAGGACACATCCTGCGCCGACGTCTGCCCGGTCGACTGCATCCACCCCTCGCCGGGCGAGGACGACCACGACGTGGCGACGATGCTCTACATCGATCCCAACGAGTGCATCGACTGCGACGCATGCGTCGAGGCGTGCCCCGTGGACGCGACCATGTCCGAGGACGACGTGCCGGACCAGTGGGAGATCTTCAAGGAGATCAACCGCGTCTACTACGAGGACGGCCACGCCGCCGGCGAGAAGATGGTCGCCGACTACCTGGCCTCGAAGGCCTAGCACCCGCGGTCCCCGCGCGGCGGCCGGCACCGGCCGCCGCGTCAGTTCATCCGGCCCCGCATCCGCCGGGACGCGGCGATGAGCTCGCGGAACACCCCGGCGTCCGGGTCGTCCGGGCGCGCCGCGAGGTGCGCCGACGCGGCGGCCTCGGCGTCCTCGTAGCGCCCCAGGCCGCTCAGCAGGGCCACCGCGTCCAGGGCCAGCGTCGGCTCGCCGGGCGCCACGATGAGGGCGAGCTCGGTGACCCACAGCGCGTCGGCGAGCGACCGGCGCCGCAGGTACGACCCGCGCAGGTTCGCCAGGGTGCGCATCACGATGGCGCGGTCGCTCACCGGGGCGAGGTGGTCGGACCGGAAGGCCAGCCCCGTGGTGCGCGCCACGAGCCGCGCGCAGTCGCCCACGTCCAGCCGCTCCCAGTCGCCGAAGGCGTCGATGTAGACCGGCTCCGGCCCCGACAGGTCGGCGACGATGAAGTGGCCCGGCATGCCCACCCCCGCCATCCGGGCGCCCACCCGCCGGGCAAGCGCCAGGGTGAGGGTGGCGAGCGCGATGGGGAGGCCCCGCCTGCGGTCGAGCACCTCGTTGAGGAACGAGTTGCGCGGGTCGTCGTACGTCACCGGGTCGCCGCGGAAGCCCTGGTCGCGCAGCGTCGCGACCACGCCGCCGGTGCGGGCCAGCTGGGCGAGCCCCTCCACGTGTGCGAGCGCGCCCGCCATGTCGAGGCCCCGGGAGCCCTCCGCCGCGATCAGCAGGTTGGCCTCGGCCAGGTCGAAGGTCTCGTCCTCCAGCAGGCGTGCGAGCCGGTCGCGCGTGGCCGCGCTCACGGGCCCGCCGACTCCAGCAGCGCCGCGTCCACCTGGATCACCGCCGCCCGGACGAGCGCCTGCACCACCTTCCGCGCGGCGCGCTGATCGGGGGCGCGACCGGTCGTGTCGACGGCCCGCGCGAGGCGCGCGGCGGCGGCCACGAGCGCCCCGGGGCCGAGGCCGGCGGCATGGCGGGCCGCCTGCGCCAGCAGCACCGCGGCGACCGGGTCGCGGCGCACCAGCGACATCTCGCACTGGGCCAGCACGGCCGACAGGCGCACGGCGTCGCCTCGGTCGGCGATCGTCACGCCGTCACCGCCGCGCCGAGCAGCTCGCGCAGGTTGCCGCCCAGCACGGCCCGCAGATCGGCGGCGCTCCAGCCGGCGACCCGCCCCGCGGCGCCCACCAGCGAGAGCGCGGTCGCGTGCTCGCCGTAGGGGCGGTCCGAGCCGAACACCAGGCGCGAGGGCGGCAGGCGCACGAGGTCGGCGAGGGCGGCGAGCGAGGTGTCGAGCATCACGCGGGGCCAGCGCGGCAGCATCGCGGCGATCGCCCGGGCGTCGCCCCGCCCGCCGTGCGCCAGGATCACCCGCGCACCGGGCGCCCCGTCGAGCAGCCGGGCCAGGGGGTCGGCGAGCGCGCGGGCGCCGAAGCCCGCGTGGATCAGCACGGGCCAGCGGCGCTCGTCGGCGTCGCGCACGACGGCGGCGACGGCCGGGTCCTCGATGCGGAAGCGCTGCGCCACCGGGTGCAGCTTCAGCCCGAGGGCGCCGCCCGCCGCCGCCCGATCCATCGCCGCCGCCGCGCCGGGCCGCCCCGGGTCGACGCGGCAGAAGGGGATGATCCGCCCGGGCGCCCGGCGGGCCGCCTCCAGCACCGCGGCGTTGGCGGCGCCGAACTGGCCGTCCCGGCCGGGGTCGTTGGCCGGGAAGCACACCGCCCCGCGCAGGCCCGCCCGGTCGAGGTCGGCCACCAGGTCGGCCGCGTCGAGCCGGTGGCCGTCGGCGTCGCGTCCCAGGTGCACGTGCGCGTCCCACACCGTGCCGGGCGGGGCGCCGGCGGCCCAGGGCCCGAGCCCCGCCTCGAGCGCATCCAACTCGGCGAGGTCGGCGCCGGCGCGCTCCAGCAGCGCCGCGTCCTCCCCCCAGACCCTCACCGCGGCGCGTCGCCGCGCTCGAAGGCCTCGATCGGGCCGCGCATCTCGTCCGGCATCCGCGACGGGCGGCCGCCGTACTCATCGAGGCCCACCACCGTGAGCGACGACTCGATCAGCAGCTCGGGATCGCCCCGCCCGATCCGCTCGATGCGCACGTCGAGGGCGTGGCTGGTGCGGCCCAGCTTCGACACCCGCACGAGCGCCTCCACCTCGTCGTCGAAGCGGGCGGAGCCCAGGTACTGGACCGAGAGGGCCCGCACCACGAACAGGTGCCCCTCGGGCCCCAGCACCGGGATGCCCAGATGCCGGCGGTAGGCGAGCACGGCCCGGTCGATGAGATGCGAGTAGCGGCCGTAGTAGACGATCGCGCCGAGGTCGGTGTCGGCCAGCTCGACCCGGAAGCGGGCGCCGAAGCGGTAGGGCGGCACCCGATCGGTGGGCCCGGCGATACCGATGGGAGTGCCGTTCACGGGTCCTCCCGCCGGCCCAGCAGCAGATGGTGCTGGCCGTCCTGGATCGACACCGAGCTCTGCGGCGGGCATCCGGCGGCGGCCATCCACCGCTCGTAGCGGGCCCGCGGATAGGCGTCGCCCTCCGCCGTCGAGACGAGCATCATCACGCCGAAGCCGGGGCCCTGCGGGCTCTCGTCGCCCAGCACCTCCTGCACCGCCAGCAGCCCGCCGGGGCGCAGCGCCGCGCCGGCCCGGGCGATGAGGGCCGCCGCCTGGGCGGGGCCGAGCAGGTGGGCGACGTTGCCGATGTACACGACGTCCCAGGGCCCGTCCGGCAGCGCCGCGGTGGCGTCGCCGCCGACGGCGGCCACGCCCGCGGCGCGCAGATCCGGCCCGGCCACCTCGATCGACTCGGGCAGGTCCAGGACGGTGACGTCCCAGCCCGCCGCGGCGAACGCCCGGGCGTAGGTGCCGGGCGCGCCGCCCACGTCGAGCAGGCGCGCCCCGGGAGGGGGCGGGCCGAGGGCCGCGACGGCGGTCGCGGCGCGCGGGGCGGCGACGTCGCGCATCGCGCGCATGAAGCGCAGGCGGGTCGCGCCGTCGCCGGCCGAGACGTCGTCCGGCGGGGCGGCGCCCCGCAGCACCTCCGCCAGATGGAGGTGGCTGCGGATGGCCCGCTCCTCCAGCATCAGCTCGCCGGCGGGGTCGTCGTCGCCGTCCGGCCGCAGCAGGCCCCCTCCCGCCGGGGTGAGGCGCAGCCCGTCGCCGGCGGCCGGCTCGAGCAGCCCCATCGCGCGCAGGGCGGTCGCGACGATGCGGGCGGGACGCGCGGCGAGGCCCGCCGCGGCGGCGGCCTCATCCGGGGTCGCGCCCTCTCCGAAGGCGGCCAGCAGGCCGGTGTCGAGCGCGGCCGTCGCGATCAGCACCTCCCGCCAGGCGGGGCTCTGCATCGGTCGCGGCACGGTGGCAGCTTACCCGGGTGGTACCCTTCCCGGCCGTGGCGAGGAACGACAAAAGGAAGAAGAGCGGCGGCCGGCGCGCCAACTACGCGCCCGCGGCCGACGCGGTGGGCACCCGGAAGTACATCCCGGTGGGCTGGGCGAACTGGCTCGGCTTCATCATGTTCGGGCTCATCACCATCGCCCTGGCCGCCGAGACGATCCGCGCCACCATCGACAGGCGCGGCGCCGACCCGGTCGCGGCCCTGGTCATGACCGTCGTCTTCGCGGTCATGACCTACCTGTTCGCCACCACCCGCGTGAGGGACGTCTAGCCCCTCCCCCGCTCAGTGGGCGGCGGTCTCCATCGTGGCGACGCAGGCCTCGTCGCCCTCGGCCCGGGTGGCCGAGACGCGGAGCGTCGCGCCCGAGGTGAGCGCGGCGAGCATGCCGCGCCAGATGGCGCGGTCGAGGTTGCAGATGCGCCCCGGGTCGTCGAAGGCGAGCTCCTCGAAGGGGCAGGCGCAGGCGCGGACGCCGCCCTCGGCGTCGACGCTGGCCTCGAAGCCGTAGCGCGACAGCACCCTGGCCACGTCGGCGAGCGCCTGGGCCGGCGCCTGGCGGGCCTGCGCGCGGCCCGCGGCCACCTCGGCGCGCCCGATCTCGAGGCCGAAGTCGTAGCCCACGCGCTGCAGCGCCTCCCGCGTGCCACCGTCGGCCCCCTGGGTCGCGCGCAGCAGCAGCGACGCCAGCAGGTCGTAGCGTCGCTCGCGCAGCGGGGGGAGCGGCTCGGAGGCGGCCACCCGGTAGCGCTTGGGCGGCCGGCCGGCCCCCGGCCCGCGGCGATCGGGGTCGCGGCGGAACTCGCAGTCGAGGAAGCCGTGCTCCACCAGCTTGTCGAGGTGGAAGCCCGCCAGGCGCCGGCCGATGCCGACCGCCTCGGCGACCTCGTCCTTCGACATGTCCCCGCCCGCGGCGGCCCGCACGGCGTAGAAGACCCTTCGGCGCGTGGGATCCCCGAGAGCGGCCGTGAGCCGACCGATGTCGTCCTCCGCGACTTGCTCTGCGCCCATCACAGGCCCCCGTGCCCGGCGCGCCAGGTCGAGGCGAACGATACACCGTCGGGATGTACCTTCCCCCGTATGCGGTCGAGGCGGCTCACGTGGATCATCGGCGCGGTCGCCCTCGGCGGCGCGGCCGGGCCCGCCGCGGCGGCATGGCTGCCCCCGCAGCGCGCATCGGTGGGTCCGCTCACCACGGCGACGCCGCAGGTCGCGATCAACGACCGCGGCGAGGCCGCGATCGCCTGGGTGCGCGGCGGCCCCTCGCCGCGGATGATCGTGATCAGCTTCCGGCAGGCGGACGGGTCGTGGTCGCGGCCGGAGGGGATCTCCCGGCGGCGGGCGATCTCGGTGGACCCGCGGGTGGCGATCGGCCCGGACGGCCGGGTGGTCGTGGTGTGGCGCGAGGCCGTGCGCCGGCGCCAGGTCCGGGTGGGCGGCCGCCGCGTGACGCAGAACGTCTACGTCGTGAAGGCGCGCGAGCGACGCGCCGGGCGCTGGGGCCGCAGCAGGGCGCTGTCGAGCGCCCGGCAGAAGGTCGGCGCGCCGGACGTGGGCATCGACTCCCGCGGCATCGCCGTGGTCGCATGGCACTGGGGCACCGGCACGCGCCCCACCGACCGGGGCTACGTCGGCGAGGTGCAGGTCTCCGAGAGCCAGCCCGGCCGGCCGTGGACCTCGCCGCGGCGGCTGTCCCGCTCCCGCCTGTGCGTGTCGGTCGGCAGCCCGCGCGTCGCGGTGGGCGCGCAGGGGCACGCGGTGGTGTGGTGGCAGTGCAACCAGAGCGGCGGCGCCAGCGCCGCCCTGGCGGCGACCCGCGTCCCGGGCGGCACCTTCAGCAGGGAGCAGGGCCTGCCCTTCCGCGCGGAGGGGCCGCTCACCGCCGACCTCAGCGTCTCGGCCGGCGGGGACGCGGTGGCCGTGAGCGTGGACGGCGACCGCCTGCGCTGGTGGCGCGGCCCCGTCTCGTCGGCCGGCCTCGACCTCGACGAGCTGCCCTCGCTCGCATCGGGCGAGCGCATCGGCAGCGACCCGTCGCCGAGCATCGCGGTGAGCTCGTCCGGCGACGCCGCGTCGATCTGGATCGACGCCCAGGGCCGGGTGCGGGGCGCGTCGATCGCCGCGGCGCTCGGCGTGTCCGAGCCCGCCACCCTCGCGCCCGGCCAGGGGGCGGCCTCCGGCGCATCGATCGTCCTCGGGGACAGCCGGCGCGCGGCGGCCGCCTGGCTCGACTCGACCGGCGCCTACGGGGCGACGCGCGGCACCGAGGGGCGGATGGGACCGCCGGACGCGATCTCGACTCCGGGCCGCGTCCCCAGCTCGGCGCCGGTGATCGCGATGAACGCGGCCGGCGTCGGGATCGCGGCGTGGACCGCGCCCGGCGGACGGCGCCAGGTGATCGAACGGGCGGATTTCACGGCCCCCTGACGTCGCGCGACCGCGCGCTGGGCTAGTCTGTGTCCTGAACTGCCGAAATGGGACGGGTGTCGCCCACGGCACCGGCATGCCGGTGCTTCACTCGTTCCGGTAACGAGCGTATCCTTTAGAGGCGTTCGCGACAGAGCGACGGGGAGAGCCCATGTCCACAGTCAAGCCGCCCGACATCGATCTCGGCCAGTACAAGTTCGGCTGGCACGATCCGGCGAACTACGTGTTCGAGCCGAAGCGCGGGCTGAACCCGGACATCGTGCGCGAGATCTCCTTCCTGAAGAGCGAGCCCGAGTGGATGACGAAGTTCCGTCTCCGCGCGCTCGAGATCTTCGACCGCAAGCCCCTGCCCGACTGGGGCGCCGACCTCAGCGAGATCGACTTCCAGAACATCTTCTACTTCATCCGCTCGTCGGAGAAGCAGAGCACCGACTGGAACGAGGTCCCCGAGGACATCAAGAACACCTTCGACCGGCTGGGCATCCCCGAGGCCGAGCAGAAGTACCTCTCCGGCGTCAGCGCCCAGTACGAGAGCGAGGTCGTCTACCACTCGATCCGCGAGGACCTCGAGAAGAAGGGCGTCATCTTCTGCGACACCGACACCGCCCTGCGCGAGCACGAGGAGCTCTTCAGGAAGCACTGGGCGACGGTGATCCCCCCGGGCGACAACAAGCTGGCCGCGCTCAACTCGGCCGTCTGGTCGGGCGGCTCGTTCATCTGGGTGCCCGAGGGCGTCGAGGTGGAGGTCCCGCTGCAGGCCTACTTCCGCATCAACGCCGAGAACATGGGCCAGTTCGAGCGGACGCTGATCATCTGCGAGCCCGGCTCGTTCGTGCACTACGTCGAGGGCTGCACCGCGCCGATCTACACCACCGACTCGCTGCACTCCGCGGTGGTGGAGATCATCGTCAAGGAGGGCGCGCGCTGCCGCTACACGACGATCCAGAACTGGTCGACCAACGTCTACAACCTGGTCACCAAGCGGGCCGTCGCCGAGGCGAACGCCACCATGGAGTGGGTCGACGGCAACCTGGGATCCAAGGTCACGATGAAGTACCCGGCCGTCTGGATGACCGGCCGCGGCGCGCGCGGCGAGGTGCTGTCGGTGGCCATGGCCAGCGAGGACATGCACCAGGACGCCGGCGCCAAGATGGTGCACGTCGCGCCCGACACCTCCTCGACCATCGTGTCGAAGTCGATCTCCAAGGGCGGCGGGCGCACCAGCTACCGCGGGCTGGTGCGGGTCGAGCCGGGGGCGAAGCGCTCGAAGGCCTCGGTGGTGTGCGACGCGCTGCTGCTCGACGAGGACAGCCGCTCGGACACCTACCCCTACATGGACATCCAGGAGGAGGACTCCTCCATCGGCCACGAGGCCACGGTCTCCAAGGTGGGCGACGACCAGATCTTCTACCTCATGAGCCGCGGGCTCTCCGAGGAGGAGGCGATGGCGATGATCGTGCGCGGCTTCATCGAGCCGATCGCGAAGGAGCTGCCGATGGAGTACGCCGTCGAGCTGAACCGGCTCATCGAGCTTCAGATGGAGGGCTCGATTGGCTAGCTGGCCCGAGGAGGCCCGCGCGGCCGCGACCGAGAACCTCGCCACCCTCCCCGCCCTCACGGGGCGCGAGGAGGAGTGGCGCTTCACGCCGCCGACCGACCTCGCGCTGGGGGACGCGGAGCCCCAGGCCCCCGGCGGCGACGCGGCCGCGGAGGTCGACATGGGCCTGCGGGCCGGTCGCCTGCGCCTCGCCGACGGCGCGTCGGCGCCGGTCGAGGGGCTCGACGTGCCGGACGGCGTCGTCGTCGCCGATCTGGGGACCGCGCTCGCCGAGCACGAGGACCTGGTGCGCGAGCGCCTCTACGGGCTGGTCGGCTTCGACGACAGGCCGGGCGCCCTGAACGCCGCCCGCTGGGACGGCGGCCTCTTCGTCCACGTTCCGCGCGGGGTCGAGGTGGAGCTGCCGGTCGAGGCGATCCTGTCCGCCACCGGCGCGACCGGCCGGGTCTTCGGGCGCACCCTCGTGATCGTCGAGGACGGCGCGCGGGCGACGATCATCGACCGCTACCGCTCGCCCGACTTCCCCTCCCCCGTCAACGCCTCGTCGGTGGTCGAGCTGTACGTCGGCCAGGGCGCCGAGCTGGAGCACGTCTCGGTGATCGGCTGGGGCGCCGGCGTGCGCCACCACGCGGTGCTGCGCGGCCGCGTCGAGCGCGACGCCAAGCTGCGCTCGGTCGTCGTCACGCTGGGCGGCGACGTGGTGCGGGTGGAGCCGACCCTCGTCTGCGCCGGTCCCGGTGCGGACGCGCGCGCCCTCGGCCTCTACTTCGCCGGCGGCGAGCAGCACTTCGAGCACCGGGTGATCGCGCGCCACGAGGCGCCGCAGGCCTACTCGAACCTGCTCTACAAGGGCGCGATCCAGGACCAGGCGCACACGGTCTTCTTCGGCAACCTGGTGGTGCCCCCGGGCGCCCCGGGCACCGACGCCTACCAGACCAACCGCAACCTGGTGCTGAACGACGGCGCCCGCGCCGACACGATCCCGTTCCTCGAGATCGAGACCGCCGAGGTGCGCTGCTCGCACGCCGGGGCCGTCGGCCGGGTGGACGACGAGCACCTCTTCTACCTGCGCTCGCGCGGCGTGCCCGAGGCCCAGGCCAAGCGCCTGATCGTGATGGGCTTCCTGCAGGAGGTGCTGGAGCACGTGAGCCTGGAGGAGCTGCGCAGCGAGCTCGAGGCGGCCGTGGAGCGGAAGCTGTCGTGACCGCCGCCGCCCGATGAGCGCGCCCGTGGACGTGGCCGCCGTCGCGGACCTCGCCCCCGGCGAGCCGCACCTGGTGACGATCGACGACGTGCCGGTGTGCATCGTCAACGTGGACGGCGAGATCCTCGCCGTCCACGACATCTGCACCCACGCCCTGGAGTCTCTCTCCGGCGGCTGGGTGGAGGGCGACACGATCGAGTGCCCGCGGCATGGCGCCCTGTTCTCGCTGCGCTCGGGCGACGCCCTGACGCCGCCCGCGTCGCGCCCCCTTCCGACGTTCGACGTCGAGGTCCGGGACGGCCGCGTCCTGCTCGACCCCACGCCGAGCCATGCACACCCACTGATTCGCTGAGGAGACCCGTGGCTGCCGACCCCATCCTGAAGATCTCCGGCCTCGAGGTGGCCGTCGAGGGAACGCCGATCCTCCGGGGCGTCGACCTCGAGGTCCCCCAGGGCGAGGTCCACGCCCTGATGGGCCCGAACGGCTCGGGCAAGAGCACGCTGGCGTACGCGCTGGCGGGCCACCCGCGCTACGAGATCACCGGCGGATCGGCGATCTTCGACGGCGAGGACATCGCCGAGATGGAGGCCGACGAGCGCGCCCGCCTGGGGCTCTTCCTCGCCATGCAGTACCCGGTCGAGGTGCCCGGCGTCTCGGTGATGAACTTCCTGCGCACGTCGCTCAACGCGATCCGCGGCGAGGAGATCTCCCCGCGCGACTTCATCAAGCTGTTCGACGAGAAGTCGAAGCTGCTGGGCTTCGACCGGGCCTTCGCCGACCGCTACCTCAACGAGGGCTTCTCGGGCGGCGAGAAGAAGCGCCACGAGATCCTCCAGATGGCGATGCTCGAGCCGAAGTTCGCCGTCCTCGACGAGACCGACTCCGGCCTCGACGTGGACGCCCTGCGCGTGGTGTCGGAGGGCGTCAACACGATGCGCGGCCCGAACCTGGGCGTCCTGATCATCACCCACTACACGCGGATCCTGCGCTACATCACGCCGGACGTGGTGCACGTGATGTTCGAGGGCCGCATCGCCCGCACCGGCGGGCCGGAGCTGGCGGAGCACCTCGAGGAGCACGGCTACGTCGAGTTCGGGGCGGCCGAGGAGGCCGCCGCCCCCGCCGGAGCGAGCTGAGCGTGGGCGCCGCGGGGGGAATCGACGTCGCGGCGCTTCGGGCCGACTTCCCGATCCTGTCGCGGCAGGTCCACGGGAAGCCGCTCACCTACCTCGACTCGGCGGCGACGGCGCAGAAGCCGACCGCGGTGCTGGACGCGATGGAGGCGTACTACCGCGAGACCAACGCCAACGTGCACCGCGGCGTCTACGAGCTGGCCGCCGAGGCCACCGAGCGCTACGAGGCCGGCCGCGACGCCGTGGCGCGGCTGGTCAACAGCCCCCGTGAGGGGACCGTCCTCACCAAGAATGCCAGCGAGGCGATCAACCTGGTGGCGTGGTCGTGGGGCGTCCGCGAGCTGCGCGCCGGCGACGAGGTGCTCATCACCGAGATGGAGCACCACTCGAACATCGTGCCCTGGCAGATCGTCGCCGAGATCACCGGCGCGACGGTGCGCTTCGCGCCGCTCACCCCCGAGGGCGAGCTCGACCTGGAGGCCTTCGAGGGCCTGCTCTCGGAGCGCACGCGGGTGGTGGCGGTGGCCCATGCCAGCAACGTGCTGGGCACCATCAACCCGGTCGCCGAGATCGTCGCGCTCGCGCGGCGCCACGGCGCGCTGGTGGTCGTGGACGGATCGCAGGCGGTGCCGCACATGCCGGTCGACACCGCCGCCCTCGACGCCGACTTCTACGCCTTCACCGGCCACAAGATGCTGGGGCCGACGGGCATCGGCGTCCTGGTGGGCAAGCCCGAGATCCTCGACGCGATGGGCCCGTTCCTCGGCGGCGGCGAGATGATCTCCAACGTCAGCACGGACGGCTCCACCTGGGCCGATCTGCCCTGGAAGTTCGAGGCCGGGACCCCGCCGATCGCCGAGGCGATCGGCCTGGGCGCGGCCGCCGACTACCTGGCCGCCGTCGGGCTCGACGCGATCCGGGCGCACGAGGTCGAGGTGGTCTCGTACGCGCTCGAGGCCCTCTCCGATGTTCCGGACATCACGATCTACGGCCCGCGCGACCCGGCCCGGCGCGGCGCGGCCATCTCGTTCAGCCTGCCCGACCTGCACCCGCACGACATCGCCCAACTCGTCGACCAGGAGGGCGTCTGCATCCGCGCCGGCCACCACTGCGCCAAGCCCCTGATGCGGGTGCTGGGGGTGGGGGCGACGGCCCGCGCGAGCGCCTATCTCTACAATTCCACCGACGACTTCGACGTGCTGGTGCGCGCCCTGGCCTCCGCCCGGGTCGCCCTGGCGCGGCACTGACGGGGGGCAGGTGGGCGGGCTCGACGACCTCTACCAGGAGCTGATCCTCGACCACTACCGCCGCAAGCGCGGCGAGGGGTCGCTGGACGCGCCGAGCGTGGCGGTCGATCAGACGAACCCGCTGTGCGGCGACGAGGTGCACCTGGAGCTGGCCATCGACGAGGACGGCCGGGTCACCGACGTGCGCCACACCGGGCAGGGCTGCTCGATCTCGCAGGCGTCGGTGTCGATGATGAGCGTCGCGCTCACCGGGCGCAGCCTCGACGAGGGCCTCGAGCTGATCGAGCACTTCCGCCTGATGATGCACGGCAAGGAGGCGGGCGACGAGGACCGCCTGGGCGACGCGATCGCCCTGGAGGGGGTGGCCAAGTACCCGGTGCGCGTGAAGTGCGCGCTGCTCGGGTGGATGGCCGCCAAAGACGCGATCCAGACCTATCGTGGCAACGGGAACGGGGGGTGACGTGGCCAGCGAGGACGACATCCGCAGCGCGATGAAGCAGGTGGAGGATCCGGAGCTCGGCGTCAACGTGGTCGATCTCGGCCTGCTCTACGACGTCAACGTCGCCGACGACGGCCGGGTCACGCTGGATATGACGCTCACCTCGATGGGCTGCCCGCTCACCGAGAAGATCCTGGAGGACTCGCGCGCGGCCCTGGAGCCGCTGCCCGGGGTCACCGGGGTCGAGGTCAACTGGGTGTGGGACCCGCCGTGGTCGCCGGACGCGATGACCGACGAGGGACGCTTCCTGATGAAGGTGATGGGCTATGGCTGATACCGCGACCCCCACCGTGCCGATGACGCTGGAGGAGAAGAAGGCCGCCGCGCGGGCGCGGGCGCGCGAGCGCAAGCGCGCCGAGCAGAGCGGCGAGGCCTTCGTCACCATCTCCCCCGCCGCCGCCGACTACATCCGCCGGCAGGCCTCCGAGCGCGGACGCCCCGAGGGCGTGCGGCTGCGCATCCTGGCCGGCGGCTGCTCGGGCCTGGAGTACAAGCTCGACCTGCTGAACCCCGGCGAGAGCGCCGGCCCGACCGACCGCGAGGTCGTGTCGAACGGCGTGACCATGCTGATGGACCTGAAGAGCGCGATCCACGTCACCGGGTCGGTGATCGACTACGAGTCGGGCCTGCTGCGGCGCGGCTTCCGGATCAACAACCCGAACGCCACCGGCACCTGCTCCTGCGGGGACAGCTTCTCGGCCTGACGCGGCGATGACTCCCGACGACGCGACGACGCCCACCGGGCCCCGGATCGCGGCGCTCAGCGAGGCCGAGCGCGCCTGGGTGGACGGGCACCTCGCCGCGCTGGTCGCGGACGGGATCGCCCCGCACGACCTGGCGGGCCTCGGGGCGTTGTTCGACGCGCGCCTGGCGGAGTGGTCGGCGGCCGGCGATGCGGCGCGCGGCGACCCGAACGACCTGATCAACCGCATCGGCGTGGGCCTCGGCGAGCACATCCGCCTCCGCTGCGGGCTTCGGTGGGTCATCGCGACCGACGAGCACGGGACGGACCTCGCGATCCACGGCGAGCCCGGGGCGATCCTCGTCTTCCCCGCCGGAATGGTCGCCGCGCGCTGGGTCGCGCGCGAGGCCGGCGCGCTGCCGCCGCTCGCCGAGGCGATCGTCGAGCGGGTGGACCAGATCCGATAGCCGCGCCCGGGAGGTGGCGCGCCCGACGCCGTAGCGCCTAGTCTCGGCGCATGGCCGCGTCGGAGACGACGATCCGCGCCGGGCGGCGGCGCATCCGGCTCACCAACCCGGACAAGCTGCTCTTCCCCGCCGACGGGATCACGAAGCGCGACCTGGCGGAGTACTACGCCGCCGTCGAGCGGCCGATGAGGACGCACATCCAGGACCGGCCGCTCAACGTGTGGCGCTGGAACGCGGGCATCGACCGCGACGTCGTGGTCCAGCAGGAGATGCCGAGGGGGCTGCCGGGATGGGTGCGCAGCGTGGAGGTGCGGCGGCGGGGGCGCGGCGGCACGGTGAGGCACGCCGTGGGCGGGGCGCAGGTGTGCGTCGCCCTCGCCCAGCTCAACTGCGTGACCCCGCACGCCTGGGCCGGCCGCGCCGACCGGGTGGAGCGCCCGGACCGGATCATCTTCGACCTGGACCCGCCGGATGAGGATCCGGACGCCCACTGGCCCGCCGTCGTCGCCGGGGCGAGGGCCACCGGTGATGTGCTGCGCGAGCTGGGCCTGACGCCGTTCGCGAAGACCTCCGGCTCGCGGGGCCTGCACGTGGTGGCGCCGATCCGGCGCGGCCGCGACGCCGACGACGTGCGCGCCGTCGCCGGCGCCATCGCGGAGCTCGTCGCCGCCCGGCGGCCCGACACGCTCACCACCGCCTGGCGCAAGGCCGGCCGCGGCGGCCGCATCCTGGTCGACGTCGCCCGCAACACCTACTCCCAGACCACGGTGGCGCCGTACGCGGTGCGCGCGCTCCCAGGCGCCCCGGTCGCCACGCCGATCGCCTGGGACGAGCTCGACGACCCCCGCCTTCACCCGCGGCGCTGGACGCTCGCCACCGTCCCCGCCCGGCTGGGCGAGGTCGGCGACCCCTGGGCGGACATCGACTCCGCCGCCCGAGCCCTTCCGCGCCTCGACTGAGCGCTCCCGCGGCACGGTCGCCGCGAGCCTCCTCCCGCCCCCGCGGACGGTAGGAAGTGCCAATTGGCCGCGACGGACGCGGCCAATTGGCGCGGGCGGAGCGGAACGGCCGGAGGCGACCCCACGGCACCGCTGTCGCCGTGACCGCCGCTGACGGGGCGCGGACCGGCCCCGGGGCTGTCGCGAACCGCACCGGCGCCGTCGCGACGCCGTCACACAGTCGGCGCACTCCGCGCGACGATCGGCCGTTCGCCGGCCGGCGAACCCCGCGAGAGCCGCGCATCCGTCGAGGAACGGTCACGGCGATGTGCCGGGCCAGCCGCATCCTCTCCGTCCGGCGTCGAAATGGATCGCGGGCCCGAACCCACCCATGGGCGGCTCCCGGATGACGCGTCCGGGATCGCGTTTGGCCAATTGGCCGCGACTGGCGCGGCCAATTGGCCAACCACCCGACGGACGCCGACAGATCGCCGCACGGCACCGGGCTCTCGCCCGTCGGCGCCTCGCCGCGTCCCTCCCCCGTCCCACGACGGGAGGGCGCCCCCTCAGACCCACTACCCGACGGGAATCGCCACGCTCGGGTCGGGGGCCGGGGACACGTCGCGCTCGGGGGTGCCGTCCACCAGCACCGCCCCCACGGCCGGCACCGGCGACGGCGACGCGGCCGCCTGGCGGTAGGCCAGGGGAATCGTGGAGCCCCGCTGCCAGGCCATGAGGTACGGGTAGGGATCGACGCTGTCGCCGCCGCCCGGGTGGATCTCGAAGTGCAGGTGCGGCGGGGTGGTGATGGCCTGGCCGGTGTTGCCGACGAACGCGATCACCTGCCCCTTGCGCACGCGGGCTCCCTCCACCGAGGCGGGCGCGTAGGCGGACAGGTGGGCGTAGTAGTACTGGTTCCCCGCCTCGTCGGTGAGCCACAGGCGGTTTCCGCCCAGCGTGTTCACCCCCACCTTCGACAGGGTGCCGTCGGCGACGGCGACCACCGGCGTGCCGCGGTCGGCGAAGAGGTCGTTGCCGTGGTGCCAGCCGGTGCCCGCGCGGGGAGCGCCGTAGTCGTCGCTGAAGCTGACGTCGCCGAACACCGGGAACACGTACGTCGCGTCCTTCGGCACGCTCACCTCGGGAGCGGCCTGGCGCGGCAGGCCGAACGTCGGCGTCGACGGCAGCGGCTCGGCGACGGGCGCCTCCGGCGCCGCCGGCGGCGCCGTCACGGTGGACGATCCGGTCGTCGCCGGCTCCGAGCCCGCGGGCGCCCGCTCCACGTCGGTCGGCTCGGTGGAGGTCCGCGACGGCGACGGAGACGGCAGCGGCGCCGCCTCGCCGGCGGCCGCCGACAGGTCGAGGTGGCCCAGCACGAAGGGGCTGCCCACCACCGAGGCGGCCTGCGGGTCGGTGACCTCGAGGCGCAGCCCGTTCGCCCGGAAGCCGCCGGAGCCGTCCTCCACGTGCTCGAGGAACACCAGCGTGCCGATACCCGACACGTCGACGCGGGACCCCGGCCCGACGGCCACGGCCTGGCCGTCGACCGTCACCCCGCTCGCCGACGCCTCGCTGAGGCTCACCGTCGGGCCCGCCGGCGTGGCGGTGACGGTGCCGCCGATGCGCAGCGATCCGATCGCGACGCGGCCGTCGAGCAGGGTGAGGCCGGAGGCCGCGATCGTGCCGGACGCCGTGCCGTCCGTCCCCTTCACCGACGCCGAAACGTCCACCTGGACGCTGCCGAGGTGCCCGCCGCCCGCCGGCCGCAGGCCGCCGATGTTCGACGAGCGCTCCGGATGGGCAGGTGTCGCCGTCACGCCGCCGAAGTTGCCCCCCGGGAGCAGCGCTCCATAACCGGACGCCGAGGCCGACGGAGAAGGGGCCGATGCTGCGGCGGAAACGCCCAGGAATGCCAACGCGAGCAGGCAAAGGACGAGCGAGCGGAAGGCGCGCACCCGCGCATAATGGCCCTCTCGGCGGACGCCATCAACGCCCGCGGGCACCGGTTACGAACATCGTCGACGACCGATATGGGTATTTGCGTCGTCCGCGTTCTGGTGTAGCGTGCGCCAATCGGCTGGGGCCTTCCGGGCTCCCCGTACTCTCTCACGCACGCAGGAGACTCCGCTTTCTGAGACGCCCGCGTCATCCTCTCGCTCTCGGTACCGCTGCGCTCACGCTCCTCGCGATCCTTGCGTTCGGAGCGTCGATCGCAACCACTGAACCGGCGGCGATCGAGGCCAAGAAGGCAGAGGTCGCGCGGATCAACGCCGAGCTCGCCGACATCGACGCCCAGGTGGGGGCGGCGAGCGAGGCGTACAACGGCGCCGTCTACGAGCTCGACCAGGTCCAGGGCCGCATCAAGCAGAACCGGGCCGACCAGGTGACCACCAAGAAGAACCTGGACAAGTCGCGGGCGATCCTGGGCGAGCGGCTCCGCAAGCTCTACACCACCCCCGACCCCACGCTCGCCGAGGTGCTGGTATCGAGCGGCAGCATCACCGAGGCCGCCGACCAGCTCGACCTGCTCGACCGCGTCGGCCAGCAGGACGCCTCGGTGGTGGACGGGCTCAAGGCGAACCAGGACCGCCTGAAGGATCTCGAGGTCCAGCTCAAGAAGGACGAGCAGACCGCCGAGGACCAGGTCGCCGCCCGGGCCGCCCAGAAGCAGCGCGTCGAGGCCCTCCTCGCCCAGCGCCAGCAGGTCCTCGACAACACCAAGGGCGAGCTGCGGCAGCTCATCCAGGAGGAGCAGCAGCGCCAGGCCGCCGCGGCCGCCGCCGCCCGGCGCACCGCCGCCGCGCAGGCCGCCGCCCTCCAGCAGAACACGGCCGGCGCGCCCGCCGCGACCAGCGCCCCCGAGTCGTCCAGCCCGGCGGCCGAACCGGCGGCCCAGTCGGCGCCCGCCCTGCCCAGCGGCAGCGGCAACGCCGCGGCGGCCTCGGCCGCCATGAGCCAGCTCGGCGTCCCGTACGTGTGGGGTGGCGCGTCCCCCAGCGGCTTCGACTGCAGCGGCCTCGCCTCCTGGGCCTACGCCCAGATCGGCAAGAGCGTGCCGCACTACACCGGCGCGATCTGGGCCGCCTTCCCCAAGGTGCCCTCGGACCAGCTGCAGGTGGGGGACCTCGTCTTCTTCAACGGCCTCAGCCACATGGGCATCTACATCGGCGGCGGCAGCTTCGTGCACGCTCCGCACACCGGCGACTTCGTGAAGGTGTCGAGCCTGAGCGGCTACTACTCCAGCTCCTACGTGGGGGCCGTCCGCCCGTAGCGCGGTCCGCGGCGTGAGGCTCGCGGGTCTGCAGGTGGTGGGCGCGGCCGCGCTCTTCTCCACCGGCGGAGCCGCGATCAAGGGCGTCTCGCTGGAGGGGTTCCGGGGCGGGATGGAGATCGCCTCGCTGCGCTCCGGAGTGGCCGCCGCCGCCGTGGCCGGATTGCTGCCGCGGGCGCGGCGCGGATGGACGGCGCGCACCTGGATGGTCGGCGCGGCCTACGCCGCGACGGTGGTCCTGTTCGTGCTCGCCAACCGCGCGACCACCGCCGCCAACGCGATCCTGCTGCAGAGCACGGCCCCGCTCTACCTGCTGGTCGCCGCGCTCATCGCGCTGCGGGCCCGCCCGCGCGTCGCCGACGCGCTGGTGATGGTGGTGCTGGCGGCCGGCCTCGCCCTCTTCCTGGGGGAGCCGGGCGACCCGCTCGCCACCGCGCCCCGCCCCGAGCTGGGCAACGCCCTGGCCGTCGCCTCGGGAGCCACCTGGGCCGCGACCCTGTGGGGGCTGCGCGGCGCGGCGCGCGGCCCCGCGCCGCAGTCGGCCCCGCTCGCCGCGGTGCTGGCCGGCAACCTGATCGCCTTCGCCGCCTGCCTGCCGTTCGCGCTGCCGCTCGGCGCCGGCGGCCGGGACCTGCTGCTGATCGCCTACCTCGGCGTGGTGCAGATCGGGCTCGCCTACCTGCTCCTGACCGGCGGCCTGCGCGGCGTGCCGGCCTTCGAGGCCTCGCTGCTGCTGCTGGCCGAGCCGGCCCTGTCACCGGTGTGGGCCTGGGCCTTCCACGACGAGGTGCCCGGCCCGGCGGCGATCGCCGCGGGCTGCCTCATCATCGGGGCGACGGTGCTGAAGCTGGCGATCGACGCCCGGCGCGGGGCCGCGGCACCCGGCGCGGCGCCTCCGTAGGGCGCCGCCCGATACGGTGCCGGTGATGACCCGGCATCGCACAGCGGCGGGAGCGCTCGCCGCGCTCGCCGCCTGCCTGCTGCTGGTCGCCGCGGCGACGGCGGCGGCCGCCCCTCCCCCCTTCCGCGCCGTGGTGCGCGCCGTCAGCCCCGCCGAGCGGGCGGCGATGACGCCGTCGGTGTGGCGGCCGGGCTGCCCGGTGGCGCTGTCGCAGCTCCGCCACGTGAGCCTGCCCTACATCGACTTCCGGGGCCGGCCGCGCCGCGGGGCGCTGGTCGTGCACAACTCGGTGGCCGGGCAGGTGGTGACGGTCTTCCGCGCCCTCTACGAGGCCCGCTTCCCCATCCGCCGGATGCGGCCCATCCAGGCCTACGGCGGCAGCGACTTCCGGAGCATCGAGGCCGACAACACCTCCGCCTTCAACTGCCGCTACGTCGACGGAACGACGCGCTGGTCGGAGCACGCCGGCGGCCGGGCGATCGACGTCAACCCGATCGAGAACCCGTACGTGTCCGGCGGGCGCACCTCGCACCGCGCCAGCGTGCCCTACGTGAGCCGGACCCCGTACCGGAAGGGCATGGCCGTCGAGGGCCGCGTCCTGGTGCGGGCCTTCGACGCCGCGGGCTGGGGCTGGGGCGGCCGCTGGAGCGGCGACAAGGACTACCAGCACTTCAGCGCGAGCGGCCGGTAGGGGGCGGTGCCGGCCCGCATCCTGCGCATCGCGCCGACGGCGGCCGACCTGGCGCCCGGCTTCGACCGCATCCGCGCCGAGCAGCGCATCCCCGCGAGCTTCGACCCGGCGGCCGAGGGCGAGGCGGCGGCCGCGGCGGCCCGCGGCCCGCGGCCGCCGGGGGGCGCGCCGATCGACCGCCGCGACCTGGAGCTGGTGAGCATCGACCCCGCCGGCTCGCGCGACCTCGACCAGGCCCTCCACGTCGCCCCGCTCGACGGCGGCGGGCACCGCGTGAGCTACGCCATCGCCGACGTGGCCGCGATGGTGGAGCCCGGCGGCGCCCTCGACGCCGAGGCGCGCGCCCGCGGCGTGACGGTGTACCTGCCGGACGAGCGCACGCCGCTGCACCCCATGGTGCTCTCCGAGGGGGCCGCGAGCCTGCTGCCCGGCGAGGACCGCGCCGCCCTCCTGTGGACCATCGACCTCGACGGCCGCGGAGAGCCGACCGCCGCCCGGCTCGAGCGCGCCCTGGTGCGCAACCGCGCCGCGCTCTCGTACCCCGAGGCCCAGGCGGCGATCGACGACGGCTCGGCGGCGCCGTCGCTGATGCTGGTGCGCGAGGTGGGCCTGCGGCGCCTCGAGCGCGAGACCGAGCGCGGCGGCGTGAGCCTCAACCTGCCGGCCCAGGTCGTCGCCCGCGACGGCGACGGCTACGTCCTGCGCTACGAGGCCACCCTGCCGCTGGAGGACTGGAACGCCCAGATCTCGCTGCTGGCGGGCATCTGCGCGGCGGGGATAATGGAGCGCGGCGGGGTCGGCATCTTCCGCACCATGCCGCCCCCGGAGGAGAAGAGCCTGGAGGTGCTCCGTCGCGGGGCGGCGGCCCTCGGCGTGCGCTGGGAGCCCGGCCGGAGCTACGCCGACGTGATCCGCTCCCTCGACCCCTCCCGGCCCGGCGACGCCGCCTTCGCCCTGCGCGCCGCGCGCACCCTCGGCGGCGCCGACTACACGGTCTGGCGGGCCTCGGACGGCGGGGCGCCGCCGGCCCACGGGGCGATCGCGGCGACCTACGCCCACGTCACCGCCCCGCTGCGCCGCCTGGTCGACCGCTTCGCCAACGAGATCGTGGTCGCGCTGTCGGCCGGCGGCGCCGCGCCGGCCTGGGCGCTCGACGCCCTCGACGCGCTGCCCGAGGTGATGCGCGCCACGACCTCGCGGGAGCGCGGCGCCGAGCGCGCCGCGGTCGACTACGTCGAGGCGGCCCTGCTCGCCGGCCGGGTGGGCGAGCGCTTCGCGGCGGTGGTGGTGGACGCCCGCGACGGGCGCCCGGTGGTGCAGATCGCCGACCCGGCGGTCATGGCGACGCTGAAGGAGCCCGGACCCGAGCCGGGGACGGCGGTCACGGTGGTGCTGCGGGGAGCCGATCCCGAGCGGCGCACCGTCACGTTCGCCCTCGCCTGAGACCCACCGTCCGCCCGGAGCCCGTCAGCCGGCGTCGGCCGTGCCGCCCCCCGGCGTCCACAGCACGTCGCCGACGCGCGCGTTCGCCGCGCGCGCCAGGATGAACAGCAGGTCCGACAGCCGGTTGAGGTAGGCGACGGCCTGGGCGTTGACCGGCTCCGCGTCGGCCAGCGCCACCGCGGCGCGCTCGGCGCGCCGGCACACCGCCCGGGCGTGGTGCAGGGCGGCGGCCGCCGGGGTGCCGGCGGGCAGCACGAAGCTGGTGAGCGGCGTGAGGCCCTCGTTGACCTCGTCGCACCAGGCCTCGAGGCGCGCCACCTGCTCGGCCGTCACGCGCAGCGGAGCGCGCCCCTCCCCGCCCCCGCCCGGCGGCGCCTCCGGCACGCACAGATCGGCGCCGAGGTCGAACAGGTCGTTCTGGATCAGCGCCAGCCAGCCGTCCACGTGCTCCGAGAGCCCCTGCCCCTGGACGCGGGCGACGCCGATCGTCGCGTTGAGCTCGTCCACGTCGCCGTAGGCGACCACGCGCGGGCTGGTCTTGCGCACCCGGCTCATGTCGCCCAGGTGCGTGTCGCCGCCGTCGCCGAGGCGGGTGTAGATGCGGGTCAGCCGGACCACCCGGCGACCCTACACCGCTCCGCCGCCGGCGGGCGCCCGGCCCCTCAGGAGGCCGGCGGGCTCATCAGGTTGACGGTGAAGTAGAGCGTGCCGTCGCAGCTGCGCGCCACCCCGATGCCGAGGTAGCGGTAGGTGCGCGAGAGCATGTTGCGCCGGTGGGGCGGGCTGTTGAGCATCGCCTGGAACGCCTGGACGGTGGTGGGCGCCATCGCGATGTTCTGGGCGCCGGCGCGGCCGGGCGGTATCGGGAGGCCCGCGCCGTGGGCGAAGCGCGCCCCCTTGGCCATGGCGAGGCTCTTGGTGCGACCCGCCTTGCGCAGTCCGGCGTCCTTCGACGCCTTCGAGACCCCCTCGGCGCTCCGCTGCTTGTTGATCAGCGTGGTGAGCGCCGCCTCGTCCGCCGGGGAGAGCGCGGGCTTGCAGTCCTGCGCCGCGGACGCCGTCCCGGTGCTGAGGGCGACGACCACGCCGGCGATGAGCGCGCCTGCTCCGGCGCGCAGGGTCCCGTTGCGCATATAAGGGGTCCTCCCGGTTGGGTACGGCACGTGGCCGGGGGGTCATGGCACGCGGGCGAGCCTAAATTAGTTGCGTATCTGGCACAACCGCGGGTCGGTTTTTTCACGAATGCTCCTGATCCGTAGCGTTGTGAGGATCGGCTCCCCAGAGAAGCGCGAATTTGCAGGCCTGTTCGCGCGTCCTGACCGCGCCCACCAGCTGCTCGACGCGCAGGGCCTCCACCAGCCGCGCGAGCCACGGGCCGGGCTCGCGCCCCAGCAGCTCGGCCATCTCGTCGCCCGCCAGCAGGGGCCGCTGCGGGCCCCGGTCGACCAGGGTGAGGTGGACGTCCATCACCTCGCGCGCCAGGACGAGGTGGCGGGTGATCGCCGACGGCGACGTCCGCGGCCCGCGGGTGGCCAGCCGGTCGGCGGCCGAGAGCACCATGATCTCGACCTCGCTCGGGGCGGTGAGGCGCAGGTAGCCGTCGATCTGGCGCAGCGACAGCGGCGTGCGGTGGACCATGAACCCCAGCGGCAGGTGCCAGCGCACCTGCCGGGCCACGGTCTCGCGCAGGCGGGTGGAGGTGCGCAGCCGCCGCATCAGGGCGTCGGCCATCTCGGCGCCCACCCGGTCGTGCCCCATGAAGGTGATCCGGCCCTCGGGCGTGACCGCGCGCGTCGCCGCCTTCGCCATGTCGTGCAGCAGGGCTCCCAGCATCAGGCCGGCCCCGCGGGTGAGGTCGTCGGCGAGCGGCTGCTCGAGCAGCGCGCGCACCCGCGGCGCCCTCGAGCGGAACACCGGCTCCGGATCGAGGGCCAGCTCGGCGGCGTGCTCGACCACCTCGAGGATGTGGCCCAGCACGTCCTTGTGGTGGTAGGGGCTCTGCTCCACGCCGCGGCAGTCCTCCAGCTCGGGCACCAGCGCGCCCAGGGCGCCGAGGGCGTCGAGGCCCGCGAGGGCGCGGTCGGCGCGCGGCAGCGACGCGATCCGCCCCAGCTCGTCGGCGAGCCTCTCCGGCGGGGCCTCCCACACCCGCGGCGCGTCGCGGCGGGCGCGGGCGGCGGTGGCCGCATCGACGCCGAAGCCGAGCTGCTCGGCCAGCCGGGCGACCCGCAGCAGGCGCACCGGATCGGCGGCGAAGGCCCCGTCGCCCGCCATGCGGAGCGTGCGCGAGCGGAGGTCGGCGAGTCCGCCCAGCGGATCGACCGGCGCGGCCCCCTCGGCGACGGGCACGGCGATGGCGTTGACGGTCAGATCGCGGCGGCCGAGGTCCTCCTCGATGGTCGCGCCCTGCAGCGGCGTGATGTCCACCTGGAAGGGCAGGGATCCGCCGCTCACCCGCCAGGCGCCGAAGGCCCGGGACAGGCGGAAGCGGCCGGCGCCGTGCGCGCGGGCCAGGGCGGCGGCCGCCGCGGCCGCGTCGCCGTCGATGGCGACGTCCACGTCGGCCACCGGCCGGCCCAGCAGGGCGTCGCGCACCCCGCCCCCGACGGCCCACAGACCCGGGCCCAGCGGCGCCAGCGGCGCCACCATCGCGCGGATCGCGTCGCCCGGCATCAGGCGTGCACGCGGGGTACCCGGCCGCCCACGTTGCAGACCACCTCGTAGTTGATCGTGCCGCGCAGCTCCGCCAGCTCCTCGGCGGTGATGCGCTCGTCGCCGCGCGCGCCCAGCAGGACCACCTCGTCACCCACCCGCTCCGCCCCCTCCGGACCCAGGTCGACCGCCAGCTGGTCCATCGACACCACCCCGATCACCGGCACCCGGCGACCGGCCACGAGCAGGGTCGCCCGGCCGCCGAAGGCGCGGGTGTAGCCGTCGCCGTACCCCACCGGCACGTAGCCGATGTTGCTGCCGCGGGCGGCGCGCCACGTCCGGCCGTACCCCACGCTCTCCCGCGAGCGGACGGTCTTGACGGCGGCGAGGTACGACACGAGCGACATCGCCGGCCGCAGGTCGTGGTCGGCCGGATCGCCGCCGAAGGGCGAGCAGCCGTAGAGCGCGATCCCGCAGCGCACCATGTCGAACGCGGCGGCGTGGTCGCGCAGGGTCGCGGCCGAGTTGGCGGCGTGCAGCGCCGCACCGGGGAAGCGGTCGCGCAGGGCCGCGCCCGCCGAGCGGAAGCGGATCGTCTGCTCGCGCGTGAAGGGGGCGTTCGGGCCCTCGGTCTCGTCGGCCGAGGCGAAGTGCGTCATCACCCCGACGACCTCGACCTCCGCCGCGGCGGCCGCGTCGGCGAGCGCGGCGACGTCCTCCGGCCGCGCGCCCAGGCGCCCCATGCCGGTGTCGAGCTTCAGGTGCACGCGCGGCCGCCGGCCCGCGGCCGCCCCGGCCGCCGCGGCGGCCGCGATCGCCTGCGGCGTCCACGCGGCGACCTCGGCCTCCGCCTCGGCGGCCTCGGCCCACTCGTCGTCGACGAGCGGCCCCATCACCAGCACCGGCGCCTCGATGCCCCCGTCGCGCAGCTCGCGCGCCTCGTGCACCGTGGCCACCGCGAGGGCCGCCGCCCCGCCCTCCAGGGCGGCCCGCGCGACCGGGGTCGCGCCGTGGCCGTAGGCGTCGGCCTTCACGACGGCCATCAGGCGCGCCCGGCCGGCGGCGCCGGCGAGGACCGCCGCGTTGTGGCGGATCGCCGCCAGATCGACCCGCGCCTCGGCGCGCCGCCGGCTCACCCGGCCTCCGGCCGCATCGCCTCGGGCAGGGCCTCCAGCACGTCCGACGCGATGGTGCCGTCGCCCCGGTCGGCCAGGCGACCGGCCCGGGCGTGGCCGGCGACCGCCGCCGCGGCGGCGACCGGCGGGTCGAGCCCCTTGGAGAGCAGGGCCGCGACGGTGCCGGTGAGCACGTCGCCGGTTCCGGCCGACGACAGGGCGGGGCCGCCGCCGGCGTCGACCGTCGGCCGGCCGGCCGGCGTCGCCACGATCGTGCCGGGCCCCTTCAGCACCACCACCGCTCCCGAGCGCGCCGCCAGCTCGGACGCGCTCGCCAGGCGCGCGGCCTCCACCTCGGCGCGGTCGACGCCCAGCAGGCGGGCGGCCTCGCCGGCGTGCGGCGTGATCACGGTGGGCGCGCCGCGACGGGCGAGACGGCCGGGGTCCTCTCCCAGATGCCAGAGCGCGTCGGCATCGACCACGGCAGGCAGCGCCACCCGCTCGAGCACGGCGTGCACCGCCTCGGTCGTGCCGGCCGCCCTACCCAGACCCGGTCCGATGGCAAGCGCCGACGCGCGGCGGGCCTGCGCCACCGCCTCGTCGACGCTCCCCGGCCCGAGGGCGCCGTGCTCGTCGGGCAGCGGGGCGACCATCACCTCCACGAGCTGGCCCGCGATCAGCGGCTGCACCGCCGCCGGGGCGGCGAGCACCACGAGGCCCGCGCCGGCGCGCAGGCCGGCCCGCGCGGCGAGGCATGCCGCCCCGGTGAGCCCGGTGGACCCCGCCACCACGAGCACCGCGCCCGCCGCGTACTTGTCGCCGCCGCGCCCCTTCGGCGGCACGGCCGCGACCGCTCCCGGCCCGACCAGCCAGGCGCGCGGCTCGAGGGTCACCGCCGCCGGGATGCCGATGTCGGCCACCGTGACCGCGCCCGCGCGCGCCGAGCCGGGCGCGACGCGCAGCCCCACCATGTCGCCGTGGTAGGTGACCGTGGCGGCGGCCGTCACCGCCGCTCCCGGCACCCGGCCGCTGTCGGCCTCGACCCCCGACGGCACGTCGAGCGCCACCACCGGCCCGCCGCAGGCGCCGATCCACTCGATCGCGCGCAGCGCCGCATCGCGGGGCGCTCCGCGCGCCCCGGTGCCGAGCACCGCGTCCACCACCAGCGTGCCCGCCGGCTCCGGCGCCGCGGGCAGGGGCGCGACCGGGAGGCCGATCGACGCGGCGACGGCCGTCATGGTGGCGCCGTCCGGCGTCCGCGGCGCCGCCGCGTCCGGCGCCGCCACGCGCACCCGCACGCCGGCCTCCGCCAGATGCCGGGCGACGACCATCCCGTCGCCGCCGTTGTTGCCCGGGCCGACCACCACCACCGCGTCGCGCACCCCCGGGAACGCGGCCGCGATCGCCTGCGCCGATGCCAGCCCCGCCCGCTCCATCAGGATGATCGAGGGGATGGCGTGGTCGTCGCTCGCGCGGCGATCCGCCTCGCGCATGGCGGCGGCGTCGAAGAGTGGCGTGCAGCCCGGCAGGGGCGGCGGCGAGGCGGCGCTGGCGATGGTCACGGCCCGCAATCCTCGCAGACGCCGCGCCCGCCGGATCAGCCTCTCAGCACTCCGCCACCGCGAAGGCCACGGCGGTGTCGCGCCCGTGGGTGAGCGAGATGTGGATGCGCACGATGCCGAGCTCCTCGCCGCGCCGCGCGTAGCGTCCGTGCAGCGCGATGGTGGGCGCGCCGCGGCCCCGCACCACCTCCACCTCGCGCCACCGGGTCATGCCGATGCCGAGCGCCTTGCCCACCGCCTCCTTCGCCGCGAAGCGGGCGGCGAAGTGCTGGGGAGGGAAGCGCCGCGAGCGGCAGTAGGCGGCCTCGGCCTCGGTGAAGCAGCGTTCCTCCAGCCGCGGCCTGCGCGTCAGGGCGGTCGCGAAGCGATCGATCTCGACCACGTCGACGCCGACCCCGGCGATCTCCATACCTCAGCCTCTACTCGACGGTTACGGTCTTGGCGAGGTTGCGGGGCTGATCGACATTCAGCCCGCGCTCCCGTGCGATTCCGTAGGCGAACAGCTGCAACGGGATGCTCGATGTGATCGCCGACAGCAGGGCCGGCGTCCGCGGCGCCCACAGGACGTCGTCGGCGTGCTGGGCGATCTCGGCGTTGCCCTGGGTGCCGACGGCGATGACCCGCGCCCCGCGCGCCCGCACCTCCTGGATGTTCGAGACCACCTTGTCGAACACGTGGCCCTCCGTCGCCACCACCACCACCGGCGAGCCCTCCTCGAGCAGCGCGATGGGACCGTGCTTCATCTCCCCGGCGGGGTACGCCTCGGTGGGGATGTAGCTGATCTCCTTGAGCTTCAGCGCGCCCTCGAAGCACACCGGCACGCCCACGTGGCGGCCGAGGTAGAGGAAGAATGGCCGGTGGGCGTAGGCGGCCGCGACGCGCATCACCTCGTCCGGCGCCGACGAGGCCAGGTACGCCTCCACCAGGTCGGGGATGCGCCGCAGCTCCTCGGACAGCTCGACGGCGCCGACCGCGGTGAGCGCCCACTTGAGGCGGCCGAGCTTCAGCGCCAGCAGGGAGAGGGCCATCACCTGGGCGTTGTGCGTCTTGGTCGCGGCCACGCCGATCTCGAGGCCGGCGCGCGTGTAGAGCACGCCGTCCGCGTCGCGGGTGGCCTGAGAGCCCATCACGTTGGTCACGGCCACGACGTGGGCGCCGCGCTCGCGGGCCACCCTCATCGCGGCCAGCGTGTCGGCCGTCTCGCCGCTCTGGGTGATGCCCAGCACCAGGTCGCCCGGGCCGGCGAGGCAGGTGCGGTAGCGGTACTCGGAGGCCACCTCGACGTGCACCGGCACGCGCGCCCAGTCCTCGATCAGGTACCGGCCCACCAGGCCGGCGTGGTACGAGGTGCCGCAGGCCACGATGTGGATGCGCTCCACCCGGGCCAGGGCCGCGTCGTCCAGGCCGAAGCCCTCGAGGACGACGGTGCCGTCGGCCTTCAGGCGGTCGCCGATCGTGTCCCAGAGGGCGCTCGGCTGCTCGTGGATCTCCTTCAGCATGAAGGTCTCGTAGCCGCCCTTCTCGGCCGCGTCCTCGTCCCAGCCGACCCGCTCGGGGGCGCGCTGCGGCAGGGGCTCCTCGGAGCCGTTCCAGATCGTGTGGCCGCCGGGCTCCAGGGACACGACCTCGTCGTTCTCGATCAGGACGACGTCGCGGGTCTCGGAGAGGAAGGCGGGGATGGCGGACGCCACGAAGCGCTCGCCCTCGCCGACGCCCACCACCAGCGGGCACTCGCGGCGGGTGGCGACGATGCGCGACGGCTCGGCGACGTGGACGGCGGCGAAGGCGAAGTGCCCCTCGAGACGCGGCAGGATCGCGCGCACCGCCTCGGCCAGATCGCCGCGGTAGGCGCGGGCGATGAGCTGGGGCACCACCTCGGTGTCGGTCTCGGAGGCGAACACGACCCCCTCCGCCTGCAGCTCGCCGCGCAGCGCGACGTAGTTCTCGATGATCCCGTTCATCGCGACCAGCACCGAGCCGTCGGCGCTGGAGTGCGGGTGGGCGTTCTGCTCGGTGACCTTGCCGTGGGTGGCCCAGCGGGTGTGGCCCACCCCGGTGACCGCCACCGAGCCGTCGCCGGGGCCGGCGGCGGCGCGCAGCCGCGCCAGGTTGCCGACGGCGCGCACCGACTCGGCGATGCCCTCGTCGCCGTCGAGGAGGGCGAACCCGGCGGAGTCGTAGCCGCGGTACTCGAGCCTCTCCAGCCCGGTCAGGATGAGCTCCCGGCACGGACGCCCGCCCACGTAGCCGATGATCCCGCACATGTCCGGCCTCCCGCGCTAGCCCGTCGTGTCCGCGGCAGAGGGTACCTCGCCGCCCAGATCCTCCTCCACGGCCCGGGCGATGACCCCGCACCAGCGCTCGCACTCCTCGGCGGTGGGCGCCTCGACCATCACGCGGACCAGCGCCTCGGTGCCCGATGCCCGCACCACCACGCGTCCCTCCTCACCCAGGGCATGCTCGCAGGCATCGACCGCGGCCCACACCCCCCGCGCGGACGGGAGCTCTGACTTTCGCGGGGTGCGCACCCCCACCAGTCGCTGCGGCAGGCGCTCCATCACCCGCGCCGCCGACTCGAGCGGCTCGCCGCGCGCGGCCAGGGCGGCCAGCAGCTGCAGCCCGCCGGCGAGGCCGTCGCCGGTGGGGCCGTGGCGCAGGTTGATCAGGTGGCCGCTCTGCTCGCCGCCCAGCACGAAGCCGCCGCGCAGCATCTCGGCGATCACGTAGCGGTCGCCGACGTCGGTCCAGCGCACCTCGATGCCCTCCGCCGCCATCGCGCGCCGGAAGCCGAGGTTGGTCATGGTCGTGGTGACCACCGCGTCGCCGTCGAGCCGGCCACGGCGGCGCAGGTCGAGGGCCAGCAGCGCGAGGATCTGGTCGCCGTCCACCGGGGTCCCGCGGCCGTCGACGGCCAGCACCCGGTCGCCGTCCCCGTCGAAGGCCAGCCCGAGGTCGGCGCCGCGCTCGGCGACGGTGGCCGACAGCAGGCCGAGGTCGGTGGAGCCGCAGCCGACGTTGATGTTCACCCCGTCCGGCTCGACGCCCAGCGCGTGGACGCGCGCCCCGAGGCGCTCCAGCACCTCGGGCGCGGTGACGGCGGTCGCGCCGTGGGCGCAGTCGACGACCAGCGACAGGCCGGAGAGGTCGAGGTCGATGCGCCCGACGAGCGCGTCGATGTAGCGCTCGCGCCCCTCGGGCGAGGCCTCGACGGCCCCCAGCTCGCTCGCCTCCGGCCGCGGCCCTGCGGCCGCCTCGATCGCGGCCTCGATCGCGGCCTCGTCGGCGTCGGCGAGCTTGAAGCCGTCCGGCCCGAACACCTTGATGCCGTTGTCCGGGAAGGGGTTGTGCGACGCGCTGATCACCACGCCGGCGGCCGCGTCCGATCCGGCCACCAGCTCGGCCACGGCCGGCGTGGGCAGGACGCCCAGCAGGGCGGCGTCGGCGCCCGCGCTGGCGAGCCCGGCGGCGAGCGCGCCCTCCAGCATCGGGCCGCTGCGGCGGGTGTCGCGCCCGATCAGGACGCGGGCGCCCGCGCCCACCCGGGCGCCGAGCGCCCGGCCGATGGACAGCGCGAGCTCGGGCGTCAGCTCCCGGTTCGCCACGCCCCTGACCCCGTCGGTTCCGAAGAGCCTCCGGGTCGCGGGCGTCGCGGCCGGCCCAGCCGTCGGGGTGCCCAGGGGGCCCGGCGTCCTAGCGCTTCGAGAACTGCGGACGCTTGCGGGCGCCCTTCAGTCCGGCCTTCTTGCGCTCCTTGATGCGGGCGTCCCGGGTGAGGAAGCCCTCCTTCTTCAGGTCGCCGCGCAGGTTCTCGTCGGCCACGGTGAGGGCCCGGGCGATGCCGTGGCGCAGGGCGCCGGCCTGGCCGGAGACGCCGCCGCCGTGCAGGCGGGCGATCACGTCGAAGCGCCCCTCGGTGCCGGTCGCGGCGAGCGGCATGCGGGCGCGCGTCACCAGCACGGGCCGGCCGAAGAAGTCGTCGATGGCCCGGCCGTTGCAGGTGATCTGGCCGGAGCCCGGCACCAGCGTGACGCGGGCGACGGCGTTCTTGCGCTTGCCGGTGGCCCGGTAGCGGGCGGCGGTGGTGTCGGTGCTCACGAGGCGGCCTCCGCGACGCGGGTGAGACGCAGCGGCTCAGGCTGCTGGGCGGCGTGCGGGTGCTCGGGGCCCGCGTAGATCTTGAGCTTGGTGAGCTGGGCGCGGCCCAGGCGGTTCTTCGGCAGCATCCCGCGGACGGCCTTGCGCAGGACCTCCTCCGGGCGCCGCTCGAGCTGCTCGGCGAGGGTGCGGCTCTTGATCCCGCCCGGGTAGCCCGAGTGGCGCCAGTACCGCTTCTGCTGCAGCTTGTTGCCGGTCACGGCGATCTTCTCGGCGTTGACCACCACCACGAAGTCGCCGGTGTCGGCGTGACGGGTGTACCAGGGGGATCGCTTGCCGGAGAGCGACTCCGCGATCACGGACGCGAGACGGCCGAGGTTCTGGCCCTCCGCATCGACGACGTACCACCGGCGCTCGACGGTACCGGGCTTGGCGCTCTGAGTGCTCACGGGCGAGACGGATCCTCCACACACGACGACGCGGCGCGCGATCACGCGCCGCGAGAACGACGGCGAAGTCTAGGAAAACCCATGGTGGAGGGCAAGCCGAATGCGTCATTCCGCTGGACAGTCGCGTCACCGATGGCTAAAACCAGTGAACCGGCGAACGGATGACGGCAGCCCAGGACCGTCGGCCGGCGGGATCGGTGATGGAGAAGCCTTCTGTGAGCCGGTGCATCGCGATCGCGGCGCACGGCAAGAGATGCCAGCAGAGCCCGTTCAAGGGCAGTCCCTACTGCTGGCACCACACCCACAGCCGCAAGGTGTGGGCGCCCAGCCGGCCGCGGGGCAGCGCGGCGCGCGCGTCGGAGGTCGTGTCGGCGAACGCGGCCGCCGAGGCCGGCGACGCGGTCGCGCCGGCGACGGAGCGTCGCCCCGCCGTGGAGCGGCGCGGGACGCGTCGCGCCGAGCTCGCCCAGGCCGAGCGCCTCGTGCGGGCCCTCGGCGAGTCGCGGGTCACGGAGCTGCTCGAGTTCCTCGAGGCGCCCACCACCGGCGCCTACCTGCTGATCCGCGACGAGACCGGCCTCATCACCGAGCGCAGCGTGTCCGAGAGCCCGGCGTCCCGCCGCCGGGCGTCCGCCTGAGACCGTCCGGGGGCGGGTCCCGGCCGGATCACCCCTCCCGGCGGCCCGCGCGGCGCATCGCCTCGATGCGGCGCCGGTCGCGCTTCTCGGGGCGCCCGTGCAGGTCGGCGCCCGGCGGGGCGGCCATGCGCCGCTCGTCGCGCATCCGCGCCCGGCGGATGCGGCTCTCGTCGGTCTCGCGGTAGAGCAGCGCCGCCTGGGCCGCCGAGCCGCGCCGGTCGGCGAGGGCGGTGACGACCACGGTGATCGTCTCCTCCCCGCGGGTCACCGCGACGGTCTCGCCGAGGCGCACGTCGCGGGCCGGCTTCACCCGCGCGCCGTCGACGTGCACGCGGCCGCCGGCGACGGCCTCGGTGGCCAGGGAGCGGGTCTTGAAGAAGCGCGCGGCCCACAGCCACTTGTCGATCCTGACGCGCTCTCCGGTGCCCATCGGCCGCGCCCTACTCCCACTCGATGGTGCCGGGCGGCTTCGAGGTGAGGTCGAGGACGACCCGGTTGACGCCGTCGACCTCGTTGATGATGCGGTTGGAGATGCGCTCCAGCAGGTCGTACGGCAGTCGCGCCCAGTCGGCGGTCATGGCGTCGTCGGAGGTGACGGCGCGGATCACGACGGGGTAGGCGTAGGTGCGCTCGTCGCCCTGCACCCCCACGCTCTTGATGGCGGGGAGCACCGCGAAGCTCTGCCACAGGTCGCGGTACAGGCCGGCGCGGCGGATCTCCTCCTGCAGCACGTGGTCGGCCCGGCGCAGGATCTCGAGTCGCTCGCAGGTGACCTCGCCGATGATGCGGATCGCCAGGCCTGGCCCCGGGAAGGGTTGGCGCCACACCATCCGCTCGGGCAGCCCCAGCTCCTCGCCCACCACCCGCACCTCGTCCTTGAACAGCTGGCGCAGCGGCTCGACCAGCTCGACGTTCATGTCCTCGGGCAGCCCGCCCACGTTGTGGTGGCTCTTGATCTTCGCCGCGTCGCGGGAGCCGGACTCGATCACGTCGGAGTAGAGGGTGCCCTGGACGAGGAAGCGCGCGTCGCGCAGCTTCTCGGCCTCGCGCTCGAAGATGCGGATGAACTCCCGGCCGATGATCTTGCGCTTGGCCTCCGGCTCGGTGACGCCGGCGAGGGCCGAGATGAAGTGGTCCTGGGCCCGGACGTGGACGAGCGGCACGCCGAAGTGCGTGCCGAACGCGAGCTCGACCTGCTCGCCCTCGTTGAGCCGCAGCAGGCCGTGGTCGACGAAGACGCAGGTGAGCCGGTCGCCGATCGCCCGGTGCACGAGGAGGGCCGCGACGGCGCTGTCGACGCCGCCGGAGAGGGCGCAGATGACCCGGGCGTCGCCCACCTGGGCGCGCACCCGCTCGACCTGCTCCTCGATGACGTGGGTGGCGGTCCAGGTGGGGGCGCAGTCGCATGCCTCGAAGAGGAACCACTTGAGCAGGTCGGTGCCGAAGGGGGTGTGGATCACCTCGGGGTGGAACTGGACGCCGTAGAGCCGCCGCGCCGGGCTCTCCATCGCCGCGACAGGCGTGTTCGCCGTCCGGGCCGTGACCGCGAAGCCCTGGGGCGCGCGGACGACCGTGTCGCGGTGGCTCATCCAGCACTGCTCGGCCGGGAGGTCGCCGAACATCCCGTCGCGGGAGAGGACGGTGACGGGCGTCTTGCCGAACTCGCCGGCGTCCGTGCGCGCCACCTCGCCGCCGAGCGCCTGCACCATCGACTGCATGCCGTAGCAGATGCCCAGCACGGGGATGCCCAGATCGAGCAGGCGCGGGTTCATGGCCGGGGCGCCCGGCGCGTACACCGAGGCCGGCCCCCCCGACAGCACCAGCCCGGCCGGGCGCAGGGCCAGGATCTCCTCGTGCGGCGCGTCGTGCGGCACCACGGCCGAGAAGACGCGGCACTCGCGGATGCGGCGCGCGATGAGCTGGCTGTACTGCGCGCCGAAATCGACCACCAGGACCCCACCGGGGGCGGCGGACGCCAGGGCGGGGTCGAGTGCGGGCTTTGGGGCGGCCGAGGTCAGGGGTGTGATCCTACCGGGGGATCCGGCCGGAAGACCTCGCGGTCGGCGACGGCTACTCCCCCGCCTCTTCGCGGTGGCGGTCGTCCTCGGGCAGGCGCACCTCGCTGGGCTGGACCAGCGCCGTCTGGCCCTGGGCGCCGAGCGCCGCGCGCAGCGCTTCGAGCGATCTCGGCTCGCCGTGCACCAGGCGGATCTCGGCCCCGGTGCCGGCGCTGCGGGCCCAGTCGAGCAGCTCCGTGCGGTCCGCGTGCGCGGAGAGGCCGTTGATCGTCACCACCCGGGCGCGCACCTCGACCTCCTGGCCCATCACACGCACCGACTCGGCTCCCTCCACCAGCTCGCGGCCGAGCCCGCCGGAGGGCTGGTAGCCCACGATCGCGACGGTGGTGCCGGGCTCGTCGAGGTGGGCGCGCAGGTGGTGGAGGATGCGTCCGCCCGACAGCATCCCCGACCCCGCGATCACGATCGCCGGCCTGCCGGAGGCGGTGATCTGCTTCGACTCCTCCACCGATCGCGTGTAGCGCAGGTGCTTGGTCTGGAAGGGGTCGCGGCCCTGGGCCTCGATCAGGCGCAGCTCGTCGGACAGCTCCTCGGGGAAGGCGTCGTAGACCTCGTCCACCCGGGAGGCGAGCGGCGAGTCGACGTACACCGGCAGCGGCGGGATCTGGTGGCGCTCCTCGGCGCGGGCCAGCAGGTAGAGCACCTCCTGGGTGCGCTCCAGCGCGAAGGACGGGATCAGCACCTTGCCGCCGCGCTGGGCGGCGTCGCGCATCACCGCGGCGAACTCGGCGACGGTGTCGGCGTACGAGCGGTGGTCCCGGTCGCCGTAGGTGCTCTCCATCACCACGACGTCGGCCTCGGGGCACGGCGTCGGGTCGGGCAGGACGTCCTTGCGGGCGTTGCCGATGTCGCCGCTGAACACCAGTCGCCGGTCGCCGGCCTCGATCTCGAAGATCGCCGACCCGGGGATGTGACCGGCGGGGTGCGGCGTCACGCGCAGCCCGGCGATCTCGACGGTCCCGCCGTAGGCGAGGGCCTCCATCCGGTCGAGGACGGTCTGGACGTCGCCCTCGTCGAAGGTCGGCTCGTCGGGGGCGCGGCCGCGCCGGCGGTCGCGCTCGGCGTCCTCGTGCTGGATCTTCGCGGCGTCCAGCAGCAGGTGGCGGCACAGCTCCTGCGTGGCGGGCAGGGCGTGAATGCGCCCGCCGTATCCGCCCTTCACCAGCGTCGGCAGGCGCCCCGAGTGGTCGAGGTGGGCGTGCGTCAGCAGCACGGCGTCGACCTCGCGCGGCTCGAAGCCGAACGGCTTGCGGTTCAGGTCGAACAGCGCGCGGGAGCCCTGGAAGGCCCCGCAGTCGATCAGGATCCGGGAGCCACCGATCTCGAGCAGATGGCACGAGCCGGTGACGGTCATGGCGGCCCCGTAGGACCGGATGGACTCGCTCACGGCCTGGACACTACCGGCCGCGTCGGACCGGTTACGTCCCGGGCGTCGTGCAGGAGGACCGCACCTCCGCGCGGCACAGGTCGCGCCCCGGGCCGCCGAGCGCCCGGTCGCGCCCCGCGAGACCGTCAAGGAAGTCGGGCCCGGGGCCGCCCACCAGGATGTCGCGGCCGTCCGCGCCCCACATCCGGTCGCGGCCGGGTCCTCCCTCCAGCCGGTCGCGGCCGGAGCCGCCGATGATGTAGTCCGCGCCGCCGCCGCCGATGATCCGATCATCGCCGGGGCCGCCGACGCCGCGATCGTCGCCGTTGCCGAGGCAGATCAGGTCGTTCCCCGCGCCGCCGAGCACCCGGTCGGCGCCGCCGAGCGCCGCGATCACGTCGCGCCGCCGCGTGCCGCGGATCACCTCGCTCCGCGAGGTGCCCACGATCGTGGCCCTCACCCCCGCGCAGCGCACGACCGGCGCGACGGGACCGCCGGGACCGCCGGGGCCGCCGGGCGGCACCGGGCGCACGTCGCGCAGGAAGACGTCGACCACCGGATCGACGTCCTGCGCCGAGAGGTTCGCGGCGGGCGAGCTGAACGCGACCAGGGTGCCATCGGCGGTGATCGCCGGCTCGTCGGACACCCCGTCGCCGCCGGGCCCCGCGCCGGCCGATCGGCTCACGAGGGAGGGGGAGCCCCCGCCCATGTCGCGGACGAAGACGTCCCAGAGGGGATCGGCGTCCTCGGCCGACAGCCCCGGGGCGGTCGAGACGAAGGCGATGACGCGGCCGTCGGCGGAGAGCGCCGGGCGGGTCGCCGGGCCGGGCTCACCGCCGCCCGCGTAGGGGCCGACGAGCCGGGTGGTCTGCGCCTGGAGGTCCCGGACGAAGACGTCCTTGGCGTTGCCCTGATCGGTCGGGTCGGCGGTGAGGTTGGCCGCCGTGGAGAGGAAGGCCACGTGGCGGCCGTCCGCGGAGATCGCCGGGGCCTCGGCGGGAGCGTCGGCGACCGCGCCGGACGCGCCGTCCGCGCGGCTCGCCAGCGTCGTGGTGAAGGCCGTCAGATCGCGGACGTAGACGCGCGCCACGCCCGCCGGGCCGCCTCCCAGGTTGCCGGCCGCCGAGACGAACGCCACCCGCCGGCCGTCCGCCGAGATGGACGGATGGGTGGCGTCGACGTCGGCGCCCTGCCCGATCGACGTGCTCGCCCGACTGACCAGCGTGATGCTGTCGGCGTCCAGGTCGCGCACGTAGACGTCGAAGGTCCCGGCCGCGTCGGCGCCCGACAGGTTGTCGGCGATCGACTGGAACGCGACGCGGCGCCCGTCCGCCGAGATGAACGGGTTCTCGCTGCTGCCGTCTCCGCCCGCACCGCCGGGCCCGACCGCGCGGCTCACCAGGATCGTCTCGTGGGTGAGGCGGTCGCGGACGTACACGTTGAACTGCGTGTCGTCGTCGTCGGGCGACAGGTTGTCGGCCTTGGAGTGGAAGGCGACGAACCGGCCGTCGGCGGAGATCGACGGCGCGAAGGAGCGCTCGCCCGCCGCCGGGGCGCCCGCGACCCCGCTCGCGCGGCTGATGAGCTCGGTCGCGCCCGTCTGGCGGTCGCGGACGAAGACGTCGGTGACCGTGTGATCGTCCTCGGCGGTCAGGTTCGTGGCGTCCGACGAGAAGGCGACGAACCGGCCGTCGGCCGACACCGAGGGCTGCTGCGAGGCCGCGTCACCCGGCGCCCCCGCCGTGGCCCGGGAGACCAGCTCGATGTCGCCGGGGGCCGCGGCCGCCGGCAGCGCGAGCACCGCCCCCGCGGCCGCGGCCGCCGCCAGGGCCCCGCGCCGCCGCTCCCCACGCCCCGTTCTCAGGCTCAGCATCCCGTCTTCCTCTCGGCCCTGCACACGTCCCGCCCGCCGCCGCCGATCGCCCGGTCGCGGCCGGCCGATCCGATGAGGCGATCGGCCCCGGCGCCGCCGACGAGGACGTCGCGGCCCGCCCCGCCGACGATCCGATCCGCGCCCCGACCGCCGATGCCGCGATCGTTCCCGTTGCCGAGGCAGATCAGGTCGTTCCCCGCGCCGCCGAGCACCCGGTCGGCGCCGCCGAGCGCCGCGATCACGTCGCGCCGCCGCGTGCCGCGGATCACCTCGCCGCGCGGGGTGCCCACGATCGTGGCCCTCACCCCCGCGCAGCGCACGACCAGCGCGACGGGACCGCCCGGCCCACCCGAGCCGGGATCGGGGCCGGGGCCCGTGCCGCCGTCGCCGGGCTCCCCGGAGGGGGGCGGCGGCGGGCCGAGCACGTCGCGGCGGAAGACGTCGATCTGGCCGTCGACGTCGGCGGCGGAGAGGGCGTCGCTCACCGAGTCGAACGCCACGTAGCGCCCGTCGGGCGTGATCGCGGGGGATCGACTGCCCCCGGGCCCGGTGGCCCCGGACGGCCCCGCCGCCCGGCTGACGAGGGTCGTCGTGGCCCGCGCCAGGTCGCGCACGTAGACGTCCTCGGCCCCTCCGTCGTCGGTCGAGAGGCCGCTCGCGCTCGAGACGAACGCGATGCGGCGGCCGTCGGCCGAGACCGCCGGCTCCCAGGAGTCGTCGTCGCCCGGCTCCCCGGCCGGGCCCGACGCGCGGCTCACGAGGACGGTGGTGCCCGCCGCCAGGTCGCGCGCGAAGACGTCCGGCTCCGGTCCGTCGTCGGTCGACAGGTTCGCGGCGGCGGAGGTGAACGCGACGACGCGCCCGTCGCCCGAGATCGACGCCATCTCCGAGCGGCCGTCACCCGGCGCGCCGGACGGCCCGTCCGCGCGGCTCACGAGGGTCGTCGTGCCGGCGGCGAGGTCGCGCACGAAGACGTCGCGCGCGCCGTCGACATCCTCGGTCGAGAGGTTGGTCGCGTCCGACTCGAAGGCCACGAAGCGGCCGTCCGCCGAGATGGCGGGAAGCGACGAGTCGGCGTCGCCGCCCGCGCCGGCCGCCCCGGTCGCCCGGCTCACCAGCTCGGTGGTGCCGGCCACGAGGTCGCGCACGTACACGTCCTGGACGCCGGGCGCGTCGTCGCCGGAGAGGTTCTCCGCCTGCGAGGCGAAGGCGACATGGCGGCCGTCCGCCGACACCGCCGCCGAGAAGGACGATCCGTCGCCCACCGCGCCGGCCGCCCCGTCGGCGCGGCTCACCAGCACGGTGGCGCCGGCGGCGGTGTCGCGCGCGACGACGTCGATCGCCACGTTCGAGTCGCCCGGGGCGAGGGGCGCGGCCGTCTCGAAGGCGACCACCCCGCCGTCGGCCGAGATCGACGGGTTCCCGCTGCCGGAGAAGGCCGGGGCGGCCGGATCGTCCGGACGGCTGACGAGCGTCGTGACGCCCGTGTCCAGGTCGCGCACGAACACGTCGACGCCCGGGTCCTCGTCGTCGTCCGAGAGGTTGGCGGCGAAGGAGGAGAAGGCCACGAGGCGGCCGTCCGCCGAGATCGCGGGCTCCCCCGAGGCGCCGTCCGCGGCGACGCCGCCGGTGGCGCGGGAGACGAGGTCGAGGTCGTCGACGACCGCCGACGCCGGCAGGGCCAGCAGGCAGGCGACCAGCGCCGGCAGGGCGACTGCGATGGCGACGGCTCGCCTCACGGGCACGACACCCGGGTCTCGGCCGCGCAGGCGTCCCGCCCCGGGCCGCCGAGCGCCTGGTCGCGACCGCCGAGGCCGACGAGTCGGTCGCGACCCGCACCGCCCACGAGCACGTCCCGGCCCGCACCGCCCTCCAGGCGATCCGCACCCGCACCGCCCTCCAGGCGATCGCGACCCGCGCCGCCGATGATCCGATCCCTCCCCGGCCCGCCGTGGCCCCGGTCGTCGCCGTTGCCCAGGCAGATCAGGTCGTCACCCGCCCCGCCGAGCACCCGGTCGTTACCGCCCAGCGCCACGATCACGTCGCGGCGGCGGGAGCCCCGGATCGTCTCCGCGCGAGGCGTGCCCACGATCGTCGCCGCAACACCCGCGCAGCGCACCACCGGCCCACCCGGGCCACCGGGCCCGCCGGGGCCACCCGGGCCACCCGGCGCACCGGGACCGCCCGGGCCGCCGGGGTCGCCCGACGGGTCGCCGAGCAGGTCGCGGCGGAAGACGTCCGTGGTCCCGTCGAGATCGTCGGCGGAGAGGTTGAGGGCGTCCGACTGGAACGCGACGAACCGCCCGTCGGCGCTGATCGCCGGCATGCTCGAGTCGCCGTCGCCGCCCGGGCCGGCCGGCCCGGCGGCGCGGCTGACGAGGGTCGTCGTGTCGGTCGCGAGATCGCGCACGAACACGTTCACCCGGGTGTCGTCGTCCTCGGCGGAGAGGTTGTCCGCCTCGGATCGGAAGGTGACGTAGCGGCCGTCCGCCGAGATCGACGGCGAGCCGGAGCTCCCGTCGCCGCCAGCGCCGTTCGGCCCGCTCGCGCGGCTCACCAGGATGGTCGTGCCGGCCGCGAGGTCGCGCACGAACACGTCCCCCACCGCGTCATCGTCGCCGGGCGCGAGGTTGCCCGCCGTGGACGAGAAGGCCACGTGACGGCCGTCCGCCGAGATCGAGGGGGCGACGGCCGGCCCGTCCCCGCCGACTCCGCCCGGGCCGCTCGCCCGGCTCACCAGGGTGGTCGTGCCGGCGGCGAGATCGCGCACGAAGACGTTCGCGTGCGCGTCGTCGTCGGCGGTCGAGAGGTTGTCGGCGGACGACTCGAACGCGACGCGGCTGCCGTCGCCGGAGATCGAGGGGGCCGTCGAGTGGTCGAGGCCGCCGGCGCCGCCCGTGGAGCGGCTCACCAGGATCGTCTCGTTCGAGTCGAGATCGCGGACGAAGACGTCGGCCCTGAGAGGGGTGTCGTCGCCGGAGAGGTTGTCCGCCAGCGACTGGAACGCGATGCGGCGGCCGTCGGCCGAGACCGAGGGAGCGGTCGAGAACCCGTCGGCGCCGGCGCCGTTCGTGCCGGTGGCGCGGCTCACGAGCCGGAGCGTGCCCGGCCCGCGGACGAAGACGTTCATGGTCGTGTCGACGTCGTCGTCCGAGAGGTTGTCGGCCGACGACGCGAAGGCCACCCAGGCGCCGTCACCCGAGATCGCGGGGAGCTCGGAGCTGCCGTGGGCCGGCTCGAAGGGGATCGCCAGGCCGCCCCTGAGGCTGACCAGCCTCGTCGTGCCGTCCGTCAGGTCGCGCACGAAGGCGTTCGCGTAGGCGTCGTCGTCGACGTCCGAGAGGTTGTCGGCCCCCGACAGGAAGGCCACGTACCGGCCGTCGGCGGAGATCGACGGGGCGGTCGCGCTCGCCTGCGCGGCCGCCCCGTCGCCCGCCCGCGACACCAGCACCAGATCGTCCTTGGCGGCCACCGCCGGCAGCGCCAGCGCGACCGCCAGCACCCCCGTCGCTCCGGCCACGGCGACTCGCCTCACCGACATGACGCCCTCCCTTCGCTCGCGCACACGTCGCGCCCGGCGACGCCCACGGCCCGATCGCGCCCCGCCCCGCCCAGCAGCCGATCGGCCCCCGGGCCGCCCACGAGCACGTCCCGGCCCGCACCGCCCTCCAGGCGATCCGCACCCGCACCGCCCTCCAGGCGATCGCGACCCGCGCCGCCGATGATCCGATCCCTCCCCGGCCCGCCGTGGCCCCGGTCGTCGCCGTTGCCCAGGCAGATCAGGTCGTCACCCGCCCCGCCGAGCACCCGGTCGTTACCGCCCAGCGCCACGATCACGTCGCGGCGGCGGGTGCCCCGGATCGTCTCCGCGCGAGGCGTGCCCACGATCGTCGCCGCAACGCCCGCGCAGCGCACCACCGGCGCGGCGGGAGCGCCCGGGCCGGCTCCGGGGTCGCCCCCGCCGGGTCCCGTGGCGAAGGGCGGCACCGGGCGCACGTCGCGGACGAAGACGTCGCGCACCGGGTCGACGTCATCCGCCGACAGGTTCGTCGCGACGGAGTCGAAGGCCACCAGGGCGCCGTCGGCCGAGAGCACGGGGTGCGCCGATTCGGCGTCGCCCGGGGCACCGGCCGCTCCCGCCGCGCGGCTCGCGAGCATCGTGGCGCCGGTCTGCAGATCGCGGACGAAGACGTCCCTCACCGGGTCGGCGTCCTCGGACGACAGGCCGGGCGCGGAGGACGCGAACGCGACGAGCCGGCCGTCGGCCGAGAGCGCCGAGCGCGCCGGCGACACCTCGTTGTCGGCGCCCTGGGGTGCGACGGTGGTCGTGGTGCTCGAGACGACGTCCCGCACGAAGACGTTGACGGCGCCGGGGTCGGCGGTCGGATCGAGGTTGTCGGCAAGGGACGGGAAGACGACCCGGCGGCCGTCGGCGGAGATGGCCGGGGTGAACGAGTCCGCGTCCGCCGGGGCACCCGCGCCGCCGCTCGCGCGGCTCACGAGCACCGTCGTGGCGGTGGGCACGTCGCGCAGGTAGACATCGAGCTCCGCGGGGCCGCCCCCCAGGTTGGTCGCCGCGGAGAGGAACGCGACCCGCGCCCCGGAGGCGGAGATCGAGGGGACGGCCGAGCCCCCGTCGCCCCCGGCCCCCGACGCTCCGGTCGCGCGGCTCACGAGGGTCGTCGTCGCGGCGTCGAGGTCGCGCACGAACACGTCGAACGCGTCGAAGTTGTCCGCGCCCGAGAGGTTGTCGGCCTGCGAGGCGAACGCCACGTACCGGCCGTCGGCGGAGATGGAGGGAGAGCTCGAGTGGGCGTCGCCGCCGGCCCCCGCACCGCCGGTCTGCCTGCTCACCAGCCGCGTCTCGTTCGTGGCGAGGTCGCGCACGAAGACGTCGAAGACGCCGTTCTGATCGTCGACCGAGAGGTTGTCGGCGGTGGAGGTGAACGCGACGCGGCGGCCGTCGGCCGAGATCGCCGGCTCCCCCGATACGCCGTCCGCGGCGAGGCCCGCGGCGCCGGAGGCGCGGCTGACGAGCGTCAGGGTCCCGCTCTGGCGGTCGCGCACGTAGACGGCCGTGTAGCCGTCGTTGTTCTCGTCGGAGAGATTGTGCGCCTCGGACGTGAAGGCGACGTAGCGGCCGTCGGCCGACATGGAGGGCGCATCGGAGTGGGCGTTGCCCGGCGCGCCGCCGGTCGCGCGCGAGACCAGATCGAGGTCGCCGGGAGCCGCGGCGGCCGGAAGGGCGAGGCAGGCCACGCAGACGATGACCGCCGCCGCCAGATCCGTTCCCCTCCGCGCGTCCACCCGAACGATGATCGGTCGCGGCGGGAGACGCCGCCACCGTAGACTTTTCCCGTCACCACCGAGAGGAACCGGTCGACGTGAGCGGCGCGGCGCAGGGCCTGCTCGAGCGCGAGGCGGAGGTCGGGCGCCTGGAGCGGCTCACGGCCGCGGCGGCCGAGGGGCGCGGCGCGGCGGTGGCCGTGGAGGGGCCGGCCGGCATCGGCAAGTCGCGCCTGATGGCACGCGCCGCCGAGCTGGCCCGCGAGCGCGGCATGCGGGTGCTCGCCGCGCGCGGCGGCGAGCTGGAGCGCGGCTTCGCCTACGGCGTCGTGCGCAACCTGCTGGAGCCGGAGCTGGCGCGGCGCTCCGCGGCCGAGCGCCGCCGCCTGATGGCGGGCTCGGCCCGCCTGGCGGGCGCCGCCCTGTCACCCGACCCGGCCGACCGCCCCAGCGGCGACGCCCTCGCGATCGCGCACGGCCTCTACTGGCTCACCGTGAACCTGGCCGACGAGGCGCCCGTCGCGCTCGCGCTCGACGACGCCCACTGGGCCGACGACCCGTCGCTCGCCTTCCTCTCCTACCTCACCCGGCGCGCGGGCGAGCTGCCCGTGCTCGTGGCCTACGCCACCCGGCCGGCGGAGGGAGCGGCCGCCGCGCTGCCCGCCCGCGCCGACCCCGGCGGCGGCGTGGAGGTGCTGCGCCCCGCCCCGCTCAGCGCGCAGGCGACGGCCGAGCTGGCGCGACGGGCCCTCGGAACCGCCGTCTCGCCGCGCTTCGCGCAGGCCTGCCACGCGGCGGCGGACGGCAACCCGTTCCTCACCCGGGAGCTCCTGGCCGCGCTCGCGGCGGACGGCGTGGCGCCGGTCGACGAGAGCGCCGGCCGCGTGGCGGCGATCGCCCCGGAGTCCGTCTCCCGGGCGATCGTGGCCCGTCTCGACCGTCTCGGCCGCCCCGCCCGCGCCGTCGCGACCGCCGTCGCCTGCCTCGGCGCCCGCGGCGAGCTGCGGCATGTCGCCGCCCTCACCGGCATCGACGGCGACGCGCTCGCCGAGGTCGTCGAGCGGCTGTGCGTCGCGGGCATCCTGGGAGACGGCCTGCCGCTCGCCTTCGCGCACCCGGTCGTGCGCACCGCGGTCTACGCCCATGTCCCGCCGGCCCGCCGGGCCGCGCTGCAGCGCGAGATCGCGCGGATGCTCCACGGCGAGGGCGCGCACGCCGAGGCCGTCGCCGCCCACCTGCTCGAGACCGTGCCGCAGGCCGACCCGTGGGTGGTCGAGCGGCTGCGCGCGGCGGCCGGCGCCGTGTTCGGGCGCGGAGCGCCCGAGGCCGCCTGCGCCTACCTGGCCCGCGCCCGCGCCGAGCCCCCCGAGCCCGCCGCGGTGCCGCCGGTGCTGCGCGAGCTGGGCTCCGCCGAGCTCGCGGCCGGGCGTCCCGGCGCCGTCGCGCACCTGCGCGCCGCGCTCGACGCGGCGGCCGACCGGCAGACGCGCGTGGCGGCGGCCTCCGAGCTGGCCATCGCGCTGGCGGCGGAGAACCGGGCGGCCGAGGCGGTGGCGGTGCTGGCCCCGGTCATCGACTCGGCGGCCGGCGACGACCCGGAGCTGGCGATGCGCCTCGAGGCCGACCTGTTCGGCGCCGCCCAGATCGAGGTGTCGACCGCCCGGGCCGGGGTGGAGCGGCTCGACCGGGTGGCGCGGCCCCCGGCGCCCGCGAGCGCCGGCGAGCGCCTGATCACGGCGTCCTTCGCCTTCCGCGGGATGCTCGCCGGCCGCGACGCCCATGCGGTCGCCGATCTCGCCGAGAGGGCGCTCGCCGGGGGGCGCCTGCTCGCCGACCTGCCGCGGCCCGAGTCGCACCCCTTCTCGCACGCCCTCCTGCCGCTCGTCTTCGGCGACCGCCTCGACGCGGCGGAGGGCCATCTGGCGCTGGCCGCCGCCGACGCGCGCGACCGCGGCTCGCTGATCGGCGCGGTGCTGGCCGGGACCTTCCACGCCCACCTGCAGTACCGACGCGGCCGACTGGCCGACGCCGAGGCCGAGGCGCGCGTGGCCCTCGACACCGCCGGCACGCACCGGCTGCCGGGCCTGGTGGGCCTCACCGTGAGCTTCCTCCTCGAGCCGATGCTGGAGCGCGCCGAGCCCGCCTCGTGCTGGGCGCTGCTGCGCGACACCGGCACCGACGGCCCGATCCCCCCGCTGACGACCGCGGGCCTCCTGATCGACCGCAGGGCGCGCCTGCGACTGCTCGGCGGCGACGCGCGCGGCGCCCTGGAGGAGCTCGACGACCTGGAGGCGCGCAACCGGGCGTCGGCCAACGCGAACCCCGTGGCCTTCCCCACCAAGGCCTGGGCGGCCCTCGCCCATCTCGCCCTGGAGCAGCGGGACGAGGCGCGGGCCGCGGCCGACGAGCACCTGCGGCGGGCGCGCGCCTGGGGCGCGCCGACGGCGATTGCGCAGGGCCTGCGCGTGAGGGGCCTCGCGACGGAGGGCGACGAGGGCGTCGCCGCGCTGCGCGAGGCGGTGACGGTGGCTCAGCGCTCGGTGTCGCGGTACGAGCACGCCGCCGCCCTCGCCGACCTCGGGGCCGCGATGCGGCGGGCCGGCGACGGCCGCGAGGCGCGCGAGCCGCTGCGGGCGGCGCTCGACCTGGCCCACCGCTGCGGGGCGACGCGCCTCGCCGGGCGCGCCCGCGCCGAGCTGGTGGCGACCGGCGCCCGCCCGCGGCGCCTCGCGCGCACCGGCCTCGACGCCCTCACCGCCGGCGAGCGACGCGTCGCCCGTCTCGCCGCCGACGGCCTCACCAACCGCGAGATCGCCGAGACCCTGTTCGTGACCCTGCGCACGGTGGAGCTCCACCTCACCCACGCCTACCGCAAGCTCGGCATCGACTCCCGCGACGACCTGGCCGCCGCGCTGCGGCCGGAGGGGCCCGGCCCCCGCACGGGGGCCGGGCCGCCCGTCAGCCCATACCCACGTTCTGGGCCTGCTGGAGCTTCTTCCCCTCGGTCCTCAGGGCCGGCGCGACCATGACCTCGCACTTCTGGAAGGCCTGGATCGAGTCGTAGCCGCAGGTGGCCAGCGCGCTGCGCAGGCCGCCCAGCAGGTTGAGCGTGCCGTCGTTCTCGTGGGCCGGACCGACCAGGATCTCCTCCAGCGTTCCGATCGTGGTGGTCTTCACCCGGGTGCCGCGCGGCAACTGCGGGTGGAAGGTCGCCATGCCCCAGTGGTAGCCGCGGCCGGGCGCCTCGGCGGCCTTCGCGAAGGGCGAGCCGATCATGCAGGCGTCGGCGCCGACGGCGATCGCCTTCGCCAGGTCGCCGGCGTACGCCATGCCGCCGTCCGCGATCACGTTCACGTACCGCCCGGTCTCGAGCAGATGCTGCATCCGCGCGCCGGCGGCGTCGGCGATGGCCGTCGCCTGCGGCACGCCCACGCCGATCACCTGGCGCGTGGTGCACGCCGCGCCCGGGCCCACGCCGACCAGGATGCCGACGGCGCCGGTGCGCATCAGGTGCAGCGCGGTCTGGTACGACGCGCAGCCGCCCACGATCACCGGCACCGGCTGCTCGGCGATGAAGCGCTTCAGGTTGAGCGGCTCGGCGACCGACGAGACGTGCTCGGCCGACACCACCGTGCCCTGGATCACCAGCACGTCGAGGCCCGCATCGAGCGCGATCGGGGCGTACTCGCGCACCTTCTGGGGGGTCAGGGACCCCGCCACGACCACGCCCTGGTCCTTGATCTCCTTGATGCGCTGGGCGATCAGCTCGGGCTTGACCGGCGCCCGGTAGATCTCCTGGAGCCCCCGCGTGGCCTCCCTCGGCTCCATCCCCGCGATGCGCTCGAGCTCGGCGTCCGCCTCCTCGTAGCGCGTCTGGATGCCCTCCAGGTTGAGGACGGCGAGCCCGCCCAGCCTGCCGATGATCCCCGCGGTGCGGGTGTCGACCACCCCGTCCATCGCCGACGCCAGCACGGGCGCGTCGAAGGTGTGCCCGTTGAGCCGCCACGAGAGGTCGACGTCCTCGGGATCGCGCGTGCGCCGGCTCGGCACGATCGCGATGTCATCGAACCCGTAGCCCCGCCGCCCCTTCTTTCCCCGCCCGATCTCGATCTCCACTCAGCTCCCCCTGCCCGTTCGGTCCGAGCCCGTTCGGAGACGAAAAAACCCAGGCCGGCGGGAGTGCCGGAACCTGGGTCGATTCACCTCGATGGGTCTCGTTCGATGCTCGCGCGAATGATCGTGCGAGTGTAGCGCCGGCATCGGCCGGACGCCTCAGCGCGCGGGGGTCAGGACGAAGCCCGCGCGCGCCGGCCGGGAGGCCGCGCCGTCGCGGTCGCGCGCGACCACGGTGAGGCGGTACGAGCCCGGCGCCAGCGCGCGGCTCCGCGAGATCCGCCCGTGGAACGCGACCCCGTTGAGGCCCGCGCCCGCCGCCAGGCGGATCGTCGCCGGCACCCTCACGAGGCGGGTGCAGCGGCGGGCGCCGAGGTTGCCCGGCACGGGCTTCGCGCAGGCCGCGCGCGCTCCGCGGCCCGCACGGCGTCCCGGAAGGCGGCGCTCGAAGGAGAGGGTGGCGGTGGCGGCCCGCGAGAGGGTGAAGCGGATGGTGGCCGCTCGCACGCCGGCGGTGAGCCGCGGCAGCGTCCGCCGCGCCGAGATCCGCCCGGTCACGCGCAGGCCGGTCACGCGCGGCGCCGCGGCGCCGGGACTCCCCTCCGGCGCGCCGCCCGAGGGGGCCGCGCCCGGAGCCGGCGGCCCGCCCGGGCCCGCAGGCGACGGGGGCGGGGACTCGAACGCCCCGATGTCGGCGCGCGCGACGCCGTCGCCGTCGCCGTCGACGCTCCGCGGGAGGCCGTCGAAGTCGAACGGGGAGTCCGCGCCGAATCCGGTGCCCTCCGGCGAGGCCGGGTCGCCGGCGTCGATGAGCGCCGAGCCGGGGGCGAGGCGCAGGTCGGTCGCCGACCGGAACCCCGGGTCGGCGGACGTGTTCCCGGTGTCGATGCCGAGCGTCCCCGGCCCGCCGGCGTCGTCGACGGGGATCGACTGGTCGAAGTCGGAGTACGCGACCGTGAGGTGCGCGTTCCCGGCGTTGCCGCTCGCCGCGTGCGTGACCCCGAGGCGCCGGAAGTTCTTGTCGAAGCCGCGCAGGATCGAGCTGCGGACGTCGACCGAGGCGGTGTTCGCGGAGGCCGCGCTCCCGGAGGCCTCGACCACCACCGCGGTGGTGGTGTTGTTGGGGGTGCCGACGACGGTCACATGCCGCGCCCGGATGCGGTTCAGCACGTTCACCCCGCTCGCGATCGCCCGGAAGGCGACGGCGTCCGCGCCGGAGATCCGCAGGACGCTGTCCTCGATCGTGATGTCCTCGCTCGCGTTGACGCCGACGTTGGCCTCGATGGTCGATCCGTGCACGGTGAGCGCCCCCTGCACGCCCGTCGGGGCCGTGATCGCCGATCTCTCGACGCGCGCGAGGCGGCCGCGCACGCCCACGCCCGTGCCCGCGATGTCGACGTCGAGGAGGCGCAGGATCGTCGCGCCGTTGCCGCTGACCTCGACCCCGGTGCCGTTCGCAAGGGGGGCCGGGGCGGTCACGGCGACGTTCTCGACGGCGCCGTTGACGAGGAGCCCGGTGTTCGACATGCCGGGCGAGACGAGGATCGTCAGGTCCCTGATGGTGCTGCTCGCGCCTCCGAGCGCGGTCCCCAGCTGGACGGTGCGCACGCCGTTGCCCTGGGGACGCTGGATCAGGGTCCCGCCCGCCGCCGTGCGCGGCCCCGAGCCCACGATGTCGATGGTGTTGTCGGCGCCGTCGGAGACCGCCTCGTTGTAGACGCCGTCGCCGACCAGGATGACGTCGCGCGACGACACCGCGGGCGCCGGCGGGTCGTTGGCGTTCGCGGCCGCGACGGCCTGCGCGATCGTGGTGAAGGTGCCGCCGGGCTCGCAGCCGGAGCGGTTGACGCAGAACGTGTCCGCCCGAGCCGCCGGCGCGAGCGCCAGGACGACGAGCAGCATCGGCGGTGTCGTCCCGACGAGCGCGCGAGCTCGCATGGGGGCGACGCTATTACAGCTGTGCGGCCGGCCGCCAGAGACGGCACCGCATCCCTCAGAGCCTGTCGACCTCCACCCGGCGCATCAGCGACTCCACGTCGCCCGGGTCGAACGCGCCGGCCGCGAAGCTCTGGGTGCTCGCCGCGCCGCACGCGACCGCCAGCGCGAGGGCGTTGACCGGCTCCTGGTTGCCGTAGCGGGCCGACAGGTAGCCGGCGAGGAAGGCGTCGCCCGAGCCGATCGTGGAGATGACGTCGGCGCGGCGCGGCAGGCGGGCGCTGTAGAGCACCGGCTTGCGGCCGGACGCGGTGCGCACCAGGGCGACGCAGCCGTCCTCGTGGTGGATGAGCGCGCTCTCGGCCCCCATGCTCACGAGCGTCTCCACGGCGGCCGCCATGTCGGTCTCGTCGGTGAACTCGTGGCCCACGATCTCCTCCGCCTCGCGGACGTTGGGGCTCACCACGCCCGGCTCGGCCGCGAGCGCCGCGCGCAGTGCCGGGCCGGAGGCGTCCACCGCGGTGAGCTTGTGATCGCGCCGGAGCGCGCGCACGAGGGTCTCGTAGAGGTCGACGGGCACGTCGCGCGGCAGCGATCCGGCCACGACGAACATGTCCGCCCCCTTGCTGAGGTAGCGGATCTTGTCGCGCAGCACCTCCAGCTCGGCCTCGCTGACGTGCGGTCCGTACTCGTTGATCTCGGTCTGCTGGCCGCTGGTGGAGTCGATGACGGCGGTGCTGGTGCGCGACTCGTCGGCGATCCGGACGAAGTCGTTGAGGATGCCCTCGGTGGTGAGCTCCTCGATGATCTGGGTCCCGGTGCGGCCGCCGGCGAGGCCGGTGGCGATGACCGGCTGCCCCAGGCCGCGCAGCGCCCGCGCGATGTTGACGCCCTTGCCGCCCGGCAGGCGCCCGGAGGCGTCGGCGCGGTGGCGCACCCCCAGCTGGAAGTTCGGCACCCGCAGGGTGCGGTCGAGGGCGGCGTTGAGGGTGATGGTGACGATCACGGCATCACCGCGTTCCAGCCGTCGCGGATGCGGTCCCAGACGCCCGGCGAGCCGGCCGACCGGGTCGCCACCAGCTTCCGCCGCCCCAGCACCCGGTCGCCCTGGCGCAGGGTCACCGTGCCCACCACCTGGCCGGCGGCCACCGGCGGGCGCAGCTCGGCCGGGGCCACGATGCGCTCGACGACCGGGCCGGCGTCGAGGCGCAGCGGCACCGTCAGCGGCGACTCGGCTCGGTACGGCACGCTCACCCCGGGCCGCCCGTCGACCGGCAGGCTCCCCACCGTCTCGTCCGCGCGCAGGAAGGCCCCGCGCGCGTACTGGGCGAAGCCCCAGTCGAACAGCTCCATCGCCTCCCGGGCGCGGGTGTCGCTGTCCGGCGCGCCGATCATCGCGAGGTAGAGGTCGACGCCGAGCGACGGGCGCCGCGCGTGGGCGACCAGCGAGTAGCCCGCTCCGTCGGTCATTCCGGTCTTGATGCCGTCCGCATCGGGATCGAGGTCGAGCAGCTCGTTCTCCGACTCGTAGGTCCGTCGCCCGACGCCGCCCGGTCCGGGAATGCTCGCGCGACGCGACGCGACGATACCCCGGAAGAGCGGATCGCGCATCGCCACCTGCGCCAGGGAGATGAGGTCGGCGGGGGTGGTGTGGTGGCCCGGGGCGTCGAGCCCGTGGGGGTTCGCGTAATGGGTGTGGGTGAGGCCCAGCTCGCGCGCCTTGGCGTTCATCAGGCGCACGAAGGCGGCCTGGCCGCCGCCCACGCAGCGGGCCAGCGTCACGGCCGCGTCGTTGCCGCTCGGGACGAGCAGCGCGGTGAGGAGCTCGCGCACCGGCATGCGCTCGCCCGTCCGGAGGCTGCCGGTCGATCCCCCCACCGCCTCGGCCGCGGCCGGCACGGTGCACACCCTGTCGAGGCGGCCGTCGTCGAGGGTCACCAGGGCGGTCATCACCTTCGTCGTGCTCGCCATCGGCAGCTCGCGCTGGGCGTTGCGCGAGGCCAGCATCACGCCGGTGGAGGGATCGACCAGGGCGTAGGCGACGGCGTCGACCTCGGGGACCGCGTCGGCGGACGCCGTCGCGACCATGAGCGCCAGCACGGCGGCGGCGAGCACCACGAACCCCCGGAACACGCCGGAAGCCTAGCGGTACTCCACCCGACCGCACGCCGGTCGGGTGGAGTGGATCACCGCGCCGCCTACGGCGTGTAGACGAACTCCCCGCCGGGGTAGCAGAACGAGGCGTCCTCGGAGTAGAAGCCCCACACGATCTGGAGCGGGTCGGCGGGCCGCAGCGCGTAGACCGGGTGCGACGGCTCCAGGAACTCGAGCGACACGACCTCGAAGGGGTCGAACAGCGTCGCCACGTAGGGGTAGTAGCCCGAGACAAGGTCCTGCTCCACCTTCGTGAAGTAGCGCAGCTGGCCGCGGGCGACCACGTCGCCGGGCGCGCCGACCTTCACGGTGGTGCGGATGATCGGCGTGTCGTCGGCCGTCGTGGTGACGACGAGGGTGCCGTCGTCGAGATCGAGCGTCGTGGAGCCGGGCGTGGCGGGGACGCCGCGCTCGACCGCGTACTCGCGCATGTCCGCGTTGGAGTTGAAGTAGCCGGTCCACCAGCGGCCGGGCGTGACCCCGTCCGGGGCGTCCGCGCCGGCCAGGTCGGGCCCGATGTAGGTGAGCGAGTACGGCGCGAAGTTCGAGGTCTGGTTCTCGGAGTCGACGGCGTACTGGTTCATGAAGACGGCCCGGCTCTCGGCGGGGGTGAGCCCGTCGGGGACCAGGGCGGCGACGGCGTCGGGATCCGCCGGGATCCAGCCGAAGTAGAGCATGCGGCTGTTGAGCACCATCTGCGGCGCCTCGAACTTCGACACACCGACCCCCTTTGCGTATGTGAAACGTTTAGAAACGGCGGCGGTAGGCTATCCCACGCCGATGAGCGAAGGCAACGCCGCCACTCCGCCGCCCACGCGCCGCCCGACGGTGCGCGACGTCGCCCGCGCCGCCGGCGTGTCGGTGGCCGTCGTCTCGTACTCCTTCAACCGCCCGGACCGCGTGGCCGGCCCGACCCGCGAGCGCGTGCTGGCCACGGCGGCCGCGATCGGCTACCGCGGCCCCGACCCGGCCGCGCGCGCCCTGCGCCTGGGACGCCACGGGGCCGTGGCGCTGGTCGGCGCCGGTCAGGTGGAGGAGCTGCTGACCGATCCCGCCGCCGCCCTCGTGGCGCGCGGGCTGGCGCGCGCCTGCGATCTCGCGGGCATCGCCCTGGTGCTCTCCGGCGGCCGTGAGGCCGGGGTCGACGGCACCGTGCTGCTGCGCGACGCATCGGTGGAGCGGCGCCCCGGGTCGCGCATCGTGGTGGTGGACGGCGACGCGCCGGAGGGCGTGCCGCGGGTGCTGGCCCATGTGGAGGAGGGCGCGGCGGCGGCGGCCGCGCACCTCGCCGCGCGCGGGGCGCGGCGGCTCGCGGTGCTGGGCTGGCCGGGCGCCGGGCCCCGCCTGGACGGCGCGCGCCGCGGCTGGGGCGAGACCGGCCCGGTCCACGCCCTGATCTCCCCCGACACGCGCCGGGCCACCGGCGAGGTCGCGGCCCGCGCCGCGCTGCGCGCCGAGCCCCGCCCGGACGCGATCCTCGGCCTCGCGGACGGCCTGGCGCTCGGAGCCCTCGACGCCGCCCACCACATCGGGCTGGCGGTGCCGGGCGACCTGCTGGTGGCGGGCATCGACGACCTGCCCGGCTCCGACCTGGTCGGGCTCACCACGGTGTTCGTGCCCTACCGGCCGATGGGCGAGCTGGCGGGAGGCATGCTGGCCGCGCTGATCGAGGGCGACGAGGTGGAGCCTCCGCCGCCGCTGCCCACCTCGCTCGCCATCCGGCGCTCGACCGGCTGATCGCAGCGGGCGGCGCCTACCGCGGTAGTCGGATGGAGCGGGCCGGACCGACGCGCGCGGGCTTCGCGCCGGATCGCGGCAGGGTGACGCGCACCACGATCGTGCGCACTCCCCGCACACCCTTCAGCCCCCGGATCCGGCGGTTCAACGTGACGGAGGCGATGACGCGTCCGTCCTTTCGCACCCGCGTGACGAGGACGGTGCGGTAGGCACGGCCCATGCGTCGCTGAATCTGCACCCGGCGGCCGGCATACGCCTTGCCCGGACGAGAGACGATGCTCACACGCAGGCGGACGCCCTTCACCGAGGTCTTCACCGAGGACACACGTGCCGACGCCAAGGGGCGGGCCGCCACCGGGGAGGTCGCCGCAGCGAGTGTGGCGGGGCCGGTGGGCGTGATCGGTGTGGAAGACACGGGAGAAAGGCCGGCTCCTCCCACGAACCGCGTCCGGTCCGCGTCCCACTGCCCCGCCCCTGTCAGAAGGATCCGCCGAGCGGTCGGATCGAGACCGGCGGCGGTACCGCGAAACACGAAGATCCCGAGATTCGCCCCGCCATAGTCATAGAACGCCGCGATATCAGTGCGGCCGTCGCCGTCATGGTCTCCGGCGATCAGGCGCGTGCGATCCATATCCCATTGCCCCGTCCCCGTCAGGAGGATCCGCCGAGCGGTCGGATCGAGACCGGCGGCGGTACCGCGAAACACGAAGATCCCGAGATTCGCCCCGCCATAGTCATAGAACGCCGCCACATCAGTGCGGCCATCACCATCAAAATCACCCGCCGTCAAACGAGCGCGATCCGACTCCCACTGACCAGCGCCCGTCAACTGAATCCTCCGAGCGGTCGGATCGAGACCCGCGGCGGTACCGCGAAACACGAAGATCCCGAGATTCGCCCCGCCATAGTCATAGAACGCCGCCACATCAGTGCGGCCATCACCATCAAAATCACCCGCCGTCAAACGAGCGCGATCCGACTCCCACT
>JBFXCS010000001.1:0-9809 GCA_050181915.1 Thermoleophilia bacterium | reverse complement strand
GCGGCGGTACCGCGAAACACGAAGATCCCGAGATTCGCCCCGCCATAGTCATAGAACGCCGCCACATCAGTGCGGCCATCACCATCAAAATCACCCGCCGTCAAACGAGCGCGATCCGACTCCCACTGACCCGCCCCCGTCAACTGAATCCTCCGCGCCACAGGATCCAAACCCGCCGCAGTCCCCCGGTGAACGAAGATCCCCAGATTCCCGCCGCCATAGTCATAGAACGCCGCCACATCCGAACGGCCATCACCATCGAAATCACCCGCGACCAGACGCGTCCGGTCCAACTCCCACTGACCCGCCCCCGTCAACTGAATCCTCCGCGCCACAGGATCCAAACCCGCCGCAGTCCCCCGGTGAACGAAGATCCCCAGATTCCCGCCGCCATAGTCATAGAACGCCGCCACATCCGAACGGCCATCACCATCGAAATCACCCGCGACCAGACGCGTCCGGTCCAACTCCCACTGACCCGCCCCCGTCAACTGAATCCTCCGCGCCACAGGATCCAAACTCGCGGCGCCCCGGTGAACGAAGATCCCAAGGCTCCCGCCACCGTAGTCATAGAACGCCGCCACATCCGAACGGCCATCACCATCGAAATCGCTGGAATGCGAGACCTCGCGGTCGTAAGCAGGGCATCCGCTCAGACCCGCGAGACCGACTCTTCCTATGCAGCGATCCGAGGCGTCCGGCACTCCGTCCCCGTCCCCATCTGGGGGAGGGGAGGGTGTTCCGTCCACATCAAAGGCCGCGGGCGGACAGACCTGGTGGTTCCCGCTCGTCCATTCCCCACCGAGCACTCCAATCGCCGAGCTACCGTCGAGAGCCGTATGGAGGGGGATGCTCCGGAAGCACGAGCTGCCCCCCGATCGGTTCACGGGTTCGACGTGGACGTGGGGGCCGGTCCAGCATGCTCTGTTATCCGGCAGTCCGGTGGCCGTGGTCCCGATCTGGCGACCGTTGGCGATGGGCCCGGTGCCGATGACGCCCGCGAGGTGCAGATAACGGATCTCGCCCACGAGAACGCCGTCGACCCACGCGCGCACCGTGACCCTGCTGCCCCCCACGCCGCTGCCGCACGATTCGCCGTTCACATCGGTGACGGCCAGGGTGAGATCCCCGTTCGCCGCGCCGAAGCGCGCGTAGACAGGGCGTCCCTGTCCGAACGTCTGAATGTCCGCCGCCCACTGTCCCCAGTGGATGTGATGGGGAGGACTCTCCAGCGGGGACGACCAGAGGGTCCCGTCCACCGGTGAGTTGATGATCACCTGCTTCGTCGTCGCGACGGCAGTGCCCGCCAAGACGAGAAGAAGGGCGAAGGCGAGAGCAACGATCCGAAACGGCGACACCGATCGTCCCGCCCATCTCCCCGCTGCCCCCATGCGCCCTCTCCTTTGAGCCCGGCAGCCGGATGCCGCCCCTGAGCCTTATACGTCTCCAGACACGGTGGGACGCTGAACGAACGGGTAGCAATGACCGCGAGAGGTATCCGGATACCGCCGGCCCCTCAGGAGGCGGCGCCGTCCCCCTCGTAGGCCGACCACACCGCGCCGCGCAGCGCCTCCGCCGCCCGGCGCGGCGACTCGGCGAAGATGATCGAGCGGCTCGCGGCGACGAGGGCGCCCGCGGCGCGGCCGCCGAAGGCCGGCCCGAGATCCTCGGCGCGGCCGCCCTGCGCGCCGACGCCGGGGATCAGGAAGGCCTGGTGGGGCATCAGATCGCGCAGGGGCGCCATCCGCTCCGGCACGGTGGCGCCGATCACGGCGCCGACGGCCGACAGGCCGGACCCGTCGACGCTCGGCCGGCCCCATCGGGCGACCAGCCGGGCCACCTCCTCGTGCCAGAGCCCTCCCGAGGCCAGCGGCAGGTCCTGCAGCTCGACGGCGCCCGGGTTCGAGGTCCGCACCAGCACGAAGATGCCCCTGCCCCGCTCGCCGGCGGCCTCCACGAAGGGGGCGACGGCGTCGGAGCCGAGCATCGGGTTCACGGTCAGGGCGTCGATCGGGGACCGCAGGAAGGCCTCCGCGTAGGCGCGGCTGGTCACGTCGAAGTCGCCGCGCTTCGCGTCGGCGATCACCAGCAGGCCGGCGTCGGCCGCCGCGGCGGCGACGCGCTCGAAGGCGTCCCACCCCGCCGTGCCGAAGCGCTCGAAGCAGGCGAGCTGGATCTTCACCGCCACGCACGCCGGGCCCGCGGCGGCGATGGCCCGGCGGCAGAAGGCCCGCGCGCCCTCCGCGCCGCCCGGCACGCGGGCCGGGTCGGGGTCGAGCCCGAGCACGATCTGGCTGCCGCGCGCCACCACCGCCGCCGACAGCCGCCCGCCGAACGACTCGGCCGCGCTCACGTCAGCACCGCCCGCCACGCCGGCAGGGTCAGGGTGCACAGCAGCGTGGTCACGACCACCGCCGCTGCCAGGACGTCGGCCCGCAGGCCGGAGCGCGCTCCGATCACGAGCGACATCATCGCAGTCGGCATGGCCGCCATGATGACCACCGTGTGGAAGACGTCGTCGTCGAAGCCGAGGGCGACGGCCACGCCGTAGCCCACGACGGTCGCGATGCCCAGTCGCATCGCCACCGAGAAGGCGACCTCGCCCCACAGGCGCGGCAGGTCGCGCAGGTCGATCATCAGCCCGGCGTAGATCATCGTGAGCGGCAGCACCGCCCCCGCCATCAGCTCGAGCGGGCGCTCGGCGAGCTGCGGCAGGTCGTGGACGCCGGCCAGGTTCACGATCAGGCCGGCGACCAGCGCCCACATCGGCGGCAGGATCAGCGAGCGGCCCAGCTCGGCCCAGCGCCCGTCGGGCGCCGCGCCCTGCGGGCGGCCGTAGTGGGAGGCCACGGCCACCGTCGAGGTCCAGGTGATGATGCCGGTGGCGAGCGAGTCGTACATCACCGCGGCCGGCAGGGAGAACCCGTCGCCCGACGCCGCGATGAGCGGCAGGCCGAAGAAGCCGGTGTTGCCCACGGCCGTCGCCAGGATCAGGGCGCCGGCGCGGGGGCGCTCGACGCCCCAGACGCGCACGGCCGCCCACGACAGGGCCAGCATCGCGGCGTGGATCGCCAGCCCCGCGACCGGCACCAGCAGCAGCACCGGATCGAGGTCGGCGCGCACCAGGATCAGGAAGATCAGGGGCGGCAGCGCGAGGTGGATCACGATGCGCACCAGCACCGGGCCCTGGTCGCGCTCGATCAGCCCGAACCGCCGCGCGAGCGCACCGGCCAGGATGATGAGGAGGGCCCCGAAGGCGGTCTCGGTCAGGGCCTCCTCCGGCGCGTCACCGGGCGAGGCTACCAGGGTCCCCGCGGAGGGCGATCCGGGGGGATCCTCGCCCCCGGCCGGCGTCCCGGCGATATCGGCGGCTGGGCCTGGCTCCGACCGACTCCGACCGGCGAAGATCGGCGGCCTCGAGGAGGGGGCGGGATCGGTGGAGAGACCGGGCGGTGGGGAGCCGGACACGCGTCCGCAGCCCACGACGGCCGAGCTGCGGGCGTTCGTGGCGGTGGCGGAGGAGCTCCATTTCCGCCGCGCCGCCGCACGGCTGGGCGTCGCCGCGCCGCCGCTGTCGAAGATGATCCGGCGGCTCGAGGGCAAGGTGGGCCACCCCCTGATGGAGCGGACGCCCCGCGCCGTCACCCTCACCTCGGCCGGCCGCGAGCTGCTGCCGCGCGCCCGCGAGATCATCGACCGCCTCACCGAGGCGCAGCTGGCGATGCGCGAGGCGGGCGACAACCGCACGGGCTCCTTCACGGTCGGCCTCATGTCGAGCGCCTTCGCGGAGCTCACCGGGCCGATCCTCGACGCCTTCCGGGCGTCCGAGCCCCGGGTGCGCCTCACGGTCCTCGACGTCACCGCGGACATCGCGGGCGCCCTCGCCGCGGGAACGGTCGACGCGGTGCTCGCCCGTCCCCCCGTCCCCGGCGCGGCGGCGGGCCGGGTCGCCTGCGAGGACGTCGTGCTGGAGGAGCGGGTGGGCACTGCTCCCGGCGCGGCATCGGCTGGCCGGGGCGGGGCGCATCTCGATCCGCGAGCTCTCGCACGACGTGTGGGTTGCGGTCGCCCCGACCGACCCGGAGGTACGCGACTTCTGGACCGCCGCCGCCGAGCGCGACGGAGCGCCGGTGCGGTTCGGCGTCGAGGCGTGGTCGGCGCCCGAGGTGGTGCGCGCGGTCGCCTACCTGGACAACGTCATCACGGCGTACCCATCGCTGCCGCGCTTCTACAGCGTCCCCGGCGTGGTGGCCGTGCCCCTCGCCGACGTCTCCCCCGCCCCGATGTCGCTCATGTGGCGCGCCGGCGACCGCCGGCGGGTCGTCGCGGCCTTCCGCACCGCGGTGCTGCGGGTGAGCGCGCGCATGATCCACCTCGTCCCCGGAGCCGGGCTCGCGCCGGCGTTGATGTCCGCACAAACCCGCGTTGGCCGTGCCCGAAATGTTGGCGTCCGGGGGCGCCGAGCGGTTCCGCCGCGCACACCCCGCTAGTTACGTTCGCCGGGAGCCGCCACCGACGTCCTCGGAGGCGGCGTCAGTCGTCCCGGACCAACGGAGAGGAACATGGACGATCACGCACCCGGAAACGGGCGCCCGCTGCGGCGTGCCGATTTCCTGAAGGGCGCCGCCGCGGCGGGCGCCGGCGCCACCGTTCTGTCGCCCCTGCTCGTGGAGAAGGCGGCGGCCGCCGGCGGCGCCGGATCGCGACGCGACCTGCTCCGCGAGCGCGGCCTGTACCACCACGTCACGCGGATCCTCTGGGTCACGATCAACGTGAGCGATCTGGAGCGCTCGGTGGACTTCTACGAGCGCACTTACCCGGTGACGCGCCGCGAGCGCACCAACGGGCCTGCCCAGCCGTTCCGCACGCTCGGTATCGCCCACGGGCAGTTCGAGGGCCGCCTGATGCGCGACTCCCAGCCCTTCCAGGGCCGCTGCATCCACCTGGTGCAGTGGAGGTCGCCCACGCCGATGGGCGAGCCGTACAAGGAGGCCAACCACGTCGGCTACTACCGGCATCACGCGTCGGCCACGCGCAGCGGCCTGCACGCGGCGTACGACCGCGTGGTCGCCGAGGGCGGGCGCCCCTACGGCGAGCCGAGCTTCATCTACACGACGCCCACCAGCGGCACGAACGCGTTCGGCTTCCTCGACCCCGACGGCACCACCCTGGAGTGGGTGGGCGGGCTCGACCCGAACCCGAACGGAGCGCCGGACAACCTGAGCGCCTACAACACCAACTGCCGCGATCTGAAGGTCTCGTACCGCTTCTACCGCGACGTGATGGGCCAGGACATCGCCTCGCGGCTCAACCCGATCGCACCGCAGGAACCCGGCAGCGCATCGCTCGGCGACACCCTGCGCAACCCCGACGGCACGCTCTACACCGGGCTCATCGACTTCGACGCCACGACCACCGGCTACCGGGCCGACTTCCGCAACGTCAACGACCTGCTCGAGTGGCAGATGCCGCGGCCCTACGGCGACCCGTACCCGACCCCGAACCACCTGGGGAGCATCAACGTCACCTGGGAGGTCGACGACGTCGACGCCTGCTACCGCAAGCTGCGGGCACTCGGCGTGAAGGGCCTCGGCGGCGGCCGCCTGGTGAAGCCGGAGAAGTGGGATCTCGGCGAGTACGGCGAGCGCAAGGTGCTGAACTTCGTCGACCCCGACGGCATCCAGATCGCGCTGCACGAGCGCCCGCCCACGGCGGCCGAGTCGCAGGAGCCGATCTAGTGCCGCGAATCGCGGACCGCGTGGCACGGGCTCGCGGCTCAGGACGCTAGGCGGACTCCGATGGCGGTGCCCCGCATCGCCGTGACGCGGTGCGGGGCACTACCATCAGCCGATGGAGCTGCTGGAGCGTGAGGGGGCGCTCGCCGCGCTGGCCTCGGCCCTCGACCAGGCCGCCGCGGGCGGCGGCCTGGTCGCGCTGGTCAGCGGCGAGGCCGGCATCGGCAAGACGAGCCTGGTGGGCGCCTTCGCCGGCGCCCGCGCCGGCGGCGCCCGCGTGCTGTGGGGCGCCTGCGACGACCTGTCGGTGGCCCGGCCGCTGGGCCCGTTCGCCGACATGGCCTCGGCCGACGCGCCGCGACTCGCCCGGGCGCTGGCCGAGCCGGAGCGGCTGGACGCCTTCGGCGCCGTGCTGGCCGAGCTGGGGCGCGAGCGGCCGACGCTGTGCATCGTGGAGGACGCCCACTGGGCCGACGAGGCGACGCTCGACCTGCTCACCTACCTGGGGCGGCGCATCGCGGGGGCTCCGACGCTGCTGCTGCTGACCTTCCGCGACGACGAGCTGGCCCCGGACCACCCCCTGCGCCGCGCGATCGCGGCGATCGCCCCGGGCCGGGCGCGGCGGGTGGAGCTGACCCGGCTGAGCCGCGACGCGGTGCGCGAGCTGGCGGGCGCCGGCGACACCGACGCGCTCTACGCCGCCACCGCCGGCAACCCCTTCTTCGTCACCGAGGCGCTCGCGTCGGGGCTCGAGCGCACGCCCCCGACCGTGCGCGACGCGGTGCTCGCCCGCGCCGCGCGGCTCTCACCGGCCGCCCGGGAGGCGCTGGAGCTGCTGAGCGTGGTGCCGGCGCGCAGCGAGCCGGCGCTCGTGGAATCGGTGCTCGGCGAACCGGGCGGAGCCGGGCTCGCCGAGTGCGAGGAGAGCGGTCTGGTGGTGGTGGACGGCGCGGCGGTCCGCTTCCGTCACGAGCTGGGCCGCCGGGCGATCGAGGAGGGCCTCTCCGGCACCCGACGCCGCGAGGCGAACCGGCGGGTGCTCGCCGGCCTGCGCGCCATCGGCGCCGATCCGGCCCGGCTGGCCCACCACGCCGCCGCGGCCGGCGATGACGCCGCCCTCGTCGAGCACGGCCTCGCGGCGGCCGGTCGCGCGGCGGCGGCCCGCTCGCATCGGGAGGCCACCGCGCTCTACCGCAGGGTGCTCGCGCGGCAGGAGCTGATACCGGTCGAGCGCAGGGCGGCCGCCCTCGAGGAGGCGTCGGTCGAGGCGTACCACGCCGACGACCCGGACCTGTCGATCGAGGCGCGCACGCGCGCGGTGGAGCTGCGGCGCGCGCTGGGCGACCCGCGCGCCCTCGGCGACTCGCTGCGCTGGCTGTCGCGCATCCGCTGGTGGACCCAGCGCTCGGGCGATCCCTTCGCCACGGGCGAGGAGGCGGTGGCGGTGCTGGAGCCGCTCGGCCCCGGTCGCGAGCTGGCGATGGCCCTCAGCAACCTGTCCCAGCTCCACATGCTGAGCCAGCGCACGGAGGACGCCGTCGAGGCCGCGCGGCGCGCGATCGACATGGCGCGCGAGCTGGGCGACGACGAGAGCGTCGTGCACGCCCAGATCAACCTCGGCTCCGCGCTGATGATGAACGACGCCCCCGATCCCGGCCGGGAGCTCCTGGAGGAGGCCATCGCGCGGGCGACGGCGGCGGGCTTCGACGAGCACGCCTGCCGGGCCTACACGAACCTGGCGTGGTCCGACTGCGAGCTGTTCGAGCTGAGGACGGCGCGGGAGGCGGCGCAGCGGGGCCTCGCCTTCTCGGAGGAGCACGACCACATGGGGTTCGCCAGCTACCTCATCGCGCTCCTGGGGATGATCGAGCTGGCGGCGGGCGACTGGGACGAGGCCAAGCGCCACGCGGACAGCGCCGGGAAGATGGGCGGCACCACGAATCACCGGGTGCCCGCGCTCTGGGTGTCGGCCGTGGTCGACCTGCGCCGGGGCGGGGCCGACCCGGCGCCCCGGCTGGACGAGGCCTGGGCCGCCGCCCGCGCCACGGACGAGCTGCAGCGGCTGAGGCCGGTGGCGGCGGCGCGGGCCGAGCACGCCTGGATGGCGGGCGACCGCGCGGGCGTCGACCGCGCGACCGCGCAGGTCGCCGAGCTCGCCTCGCGCCTGGGCAACCGGGCCGATATCGGTCAGATCGCCGTGTGGCGGGCCCGCGCGGGCCTCGATCACGTCGCGCCCGCGCGCGCCGCCGAGCCGTACGCGACCGAGCTGCGCGGCGACCACCGGGCCGCGGCGGCCGCGTGGGCCGAGCGGGGCATGCCCTACCAGCGGGCCCTCGCCCTGATCGACGACGGCGGCGAGGCGTCGCTGCGCGAGGCGCTCGCGGTGCTGGACGAGCTGGGGGCCGTCCCCCTGGCGGCGCGGGTGAGGGCCCGACTGCGGGGCCTGGGCGCCACCGGCGTGCCGCGGGGGCCGCGCGCGGCGACCCGCGCCGACCCGGACGGGCTGTCGGCGCGTGAGCGCGAGGTGCTGGAGCTGGTGGGCGAGGGGCTGACGAACACGGAGATCGCCGAGCGGCTGGTGCTGTCGGCGCGCACCGTGGAGCACCACGTGGCATCGGCCCGGCGCAAGCTGGGAGCCGCCACCCGGGCGGATGCCGCTCGGGCGCTGAGGGACCAGTGACCACGCCGTCGCGGATCGTGGTGTGCGGAGCGGGAGCCGTGGGCGCCTCGGTCGCCTACTTCCTGGCGGCGCGCGGCGCGGCCCCGGTCATCGTGGAGCGCGCCCGGCCGGCGGTCGCCGCCTCCGGCCGGGCCGCCGGGTTCCTGGCCGCGGACTGGGCGCCCGGCACCCCGCTCGAGCCCCTGATGCGCGCGAGCTTCGACCTGCACCGCGAGCTCGCCGGGGCCCTCGGCGCCGAGCGGCTGGGCTACCGGCCGATGGAGGCCCTGACGGCCGTGGCCGCCGATGCGCGGCCGGTCGAGCCCTACCGGCGCCTGCCGAGCCCCGCCTGGCTGGACGGCAACGTCGCCGTGCACGAGGTGATCGGCACGCCGGCGACGACCGCCCAGGTCGACCCGCGGGCCCTCACCGAGGCCCTCGTGGAGGAGGCCCGCGCCCGTGGCGCGACCCTCGTCAGCGGCGTCGTCGACGGGCTGGCCTTCGGCGCGGGCGGGCGCGTGAGCGGCGTCTCGGTGGACGGCGCGGTGCGCCCGGCCGACGCCGTCGTGCTCGCGCTGGGCCCCTGGACCGACCGCGCCCAGCGCTGGCTCGCCCTGCCCCAGGTCTTCGGCGCGCGCGGCGCCAGCATCGTGCTCGCCGCCGACGTGCCCGGGCAGGCGGTGTTCAGCGAGTACCTCGACGCGGAGGGGTCCCGCGGCCAGCTCGAGATCTACCCGCGGGCGGGCGGGAGGGTGTACGTGAACGGCTACCCCGAGGTCGGCGCCCTGCCCGACGATCCGCAGGAGATCCTCCCGACCGACGCCGCCACCGCGGAGCTGCGCCGCCGCGCCGGCGTGCACGCGTCGGCGCTGCGCGACGCCCCCGTCGTCACCCGCTCGTCGTGCTATCGCCCGCTCACGGTCGACGGCGTCCCGCTCATCGGCCCGGTGCCCGGCGCGCCCGGCGCGTACCTCGCCACCGGCCACGCCTCGTGGGGCATCCTCAACGCCCCGGCCACCGGGCGGATGGTGGCGGAGATGATCCTCGACGGCGCCTCGCGCTCGCTGGACGCGGCGCCCTTCGCCCTCACGCGTCTGCCGTCGGGCCGCATCGCCGTGTAGGTCGGGAACCGGGGCGTCGACGACGACGGGCGGCCCTGAGGCCGCCCGTCGCTGTGGCGCAACCGCTCGTCCCCGGGGGGACGGACGGCCTACATCATGCCGCCGCCCATGCCCATGCCGCCGAGGTTGGGGCTCATGCCCCCGCCACCGCCCGCGAGCGGGCCCGGCTCCTCGGGTTTGTCGGCGACGACGGCTTCGGTGGTGATGATGTTCTTCGCGATCGACGCCGCGTTCTGCAACGCCGAGCGGGTCACCATCGCCGGATCGATGATCCCGGCCTTCACCAGATCGACG